>NZ_CP157622.1:4800000-6855595 GCF_048305045.1 Variovorax sp. 278MFTsu5.1
GGCCGACACGCACACGCGTGCGTTCGCCGTCGGCAGTCTTCGCCACGTGCACATAGGTCTTGAGACCGGCCCTCTCGAGCTTCTGGCGCACTTCGCGCGCCTTGTCGGCGTCGGCGAAGGCGCCGACCTGCACCACGAAGCGGCCGCCCTCGTCGGCAGCGGCGGGCTTGGCGGCGGCCGCGGTGACGGGCTTGCCCTCGAGCAGCGCGCGGGCGCGGGCGCCGTCGTCCACGGCGGCGGGTTTCGGCTTGGCTTCGGGCTTGGGTTCCGGCTTCGGCTTGGGCTCCGGTTTCGGTTCCGGCTTGTGCTCGGGCTTGGGTTCGGGCTTCGGCTCAGGTTTGGGTTCTGGCTTGGGGTCCGGCTTGCGCTCGGGCGCCGGGGCCTGCGTGGAGCTGGCGACCGGCTTGCCGGGGTCGATCTCGGTGCCGTCCGCGGCTTCGGTGATCATGCCGCTCGATGACGAGGCGGATGCCACGCGCGAGCTGCCGTTGTCGGGGGCGGCAGGCGTCGTGTTGCTGCTGGTGGCGGGCGCCGGCGTTGCCGGCACGGGCAGCGGCTTGACCTTGTTGCGGTCCGGAATCTCGATGGGGATGTCGACCGACACCGGCCGCGGCTGGGTATCGAACAGCAGCGGGAAGCCGATCACGCCGAGCAGCACCAGCACCGCCGCGCCGAGCAGCCGGTGGCGCGCACGCCGACGCATGGTTTCGACACTTTCCGCTGGGACTGCGGCTGGGGCGCCTCGTCCTTCGTTGCCTTGCGGGCCGCGCGTGCGGAACTTGAAAAACGCCATGAAGTTCGATCCCTGGAGGAGTGCAGCGAGGTGGTGCCAGAAGGTGCGTACAACCCGACGATCAGCCGCCCGGCGACAGGTGTTTGGCTTGCAGCCGGGGAGTGCCGTTTTCGAGGACGCCACCCACGGTGAAGAACGATCCGAAGACCACGATTCTATCAGCGGGCCCTGCCTGCCCGATGGCCGCGCGCAGCGCCTCCATCGGCCCTGCATGCACGCTGCCGGAGGCGTCGGTGCGCGTGTTCTGCGCCTGCCAGGTGGCCAGCAGGTCGGCCGCCTTGGCGGCGCGCGGCGTAGGCAGGTCGGTGAAGTACCAGCGGTCGATCAGCGGCCCGATGCGCGCGAGGATCGGGGCCAGGTCCTTGTCCGCCATCACGCCGAAAACGCCGTGCGTGGTGGGGTAGAAACCCATCGCGTCGAGGTTCTCGGCCAGCGCGGCCACGGCGTGCGCGTTGTGCGCCACATCGAGCACCAGCGCGGGCTCGCCCGGCACGATCTGGAAGCGGCCCGGCAGTTCGACCATCGCGAGCCCGTTGCGCACCGCCTGCGCCGTGATCGGCAGTTGTGGCCGCAGCGCCTCGAGCGCCGCCAGCACGCCGGCCGCATTGATGAGCTGGTTGGCGCCGCGCAGGGCCGGATAGGCCAGCCCGCTGTAGCGCCGCCCGCGGCCCGACCAGCCCCACTGCTGCTTGTCGCCCGCGACGTTGAAGTCGGTTCCGAAGCGCCAGAGGTCGGCGCCGATCGAGTCGGCATGGTCGATCACGCTCTGCGGCGGCACCGGGTCGCTCACGATGGCGGGCTTGCCCGGGCGCATGATGCCGGCCTTCTCGAAGCCGATGCTCTCGCGGTCGGGCCCGAGGTATTCCATGTGGTCGAGGTCGATGCTGGTGATCACCGCGCAGTCGGTGTCGATGATGTTGACCGCGTCGAGCCGGCCGCCCAGGCCCACCTCGAGGATCGCCACGTCGGGCTTTTCCACGGTCATGCAGTGCAGGATGCCGAGCGTGGTGAATTCGAAGTAGGTCAGCGGCATCTCGCCGCGCGCCTTTTCCACCACCTCGAAGCTTGCTATCAGTTTCGAAGCATCGACAGCCTCGCCCTGCAGCCGCAGGCGCTCCTCGAAGCGCACCAGGTGCGGCGAGGTGAACACCGCCGTGCGGTAGCCCGCGTGCGTCAGGATCGATTCGAGCATGGCGCAGGTCGAGCCCTTGCCGTTGGTGCCCGCCACCGTGATCACGGGGCAGGCGAAGCGCAGACCGAGGCGCTGCGCCATCTCTTTGGCGCGTTCGAGTCCGAGCTCGATGTTCTTGGGATGGAGCCGCTCGGCGCGCTCGAGCCAGTCGTTCAGGGTTTCCATGGAGGCGGGCATTGTCGCCGACCCGTCGGCCGGGGCATCATCGCGGCCATGACAACCCTCTACGGCATTCCGAATTGCGACACCGTCAAGCGCGCCCGCGCCTGGCTCGACGAACACGGCATTGAATACACCTTCCACGACTTCAAGAAACAGGGCGTTCCCGAGGCAGAGCTCGACCAGTGGCTGAAGAAGCCCGGCTGGGAAGCCCTGGTCAACCGCAAGGGCACCACCTGGCGCAAACTGGACGACGCCACCCGCGAGGGCGTGGTCGACGCCGTTTCCGCCCGCGCCGTGCTGCTGGCCAATCCCAGCCTGATCAAGCGGCCGGTGGTCAACTGGGGGCCCGAAAAGCCCGTTACGGCGGGATTCGACGCCGACGCCTGGGCTGTCAACGCCGTGTAAACCCCGGAACCCGGCCTGCCGCCCGGCGTCGAACCTCGATCCGCAGGAGAGACACACCATGAACAATCGCACTTTTCGCACTCTCGCAGGCATTTCAGTCGCCGGCATGCTGGCCGCCGGCACCGGCCTCGTTCATGCGCAGCAGAACCAGGTGGTCCAGGCCCGGGTGATCTCCGCCACCCCGATCCGCGAAACGACCGGCAGCGACGTGAACTACAACGTCACGTACGAATACAACGGCCGGCAGTACACCACCCGCATGAACACCCGGCCCGGAGCGACCATTCCGATCCAGGCCGGCGCGTATGGCGTGACCGGCGTGACGACCTCCCCGGTGACACCGCAGCCGCAGCTGCAGGCCTACCCGGTCGAGGCCAACAGCGGCGGCGGCTACGCCCCGCAGTCAGGTGGCTCGCCATGGGACAGCGTGGTTCCCGAGCCCGGCGTCGTCGTCTCCAGCGCCCCCGCGCCGGTCTACCAGCCGGCGCCCGTGTACACCGCTCCCGCCCCCGTCTACGTGGAGCCGGCCTATACGTACCCCTATGCCTATCCCTACGTCTACCCGCCGGTCGGCATCTCGCTGAACCTCGGCTATTCGCGAGGCTGGGGCGGCGGCTACTACCGCGGCTACGGCTATCGCGGCTGGGGTGGCTATCGCGGCGGCTGGCACCGTTGAGGCGAGGGCTGGCGGGCCGCCGCCCCCGAGCCCCTAAAATCGAGGACTTTTCCAACCCTTGACGGGTGCGCCGCAGGTGCGGTGCGTCCTCGATTCGCCGGCCGCCAAAGCGCCGGCGCCACCCAATGACGACGACTACCGACACTCTGAACAGCGCCGCAGTGGCCACCAAGGCCAATGTGTATTTCGACGGCAAGTGCGTGAGCCACAGCCTCACGCTGGCGGACGGCACCAAGAAATCGGTCGGCGTGATCCTGCCGTCCACCCTCACCTTCAACACCGGCGCTCCCGAGATCATGGAAGGCACCGCCGGCAGCTGCGAATACCAGCTCGCGGGCACCGACGAATGGATCGCCTCGGGCCCCGGCCAGAAGTTCAACGTGCCCGGCAACTCGAGCTTCAAGATCCGCGTGACGGGCGAGCCCTACAGCTACATCTGTCATTTTGGGTAAACCCCCAGGCTTCGCGCACTTCGTGTCGCTTCTCCCACCCCCTTGCAGGGGGCGATACCGATGGCCCGGCAAAGCCGATTCCACGGTATCCCGGACAAAGAGCCGCGCCACGAAAGCCATGAGCCATTGAACCGCGCCACCACCAACGGAACTCCCAACATGTCGACCATCCTCCAAAACGTTCCCGCCGGCCAGAAGGTCGGCATCGCCTTCTCCGGCGGCCTGGACACCAGCGCGGCGCTCCACTGGATGCGCAACAAGGGCGCGATCCCCTACGCCTACACCGCCAACCTCGGCCAGCCCGACGAGCCCGACTACGACGAGATCCCCCGCAAGGCGATGCTCTACGGCGCCGAGAACGCCCGCCTGATCGACTGCCGCGCGCAACTGGCCAACGAAGGCATCGCCGCCCTGCAGGCCGGCGCATTCCACGTCACCACCGCCGGCGTCACCTACTTCAACACCACGCCGCTGGGCCGCGCCGTCACCGGCACCATGCTCGTGTCGGCCATGAAGGAAGACGACGTCCACATCTGGGGCGACGGCAGCACCTACAAGGGCAACGACATCGAGCGCTTCTACCGCTACGGCCTGCTGACCAACCCCGCCCTCAAGATCTACAAGCCCTGGCTCGACCAGGTCTTCATCGACGAGCTGGGCGGCCGCGCCGAGATGTCGGCGTTCATGCAGAAGGCCGGCTTCGCCTACAAGATGTCGGCCGAGAAGGCGTACTCCACCGACTCCAACATGCTCGGCGCCACGCACGAAGCCAAGGACCTGGAGCACCTGAACAGCGGCATCACCATCGTGCAGCCCATCATGGGCGTCGCCTTCTGGAAGGACGAGGTCGAGGTCAAGCGCGAGACCGTGTCTGTGCGCTTCGAGGAAGGCGTGCCGGTCGCGCTGAACGGCGTGCGCTACTCGAACCTGGTCGAGCTGATCCTGGAAGCCAACCGCATCGGCGGCCGCCACGGCCTGGGCATGAGCGACCAGATCGAGAACCGCATCATCGAGGCCAAGAGTCGCGGCATCTACGAGGCTCCCGGCCTGGCGCTGCTGTTCATCGCCTACGAGCGCCTGGTCACCGGCATCCACAACGAAGACACCATCGAGCAGTACCGCGAGAACGGCCGCAAGCTCGGCCGCCTGCTCTACCAGGGCCGCTGGTTCGACCCGCAGGCCATCATGCTGCGCGAGACGGCCCAGCGCTGGGTGGCGCGCGCCATCACCGGCGAAGTGACGGTCGAGCTGCGCCGCGGCAACGACTACTCGATCATGAACACCGAGTCGGCCAACCTCACGTACAAGCCCGAGCGCCTGAGCATGGAGAAGGTCGAAGGCGCGTTCACGCCGCTGGACCGCATCGGCCAGCTGACGATGCGCAACCTCGACATCGCCGACACGCGCGAGAAGCTGGGCATCTACACCCAGACCGGCCTGCTGTCGTCGACCGAAGGCGCCGCGCTGCCGAAGCTGGCGAACGACGGCGACGCGAGCTGATCGACGGCGATCAAAGCCTCCAATGACAACGGGCCCCTCGGGGCCCGTTTTTCATGGGTGATGTGCAAGGTTCAGTCCCCGCCGCCTCCACCGCAGCCGCCTCCACACCCGCCACCGCCATCGGACGAGCCTCCGTCGCCGGAGCCGCCATCACCGCTGCTGCTCGACGACTCGCTCCCGCCGAAGCCGCCTGCATCGCCCGAGCTGCCGCTGTCCGACGACGAATCGCCGAAGCTGGTGCCGCAATGGGCATCCGAGCCGATGTGCCGCTCGACCGCCCGGCAGTCGGGTATGTAGTGAAAGCCGCCTTCGATGGCGAACTTGATGTCCAGCGCGAACAGCAGCGGCAGCCGCGCGGGCTTGCGCGGATCGATGCTCTCTTCCTTGCAGGCCCAGTACCAGGTGCGGCGCAGGCCGTCGTTGCGCTTGGGGTCCCGGCCAAGCACTTCGGCAGGGCTGTGGTGCAGCATGCCCCCGAAGGCCGCCTTGCACCAGTTCTGGTAGCCCTGCGTGTGCAGGATGAACTCGTGCCAGGCCGTGTCGACCACCTTCGAGGGCATGGCCACGAACTTTCGATCGCTGCGCAGGTGCGCCATGAAGAACTGGCGCAGGCCGCGCAGCACCAGTTCGGCGTCGCGCCGGCTGAGCTGCGGATGCGCCTGGCACAGCTTGCCGACCAGGAAGGGCGGCAGCCGCGCCTCGCGGATGAACTGGCGCCGCAGGCTGGTCTCGAGGAACTTGAGCACCGCCGCGAACAGCAGCGCGAACACGATCACCGCCACCATCGAGCCCCAGCGCCGCGTTCCGAGGAAGAGCGCCAGCAGCGCGACCACGGGCACCGCCCGGCGGGCCCAGACGAGGGCACCGATGCGGCGGCGGAAATTCAGGTGCAGGAAGTCGAGGTCCATGCTGGCGTGGCGTCAGCTCAGACGACGACCGGCTCCGGCTCCAGCCGGATGCCGAAACGCTCGTACACGCTGGTCTGGATCGCCTTGGCGAGCGTCATCACCTCGCCTCCCGTCACCGGGTTCTCGCGGCCGCCGCGGTTGACCAGCACCAGCGCCTGCCGCTCGTACACGCCGGCATTGCCCACCGACTTGCCCTTCCAGCCGCAGGCATCGATGAGCCAGCCGGCCGCCAGCTTGATGCTGCCGTCGTCCATCGGGTAGTGAACGATCTTCGGGTCGCGCGCGATGATGTCCGCACACTGCTCGGGCGTGACCGTCGGGTTCTTGAAGAAGCTGCCGGCGTTGCCCAGCACGCGCCAGTCGGGCAGCTTGGCGCGACGGATGGCGCAGATCCAGTCGAAGATGTCCTGTGCGCTCGGCGTGAAGTTGCCCGTCTCCTCCATCTTGCGCTCCAGGTCGAGGTAGCCGACCACCGGTTTCCAGGGCTTGGGCAGGCGAAAGCGCACCCGGGTGATCACCGCCCTGCCCGCCAGGCCGAAATCGTTCGGACCGCTGCGCACATGCTTGAAGACCGAGTCGCGGTAGCCGAAGGCGCATTGGGCCGCATCGAGGGTGAAGCTGCGGCCGGTTTCGAGGTCGAAGGCGTCGAGCGACTCGAAGCGGTCCTGCAGTTCGACACCGTAGGCGCCGATGTTCTGCACCGGCGAGCCGCCCACCGTGCCGGGAATCAGCGCCAGGTTCTCCAGCCCCGGATAGCCGTTGCGCACCATCCACTCGACGGCGTCGTGCCAGGTTTCGCCCGCGCCTGCCTCCACGATCCAGGCGCGCGGGGTTTCTTCCAGCAGCCGCAGGCCCTTGATCTCGACCTTCAGCACCAGCGATTTCACGTCGCCCGTCAGCACGATATTGCTGCCGCCACCCAGCACGAAACGGGGCGCGTCGCGCCATGCCGGATCGTCGCGCAGCGCGGCCAGGTCGGCCTCGCCGGCAATGCGCGCCAGGTGCTGCGCGCGCGCGACGATGCCGAAGCTGTTGTAGGGCTGCAGCGGGACGTTGGACTCCACGATCATGGGAGAATTGTCGCATCTGCACCCGTGAAGAATTCAGGAGAGAGTCCATGCCGTCCTTCGATACCGTCTGCGAACCCAACCTTCCCGAGGTGAAGAACGCAGTCGAGAACACCGCCAAGGAAATCGCCACGCGTTTCGATTTCAAGGGCACAGCCGCCGCCGTCGAGCTCAAGGACAAGGAAATCACCATGATCGGCGACGCCGAGTTCCAGCTCGTGCAAGTCGAAGACATCCTTCGCAACAAGCTCACCAAGCGCAGCGTCGACGTGCGCTTCCTCGACAAGGGCGACGTCCAGAAGATGGGCGGCGACAAGGTCAAGCAGGTCATCAAGATCAAGAACGGCATCGAGAGCGAGCAGGCCAAGAAGATCACCCGCGTCATCAAGGACAGCAAGCTCAAGGTTCAGGCCGCGATCCAGGGCGACGCGGTGCGCGTCACCGGCGCCAAGCGCGACGACCTGCAGGCAGCCATGGCGCTGATCAAGAAGGACGTGCCCGACATGCCGCTCACCTTCAACAACTTCAGGGACTGATCTAGGTACTCCCCCAGGCTTGCCCACTTCGTGTGGCCGCCAACCCCCTCGCCGGGGGCAATACCGGCGGACCGGCGGAGCCGGTTCCGCGGTATTCCTGGTCTATCAAGTCGAACAACCGACGCTGGAGCAGCAAGCCTCGTATGAAACATCTTCTCGTCGCAGCGCAGCTGTTCGCTGCCGCCGCCGTGGCGCATGCGGCCGGCTCGGTCACGCTGACGGGCAGCATCGGCAGCCGCGCGATCCTGATCGTGAACGGCAATCCGCCCAAGACGGTGGCAGTCGGCGAGAGCTACCAGGGCGTGAAGCTGGTATCTCTGCAGGCCGAGCAGGCCGTGGTCGAGATGGAGGGCAAGCGCGTCAACCTGCGCATGGACACGCCGGTGAGCATCGGCGGTGGTGGCGGGTCGGGCGGGGGCGGAAGCCGCGTGGTGCTGTCGGCCGACAGCCGCGGGCACTTCATGACGCAGGGCGCCATCAACGGCCGGCCGGTCACCTTCATGCTCGACACGGGCGCGACGGCCATCGCGCTGTCGGCCGACGACGCCCAGCGCATCGGCCTGGACTACAGCAAGGGCCAGCGCGTGCTGATGAACACCGCCAACGGCACGGCTACCGGCTACAAGCTGCGCCTGCAGTCGGTGCGCGTGGGCGACGTGGAGGTGTACGACATTGACGCCATCGTCTCGCAGCAGGCCATGCCCTTCGTGCTGCTGGGCAACAGCTTCATCAACCGCTTCTCGATGCGGCGCGACGCGGACCAGATGGTCCTCGAAAAACGCTATTGAGCTAGGGCCAGGGCCTGTTCAGGCCTGCGCGGCCGTCACCACGATCTCGATCTTGTAGGCCGTGTTGGCCATTTTGGCCTGCACGGTGGCGCGCGGCGGCGTGTTGCCGGCCGGGATCCAGGCGTCCCACACCTCGTTCATGGCGGTGATGTCGTCGATGTCGGCCAGGAAGATCTGCGTCATGAGAATGCGCGACTTGTCGCTGCCGGCTTCGGCCAGCAGGCGGTCGACCATGCCCAGCACCTGCGTGGTCTGGCCGCGGATGTCCTGCGTGGTGTCGTCGGGCACCTGGCCTGCGAGGTAGACGGTGCCGTTGTGCACTGCCGTCTCCGACAGGCGCGGGCCGACGTGGTAGCGGGTGATGGAAGCCATGGAACGTGTTCTTTCTTCGGTTCAGGTTGGTTTCTTCTTGGAGCCGAGCTTCGACTCCGTGCCGGCAGCGAGCCGGCGGATGTTCTCGCGGTGCCGCCAGATCAGCAGCAGGCTCATGACGATGATCGCGACCAGCGCCGTGCGGTCCAGCGGCCACGCGATGCCGCCGCCGATCAGGTAGTAGGCCGGCGCGAAGAAGGCAGCCACCAGCGAGGACAGCGACGAATAGCGGAAGAAGATCGCGATGATCAGCCAGGTGGCGCCGGTGGCCAGCCCCAGCCAGGGCGCGATGCCCACCAGCACGCCGGCGGCCGTGGCCACGCCCTTGCCGCCCTGGAAGCCGAAGAACACCGGGTACAGGTGCCCGAGGAACGCGGCCACGCCGGCCACGGCTGCAACGCCCTCTCCCAGCCCCCACTGCGCGCCGAACTGGTGGATGAGGAACACGGGCACCCAGCCCTTGAGCGCATCCAGCAGCAGCGTGGCGAGCGCCGCGCCCTTGTTGCCCGAACGCAGCACGTTGGTGGCGCCGGGGTTCTTGCTGCCGTAGCTGCGCGGGTCGGCCATGCCGAGCGCCTTGCTCACGATGACCGCGAACGAAAGCGAGCCGATCAGGTACGACGCCACGATGGCAATGATGGAAGGCAAGGTGAAGCTCAAGACGGCACTCCGCGGGGGATGATGGTTGTTGTTGTGTGTTCGGCGTATCGGATCAGGCGACCGGCGCCTCGGGCGGCGATTGGATCACGACGTACTGCTTGCGAAACTCGAAGCCCCGGTCGGGCCACTGCGCCGCGTAGGCGCGCAGCGCATCGGCGCCGGCGGGCCAGTCCTCGCCGTTGATGCGGCAGTCGGCCTGCACTTCGCCCTCGGCGTCTCGCGCGGCATAGAGCCGCACGCCGTAGAGGCCGTCCGACTCGATCTGCGGCTTGAAGGCATCCCAGGTGTTGGTGAAGAGGCAGCAGGGGCAGAACGGATGTTCTTCCTCCTCGGCCGCCTCCTTCGCATGTTGGTGCGCGACCGGTCCGAAGAGCACGCGCCGCTCGCGGGCCGGGCGGCCTTCGGCCTCCTTCGCTTCCCAGTTCATCTGCATCGAAGTGCAGTGGCTCAGGCCTGCCGTGTCGGCGGACAGCGCATCGAGGAACACGACCAGATCGACCTGCGCCCAGAGGTCGAAGCCCCGGGTCAGGGAAGCGGCGATGTCGGCGCCCACCGAATGCTGGAACTCGAAGAGGCCCTTGGGCAGCAACTCGGCATGCGCCACCTCGATGGTGCTGCTGGTGCGCACGCTGCCGTCGCTGTTGGCCCAGTAGCTGGTGATCTGTGGCCAGAGCCACAGACCGCTGCCGGGCAGCCGCAGCCAGCCTTCGCGCTCGCGCACCGGCTCGTGGCCACGTGCCTCCAGCGTTTCGAGCAGCAGTTCGGTGAGGTCGAAAACCTCGGTCCAGTCCTTCTTGCCATCGTTGAACTCGACTTCGAACGACGGCCCGCCGCCTTCGTTGGCGGGACAGAGCGGAGGAAAGAAGTCTGGGGAGGACGAGGACGGTGATGTCGCCATGGCGGCGGCTATTCTGCCAGCGCGCATTGCACGGGCTTCGCGCCCAGCAGCGCCACGCACACCTGCGGGTCGATGCCGATCAGGTAGCCGCGCCGCCCGCCGTTGAGCACGATCCGCGGCAGCTCCAGGATGCTCGACTCCACGTACACCGGCATCTCGCGCCGCGTGCCGAAGGGCGAGGTGCCGCCCACCATGTAGCCGCTGTGCCGCTGCGCCACCTCGGGCTTGCAGGGCTCCACCGACTTGGCGCCGATCTGACGCGCCAGATTCTTGGTCGACACCGTGCGGTTGCCGTGCATCAGCACGATCAGCGGCCTGGCGTCCTGGTCCTGCATCACCAGCGTCTTGATGACGGTGAAGGGGTCCAGCCCCAGCATCTCGGCGCCGCGCTGCGCGCCGCCGTGCTCGACGTATTCGTAAGGGTGCTCGGTGAAGGCGATCTTGTGCGCGCGCAGCAGTTGCGTGGCGGGTGTCTCGGAGGTGTGGACGCTTTTCTTGGCCATCTGGGTGGCAACTTCCGGTTCAGGATGACTTCAGGAAATCCGGTGTACCGCAGCAAGAATCTGCCGCACCACATCGAATTCCGGTCGAGCCATGCAGCATACGCCAGCCCCGGAGGGCGCGATTCCGTTCCCCACGCTGCGCCGCCCCGCCCTCACGGCGCTCGTGCTGGCGGTCGCGGCCATGCACGCGGCGGTGCTCTGGCTGCTTGTGATGGCGACGAAGCCGCATGGGCGCACTGCCGGTGCAGCGAAACGCATCGTCGTGGAAATGGTGCGCACTGAGCCTCCGACGAAAGCGGATCCGGCGCCACGCAAGAAGGCGGCATCGCCTGCCTCCACTTCATCGCCGCGCCCGGCCGCCAGGCGGCCGCCGCAATCCGTTCGAGCCAAGGCGAACGCCGCTCCCGAGGCTCCGGCCGACACATCGCCCCCATCGCAAGCAGCAAGCGTTGCACCCGCGCCGCCGCCGATCCTCCACTCGGAAAGCATGCGCCGCGCCCTGCGCGACATCGCCCGCGAACGCTCCTTCGCCGACCGAGCCGCCGAGGATCTCAACGGCAGCCCGCGCTCGGGCTTCGACTCCAGCCTCAGCGCGGGCGTCGCAGGCGCCGCGCGCGGGGACTGCAGGAAGGGCGAGTTCAAGGGCGGCGGCATGGGCCTGCTGAGCCTGCCCGCGCTCGCGCTGGCTGCCGCGAACGGCGAATGCGCCCGCTGACGGATCAGGGAACGGAACTCAGGCAGCCGGATCGCGGATTTCCCAGCGGATCTTGTCGATCTCGGCCAGCACCTCCGGCGACAGCGTCGTGCCGTACACGTCCAGATCTTCTTCCAGCTGCGCCAGCGAGGTCACGCCGATGATCGTGCTCGCCACCTGCCACTTGGTGTAGCAGAAGGCCAGCGCCAGCTGCGTCGGCGTCAGGCCGTTGTCGCGGGCGAGCTGGTTGTAGCGCCTGGCCGCGCGCAGCGAATCGGGGCGGCCCCAGCGCTGCTTGCGCACCGATTCGTAGCTCGAGATGCGCGCGCCCTTGGGCGCATCGGGCCCTTCGATGCCGCTCTGGTCGTACTTGCCGGTCAACAGGCCGAAGGCCAGCGGCGAGTACGCCAGCAGCGACACGCCCAGCCGGTGCATGGTTTCGTCCAACCCGTTCTCGTAGCCGCGGCTGATGAGGCTGTACACGTTCTGCACCGTCGCCACGCGCGGCAGGTCGTGCTGTTCGGCCAGCCGCACAAACTCGTGCACGCCGTACGGCGTTTCGTTCGACAGGCCGATGGCGCGCACCTTGCCCGCCTTCACCAGCTTGCCCAGCGCTTCGAGCTGTTCGTGGATCGGGGTCTTGGAGGTTTCCTTGGCCGGGTCGTAGTAGATGTTGCCGAAGAGCGGCACGTGGCGCTCGGGCCAGTGGATCTGGTAGAGGTCGATGACGTCGGTGCGCAGCCGCTTCAGGCTGGCGTTGCACGAGGCCTCGATGTCGGCCGCAGTCATGCCGCTGCCTTCGCGCACCCAGGGCATGCCGCGCGAGGGGCCGGCCACCTTGGTCGCGACCACCAGCTTCTGGCGCGCGCCGGGGTTGGCGGCGAACCAGTTGCCGATGATGGTCTCGGTGAGGGAGTAGGTTTCCTTGCGCGTGGGCACCGAGTACATCTCGGCGGTGTCGATGAAGTCGACGCCCCGCTCCAGCGAGCGGCTCAGGATGGCGTGGGAGGTGGGCTCGTCGACCTGTTCGCCGAAGGTCATCGTGCCGAGGCAGATCGGGGTGACGTGCAGGTCGCTCTGACCGAGTTGGATCTTTTTCATGCGCGGGATGCTACCGCCCCGGTCTCAGGCCCGCCGGCCGCCGCGCCAAAACCCGAGCGCCGCGCGGCCTGCCGGCCGGCCGCTGCCTGTCCTGTGGCGGACTGCGTCAGTACAAAGGCCTCCTTATCATCGACGCCCATGTACCAAGCCCTCCGCCCCTCCCGCAGCGAATTCGTGCCCGTGCGCAACCTCAGCTACCACGTACGGCTGTGGGGCCAGCCTTCCGACGCGCGTCCGCCGCTGGTGCTGGTGCATGGCTGGATGGACGTGGCGGCGTCGTGGCAGTTCGTGGTCGACGCGATGGAGGAAGACCGCTTCATCATCGCCCCCGACTGGCGCGGCTTCGGCCTCACCGACGGCGGAGGCGTCGACAACTACTGGCTCGCCGACTACCTGGCGGATCTCGAATGGCTGCTCGACCACTACGCCGGCGAAGGTGAAAGCGCCCGGCAGATCGACCTCGTCGGCCACAGCATGGGCGGCAACGTCGCCATGCACTATGCCGGCGTGCGGCCGCAGCGCATCCGGCGCCTGGTCAACCTCGAAGGCTTCGGCATGCCCGCGCGCAAGCCCGACGAAGCGCCCACGCGCTACGGCCAGTGGATCGACGAACTGAAGCGCCTGCACCGCGGCGAAATGGCGCTGGCCGGCTACTCGGCCGTGGACGGCGTGGCCCGCCGCCTCATGAAGACCAACCCGCGCCTCACGCCCGACAAGGCCGCCTGGCTCGCCAGCCACTGGTCGGTGAACCACGCGCAGCCCGACGGCAGCGAGCGCTGGCAGATCCTCGGCGAGGCGGCGCACAAGATCGTCAACGCGCACATCTTCCGTGTCGACGAGACGCTGGCGCTCTATGCGCGCATCACCGCGCCGCTGCTGATGGTGGAAGCCTCCGACGACAGCCTGCACGGCTGGTGGAAGAACCGCTACACGCTCGACGAATTCCACGAGCGGCTGAAGTCGGTCGGCAACGTGCGCATCGAGCGGCTCGAAGACGCGGGGCACATGCTGCACCACGACCAGCCGCGGATCGTCGCGCGGATGATCGAGGAGTTCCTCGCGGCCTGATCAGCCGCGCCGGGGCTCGCTGTCCAGGCTGGCCATCTGCGCCGCCGCATAGCGGTCGCCGGCGGCAGCGCCCTTCGGCACCGCGCGCTCGATGGCGGCGAAATCGTCGCCCCCCAGCTTCACGCTCAATGCGCCGAGTGCCTCATCGAGCCGCGTGCGCCGCCGCGCGCCGATCAGCGGAACGATGTCGTCGCCCTGCGCCGCCACCCACGCGATGGCGATCTGCGCCACGCTCACGCCCTTTGCGTCGGCGATCTTGCGCAGAGCCTCGACCAGCGCGAGGTTGCGATCGACGTTCTCGCCCTGGAAGCGCGGGCTGTGCGCGCGGAAATCCTTTTCGCCCGCGCTGTCCTTCGTCCAGTGCCCGCTGATGAGGCCGCGCGACAGCACGCCGTAGGCGGTGATGCCGATGCCCAGCTCGCGGCAGGTGGCGAGGATGTCGTCCTCGATGCCGCGCGAGATCAGCGAGTATTCGATCTGCAGATCGCAGACCGGGTGCACGGCCGCCGCCTTGCGGATGGTCTGCGGGCCCACTTCCGACAGGCCGACGTGGCGCACGTAGCCCGCCTTCACCAGATCGGCGATGGCGCCGATGGTCTCCTCGATCGGCACGTTCGGGTCGAGCCGCGCGGGGCGGTAGATGTCGATGTGGTCCACGCCCAGGCGCTGCAGGGAGTAGGTCGCGAAGTTCTTCACCGCCGCCGGCCGCGCGTCGTAGCCGACCCAGCCGCCGGCCGGGTCGCGCATGGCGCCGAACTTCACGCTGACGAGTGCCGCGTCGCGCTGCGAGGGCTTCAGGCCCTTCAGTGCCTCGCCGATCAGCATCTCGTTGTGGCCGCTGCCGTAGAAGTCGCCGGTGTCGAGCAGCGTGATGCCCGCGTCCATGGCGGCGTGGATGGTGGCGATGCTTTCGGCGCGGTCGGAGGGGCCGTACATGCCCGACATGCCCATGCAGCCGAGGCCGATGGCGGAAACCTTGGGGCCGGTGGCACCGAGCTGGAGTGTGTTCATCGAAGCGTTCCTTTCAGAGGGCCGGACGCGATGGCGAGCGGCATGGCGGTAGTCTGGAAGCAAAGACGCCGTTCGATAATCCGTCCAACCCTGCACGGGTTGTGCGGGAAAACGCACAATCGCGCGATGAACGAACCCGATCTTGCCGACTTGGGCGCCTTCGTGGCCGTCACCCGCGCGCGCAGTTTCCGGGGCGCTGCTGCACTGCGCGGCGTGTCGCCCTCCTCGCTCAGCGAGGCCATGCGCAGGCTCGAGGCGCAGCTGGGCGTGCGCCTGCTGAACCGCACCACGCGCAGCGTGACGCCCACCGAAGCGGGCCAGCGCCTGCTCGACCGCATCTCGCCCGCGCTGGACGACATCGCCGGCGCGCTCGACACGCTCAACAGCTTTCGCGACAGCCCCACCGGCACGCTGCGCCTGAACGTGCCGACCATCGTGGCGCAGCGCGTGCTGCCGCCGCTTGCCAGCCGCTTCCTGCGCACGCACCCGGGCATCACGCTGGAAATCACGACCAACGACACCTTCATCGACGTGCTCGCAGCGGGCTTCGACGCCGGCATCCGCTATGACGAGAGCATCGCCCGCGACATGATCGCCGTGCCCCTGGGCCCGCGCACGCAGCGCTTCGTGGCCGCGGCATCGCCTGACTACCTCGCCGAGCACGGCGTGCCCAGGCACCCGACCGACCTGCTGCGCCACGCCTGCATCGGCCACCGCTTTCCCAGCGGCGTGCTCGCGGCCTGGGGCTTCGTGCGCAAGGGCAAGACGGTGAAGATCACGCCGAGCGGGCCGCTGATCGCATCGGCGCTCGACCTGGAGCTGCACGCCGCCGAGTCGGGCCTCGGCGTGATCTACACCTTCGACGAGTACCTGCGCCCCTCCATCGACCGGGGCACGCTCGCGCCGGTGCTGGAGGACTGGTGGCAGAGCTTCTCGGGGCCGTTCCTGTACTACCCGAGCCGCACGCACATGCCGGCGCCGCTGCGGGCTTTCGTCGATTTCCTGAAGGCCGAAGGCAAGTCCGGCTGATGTCCGCCGGATATTTGCCCAGCGGATAACCAAGCGCGCGAATCTTCGTTCGCGCGGCACTCACCGCGTCCTAGAGTGCGCAGCTCCCTTTGCCGTCCCCTGGAGTTGTAGTCATGCCTTCCTCTTCGCGCGCGCCGTCGTGGCTGCGCCGCTTCGCCCCGCTGCTCGGCGGCCTCGCCCTGAGCCTGGCGGCCCAGCTTTCCGCTCACGCGGCCGACCTGCGCGTGGGCTTCATGCCCGGCCCGTACCGCGATGCCTTCACGAACGGCATCGAGCCCCAGCTGAAGAAGCTGGGCTACACCGTCAAGTACGTCGAGTTCAGCCAGGGCGTGCAGCCCAACGACGCGGTGGAGCGCGGGCAGATCGACGCCAACATCTTCCAGCACACGCTGTACCTCAACGCCACCAACAGGCAGCAGGGCTTCGACCTCGTGCCGGTGGTGCATGTGCCGACCCCGCCGATGGGCCTCTACTCGCAGCGCCACAAGTCGCTCGACACCGTGCCCGACGGCGCCACGGTCACGCTGCCATCCGACCCGGTGAACGCGGCTCGCGCGCTCAACATCCTCGCGGGCATCGGCTGGGTGACGCTCAAGCCGGGCGTGAGCCCGGTCTCGGTGTCGGAGCGCGACATCGTCGCCAACCCCAAGCGCCTGAAGCTGGTGCCGTTGGAGGCCGCGCAGGCCCCGCGCTCGCTGGCCGACGCCGACATCGCCGCCGTGCAAGGCAACTTCGCCATCGCCTCGGGCCTGAAGCTCACCGAGGCGCTGAAGCTGGAGAACATGACGCTGCCCTACGTGAACGTGGTCGCCGTCAAGCGCGGCAACGAGAGCGCGAAATTCGCGCAGGACATCGCGGCGGCCTACCAGTCGCCCGAATTCCAGCGCTTCTTCAGGGCCAACCCGGCATGGGCCGGCTACCGGCTGCCCGACTACTTCTCGCAATGAGCCTTTCGAACAACAAGACCGCGCTGCGGCAGCTGCACCTCAACGTCAACATCCTGCATTCGGGCTTCGTGCCCTCGGCGTGGCGCCTGCCGCAGAGCGATCCGTGGGCCTTCGCCGACATCCAGCACTACATCCGCACCGCGCAGATCGCCGAGGCCGGCAAGCTCGACGCGGTGTTCCTCGCGGACAACGCGGCCATCGTCGACCAGATCCACTTCCGCCCGATCACCGCGCTGGAGCCCACGGTGCTGCTGGCCTGCGTGGCCGCGGCCACCACGCACATCGGACTGATCGCCACCGCCTCGACCAGCTACAACGAGCCCTACAACGTCGCCCGCCGCTTCGCCACGCTCGACCATGTGAGCAGTGGCCGCGCCGGCTGGAACGTGGTGACCACGGCCGACCTGCCCTCGGCGCGCAACTTCGGCCTCGACGCCACGCCCGACCACGCGAAACGCTACGCGCGCGCCTCCGAGTTCACCGACGTGGTGAAGGCGCTGTGGGACAGCTGGGAGGACGATGCCTTCGTCGGCAACAAGGCCTCCGGCAGCTTCATCGACACCGCCAAGGTGCATGCCATCGCGCATCGCGGCGAGCACTTCGCGGTGCAGGGCCCGCTTAACCTTCCGCGCTCGCCGCAGGGCCACCCGGTGCTGGTGCAGGCCGGAGCCTCGGCCGACGGACGCGAGCTGGCCTCACGCCACGCGGAGGCTGTGTTCTCCGCCTCGCAGTCCTTCGAGGAATCGCTGGCCTATGCCCGCGCACTGAAAACCCGCGCCGCCGAACTGGGCCGGGGCCCCGACGCGGTGAAGGTGCTCGCAGGCCTGACCACCATCGTCGGCGCCACCGAAGCCGGGGCGCGCCGCCGCCGCGACGAACTGGTCGACCTGATCCCGTGGGACTACAGCCTCACGCGCATCGCCGGCACCCTGGGCATCACGCCCGACCGGCTGAAGCTCGAAGAGCGCCTGCCCGACAACCTGCCGCTGCCCGCCAATGGCAACGGCAACCACACCTTCTTCAATGCGGTGGTCGCGGCCGGCCGCACACATGGCTACACGGTGCGCCAGCTGATCCGCGAACTCGCGGGCGGCGGCGGGCACCGCGTGATCGTGGGCACGCCGGAACAGATCGCGGACGACATCGAGCGCTGGTTCAGCGCCGGTGCGGCGGACGGCTTCAACCTGATGCCTGACGCGCTGCCGCACGGGCTGCAGGATTTCGTCGACGGGGTGGTGCCGATCCTGCAGAAGCGCGGGATCTTCCGCACGGAATACGAGGGGCGCACGTTGCGCGATCACCTGGGGCTGACGCGGCCTGCCGGGCGGACGGCGCAGCGGCTGGCCGCCTGAATAGATAAAGGTAAAGGGCGCAAAGAAAAAAGGCCGCGGTTCACGCGGCCTCTTGTTCTTCTTGCGTCATCACTCCTCGTCGGCGTCGTTGCCCGTGAGCGACAGCACTTCCTCGACGAAGGCTTCGAACAGCGGCAGCGACGCCGGCAGCCCCTCCAGCGACTCAGCCTCGCCCGCATCGAAGAAATGCGGCTTGCCCGCCGGCACCGAAGCCCACTCGCCCGCCTCCAGAAGCAGGCCGAGGTAGCCGTCATCGGTCGGCAGATAGAAGAGCCCCGCGCTCTCGAGCACGCGCTGCCCCTTCTTCCTGCCGCGCCCCCAGCTCACGCCCTGCCCGGCCAGGCGTTCGGTGATCCAGCCGTCGCACACGTGTGTGTCGCGCCAGTTTCCCTGGGCATCGAATACGGCCAGAACGGGCATGGAGAGTCCTTTTCTCGAAGAAGGATGAAGGAAAGGAAGGATTACTGCAGGAAACCGGGCTTGGCGTAACCCTGGAATTTGCTGTCAACCACCGCCTTAAACTCCTTCGAGCGGTAGGCATCGGCGATGTCCTTGGCCCACTGGGTGTTCTTGTCGGCGGTCTTCACGGCGACCACATTCAGGTAGTAGTCGGGCGTCTTTTCGAGTACCACGGCCTCGGTGAGCTTCAGGCCCGAGGAGATCGCGAAGTTGCCGTTGACGATGGCGTACTCGGTGTCGCCGAGCGAGCGCGGCAGCTGGGCGGCTTCGAGCGGAATGAACTTCAGCTTCTTCGGGTTCTCGGCCACGTCCTTCTCGGTGGCGCGCAGCGGGTCGATGCCGGACTTCAGCGTGAGCAGCTTGTTCTGCTCCAGCAGCACCAGCGCGCGGGCCAGGTTGCTCGGGTCGTTCGGCAGCGTCACCCGGTCGCCCTCTTTCACTTCAGCCAGCGTCTTGCGCTTGGTCGAGTACACGCCCATGGGCGCGATCGGGCCCTGCACCAGTTCGGCGAGGTCGAGCTTCTGGTCGGCCGCGAACTTCTTCAGGTAGACCTGATGCTGGAAGAAGTTGGCGTCCAGCGAGCCCTGGGCCAGCGCGAGGTTGGGCTGCACATAGTCGTTGAACTCGACCAGCTTCACCTTGTAGCCCTTCTTCTCGAGGATGGGCACGATGCCCTGCTTCAGCTGGTCGGCGTTGGAGCCGGCGGTACCGCCGATCACCAGGTTCTTCTTGGCGGGGTCTTGCGCATGGGCCTGCAGCGAGAGGCCGCCCAGGGAAAGGGCTGCCAGCGACAGGGCGAGAAAGGAACGGCGCAGGAAAACGGTCTTCATGAGATTGGAAAAGCTGGAAGGGAAAAAGTGAGAGATCAACGCTTGTCGAGCCTGCGTGCCGTGGCGTTGCCGGCGAATTGCAGGATCTGTACCAGCACCACGAGCAGCGCCACGGTGAGCACCATCACGTCGGTCTGGAAACGGTAGTAGCCGTAGCGGATGGCCAGGTCGCCGATGCCGCCGCCGCCCACCACGCCGGCCACCGCCGAGTAGGAGAGGAAGCTCACGGCGAGCACGGTCAGCGCCAGCACCAGGCCCGAACGGGCCTCCACCAGCAGCACGCGCCAGACGATCTGCAGCTCGGTCGCGCCCATGGCGTGGGCGGCCTCGATCACGCCGCGCGGCACTTCGCGCAGGCACTGGTCGACCAGCCGCGCCAGGTAGGGAATGGCCGCGAACGACAGCGGCACCGCGGCCGCCAAAGGCCCGATGGAGGTGCCCGCGATCACCCGCGTGAACGGCACCAGCGCCACCAGCAGGATGATGAAAGGGAACGAGCGCACCGTGTTCACCAGCCAGTTGAGCACCAGGAACGCCGGCTTGTTCTCCAGCGACTGCCCCGGCCCCAGCAGGAACAGCAGGATGCCCAGCGGCCCGCCGATCAGCACGGCGGCCGAGAGGCCGATGGCCAGCATCATGAAGGTCTGCCCGGTGGCGACCCACAGCTCGGGGAGGATGGGGGCGATGTTCTCAAACATAGGCCAGCTCCTGCGCGCCGAACTGGGCCGACGGCCGCGCCGGGTGCGATTCGCGCGCCTCGCGCTCGCGGCGGCGCACCAGCTCGTCGATCTCGCGGCCCAGCGCGGTCTTGCGCTCGGCCTCGCCGGCCGCATCGACCGCGAACTGCTCCACCAGCCGGCCCTTCTCGAGAATGGCCACGTTGCGGCACAGCACTTCCACCACCGACAGCTCGTGCGTGACGATCACGATGGTCACGCCGATCTTCTGGTTGATGTCGCGCAGCGTCTCCAGCAGCGAGCGCGTGGTTTCGGAGTCGAGCGCCGAGGTGGGCTCGTCGCACAGCAGCACCTGCGGGCGCGGCGCCAGCGCGCGGGCGATGGCCACGCGCTGCTTCTGCCCGCCGGAGAGCTGGGCCGGGTAGGTGTCGATCTTCTCGGCCAGGCCGACCAGGGCCAGGCACTCGCGCACGCGCGCGTCGATCTCGGCCTTGGAATGGCGGCCGTGGATCTTCAGCGGGAAGGCCACGTTGTCGAACACCGTGGCGTTCTGCAGCAGGTTGAACTGCTGGAAGATCATGCCGATGTTCTGGCGCGTGTCCCGCAACTCGCTGCGCGAGAGCGTGGTGAGGTCGCGCCCGCCGACGAAGACGCGGCCCGCGTCGGGCCGCTCCAGCAGGTTGATGAGGCGCAGAAGCGTCGACTTGCCGGCGCCGCTCTTGCCGATCAGGCCGAACACGTCGCCCTGCTGGATGTCGAGCGACAGCGAATGCACGGCGTCGAACACCTCGCCGCTGGGCAAGGCGAAGGATTTCTGCACCGATTGGAGACGGATGACTGGCGCCGCGTGATCGCCGCGGCCCTGGTCAGGCGTAGGGTGGGTCATGGAGAAGAAGCGCAGCCCGCGCGGGTGGCGCAGGTCGCGTAGGTTCGAAAAAAGGTGCC
This sequence comes from Variovorax sp. 278MFTsu5.1, assembly GCF_048305045.1. Lineage (NCBI taxonomy): Bacteria > Pseudomonadati > Pseudomonadota > Betaproteobacteria > Burkholderiales > Comamonadaceae > Variovorax > Variovorax sp. 278MFTsu5.1. The sequence goes on from NZ_CP157622.1 coordinate 4,821,026, forward strand.
GAGTATGAAAAGAAACGCAGCGAAAGGGAACGAACAAAAAGGATGCTGTTTATACGAATAGGCACATAAGAAAAGTCTGTGACGGGCGCGACACGCCATATCGATATGCAGATTGGTTCGTTCCCTTCCGCGGCCGGCAATGCCACATTCGCGCCTTCGTTTTTTTCGATCCGCGCAAGCACATGCATACCAATTTCCGCCGCCGCACCTTCGCCCTCGCCACCCTGGCTACCGCCCTCTTCGCAGGCTCCGGCGCCTTCGCGCAGGACAAGAACAACATCAAGGTCGGCGTCTCCGTCGGCAACGGCGAGCAGATCTTCGAAGTGGTCAAGAAGGTCGCCGCCAAGGACGGCCTGAACATCCAGGTGGTCGTGTTCAACGACTACCAGCTGCCCAACGCCGCGCTGGCCTCGGGCGACCTCGACGCCAACGCCTTCCAGCACCAGCCATTCCTGGACAACCAGAACAAGGCGCGCGGCTTCGACATCGTGCCGGTGGGCCTGACCATCACCGCGCCGCTGGGCTTCTACTCGCGCAAGATCAAGTCGATCGACCAGCTGCCCGACGGCGCCTCGGTCGGCATCCAGAACGACCCGTCCAACGGCAACCGCGCCCTGCTGCTGCTGCAATCGGCCGGTCTCATCACGCTGAAGCCGGAGGCGGTGAAGAACAACACGGCCACGCCGCTGGACGTGGTCACCAACCCGAAAAAGCTGAAGCTGGTGGCGCTCGACGCCGCCCAGCTGCCGCGCTCGCTGGACGACCTGACCATCGCCTCCATCAACAACGACTACGCCGAGAAGGCCGGCCTGTCTCTGAACAAGGACGCGGTGATCAAGGAATCGCCCAAGAGCCCCTACGCCAACCTGATCGCCGTGCGCCGCGCCGACAAGGACAAGCCCTGGGCGAAGCGCCTGGTGGCGGCCTACCAGTCGCCCGAGGTGAAGAGCTTCATCGAGACTCAGTTCAAGGGGTCGCTGGTTCCGGCGTTCTGACGACTCTTGCTCCCTCCCCCGCTGGGGGAGGGCCGGGGGTGGGGGCAAGCGGCGCTCGCATGGGACGCCCTGCCCGCCCCCGTCCCAGCCTTCCCCCAGAGGGGGAAGGAGCAATACGGGGGCCTCCTCGGTGGAAGACCGGAGCATGAGAAAATGCCCGGTTTCCCCGAACACAGTCAGGACACCCCATGGACGCAGAACAGATCAACCAAATCGGCGCGATGCTCGCGGACCTGAGCGCCCGCACGGTCGATTTACGGAGGTATCTTTGACTACGATGCCAAGGCCGAACGTCTGAGGACGGTCAACGCATCGCTCGAAGATCCCAACGTCTGGAACGACCCGAAGAAGGCCCAGGAGCTGGGCAAGGAAAAGAAGTCGCTCGACGACGTGGTCGTCACGCTCGACCGGCTCACCAGCGGCCTGTCGGACAACACCGAGCTCTACGAGATGTCGAAGGAAGACGGCGACATCGCCGGCCTGCAGGCCATCGCCGATGACGCCGCCACGCTCGAAGCCGACATCAAGCAGCTCGAATTCCGCCGGATGTTCAGCAACCCGGCCGACCCGCTGAACGCCTTCATCGACATCCAGGCCGGCGCCGGCGGCACCGAGGCCTGCGACTGGGCCAGCATGCTGCTGCGCCAGTACACCAAGTACGCCGAGCGCAAGGGCTTCAAGGCCCAGCTGGAAGACGAGACCCCCGGCGACACCGCCGGCATCAAGAGCGCCACCATCAAGGTGGAAGGCGACTACGCCTTCGGCCTGCTGCGCACCGAGACCGGCGTGCACCGCCTGGTGCGCAAATCGCCCTTCGACTCCTCGGGCGGCCGCCACACCAGCTTCGCCAGCATCTTCGTGTACCCGGAGATCGACGACTCCATCGAAATCGAGATCAACCCCGCAGACGTGCGCACCGACACCTTCCGCGCCAGCGGCGCCGGCGGCCAGCACATCAACAAGACCGACTCGGCCGTGCGCCTGACGCACATCCCGACCGGCATCGTGGTGCAGTGCCAGGACGGCCGCAGCCAGCACAGCAACCGCGACGTGGCCTGGAAGCGCCTGCGCTCGCGCCTGTACGACCACGAGATGCGCAAGCGCCAGGAAGAACAGCAGAAGCTCGAAGACAGCAAGACCGACGTGGGCTGGGGCCACCAGATCCGCAGCTACGTGCTGGACAACAGCCGCATCAAGGACCTGCGCACCAACGTCGAGGTCTCGGCCACGCAGAAGGTGCTCGACGGCGACCTCGACGTGTTCATCGAGGCCTCCCTCAAGCAGGGCGTGTGATACCGATGAGCCTGCAAAGCCTGAAGGGTGGCAAGGTCGAAGCCTTCATCTTCGACATGGACGGCACCATGATCGACTCCATGCCCTGGCATGCGCGGTCGTGGGTCGAGTTTGCGCAGAACCACGGTGTGAAGCTCGACGTGAGCGAGATTCTTGCGCGCACCACCGGCCGCACCGGCACGGAGAGCATGCGCGAATTGTTCGAGCGCGAGCTTTCCGACGAAGAGTGCCAGGCCATGGTGCACGAGAAGGAAGAGATCTACCGGGCCCTTTTCCACGACAACTTCACCGAAGTCGCAGGCTTCACGGCCTTTGCCAAGGCAGCGGTTGCACACGGCCTGAAGGTGGCGGTCGGCACGGCCGGCGACAGGCACAACATCGAGTTCGCCATGTCGCGCCTGAAGATGGACCCGCTGCCGCTGGCCATCGTGGGCGGCGACGAAGGCTTCTCGGGCAAGCCCACGCCCGCCATCTTCCTGGAGGCCGCGCGCCGCATCGGCGTTGCGCCCGAGCGCTGCATCGTCTTCGAGGACGCGCCCTTCGGCATCGAAGCCGCACGCCGCGGCGGCATGCGCGCCGTGGCCGTGTGCAGCACCCATTCCGCCGCCGAGCTTGCCGGCCCCCATGTGATCGCCGCGGTTCGCGACTACGACGAACTCGCCCATTCAAATTTTTTGGAGACCCTCGATGCTGCAGCGTGACGCCCAAGGGCAACCCATCGCCATCCGCCGCGAAGACTACGCGGCCCCGGCCTATTGGATCGACACCGTCGACCTGACCTTCGACCTCGACCCCGCCAAGACCCGCGTGCTCAACCGCATGCAGATGCGCCGCAACTCCGAGGTGCCGGTGCAGCCGCTGCGCCTGGACGGCGACGAGCTGAACCTGGCGCGCGTGCTGGTCAACGGCCAGGGCGCCTCGTTCCGCATGGAAGGCGAGCAGCTCGTCATCGACGGCCTGCCCGACGCTTTCGAACTCGAGATCTTCACCACCTGCTGCCCCATCAAGAACACCAAGCTGATGGGCCTGTTCGTGAGCGAGGACACCTTCTTCACGCAGTGCGAGGCAGAGGGCTTCCGCCGCATCACCTATTTCCTCGACCGTCCGGACGTGATGGCGAGCTACACCGTCACCCTGCGTGCCTCGAAGGCGGCCTACCCGGTGCTGCTGTCGAACGGCAACCTCGTCGAACAGGGCGAGCTGCCCGAGGGCCGCCATTTCGCCAAGTGGGTCGACCCGTTCAAGAAGCCCAGCTACCTGTTCGCGCTGGTGGCGGGCAAGCTGGTGGCGCGCGAGCAGCGCATCAAGGCGCGCAACGGCAAGGAACACCTGCTGCAGGTGTACGTGCGCGCCGGCGACCTCGACAAGACCGAGCACGCGATGAACTCGCTCATCAACTCGGTGCTGTGGGACGAGGCCCGCTTCGGCCTGCCGCTGGACCTGGACCGCTTCATGATCGTCGCCACCAGCGACTTCAACATGGGCGCCATGGAGAACAAGGGCCTGAACATCTTCAACACGAAGTACGTTCTGGCCAACCAGGCCACCGCCACCGACGCCGACTACAGCAACATCGAGAGCGTGGTCGGCCACGAGTACTTCCACAACTGGAGCGGCGACCGGGTGACCTGCCGCGACTGGTTCCAGCTCTCGCTGAAAGAGGGCCTCACCGTCTTCCGCGACCAGGAATTCAGCCAGGACCTGTGCGCCGACGCATCGGCGCGCGCCGTCAAGCGCATCGAAGATGTCCGCGTGCTGCGCACCGCCCAGTTCCCCGAGGACGCCGGCCCCATGGCCCACCCGGTGCGACCCGACAGCTACATCGAGATCAGCAACTTCTACACCGTCACCATCTACGAAAAGGGTGCCGAGGTGGTGCGCATGATGCAGACGCTGGTCGGTCGCAAGGGCTTCGAGAAGGGCATCACGCTCTACTTCGAGCGCCACGACGGCCAGGCCGTGACTTGCGACGACTTCGCGCAGGCGATTGCCGACGCGAACCCCGAATCGGAACTCGCCCGCCTGCTGCCCCAGTTCAAACGCTGGTACAGCCAGGCCGGCACGCCGCGCCTTGCCGCCCATGGCGTGTACGACGCGCAGAACCGCAGCTACACCCTGAGCGTGGTGCAGAGCTGCCCGCCCACGCCCGGCCAGCCGACCAAGGAACCCTTCGTCATTCCGCTGAACGTCGGCCTGCTCGACGCCAGCAGCGGCCGCGAGCTGCCGCTGCAGCTGGAAGGCGAGAGCGAAGCAACGCACGGCACGCGCACCGTGGTGCTGTCGCGCGCCGGTGAGCAGATCACCTTCACGGGCCTCGACGCGGAGCCGGTGCCCTCCATCCTGCGCGGCTTCAGCGCGCCGGTGATCCTCGACTTCGAGTACACCGACGCCCAACTGCTCACCCTGCTGGCCAACGACCCCGATCCGTTCAACCGCTGGGAAGCCGGCCAGCGCCTGGGCCTGCGCGCCGCGCTGAACGGTATTGCCGCGCTCGCCACCGACAACTCGCCGGTGCTGAACGACGCCTACATCGACGCCATGCGCAGCGTGCTGCGCAACCCGCAGCTCGACGCCGCCTTCAAGGAACTGGTGCTCACGCTGCCCTCGGAAACCTACATCGCCGAGCAGCTCGACGTGGTCGACCCGCAGCGCGTGCACCTGGTGCGCGAAGCCATGCGCGCCCAGCTGGCCACGGCCCTTTTTGCCGACTGGCAGTGGGCCTATGAAGAAAACCACGACACCGGCGCCTACAGCCCCGATCCGACCTCGTCGGGCCGCCGCGCGCTGGCCGGCATGGCGCTGAACTTCCTGTGCCTGGCGGCGCGCGCCTCTGGCGACGTGGTGTGGCCGGGCAAGACGCTGCAGCGATTCAAGGACGCGGGCAACATGACCGACCGCTTCAACGCACTCAACGCGCTGGTGTCGTCGGGCCACACGCTGGCGGCGCAGGCGCTGGCGCGCTTCCACGCCATCTTCAAGGACGAGGCGCTGGTCATCGACAAGTGGTTCTCGCTGCAGGCCGGCGCACCCGACCGCGGCGGCGACATCCTGCCGCTGGTGAAGCAGCTGATGAAGCACCCCGACTTCTCGCTGAAGAACCCGAACCGCGCGCGCAGCGTGATCTTCAGCTACTGCAGCGCCAACCCCGGCGCCTTCCACCGCCCCGACGCGGCCGGCTACGTGTTCTGGAGCGAACGCGTGATCGAGCTCGACGCCATCAACCCGCAGGTTGCCGCACGCCTCGCGCGCGCGCTCGACCGCTGGAGCAAGCTGGCCGAGCCCTACCGCAGCGCCGCGCGCGAGGCGATCGCCCGCGTGGCGGCCAAGCCGGACCTGAGCAAGGACACCCACGAAGTGGTGACCCGCGCTCTTGCTGGCAACTGAAGCAGAAACCCGAACCCGGAAAACACATGGCTCAAAAGATTTCCCTCACCCGCTACCTCGTCGAACAACAGCGCGCCGACGGCCTCATTCCCGGCCAGCTGCGCCTGCTGCTCGAAGTGGTCGCGCGCGCCTGCAAGAGCATCAGCCAGGCCGTCAACAAGGGCGCGCTGGGCGGCGTGCTCGGCACGGCCGAGAGCGAGAACGTGCAGGGCGAGATCCAGAAGAAGCTGGACATCATCGCCAACGAAGTGCTCATCGAGGCCAACGAATGGGGTGGCCACCTCGCGGCCATGGCCAGCGAGGAAATGGACAGCATCTACGTGGTGCCCAACCGCTACCCGCAGGGCGAATACCTGCTGATGTTCGACCCGCTCGACGGCAGCAGCAACATCGACGTGAACGTCAGCATCGGCACCATCTTCAGCGTGCTGAAGAAGCCCGACGACCACCCCGGCGTGCAGGAAGCCGACTTCCTGCAGGCGGGCACCCAGCAGGTGGCCGCCGGCTACTGCATCTACGGCCCGCAGACCACGCTGGTGCTGACCGTGGGCAACGGCGTGGCCATGTTCACCCTCGACCGCGAACAGGGCAGCTTCGTGCTGACGCAGGAAGACATCCAGATTCCGCCCGACACCAAGGAATTCGCGATCAACATGAGCAACATGCGCCACTGGGACGAGCCCGTGAAGCGCTACATCGACGAATGCCTGGCCGGCAAGGAAGGCCCGCGCGGCAAGGACTTCAACATGCGCTGGATCGCCAGCATGGTCGCCGACGTCCACCGCATCCTGATGCGCGGCGGCGTCTTCATGTACCCCTGGGACAAGCGCGAACCCGAAAAGGCCGGCAAGCTGCGCCTGATGTACGAGGCCAACCCGATGAGCTGGCTGGTCGAGCAGGCCGGCGGCGCGGCGACCAACGGCAAGCAACGCATCCTGGACCTGCAGCCCACCAAGCTGCACGAGCGCGTGAGCGTGATGTTGGGTTCTAGAAACGAAGTTGAGCGTTTGACGCAGTACCACGCCGAGAAGGCCTGATTTCTTGGCTATAATCTGAGGCTTCGCCGGTGTAGCTCAGTCGGTAGAGCAGCTCATTCGTAATGAGAAGGTCGGGTGTTCGATTCATCTCTCCGGCACCAATTAAAAGCCCGCTATCCAAAAGGTAGCGGGCTTTTTCCGTTATGCGGAATTCAGGAAGGCCATTCGGCCAGCAGCTCCCCAACGCGCTCTGGCGAGTTGTAGCCAGCCTGAATCAATATTTCAGCGATATCTCGCCCGCAGATAAACACGATCGGATGGCGGTCGTCGCGCACCTCCTCGTAGGCTTGCTTGGCGATCAATGAGGTGGTGACTAGGATGCCGAACTGACGGTGCCGAATCCGGGAGATCAGGCGAGCGACCTCGCGCACACCGACCGTGTTCGCCGCCACAGCTTCGGACGCCGGGCGATAGCACTTCGCCTCCAAAGCGAACTCAGCATAGACCGGGTCACCGCTTAGCCCGAGCAAGTACCTGCCGACCGCATCCCGCCCTCCATCGACACTGCCCCGGGTGATCTCGTCGATGATCACTCGCCGGTCCGAGAGCTGATAGATCCGGGCAGCAAAGGACTCGAACGCGTGCGGCGAAGCTTTGAAATGGTTCCATACCTGCTCCAGGATCGCAGCCTTGAGAGCGGTGTCCGGGCGCTGCTCGCTTTCAGTTCGAATCACTTTCGTGGGTTCTGAGGTCAGGGGCATGTAGACCCCCGTCTTGATCCACGAACTCCACGCGTTGGGCGCATTTGCCAACGCTCCCCCTGGGGACGAAAGGCTATCGATCCACGTGCGCGAGACTGTTGCCGCATTGAGAACCGTGAAAACGGAGCGGTAGTTTTGGAATCGCTCCCCTGCGGTTGTCTTCCAGACGGCCACCAGATCCTCTGTCATGGGAAGACCTGGAAACCCCGGGGCGGCAAGACCCTTAAACTGAACAGACCGATTGCTCTTCGCAGTCGGGGACTTGGTAAAGACCAAGAACGGCGGCACCTCCGCCCTCTTCGCCGCGTCTCCATGTGCATTCTCGAAGGCTGCCTTCAAAAGAAGATTGCCGCGTCGCGTGGTGTCATGAAGATCATGTCCCGGCGTGCGGTTGTCGCCGTAGTAAATGAACTGACCGGTGTTCAGGTCTAAGCGGTCGGGCCAGTCGCCTTCTTCACCGCTCGAATACAGAACGACGAACTTCTTCTTCAAGCCCGGGCCCGATGCCCTGAATCCGCCTTGATTGCCCGCTCCTGGAAGCAGTTTGGCGATCGGATCACTGCTGGTATTGGCGGCACTGCCCCCTTCATAAATCGCGTCTACGACAAGGTCGGCGGTCGGCAAGTCGTCGAAGCTGAATATGCGGGTCATCTCGAGGCAGGGGCTGAGACAGATTGATCAAAGATGCGCGGACGATATGCGCCCGCGCATTAATTTAACAATCTTGAAACAACTGCGCCTAACTCACAAGGCCGATGCCCGGTGGAACGAGGTGCCGCCACCCCACCTGGGCTACATTGGTTTCATAGAACCTCGCCCGAAATTTGCTGCCAACTTCGTATCGCTTCCTACCGCATCGAACGGATACGCCGGGGCATGAAAGGTATGGAGGACGCTACGGCAACAGCGGCGACGACAAAGTCGCGCGCCTTCGGCCGCTGGCCGCCCGCCAGCGGCCGATTTCTCATTAAGCCTTCGGCATATCCGCCGCATTGATCTGCTTCAGCAGTTCTTGAGAGAGTTGTGCCGCATCGTCAGCCAAGTCTGCGGCGATCCACATAACGCGGTCTCGGTGCGTCGCTCCGATCGCGTCGAACCAATCGCATCCGTCCCCGTAGCAACACTTCAGCAGAGATTGCAATTGGGACAACTTTTTCTCAAGAAGATCAGCCGCGTCGGATGAGGCGAATGCGCCGTGGGAGGTGGGCGCGTCTTGCCCGGCGATAATTTGATCAGCCACTTGATGTGCTCTCTTTCGAAGGTTATGCACGTTGATTGGTCAGACGGCCATGGTGTTAGCGCACCTTGGCCGTCGCCTTTTGTGCCTCACATCGACATCGCTGCGGTGTGCATCGATGTCCCGCCGTGAGGCGTGGCGGTCGTTCAAATGTATGGGAGAACCGTGCTGGCGAGCGACTCCATGCAGTGAACAAATTGGGGATCGCGCCGACTTTGCGCACATGACCGCGATCGTTGCGGCGTTCGCGCTCAGTGCTTGATCTGCCCGGCATCGCCCATTTCCCGTCACATGCAAAAGGCCCGCCATCGACACGATGGCGGGCCTTCGATTGCAGGCTTCCAACTGAATTACGAGCCCGCTTCACTCAACCACCTGGCAGCCAGTGCAGGCACCACGTCCGTCGCCCTGCCCTGCAGGAAGGTGAAGCCGCGCGGCACCTCTTCCATGTCGAGCGCGACAAGCACTTTCTCGGCATTGCGGTCCGCGTACCGCACGAGCGACGCCGCCGGATAGACCGTGAGCGAGGTGCCCACCACCAACACGCGCGCCGCGGTGGCCACGTGCTCCTCGGCTTCCTCGAAGTGCTGCACCGCCTCGCCGAACCACACGATGTCGGGCCGCAGCTGGGTGCCGTCTTCGCAGAGTTGCCCCATGACGATTGGATTGCCATCGATGCGATAGCGCTTCGGCTCGGGCTCCGAGGTGCCACGCGCGTAGGCGAGTTGCCCGTGCAGATGCACCACGTTGCGCGACCCGGCACGCTCATGCAGCGCGTCGACGTTCTGCGTGACGATCACGACTTCGTATGCCGCCTCGAGCGATGCGATGGCAGCGTGCGCGGCATTCGGCTGTGCCTGCCATGCCTTCTCGCGCCGCTCGTTGTAGAAGGCCAGCACCGCCTCCGGGTGCCGCTGCCAGCCTTCGGGGCTGGCGAGTTCCTGCCATGAGTAGCTGTTCCACAGGCCCTTGGCGTCGCGGAACGTGGGCAGGCCACTCTCGGCGCTCACGCCGGAGCCCGAGAGCACGACGATCTTGTTCGGCTTGACCTTGGGTTTCATGCTTCGGTGCTCCTTCTGCGTGGCTGTCGTTGAATTGTGGCTCCCCGAACACGGATCGAACGTGTGACCTGCGCATTAACAGTGCGCCGCATCTACCAGCTGAGCTACCGGGGAAAGATTGGTTGAAGGATATATATGGATGGAGGCGTGCCCCGGAGTCGAACCGGGCTGGACGGATTTGCAATCCGCTGCACTGCCGCTTTGCTATCGCGCCGGAATCGAGCCTGATGATGGCGTTGGTGGTGGATCTTCTTCGAGTCGAACGAAGTATTCCCGAAGGAGACGGGGTTACAGCCCGCTGCAGTCGCCAGTGCTGCTCACGATCCATGGAAGAGAAAACTCCATCGGTGAATGGCGTTCCGCAGGGGAGTCGAACCCCTGGCTTCCTCCTGGACAGGGAGGCACTCTGGCCACTGAGTTAGCGGAACGAAAAGAGAAAATGAAAAGCTGGCAAGCCCTCAAGGATTCGAACCTTGGATCCCGGGATCAAAACCCGGTGCCTTGGACCACTAGGCGAAGGGCCCGCAAAAAGATTGGCGCGCGCGGAAGGATTCGAACCTTCAACCGTTGGGTTTGGAGTCCAGTGCTCTGCCAGTTGAGCTACACACGCACAAGAGAAAGCGAAAAAGAAGAGATGGTCTGAGTGGCAGGATTTGAACCTGCAGCCTCCTGCTTCCAAGGCAGGCCGTCTACCAGATTGACACTACACCCAGAGAAATTGGTGCCCCAGGGGAGACTCGAACTCCCAGAATTCCGCTTCTAAGGCGGACACGTCTACCAGTTGCGTCACCGGGGCTGAAAAGAAAATGTTTGTGGCTGCTGCCGCGAATTTTTAAGGAGCACTCACAAGGCTCGAACCCTGTGCGGGCAGCACGATCGCTGCTCGTGAACGAATGGCATGAAAACGAAGAGGCCCGGAACCTCGCGGTGTCCGGGCCTCTTCTGTTCGAGAGAGAGCTTGGGAGGTCTGCGCCTATGCGCGTCCTCCACCCGGTTGCACCTGATCCTGGTAATCGCACGGCCACAGATTGGCCCGCGGGTTGGACATCGGATACGGGAGTTGATTGAGTTGCTGCTGCAGCAGCGGCTGCAGGCCGAGACCATCGTGCGAAGCGACGCGCACGAACACGTTGCCGGATGCGGGGCAAGTGCTGTAGATGCGGATCGTTGCGGCTTTCACGTTGGGTCCTGTTGGCGTTGAGTGGGATGGACTGTAAATAGTCTTTACACAATCGTCAACTGCTTGGACAAACTTTTTTCAAGCACCGTTGCAGCAAGCGCCGGACAACGACGCCTTGAATGCGACGACGAATGCCGTGTAGCCCTAAGCACTGTCTGTGGGCTTCAACAGGGCATCCGCAATCAATGACGGCCGTGCAGGCGTCATGCGCTCATGGAGTTGAATGTCAGTCGCAGAACGCTGCGAGCCCCATGCCCTGTGCCTTCGCCTGGGTCAAGATCGCGTGTATCGACTTGAAGGCCGCGATCTGCGCGTGTTGGGCGCCAGCTTCAGGGGCGTTGGCGGTGAATACCTCGAGCATGGTCACGACCTGCTCGGCGCGCAGCAGCGAATCGTCGAAGTAGTCGAGGTTTACGCCTTTCTGGACACATCTGTCGAAGAGAGCCGCGATTGAGCAATGCGCATCCAGATCGACAGAGCCCGCAAGCTCAAGGCCACGCGGGTCTTTCGGCAAGTGCCTGCAGGTCGATTCGACGAAGTAGAGGTCCAGCATTCGGCACTCTATCGAGGCATCCGCTTCGCCAGTTCGGCGCAGGTCAGGTCCAGGCCGTCGGCGTGCGTTGCCAACGGCATGCCAAGCTTATTTTCCAGGCTCTCGAGCCATTGGAAGAAGCCGACGGTGTGCGCTTCGTCGGCCTCGGTCATCTCGAAGATTCCGTTGCTCGCATGCGACCGCTGGACGAGCTCGATGAGTGAGATGAACGAAGTCAGATCCGTCGCGATGTCGGTGGTGTCCAGCGCGCGTATAGCGCGGATCAGGCCCAGCTCTTCCTGCAGCGGCATCACGGTCGGCTGCGCCGTCCAATACGCCAACAGTTTGCCGAGGGCCGTCGTGGTCATGGCACCACCGTGTACTTGAGATCCCTGTGCTTGACCTTGACTACCGAGTTCGTGAAGACGATCTCGTGACTGAGAAAGCCGTCCTCGAGCACCAGCATTTCATCGATGAGCCAATCGCCGTGGGAGCGGTCGCCAGCGGGCCAATCGCTCTTGGTTTTCTCGACCGCGTAAGACTGCACGTCGCGATAGTGCAGCGTGATGCGATTCCCATGCGCTCCGGCCAGTTGCATCTCGATGTCATTCGCCCGGAAGTCGCCGTCGTCGAACTCCCGTACGAGCAACTGCTCCAGCTTGGCATCGTGCGGACAACGCTCATCCCGATGCTCGTAGTGCCAAGCTGCACTCATGAATTCGAGAGCGTCCGTCGGCACCAGGCTGCTTACCTGTCGTACATAGGCCGGATAAGCGGAGCTGTCCATGGAGTAGCCGTCGCTGGTTTCACTGAACTTGATGATTTTCATGGTGCTTGATCAACATCCTGAAAGCCCGCTCTTGCGCACGCGCTCTGAATACTCTCTGGCCGCTACGCGGCTGTTGGGTGTTCCCAGAGCAGGCAGTTTTCCTATCTTTCTCAATTCGTCGACGGCGATGCCGTTCAGCACGTTGGACACCTTCGGCGTGACCTTCACTTCGGTGCCGACAGTACCGTGCTTGTTGAAGAAGCCGTCCGGTCCGTAGATGCCAGCTTCGGTTCCGTTGGGTTTGTACACGTGTATCTCGAAAGACGAACCAGTACTCGTGTTGAATCGGTCGATTCTTGCCCTGTAGCCATCGGGCAAGGACAAAGGTGCCTTGGGCGCCCAGCCCCACGGGTCGATCCACGACACAGGATTGGGCGCATAGCTGTGCAGATTGTTCCCGCCAGCAAGGCCGATAGGGTCCGGGCTGATGAAGCGGCCAATATCGGGGTCATAGAACCGGAAGATGTTGTAGTGCAGGCCGATGTCGCGGTCCAGATACTGGCCCTGGAATCGCATGTTCTGCTCGACTTTTGGCAGTGCCTTGTTCGCAGGAGAGGCGGCGCGGCCATCGAGCAAAGTGGACTCCCACTGCTCGGCCACAGCGCCGCCCCACGTGCGATAGCTCGCTCGCCAGCATATCCGGCCGGCCTGATCCGTCAGCTCCTCAGGCAGGCCGGCCTGATCCGTGTGAAGGTGGAAGATGTTCGCAGGTGCAGCGGCACCAGCCTCGCCAGTGGCGGCATCGAGCCGCGCCAGCGGCATGTAACTGTCAGGCTCGTAAACGTGGCTTGTCACTTGCGAGCCGCGCCGCTCCTCGATCAGCCGCATCCCCTCCCAGACAAACCGCGTGCTGCCGAACGCATCGTGCTTGGCCACGCGCCGCCCGATCGCGTCGTAGTCGAAGCGCGTGACCTGCGTGGTGGCTTCGGGCGTGCCCGGGCGCCGCGTGGTGTGCACGGCCACGAGGCGGCTTTCGTCGTCCCACTCGAAGCGCTGGTCGGTGTGCCTGCCCGACAGCTTGCGCACCAGCCGGCCGTGGCCGTCGTAGCTGTAGCGCTTGTCCTCGAAAACGCGCACGAGGTTGTCGCGCACGTAGCCGGGCGCGGTTGATGCGTCGAGCAGGTTGCCTGCCGGGTCGTAGGCAAAGCGCTCGCTGTTGGCCGCGCCGCGCACGCTCTCTTCGATGCGGCCGGTTGCGTCGTATCGGTGCCCCGTCGTGCCCTGAAGCGAATGCCGGCTCTGCCGCAGCTCGCCCACGGGGTCGTAGCTGTATTCCTTCATCAGCCCGTCGAGAAGGCGGGCCCCGGGGGTGCCCGCGGCGTCGATGGCCTGGCGCCAACCCGGGTCTTGCGTGGTGAATGCCGCGTCCAGTCCGCCGGGACGGCACCACGACGCGGCCCGCCGGCCCAGCGGATCCAGCGCAAAGCGCGTGTGCAGTGCGCCCTGGCTGCGCGCCACTTCGCGGTGCAGGTCGTCGCGCTCGATGTCGCTGATCAGCTGGTGCACCACGGGTGCGTCGCCATGCTGCTGCGACAAGTTGACCTGATGCAGGTGCCCGGAGCCGTAGTACAGGTAGTTCAGCGCGCGCTGCACGCCCGGCTGCGACGCGATGGCGGGCAGCACGGTCTGCGTGCGGTTGCCGAGTTCGTCGTGCGCGTGGCGCAGGGTGTGGGTCTCTCCGGTGAGCTCGTCGATGGCCGTTTCTTCAACGAGCCGCCCGAGCTTGTCGTAGACGAATGTGGTGCGATGCAGCGCGCGCGGCTCGCCAGCCGTACCGGGTTGCGGCGCTTCCAGCTTCGTTGCTTCGGTCAGGCGATCCAGCTGGTCGTAGCTGTAGCGGTAGCAGTGGCGCCCGGTGCGCTTCTCGACGAGGCGACCCACGGCATCGCGCAGCAGTTCGGTACGCAGGGGTCCGGCCGCGCGATGCGGTTCGGCGCCTTCATGCAGTGCGAGGTCGTCGTCGCCGATGCCCGGTACATGGGTGATGCACACCGGCCAGCCGTTGGCGTCGTATTCCACCTGCACACGCGTGCCGCCCACGCGACGCTCTTCGACCACGCGGTCGGCAGCGTCCCGCACGAATTCGAAGTGCAGGCCGTTCTCGTTGACGATCGCCTGCAGGCGCTGGGCGCCGTCGTAGTGCCAGGCGATGCGGCGCCCCTCGGCGTCCTGCCTCGCCAGCGGCTGGCCGCGCAGGCCGAGCGCGAAATGCGTGCTGCGGCTCAGCGCATCGGTGGCGGCGACGATGCGGCCGGCCGCATCGCGGCGCAACGACTGGTGGCTCTGGTCGGGCTGCGACACCGACAGCAGCCGCCCCATGGCGTCGTGCGTCAATCGCGTGCGCTGGCCCATGGCATCGGTCACGGTCTGCAGGTGGCCCCAGCCGTCGTATGCGTAGCGCGTGGTCTTGCCGGAGCAGTCGGTCAGCGAAAGCAGCTGCGCGCAATCGTTCCACGTCATGCGGTTGGTGCCGCCCTTGCCGTCGGTCACCACGATCGGCAGGCCCCGCCTGTCGTAGGCGTACTCGGTGGTGTGGCCCAGCGGGTCGGTCTCGCGCACCAGGTTGCCCTGGTCGCTGTAGGCGTAGGTCCAGGTGCTGCCGTCCGCGAGGGTCTGCCGCCAGGGCTCGCCGAACTCGGTCCAGCCGGTGCTCTGCGTGCGGCCCAGCGCATCGGTGCGGCTGGCCATGAAGCCCATGGGGTCGTAGGTGCAGCGCGTGGTGGCACCGCCGGGCTCGGTGATGGCGACGAGCTGGCGCAACTCGTTGTACTGCGCGTGCCATTGGCGGCCCGCCGCATCGACGTAGTCGGTGACCTGTTGGTCGGCATTCCAGTGCCAGGCGTACTCGCGTCCGAGCTGGTCGATGACCAGTGTTTGGCCCAGCGCCAGCGCGTCGTCCGCGGCAGGCGACACGCGCCGGACGGTGTAGCTCTCTCCGTCGTTGGTCCAGTGGCGGACCACGTGGGCTTCGCCGCCCTGGCCGCACCACTCGTAGCGGCATTCCAGCCCTGCGGCGCCGGCATGGAAGTCCATGAGGCCCTGGGCGTCGTAGCCGAAGCGGCGCACCACCGCGCCGTTGCGGTCGGTCACCTCGAGCAGCCTGCCTTCGGCGTCGTGCCTGTAGGTCACCAGCAGGCCCGGCAGCTCGCCGGGTGCGCCGGCGGCCAGGCGCACCGCGCACACCCGGCGGCTCTCGCCCGCGTACTCAAGCGCCAGCAGCCGGCCGGTGCTGTCGGTCAGCTCGACCAGCCGGCCCAGCGCGTCGTGGCGCAGGTCGATGAAGTTGCCGTTGCGGTCTTCCAGCCGCGCGAGCTTCAGCGTCCGGGCGCGCGACTCGCCTTCGATCGGCGGCTCGAACAGGAAGAACAACCCGCCCGGCACGTGGATGAAGTAATGGCCGCCTTCGGTGCGGCACAGGTCGAGCCCGTCGCGCAGGCTGTACTGCCGCGTGCCGGGCTCGATGTCGGGCAGCACCATCGGCCGGCCCTGCTCGTCGATGAGCGTGACCACGGGCTGGCCTTCGTCGTCGCTGCCCAGCCGCAGTTCCATCGAATAGGGCAGGCTCCAGCCCTGCCCCAGCGGGCCGTCGCGGCGCAGGTCGTGGCTGCTGTAGAAGCGCTGCCATGCGATGGGCAACGGCCCCGGCAGGCTGAAGTCGAGCTCGCTCTCGCCGCCCAGGAACTTGCCGCCCGTGGCCGCATGCACCGGATTGCCGAAGGAACTGACCATGCCGTGGATGCCCATGCCAAGCCCCACTGCTCCTTCGATCAGGCAAGGCAGCGCGTTCTTGCCCTGCCGCGCGAGCTTGGGCAGGCAGCGCAGGCCGCGGTAGATCATGACCAGGTTGAAGATGGTCACCAGCACCTTGGAGATGAGCGGCACCTCGTCGGCCACCTCGCGCACGCGCGCTGTCGGCCCGCCGATGAAGACCGTGGGCGCCCCGTCGCTCACCTTGGCGCCGCACTCGGTGTGGTCGTCCTTGCGCGAGGCCACGCCCATGTTGATGAACACGGTCTCCGCGCCCTCGGCAAGAAGAATCTGCGGCGAGTCGTTCTTGCAACTCACCGTGTCCATGGGAGCGTCGGGCGAGGCCCGCGCCGCGCCCAGGGCCTTGCCGCCGATGAACACGTCCGACGATCCGCTGGTGATCATCCCGGTCACGGTGAGCGTCTCGGGCACCAGCGCATCGGCGATCGACTCGCCCAGGCTCGCGCCGACGTAGCCGCCGGCCATGCGCGCGCCCACGACCACCGCGCCCGCCACCAGCGGTCCGGCGAGCCCACCGGTACCGACCACGGCCGCTGCTGCCACGCCCACCGCGAAGCCCACGGCGATGCCGCCGATCAGTCCGCCCGCGAACTTGGCCCAGAAGCGCGCGTGCGCGTTGGTGTGGGCAATGGGGTCGTGCAGGCGTGCAGCTGGTTGGCCGGCCATGGCGCCTCAGGCCCTCGGCTGGAAGCTCTCGAGCACGCGCCGCCACAGCGCGATCGCCTCGGCATCGAAGGGCACGGGGCTGCTGGCCGTGAGGATCAGCACGCTCCTGCCGCCCGGGTCCCGCGGCAGCAGGAACACGGCCTGGCGTTGATGTAGCGCCTGGCCGTTCTGCTTGAACTGCGTAGCGAGTTCGATGGCATGCAGGCTCGCGATGGCCGGGCCTACGGCAATGTCGGTGCGCGACACCTCCTTGAGTTGGCTCACCTGACGCGTCAGGTCGTTCATCTGCCGCGTGACGAACTGCGCCATGGTTTCCTGCGTTCGCAGCGCGTCGCGGCTCACGATGAGCGTGGTGCCCGAGCCGTCGGGCATCGCGAGGACGTTCATCGAGCGGTCGATGCGGCCGTCTTCGGGGATGTCGAACTGGCCTTCGTTGAGGTGGTAGCGCATGCGGGGTGCTCTTCGGCTCAATGCGGTCAGGAAGGATTGAAGGCAATGAACGCCAGACATCCAGGGTTCTTCTCCCTGAAGCCGAACGAAAGTCTTCCCCAGCCGAGCGTGGCGGTGTAGCTCGTCGCTTCGTTCATGGACCTGCCTCGCGGTACATCCGTGATGGCGAGATCGACGTAGTGCCGCTTGACCTCGTCCAGCGGCACACAGCGCCCTTGCACTTCGAGAACGAGGAATCCCGGATGCGCCCCTTCGCGCTTGATCCGGAGGTCGAACTTCGAAACCTCGACGCCATCCTCAAAGCGCACCGGGGTTCCCTCGAAGAACTGGAAAACCTCTCCACCCGGCGCGTTGGTATCGGAAAGCTGGGTCGAGACGACACTCTCGACCTTCGCTTTCGAAAATGGAATCTGCGCGACCAGCATGTCGATCGCCAGCCACAAAGTTATTGCCGCTTGAGTCACTACTCGCCTCACTACCTGTCTGTAAATTCATCCCTCGGCGGCTAGTGCCCGCCAAAGCGCTTGTCGTAACCGTTTCCGTAATACTGGGTGTACGGCTCATTGGTCGTGGAGGTGGTCATCTTGCCAATTGCCTTGCCCATCGTGCTTCGAGCACGCGCCCAGTCGCCTGTTTGCGCAGCCTTGTCAAAGGCGTTGTTGTAGATATCCATCGTTGACTTCGGATATCCAGCCATGATGTCCACGTTCGTACCCTTTAGGATCTGGCGCTGAACCCAGATCTGATTGACGGCACCAGCGCCTTCATCGCTCAGGCTGCTCCGGATATAGCTTTCCTTGGATGTGATGTCAGGGGGCAGTGTGTAGAACGCATGTCCGACCTCGTGGGCCAACGCATTCGTCGCCCCGATTGCGTTCGACTTGTACTTGCCGTCTATCACGATCCGGCCTTCATCTCGAATGACGTAGGAACCTTTTCCGGTTTCGCCGTAGACGGCCTTCCAATGCGCATCCTTCAGCGCCTTCAGCTGTTTTTGCAACAGGGATGAATGGATTGCGTACCAGTCGACGTCGTTGCCCAGCCCCGAAGGCGTCCAGTCCAACGGCGCAGCGGATTTGGCCGGAGGTTTCCCCTTGGGCGTACCCTGCGCGGCTGTCGCAGTAATAGCCGGCGCAGGTGCCATCAAATCCGCTTCCTCTGCTGCCTCCTCCTGACTTGCTGCCCCAATTGGCGCATCGCAATTCAGGAAGATCTTCCCACCCCGCTGATCCAGGTTGTCCGTGAAGTTCACCAGCCCCTTCACTCCGTTGATCTTCACCGTGCCATCCGCCAGCAGCACGATCGACGACTTGCCGCAGATCAGCGAGATGCTTGTCTTCGCGGTGACGAACACGTCCTGCTCCGCCGCCTGGATCACCACCGACTTCTGCCCGGTGAGGTTCGCGTTGGCCGCGGTGGAGGTGACGGAGGCGTCGGTCTTCGACACCAGGTTGATCGCACCGGCGCTGGCGTGCGAGACGATGTCGCCGTCGGACACCACGTTGATCTGCCCGCCCTCGCTCACCTGCGTGAGCATGCCCTTGGCGGCGAGCTGCG
The DNA here is from genome assembly GCF_048305045.1 of Variovorax sp. 278MFTsu5.1. Taxonomy (NCBI): domain Bacteria; kingdom Pseudomonadati; phylum Pseudomonadota; class Betaproteobacteria; order Burkholderiales; family Comamonadaceae; genus Variovorax; species Variovorax sp. 278MFTsu5.1. Next base: position 4,839,716 of record NZ_CP157622.1, read on the forward strand.
TGAGCTGGGCGCCGGTGGTCATGGTCAGCGCCGAGACGGAGCGCATCGACACGCTCTGCCCCGAGCTCACCACGATGGGCCGGGGGCTGATCATCGTCTGGCCCTCGGGGCTCACGATGGAGACCACGGGCTTGTCGATCTTGCGCGAGAGGTCGAGCATCTGCTGCGCGTCTGCCATGGCCGGATCGGGGTCGTCCGAGACGCCGGCCTCGGGCGATCCGCCGGCCGCCAGCGCGGCGACGGCCTGCGACACGCCGCCGAGCGACTGCACGCCCTGCACCAGCCCCGAGAGCGTCTGGTTCTTGCCCTGGGCCATGGCGCTCACGAGCGATTTCGTGGCGGCCACGGCCTGCCCCGCCGCCTGCATGAGCGCGTTGCTCTGCGCGAGCGTGGCGCCCATCTGCTCGTGGCCATCGGGGTTGTCGCGCGAGGTCTTCTGCGCGAAGTCCTGCGTGTAGGTGGTCAGCAGAAGGCCCTTGTCGGCGCGGATGGAGCCCCACTCGTTGGTGCGCAGCTCGAAGCCGTAGCTGCGCTGCACACCCGAGCCCTGGTTCATCAGATAGCCCATGTGCAGGTGGGTGTTGCCGTGGTCGGTCGACAGCTCGATGTGCTCGGTGCCGCGGCTGTCCTCGAAGCGCAGCATGTGCTTGCCGCCGCCGCCCTTGCTCCAGTGGGTCTGGAAGCCGGTCTGGGTCTTGTGGCGCGGCAGCTCCCACGGCGGCATCTGCGCGGCGTTGTAGACGCAGCCGGTGACGATCGGATGGTCGGGGTCGCCGTTGAGGAAATCGACGATCACCTCCTGGCCGATGCGCGGGATGTGCATCGCGCCGTAGTTGCTGCCGGCCCAGGTCTGCGAGACGCGGATCCAGCACGAGGAGTTCTCGTCGCGCTTGCCGTAGCGGTCCCAGTGGAACTGCACCTTGATGCGGCCGTACTGGTCGGTGTGGATCTCCTCGCCCGCCGGGCCGACCACCACCGCGGTCTGCGGCCCGGTGGTACGCGGCCTCGGCGTGACGCGCGCGGGGCGGTACGGCGCGCTGTCGGGCAGCACCTCGAAGCTCTGGCGGTAGCTCGTGCTGCTGGTCGACTCGCTGTAGGCCGCGTCCGCCGCGCCGACCACGCGCAGCGCGTTCTCCTGGAAGTCGTACGTCACGGCCTCGATCAGGTAGCGCCGGTTCTCCTGCGCGTTCGGGTGGCGCGCCAGTTCGAAGAGGTAGCCGGGCGCCATGTGGCGCAGGTTGCCCTCGGCACTCACCAGTTCGCGACGCCCCGCGAGTTGCTCCAGCCGCAGGCGCGCGTAGTTCTCGCCGTCGGCCAGCTCGGTGTAGCCGCCGGGCCAGTCGTAGATCTCGAAGCTGTCGCGGCTGTGGCCGGCCGGCTGCTGGCGCACGGTGTCTATCTCGGCGTTCGGCTTCCTGAAGTCGTAGTCGTCGGCCGCGAAGTTGCCCGATGCGATGTCCTCCGAATGGCTCCAGCTGTCGATGAAGTCCTGCTCGAGGATCTGCGCGGCGAGCACGCCCGCGTGATAGGGCACCCTCACCGGACCGGCGGGCAGCTCGGTGTGCGAATCGGCACCGTCGCACAGCACCAGCTGATGGCTGCCCTGCGCATGCGAGAAGAAGTAGTAGACGCCCTCCTGCTCCATGAGCCGGCTGGCGAAGCTGAAGTCGCTCTCCGAGTACTGCACGCAGTAGTCCCAGGTGCGGTAGCTGCCGCTCAGCCGCGCGTCGATGGCGAAGCCGTAGGGCGCGAGCACCTCCTGCAGGATCTGCGGGGCGGTCTTGAACTGGAATATCCTGAAATCGGAGCGGCGGGTGGCGTACCACAGCCAGGGGCGCAGCGTGGCCTCGTACACGCACATGTCGCCGTCGTCCTTGCCGATGTAGGCGAAGCGCGTGACCTGCCCGCTCAGGAAGCGGCTGCCGGTGCCGCCGAGTTCGGTGGCGAGGTTCACCTCGATGCTCATGTCCTCGCCCAGCATGCTCCGGGGCTGGATGTTGGGCATGTCGCTGATGAGCCGCACGCGGTGCTCGAACAGCGCGGAAATGCGCTCCTGCCCCGTCATCGAGCGGAACTTCAGGCGCTCGCCCAGCGCGCTGTGGGCGATGAAACTGCGGGTCATTCCTGGAAAGCTCCCTGGTCAATGAACCCGGCGCGGGCCGCCCAAGCGGCAAACCGCGCCGGGCAAAGGGAGTTCAGGCCTCCTTGTTTTCCTTGATGTTCCAGCCCAGCACCGTCTCGGCGCCCTTGCCGCCCTTGTCGGTCTGCTCCCAGTACTGCTGCTTCACCTTCGCGGCCTGGAACGAGTACTGCACGAACACCGCGTCCGAGCCCTGTTCGGCGGTGTACTGCACCGAGGTGACCAGCACCTCTTCGAGCGTGACGCGCGTGTACTCGATCTGCGAGCCGCCGGCCTTGCACACCGACACTTCCACCTTGCCCAGGTGCTTGCCGCTCGCACAGTTCTTCAGCACCGAAGGCGCCGCCTTGTCGATGCGCGCCAGCACCTGCAGGTCGTTGAAGCTCGCCTTGCCGACACCGCCGCCACCACCGCTGACCATGTTGCCGGGCTGCGTGGCGCCCCATGCGAACGACTTGATGTCCGTCCACTCCTTGTGGTTCGAATCCTTCGATTCGCCGTTCGCGCCCTCGACGCGCATGAACATGTCTACTGCCATGAGATCAACTCCCTCGAAATTGCGTGCCCGCCCGGGGGCACATTGGAACCAGCCGCCCTCCCGGCAGGAGGACGGCAACGAATCGGAAGGCTCGGCCGGCGCTGGTGACACAGCGACGGTGGCCTTTTTCCGAAGCACAACGCTTCAGCGCACGAACATTAATCGAGGGGTTCGTGCGCAACCAGTGCCGAACGGCATGCGCAAAAAGAACTACCAAAGCCGGCGTTTGGTTCCCGGGATCACATCCTGTACTGTTGCGGGCGCACCCTCCCCACATACCGTCCCATCCATCCAGGAGCCCGCATGGCGTCGTCCACACCCGCTGCCCACCCGCACTACGACCGCCTGATCGCCGCCGCGCGCGGCCTGCCCTCGCTGCGGGTCGCGGTGGTGCACCCCGCCAACGCGGCCTCTCTGGAAGCCGCGCTGGCGTCGGCGTCGCTGGGCCTGATCGTGCCGACGCTCGTGGGCCCTCGCGCGAAGATCGAGGCAGCCGCGCAAGAGGCCGGAATCGACCTGTCCAGGATCGCGATCGTCGACGCGCCTCACAGCCATGCCGCCGCCGATGCGGCCGTAGCCATGGCGCTGCGCGGCGAGGTCGATGCACTGATGAAGGGCAGCCTCCACACCGACGAGCTCATGGGTGCCGTGGTGCGCCGCGAAGGCGGGCTGCGCACCTCGCGGCGCATCAGCCACTGCTTCGTGATGGACATTCCGGGCCATGCGCAGCCGCTGATCATTTCGGACGCGGCCATCAACATCGCGCCCACGCTCGAGGAGAAGGCCGACATCGTGCAGAACGCGATCGATCTTGCGCACGCGCTGCACATGCCGGCCGTGCGCGTCGCGATTCTTTCCGCGACGGAGACGGTCAATGCCAAGGTGCCTTCCACGCTCGACGCCGCGGTGCTTTGCAAGATGGCCGACCGCGGCCAGATCACCGGCGCGGTGCTCGACGGCCCGCTCGCGATGGACAACGCCATCGACGCCGAGGCCGCTCGCATCAAGGGCATCGTCTCGCCGGTGGCGGGTCGCGCCAACGTGCTCATCGTGCCCGACCTCGACGCGGGCAACATGCTCGCGAAGAGCCTGACCTTCCTCGGCGGCGCCTATGCCGCGGGCATCGTGCTGGGGACGAAGGTGCCGGTGATCCTCACGAGCCGGGCCGATTCGGAACCGGCCCGGCTCGCCTCGTGCGCCGTCGCGTCCATGCTCGCAAAAGCGGGGCGCGACAAGCTCATCAAGGCGGTGGGCTGAGCCCGGCGCTCAGCGCGCGCCGGCCACGATCGCGATTCCCCTGATCTGCCCCGCGGACGGTGCCCTCTCCGGCTTCGGATAGCGCGCCGGCGCGAAGCGGTGCAGCAGCTCGGACTCCTGCATCTTCGCGGCTTCGAAGTTCGCGAGCTTGACGTGGCCGAAGCCGCGAATGGACAGCGGCAGCGCCGCGATGCGCGCAGCCGTCGCCTGGTTGCCCGCCGAGAGTTCGCCCACCATCGCTTCGAGCAGGCCGTCGAAATGCGAGATCAGCTCGCGCTCCATGCGCCGCTCCGCGGTGCGTCCGAAGATGTCGAAGGCCGTGCCGCGCAGCCGCTTGCCATGCGCCAGCCAGCGCATCGCGGGCAGCATCCAGCTTCCGATGCGGATCTTGGCGGGCGCCTTGCCGTGCGCGCCACGCGAGAGCACCGGCGGGGCCATGTGGAATTCGAGCTTCAGGTCGCCTTCGAACTGCTCGTTGAGCTTCTGCAGGAAGGCGCCATCGGTGTAGAGCCGCGCCACTTCGTATTCGTCCTTGTAGCTCATGAGCTTCAGCAGGCTGCGCGCCGCGTTGCGCGTGAAGGGCAGGCTCGCGTCGCCGCCCTGCAGTGTGGCCTCGCGCTCGCGCAGGCTGCGGATGCGAGCCTCGAAGCGGTCCGCCCATGCGGCGTCCTGGTAGCCCGTGAGATGCCGGCGCGCCTCGGCGATCAGCACGTCGAGCGGTCGCTCGTCGAGCGAAGAAGCCTGCGCATCGGCGGGCGCCGCGCGCAGAGCGTCCAGCGCCTCGGGGTTGCCGGCCGCGAGCCGCCCCAGCGAAAAGGCCGACTGGTTCGCGGCCACCGCCACGCCGTTGAGCTCGATCGCATGCATCAGCGCCTCCAGGCTCAGCGGCACCAGCCCGCGCTGCCACGCGTAGCCGGCCGCGACGATGTTGGCGGCCAGCGTGTCGCCGAGGAACTCCTCGGCCAGACTCTGAGCGTCGAAAGTCTCGACCTGCTCGTCGCCAGCCACGAAGCGCATCTTCTCCAGCAGAAGGTCGACATGCAGGTCGGCATCGGGGTTGCGCAGCGACTCGGCCACCGGAATCTCGTGCACGTTCGCGAGCACCCGCGTGCGTCCGTGGCGCACGGTCTGCAGCGCGTCGGCCGATGCGCCCACCACCACGTCGCAGGCGAGGATGGCGTCGGCCTGCTGTGTGTCGATGCGCACCTGGTGCAGCCGCTCGCGCGAATCGGCCAGGCGCACGAAGCTCAGCACCGAGCCGCCCTTCTGCGCGAAGCCCATGAAGTCGAGCACGCTCGCGGCCTTGCCTTCGAGGTGCGCGGCCATGGCGATCACCGCGCCCACGGTCACCACGCCGGTGCCGCCCACGCCGGTCACGAGCAGGTCATACGGAGCGGTCCAGGCGTGCTCCGCCGGGTACGGCAGCGCGGCCACGCGGTGCAGGAAGGCATCGCGCCCCGAGGCGAGCGCCCCGCTCTTTCGGCGCAGCTTGCCGCCCGTGACGCCCACGAAGCTGGGGCAGAAGCCCTTGGCGCAGGAGTAGTCCTTGTTGCAGCTGGTCTGGTCGATCTTGCGCTTGCGGCCCATCGGCGTCTCGTGCGGCAGTACGGCCACGCAGTTGCTCTGCACGGTGCAGTCGCCGCAGCCCTCGCACACGGCCTCGTTGATGAACAGGCGCTTCGGCGGATCCGCCAGCTCGCCCTTCTTGCGGCGGCGGCGCTTCTCGGCGGCGCAGGTCTGCTCGTAGATGAGCACCGTCACGCCCGCCATCTCTCGCAGGCGGCGCTGCACCTCGTCGAGCGCGGCGCGGTCGTGGAACTCGGTGCCGCTCGGAAAGCGGTCCTTGATGGCGTCGTACTTGCCGATGGCGTCGCTCACCACCACCACCTTGCTCACGCCTTCCGACTCGACCTGCCGCGCGATGGCGTCCACGCTGATGACGCCGTCGACCGGCTGCCCGCCGGTCATGGCCACCGCGTCGTTGAACAGGATCTTGTAGGTGAGCGTCGCCTTGGCCGCCACGGCCTGCCGGATCGCGAGGTAGCCGGAGTGGTAGTAGGTGCCGTCGCCCAGGTTCTGGAAGACGTGCGGCGTCTTCGTGAACATCGCGTGCGAGATCCAGTCCACGCCCTCGCCGCCCATCTGGATGAGACCCGCGGTGCTGCGGTCCATCCAGTTCGCCATGAAGTGGCAGCCGATGCCCGCGCGCGCGGTCGATCCCTCGGGCACCTTGGTGCTGGTGTTGTGCGGGCAGCCGGCGCAAAAGTACGGCAGGCGCTTGACCGCGTCGCTCGCGTTGGCCAGCAGCTCGGGCGGCGTGAAGTCGCGCACGTGCTGCAGGTGGTCGCCCAGGTCGTGGTTGTCGGGGAAGTGCACGGCCAGCCAGTGCGCGACCAGCTCGATGAGCCGCGAGGGCCGCAGCTCGCCCAGCGCCGACACCAGCGGCTGGCCTTCGCGGTCGTGCTTGCCCACGAGCACGGGACGCGCATCGGGCGGCGCGTTGTAGAAGATGTCGCGCAGCTGCGTCTCGACCACCGCGCCCTTCTCCTCGACGATGAGGATCTCTTCCAGCCCCTGCGCGAAGGCCTTGATGCGCGTCTGCTCCACCGGAAAGCTCAAGCCCACCTTGTAGAGCCGCACGCCCGCGCGGGCCAGCTGCTCGGGCGAAAGCTCGAGCCGGCGCAGCACTTCCATGAGGTCGTGGTGCGCCTTGCCGCAGGTGACGATGCCGACCTTCGCGTGCTCGCTGACGATCACGTGGCGGTCGATGCTGTTGCGCCTGGTGAATGCGGCGACGGCCGCGAGCTTGTCTTCGAGCCGCGACTCGATGCGCAGCGAAGGCAGGTCGGGCCAGCGGTAGTGCAGGCCGTCCGGCGGCGCATGGTGACCGGTGGCGGCGCTCACCGCATTGGCGTCTTCCCATGCGCTGACGCGGGCGTTGATCGCGTCCAGGTCCACGGTGCCCGCGCTCTCCACCACTTCGGACAGCGCCGCCATGCCGACCCACGCGCCCGAATAGCGCGAGAGCTCGTAGCCGTACAGGCCGAACTCCAGGTACTCGGCCACGCTGGAAGGCTGCAGGATGGGCATGCGCCACGCCATGAAGGCGTGGTCGCTCTGGTGCGGCATCGACGACGAAACGCAGCCGTGGTCGTCGCCCGCCACCACAAGCACGCCGCCGTGCGGCGAAGAGCCATACGCATTGCCGTGCTTGAGCGCATCGCCCGCACGGTCGACGCCGGGACCCTTGCCGTACCACATGGCGAACACGCCATCGACGGTGCGCTCGGGGTCGGACTCGACCCGCTGCGTGCCCAGCACCTGCGTGGCAGCGAGCTCCTCGTTCACGGCCGGCACGAAGCGGATGCCGGTCTGCTTGAATCGCTCGCCGGCCTTCCAGATCGCCTGGTCGACCATGCCCAGCGGGGAGCCGCGATAGCCGCTGATGAAACCCTGGGTGTGCAGGCCGCGCTGCGCATCGCGCCGGCCCTGCATCACGAGCACGCGGATCAGCGCCTGCGTGCCGGTCAGGAAAACCGAGCCGGATTCGGCCCAGATGTTGTCGGAGAGTTGGTAGCCGGGCCGTCTTATCGCGGTGGCATTGAGTGGGGCATTCATGCCCGGAATTGTTCTGCCGCCTTCCGAGGGAGTGCTTCTTCAATGCACTAGCGCAGACCCTTGTTTGAAGAAGAATTCACCTGAAAACAAGACAAAAAGAAGGTTTTATTTTTTATTTCTTCAGATCCCGAGAAAACACCAGTCTCCCGGCGCTACCTCATCTTCCGGCGCCCGCGTGCCGCGCCCGGAACTCGCCCGGCGTCATGCCTTCGAGCCGCCGGAAGTGGCGGTTGAAGTTCGAGACGTTGTTGAAGCCCACCTCGTAGCAGATGCTGCTCACGTGCTGGCGCGTGGAAGTCAGCAGGCCGCAGGCCTTCGCCAGGCGCAGGCCGATGATGAAGTCGGTGAAGGTCTTGCCGGTTGCGCGGCGGAAACTGCGCGACAGCGAGGTCCTGCTGGTGCCCACGAGCGCGCTGACTTCCGAAAGCGACAGCGGCTGTGCGTAGTTGTTCCGGATGTGATGCAGCGCACGCTGCACGTGCAGCGTGCGGCCCGGCCCGGCGGCATCGGTGTGCACGAGACTTCGGACCAGCAGCCGGTAGTCGGTCCACTGCGAGAGCTCATTCAGCACGGCGGTGAATGCCGAAAACCGTGCCAGCCCGTGCAGCGTCGAAAGGCGCCTCAGCTTGGTCAGCGTCTCCGCACCCAGGCCGACGAAATGCACGCCCTGGCGCGCGCGCGAAAGAAGCGGCCCGACGTCCGACAGCTCCGGAAATATCGCCGCACCGCGCCGCAGCGGCTCGTCGCTGAAGCGCAGCACCAGCCCGTCGCCCGGCTCCGCTCGATACGCCAGCCTCAGTGTCCGTGGCAGCAGCGGCCCGAGCAGCACGACCGCGCCGGGTGCGAGCGTATGCGTCTCTTCGCCAGCGCCGCTGCCGACGCGCAGGCACGCCGGGGCGCTTCCGATCAGGTGCAGCTCGTGGTCGTGAAGGCAGCTGCCGGGGTCGAAGCCTCGTCCTGCGAACGGGCTCGGCTCCTCACAGAGAACGGTGGCATTGGCGTCGGACATTCGATTGCGATCCACAAGGCCTCGTGGCGATGGCGCGGCAGCCGCATCTGCGGTCAGTCGCGCGAGCGCATCGCGAAGAAGCCCCCGGCCACCAGGATGAACGCCCCGATGATCACCTTCTGCCAGGTGCTGGGCACCCCGGCCAGGATCAGCACGTTGTTGATCAGCGTCACCAGCACCACGCCCAGCAGCGTGCCGCCCACGGTGCCGCTGCCGCCGGTGATGCGCGCGCCGCCCAGGATCACGGCCGCGATCACGTCCAGCTCGTTGCCCACCAGGTCGAAGGGGTTCGCCAGACGCGTGCTCGACACGTGCACGATGCCCGCAAGCCCCGAGAGGAACCCCGCGTACGCGAACACGAAGACATGCACCGTGCGCAGGTTGTAGCCCAGCCGCTCCGCGATCGCGAGGCTGCCGCCGATGGCGTACACCGCGCGGCCGATCAGCGTGCGGTTCAGCAGCCACCAGGTCAGCACCGCCGCGAACACCAGCACCAGTACGGTGGCCGGCAGCACCACGTGCAGGCCCTGCGGCGTGTCGAAGCGCCACAGCGCCAGCTTGCCGAAGGAATCCATCGGCGCCGGCACGTTCATGAAGAACACGGTGCCCACGAAGGTCAGCAGGATGCCCCGGTACAGGTACTGGGTGCCGATGGTGACGATGAGCGAAGGCGCCTTGAGCCAGTGCACCAGCAGCCCGTTGATCACGCCCAGCAGCGCGCCGCTCGCCGCGCCGGCAACCAGCAGCAGCGCGATGGGCGCGTCCGGAAAGTAGTTCAGCACCAGCTTGGTGATGCTGTACATCGTGAGCGCGGCAATGGCCGCGAACGACACGTCGATGCCGCCGGCCGCCAGCACGATCAGCACGCCCAGTGCGAACAGGCCCAGCACCGTGCAGGCGCGCACGATGTCGAACAGCACCGGCAGCTGGAAGAAGCTCGGGTTGATGGCGCCCACGGCCAGGCTCGCCAGCACGATCAGTGCGAGCGTGAAGACCGAGGGGCGCTGCGCGAGCCAGGCGCGCAGCGAGACCCGCGCCTGCGGCGGGTGCGGAGCCGATTCCGGCGCGGCCGGCGCGGACTGCGCTTGCATGGTGGAAGCCGTCATGAGAATGCGGGAGAAGGTGTGTCGGAAACCAGCGCGTGATAGAGGTCGCTCTCGGCGAGCCCCTGCGCGTCGAAGTCGTTGGCGATGCGGCCCTTGCGCATCAGCAGGATGCGGTCGCAGTTCTGCAGCAGCTCCTGCAGGTCGTCGCTCACCAGGATCACGCCCAGGCCCTGCTCTGCCAGCCGCTGCACGATGCGGTAGATGGTGTCCTTGGAGCCCACGTCCACGCCAACGGTGGGGCCGTGCAATATCAGCACGCGCGGTCCGATGGCCAGCCAGCGCCCGATGAGCACGCGCTGCTGGTTGCCGCCCGAGAGCGACTGCACCGGCCTGTCGACGTCGGGCGTGGCGATCTGCAGGTCGGCCACGGTGCGCTCCGCCAGCGCCTGGCACTGGGTTGTATCGAGCGCGCCGAAGCGCCCGCGCAGGCGGTTGAGCACCGCCGTGACGATGTTGTCGCGGATCGGCTTGTCGAGGAACAGGCCCTCGCTGAGCCGGTCTTCGGGCACGTAGCCGATGCCCTGGCGGATGCCGTCGGTGGGCGTATTCAGCGCGATCTCCTTCGCGTCGAGCAGCACGCGTCCGCGGTCGGCGGCCTGCACGCCGGCCAGCGCCAGCGCGAGCTCGTTGCGGCCGGAGTCGAGCAAGCCGGTCACGCCGAGGATCTCGCCCTTGCGCAGCGTGAAGCTCACGTCGCTGAACTGCGCGCCGCGGCCCAGGCCTTCGACCTTCAGCAGTTCGTCGCCGCCGTGTGTGCCGTGGCGGTAGCGCTCGCCGTCGAGGTGCTTGCCGGTCATCCAGTGCGCGATCTCGGCCTTGGTGAAGTCGCGGATCGGGCCCTGCGCCACCTTCGTTCCGTCGCGAAACACGATGGCCTGGCCGCCCATGGCCATGCACTCGTCGAGCTTGTGGCTCACGAAGAGCACGGCCACGCCCTGCTCGCGCAGCGCCTCCACCACGCGAACGAGGTTGTCCACCTCCTTCTGCGTGAGCGAGGTGGTGGGCTCATCCATGATGACCATGCGCGCGCGCGTGGCCACCGCGCGCGCGATGGCCACGAGCTGCCGCGTGGCGATGGGCATCTCGTCCACGCGCCGCGCGAGAAAGGCCGCATCGGTCGGCAGCTTCACCGCCTCCAGCGCGCGCGCGGCCGTGGCCGCGAGCGCCTTGCGGTCGAAGCGCCGCGCCAGCCTGCCGCCGGTTGCAACCAGCTGCTCGCTGAGCGCGACGTTCTCGGCCACGCTCATGTTCGGCAGCAGCGACAGGTCCTGGTAGACCGTCTCGATGCCGAGGCTGAGCGCCTGCAGCGGCGACAGCGAGTCGTACGGCCGCCCGTCGATCACGATGAGCCCCTGGCTCGGCGGCTGCGCGCCCGAGATGATCTTGATCAGCGTGCTCTTGCCGCAGCCGTTCTCGCCGAGCAGGTGGTAGATCTCGCCGGCCTCGATGCGCAGGTCGATGCCGCGCAGCGCGTGCACGCCCGCGAAGCGCTTGTGCACGTCCTGCACTTCGAGGAACACCCGGCGCCCGGCCGGTGTGTCGGCCGGGCTTGCTTGCGTGGAAGGCGCGGTCAGGGTCATGGCTGCAAGGCGGTCAGAACGAATACTTCTTGTAGTTCTGCTTGTCGACCTCGACCCAGGCCTGGCCCGTGACGATGATGCCCACGCCCGGGCCCTTCTTCACCGAGACCTTGTTGTAGCCGGGCACGCCCATGTCGGTGCCGTCGGTGATGGTCTTGCCGTCCAGCAGCATCTTGGCCGCCTTGTTCATCACGATGCCGGCGTCCTTCGGGTCCCAGAAGGCGATGCCGCCGACCGCGCCCGACTCGAGGAACTTGGCCGCCTCGCTCGGCAGGCCGGTGCCGAAGACGCAGATCTTGCCCGCCAGGCCGGCTTCTTCCACGGCACGGCCGATGCCCAGCACGTCGAGCGACGACGAACCCTGGAAGCCTTTCAGGTCCGGGTGCTTGCGCAGCATTTCCTTGGCCTTGCCGTAGGCCTTCTCGGCGTCGTTGAGCGACTCGTTCTTGGCGTCGACCAGCTGCATCTTGGGGTACTTCTTCGCGTTGGCGGCGCCGCCGTCGGCCCACTGCACCTGCGACTGGCTGCCCAGCGAGCCGACCAGCGAGGTCCACTTGCCCTGCTGGCCCATGCAGGCGGCAAGGCGCTCGTTGATGCGCGCGCCGTAGGCGGTGTTGTCGAAGGCCTCGATGTCGACCATGGTGTTCTTCTGGTTGTCGGCCTCGTGCGTGACGACCTTGATGCCGCGTTCCATCGCGCGCTTGAGCACCGGCTCCAGCGTGGGCGGGTCCATCGACACCACCGCGATCGCGTCGACCTTCTTGGCCACCAGGTCTTCCACCAGGCGCTGCTGCTGCGCGGCGTCGGACTGGGCCGGGCCGATCTGGCGCGTGGCCACGCCCGGCGTGCTGCTGCCGAACTCCTTCACGCCCACTTCCATGCGGTTGAACCAGCTGATGCCGGTGATCTTCACCACGGTGACGATGTCCTGCGGCTTGCCCTGCGCATGCAGCGCCGAGGCGAAGGCGACGGTGCCCAGTGCGAGCACGGTGCAGGCGATCTTGGTTTTCTTCAGCATGTTCGTTTGTCTCCTAGCCCTCGGTGGTTCTCTGCGTCGCGCCAGGAGGGGGCTGATGCGGCGGTGCGCTGGTGCGCGAAACGGAGATGAAGCTGCGCAGGTCGGCCAGGCTGAAGCGCGCCGATGCCAGGAAGAACAGCAGCAGCAGGCCCCAGGCGCAGTCGCGGAAGAAGTTGGAGATGCCCAGCAGGTTGAAGGTGCTCGACAGCAGCTGCAGCGCCACGGCCGAGAAGAACAGGCACACCATGCGCCCGTAGCCGCCCTGCGGCCGCACGCCCGCCATCACGGTGATGAGGATGGCGATCAGCAGGTAGGAGTTGCCGTAGTCCGACTTCACGCTGGCCGTGCGGCCCGCGATGATCACGCCCGCCACCGCCGCCAGCACGCCGCACAGCGCGTAGGTGGCGATCAGCATGCGGCCCTGCGGAATGCCCGCGTAGCGCGCCGCCTTGGCGTTGGTGCCCAGCAGGAAGAGCCGGATGCCGAACGGGCTCTGCTTGAGCAGCCAGCCCACGGCCAGCAGCATCGCGACGAAGATCGCGAACGGAATGGGCACGCCCAGCACGTTCTCGTTGCCGATGGCCGAAAGCGGCTCCGCATTGCCCACGCGCAGGCTGGAACCGCCCGTGAGCACCACGGCCAGGCCGGTGTAGAGCAGTTGCGTGCCCAGCGTGCACAGAATGGGCGTGAGGCCGGCGCGCGCAATCAGCACGCCGTTGAGCAGTCCGCCCGCCAGCCCCACCGCCAGAGCGATGACAGTGAAGGCGCCGGTGTAGAGCCAGGGCGAGGCGTCGGCCTCCACCAGCATCGGCGCCAGCGTGGCGGCCACCACGCCCGAAAGATTGGCCAGCGCCACGCCGGAAAGGTCGATGCCGCCGTTGCCGGAGATCATCGACAGCGCCACGCCCATGGCCAGCAGGCCGAGTTCGGGCAGCTGGCCGCCCATCGACTGGAAGTGGTAGACGTCGAGGAAGTCGCCCTTCGACAGCACCGTGGCAACCACGAGGATCGCGACGTTGATGCCGACCAGGAAGTTGAGCTCGCGGTCTGAAAACCTGAATTTCACGGAAGGCTCCTTTGCAGCTCGCGTTCTCAGGCTGCGGCCCGGCCCAGTAGCGCATCGACCTCGGCACGCGTGGGCATCGAAGGCGCGGTGCCGGCGCGCGTGACCGAGATGGCTGCCACGGCCGAGCCGAAGCGAGCGGCTTCCAGCGGAGACGCGCCCTCGGCCAGTGCGGCAGCGAAGCCGCCGTTGAAGGCATCGCCAGCGCCGGCCGTTTCCTTCACCGCGCCGGCATGGAACACGGGCAGGTGCACCGACTCGCTCGCGCTATGCAGCAGCGCGCCCTTGTCGCCGAGCGTGATGAGCGCGCAGCCCACGCCCTTGGAGAGGAAGAAGTCGCCCGCGCGGCGCGCATCCTCGACGGTCTCGACGGCGATGCCGCTCAGCGCGGCGGCTTCGTGCTCGTTCGGCGTGATGAAGTCGCACAGCGGGTACACGGCATCGTCGAACGGCAGCGCGGGCGCGGGGTTGAACACCGTCACCGTGCCGGCAGCGCGCGCAAGCTCCAGGCCGCGCTGCGCGGCGCCGGCGGGCTGCTCCAGCTGCGTGACGAACACCCGCGCGCCGCGAATGGCGTCGGCGGCCGCATCCACGTCCGCCGAGTCGATGAGCGCCGCGGCGCCGGGCACCACGATGATGGCGTTGTCGCCCGTGACCTCGTGCACGTAGATGAAGGCCGCGCCGGTCGGCTGCGTCGTCACCTGCGGCACGCGCGGCGTGATGCCTTCCTCGGCCCAGAGTGCGAGCGCATTGGCGCCGAAGGCGTCCTGCCCGAGCTTGGAGATGAAGGTCACCTGCGCGCCGGCGCGCGCCGCCGCCACCGACTGGTTCGAGCCCTTGCCGCCGGGGCCCATGGCAAAGCCGGAACCGGCGATGGTCTGGCCCACGCCCGGAAGGTCGGCCGCACGGAAGGCGAGGTCGGCCACGAAGATGCCGAGCACGGCGACGCCGCGCTGCTGGTGCGAAGAAGCCGTGCTCATCGCGATCAGGCCTCGGGGGCGATCACGCCCTTCTTGAACACGAAGCAGCCGTAGAAGCGGCGCTCGCCGGTGGCGATCACGCAGTAGGCGCGGCGCGCGGCTTCATAGAAGGCGAAGCGCTCGATGGAGCCCATCGGACGCGGGCGCCCTTCGGCCGCGTCGATCTCGCGCTGCATCTCCTGCTGCACGGGCGGGATCTCACTGGGCGCCCCCATGATCTCCATGCGCCTCGCCGGATCTTCCACCGCGTTGTCCAGCGGCAGCACCGAAAGAATGGCGCGCGCCGCCTCGGTGGTGCCCACGCCGTCGATGCGCAGCAGCCGGCCCAGCGAGGTCTGGCGGGCGACCGAGTCGGCCGGGAAATTGGCGTCGCACAGCACCAGCTCGTCGCCGTGGCCCATCGCGCGCAAGGCGTAGAGCACGTCTGCGTTGAGCAGCGGATGGATGGACTTCAGCATTCGGTCTCCTGAATTGGTATGGCTTTCGCGGCTGCGATCTTAGATAAAGAAAACGTTTGCGCAAACGTTTGCTTCTCGGGGATTTCCCTTGGTTTCGATAACAGGAACGATGGCTGCCCGTTCATTCGCCATAGGGAATCCAGATGTTCTTGACCTGCGTGGCGTGCCGCAGGAACACCGCGCCTTCGCCCGACGCGAGGTCGTGCCAGTCGGTGGCCAGGCCGTGGTCGACCAGGGTGCGCTTGAGGTTGCCGACAGACAGGCGCTCGGCATCGCGCGACAGTGCCTTATCACCGAAGACCCAGAGCGCGTCGACGTCGTCGTGCTCCGCCAGCGTGCGCACGAGGCCCGCGGCTGGGCCGGTCACGATGTTTACGACGCCGCCCGGCAGGTCGGAGGTTTCGAGCACCTGGTAGAAGTCCGTGGCGACCAGCGCGTGCTTCTCGCCCGGCACGATCACCGTGCGGTTGCCCATGGCAAGGTTCGGCGCCAGCAGGCTCACGAAGGACAGCAGCGGCGCCTCGTCGGGGCAGACCACACCCACCACGCCGATCGCCTCGACCGTGGCCAGCGCCACGCCTCGCAAGGGCGGCACATGCACCGTGCCCTCGTACTTGTCGGCCCAGGCCCCGTAGGCGAAGAGGCGGCTCACCGATGCATCGACCTCGGCCTGCGCGGCCTTCGCTGCGACGCCGGTGAGGCTCGCGATGCGCACGGCGAACTCGCCTGCGCGCGCCGAGAGGTTCTCCGCGAGGTAGTAAAGCGCCTGTGCGCGGCGATGCGGCGTCGCGCTCGACCACCCGGCAGCCGAGCGCGCTGCGGCGACCGCGTTGCGGATGTCCTTGCGGTTGCCCGTGCCCACCTCGCCGGCACGCTGCCCGTTGGCGGCGAAAATGCTGCTGGAGAGTTCGCCATCGGGCCGCACCTGCTTGCCGCCGATGAAGAGCTTGGCGGTGCGGTCGATGGCAGGCAATGCGAGCGCAGATTCGTTCTTCGCATCCGCAGCCTCGTTCGCAGCGACACTCGCTGCAGCAGAACGCGGCTTGCGCTGCGCCCACGCGCGCGGCTTCAGATATTCGTAGCAGCCCTCTCGCCCGCCCTCGCGGCCGTAGCCCGATTCGCGGTAGCCCCCGAAGCCCACGCCAGCGTCGAACAGGTTGGTCGCGTTGACCCACACCACGCCGGCCTGCAGCTGCGGCGCGATGCCCAGCGCGAGGCCGATGGTCTCGCTCCACACGCTGGCCGCGAGGCCGTAGCGCGTGTTGTTCGCCAGCGCGACGGCTTCGTCTGGCGTGCGGAAGGTCATCGTCACCAGCACGGGGCCGAAGATCTCCTCGGTCGCGACGGTGGATGCCGGCTGCACGCCCGTCAGCAGGGTCGGCGGAAAGAAGCTGCCGCCCGGCGGCAGCGCGCCCGGCGCCTGGTAGCAGCTCGCGCCCTCGCGCACGCCGGTGGCAACGAGCGAGCGCACGCGCTCCAGTTGCGTGGAGTCGATCAGGCTGCCCATGTCGATCGCCTTGTCCAGCGGCGGGCCCACGCGCAGGGTCTGCATGCGGCGCTTGAGCCGCGCGATGAAATCGTCGGCGATGCCTTCCTGCAGCAGCAGCCGCGAACCGGCGCAGCACACCTGGCCCTGGTTGAACCAGATCGCGTCGACCACGCCTTCGACAGCGGCGTCGATGTCCGCGTCGTCGAACACGATGAAGGGCGACTTGCCGCCCAGCTCCAGCGTGAGCGACTTGCCCGTGCCCGCCGTCGCGGTGCGAATCAGCCGCCCCACTTCCGTCGAGCCGGTGAAAGCGACCTTGTCCACGCCCTCGTGCGCGACCAGTGCAGCGCCGGTGGCGCCGTCGCCCGTCACCACGTTGAGCACGCCGCGCGGCAGGCCCGCCTGCGCCGCGAGCTCGGCGAAGAGCAAGGCGCTCAGCGGCGTGAACTCGGCGGGCTTCAGCACCACGGTGTTGCCCAGCGCGAGCGCGGGTGCGATCTTCCACGCGAGCATCAGCAGCGGGAAGTTCCACGGAATGATCTGGCCGACCACGCCCAGCGGCACCTGGTCGGCGAACTCGCGCTCCTGCAGCTGCGCCCAGCCGGCATGGTGATAGAAGTGGCGCGCGGCCAGCGGCACGTCGAGGTCGCGCGTCTCGCGGATCGGCTTGCCGTTGTCGAGTGCCTCGACCACCGCGAGCAGGCGCGCATGACGTTGCACCATGCGGGCGAGCGCATACAGATGCCGCGCACGGCCATGGCCGCCGAGCGCGAACCAGCCCGGCTGCGCGGCGCGCGCGGCCGCCACCGCGGCGTCCACGTCCTTCGCCGAACCTTGCGCGATGCGCGCCAGGCGCTGGCCGGTGGCCGGCTCGGCCGTGTCGAAATGCGCGCCCTCGGCAGCGAGCGTGAAGCGTCCGTCGATGAAGTGGCCGAAGCCTTCGGCATGGCGCGCTAGCCATTCGCGCGCGTCGGTGTCGCTCTCGGGCGCGGGGCCGTAGTCCATGGTGTCGAAATAGCGTGCGACGTTGTTGTTGCTGCTCATCGGGCTCATCCGATCGGGTGGCGGTTGTAGGCCGAGTAGCGGCCGGTGACGTGGTGCTCCAGCTGGCGCTCGATGTCGGCCAGCAGCGTGGAGGCGCCGATGCGGAACAGGTCGGGCTCGAGCCAGTCGCGGCCCAGCTCCTCCTTCATGAGCACCTGGTAGTCGAGCGCCGTCTTCGCGGTGGAGACGCCGCCCGCGGGCTTGTAGCCCACGCGCAGGCCGGTGCGGGCCTCGTACTGGCGGATCATCCGCAGCATCGCGAGCGTGACCAGCGGCGTGGCGTTCACGCCTTCCTTGCCGGTGGAGGTCTTGATGAAATCGGCGCCGGCCATCATGCAGACCATCGAGGCCTTCGCGACGTTGCGCAGCGTCTTGAGCTCGCCCGTCGCGAGGATCGCCTTCACGTGCGCCTCGCCCGCCGCGCGGCGGAAGTCGAGCATCTCGTCGTAGAGCTTCTTCCACTGGCCGGCGAGCACGTGCTCGCGGGTGATGACGATGTCGATCTCCGAAGCGCCGTCGCGCACCGAGGCCTCGATCTCCTTGAGCTTGAGCTCGTGCGGGATCAGCCCCGCCGGAAAGCCCGTGGATACCGCCGCCACCGGAATGCCGGTGCCCGCGAGCGCCTCGACCGCCGTGGAGACGAAGCGGTGATAGACGCACACAGCACCCGTGTGCAGCTTGCGGTCGGCAAACCCGAGTGCGGCCAGCAGGTCGGGGCGAACCGGCGTCACGGCCTTGGCGCAGAGCCGCTTCACGCGCTCGGCGGTGTCGTCGCCGCTGAGCGTGGTGAGATCGATGCAGGTGATGGCCTTGAGCAGCCAGCCGGCCTGTGCGTCCTTCTTGACCGAGCGGCGGCCGGGCAGCGTGGCCACGCG
The DNA here is from genome assembly GCF_048305045.1 of Variovorax sp. 278MFTsu5.1. NCBI lineage: Bacteria > Pseudomonadati > Pseudomonadota > Betaproteobacteria > Burkholderiales > Comamonadaceae > Variovorax > Variovorax sp. 278MFTsu5.1. Next base: position 4,857,891 of record NZ_CP157622.1, read on the forward strand.
GCGCTCGGCGGCAGAGAGGTTGAAGCGGATGCCGTCGATCCAGCCGAGGTCGAAGGGCTGGGCGGTGTTGCGCGCGGCAGCGGGGTGGGTCTGCGCCGGCGTCCCGACGGACGCCTGGGGCGCGGCCGCAGGCGAAGCCGGGCGCGAGCGCACCGCGCCGCTGGGGCGAACGAGGGAAGTGGAAGTCATGGATGGGCGAGCGCCGTGGCGCGCAAGGGCCGCGACTGCGGCGGGACGGCTGGGTACATGTCTTTTGTCTCCGGGCCTCATCGCATCGCATTGCATCGCGGCAGGCCTTGGTGTTCGTGTTGGGATAAATGTTATTACAACAACATTTAAATGCGCAATATGTTTTTCAAACAACATTGAAACGACATGCGATGCCCGATACTCCAGAGCGTGGACCTGAGGAAACGAAACATGAGAAGAACCGCCGGAGCCGAGGCCCGGGCCGTGCGCCTGGCCAGGATGCAGGAACTCGTCGAGGCCGGCGGCCCGCTGCCGATCAAGCAGGCGGCGCAGCAACTCGATGTGACGGAAATGACCATCCGCCGCGACCTGGCATCGGCGGAATCTCCCCTCTCCGCCCTCGGCGGCTACGTGCTCGCGACCACGCTGCCGGGCGCCGAGCGCTACTCGCTCGACGAGGCCAGCGACCAGCATGCGGCCAACAAGCGCCTGGCCTGCGAGCGCGCCGCCGGCCTGGTGCATCCGCACGACAGCCTCTTCATCGACTGCGGCACCACCATGGTCCATTTCGCCGAGGCGCTGCCGCCCGAAATGCCTTTGAGCGTCGTGTGTTATTCCACGAACATCGCGCAGGTGCTGAGCCGCCGCCCGAACACGCAGCTGATGCTGCTGGGCGGGCTCTACCACCCCTCCTCGGCCACCTTCTTCTCGGACGAGGGCCTGCAGTACCTCGCCAGGCTGGGCGTGAACAAGGCCTTCATCTCGGCGGGCGGCATCGACCTGGAGCGCGGCGCGAGCTGCTCCAACTTCCACGAGGTGCCGGTGAAGCAGGCGGCCATCCGCAGCGCGTCGCAGAGCTTCCTGATCGTCGACGAAAGCAAGCTCGGCACGCTGCGGCCGGCCTTCTTCAGCCCGCTCGACGCCTTCGCGCGCATCGTGGTCGGCGGCTCGCCCGAGGCTTCGCTGAGGAAGCAGTTCAAGGACCTGCCGCTGGAGTTCGCGCGCGCCGCCGACGCATAGGCACTGCATTGCCCTGACGCATCGATCGGGGAGAATCGCGACGACGGAGGGGATCGGCACTCGATCCCCTTCTGAACCCCATCACTACACGCGACTGCGCGATGAATGCCGGCACCGTTTCCCTCGACGAGCACTGCCTCAAGATCCTCTCCGCGCTGCAGCACGACGGCCGCCAGACCGTGCAGCAGATCTCCGAGGCCGTCGGCCTCTCGCCCACGCCCTGCTGGAAGCGCATCAAGGACATGGAAGCCGCCGGCGTCATCCGCGGCTACACCACGCTGGTCGACCCCGAGCTCGTGGGCCTGCACGTATCGGCCGTCGCCGAAGTGAACCTCGACCGCCACAGCGAGGCGATGGTGCAGCGCTTCGAGGAAGCCGTGGCCGCGAGCCCGCAGATCATCCGCTGCGTGTCGGCCACCGGGCCGGCCGACTACATCCTCAACGTGACCGTGCCCGACATGAAGCACTACGAGCGCTTCCTGCACGAGGTGCTGTTCAGCCTGCCCGGCGTGACGCACGTGCGCTCGAGCATCGTGCTGCGCGAGATCAAGTCGGAAACCGCGCTGCCGTTGGACCACCTGCTGCCGGGCACGCCGCGCGCGACCGGCTCGCGGCGCGGCGCCGGATGAACTGAGCTCTTCCGGAGGCTTCTTCGAAAACGGGGCGTGCCTGTAGCAAGCACTGAACACTCCCGCCGGCCTCCAGCGACATCATCAGAAGTCGGCCGTTTCTCGAGAGTCTGTAATAGACCGTAATGGAACGGCATGCAATCGAGCACCAAGATGCCCGGACCTCCATGCTCACACAAGGAATATGTGATGGTCCCGTCTACTTCGGGCAATTGCAGCCACCATGCGAGATAAGTACTCGTTTGTTCCTGATCCCGTCGCACCGCCCAGCCACCACGGCCGGCGTGATGAAATCTCGGCGCTGTTCGGTATCAACAAGAACATGCGGAAGCGCCACTCGACCGAGGCGGCCAACGCGCTGGCGCAGAACCTTGCTGTAGCCGCAGACTTCAATGCGATTCATACCGCGCTACACACCTATGAGAAGGCGCATCTGAACGGTGGCGGCAACTGGCCGCGACTCAAAGGCGCGCTATTGCTCCGCTATCGCGGAGTACTCGATTTCGTGGACAACCTCCCTCATTCGTCAGATTGCTTCATGCGGGTCGGAGGTATCAGGGCCAAGGTTGGTACCGTCTTCTTCGGCGAAGGCCGCTTCCATCTCATCGGCCGCCCGCTGCTCGCACATAACGACGTCTACCATCGCCACGGTGACAACAATGTTCCCCCTCGTCACTACATTTCGCTCACCACCTCGGCCACGCACGTCAAGCGTTTCGTCACCCGCGGCCTGAGCGCATTCGATGCCATGGCCATCACGCAGGGGCGACCGCTGCGCTCCGTGCTCGGCACCGTGAATGCCCAGCTCACCGAGGTCGGGGGAGCCTTCATGCACGGCGTGGGCGCGGGAATCGCGCTGACTGAAGCCCAGCAGATCCTGACTCATACACGCGGCTGGGGCGGCAACAAGCGCTACATTTCCACCGGCGTCTCCAACAGACCCGCGCTGTCCACGCGCGGAATACCTTTCGTCAGCATGTACGGTGTAGTGACGGTGGATCTCGCGCTCGTGCCGGCCGCGACCATCTTCGACGTGCACCGCCACGACGTGGCTTCGGCCTGGCTGGGCTTGCCGGCGACCGACGTTCTGAACAACGGCCATCACACCAATACCGGCGACATCGCCGAACAACAATATCTGGGCCTGCGCGACACCATCCGCACACGCGAACTCCTGATCAAAGGCAGCATCCCCATCGCGGCCTTGCATCGCACTTCGGCCGGCCGCGTCTTGCTAGGATTGGGGTCCACCACCAACCTGATGCACGATGGTCATGCCAAGCGCAGGGTCAACGGCTTCGGCGATGGCGGTACCGAGCATCTGATCAGCACGCTGGCGCCGGGAATACGCGGAACCATCGTCGGACAGGATCACATGAGCTTTCGCGACCCACACACCAATCTGCGCTGGCACTTCCTTGAGTTCAATGCCCCGGGTGCGGTCGTTGCCGCCCAGTTGGTGCTGCAGCCCCTGCTCGCCGGCCGGAACATGGTTGCATTCGAAAAGTTCACCCCCATCCGGCCGCCGGGCATGGTGTAGCTTCTCGACAGGGCTTTCCATTGTCATACCGCACGCCCGCGCCTTCGCCTGACGCCTCTTTTGCCCGCCTGGTGCTGGATTCCGACGTGCCGGAAGTACCGCGCCTGCGATCGTCCTGGCAACCGACAGGAGCCTTCACCACCTCCGGCAGCGCGCAGTTTTCGATGGCCGGCTGGCAACAACTGCACGCCACCGTCATCCAGAGGCAACCAGCGACCTTCGTGGTGGTGGATCTCCGCAAGGAATCACACGGATTCATCAACGGCGCCGCTATCAGTTGGTACGCGGCGGGCAGCAACTGGGGCTGTGCAGGTCTTTCCCCGGCCGATGCCGAGGAGCTGGAACGTTTGCGCTTGACCATCGTCTCGAACTCACCGGAAGTCACGGTGACAACCAAGACGCAGGTGCAGCTCGGCGCACCAGGTGGCGAGACGTGGCAGGTAGAGCAAGTCTGCAGCGAGAAGCGTCTCGTTGAGGACGACGACGTGCGGTATGTGCGTCTGCCCGTGGATGATCATTGCGCACCCGATGCTGCGGCGTTGAACGCCCTGGTCGAGCTGTTCGACTCCCTGCCTGCCGGCAGCCATCTTCACTTTCATTGTCGCGGTGGAAAAGGCCGGACAGCCACGGCCCTCGCCTTGCTTGATATTCATCAGCATGCCGGCTCCACGCCCTTTGCACAGATCATCGAACGCCAGGCGATATCGACTGGCTATGCATTGGATGGGCATGTGCACGACACGCAACAACCCAAGTTCCCTCACTTGCGGGCTCGGCTGGAAATATTGAAGCAGTTTCATGCGGATCGCGCGTCCAGGTGACGGAACTGGACGTAGAAAAGAATGGCGGCATCGCAGCCACAACGACAACACGAACATGAACCTGCCGTTTCGCCTCGCGCTCGCCGCGCTCATTCTTTCGATGGGCACCTCGGCCCTCGCAGCAACGCCGGCCACGCCGCCGGCCGCAACGCAGACCGCAGCCAAGCCCGTCCCAGGTACGCCGGTGCCCGCAGGATCTCCGCAGCAGACCGGCCCCATCCGGTTCCAGCTCGCCATCTACTACGCCAAGGCGCCGGCCACCGACCCCATGGCCGCGCTGCGCGGTGCGCTCGGTAAAGTCGGTGGCAGCCCGAAGCTCTTGGCGTCCATGCCCACGCCCTCCTCGGTCACCGCGCCCGTAGTCTTCGCGAACTGGAACACCACCACCGTGCTGAAGGAATACCGCGCGCCCGACATGGAGTCGCTGCAGCGCTTCGGCCGCGGCATCTCGCGCGAGCAGGCGGAAGCGCTGCAGAAGGCGGACAAGGCGCTGATCCTCGATTTCGCGCACCCCTCGCAGCAGTCTTCCGCCGCCATGCAGAAGGCGCTGCAGGTCACGCTGCAGGTCGCGCGCGACACCGGCGGCCTGCTGTGGGACGAGGAGACGCGTGAAGTCTTCTCGCCCGACGAATGGCAGAAGCGGCGCATCGACAGCTGGGCCAACGGCCTGCCCGACGTGTCGCAGCACATGACCATCCACGCTTACCGCAGCGGCGAGATGGTACGGGCCATCACGCTCGGCATGGGCAAGTTCGGCCTGCCCGACGTGGTGGTGAGCGATTTCTCGTGGTCGAGCAACCGGCCCATGGGCAGCCTGCTCAATGCCTTCTCCCAGGCGATGGCCGAGGGCATCACGCTGGCGAAGCCCGGCCAGTTCGACATGGACCTGCGCGCGCTCAAGCATGCGGCCGCGCGCGACCCGCTGCTTTCGGGTCTGAAACCCAACGCCGCCGCGGTGGCAAGGCTCTCGCTCGTCAACGGCACCTGGGAAAACGGCGATCCGCAGAACAGGCTCTACGAGATCCGCTTCGACCGCTACAAGGGCCCCGACCGCTACGCGCAGCAGAATGCCCTGCTGAGCTCGGTGTTCGGCGCCGACGAAGACCCGGTCACCCGCCTGAAGCACAACGACGAACTGCTCGCCGCCAGCAAGGCCGCCACCGCTCAGTTGCCCAAGCTGCGCGACGCATTCATCAAGGGCCTGCAGCCCGGCGAATACATCCTCGTGAAGGCCCCGTTCACCACGGCCGCGGGCGGCAACGAATGGATGTGGGTGGAGGTCGCCCGCTGGAACGGCGATGCCATCGAGGGCTTGCTGAAGAACGAGCCTGTCGACGTCCAGGGCCTCCACGCCGGCCAGATGGTGAAGGTCTCGCAGGCCAAGGTCTTCGACTACATCCGCATCCATCCCGATGGCCGCCGGGAAGGCAACGAGACGTCGAAGATCATCGCGCGCATGCAGGGCGCGAAGAAGTAGCAGTAGCGGCAGCAACAGCAGCCGGCTGCCCGCCGGGAATGAAGACGGTGAACGCGCATCCCCGTCCGCCCGGCGCCTGCGCGAGCCCGATGGTGCCGCCCATGCGCTGGCAGGCTTGACGCGCTATCGACAGCCCCAGCCCCGTGCCCTGCGCGAGGGTGGCCGAGCCGCGATGGAAGCGTTCGAACACCAGCTCGTGCTCCTCGACCGGAATGCCGGGCCCGCTGTCGACCACCGAAAGAACCAGCCCCTGCGCCTCGCGCCGCAGCGTCACCACCACCTGCCCGCCGGCTTCCACGTACTTCACCGCGTTGTCGAGCAGGTTGCGCAGCACCGACTCGAACAGCGGCACGGGCAGTTCGAAGACCAGGCTGTCGGAGGATTCGAGCATCAGCTCCAGCCGTCGCTGGTCGGCGTCCCTGGCGGCCTGCGCGAGATGCCGCCGAGTGAGCTCCGCCACGTCGACGAACTGCGTCTCGGGGCGCTCTGCGCCGTCCATGGTGGCCAGCTCCAGCAGCTGCTGGATAAGGTGCGAGCCGCGCGCGATGGCGTGCGCCAGGTGCTGCGCCGCCTCCTGCCGCTCCTGCGGATCGGTCGAGCGCGACAGCACGTGGGCCTGCGCGCCGATCACCGCCAGCGGCGTGCGCAGCTCGTGCGCCGCGTCGTTCACGAAGGAGCGCTCGCGCTCGACCTTGCCCCGCAGTTGCGCAAGCAGCCCCTCGAGCGCCTTCAACAATGGCTCGAGCTCGGCGTACTTCGGATCGAAGCCCAGCGGCGACAGGTCTTCCGCGCTGCGCAGCTTGATGCGCTCGCCCAGTTGCCGCAGCGGCTTGATGCCCTGCGCGGCGGCGATCCACACCGGCGCGAGCACGAAGGGAAACGCAATCAGGAAAGGCAGGAAGAGCGAGCTGCCGAAGAGGCCGATCAGCCACGGTATGCCCGAATGCGGCTCGCCCAGCCACACCCGCCAGCGCTCGCTGCTGCCTTCGTACAGCCAGTAGCGCTGGCCGCCCAGCGTCACGTCGACCATCTTGTCGTGCTCGCCGCTCAGCACGAGGCCCTCGACCTCGGGGGAGACGTACAGCAGACGGCCCTCGTGGTTCTTGAGCTGGAAGACCACGTTGCCGGGCAGATCGCCTTCGAGGCGGCGCAGCTCGTTGATGATCCGCCCCATCGCATCCATCACGCCGGCGGCGACTTCGTCGCTCTCGATGCCGGCCAGCGCGGTGTTGATCTCCCGGCCGGCGCGCGCCACGCTCGAGTCGGTGTTCATGTTCATGCTGAAGCTCATGAACATGTAGATCACCAGCGCGCCCCATGCCAGCGAGAAGGCGATCAGCACCGACAGCGCCACGCGCCGCACCAGGCTGCGGCGCAACAGCCACATCATGAGGCGAGCATGTAGCCGACGCCGCGCACGGTCTTGATCCGCTCCGCGCCGATCTTGCGGCGCAGGTTCGACACGTGCACTTCGATGGCGCCGAAGTCCACCGGCTCGCCCAGCGGATCGAGCCGCTGCGACAGCGTGCCCTTCGGGATCACCGCACCGGGCTCGCGCGCCAGCTCCAGCACGAGCTGGAACTCGCGCGGCGACAGGTCCAGCGCCACGCCGCCCAGCCGCGCGACATGGCTGCGCGGCTCGATCTCCAGTTCGCCGAAGGACCACACGTCGCTGGCCTGGTGTGCGTAGCGCCGGCGCACGGCATGGATGCGCGCGACCAGCTCGGGCGTGGCGAAGGGCTTGACCACGTAGTCGTCGGCGCCGCCGTCCAGGCCCGCAAGCCGGTCTTGGAGGGCCGAACGCGCGGTGATGACCACGATGGGCACCGTCACGCCCGAGCGGCGCCAGCGCGACAGCAGCTGCAGGCCCGAGCCGTCGGGCAGGCTCACGTCGAGCAGCACGCAGCCGCAGGCATCGCCGTCGAAGGAGCGCGGCGCGTCGGCGATGCGGCGCAGCCACTCGATGCTGAAGCCCTCGGCCTTCAGCGCCTGCGAGAGGGCTCGGCCCAGGTCCAGGTCGTCTTCGATGAGCAGGAGGTGCATCGCCCGGATTGTCCGGCGGGAACCTTAAGCATTGCCAAAGGTTCGGAGGCGAACAATGATGCGGTCTTCCCTCGCCTTCCTCGCCTTCCTCGCTTTCCTTCTTCCTGGTCTCCCCGGTCTTCCGGGCCGCCGTCCGCGCGCACCGGCGGCAGCCCGAGCAAAACGGAGTCGTACAGAGTGAACACCGCCTTCGCAACCCTGCTCGTCGCCGCCGCGCTCCTGTCGGCCTGCGGCAACCAAGATGCCGGCCCGCAGCCGGCCGCCCCCGGCCTGCAACAGCGCGCCGACGCCGTCACGGGCCGCGTCACGGCGTTGGATGGCGACTTCGAAGGCGCGGGCCTGGCTGGCGCCAGGGTGCTCTTTCCGGTGGGCGCCGACGCGAAGGCGATGACGGCCGTGATCGCCGCGCGCCTGGTCGAGCGCGGCTCCCTGCGCTGGAACACGCGCATCGCCGAGGCCCTGCCCGAACTGCGCCGACTGATGCTGCCCGCCTACCGCAACGTGACGCTCGAAGACCTGCTCGCGCACCGCGCCGGCCTGCCCGCCTTCACCACCGAAGAAGAGTTCAGCCGCTTCCTTTCCGTTCTCCCCGAGGCCGTGCCTGCCGGCGCGCTGCCCACCACCGACGCCGGGCGCCGCCTCTTCTTCGCGCGCTGGCTGGTGCGCCAGCCGCCCGCGGCCGACAGCACCGGCTTCCGCTATTCGAACGCAGGCTACGCACTCGCGACCACGATGATGGAACGCGCCACCGGCCTGAGCTACCGCGCGATGTTCGAGCAGGAACTGGCCCGCCCGCTCGCCATCGCCGGCACCTGGCGCGAAGCCGATGCACGCGGCCCCGCCAGCCCGCAGGCCTGGCTCGACGCGATCATGCCGGCCGGCCGCTTCGCCACCACGGCGTCGACCTACGCCGGCTGGCTGCGCTGGCACCTGCGCGCATTGCAGGGCGACCAAACGCCCCTGCCCTCCAGCTACGTGGAGCGCCTGCGCGGACTCGCCCCCGGCGGCTACGCACTCGGATGGACAGGCACGCTCGTGCAAGGCCGCCCGGTGCTGCGGCACGCACGCGGCGGCGCTGAAGCCTCGCTGGCCGAGACGCAGTCCGACGCGGTGGTCGACACCGACGGCGGCAGCGCAAGCTTCGCGCTCTCGCTCGCCGGCCAGCGCGAAGGCGGCGTGCGCGCCTCGGCGGTGCTCGACCGGCTCATGGCCGGGCTGAACGGCCTGAACGGCCTGAACGGCGATGAGCCCACCGCCAAGCCGCTCTTCGCGCAACTGCGCTGCAGGCTCAGCCGCTGCAGCTTCGTGATGCGGCTGCGGCGCATCGCCTGGGTGCAGGCGCTGCTGCGCTGATCCGGACCGATCTGGCGCAAACTGGAGGCCCGCCCGATCACCGAGGAGCCCCCGATGCGCATCCGCGAACTCGCCACCGGCCTGCAGTTTCCCGAAGGCCCGATCGCCATGGACGACGGCTCCGTGCTGCTGGTGGAGATCGCGCGCGGCACGCTCACGCGCGTGCGCGCCGACGGCCTCGTGCAGGTGGTGGCCGACGACCTGGGCGGCGGGCCCAACGGCGCGGCCATCGGGCCCGATGGCGCTGTCTACGTCTGCAACAACGGCGGCTTCAGGTGGCACACCGAGGCGGACGGCTGCATGCGGCCCGTCGGGCAGGCCGAGGACTACTCGGGTGGACGCATCGAGCGCGTGAACCTCGCGACCGGCCGTGCCGAGCGCCTCTACGACACGGTGGATGGCGGCGCCCTGTGCGGGCCCAACGACATCGTGTTCGATGCTCATGGCGGCTTCTACTTCACCGACCTGGGCAAGGTGCGCGAGCGCGACATGGACCGCGGCGGCCTCTTCTACGGCCACGCCGACGGCAGCACCGCCAGCGTGATCGCGCGGCCGGTGATGACGCCCAACGGCATCGCGCTCTCGCCCGACGGCGGCACGCTCTACTACGCCGAGACCGAGGGCGCGCGCGTCTGGGCCTTCGACATCACGGCACCCGGCCGGGTGCGCAAGGACGGCTGGCCCTCGCCGCACGGCGGCCGCATGCTCTGCGCCTCGCCGGGCGGGCACTACCAGCGCTTCGATTCGATGGCGGTCGACGCGCTCGGCAATCTCTGCGTGGCGACGCTGCTGCACGGCGGCATCAGCATCGTGGCGCCGGACGGCGGCGCGGTCGAGCACGTGCCGCTGCCCGACCGCTACACAACCAACATCTGCTTCGGAGGACGAGACCGGCGCACGGCCTATGTCACGCTCTCGGGCAGCGGGCGGCTGATCGCCATCGACGACTGGCCCACGCCCGGCCTCGCGCTGAACTTCGAAGCCTAGGAAACCACCTGGTAGTACAGGTTCTGCGGATGCCGGGCCTGCGCGAAGAAGAACCATCGCTCCGCCAGCAGCCCCGGCGCCTGCACCAGCGCCGCGAGCAGCCACGGCAGCGCGCCCGCACCCACGATGCCCCATGCCAGCAGCAGCGCGGGCAGCACGAAGGCCAGCAGCTGGAAGCCCAGCTTCATGTTGCCCAGCGCCGCGAGCGAAGCGCCATGGAAGAACTCGCGCGTGTTGAACGAGCCGGCCGACATGCCCATCGACTTCTGCACCAGCTTCTGCGTGCGGATGCCGGTGGCCGACTGCAGCGTCGACTTGTGGCGAATGCCCGCGTTGCGCCGCAGCGCCGTGCCGCGCGCCGCCCATGCCGCCAGAGTGGCGACGAGCGCATAGGGCCCGAACGCGTGCACGAGGCGCGCCTCGCCGGCCAGCGCCGCCATCGCGCAGGCCAGCACCAGACCGGACGACAACCCGATCAGCGTGAAGTTGAGAATGGTCAGCGGATGCGCCCATTCCTCGATGAAGCGCAGGCAGGCGTAGATCATCGCGGTGCAGTACCAGAGCAGCACCGCGCCGCACAGCGCGAGCACCGGCAACAACCATGACCACGGCGCGCCGACACCCAGCCGCAGCGACAGCCACCACAGCGCCACCAGGGCGATGAAGGCCGGCAGCACGATCACCTCGCGCGACATCCATGAGGTGCGCCACATCAGCACCGCGCGCCACGCGCGCGTCTTGCGGCCCAGGTGCATGAACGAGGCGGCCAGTCCGGCCACCAGCAGCACCTCGGCCACGCCCAGCGCCAGGGCCAGGAAGCCCGGCGCGAGTTCGAGCCCGAAGAGCACGGCCAGCGCGAGCGCGAACACCAACCCCTGCGCGGCGCCGGCCAGCGTGGTGAAGAAAAGAATCGAGAACGCCGGATGCATGCGGCCTACTCCTGTTCCGAAGGCGTGATCCGCCTCGGCAGATAGCGATTGGCCGGGTTGGTCTCCCACTCGGGCATGAGCTGGTAGCCGCCGCGCTCGCGGATCGCCTTCGACACGTCGGACTCAGGGTCCTTCACGTCGCCGAAGAGCCGCGCGCCGGTCGGGCAGGCCTTCACGCAGGCGGGCTTGCGGTCTTCCTTGGGCAGTTGCTCGTCATGGATGCGGTCCACGCACAGCGTGCACTTGGTCATGACCTGGCGTTCCTCGTCGAGCTCGCGCGCGCCGTAGGGGCAGGCCCATGCGCAGTACTTGCAGCCGATGCACTTGTCGTAGTCGACGAGCACGATGCCGTCTTCCTTGCGCTTGTAGCTCGCGCCCGTGGGGCACACCGGTACGCAGGGCGGGTCTTCGCAGTGCAGGCAGCTCTTCGGGAAGTGGATGGTCTCCGTCGCCGGAAAGGCGCCGGCCTCGTAGGTCTGCACGCGGTTGAAGAAGGTGCCGGTAGGGTCGGCCGCGTAGGGCCGCTCGTCGGCCAGCGGTCCGGCGCTGCCGGAGGTGTTCCATTGCTTGCACGAGGTCACGCAGGCATGGCAGCCCACGCAGACGTTGAGGTCGATGACGAGGGCGAGCTGCTTGGCGAGAGTTTCACCGGGCTCGGCACGAGCTGTGCCGGTATTGCTCCCTCTCCCTCTTGCGGGAGAAGGTTGGGGTGAGGGTGCAACGGCTTTCATCACCCCACCGCTTCCAACTCCAGCGGTGCCGCCCTCACCCCAGCCCTCTCCCGCAAGCGGGAGAGGGGGCAAAACCGGAGCCGGCGCCATCAGGTCCTTGAGCCATTGCATCATTTCCTGTTCCTCCCCGCGAAGTAGGTCAGCACGCTCGCCGCCTTGCCCAGCACGCCGGGCACCGCCGGCATGCTCGCGACCTGCGGATAGCTCTCCTCGGGCTCCCCCGGATCGGCCGGCCGTATGCGCACCCGCACGTCGTACCAGCCGGCCTGCCCGGTGATCGGGTCGGAGTTGCTGATGGTTCCGCTCGCGGTGCCCGCGCAGGGCAGCTCCTCGCTGATGAGATGGTTCAGCAGGAAGCCCTTGCGCGCCTCGTCCGCGCCCGGCGCGAGCTGCCATGCGCCGTCGGCCTTGCCGATGGCGTTCCAGGTCCACACGGTGCCCGGCTCCACCGCCTCGCTGTGGCGCAGCATGCAGCGCACCTTGCCCCAACGGCTCTCGACCCAGCACCAGCCGCCGTCGGCGATACCCGCGGCCTGCGCCGTCACCGGGTTCACGTGCAGGTAGTTGTGGCTGTGGATCTGCCGCAGCCATGCGTTCTGCGAGTCCCACGAGTGGTACATGGCCATGGGCCGCTGCGTGAGCGCGTTAAGCGGAAACGCATCGAGGTCGGTCGCGGCCTCTTCGAGCGGCGGATACCAGAAGGGTAGCGGATCGAAATACTTGTCGATGCGCTCGCGCAGCGCCTCGGGCGGCTGCCGCCCCGCGCTCTTGCCCTGCGCCGCGAGCCTGAAGGTCTGCAGCGTGTCGGAGTAGAGCGCCAGCTGCACCGGGTCGTTGCGCTGGCGCCAGCCCTTGTCCTTCGCGAAGTCGAGGTACTCGCGATTCCAGTTGCGCATGTAGTGCATGCCCTCGGGCATGTGGTACTGGAACACGCAGTTGTTCTTCTCGTAGGCCTCCCACTGCTTCGGGTTGGGCGCGCCGCGCAGGTGCTCGGTGCCGTCCTTGCCGCGCCATCCCATGAGAAAGCCGATGCCCGGCTGCGGCTCGAAGTTGACGATGAAGTCGGGGTAGCCGCTGTACTTGCGCCCACCCTCGGGCGTGGTGAAGGCCGGAAACTTCAGCCGCGAGGCCAGCTCGATCAGCACCTCCTGGAAGGGCTTGCACTGCCCCGTGGGCGGCACCACCGGGATGCGCACCGAATCTACCGGCCCGTCGAACTCCGAGATGGGCCGGTCGAGCATGCCCATCACGTCGTGGCGCTCCAGGTAGGTGGTGTCGGGCAGCACGAGGTCGGCGAATGCCACGGTCTCGCTCTGGAAGGCGTCGCACACCACCAGGAAGGGGATCATGTGCTCGCCCTTCTCGTCCTTGCGGTTGAGCATCTCGCGCACCGCCATGGTGTTCATGCTGGAGTTCCAGGCCATGTTGGCCATGAAGATCAGCAGCGTGTCGATGCGGTACGGGTCGCCCTTCACCGCGTTGGTGATCACGTTGTGCATGAGCCCGTGCGCCGACAGCGGGTGCTCCCACGAGAAAGCGTGGTCGATGCGGATCGGCGAACCGTCGGGGTTGATCGCCAGTTCGTCGGGACTGGCCGGAAAGCCCAGCGGCGCGGCATTGAGCGGCGTGTTCGGCTGGATCATTCCGGGGTCGTTGAAGGCCCTGTAGTTCGGCACGATGTGGCGCGGGTAAGGCGCCTTGTGCCTGAAGCCGCCCGGCGCGTCGATGGTGCCGAGCACGCTCATCAGCACCGCGAGCGCGCGCACCGTCTGGAAGCCGTTGGAATGCGCAGCCAGCCCGCGCATCGCATGGAAGGCCACGGGCCGGGCCTGTGTGGTCTCGTGCCGCTTGCCCCATGCGTCGGTCCATGGAATGGGCAGCTCGAAGGCCTGCTTCAGCGCCGTCTCGCCCATCTCGCGCGCCAGCTTGCGGATGCGTGCCGCGTCGATGCCGGTGATGGCCTGCGCCCACTCGGGCGTGCAGCTTGCGACGCGCTCGCGCAGCAGCTGGAACGAAGGCGCGACGCGCGTGCCGTCGGCCAGCGTGTAGTGGCCTTCGAGCGCGGGGTCGCAGCCGTCGGCGATGCCTTCGGGGTACGCGGGCTTCACGCTGCCGCTGGCCTTGTCCCACACCAGCTTGTTGTGCGGGTTGCGGCCGTCGCCCGGTGGGCCTCGCTCGGGATCGAAGGCGAACAGACCTTCGCGCTCGCAGTCGTCGAGCACCACCAGCTGCGGCGCGTTGGTGAAGCGTTTGAGGAACGCATGGTCCACCAGCTCGTTGCCGATCAGCTCGTGCAGCAGCGCCATGAAGAGCGCGCCGTCGGTGCCGGGCTTGATCGGAATCCACTCGTCGGCGATGGCCGAGTAGCCGGTGCGCACCGGGTTGATTGAGATGAAGCGTCCGCCCGCGCGCTTGAACTTGCTGATGGCGATCTTCATCGGGTTGCTGTGATGGTCCTCTGCCGTGCCGATCATCACGAACAGCTTGGCGCGCTCCAGGTCGGGCCCGCCGAACTCCCAGAAGCTGCCGCCGATGGTGTAGATCATTCCCGCGGCCATGTTGACCGAGCAGAAGCCGCCATGCGCCGCGTAGTTGGGCGTGCCGAACTGCCGCGCGAAGAGGCCCGTGAGCGCCTGCATCTGGTCGCGCCCGGTGAAGAGCGCGAACTTCTTCGGATCGGTGACGCGGATCTTCGCGAGCCGCTCGGTCAGCATATCGAAGGCGCGCTCCCAGCTGATCGGCTCGAACTCGCCCGCTCCGCGCTCGCTGCCGGCCTTGCGCAGCAGCGGCTGCGTGATGCGCGCGGGAGACACCTGCTTCATGATCCCCGAAGAGCCCTTGGCACAGATCACGCCCTGGTTCAGCGGGTGGTTCGGGTTGCCGTCGATGTAGCGCACCTCGGGGCCCTTCTCGCCCTCCCGCAGGTGCACGCGAATGCCGCAGCGGCAGGCGCACATGTAGCAGGTGGTGGTCTTGACCGTGGTGTCGGCCGTGGGCGTGGGCGCCACCAGCGGGTCGTGCACGGGCTCGCGAGACAGGAAGCTGAACACTTGGCGGTCCTTTGTTTTCAGGCGGGGTCCGCTCGATGGTATGCAGCCTCGATCAAACGAAAAAGCAGAGAATATCGCTCACCATGACCGGAAAAACTGATCAGCAGCAGGGCACCGCATCGAGCTCCCGCCTGCGCCTGAACCTGCGCCAACTCGAAGTGTTCGTCGCCACCGCGCGCGAAGGCAGCACCCGCGCCGCGGCCGACCGCATCGCGCGTTCGCAGTCGGCCGCCAGCAGCGCCCTGGCCGACCTGGAGTCTTCGGTGGGCGTCCAGCTCTTCGACCGGCTCGGGCGCCGGCTGGTGCTCAACGAGAACGGCCGTGCCTTGCTGCCCAAGGCACAGGCGCTGCTGGACCAAGCCGCGGAGGTCGAGGCGCTTTTCAGCGGCGAGCATGCGGCGCCGCTGCGCGTGGCGGCCAGCTTCACCATCGGCGAGTACCTGCTGCCGGAGCGGGTGTCGACCTGGACGGCGCTGCATCCGCAGAGCCAAGTGCACCTGCACATCGCGAACACGCACGACGTGATCGAGGCAGTGGCCGGTTTCGACGTGGACGTGGGCTTCATCGAAGGCCCGCAGACGCACCCCGACCTCGTGGTGCGGCCCTGGCGCGAAGACGAACTGGTGATCGTCGCTGCGCCCGGCCACGAGCTGGCGGGCCGCGTCGCCACGCACAGGCAGCTCTCGCAGGCCACCTGGGTGCTGCGCGAGCATGGCTCGGGCACGCGGCAGGTGACGGACGCATGGCTGATCCAGAATCTGGAACAGGTGCACGTGGGCTTCGAGCTGGGCAGCACCGAGGCCATCAAGCGCGTGGTGGCATCGGGCACCGGGCTCGCGTGCCTCTCGCGCTACACGGTGGCGCAGGCGCTGGAAGACGGGCATCTGGTGGAGCTGCGCACGAGGCTGCCGGCCGGCGTGCGGCGGCTGGCGACGGTGATGCACCGCGACAAGCTGCTGGGCCGCGCGACGGCGGACTTTTTGCGCCACTGCGGCGCCATCGTGCCGCGCCGCTAGAAGTCTTCAGCCGGCGGCTCGCAGCACGCGCGCCGTGTGCCTGGCGATCACGGCTTCTTCATCGGTGCGCAGCACCCACGCGCTGACGGGACTCTCGGCCGTAGTCAGCCGTGCGGCACCGCTGCGGTTCGCGGCGGCATCGACATTCACGCCCAGCCACTCGCAGTCTTCGAGAATGCGTTCGCGCAACGCCGCGCCGTTCTCGCCGATGCCGCCGGTGAACACGATGGCATCGACGCCGCGCAGCGCCGCCGCGAGGCTGCCCATGTGCTGCACCACCTGCTCGGCGAAGTGGCCGATGGCCTCGGCGGCGGCAGGTTCGGCCGAGGCCTCCAGCACGCGCATGTCGCTGGAAACGCCCGAGATGCCGAGCAGCCCCGACTGGCGGAACAGCAGCGCCTCGACCTCGTCGGCCGACATGCCGCGCGAGCGCATCAGGTAGAGCACGACGGCCGCGTCGAGTTGGCCGCAGCGCGTGCCCATGGTCAGCCCGTCAAGCGGCGAGAAGGTCATCGTCGTCGCGACCGATCGGCCTCGCGCGATGGCGCACATCGAGGCGCCGTTGCCCAGGTGCGCGACGATCACGCGCCGTTGCGCGAGCTCGGGCGCGATACGGGCGAACTGCGCGACGATGGATTCATAGGAAAGGCCGTGGAAGCCGTAGCGACGCACGCCCGCGTCGTGCAGCTCGCGCGGCAGCGCGAAGCGCCGGTTGACCTCGGGCTGCACCGCGTGGAAGGCGGTGTCGAAGCAGGCGACCTGCGGCACACCGTCGAACGCCGCCATCGCCGCGCGCACGCCCGCAAGGTTGTGCGGCTGGTGCAGCGGCGCCAGCGGTTCTAGTTTCGCCAGCGCGTCGAGCACGCCGGCATCGATGCGCACCGGCGCCACGAAGTCCGCGCCGCCATGCACGATGCGATGGCCCACGGCCGCGATGCGCCCTCCTCCCGACTGCTTCGCGTGCCAATCGAGCAGCGCCGCAAGCGCCCCCTGGTGCGAAGCCTGTGCGCCTTCGAGCGGCGCGTCGTGCAAGGCCTGCCCGTCGGCATCTCGCACACGCAGCCGCGCCTTAAGGCCCGCGCCCAGCCCATCGGCCTGCCCCGACCAGCGCGCCGCCGGCAGCGCGGCGTCGCCATCGCCGGCCGCGTCGAACAGCGCGACCTTGATGGAAGACGAACCCGCGTTGAGCGTCAGCAGCGAACCGGTCATGGGGTGGCTTGAGTTCAGACGTAGTCCTTGTACTTGTCGAGGAATCGTACCGGCTTGGACAGCGCATCGCGGCGGAACGGGTCGCCCAGCTCGCGGGTGCACATGATCTCGATCACGCAGGTCTTGCCTTCGTTCATCTGCATGTCGATGGCCTTCTTCAGCGCCGGTCCCACGTCCTCGAGCCTGTCGACCACGATGCCCTCTGCGCCCATGGCCTTGGCGATGCCCGCGAAGCTCTCGCTCTCGAGCTCCCCGGCGACGAAGCGGCGGTTGTAGAAGTCGACCTGGTTCTTCTTCTCCGCGCCCCACTGGCGGTTGTGGAAGACCACCGCCGTCACCGGGATGTCGTGGCGCACGGCCGTCATGATCTCGACCATGCTCATGCCCCAGGCGCCGTCGCCGGCATAGGCCACGGCCGGGCGGTCGGGCGCCGCGCACTTGGCGCCGATCATGGTGGGCAGCGAATAGCCGCAGTTGCCGAAGCTCATCGGCGCGAAGAAGCTGCGCGGCTCCTCGAAGCGCAGGTAGCTGTTGGCGATGGCGTTGATGTTGCCGATGTCGGTGGAGACCATCACGCGCGGCGGCATGGCCTTCTCGAGTTCGCGCAGCACCTGGCGCGGGTGCAGGTAGCTGCCGCCGGTGGGCGTCTTCTCGCCTTTCGCTTCCTCGATGGCGTCGAGGCTGAACTGGTCGCGCTCGTGGGTCCACTCGTCGAGCTCTTTCTCCCACGCGGCCTTCTCGGCCTTGATCTTCTCGGCGCGCTCGGCCTTGGTGGCATCGCAGGCCAGTGTCTTGCCCTGCAGGCGCTTGAGCAGCTCCTTGGCCGTGGCCTTGGCGTCGCCATGGATGCCCACGGTGATCTTCTTCACCAGGCCCAGGTTGGTGTGGTCGGCTTCGACCTGGATGATCTTCGCGTCCTTCGGCCAGTAGTCCATGCCATGCTGCGGCAGCGTGCCGAAGGGACCCATGCGCGAGCCGAGCGCGAGCACCACGTCGGCCTGCGCGATCAGCTTCATCGCGGCCTTGGAGCCTTGGTAGCCCAGCGGGCCGGCCCACAGCGGATGGCTCGCGGGGAAGGAATCGTTGCGCAGGTAGCCGTTGGCCACCGGCGCGCCCAGGCGCTCGGCAAGGGCCTTGCACTCCTCCACCGCGTCGCCCATGACCACGCCGCCGCCCGAGAGGATCACCGGGAATTTTGCGGAGGCCAGCAACTCGACCGCCGCATTCAGGCTGTTCTCGCCGCCCGCGCCGCGCTCCACGCGCATCGGCTTCGGGATCTCGCACTGGATCTCGCCGTAGAAGTAATCGCGCGGAATGTTCAGCTGCGTCGGGCCCATCTCGGAGATGGCGCGGTCGAAGCAGCGCGCGGTGTACTCGGCCATGCGCTTGGGGTTGTTGACGTGGCCCTGGTACTTGGTGAACTCCTGGAACATCGGTAGCTGGTTGGCTTCCTGGAAGCCGCCGAGGCCCATGCCCATGGTGCCGGTCTCGGGCGTGATCATCACGACCGGGCTGTGCGCCCAGTAGGCGGCCGCGACGGCCGTCACGCAGTTGCTGATGCCGGGGCCGTTCTGGCCGATGACGAGGCCGTGGCGGCCCGACACGCGCGCATAGCCGTCGGCCATGTGGGCGCCGCCCTGCTCGTGCACCACCGGGATCAGGCGGATGCCCGCGGGCGCGAAGATGTCCATCGCGTCCATGAAGGCCGAGCCCATGATGCCGAAGATGTCGGTCACGCCATTGGCGACCATGGTCTCGACGAAAGCCTCGGAGGGCGTCATCTTCTGCACGCCCTTGACGGCTTCGCGTGCGGGGGCTGCGGCTTGCTTCTGGCTCATGGGAGGCGTCTCCTGGAAGGATGAAGGGGCGGGTTTCGCTCTAAAAGTCGGAACTTCTTGTTCCGGAATTCATTCCGGCGGAATATAGGACGGCATCGGCACCGCGTCAAACAATTTACAAAAATCGGAACGTCTTGTCTCTTTTTTTGTAAAACACCTATGATTCGCGCCATGAAGATCGTCAAAGGGCTTTCCGTGGACGCCGCCGAACCGGCCGGCTCGGGTGGTGACTCGCCCACCATGCGCCTGTTCGCGCTGCTCGAAGTCATGGCCGCGAAAGACCAGCGCTATTCGCTGCAGGGCCTGGTGGAAGAAACCGGCCTGCCCAAACCGACCTTGCACCGCATGCTGCAGCAGCTGGAAGGAGCGGGGCTGCTGCAGCGCGAAGGCGACGGCCGGCACTACGGCATCGGCACGCGGCTGCGGCGGCTGGCCGAGAACCTGCTGCTCAACGACAGCCTGCACGGCGCGCGCCACACGGTACTGCGCCAGCTGGTGGAAGAGATCGGCGAGAGCTGCAACCTCACCGCGCTCTCGGGCAGCGAGGTCGTGTACCTCGACCGCGTGGAGACCGCCGCGCCGCTGCGCTTCTACCTGCACTCGGGTTCGCGCGTGCCTGTGCACTGCTCGGCCAGCGGCAAGATCTTTCTCTCGCAGATGAGCGCGGCGCAGCGCCGCCGGCTGCTGTCTCATGCGCCGCTCGAAACCTACACGCCCCGCACGCTGACCGATCCCGAGGCGCTGGAAAAGGAAGTACAGCGCGTACGCAAGGACGGCTACGCCATCGACCACGAGGAGTTCCTGCCCGGCCTGCTGTGCATCGCCACGCCGGTGCCCTCGGGCGACGACGCCCCCTCCAACCTCTGCATCGCGGTGCAGGCGCCGGTGATGCGGCTCGACGCGGCCAAGGCGAAGACGCTGCTGCCCGCATTGCAGCGTGCCGCTCAGGCACTGAGCCGAATCGACGCCGACGCGGCCTCCGACCGCGCGCAAGCCTGAAGAACCCCATTTCGCTGGAACCGCCATGACCGACACCGCCGACCTTCGACCCGACCGGATGCTCAGCGTACGCGAGGTGTTCGGCATCGACTCCGACCTGCGCGTGCCTGCATTCAGCGAGCGCGATGACCATGTGCCCGAGGTCGACGCGGTCTACCGCTTCAACACCGACGTGACGCTCGCCATCCTTGCGGGCTTCATGCGCGACCGGCGCGTGATGGTGCAGGGCCTGCACGGCACCGGCAAGTCGACCCACATCGAGCAGGTGGCGGCGCGGCTGAACTGGCCCTGCGTGCGCCTGAACCTCGACGGCCACATCAGCCGGCTCGACCTCGTGGGAAAAGACGCGGTGGTGCTGCGCGAAGGCAAGCAGGTCACCGAGTTCCAGCAAGGCATCGTGCCCTGGGCGCTGCAGCGGCCGGTGGCGCTGATCTTCGACGAGTACGACGCGGGCCGGCCCGACGTGATGTTCGTCATCCAGCGCATCCTGGAGCGCGACGGCAAGTTCACGCTGATGGACCAGAACCGGGTGCTGCGCCCGCATCCCTTCTTCCGCCTCTTCGCCACCGCCAACACCGTGGGCCTGGGCAACCTCAATGGCCTCTACCACGGCGCGCAGCGGCTCAACCACGCGCAGATCGACCGCTGGAACATCGTGGCCTCGCTCGACTACCTGCCGGCCGCGGAAGAGATCGCCATCGTGCAGGCGCGCGTGCCTTCGCTGGCCGACGAGGCGGGCACGAAGCTGGTCGCATCGATGGTGGCCGTGGCCGACCTCACGCGAAAGGGCTTCGCGGCCGGCGACCTCTCGACGCTGATGTCGCCGCGCACCGTCATCACCTGGGCCGAGAACATCGAGATATTCAAGGACCCGGCGCTGGCCTTCCGCCTTTCCTTCGTCAACAAGTGCGACGACGCCGAACGCCCGCTGGTGGCCGAGTACTTCCAGCGCTGCTTCGACCGCGAACTGAAGGAATCGCACCAGCTCTCGGCGGGCCCGCGCGAATGACCGCCGGCCCCGCGAGCGCGATGCAGCGCCGCGTGCGGCAGGAAGAACTCGTCGCCGAGCTCTGCGCGGGTGTGGTGCGCGCATTCAGCGGCGAGCGCGACCTGCACTTTCGCGGACGGCGCCTGCACCGCGGCCGCATGGCGCTGCCCTGGTTCGCGCCGCACCTGCATCCCTCGCCCGACACCGACGATTTCGCGTCCTTCCGTGGCGTGGCCGACGGGCTCGCGCTGCGGCTCACCGCATCGGATGCGGCGCTGCACCAGAGCCTGCGCCCCGAAGAGCCGGTGGAGCGCATGCTGTTCGAGATGCTGGAGCAGTTCCGCGCCGAGGCGATGGCGCCAGAGGTCATGGTGGGCATGCGGCACAACCTGCGGCACCGGCACGAGCAGTGGTCGCTCGCCTTTCATCACTCCGGGCTGACCGACACCGCGCGCGGCCTGCTGCTGTATGCCGTGGCGCAGATCTGCCGTGCGCGTGTCAACGGCGAACAGGTCGTCAAGGAAACCGAGGACATGCTCGAAGCCACGCGCTTCGCGCTCGCACCGCTGATCGGCCACGCGCTGGCCGGCCTGCGCAAGGACCGTGCCGACCAGGCGGCCTATGCGGTGCATGCCCGCGCCATCGCGCGCATCGTTGCCGCGATGCTGCACGAGGCCGGCGACGGAGACAGCGAAGCCGCGCGCGATGCCCACGTGGACGACAAGCGCAGCGTTTTCTCGCTGGTGGCCGACATGGACCAGGAGATCGTCGAGCGCTTCGCCACCGCCGAGTCGGGCCGCAGCGAGGTGCTCGAAGGCGCGGGCGGTGCCTACCGCGTCTTCACCGACGCCTACGACCGCGAACACGATGCCGCCACGCTCGCACGCAAAGAAGTGCTCGCAGGCCATCGCGAGAAGCTCGACCGCCGCATTGCCGCGCAGGGCGTGAACATCGCCCGCCTCGCGCGCGAGCTGCGCGCACTGCTAGCCGAGCCCGAACGCGACGGTTGGGACGGTGCGCAGGAGGAAGGCCTCGTCGATGGCCGCCGCCTCGCGCAGCTCGTGGCCTCGCCCACCGAGCGCCGCCTGTTCCGCACCGAGCGCATGGAGCCGCTGGCCGATTGCATCGTCACCTTCCTCATCGACTGCTCGGGTTCGATGAAGGAGCACGCCGAACCGGTAGCGATGATGGTCGACGTGTTCGCGCGAGCACTCGAACAGGCTGGCGTGGCCTGCGAGGTGCTGGGCTTCACCACCGGCGCGTGGAACGGTGGACGCCCGCAGCGCGAATGGGTGCGCGCGGGCAGGCCGCCGCATCCGGGGCGGCTCAACGAGCGCTGCCACATCGTCTTCAAGGACGCGGCCACGCCATGGCGACGCGCGCGCCCCGCGATGGCGGCGCTGCTCAAGGCGGACCTGTTCCGCGAAGGCATCGACGGCGAGGCGGTCGACTGGGCCTGCATGCGGCTGCGCCAGCGTGGCGAGGCGCGCAAGCTGCTGATGGCGATCTCCGATGGCTCGCCGATGGACAGCGCCACGCACCTCGCCAACGACGCGCACTACCTCGACCACCACCTGCGCGACGTGGTCGCGCGCCAGGAACAGCGCGGCGACATCGAGATCGCCGGCATCGGCGTGGGCCTCGACCTGAGCCCCTGCTACAGCCGCAGCCATGTGCTCGATCTGGCGAACCCGAGCGGCAACACCATTTTCCGCGAGGTGATCGGGCTCATGGCGGGACGCCATCGCCGCTGAGGCATTTAGAACTACATCCAAGTCCCTGATTGACAAGGGGCACCAGGCGTTCTTACATTGCGTTTCACATCCGAGAACGCTGTTCCAATATTTGGAACAACAAGAGAAGCCAAGCCTCATGGACTCCACGCTTGCCAAGGGCCTCGCCGCCATCGAATGGATGGTGCGCCAGCAGCGCGACTGCCGCGTCACCGAACTGGCGCAGGCATTCGGCATGGCGCGCAGCAACGCGCACCGCACGCTGCAGACGCTGGTCGAATGCGGCTGGGCCGTGCAGGACCCGGGCACGAGCACCTACCGGCCCAGCCTCAGGCTCTTCGAACTCGGGGCGATGGTTTCCGAGGCATCCGACATCGGGTCGCTGCTGCGCCCTCATCTCGCGCAGCTCGCGCAGGCCACGGGCGAGACCATCCACCTCGCGGTGCTCGACGGCGCGGAGATCGTCTACCTCGACAAGTTCGACAGCCCCCTGCCGGTGGCCGCCTACTCGCGCATCGGCGGTCGCGCGGCGGCGTACTGCGTGGCTTCGGGCAAGGCGCTGCTCGCCGCGGCAGGCCTGAGCGTGCCGGCGCTGCAGGAGTGCCTGGGCACGCTGGAGCCGCACACGAAGAACAGCATCACCGAATTCGGCACCCTTTTCAACGAACTGGAACGCTCCCGCGCCCGCGGTTATGCAGAAAACCGCGAGGAATGGCGCATCGGCGTTTGCGGCCTCGGCGTGCCCGTGCTCAATGCACGCGGCGAGGCCGTGGCGGCCGTCGGCATGAGCGTGCCCTCGATCCGCTTCGCGCGCACGCAGGCGCGCGGGCTGGCCGATCACCTGATGGCCTGCGCGCGCGATGCCAGCGTCACGCTGGGCTATCGCGTGGGCGCCGCACCGGCCGGGCCGTCGCCGATGTCCATCACAAAGAGAAGGAGACCCGAATGAAGTTGTTCTTCGCCCCCTGGCATCGCGCCGGGATGCTGGCTCTCGCCGCGCTCGCTGCCGTCGCCTCGCCCCTTGCCGCGCAGGCGGACAACGCCAGCGACTACCCCAACAAGCCGATCCGCCTCGTCGTGCCCTACCCGCCCGGCGGCGGCACCGACGTGATCGCGCGCATCGTGCAGGAGCGCTTCTCGGCGTTGCTGGGCCAGCAGGTGCTCATCGACAACCGCGGCGGCGCGGCGGGCTCCATCGGTACCGAGCTGGTGGCCAAGTCGCCGCCGGACGGCTACACGGTGCTGTTCACGCTCTCGTCACACACCATCAACCCGGCCATCTACGCGAAGCTGAGCTTCGACACCGCGAAGGACTTCGCACCCGTGGGCATGGTCGCCTCGCTGCCGCAGATCCTGGTGGCCAACACGCAGTTTCCGGCGAACACGGTGGCGGAACTGGTCGCGCTGGCCAAGGCCAAGCCCGACAGCATCTCCTTCGCATCGGTGGGCAACGGCTCGCCAGGCCACTTGGCCGGCGAGCTCCTGAAGCTGCGCACCGGCACGCAGATGACGCACGTGCCGTACCGCGGCGGCGGCCCGGCCGTGACCGACGTGATGGGCGGGCAGGTGCCGCTGCTGTGGGTGTCGATTCCGGCGGCCGCGCAGTTCGTGAAGGCCGGCAAGCTCAAGGCGCTCGCGGTATCGACCACCAGGCGCAGCGCGGCCTTTCCCGACGTGCCGACGATGCAGGAGGCCGGCATCGCCGACTTCGACGTCGACTCCTGGTACGCCGTGTTCGTGCCCGCGAAGACGCCCAAGCCCGCCATCGACAGGCTCAACCGCGTGATCAACACCGTCGTCAAGGAACCCGAGATTCGCGACAAGCTGCTCGCACAGGGCAGCGAAGGCGTGGGCGGCACGCCGGAGCAACTGGGCAAGGTCGTGACCGCCGAACTCGTGCGCTGGCAGAAGCTCGCCAGGGAAGCAAACATCAAGGTGGATTGATCCACGCAGGCCCCATGGAACACCCGAACACCCCCTCTTCCCCCATCGCCGAATTGGTGGCGCGCGCCCGCGCCGCGCAGCGCATCTACGAGACCTGGTCGCAGGCGCAGGTCGACACCGCCGTGGTAGCGGCGGGCTGGGCCATCGTCGAGCCGGCACGCAACCGCGAGCTGGCCGAGCTGGCCGTGGCCGACACCGGCGTGGGCAACGTCGAGGACAAGGTGCGCAAGAACCACCGCAAGACCTTCGGCCTGCTGCGCGACCTGCACGGCGCACGCTCGGTGGGCGTGATCGCCGAAGACCCGGCGCGCGGCATCGTCGAGATCGCGCGGCCCGTGGGCGTGGTGTGCGCCATCACGCCATCGACCAACCCGGGCGCGACGCCGGCCAACAAGATCATCAATGCGCTCAAAGGGCGCAACGCGGTCATCGTCGCGCCTTCGCCCAAGGGCTGGTCGACGGCGGCGCGGCTCATCGAGTTCATCCACGCGCAGTTCGACCGCATCGGCGCACCGCGCGACCTGGTGCAGCTGCTGCCCGCGCCGGTCAACAAGCAGTCGACCGCCGAGCTGATGCGGCTGTGCGACCTGGTGGTGGCCACCGGCTCGCAGGCCAACGTGCGCGCGGCGTACGCGAGCGGCACGCCGGCCTTCGGCGTGGGCGCGGGCAACGTGGCGGGCATCGTCGACGAAACGGCGGACGTAGAGGCCGCAGCCGATCGCATCGTGCGCTCCAAGACCTTCGACAACGCGACCAGCTGCTCGTCGGAGAACAGCCTCGTCGTCGTCGACGCGGTGCGTGCGAAGATGCTCTCGGCCCTGAAGGACCGCGGCGCCGTCATGCTCGCCGACGCGCAGAAGGCCGCGCTGCAGAAGCTGATGTGGCCCGAGGGCAAGCTCTCGGCCGCCGTCATCGGGCAGTCGGCACGCGTCATCGCCGAGCGCGCGGCCGAGGTCGATGGCGCCAACCGCGCGGCGTGGCAGGCGATTGCCGAGGCCGATCCGCGCATCCTCATGGTGGCCGAGGACGGCGTGGGCCACGACCATCCGTTCTCCGGCGAAAAGCTGAGCCCGGTGCTCGCGGTGTACGCCGCGCGCGACTTCGACGAGGCCGCCGCCACCGTGGCGCGCATCTATTCGTACGAAGGCGCCGGCCACTCCGTGGGCCTTCACAGCGCGATGCCCGAGCGCGCACTCTCGCTAGGCCTCACGTTGCCGGTCTCGCGCGTCATCGTCGACCAGGCGCACTGCATCGCCACCGGCGGCAGCTTCGACAACGGGCTGCCCTTCTCGCTCTCGATGGGCTGCGGCACCTGGGGCAGGAACAACTTCTCGGACAACATGAACTACCGGCACTACCTGAACATCACGCGCGTGTCGCGGCCGATTCCCGAGGTGGTGCCGAGCGAGGAAGACATCTTCGGCGCCTTCTTCGCCAGCCACGGCGCGAAGTGAACATGACGGCGGCCGCGACCACGGTGCATGCGCTGATCGAGCGCCAGGCACGAGAGCAGCCGCACGCGGTCTACGCGCGCGCCACCGAATCGGAACAGCACATCGCCTACGGCGAACTCGCGCGCGAATGCCGCCGCGTCTCGGCCGTGCTGCGCGGGCTCGGCATGCAGCCGGGAGACACGGTCTCGGTCGTCATGCCCAACGGCCTGCAGACACTGAGGCTGCTGCTGGGCGCGATGCACGGCGGCTTCCGCGTGAACCCGGTCAACCTGCTGTCGCAGCCTGAGCAGATGCACTACGTGCTCTCGCATTCCGACTGCCGCTTGGTCTGCGTCGCGCCCGAGTGGGAATCGCGAGTGCGCGGCATCGTCGAAGCCTTCGACCGGCCGGTGGAGCTGATCGTGGTCGACCCCGAGGGCGACGCGCTGCCCGGCGAGGAAGAAGCCGCCGCGGACGTGCCGCCGCCCTCGCCCGACGCGGTTGCGCTGCTGATGTACACCTCGGGCACAACCGGCAACCCCAAGGGCGTGATGCTCACGCAGCGCAACCTCGCCGCCAATGCGCACGCCATCAGCGAGGAGCACGGTCTGCGACCGTCCGACCGCGTGCTGGCGGTACTACCGCTGTATCACATCAACGCCTTCACCGTGACCATGCTCGCGCCGCTGGCGCACGGCGGCAGCCTCGCGATGCCGCCGAAGTTCTCGGCCGGCCGCTTCTGGGAACAGGCCACGCAGACGCAGTGCAGCTGGATCAACGTGGTGCCCACCATGATCTCGTACCTGCTCGAAGGCCCGAAGCCGCCGCTCGCGCAGACGCTGTCGATCCGCTTCTGCCGCTCGGCCTCGGCCGCACTGCCGCCGGAGCACCTGCGCGCCTTCGAGCAGATGTTCGGCATCGGCATCGTCGAGACCATGGGGCTCACCGAGACGGCAGCGCCCTCTTTCTCGAACCCCATGGACCCTGCCGCGCGCAAGCTCGGCTCGGTCGGCCGCGCCTCGGGCTGTATGGCCGGCGTGGTCGACGCGCAGCTCGCGGCCGTGCCCGACGGCACCACCGGCGAACTCGTCATTCGCGGGCCGAACGTGATGCTCGGTTACTACAAGAACGAGGAAGCCACGCGCGCAAGCTTCACGCCCGACGGCTGGCTGCGTACCGGCGACCTCGGCCACCGCGACGAGGACGGCTTCTTCTTCGTTACCGGCCGCATCAAGGAACTCATCATCAAGGGCGGCGAGAACATCGCGCCCCGTGAGATCGATGAGGCCCTGCTGAAGCACCCCGCCGTGCTCGAGGCCGCCTCGGTGGGCGTGCCCGACCGCCACTACGGCCAGGAGATCGGCGTGTGCATCGTGCTGCGCGAAGGCTGCGCCTGCACAGAAGAACAACTGCGCGAGTTCGCCGCCACCGCGCTCGGCCGCTACAAATCGCCCGGCCACTACCGCTTCGTACAGGACCTGCCGCGAGGCCCCTCCGGAAAGGTGCAGCGACTGAAGCTGATGCCGCTCTTCGAGGCATGACGGCTGCCGAACTGCTGGTGCCGCCGCTGGCGCCAGCAACGCTTGCCTACAGCCTCTGCGTGGTGTTCGCGGCCGGCATCGTGCGCGGCTTCGCGGGCTTCGGCTTCTCGGCCATCACCGTGGCGGGCATGTCACTGGTGATCTCACCCGCGCTCGTGGTGCCCGCGATCTTCATGCTGGAGATCCTCGCCAGCCTGAGCCAGCTGCGCGGCATCGCGCGCGACGTCGACCTGGCATGGCTGGGCTGGCTGATGCTCGGCAACCTGATCTGCATTCCGCTCGGCGTGGCGCTGCTCGCGTGGTTGCCCGAGACGCCGCTGCGCCTGCTGATCGGCATTCTTCTGATGGCCGCCGCCCTGTTGCTGCGCAGCGGCGCGCATGTCGCGCTGGAGCCCACGCGCGGTCTGCGACTGGCCGCCGGGCTGGCCTCGGGCTTCATCAACGGCGTGGCGGCCATCGGCGGCATCGCGGTCGCGGTGTTGCTGAGCACCGCGAAGATGGCCCCCGCCGCGCTGCGCGCCACGCTGATCGCGCTGCTGCTCTTCAGCGACGTGGTGTCGCTCATCAGCGCTGCGCTGATGCCCTCGTCGGCGCACGCATCGGGCAACCTGCTGGGGCCGGACACGCTCAAGTGGGCGCTGTGGCTGGCGCCTGCGATGCTGGCGGGCATCTGGTGGGGGCAGCGCTCTTTCAAGGGTGTGTCGCCGGAGCAGTTCAGGCGGCTGGTGTTGAATCTGCTGATCGGGCTGGCGGCGATGAGCGTGGTGCGGTCGGTGGCCGGGCTGGTGTGGTGAAGACTGTCGGCAGTCAGGCCGGCGGCGCCATCACCCCCGCGTCATACGCCTCGCAATAGAGCTCCCAATCCTCCACCACCTGCGCCGCACACTCATGCGCCGCATCCAGCAAGTCCCCGCGCCATGACTTCGCCGACGCGCCGAAGTCGATCAGCGCATCGGCGATGGCCGAGCCCTGGCGGCCCGAGCTGCGCAGTTGCGCCCAGGCCATGAGCTGGCCCATCTCGGCGATCACGCCGCGGATGTCGGCGAGGCGCGCGCGGTTCACGTCGAGCATCACGCGGTCTTCGCTGGGTTGGAGGCCGCGCAGCACGTACGAAGACTTGCGGCCGACGATGGGATGCAGGAAGGCCATCGACACGGCCTGCATGCGGCGCTGCAGGCCGACCACGCGGTGCGCCTCCGAAGGCCATTCGGGCTGCTTCGTCTTCTTCAGGTGCGGCACGAGCGACGACGGTAGCGCCTGCTTCAGGTCGAGCAGGAAGTTGGCGTCGGGCGAGCCCTTGCCTTCGATCAGCACGATGTAGCGCTCCACGCCGAGGCTGCCGGTGCCGGCGATGCGGCGGGCCACGTCGAGCACCTTGAAGAAGCCGGGGTTGGGCTGCGAGGCGGCGAAGTTGTCGATGAGCCTGGTGACCCGCTCGCGCTGCGCCTCGGTGGCCTGCAGCGCGTGCTTGCCGTCGCAGCGGATGGAGCGCCTGCGGCCCTTGCGGTCGCTGCGCCGGTCGAGGAACGCGGGGCGGGTGCGTGCCTTGAGGGTGTCGAGCAGGTCCCTGACGAGACCGCCTGCGGTGTCGCGCTCGATCCAGCGGGCCTTGCCCAGCACGAGCGCGCCGGCATAGGCATCGAGGAAGGTCCTGCACAGGGCATCTGCATCGGCGGTGCTCTTGCACGGGCCCTCGCCCGCCACCAGGATGCTGGAGAGGAAGCGCGCCAGCTCCCACGTCACCGGCGCGAGCGCGGCTTCGTCGAAGTCGTTGAGGTCGAAGTAGACGAGCCGGTTGTCGCCCTTGTAGCTGCCGAAGTTCTCCAGGTGCGCGTCGCCGCACAGCCATGCATTGGGGGCCTTGGAAAAGAGCGGGCCGGCCGGCAGGCGGTCGTAGAACAGGTGGCAGGTGCCGCGCAGGAAGACGAAGGGGCTGGAGCGCAGGTTGGCGTATTTCATCGCCAATCGTTCCGGATCGCGCCCGGCGTTGAAGCTGCGGATGGTCTTGGCGGCGTTGGGCATGCGTTTCGTCTTTCTTCCTCTTGCGCGGGTCGCGAGCGGCGGATTCTGTGGCCGCTCGCCCACTCGAAGCTGACGAAGCTGCGAGGCTGAAGAGGCCGAAGTCAGAGCAGCCCGGCCATCTTCTGCGCCGCCGCCTTCAGCGCATCGATGCGCCCGATCGCGTCGTCCATCGACATGCGCGCCGTGGGCGCATGCACGGCCAGCGCAGCGCGCACCGCGCCGGCCGCATCGCGCACCGGCACGGCCACCGCCACGAGGCCGGCGATGAATTCCTCGCGGTCGCAGGAGTAGCCCTGCTTCGCGATCGCCTCGCACTCGGCGCGCAGCGCGGCTGCCTTGACGATGGTGTTGGGCGTCATGCGCTCCAGCGGCAGTCCGTCGATGAACACATCGCGCTCCTTTGCCTGCATCTGCGCCAGGAAGAGCTTGCCGCTGGCCGTGCAGTGCAGCGGCACGTGCGAGCCCACGTCGAGCGTCAGGCGCAGCGGCCATTGCGCCTCGACGCGGTCCAGGTAGAGCACCTGCGCGCCGTCGAGGGTGGTGAGGTTGCAGGTCTCGCCGACCTGGCGCACCAGGGCCGACAGCACCTCGTGCCGCAGCCCGCGCACCACGCCGTGGTTGAGCGTGTCGAAGGCCAGCCGGCGCAGCGCGGGGCCGACGGTGAAGGAGCGCTCGTCCACATCGCGCGCCAGGAAGCCGGTTGCCAGCAGCTGCGTGCAGATGCGGTGCGCCGTGCCCTTGGGCAGGCCGAGCTGCGCGGCCAGCTCGGCCAGCGTGAGCGCGCGGCCCTCGCTGGCGAGCAGCGCCAGCAGGCGCAGGCTGCGCTCGGCGGAGGAACCGGAGACGCCGGCGGACTCCGCGTCGTCCTGGAGGGGCGCTGCGGCGGGAATCACTGCGGCGGATGCGCGCGCGGAACGTGGCATGCGGATAAACCTTGTGAAGAAAAGAAGTCGGTCCGGAAAGGTATGGCCATGGACGCAGCCTGGCCACGGCGATTGTTCCACTGCCCGGCCCCGCTATCTCCAGGCCCCATTCAGCGCATGCAGTGCGGCAAAGGCAGGCGCATTCGGCTGGGCTCCCAAAAGAATGTCCGGGAATTTTTTCGTAAACAAATTCGATGAATTTGTGATCAAAAAAAAGGCCGCGCATGGCCTCAAGAACCTGAAATCCCGACCGAAAAGAAAAGCACGGAATTCGCGCCGATTGAAGAGCGCCCAATTCCGACGGCGCTTATTGCGATTCAGCTTTTTCCTACCCTGACACCGGACCCATGAAAAATATCTCGACCCGGAAACTGCTCGCCGGGACTTTCACGATCCTCGCGCTGCTGGTGCTGCTTGTGAGCCTGCTGGCACTGCGTTCGCTGAATGCGGCCGACCACCGGTTCTCCAGCTACGTCGCCGGCATCGCGCACCGCAAGGCGCTGACGGCCGAGATCGGCATCGCCGCCAGCCGGAGGGCCATCGGCGTGCGCGAAATGGTGCTCGTGCAATCGGCGGCGGAGCGCGATCGGGCCAAGGCGATGGCGGTCGACAGCAACGAGAAGCTGCAATCCGTACTGAAGCAACTCAAGAAGGCGCTCGACACGGAAAGCGATGTGACGCAGCGCGAACGGGCCATCTTCGAAAAGATGGAAAAGACCGAAAGGGAATACCTGCCCATTGCCCTTTCCATCGTCGAACTCGCCGCCGCCGGAAAACGCGAGGAGGCGATCGAAAGAATGAATACTGCGTGCAGGCCGTTGCTCCTGCAGCTGCTGCTCGCCTCGGTCGAATACGCGGACTACAACGCGGAAATATCGCAAAAGGATGTCGAGGCTTCCGCGGCGGCCTATTCAAGGCAGCTGACGCTGCTGCTCGCGCTGAGCTGCTTCGCGGTGCTGGCGGCGGTGGCGCTCGGCGTCTTCATTGCGCGCCGTCTCTTCTCGGCGCTGGGCGGCGAGCCAGCCATGCTCAGCGTGGCGGCCCACAGGGTCGCCGACGGCGACCTGAGCGAGATCGACGGCGCGCACGAGGCGCCGCAGGGTAGCGTGCTGGCATCCATGGTCGCCATGCGGCGCCAGCTGGTCGCGCTGATCGGGCAGGTCCGCTCCTGCGCCGACAGCATCGCCGTCGCGAGCGCGGAGATCGCCCAGGGCAACAACGACCTTTCCCGCCGGACGGAGGCCGAGGCCTCTTCCCTTCAGGAAACCGCGGCCTCCATGGAAGAACTCAACGCCGCCGTCAGGCGCAACGCCGCCAGCGCGACCGAAGCCAACAGGCTCGCCCACGGCGCGAGCAACGTGGCGATGCGCGGTGGCGAAGTCGTGGTGCAGGTCGTGGAGACGATGAAGAGCATCAACGACGGCAGCAAGCGGATCGCGGACATCATCGGCGTGATCGACGGCATCGCGTTCCAGACCAACATCCTTGCGCTGAACGCCGCCGTGGAGGCCGCGCGCGCGGGCGAGAAGGGCCGGGGCTTCGCGGTGGTCGCCTCCGAAGTGCGCAGCCTCGCGGGACGCTCGGCCGACGCCGCGAAGGAGATCAAGGCGCTGATCGGCGCGAGCGTCGATCGCGTCGAGGCCGGCTCGGCGCTGGTCGACCGCGCGGGGGCCACCATGGCGGAAGTGGTCGACTCCATCAGGCGGGTCGCGAACATCGTCGGCGAGATCAGCACGGCCAGCTCCGCGCAAAGCGCCGGTGTCGCGCAGGTCAACGCAGCCGTGACGCAGCTGGACCAGGCCACGCAGCAGAACGCGGCGCTGGTCGAACAGAGCGCGGCCGCGGCGCAGAGCATGAACATCCAGGTCGGGCAGCTGATGCAGGCGGTCTCGGCCTTCCGGGTCGGCAAGGCGCGCCCTGACGCCGTTGCCGAGCGCGCCGCCGAGCCGGTGCTTCGGCTCTCGGCGGATAGCGCACTGGCTTAGGAATCGGAAGGCCCGCCCCGCAGCCACCCGGCTTGGCATGCGGGTAAACGTTAAAAACGGAACATTGCGTTCCGAAAATCAATGACCTAGGATCGGTTCGAACAAGGGCGCTCGCCCTTCCAGAACCTCCCCCGGGACCATTGCATGCCTGAAGAAGAGTTCGACTACATCGTCGTCGGCGCGGGTTCCGCCGGCTGCGTGCTGGCCGGCCGGCTCAGCGAAGACCCGGCCACGCGGGTGCTGCTGCTCGAAGCCGGCCCGGCGGACCGGTCGCTGTGGATCCACCTGCCCATCGGCTACGGCAAGACGATGTGGAGCCCCACCTACAACTGGCGCTTCGAGACCGACCCTGACCCGAACATGAACGGCCGGCGCATCTACTGGCCGCGCGGCAAGACCCTGGGCGGCTCCAGCTCGATCAACGGCCTGATCTACATCCGCGGCCAGCGCGAGGACTACGACCACTGGGCCGCGCTGGGCAACGCCGGCTGGGGCTACGACGAGGTGCTGCCCTATTTCATCAGGTCGGAAGGCAACCAGCGCGGCGGCGACGCCTTCCATGGTGGCGAGGGGCCGCTGAAGGTTTCGGACATCGCGGCGAAGCACGAACTCATCGAAGCCTTCATCGACGGCGCCGTGCAGACCGGCGTGCCGCGCACCGACGACTTCAACGGCGCCGCACAGGAAGGCGCCGGCTACTACCAGCTCACCACGCACAAGGGCTGGCGCTGCAGCACGGCCAAGGCCTACCTGACACCGGCGGTGAAGCGGCGGCCCAACCTGCGCATCGAGACCGAGGCGATGGCCGGGCGGCTGCTGTTCGACGGCAGGCGCGCCACGGGCATCGCCTACCGCCAGCGCGGCGAACTGAAGACCGCACGCTGCCGTGGCGAGGTGCTGCTGTCGGCCGGCTCGCTGCAGTCGCCGCAGCTGCTGCAGCTCTCGGGCATCGGGCCGCGCGCGCTGCTCGATCGCTTCGGCATTCCGGTGGTGCAAGAGCTGCCCGGCGTCGGCGAGAACCTGCAGGACCACCTGCAGATCCGCCTGGGCTACGAATGCACCAAGCCCGTCACCACCAACGACCAGCTCAACTCCTGGTTCGGACAGATGGGCATGGGCCTCGAATGGCTGCTGCACCGCACCGGCCCGCTGGCGGTGGGCATCAACCAGGGCGGCTGCTTCATGCGCGCACTGACGGATGCCGAGGGCCGGCCGGTGGCGGCCACACCCGACATCCAGTTCCACGTGGCCACGCTCTCGGCCGACATGGCGGGTGGCAAGGTGCATCCGTACTCGGGCTTCACGATGTCGGTGTGCCAGTTGCGGCCCGAGTCGCGCGGCCACGTGCGCATCCGCTCGCTCGACGCGGCCGAGCCCCCCGAGATGCAGCCCAACTACCTTTCGACCGAACTCGACCGCGCGACCACCGTGGCCGGCGTGAAGGCCGCGCGCGCCATCGCCGAATCGCCCGCGATGCGCCCCTACGTCAAGCGCGAGGTGAAGCCCGGCCCCGGCGCGGCGAGCGACGCCGACCTGCTGGAGTTCTGCCGCAACAACGGCGCCACCATCTTCCACCCCACCGGCACCTGCCGCATGGGCGCCGATGCGCTCGCGGTGGTCGACGCGCGCCTGCGCGTGCACGGCGTGGCGGGGCTGCGCGTGATCGACTGCTCGGCGATGCCGACGCTGGTGTCGGGCAACACCAACGCGCCCGCCGTGATGATGGCCGAGAAGGCCGTCGACCTGATCAGAGAGGACGCGAGAGCGGCAGCCGCCGCGCAGTGAGTTCCCGCATCGAACGAACCCCACGGTCCGCAGAGACCGCCACGACAACCTCATCGGAGACAGACATGAGCGCAAGCGACGAGAAAGCGATTCGCAGGGTGGTGGTTTCGGCCCTGGTGGGCGCCACCATCGAGTGGTACGACTTCTTCCTGTACGGCGTGGTGGCCGGCATCGTGTTCAACAAGCTCTACTTCCCGGGCAGCGACCCGGTGGTGTCGACCCTGCTGGCCTACACGACCTTCGCGGTGGGCTTCGTCACACGGCCGCTGGGCGGCGTGATCTTCGGCCACTTCGGCGACAAGATCGGCCGCAAGAGCATGCTCATCATCACGCTGATGATCATGGGCGTGGCCACCTTCCTCATCGGCCTGGTGCCCACCTACGCGCAGATCGGCATCGCGGCGCCGCTCTTGCTGTTGCTGCTGCGCGTGGCGCAGGGCATCGGGCTGGGTGGCGAATGGGGCGGCGCGGTGCTCATGGCCTACGAGTACGCGCCGAAGGAGAAGCGCGGCTTCTACGCCTCGCTGCCGCAGATCGGGCTGGCCATCGGCCTGTGCATGGCCTCGGGCGTGGTGGCGCTGCTGTCGTGGCTGCTGACCGACGAGCAGTTCCTCTCGTGGGGCTGGCGCATCGCCTTCCTGATCTCGGGCGCGATGGTGATGGTGGGCATGTACATCCGCCTGCACGTGAAGGAAACGCCGGAGTTCGCGGCCGTGAAGGCGCGCAACGCCGAGCTGCGCATTCCCTTCATGGACATGCTGCGCCGCTATCCCGGCAACGTGTTGAAGGGCATGGGCGCGCGCTACATCGACGGCGTGTTCTTCAACATCTTCGGCGTGTTCTCCATCAACTACCTCACGAGCACCATCAAGATCAACCGCACCGAGGCGCTGCTGGGCGTGATGGCCGCGGCGGTGGTGATGTGCTTCGCCATTCCCTTCTTCGGCCGCATGTCCGACCGGCTGGGGCGCCCGCGCGTGTACATGTGGGGTTCGCTCATCACGGCCGTGTCGGCGTTCCCGGGCTTCTGGCTCATGACGCACAGCGGCGGCAACGTGCTGCTGGTGTGGCTGTCGATCATCATTCCCTTCGGCATCCTTTACGCCTCGGTGTACGGACCGGAGGCCGCCCTCTTCTGCGACCTGTTCGACGCGAAGGTGCGCTACACGGGCATCAGCTTCGTCTACCAGTTCTCGGGCATCTTCGCCTCGGGCATCACGCCGATCATCGCGACGGCGCTGCTGAAGTCGGGCGGCGGCGAGCCATGGCAGATCTGCCTGTACGTGCTGTTCGCGGGCGTGGTGTCGGCGGTGTGCGCGTGGATGATCGGGCGCGGCGTCTCACCTGCAGATGCACCGGCGGCGGTGGCCTCGCGCTGAGGGCCACGCAAACCTTTCAGAGCGCGCTGCCTATGCCGAGCGCGCGCATCACGGCCGCGGTGCGCGTCTCCACGCCCAGCTTCACGTACACGTGCTCCAGGTGCTTGTGCACCGTGCGGGGGCTGATCTGGAGCAGGGCGGCGATCTCGGCGTCGGTCTTGCCGCGCGCCAGCCAGTGCATGACCTCGCCTTCGCGCGGCGTGAGGGCCGGAGTGCGCTTTGGCGGCGAGACGGCGCGCGCGGATACATCCGCGCAGGTCAGCCGGTACAGCAACGCCACCGCGACCACATGCTCCAGCCCCGCGCGGCGATAGTGCTCGGCCTGCATCGATGCGCGGCGGAACTCTCGCCGGCCCGGTGCCTTCGCGGCGTTGCGCCGGATTGCATGCACGCCGTGATGCCGCACGGGCGACTGCCCGGATTCCAGCTGTTCCAGCAGGCGGAGTGCGCTCGCGCAGTCGCCGCGCGTGAGATGCGTCATGGCATGCCCCTTTCTTCGTGCATACGCATTGCTGCGTATGGCGCCCGTACGCATCGGGATGGAGGATCGCCCTTCGTCCCTCTGCCGCGAGCCCAGTATAGGCAGGCAAGGGACGCGCGAGCCGTCCGCCGGCGAAGGGGAAACACATGGCTATCGACGAAACAAGGCTTAACGCGTTCATGGGTAACTTCGTCCATGACATCGGCGCCGTGATGCACGCCGCAACCATCGTCGTGGGCGACCAGCTCGGCCTGTACAAGGAAATGGCGAAAGGACCGGGCACCGTGGAAGAGCTGGCCAAACGCACCGAGACCGATCCGCGCTACCTGCGCGAGTGGCTCTCGGCACAGGCCGCCAGCGGCTATGTGGAGTACGACCCGAAGAGCGAGCGCTTCTCGCTCACCGAAGAGCAGGCCTTCGCGCTCGCCGAGGAAGGCAGCCCGGCCTTCGTGCCCGGCGCGTTCCAGATCGCCGTGGCGCAGTTCAAGGCCGTACCCAAGATGGTCCAGGCCATGCGCACCGGCCTGGGCATCGGCTGGCACGAGCACGACCCCGCCCTCTTCCACGGCACCGAGCGCTTCTTCAGGCCGGGCTATGCGGCCAACCTGGTGAGCCAGTGGATACCGGCGCTCGAAGGCGTTTGCGCCGCGCTCGAGCGCGGCGCGCGCGTGGCCGACGTTGGCTGCGGACACGGCGCCTCCACGCTGCTGATGGCACAGGCCTACCCCGAGTCGAGCTTCGTCGGCTTCGACTACCACGCCCCCTCGATCGAGCGTGCGCGCGAGACGGCGCGCAAGGCCGGCATCGACGATCCGAAGCGCCTGAGCTTCGAGGTCGCGAGCGCGAAGGACTTCCCGGGCAAGGACTACGACCTCGTCGCTTTCTTCGACTGCCTGCACGACATGGGCGACCCGGTGGGCGCGGCGGCGCACGTGCGCGGCAGCCTGAAGCCGCAGGGCACATGGATGCTGGTGGAGCCCTTCGCCAACGACCGGCTGGAAGACAACATGAACCCGGTGGGGCGCGTGTTCTATTCGGCCTCGAACTTCATCTGCACGCCCGCCTCGCGCTCGCAGGAAGTGGGACTGTGCCTTGGCGCGCAGGCCGGCGAGGCGCGGCTTCGCGACGTGGCTTCCAAGGGCGGCTTCGCGCATTTCCGCCGCGCCAGCGAGACGCCCTTCAACCTGATCTTCGAAGCACGTCCGTGAGGACATCCAAGGAGCTGCCGCCATGTCACGCCAATACATCGACTGCCGCGAGTACCCGAGCACCATGAACTGCAGCGTCGCGCTCAGCGCCGACAGCGAGAGCGAGCTGCTCGATGCCGCCGTGCAGCACGCCGTGACCGTTCACGGCCACACCGACACGCCCGAACTGCGCAAGCAGCTCGCGAGCATGTTTAAGACCGGCACGCCGCCGCTGCAGGCACCTGCCGCGCAGAAGTTGCCCGCCTGACAGCTGAGCCGGCCGCGGCGGTCGCTGCGCCTCCGGCCGGTCCCTGACTCTTGGCTGACCGATGGCCGGCTGGCCACCGGGTATCGCCGCATCTACACTGCGGCCATGAAGAGAACAGGGGAAGCACAGCGCTGCCTGCAGCCCGTGGTGGAGCTGCGGAAGGAAGTTTCGTCCTACGCCTACTCCGTTCGCGCGCCCCGCTCCAGGGGCGTGATACCTCCCAGCTCGTACCGCAACGGCGGCTTTGCCACGCTGGCCGAATGCCTCGGCGACGTGGCGCGCGCAATGGGCGGCGACTTCTCGCGCATCTACGTGCGGCTCGAGGGCTTGTGCGTCGGCGAGCGCGACATCGTGGAGTTGCGCCGCGACCCCGAGAGGGTCGCCGTCGAACTGAAGGCCGGACTCGAGGCCGAACTGAAGGCGAAGGCCGCCTTCGAGGTCAGGGCCGAGAGCGTGTCCGAGCCCGGCGAAGGCTGATCGCGATAACCAGCCCCATCGCCGCGGCGCCGCAGCCGGCCAGGAACACGCCGCCGTACCCAGCCCTGTCCGCGAGCAGCCCGGCCAGCGGGCCCGTCAGCCCGTAGGCGACGTCCTGGAAGGCGGAGAACCCGCCCAGCGCCGTGCCGCGCAGATGAGGCTGCACCAGATGCACGACCTCTCGCCCCATGGACGGAAAGATCATCGAGCAGCCGAGCCCCGTGAGGAACGCGCCGACAAGGGCAACCACAGGATCGGAAGCGCTCCAGATCAGCGCCTGCCCCACCGTCTCGACCGCAAGCGAGCTGATGGCCACGGGCAGTCCGCCCACGCGGTCCGGCAGGTGGCCGAAGAGCACGCGCACCAGCACGAAGCCGCCGCCAAAGGCCGTCAGGCCCAGCCCGGCGTAGCGCCAGTGCTGGTCGAGGAAATGCAGCGTGAAGAACGCGCCGATCGCCGCGAAGCCGATGCCCTGCAGGCACACGATGGTGCCGTGCGGCCAGACCTGGCCGATCACGCGCCAGAACGGCGGCCGCTCGGCGCCCGGATGCGCGGGCACGCCGGCCATGCGCCAGATCGCGAGCATGCCGAGGCAGGGCAGGATCACGCCGACGCTCATCACGCCGGCGTATCCGAAGCGCTGCTGCAGCGCGAGGCCGATCGGCCCGCCGACCGCCAGCGCGCCGTAGATGGCGGCGCCCACCAGCGCCAGCACCTTGCCCGAGCGCACCGGGCCGACGAGCCCGATGCCCCAGCCGATGATGCCGACGCCGACCAGGCTTTCGCCGAGGCCGACCAGCAGCCGGCCCGCCAGCAGGACGAGGTAGGCCGTCCAGGGCGACTGCACCAGCAGGCCAGCGACCAGCGAGACCAGTGCGCCGCTCACGTAGAAGACCAGCCCGCGCGACACCGCGGCCTTGGCCCCGGCGCGGTCGGACTGCGTGCCGGCATGGGCCCGGCTCAGCACGGTGGCGAGAAAGGCGATGCCGACGCCGAGCCCGGCCCACACGTTGCCCAGCCCGAGCTGCCCCGTCACGAAGATCGGAACGACGGGCAGGGACATGCCGACGCAGAGATAGGAAATGAAGAGGATGACCGTCAGCAGCAGCAGGCGGCCCTGCGCGGGGTCGCGCGTCGATGATGGTGGCGATGACGATGAAGTCGTGGCCCGTGTCGATGGAGAAGTCATGGTGTCGTCCAGGTTCGTGGTGTTCTCCCGGCCGACCGGAGCGCGCATGCGAACGCACCCCGACCGGCAAGGGTCGTGGAGTGCGTTGGTTGACGTCAGACGCTTACGGCCAGTGCGACTGGCACTGCGAACACCGTGGCGTCCGCGTTGGAGTGGTGGCGGTAGTCAGCCGGGCTGCTCGATGCCGCTCGACAGACGAAGGCCGGCCGGTTTCATGCGAGCCGCATCGACAGTTCGACGTCATCGCCGAAGGGCGTGGACATGTAGCCCGAGGCGGGCGAGCGCACATGCGCGAGGTACTCGGGGCAGTAGTCGGCGTTGTCGGCGACGACGAATGCGCCGGGCCTCAGGCGACTTTCGACCAGCGCGAGGATCTCCGGGTAAAGGGCCTTGGCGCCGTCGAGCAGCAGCAGGTCGATCGACTCGGGCAAGTCGGCTGCGAGAGTGCGCAGCGCGTCGCCCTCGCGAATCTCGACCAGGTCGGCGAGGCCGCCAGCCTCGAGGTTGCGGCGGGCGCGCGCCACCTTGGAGGGCTCGAACTCTGTGGTAACGACGCGGCCGCCGCCGTTGTCGCGCAGGGCGGCGGCGAGGTGCAGCGTCGAGATGCCGAAGGAAGTGCCGAACTCGACGATGTTCCGCGCGCCGCCGCTGCGCGCCAGCATGTAGAGCAGCAGGCCGGTCTCGCGCGAGACGGGCAGCGGAACGTCCTTGAGCCGCGCGTAGAGATCGATGTAACCGGTCTTGCTGCGCATCAGCTTCGAGCGCTCTTCGTCGGACAGGCCGGCGATCGCCGCGCTCATCGCGGGCGATGCCTCGGCGGCCTCGGCGAACAGGCGCTCCAGCAGGGGCGCCAGTGGTTTGTTGGTGAGGGTTGTCACGGGGTTCTTCGTGTCGGAGTGAAGGTTGGCCAATAATATGAAGGAACATTCACATTTCCTATTCGCGTTGCGAACCCCGCCCATGGCCGACCGTCAGAACCCGCCGATCTCCTCCCGAAGAAAGCCCAAGCAGGCCCGCTCCAACGACCTCGTCGCGGCCATCCTCGAGGCAGCCCTTCAGGTTCTGGAGAAGGAAGGCGCGCAGCGCTTCACCACCACGCGCGTGGCCGAGAGGGCCGGCGTCAGCGTCGGGTCGGTGTATCAGTACTTCCCCAACAAGGCGTCGATCCTCTTCCGGCTGCAAAGCGACGAGTGGAAGCAGACGAGCGACATGCTCTGCGGCATCCTCGAAGACGCGCAGCGCCCGCCGCTGGAGCGGCTGCGCATGCTGGTGCACGCCTTCGTGCGGTCGGAGTGCGAGGAAGCCGGAATGCGCGTGGCGCTCAACGACGCCGCCCCGCTCTACCGCGACGCGCCCGAGGCGCACGAGGCACGCGCCGCCGGCGACCGCATCATGCAGGCCTTCATGCGCGAGGCCTTGCCCGACGCCGGCGAAGCCACGCGGGCGCTGGCGGCCGACCTGATCACGACCACGTTCAGCTCGGTGGGCAAGCAGTTCTCGGAGAGTCCGCGCACCGACGCGGAGATCAAGATCTATT
Source organism: Variovorax sp. 278MFTsu5.1 (assembly GCF_048305045.1). Taxonomy (NCBI): domain Bacteria; kingdom Pseudomonadati; phylum Pseudomonadota; class Betaproteobacteria; order Burkholderiales; family Comamonadaceae; genus Variovorax; species Variovorax sp. 278MFTsu5.1. The sequence continues at coordinate 4,898,594 of NZ_CP157622.1, forward strand.
CGGACGCCATGGCCGACATGTTTTGCGCCTACCTCCAGAGCCTCGGGCACGGCCAGCAAAAGAAGCGCCCTCGCCGACCGGCAGGCCTCTAGCCCTCGCCCCTTTGTCTTTGTATTTCGCGCGAAACACTGCTTACCTCTTGATGCAGTTCAGGGTATGCCTGCGCCACACGGCGTCACGCCCGTAGCGCGCTGAGCCTCAACCGGCGGTGCAGGCGCGCACTGCCCGCACCCGCCTCGGCAGCCATCGGCCCCCGCCTGGGTACCCGCTTCCGGGCATATCGCCCGCCGCAACGCGTACTTACATTTTTGGCTTGCAAATCGAAAACGACGGCATGTGCAGGCGGAGGACAGACTCGCGCCCGCACGCGGGAGCCTGCCCGTTCAGGCGACGAACGAACAAGTTGGGAAGCCATGAACAAGGTTTTTCGGACCCTCTGGAATCAAGCCCGCGGCACCTGGGTCGCCACACCCGAGACCTCGCGCGGCCATGCGCGATCGGCGCAACAGCCGGCCGAGGCGATGGCCATTGCCTTCGCGCTCGCCCCTGCCTTCGCGGCGCTGCTGCTGGGTGCCGGCCCGGCGCTGGCGGCGGGCGGCGCGGGCGGCCAGCCCGCCAACGACACCTCGCTGCACGCCGGCTCGGGCGGTGCCGACGGCAGTGGCGGCAGCGGCGGGCTCAACGACACCACGGTGAATGCGAACGGCGGCGCGGGCGGATCGTCGACCGACGCGGGTCCGACGGCCGGCTCCGCAGCCAACATCGGCTCCTTCGCCGGCGCCACCGCCGGCACGGGCGGCGCGGCGGGCGCGGGCAGCAACGTCGTCAGCCCCGGCGTGCTGCAGGGCGACAACGGCGCGGCCGGCCAGTCGCAGACCGGCGACTTCAGCAACGGAAACGGCTACGGCGGCGGCGGCGGCGGCGGCTTCCAGGGCGCGTCCATCGGCAGTGGCGTCACCACCTCTTCCGACAGCTACACGGGCGGCGCTGGCGGCGCGGGCGGCAACGGCTACTGGGCGGCCGGTGGAGGCGGTGCGGGAGGCTACGGCTCCATCCTCATCGGGCCGACCGGCAACTACACCGCCACCGGCAGCTCGACCGGCGGCGCCGGCGGCAAGGGCGGCGACGCCTTCTCGCAAGCCGGTGGCGGCGGCAGCGGCGGCGCCGGCTTCTTCCTGAATGCGACGACCTCGGGCATCGTCTTCACCAACAACGGCGTCGTCGCCGGCAGCGGCATCACGCTGGCGGGCAGCGCGGTCTCGGTGACCAACACGGGGGCGGTCAGCGGCGGCGCCGGTGGCGCGGGGGGGGCCGGTGGCGGCGGCGCGGGCGGAACCGGCTCACCGGGCGCCGGCGGCGATGGCGGCATCGGCCTACGGGCGACGGGCGCCAGCACGACGATCACCAACAGCGGCTCCATCACCGGCGGCAACGGCGGCGTCGGCGGCGCCAGCAGCAACGGGGGCGCGAGCGGCGCCAACGGCGCGGGCGGAGTGGGCGTGTCGGGCGCCAACCTCGGCATCGTGCACAGCGGCAGCATTACCGGCGGCATGGGCGGCGACGGCGTCACCCGCGCGGCGGCCGTGGAGTTCACCGGCGGCAGCAACAGCCTGACGCTGAACGCCGGCGCGGCGCTGACGGGCGCCGTGGCCATCGACGGCGGCGCCACCGCCAGCATCGTCGCGGGCGCCGATGGCCTGAGCCTGAGCAGCCCGCTGCTGCTGGGCGGCACCGGCACCATCGACACCAACGGGCACGACATGGGCTGGTCGGGCCCCGTCTCCGGAACCGCCGGCCTGGTGAAGAGCGGCGCGGGCACGCTGACGCTGTCGGGCGCCAACGTCTACACCGGCGCCACCAACGTCAACGCCGGCACCCTGCGCGCCGGAGCGGCCAATGCGCTCAGCAACGCGAGCGCATTCACGGTCGCGTCGGGCGCCACGCTGGACCTCGCCGGCCAGAGCCAGACCATCGCGTCGATGGCCAATGGCGGCACCGTCTCGCTGGTCGGCTCCGCGCCGGGCACCACGCTCACCGTGACCGGCCCGTGGGTCGGCAACGGCGGCACCTTGCGCCTGGGCACCGCGCTGGGCGACAGCAGCAGCGCGAGCGACCGGCTGGTGCTCAGCGGCGCGACCGCCATCGCCAGCGGCACGACCAACGTGCAGATCACCAACCTCGGCGGACTCGGCGCGCTGACCACCGGCAATGGCATCGAGGTCGTCAGCGCGATCAACGGCGCCACCACCACCGCGCAGACCACGAAGAACGCCTTTGCGCTCGCGGGCGGCCACGTCGATGCCGGCGCCTACGAGTACCGGCTGTACGCCGCCGATGCGAGCGGCGCGGGCGAGAACTGGTACCTGCGCTCCAGCGCCGTGGTCACGCCTCCCGCCAACGGCGGCGGAGGCGGAAGCACCGGCGGCACCGGTAGCGGCGGCAGCACCGGCGGGGGCGTGAGCGTGCCCACCTACCGCACCGAAGTGCCGCTGTACGCCGCGCTGCCCGAGCAGTTCCGCCAGGCCAACCTGTCGATGCTCGGCAGCATGCGCCAGCGCTTCGGCGACGACGGCCCGCCCGGCAGCAACGACGCCGGCCCGGCCATGCAGGACCGGAGCTACCGCCAGGTCTGGGCCCGCATCGTCAGCACCGACCGCACCATCAGTCAGGGCGGCACCGTGAACCCCACCAGCAAGGGACGCCTCACCGGCTTCCAGGCCGGCACCGATCTCTGGGCCGACGCCCACTGGCGCGCCGGCGTCTACCTCGGCGAACTCAACGGCGACATGCGCGTGAACGGCTTCGCGCGCGGCATCGTCAACTACGCGGCCGGCTCCAACGACCTGCGCAGCCAGTACCTGGGCGCCTACGCCACCTGGAAGAACGACAGCGGCCTGTACGTCGACGGCGTGCTGCAGGCCGGGCGCCATCACTACACGGCATCGCCCGCGCTGAGCTATTCCAGCTCCGGCAAGGGCAGCAGCCTGCTGGCCTCCATCGAGGTCGGCCAGTCCTTCGCCATCGCGCCGGGCTGGACCATCGAGCCGCAGCTGCAACTGGTGCACCAGCGCATCAGCCTGGACGACGGCGGCATCGCCGCCGCGCTGGTGCAGCAGCACAGCCACAGCGGCTGGATGGCGCGCGCCGGCGTGCGGGTGAAGGGGGAGATCGCCACCTCCGCCGGCCTGCTGCAGCCCTATGTGCGCTTCAACGTCTACCGCAACGGCAGCGGCACCGACACCGCCCGCTTCATCGGACCCGCGGCCTACACCGACATCGCCACGCGCACCGGCGGCACCAGCACCGAACTGGCGGCGGGCGCCACGCTGCAGCTCACGCAGAACGCGAGCCTGTACGCGGAGCTGGGCAAGCTCTGGGCCTCGGGCGGCGGCGTGCGCACGAAGAGCAGCGGCATCGAGGGCAGCGTGGGCGTGAAGTTCCGCTGGTAATGCACGGACGCGGCGGCGCGCTCAACGCCGCCCGCCGCCGTCCTCGCGAACCATCTCGACGACCGACAGCACCGCCTCGATCACCGCCTCCGGGTCGTCGAACTGGATGTCGTGGCTGGAGTTCGGCAGCGACAGGTGCCTGCCGCGCGAAGACCACTCCGCTTCTTCCATGTGGAGCTGCTGCCAGATGGCCAGCACCTCGCGGCCCTGTGCGGGCGTGATCTTCATTCCCCGGAGCTCGGCCTCGGTGTACGGCGCCATCGCGGTGAGCACCACCAGCGCACGCCTGCCCAGGTCGCGGAAGGCGCCCGCCTCGGCGAGCATGGCATCGGTCGCGTCGCTCTCCGCCATCTGCGTGACCATCGACTTCGGCGCGTAGGCCCGGACCGCCCGCGCATCGCGCTCGCTCTGGTTCGGCGCACGGGGCAGCAGCCTCGGGGCCGCCGCCCTCAGCAGGCCGGTCCACGCGAGCGACACCGCGACGCGCGAACGCAGCGAGCGGGTTTCCGTCATGTAGGCCGCGACGCGCGCCACCTGGTCTGGATGCGACGGGTCCACCAGAACCAGCCCCGCCACCTCGTCGCCGAAGTACCGCGTGAAGGTCGTGGCGAACAGTCCACCCAGCGACTGCCCGACCAGCACGAAAGGCCCGCGCTCTCCCGCTCGCGCCAGAGCCTCGTGAAGATCGCTTGCCACCTGCTTCGCGCTGATCGGCGCACCCGATGGGTCGCTCCACATCAGCCCCGCGCGGCTGTAGGCGCATGCCCGCGTGCGCGCCGCGATGGCCGGCTGCACCGCCGACCAGCTCAGCGAGCCATCGACGCTGAGCCCGGCCTCGAACACGACCGTGGGCGAACCGGAGCCCCGGCAGTCGAGCTGGATACGGCGCCCGCCGCCGACATCGACCATCTTTCCCGGCGCGGGGAAGTCCCGCTGCGCCCGGTAGCGGCCGACCTGCTCGTACACCACGCCCGCGAGGACGGCCAGCGCGAGAAGTGCCGTGCTCCAGAAGACGATGCGCATCATCACCAAGGAAGATCTGTTCGACGAAGGCTTCACCGCGGCCATGGTGCCACCGCCAGGCAGCCAAGGCCACCGGCTAATGCTTCGAGCGATCGCCGCGCACCGGCCCCGGCACGAAGGCGTTGGTGCGCGCCATGTAGTCGAGATAGGCGGGGCGGCGCTCGCCGATGTCGCTTTCGAGCATGCGCACACCCGAGACCTTCAGCAGCAGCCAGGTCATGAGCAGTGGCGACACGATGCTCCACGTCCCGCCCCACCCCGCGCCGCCGATGGCCATGAGCCAGATGCCCCACCATGTGCAGGCCTCGCCGAAGTAGTTGGGATGCCGCGTGTAGCGCCACAGGCCGCGGTCCATCACCTGGCCACGGTTCGCGGGGTCGGCCTTGAAGCGCGCCATCTGCGCGTCGCCGATGGCTTCGAAGAGGATGCCGAAGAGCGCCAGCGCACCGCCGACCGAATCGAGCGGACCGAGCGGCCGCGCCGCCGCCATGCCCGGAAGGAAAGGCGCCGACACGATCCAAGCCAGCACCGCCTGCAGCGCGAACACCAGATACAGGCTCCTGAAGCCGAAGTTCGGCTGGTTGCGCGCGCGTATCGCCTGGTATCGGCGGTCTTCGCCATGCCCCCAGTTGCGCCACGTGACGTAGATGCACAGCCGCAGCGCCCAAGCGGTGCCCAGTACCGCCATGCACAGTCCGCGCGCGGTCTGCGCGGGCAGCAGCAGGAAGTACACGAGGCCGGCACCCGCAATGAAGACCGACCACATCCGGTCGACGAGGCTCGCGTCATGCCGTGCGAGGCTCACGGCCCAGGTCGGCAGCGCCAGCGATGCGGTCCACGCCAGGCCCGCAAGAGCGACCACGGTCATGCCGCTGCTCATGCGCGGCACTCGAAGAGATGGCGGCCTACCGGGCGGCGCTTCCGGTGGTCGAAGCAGGAGAACGGCAGCAGCCCCTTCAAGGCCCGGCGGATGGCGAATGCGATGTCCTGCGGCATGTGCGTCTGGTCTTTCCTCTGGGGACACGCGCGGGGGCGTGCATGGACAGGTGTACGCGGCGAATCGGGTTTTGGATGAGCCTCGGCTAAAGTCGGCCACGACCTTACCCACATCCCCGAAGACATGCGTGACGTTCTCTACTACTCGTTGATGCTCCTGCTGGGCTTCGCCTGGTACAGGTTCGGGCAAAACCTGCTGCGCAAGGGCAACCGCGACGAGAACGGCGAGCTCACCAAGGGAATCGTGGGGCCCGTGGGCTTCCTGATGGCTGGCGGCATCGCCTGCTACCTCTTCTTCGGCGTGCTGCGCGCGCTGGTCCGGGCAGAGGTGCCATGCATCGGCAAGGGCTGTGCGGGACAGCTCTACACCCTGGCGGCCAATCCCGGCGAATTCTGGGCCAACGTGCTCTTCATGGTGTGGATGGTGCTCGCCCTGGGTTATGCGCTGTACGTGACGCTCAGGATCTGGTTCAGGGCCTAGGGCGCGATTGCCGGTGCGCCATCGGTCGAACGGGTCACCTGCGTGACCTCGCACCGACACCGGCTACGGCGGCTACCCCAGCTGAAAGGGCGGTAACATTTCTGCGTGCTCCGCCGCCCCACCCTGGTCGGACCACCATGAGAACAGCAGGAACTCCGGGGTGTCACCGCAAATGGAGCCCCCTGATGTGGAGCATCCTGGCCGATCTTTTCGTCGGCATCTTCGATTTCGTTGCCGACGTCTTCCTGTTCCGGCGTCTGCGCCACAAGCGCGGCCACCGTGACCGCAGCCTTGCCGAAGACACGCTGGCGGTCGCCCGGTTCGACTTCGTCACCCTCGTTTTCATCGGCCTGGTCTGCGCCGGATTGATGCTGCTCCTGGCACTCGGATTCGGCTTGCCGGCCGGCTGGAGCGTCGGGATCGGTCTCGCCGTCGGCGTCGTGTGGGGAATGTGGCGATATTTCCGGCTGGTTCGCGAGCGATGAGCGGGGCCGGCGCCCGGCTTGAACCAAATATCGTTGGCTCGCTGCGCAACAAAGCCTCAGAATGCGTCGCGCCTATCTGGTCCTCGACAGTGGAGCTCCGACATGAAGAATCGCCTTGCGCTGGTATTGGCCCTGTTGATTGCCGTGCTGTGCACAGCCAATGCCGGAGCACAACCGGCCTTCCCGAGCAGCTTCAAGACCCGGACCGTCACCCTGGCGGATGGCGCGAGCATCTTTGTCCGCTCCGGCGGTGCCGGCCCCGCCGTGGTGCTCATCCACGGGTTCGGCGACACGGGCGACATGTGGGCCCCGCTGGCGCAAGAGCTCGCGAAGACGCACCTGGTGATCGTGCCGGACCTCCGCGGCATGGGGAAATCGTCGAAGGCCACCAGTGGCTACGACAAGAAGTCGCAGGCTGCCGACATACGCGCGGTCGTGACTGCCCTGAAGCAGGACCAGACCGCCGTCGTCGGGCATGACATCGGCACGATGGTCGCCTATGCATATGCGGCCAGCTACCCCGACAAGGTCGACAAGCTCGTCGTGATGGACGCGCCCGTGCCCGGCGTCGCGCCATGGGACCAGATCATCCTGTGGCCCGCGTTGTGGCACTTCAACGCCGGCGGCCGCGATTTCGAGCGACTGGTCGCCGGCAGGGAGCGCATCTATCTCGACCGGTTCTGGAACGAGTTTGCCGGCACGCCTTCGAAGATCGACGAGGCGACGCGGCGGCACTACGCCAAGCTCTATGCTCAGCCGGGCGCGATGCGCGCCGCCTTCGCGCAATTCAACACCATCGCCAGCAACGACGTTGCCGACAACATCGCGTTCTCCAAGACCAGGCTCGCCATGCCGGTGCTCGCCATTGGCGGAGAGAAGTCCTTCGGTGACAACATGGCGATCGTCATGCGCAATGCGGCAACCAATGTGCGCGGAGAAGTCGTGCCGGGTGCAGGACACTGGTTGATGGAAGAGAGTACCGGCGTTACGGTCGGGTTGATCAGCAAATTCCTGGCCGCTTCGCAGTAGCGCCGTCTGCGCCCCCCTGCTGATGGACGCCGGCTTCAGAGAAGAGACGACACCACCTCGCGGCAGGTGCGGAACATCCTGCGGGGCCTCAGGTCGTCGATACGCTGACCCTCGCCGTACTGACGCGGCTGGCCGGCGAGTGGCGGATCAAGGCGCTCGAGAACGTGACGCTGGCGAATCCCGCACGGGGGAAGCGGTGCCGCGACCGACACAGGCTCAGTAGGACCCCGGCGGCGGCGTGTGCCTCATTCGCCGCGACGTGGCCATGCTGATGAAGCGCGCACGCGCAGCGCCGAGCCGGGCACGGCCGGCACCGACGAAACCGCCGATGGCCGACTTCACCGCATCCGCTACCGGCGACTCCCGCGGGTATGAGGGCGACAGGCCGCACTTGCGCATCAGCCGGTTCACCTGGTGGATGCGGGCCACCTCGCGCGTGGCGGCGGTGTAGAAGGTCACGCCGATCGAGATCGACAGGCGACCGCCGGCGCCGGTCCCGCCGACCTCCGAGCGGGTCATGTGGGGCGAGGTGCTGGGGAAGTAGATGGCATCGCCCGGCCGCGCGTCGAACTCCAGCCCCAGCGGCATGAACGCTTCGCTGAAGCGCACCTTCTTCAGCGACTGCGTGACGATGAAATCCTCCACGGCGTCGGCCGGCACGATGCTGCGGTCGCGGTGATCCCACACGTTGAGGATCTTGTGCCCATGCAGCTGCAGCCAGAAGTTGTTCTCGCGGTCGATGTGAAAGGGCGTGACGGAAGGCGGCGCCGAGAAGAAGACGAAGCCGTTCACCCTGAAGATGTCCGGCTGCTCGCGCTCCACGAGCGCGCGCATGGAGTTCACCACCGACATCAGCAAGGCCTGGTAGCGGGGAACGACTTCGATGTTGTAGAAGGCGCACGACGAGCCCGGCTCCTCCATGCGCTCGAAGAACTCGTCGATGCTGCGCCCGCCCGGCGGCCTGCCCTCGTGCGAAAGCGCCGAGGAAATCGTTCTCTTCGGGTCCATGAACCTGCACTGGTCCACCTTCGAGAGCTCCATGCCGAGCTTCACGAGTTCGGGCACCTGGAACAGCGGATGCTCGTGGAAGTTGTGGTGCATCGGCGTGATGCGCTGGGTCGAGAAACCCTCGGGGTCGTCGGTCCAGACCCGATATGTCGCCGGCCCCGAAGTCCCGACGGAATTCATGCTGGTCAAGCGCATGGCAGCACCTCCGGAACGCTTTCCGGACTCCAGCCCCCGAACGAAGGCGAGGCCGCAGCCCACGAGCAGAAGCAGTACTTTGGAGTTCAATACTGGAGCGGGTTTATGAACACTCCCTGACCACTCCCATGCGCTTTCGCAGGCTTCATCCACAGCCGTAAAAAGGAGGTCCCGTGGTTCTTCGCGCCGTTGCCTGCGCCAGGGCATCGCCATCGAAATCGACGGCTGCGCGCGCGACGGCTCCAGCATCTTCACCAGGTTCGATGCCGCATCGCGAGGCCCTTCCCCCGGGCTGCGCGCCGCCCCCGCCGCGAGCCGGGGCGGCGACGGCGCCTGGCTGCGCCACTCAGGCCGAAGCCGTTTCCCGGTGGTTCGCCACGGCGCGGCGCCCGCGCTTGACGGAGTACATGGCCTCGTCGGCCAGCCGCAGCGCCTGCGCCGCGGAGGTGGTGCGCGGGTCGATGGCGACCACGCCGACGCTCGCGCCGCGGTAGTCGAGCGTGGCGCCCTGCAGCCGCAGTTCGCCCACGGTGCTTTCGCCCAGCCGCTCGGCGAGCGAACGCGCCGCGGCGTTCGGCGCCTGGTCGAAGGCCGGGCCGGCGCCGATCACCACGAACTCGTCGCCGCCGTTGCGCGCCAGCATGTCGCCCGCGCGCAGCGAGGCCGACATGCGGGCGGTCATGGCGACGAGAAACTCGTCGCCGATGTCGTGGCCGTGGGTGTCGTTGATCTTCTTGAAGCCGTCCATGTCTATGAAGCCGACCAGCACGCTGGTGCCGTCGCGCTCGGCCTGCGCCATCAGCCTGCGCAGGCCGTCGACGAGCGTGCGGCGGTTCGGCAGGCCCGTGAGCGCGTCGGTGGAAGCGAGGGTGACGACTTCGGCATGGGCCTTCTCCAGCTTCCTGTAGAGCAGCTCGCGCTCCACCTGCTGGCCGATCAGCCGCGCGAACAGCTGCAGCACGGGCTCGGCATGCGGCGCCAGGGGCTGCTGCGTCGAGCTCGCGGCGCACAGGGTGCCGAACAGGTCGCCGCCCTCGGTCTTGACCGGCGTGCTTACGTACGTCTGGATGCCGAGCTCCTTTGCCGCGTCGGAATCGCCCCAGCAGCTGGCGACGTCGCCGGTGTAGGTGCGGCCCTCTTCCATGGCGCGCTTGCAAAGCGTGTCGGCCCAAGGCACGGTGAGGCCCTCTGGAATGCTCAGCTGCCGCACATTGCGCGAGAAGAGGATGTGCTGCTGTCCCTTGTCGAGGTCGATGGTGGTGAGGTAGGTCGACTCCAGCCCGGTCACCGCGCCGAGCATCTCGAGCATCGGACGGGTCAGGTCTTCCAGCGTCCGGGCCGAAGCCACCGAGTCGGAGAGTTGTTCGATCAGAGATTCCATGGCCGGCATTTTGACGGCGAAGCGGCCCCGGCAGCGGTTCCCCCGTCGCCAGGAGGCTTTCGGGCCGCGTCGCGCCCCCGGAATCACGGGTTTATGCTTGCGCCGGCCTCGGGCCGCCCGGCCTCCACAGATCTTGAAACAACAGGAAACTCATGTTTGACCATGTCAAATTCGGCGTGAGCGACTACGCGGCGAGCAAGGCGTTTTTCCTAAGGGCGCTCGAACCGCTCGGCGTGGCCGTCGTTTCCGAAGGCGTGCCGAGCTACGGCGTCGAACTCGCCTCGAAGAGCAAAGCCTCGCTGTGCCTGTTCCAGACCGAAGAGAAGCCGGCGCACCTTCACCTCGCGTTCAAGGCCGAGACCCGCCAGCAGGTCGACGCGTTTTATCGCGCGGCGCTGGAGGCGGGAGGCAGGGACAACGGACCGCCCGGCCTGCGCCCGCAATACCACGCGAACTACTACGCGGCCTTCGTCATCGGCCCGGACGGGCACAACATCGAAGCGGTCTGCAACGAGCCCCAGGCCTGACCCGGGAGCTCAGCGCGTCGCGCGCGACCAGGCCTCGTACAGGTCCTCGCCCTCGTCGCGCACCGGCAGCGCGCGCACGGGCATCTCGCGCTGTTCGATGGGCCGCGCTATCTCCAGGTAGCCGCGCTCGGCCGACAGGTCGTGCGGCTCGCCGTCCTCGTTGGAGTAGGCGTAGTAGACCTCCTTCACTCCCGCCAGGTACATCGCCGTGAGGCACATCGGGCACGGATAGCCGCTGGCGTACACCACGCTGCCCGACAGGTCGGTGCCGCCCTGCGCCTTGGCGGCGATGCGCACGGCCTGCATCTCGGCATGGGCCGTGGGGTCGCACAGGGCATCGACCTCGTTGACGGCATGGGCCAGCACCTTGCCGTTGCGCACCAGCACGGCGCCGAAGGGCCAGGTCCTGCGCTCGCGCACGTTGCGCATGGCCAGGCGGATGGCGTCGACCATGTATTTCTCTGCGTTGGGTTCGGATTGGAGTTGGGGTTGGGTCATCGCTAGGGGCTCCGGCGGCAGTCAGCTGCCGCGATACGTTGAAAAGAACCAGGGCGCGCACAGCATCGGCACGTGGTAGTGCTGCGCGGCGTCGAAGATGGAGAAGCGAACGGGCACCACGTCCGAGAGCCCATCGGCGGCCTTGAAGTGGTCGCCGACGTGGAAGCGCAGTTCGAAGTGGCCGGTGCGCGCGTCCTTGGCCGCGAGCATGGGCGCGTCGGTGCGGCCATCGGCGTTGGTGCGGGTGCTGTTCAGGCGCGCGGGCGGAGTGGTCGCCATGTCGTAGAGCTCCACCTGCAGGCCGGCCAGGGGCCTTCCGTTGGTGATGTCGAGCACGTGGGTCGAGATGCCGGTCATGTCGTGTCCTTTCGTGAATCCGGTGAGCTCAGCTGCCGCGCGAATAGGTGTAGCTCCACGGGCCGAACTGGATCGGCAGGTGGATGCGTTCGGCGACATTGGCCACACGGATGCGCACCGGCAGCCTGGTCAGGAAGGGCGGCATGGGCAGCACAGCCTTCCTGCTGGCGAAGTAGTCGTCCACGTGCAGCAGCAGCTCGTAGTCGCCGGCCTGGTAGCTGTCGCCGATCAGCAGCGGTTCTTCGGAGCGGCCGTTGCCGTTCATGACGACGCTGCGCAGCGGCCTATAGCTGCCGCCTTCCAGCCGCGAAATCGATGCGCAGGCCGGTGGCGGCCGCGCCGTGGAAGGTGTCCAGCGCATGCACCGTCAGGCGCGGGCTCGCGCCATGCAGCACGATGGGGCCGCTGGCCTGGGCCGGGCCGGCCGGCGCGACGTTCGGCTGTTGTTGCGCGAGTGCTCCACGTGCGGTCAGCGCCGCGGCCCCCAGGGCCAACCCCGAGAGCGCGAACTGCCTGCGCGCGGGTTGGGATACGACTTGATTCGCCATGCTGTTGTCTCCTGTCGTTGTTGCCTTTTTCGGGCGATGGAAGGCCTCGCCGGTGCATGGGAATGCACCAGCCGGCGGGAACGGGAACGTGTCGTCGGGAAGAGAGGGGAAAGGCGCCTTCAGCCGTCCAGCAGCGCGTCGATGCGCCCCCGGGTGATGAGCCCGATCTGGTCGAGCGCGGCGCGGTGCTCGGCCTGCGTGCTCGCTTCGGCGCGCGCGCGCATTGCCTCGAAGATCTGCTGCTTGGTGTTGCGGCGCACGGCGATGATGAAGGGGAAGCCGTGGCGCTCGCGGTACGCACGGTTCAGCCGTTGCATTTCGTCCAGCTCTTCGCGGCTGAGCGCGTCGAGCCCGGCGCTGCGCTGCTCGCCGACGGATTCGGTGGTCATCGTGCCGGCCTGGGCTTCGCGGCCGGCCAGTTCGGGGTGGCCGCAGAGGAAAGCGATGCGGCGCTCGTGCGGCGCCTCGCGCACCACGTCGAGCATTGCGGCATGCAGCGCGTCGGTGTCCGCGAAGGGCCTGCGAGCCCACGCGGCCTGCGCGACCCAGGGAGAGTTCTCGAAAGTGGGCCCGACGGCGGCGACGAAGGCGTCGCGGTCCATGGCGTTGAGCGCGGCCAGGTCCAGGCGGGTGGCGGTGAGGGTCATTGGTTGTTCTCTTTCATGACTGCTTGCGATGCGAAGGCACGCAGGCCAGGATCAGCAGGGTGGCGCAGACCTCGACCGCCGCCACCACGTACAGGCCGGGCGAGAGGCTGCCGGTGGATGTCTTGATGAGCCCCAGCATCCAGGGCGCGCCGAAGCCGGCGAGGTTGGCGATGGAGTTGATCAGCGCCACGCCGCCGGCGGCCGCGGTGCCGGCCAGGAAGCGGTTGGGCATCTGCCAGAACACCGGAATGGCGCTCATGGTGCCGACGATGGCCAGCGTGAGCCCAACAAGCACAGCCAGCGCGCTGTGCCCCAGGAAGAGCGCCACGACCAGCAGCGAGGCAGCGCCCAGCGCGGCGGCCAGGGCGCAGTGCCAGCGCGATTCCTGCTGCCTGTCGGAGTGGAAGCCGTTCCAGATCATGCCGGCCGCGCCGCACAGGTAGGCCACGGCCATGATCCAGCCCACCGTCACCGGGCTGGTGAAGCCCACTTCCTTGACCAGCGTGGGGCCGTAGAAGGTCAGCGAGGAATTGGCCGCGATGATGCAGAAGAAGATCAGGATCAGCAGCCAGATGCGCCCGCTCCTGAGCGAAGCCAGCATGCTGTGCTCGCGCTGGCCCAGCGAACGGCCGTCGCGCTCGAGGTCTTCATGCACCAGCTGGCGTTCGCGCGCCGTGAGCCATCGGGCCTGCTCGGGCCTGTCGGTCAGGTAGAAGTACGTGACGAAGCCGGCAATGACCGAGGGAATGCCTTCGAGCAGCAGCACCCACTGCCAGCCCGACCAGCCGTTCACGCCGTGCATGCCGGTCATGATGGCGCCGGCCAGCGGCCCGCCGATCACGCCCGCGAAGGCCGAGGCCGACATGAACATGCCGAAGGCCTTGGCCCGCCGGTCGTTGGGGAACCAGTAGGTCAGGTACAGGATGATGCCGGGGTAGAAACCCGCCTCGAACACGCCCAGCAGGAAGCGCAGGAAATAGAACATCTCCGGCGTCTTCACGAACATCGTGGCGATGGAGGTCAGGCCCCAGCCGATGGTGATGCGCATGATGGTCTTCTTGGCCCCGATGCGCTGCAGCAGCAGGTTGCTGGGCACCTCGAAGAAGAAATAGCCCAGGAAGAAGATGCCCGCGCCCAGGCCGTACATCGCCTCGCTCCACTTGAGCTCGTCGAGCATCGTCAGCTTGATGAAGCCGATGTTGACCCGGTCGATCCAGGCCAGCACCCACAGCAGCATCAGGAAGGGAATGAGCCGCCAGATGATCTTGCGGTAGACCCCGTCCAGCTCGGACGGGGTGTCGGAAGGCCGGGCGGGTGCGGCCGCCGTGGTTGTCGATGTCATGCTTTGTCTCCAGGTCCTTGGTGTGGGGCTTCGCGATCGGCTCCATCGCCGAGAAGGAACGCCGCCTGCCGGGGCACTGTAGGCACAATGGTCCCGCCGCGCGCACGGCGCGCGGAATATGCGGCATAAACCAGAGCGATAGGTCGCGCCCCGCGAGGGTGCGCCATCCGGTCGAACCCCTAGACACATGACGAGAAGCCAGGACCTTGTCGACATCCATCTGCTGCGCGTGCTGGCGGTGCTGGTGGCCGAGCGCAGCGTTTCTCGCGCGGCTGTCCGCATGAACCAGACGCAGCCGGCCGTCAGCGCGGCCCTGCGGCGCCTGCGCGACGCCTTCGGCGATCCGATCCTGGTGCGCGAGCGCGGCGGCATGGTGCCCACCGCCCGCGCGCTGCAGCTGCGCGACAGCGCGCGCGAGGTGCTCGGAGAAATCGACCGCATGCTGGCCGGCCCCGAGCGCTTCGAGCCCGGCTCCAGCACCATGACCTTCACCATCGCCACGCCGGACTACCTGGCCGCGAGCTTCATGGCCGAGGCGGTGGCGCGCTTCCGCGCCGAGGCGCCGCAGGCACGCCTGCTGATCCACCCCCTCACTCCCGGCTACGACTACGAGCGCGCGCTGGCGCAGGGCGAGCTCGACATCGTCATCGGCAACTGGCCGCTGCCGCCGGAGCGCATGCACCTGTCGCTGCTGATCGAGGACGACCTGGTCTGCATGATGAGCCCGACCAATCCGCTGGCCGCGCCGGGCGCGATGACGCTGCAGCGCTACCTGGCGGCCGCCCATGTCGTGCCCACGCCCTTCGCCAAGTCGCACCGCGCGGTCGTCGACAGCCACCTCGCCGGGCTCAGGCAGACCCGCGACGCGCGCGTCTTCGTGCCCTACTACGCAATGGCCCCCTACCTCGTGGCCGAGAGCGACCTCGTCTTCACCACCGCGCGCCACTTCGCCGAGCAGTTCACGCGCAGCCTGCCGGTGGTGAACCTGCCCGCGCCCGAAGGATTTCCGCGCATGCGCTTCTACCAGCTGTGGCACGAGCGCTCGCAGCACCAGGGCGCGCATCGCTGGCTGCGCGGGCTGCTGTCGACGGTGGGTAGGCACCTGGCGCAGTCGGCGCCCGGTGCGACGAGCGAGCCCGCTGCGGACTAGGTCTCGCCTTCCGCAAGGCCCCGGCACAGCTCCAGCACCACGCCGCGCAGCCATCGGTGCGCGGGATCGCGGTCCATGCGCGGATGCCACATCTGCGAGATGGTGATCTGCTCCGTGCGCATGGGCAGCGGGAACGAGCGCAACCTGCTCTGAGCCCTCAGTCGCTCGAGATACGAGGCTGGTACCAAGGCCACGAGATCGGTCGCCGCCGCGATCGACAAGGCAGCACCGAAGCTCGGCACCGTGACCGCGACGTTGCGCGCCAGCCCCATCGCCGCGAGAGCCACGTCCGCCGGCCCTTCCTTGCGGCCGTGGCGCGACATGACCACGTGGTCGCAGGCGGCATAGCGCTCGGGCGTGATCCCGGCCTCGGCCAGCAGCGGGTGGCCTTCGCGCACCGCGGCGATGAAGCGGTCCCGATAGAGCGCCTGGACGCGCACCTCCGGCCCCGCCGAATCGCCCAGCACGCCGACGTCGAGATCGATCAGGCCTTCGCGCAGCGGGCGCACGTCCTTGTCGGGCTTGGGCGCGAAGCGCAGGCGAACGCCGGGCGCCTCCTTCGCGACACGGGCCACCAGCACATGCGCGAAGGCCTCGATGAAGCCGTCGTTGGCCCGTATGGTGAAGAGGCGCTGCAGCGTGCGCGGGTCCAGGCTCGCGTCGGCGGGTTGCAGGACCGCGTGCGACTCCTGCACCAGGTCTCTCACGCGATCGCGCAGCGCCAGCGCATGCGGCGTGGGCACCATCCCGCGCCCGGCGCGCACCAGCAGTTGATCGCCTGTGACCTCCCGCAGCCGCGCCAGCGTGCGGCTCATGGCCGATTCGCTCAGGCCCATGCGCTCGGCGGCCTTCGCCACGTTGCCTTCTGAAAGCAGTGCGTTCAACGCGGTCAGCAGGTTGAGATCGGCGTCTTGCATGCCCGACGCTAGCACAGGCGCGCGGATCCAGGCAGGCGCCGCATGCAGGAACAACCTGCGCGCCACGCTCTGGGCCGGCGCGTCTTCGCGACCTATTCTGGGCCGACGCAATCGAGCGTCTTCCATCAAGGCCACTCCCATGCTTCTCTCACCTTCACTCCGCTCCAGCACTTCTTCCATCGGGACCGAGGCAGCGAACGATGCCGACGGCCTGCCGATGCCCCGGCGCATCGCGGCCGTCGCCGCCATCCTCGGCGCGGGCACCCTGGTGGTGCTCGACGGCGCGATCGCCAACGTGGCGCTGCCGAGCATCTCCCGGCAACTGCAGGCGACGCCTGCCGATGCGGTCTGGATCATCACGGCGTACCAGCTCGCGGTCGTGATGTTCCTGCTGCCTGCTTCCGCCGTCGGCGCGCGACTCGGCTATCACCGAGTGTTCGCCGGCGGCGTCGCGCTGTTCACCGCGGCGTCGGTGCTGTGCGCGCTTTCTCCATCGCTGCCATGGCTGGTCGCCGCGCGATGCCTGCAAGGGCTGGGCGCGGCGGCAGTGATGCCGCTCGGCCTGGCGCTGCTGCGCTTCACCTATCCACGCCGGCTGCTGGCGAGCGCGATAGGCTGGAACGCACTCGCCATTGCGGGCGCCACGGCGGCAGGGCCTTCCATCGGCGCATTCATTCTTTCAGCGGCGAGCTGGCCGTGGCTCTTCGCGGTGAACCTGCCCATCGGCCTCCTCGTGCTCGCCGCTTGCACGAAGCTGCCGCGCCCCGAGTCGACGAAGGACAGCATCGACCTCTGGAGCATCGCGCTCAACGCGATCATGTTCGCCGCCTTCGTGCTCGGCAGCGACCGGCTGCCGTCGAGCCTGCCGCACGGCGGCGCGCTGCTCGGCGTGGCGATCGTCTCGATGGTCCTGCTGGTGCGCCGCGAGATGGCGAAGAAGGCGCCGCTGGTCCCGCTCGACCTGCTGCGCGTGCACTCGTTCCGCATCTCCGTCATCGCTTCGGTCTGCTGCTTCACCGGCCAGATGGCGAGCTACGTGGCACTGCCCTTCTACATCCAGCACGAACTCGGCCAGAACACAACTGCCACCGGCCTGCTGATGACGCCGTGGCCATTGGCGGTGATGCTGGCCGCGCCGCTGTCGGCACGCCTCGCGCAGCGGGTGCCGAGCGCATGGCTCTGCGCGGCGGGAAGCGCGTTTCTCGCAACCGGGCTGGCGCTGTGCGCGCTGTGGCCCATACACGGCGACCCGGCCTTTCCGATCGCGCTCTTCACCAGCCTCGCCGGCTTCGGCTTCGGCCTCTTCCAGACGCCCAACAACCAGAACATGCTGCTCTCGGCGCCCAAGGAACGCAGCGGCGCGGCCGGCGGAGCGCAAGGAACCGCGCGGCTCACCGGGCTGACGCTCGGAAGCCTGGCGATGAGCCTGGTGTTCGGGGTACTGCCTTCGCACAGTGCCGTGCACCTGGGGCTCACGATGGCGGCGCTGGCTGCCCTGGCGGGGAGCGTGGTGAGCCTGCTCAGGAGCCCTGCAAGGCCGCGGCTCTCGTGAACAGGAATCCCTAGGCCGGCAGTTGCAGCAGCGGCAGGTGCCAGCCGCCGTAGATGCCACCCACGCGCAGCGCCACGATCAGCACCACGCCCGCATGGAAGGCCCAGCGCCTGCTCGCTCCCGCGGCCTGGAGCAGCAGATAGGCGGCGATGCCCGCGATGGCGGCAGAACCATAGATGCCGCTGCTCAGCAGCAGCGGAACATGCGCGGTGAACACATCGCGCATCAGGCCGCCGGCTGCACCGGTCATGGTGCCGACCAGTGTCACGATGACCGCCGGCAGCCGCCGCTCTTCGGCGATCTGCGCCCCGGTGATCGCGAAGAGCCCCAGTCCCAGCGCATCGGCCAATGCCAGCGCGTGCTCCGGTATCGGTATGAAGTGCACCCACGCGATGCTCGCCACGGTCGCCGCGAGGATCACGTAGACATGGCGCACGTCACTGATCCAGAACACCGGATGGCGGTTGAGCAGCAGGTCGCGCAGGGTTCCGCCCCCCACCGCGGTGACGGAGGCGATCACCAGCACGCCCAGCCAGTCGAGTCCCGCGCGGCCTGCGGCCAGCACGCCGCTGACCGCGAACACGGCAACGCCGGCGAGATCGAACAGATACAGCAGCATGGCTTCCGCCGATGCGGGTGTCGGCGCCCTGCCTGGCTCTTCTCGCTCGGAATGTTCC
Source organism: Variovorax sp. 278MFTsu5.1 (assembly GCF_048305045.1). Lineage (NCBI taxonomy): Bacteria > Pseudomonadati > Pseudomonadota > Betaproteobacteria > Burkholderiales > Comamonadaceae > Variovorax > Variovorax sp. 278MFTsu5.1. The sequence continues at coordinate 4,916,856 of NZ_CP157622.1, forward strand.
ATCGGTCGGTGTGAAGAGAAGGTTTGGAAGATCGGTGCCCGGCATTCTGCATGCGAGTGCCGGGCACGTTCCCGAGGACAGGCCGGACCCGCCTTCCAAAGCCCGCTTCCACCCAGAGACTGCGATCTCCGGTGGTCATGTTGACAAATGTGAACTGGCACACATTCGCCGTCCGAAAGCGAATGCGGCCTCCTACTGCAATCCGTAGTATTCATTTTGTTTCACAACTGTCCTACGGAGCTTGCACGTGATGGCCTGCAGACCCTCGTTCCACCGAACGTACGAGCCGCTGAATGCGGTTCGCGGGTCCGCCGCACGAACGCGTGGCCCCGCTGAGCCGAAGGCCACGTCCATGCCGTACACCTAGCCGTTCCCGCGTGCCGCGCCGAAGTTCTCGCGCGAACCGCACGCCCTCTCTCCCGTGACCCGATAGCCGATCGCCGGCACTCCTCGAAGGGGTGCGTGTCGCGTGATGCCTTCGCTCGTCCGGTGATTTCCTGTCTTCCGTCTTGATCCTGCGCCGCGGCGCGGGATGGAGAAGTGCTGCCGCAAGAAGCGCGGCCTCTTTCTTCTCTCTTCACCGGGTTCGAGCAAAAGAAATTCGATCGAGGACGCAAATGGCCGCTCTCTCATCACCGCCCGCCTGGCCTGCAGGCACGCACCGGCCCGCCGCCTGGGCGCAGCGCACGCCCGCAGGAAGCCGCGTTCACGGCGCACATGGCCCGCATGCCGAGCCCGTGGCCCGGAACTCCACCGCGGCTGCGGAACGCATCGCCGCTCGCAGGGCCTGCGCCTTCGTGTTCATCGCGAACCTGCCGCATCTGGTCGAGGCCTACGGGCAGGACTTCGCGTCCGCCACGAGCCTCGAAGTGCAGCGCCGGCTGCGCGCCAACTTCATCTCGCTGCCCTCGTCCGACATGGCCCGGCTGCGTGACGACTGCTTCCTGCTGTGGGAGAACGAGGCATTCGATTGCGCGGCTCACGGCATGCGCGATCGAGGTGACGCGCCGCATGCCTCCCGCCCCATCGAGACGCTGCTCGCGGTGCTCGGCGCCGAGCCCGTGCGGGCCGGCGGCATCGCCGCGCTGGTGCAGCTGCATGCCGACTGGATCGACGTGCGCTCGCCGCAGCAGCTCGGCGCCTCCGAGATCGAGCTCACTCTGTGGACCGCGCAGCCCTTCCCCGACTCGCGCGAGAGCCGAGCCGACGGCTGGCGCCAGCTCTACCGCGCCGACATGGACGTCGCCGTGCGCGTGAGCGAAGCACTGCGCGCCGAAGACCTCTCGTTCTCGTGGCAACCGGTGGTGCACCCGGGCAGCGTGGCGACCACTCTCTACCGCGCCGGCCGTGCGCGCATCGCGCCGAGCCACGGCGAAGCGGCCTCGCTCCTGCCCGAAGTGTTCATGCCCTGCCTGCAGCGACTGGGGCTCACGCGCGCCTTCGATCGCACCGTGATGCGACGCGCCGTGGCCGCGCTGCGGCTGCAGCCTTCGGCGCATATCGGCGTGAGCATCTCGGCGCAGGGCATCCAGGTCGACCACTGGTGGGCCTCGCTGCTCGCGGTGCTCGACAGGGAGCCCGCGCTGGCCTCGCGGCTCGTGATCGAGATCGCGGACAGCGCCGCGCTGCCCGACCTCGAGGCGGCGCACGACTTCTGCGTGCAGCTGCAGCTGCGCGGCTGCCGCATCGCCATCCGCGACTTCGGCAGCGGCACCGACAACCTCGCGGCCGTGCAGGCCTGCGGGCCCGACATCGTGAAGCTCGACGCCGCCCTGCTGCGCCGCGCGCGCGACAACGAGTTCGGCCGGGAATGCCTGCGCGGAATGCTCGCGATGTGCGCGCACTTCGCGCCGCACGTGGTGGTCGACGGCGTGGAGCGCGACGACGACGTGCACATCGCATCGCACGCCGGCGCGCAATGGCTGCAGGGCTACGGCATCGGCCGCGACGGAGGCAGGCCATGAGCATTCCCGCCGACATGCAGCTGCGCCTCGCGCGCCTGAGCACCGACCTGCTGCAGATGCAGCGCGCCGTGCTGGAACTCATGCAGGAGTGCGGCCCGCAGGACCCCGAGGCCAGCGAGCACGACCTCATCGCCGCCGCGCAGTACCGCGCGCTCGAAGCTGCATTGCACGCGCCCGGGGCGGCTTCGCCATCGCGCAACGAAGCAACCGACGAGGGCGGCGAGCTGCTCGCATGGCCCGGCTTTCCCCAACCCGTGCAACGGGCGATGCGCGCATGAGCTTCAGGCGTTCACACCCGGTTCCCGTCTTTCCCATTTCCCTACGCAGGACTCCCATGCCAATCCAATTTGCCCTGGCCCCCAGCGGCGCGTCGCCCTCCTTCGCCGCGCGCTCTCTTTCCTCGAACGCCGCACGCGCCGCGCTGTGCATGCTGCTCGCCGTCGCGGCCGCGTGCGCCTCTGCCAACAACGTCGGCGAGAACAGCGCCTGGCAGTTCCAGACCTCCGCCGACAAGGCCAACCAGGCGGCGGTGCAGGACATGATCCAGCGCAAGAAGGCCGGCTCGTACGGCGCGGCCAACTACACGACCAACAACTACATCGGCAAGCAATACAACTGCGACGTCACCTCGACCGCGCAGGGCAACCAGGGCACCAACAGCACCACCGCCAACTCGCCCGGCACCAGCGGCGCGTCGGCCAACTCCACCGGCAACTCGAGCACGGGCGTCGGCGGCACCGGCACGGTGAGCACGGGCCAGGCCAACAGCGGCGCCGTGGGCTCCGCGGTGATCGGCTCCACCACCAGCAACGTGCAGGGCTGGTCGAGCCAGGCCCTGAACTCCAACCAGACCAACACCGGCAGCCAGAGCGCAAGCATCAGCGGCAGCACGGCCTGCGCCTTCGGCGCACTCAACTGACCACCCAACCGACAGGGAAGAAAAAGGAATGACCGCATTCAAGTCGATCCGCGCGTTGCCGCTCGGAAAAAAAGCCGCATCGCGCGGACTGGTTGCAGCCGCAGCCGTCATGAGCCTGGCCGGCTGCGTCGTCGCGCCGCAGCAGCAGATGGCGCCGAAGGAAGCGCCCGTGGTGCTCGGCCCCGCCGTGCGCGAGAACGTCACGCCCATGGAGGCGGTGCTCGCCTGCTTCGGCGATCACGTGGCGTCCGCGATGACCGCAACGCAGCGCCCGCCCATCGTCATCACCGTGGGCGACGTGAAGGACTACACCGGCAAGTACAGCATCAACGAAGGCAACGCCATCACGCAGGGCGGCGCGCTCATGGTGTATTCGGCGCTGGGCAAGCTCGGCGGCGCGGTGCAGGTGGCCGAGCGCTTCGACCCGGTGATCGCCGAGCGCGAACTCGGCTATGCCGACCGCCGCCAGCTCGGCGACGGCCGCACCCATCAACTCGCGGGCCCGAACGGCGGCCAGACGGTTCCATGGCTGCCGTACTTCGGCGGCTCGATCAACAAGTCCGACTACTTCATCGTCGGCGGCATCACCGAGCTCAACTACAACATCAACTCCGGCGGCGCCGAGATCGGCGTGAACCAGGTGGGCGTGAAGGCGCGCACCTTCAGCCAGTCGGTAGGCATCGACCTGCGCATAGTCGACACCAAGACGCTGATGATCGTGAAGACCATCAGCCTGACGAAGCAGTTCAACGGCTACGAGGTCGGCTTCAACGTCTTCCGCTTCTTCGGCAGCAAGCTCTACGACATCGACGTCGGCGCCAAGGGCCAGGAGCCGGTGCAGATGGGCGTGCGCGCGGCGCTCGAGGAAGGCGTGGTGCGCCTGGTGGCGGCGGTGTCGAAGGTCGACCCGAACCCGTGCCTGGGCATGCGCATGACCGGCGAGCTGGGCCTCACGCCCGCCGAGCAGATGCGCAAGGTGCCCAACCCCCTCGTCGACGCCTCCGGCGCGCCGGTGCAGCAGGGCGAGGCCGTCAACGCGGCCAGCCAGACGGGCGCGAGCCTCACCGGCTCCAGCCTGCAGATTCCCTTCGAGTTCGGCGCCGCGGCGCTCACCGGCGGCACGCTGAACCTCATCGACCAGATCGCCGCGTCGGCGGCCAAGGCCCCCACCGAGGTGGTGCTGGTCGCGCGCGACACCGAGAACTGGGACGCCGGCAAGCGCGACATGCTCACCGACCAGCGCATCGGCGTGGTCACCACCGCACTCGCATCGCGCGGCCTCGCGCCCGGCGGCATCAGCGTCACATGGCGTCCAGACAAGGCCGACACGTCGATCCACCGCGACGGCCCCGGCCTGCAGGAGATCGCCAAGCTCCGCGTCCAGGGCGCGGGGAGGGGTGGGCCGGCCCGTCCGGTCCGTGAGGAGAACGCAACCGGAGGGAAGTAAGTCACCGAGAGGCACCACGAAGTCTTCAATCCCAGGACGACGCGACGTCCGTCATTTCGCTTTTCATCGAACCCAGTCTTTTTTCCAGATTCATCAAAGGAAGAACCATGCAGAAGAACCGCAAGAACCCGCGCGGCCGCGCCAACGGCGCGCCGCTCAGCAGCATCGGCCTGGCCGTGCTGGCCACGCTCGTGGCCGGCGGCGCGCAGGCAGCCGACACGACGGTCTCCACCATTCCCACGGTGGCGGTCAACACCACGGCCTACCAGAGCGTGCAGTCGGTGCAGGACAAGACGCAGCCCGTGACGGCCACGGCTGCCGGCAGCATCATCGACGTCACCACCGCAGGCCCGCAGACCGGCGGCAGCAACACCGTCACGCAGAACAGCGTGAAGGCCGGCGCCACGGCCAATGCGTTCACCAACGCTGTCGACCTGTCGCTCGCGGGCGGCACCGGCCCGGTGCCCGCCGAAGGTGCGGCCTCGCTCGGCGTGCAGACCAACAGCGGCGTGGTCTCCAGCAGCGCCACCGGCAACACGGTGAAGGTCGATCTCGACGGCTTCTCCGGCGGCGGCGCGGCCAACACCGCCAACACCATCTCGGCGAGCACCACCATCAACAGCGGCTCGTCGACCATCTCCGGCACGGTGCCGGTGGACTACGCCTCGACCAGCCCCGGCTCGGTGACGCTGAGCTACTCGCCTGCCGGCTCCAGCAGCGCGGCGCACGGCAGCCTGGTCGCGACCTCGGTGCAGCAGGGCACCGGCGGGGCTTCCTCCGCCTCGGCCAGCGGCAACACGGTGACGCTCACGCTGACCGCCGACGGCGAAAACAGCGTTGCCGCCGCACCGGCGCTCGACGGCAACACGGTATCCGCCACGCTCAAGGGCAACACCGCCAACAGCACCATCAGCGTGCAGTCGGGCGGCGCGCCGGCCTTCACCGGCTCGGCCGTCGTCTCCAACCAGCAGGTGAACCAGTCGGCCACGCCGGTCACGCACTCGGCTTCGGCCAACGGCGACGGTGTGATCGCCTCCATCGGCGGCAACGCCACAGGCGACACCAATACGCTGAAGGGCTCGCTCTCGGTCCAGGGCAACACCATCTCCAGCGCCGCCACGGGCAATGAAGCCCTCGGCGCCACCGCCGGCACGGCCGGCAACCGCATCGTGCTGGCCGACGGCGTGTCGGTCTCAGGCTCGGGCGGCGCGACGGCCAACACCGGCGCCTACAACGGCGGCAGCCTGTCGAGCACGCTCGCGGCCGACCTCGCCGTGTCGAGCAGCCAGGGCAACGTGGGCGTGTCGCTCTCCGCCGCCACGCAGGGTTCGGGCGTCATCGCCGCCGTGCAGTCGGTGGACGGCGGCGCGGTCACCGTAGCGAACAACGCTGCCACCGCCTCGGCCACCGGCAACGCAGCGTCGAACGCGATCCTCAGCGGCAAGGATGCCGCCGCGTTCACCGCGACCGCCGCGCTGGCCAACCAGCAGAGCAACTACAACGGCGGCGTGAGCGCCCTCTCGAGCCTGGGCGTCATCGGCGCGATGACCGGCTCCGAGGATGGCACCAACAACGCCAGCGCCGTCTCGGTCACGGGCAACCGCTCGGCCGCCACCGCCTATGGCAACAACGCCAGCCAGAGCCTCGCGCTCGCGGCCAACACGCTGCCGCTTTCGGGTTCCACCGCCGTGCTGTCGGGCGGCAGCCTGCCCGATGGCAACGTCACCGCATCCGGCGCGGCCACCGTGACGAACCTGCAGGGCAATTACTCGGCACCGGTCTCGGCGCAGACGGTGGGTTCCGTCGTCGGCCTGATGGGCGACTCGCGCGGCACCGGCGGCGACACCATCCACGGCAGCAGCTTCACCGTGGGCGGCAACACGCAGGAAGCGGTGGCCCTGAGCAACAGCGCAGGCAATGCGCTGTCGCTGACCGGCACCACCGTGGGCTCGGGCGCGGGCGTGGCCAACGTGCAGGTGACCGACGGCGGCTCGCCGGTCGGCGCCCTGCTCGCAGGCTCCACCGCCGCGGCCTACCTCGGCACGCACGCCACCGACAGCACCGTGGCGCTCACCAACAACCTGCAGCGCGCCGTGGCCTACGGCAACTCGGCGGCCAACAGCCTGAACGTGACGGCCAACAGCGCCACCGTGGCTCCCTCCGAGGCGCCCGCCTCGGTCGCTGTGCCCGCAGCCGGCTCGGCCGGTGTCACCGCGGCCTACGGCCTGCTGAGCAACCAGACCGCCGCCGGCGCCGTGAGCGCGGTGGCCGACGCCACGGGCTTCCTGCCCGTGGGCGCGCAGGCAGTGCTGATCGAAGGCAACGTCACCCGCAGCAGCGTGTCGAACCAGGGCAACGCCTTCGTCGCCGCCGCCTACGGCAACGACGCAACCAACGCCGCCAAGCTGGCGCTGGGCACCGGAGCCACCGTGGCCGGCGCGGCATCGGTGGGCAACCTCACCAGCGTGCAGAACGCCGCCGGCTCGGTCGTCACGGCGACCGCCTCGGGCGGCAACGTGGTGAACACGGCCATCGAGGACGACGTGGCCGCATCCACGGTCGCGACTTCGGGCAACCAGTTGCAGGCACTGGCCTACGGCAACCGCGCGAGCGGCAACACCCTCGACGTGTCGGGCAACACGCTGGCCACCGTCAGCGCACAGCCGCGCGCCGTGAGCAACGGCGGCACGGCCATCGCCGATGCGGCCTTCAGCGTGCAGAGCGTGCAGAACGCCTCGGGCAGCCTCACTGCCTCCCTGCGCTCCGAAGACGCCCCGGGCGCGACCGCTTCGCAGATCCGCACCCGGATCGGCGGCGACGTGACGGGCTCCAGCGTGGCATCGAACGGCAACGGCGCCAGCGCGGCCGCAACGGCCAACAGCGCCGCCAACGGCCTGACGCTCGCGGGCAACGGCCTGTCGACCTCCAGCGCGGTGCAGAACGTACAGAACAGCAGCGCTTCGGTGCAGGCACTCGCGGGCCAGGCCGGCACGCCGGGCACGCCTGCGTCGCCTGCCACGCCGTTCACGTACAGCGCTCATGTGCTGGACCCCGATGCCCTTGGCGGCAGCACACTCGGCGGCAACACGACCATCACCAGCGGCACGCTGGGCGTACTTCAGTCGAGCCTGACTTCGCAGGAGATCGCCTACCTGACCTCGAACGGTTGGACGGTCGGCACCGGCGCGAACACCGGCCTGCTCACGGCACCGGCGAGCATCCTGGGCACGGTGACCACCGCCACCTACGACAACCTGCGCAACGCACAGTCGGTCCCGTTCGGCGCCACCATCCCCGGCACGTCGGCCGTCGCCGCCATCCCGAACCAGGGTGGCGTCACTGTCGCGGTGGGAGGCAACGTCACGGGTTCGCAGCTCGCGGTCAACGGCAACAGCAGCAGCGCCGCCGTCACCGGCAACAGCGCCACCAACAGCGCCTCGGTCACCGGCAACACCATCGCCTCGGGCGGTGCCGCGACCACGGCCAGCGCGGGCAGCCTTGCGCTCGGTGCGACCGGTGCGCAGGCCGACCACACGGTATCGAACCTGCAGCAGGTCACGGGCGGCGCGACGCTTTCGACCAGCGTCTACGGCACCTACGCCATCGACGCGACCGCCGGCGCGGCCATCTCCGGCTCGACGCTGAGCGTGTCCGACAACAGCCAGCGCGGCAGCGCCGTGGCGAACACGGCCACCAACAGCCTGAGCCTGAGCGGCACCAACGTGTCGAACACCACGGCCCTGTCGTCGGCGCAGTCGGGCAACGCGGCCGTCTCGGCGGCTTCCGACCTGGAGCTGTATGCACCGGGCGCGGTCTCGGCCTCGTCGGTGGACCTGTCGCGCAACAAGAACGTGTCGCTGGGCGTGATCAACGATGTCACCAACACGCTGAGCGTGAAGGCCTCCAACGTGACGCCGGCCGGCGCCACCGCCAACGCGCAGCTGGTGGCCGGCACCGCCACGGGTGACAACGTGCTGAACAACGCGCAGTCGGCCACCACCTCTGTGAGCAGCACCGCGACGACGCGCCTGTACAACCAGGACCAGACGGCCTCGGCCACGACGGGCCTGGCCAACAGCACGGCGACCATCAGCGGCAACAGCACGACCGCCGAAGCCTCGGCCAACCGTGCCGACAACAGCGTGGCGCTCAACGGCGCGGCGGTGCTGGGCGCGAACGCTGGCCTGAACAACACGCAGACCAGCAGCGCGGCCGTGTCGGCCAACGCCTCGACGTCCGCCACGTTCAAGCTCGAAGGCACCTCGCCGGCAACGGCCGCGGCGCTGAACAGCGGCATCACCATCGACGGCAACAGCACCACGGCGCTGGCACGCGGCAACGCAGCCAGCAACGCGCTGAACGTGTCGGCAGGCAGCGGCTACGCCGCGGCATCGCCGGTCGCGGGCAGCTCGGCCGGCGGCGCGATGCAGGCCACGCAGGCCACGGCGGCATTGCTCAACACGCAGGGCAACACGGGTAACGTGACGGCCAGCGCGAGCGGCACGTACCAGGTCGCGCTCAACGGCGTGACCGCCGGCACGGCGCCCGGCATCACGAACGGCACCGCCGCGCTGACGAACAACACCGTCGCCGCGCAGGCCTACGGCAACTCGGCCACCAACGCGGTGACCGTGGCTGCCACGGCGGCCAACCGTCCGACGGTCGCGGTGGGCAACTACCAGACCAACAGCGGCGCCATCACCGCGACCGCCACCGCCGTGAACTACGGCGTGGGCGTGACCGGTGCGGCCGCCGGCAGCACGCTGCGCGCGGCAGGCAACCAGGTGACGGCGACCGCGGTGGGCAACTCCGCCGTGTCGACGATCGCCTCGGCCCGCTGAGCGTCGCCCCCTTGCCCCGGCCGGTGCGCTGCGCGCCCTGCCGGGGCTTTTTCCGCCCGCCTCCGGGCCGGGCATTCGCGCGAACCATGTACCTGCATCCCCTCATCACCAACGTGCCGCCGGCGGAGCGAGCGGCGCTCGTCCAGAGCTGCGAGCTGCGCTCATTCAGGCGCAACGAGATCGTGCTGGAGGCCGACACCTGGACCGACCGCATCTATTGCGTGGCCAGCGGGCTGCTGCGTGTCGTCGCCCACGGCAGGGGCAGCGCGCAGGCCAGCGACGTCACCACCGATTTCATCCGCCAGGACGACTTCTTCCTGAGCCCCTCATTCACCGAAGACCGCTACCAGGCCATGCAGACGCTGGTCGCCGCGCTGCCTTCGGCCGTCTACCTGGTGCCCGTGGCCGCCATCCGCCGCATCTGCGGCGCGCACCCCGAAGTGGCCATCGGCCTGCTCGGGCTTGCGATGAAACGCATGAGCGTCATCCGCAGCCAGCTGCGCCGCATCTCCGCGCTCTCGGCCGAGGACCTGGTGGGGCGCGTGCTGCACCAGCTCACGCTGCTGGCGCCCGCTGGCACTGGCGGCTACGACAAGCGCATCACCCAATCGGTGATCGCCTCTTATTCGGGACTGTCGCGCGAGGTGGTCAACAAGACCATGCGCGACATGGAGAGCCGCGGCCTCGTGCGGCGCGACGAGCACGGCGTGCATGTGCAGCCCGACTTCGCCGCAACCGACTTCGGCGGCCTGCTGCCGCTGGAGCAGAACCTGTCTTCGGTCGAGCCGCGGCAGCACGACCCGATGCTGCCGCCGGAATTCTTCGACCTGCCACGCACGCGGCGCGAAGCCGAACCCGGCAAGGATTGAAAACGTGCGCCCGGCGGCGAATGCGAACGCCGGGCTTTCCTTCAGGCGAAGTCGGTCGTCGCGAAATCGTTGGCGACGTGCACGCCGTCATCGTCGCGGCGCACCAGGCCACGCAGTTCGAAGTCGCGCATGGTCTTGTTGACCACCTCGCGCGACAGTCCCGAATAAGAGGCGATCACCGATTGGGTGATGCGCTTGTCATAGCCTTGCTCGCCCGCCGGGGCGAGCCGCGTGAGCTGCTGCAGCACGCGAAGCACCGAGTCTTCGGCCGTGTGCACGGAGATGCGGTGGACCTGCCCCCGCAGCGTGCTCATGCGCTTCATCGCAAGGCCCAGCAGGCCGAGCGCCACTTCCGGATGTCTCTTGCAGAGGCTGCGCATCTCCCCGACCGGAATCAGGTACACCGACGAAGGCAGTGCGGCAACCAGCGTCTTCTTCGAGCAGTAGCTGTCTTCCTGCATCGACAGATGGAAGAAGAAGTCGTTGGGTCCGATGAACTCCGTGGTCATCTCCGTGTCGCCGCGCTGGTTCAACGAAACCACGCGCAGCAAGCCGCTCGCCACGCAGTAGATCTGGTCGGTCGAATCGCCGGCGGCCAACACGACTTCGTTGCGCTTGTAGGAATGCAGGCGGGTGGACTCGCCGAGCTTGGTGCGCTCCGCCAGCGGCAGACTCGCCATCAGGGGATGTAGGTACATCATCGAATGGTGCTTCCCAAGGCCGCTTCGAGGGAACACACAAACATGGGAGGCCGTGCATCCGATCCGCTCAGGCAGGCTGCGCAAATGTATGCATGACATGCACCGCTGCGCATCGCGACGCAGCAGGCCGCGCTGCTCCATGTCGCGCATGGTCTTGTTGACCACCTCGCGCGACAGGCCCGAGTACGAGGCGATCATCGATTGCGAGATGCGCTTGTCGTAGCCGCCCTCGCGCACGGGCGCCAGTTGCGTGAGATGGTGCAGCACGCCGCGTTAAACAGTACGGCTCCCGCAGCGGGGGCTTTCCAGGCGCCGGCCGCCTGACCAGCATTCGAACCGATGCGCTGCTGGAGCCTGTTCGGGGGCTGCGAGACTCTTTGCACCGGAATGTGATGCGCAGCACATCTGCGCCCCGAAAGCAGGTGCGCGAGGGCAAGGCGATTAATACCATCGACTTCGCTCTCCGGCGCCACGGACAGGACAACGATCCGCCAGCCGCAGGCCAGTGCAGCCTTCCACCACTTTTCATGATGCAGTCCCTCCACGCCCCAGAGGAAATCGCCGTGCCCATGCACCCAGGCCACTCCGCCCACGCCATGGCGGTGGCCGGCGCCCTGTGCGAACTGTTCACCCAGGCCAGCGAAGTTCAGCTGGCGTTCCTGCTGCGCTCCATCGAGACGGGCGACGCACCGGCCGCGGCCCGCGCCGCGCAGGGCATCCTTGGCGCCATCGCGTCTTCGGCGGCCCGATGCGAACCAGCGTCCGACGCCCCCGCCACCCCGCTGTCGTCGCGCGAGCTCAAGGTGCTGTGCATGATCGCGGGCGGCTCGACCAACCGCCAGATCGCGGATGCGACGCATCGCTCCATCAACACCATCGAGGCGCAGGTGAAGAGCATGTACCGCAAGCTCGGCGTGCGTTCGCGCACGCAGGCCGTGCGGGAGGCAATGCAGCGAGGACTGCTGATGTGGCGCGACGAGGGCGCGCCGGTCGCCGTGGTTCGCACGGGGAGTTCAGCGCTCTGCTGAGAAGTCTGCAGGCAGCCACGCCCGCTCTCTCGCAACGGCCCTTTCAAGCGGAGGGCAAACAGGCAAGCTATATTGCCCGCTCCCAACCAAGACGAGAGAAGCCGACATGGCAAAAGCCTACTGGGTCAGCGCATACCGCGCCATCAAGAACGCCGACAAGCTCGCGGCATACGCAAAGCTGGCAGCCCCGGCAATCACCGCAGGCGGGGGCCGCTTCCTGGCACGCGGCCTGCCCACGAAGGTCTACGAGTACGGCCTGTCGGAGCGCACCGTTCTGATCGAATTCGACAGCATCGAGCAGGCCACGGCCACGCATGACAGCCCTGAATACCAGGCGGCGCTTGCTGCGCTGGGTGATGGCGCCGAGCGGGATCTGCGGGTTGTCGAGGGACTCTGATCGGCCTCTGAGTTGCTGAAGTCTTGAGGGCGTCGAGTACGCCCTGCAGTCGGACATCGTGCTCGGCCCTCGCTGAGCCTCCACATCCGGCCACCGCCGGGAGACAACCCCATGCAACCGACCGGAACCCTGCGCGGCATCGCCGCAATGCTGCTGGCCTGCGCCTTCTTTGCCTGCATGGACGCCATGCTCAAGACCCTGGCGGGGCACTATCCGCCGCTGCAGGTGATGGCGCTGCGCGGCCTCACCGCCCTGCCTCTGGTGTGCATGTACATCGCCTGGCGGCGCGAGATGGGCGGCGTTTTCAACCGCAAGCTGCGCTGGCGCCTGCATCTTCTGCGCGCCGTGCTGAACATGACGATGCTCGTGCTCTTCGTCCATGGCCTGAAGACCCTGGGCCTGGCAGAGGCCTACACGCTCACCTTCATCGCGCCGCTGCTGATGGTGCTCATCGCGGTGCCGATGCTGGGCGAATCGATACTGCCGCGGCACTGGATCGCCATCGGGCTGGGCTTCACAGGCGTGGTGATCGCGCTGCGGCCCGAGCAGGGAGCCTTCCTTTCGACGGGTGCGCTGGCGATCCTCGTGGCCGCGGTCTGCTATGCCCTGTCGAACATGCTGGGCCGGCTCATCAGCCGTACCGAGCCGAGCGCCGCGCTGGTCTTCTGGACGACGATCGGCATGGCCGTGGGCGGAGGCCTGCTGTCGGCGCCGCAGTGGGTGCCGATCCAGCCCCAGCACACGTGGGTGCTCGCCGGCCTGGCCATGAGTGGCTTCCTGGGCCAGCTGGCCATCGCCGAGGCCTTCCGCCATGGCCAGGCCGCCGCCATCGCCCCCTTCGAATACAGCGCGCTCGCATGGGCGCTCTTGATCGACTGGTTGTTCTGGCAGACCGCGCCTGACACCTGGACGCTGGGCGGCGGCGCATTGATCATCGCGAGCGGGCTGTGGCTGGCGCGAAGCGAGGCGCCGAAGTCCGCGCGGGAGAATCAGCAGGCAGCCTGAGCCGATAACGTATCAGGGCGCGACGCGGCTCAGGAACATGTGCGTGGCGCGCTCGCCCGCCACCTGCCGTTCGCAGCGGTAGCCCAGCGCCGGCAGATCCAGGCCCGCGAACAGTGCCTCGCCCTTGCCAAGCAGTACCGGTCGCACTGCAAGGTGCAGTTCGTCGATCAGCCCTGCCTTCAGGTATTCGCGCACGGTGGCCACGCCGCCTCCCACGCGCACATCGCGCCCGCCCGCGGCGGCCCGCGCCTGCGTCAGCGCATCGTGGATGCCGCCGGTGACGAAGTGGAAGGTGGTACCGCCCTTCATCGTCAACGATGCACGGGGATGGTGGGTCAGCACGAATACGGGCACGTGGTACGGAGGCTCGTCGCCCCACCAGCCCTTCCAGCTTTCGTCGGGCCAGGGGCCGCGCACCGGGCCGAACATGTTGCGCCCGAGGATCCAGGCGCCCATCTCGGCGAAGCCCTGCTCGGCGATCTCGTTGTCGATGCCGGTCTCGCCATTGGCCTCGCCCGTCTTCTGCATCTGCTGCCAGACGCGGGTGGGAAAGAACCAGTCCATGAGTTCGGGACCGCGGACACCCAGTGGGTGCTCCAGGCTCTGATCGGGGCCGGCCGCGAAGCCGTCCAGCGAAACACCGAAGCTGCGCACAAGCAATCGGGACATGGGATCGTCTCCTGCAAAAAGCGGAGCGACAGTTTAGACCTCGCAAGCCGAGAGCAGATTTCCCGGGCGAAGGGGCGAGAGCGAGCACCCTGTCCGCCCTCTGATGGACAACAATCGGCCAACAACTCAGGACTTCATAACCTCGCACTCGCAGCCATGGCTAACCTACCAATCTCCGCTTCCGATGAAGACCTCATCAAGTTCGCAGACGAATGGGCAAGGCTCCTGGAAGCCGAAGACTACGCGGCAGCCTTCGGATTCACCGCGCAGGAGCCATCGATGCAATGGACGCCGGAACTGATCCGGCAGGTCATCAAGTCGTACGGCGAATGCAGCGCCGGCCAGAAGGTCACGCTGAACGGCGAACCCACCGACATCCACCAGCGAAAGGAAGTCACGCGCTGGCAGGATGACGGCCATGGCAGCATCGGCGAGATATGGTACGACCTGAACATCGACGGATATGCCTCCGACCTCACCGCGACCTTCTACATCGAAGAAGGCCCGGATGGGCTGACGGTGCGGTTGAACGACATTCACGTCATGTAGTTTCCGTTCGGCCATCGGCAGCCCCGCACGGCCACCACACAACTCGCTCTTCGCTTTTCATCCACCAATGAACCTGCCGAACTTCGACCGCGACGCGGCGCGCGACCTGATGAAGGAGAAAGCCGGCGCGCCTTTCTCCGCGTTCGATGTGGCCACCCGCGCTCATCACCGCCAGGACAGGCAATTCCACGCGGAGGCAGCCCTGCTCTTCTGCCTTGCAGCCGAAAGAGCCGATGCCGAGCATCGCGCGGATCAGTCCAGGCCCAATCAGGCGATGAACCATCTCGTGCGGGCGGGCATCGCGTTCAACCGCGCAGCGGAGATCGAGACCGCGGAACCATTGCTGCGCCAGGCCATCGCCTTCGATTGGGCCGGAAACGGACTTTCGAACGACAGGCACATGGTCGAGTGGGCCTTCTACCAGCTGCTGCTGAACGCCCGGCAAGAGCCGGAGCGCTTTGCGCAACTGTTCGATGAAGCCGTGTCGCGATGCACCGAAGTCGACAGGGACTACACGGCGATCCACCCGCACCAGGAAGAACTGCTGGAGATCGCCATCGGCATGGAGCATCGTCCCATCGTCGAACGGCTCGCCACAAAGATCGCGGAACGCCGCCCGGCCAAGAAGGCGACCAAGGAATTGCTGGCGCGGGCCAAGGCACTGCTCGCGAACTCCACCTGATCGATGAAGGGAGTGGGAGACATGGCAGTCAAGCGAATGGACAACATCCTGATCGTTGTCGACGACCTGGAAGCGGTGAAGGCATTCTTCGTCGAACTCGGTCTCGAGCTCGAGGGCCAGACCACGGTCGAAGGGCCTTCCGTTGGCAGCCTCATAGGGCTTGGAGACGTTCGCGCCACCCTTGCGATGCTCCGGACCCCGGATGGGCAAGGAATCGAGCTGGACAAGTTCCACACGCCGGATGCGGTGCGGTTCGGCCCCGTGAATGCGCCGGTGAACACGCTGGGCCTTCGCCGCATCATGTTCGGCGTGGACGACATCGATGCCGTCGTTACCCGGATGCAGGCCCATGGCGCGGAAATCATCGGCCAGATGCAGTACGGGGAGTCGTACCGGCTCGCATACATTCGCGGGCCCGAGGGCATCATCGTCGGGCTTGCCGAGCAGCTAGGCTGACAGCGGGCGAGAGGAAAAATGCCCCCGCCGTCTGACAGGCAGACGGCAGGGGCAAAAGCGGCGTCAGCCTTTCAGCCGAGCACCTCGGTCACGATGCCGGCGCCAACGGTCTTGCCGCCCTCGCGCATCGCGAATCGCATGCCGTTCTCGATGGCCACGGGCTTGTTCAGCTCGAAGCCGATCTGTGCCTGGGCACCCGGCTCGACCACACCGCTCTCGGTGTCGACGCGGATGACACCCGTAACGTCGGTCGTGCCGAAGAAGAACTGCGGCTGGTAGCCGGAGCCGAACGGAGTGTGGCGGCCACCTTCTTCCTTGCTGAGAACGAAGATCTGGGCACGCCCCGTCCGGTATGGCTTCAGCGCACCGGGCTTCACCACGACCTGGCCTCGCACGACATCGTCACGCTTGACCCCGCGCAGCAGCAACCCGACGTTCATGCCGGCCCGCGCCTCGGCAACGTCCTTGTGGAAGGACTGCACGCCGGTGACGATCACCTGCTCGTCGCCTTCCGAGCTGAGCCCGACGATCTCCAGGCTGTCGCCGACGCGGATCACGCCGCGCTCGACACGACCGCTGACCACGGTGCCGCGGCCCGTGATGGTGTGCACGCCTTCGACGGGCATCATGAACGGCCCGTCGTAGTCGCGCATCGGATCGGGAATGCGCGAGTCCAGCGCGTCGACGAGCTCAACGATGCACCGCACGTCAGGCCCCTCGAGCTCGCCGCGTTCGGCGGCGGCCAGGGCCTTCAGCGCACTGCCGAAGACGAAGCGGGCTTCGTCGTAGCCGTGTGCAGCCAGCAGCGCGCCGATCTCCATTTCGATCAGCTGCTCGATGTCGGCACGGTCGGTCTCGGCGACGAGGTCCATCTTGTTCACGAACACCACCATGTGGCCGACGTTCACCTGGCGCGCCAGCAGCACATGCTCGATGGTCTGCCGCGCGGCGCCTTCGGTACCGTCCACCAGCAGGATCGCACCGTCCATCTGCGAGGCGCCGGTGATCATGTTCTTGATGTAGTCGGCGTGTCCGGGGCAGTCGATGTGCGCGTAGTGGCGGATGTCCGACTCGTACTCGACGTGCGAGGCGTTGATCGTGATGCCGCGTTCGCGCTCTTCCTTCGCGTTGTCGATCTGCCCGTAGGACAGCGCACGGCCGCCGATGCGTGCGGCCTGCACGAAGGTAAGAGCAGCCGTCAGAGTCGTCTTGCCATGGTCGACATGACCGATGGTTCCGACATTCACATGAACCTTGTTCATCATGGTTTTCTCCAGTTTGAGAGTGATAGACCGATCCGATCCGCTGGCCAGGCGAAGCAGTCGGCGGGGTTGTCGGCGCGCGCGCCAGACTCGGGTGCCCGCGATGCGGACAAGAAAAAAGCCTGCCGGGTGGACCACCCGGCAGGCTTTTATTGCCTGAAGGATGGACCTCCAGGCACACAGGGGCCTGGAAGCTCTACACGAGCGACTCCACGGAGAACGCGCACAGCGCTGCGCCGGCAGCAAGTGCGGCGAAGGCAAGTTCTCGTTCGAAGGTCATGTCCACATCTCCAGTTGAGCAGGCGGAAAAACAAAAAACCCGGTGGCTTGGGCCTACCGGGTCTTGTGAAACTCAGGAGGCCGAGCCTCCGGGGGAAAGGCTCTAGGAAAGCGATTCAGCGAAATATGTGCGCAGCGCATCCACCGCTGCATTGCGGGTCGTCGATGCGTCTTGCGTGATCGGGAATTGCTTCATGGTCTCTCGTGCTATTGGCTGGTACCGCACGCGATGGTTGTAAATCTTTGGGGAGCGGAGGCTAACACCGTCGTCGAGATCCGGCAACAGGAGCGTTGCGCGACCGCTGCAGCAGCGGCTCTCGGAAAGGTGTCGCGCATGCTCCCGTCATCTCCTGCGAGGGCTGTACTCGGCGCAGGACTTCTTGCCTGCAGAAAGCAGGCATTGCATCCGCTCATCCTCCACACCTACCGTATCGAGGTATGGACTCGTCCCCGTCGCACCGTCGGGGTAGGTCACCAGATAGCGGTGGCTTCCCTGAGGGTCGGCGCGAACCGTCATGGCCATGTCTTCGACAACTCTCACTTCCAGGGTCATGGTTCCAGATGCCGAGGGATCGAGGTTCGGCGGAAAGAAGAGTGACTTGGGCCGCAGCCGAAGTTCATTCTTCGAAGGATCGTGCTTCACAAAGATCACAGGGAAGTACGCGAACTCCGCCTTCACGTTCGGGGTGCGAATGGCATCCTTCGCGCTCCTGAAGTTGAACTCGTTTCCATGCGAGATCACTTCCCTGCCTTTGACCAGCCGATGGTTGCTGCGGTACTTGAATGAAGTTTCCAGCGATGCCAGTTTCCACTGGCAAGCACCTCCTGCATCGATGGCGAAGCGCGCCTTGTAGGCGTCACCCGCAGTCTCCCTGACGAGATCGACCTTCTCGAAACTCAAGGCTCGCATCATGGCAGTGCCGCTCTGCGACTGGCCACCCACGCCGTAGCGCGTCGCTTCCTTGCATTTCTCAGATGCGTACCGCAGCGTGACGGGCTGGGGCTCCACACCATCCGCAGCCTTCACGATCAGCGTCAGCCAGCGTGCATCCGCGGAGGGGCTTTGCGTGCGGTCTGCCTTTCGATCCAGGTCAGATGCCGATGTGCAGCCCGCCAGGAAAGAACAGATCACGAACAGGGGAATGCCAAGTCTCTTCTTCATGTGTCTCGTGTCGACTTCGTCGAAGCGGCCGGCGATCTTGATGAGCCGGCGCGCTCCGGGTTGCCAACACTATAGGGGCCGGCAGGTTGGCCGGATGCCTGGCCCTCGGGACTTCAGAAGAGCTCAAGGCGCAAGCGTGAGCTTGAAGATCTGGTTGCCGTTCGATGCACCCACGTAGATGGTCCCGTCGCCGGCAACGGCCACGCCGATCGGGAAGTTGAACGCCAAGGCCGTGCCGCTGCTGTCCCGCAGCGTGCTGATCTCACCCGATGGCGAGACCACGCGCGCCACGCCATCCCATGCCTGGGTCAGGAACACGTTGTTGTTCGCATCGACCGTCACGCCATAGGAGTAACCGAGCTTGGCCGGCGTAGCGGAGGTGCCGTCGACCACGCCGGCGCCCGCATTGCCGTTGGCGCAATCGCCCAACAGCGTGCTCACCGTGGCGCTGGCCACGTCGATCTTGCGCAGGCAGGGGCTGTCGGTGTCCGTGTCGTACAGCGTGCTGCCATCGCGGCTGATCGCCAGGCCCTGCGGACGAGCCATCTGGGCGGCCGTGCCTACTCCGTCCAGGTAGGCCTGCGTGCCGTCGCCCGCAAGCGTGCTGGCGGTGCCGTCGGCCGCGACCTTGCGCACGCGCTTGTTCTCCGTGTCTGCCACGAACAGGTTGCCTGCGCTGTCCAGCGCAATGCTGGCGGGGTTGTGGAACAGCGGAGTGGCCGGGCTGTCGGCATAGCCGCTGGTGCTGTCGCCAACCCAGGTGCTGAAGGTCGTGGCGTTGGGGGCGATCTTGTTGATGCGGTGCTGGTCGCTCACGTACAGCGTGCCATCGGCTCCAAGCGCCAGGCCATACGGCGTATTCATGGTCGTGCCTGGTGTCACCTCCGCGCCGTTGCCGCTGGCCGTGTCGATTTTGTAGACCGAGCCATTGCCGCCCATGGCCACGTAGAGGTTCGCGCCGCTCGCATCCAGAAGCAGTTGATAGGGATGGTTGTAGCTCACACCCGTGGTCGCCAGCACGTTGGCGACCCATGGCTTGACCGTCAGCGTGGCGGCATGGCTGGTCACGCTGCCGTCTGCGCCCGTCGCCCGTACGCGCAGTTGCTGGCCGCTGTCGGCCAGTTGGTTGGCAGCTGTGGTGAAACTGTCTCCGCTGGCTCCGGAAATATCCGTCCAGCTGGTGCCGCCATCGACGCTGCGCTGCCACTGATAGGCCGTGGCGCGCACGGCCTGCACCTTCAACGTGGCGGACACACCCTGGCCAACAGTGGTATCCGATGGCTGCATCGTGATGGAGGGCGTGGTGTCTTCCGGTGCGGGCGCAGGCGCCGGTGTTCCCTGCGAAGCGGGCGCGGGCGCGGGGGCGACAGCGAACCCGGGGAACCCGCCGCCTCCTCCCCCGCCACCTCCGCAGGCGGCCAGCAGGAGATTCGTCATGAGCAGCGCGACAGGTGCACGCCATGCACGGGAAACGGTACGAGTGGCAATCATGATGGGCCTTCCTTTTTTCAAGTGGAGTGAACGAGAAGGCCTTCACGTTAGGGAACGTAACTCCCGCAATCCAGTGTCGAAGGTCATCGGATTGCGCAGAAAAAAAGATGGTCAGGAGTGCATGGACGTGTCCGTCGTATCGCGTCGCTTCAACGCTGAAAGGGCCTGCAGCAACCTCTCG
Source organism: Variovorax sp. 278MFTsu5.1 (assembly GCF_048305045.1). Classification (NCBI taxonomy): domain Bacteria; kingdom Pseudomonadati; phylum Pseudomonadota; class Betaproteobacteria; order Burkholderiales; family Comamonadaceae; genus Variovorax; species Variovorax sp. 278MFTsu5.1. Next base: position 4,936,758 of record NZ_CP157622.1, read on the forward strand.
GCAGCCACCGGCTTGAGCAGCACCTGCAACCCGGAGTCGCGCATCTGCTGTTGTCGTTGCGGTGCGGTTTCCCCGGTGATCAGCAGCACCTGCAGGCCGGGGCCGAAGCGCGCGCGCAATCGCTGCGCCGCAGCCAGTCCGTCGGCACCATCGGCCAGGCGGACATCGCACAGCAGCACTTCGACAGGGGCACTGCCATGTGCGGCGTGCGACAGCACGGCCCCGGCCTCGGCTTCGCCAGCCACTGCATCGATGGCCACGCCGTGGGCCTGCAGCAGCCCGGTGACGGCCTGGCGGATCGCGACTTCATCGTCGACGATCAGCACGCGCTGCGGCAATGGCAAGGCAGCGCCCTGGCGCGCAGCGGATGGCACGACACCCAAGGCCGACACCGCAGGAAGCACCAGGCGAAAGCGACTGCCGCGATGCAGGCGCGAACGCACCTGCAGCGGATGTGCCAGCAGGCGCGAGATACGCTGCACGATGGACAGGCCGATGCCCAGCCCTCGCGCCCGGTCGCGTCCCGGATTGCCCACCTGGTAGAACTCGTCGAAGATCCGGCCGAGGTGCTCGTCCGCAATTCCGATGCCGGTGTCGCAGATGTCGATCCACACCACCGGCCCTCGCGCGCGGGCGGCCACCACCACGCCGCCGCGTTGCGTGTACTTGAGAGCGTTGTCGACGAGGTTGGACAGCAGCCGCTGCAGCAGCTGCGGATCGCTCAGCACCCAGCACGGCGTGGCGCGCAAGCGAAGCTGCAGCTCCTTGTCGGCCGCCTGCGCCGCAAACACATTGTTGAGCGCGAGAAACAGTGGATTGAGCTCCACGGGCCGTATCTGCGGCGCCACCTCGCCGGCATCCAGCCGCGAGATGTCCAGCAGCGTGTCGAGCGAATCGCCGAGCGTTCCGACCGCATCCATCAGCCGCGCGGCGTGATCCCAATCCTCGCTGCCGCGAAGCTTCTTCTCGATGACGGCTCCGAACAGCGCGATGGCATGCATGGGCTGGCGCAGGTCGTGGCTCGCAGCGGCAAGAAAGCGCGTCTTCTCCTCGCTGGCGCGCTGCGTGGCTGCAATCTGGTGGCTCAGCTGCTCAGCCAGCGCTTCTTTCTCGAAGCGCATCGTCAATGAAGCGGTCAGCAACCTGTGATGCTGCAGCGCGAACATGATCATCACGCACATGTACAGCAGACAGCCGCTGGCCAGGAACAGGTGCGTGCTGTCGCCCCGCCAGGCCAGTGCCAGGGTAAGGCTGGCCATGCTGGGCACGATGAAGCGCGGGATGTTGCGCTTGAGAACCGCCAGCGACAGCGCTCCGCCCGCGCAGCCGCCCATCATCATCACGATGACCATCACCCAGAGCCCCAGGTTGCGCCCCGCCGGAACGCACAACCAAGGCGCAAGGCCCCAGACGCAGGAGCGCAGCAGCACATTGCGCGCATTGAAGCGCGCCCAATACTCGGGGTGCTCCGCCGCATCGGGGCTGCGCTGATAGCGCCTGTAGGCGCGCCGCAGCGTCAGCGCCAGGTGCAGCGCCATCCACAGCAGGACTTGCCAGCGCCACGTGGCCAGGAACAGGCCGATGCCCAGCGACTGCGCCGTGAGGAAGTCCGCAAGATAGGCCGCAGGCGCGTTGGCATGGACCGCGGCCACCTGCTCGCGCAGCACGCGCTGGGCCAGTTCGGGCGGATGCAGGTCATTCATGCAGGCATCGCCACATCGAAGGCCGCATGACGCAAAGAGATCAGCTCACCGAAGGCTGCTGATGAGCTGGGCCCGCGAGCGCATGCCGAACAGCAACAGCAGGGTGGACACATGGTTCTTCACCGTGCCTTCGGTCAGATGCGACAGCTGCGCGATCTCCTTGTTCGACTTGCCGGACAGCACCCAGTCGAGGATCTCGACCTGACGCGCATTGAGCTGCGGCTGCAGCTCGGCTGGTACTGGTGTTGCGCAGATGGAGACCGGAGGCGCAGGCTGCGAGACCGGCTGGGCGACCAGATCGTTGTCCCTCACGTAGCGCAACACCTCACCCAGATGACCGGTCTTGGGCAGGAAGGCCTGAGCCCCGAGCGCCATCACTCCCTGCATCAGCGCATGGCTGTCCTTGCCCGAAAGCACGACCACGCGCGATGCCGGAAAGGCACGCCTGAAGCGCACCAGCGTATCCAGGCCTTGAGAGTCGGGCAGATCGAGATCGAGCAGCACCAGAAGATGCGACGAGATATGGAACTCGTACAAGCGCAATGCGTCGGCGAGGCTGCGTGCCTCGTGCACCGGCACGCTTGCGGTCTCGGCCAGCAGCAGCGCCCGAAGGCCCAGACGCACCAGCTCGTGGTCGTCGACCACCAGGATGCCCCGCGCCGATATGGCGACACCGGCCTCGCTACGCAACGGTGCGGCATGCGAAGACAGTGATGCGGCGTTGGCCATGGTGCGGGCATCTTAGTTCCGATGTTTGCGAAGCTGAAATGACCAAAGTCATGAGGAACAGGGCGCTGTTGCCTTGCTGCGGCGGCTGTTCTCTTGCCCTGGCGACGCATGAAGTCTGCGGATCTGGCTGGCGATCAAGTTGATCTCCAACGGTTCGATACCAGCTCTCACAGAGGAGAGAAGCATCAGAAGCATCGCTCTCGCCGACTCCAGATGCCTGACCACGATGCCGGACGTGCTCGCCCTTCTGGAGTTCGGTTGCCTCGCAAATAGGAAGGCATACGCAAGAAGACATATGCCTTCAGAACGCCTCGCTTCAGGAAGCATGGAGCACTCGCCCTGCAGACCTGATGCCTCGCGTGCGGGCCCGTGCTCGATGCTGCCGGATAAAATGCGTGACTGCTTCCCTGGCCAAGCCCCATCGGGCTCTGCGCCGCTGCTCCTCAACCACTTGCCAAACTCCTTGCATCCCACGGACTCGCCGATGAGAAAGGCTCTGCTCCGTCCATCAATCTGGGTAGGCATCAGCATGAGCCTTGCCGCGACGCTCGCCGGCGCGACGGCGGGGGTTCAGGTGGAAAAGATATCGCGAGACATGCCCGCAGGCGTCGCGCTCCCGGGGCCGGATGAAGTTGTCCCTGCAAGCGCCGCAGCCAGTACGCCCGCGGCAGAGGCCGCCTCGCTTGCCGAGCGAAGAATCCGTGCGGTTCGCGCTCAGTGGCCCATCGAGGACGAATCATTGCGTCGCGTGATCATGCACTGGGGCTCCACCGTGGGAGTAGAGGTCCGCTGGGACAGCACTCGCGACTACACCCTCACACCCGAGGTACGCGCCGGACATTTCAGCGGATCGTTCAAGGATGCGCTGTTCCAGCTCGCGCAGAAGTATCAGATGCTCGATGCGCCGCTGTTGCTCGAGTTTTCGGAGGACGGCACCGTTCTTCGGGTGAGCGATCAGGAAAGGCCGCAGTAGGTCTTGCGCTCCTTTGAAGCGATGCATTGACGGCTCCGCGAGTGCGGCGTCGACATTTCTGCAACTACAGTCGGCCACCTACGACGCCGAGCTTTCGCCTGCAGAGGGTGCGTGATTTGCAAAGCTGTCTCAAGCTGAACTGGCGCTCATCGATACGGCACTTCTCTCGCAAGTCTCCGGCGATTGAGAAAAGTCGCACGCGTGGCCGGAATGGCGATTTGTCGATGCGAGACCTCCCATGCGATGTTCCCGACGCCTTCTTCGCGAAGCGGGTCGGGCTGCTTGTCGAATTCGGTCAACTTGAATCGCAGGGTGACCTTCGGCGGATGCGATTTGGCGAAGTACGGCGAACCTCTGGGTGACGGCAGAATGCGGCCATGAGCGAGCATTCACCAGTAGCCGCTTGCGGGTTCACCGATCCGGTCCCGTGCGCACATTTCGCACGCGGCGCTGTGTGTACGTACGGCGGTGGGCGCATGCTCAAATGTTAGGCCGAAGTCATTAGCACTCGACCTATATCACTTGGTCCTCAGAATCCAATTTGTATGCCCCTCGCACTGATCGACAACGCCACGGTTTCCAGCGTGCAACGCGCCTTGGGAAAAGCAAAGACTCGCGACGCTGCTCTACTCGACATAGAGCAGGCAGCTCTGGACCGATTTGTCGAGGCAGTTCTCTTCTCTGAACGGGTAGTCGTTCCAGATAACTACAAGGAGAAGTTCACCCCGGCCAGAAAGGCATTGCTTTCTTCCTTCGACGTTGAGTTCGCGAACGTTGATGCACCCATAGATGAATCCATCAACGAGATCGCTGGCAGCTTAATTGGCCCGTGGACCGAGGCCTTCTCGGAAGGCTCCGACAAGGCGCTATTCAACAAGTATCTGAGTCAAATTGAGGCATTCAGCACATTCATTTGGGAGCATTCAAGCTCTGCATTCTTCCTGGTCTTTCGGGCCCACGGAATTGGCAAAGAAAGTCCCCTCATCGAAGCGCTGCTGGCAAGCCCCAAAGACGATGAACTGGGCCAGCGGTTGCGCATTATCGCGAAGGATGGTCAAGAAGTTGCGTGGGAGAAGCTATCACGCCACGTTCAGCGAATGCTCAGCGTCATGGGATGGCTTGGCCACCAGTACATCTGGTACCAGGTGTATGGCGCGCGCCATGACTTGACCTATTCGCCGCATCCCCTTCGGGAGTTCTTTGCGAACGACTTTATGAGCAGGGTGAAGTTTGCAGCGGGATCCGCCGGGAGCTTCCGTGACGCATTTTCTGAGGGCTTAGCGCAATTCAAGTATCGGCTACAAGATGGGTTGCGGCGTCTTGGTGCTCATCCCAACACGTTCGACTTCAGCACACCAAACTTACTGCCGGCAATAGTGCGAGAGAGTTCCAACTCGGACGACTTCATTCGGGTTGTGACACAGCTTCGCGGTGATCGGCACGTTACCGCCATTCGCGAATTACTTTCTCAAATTAGCCGCGACGCGGAGCAGGGCGACCACCGTAAGCGGGCCCAATTGCTGAACGACATGGACAACATCGGCAAAGCTTTAGCGGCAGAGCTAGGTATCGAGCAGCGGTTCCTTCGGCTCAAACCGCCGACGACCGTAACCGGAATTTCTATCGAAGGTGACGATACCGGAATCAAGCTGCCAATATCATCGGACTTGTATCGCCAGTACTTTCTGACACGACGGTACCGTGTTTTCCTCCGTGATGTCATGGCCGACATCGCTCGCCCCGCGCAGTATGGCGCAATTAAGACCAAGCTGAACGGTTGGGCTTGGCTGGACGAAAAGTCCGAATATTCCGGCAACAGGTTCTACCTGAAGGACTACCGGTTTCCGTCGAAATATCACCGCCCGCTTCTTCATGCCGACGAGGATTGAAGACGGCGACATGAGGCCTAACCGTTCGCTGCATCTGACGTTCGCCAGCGGGCTTCGCCGTCTGGAGCCCGCAGGCGAACTCAAACGTTGAGCGACTGCAACCCGGCGTCCTATCCACGCCGTCGACTGGCTGCAGCGGGCCCCAAGCTGCCGCCCAACGCTCCAGCACCCTGTCGACATCAACCTCCCCCAGAAGCAAGCCCCCGAGCCCCCCGCCGGCTCTCCCGAACCAGCACCATGACCCCCGAAATCAGAAAGTACACGGCCCCAACCGCCGCGTACCCCACGATGGTCTGAAGCACTGGCGCACCGCTCCCCTGTTGCGCCACAAAGAACCCACCAGCGAGCGCCGACTGCGCCCCGCTCAGCATCATCACCCACTGCCCTCCGTTGTCCTTGCGGCGACGAATGGCCGTAGCCAGTTGCAGCAGCCCTGCAACGATCGCCCAGATTCCGAAGATCGCCAACGCGATCTGCAGCTTGAACACCAGAGAGCCCGCAACCGCCAGCGTGACGAGTGCGCTGATCCAGATGTTGAGCAATTGCGTGGCATTGGCCTTCGCACCGCCAGTCATCCTCACATCCAGCAGATTCGCAAACGCATCCCATGCGGGATAGACGATCAGCAGCACGGTCGCCAGTGCGGGCGATTGCTTCGCGACGGTGAAGACCGCCGCGACCCACGCGAATGAGAAGGCGGCACGAACAAGGTAGTACTTGCGCAGCCAGGCGGCTCGCTGGGATTCGGTTTTCAAGGCGTCGGACATGGTGAGGAACGAATGAAAGAAAGCAAGAAAAGATCGCCATCCATCGAGTGAGCGGCACGGACGCACCCATTCTTTTCCCTCCCCGCCGCACGCGGTATCCGTCGGATGACCGACAGAGCCCCGAAAAACTGTGCGATGCTGGGTGCCCGCCGCCGCGATTCCCTCCTGCCCCCATGTCCGACGACACGACGACCATCACCGTTTTCGACGCGGTCCGCGCGCTGGCCTTCATCGGCGACCTGAGCATGGGCCAGCCGACGGACCACTCGCTGCGCACGGCCTGGCTGGCCGGGAAGATCGCAGCCGGGGCCGGGTGCGACGCGTCGCAGGTCGAGGCCGTGCGGCATGTCGCGTTGCTGCGATGGTCGGGCTGCACCGCCAATGCGCAGGAGTTCGCGGATTTCCTCGAAGACGATGTACAGGGCCGGCAAGCGCTGCTCGCATCGCGGGCACCCCGCATGCGCCAGCCGCACATCAGCGGACCGGTGCCCGATGCCGTGCTGGCCATGGCCGACATTCATTGCGAGATTGCCGGCGACATCGCGAACACGTTGGGGCTGAGCCGCGAGACCGAAGCCGCGCTGCGCACGGTGTTCGAGGCTTACGACGGCAGCGGCGTGCCCGGCGTGCTTCAGGGCGAAGACGTTCCGCTTGCGACCTACGTGGTGGCGCTGGCGAGCGATCTGGAAATCTTCGGGCGTCTCTACGGAATCGATGAAGCGCTCACTGTGGCGCGCGGACGTGCGGACAGCCTCTACCCGGCCTTCCTCGTCGATGCGAGCATGCCCTTCGCCCCGGCATGGATGAAGGAGCTGGATTCCCCCGCCGCGCCATGGACCGAGCCCGCGGAGCAGCCCGCATCGATGCTGCGACGCATGGGCCTGGAACTGGTCGGCGATGTGATCGACCTCAAGCTGCCGTGGATGACGGGCTACTCGCGCCGCGTGGCCAGCCTGGCGCGCGATTGCGGCGCACAACTCGGTCTGGACGAGGCCGCATGCCACCGCACGTACAAGGCCGGCCTGATCCACGGCATCGGTCGGGCGGCGGTTCCCAACGCGATCTGGAATGCACCCGAGCCGCTGCCGGCGTCGTCGCTGGAGCGCGTGCGGCTCGTGCCCTACTGGACTTCGCGCGCCGCCGGGCAGATCGACGGTCTCGCAGCCGAAGCGGAGATCGCATCCTTCGCCTTCGAGCGGCGTGACGGCTCGGGCCACTTCCGCGGCCGCTCGGGCTCGGCGATGCCGCTGGAGGGGCAGATCGTCGCCGCGGCCGAGCAGTGGCAATCGCACCGCACCCGCCGTCCCTGGCGGCCGGAACTCACGCAGGCACAGGCGCTCGACTGCATGAAGGAAGACGCCAAGGCAGGCCGCTTCGATCAGGAAGTCGTCACGGCGCTGCTCGCATGCGTTCAGCCGGGCAGCGTTTCAAAGCCCGTTGTGCCGGCACAGGTCGATGCGTCCCTTTCCCAGCGCGAACTCGAAGTCCTGCGCTGCATCAGCCAGGGCCACAACACGAAGGAAGTCGCCCGTGTGCTGGGCATCAGCCCGAGCACGGTGCGCACTCATGTCGAGCGCGTGTTCCAGAAGCTCGGGTGCACGACCCGTGCGGCCGCGACGCTGAAAGCCGCGACCAGGGGGCTCATCTAGCAGCAACGGCGGCACGCAACGACCGCAGCGTGCCCTCGGCCACCTCGATGCGCCGGCGCAGTTCGTCGTTGACGACGCGCACCAGCGCGCTGAGTTCGGAGCGGCTGGAGCAGACCTCCTCCGCATCGTTCACGCGCTGCGGACAGATGAGCCTTTCGAGGCCGGCGTAGGCGTGCCGGACCTCGTGCAGGCTATCGATGTCGTCACAGGCCTGCAGCGCAAGCGATTCGGCGCCGGTGGATTCTTGAGAGTCGGGGAATGAAGAGACACGCGCGGACGCGCGAGAAGATGCAGCCATCGATGGCCTCCAAGAGGTGCGGTTTGTGGAAACCACCGCTCCCGAGTCCAAGCGAGGGCGGCAGCTCGACGGGTTGGACTACCGGGCACCTCTTGCGAGAACCGGCCGGGCTTGCGCCCGCCCGTCGAGCCGCCAAAAAAAGGAGGCACGAATGACGAAGCCGCAGACCCTGCGGGAGTGACTGCGGCTTGCGTCGCAGAGGTGATTCGGGAGTCCAAGCCCGGTCACGCCTTTTGTTGACGTGACGGGGCGCAGTATAGCTACGGAGGTATTCATCACATCGCCCCCAAACCAGCGATGTCCCTACACCCGACGGCCTCATCCCGGAAGCTGGAACAATCCGTCCACCATGGACGGTCTGGATCTCATCAAAACATTTCGCGAAGTCGCCTTCCGGCGCAGCTTTTCCCGCGCGGCGATCTCGCTGGGCATGTCCAAGGCCACCGTGAGCCGCTACGTGGCCGAGCTCGAAGCCCGCAGCGGCGTACGGCTGCTCAACCGCTCCACCCGCTCCCTGAGCCTCACCGACGCCGGCCAGGTGCTGCTGGAGCGCAGCACGCAGCTGGTGACGATGGCCGAGAACACGCTCAACGACCTGCAGGCGCATGGCTCGCATCCGCGCGGGCGGCTGCGCATGAGCGCGCCGCACGGGCTGATTGCCGGCTGGCTCTCCGACGTGATCGCGGGCTTCATCAAGCTCTACCCCGACGTGTACGTGAGCCTGGTGTTCACCAACGACGACCTCGACCTGATCGAGGAAGGCATCGACATCCACCTGACCGGCGGGCGCATCGACGACATGAACCTGATCGTGCGCCGCCTCGTGCAGTTCGACATGGTGGTGTGCGCGGCGCCTTCCTACTGGGCGCAGCGCGGCATGCCGCAGGTGCCCGAAGACCTGAGCCGCCACGACGTGCTGAGCTTCTCGGCCAAGCAGACGACCAACCTGCCCTTCGAGACCGACGGCGAGCCGTACGAGGTGCCGGTGCACAGCCGCATGGAAGCCAACGATGCCGTCGCGCTGATCGAACTGGCGCTGCGCGGCGTGGGCGTGGCCTACGTGCCGGAGCCGCTGGCGCAGTCGCACCTGGAGCGCGGCGCCCTGGTGCCGGTGCTGCGCGACCACATGCCGCGCGAGCACTGGCTGTACGCAGCCTACTCGCAGCGCCGCCACAACAGCGCCGCGATGCGCGCGATGCTCGACTACCTCGAGCAGTCGATGGACGCGCTCACCGAAGGCCCTGCCCTGCCGCCTCCGATGCCCGTGACGGTGGCACCGCCGCCACCGGTCACATGCGCCCTTTCCAAGGCACAAGGCGCCGCTCGAGCCACCGCATCAGCAGGTCGAAAAGATAGGCCACCACGCCAATGACGACGATGCCCATGATCACGATGTCGGTGCGCAGGAAGTTCGACGCGTTCAGCACCATCTGACCCAGCCCCATGTTGGCCGCCACCATCTCGGCGGCCACCAGCGTGGTCCAGCCGAAGCCGATGGCGATGCGCATGCCCACCAGGATGTCTGGCAGCGCCGAGGGCAGGATCACGTGGCGGATCACCTGCATGTAGCTCGCACCCATCGAGTAAGCCGCGTTGATCTGCTCCTGCGAGGCGCTGCGCATGCCCGAGCGGGCGGCCAGCGCCAGCGGCGCGAAGCAGCTCAGAAAGATCAGCAGCACCTTCGGCAGCTCGTCGATGCCGAACCAGATGATGATGAGCGGCAGGTACGCCAGCGGCGGCAGCGGCCGGTAGAACTCCAGCGGCGGATCGAAGATGCCGCGCCAGAAGCGGCTCATGCCCATCGCGATGCCCACCGGAATGGCCGTGGCGCAGGCCAGCAGGAAGGCCGAGAACACACGGAACATGCTCGCCAGGAAATGCTGCCACAGCGGCTTGTCGTTGGCCTGCCCGGTGAGGTATTCGTAGAACTGCTGGAACACCGCCTGCGGCGTGGGCAGGAAGAGCGGCTTCACCCAGCCCATGTTCGTGACGAGGAACCACAGCGCCACCAGCGCGATCACCGTGACGATGCTGATCGTCAGGCTGGAGCCCTCGCCCGGCACCTTGAAGGAGCTGGTCTTGAGCTTGGTACCGGCCGGTGGCGTCGCTGGCGCGGGCGACGCGACGGGCTTGGCTGACGATGAAGGCGGCGGCGTCATGGCGACGGGAGATGCAATCGACACCTCAGGCATGGGCAACCTCGCGATGATGAATGATCGACAAGACTTCTTCACGCATGCGGATGAAACCGGGCTCCGACTTCACCTTGCGCGAGTCGCCGTGCGAAAGGTACTGGCGCGAGAACGGTACGTCGTCATACACGTGCGAGATGCGCCCCGGGCTCGGGCTCATCACGATCAGCCGCGTGGCGAGGAACAGCGCCTCCTCCACCGAGTGGGTGATGAAGAACACCATCTTGTTCGACTTGGACCAGGCTTGGAGAAGAATCTCCTGCACCTGCTCGCGCGTGAACGCATCGAGCGCGCCCATGGGCTCGTCCATCAGCAGCACGGCCGGGTCGCTCGCCAGTGCGCGCGCAATGCCCACGCGCTGCTGCATGCCGCCCGAGAGCTCATACACCGCGCGATCGGCGTACTTCTGCAGCCCGACAAGATTCAGCTTCTCTTCGGCAATGCGGTCGCGCTCGGCCTTGCCCATGCCGCCGAGCCGAAGGCCCAGCGCCACGTTGTCGCGCACGTTGAGCCAGGGCATCAGCGCGTGCTTCTGGAACACCACGCCGCGGTCGGCACCGGGGCCGGCCACCGGCTTGCCGTCGAGCAGGATCTCGCCGGTCGAGGGCGGCAGGAAGCCCGCGATGCTGTTGAGCAGCGTCGTCTTGCCGCAGCCCGAGGCGCCGAGCGCGACGACGAAGTCGCCGTCGTGCATGGTGAGGTTCACCGGCGCCAGCGCCTGGAGCGTGCCGCCCTTGACCGCGTAGTTGACCGTCAGGTCGCGAATGTCCAGCGTGGGCATGTGGTGCCGCTCCGGTTCACTTGCCCATGGCCTTTTCGACGTACGCCGTCGTCACGTAGGCGCTGTAGTCGGGCTTCACCTCCTGCACCCGGCCCTGCTCCTTGAGGAACACGGCCGTGTTCGCCATCGCCTTGGCCGCGCCGCCACCCAGCCACGTGGGCGAGACCTGCTCGGCCATGGTCGGGAACGAATAGAGCGCCATCGCCGGGCCCACGTCCTTCGGGTCGGCCTTGGTCCACTTGGCCATGGCTTTTGTCTGCGGCGAATCGGGTGTCCAGCTCTTGCCCGTGGCCTTGTATTCCTCGTTCGCGCGGTTGAGCGCCTTCACGAACGCGACCATGAAAGCCTCGTTGGCGGCTGCCCACTTGGCGTTCACCACGATGCCCTCGAAGGTGGGCGCGCCGCGCTTGCCGATGCTGCCCGACGTGGCGATGGTCTTGCCCGTGCCCTTGATCTTGGAGAGCACCGGGTCCCAGATGAAGGTCGCGTCGATGTCGCCGCGCTCCCATGCGGCGGCGATCTCCGGCGGGCGCATGTTCATCACGTTCACGCTCTTGGGGTCGACACCGTCCATCTTCATGCCGGCCATCAACTGGTAGTGCGCGGTCGACACGAAGGGCGTGGCTACCTTCTTGCCGGCCAGGTCCTTCATGCTGTTGATGCCCGACGCGTTGCGGGCAATGAGCGCCTCGGCGTTCGCGATGTCCGCGGAGATCCAGAACAGCTTGATGTCCTGCCCCTGGCTGGCCGCGGCGGTCAGCGGGCTGGAGCCGGTTTCACCCATCTGCACGTCGCCTGAAGCCATCGCGCGGATCACGTCGCCGCCGCCGGAGAACATGCGCCAGTTGATCTTGTAGCCAGTGGCTTTCTCGACCTCGCCGGATTCCATGACCAGGCGCAGGGGGACGAGCATGTCCTGGTGGGCGAAGGTGACTTCCTTGGCCTGCTGGGCGTAAGCCGTGCCGCACAGGGCTGACAGCGTGGCGGCGAGAACGGCGAACTGGAGGGGGAGACGGCGGGACATGGTCATCTGGTTGCTCCGGTGGGTGAATTGAATCTCGCCGGACTTTGCACCCATCGGGAGCAGCCAGGAAGTACCAGCGACTGTGTCGGCATGGAGCCAGTCGGTGAGTGAATACCCTTGTTGTGGTGCGTTCTGCACGGGGGAGGTGCGCTCTGTTTTCTTGTTTTTGGTGAGTTTGCTTCCCGGGGCCGGGTCTCGGCCCGGCGGCCGACCTACTTTTCTTTGCTTCGCCAAAGAAACGTAGGCAAAAGAAAGGCGACCCTACTGTCTGCGTCCCTTCGCTTCGCTACGGGCAACCTGCGGTGCTCGACGTAGGAGGGGGTCCGCAGAACTCGCTTCGCTCAAACAGCTGCGGCCCTTATCCCTCCTACGTCTGCGCTCCTCGGCGCAGCCAGAAGGGATCGATCCGCGCCATCGCTTCGCTCGGCTTCTGAGCAGCCTTGGACTGGCCTTCGCTTTGCTCGGCAGGGGCTTCAGGTTCAGAGGCTCTCAATAAAGCAGCAGCGCGCGCCTCAAGCCACTTCAACGCCTTCAGTCCCGGCCCTCAATCCCATTCCAAGCCCAGCAGGCGCGAAGCGCCTGCTGGGCAACTGCGGCCGAGCGCAGCGATGGCCCGTTGGTCTCCCCTCCCCTCTGGCTGCGCCGAGGAGCGCAGCGTTTCGCGGATCAGGGCTCGCAGCTGTTTGAGCAAAGCGAGTTCTGCGAGACCCCGCGAAACGCGAGCACCGCAGGTTGCCCCTTCGCAAAGCGAAGGGGTCGCAGACAGTGGGGTCGCCTTTTCTTTGCCTACTTTCTTTTGGCGAAGTGTATGGACCGGGGACCTGGGTAACGGGTGTGCGCGGACATAGGAAACACTCTGGCAGGTTATCGCCTTGCTGTCAGGCAGTTCAAGTCCAGTCGCATGAACGGCTGATGGCAGAAGAACACGTCGAAGTGGCCGTCGTGTTGTGGATCCGCGCGGAATGCGATGGGCAGTTTCAGAAGGCAATTTGGCACCTTCAGCTTGTGGCCGCGGAAGCTGGCCTCGCCGTTGTGCTTGACGATCACCACCGTGTCCCCCTGCTGGTACTCGATGGGAGCCAACGCCCGCGGATAGGGCCTGGGGCTGATCGCGTAGCGCTTGGCGGGCGTGAGAAGGTCCAGCGCGTCGTGTGGGCGCTCGTGGTTGTAGATGCCGCGCCAGCGCTCGAAGGCCGCCTGGGCCTGGCCCAGATCGGCGAAGCTGCGCCCGGCGAGCACCTCCGTGTTCAGCGAGCGGTGGAAGCGTTCGATCTTGCCGTTGGTCTGAGGGTGGTACGGCGCGCTGTGGCTCAGCCGAATCCCCAGCCTGATGAGCCACACGCCCAGCTCGGACAGTCCATGCGCCGGTTGACGCGGAGCGCCCCAGGGAGCGCCGTTGTCCGTGTTGATGCGCACCGGCAGCCCATAGCGGGCAAAGACCTGCTCCAGGTGCGGTCGCACACTGTCGGTGCCCACGCTGGGACAAGCCCTCAGCGCGAGATTGAAGCGCGAATGGTCGTCCAGCACGGTCAGTGGATAGCAGCGCGCCGCAGCCATGGCGAAGTCGCCCTTGAAGTCGATCTGCCACAGGGCATTGGGCTGCTCGTGCTCGAAGCGGCACCAGTGTTCGCTTGCCTTGCTGGACTCTGGAGTGATCAGCCCATGGCGATGCAGGATGTTGGTGACGGTGCTGGGCGCAGGAACCTCGCCCAGGCCCTGGTCGGCCAGCCGGCGGGCGATCTTGCGGCCACCCCAACTGGGGTGGGCCAGCCGCAGCTGGACCACGGCCTGCTCCAGCGCATCGGTGCTGCGCGTAGGAGAGTTCAGCGGTCGCGTGCTGCGCGGTGTGCATGCTTGCGCCATGCCTTGCAGCGCATGGCGCTTGAGCAGCGAATAGCCGGTCTTGGGGCTGATGCCGAAGCGCCGGCACAGCTCGCGCCGGTTCGCCCCCTCCTGCAAAGCCAGTTCCACGAACTCTCGCTTGGTGTCCATCAGGTCTCTCGGTTGCCAGGGCATGGGGCACTTCCTCGGTCATCTCGACCCAGAAAGTGTTTCCTATGTCCGCGCACACCCGTTACCCAGGTCCCCGGTCCATACAGCGAAGCAAAAGAAAGTAGGTCGCCCGCCGGGGCGAGTCCCGGCCCCGGGAAGCAAACAAACTCAGTGATTGAACCCGCTAAAAGAACGCACTTCCCCACGAGCCAACGCCAACTCCCCCACAGCCAAAGCCAAAGCCCGAATCCCAGCCGGAATCTGCCCAGCAGCAATAGAAGAAAGCCTCAACCGAAAGAACGGACAAGGATAAGGAGGCCGAGCAAAGAACACATCCCCCGCCTCGATCAACACCCCATGGCTTCGAGCCATCAACGCCAGCTCAGTCGCATCCACCCAAGTAGGCGCCTGCACCCATATGGAAGCCCCTCCGGAAGGCAGCCGAAACTCGAAATCAGGCAAGTGCTCCCGCAACGCCTGCGCCGCAATGGCCAGCCGCTCCTGCATCGCATGATTGACGCGCCGTGCATGCGACTCGTGGTGTCCGAGCGAAAGAAACAGCGCATAGGCATGCTGCAGAAAGGCACTCGGATGCCGCACCATCGCATGCCGGATCACCCGCAGTTCCTTGATCAACGCCCGAGGCGCAACAATGAACCCCAGCCGAAGCGCAGGCGAAAGGCTCTTAGAAACAGACCCCACGTAAATCACCCGCCCCGTCTTGTCCAGGCTCTTGAGCGCCGGCATGGGTGTGCCTTCATAAAGGTTCTCAGCCTCGTAGTCGTCTTCGATGATCACGAAGTCCTGCAGCTCCGCCTTGCGCAACAGCCACTGCCGCCGCTCCAGGCTCAGCGTGGCGGTGGTGGGGCTCTGGTGCGAGGGCGTAACGAACAGATAGTCGGCAGCGGGCAGCGCATCGACCACCAGCCCGTCTTCATCGACATCGACCTCCACCCACTTCGGCTGCCGCAATGAAAAGCTGTTGCGCGCATGCGGGTGCCCCGGCTCCTCCAGCCCCACGCGGGTCTGTTCGTCGAAGAGCGCCTCGGCCAGCAGGTAGTAAGCGTGCTGCGCGCCCATGGTCACGAGGATCTCTTCCTTCAGCGCGAACACGCCGCGCTTGGGCAGCAGGCGCGTGCGGATCTGCTCGATGAGATCGGGCACGTCGTCGGTCTCGAAGTCGGGCGTCCAGTGGGGCAGCTGCGAGCGCGCCAAGCTGCGCGCGCAGCATTCGCGGAAGTCTTCGGTGGGGAACAGTTGCGGGTCGTAGTTGCCGTAGACGAACGGATACGGATAGTCGCGCCACCGGTCGGGCTTGGACAGCGTGGGCTTGTCGACCAGCGAGCGCAGTACACGGCCCGACCAGTCCGGCGGCTGGCTGGCCTGGCCGCTGCGGCCCACAAGCGGTTCGGCGGGCGCCGCGGTGAGAGGGCGCGCGCCGTGCGCCACGAACACGCCGCTGCGCGGGCGCGCCTCCAGAAAGCCTTCGTCGATCAGTTGCAGGTAGGCCGAGGTGACGGTGTTGCGGCTCAGCCCCAGCAGCGCGGCGAGTTCGCGCGACGAAGGCAGCGGTGCGCCGGGCGCCAGGTGTTCTTCGAGGATGGCCTGCACCACGCTGGCGCGCAGGCGGGCCTGCAGGGGCAGCGCCGGCTGGTCGGGCAGCGCGAAGAGCTGCGCCCATTGGGTTGCTCGCGGATTCGGGGGCATGGTGCGCCGCAGTTTAGGGCAGGCATGCCGATCCGTGGCGCATCCGTGGCGTTCTGGCTCGGTCGAATCTCCGCAACTGGCCCTATCGCGCCGGCACCTCGCTGCCTACTCTTGCCTCCATCGAACTCCCCAGCCTCAGTGCAACCGCCATGCCTTCTTCTTCCGCCACGCCCGCCGTGACCACCGACACCCTCGCCGCCTTCAGCGACGCCTGGAACCGCCACGATATCGACGCGCTGATGAGCTTCATGACGCCCGACTGCATCTTCCAGACCGCCGCCGGCCCTGATGCCTGCGGCACGCGCCACGTCGGCACTGCTGCGGTGCGCACGGCCTTCGCCGCGGCCTGGGCCACGGTGCCCGATGCGCAATGGAAAAACGGCGTGCACTTCGTGCATGGCGACTTCGGCACATCGCAGTGGACCTTCACCGGCACGGCCGCCGACGGCAGCCGCATCGAGACCGACGGCATCGACGTCTTCACCTTCAAGGACGGAAAGATCCACCTGAAGAATGTGTTCCGCAAGGCGCGGCCCAACCTGCCTGCCGCGAAGTGAACCGTTCTACAGCTCTCTTCTTCGACTGGAGCCTTTCATGACCACGACAAGCACTGCGCGCCGCCTGGACGCCAGCGCGGCCAGCATCGACAGCGCGGCGCTCCAGCATCAGCAGCAGCCCAAGGCACCGTCCCGCCCCTACGACCCGCAGTACGACCCGCTTCTGGCCCCCGACCCCGGCGCCGGCCGCGCCTACGCGCCCACCTGGTGGGTGGCCAGCGCCGGAACGCCGCCGGAGGACGACGGCCCGCTCACGCAGGACATCGACGTCGACGTGGCCGTCATCGGCTCGGGCGCGACCGGCATGTCGACAGCGCTGTACCTCGCGCAGGAGCACGGCATACAGGCCACGGTGCTCGAAGCCAACCAGGCAGCCTGGGGCTGCTCCAGCCGCAGCGGCGGCCAGGGACAGAACGCGAGCGGCCGGCTCAAGCGCTCGCAGTGGATCGAGCGCTGGGGCTTCGACACCGCGAAGAAGCTCGACGCAGAGATCCGCAGCGGCTTCGAGAACTTCCGCCACCTCACCACGCAGATCGACTGCGACGCCTGCGACGGCGGCCATCTCTATCTTGCGCACCGCAAGGAGAAGCTGCCCGTCCTCGACGCCGAGGCGCGGCTGATGCGCGAGAAGTTCGGCTACGCCACCCGCATGATGAGCGCCGATGAAGTGCGGCGCGACTACTGCGATGAGCGCGAGACGGTCGGTGCGCTGTATGAGGCCGAGGGCATCGGCATCCACCCGCTGAAGTTCACCTTCGGCCTGATGCGGCGCGCCCGCGCGCTGGGCGTGAAGGTGCACACATCGAACCCGGTGCAGGGCTGGCAGACCATCGACGGCGTGCACCACCTGCGCACGCCCGGCGGCGTGGTGCGCGCGCGCCGCGTGGCGGTGTGCACCGGCGGCTACACGGGACAGGCGCTCAACCCGGCGCTGAAGGACCGGATCATGCCGATCCTGTCGAACTCGGTGGTCACGCGCCCGCTGACCGATGCGGAACTGCAGGCCACCAACTTCCGATCGAAGACATTCCTGACCGACACGCGCACGCTGCGCTTCTACTACCGGCTGCTCGAAGGCAACAGGCTGCAGATCGGCAGCCGCAGCGCAGTGAGCGGCGCCGATGCCGAGGGCGCGGTGCACCTGAAGCTGCTTACCGACGCCATCGCGCGCAAGTTCCCGCCGCTGGCGGGCATCCGCATCGACTACTCGTGGTGGGGCTGGGTCGACATGAGCCACGACATGATGCCGCGCATCACCCAGCCCGATGCGAGCAAGAGCATCTGGTACGCGGTGGGCTACGGCGGCAACGGCGTGTCGTTCTCGACCTGGGCCGGCAAGCGGCTGGCCGAGCGCGTGGCGGGCAAGGACGCCGGCCGGGAGGTGTTCGAGCTTCCCATCTACCACTCGCAGCTGCCCTTTCCCAACGTGCTCGGCGTGGTGGAGTCGCGCGCCTTCGCGCCGTTCAGGCGCATGGGGCAACGCATGCTCTACAAGTGGTACTGGCTGCGCGACGAGAAATAGGGAAAGAAGAAAGCAAGGAGAAAGGCAGCGCGGCGCACCGCCGTCGCGCATTCCCCGAAGTGGCGCACCGCCTCGCCGCACAACGGGGCAAACCCGCCCCTTCTGGCCCTGCGAGTCGCAGCGGGTTGGCTCTTCGCCGGCATGCACCCAGCGCCTATCTTCGACACAAGGCCTTCGCATCGCACCACTGCGATGAGGCCGAACCCGATTGCCTGTGTCGAACTCTCCGAGGTCCTGTCATGCAGCTTCCCCCTCCCCAGCTTCCCCTGCTCACGCGCCGCACCACCCTGCTCTCCGCCACGCTGCTGGCCGCGAGCAACCTGCTTCCGCTTTACGCCTTCGCGGCCGAAGAACCCAAGCGCGGCGGCACGCTGGTGATCGGCAGCACGCAGACGCCGCGGCACCTGAACGGCGCGGTGCAATCCGGTATCGCCACCGCCATGCCTTCCACGCAGATCTTCGCGAGCCCGCTGCGCTTCGACGACAAGTGGAACCCGCAGCCCTACCTGGCCGAATCGTGGAAGCTGGCCGAGGACGGCAAGTCGCTCACGCTCAAGCTGCGCAAGGACGCGCTCTTCCACGACGGCAAGCCCGTCACCTCGGCCGACGTGGCCTTCTCGATCATGGCCATCAAGGCCAACCACCCGTTCACCACCATGATGGGACCGGTGGAGAAGGTGGACACGCCCGATCCGTACACCGCCGTCATCCGCATGGGCGTGCCGCACCCGGCCATCGTGCTCGCGATGTCGCCCGCGCTGTGCCCCATTCTTCCCAAGCACATCTACGGCGACGGGCAGGACCTGAAGAACCATCCGCGCAACACCACCGACGTGGTCGGCTCGGGCCCGTTCCGCGTGACCGAATTCAAGCCCGCGCAGCGCATCGTGATGGAGCGCTTCGACAAGTTCTTCCTGCCCAACAAGCCGTACCTCGACAAGGTGATCGTCAACATCACGCCCGACATGGCGAGCCTGGTGCTCGGGCTGGAGCGCGGCGATGTCCAGATGCTGCCCTTCGCCACGCTGCCCACGGACCTTAAGCGCTTCGCGAACGACCCGAGGGTGTCGCTCACGCCCAAGGGCTACGACGGCATCGGCGCGCTCAACTGGCTGGCCTTCAACACCGCGAAGAAGCCGCTCTCCAACGTGCAGGTGCGCAAGGCCATCGCCACCGCGATCGACAAGAACTTCATCGCCAAGGCGCTGATGGGCGGCTTCGCCACCGTCTCCGACGGCCCGCTGGTGGCGAACAGCCCCTTCGCCGTGCCCGACCTGGTGCGCTACCCGCTCGACCTGAAGAAGGCCGGCGAGATGCTCGATGCCGCTGGCTACAAGGCCGGCGCCAACGGCGAGCGCTTCAAGCTCACCATCGACTACCTGCCGGGCGCGGACGACCAGCAGAAGAACGTGGCCGAGTACATCCGGGGCCAGCTCAAGAAGGTGGGCATCACGGTGGAGGTGCGCGCCTCGGCCGACTTCCCGGCCTGGGCCAAGCGGCTGGCCTCGCACGACTTCGATATGTCGATGGACGTGGTCTTCAACTGGGGAGACCCGATCATCGGCGTGCACCGCACCTACCTGTCGACCAACATCAAGTCCATCGTCTGGACCAACACACAGTCTTACGCCAATCCGAAGGTGGACGAGCTGCTGAACACCGCGGGCGGGCTGATCGATCCGACGCAGCGCAAGGCCTACTACGCGACCTTCCAGAAGATCGTGACCGACGAACTGCCCATCGAGTTCATCAACCAGGTGCCGTACCACACCATTACCAACAAGAAGGTGGCCAACGTGCCGACCACCATCTGGGGGCCGCTGTCGCCGCTGGACGAGGTGTACATCAAGTAGGCAGGCGGGCGCGACATCATGGGCACGCTTCGCTACGCCGCCTCGCGTCTGCTCCAGGCCCTGGGCCTGGTGCTCGCCGTGGTGGTACTCAATTTCGTGCTGGTGCACGCCGCGCCGGGCGACCCGGTGGAAACCATCGCCGGCGCCAGCGGCGGCATGTCGCCCGAGCTGATGGCGCAGCTGCGCACGCAGTACGGGCTCGACCGGTCGCTACCCGTGCAACTGGGGGTGTACCTCGGCAAGGTGGCGCAGGGCGACCTGGGCTACTCGTACTTCTTCAACCTGCCGGTGACGAGCATGATCGCCGAGCGCGTGCCGGCCACGCTGCTGCTGGTGCTCAGCGCGGTGCTGCTGGCCTTCTTCGTGGGCACCGCGCTGGGCGTGCTCTCGTCGCGCAGGCCGAACGGGCTGCTTTCGCAGTTCATCACCGTACTGTCGCTGGTGGGCTTCGCGGCGCCGGTGTTCTGGCTGGGGATCATGCTGGTGATATTGCTGGCCTCGGTGTTTCCGGTGCTGCCGGTGGCGGGCATGCGCTCCATCGACTCGACGGGCGGCGGCGGCTTCGCCGACATGCTCGACGTGGCGCACCACCTGGTGCTGCCCACGCTCACGCTGAGCCTGGTGTACCTCGCGCAGTACAGCCGGCTGGCGCGCTCGTCGATGCTCGACGTGCTGGGCTCCGACTTCATCCGCACCGCGCGCGCCAAGGGCCTGGCCGACCGCGTGGTGCTCTACAAGCACGCGCTGCGCAACGCGCTGCTGCCGGTTGTGACGGTGCTGGGCCTGCAGTTCGGCAACGTGCTGGCGGGCGCCATCCTGGTGGAGACGGTGTTCAACTGGCCGGGCCTGGGCCGGCTGGCCTTCGAGTCGGTGCTGCGGCGCGACTACCCGACCATCCTCGGCGTGCTGCTGTTCTCCTCCATCGTGGTGGTGGTGATGAACCAGCTCACCGACCTTTGCTACCGCTTCATCGATCCACGGATCAAGACCTCATGAGCAAGGTGATCGCAATGCCCACCGCTGCTGCTTCTGCCGCCGCCGCATCCGAGAAGAGGCCCGCCGTGCGCGTCGAGCATCCGGGCGTGGAGGCGATGCGCATGTTCCTGCGCAACCCGGCGGCCATCGCCGGCATGGTGATGCTGCTGGCCGTGCTGCTGGTCGCGATCGCCGGCCCGTGGATCTACCCGGCCGACCCGTTCGAGATCAAGGCCGCGCCGCTCACCCCGCCCTTCAGCGAGGAGGCCTGGCTGGGCACCGACTACCTCGGCCGCGACGTGATCACCGCGCTGATCTACGGCGGCCGCGCCACGCTGCTGGTGGGTGCCGTGGCCGCGCTGCTTTCGGTGCTGATCGGCATCACGCTGGGCGCCTTCGCGGGCTACTACGGCGGCAAGGTCGATGCCGCGCTGATGAAGCTCACCGAGTTCTTCCAGGTGCTGCCGGCGCTGCTCTTCGCGATGGTGGTGGTGACGCTGTTCTCGCCCACGCTGGTGACGGTGACGCTGGCCATCGGAATCGTGAGCTGGACCGGCACCGCGCGGCTCACGCGCGCGGAGTTCATGAAGTACCGGGGCCTGGAGTTCGTGCGCGCCGAGCGGGCCATCGGCGCGCGCGACGCACGCATCATCTGGAGGGTGATATTGCCGAACGCGCTGCCACCGCTGGTGGTGTCGGCAACGCTGGCCATCGGCGCGGCGATTCTTTTCGAGGCGGGGCTGTCCTTTCTCGGCCTGGGTGATCCGAACCAGATGAGCTGGGGGCTGATGATCGGCTCCAGCCGGCAGTACGTGCTCTCGTGCTGGTGGGCGGTGGCCTTCCCTGGCGCAGCCATCTTCATCACCGTGCTGGCCGTGAGCCTGATCGGCGACGGCCTGAACGATGCCCTCAACCCCAAGCTGAGGGAAAGATGAAGTCCACCCCCAGGCTTGCCCACTTCGTGTGGCCGCCAACCCCCTTGAAGGGGGCAATACCTGCGGCCCGGCAAAGCCGGTTCCGCGGTATTCCCGGAAAAGACGCCACGCCGGGAATGTCCGCAGATTTGCGTGCGAAAGGTATCTTTGCATGACTTCGCCTTCCGATAGCACGCTGCTGCGCGTGCAGGACCTGCACGTGGAGTTCAAGACGCGGCGCGGACAGGCGCTGGTGCTCAACGGTGTCGACTTCGAGATCCGCGCCGGCGAAACGCTGTGCGTGGTCGGCGAGTCGGGCTGCGGCAAGAGCATGACGGCGCTGGCGCTGCTGCGGCTCATTCCCTCGCCGCCGGGGCGCATCCGCGGCGGCCGGGTGCTGTTCCAGGACGAAGACCTGGTGCAGGCCACCGATGCCCGCATGCGCGAGGTGCGCGGCAACCGCATCTCGATGATCTTCCAGGAGCCGATGACATCGCTGAACCCGGTGTTCACAGTGGGCGACCAGATCGGCGAATCGCTGCAGCTGCATGCCGGCATGAACGCGCACGCGGCGCGGCAGCGCGCCATCGAGATGCTGCGGCAGGTGGGCATTCCGGCACCCGAGCGGCGCGTGGACGAGTACCCGCACCAACTCTCCGGCGGCATGCGACAGCGCGTGATGATCGCGATGGCGCTGGCCTGCAGGCCCGACATACTGATCGCCGACGAACCCACCACCGCGCTCGACGTGACGGTGCAGGCGCAGATCTTCGACCTGCTGCGGGAACTGCAGCGCGAGAAGGGCACGGCCATCATGCTCATCACGCACGACATGGGCGCGGTGGCCGAGATGGCCGACCGCGTGATGGTGATGTACGCGGGCCGCGTCATCGAGCAGGGCACCACCGAACAGGTGCTGTCGGAACCCGGCCACCCCTACACGCGCGGGCTGATCGACTGCCTGCCCGAACTCGGCAGCAGCGCGGCGCAGGATGGCGACGGGCGCCAGGACCTCGCCGAGATCGCCGGCGTGGTGCCTTCGATCTGGGAGCTGGGCACCGGCTGCGCCTTCCGCGAGCGCTGCCCGCGCGCGATGCCGCGCTGCGCGGCCGAGGTGCCGCCGATGTTCGCGGTGCACGGCGAAATGGCCGCTGGAGTACCGCATAGCGCAGCCTGCTGGCTGCATGCCGAGCCGGCGGCTGCGGCACAACCCCAACGGGAGGCCGCATGACGTTCATCGGCAAGACCGACACGCTGCTTTCGGTCGACGACCTGAAGGTGCACTTCCCGCGCGGCAAGTCCGGCTGGGGCCGCACGCCCGAGGTGGTGAAGGCGGTGGACGGCGTTTCCTTCGCAGTGCGCCGCGGCAGCACGCTGGCGGTGGTCGGCGAATCGGGCTCGGGCAAGACCACGACGGCGCTGGCGGTGATGCGGCTCGCGCCGGTCACTTCGGGGCGCATGCAACTGGGCGACACCGACCTGGGTGCGCTGCAGGGCGAGGCGTTGCGGCAGGCGCGCACCCGCATGCAGATCATCTTCCAGGACCCGTTCTCCTCGCTGAACCCGCGCGAGCGCGCGGGCGCCGCCGTGCGCGCGCCGCTCGACCTGATGCGGGTGGGCACGCCCGAGGAGCGCACGCACCGCGTGGCCGAGCTGTTCGAGGCCGTAGGCCTGCGGCCGGAGCAGCAACACCTGTTTCCGCACCAGTTCTCCGGCGGGCAGCGCCAGCGCATCAACATCGCCCGGGCGCTGGCCACCAACCCGGAGCTGGTGGTGTGCGACGAGCCGGTGTCGGCGCTCGACATCGCCATCCGCGCGCAGATCCTGAACCTGCTGGCGCGGCTGCAGCGCGAGCTGGGCCTAACCTATCTCTTCATCTCGCACGACATGGCAGTGGTGGAGCACATCTGCGACGACATCGCAGTGATGTACCTGGGCCAGATCGTCGAGCGCGCGCCGCGCCGCAGCTTCTTCGCGCGGCCGCTGCACCCGTACAGCGTGGCGCTGATGTCGGCGGTGCCGACCGTGAGCGGCGGAAGGCGTCGCGCCGCGAACCGCATCAAGCTGAGCGGCGATCCGCCCAGCCCCATCGACCCGCCCAGGGGCTGCCGCTTCGCAGGCCGCTGCCCGATGGCGGAAGCGGCCTGCGCGGCGGAACTGCCGCCGCTGCGCGAGGTCGCGCCCGATCATTGGGTACGCTGCAGGCGCGTCGACATCGTCGACGGGCTGCCGCGCCCTCCTCTTTCGATTCCGGAATCGCCATGAGCCAACAGACAGCGAACAAAACGACCACCACCGTCTACACCGCCCGCAAGATCATCACGATGAACCCGATGCAGCCGCACGCCACCCACGTGGCGGTGCGCGACGGCCGCGTGCTGGCCGTGGGCGCGCTCGCGGACATGCAGGGCTGGGGCCCGTTCACGCTCGACGAGCGCTTCGCCGGCAAGGTGGTGATGCCCGGCCTTGTCGAAGGCCACTGCCACCTGAAGGAAGGCAGCATGTGGGACTGGACGTACCTCGGCTGGTTCGACCGCCGCGACCCCGAGGGCAAGGTGTGGAGCGGCCTGCGCTCGATGGACGAAGTGGTCTCCCGCCTGTCGGAGGTGGCCGCGAAGATGACGGCCGACGGCGTGCCCGACACCGAGCCGCTGGTCGCCTGGGGCTTCGACCCCATCTACTTCGGCGGCGAGCGCATGACGGTTCGCCACGTCGACCGCGCGAGCAGCACGCGGCCCATCGTCATCGGCCATGCCAACGGCCACCTGATGAACGTCAACAGCGCGATGCTGCGCATTGCCGAGATCACGCGCGACAACGAGGTGGAAGGCGTGGTCAGGTTCGCGGACGGCGCCGATGAAGGCGAGCCCACCGGCGAGTTGCAGGAGCCGGCCGCCATGTTCCTGGTGCTGCGCAAGATCGGCAACGCCGGCCTGCTCGCGCCGATGACCGAGGCCGGCGTCCGCTCCTTCGCGCGGCTGGCCTGCCTGCAGGGCGTGACCACCGCGACCGACCTGGTCAACAAGCTCACGCCCGACGACTGCGGCGTGCTGGAGACGGTGACCGGAGACGAAGGCTTCGGCGTTCGCATCCTCCCCGCGTTCCAGGCCTTCCATGGCACGCACGGTGCCGCGCAGGGCGCGGAGCACGTGAAGTCGCTGCTGCCGCGCAACACCGACCGTCTGCGCTACGGCCTTGTGAAGATGATGCTCGACGGCTCGATCCAGGGCTTCTCGGCGCGGCTGCGCTGGCCGGGCCATTTCAACGGCGCGCCCAACGGCATCTGGGTGACGGCACCCGCGCAGTACGAGACCGATTTCGAGACCTATCACCGCGCGGGCCTCACCATCCACACGCACACCAACGGCGACGAAGCGAGCGAAGTGGCCATCGACGCCATCGAGCGCGTGCTGGCGCGCGCGCCGCGCCCCGACCACCGCCACACGCTGCAGCACGGCCAGATGATCGATGCGCCGCTGTTCCGCCGCATGGCCTCGCTGGGCCTGTGCGCGAACCTGTTCGCCAACCACATCTGGTACTGGGGCGACCAGCACTACGAGATGACCATGGGGCCCGACCGCGCGAACCGCCTCGACGCCTGTGGCAGCGCGCTGGCGGCGGGCGTTCCGCTGGCGATTCACTCCGACGCGCCGGTGACGCCGCTCGGGCCGCTCTTCACCGCCTGGTGCGCCGTCAACCGCATCACGCCCAAAGGCCGGCTGCTGGGCGAGGCCGAGCGCATCACCGTGCCACAGGCGCTGCGCGCCATCACGCTCGGCGCCGCATGGACGCTGAAGCTGGACGGCGAGATCGGCAGCATCGAATGCGGCAAGCGCGCCGACTTCTGCGTGCTGGAAGACGACCCGCTGGAGATGGACCCGATGGCGCTCAAGGACGCGCGCGTGTGGGGCACAGTGCTCTCGGGGCGCGTGTTCGAGGCGCAGAGAGGCCAGGGCGCGTGATGCCCGGAAGGCGGCTTCCGTTCACCGTCATCGGCGGCTTCCTTGGCGCCGGCAAGACCACCCTGCTCAACCGCTGGCTGCACGAGGCCAGGGGCCTGCGCATGGCGGTGCTGGTGAACGACTTCGGCGCGCTCAACATCGACGCCGGGCTGATCGCCGCCACGCATGGCGACACCGTGGCGCTGACCAACGGCTGCGTGTGCTGCCAGATCGGCGACGACCTGGGGCGGGCGCTGGTGGACGTGATCGAGGCGACGACGCCGTTCGACGCGGTGGTGATCGAGGCCAGCGGCGTGTCGGACCCGTGGCGCATCGCGCAGATCGGCATGGCGGCGCCGGAGTTGAGCCTCGAGGGCGTGATCGTGATGGTGGATGCGAGCGCGGCGGCGCGGCAGTCGACGGACCCGCTGCTGGCCGATACGCTGGCGCGGCAGTTGAAATCGGCCGACCTCGTGGTGCTGAACAAGGCTGACATCGCGGCGCCCGACGCGCTGGTCGCGGCGAGGTCATGGGTCGAGGCGAACGTGCCCGGAACGCCGTGCATCGAGACCACGGAAGCGGCGGTGCCGCTGGCGCTGCTGTCGGGGCTGCCGCAGCAGGCCTTGGGCACCGCTCACGCATGCGGCCCCGACTGCGATCACGGCCATCATGCACCCGACCACGGCGCACTGTTCCAGACCTGGAGCGCGCAGCCCGACGCGATGATTCCCGCGGCCGCGCTTCGCGCCTGGCTGCGCGAAATGCCGGCGGGCGTGCTGCGCCTGAAAGGCCTGCTGCGCACCGGTCATGGTGCCGTCGGCGAGGAGTGGTCGGAGGTGCAGTACGCCGGCCGCCACGGCTCGCTGCGCAAGGCGGCACCGCCCTCGGAGCTTTCCCGCGCCGGAGTGGTCGCCATCGGCCTGCATGGCCAGCTGCCTGAAAAGGCACTGAAGGAATTCTTCGTTCGCTGAGCACCGGCCGTGTTGCCCATGTTGCAATTGCACGTTTTCAACGCGCAGTTTCCGACGACATGAGCTCTTCCCTGTTGATCCGCCCGCCAGTGGCCGCCGACTACGCGGCATGGAAGCCGCTCTGGGACGGCTACAACGCCTTCTACGGCCGAGAGGGCCCGAGCGCCCTCGCCGACGAGATCACGCAGGCCACCTGGCAGCGCTTCTTCGACGCCTACGAACCCGTGCATGCGCTGGTCGCCGAGCGCGACGGGCAACTGGTCGGCCTTACCCACTACCTCTTTCACCGCAGCACCACCCGGCTGGAGCCGACCTGCTACCTGCAGGACCTGTTCACCCTGCCTTCCGAACGCGGCAGGGGCGTCGGCCGCCTGCTGATCAGCGGTGTGTACGAGCGCGTGAAGCTCGCGGGCGGCCATCGCGTGTACTGGCAGACGCACGTGACCAACACGGCGGGCCGCACGCTCTACGACAAGGTCGCGACGCACGACGGCTTCATCGTGTACGGCACGCTGGTCTGATCCGCGCTCAGTACTTGATCGTCACACCGGCCTTCACGCCGTTGTTGGCCTTTCCATCCGACTGCACGCCGCCCGAGAACGACACGTTGCCGCCGGTGCTCGCGCCCAGCGAATACGTGGGCCGGGGCGTGGAGGTGTCGGTGCCGATGTAGGTGCCGCTGCCGTCGGGGCGCTGCACGCCGACGGTGGCGCCGTTGACGGTGGCCGATGTCTCGGTGGGATTGACGTTGGGGGCGACGTAGACGGAGCCCTTCTCGTCGCTGTCTACAGGCAGCTTGATGGGCTCTGCCCTCGCCGCGAAGCCGAGCATGCCCACCAGCGCAGTGGTGGCAAATATCAATCGATGCATTCCGGCGATGTTTGGCGAAGCGGCGGTTGCTGCCCGTAGGACGAAAGGAAATCCGGCGCACGGACCGTGCCGCCGGTTGCCGTCACGAGTTAACTCGTGGTTGACTTGAGTACTTGCGTACTCAAGCTCGAACCTGTGGCAATGGACCCGATCACGCTCTACGATCCATGCACGAAATCGAGCAGGAGAACGTCCCCCATGTCCATCAACGAAGTCGTCATGCCGGAGCAATTGCTGAACGCGCTGGAGGCCCAGAGCCGCACGCCCATCGCGCGCATCGGCGAGGCGCTCATCTCGCTGGGGATGGTCACGCAGGAGCAGCTTCGCGCGGGCCTGGACCGGCAGAAGCTGGACCCGATGGTGCCGCTGGGCGAGACGCTGGTGCGCATGGGCGTGGTGAGCCGGGGCCAGTTGCAGACGGCGCTGGTTCGCAAGATGGGCTATCCGCTGGTCAACCTGCATCTCTATCCGCCGGCGGCCGAGGCGCTGCGCAAGCTGCCGCACGCGGTGGCGCGGCGGCTGCAGGTCATGCCGCTGATGCTGCACGAGGGGCGGCTCATCGTCGCCATCGACGATCCGACCAGCCGGCATTCGGCGCTCGACGAGGTGGAGTTCATCGCACAGCTGAAGGTCACGCCGGTGGTGGGCCAGTGCCTGGACCTCGACGGCGTGCTGAACGCGGTGTACGAGAAGATCGGCGAGCACACGGGCGCGGCGCCCAACCCCTTCGCGGCCCACTTCGACCCGAGCCAGCCGCTGGACTTCGACGTGGCCGGCACGAGCGAGCTGCTGCAGACGCTGGAGAAGGAAGTCGCCGCGCCGCCGGCGGCAAGCGAGGCGCCCATCGAGCAGTCCGACAACTCGCTGGTGCGCATGATCAACAGCATGATCATCGAGGCGCACCGCGAGGGCGTCTCCGACATCCACATCGAGAGCTACCCGGGCCAGGAAAAGACCCGCATCCGCTTCCGGCGCGACGGCCTGCTCTACACCTACCTGGAGCTGCCGCCGAGCTACCGCAACGCGATCGTCGCGCGCGTGAAGATCATGTGCGACCTCGACATCAGCGAGAAGCGCAATCCGCAGGATGGCAAGATCAACTTCGCGAAGTACTCGCCACAGCACCGCATCGAGTTGCGCGTGGCGACCATTCCCACCAACAACGGCCTCGAAGACGTGGTGATGCGCATCCTGGCGTCGGCCAAGCCCATTCCGATGGACCGGCTGGGCCTGTCGCCCGACAACCTCGCGCAGTTGACGAAGGCGGTCGAGCGCCCCTACGGCATGGTGCTGTGCGTGGGCCCCACGGGCTCGGGCAAGACCACCACGCTGCACTCGGCGCTGATGCACATCAACACGCCCGAGCGCAAGATCTGGACCGCGGAAGACCCGGTGGAAATCACGCAGGCCGGGCTGCGGCAGGTGCAGATCAACCCGCGCATCGACTGGACCTTCGCCAAGGCGCTGCGCGCCTTCGTGCGCGCCGACCCGGACGTGATCATGGTCGGCGAGATCCGCGACGAGGAAACCGCCAAGACCGCCATCGAGGCCTCGCTGACAGGCCATCTGGTGCTCTCGACCCTGCACACCAACAGCGCGCCCGAGACCGTCACCCGCCTGCTGGACATGGGCATGGACCCGTTCAATTTCGCCGACTCGCTGCTGGCCGTGCTCGCCCAGCGGCTGGTGCGCCGCCTGTGCACGCAGTGCACCACCGGCACGCCCGCGAGCCCCGAGGCTGTAGAGGAACTGCTGGACGACTACATGCACGCCTTCGGCCCCGAGCAGCAGCGCGACGCGGCCCAGCGCCAGGCGGTGCTGGCCGGCTGGGTGCAGCGCCATGGCCGCGACGGGCGGCTGCACACCTACACCAGCAAGGGCTGCAAGCACTGCGGCGACACCGGCTTCAAGGGCCGCGTGGGCATCCATGAGCTGATGAGCATGTCGAAGACGCTGCGGCGGCTGGTGCAGACCGGCGCGCGCGCCGAGGAGCTCCAGCAGGCCGCGTTGCAGGAAGGCATGCGCACGCTGCGCCAGGACGGCATCGAGAAGGTGCTGGCCGGGCAGACCAGCATCGAGGAAGTGCGCGCGACCAGCAACGCCTAGGCGGCCAGCCGGCGCTGCCCCGTGTCCCCGCCCGGCACGGTCACCCGGCGCAGGCGGCGCCTTGCTGCGCCGGGTACTCCATCTCCAGCATCACCCAGTCGCGCCGCGCATCGCCGTGGCGGCCGGCGATCTCGCACAGCGTGCGGTCGAGCTGCGGCACCGGCTTGAGCGTGGCCGACAGGGGCAGCCGGGGAGCGCCATCACTGAGGCCATCGCCGGCGGAGGCGGGCCTGGCCAGCAGCACCAGTCCGCTGCGCAGCCTGACCGGGCCCGAGGCCGACACCGCCTCGACACGCACGCGCCCGGTGCGCTCCCATGCGTCCACAGCCAGCGCGAGGGATACGTCGTCCGTGCCGTCGCGCACCTCGACGCTCCAGCGCTCGACGCGCCAGAACGCGGCCTTGTTGAGCAGGTAGGCGAAGCGCTTGCCGGCATCGAGGCCGAAGGGCGTGCTGTCGTGCACCGGGCTCCACGAGGCCACGCCCAGTTCGGCCGCGAGCGCGGAGGCCTTTTCGCGTCCGCCGATGGCCTCCACCAGCGCCAGCATCGCGGGCACCGATGCGGTAATGCCGGTGGTGGTGGCCACGCCGCGGTCCACCACGTAGCGCCGGTGCGGTACGTGCGTCGAGCCCGCATGGCGCTTCAGCAGCGTGCCGCGGTCGTACCAGTGGCCCGCGAAGCGCCGGCCGTCGAGCAGCCCGGCCTGCCCCACCACAAGCGCGCCGGAACACACGCCGATCACCCGTGCGCCCTGCTGCGACTGCCGCCGCAGCCAGGCGGTGATCTCGGGCGCATCGTCCTTGAGCATCGCGGGGACGATCACGTAGTCGGCACCGGCGGGATGCGTGCGGTCGAAGCCGGCGAAGTCCTGCGCGCCGTCCACCTGCAGCGCGGGAAACAGGTCGATGCGGCCGGCGCGCGGCGCCACGATGCGCACGTCGGCGATGTCGGCGCGCCCGAGCACCGCGTACGGCAGGAGCAGATCGGTCATTTCGGTGCCGTCGTTGGACGCGAGCACGGCGATCACCGGCCGGCTGCCGCCCGGGCTGCGAGGCTTCATCGCATCGACGAAGGCCTGCTGGTCGCGCTGGAGCGCGGCCGCATCGTCGCGCGGCGGTGGCGGCAGCGGCGCGCCAGAGGAGCAGCCCGCCAGAACGAGCACCGCCATGCCGGCGGCAACCAGCGCGCGTGAAAATGACCCCGTGAACATCGCCGTTCCTCCATGGCTGCAAGCAATGCCCCGAGACTACGAATGCCCACCCTGCCCCACAAGGACGAAGAAGCCGCTGTTTCTGCCAGCCATGGCGCCGGCGGCGCGGTGGTGCTGCTCGCCTTCGATGGCGTCGAGGCCATCGACATCGCCGGCCCGGCCAGCGTCTTCAGCAAGGCCGAGCAGATGCGCCCCGGCACTTATCGGCTGCATATCGCGTCGCCCGCGGGCGGCAGCGTGCCCACCAACGGCGGCCTGAGCTTCGCGGGCACGCTGGCGCTGCGCGAACTGCCAGCCGCGATCGACACGCTGATCGTGGCCGGCGGCGACGAGCCCTCGGTGCGCTCTGCCATCCTCGAACAGAAGGTGAGCGAATGGATCGCCGAGGTCGCACCGCGCGTGCGCCGCGTGGGCAGCGTATGCACCGGAGCCTTCGCGCTCGCAGCCGCCGGCCTGCTCGACGGGCGCGAGGCCACCACGCACTGGAGCGCCTGCGACATGCTGCAGCAGCTGCGCCCGGGGGTGCGCGTGCAGCGCGAGCGAATCTACGTGCAGGACGGCCCGATGTGGACCTCCGCCGGCGTCACCACCGGCATCGAGCTGGCGCTGGCCCTCGTGGAAGACGACCTGGGCCATGCAGTGTCGATGGACATCGCCCGCACGCTGGCGCTGCCGATGCTGCGCGGCGGCGAGCAGCCGCAACTGAGCCAGGCACTGGAGGCACAGGCCACGGCCAGCCACCGGCTGCGCGAGCTGGTCGCGTGGATAGGCACGCATCCGCAGGAAGACCTGTCGGTCGAGGCGATGGCAGGGCGCGTGCAGATGAGCCCGCGCAATTTCGCGCGCGCCTTCGCCACCCAGACCGGCTGCACGCCCGCGCGCTTCGTCGAGCAGACCCGTGTGGCCGCCGCCGCGCAACTGCTGCGGCAGACGGGCTGGACGCAGGAGAAGATCGCCAGCCGCAGCGGCTTCCGCTCGGTGGATGCGCTGCAGCGCGCGTTCGCGCGCCAGCACGGGGTGACACCGCAAGGCTACCGCGACCAGGGCGCCCGCGCGGGGCGCTGAGCAGTCCGATCGCGGCGGCCGCCCTTCGCGTTCCCACTGAAGGGCAGCCCGACGGGCGAAGGCTCATGACCGGCCCCGAAAGGGCCGGATTTACCAGTTCTCGGGGATGGCGGCACTGGAAACAAAAACACACACTCGTGCTGTTTTTTTGTCTGTCTGCCGTTTCAGCGAAGGAGGAACTCATGACCACTCAGCCCAAACACGTACTCAGAAGCCTGCAGGCCGCCGCATTGCTCGCCATCGGAAGCGCCCACGCGGCAGGTTATGTAGCCGGCGCCCCGGGCAACCCGGGGCCCAACCAGCCGGGCTGGACGAGTTCCAGCGGCGGTGCCGCCGCCACGGTCCAGGGTGACGGCGCCACCGCCATCGGCGCGGGCGGCGACGGCAGCAACGGGACCGCCGGCGGAAGCGGCGGCATAGGCGGAGCCGGCGCCAGCGCGAGCGCGAACGGCGCGACGGCCATCGGCGGCGGCGGCACTGCCGGCCAGGGCTTCGCGGGTGGCACGGGCGGCGCCGGCGGCAGCGGCGCGCAGGCTTCGGCCAGCGGTGCCATCGCGGTCGGCGCGGGAGGCCAGGGCGCGGAAGGCTGCTGCGGCTTCCCCGGCACGGCCGGCGGCAGCGGCGCACAGGCATCGGGCACCTCGGCGGTCGCCATCGGCAGCGCATCGGGCACCACCCGGGGCGCGGTGGCATCGGGCAACGGCAGCACGGCGATCGGCGGCGCCTACAACGGTTCCGCCGGCGCGTCGGCGCTGGCCACCGGCGGCGTGGCCATCGGCTCGGGCAGCCAGGTCGCGGCCGGCGCTGCCAACAGCATCGCCATCGGCGCCAACTCGGTCGCCACCGCGGCGAACACGGTTTCCTTCGGCTCGGCGGGCCAGACGCGCACCCTCGTCAACGTGAGCGCGGGCGCGGTGAACGCCACCAGCACCGACGCAGTCAACGGCAGCCAGCTCCACACCGTGCAGCAGACCTCCGACACCGCACTGGGCCTCGCCCAGAACTCGGCGCAGTACGGCGCCGGCGGCACCGCGCTGCAGCTCAACGCCAACGGCGGCGCGGGCACCACCATCAACAACGTGGCCGCCGGCCAGGCGAGCAGCGACGCGGCCAACGTCGGCCAGGTGCAGCAGGCGCAGCAGACGGCCATCACCACCGCCAACAACTTCACCGTGCAGCAGGTCAGCGCGCTGCAGTCGCTGATGAACCAGGCGCTTTCCAGCGGCGTGTGCGCGGTGAGCGCAAGCGGCTCCGTGGCCTGCGGCCCAGGCGCGGGCGCCAGCGGCGCGGGCAGCACCTCGATGGGCACCAACGCGCAGGCCAACGGCGAGAACACCGTGGCCGTCGGCAACGGCGCGCAGGCCAACCATGCGGGCTCGGTCGCCATCGGCGCGGGCGCGAAGGCGCTGGCCGACCCGACCACCGCCGTCGGCAACAACGCCGTGGCCACCGGCAACAACGCCGTCGCGCTGGGCGCCAACACGCTGGCCAGCGGCAACAACGCGGTGGCGCTGGGCCAGGGCTCCGTGGCCGACCGGGACAACACCGTGTCGGTCGGCAACGCAGCCACCAACCAGTTGCGCGGCATCGCGAATGTCGCGCCCGGCCTGCTGGCCACCGACGCCGTCAACCTCGGCCAGCTGCAGCAGGCGGTGGCCAACGCGACCAGCCAGGCGAACGCCTTCGCCGCGCAGGGCGTCGCGGCGGCGCTGGCCATGCCGTCGATGCCGACATTGGCTGCAGGGAAGAAATGGATGGGCGCCGCCGTGGGCAACTACGCGGGCGCGTCGGGGGTGGGCGTGGCCTTCGGCTACCAGGTCAGCGACAACCTGAACCTGGGCGTGGGGGTTTCAACCGCGACCAGCAGCGGGAGCGGCAGCCGGGTGGCTGCTCGGGTGCAGGCGGGGTATGCGTGGTGAGGCGTCCGTGCGACGTCGATTGGCCGTGGGCCTATGGCCCCTAGCGCGGCAGTGTGGTTCTGCGGATTTTCGACCAATACTCCTCCCGAACGTCTTCGTCTATGGTGGGCCGGATGTGCGTCGGATAAAGCGCATCGCGCCCATCTTTTCGAGGTCCTGAAATCCAGTAGCGCTCGCCGGTTTCCACGTCGAAATAGTTCGACTTGAAGCCGCTCCCCTTCAAGCTGCTGAACGACTTTCCTGCGTAGTACAGCGTCGCGCCCGTCTTGGAAACCCTGACCCGGCCGATACGGGCCGGTCCCGTCAAACCGCTCGACTTCGCCTCGATGTACATGATGCGGCTCTTCATGGGACTGCGACTCCGTTGAGCGAACGACGTTTCAGGCTCTGCCCGCCATCTGCATCTTGTTCATGCATCGCAGCCGGGCGAAGTTGGCACAACCCCAGAACGGGTTCCCGCCATCCTTGGGCTGGCGCTCCACCATCTTGATGCCGCACTTGACACAGGTCGGTCGCCAGTAATCGCCTTCGTAGGCCACGCAGAGAAGCGCCGCCTGCTGTTCTGGCGTGCGCTTCGCAATCAGTTGCAACAGCCCCTGCCGATCTTGTGCGTTGATGCCGTTGGCCTTCGCGAAAGCCAGTGCATCTGATGTGAAGGTGGAACTGGTGGCAAAGGTACCGTACTGCAGATCGTGGGACTTGAGCACCCCGAAGAACTCGCGCATCTGTTGCACCGCAACGGGCTTGCTTCGCCAGTGTTTGCACTGGACGATCATAGGCTTGGGACTGTTGTCTGAATGAAGCCAAATGTCGATTCCGCCGTCGGCACCATGCGACTGGCTTTCCGTTCGCATGCCCGCCTGGGCGAACAGCGCCTCGCAAAGCGCCTCGAACCTCCGCCATTCGATGTCGTCGAAAACCTGGGCCGACCAACCGGGCTGAGGCTGCGGTCTTGCGCTGCCGCTCTCAGGAGATTCACTCTTCGCAGATCTTGCCTCCTGTGACTTGGCTTTGCTCATTCGCCAGAAACCGGCCATGTTCCACCTCCTGGAGACAAATGTAGCTTGATGTCACAGAGACACAAAGACCCGTACTTTTGCCGATGCCGAGCCCGCGGAGGTGGGCGATGCATGCGCCGCATTCAGAGCATTCCGGAATTCTCATGAACCACCGCCCACCCAAAGCTGGCTGACAGCGCGCCCGTCTCCTCATCCTGTTCAACGCCGAACATCCCCGCCACGAATCGCAATTGATGCTTCAGGCCACTCAGTTCGTCGACGCAGCACAGAGGAGCACTGGCCAATGCTTGCGGTATGGCCCCGATGCCAGGGCCTTCCGGCGGAATGTCGTGGCGCAACCATCCGGTGCGCGCATTTGCGGCGTCGAGATGCGCTTTCCAGCTGCACAAGTATTTGTTGGGCCCGAGCGCATTGGTTTTCCAATCGACTATCAGGTAGGGAAACAAAGTGACGATCCAGCCAGTCAGCTCGGAAGGTCCAGAACCGCTCTGGTAGCGGAAGAAGGAGCGCCAGAAGTCGATATCGACCTCACCTGCCGCAGCACGGTGGATCTTGTCCAGAACGGCGCAGAGCGTCTCGCTCCATTCCTCAAGCCCATAGGTAGCGAGCCGCTTGATGCGAGGAATCATCGAAGCCCAATCTTCCGGGGTACCGAGCAGTCTTATCTCGGGAATACCGCAACCGCAACGCACCTCATAGTCGAAGTAGCCCTCAAAGGTTTCCATCAAGCAGACATCGAATGCAGCCGCTTCAACAAGAGTGGTAGTCGAAAAGCGGGCGCTGACAACCTCCTTCAGCGCGCCGACGCTTTCTCCGATCTGCACGGAGAACGCCTCGAAAACCTCGGGCCACGGGTTCGGCTGGCCGAGAATGAAGTCGTGCCTCGCAACAACAAGTGTTCTCTTGCCCTCGTGCGTCACGAATCGTGATCGGAGCAATTCGGAGTTCTGTCCCACATGTGCCGCGAAACCTTGGGCGATGCAAAACCAGATGTCGTCCGGCCGGATGACCAGCGGATGGTGATCGTAGAAGGCGTCATGTGCCGCTTTCACGAACGCGTGCTGCGTATCGCACGAAACCAGCCGAGCCGCGGCGCAGTGCAAGTCCTCGGCCGGCTTGGCCAACAAGCTACGGACGCACTCCCGCGCGTCGAGTAACTGGTAAGGCTTGCCGCGGTTCACATCGGAAACCGCAAATGTCTTCATCTCTTGCTCCCCTGTTGGTCCCACTACTTTTCCATACCAGAAAGGACTGCACGCATTTCCAAGGCAGATGCTTGTGCCACGCGCGTCAGCCCGAACGCATCCAGGCACACCGGCAGGCTGCTCAACACCTCCGCGTGTTCCACCCACGCATGTGGCCTGGCGATGAGGTGCGGCTCATAGAGAACTCGGCATTTCGCAGCAACTACATCAGCACCTGCTGATGATCGAGGTTCCGTATGCCGCCAAGTGGCAGCGACGCGATTCGGCCCGCATCGGCCGTGCGACAACCATCGCACCAGCGCAGCCTAGCTCCCTAGAGGGCATCGAGGTGGCTCGTCACCAGCCCGTCAGCATGCAAAGAGGCCCGCGATCGGCTTCAGCGAACGACGAATGCCGCATTGGCCAGCACATAGCCGACGGGCGTGAACACGCCGCCTCCCACGTATTGCAGCTCCAGCGAGTCCTGCTGCCCTCCGGAAATCGACCCGGCCGTGCCGAGGGTGGTCGAAGTGCGACGCGTGCCGAGTTGGATGGCCGAGCCCGCCTTGGCGGCGGCCACCTTCAGGCCGTCGGTGCTGCTCGCGACCGCAGTCCAGCTACCGCCGTCGCTGGTCGCGCGCCAGGTCCGGCCGCTGTCGCTGGACTCGTAGAGGCGGCCACCGCTGGTGGCGGCCACGACGTAGCGGCCGTCGGCGGACGTGGCAATGCCTCGCCAATCACGGCTGACGGTCTGCGCTTCCCATGTGGTACCCGAATCGGTGGAGAGCCAGATCGCGCCCGTGTCCACGGTGGCGTACAGGGTGCTGCCGTCCGCCGATGCCGCCACCGACCACCAGAACTGGCCGCTCGCGCGCGGGGTCCAGCTCACGCCATAGTCGGTCGAGACAAACAGCTGGGAACCATTGGTGGCCGCCACCAGAACCCGTCCATCGGCCGAAGAGGCCACGGCGCGCCAGGCGCGGCTCGACTCACGCGCCGTCCAACTGCCACCGCCATCCGCCGAGGTCCAGATCTGCCCGAGGTAGGCGGTCGCGACCAGGCGCGACCCGTCGGCGGAACTGGCCACCGCACTCCAGGCCCGGGACGATCCGTCGTTGGTCCAGTTGAGGCCGCCATCGGCCGAGCGGTAAAGCGCACCGCCGTTGGATGCAGCGATCAGCGACAGGCCATCGCTGGAAGAAGCGATCCCACTCCAGGGCTGTCCCATGAGGCGCGGGATCCAGGTCGTACCGGAATCATCCGAGGTGTAGAGCTCGCCGCTGGTGGACACTGCCGCCAGGCGGGTGGCATCGGCGGACGAGGCAATGCCGCTCCAGCTGCCGGCGGGCGACACCGGGCGCCAGTCGAAGTCCGTTCCGCCGGGCAGGCCGCGCGTGTCGATGCGCTGCCCCGCGTTCTGCGCGATGGTCCACCCGCCGCTGCCCACCCCCACCACCTTGATCCAATCGCCCACCGTGGGCGCGGGCGGCAGCGTGAGCGTGACGCCGGTGCTCGAATTCGCCTGATAGCCGGTGTTCGACTCGGTCTGGAAACTCGAGGCGGTGACGCTGACCCAGCGCGTGTCGGCCGGCGCGGCCGCGCACACGTAGGCCGTGGCCGTGACCTCCGCGGCGTCGAGCACGCCGTTGGCGTTCAGGTCCAGCCCGGACTGCACTCGTTGACCGCCATAGGCGCAGGTGCCGCCCGGTGCTTCGGCGGCGAATGCGAGCAGGCTGTCGCGGCCATTCGACCCTACAGCACCCGCTGCGCCGGTGGCGCCCGGCGCACCGCCGCAGACGTATGCAGAACTCGTCACCTCCGCATCCTCGAGCACGTCATTGCGGTTCAGGTCCTTGCCGGCCAGCACCTGCGAGCCGCCCTGCGCGCAGTTGCTGCCGGCGGGCTCGGCCCGCATGCGCACCAGCGTGCTGAGGCCATCCGCCCCGGCGGTGGCGTTGCAGATGTACTGGGTGGACGTGACTTCGCTGTCCGCGAGCACGTGATCGTTGTCGGCGTCCAGGCCGGCCTCGATGCGTGCACCGCCCAGGGTGCAGTTGACGCCGACCGCCTCCGGCTTGATGCGCATCAGGACGGTGGATTCGCCGGACGTGCCGCCGGGCGCAGGCGCGGCGGGCTGCTGCGCGGGGGGAACGAAGAATGCCCCGCTGCCCGCACCGCCTCCGCCACCGCCACACGCGGCCAACGCCACAGCGGAAATCAGGCCTGCGGCCAGGCGGGCATTGCGAACGCAGAAGCAGGCAAGTCTGGACGAAGGCATGAGCGGGCGCGGTGAATGTACGAAGGCGCGATTTGGGTTGCACCGGCGAAATGAAACGCAACGTATTGTAAGAAACTGCCGCACAAAGTCACATCTCGACAAGCCGGTAGCAGGCGTACAGAGACGTCGGCCGGCATGCCAGGAGCCCGGAACGAGGCGCTCGTTGCAACAGAACCCGCTTTTTGCCGCTGAATGGACAGGTCACGCGCCGCCGCCGGCTGCCCCCCGCGTTCTCGATCAGGGCAGATGCTTGCGCCCTCGCACGCTCTCCCGCGTCGGCCCGAAAGAGCCGAAACGAACCGGCAGGCCGCTCAGCGCCTCTGCGTGCTCCACCCACGCATGCGGCGTGGCGATGAAATGCGGCTCGTAGATCGGCTCGGCGCTTTGCAGCAACTGCGTCAGCGCCTGCTGGTGATCGAGGTCCCGCACGCCGCCCAGGGGCAGCGAAGCGATCCGCCCCGCATCGTCCGTGCGATAGCCCGCGCACCATCGCAAACCTGCCCTCTCGATGGCATCCAGGTGACTCACCGCCAGCCCATCGAGCGTTCCGACCACATCGAGCGCATAGCGCAGCAGCACCGCATCGGGGTGCCCCCTGCGGAATGCGCCCTGCCAGCCTTCGTCGGCGTTGTGCGGTTCGGCCAGCCGCGCATCGAGCATGCGGTCGTGCGTGGGCAGCGGGCCCGGGCCGTGGCGCGTGAGGTAGCTGCGCAGCACGCCCAGATGCTGGACGGGGGCGTCGATGCCGGCATCGTGCAGCACGGCTTCGACGGCGGCGGTCGAGATGGTGCTCCAGGTGGTGTGCGGATGGAAGCCGTGCCATTCGTCGAGCAGCACGCCCTGGGCGCCCTCGAAGATCACGGTGCCGGGCCGCGCGAGGCGTTCGGCGATGCGGTCGATGCTCGCGGGCGGCGATTGCGCCACGCATGGTGCGGCGGCTTCCAGCCAGCGGCACGCAAGCGTGTCGTCGCGCAGCATGGCGATTTCCTGCGCGGCATGGGCGTGCCGCAGCGCCGGGCTGGCCGCGAACTCGTGCAGAAGCACGGTGCGCAGCGCTTCGATCTTTTCGAATGCACGTGCAGGATTGCGCAGATCGCCATAGCGCAGCGCTTCATCGGGCGAGGCCAGCGCCTGCCGCGCGGTCTCGCCCACGCCGACGCCGCAGCTGCCGTGCGCGGCCTCGCCCCGTTCCAATTCGCGCAGGCGGCCTGCGGCCTGGTGGAACGGCGTGGTCACGCGGCAGCGCGCGTCGACGAGCAGCCGCCCGAAGGCGTCTTCCACGCCGACCCGGCGCAGCGCGGCTTCCTCCACGCGCAGCGCCGTGGGGTGCACGACCACCGGGCTCGCAAGCACGGTGCCCACGCCCGCATGGAAGCTGCCGGCGCCGAACTGCGAGAAGGTGTGGTGCCGCCCGTCGGCCAGCACGACGTTGTGTCCGGCCTGTGCGCCGCCGTTGAAGCGCACCACGGTGTGGGCGTCCAGCGCGCCGCCGAGGTGGTCGGTGAAGAGCCCCTTGCCGCAGTCCCCGAAGCCGAGGCCCAGCAGCGAGACGTAGTGCGTACGAGCGTGCGCCGTCACACGGCCGTCAGCCGAACAACCGCTTCCACCACGACGAGCGCGCACCGGCCGCGGCTGCCGCCACGCTGGGCGGCGCATGACGTGGCGCGCCCGGGTCGAGCAGCGCGGCGTAGGCGTCGAGCGCGTGCAGCACGCCGCCCACGCGTTCCTTCTCCATGCCGGTGGCGCTCATCACGCCGGCCAGCGCTTCGAGGCTGGGCACGGCCTTCTCGGTGAGGGCGACGATGCCGGCGGCCACGGCGCAGGCGTCGTCGGGCGAGTCCATGCAGATGACGTGGTCGCCCAGCAGTTCGCGCCAGCGGCCTTCGCAGCGGCGGCGGCGCTGCGCGTCGGGGATCAGGAAGAACAGATGCGTGGTCTCGGCCGCGGCGGCGATGACTTCCTCGATGGGAATGTCCTCGTCGAGCTTCTCCCCGATGAGGCCCTCGATCTGGTGGCGCGAGACGGCCGGATAGGGCAGCTCGTCGCCCGTCACGAACAGGTAGCCGCGCTTCCTGCGCTTGACCCAGCAGTCCATGTCGGTGTGCTGCGCCATCACGTAGAAGGCGAGCTCGTAGCTTTCCTCGCCGGTGCCGCCGCCACCGCCTTCCAGGTAGCTCCAGGTGAGCCACTGGTCCATGAGGTTGGCGGTCGATTCGAACTGGCCGACCTGCAGCGGTGCATGGTCGGAGTTGGCGTCGCCGATGGCCATGAACAGGAGTTGCGGGTCCGCCACGCCGCAATCGGTCAGCAGCTTCATGAAGGTGGGCAGCTCGCGGCGCGCGAGGATCTGCGGGATGTCGCCCATGGAGCCGGTCACGTCCAGCGCGAAGGCGATGCCCAGCGAGTTCGGATGGTCGGCGTTGTCGCGCGATTCGCGCACCTTGAGCCCTTGCGGGTTCATCAGCGGATGCGTGGAACGCTGCGTGAAGACTTCCGCGCCCGGTCTCGCGGCGCGGTCGGCGATGAGTGCCGTGTGGGCGGCGTGCGAGTAGTTTCCGTAGCCCATGGGTTCTGCTCCTCTGTGACTGTTGTACGTATGCCTTGCGTCAGGCGCCGGCGTGCGGTGCGGGCGCCGGATCGAAATGGACGAACCTCGGCGCACCGAAAGCTTCGCGCGAAGCCGCCGACAGCGCCTGCTCGATGCCCTGCGCGCCCAGGCGCCCGCAGGCGGCTGCGTCCTCGCTGCATTCGCGCAGCAAGGCGGCGAGAGGCGCGGGTGTGTGGGAACCAAGGCCGGGCTCGCCGGGTGCTGCGCCGTGCAGCACGGCGCGCACGGCCCAGGCCGATTGCATCAGGTCGCGCGCGACGGCCGCGTCGTGCGCCGGCCCGGTGGCCTGCTGCGCGCGCGACCAGCCGATGAGCAGCACGCCATGGTCGCGCGGATGCACGAGCGCATGCGAGGGCGACAGGTCGCGGTGCGTCCAGCCGGCGCCATGAACGAAGGCCAGCACTTCCAGCATGCGGCGCCAGATCCATACGGCGTGGCGCGGGTCGATGCCTTGCGGGTTGGCCTGCCGCACGTCTTGCAGGCTGCCCCAGAAACCGGTCGGGTGGCGCAACACCAGCGCCTGCCGCGAGCCGTCGCTCATTGCACTCGCCAGCCCTTCGGCCACGCCGATGCCCAGCGGCTGCGGCAGGCGGCGGGTGAAGTAGGCCGCGCCGGGCACGGAAAGATCCTGCAGGGCTTGCAGCACGGTGAATTCGCGCTGCAGCACGCCGTCTGCCGAACTCTCGCGTGCAAGCTTGAAGGTGACGCGCTCGGGCAGCGCGCCCAGTCGTTCGGCCAGCAGTACATCGCTGTGCTCGCCGGTGGCCAGCGGCGCGAGCACGCGGTAGCGACCGCCGCGCCACGCAAGAACGCGGCCGCCGGGCACGTCGGCATTGGCCCGGCGCCATGCGGCACGGAAGCTCTCGCGCTCGACGATCTCCTGCCCGCGCACCACGGTGGCGCCGCAGTAGCTGCAGTTCACCGTGCGCCACCGGGCGGCGCGCGGCAGGGGCGCGGAGCACTGGGGGCAGCTGAGAGCCTGCAGCGACAGCATGGCCCGCGCCCTACTCTTCCCTGGGCGGGGCCGTCGGGTCCGGCGAGGCCAGCACCCGGTCGATGCGGCGGCCTTCGAGCGCGACGATCTCGAAGCACCAGCCGGCGCAGTCGATCTGCTCGCCCACCTCCGGCAGGTGGCCCGACACGGCCATCAGCAGGCCGGCCACGGTGTTGTAGAGGCCGCGCTCCTCGTCGGGCAGCTCGCGAATGCCCAGGCGCGCGCGCAGCTCCGACACGGGCATGAGGCCGTCGAGCTCCCAGAGGCCGTCGGCGCGCTGGTGCGCCCAGGCGTCGGTCTGCATGCCGGGCTGCAGCTCGCCGGTGATGGCTTCGAGCAGGTCGCGCGGCGTCATGAGGCCCTGCACCACGCCGTATTCGTCGACCACGAACACGAGCCGGCCGGCGCGGGCGCGGAACTGCTCCAGCAGCTCCATGCCGGTGAGGGTCTCGGGCACGAACACGGCGGGCGACGCCTCCTGGCCCAGCACGCCGATATGCGCGGGGCCCAGGCGCAGCAGGTGCGCAACGCTGATCACACCGACCACGTCGTCCAGCGAATTGCGGCACACCGGATACCAGGAGTGCACCAGATTGAGCGCGCCCGCGTCGGCCACCTTCTGCAGCGCCTGCTGCACGGTGAAGGAGGCGTCGAGCCATTCGATGTCGGCGCGCGGGATCATCAGCGACGACAGGCGCCTGTCGTCGAGGTGGAACACGTTGCGCACCATCTGGTGCTCGTGCTGCTCGATGACGCCGGCGTCCACGCCCTCTTCGAGGCTGGCGGAGATTTCCTCCTCGGTCACCGAACGCGCCGCGTTGGCGTCGATGCGCAGCACCTTCAGCGTGGCGGCGGTAGCGCCCGCCAGCAGCCACACGAAGGGCTTCGCACCCTTGGCCAGCCCGCGCATCGGGCGAGACACCCAGCGCGCCACCGGCTCGGGATAGAGCTGGCCGATGCGCTTGGGCACCAGCTCGCCGAAGATGATGGTGAAGAAGGTGATGCAGGTGACCACCAGCGCGGTCGACGCGATGCTGGCCGTGCCGCGGCCCATGCCCAGCCCTTCCATCCACACGCCGAGCGGCTCGGCGAAGGCGGCCTCGCCCACGATGCCGCTGAGCATGCCGATGGAGGTGATGCCGATCTGCACCGTCGAGAGGAACTGCGTGGGCGATTCCATCAGCTTCAGCGCGGCCACCGCGCCGGCGTCTCCCGTTTCGGCCAATGCCGCGAGACGTGCGCGCCGGCTGGTGGAAAGGGCCATTTCGGACATTGCGAACAACGCGTTCAGCGTGGTCAGCAAGGCCAGGAGGAAGACATCCATGAACTGAGGGAGAGAATGGGGGAATGGCACTTTACTTGATCGGCGACCTGCAGGGCTGCGACGCCCCCTTCCAGCGGCTGCTGCGGAAGATCGACTTCTCCCCCAGCCGCGACACCCTCGTGCTGCTGGGCGACCTGGTGAACCGGGGCCCCGATTCGCTCTCGGTGCTGCGCCACGTGCAGGGCTACGGCGCCTCGGCACTGAGCCTGCTGGGCAACCACGACCTGCACCTGCTGGGCGTTGCGCACGGCGCGCGCAAGGCCGGCCGCAAGGACACGCTGGGCGAGCTTCTCGCCGCCGCGGATGCCGAGGCGCTGCTCGACTGGCTGCGCAACCAGCACATGGCGCTGCATATGCGCATAGGCGCCGGCGACCTGCTGATGGTGCATGCGGGCGTGCTGC
This sequence comes from Variovorax sp. 278MFTsu5.1, assembly GCF_048305045.1. Classification (NCBI taxonomy): domain Bacteria; kingdom Pseudomonadati; phylum Pseudomonadota; class Betaproteobacteria; order Burkholderiales; family Comamonadaceae; genus Variovorax; species Variovorax sp. 278MFTsu5.1. Next base: position 4,980,174 of record NZ_CP157622.1, read on the forward strand.
CGCAATGGACGGTGGGCGACACGCTGGTGCTGGCCTCCGAGCTCGAGTCGGTGCTGCGCGGCCCGGCGCTGGGCGAATTCCTGATGTCGATGTACGGCAACGAGCCGGCCCGATGGAGCGACACGCTCACCGGAAGCGCCCGCCTGCGCGCCATCGTCAACGCGCTGACGCGCATGCGCTTCTGCACCGCGGACGGCGTGATGGAGTTCGAGGCGAAAGACAGCGCCGCCACCGCGCCCGAGGGCTACATGCCGTGGTTCGACGTGCCCGGGCGCAAGACGGCCAACGCCACCGTCGCATTCGGCCACTGGTCCACGCTGGGCTGGCTCTCGCGGCCCGACCTGCTGTCCACCGACACCGGCTGCGTGTGGGGCGGCTGCCTTAGCGCGGTGCGCATCGGCGCGACGCTGGACGAGCGCGAGCTGATCCAGGTCGAGTGCGAGCAGGCGCAGAAGCCGGGCAAGTAGCCGGCCGCGGAGGGATCAGGAAGAAGGCAGCCGGAACTTGTCGAGCGACATGCGCTGGCCGCCCTTCTCGTCGAAGTTGCCGGGCGCCAGCCAGCGCTCGAAGGCCGTGCGCAGCGCCGGCCACTCGCTGTCGATGATCGAGAACCACGCCGTATCGCGTGTTCGGCCCTTGTAGATCACCGCCTGGCGGAACAGCCCCTCGTACCTGAAGCCCAGCCGCAGCGCCGCGCGCTTCGAGGGCTCGTTGAAGTTGTCGCACTTCCATTCGTAGCGGCGGTACCCCAGCTCGTCGAAGGCGAACTTCATCAGCAGATACTGCGCCTCGGTGGACATCGGCGTGTTCTTGAGCAGTGGCGAGAAGTTGACGGTGCCCACCTCGATGGCCCCGTTGGCCGGGTCGATGCGCATCAGCGCCAGCGAACCCACGGCGCGGCCGCTTCGCACGTCGACGACGGCGAAGTGCAGCGGATCGCTGCTCTTCGCGATGCGCTCGGCATAGGCCCGCAGGCCGGCCAGATCGGCGGGCCGCTCCACGCCAAGGTAGGTCCAGTCGCGACCATCCGGCGCCTGCGCATAGGCGGCGTACAGATCGTCGGCGTGTTTTGCAACGTCGAGCGGCTCGAGCCTGCAGAAACGGCCCTCGATGACGCGGCGCGGCGGCAGGGCGCGGGGCGTCCATTCGGGAACCTCGGGGCCGATGGACTGGCCGAACTCGTTCTGGCGGGCTGACATGGGTGGAAGCTCTTTCGGTGGATGGTGAACGGCGGGGCCGGAGAGCGCTAAAGTAGCCGCAACGTGGCGCCACGAGAAGTGCCATTCAGAGCCAATTTCATGGTGCCACGCTCCACTTCCCCCTTGCCGCCTCCCCCCTTGCCGCCTTCTTCCTTGCTCGAATCCCCGCTCTCCAGGGAGCGCCGGTCGGGCCCGATGCAGCGCCAGTTGCACGACCGCCTCAAGAACGCCATCCTCGACGGCAGCCTCGCCCCCGGCAGCCGCCTGCCGGGCTCGCGTGCGCTGGCCGAGGCGCTCGGCATCTCGCGCAATACGGTCACCGCCACCTACGAGCATCTGGCGGCCGAAGGCTATGTGCGGCCCGACAGGCAGGGCACACGCGTGGCCGAGCTCTCGTCGCCGGCGCCATCGAAGCGTGAGCGTGCTGGCAAGCAGGCCGGCACGCCGGCCACCGCGCAGCGCCTCGCAAGGATCCTGCCGAGCGCTCCACGTGCCGACATGGGCGCGGCGCTGCGTCCCGGGGTGCCCGCGCTGTCGCACTTTCCGCTGGCCGCATGGCGTCGCTCGCTGGAACGTGCGATCCGCGGCGGCGGCTGCGCGGCTCTGGGCTACGGCGACGCGCTGGGCGAGCCGGCGCTGCGCGCTGCCATTGCGCGGCACCTGTCGGTGGCGCGCGGCGTGCGCTGCGAGCCCCGGCAGGTCGTCATCGCCGAAGGCGCGCAGGAGGCCATCTCGCTGTGCGTGCGCCTGCTGTCCAACCCCGGCGAGACCGGCTGGGTCGAAGATCCGGGCTACCGCGGCGCGAAAGCCGCCATGCATGCGGGCGACATGCGCATCGTGCCCATGCGCGTCGATGCCGAGGGCCTCTGCGTGAGCGAGCGCGACTGGCGCAAGCACCCGCCGCGGCTGGTCTACACCACGCCGTCGCACCAGTACCCGACCGGCTCGGTGCTGAGCATCGCGCGCCGGCTGGAACTGATCGCGCAGGCCCGGCGGCACGGCGCGTGGATCGTCGAGGACGACTACGACAGCGAGTTCCGCCACACGGGCGAGCCCATCGTGGCCATGCAGGGGCTGGTGGACGACGCGCCGGTGCTTTATGTCGGCTCCTTCAGCAAGACCATGTTCCCGTCGCTGCGGCTCGGCTTCCTGGTGCTGCCCGAGCGCCTGGTGTCCGCCGTGCAGGCACCGCTGGAGGAGATGCTGCGCGGCGGCCATCGCCACGAGCAGCTCGCCATGGCCGACTTCATCGAGAGCGGCCAGTTCAGCAGGCACCTGGGCCGCATGCGCAGGCTGTACCGCGATCGCCAGCAGGCACTGCGGCTCGCGCTCGAAAAGCATTTCGAGGTACCGCACGAGATCGACGGCGGCCACTGCGGCATGCATCTCACCGTGCGCTTGCCCGGGCGCTTCGACGACCGGAGGATCGCCGCCGAGGCGCTGCGCCAGCGCATCGCGCCCACGCCGCTGTCGGGCTTCGCGATGCGGCCGATGCCATCGGACAACGGGCTGGTGCTGGGCTATGGAAACACGGCGAGCGAGCTCTTCGCGCCGCTGGTCACGCGGCTGTCGCAGCTCGCGCTCGTCTAGCCGAGCTTGCCCACCACGTGCTCGCGCCTGAAATTGCGCGGCGTGCTCCCCACCACCTGCCGGAAGCGCCGGTTGAAGTACGCCTCGTCGGCAAAGCCGCACTGGTGCGCGATCTCCCGCACCAGCAGCGAGGTGGACGCGAGCAGTTCCTTCGCGCGCTCGATGCGGCGCTCGGTCACGAGGTCGGTGAAGGTTCGGTCGGTTTCCTTGCGCAGCAGGTTGGCCAGGTAGTTGGGCGAAAGGAATGCGGCCGCCGCGGCGTCGGTCAGCGACAGCGGCTTGTCGAGGTTGTCGCGCACGTAGCGCACCACGCGCTGCAGGGCGTCGCGCTGCGAAGTCTTGCCGTCGTGCTGCAGCGAAAGCCGCATCAGCGCGTTCTCCTGCCGCATGCAGGCCAGGCCGACGATCTGCTGCAGGATGCCGCGCATGGCGGTCTTGGCGCCGAAGCTGCGGCTCGCGTTCAGCGCATGCAGCTCGTCGAGCCAGCCTCGGATGCGGGCGAAGTCGGCCTCGTCGAAGGCGAAGTCGACGTACTCCTGGAACAGGAAGGGCGCGAGGTCGGGATGACGCGCGAGCGGCACGTCTTCCAGGTCGAGCGCGTCGACGTCGAGCTCGGGCCACAGGAAGCGCTGGTCGAAGTTGACGATGCAGTACAGCGCCTCGGGCGGATGCGGAATCACGTGCACCCGGTACGGCAGCACGAAGCTCAGGTGGCGCGGCCCGAAGGGGCGCACCTCGCCGCCGATGGACTGCTGCGAGCTGCCCTCGATGCCGACCTGGATCTGGAAGTACGCGTGCCGGTGCGGCAGCGTGAGTTCGTTGCGCGCGCCCTGGAAGCGGATGTCGAAGTCCAGGTGGTCGGCACGCTCGTGCATGCCGTAGGTGCGGACGGACGTGGGGGTGGAGGAGCGCATCGGGGCAGGCGTCTTCGTCTTTCGCCCGTGAGGGTACGCCATCTGGCGCACCGGCGATCCGGCCGCACCCGCCGGATCTGGTGAGCGCCCTGTCTTCGGGCTCAGACGACCGCGACTTCGAGCACGCCCACGCCCGCCACGCTGCCGCGCATGCGGTCGCCGCGCTGCACCGCCGCCACGCCGGCCGGCGTGCCGGTGAAGATCAGGTCGCCGGGCTGCAGCGTGAACAGCGTCGAGAGGTAGGCGATGGTGTCGGGCACGTTCCAGATCATGTCGGCGAGGTCGCCCACCTGGCGCTGGGCGCCGTTCACGTCGAGGCGGATCTCGCCGCTGGCCGGATGGCCGGCCCTGGCCACCGGCACCAGCTCGCCGCAGGGCGCGGAGCCGTCGAAGGCCTTGCCGGTGTCCCAGGGCCGGCCCATCTTCTTGGCCTCGCCCTGCAGGTCGCGGCGGGTCATGTCGAGGCCGACGGCGTAGCCGTAGACGTGGCCGAGCGCGTCGGCGGCGGCGATGTTCGCGCCGCCGGTCTTCAGCGCGACCACGAGTTCGATCTCGTGGTGCACGTCGTTCGACAGCGGCGGATAGGCGAACTCGCCGCCGTCGGCCACGATGGCGCTGGCCGGCTTCATGAAGAAGAACGGCGGCTCGCGGTCGGGGTTGTGGCCCATCTCGCGGGCGTGCTCGGAGTAGTTGCGGCCCACGCAGAAGATGCGGTTGACAGGGAAGCAGACCTGATCGCCCTGGATGGGCAGCGAATGGACGGGGGCGGGGGAAATGGCATAGGAAGTCATGCGACGACTCTAGCCAGCGCAACTCCGCGCCCCGCGCACGCAACTACGCGAGTCTTGGACTCAGCTACGGTCGCGCGTTTTTTCAGCCGGCCACGCCGAAGCTGGTGTCGAAGGTGCCCTTCACGTCCAGCGGCTGCCTGATGAGCCCGACCTGCCGGTAGAAATCGGCCGTCCCCTGCTGGTCGGCGATGACCTGCGCGTCGATGGCCACCCACTTCTGCTGCCGCCGCTCGAACTGCAGCTTCGCCGCCTCGGGCGGAATGCCGATGATGCGCGCCAGCGCGGCCGAGTAGGCATCGACGTTGCGGTACGACCAGAGCTGCGCCTTCACCACGCGCTGCAGAAAATCCTGCAGCACCGGCCGCTTGGAAGCGATGGCGCTGTCGGTGGCCGCGAGGTAGCTCAGCCCCGGCAGCAGCCTTCGCCCGCTCACGAGCACGCGCGCATGGTTGCTGACCTCGGCCAGCGCGGTGTAGGGCTCCCACGTGGCCCAGGCATCGACCGAGCCCTGCGTGAGCGCGAGCTTGGCGTCCGCCGGCGCCAGGAAGCGCAGGTTCACGTCCTCCGGCTTGAGGCCGGCCGAGGTGATGGCCTTGAGCGTGACGTAGTGGCCGATGGAGCCGCGATTGGTCGCGACGCTCTTGCCCTTCAGGTCGGCGGCGGTCTTCAGCGGCGAGTCGGGCCGCACGAGCACGGCCGTGCCGTAGGAGTCGGAGCGGTTCGCGCCGATGGCCTTCACGCGCGTGCCGGCCGCCAGCGCGAAGATCAGCGGCGCGTCGCCGATAGGACCCGAATCGACCGCGGCGGCATTGAGCGCCTCCGCCAGCGGTGCGGCGGCCGGGAACTCCGACCACTGGATGTCGTAGTTGAGCCCTTCCAGCCCACCGGCGGCTTCGAGCAGCGCGCGCAGCCCGCCCTTCTGGTCGCCGGCTTTCAGCACCGGGCGACCCTGTGCGAATGCCACGCCGGGTAAGGCGACGGCAGCGGCAACCGCCGAGCCCTGGGCAAGAAACTGACGACGGGAACTGTTGTGGCTCATGCGGATGCGGCTTGTATTTCTGTTCATGCCAAGGGATCGAAGGAGACGTGGTCGGCGAAGCGCACCGGGTCGGTGGTCTTCTTGAGCACGCCCACGCCGCGGAAGTCGCGGGCGTAGAACTCGACCTCGTCGCGCAGGTTGCGCCCCAGCGGGTGGTGCTTGTGCGTGAGCGTGCCCAGCAGCGCGCGCAGGTCTTCCACCGCCACGTTGGGCGAATACTTCGAAAAGAGCCTGGCCGACTCGTTCGGGTTCTCGGCCACGTAGTCGGAGGCCTGCGCGATGGCGCGCACCAGCGAGGCGACCGTCGCCTTGTCCTTGCGCACGAGTTCGCCGCGCGCGCCGACGATGCAGCAGACCTTGTCCTTGTATTCGCCCGAGAGGTTGCTCGCCACCTCGACGTAGGCGCCCTGGTTGCGCTTCTCGATCAGGTAGATGTTGGGATCGCCGTCGGCAATGGCCTGGATCTCGCCCTTCTTCACCGCGATGTCGAGCAGGTCGGCCGGGTACTGGCGCCAGGTCACGTCCCTGTCGGCGTCGATGCCGTTCTTCGCGAGCAGGATCGAGAAGAAGTTCTTGCCCGGGCTCGCGATGTCCGACACGCCGATGGTCTTGCCCTTCAGGCTCGCGAGGTTGGTGACGCCCGCGCCCTTGGCTCCCACCAGCCGCACGCAGCCGCCATGCGAGCTGCCGACGATCTTCACGTCGAAGCCCGATTCGAGCGGCTTGAGCCAGCGGTGGATCATGCCCACCGCGGCGTCGGCCTTGGCGGTGGCCAGCGATTCGAGCAGCTGGTCGGTGGAACCCGTGTAGTTGATGAGGTCGACCTGCAGGCCGTTGTGCTCGAAATAACCGCGCTCCTGCGCCACCACCACGGGCGAAAGGCAGAAGGCCGAGGCGTTCCAGGCGAAGGTGAGCTTGCGGGACTGCTGCGAGAAGGCCTGCGAGGCGATCAGGCCACCCGAGGCGACCACGGCGGCGGCGCCGCCTGCGCGCAGCACGCTGCGGCGGGAAAGAGTGGGGGTCATCATGTTCGCGTCAGAGCAGCAGTTCGGGCTCGGCCTCGACCAGGCCTTCGTAGAGGCTGTCGAAGGAATGGATGGCGCCTTCGGGCCCGCCGATCTGGCCGTGCGTGTGGCGCGCGGTGGCTTCGTCGATTGGCTGCGGCTTGCCGGCGGCCTCGGCCAGCAGCTGCGTGTGGCAGGCGTTGTCCAGCGCGATGTACCACCACGCGGCGGCCTCCACCGTGGGCCCCGCCGTGAGGATGCCGTGGTTCTTGAGGATGGCGCCCTTCCTGTCACCCAGCGCCTGGGCGATGCGCTCGCCCTCGCCGGTGTCGACCACCATGCCGGTGAAGTCGTCGAACAGCGCCACGTCGTCGTGGAACACGCAGCTGTCCTGCGTGATGGTGTCGAGTTTGCGGCCCAACGTCGACCAGGCCTTGCCGTAGGTCGAGTGCGTGTGGGCGGCGGCGACGATCTTCGGGTTGTGCTCGTGGATGGCCGCGTGGATCGCGAAGGCCGCCTTGTTGAGCGGCCTGTCGCCGATCACGGTCTCGCCCTTCGAGTTGACCAGCAGCAGGTCGGACACCTTGATGCGCGAGAAATGGATGCCCAGCGGATTCACCCAGAAGTGGTCGGAGAGCTCCGGGTCGCGCGCCGTGATGTGGCCGGCCAGCCCCTGCGCGAAACCGAAGCGCGCGAACAGGCGGAAGGCGCCGGCCAAACGCTCCTGCCGGTGGCGGCGCTCCGCCTGCACGGTGGTGCGCGGCGGGACGGGATCGAACCAGTATTTCTGCTGCGGGTTCGGGTTGAGCTTCAGGGGCTGCGAAGCCGCGCTGCGGTCGATGAAAAGAACTGCGCTCATGGTGATTCCTCAGGCCGCCTTGCGTTGTTGCTGCGCGCGCTGCGCCACCAGCTCGCGCGTGCGGGGGATCAGTTCGCGGCCGTAGTCGAGCGCGTCTTCCAGTGGATCGAAGCCGCGGATCAGGAAGGTGGTCACGCCCAGGTCGTAGTAGTCGAGCAGCGCGTCGGCCACCTGCTCCGGCGTGCCGACCAGCGCGGTGCTGTTGGAGCGCCCGCCGATCTCCTGCGCTACCGCCGTCCACAGCCGCTTGTCGAGCCGTGAGCCCTTCTCCGCCGCAGCCAGCAGGCGCTTGGCGCCTTCGCTCTGCTGCGGGCCGCCTCGGTTGTAGCCCTGCACCACGCGCAACCTTTTGGTCTCGGCCAGGATGTTCTCGGCGCGCGCCCATGCGGCCTCCTCGGTCTGCGCCAGGATCGGGCGGAACGACACCGAGAAGCGCACGCTGCGCCCATGCTTCGCCGCCTCGGCGCGCACGCGCGCGGTGAGTTCGCGCGCCTGGTCGAGCGATTCGCCCCACAGCGCGTAGACGTCGGCGTACTTGCCCGCCACCGGAATCGCTGCCTCCGATGCGCCGCCGAAGTACACCGGCACGTGCGGCCTGCCGTTGCGCGTCTGCAGCGGCCTCACTTCGGAGAAGGCGTTCTGGAAGCGGTAGTGCGCGCCTTCGTGGTCGAAGGGCTTCTCCGCCGTCCACACCTTGTGCAGCACCTCGAGGTACTCGTCGGTGCGCGCGTAGCGCTGGTCGTGGTCGAGCCAGTCGCCGTCGCGGCGCTGCTCCTCGTCGGAGCCGCCGGAGATGTAGTGCACCGCGAGCCGGCCGCCGCTGAACTGGTCGAGAGAGGCGAACTGCCGCGCGGCCAGCGTGGGTGCGACGAAGCCGGGGCGGTGCGCGAGCATGAAGTGGATGCGCTCGGTCACCGAGGCCGCATAGGCCACGGTGAGCGTGGCGTCGGGGCTGGTCGAGTGGTGCGGCACGAGCACGCGGTCGAAGCCCGCCGCCTCGTGGGCCTGCGCGAAGGCGCGCACGTAGTCGCGGTCGAGCGAGGGGCCCTTGGCCGGGTGGATCTCCGAGACTTTCTGGCCCTGGATCATGCCGATGAATTCGACGAGGCCGTCTTGTTGCTGTGGCTGCTGGCTCATGGTGCTGTCCTTGTTTGAATGTTCATGGGAGGTGGTTGTCAGGCGGCGGGCAGGCGCAGCACGCTCTCGAAGCTGCGGTCCCACAGGGGCTTCACGTCGGCCGGGCCGTCGAGCACGCCGATCTTCAGGAAGGTGTCGGCCACGTCCTGGTGGCTGCGCACCACCGCGTCGCTGACCGGGCCCAGGCTGTAGTCGCCGCTGCGGCGGTTGAACAGCTCGACGATGTCGCCCACGGGCACGCGCGTCTCGGCCGACTGGGCGCGGGCGTAGGCGAGGAAATTGCCGTTGATCCACGCGAACGAACGCTGCAGCCGCTGCAGCAGGTCGGCCAGCGCGGCGCGGCGAAGCTGGTCGTCGAGCGCGCGCGGATTGGCGTAGATCGGGAAGTTGCCCGAGAGATAGCCCACGCCGGTCTTGATGACCCGCGCCCCGTACTGGGTACGCGCGAGCTGGCCGTTGTAGCCGTAGATGGCCCAGGCATCGAGGTCGCCGCGCGCGAAGGCCGAGAGGCCGTCCGAAGGCGTGAGGCTCACGGCCTGGATGTCGTTGAACGTGAGGCCCGCCTCGGCCAGCTGCTTGGCGAGGTAGTAGTGCGAAGTGGTGGCGCGCACGTAGCCCACGCGCTTGCCCTTGAAGTCGGCGATGCTGCGGATCGGCGCGTCCTTGCGCGCCAAGGTGGCCTGGTTGTTCAGGTCCTCGTGCGTCACGGCCACCAGCTTCACGCTGGATTTCTGCCGCGCCGCGAACACCGGCGGAATCTCGCTGCCCGAGCCGAGGTCGAGCGCGTCGCCGTTGATGGCCTCGATGTGCAGCACGCCGTTGTTGAGCTCGCGCCAGTCGATCTTGTACGGCGTGCCGGCCTGGCCGGAGGCGGTGAGCAGCGGCCGCCACAGGCCCTTGTAGGTGCCCACGCGCAACGTGACGCCAGAGAGATCGCGTGATGGCGCAGCGGCTTGCGCCCAGCTGCCAGAGCCGGTGGCGGCGAGCGCCGCGGCGGTCTGCAGCAGCCGGCGACGGTCCGGAAGAAAGTCTGATTTCATGCAGCCGGACCGTAACCAGACGCCTCGCGGAAACGAACGCAGAAAAACGAGTTTGCATATGCGGGATGCGTCGTTTTCGCGCGGCGGGCGGGCCGCTACCGTGCGGAAACCATGAGTGCACTTCCCTTGCGCCGCGCCAGCGCCGCGCCCGAACACCCCTCCCCCGCCACCGTCGATGCTTCCGTGCTGGCCCGACTCACGGCCCAGTTCGCAGCCACCGCCGCCGACCACGACCTGAGCGGCGCCTTCCCTCGCGAGAACTTCGCGGCGCTGCAGGCGCGCGGCCTGATCGGCCTGGTCGCGCCCGCCGAGCACGGCGGCGGCGGCGCCACGCTGGCGACGGCCCGGCGCGTGATCTCGGCGGTGGCGCGCGGCGAGCCGGCCACGGCGCTGATCCTCACGATGACCTACCTGCAGCACCATGCGCTGACGCGCCCGGACAGCCGCTGGCCCGCGCACCTGCGCGAGCGCGTGGTGCGCGACGCGGTGGAGAACGGCGCACTCATCAACGCGCTGCGCGTGGAGCCGGCGCTGGGCTCGCCCGCGCGCGGCGGCCTGCCCGGCACGGTCGCACGTCGCGACGGTGACGGCTGGCAGATCGACGGCCACAAGCTCTATACCACCGGCATCGAAGGCCTGAGCTGGCTCGCCGTGTGGGCGCGCACGGACGAGGCGCAGCCGCGCACCGGCGTGTTTCTGGTGCCGCGCAACGCGCCCGGCGTGCGCGTGATCGCGAGCTGGGACCACCTGGGCCTGCGCGCCTCGGGCAGCCACGAAGTCGTCTTCGAGAACGTCGCGATCGACGCCGACCATGCGGTGGACCTGCGCGCGCCGGCCGACTGGGCGCCCGACGCGGGCAGCCAGACCGATATCGACGCCCACGCCACGCAGCAGGCGTGGATGACCGTGCTGCTCGGCAGCCTCTACGACGCGGTGGCGCAAGCCGCACGCGACTGGCTGGTCGACTTCCTGAACCGGCGCGCGCCTGGCAGCCTCGGCGCGCCGCTGGCCAGTCTGCCGCGCGTGCAGGAGCACGTCGGCGAGATCGAGGCGCTGCTGCGCACCAACCGCGTGCTGCTAGCCGACGCCACCGCTGCGGTCGATGGCGGCCATGCGCAGCCGGCAGCCGACAGCGGCCTGCTCAAGTACACGGTGATCCGCGTGGTCGAGCTCGCGCTGCAGCTGAGCGGCAACCACGGCCTCTCGCGGCGCAACCCGCTGGAGCGGCACTACCGCGACGTGCTGTGCAGCCGCATCCACACGCCGCAGAACGACGCGATTCTGGTGGCGGCGGGCAAGCGCGCGCTGTTGTCTTCGGGGGCTACGGCATGACGTCTGCACTCTTCTCCAGGTCATCACGGCGTGGCTGGCTCAAGCAAGGCGCCGCGCTGTCGCTGACCGCTGCCGGCTCGCTGCGCGCCTTTGCGCAGCCCCAGACCGCGTTGGTGCTCGGCGACCAGGCCGGTGGCCTGCGCTCGCTGTTCGAGGCCTCGCGCGCGCTCGACGGCGCCCCCTTTGCCTACCGCTGGGCCAACTTCCAGGGCGCCGCGCCGCTCTTCGAGGCGCAGCGCAGCTCGGCGGTGGACACCGCCATGGCCGGCGACCTGCCCGTGCTTGCCGCAGCCGTGGGCAAGACGCCGCTGAAGATCGTCGCCACGCGCGTCGGCAAGGCCGAATCGCTGGGCATCGTGGTGCAGCCCGATTCGCCGCTGCGCAGCGTTGCGGACCTGCGCGGCAAGACGGTGATCGTGTCTTCCGCGCGCGGCAGCATCTCGCAGTACCAGCTCTACGGCGCGCTCGAAGAAGCCGGCGTGAAGCGCGAGGAGGTGACGGTGAAGTTCGTGCTGCCCACCGACGCGGCGGCCGCCTTCGCCTCGAAGCAGATCGACGCCTGGGCCATCTTCGACCCCTACTACACCATCGCCCTGCAGCAGGGCGGGCGCATCCTGCGCGACGGGCGCGGCATCAACACCGCGCTGGGCTTCATCACGGCCACCGAGTCTTCGCTGGCCGACCCTGCCAAGCGCGCGGCCATCGTGCAGTTCCTCGACCGGCTCGCGCGCGCGGGCGACTGGGCGCTGGCCAATCCCGAGGCATATGCCCAGGCCTACAGCCAGCTCACGCGGCTGCCCATCGAGTCGTCGCGCATCATCACCGCGCGGGCCTCGGTGGCGGGACGGCCGGTGAGCGAGGCCGACATCGCCGCGCTGCAGACGGTGGCCGACCGCTCGGCGCGGGACGGCATCCTGCCGGTGCGGGTAGACGTGCGCGCAATCACCGACACTGGGGTCTGGAAACGCCCCGCATGACGACAAACTCCCTGACCCCACTTCGCGAATTCGTCGGCGCCTTCGGCACGCTGCTCGATGGCGCGCCCGACGAGCCGCGCATTCTTTCGGAAGGCGGCGAACTGCTGCGCAAGCTGGTGTCGCGCGACGACTGGCTGCCGGAAGCCTTCGCACAACCCGACCCCGTGTACTACCGGCAGTTCCTGCTGCACGCCGACAGCACCGAGCGCTTCTCGGTCGTGAGCTTCGTGTGGGGACCGGGGCAGGCCACGCCCGTGCACGACCACACGGTGTGGGGGCTGATCGGCATGCTGCGCGGCTCGGAGTACAGCCAGGGCTATGCGCTGGACAGCGACGGGAACGCGCGCCCGCATGGCGAGGCGGTGCGGCTCGACCCCGGCCAGGTGGAGGCGGTGTCGCCCACCGTCGGCGACCTGCACCGCGTGCACAACGCGCACGCCGACCGGGTCTCGATCAGCATCCACGTGTACGGCGCGAACATCGGCGCCGTGCGGCGGCATACTTACCCGCCGGAGGGCGGCCGCAAGCCCTTCGTCTCCGGTTACTCCAACACGCTGCTGCCCAACCTGTGGGACCGCAGCGCAGAACTCAGAGCCGCTACAGACGCATGACGACGACCACCGCCAACAGCTTTCCCGTTCTTTCCTACGCCGCCGTGCGCGAGCGGCTCATCGCCCGCGACGAGACCGCGCTGCTCGACGTGCGCGAGGAAGACCCGTTCGCGCAGGAGCACCCGCTGTGGGCAGCCAACCTGCCGCTGTCGCGCATCGAGATCGAGACCTGGCGGCGCATTCCGCGGCGCGACACGCTCATCGTGCTGTACGGCGAACACGCCGGCACCGACCTCGCGCCGCAGGCCGCGCGCACCCTCGCCGCCCTGGGCTACACCAACGTGCACCTGCTCGACGGCGGCCTCGAAGGCTGGCGCAAGGCCGGCGGCGAACTGTTCCGCGACGTGAACGTGCCGAGCAAGTCCTTCGGCGAGCTGGTCGAGCACGAGCGGCACACGCCGTCGCTCTCGGCGCCCGAGGTGAAGGCGCTGATCGACGCGAAGGCCGACGTGGTGGTGCTCGACGCGCGCCGCTTCGATGAATACCAGACGATGAGCATTCCCTCGGCCACGAGCGTGCCGGGCGCGGAGCTGGTGCTGCGCGTGCGCGAGCTGGCGCCCGATCCGGCGACACGGGTGATCGTGAACTGCGCGGGCCGCACCCGCAGCATCATCGGCACGCAGTCGCTGGTGAATGCGGGCATCCCGAACCCCGTGGCGGCGCTGCGCAACGGCACCATCGGCTGGAAGCTGGCCGGACAGGTGCTCGACCACGGCGCGGACAGGCAGGCCCCGGCGGCCGTGTCCGAAGCCCATCGCGCGCAGGCGCAGGCCGATGCGCGACGCGTGGCCGACAAGGCGGGCGTGCACCGCATCGCGCTGGACGCGCTGCACACGCTGGAGGCTCCCGGACGCACCGTCTACCGCTTCGACGTGCGCACGCCCGGGGAATACGCGGCGGGCCACCTGCCCGGCTTCGCCAGCGCGCCCGGCGGGCAGCTGGTGCAGGAAACCGATCACCAGGTGCCGGTGCGCGGCGCGCGCATCGTACTGGCGGACGACGACGGCGTGCGCGCATCGATGAGTGCGTCATGGCTGGCGCAGATGGGGTGGGAGGTCTATGTGCTCGATACGGTGCCGGCAGCGGCCGACTTCAGCGAGACGACTACTCCCGCGAGCGCATACCCCCCGGTTGCCGTCGCGGTGAGCGAGATCGCACCGGCCGAGCTGGCTGCGCTGCTGAAGCAGCCGGGCACCGCGGTGATCGACGTGACCACCAGCGCCAACTACGTGAAGCGCCACATTCCGGGCGCCTGGTATGCGATCCGCGCGCAGTTGCCGCAGGCGCTCGACACGGCCATCCCGCCCTCGTCGCGCTACGTGCTGACCTGCGGCAGCAGCCTGCTCGCCCGCTATGCCGCGGCCGACCTGCGCGCGCTGCTCGATGCTCGCGGCCAGCGCGATGTGCAGGTGCTGGTACTGGCCGGCGGCAATGTGGCATGGTTCGCCGCGGGCCTCGGCCAGGAGAGCGGCGAAATCCGCCTCGCGACCGCGCGCACCGACCGTTATCGCCGCCCCTATGAAGGCACCGATGCGCCAGCCGAGGCGATGCAGGCTTACCTGGATTGGGAGTACGGCCTTGTCGCGCAGTTGGGTCGCGATGGAACGCACCATTTCAAGGCGATCTGAAGACCTGGCAAGCGCGAAAGCGTTCTGAAAGGAAAGAGACACGCCGGTCACAGTGTGTCGCCCGGGTAAAGGCCGTCATCCGGCGGTACTGGACGACGTTGGAGGTTCACACCGACAACAACTCGTTCCAGGAGCTTCGCCATGAGATTCCCATCTCTTCTTGCAGTGTCCGCCACCGCCGTGCTGGCGGCCACGCTCACCGGCTGCGTGGTCGCGCCGGCCGCCCCTGCCCCCGTGTACGCGGCGCCTCCTGGCGTGGCCTACGTGGCGCCTACGTATGTATCGCCGGGCGTCGGCTTCGTTTGGGCATATCACCCGCGCTATGGCTGGGGCTGGCACCACCCGCAATACGGCTGGCATCGCGGCTGGAGGTGACCAGGCTCACCCCCAGGCTGCGCGCACTTCGTGTCGCTGCGCCCGCTAACGGGGGGCGATACCTGAGGCCCGGCAAGGCCGGTTCCTCGGTGTTCTCGAATCAGAAAAAGGGGAGTGCCAGTGCCCTGTCGGGCGATCAGCTCGGCTCGGCGCTCTTGAACAGGGCTGGGACCTTGCGCTTGGACTTGATGTTGCTGGAGATGCCGCGTCCGGGCGTCGAGGCCTTGGCGGCGGCTTCCCATGCCGGCGTCGCGTCGGGCTGGCCGGGCTCGTAGGGCTTGTCGAAGAACGGGTCGCGCGGCGCCGCGGGTGCGCGATGCGGGCGTCCGCCGCCGCCACGACGGGCGTCGGCGTCGCGGCGTTCGCGAGGCTGGTCGAGCACGTCGCGTGCATCGCCCGCTTCGCCTTCTTCGCGCCAGTGGCGGCGTCCGTCGTTGATGCGGCCGCGCGGGCGGTCCTCCTCGAATTCGACGGGTTCGAGCTCGATCTTCTTCTTGATCAGCTTCTCGATGTCGGCCACCAGGCGGGCATCGTTGCCGCCGCTGGCGAAGCTCACTGCCAGGCCCGAGGCGCCGGCGCGGCCGGTGCGGCCGATGCGGTGCACGTAGTCTTCTGCGTTGAACGGAATGTCGAAGTTGAAGACGGCGGGCACGTCCTTGATGTCGAGGCCGCGGGCCGCGACGTCGGTGCACACCAGCAGGTCGACCTCGCCGGCCTTGAAAGCCGCGAGCGACTTCAGGCGCTCGTCCTGGCTCTTGTCGCCGTGCAGGGCCGAGGTGCGAAGGCCGTCGCGCTCCAGCGAGCGCGCGAGCCGCGCGCAGCCCAGCTTGCTGTTGACGAACACGAAGGCCTGGGTGATACCGCGCTGGCGCACGATCTGCCTGAGCGCACGGCGCTTGTCGTCGTCGCTCACGCTGTAGAAATGCTGCTCGACAGTCGAGGCCGTCTCGTTCGGCCGGGCGACTTCGATGGTGACCGGGTTCTGCAGGTAGCTGCCGGCCAGCCGCTTGATCTCGGGCGAGAAGGTAGCGGAGAACAGCAGCGTGGTGCGCTGCTTGGGCAGGTAGCTCAGGATGCGCTGCAGGTCGGGCAGAAAGCCGATGTCGAGCATGCGGTCGGCCTCGTCGAGCACCACGTATTCGACCTGGTTGAGCACCGCGTTCTTGGCTTCGATGTGATCGAGCAGGCGGCCCGGCGTGGCCACCAGCACTTCGACGCCCTTCTTCAGTTCCAGCGTCTGCGGCTTCATGTCGATGCCGCCGAACACCACCGTGCTGCGCAGGTTGGTGTACTTGGCATACAGCTTGATCTGCTGCGCAACCTGGTCGGCCAGCTCGCGCGTGGGCAGCAGCACAAGGGCCCGGACCGGATGCCGCGCGGGCGAGGTCGAGGCGTTCTCATGCTTGAGCATGCGCTGCAGCAGCGGGAGCGAGAAAGCCGCCGTCTTGCCGGTGCCGGTCTGGGCCGCGCCCATCACGTCCTGGCCCGAGAGCACGACCGGAATGGCCTGTGCCTGGATCGGAGTCATGGTCTCGTAGCCCATTTCGGCCACGGCGCGCGCCAGCGGTTCAGCCAGCATTAGATTGGAGAAGGAGCTTGTCATTGAGCCCTCTATTGTCGCACTGCCGCAAAAAACGGCAGTGACCGCGCGATGACAACGCCCGCGATGGCCGAATTGCTATTTATTTCATAGCGTCCGAGTCAGCCTCCACGAGCACTCCCGACCAACGAGGCTCAAAGGCTGCGCGCATTGAAGGTATCGCAGGCCTTGATGTCGCCGCTCTGGTAGCCGGTGCCGAACCAGCGCTGGCGCTGGGCGCTGGAGCCGTGGGTGAAGCTGTCGGGCACCACCGCGCGGCCCGCGGAGCGCTGCAATGCGTCGTCGCCGATCTTCTGCGCGGCATTCATGGCCGCCTCGATGTCGCCCGGGTCCAGCCACTTCTTCGACTCCTGCGAATGGTGGGCCCACACGCCCGCGAAGCAGTCGGCCTGCAACTCGACGCGAACGCTCATCGCGTTGTTCTGCGTCTGGCTCAGGCGGTTGCGCATGCCGTCGACCTTGGCTGTGATGCCGAGCTCGTCCTGCACATGGTGGCCGACCTCGTGCGCGATGACGTAGGCCTGCGCGAACTCGCCCGGCGCGCCGAGCTGGTTCTTGAGCGTGTCGTAGAAGCCCAGGTCGATGTAGACCTTCTGGTCGCCCGGGCAGTAGAACGGTCCCATGGCCGACTGCCCGGTGCCGCAGGCCGTGGGCGTCGCGTTGCGGAACAGCACGAGCCGCGGCGGATGGTAGGTGCCGCCGTTCTGGCGGAAGATGTCGGTCCACACCACTTCGGTGTTCTTGAGAACGGTGGAGACGAAGGCCGCCTCGCGGTCGTTCGAGGGAGGCTTGGGCGCCGGTCCCTGCTGCTGCTGTACCTGCGCCGGACCGCCACCGCCGCTGAGCAGGCTCAGCACCGTGAGCGGGTTGATGCCGAAGACCCAGCCGGCGATCAGCGCGACCGCAATGGTCCCGATGCCGATGCCGCGGCCCCCGATGAAGCCGCCACCGCCCCCGCCACCTTCACCGCGGCGGTCCTCGACGTTGTCCGATTGTTCGTTGCCTTCCCATCTCATCGCGCGCTCCTTGCCGGCCGTTGGAGGAGGAGTTGCCGGCTCGCAGGATGGTACTTCGGAAGAACCTCACCCTCTGTAAGCGGGTATGCCAAGGATGTCGCGGAACCGGCTCTGCCGGGCCGCAGGCATCGCGCCCTCGCACGGGGCTGGCGCAGCAACGCGAAGTGCGCGCGCCTGTGGGTGGTCAGGTCTTCGGCAGGGTCACGCCACGCTGGCCCTGGTACTTGCCGCCGCGGTCCTTGTAGCTGGTTTCGCAGACCTCGTCGCTCTCGAAGAACAGCACCTGCGCGCAGCCCTCGCCCGCGTAGATCTTGGCGGGCAGCGGCGTGGTGTTGCTGAATTCGAGCGTCACGTAGCCTTCCCATTCGGGCTCGAAGGGGGTCACGTTGACGATGATGCCGCAGCGCGCATAGGTGCTCTTGCCCAGGCAGATGGTCAGCACGTTGCGCGGGATGCGGAAGTATTCGACGGTGCGTGCCAGCGCGAAGCTGTTGGGCGGGATGATGCAGTAGTCGCCGTGCATGTCCACGAAGCTCTTCTCGTCGAAGTTCTTCGGGTCGACCACCGTGCTGTGGATGTTGGTGAAGATCTTGAATTCAGGCGCGCACCGGATGTCGTAGCCGTAGCTCGAGGTGCCGTAGCTGATGATCTTGTGGCCCGAGGCCTCGCGCACCTGGCCGGGCTCGAAAGGCTCGATCATGCCGTGCTGCTCGGCCATGCGCCGGATCCATTTGTCGCTCTTGATAGACATTGAAAAACACCCCAGTCTTCGCGCACTTCGTGTCGCTACGCCAACCCCCTCAAGGGGCAACACCAGCGGCCCGGCAAAGCCGGCTCCGCGGGGTTCCTGGAAAGGTGTCGCCGCGCCCGCTGGGTCGGCGATTGTGGCATGGGCGGATTCGCCCTCTGCAGGCTCAGCCAGCCTGGGAGATCACCGTGCGCTCGACCAGCCGGTCGTCGCCCAGCACGATCATCGCGAAGAGCATTTCCTCCAGCGAGCTCGCCTGCTTCGTCTTGCGTGCCAGCAGCGGCGTGGCCGCCGGGTTCAGCACCAGGAAGTCGGCCTCGCAGCCCGGCTGCAGGTTGCCCACCACGCCGTCGAGCCCCAGGGCGCGCGCGGCGCCGCCGGTGTGGCGCCACCAGAGTTCCGATGGGGCGATGCTCAGGCCGGCCTTGGTCTGGCCCTCCCGGCCGACGTAGTAGGCGGCCATCATGGTGTGGAACGGGCTGAAGCTGGTGCCGCCGCCCACGTCGCTGGCCAGGCCGTAGGGGTAGCCGACGCGGTCGGCCGCGCCGAAGTCGAAGAAGCCGCTGCCCAGGAACAGGTTGCTGGTCGGACTCACGGCCGCAGCCGTCTTGGTCTCGCGCAGCAGGGCGCGGTCGGCCTCGTCGAGGTAGATGCAGTGGGCGTACACGGCCCGCTCGCGCATCAGGCCGAAGCCTGCATACACGTCGAGGTACGAGCGCGCCTTGGGGTACAGCTCGCGCACCCAGCTCACCTCGTCGCGGTTCTCGGCCACGTGCGACTGGATCCAGGTGTCGGCGTATCTCGCGGCGAGCTCGCCCGCGCCGCGCATCTGGGCGTCGGTGCTCGCGGGCGCGAAGCGCGGCGTGATGGCGTAGCCCAGCCGATCGACCTTGTGCCACTTGCGAATCAGCGCCTCGGTGTCGACGAGGCTCTGCTCGGTCTCGTCGCGCACGCCGTCGGGCGAGTGGCGGTCCTGCAGCACCTTGCCGGTGATCAGGCGCATGCCGCGGCGCTGCGCGCCTTCGAAGAGCGCGTCGACCGAGGCGACGTGCGACGTCGCGAAGGTCAGCGAGGTGGTCACGCCATTGCGCAGCAGCTCGTCGAGGAAGAACTGCGCCACTTCGTTCGAATGCGCAGGATCGGCGAACTTGCTCTCCGCGGGAAAGGTGTAGTTCTCGAGCCAGGGCAGCAGGCCCGGCGCCGGCGAGCCGATGATGTCGGTCTGCGGATAGTGGATGTGCATGTCCACGAATCCCGGCGCGAGGATGCGCCCTGGCAGGTGGGTCGTATGTGCGCCGGGATGGCGGGCCGCGACGTCGGCATGGCTGCCGGCATCGAGCACGCGCTGGCGGCCGGCGGCATCGGGTGCGACGACCAGCAGGCCGTCCGCGTCGAAAACGGGCTTGCCGGAGGCGTCGAATCGCAGGAGGGAGGCGCGGTAGGCTTTTTTCATCGTGGGTGCGGAGGGTAATCCACCCCCGCCCAGCCGCAATTTCCATGCGCATATGAGTGCTATATGCGCAGCGCACTCGCCGCGGTGCGGCACCTACCTAATGCGGCAGCGCGCGCGACTGGATGTCGAAGGGCACGCCGGTCGGCACCGGTCCGTCGCCCTCCTTGCGCCTGGTGAGCAGCGAGTACTTCGACTCGATGAAGTAGACGCGGTCGCCCCACACCGCGCCGGACGAGGGATCGTTGAGCCCCGCAACCACCGTCCGCAGGCCGAGCCTCGCGCCTTCGACGCGCGCCACAGTGATCTGCCCGCCGTAGGGGCCTTCGCCGAAGGCATTGCTCTCGAACAGCACGAGCCGCCCGGGCTTCCACGCGCGGATCGCGTCCACATTCTTCAACTCGCGCGGCGCCTCGACGCGCGTCACCTCGCCGGCCTTGCCGTCCGCGACTAGACCGATGCGCAGCACGTAAGGCGCCGCCGCCACAAGGCTCACGTAGACGTCGCGCCCGCCGTCGATGGCGATGCCGTTCAGGCCCTTGTAGGGGCCCGAGCCGGCCAGCGCGGGATCCTCCTTCCACGTAACCAGCGAGGCAGCGCCCGGTGCGAGCTTCAGCACGCGCGGGTGGTAGGAGTCGGTCACGTAGAGATTGCCGCGCGCGTCCTGCGCGAGGTCGTTGCAGTAGCCGCCGTCGGGCATGGTGTAGCTCGCGCGCGGCGCGCCGGTGGCAAGGTCATAGCGCTTGAGCGCGCTCGGCGTCGACGGCACGGTGGTGAAGCCGATGTTGCCGGAGCAGACCCACAGCGCGCGGCGCTTCGCGTCGACCAGCACGCCCTGCCCGTTCGCGAGCCCGTTGGTGCCGGGCTTGACCAGCACCTCGGCCTTCGGCGCCGAGCCCGGCTTCAGCCGGGCGACAGCGCCCTGCCGCCAGCTGCCGACATAGAACGCGCCGTCGGGCCCGATGGCCACGCTCTCCGGATACCAGTCCTCGGGCAGCGCCTGCACCACGGGAGGGACGGCGATGGCCGCCGTCGCCGCGAGCGCCAGCAGCGCGCCTGCAAGCCGTGGATGCACGCTCTTCATTGCCACACGCGGAAGACGCGTCCCGTCAGCGGACCTTCGACGCTGCGCACATAGGCCAGCGCCACGCGCGCGGCTGATACGGTTTCGACGCCCGGAAAGAGCGCGCCATACGCCTCCATCGATTCAGTCAGCAGCGTCGGGCTCACCGCGTTGATGCGCAGCCCGCGCGCCAGTTCGACCGCCGCGCCCTTCACGAAGCCCTCGACCCCGGCATTGACGGCAGCCGCATTGCCTCCGCCGCGAACCGGATCGTCGGCCGCGACGCCCGTGGTCAGCGTGATCGAGCCGCCGTCGCGCAGCACATGCTGGCCGAGCAGCGCGAGCCGCACCTGCCCCAGCAGCTTGTCCTGCAGGCCTACATTGAAGTCCGCCGGCGTCATCTCGAACAGCGGCCCGAAGAAGAGCCCGCCCGCCGTCGAGACGATCGCATCGACACGGCCGACCGCTGCATACAGCGCCTCGACGCTCGCGTCGCTGGTGATGTCGACCTGGTGATCGCCGCGCGTGCGCCCCGCGCGAATCACCTCGTGCCCCCGTCCTGCCAGCGCCTGTGCCACCGCACTGCCAATCGCGCCCGTCGCGCCCACAACAAGAACCTTCATGGAAAACCTCGCCAAAGTGAATCAAACAAGCGGTCATTGTTTTGCGAACCATCCGTTTGATAAATTGGCTTCCAGTTAAGTCATTCGGAATCAGGAGTTCGCAATATGGACAAGTTGCGCGCCATCGAAGTCTTTGTCGCAACAGTGGACGCAGGCAGCTTTGCCGCCGCGGCCGAGGCGCTCGATCTCTCGGCCGTGATGGTCGGCAAGCACATCCGCGCGCTCGAAGAGCAGCTGGGAGCCCGTCTGCTGGAGCGCACCACGCGCCGCCATTCGCTCACCGAGATCGGCGCCGCATATCTGGAGCGGTGCCGCGACGTGCTGGCCAGCGTGCACACGGCCGACGGCGTGGCCGAGTCGCTGCGCGCCATGCCACAAGGCGTGCTGCGCGTCACCGCGCCCGTGGCCTATGGCGCACACCGCCTCACGCCGGTGATCGGCGAGTACATCGCCGCCCATCCGCAGGTGAAGGTGGAGCTGAGCCTCAACGACCGCGTGGTCGACCTGGCCGAGGAAGGCTTCGACTGCGGCATCCGCTCGGGCGCGGCCGTCGACGAACGGCTCATCGCAAGGCCGCTCGCCCTGGCGCGCATGTACGCGGTGGCCAGCCCGGCATGGGTGGCGCGCCACGGGCAGCCGAAACATCCGTCCGAACTGGAAGCCTTCCCCCTGCTGGGTTTCGCGGCCTGGGGGCCGAACCATTCATGGCGCTTCACGCGCAACGGACAGACGGTGCACGTGCCGGTGCGCGGCCCCCTCAACACCAACAACGGCCAGGCACTGCTGGCCGCAGCCATGGCCGGCGTAGGCGTGATCGTGCAGGCCGATGCGCTGCTGGGCCCCGCGCTCGCCTCGGGTCAGGTGGTGCAGCTGCTGCCCGACTGGGAGCTGCCCACGCGGCAGGTGCAGATCGTGCGGCTGCCGGAGGCGCGGCCGAGCGCCAAGCTGCGGACATTCGTGGACTTCGTGGTGGAGCGGCTGGGTTAGCGCGCCACGCGCCCCTGCACGCCTTCCACCAGCCAGTTCATCGTCAGGATCTG
Organism: Variovorax sp. 278MFTsu5.1; assembly: GCF_048305045.1. Lineage (NCBI taxonomy): Bacteria > Pseudomonadati > Pseudomonadota > Betaproteobacteria > Burkholderiales > Comamonadaceae > Variovorax > Variovorax sp. 278MFTsu5.1. The sequence continues at coordinate 5,002,210 of NZ_CP157622.1, forward strand.
CTCGTCGCTCAGCTGGGTGCCCTTGGCGATCACGGTGTGCCCCTCGTTGTCGCGTACATCGGCCACAGCGGCGCGGAAGGGCTGCAGCTTGCCGGCGGCGATGTCCTTCTGCCGCGCCAGCACCTCGTCCTGCACGGCCTTGGGTACCTTCGTGCCGAAGTCGCCAACGCGGATCATTCCTTCCTTCACACCGCCCCAGAGATTGCCGCTCTTCCAGCTGCCGTCGAGCACCGCCTTCGCGCGCTGCGTGTAGTAGCCGCCCCACTGGTGCGTGACCGCGACGACCTGCGCGTCGGGCGCGATCTTGCGCATGTCGGAGTGATAGGCGATGGCCAGCTTGCCGCGCTCCTGCGCCGCCGCCATCACGGCGGTGGAGCCGGTATGGAAGGCGATCACGTCGGCGTTCTGGTTGAACAGCGCCATGGCGGCGTCGCGCTCCTTCGGCGGATCGAACCATTCGTTCAGCCACACCACTCGCACCTGCGCCGAGGGGTTCACCGAGCGCATGCCCAGCGTGAACGCGTTGATGCCCTGCAGCACTTCCGGAATCGGAAAGCCCGCGACGTAGCCCGCGATGTGGGTCTTCGTCATGCGCCCGGCCGCGATGCCCGCGAGATAGCGCCCCTCGTAATAGCGCGCATTGGCGGTCGCCACGTTGGGCGCGGTCTTGTAGCCGGTGATCGATTCGAACTTCACGTCGGGGAAGTCCCTCGCGACCTTCATCGTCGGCTCCATGTAGCCGAAGCTCGGCGTGAAGATGAGCTTATTGCCCTGCTGTGCGAGGTCGCGGATCACGCGCTCCGCATCGGCACCCTCGGCCACGTTCTCGACGTAGGTGGTCTTGACCTTCGCCCCGAGCGCCGCGTCGACGGCCTTGCGGCCTTCCTCGTGCTGGCGCACCCAGCCCGCGTCGGTGACGGGCGTGACGTAGACGAAACCGATCTTCAGCGGCGCCTGGGCCTGCTGTGGTTGTGAAAAAACGGGAGATAAAAAGCCGGCGGCCGCCAGCGCCAGAACGGCGCGGCCCGCGAGGTTTTTGTACATGGTGTTCCTCTACATGGCCCCGGAGATGCAAAACCCCGCAACCGGCCGGGACGCCCGATCACGAGGGGCGGGATTCTAAACGGCGTCGCCGTCCGCGATGCGGCCGGGGCGTTGACCTACTTCAATGTCGGTTGTTCGCCTCAAACCCGATTCGCCGGGATGCGCGAGCCTTGAAGCATTGATCGATTCACTACCGAGAAGAGAAAGAAAGGAAGGCCTGCAACCATGACCGCATCCACCGTCAACGACTCGCTGACCCCGCTCGACGTTTCCCAGGCCGTGCTCGAAGGCGAAGAAAACCCGAACACGATGCGGCCGCTCACGCCCAAGGAACACGCGGCGCGCGGCATGCGTGCCGAACCGGGCCGGCGCGCGCGCCTGCAGAGCGTGTTGCGCAGTCCCGCCGTCGCCTGGTTCGGCGCGGCGGCCACGGGGCTGGTTCTGGCGGCGATCTACGCGCGCCGAACCCACCGCATCTGAACTGGAAGACCCGGTTGACCCGACAGGTGCGGCCGCTCTGCTCAGCAGATGCTGCGAGGTCAGGCGCGTGGAGTGGGCAACCCCCTCAGCAAGCCTTACACCGATGACGAGGCGGGGCCGGCGCTGACGCGGTAGCGCGCCGCGGGAGCGGTGCTGGACAACCGGCCCGACATCGCACGCCGCGCCGCATCGAAAGCCTCCCATTCGGCCAGATCGGGCAGCGCGGGGATCGTGACCTGCTCGCCCTGGTCGAGCCCCGCGAGTGCGGCGTCGACCATGTCTTGCGCGGTCATGACGATCTCCTTGGGCAGGTGTTCCATCGGCACGCCTGCGATGCCCCAGAACTCGGTAGCCGTCGCGCCTGGCAGCACGGCCTGCACACGCACGCCCTTGTGCTTGAGCTCGTGCTGCAGCGACTGGCTCAACGCGAGGACGAAGGCCTTGCTGCCGCCGTACACGCCGTTGAGCGTCTCCGGCGAGATCGCGACGATGGAGGCGATGTTCACCAGCGTGCCTTCGCCGCGTTCCACGAAGCCGGGCACGGCCGCATAGGTGAGCCGCGTGAGCACGCTCACGTTGAGCGCGATCATCTCTTCCATCTTGTCGACGTCGGAGGCCAGCAGCGGCGCGGCGGCGCCGACGCCGGCGTTGTTCACCAGCATGGTGATGTCGCTGCGGGTGCGCAGCGCGGCCTCGACTGGCGCGAGGTCCTTGCGGCTCATCAGGTCGGCGGGAAGAACCTCGATCTTGCGGCCGGTTTCGCGCACCAGCTTCGCGGCCAGCGCCTCGAGGCGTTCGCGGTTGCGCGCCACGAGGATCAGGTCGAAGCCGCGCCGCGCGAGACGGTCCGCGTACACGGCGCCGATGCCGGACGACGCGCCGGTGACGAGGGCCGTGCCCTTGGGGGAATTTGCCGAAGCAGCAGCAGTAGTAGTAGTAGTAGTAGTTGCGGTCATGGAGCTTTCCTTTTTCGCCGCATCGATGTGTGCGGCGGTGGGGAAAGTCTCCTCCTGCAAGGCTATGGCGTAAATGTCATATAAGCCACCTTTCAGGACATCCTGCCGCTCAGGCCACGGCCGCCTCCCGGCGCGCCACGCGTCGCACGCTCTGTGGCGGCTGCCCCAGCGTGCGCAGGAAGGCGCGACGCATGCGCTCGGGGTCGCCGAAGCCCGTTTCGCGCGCGACCACGCCGAGCGCGAGGCTGCCTTCGTCGATCAGCGCACGCGCCGCCTCCACGCGCAGGTTCTCCACCGCATGCGCGGGCGACTGGCCTGTCTCCGCCTTGAAGGCACGGCTGAACTGGCGCGGGCTCAGGTGCGCGACCTCGGCCAGTTCCTCCACCGACAGCGTATCGCGCAGGTTGGCCCGCGCATGCACCAGCGCCTTCTGGATGCGGTCGGACTTGGGCTCCAGCTCCAGCAGCGCGGAGTACTGCGACTGCCCGCCCGCGCGCCGGTGGTAGACGACCAGCTTGCGCGCCGCGAAGCGCGCCGCTTCCACGCCGAGGTCTTCCTCCACCAATGCCAGCACGAGGTCGATGCCCGCGGTCATGCCGGCCGACGTCCACACCGGCCCGTCGTTGATGAAGATGCGGTCGGGCTGCACCTTCACCGCGGGATGGCGCTTCTGCAGTTCGCCCGCGAAGGACCAGTGCGTGGTCGCCTTGCGGCCGTCGAGCAGCCCCGCGTCGGCCAGCCCGAAGGCGCCGGTGCAGATGCTGGCCACGCGGCGCGCATTGCGCAGCCCGGCGCGCAGGAAGCGGCACATCTTGTCGGAGGTGGGCGCGATGAAGAGCGCGCCGCTCAGCACGAGCGTGTCGTACCTCGCCGTGCCGAAGCGCCTGCTGTCCGTGCTCACGCCCGACGAACTGGCCACGAGGCCTCCCTCCTCCGACAGGAGCTCGACCTGGTAGACCGGCTTGCCGGCGTGAATGTTCGCAAGCTCGAACGCGGCGATGGCGGCGAGGTCGAGGATCTGGAAGCCGGGGAAGACGAGCACGCCGATGCGTTTCATGGCGATGTCCTGAAAGGAGGTTTACGAACGATGCAGGACGCGAGACTAAGCGACCTGGTCCAACCGCGCAGGCATCAGGGACTCGCGGCATGCCTTGCCGCGCTACGATGGCCGCCGCCGCCAATCGGCAAGCGCCATCGCGCATGCGTCGTCCCACAATGGGTGTTCCCCATGACGCAACCGACGACAACCGCAACAACGACCGCCCCTTCAGCCGAGCAGGGCGCCAATCTCCACTGGCAGCGCAACCTCGCCGTCTGCATGTTCGGCTCCTTCACGACCATCATCGCGATGACGCTGCTGCTGCCCTTCCTGCCGCTGTACGTCGAGCAGCTTGGCGTAAAGGACCACGCGGCCATCGTCCAGTGGTCGGGCGCGGCGTACGGCGCCACCTTCCTGAGCGCCGCGCTGGTGGCGCCGCTGTGGGGCCGGCTGGCCGACCGCTACGGGCGCAAGCCGATGCTGATCCGCGCGAGCCTGGGCATGGCGGTGGCAATGGCGCTGATCGGCGTCGCGGGCAATGTGTGGCAGCTGGTGGGGCTGCGGCTGCTGGCGGGGCTGCTGGGCGGCTACGCCTCGGGCTCGATGGTGCTGGTGGCCACCCAGACGCCCAAGGACCGCACCGGCTGGGCGCTGGGCACGATGTCATCGGCGATCATGGCGGGTAACCTGGTGGGGCCGCTGGTCGGTGGCGCGCTGCCGCCGCTCATCGGCATCCGCGCCACCTTTTTCGCGGCGGGCGCGATCATCTTCGTGGCCTTTCTCGCGACAGCCTTCCTCATTCGCGAGGAGCGCAAGGCACCTGCCGCACGCAAGCAGGATGGCGGCAGTGCTGCCGAGCAGACCGGCTGGGCCGCCGTGCCCGACAAGCGCCCCCTGGTCGCGATGCTCTTCACCGGCATGCTGCTGATGCTGGCGAACATGTCGATCGAGCCGATCATCACCGTCTACGTCGCCACGCTGGTGGAAGACCCGAACCGCGTGACGATGATGGCCGGCCTCGTGATGTCGGCGGCTGCGCTGGGCAGCATCCTCTCGGCCTCGCGGCTGGGCAAGCTGGCCGATCGCGTGGGTCACTGGAACGTGATCGTCGGCTGCCTCGCGGTGTCGGCGCTGCTGCTGGTGCCGCAGGCTTTCGTCAGCTCGGGCTGGCAGCTGGTGGTGCTGCGCTTCCTGATGGGGCTTTCGCTCGGCGGGCTGCTGCCGTGCATCGCGAGCGTGATCCGCCACAACGTGCCCGAGCGCGTGGCCGGCAACATGCTGGGCTACTCGACTTCGGCGCAGTACACGGGCCAGGTGGCGGGGCCGCTGCTCGGCGGCTTCGTGGGCGGGCACATCGGCATGCGCGCCGTGTTCCTCGGCACCTGCGTGCTGATGGCTGCGGGTGCCGCGTGGAACTGGCTGGTGAAGCGGCGCTGAAGCGCTACTTCGCCCCTCTGCCTCACTCGCGGATGGTCACGCTGCTGTAGGCAGCATCGGCCTTGATCTCCGATTCGGAGAACGGCAGGCGCAGCCACTGTCCGGCGCTGTAGGCCCGCGTGTAGTCGGCATTGTGCGCCGAGGCCGGGTCGTCCGACAGCGAGAAGCTCAGCAAGGTGTGGGCCTCGACGCCGCCGGCGGGGAACCGCACGATCTGCATGTAGCTGTTGCCGTTGGGGTCGCCGTCCATGGTGTAGCCGCCCTTGTCGAGCGGGTTCTCCGAGCACATGACGGTGAAATAGCCCTGGGTATCGCAACCGCCGGACAGCGGCACCTTGCGGCCGTTGCGCGTCACGAAAAGAGCTTCGCCGCGCGGCGCGTCGAGCGCGTAGCCGCTGGCCTGCACGCGCAGCACGGCCGCGCCGAAGGCCTGGCGCAGGTCGTCGGCTGCCGAGGCCTTGAGGCCGCGTGGCGTGCCGATGGGGTCGTTCGCGCTGAAGGGCACGGCATAGAGCTTGTCGGCAGGCAGGCGCACGGCGCGCGCCCAGAACTCGTCCCATACGTGAGCACCGCGCGCCGAGGCCACGCCGGTGTTGTTCCATGCCTTCAGCACCTCGCAGGCGGGACCGGTGTCGACGCCCCGCGGCGGCGAGAACGACTCGCCGGTCTGCGCGTCACCCTTCACCTCGATGCGGGGCACGCCGCACACCATCTCCAGCGCGGGGGCCTTGAACAGCTCGGCGGTGTAGGCGCGGCTGTCGAGCGTCGCACGCTCGACTGCTTGGACCGTCGCGCCCTTGGCCGTGCCCTGCGCGATGAGGTGACCGAGCCGCGTGCGGAAGCTCTGCGCGTCGCTGCCGGTCGGTCCGAAGATGGCCGGGTAGCCCGTGAGCGGTGCCTTCGGGTTGGCGAGCCAGTAGCTGTCGTTCATGTTCGCCACATAGTCGTCGCGCAACAGGTTCGGCATGCGCGAGGCGCCAATGGCACCCTTCTGCACCGAATCGGCATCGGTCTGCCAGTCGCAGGCACTGCGCGAGCCGTCGAACACGGGCACGCGCGGCAGCACGGCCGCCATCGCCTTGCCGGCCGGCGTGGTGCAGTTGGCCACCTGCTCGGGCGAAACGTTGGGCACTGCGCCGATGTCGCCGTACCAGACCTGGGCGCTGCCCCGGCCCACGGCCACGGTGTTGACCCAGGGGATCGAAGCTTCTTCGCGCTGGATGGCCATGAGCTCGTCGAGCGACTTCGCCTGCGCCCAGCGCAGCCAGGTGCGGAAGGTGCGGAAGTTGTCGGCGTTGATGTCGCGGATGGCGAAGGCAGCGGACCGGTTCCAGGCCAGCGCCGGATTGATTGCGCCCAGGTTCACGAGCGGGCCGTATTCCGAGGCGTAGAGCGTGCGCGTCACCGGCTCGACACGGCCCGAGGCCCGCTTCACCTTCACGGTGATGGCACGGGCCTGCATCCTCACGGGCTTGCCGTCGCGCAGATAGCTGGTGGCGTCGCCGGGCACGAGCGCGAGCTGGTAGAGGCCGAAGCGCCGCGCCGCCGACACGGTGTGGCTCCACGCGATGTCGTTGTTGAAGCCGATCAGCAGCACCGGCACGCCGAGGAAGGAGGTGCCGCTCGCGTCGAGCTGCCCCGGAATGGTGAGCTGCGCCTGATAGAAGCGGTCAGGCCCGCGCCAGTACCAGTGCGGGTTGCCGAAGAGCAGCGGGCTCGAATCGCCGGTGGCGGCCGTGCCGAAGCCGATCATGTTGCTGCCCACGCCCGCCGCGCCGCCGACCTGGAGCGCCATAGGCTGCGCGTCGCTCGTCCCGGGCGACGACACCCCGGCGCCGGGCGGTGCCGCGTTCGCGATGTTCGAGAGAAAGTTGCTGTAGCCCGCCGCGAGGTTGGTGGCGTACATGCGGCGGAAGATGTCTGTGGCGCTCACCGGCCGCACCCACGCTTCGTTGCGGCAGGCCGCGTGGGCATTGCCCTTGTCCACGGCGCCGCTCTTCAGGTCGCGCACGTATCGGTTGTAGCCGGCGGCGAAGCCTTCGACCATGCCCCGGATGGCCGCGGGCTGCGCGCGGTCCATGGCGTCGATCACTTCGTCCGTGATCACGTGGCGATGGAAGAAGTCCGAATCGATGTTCGCGGGCTTGCCGGTGGTGCTGCTGGCTGGCGGCTTCGCCTGCGCCCCGAAGAACTCGGAGCGCTCGCCGCGGTAGGTGAGAAAGCCGTCGGCCATGGTGCAAAGGTTGTCCTGGGCCTGTGCGTAGCCGTAGCCATAGCCCGCGCCGGCCCAGTCGCCGGCCTTGATGTGCGGCACGCCCATGGCGGTGCGGCGGATCTCGGCCTGGTAGCCCGCAGAGCGTGCCGAGGCATCGAAATGAGAAGTCGAAGACCGGCTCGAAATGCCTGAACAGGCCGCAAGGGCCATGGCAACCGGCAAGAGAAAAAGCGGCCTGAGGCCGCCTCTGAGTTTTGGGCGCATGCAGTGTGTTCCTGTTGGATGAGGAGCGCAGCTGCGTAAGCCCTGAGCGTGCGTGGCGCGTTCGCCGCCGATCTTACGGCCAGCGGCAGACGGCGCGCCCCGCACGCGCTTTTTTCATTTTTTCACTGCCCGACAGGATTGCCGGGCGCCGATCACTCGGCGACCGACTTGCTGGTGTAGTTCGCGTCGGCCTTGATCTCCGGTTCGGAGAAAGGCACCTTGAGCCACTTGCCCTCGCTGTAGGCGCGCGTGTAGTCGCCGTTGTGCGCCGAGGCCGGGTCGTCCGAGAGCGAGAAGGTCAGGAAGGTGTGGGCTTCCACGCCGCCGTCGGGGAATCGCACGACCTGCATGTAGCTGTTGCCGTTCGGGTTGCCGTCCATGGCGTAGCCGCCCTTGTCGAGCCGGTTCTCCGAGCAGGCGATGGTGAAGTAGCCCGGCCCGCCGCAGCCGCCGTACAGCGGGATCTTCTTGCCGCCGCGCGTGGCGAACAGGTAGTCACCACGGGGTGCGTCCACCGCGTAGCCGCTGGCCTGCACGCGTGCCACCGCGGCTCCGAAGGCCTCGCGAAGCTGGGTACTGGCGGCACTGTTGAGGCCGCGCGGCGTATGGATCGGGTCTGCCGGATCGAAGGGCACGGTGTAGAGCGAAGCTGCGGGAATCTGCGAAGCGCGATTCCAGAACTCGTCCCACAGGTGCGCCCCCTTCGCGCCGGTCACGCCCGTGCCGTCCCATGCCGTGAGCGCGGTACATGCAGCGCCCACATCCACGCTCGGGCCGATGGCCTCGGTGGTCAGCGGGTCCTTGGTCACCGCGATGGGCGTGCCGTCGCACACGATCGGCAGCACGTCGGCCTTGAACAGCTCCGCCGTGAGCACGCGGCTATTGAGCACCATGCGCTTGACGGTGTCGGGCGTCGCGCCCTTCGCGCCGTAGCTGTCGGAGCCGTCGATGCGTCCCTGCGCCAGCACGTTGCCCATGCGGGTGCGGAAACTCACGGGGTCGGAGCCGGCCGGGCCCATGATGGGCGGGAAGCCGGTCATCGGCGCCTTCGGGTTGGCGAGCCAGTAGCTGTCGTTCATGTTCGCCACGTAGTCGTCGCGCAGCAGGATGGGCATGCGCGATGCGGCGATGGCGCCCTTCTGCGCCGAGTCGGCATCGGTCTGCCAGTCGCAGGCGCTGCGCGAGCCGTCGAAGATCGGCACGCGCGGCAGCGCGGCCTGCATCGACGCGCCCGCCGGGGTGGTGCAGTCGGTGACCTGCGCGGGCGACACGTTGGGCACCGCGCCGATGTCGGCGTACCAGGCCTTGGCGCTGCCACGGCCCACGGCGACGGTATTGACCCACGGAATCGCGGTTTCTTCGCGCTGGATAGCGATGAACTCGTCGAGCGACTTCGCCTGGTTCCAGCGCAGCCAGTTGCGGAAGGTGCGGAAGTTCTCGCCGTTGATGTCGCGCATCGCGAACGCGGTGGTCTGGCTCCAGGCCAGTGCCGAGTTCATCGGGGCCAGGTTGACCATCGGGCCGTATTCGCTCTTGTAGAGCGTGCGCGTGACCTGCGTCATCGCGCCGTCGGTGCCCTTCACCTTCACGGTGATCGTGGAGGGCTGCATCTTCACCGCGGCGCCGTCGCGCATATAGCTGGTCGTGTCGCCCGCTGCCAGCTTAAGTTCGAAGAAGCCGAAACGCCGCGCAGTCGACACGGTGTGGCTCCACGCGATGTTGTCGTTGAAGCCGATGAGGATCACCGGAATGCCGAGGAACGAGGTGCCGCTGATGTTCAGTTCGCCCGGGATGGTGAGTTGCGCCTGGTAGAAGCGGTCGGGTCCGCGCCAGTACCAGTGCGGGTTGCCGAAGAGCAGCGGGCTCGAATCGCCGGTGGCGGCAGTGCCGAAGCCGATCATGTTGCTGCCGACGCCTTCATGGCCGCCGACCTGCAGTTCGGGCCCGTCGATCTTCAGCGCCGCCATCTGTACCGCCGCCTTCTTCTGGGCGGGGCGGTGCGCCGACACCTTGGTGGGCGCCACCACGGCAGGCGCCGTCGCGTTGGCGATGTTCGCGAGAAAGTTGCTGTAGCCGCCCGCAAGGTTGGCCGCGTACATGCGGCGATAGATGTCGTCGGTGGTGATGGGCTGCACCCATGCCTCGTTGCGGCAGGCCGCATGGGCCGTGCCGCCGGCCTTCACCTCGCGCACGTAGCGGTTGTAGCCGGCGGCGAAGCCGACGACGAGCTTCTTCAGGTTGTCGGGCTGGGCGTCGATCATCTTCTGCAGCACGTCGGCCGAGATGACATGCCGGTGGAAGAAGTCGGAGTCGATGTTCTTCGGCAGGCCGATGGTGCTGCTGGCCACCAGCTTCGCGTCGGCGCCGAAATACTGCGAGCGCTCGCCGCGGTAGGTGAGGAACGAGTCGGCCATGGTGCAAAGGTCGTCCTCGGCCTGCGCGTAGCCGTAGCCAAAGCCCACTCCGGGCCAGCTGTCGGCCTTGATGTGCGGCACGCCCATCGACGTGCGGCGGATCTCGGCCTTGTAGGTGGCCTCGGCCGGCGGATTCGTCGGCGTGGATGGCGAGGACGGGAAGAACACGAAGCCGTTGCCTCCTCCACCACCGCCTCCACAGGCGGTGAGCGCAGCGGCGGCGGCGAGCGCGAGCAACGACGGCGGCACGACGCCGCGACGGATCGAAAGTCTCATGAGGTCTCCAGTTGATGCTGATGCTCTCTTGGCGGAGCGTCCCGGAGCTTAGGCAGCCTCACGGCTCGCGGCTTGTACGCAGCCGCTGCATTGCATGCGATGGCCCCTGCGGCCGATCGCGTCAGTGCAGCGGCGCGTTCTGGCCCCACGCGTGCGAGGCATGCTCATCGGCCGTCACGCGCACCTGGCTGGCCAGGAACGAAGGCGGCAGGCCGAAGTAGCGCTGGAAGGTGCGGCTCATGTGCGCCGCATCGGTGAAGCCGCTGACCAGTGCAACGTCGGTGAGCGAACGCTGCCCGGTGAACTGCTGCACCGTGCGGCGCACCTTGGTCCACAGCGCATAGCGCTTGACCGACACGCCCACCTGCTCGGCGAACAGGTGCGTGAGCCGGTCGGGCGACAGGCAGGCCACGGCCGCGAGATCGCGCAGCGCGATCTGCCCTGCATGCGCGCGGATGGCCTGCAGCACGCGGTCGATGCGTGGATCGAGCGGCGCCTGCAGCTCGGGGCTCTCGGTGATGGCCTCGACCATCTTCGCGCTGAGCGACTGCAGCCGCTCGTTGGACAAGGCGCCGCATTGCGCCGGCCCGAAGTCGTCGCGCAGCGCGCCGAAGCGCCGCGCGTCGATGGGCTGGATGCCATGGCCGCCCATGCGGCGCGCGAGCATGCGGTAGGCGCTGGAAGCGGGGTCGAGGTTGAGCGAGAGCAGCCCGCAGCCGTCGACGTCGAGCCGCCGCGACACGTGCGGCGCGACCAGCGCGGCGGTGCAGTGCACGCGGGTGCCGTCGACCGCCTCCAGCGTGAAGGGATGCCCGCTGACCGACGCCAGCAGCGTGGCCGACGAGCGGGCCGTCAGGCCCGACTGGATGGCCGGTGTGATGTAGAGGAACCTGTCATCCCACAGGTGCAGGAAGTTTTGCGTTGCCATGCCGTATCACTTTTGTTCTTGTCTCCAGCGGCGGATTCTCACGCATCGGCAACCCGGCCGGCTGCACGTGCTGGCGAACGGCCTCCAGCAGCAGCCCGGCAAGGCGGCTCGCGGGCGCCTCCGGCAGGGCCTGCGCACGATAGAGCACGAGCGATATGTACGGCAGCGCGGGTAGCGCCAGCGTGGAGCGGTCGATGGCCCGCACGTGCGACGGCAGGCCGAATGGCGTGCGCACCGTCAGGCCCAGCCCGGCCGATGCCGCCGCCCACAGCGCGGCGAGGCTGGCACTGCCGAAGGCGCGCCGCCAAGGCACGCCCGCCTTGTCGAGCGCGGTGATGACGATCTCGCGCAGCGGACAGGGTGCGTCGAGCATGATGAGCGGCAGCGGCTCCTTGCTCTCGGGCTGGCGTGCGCCCGCGCCGTGTTGCTGCTCGCGCTGCGTCCACCAGGGCGCCTCGACCCGCTCGGGCGTGCGCGGCCCGATCCACAGCAGGGGCAGCCGCGCGACGCGCTCGGCATACGGCGACAGCGGCTGCTCGCCCGCATCCCAGGCCAGCGCGAGGTCGAGCTGGCCGAGTTCGAGCCGCTCGCGCAGTTCGCCGCTGCGCGCCACGCAGGCCTCGATGCGCACCTTGGGATGCGCGCGTGCGAAGCGGCCCAGCACGGCCGGCAGCAGCGTCTCGCCGAAGTCTTCCTGAAGGCCCAGCCGCACCGAGCCCTGCAGGTCGACGCCGCGCATCGCGGCGCTGGCTTCGTCGTTGAGTTCGAGCATGCGGTGGGCATAGGCCAGCAGCGTCTCGCCGGCATCGGTGAGCTCCAGTCCCCTGCCCGCCTTGCGGAACAGCACGGTGCCAGCCTGCGATTCGAGCTTCTTCAGCTGCGCGCTCACGGCGGAGGTAGAGCGCCCCAGCTTGTCGGCCGCACGGGCGAAGCTGCCGAGCGCGATGCCGGTGGAGAAAGTGCGCAGCACGTCTAGATCGAACATCACCTGGCTCATTGCGGTTCCTTCGGGTTTCGTGGCGATCATCCTGTTTTTCAGGACGATTCGCCAATTATTTTCTGATTTTCAAAACCTTCGCCGAGGCGGACACTGCCCGGCAAGATGACCCATTCGCCCTTTTCCCCCATCCCCTCTTCATTCACGCCGCGCCATCGCTGGAAGGTGCTGGCGGCAGGCGTGGCTGCCAACGCCGCCTTCTCGGTGGCCTTCAGCGGCATCCCGATGACCGCCGTGCTGATGCGCACCGGCTACCAGCTCGACAACGCCACCCTCGGGCTGGTGCTCGGCCTCATGGGCCTGGGCATCGCGGTGAGCGAGCTGCCCTGGGGCCTGCTGACCGACCGCTGGGGCGACCGGCCCGTCCTGCTGGCGGGCCTGGGCAGCACGGCGCTCGCGCTGGTCGCGATGGCGCTGTGGGCCGCGCCGGCCGCGGGGCACATCCCCGGGCTGGGCTGGCTCGGCAGCGGGCTGCTGCTGGTGGGGCTGCTCGGCGGCAGTGTCAACGGCGCCAGCGGCCGCGCGGTGATGACCTGGTTCGACGCCAGCGAGCGCGGCCTCGCGATGAGCATCCGCCAGACGGCCGTGCCGATGGGCGGCGGCATCGGCGCGCTGGTGCTGCCTTACGTCGCGCTGCACTTCGGCTTCGCGGCGCTCTATGGCCTGCTCGCGCTGCTGTGCGCGCTGAGCGCTGCCATGAGTTGGGCGTGGGTGCACGAGCCGCCCATCGCGGCGGCCGGCGACAAGGCCGTGCCGGCTTCAGCCGCCGCGCCGAAGAGCGGACCGCTGCGCGACGCGCGCGTGTGGCGCATCGTGGCCGGCATCGGCATTCTTTGCGCGCCGCAGTTCGCGGTGCTCTCCTTCGGCACGGTGTTCCTGCACGACTTCGGCCATGCGGGCCTGGCGACCATCACCGCGACGATGGTGTTCGTGCAGGTCGGCGCGATGGTCATGCGCGTGTGGAGCGGCCGCTGGACCGACCGCAACAGGAACCGGCCGGCCTACCTGCGCGCCTGCAGCGGGCTCACGGTTCTCCTGTTCGCGGGCCTCGCCGTGCTGGCGCTGGCATCGGGCGCGCATGCGGCCGACTCGGCGGCGCTGCGCATCGCGCTGGTCGTGCTGCTTGGCGTGAGCGGCGTGTGCGTGTCGGCATGGCACGGCGTGGCCTACACCGAGCTCGCCACGCTGGCCGGCGCATCGCGTGCCGGCACCGCGCTGGGCATGGCGAACACCAGCGTGTTCCTGGTCTGCTTCGTCACGCCCTTCTCCATTCCGCACCTGCTGGCGCTGCAGGGCTGGCCGATGGTGTGGCTGGCAGCCAGCGCCTGTGCGCTGGTGGCGATGCCGCTGCTGGTGGTGCGGCCCGCCGCCGATCAGAAGCTCGCGAAGACGGCGTTGAGCCGCTCGACGTAGGCGCGCCTGGCAGCCGCGTCGATGAAGCTGCCTTCGAAGCTGTTCGCCGCGAGCTGCCAGGCCTGCTGCGCGTTCAGGCCGGTGGCAGCGAAGGTCTCGGTGAAGTTCTGGTTCATGTAGCCGCCGAAGTAGGCCGGATCGTCCGAGTTGACGGTGGCCACCAGCCCCGCGTCGAGCAGCGCGCCGAGGTTGTGCTTCGACAGGTCGGGGAACACGCAGAGCTTGAGGTTCGACAGCGGGCAGACGGTCAGCGGAATGCGGTCCTTCGCCAGGCGCTTCATCAATTCCGGGTCCCTGGTGCTCTGCACGCCGTGGTCGACGCGTTCGACCTTCAGCACGTCGAGCGCGCTCCAGACGTATTCGGGCGGGCCCTCTTCTCCCGCGTGGGCGACGAGGTGGAAGCCCAGCTCGCGGCAGCGCGCGAACACGCGGGCGAACTTCTCGGGCGGATGGCCCACTTCGCTCGAATCGAGCCCCACGCCGATGAACTTGTCGCGATAGGGCAGCGCCTGCTCCAGCGTCTCGAAGGCGTCTTCCTCGCTCAGGTGCCGCAGGAAGCACAGGATGAGCGCGGCGCTCACGCCCAGCTTCGAGCGCGCATCGACGCAGGCGCGGTGCAGGCCGCTGACCACGGTTTCCATCGGCACGCCGCGCGCGGTGTGCGTCTGCGGGTCAAAGAACATTTCGGTGTGCACCACGTTGTCGGCCGCGGCGCGTTCCAGGTAGGCCCAGGCCATGTCGTAGAAGTCCTGCTCCTTGAGCAGCACGCTGGCGCCGGCGTAGTAGATGTCGAGGAAGCTCTGCAGGTTGGTGAAGGCGTAGGCCTTGCGCAGTTCCTCGACGCTGGCGTAGGGAATGGACACGCCGTTGCGCTGCGCGAGCGCGAAGATGAGTTCGGGTTCGAGCGAGCCTTCGATGTGCATGTGCAGCTCCGCCTTGGGCATGGCGCGCAGCAGCGCGGGCAGGCGGTCGGCGGCGATGCGGTCGAAGCTCTTGTCGTAGGTGGGGCGGAAATCGGTCATGGTGGGTGCGAACTGCTGCTGCGTTGTGATCCCGCACAGCATAAGGGCAGCCACCTGCCGGCGCGATGTCCGAAACCGTATAGGTCTCAGTCGATGCTGCGTGCCGAACTGGTGAGCGAGCGTGCGCACAGCAGCAGCGTGGGCGCCAGCTTGCGCACCGCCTCCTCCAGCGTCCAGCGGCTGGTGGGCGCCACCACGTGCACCGAGGCCACCGGCCGCCCCTGCGCGCCCAGCACGGGCGCGGCGATGGTCATGTCGCCGAGGAAGAGCTCCTCGGCATTGGTGGCGAAGCCCTGCTGGCGCGCCTGGCGAAGCTCTTCCAGGATCTCGTCCACGCCGGTGCGGGTGTGCATGGTGTGCGCCACGCGGTCGGAGGCTTCGATGAGCGCGCGCGCCTCATCCTCGGGCAGCGCGCTGAGAAAGGCACGCCCCGAAGCCGTGCAATACATGGGAATGCGGCTCCCGATGGGCATGTGCACCGGCACGAACTGCGCGCTGACGAAGCGCGCCACATAGACCATGTCCAGCCCGTCGGGTTCGGTGAGGCAGGAGGTCTCTGTCGTCACCTTGGTGAGCTCCGACAGGAACGGGTTGGCCACGTCGATCAGCGAATGGGCCGCGAGGTAGTTGAAGCCGATCTCCATGACGCGCGGCGTGAGCTGGTAGCGCCGCGTCTTCGGGTGCTTGCGCACGTAGCCCAGCTTCTCGAGCGTGAAGACCATGCGCTGGGCCGAGCTCTTGGTGATGTCGGTGGCCTCGGCCACGTCGGCCAGCGTCATGGTGCGGCGCCGGGCGCTGAAGGCGCGCAGCACGGCCAGGCCCTTCTCCAGCGACTGGTTGAAAAGCAGGCTCTGGCTGTCTTCGGGGGCTGTGTCGGGGGTGGCGTCCATGGCGTTGGAGTATAGCCACATCCATCCTAAATATCGAATATCGATATTTATGATTCGACTAGTGGTTTGTATTTATTGTTTATAGATTCAAAAGAATCGATTATTGGCATGCATGTTGCATCGCGCTGCCCCGCATCACTTTCCTTCGCTGCCTCTTTTTTCTTGTCTCTTTCTTCAACTTCCCTTGCTTCGAGGAGTGCTTCCATGAATCGCATCGTTCGCCGCCTTCATCGCCTGGCCCTGGGTCTTTGCATCGCCGGCGCCGCCTCGCTGGCCGCCGCGCAGGGCGCCGCGCCCACCTACAACGTGGGCGCCACCGCCACCGGCGTGCCCTTCACCTTCCTCGACGTGAAGACCAACAGCATCCAGGGAATGATGGTCGACACCGTCACCGCCGTGGGCAAGGCCGGAGGCTTCGGCGTGAACGTGCAGCAGACGGTGTTCTCGGCGCTGATCCCCTCGCTCACCGCGCGCAAGATCGACATCGTCTCGGCCGCCATGCTGAAGACGCCGGCGCGCCAGGAGGTGGTCGACTTCAGCGACCCGGTGTACTCCTACGGCGAGGGCCTGATCGTCAAGGCCGACGACACCCGCGCGTACGTCTCGCTCGACGAGCTCAAGGGCGAGGTGGTGGGCGCGCAGGTCGGCACGGTGTTCCTCGACATGCTGAACAAGAAGGGCATCTTCAAGGAAGTGCGCAGCTACGACTCGGTGGCCGACATGACGCGCGACCTCTCGCTCGGGCGCATCAAGGCGGGCCTCGGCGACCAGCCCATCATGGCCTACCAGATCCGCCAGAACACCTTTCCCGGCGTGAAGCTGGTCGACAGCTACAAGCCAGTGAACGTGGGCGACGTGTGCCTGGTGGTGCGCAAGGGGGACGCGGAGACGCTGGCGCGCATCAACAAGGCGATCGCGGCGATCAAGGCCGACGGCACGCTCGCCAAGATCGTCCAGAAATGGGGCATCTGAGGGCGCTCTGACTCATGGCTGCTCCCTCCTTCCTCCAGCACGCGCAGGACTTCCTGCCGATCCTCCTGCAGGGTGCCGTGGTCACCGTGCAGGTGACCGTGCTCTCGTTCCTGCTGAGCAGCGTGCTCGGCCTCGGACTCGCGCTGATGAAGCTCTCGCCGGTGCGCCCGTTGTCGATGGCGGCTACTGCGGTGATCAACGTGATCCGCGGTCTGCCGATCATCGTGCAGCTCTTCTACATCTACTTCGTGCTGCCGGATTTCGGCGTGCAGCTCACGGCCTTCCAGGCCGGCGTGATCGGGCTGGGCATCGCCTACTCGGCCTACCAGGCTGAGAACTTCCGCGCGGGCATCGAGGCGGTCGACCCGGGCCAGCGTGAGGCGGCGCAGGCCATGGGCATGCGCTCGGCGCTGATCATGCGGCGGGTGATATTGCCGCAGGCCTTCCGCATCGCGCTGCCGCCCTACGGCAACACGCTGGTGATGATGCTGAAGGACTCCTCGCTGGTCTCGACCATCACCGTGGCCGAGATGACGCGCGCGGGCCAGCTCATTGCCTCGTCGACCTTCCAGAACATGACGGTCTACACGCTGGTCGCCCTGCTCTACCTGCTGATGAGCCTGCCGCTGGTGTACGGCCTGCGCCGGCTCGAGAAGCGCTTCGCCGCCGGGAGGAAGCAGCCATGATCCACGTCGAGGGACTCGAGAAGCGCTTCGGCGCGCACCGCGTGCTGCAGGGCGTGAGCCTGCACGTGGACAAGGGCGAGGTGGTGTGCCTGATCGGCCCGTCGGGCTCGGGCAAGTCGACGGTGCTTCGCTGCATCAACGCGCTGGAGTCGTACGAGGGCGGCGAGATCCGCGCCTTCGGCGAGCGCGTGGACCGCAACGCGCCGAACATCCACCGGCTGCGCAGCCGCATGGGCATGGTGTTCCAGCGCTTCAACCTGTTCCCGCACCGCACGGTGCTGGAGAACGTAATGGAAGGCCCCGTCTACGTGCTGCGCCAGGGCGCGGCGCAGGCACGCGAGGAAGCGATGGCGCTGCTGGCCAAGGTCGGGCTGGCCGAGAAGGCGCAGGCCTGGCCCGCGCAGCTCTCGGGCGGGCAGCAGCAGCGCGTGGCGATCGCCCGCGCGCTCGCGATGAAGCCCGAGGCCATGCTGTTCGACGAGCCCACGTCGGCGCTCGACCCCGAGCTGGTCGGCGACGTGCTCGGCGTGATGCGCGCGCTGGCCGACGAGGGCATGACGATGATCGTGGTCACGCACGAGATGGGTTTTGCCCGCGAGGTAGCCGACCGCGTGTGCTTCCTGCACAGCGGCAGCATCGTGGAGGAAGGCCCGTCCGCGCAGGTGCTGGGCGCGCCGCGCCATGCGCGCACGCAGGACTTCCTGCGCCGCGTGCTGCATCCTTCCGGCGCCGCGGCGTCCGCGGAGGTGCGCGGATGAGCGCTGGCACACTGCCACCCTCCCTTTGGGCCGCCACTGCGCCGCCGGCACCGCCGACGCCGCCGCTGGCCGAGTCGCGCAGGGCCGACGTGCTGATCGTCGGTGGCGGCTTCACGGGCCTCTCGGCCGCGCTGCACCTGGCCGAGGCCGGCGCACAGGTCTGCGTGCTGGAAGCGCACGAGCCCGGCTGGGGCGCCTCTGGGCGCAACGGCGGACAGGTGAACCCGACGCTGAAGCACGACCCCGACGAACTCGTGCGGATCTTCGGCGCCGAGCGTGCCGAGCCGCTGATCGACGCCGTGTCGCGCTCGGCCGACTTGGTGTTCGAACTGATCGCGCGCCACGGCATCGACTGCCAGCCGGTGCGCAACGGCTGGCTGCAGCTTTCCTATTCGGAGAAGGACGTGGCCGGCCTGCACGCGCGCGCCGCGCAGTGGGCCAGGCGCGGCGCGAAGACGGAAACGCTGGACCGAGCAGCCGTCGCGGCGCGGCTGGGCACCGACACCTTCGCCGGCGGATGGCTCGACGGCCGCGCCGGCGGCATCCAGCCGCTGGCCTACACGCGCGGGCTGGTGCGTGCCGCCCAGGGCCTGGGCGCGGCGGTGCACGGCGGCACCGAGGTCACGGCGCTGGAGCGTCGCGGTTCGCACTGGCATGCGAGCACGGCTACGGGCGCGAGCGTCACCGCCGGGCAGGCGCTCATCGCGACCAACGGCTACACCGGCGCGCTGTGGCCGGGGCTGAAGCGCACGGTGCTGGCGGCCAACAGCTTCATCGTGGCCACCGAGCCGCTGAAGGGCGCGGCGGCCGACGCCATCCTGCCGCGCGGCGAAACCGCTTCGACCTCGCAGCGCCTGCTGCTCTATTTCCGCAAGGACGCGCAGGGCCGCCTGCTGATGGGCGGGCGCGGCCATTTCGCCGATCCGGCCGGTCCCGCCGATTTCGCGCACCTGGAGCGCTCGCTGGAGCTGCTGTTCCCGCAGCTCGGGCGGCTGCGCTACGAGTACCGCTGGGCCGGCCGCATCGCCGTCACGCGCGACTTCATGCCGCACGTGCACACGCCGGCGCCGGGCATGACGATCGCGCTGGGCTACAACGGCCGGGGCATCGCGCTGGCCACGAGCATGGGCCGGCACGTGGCGGCGCGGATGCTGGACGCGGGGGCGGATTTTCCGTACCCGGTGTCGCCGATCCGGCCGATACCGCTGCATGGCCTGCAACGCTTCTATATCGCGGGCGGCGTGGCGTGGTACAGCCTGCTGGACCGGCTGGCCTGAAGCACGGGTCGCGGCAGAGTCGCCTAGGTGCGCGCGGCGCCTTGCCATGGCTGCCGCGCATGCGTCAAATGGCGGGCATCGACCACAACAGCCCCAGGAGACTCATGCCGATCGACACCCTCGCCACCTGGCACCGGCTCGTCAAGGAACGCGATGTCGCAGGGCTCGACGCCCTGCTCGACGGCGCGGCGGTATTCCATTCACCGGTGGTGCACACGCCCCAGGTGGGCAAGCGCATCACGCAGAAATACCTGGCGGCGGCATTCCAGGTCTTCTTCAACGAGAGCTTCCGCTACGTGCGGGAGCTGAAATCGGAGCGCGACGCCGTGCTCGAATTCGCGCTGGAACTCGACGGCATCCAGATCAACGGCGTCGACATGATGAAGTGGAACGACGAAGGGAAGATCACCGAGTTCAAGGTGATGCTGCGCCCGCTGAAAGCCGTGAACCTGATCCACCAGAAGATGGGCGCCCAGCTGCAAGCGCCCGCCTCCTGACCGCCCCGGCTGCACGCCTCACCCCGCCCCATTCGCGGGACACCGCGGAACCGGCTCCGCCGGGCCGCAGGTGTCGCCCCCGGAAGGGGGTTGGCGAAGCGACACGAAGTGCGCGCAGCCTGGGGGAGAACCTATTCCTCCACGAAGTGCGCGCAGCCTGGGGGAGAACTTTATTCCGCCACTACCTGCAGCGTGCCCTGCTGGCTGTAGGCACGCACGCACATGCGGGTCAGCTGCACCAGGAACTGGAACACGGCCGGCTCGCCCAGGCAGTCGGGCGTGATCGCCATGATGTCCTTGCGTAGTTCCATCAGCCGGTTGCCCGACATCGCCATCTCGGCGGAGGCGCCGTAGTAGTTCCTCCAGAAGTCCTGCAGGAGACCTCGCTTGACCTCGTCGATCACCAGCGTGTAGCCGCGCTCCCAGACCTCCTCCTCCATCGGCAGGCAGTCGACCTGCGGATCCTCCAGGTGGCCGCCCCGGGGCACCAGGCACACGCGCCGCATGGCCACTCTCTCAACTGTTGCTTGCCGCATGTGCATGGCCGGACTCCTGGAATTCGATGGCCGCCGCCGGCACCGTGCCGGGGGTGGCTGGGTGGACAGGGTGGCGGGTGCTTCTTTTCTTCATGGTCGTCGTCCTCAACGAAGCCACAAGGCGTGTGACAGGCTTGGAGTTCTTCATGCCGCCGCGAGCATGCGCAGGCGGCTTGCGTTCGAAAGCGCCAGGCTCTCCGGCTGGTCCCAGCTTCCGTCCGCGTTCAGCGTGGTGGTCAGTGCATAGACGCCGGGCGGGTACGCCAGCTCCAGCGGGTTGCCGATCGCGCCGACGTCGATCACGTCGCCTTCCTCGAAGTCGCCGTAGGCGATGAAGTACTTCGGATGCGGCGAGAAGGTCAGGTTCTGGCCGGTGCGCGCCTGCACCGCGTACACGGTGCTGCCGCCCATGGTCACGCCCACGGCGGCGGCCGACCTGGCCGGAATGGCCGTCGACTGGGCCAGATAGAGGCGCGACTGCTCAGGCCCCTGCGAGGGATTCACGAACCGGTAGGTGCGATTGCAGTCGAGCGTGATCTTGTTGTTGGCACCGCTCGGCTCGTAGGTTTCGGTGGGGGTGAACTGCACGCCGGGCTGCAGCTCGCCCGTTTCGGCCCAGGCGAAGCCCACATCGACGCTCCACTGGAACTTGACGCGGGAGGTCGGCCCCGGGTTGGAGAACCTGGCGAACCAGGCCAGCGACAGCGCATTCGGCGCCAGTTGCGTCGGGTCGTTCTGGAACACCATGAAGTAGGCCGAGTGGCTTGCATGGTTGTTGACCGTGACGGAATAGATCATTCCCATGACGACTTCCCGAATGAAACAGAGTGGTGGGCGGCAGTACGGGCCACGATGGCACCGTGCTGGACCTCACTCTAGGGAGCGCAGGGGGTGATTTGAATTACAGACGATTACAGAGGTTGCGCTCCGCCACGAATTTCGAAGGGGTAGTTGCCCAGGCGCACGGTACCGCGCCGACGCTCGACCAAGGGCGGCTCGGCCAGGTGCGCCGGCAGCGCGTTCAGGATCTGGTGCTTGGCGCGGAAGATCTGGATGTTCACGTAGGAAGGCTCCACCCCCAGCATGCGCGACAGCTCGTCGAGCCCGACCCAGCCCTGGCTCTGCGGCGCGATGCCGCGCTGCGCGTCCTTCTGGCGCAGGCGCGCCAGCGTGACCAGCGTGTAGTGGTGAATGCGCTCGCCCAGCGGCACCGACCTGCCCTGCGCCACCAGGTTCAGGCTGGTGTGCTCCTCGTTCTGGCTGACCTCGAAGTGCAGGGCCACGCCGGCCGACATCGGCACCGGCATGGGCGTCGATATGGGCGTCTCGGAGGTGAGGTCCAGGTCGTCGCACAGCACGAACTCCCAGGTGCCGGACGAGGTGCGCACCGTGGCGCCGTCGCTCAGCAGCTCGATGCCGTCGATGTGCTCCAGCATCCACTTGCCGTCCTGGAAATACACGTTCGCCTCGGGCTCGTGCTCGTCCGGCAGCAGGTTCTCGCGCAGGTTCAGCTCCACGATGCCGCCGGCTTCGTCGACGCCGGACGGAAAGAGGCAGGTGGCCGGCGGCGAGAGGTCTTCCACGGTCCAGACCGACTCGTCGCCGATGCCCATGCGGACCTCGGCGCCGGCCGGCAGCGCGGTCCAGCGGCCGCTGGGCAGGCGCTGGCCGTTCAGCGTGGTGCCGTTGCGGCTCTGGTCGGCGATTTCCCACGCCTGCCGGCTCCAGCGCACCATCGCGTGGACCTGGGACACGTCGGGCGCCTGCAGCACCGTCTGGCAGACCGAGGCGCGCCGGCCGAATGCATGTACCGGCCGCAGCACGGTGGCACGCCGGTCGAGCTTGTTCCTGAAGATGGCCATCGCCGCATTCTCCTACGCGATCTCACACGTACAGCGCCTGCGGATTCAGGTCGCCTTCGCGCAGGGAAGTGTCGCGCCATCCGAGGGCGACCGGCACGCCGTACAGGCGCGGATTGCCAAGCTCCGGCCAGATGTGGCACAGGCCCGGCACCACCACCTTCACCGTGCACAGGGGGAGATCGGGGCGGGTGTGGTCCAGGACGATGGTTTCCAGCCCGAGCGAGGCGGCGATGCCGACGCAGCGACGGATCTCCCCGGCGATGTCGGACCGGGCGGCGGGGGCCGCCGCAACCGGCGCGGCGCCTGCGGGCAGGAGAAAGGCCGGCGCCCCCTCCTCCCCGGATTCGGCGGCCGGCACCGCGAAGCTCTTGCCGGCCGCGATCAGCTGGCTCATCTCCGTGAGCGCCCGCTCGCATGCCAGCGCCCGGTCGGGGCTGCACCCGAAGCCGACGGCCCAGGCGCCCGTGTCCAGATGGCGACCGACGGCGACGACGACCGGAATGCCGAAATCGTGCGTGATGTCGAGCACCCAGCGCTCCCAGCGCGGGCCGCAGGTGCGCTCGATGCGCTGGAGGATCTCCGCAGACAGGCTGTCGAGCCCGACCGCCGGCCTGCGGTGCCGGCCGTACCACCAGATGGCGGCGGCGTCGCGCTCCACCAGTTCGAGAAAGCCCTGGAGGATGGCTTCCTCGCGCGTATTCCCCGCCGCGCAGCCGTTGGAGGTCCAGCCCACGTGGAACTGGCTCTGCGCCGGTGCATTGGCGAAGCAGAAGGCCAGCGGCAGGTAGCGGGGCTCGTCGGCGGTCAGCGACCAGGCGGGCGTCCACCATGACGCTGCTTCCTGCGGCGCGGCGGAGGTGGCCACGGCGTGCGGCGGCTTGTGCGTGTGGAAGCGTTCGCGCTGCCGGTCGCTGAAGAGCGCCAGCGCCTGCGGCTCGATGCAGGGCGCGTCCAGGTCGGCCGCGGGCGCGATCACCCAGGCCTCGTCGCCCTGGAAGAAGGCCGAATGCCGCTCGGCCGCCTCGCAAAGCGCGCTGGCGCGGGACTGCTCCATCGACATACCCTTGCCCAGGCACACCTGGGTCAGCACGCCGGGCAGTTCGTCGTCGCCGGCCGGCGGCGTCCTGAAGATCTCGCTGCGGTAGACCGTCAGCGCGCCCTCGGCCTCGGCGTTCAGCGGCACGATGCGCGCGACCGCGCCGGTGAGCGGGCTGACATGGCGCATCAGCCGCTGCACGGTGACCGAGGCCGGCACGGTGCGCCAGCCGCCGTCGTGGCTCGCGGTGGGCAGGCCGGGCGCCAGCACGACGCGCTCGCGCTGCCGGCGCGCCACAAGATTCGGCGTTCCGCAATGCGGGCATTGCGGGCGGACGGCGACGAAATGAGGCTGCGGCGAATCCAGCGTCCGCACCCGGGCGCCATCCGCCTGCGCCACGATGTCGAGCGCGACCGGGAGCAGCTGGCCGAGGCGCTCGGCGACGAGCCCTTCGCCGGCACGCACCGGCGCGCCGCTTTCTTCGTTTCCGTGGCGCGATTGCCACCAGGCACGTGCCGGGCGGTTCCGGAGCCAGCGATGCGCGAGGCAGTGCCAGCACGGGCCGGAAGACCTGAAGACCGGGCCGGCCATGGCCTGCTCGCCGGTCGGCTTGACCAGCAGCCAGGGGCGGCCCGCGGCACGCTGCTGCGCGTCGATGACGGCAAGCCGGGGGTCGAGATAGTCGTCGCAGAAGACCAGGGTGAGGCCGGTGCCGGCGGGCAGCGACCGTGCCCAGTGGCCGGGCACATCGCCGCCGACGGCCTTCGACAGCGCGACCGCGTCCACATCGCCGGACAGGGCGGTGCGCACGGGCACCGCCGAATAATCGGGAACCAGCCAGGAATCGGTGTCGCCCTTCGCGACAGGCCGGACCAGCCCCTGGCGCGCCAGCGTCTCCAGCGCATGGAGCATCTGCGCGAGCTGCGCGGCGGCTTCCCCGGTACGGCAATAGGCGGCGAGGCTGACGCCTTCGCGAAGCACCCGCTCCAGGGCCATGACGCCGGGCGAGCCCAGCACCAGCAGGTCGTTCTCGCTGGCCAGCAGCAAGCGGTCTTGAAGCACCACCGGCGGCAGGAACCTGTCGTGCCAGCGGAAGACGTCGGAGAAGAAATCGGGCGTCACGGCGCTATTCATCGCCGTGGCGCCCCAGTTCGAGGCGCACCACGCCGTAGGGCGATGCGCCGGTCGTGGCCCGGAATGCCGCTTCGAAGAGCCGATGCTTCTCCGAGAACTGCCCGTAGATGTGGTCTTCCGAGAGCACCCGCATCGACGGATGCAGGCGCGCGATCTGCGCGGCGTTCTCGAAGCCCGAAACCACCGGCAGCCGCATGCCGCCCACGGCCATCGACTGGGCCGCGAGCACCGGATGCACGTGGTCGAGCACGACGACGCAGGGTGCCGTGCCTTGCGCGAAGCGATCGGCAAGGCTGCGCAGCACGGTCTCCAGCGGAGACTGCGGCAGGTAGGGGCACACGCCCTCCAGCATCACGAGCACCGGCCGGTCGCCCGGCAGGCCGGCGGTGTCGAGCCAGCGCTCGTCGAGCACGGAGCAGGCAATGTCGGCGCCCTCGCCTTCGTCGGCGTGCGGTACGTGTTGCGCCCGCAGCCCGATGGCATCGGGCAGGTCGATGTGGAGCCAGCGCGAGCGCGCCACCAAGGCGCCGAGCCGGCTGCGGCGCGTGCACAGCCCCGCGCCCAGCGTGATGCACAGGGCGTCGGGATGATCCGAAAGAAAACCGGCCGCGAAGCGGTCGAAGAGCGCTGCGCGCAGCACGATGCTGCGCACGAAGGCCGGGTCGGCCGCATAGGCCGAGATGTCGAAAGGCAGCGACGCGGCAATGCGCCTTGCCTCGGGATCGGAGAACACCGACGCATCGGCCACGGCGCCGGAATTGGCGCGCGCAGCCAGCGTCAGCAGGAGCGTGGCCGTGGCGCCCTGCAGCGCGGGCGCGCTTGCGGCCGGCTCCTGCCCCGTCGCGGACTCAGCAGGTGAAGGGATAGGGGTCGCCCGTGTTGTTGTACGAGGTCAGCGCGATGGCGCGCATGTTCTCTTCCACCGGTGCCGTCGGGTAGTTCAGGCGGATGGCGTTCTTGATCGCGGTGCCGTCGGCGTTCTTCTGGTTCCATTCGCACTTCGTCGCGTCCCAGATGAAGGCCGAGTTGGTGGTGAACAGGATCTTGAAGTTGAACGGGTTGTTGTAGCCCAGCCATTGGCTCAGCACGTTCGCCTTGTCGGTCTCGGGGTCGCGGGTCAGCTCGTACTGCAGCTCGGGCGACTGCCATGCGATGGCGATCGCGCGCAGCACCACGCCGCCGAAGGCCAGCAGCGAGCCCTCGTTGCCGCCGGGAATGCCCAGGCCGGTGGGCAGCGCGCCGCCCACGATGCCGGGAGGAATCTCGAAGGCAGCCGAAGAACCCATGAAGTTCGGGAACAGCTGGTAGTAGGCGGCCAGGGCTTCGGTGGCGTTCGAGGCCGGAGCCTGCGGCAGCACGATGACGAAGGAGTCGTCGGGGCCGACCCAGCCGGAAGTCAGCATCGGCTTCCATTCGGCGCGCTGGGCCGGATCGGGGCTCTGGAACAGCGACACATCCAGCTGCGGCCAGGCCGTCGGCAAGCCGAAGTCGCGGTGCAGCATCGGCTGGATGTCCTGCTGGTCGAGCAGTTCGCGGCGGTAGGCGTCGTCCTGCCACGAACGGGCGATGGCGCGCAGGTAGGCCAGGCGGAACTCGAGCAGCGGATCACCGCTTTGGACTTGGAAAGTCATGATTACTTCATCCTTGGTTCAAGAGGAAATCGGCGCGTGCGTCGGCGCGCGCGCGGGCAACTCCGGCCGCAGCCCGGCCAGATTCTTCAGGCGCTCGGCAATGTCCGGCGAGGCGGAATCCGCCAATGCCTGCATCGCCGCCAGGGCCTCGTATTCGGTTCTGTGCTTGGCGCCCTCGCGCGCCACCTCGGCGGCCTTCGCGAAGCACGCGGCCACCGTCTCGCGGTCGCCGCCGGCGGCCTGCAGGTAGCGGGCCTTCTGCAGGTGCAGCTCCGAGCGGTAGAGCCCTTCCTTGAGCTCGTCGGTCATGCGCAGGCATTCGTCGATGCGCTCCAGCGCCTCGTCCCAGCGGCCGTTGGCGGCCAGCGTGTCGGCGGCGAAGGCGCGGTAGTAGGTCTGGCAGTAGCGGCAGCCCATGGCCCACAGCGCCTGTATCCAGGCATCGGCCGCCGCGATGTTGTCGACGTCGCCGGTGGCCCAGCAGCGGATGATCTCGGCGTAGCCCTGGAACGCCGGCAGGCCGTAGCGCTGCGTGATGCCCAGCAGCTCGCCGGTGCTCACCAGCGCGCGCGCCTTGTCGTTGCGGCCCTGGTGGCCCAGGCTCTGGTAGAGCAGCGCCATGCTCAGCGACGGGATGTGCGACATCTCGCGTGCCCAGCGCACGGCATTGGTGGCGTCGGCGCGCGCGGCGGCGTCGTGGCCCGCGAACCAGCGCACCAGCGCGCGGCCGGTGGTCGCCCACACGCGGGTGTCGAAGCCGAAGTCAGCCGCATGGTGCGCGTGGGCCTCGGGGTTGTAGCGCTCGACGGCGTCGGTGAGCGACTGCTCGGCGCGCTCGAAGTCGCCGTCGGAGTAGTGCGCGAGGCCGAGGTAGGTCTGCGCCGCGACGAACACGCCCTGGTCCTGCTGCTGCACGGCCTGGTCGAGCAGGCGGTTGCTCAGCTGCTGCACCTCGGCGCGGTTGCTCGCCACGTGGTGGAAGGTGATCAGCGTCCAGAGATGCTGCACCTGCTTCTCGCGCGGCACCTCGTCGGACAGCAGTTCCTGCGACAGCGCGATGCGGTCGACCACCTGCGCATGCGCCCAGCCGTACTTGTTCATCATGGCCTGCGTGACGTAGCTGTTCACGTCCAGCCGCGCCTCGCGCTGCGCCTCGCCTTCCAGGTGCGCCATCCAGCCGTCGATGTGTTGCGCGTAGGAAATCGTTTCGTCGTTGAGCGAGCGGTGCTGCGTGATGCGCAGCTGGCGCACCGCCAGCGCCACCGCCTGCGCGTACTCGCCCGCATCAGCCCAGTGCTGGGCCACGTTGCCGGGTTCGTTCGCCACGTATTGCGGCTGGCTGTCCATCAGCGTCTGCGCGACGTTGCGGTGCAGCTGCCGGCGCTGCGCGACCAGCATGCTCTCGTAGGCGGTATCGCGGATCAGCGCGTGGCGGAAGATGAAGCTGCCCGGTTGACCTGCCGGGGCGACGAGGCCCGCATCGAGCAGCACGGACATATCCTTGTCCATCGCCTCGGCGCTCTTGCCCGAGCAGGCGCACAGCAGTTCGGCCTCGAACTGGCGCCCGATGGTGGCGGCGAGCTGCAGCAGGCCCTTGACGGCGCCGAGCCGGTCGAAGCGGCTCACCAGAGAGTCCCGCAGCGTGACCGGAATCGCCGCCGGCTGCGCCGTGTCCTTGAAGACCCAGACGTGATCCTTCTCGACCAGGTAGGCGTCGAGCATCATGCGCGCCATTTCCTGGATGAACAGCGGCACGCCGTCGGTGCGCTGCACCACGTTGTCGATCACCTGCGGCGCGACGACGCGCGGCGCCAGCGCCTGCCGCGCCAGCTCGGCGGCCTGCACATCTTCGAGCCGGCGCACCTCGATGCACTCGGCCTGCATGGCCTCGGGCTTCACCCATTCGGGGCGCGCGGTGAGCACCAGCAGCACGCGCCGCTGCGGCAGCTGGGCGAT
Source organism: Variovorax sp. 278MFTsu5.1 (assembly GCF_048305045.1). NCBI lineage: Bacteria > Pseudomonadati > Pseudomonadota > Betaproteobacteria > Burkholderiales > Comamonadaceae > Variovorax > Variovorax sp. 278MFTsu5.1. The sequence continues at coordinate 5,029,930 of NZ_CP157622.1, forward strand.
GAGCTGCTCGACGAACTCGATGGTCGTGGGGTCGGCCCAGTGGACGTCCTCCAGAAGCAGCAGCAACGGCGAGGTCTCGGCCATGTGCAGCAGCCACTGCGCGATCGACTGCAGCAGCAGCGCCTTCTGCATCGGCGGCGACATCTGGCTCGGCGTGCGGTCGCCCAGCGGCAGCGACAGCCACGCGCAGAAGATCGGCAGCACGGCCTCGCCATCGCAGCCTGCGGCCTGCAGGGCCTCGCGCAGGCGCTCGCGGCGCGCCTCGGGCGAGGCGGCGTCGGGCATGGCGTCGAGCCGCTGGCGCAGGAGCGCGAGGAACGGCGTCAGCGCGTTGTTCTGGTTCTCGGGCTGGCACTGCGCGACGACGGTCTGCAGGCCTTCCTTGGCCACCTGGTCGCGCAGCACGTCGGCCAGGCACGACTTGCCGATGCCCGGCTCGCCGCGAATCCAAACCGCGCCGCCCTGCCCTTCGCGGGTCCGGGTCCATGCCGAGCGCAGCTGCTGCAGCTCGGCCTCGCGGCCGATGCAGGCCTTGTGCAGCGCCTGCTCGGCGAAGCCGTCGGAGGCCAGCACCTGCTGCTCGCCGCCGAGGCGGTAGGTCTGGATGCCGCCGGACTGGCCCGGCAGCGTCACCGTGCCGGCCTTGTCGAAGCTCGCGTGACGGCTCAGCAGGCGGTAGCTGCTCTCGCTCGCCAGCAGCGTGCCGGTGTCGGCCACGCCTTCGAGCCGCACCGCGACGTTGACGGCATGGCCCGAGGGGATCTCGCCGGCCGCGACGATCGCCATGCCGGTGTGCATGCCCATGCGGATGCCGAGGTGCACGCCGTGCTCCTGCTCGATGGCGGCGGAGCGCTGGCGGCTCAGGGCGATGAGTTCCATGGCCGTGCGGCCGGCCTGCCGCGCGTCGGTGTCGCTGGCGTGCGGATAGCCGAAGAGCACGATCATCCGGTCGCCCAGCGTGCCCGCCAGCAGGCCGCCGCGGCGCGTGGCGGTCTCGGAGAACAGGGCCAGTTCGTTGCGCTGCAGCAGCTCCAGGTTCTCGATGTCGGAAGGCAGGGCCTCGTCGGCGCTCTCGTCGTCGGCCGCGTCGGGCCACACCGAGACGCTGCAGCACAGCACGGTGAGCTGGCGCTTCTCGGAGAAACCGCGCGTGGTGATCACGGTCTGCGCGAGCGCTTCGTCCTGCGCCTGCTTGGCCGAACGCAGCACGCCGACGAGGTCGTCCAGCCGCAGGCGTCCGAGTTCGGCCAGCAAGGTGGCGGCGGAATCGCTGCGGTCGGCCGCCTTCTTGCGCAGCGCCTGGCGCAGCACGGAGGCGACCGGGTGGCTGGCGATCTCTGCGGGCAGCGGCACTTCCTGTGGGCTGAGCTGCTGGTGAAGAATCTCCGCCGCCGAGGCGCCGCGGATGGCGGGCGCACCGGTGAGGCACTCGATGAACATCAGGCCCCACGCGTACAGGTCGGACTTCACGCCCGGCGGCTCGCCGCGCAGCTGCTCGGGCGCGCTGTAGGCCGGCGTGCCCAGGGCCTCGTCGGTCATCGTGAGCGTGGGGAACTCGTCGCCGCGGTTCGAGGGAATGACGGTGCCGATGCCGAAGTCCAGCACCTTCGCGTGCGGAACGGCGCCGGTGAACGTGACCATCACGTTGTCGGGCTTCAGGTCGCGGTGCACGATGCCCGCGCTGTGCGCGCAGTCGAGTGCGTCGAGCACCTCGGCCATCAGGTGGCCGGTCTCGGTGGCCGTGAGCGCGCCCTTGCGCCGGATCAGGCTTGTGAGCGTTTCTCCGGGCACGTACTCGAAGACGCCGTAGACGCAGGGCCCCTGCTCGCCCTTGTCGAGCAGCTGCACGATATGCGGATGGTGCAGCGAGGCGCACAGCTTCGTCTCGCGATGGAAGCGCGCCACGCGCTGGCTGCCCACCTGCAGCTTCACGACCTTGATCGCGACCACGGTGCCCGTGCTTCGCTGCAATGCGCGATAGACGATGCCGTAGCCGCCGGCGCCCAGCTCCTCCAGCAACTCGTAACCCGGAATCTCCAGCGGCTCGGGCAAATTCGGCTGCGACGCCGCGTGCGTGGGATTGGTGACTGCGTCCTGCATTTCAGTCTCGTCGTGATGGAGCGTGGATGGTCCTCCGGGACTTGCCTCGGACTGCGTTCCGCCCTGCGACGGCACGCAATAGTGACACTAATTGTTACTTTAGCGGAGGCCGAGAGGTTTCAGGTAGGTAACCCCTTAAAAAAAGAAAACCCGCAACATGTGCGGGTCGTTAGAACTTTTCGGTGTATATGAAGCGCCCGGCGCAGCCCGGGCTCCTTCGCGAACACCGCGGAACCGGCTTTGCCGGGCCGCAGGTGTTGCCCCCGGTAGGGGGTTGGCGCAGCGGGCACGCAGTGTCCGCGCAGCCTGGGGGCGAGCTTTACTTCTTGTCGCCGCCGGGCACCTTGCCTTCCACGCCCTTGACGTAGAAGTTCACGCCCGACAGGAACTTGTCGTCGGCCACCGCGTCCTTGGCGACCACTTCCTTGCCGTCCTGGCCGAGGATCGGGCCCTTCCAGATCGAGAAGCTGCCGTCCTTCAGGCCCTTCTTCACTTCCTCGACCTTGGCCTTGGTCTCGGCCGGCACGTCCTCGGCGATGGACACGAGGTCGATCGCGCCTTCCTTGACGCCCCACCAGGCCTGGCCGGTGGTCCACTTGCCGTCCAGGGCTTCCTGAGTGGCCTTGATGTAGTACGGGGCCCAGTTGATGGTGGCCGAGGCCAGGTGGGCCTTGGGACCGTAGGCGGTCATGTCGGAGTCCCAGCCGAAGGCGCGCTTGCCCTTTTCCTGCGCGGTCTTGAGCACGGCCGGCGAGTCGGTGTTCTGGAACAGCACGTCGGCGCCGCCGTTGATGAGGGCGGTGGCGGCCTCGGTTTCCTTCGGCGGGCTGAACCACTCGTTCACCCACACGACCTTGGTCGTGATCTTCGGGTTCACCGACTGGGCGCCCAGCGTGAAGCTGTTGATGTTGCGCAGCACTTCGGGGATCGGCACCGAGCCGACCACGCCCAGCGTGTTGCTCTTGGTCATGGCGCCGGCGATCACGCCGGCCATGTACGCGCCTTCGTACGTGCGGCTGTCGTAGGTGCGCATGTTGTCGGAGGTCTTGTAGCCGGTGGCGTGCTCGAACTTCACGTCCTTGCTGTCGGCCGCGACCTTCAGCATGGGCTCCATGTAGCCGAAGGTGGTGCCGAAGATCAGCTTGTTGCCCTGGCCGACCATGTCGCGGAACACGCGCTCGGCGTCGGCGCCTTCCGGCACGCTCTCGACGAAGGTGGTCTTGATCTTGTCGCCGAATTCCTTCTCGAGCGCCTTGCGGGCGTTGTCGTGCGCGAAGGTCCAGCCGCCGTCGCCAACCGGTCCGACGTATGCGAATGCGATGTTCAGCGGCGCTGCCGGGGCCGGAGCCGCCGCGGCGGGTGCCGGGGCCGGCGCGGGTGCAGCCGCAGGAGCCGCCGCTTCTTCTTTCTTGCCGCAGCCGATCAGGGCCGCCGAAGCGACCGCCGTGAGGGCGGCCAGCTTGAGCAGGGAGCGCTTGTTCAGATCATTCATTGTCGGAAATCCTCAAAAGGACAGGTTGGCGGGAAAACGAAAAAAGCGATTATGAGCCGGGGTAGAACGGTTTCCCGATGGAAGCCGGCATGTTGGCGCGGATGAAAGCCGGGTTGCGCGAGATCAGCGCCAGCACCACGATCGGCGCGATGTACTGCAGCATGCTGAGGAACTGCGCCGGCACGTCCACGCCGCTGCTTTGCAGGTGGAAGCCCAGCATCGACACCCCGCCGAACAGGTAGGCGCCCAGCAGCACGCGCACCGGCCGCCAGGTGGCGAAGGTGGTGAGCGCCAGCGCGATCCAGCCTCGGCCGGCCACCATGCCCTCGACCCACAGCGGCGTGTACACCGTCGAGAGATACGCGCCCGCCAGCCCGCACAGCGAGCCGCCCGCGATCACCGCCATGAAGCGGATGCGGCGCACCGGATAGCCCAGCGCATGCGCCGACTCGGGCGACTCGCCCACCGAGCGCAGCACCAGCCCCGCGCGCGTGCGGTAGAGGAACCAGATCAGCCCGAAGGTCAGCACCACCGCGAAATACACCATCGGGTGATGGCGGAACAGCGCCGGCCCGACCAGCGGGATGTCGCCCAGCACCGGAATGGCGTACGAGGCGCTTTCCGGCAGCTTGGCCTGCACGAAGCTGATGCCAGCGAAGGCCGAGAAGCCCACGCCGAACAGGCTCAGCGCGAGGCCGGTCGCGTACTGGTTGGTGTTGAGCCAGATCACCAGCACGCCGAAGAAGGCCGCGAGCAAGGCGCCCGCCGCCATGCCGGCCAGGAAGCCGAGCCAGGGGTTGTGCGTGGTGACGACCGTCGCGAAGCCCGCGATGGCGGCGCAAAGCATCATGCCCTCGGCGCCGAGGTTGACGATGCCGGCCTTCTCGTTGATGAGCAGGCCCAGTGCAGCGATGGCGAGCACGGTGCCCGCGCTCAGCGTGGAACCCAAGAGGAGTGCGTAGCTTTCCATGGTCAGTTGCTCCCTTCGGTGGCACGCGCGACGGGTGCGGTAATGGGCGTGCTCGCCTGCAGCGAGGCGGTGGTCATGGAAGAGGCGGCCTTCGCGGCCGCCTTGCGCCGGATGCGGTAGGCGATGAGCGTGTCGCAGGCCAGCAGCGTGAAGAGCAGCAGCCCCTGGAACACGCCGGTGAGCGACTTCGGCAGCCCCAGGCGCGATTGCGCGAGTTCGCCGCCGATGTAGAACATGCTCATCAGGATGGCCGAGAAGATCATGCCCACCGGATGCAGCCGCCCGACGAAGGCCACGATGATGGCCGCGAAGCCGTAGCCCGCCGGCACGTAGGGCGTGAGCTGGCCGAGCGGCCCGGCCACTTCGAGCGCGCCGGCAAGGCCGGCCGCCGCGCCCGAGGTCAGCAGCGCGATCCAAACTGCGCGCCGCGCGGAGAAGCCGGCGTAGCGCGAGGCCGCCGGAGCCAGCCCGCCGACCTGCTGCGCGAAGCCCGCGCGCGTGCGGAACAGGAACACCCACAGCGCCCCCGCCCCCACCAGCGCGATCAGCAGCCCGATGCTCACGCGCGAGCCCTTGAACAGGCGCGGAATCTGCGTGACCGCCTCGAAGGTCTTGGTCTGCGGGAAGTTGTAGCCGTGCGGGTCCTTCCACGGCCCGTAGACCATGTAGCCCAGCAGCAGCGTGGCCACGTAGACCAGCATCAGGCTCACCAGGATCTCGTTGGCGTTGCACCTGTCGCGCAGGAAGGCGACGATGCCCGCCCACACCATGCCGCCCAGGATGCCCGCCAGCAGGATGGCCACGACGATCCACTGCCCCGTGTTCTTGTCGGCCAAAAGCGCCACGCCGCCCGCCGCGATGGCGCCGAACACGAACTGCCCCTCGGCGCCGATGTTCCACACGTTGGAACGGAAACACACCGCCAGCCCCAGCGCGATGATGAGCAGCGGCGTCGCCTTCACCATCAGTTCGCCGATGGCGTAGCCGTTCTTGATGGGCTCGTAGAAGAACACCAGCAGGCCCTTGACCGGGTCCTTGCCCAGCGCGGCGAAGAGCGCGACGCCGATGAGCACGGTGATCAGCAGCGCCAGGATCGGCGAGGCATAGCTCCAGAAGCGGGACAGCTCCGGACGCGGTTCAAGCTTGAGCATGGGCCGCCTCCGAGGTTTTATTGCCTTCGCCCTGCCACAGGCCACTCATCCACTCGCCGATCTGCTGCAGCGTGGCGGCCGCGCGGTCGATGGAAGGCGACAGCCGCCCCTTGGCAATCACATGCAGCCGGTCGCTGATATTGAACAGTTCGTCGAGCTCCTCGCTGATGACCAGCACGGCGCAGCCCGCGTCGCGCAGCGCGAGGATCTCGGCGTGGATCAGCGCGGCCGCGCCCACGTCCACCCCCCAGGTCGGCTGCGAGACGATGAAGAGCTTCGGGTTCGCGTCGATCTCGCGCCCGACGATGAATTTCTGCAGGTTGCCGCCCGAGAGCGAGCGCGCAGCCGCCTTCGGACCTCCTGCCTTGACCTTGAAACGCTCGATGATGGCCTTGGCCTGGCGCTCCAGCGCGCCGGTGCTGATCCACCCGCCCCGGCCCACCGCCTCGCCGCGCGTGAGCAGCAGGTTGTGCGCGAGCCCCAGCGTGGGCACGGCGCCGCGGCCCAGCCGCTCCTCGGGCACGAAGTGCAGGCCCAGCGCGCGTCGCGCCCGGGGGCGCAGCCGCCCTGCCGGCTTGTCGAATACGCGCACCATCGGCGCCTCGGCGCGCACGTCCTCGCCCGAGAGCGCATAGAGCAGTTCCTTCTGGCCGTTGCCCGAGACGCCCGCGATGCCGACGACCTCGCCCGCGCGCACCTCGAAGGAAATGCCGTCGAGATCGACGCCGAACTGGTCCTCGCGCGCCAGCGACAGCCCGTCGACGCGCAGCGCCACCGCGCCCGCGTGCACCGGCCGGTGCTGCAGCGGCGGCGGCTCGCTGCCGATCATCAGCCGCGACAGCGACTGCGTGCTCTCGTTCTGCGGATTGCACACCCCCGTCACCTTGCCGCCGCGCAGCACGGTGCAGGCGCTGCACAGCTCCTGGATCTCGTGCAGCTTGTGGCTGATGTAGAGGATGCTGCAGCCCTCGGAAGACAGTTTCTTCAGCACCGTGAAGAGCTTGATCACCGCCTGCGGCGTCAGCACAGAGGTCGGCTCGTCGAGGATCAGCAGCCTGGGGTTGGTGAGCAGCGCGCGGATGATCTCCACCCGCTGCATCTCGCCCACCGACAGCGTGTGCACCGGGCGCGAGGGGTCGATGTCCAGGCCGTACTCGCTGGCCTTGGCGGCGATGCTGCGCGTGACCTCGGCCAGCTGCAGCGACTTGTCCAGGCCCAGCCAGACGTTCTCGGCAACCGTGAGCGTGTCGAACAGGCTGAAGTGCTGGAACACCATGCTGATGCCCAGCGCCCTCGCCTGCTGCGGGTTGCGCAGGCTGACGGCATGGCCGTCGAACATCACCGTGCCTTCGTCGGGCTTCACCGAGCCGTAGATGATCTTCATCAGGGTCGACTTGCCGGCGCCGTTCTCGCCGAGCACGGCGTGGATTTCGCCGGGCGCGACGCTCAGGGAGATGTCGCTGTTGGCCACCACCGCGGGATACCGCTTGGTGATGTGAGCGAGCTGGAGTCTGGGGGTTGTCATGCCGGGTTTCGTGGATTTGTCTCGTTCAACAGCAACAAAGCGGGAACGGCCATGAGTCTAATGGCGTCCCCGCGACCATCGGCGCCCGACGGCGCTTCGCTCAGCTCACTGCTTCAGTGCCCGCCGATGTAGGCGAACTTGAAGAGGAACACGGCTGCGATGACCCAGACCATCGCATGCACTTCCCGTGCCCGCCCGGTGCACAGCTTCAGCACCGCGTAGGTGATGAAGCCGAAGGCCAGGCCGTTGGCGATCGAGTAGGTGAAGGGCATCGCCAGCGCGGTCACCGCCGCCGGGATCACTTCGGTGGTGTCTTCCCAGTCGAGTTCGACCAGGTCGCGCAGCATCAGGCAGCCCACGAAGAGCAGCGCCGGCGCGGTGGCGTAGGCCGGCACCGAGCCCGCCAGCGGCGAGATCATCAGGCAGGCCAGGAAGAGCACCGCCACCACCACGGCCGTGAGGCCGGTGCGTCCGCCCGCCTGCACGCCGGCCGCGCTTTCCACGTAGGCCGTGGTGCTCGAGGTGCCGAGCAGCGAGCCCGCGAAGATCGCGCCGCTGTCGGCCAGCAGCGCCTTGTTCATGCGCTCCATCTTGCCCGGCACCAGCAGGCCGGCGCGCTTGGCCACGCCCATCAGCGTGCCGGTGGCGTCGAACATCTCGACCAGGAAGAACACCAGCACCACGTTCAGGATGCCGCCCTTCAGGGCGCCCAGGATGTCGAGCTGCATGAAGGTGGGCGCGATGGACGGCGGCGCGTCGAACACGCCGTGGAACTTGTTGCCGCCGAAGAAGAAGGACAGCACCGTCACCGTGATGATCCCGATCAGGATCGCGCCGCGCACCTTGAGCTTGTCCAGCGCCACGATGATGAGGAAGCCCAGCGTCGCCAGAATCACCGGCGCCGAGTGCAGGTCGCCCAGCGTGACGAAGGTGGCGGGCGATGCGGCGACCACGCCGGCGCTCTTCAGTGCGATGAGCGCCAGGAACATGCCGATGCCCACCGTGATCGCAGTTCGAAGCGACTGCGGTATGCCCTGTATGAAGAGCTCCCGCAGCCCGGTGACCGTGACGATCAGGAACAGGCAGCCCGAGATGAAGACGGCGCCCAGCGCCACCTGCCACGTGTAGCCCATGCCCAGCACCACCACGTAGGCGAAGTAGGCGTTCAGGCCCATGCCCGGCGCCATGGCGATCGGGTAGTTGGCGTACAGGCCCATGATGAGCGTGCCCAGCGCCGCGATCAAGCAGGTGGCCACGAAGACCGCGCCCTTCGGCATGCCCGCGTCGCCGAGGATCGACGGGTTCACGAAGATGATGTAGGCCATCGTCAGGAAGGTGGTCAGCCCCGCGATGACTTCCGTGCGCACGGTGGTGTTGTGCGCACTGAGCTTGAACACGCGTTCAAGCAGACCCGAGCCGCTTGCGCTGCCCACAGCCGCGCGTGGGCGCGCGGACTCGACATGCCCCGGCGCGCGGGGCTCGGCGCCTTTCGGCGCCTGTTCAAACGTACTCATTTCGCTTGTCTCCAGCTGTTGTAGTGGCGGTTTCATCGTTCCCCCGCTCACGACGCCGGCGCGAACGGGGTTTTCTCAGGGGTCCGAGGTTTCAGGTGCGGCGGGCGGGCGCGCCGTGGCGCCTGGTATGGCGGAAGCCGGAGGCCGCAGCGACGCCGCCACCTCCTTGATGCATTCGCGCAGCCAGCGCGCGGAGCTCGACGAATGGGTGCGTTCGTGCCAGAGCTGGTAGTACATGAGGCGCGGCAGCGCCACCGGGCATTCGAGGATCTTCAGCGGCAGCCGCGCAGCGAAGCGCTCGCAGTACTGTCGGCCGGTGGTCAGCACCAGCAGGCTGGAGGCGACCATGTCCGGAATGAGCCCGAAGTGCGCGCAGCGCGCCGTGATGTTGCGCTGCCGGCCCAGCTCGTCGAGCATCTGGTCGATGATGCCGCGCCCGCCCGGGTGCATGGGCGTGGGGGCGATGTGCTCGGCCGCAAGCCAGGTTTCCAGGTCCCAGCCGCGGCGCACTGCCGGATGGTCCTTGTTGACCAGCGAGACCACGTCGTCCCCGAAGAGCCGCGCCATGTGCAGGTCTTCCGGCGGCTTGAGCCAGTTGCCGATCACCAGGTCGACCTGGCCGAGCGCCAGGTGCCCGTGGTAGTCCGAGTCGGGCGTGAGCGCGTGGATCTCGATCTGGCACAGCGGCGCGTCGCGCTTGACCTGCGCCACCAGCATGGGCAGGAACAGCGGGTCCATGTAGTCGCTGGCCGCGATGCGGAAGGTGGTGGCCGCCGACTGCGGATCGAAGCCGCGCGCATCCGAGAACAGCATCTCCGCCGCGCGCAGGATGCTGGCCGCAGGCTCGATCATGCGCAGCCCCGCGTCGGTCGGCACCATGCCCGAGCCCGAGCGCACCAGCAGCGGATCGCCCGACAGCTCCCGCAGCCGCTTCAGCGCCGCCGACACCGCCGGCTGGTACATGCCCAGCCGGATGGCCGCCCGCGAGACGCTGCGGTCGGTCAGCACGGTGTGAAGCACCCGGATGAGGTGCAGATCGATCTTGTCGAAAAGAGCCTGGTCACGCATGGGGCTCCCCCCCAGTCTTCGCGCACTTCGTGTCGCTTCGCCAACCCCCTACCGGGGGCAACACCAGCGGCCCGGCAAAGCCGGTTCCGCGGTGTTTCGCGAATGGGATCGGGGCGTGTGGCATTGGGAGGACCTTGGACATGCGCCAAAGTCTACGAGTGACTATGCGGACTGGACAGCCGTGATGGCGCGAAGGATCGACTCGCTCGTGGCCGGCGCCTTCAGCGGCGGATCGACCCTGTGGCCGCCCGCGGCCGAGACCGCGTCGCGGATCGCGAAGAACACCGAGAACGGCAACAGCAGCGGCGGCTCGCCCACGGCCTTGCTGCGGTGGATCGAGTCCTCGAAGTTCTGGCCCTCGAACAGGCGCACGTTGAACACCGGCGGGCAGTCGTTGGCCGTCGGGATCTTGTAGGTGCTGGGCGCGTGCGTGGTGAGCTTGCCGCTCTGCGGATGCCACACCAGCTCCTCGGTGGTGAGCCAGCCCATGCCCTGGATGAACGCGCCCTCGACCTGGCCGATGTCCACCGCCGGGTTCAGCGACTTGCCCGCGTCGTGCAGGATGTCGGCGCGCAGCAGCTTCCACTCGCCGGTGAGCGTGTCCACGATCACTTCGCTCACCGCCGCGCCGTAGGCGTAGTAGTAGAACGGGCGGCCCTGCATCTTGTCCTTGTCCCAGCTCAGGCCGGGCGTGGCGTAGAAGCCGTCGGACCACAGCTGCCTGCGGTCGAGGTACGCCTCGCCCACCACGGTGCTGAAGGCCAGCGAGCGGCCGTTGACCTCGACCGTGTCGTTGGCGAAGCGCACCTCGGAGGCCTTGCCGCCGTGGCGCTCGGCCGCGCATTCGGCCAGGCGCTCGCGGATCTGGCGCGCCGCGTCCTGCGCGGCCTTGCCGTTCAGGTCGGCGCCGGTCGATGCGGCCGTGGCCGAGGTGTTGGCCACCTTGGTCGTGTCGGTGGCCGTGACGCGCACGCGCTCGAAGCTCACGCCCAGCTCGTGCGCCACCACCTGGGCCACCTTGGTGTTCAGGCCCTGCCCCATCTCGGTGCCGCCATGGTTCACCAGGATCGAGCCGTCGGTGTACACGTGCACCAGCGCGCCGGCCTGGTTGAAGTGCTTCACGTTGAACGAGATGCCGAACTTCAGCGGCGCCAGCGCCAGCCCGCGCTTGAGCACCGGGCTCTTCGCGTTGAAGGCGGCGATGTCCTCGCGCCGCGCGCGGTAGTCGCTGCTGGCCTCCAGCTCGGCCACGAGTTCGTGGACGATGTTGTCGGTCACGGTCTGGCGGTACGGCGTGACGTTGTTTTCGGCCTTGCCGTAGAAGTTGATGCGCCGCACGTCGAGCGGATCGCGCTTCAGTTCGCGGGCCACCGAGTCCAGGATGTTCTCGATGGCGATGGCGCCCTGCGGGCCGCCGAAGCCGCGGAAGGCCGTGTTGCTCTGCGTGTTGGTCTTGCCCGAGAAGCCGTGCATGGCCACGTTGGGCAGCCAGTAGGCGTTGTCGAAGTGGCACAGCGCGCGGGTCATCACCGGACCCGAGAGGTCGGCCGAGTGGCCGGCGCGCGAGACCATGGTGATCTCCGCGCCCAGGATGCGGCCCTCGCCGTCGTAGCCCACTTCGTACTCGTACCAGAAGCAGTGGCGGCGGCCCGTGACCATGAAGTCGTCGTCGCGGTCCAGCCGCAGCTTCACCGGGCGCTGCAGCTGGCGCGCCGCGATGGCGGCCACGCAGGCGAAGAGCGCCGACTGCGATTCCTTGCCGCCGAAGCCGCCGCCCATGCGTCGGCATTCGACGTGCACCTCGTTCGACTGCAGGTGCAGCGCATGCGCCACCAGGTGCTGCATCTCGCTCGGATGCTGCGTGGAGCAGTGGATGTGCAGCGCGCCGCCTTCCTTCGGAATGGCGTAGCTGATCTGGCCTTCCAGGTAGAACTGCTCCTGCCCGCCCACGTCGAAGGTGGCCTTGTGGCGGTGCGGCGCCGCGGCGATGGCAGCCCGCACGGCCGCCTCGTCGCCCTCGTTGGCGGCACCGCCGCTGCGCACGATGTGCATCGGCGGCACCACGTACTGGCCGCGCTCGTGCGCGGCCTGCGGCGTGAGCACCGGCGGCTGCGCCTCGATGGTCAGCGCGTCCTTGGCCTTCGCGGCGGCGCGGCGCGCGGCCTCGCGGGTCTCGGCGATCACCGCGAACACCGGCTGGCCGAGGTAGCGGATCTCCCCGCCGTCGCTCACCGGCAGCAGGATCGGGTCGTCATGGATGATCGAGCCGCAGTCGTTGGTGCCCGGAATGTCGTCGGCCGTGATGACCGCGACCACGCCCGGCATCGCGCGAATGGCGTCCAGCGAGATCGCCGTGACGCGCCCGTTGGCCGCCGGTGAAAGCCCCAGCGCGCAGTGCAGCGTGCCGGCGAGCTCGGGAATGTCGTCGATGTAGGTGGCCTCGCCGGCCACGTGCAGGTGGGCCGACTCGTGCGGGCGGCTGATGCCCACGCGCATGCCGCGCTCGTGCGCCAGCGCTTCTGCGCCCACGTCGATGCGCGCGGCGGTGTTGGCCAGGTAGTCGGCGAAGGCCTCGGCGGGCTGCAGCAGGCGGGCGTCGATGGGTTTGTTCATGTTCAGATTCCTTCCGCCGCCGCGTTGACGGCATGGGGCATCACGCTCCAGACGCTGGTTTCCTCGATCGGCAGCGCGTCCTCGGCGCGCGTTTCGAGCCAGAGGCGCTGGATGAGGTTCTGCGCCACCAGCAGCCGGTAGTCGGCCGATGCGCGCATGTCCGACAGCGGCTTGAAGTCCTGCGCCAGCGCGAGCCTGGCGGTGGCGACGCTGGCCTGCGTCCAGGGCTTGCCGACCAATGCGGCCTCGGCGTTCGCCGCGCGCTTGACCACGGCGGCCATGCCGCCGAAGGCCAGGCGCACGGCCTTCACCGTGTCGCTGCCCGCCTCGAGCTCGATGGCGAAGCCCGCGCACAGCGCCGAGATGTCGCAGTCGAAGCGCTTGCTGATCTTGTAGGCGCGCACCTGGCGGCGCATCGCGGCGTGCGGAACGGCCAGGCCCTGGACGAACTCGCCCGGCTGGAGCTGGTTCTTCATGTAGTCCAGGTAGAAATCGGGCAGCGGCATGCGGCGCACCACATCGCCTCGGCGCAGTTCGATCTGCGCATCGAGCGACATCAGCACCGGCGGCGAATCGCCGATGGGCGAGCCGTTGGCCACGTTGCCGCCCATGGTGCCGGCATGCCGGATCGGCGGCGAGGCGAAGCGCAGCCACACCTCGGCCAGGCTGGGCACGCGCTCCACCAGCGCCGCGAAGGCGGACTCGAGCGAGGCGCCGGCGCCGATGTAGAGCTCGCCGCCGTTGTCCTTGCGGTCCTCGATGGTCTTCAGCTCGGCCACGTCGCCCACGTAGATGATGTCGCCCAGGTCGCGGAACTGCTTGTTGACCCACAGGCCAACGTCGGTGGAGCCGGCCAGCAGCTGCGCGCGCGGCTTCTGCTCGCGCAGGGCGGCGAGCTGGGCCAGGGTCTTCGGGGCGTGGAAGTGGTCGATGCGCGCGCCCAGCGGCGCGGCGTAGTCGAAGCCCTCGTTCTTCAGCGCGGTGAGCGCGGCGACCACGGGTTGGGTGTCGAGGCGCACGGCGGGCAGGTCGAACATGCGCTGGCCTGCGTCGAGGATGGGGCGGTAGCCGGTGCAGCGGCACAGGTTGCCCGAGAGCTCGTCGGCCAGCTGCTGGCGCGTGGGCTGGGTGCCGCCAGCCTGGTGGTGCTCGTAGCTGGCCCACAGCGACATCACGAAGCCGGGCGTGCAGAAGCCGCACTGGGAGCCATGGCAGTCGACCATCGCCTGCTGCACGGGGTGCAGCGTGTGCACCGGGTGCTTGCCGTTGCTGCCGGTCTGCGTCTTCGGCAGGCACTGCGCCTGCGCCTTGAGGTCTTCGACAGTGAACAGGGCCTTGCCGTGCAGCGTGGGCAGGAACTGGATGCAGGCGTTGACGGTCTGCAGGCTCAGGCCATCTACGGTGCCGGGGGCCTGGGGGTCGGTGGCCAGTTCGCCGATGACGACGGTGCAGGCGCCGCAGTCCCCTTCGTTGCAGCCTTCCTTGGTGCCGGTGCAGCGGGCGTCCTCGCGCAGCCAGTCGAGCACGGAACGGGTCGGATGGACGCCGGTGACGTCGACGATCTTTCCGCGATGGAAGAAGCGGATCGGTTGAATCTTGCTGCTGCTGTCGGTGCTCATGCTTTTGGGGCTCGTGGGCGACCCGTCATGGGTCAGTCATGGACGTTAGCGGCTTGTCCGGCGTCTTGCATACGCAGGTGCCCATAACGCGTATGTGGGGGCCGGTATGCCACGTACGGGGAAACCCTTGCGTGGGGGTTGCAATTCCCGGGCCACCGGGAGATTTTCGGATGGCCCCGGGCGAGGTTCAGCGCTGCGCGATGGCCACCCAGGCAGTGGCCACCAGCGTCGAACCCGCCACCGCGAGCAGCCCGCCGACCAGCCACTTGAGCGTGCGCGGCTGCAGCTTGTTGGGCAGGCGGTGATGCAGCCGCGTCACGCCGTAGACCACCGGCATCGCGCAGCCGGCCAGCAGCGCCGAATGCCACGAGAAGTGCCCCGTGGGCACCACGATCACCAGCCGCACCAGCGAGTTGAAGGCGAACATCAGCAAGAGCGCGCGGCGCACCAGCTCGCGATCCAGCGGCTGGCGGTACATGTGGAACACGATGGGCGGCCCCGAACTGGAGAAGAGCCCGCCCAGCACGCCCGACAGCCCGCCGATGACGGCGAAGCTCGCGCGCCCCGACACCACCGGCAGCGGCTTCGCCTGCAGCACCAGCAGCACCGCGCAGCCCAGGATCGACACGCCCAGCAGCCCGCGCAGCCAGTCGACCGCGCCGCCGCTGAGCCAGGTCAGCAGCATCAGGCCGACGATCACGCCCACGGTGCTGCCGTTGAGCGCCGGCTTCATCAGCTGCCAGGGCACCACGCCGGGCCGGGCGCGGAAGTAGGTCCAGGCATTGATCAGGCTCAGCACGGTGGCTGCGTTGGCCGTGTCGCTCACGCTGGCGACGTGCAGCACCGACACCAGCCCGAGCAGGATCAGGCTGAACGCGAAGCCGGTGAGGTTCTGCGCGTAGGTGGCAAGGGCCACGCAGGCCATGAAGACCAGCACGGGGCCGGCCTGGGAAAGAATCGCTTGCACGGGCTGCTCGCTCAGAGTGCGGCGGCAGGCGCGGAACGGAAACGGGAGGCGTGGGGGAAGAAAGCGGGAGACGGAACGGACATTCGGAGGCAATCGGGGGGCAACTGAAGGCGCGGGCAGCAAGGAAAGGCGCCTGCCCAAGAATAACCGCGCCCCCGATCCGGGGCCCGCTCACGGTTTCTCGGAGAAGAGCTCCGTGATGACCTGCCTGAGCCAGCGGTTGCCCGGATCGGCCTCGAAGCGCTTGCTCCAGTGCAGCGACACGGTGAAGTCGCGCAGCGGAAACGGCGGTTCCACGATGGCGTAGCCGCCCTCCTGCGCGAAGCCGCGCGCGATGTTGCGCGGCATCACCACCGCGAGGTCGGTCGCGCGCACGATGGCCGGCAGCACCATGAAATGCTCCGTTGTCAGGCGCAGCCGGTCTTCCAGGTTCAGCAGCTGCAGGATGCGCAGCGTCTCGGCGTGCGTGCGCACCGCCACGTAGTCGAGCTCCTGCAGGGCCTCCAGCAGCGCCTGCCCGCTGCGCCTGCGCTTCACGAAGGGGTGGTCCTTGCGCAGCAGCACGATGTAGCGGTCCTTCAGCAGCTGGGCGCGCTGGGTGTCCTTCACGCCGGGCAGGAAGCCGAAGGCGAAGTCGACCTTGCCGCTGTCGAGGCCGGCCGCCACGTCGCCCGGCGCCAGCGGCATGGTCTCCAGCCGCACCCCCGGCGACAGCTCGCGCAGCCGCGCCATCAGCGCCGGCAGGAAGCGGCCCTCGCCGATGTCGCTCATGTGGATGCGGAAGGTCTTGCGCGACACCTGGGGCTCGAAGCGGTCGGGCTCGTGCAGCGCCTCTTCCAGCGTGCTCAGCGCCGCCTGCACCGCCACCGCGAGCCGGTCGGCGCGCGGCGTGGGGGCCACGCCGCCGGGGGCGCGGGTGAAGAGTGCGTCCGCCAGCAGCAGCCGAAGCCGCCCCAGCCCGTGGCTGGCCGCCGGCTGCGTGAGGCCCAGGGACTCGGCCGCGCGGCTCACGTTGCGCTCGCGGTAGACCGCGTCGAAGAGCCGCAGCAGGTTGAGATCGAGCGCTTCCATATGCATGCCATTCATATTACTTAGCTCGATCATTTTATTGAGCATGGCGGCGGCGCCACGCACACTGGCGGGCGCTGTCCGGATCGCACCTCGAAAGGCGCCGGCCGGCGCCCCACGACAAGAAGGAGACGACACATGGCCCCGATTCGTGCACTCCGCGCGTTCCGCGCGCATGCGGCGCTCGCCGCCCTGCTCTGCACCGCCGTCACCGCCGCCGCACAACAGCCGCCGGCCGAAGAGCCTGGCTGGGCCAAGGGCCGGCCGAAGACCGAGGCGGCCACGCGCATGGCACCGGTGCCCTCCTTCCCCATTCCGACAGCGCCCGACCAGCTACCCACGGCCAAGTTCAAGCTGCCGCCGGGCTTCAAGGTCGAGACCTGGGCCTCGGGCGTGCTCGACGCGCGCGAGCTGCGCCAGGGCGCCAAGGGCACGGTGTTCGTGAGCACGCTCTTCGTGGGCAACAAGGTCTACGCCATCGCCGAGAAGGGCGATCGCAAGCCCAAGACCATCATCGACAAGACCGAGTTCGCCACCGGCATCGAGTTCGACAAGGGCGCGCTCTACCTCGCCACGCACAAGCAGATTCTTCGCTACGACGGCATCGAGGACAAGCTCGACAACCCCGGCACGCCGGTGGTGCTCAACGACAAGCTGCCCGGCGGGCAGGACCACAGCTGGCGCTACCTGCGCATGCACGAAGGCAAGCTCTACTACGCCGTGGGCGCGCCCTGCAACCTGTGCGAACCCGACGACGCGCATGCGCGCATCTTCCGCATGAACCCCGACGGCAGCGGCATCGAGACCGTGGCGCGCGGCGTGCGCAACACGGTGGGCTTCGACTTCGACCCCAAGACCGGCAACCTCTGGTTCACCGACAACGGCCGCGACTGGCTCAGCGAAGACCTGCCCAACGACGAGCTGAACGTGGTCACCAGGCCCGACCAGCACTTCGGCTACCCGTACTGCCACCAGGGCAACATCCTCGACTCGGAATTCGGCTGGGGCAAGAGCTGCAGCGACTACCAGAAGCCCGCCGCACTGCTCGGCCCGCACGCCGCCGCGCTGGGCCTGACCTTCTACAACGGGAAGATGTTCCCGGCCAGGTACCGCGGCGCCATGTTCATCGCGCGCCACGGCCCGTGGAACCGCACCGTCAAGTACGCCGACATCGCCGTCGCCTGGCCCGACGGCAAGGGCGGCGCGAAGGTGGAGCCCTTCATGACCGGCTTCGTCGAGAACAACAACTACCTCGGCCGCCCGGTCGACTTCCTGGTGCTGAAGGACGGCTCCATGCTCGTGAGCGACGACCACGCCGGCGCCATCTACCGCATCAGCTACGGTGGCCGATGACACCTGCGAGCCTTCTCTTCCGATGCGCGGTGGCGGCAATGACCGTGGCAGCGGCGGCATCGCCGGCCGGTGCGCAAGGCACCAAGGGCAGCGTCTACGCCCAGCGCTACGCCGAGCTGTGCGCCTCGTGCCACGGTGCCAACGGCCGCAGCGACATGGCGGGCACGCCGGTGCTCGCCGGGCAGCATTCGTTCTACGCCATCACGCAGCTCTACCTGTTCCGCGAAGGACGGCGCGACAACCCCGCGATGAGCGCGGTGGCCAAGACCATGAAGGACGAGGACCTGCGCGGCTTCTCGGACTTCATCGCCACCCTGCCCGCCGTGCCCGCGCCGCCGCCGGCCACGCCGCCCGACGCGGCGCGCATGGCACGCGGCCAGGCGCTGGCGCAGGAGAACCGCTGCCTGCTGTGCCATGGCGCCGACCTGGCCGGCGGGCAGCAGGTGCCGCGCATCGCGCAGCAGCACGAGGACTACCTGCAGCTGACCCTGCAGGGCTTCCGCACGGGCAAGCGCCCGGGCTACACGCAGGCCATGAGCGAGGCGGTGGGCCGCATGTCGCCTGAAGACCTGGACACCCTTGCCTACTACGTGGCGCGCTTCCCCGGGGCCACCGCAAAGCCGACTTCTTCGCCCACCAGATAGACGCCATCACCCGACGTGCGGCACCCGCAGGACAAGCGCGGTGCGGGCACGGCTCACCCCGAATCCCGAACAACCCCCTCAACATCGGAGCCGAATCTCTTGGAAGTTTCATTCAGCAAGGAAGTGGAAATGCTGCGCCTCGGCGCGGGCGACACCTTTCACGGCGAGGGCATCCTCGCGATCACCAAGGGCCTGCTGCAGTCGGGCGTGGCGTATGTGGGCGGCTACCAGGGCGCGCCGGTGTCGCACCTGCTCGACGTGATGGTCCAGGGCAAGGCCTACATGGACGAACTGGGCGTGCACGTCGAGGCCTGCTCCAACGAAGCCTCGGCCGCCGCCATGCTCGGCGCCTCCATCCACTACCCGCTGCGCGGCGCGGTGACGTGGAAGTCGATCGTCGGCACCAACGTGGCGGCGGATGCACTGTCGAACCTGTCGTCGCCGGGCGTGACCGGCGGCGTGCTCGTCGTGGTGGGCGAGGACTACGGCGAAGGCGCCAGCGTGATCCAGGAACGCACGCATGCCTACGCGCTCAAGTCGAGCATGTGCCTGCTCGACCCGAGGCCCGATCTCGGCGTGATGGTGCGCATGGTCGAGGAAGGCTTCCGCCTCTCGGAAAGCTCGAACATGCCCTGCCTGATGGAGCTGCGCATCCGCACCTGCCACGTGCGCGGCAGCTTCGAGTGCAAGGACAACGTCGCGCCCACCGTCTCCACGCGCTCGCTGATGGAGGAGCCCGCCGGCTTCGACTACATGCGCCTCGCGCATCCGCCCGTCACCTTCAGGCACGAGAAGCTCAAGGGCGATGCGCGCATCCCGGCCGCGCGCAGCTACATCGCCGAGCACGGCCTCAACGAGCTGATGCCCGGGCGGCGCCATGCCGACCTCGGCATCGTGGTGCAGGGCGGGCTCTACAACGCGCTGATCCGCAGCCTGCAGCAGCAGGGCCTGGCCGACGCCTTCGGCGAGACGGACATCCCGATCCTGGTGCTCAACGTGACCTACCCGCTGGTGCCCGAGCAGGTCGCCGACTTCTGCGTAGGCAAGCGCGCGGTGCTGGTAGTGGAAGAAGGCCAGCCCGAGTACATCGAGCAGGACATCGCCACGCTGCTGCGCCGGCGCGACATCCAGACGCCGCTGCACGGCAAGGACATGCTGCCCCCGGCGGGCGAGTACGGCGTGGAGGTGCTCTCGGCGGGCATCGGCGCGTTCGTCGCGAAGTACATCGAGCCGGACGAGGCCTCGCACTCGGCGCAGGCCTGGCTGGCAGGCAACCGCGAACGCCGCGAGGCCGTGGCGCGAAGTCTGAGTTCTCCGCTGCCCAACCGGCCGCCGAGCTTCTGCGTCGGCTGCCCGGAGCGGCCGGTGTTCTCCGCGCTCAAGCTGGCGCAGCAGGAGACCGGGCCGGTGCACGTGGCCGCCGACATCGGCTGCCATGCCTTCGGCACCTTCGAGCCTTTCTCGATGGGCCATTCCATCCTCGGCTACGGCATGAGCCTCGCGAGCCGCGCGGGCGTGGCGCCGATGATGAACCGGCGCACCCTGTCGATCATGGGCGACGGCGGCTTCTGGCACAACGGCCTGCTCACCGGCGTGCAGAGCGCGCTCTTCAACGGCGACGACGCGGTGCTGCTGATCTTCAAGAACGGCTACACCTCGGCCACCGGCACGCAGGACATCATCTCCACGCCGGACGACGAGATCAAGGAACGCGCCGAGGACAAGCAGCAGAGCCTGGTCGACAAGAACCAGACCATCGAGGCCACGCTCAAGGGCCTGGGCGTGCAGTGGATGCGCACCGTGACCACCTACGACGTGGAGCGCATGCGCCGCACGCTCACCGAGGCGCTCACCAGCGACTTCGACGGCCTGAAGGTGGTGATCGCCGAGGGCGAATGCCAGCTGGAGCGGCAGCGCCGCATCAAGCCGTGGATCTCAAGCCTGCTGAAGAAGGGCGAGCGCGTGGTGCGCGTGAAGTACGGCGTGGACGAGGACGTGTGCAACGGCGACCACGCCTGCATCCGCCTGTCGGGCTGCCCCACGCTCACGCTGCGCGACAACCCCGATCCGCTGAAGGTGGACCCGGTCGCCACCGTCATCGACGGCTGCGTGGGCTGCGGCCTGTGCGGCGCGAACGCCCATGCGGCCACGCTGTGCCCGAGCTTTTACCGGGCCGAGGTGGTGCAGAACCCGAAGTGGCATGAGCGGCTTCTTCACGGCCTGCGTGGCGCCTTCGTTCGCGCACTGCAACCGGCATGAGGGGCGAGGAAACCATGGAACAGAACCGCCCCATCACATTGCTCGTCTGCGCCCTCGGCGGCGAAGGCGGCGGCGTGCTTACCGAATGGCTGGTCGACACCGCGCGCCATGCCGGCTACGCGGCGCAGAGCACGTCCATTCCCGGCGTGGCGCAGCGCACCGGCGCCACCACCTACTACATCGAAGTGTTCCCCGTGCCGCTCGCGCAGCTCGGCGGGCGCCGCCCGGTGTTCAGCCTGAGCCCCGTGCCGGGCGCGCTGGATGCCATCGTCTCCTCGGAGCTGCTGGAAACCGCGCGCCAGATCGGCAACGGCATGAGCGCGCCGCAGCGCACGCTGGTCATCAGTTCGTCGGCGCGCATCCTCACCACCGTCGAGCGCATGGTGCCCGGCGACGGCCGCGCCGACGCGCAGCGCCTGCTCGACGTGGTGAAGGCCTTCAGCCGCGAGCACCATGTGTTCGACATGAACGCCATCGCGCGCGACAGCGGCACGGTGGTCAGCGCGGTGATGCTCGGCGCCATCGCGGGCAGCGGGCTGTTCCCGTTCCCGCGCGAGGCCTACGAACGCGTCGTTCGCGGCGGCGACACCAGCGCGCCCGAGAAGCTCGGCAAGATGGCCGCCGCCAGCCTGCGCGGCTTCGCCTCGGCCTTCGACGCGGTGAACGCCCCGCGCGCGCAGGCCGCCTTCGTCAGCAGCGTGATGGCCGGCGACACCAACGACGCGCCGCCGCCGCCCGCGGCCCTGCCCTCCGACCTGGCGCGGCGCTTTCCGCCGGCCGTGCACGACATGCTCGCGCTGGGCCATGCCCGAGTGCTCGATTACCAGGACGCCGCCTACGCATCGCTCTACGCCGAGCGGCTGGGCCGCCTGCTCGACGCCGAACGCGCCGCCGATCCGGCCGGCGCGCGGGGCTTCGCCATCACCCGCGAGGCCGCCCGCTGGCTCGCACTGTGGATGGCCTTCGACGACATCGTGCGGGTGGCCGCGCTCAAGGGCCGCGCCAGCCGCGCGCAGCGCGTGCGGCGCGAGGTCCGCGCCGGCGAGGAAGACATCGTGAAGGTCTATGACCACTTCAAGCCCGGCGCGGCCGAGTTCGCGGCGCTGCTGCCGCCCTCGCTCTCGCGCCGCGTCACGGCCTGGGACCGGGGCCGCCAGTCGCGCGGCCTCGCGCCCTGGGCGCTGCCGCTGAAGGTGGGCAGCCACTCGGTGCTGGGCATGGCCTCGCTGCGGCTGCTGGCCTCGCTGCGCTGGCTGCGCCGCCTGGGCAGCCGCTTCGCGCAGGAGCAGGCACTGATCGAACGCTGGCTCAAGGCCCTGGAAGCGGGCACGCGCGAGACCTGGGCGCTGGGCCACGAGCTGGCGCTGTGCGGACGGCTCATCAAGGGCTACGGCAGCACCAACGAGCGCGGCAAGCACAACCTGCTGCACGTGATCGACGAACTCGCCGGCCGCAACACGCTGCCCGCCCCCGCGCGCGCCACGGCCATCGCGGCGGCGCGCGAAGCGGCACTGGCCGACGAGGGCGGCAAGGCGCTCGACGCCACGCTGGCCGCGCACGGCGCCGCGCCGCGACCGGTGCAGGCACAGCCGATCCGCTGGATGAAGCGCCCCCCGTCGGTCAAGGCCTGACCGGACGCTGCGAAATACAAGAAAAGGAGACAAGACCGATGACCCGCCCCGCCCTTCCCTGGCGACGATGCCTGCTGGCACTGGCCGCCGCTGCCCTGCTCGCCCCGGCGCATGCCAACACAACATGGCCCGCCAAGCCGATCAAGGTGATCGTCAACTTCCCCGCAGGCGGCGCCGCCGACCAGATCGCGCGCGCCATCTCGCAGCCGCTGCAGGAGTCGCTGAAGCAGCCGGTGGTGATCGAGAACCGCGCCGGCGCCAACGGCAACCTCGGCGGAGAGGCCGTGGCCCGCGCGCCAGCCGACGGCTACACGCTGCTGATGAGCTCTGGCGGCATGGTGTCGGTGAACCCGCACCTGTACTCCCGCATGAGCTTCGACCCCGCGAAGGACCTGGTGCCGGTGGCGGCCGCCGCGCGCGTGCTGGTGTTCCTGGTCACGCGGCCCTCGCTGCCGCCGGCGAACGTGAAGGAGTTCATCTCGTACGTGAAGGCCAACCCGGGCAAGCTGTCGTACGGCTCGCCGGGCAACGGCAGCTCGCCGCACCTCGCGGGCGAGATGTTCAAGACGCAGGCCAACCTGTTCGCGCTGCACGTGCCCTACCGCGGCGCCGCGCCCGCGCTGCAGGACCTGCTGGCCGGCCAGATCGACTACGCCTTCGACCCCGGCATCGCGCTCACGCAGGTGCGCGCGGGCAAGCTGCGGCTGCTGGCCGTGGGCAGCCCGAAGCGCTCGCCGCTCTTTCCCGACGTGCCCACGCTCGACGAGGCCGGGCTGCGCGGCTTCGACGCCGACACCGTGTTCGGCTTCTACGCTCCGGCCGGAACGCCGCCCGAAGTGGTGGCGCAGCTCAACGCGCAGATCAACCGCACGCTCGCGCTGCCGGCCGTGCAGGAGCGCATCGCGTCGATCGGCGGCGAGCCGCAGCCCGGCTCGCCGGCTGCGTTCCAGCAGCGCGCGGCGACGGACTTCCAGCGCTTCGGCGCGCTGATCCGCGAACGCCGGATCGCGGCGGACTGAGCAAGGATGGCCCAACTGCTCAACGTGGAAGACTACCGGCGCCGCGCCCGCAGCGCGCTGCCGCGGCTGGTGTTCGACTACATCGACGGCGGTGCGGAAGACGAGCGCTGCATGCAGCGCAACCGCGACGCCCTCGAAGCGCTGCCGCTGATTCCCGAATGCCTGCGCGACACCAGCAAGGTGGACATCGGCACCGAACTCTTCGGCCGCCGCTGGCGCGCACCCTTCGCCATCGCACCCATCGGGCTGGCCGGTCTGGTGCGCCCGCGCGCCGACGCACTTCTGGCCGCTGCCGCGCAGGCGGCAGGCGTGCCCTTCGTTCTTTCCACCGCCTCGAACACCCGCATCGAGGACGTGCGCAACGCCGCGCCCGATGCCGCGCTGTGGATGCAGCTCTACGTGATGGGCGAGCGCGCCATCGCCGAGCGCATCGTGCGCCGCGCGCGCAACGCAGGTTTCGAGGCACTGGTGCTTACGGTGGATGTTCCCGTGAGCGGCCTGCGCGAGCGCGACCTGCGCCATGGTTTCCGCGTGCCCATGCGGCTCACGCCCGGCACGGTGCTCGACATGGCGCGGCATCCCGCGTGGCTGCTGCGGCTGGCCAGCGGCGGCATGCCGCAGTTCGCGAACCTGCTGCCGGATGAAGACGACGGCGCACCGGTCTCCGCGCAGACGCAGGCCGCGCTGCTCTCGCGCGCCATGGACCGCACGCTGACCTGGGACAGCCTGGGCTGGCTGCGCAGGCTCTGGGATGGGCCGCTGCTGGTCAAGGGCCTGCTGGGCGCCGAGGACGCGCGCCGCGCACTGCGGCATGGGGCGGACGGCATCGTGGTCTCCAACCACGGAGGCCGCCAGCTGGATGCCGCGCCGGCCACCATCGCCGCGCTGCCGGCCATGCTCGATGCGGTCGGCGGCCGCATTCCGGTGCTGGTGGACAGCGGCATGCGGCGCGGCAGCGACATCGTCAAGGCGCTCGCGCTCGGCGCCAGCGCGGCGCTCGTGGGCCGCGCGCCGGTCTACGGCCTGGCCTGCGGCGGCGAACAGGGCGCGCTCTCGGTGCTGCAGCTGCTCGCGCAGGAAACCGAACGCACGATGACCCTGCTCGGTGCCTCGCGCGTGGGCGAACTCGGGCGCAGGCACGTCGAAATACATGCGCCGCGTTCGCACGCCGAACAGGCTGGGCCCGCACCCGTGCAGGCGCACGGGAAAGCCTCCATTTACCCCGCGCACGCGGCTGCCTAGATTGCGGATTCACTCGTAGAGACACACAACACAACGAAGGAGACCATGAAAGCCAATCGCCAATCCCGTCCGTCCCGTCGCCTGGCCACGAGCCTCGCGGCGGCCACCGCAGCCCTCGCGCTGATCGCCCCGGCCGTGCAGGCGCAGGACAAGCCGGTGCAGCTCAAGCTGTCGAGCTGGGTGCCCGCGCAGCACCCGCTCAACCCCGCGCTGCAGGCGTGGGCCGACGACATCAAGAAGGAATCGGGCGGCACCATCACCGCGATCCTCTTCCCGTCGGAGCAGCTGGGCAAGGCATTCGACCACTACGACATGGCGCGCGACGGCATCGCCGACTTCTCGTACGTGAACCCGGGCTACCAGCCGGGCCGCTTCCCGGTGATGGCGGGCGCGTCGCTGCCCTTCCTGTTCGCCAACGGCAAGGAAGGCTCCGCCGCCATCGATGCCTGGTACCGCAACTACGCGGCCAAGGAGATGAAGGACGTCAAGTACTGCTTCGCCTTCGTGCACGACCCGGGTACCTTCCATTCGCGCAAGAAGATCACCGTGCCCGGCGACATCAAGGGCATGAAGGTGCGCCCGGCCACCAGCACCGTGGGCCAGCTCATCACCTCGCTGGGTGGCACCAACGTGCAGGCCTCGGCGCCCGAGTCGCGCGACATGCTCGAGCGCGGCGTGGCCGACGCCATCACCTTCCCGTGGGGCTCCATCGGCCTCTTCGGCATCGACAAGGTGGTGAAGTACCACATGGACGTGCCGCTTTACGTCACGCCCTTCGTGTGGGTGATGAACAAGGGCAAGTACGACGCCATGTCCGCCGCGCAGAAGAAGGTGATCGACGACCACTGCACCAGCGAATGGGCGCAGAAGGTGGCCGGACCGTGGGCCGACTTCGAGTTCGCGGGCCACGCCAAGATGGCGGCACTGTCGGGCCACGAGATCTACAAGCTCACGCCCGATCAGCTGGATGCATGGCGCAAGGCGGCGGCACCCGCCGAGGCGCAGTGGGCAGAGGGCGTGAAGAAGGCCGGTGAAGATCCGAAGGCCGTCATGGACGCGCTGAAGGCCAGCCTCGCCAAGTACAAATCGGCGCTCTGAGCGATGGCTACACGGTCCGCCAGCTATATGGACCGCGCGATCAACACGATCGAATGGCTCGCCGCCATCTTCGTGGGGATCGTCGCGCTCAACATCTTCGTGGCCGTGGTGCTGCGCAAGTTCTTCGACACCTCGATCCCGGACGCCTACGACTTCGGCCGAATGCTGCTGGGCATCCTGATCTTCTGGGGCATCGCGGCCACCAGCTACCGGGGCGGCCACATCACGGTGGACCTGGTGTGGACGGCGGCGAGCCCGCGCATGAAGCGCGCCATCGACGTGTTCGCCACGCTGGTGCTGCTCTTCGTGGTGGCGGTGCAGACCATCATGCTGTTCGACAAGGTGCGCGGCACCTATGTCGACAACGTGCAGACCTACGACCTCAACATCCCGACCTGGCCGTTCTACGCCGTGGCCTGGGCCGGCGACGTGTGCGCCGTGCTGCTGATCGCCATCCGCACCTACAGGCTGATCTTCCATCCCGAACAACTCGAAGAAGTTCACGCAGAACAGAAGGCCGACGAATGAGCCCCGATGCAGTCGCAGTGTTGGGCTTCGTCGCCCTCTTTGCTTTGATGTTGTTGCGCGTGCCGGTCGGCATGGCGATGGGCCTGGTGGGCGTGGTGGGCTACAGCTACCTCGTCGGGCCGGGCCCCGCGCTCAAGCTGGTGGGCCAGACCTCCATGCGCACCGTGACCGACTACACCTTCGGCGTGATCCCGATGTTCATGCTGATGGGAGCGCTGGTGTCGGTCTCGGGTGTGAGCCGCGAGCTCTTCAAGGCCGCCAACTCGATGATCGGCCACCTGCGTGGCGGCCTGGGCGTGGCCACCGTGGTGGCATGCGGCGGCTTCGCGGCGATCTGCGGCTCGTCGGTGGCCACGGCCGCCACGTTCTCGGCGGTGGCCTATCCGGAGATGCGCCGCTTCAACTACCCGCAGTCTTTCTCCACCGGCGTGATCGCCGCGGGCGGCACGCTGGGCGCGATCCTGCCTCCATCGACCGTGCTTGCGGTGTACGCCATCCTCACGCAGCAGGACATCGGCAAGCTCTTCATGGCGGGCATCGTGCCGGGCATCCTCGCGATGGCCATGTACGTACTGACCATCGCGGTCATCGTGAAGACGCGGCCGGGCTGGCTGCCTGGCGGCGAGGTGAAGCCCTGGTCGGAGCGCCTGAAGGACCTGAAGAACGTGTGGGCGCCGCTGGTGCTGTTCGTGTTCGTGATCGGCGGGCTCTACGGCGGCTTCTTCACGCCGACCGAGGCGGGCGGCGTGGGCGCGAGCGGCGCCTTCATCCTCGGGCTGGTACGGCGCAAGCTCGACGGGCCGAAGATCCGCGAGGCGCTGCTGTCGGCCACGCGCACGGCGGCGGCGGTGTTCACGGTGCTGATCGGCGCGCTGCTGTTCGGCTACTTCCTCACCATCACGCAGAGCCCGCAGAAGCTCACCGAGTTTCTTACCGGCCTGGGCATCGGCCGCTACGGCGTGCTCGCGCTCATCATGCTCATGTACCTGGTGCTGGGCTGCCTGATGGACGCGATGGCGATGATCATCCTCACGGTGCCGATCATCTACCCGGTGATCGTGCACCTGGGCTTCGACCCGATCTGGTTCGGCGTGATCATCGTGATGACCGTCGAGCTCGGCCTGATCCACCCGCCGGTGGGCATGAACGTGTTCGTCATCAAGAGCGTGGTGAAGGACGTGAGCTTCACCACCATCTTCAAGGGCGTGCTGCCGTTCATCGTGACCGACATCGTGCGGCTGGTGATCCTGATCGCGTTCCCCATCATTGCCCTGTGGCTGCCGACGAGAATGGGCTGATGAGCAATACAAGCACCAACGCAACCAAGGAAGTCGTCTACACCGTGCGCGTGGAGTTCGGCGACTGCGACCCCGCCGGCATCGTCTGGTTTCCGAACTTCTTCCGCTGGATCGATGCGGCCTCGCGCCACTTCTTCGCCGAATGCGGCGTGCCGCGCTGGGAGGAAACGACCGAGACGCTGGGCGTGATCGGCACGCCGCTGGTCGACACGCACACGCGCTTCGTGAAGTCCGCGAGCTACGGCGACACGCTGCAGATTGCGGTGCGCATCACCGAGTGGCGCGAGAAGAGCTTCGTGCAGACCTACCGCGTGACGCGCGGGAGCGAGCTGATCCTGGAGTGCGAGGAAGTGCGCATCTTCGGGGCGAAGCGCGAAGGCGGCGGGATCCGGGCCGTGGCGATTCCGCCTTCCATACGGGTGCTCTGCGAATAGCCGCGAAGCCGGCGCCACCTGCGCGGCGCTGGTTTTCACCTACGCCATATTTCTTCTTTCTCTTGCCGCATCACGCGTCCTGAGTCCTTTCGGCAGATATTCACCTCGCCCATGCCTCACAAATAATCACACGCATTACAAAGGCTTGGAGGCGAGCCGTGAACCATGTCTACCGTGTGATCTTCGACCGCCGGCAGAGCCGGTATCGCGTGGTTTCCGAACTGGCGAAGAGCGCCAGCGGTTCCGGAGGGACAGCAGTCAGGGGACGAAGGCGCACCGCGCGCAGGGGCGCAGCTCCTGCGCTCGGGGCCCTCGCGGCCCTGGCCGCACTGGCACTGCATGGCGGCACGGCGCTCGCGGCCTGCACGCCCGCCTCGCCTGTCGACAACGACGTGGTCACCTGCACCGGCGTTCCGATCCTGCTGCCCCCCAACCCGAACAGCTTCCTGAGCAACGCCAACGGTCTTGCCGTCACGGTGCAGTCGGGCGGCATCATGAGCACCCTGCCGGGCGGCACGGCGATGACGCTGGGTGGCAACGGCATCACGCTCAACAACCTGGGCGCCATCGACGCCAACGCAGCGGGCTCCCTCGTGCTCTCGCGGGCCCTCACGATCGGCAACCTGGTCGTGCCCGGCAGCGGCAACGTCACGGTGAACAACCAGGGCACGATCGAAGGCACCTTCGACGGTACCTTCGGCCTGCTGGGCGCGGCGGCCGTCATCGCCACCACCGGGACCACGACTTTCAACAACAGCGGCACGATCGGCATGAGCGCGCTCGGGCTCTTCGATCCGATCAACTCGATCGCCGTCGCCGTGTACGGCGGCGGCAACGTCAACTTCATCAACACCGGAACGATCACCGGCCGCGTGGCCTTCCAGAGCCCCGACAGCGGCGGCAACGCCTTCGTCAACGCTGGCACGATCAACGGCAGCGTCTCGCTGGGCACGACGCTGAGCAACGACACTTTCGTGGCGGTCACGGGCTCGTCGATCAACGGCGGGCTGGTGCCGCTGCCCGGCGTGACCATTCCGACGCCCGCGGTGCCGCCGAGCTTCCTCACCTTCGCCGCCGGGGGTACGGTCGACGCGGGCATAGGGGGCAACGACACGCTGGTGCTGCAGAACACCGTGGCGGGGCCTGGTTCCGGCAGCGGCGGCGCGGGCACGGTCTCGAGCCTGCAGTACCTGAACTTCGAGAACCTCGTCGTCAACAGCGGCACCTGGACGCTCGAGGGCCCCGTGGTGAGCGGCGCGGCCGCGCTCAACGGCGGCACCGCGATCTTCGACAATGCGCTGTCCTTCGGCACCGGAACGCTCACGGCGAACGGTGGTTCCATGCAGGCCTCGGTGGCAGGCCTGACGCTGACGCAGAACATCAGCCTCACGGGCAGCCTGATCGTTCAGGGCGCAAACTCCCTGACGCTCGGCGGCACCGTCACCGGCGCCGGAGGGCTGATCAAGAACGGCAGCGGCACGCTCACGCTGTCGGGGAACAACGACTTCAGCGGCGGGCTGGCCCTCAATGGCGGCGGCCTGACGCTGGGCAACGCGAGTTCTCTCGGCACGGGCCTGTTCCTGGTCGGCGGCCCCGCCACGCTCAACACCGCCTTCACCGGCACGCTGACCAATCAGGTGCAGCTCAACGGCGCGCTGACGCTCAACGGCGCGGGCACGCTGAGCTTGAACGGCAACATCAACGGCGGCGGCAGCCTGACGCTCGCCAGCGGCGACCTGGTGCTGAACGGCGCTAACAACTACAGCGGCGGCACCGTGCTGCAGGCCGGCTCGATAGACCTCGGCTCCGCAACCGCGCTCGGCTCCGGCGCATTGACGGTCGATGGCGCCGCCACGCTGACCGGCAAGAACGGCCTCGCGTTGAGCAACGACATCGTGCTCAACAACACGCTGAACCTGGGCGGCGGCGGAAGCGGCGGTGCGCTGACGCTCAACGGCAAGATCAGCGGCGCGGGCGGGATGAGCCTGGCCGGCGCGCCAGGGCTCACGCTCAACGGTGCCAACGACTTCAGCGGTGGCTTCAACCTGGGGGGCGGCCAGCTCACCGTGGGCAACAACCTCGCGCTGGGCACGGGCGCGGTGACGGTGAGTGGCGCCAGTTCGCTGGCAGCGAATACGCCCGTGGGCCTGACCAACAACTTCAACCTGAATGCGGGGCTGAACGTTGCGAGCAGCAGCGCTCTCTCGCTCAACGGCACCATCGGCGGCCTCGGCGGACTGACGCAGTCGGGGCCAGCCAAGCTCACCTTGGGCGGCGCCAACGGTTTCGCCGGCGGAGTGAACCTGCTGGGCGGCGGACTGGGCGTTGGCACCAACACCTCGCTGGGACTCGGCGCGCTCACGGTCAACGGCGCGGCCACGCTCGATGCCAGCGCGGGTGTGAACCTGGGCAACGCGGTAGTGCTCAACGCGGGCCTGGATGTGGGCGGCAGCAACGACATCGCGCTGGGCGGGGTGGTGTCGGGCGCGGGTGCGCTGTCGTTCAACGGCACCGGCAAGCTGAGCCTGAACGCCGCGAACGCCGGCTTCAGCGGCGGCGTCACGCTGGGCAGCGGCACGCTCGGCGTGGGCAACAACCTCGCGCTGGGCACCGGCGGGCTCGCCGTGACAGGCAACGCGAGCCTCACGGCGAACGTGCCGGGCATCGTGCTCGGCAACGGCGTAACCCTGGGCAGCGGGACCACGCTGAGCCTGACCGGTGCCAACGCGCTCGCGCTGGGCGGCACCATCACCGGCGCCGGCGCGCTCGCGGTGAACGGTCCCGGCGGCGTCACGCTGGACGGCGCGAGCGACTTCTCGGGCGGCGTTTCACTGGCGGGCGGCACTCTCTCGCTGGGCACCAGCACCTCGCTGGGCAGCGGCACCCTCGGCGTGACGGGCAATGCCGGCCTGCAAAGCGCGGGCGGCGCCCTGACGCTGGTCAACGCCGTATCGCTCGGCGCAGGCGCGGGCCTGACGGTGGGCGGCGCCAACGATCTCACGCTGAACGGGCCCATCGGCGGCGGAGGCTCTCTCATCAAGACCGGCGCCGGCACGCTGGTGCTCGGCGGCGCCAACAACTTCGGCGGCGGTGTGACGCTGCAGGCCGGCACGCTCGGCGTGGGCACCGGCACCTCGCTGGGCACGGGCACGCTGACTGTGAGCGGCGCCGCCACGCTGACATCGAGCGCCGACGTCGCGCTGGCGAACGACGTCACGCTCGATGGCGCGCTGAGCGTCACGGGCGCGAAGAACATCGCACTGGGCGGCATGATCGGTGGCGGCTCCGGCCTCAGCTACAGCGGCACCGGCATCCTGAGCCTTGGCGGCGCGAACGCCTATGCAGGCACCACCACCGTCGCTTCGGGCACGCTGCTGGCCACCAATGCGAGCGGCAGCGCCACGGGCACCGGCGCGGTCACGGTGCTGACCAGCGCCACGCTGGGCGGAACCGGCCGCATCGGCGGCGACGTCACCCTGAACACGGGCGCGAAGCTGGCTCCGGGCGCCGGCACCGCCGGAAGCTTTGGCGTGCTGGCCGTGGGCGGCAATCTTTCGCTCGCCGCCGGCAGCACGCTCGATTTCGATTTCGGCGCGCCTGGCCCCAACTTCAGCACGCCGGGCGCGAGCGACAGCGTGAGCGTGGGCGGCGACCTGTCGCTCGGCGGCGCGGTGACGCTGAACGTCGCCAACGCCGGCAGCTTCGGCCCCGGCGTGTACCGGCTCGTCGACTACGGGGGCTCGCTGACGGGCGCCGGCAGCCTTTCGCTCGGCGGCTTGCCGGGCGGCAGCACGGTGCTGCTGCAGAACCTCAGCGCCGACAAGCGCTTCAACCTGCTCAACACCACCGGCCTGACGCTGAATTTCTGGAACGCCGACGGCCTGGCCAGCCCGGTGCAATCCGGCGGCGGCACGGGCACGTGGTCGACCACCAGCCCGGTTTGGACCGACGCGGCCGGCACCGTGACCGTGCCCATGCAGCCGCAGCCGGGCTTCGCCATCTTCGGCGGCGCGCCGGGCACCGTGACCATCGACAAGACCGGTGGCGCGGTGCAGGCGCTGGGCATGCAGTTCACCAGCGGCGGCTATACGCTGGCCGGCGATGCGCTCACGCTGCTGGGCAACGGCGGCGGCAAGGCCGAGATCCGCGTGGGCGACGGCAGCGCGGCCTCTACGGGCTTTGTCGCGACGGTGAACAGCGCCATCGACGGCAGCGCGGGCATCGCCAAGACAGGCGCGGGCACGCTGGTGCTGGGCGGCACCAACACCTACACAGGCGGCACGACCGTGCAGGGTGGCGTGCTGTCGGTTTCCGCCGATGCCAACCTCGGCGCGGCCGGCGGCGGGCTCGCGCTCGACGGCGGGCGCCTGCAGGTCACCGGCACGGGCTTCGCCGGTACGGCACGCGACATCGACATCGGCGCGGCGGGCGGCGGCATCGAGGTCGTCGACGCGGCCCACGACTTCACCGCGAGCGGCACGCTGGGCGGCAGCGGCACCTTCGTCAAATCGGGCCAGGGCACGCTGACCCTGGCCGGCACCAACAACCACACGGGTGCCACGGTGGTCGACTCCGGCACGCTGCGGCTCGGCGCGGCCGATCTGCTGAACCCGGCGGCGACGATCGCGCTGGCCGACAAGGCCGGCGCCACACTGGACCTGAACGGCTTCGACCAGACCATCGGCTCGCTCTCGGGCGGGGGCAGCGCGGGCGGCGAACTGAAGCTGGGCAGCGCGACGCTCACCACCGGCGGCGACAACACCAGCACCACGTTCGGCGGCAGCCTGAGCGGCAGCGGCAGCGTCGTGAAGCAGGGCACCGGCACCTTCACCCTCGCCGGCTCGAACAGCTACGGCGGCGCGACGCAGGTGAATGCGGGCACGCTGCAGGCCGGTGCCGCCAACGCCTTCAGCGCGACTTCGGCCCACGGCGTGGCCGCGGGCGCGACGCTCGACCTCGCGGGCTTCAACCAGACCGTCGCGTCGCTGAACAACAGCGGCACGGTTTCGCTGCCGGGCGCGACGGCCGGCGCCAGCCTCACCGTGACCGGGCCTTACGTGGGCAACAACGGCGTACTGCGGCTGGGCGCGGTGCTGAACGCGAGCGGCCCGTCCGACCGGCTGGTGCTCGACGGCGCCGGCGCAACGGCCAGCGGCCGCACCACCGTGCAGATCGTCAATCTCGCAGGCCTGGGCGCGCTGACCACGGGCAACGGCATCGAGGTGATCAGCGCCCTCAACGGCGCGACCACCACCGCGCAGACCACCAGGGACGCCTTCACGCTCGCCGGCGGGCACGTGGATGCCGGTGCCTATGAATACCGCCTCTATCCCGCCGATGCGAACGGTGCGGGCGAGAACTGGTACCTGCGCTCGACCACGGGCGCGGGCGGCCCCGGCGTGCCAGGTGCACCGGGCGGGCCGGGCCTGCCGACCTATCGCGCCGAAGTTCCGCTCTATGCCGCCCTGCCCCAGCAGTTGCGCCAGGCCAATGTCGCGATGCTCGGCAACCTGCACCTGCGCGGCGGCGACGAGATGCGGCAGCCCAACGACGCCGGCGACACGACGACTTACGCCGGACGCCGCGCATGGGGCCGCGTGCTGAGCACCGACATCGACGTGCGCCAGCGCGGCACCGTGAGCCCCGAGAGCAAGGGCCGCCTCACCGGCTTCCAGGCCGGCACCGACCTGTGGGCCGATGCGAACTGGCGTGCCGGCATCTACGTCGGCCAGCTCGAGGGCGACGTCGACGTGCGCGGCTTCGCCAGCGGCATCCAGGGCCTGCGCGTGGGCCGCAGCGATCTGCGCAGCCGCTACCTCGGGGTGTACGCCAGTTGGCACAACGATGCCGGCTGGTACACCGACATCGTGCTGCAAGGCGGCCAGCACCGCTACACCGCGCGGCCTCTTGCGAGCATGGGCAGCTCGGGCAAGGGCGACAGCTTCCTGGCTTCGTTGGAAGTGGGCAAGGCCTTCGACATCGGCGGCGGCTGGCGCGTGGAGCCGCAGTTGCAGCTCATCCACCAGCGCCTGAGCATGGACGGCGCGAGCATCTCCGGCGCGTGGATCACGCAGGACACGCACGACGGCCTGATCGCGCGCGCCGGCGTGCGCATCAAGGGCTCCATCGCCACCGGTGCCGGCTTGCTGCAGCCCTACGCGCGCATCAACGTGAACCGCGCATCGAGCGGCACCGACATCGCGCGCCTGACAGGGCCGGCCGGCAGCACCGGCATCGCCAGCGAAACAGGCGGCACCAGCACCGAACTGGCCGGCGGCTTCACCCTCGCACTCGGCGAGCGCACGGCGATCTACGGCGAGCTGGGCAAGCTGTGGGCCACCGGCGGAGACACGCGCATGAAGAGCTCGCTCAACGCCTCGGTGGGCGTGCGGGTGCGCTGGTAGCCCCGGCGTCGGCTTGCAGTCGCGCGAGCAGGCCATCCACGCCCAGGTCGATCAGGTCGAAGACCTCGACAAAATCCTTCTGCCCGCCGTACCACGGGTCGGGCACATCGCCCTCGATGCCGTCGGCGTATTCGGTGAACAGATGGATCTTGCCGGCCGTGCTGGCGGGCGCGAGCCTGCGCAGCGCCGCGCAATGCTGCGCGGTCATGCCGATGATCAGTTCGAAGCGATCGAAGTCGGACTTGCAAACCTGCCGCGCGCAGTGCGCGTGCATCTCGATGCCGCGCCGCCTGGCCTCGGCCACCGAGCGCGGATCCGGCGGGTTGCCGCACTCTTCATTGGAGATGGCGGCGCTGTCGACTTCGACATCGAAGCCGGCTGCGCGAGCCTTGTGCATCAGGAGAACGTGGGCTGTCGGGGAGCGGCAGATATTCCCCGTGCAGATGAACAAGACTGACGGTGTCTTCATCGAATTGAATGCAGATTGAAAGGTTAGCGTCGAATGCTGCAGGCCAATCGCAACATGGAGGCAATAAGCCCGCGAATCGCATCGTAAAACACCGTCCCGCGGGTTGACGCACCCTGTGATGCGGTGCAACAATCCGGAAATCTTCATTTCGGAGCCCCGTGCGTGGACAGTGCCAGTTGGATCAGTGACAAGACGCGTGCCTCGGCAGGCGTGACACATCCGGCCCTCTAGCGCAGGCCTCCCCCGCGCTGCGTGCCGGTCGTTGCACACAGCGTGACCCGTTTGCCATTCCGGCAAGCGGCTCCCCTCCTCCCGATTCCCGTCGTTCTCGTCACTGACTTTTCAGTCAGCTTGCGTGCGTCCGTGCGCGAGGCCCTTCTGTGCGAAGGAGCCTTGTCATGCGTCACTTCCATCTTCGTCGTCAGCCGCACGAACAGCCGCGTGTTCGTCCGTCGGCGCACGTGCCTGCGCACGCCGCCCCTGCGGCGGCGGAAGCACCGCCTGCCGTGGATGCCAGGCTCGACCAGGCCGCCGCGATCTGGACCACGCGCCGCATCCGCAGCTATCTGCTGCTGCAGCCGATCTGCGTGCCCCGCCGCTGAAGCGCGCGCCGCCACTCTTCTCTTCGAGCAACCCGCAAGCAACCCAGGAGCACACCATGGACCCCGCCTCTTGTTGGCGCCATAGCGCGCCCCCTTCGCCAAGACCTATTCCAACAACGACGCGGCCCGCTGCCGCGCCTCGCAGAGGGTTGAGCCCGGCCGGCTGATCGATGCCGGGGTTCTCCTTCCGCGGGCGCCGGTGGCGGCCGCTCCGAAGGAGAACATCATGAACAACGTCCTCAAGTCCTTTTTCGAAAGCTTCCTGCGCAGCCGCCACATGCTGCACCACTTCGAGCGCTGGCAGACGCTGCTGGGCTCGAAGCCCGTCGGAACCGGCTCCATCAGCATGCCGCCCGACATCGCGAAGGCCCTGAACGCGGCCTCGCGCACCGATGCCGGCG
The DNA here is from genome assembly GCF_048305045.1 of Variovorax sp. 278MFTsu5.1. Taxonomy (NCBI): domain Bacteria; kingdom Pseudomonadati; phylum Pseudomonadota; class Betaproteobacteria; order Burkholderiales; family Comamonadaceae; genus Variovorax; species Variovorax sp. 278MFTsu5.1. Next base: position 5,065,399 of record NZ_CP157622.1, read on the forward strand.
AGATGCTGGTCAAGCTCGGCAGCTCGCCGCGCGGCCTCAGCGAAGGACACGCGCAGGTGCTGCGCAAACGCCTGGGCGGCAACGAGGTGCGCCACGAGCAGCCGCTGCGCTGGTGGCAGCATCTGTGGCAGTGCTACCGCAACCCGTTCAACCTGCTGCTGACAGTGCTGGCGCTGGTCTCCTACGTCACCGAGGACATGAAGGCCACGCTCGTCATCGGCAGCATGGTGGTGCTGTCGACGGTGCTGCGCTTCCTGCAGGAGTCGCGCTCCAACAAGGCAGCCGACCGGCTCAAGGCGATGGTGAGCAATACCTCCACCGTGCTGCGCCCCGCGCCGGGCCACAAGGAAGGCGCGGCCGGCGACGAGGGCTTCGACACCACGCACGCCGGCACGGTACGCGTCGAGGTGCTGATGCGCGACCTGGTGCCCGGCGAGGTGATCGCGCTTTCGGCCGGCGACATGATTCCGGCCGATTGCCGGCTGATCACTGCCAAGGACCTCTTCATCAGCCAGTCGGCGCTGACGGGCGAGGCGATGCCGGTCGAGAAGTTCGTGGTCGACCGTGGCGACCACGCGGTGGGCGTGCTGGAACGCGAGAACCTGCTCTTCATGGGCACCAACGTCATCAGCGGCACCGCCACCGCGGTGATCGTGCACACCGGCGACCGCACCTTCTTCGGCGCGCTGGCCCAGCGCGTGACGGCCGCCGACCGCGGCACCAGCGCCTTCCAGGCCGGCATCAACCGCGTGAGCTGGGTGCTGATCCGCTTCATGCTGGTGATGGCGCCGCTGGTGCTGGTGATCAACGGCGTGGCCAAGGGCGACTGGTGGGAGGCCGCGCTGTTCGCGCTGTCGATCGCGGTCGGCCTCACGCCCGAGATGCTGCCGATGATCGTGACCGCCACGCTGGCCAAGGGCGCGGTGGTGATGTCGCGCCAGAAGGTGATCGTCAAAAGGCTCGAAGCCATCCACAACTTCGGTGCGATGGACGTGCTGTGCACCGACAAGACCGGCACGCTGACGCAGGACCGGATCGTGCTCGAGCGCCACACCAACGCATGGGGCGAGCAGTCCGACCACGTGCTGCAGCTGGCCTATCTCAACAGCTTCCACCAGACGGGACTGAAGAACCTGCTCGACAAGGCCGTGCTGAGCCACGCCGAGATGCAGCTCGAAACCCGCCTGCAGACCGCCTACCGCAAGATCGACGAAGTGCCCTTCGACTTCTCGCGCCGCCGCATGTCGGTGGTGGTGGCCAACGGCGGCAGCGAGCACCTGCTGATCTGCAAGGGCGCGCTGGAAGAGATCCTTTCGGTGTGCACCTCGGTCGAACGCGGCGCGGAAGTACTGTCGCTCGACGCCGACGTGCTCGCGCGCATCCACAGCGTGGCCTCGGAGCTCAATGCCCAAGGTCTTCGCGTGGTGGCCGTGGCCAGCCGCTCGCTGAAGGTCGATGAGCAGAAGCCGGCCTACGGCGTGACTGACGAATCGGGGCTCACGCTGCTGGGCTACGTGGCTTTCCTCGATCCACCGAAGGAATCGACCGCGCCCGCGCTGCGCGCGCTGGCCGAGCACGGCGTGGCGGTGAAGGTGCTGACGGGCGACAACGAGCTGGTCACGCGCAAGGTCTGCGCCGACGTGGGCCTGGAAGTGGGTCGCATCGTTCTCGGTGCGGAGATCGAGGAGATGGTCGATGCCGACCTGAAGCTGGTCGTCGAGGCGCACCAGGTGTTCGCCAAGCTCACGCCCGCGCACAAGGAACGCATCGTGCACGCGCTGCATGCCAACGGGCACGTGGTGGGCTTCATGGGCGACGGCATCAACGACGCGCCCGCGCTGCGCGCCGCGGACATCGGCATCTCGGTGGACAGCGCGGTGGACGTGGCCAAGGAGTCGGCCGACATCATCCTGCTGGAAAAGAGCCTGATGGTGCTGGAGCAAGGCGTCATCCAGGGCCGCCGCACGTTCGCGAACATGCTCAAGTACATCAAGCTCACCGCGAGCTCGAACTTCGGCAACGTGTTCTCGGTGCTGGTGGCCAGCGCCTTCCTGCCCTTTTTGCCGATGCTGCCCCTGCACCTGCTGGTGCAGAACCTGCTGTACGACGTGTCGCAGATCGCGATCCCGTTCGACAACGTGGACGACGAGTTCCTCAAGAGCCCGCAGCGCTGGAACCCGGCCGACCTGGGCCGATTCATGGTGTTCTTCGGCCCGCTGAGCTCGCTGTTCGACATCCTCACCTTCACGGTGATGTGGTTCGTCTTCGCAGCCAACTCGGTGGACCACCAGACGCTCTTCCAGTCGGGCTGGTTCGTCGAAGGCCTGCTGTCGCAGACGCTGATCGTGCACCTGATCCGCACCCGCAAGATCCCCTTCCTGCAAAGCCGCGCCGCATGGCCGTTGCTGATCATGGGCGCCGCCATCGCCGCCGTGGGCATCTGGCTACCGATGGGGCCGCTGTCGCACTACTTCAAGCTGCAGGCGCTGCCGCTGGCGTACTTCCCGTGGCTGGCGGCGATGCTGCTGGGCTATGCGCTGCTGACGCAGGCGGTGAAGGGGTGGTATGCGCGCAGGTACGGGTGGCAGTGACTTCCCGTGGTCGTCCGGGCTGCATGACATGTTCATGACACCGGGCGGCTTCAAACTGCCGCACCAACATCAACAACAAGAGGGAATCCATCGATGCAAGCCATCCACAACATCAACCTGGCTTCGCTGCTCGACACCTTCATCAGCGTGGCAGCTGCGTTCATCCTCGGCTCGGTGATCGGCCTGGAGCGCCAGATACGGCAGCGCACGGCGGGCCTTCGCACCAACACGCTGGTGGCGGTGGGCGCGGCGGTGTTCGTCGACATGGCCTACCGGCTGGACGGCAGCGGGGGCGCCGTGCGCGTGGTGGCCTATGTGGTGTCGGGTATCGGCTTCCTGGGCGCGGGCGCGATCATGAAGGAAGGCGCCAACGTCACGGGGCTGAACACGGCGGCGACGCTGTGGGGATCGGCGGCAGTGGGCGCCTGCGCGGGCGCGGACCTGCTCGGCGAAGCACTCATTGCGGCGCTGTTCGTGCTGGCCAGCAACACGTTGCTGCGGCCGGTTGTGAACCGCATCAACCGCCAGCCGATCAGCGAGGAGAGCAGCGAAGCGACGTACGTGGTGCGCGTGATCTGCTCGCGCGCGGCGCGGCCCGACGTGCTCGACCATCTGCTGGTGCTGCTGGAGGCCGCGAACTACCCGGTGCGCGACGTCGACCAGCACCCCTTCGGGCCGGCCGACACCGAGATCGGTGCGACGCTCTACGCGACGGCGGTCGAGCCCGAGGAGCTCGACCGCGTCATCGAGGAACTGGAGGCACTCGACGGCGTGCAGCAGGCCTTCTGGAATGCCACCGCCGAAGAGTAAGGGGCGTCAGACGCCCAGGATCGAGACCGCCTTGGTGTTGAGGTAAGCCTCCAGCGCCTCTGGGCCGCCTTCCGAGCCGTAGCCCGAATCCTTCACGCCGCCGAAAGGCATTTCCGGCGAGGGGGTTGCGGGCTGGTTGATCCAGAGCATGCCCAGTTCGAGCTTCTGGCTCAGCAGGTGGGCGTTCTTGATCGACTTGGTGAAGGCGTAGCCGGCCAGGCCGAAAGGCAGGCGGTTGGCTTCGGCGATCGCTTCTTCCAGCGTGTCGAAGCCGCGGATGGCGGCGATGGGGCCGAAGGGTTCGTTGTTGAACACGTCGGCGTCCAGCGGCACGTCGGTCAGCACGGTGGGAGCGAAGAAGTTGCCGGCATCGCCGACGCGCTCGCCGCCCGTCGCGACGGTGGCGCCCTTCTTGCGGGCATCTTCCAGCACGTAGGCCATGGCCGTGAGGCGGCGCGCATTGGCCAGCGGGCCGAGGTTGGTGCCTTCGGCAAGGCCGTCGCCGAGCTTCAGGCCTTCGGCGTGCTTGACCAGCAGGCTGGCGAACTCGTTGCGCAGGCTGTTGTGCACCAGGAAGCGGGTCGGCGAGATGCAGACCTGGCCCGCGTTGCGGAACTTGGCGGCACCGGCGGCCTTCACGGCCAGCGCCACGTCGGCGTCTTCGGCAACGATGACCGGGGCATGGCCGCCGAGCTCCATCGTCACGCGCTTCATGTGCTGGCCGGCCAGTGCGGCCAGCTGCTTGCCGACCGGGGTCGAGCCGGTGAAGGTGACCTTGCGGATGATCGGGTGGGCGATCAGGTAGTTCGAGATCTCGGCGGGATTGCCGAACACCAGGCCGACCACGCCGGGCGGGATGCCCGCGTCGACGAAGGCGCGCAGCAGCGCGGCGGGCGACGCCGGGGTTTCCTCGGGCGCCTTCACCAGGAACGAGCAGCCGGTGGCCAGCGCAGCGCCAAGCTTGCGCACGATCTGGTTGATCGGGAAGTTCCAGGGCGTGAAGGCGGCGACGGGGCCCAGGGGCTCCTTCAGCACCAGTTGCTGCGCGGCCAGGTTGCGCGAGGGCACGATGCGGCCGTAGACGCGGCGGCCTTCGTCGGCGAACCACTCGATGATGTCGGCGGCGGCCATCGTCTCGACCTTGGCCTCGCCCAGCGGCTTGCCCTGCTCCTGCGTGAGCAGCTTGGCGATTTCGGGGGCACGTTCGCGGATCAGGCCCGCGGCGCGGCGCATGACGGCGGCGCGCTCGTTGGCGGGGGTGTTGCGCCAGGTTTCGAAGCCGCGCTGCGCGGCGGCGAGAGCGCGGTCCAGGTCGGCGATGCTGGCATGCGCCACCTTGCCGATGGCCTTGCCGGTGGCGGGATTCACGACGTCCAGCGTCTTGCCGCCGGTGGCGTCGACCCACTCGTTGTCGATCAGCAGGCGGGTGTCGGTGTAGGTGGCGGTCATGGCGAGCTATTCCTTCAGGACTGGATGATGAAAAGAAGAATGGGGAATTCTGGGTGTGCGGCGCGGCACCGGGGGTGGCGACGGCGGCGGCGGCCACGGGCCGCAGGGGGCATAGATTAACCCGAGTTCACAAACCTCGCCGGCTGGGCGGCCACCGGCGAGGGCCGGACCAGCCATGCGCGCCGAACATAATCGCCGCCCAACCAACACCAAGAGGGATCAGAGGAACCATGCACTCGGCACTGCGCAACAACCTGTTTTTCATCAAGGAGCACGTCGGCATCTTCAAGGCGGCCAACAACTACGACATCTTCGACCCGCATTCGCAGCAGAAGATTCTGGAATGCCGCGAGCCCGACCTGGGCTTCTTCAGCAAGCTGCTGCGCTTCACCGACTACAAGCGCTTCACGCCTTTCAACGTGGTGGTGTCGACGCCCGAGGGACAGAAGGTGCTGTCGGTCCGGCGAGGCGTTTCCATCTTCCTGTCGAAAGTGGAGGTGCTGGACGAGAACGACCGGCTGGTCGGCTCGTTCAAGCAGAAGCTCTTCTCCATCGGCGGCAAGTTCGATGTGCTCGACGCGCAGGAGGAGGTCGTCTGCACGCTCAGGGGCAAGTGGACTAGCTGGGACTTCCGCTTCGTGCAGGGCAGCAGCGAGCTTGCCGCCGTGTCCAAGAAGTGGGCGGGGCTGGGCAAGGAGCTCTTCACCACCGCCGACAACTACATGCTTTCGATCGACCCGGGCGTGCCGGCCAGCGACGCCCGCCGCCTGCTGATCATGGCGGCCGTGATGTGCATCGACATGGTGCTGAAGGAGTAACGGGGAGCCGCTCCTTCAGCCGCCCGACTACAACACCAGCAGCGCGCGGAAGTCGTTGACGTTGGTGTTCGTGGGCCCGGTCACGAACAGGTCGCCGATGGCGTCGAAGTAGCCGTAGGCGTCGTTGCGGTCGAGGTGGTCGGACAGCTTCTTTCCGGCGGCCGTGGCGCGCGCCAGCGTGTCCGGGGTGACGAAGGCGCCGGCGTTGTCTTCCACGCCGTCGATGCCATCGGTGTCGGCCGCCAGCGCCCACACCTGCGGCTGGCCCATGAGTGCCCCGGCCAGTCCCATGCAGAACTCGCCGGCCCGCCCGCCCCTGCCCTTGGCCTGGCCCGGCTGGCGGGGGCGGATCGTCACGGTGGTCTCGCCGCCCGAAAGAATGACGCAGGGCCGCGCGAAAGGCTCGCCGCGGTGCGCCACGGCGCGCGCGAGCGCGGCATGCACCTTGCCGACTTCGCGCGACTCGCCTTCCATCTCGTCGCTGAGGATGTGCGCCTCCATGCCGGCCTCGCGCGCCGCCCGCGCCGCCGCTTCGAGCGACTGCTGGGGCGTGGCGATCATGTGCGTCTCGTGGCCCTTGAACACGGCGTCGTCGGGCTTGGGCGTCTCGAGTTCGCCGCTCTCGAGGCGCGCACGCACCGGCGCGGGCACCTCGATGCCGTAGCGGTCGAGGATGGCCAGCGCGTCGGCGCAGGTGGTGGCGTCAGGAACGGTCGGGCCGCTGGCGATGACGGCCGGATCGTCGCCGGGCACGTCGCTGATGGTCAGCGTCACCACGCGGGCCGGCGCGCATGCCGCCGCCAGCCGGCCGCCCTTGATGCGCGACAGGTGCTTGCGCACGCAGTTCATCTCGCCGATGCCGGCGCCGCTTTCGAGCAGTTGCTTGTTGATGCGCTGCTTGTCGGCCAGCGTCAGCCCTTCGGCGGGCAGCACCAGCAGCGACGAGCCGCCGCCGGAAATCAGGCACAGCACGAGGTCGTCTGCCGTGAGGCCCTTCGTCAGCGCGAGGATGCGCTCGGCCGCCTGCTGGCCCGCTGCGTCGGGCACGGGGTGCGCGGCCTCGACGATCTCGATGCGCTGCGGCAGCCCTTCCGGGCGCGGCGGAATGTGGTCGTAGCGCGTGACGACCAGCCCCGACAGCGGCGCGTCGGCCGGCCACAGGGCCTCCAGCGCGTGCACCATCGAGCCGCCGGCCTTGCCGGCGCCCAGCACCAGCGTCCGGCCCTTGGGTGGCGGCGGCAGGTGGGCGCCGAGCGTGGACAGCGGCAGCGCGCGGTCCACCGCCACGCGGTAGAGATGTTCGAGGAAGGCGCGCGGGGCTTCGCGCGGATCGGGGGCGGGGCCGAAGGCCGGGGTCGATGCGGTCGTCATTGCTGCTTTGTCTCCAATCCGGCGATTGTGCTGCGGACCGTGACCGGCCCCGCTTGCCGCCGGTCAACTTCTGTCTGACTAGTTGGTCTTTGCGCCTGCCTGGAACCAGCGGCCGACCAGGGCCCGCTCTTCGTCGGTGATGCCCGTGGCGTTGTTCATCGGCATGATCTTGGTGACCACCACCTGCTGGTAGATGGCCTGGGCGTGGGCCGCCACCTGCTCGGGCGAATCGACCCGCACGTTCTTCATCTGCACGGCAGGGCCGTGGCACATGAAGCAGCGCTGCTCGAGCACCTTCTGCACGTCCTTGAACTGCACGGCCGGAGCGGCGGCAGCCACCGCGGGCGCGGCGACCGGCTCTGGCTTCATCCACACGATCGTCAGGCCCAGCACCACGATGCCGACCAGCGCATAGGGCAGCGGATTGCCCGCGTTGCCCAGCTTGAAGCGGTGCCGCACCACGAAGAACTGGCGGATGGCCGCGCCGCCGAGCATGATCAGCAGCAGCACGATCCAGTTGTACTTGTGCGTGTAGGCGAAGCTGTAGTGGTTGCTCAGCATCGCGAACAGCACCGGCAGCGTGAAGTAGGTGTTGTGCACGCTGCGCTGCTTGCCGCGCTGGCCGTGCACCGGGTCCACCGGCCTGCCCTCGCGCAGCGCCGCCACGTTCTTGCGCTGGCCGGGAATGATCCAGAAGAACACGTTGCCGCTCATGGTCGTGGCCATCATGGCGCCCACCAGCAGGAAGGCCGCGCGACCCGCGAACCACTGGCAGGCCAGCCACGTCGCGAAGGCGATGAAGACGGCGATCAGCACGCCGACGATGGTGTCGCCGTGCTTGCGGCGCCCGAAGATCTGGCAGATGCCGTCGTAGACCATCCAGAACACGACGAAGAAGGCCAGCGCCACCGCAATGGCGGCGCCAGGCTGCCAGTCCATCTTCGACTTGTCGATGAGGTAGGTGCTCGCGTTCCACAGGTACGACATGGTGAACAGCGAGAAACCCGTGATCCAGGTGGAGTAGCTCTCCCAGTAAGACCAGTGCAGGTGGTCCGGCAGCTTCTTGGGCGCCAGCGCGTACTTCTGCATGTTGTAGAAGCCGCCGCCGTGCACGGCCCATTGCTCGCCGCCCACGCCCTTGTCGAGCGATTCCTGGTCCTGCGGCTTCTCGAGGCTGTTGTCCAGCATCACGAAGTAGAAGGAGGCGCCGATCCAGGCGATGGCGGTGATGACGTGGACCCAGCGCAGCAGCAGGTTGGCCCAGTCAAGGTAGTAGCTTTCCATATGCTTCTCTCTCAACCCGATTGGCGCGTGAGGACGCCAGGAAAGGGTTTCAGCCTGCTCACCACCGCGGGCGCTGTAAGCAGAGAAAGTGCCGCGAACGCAGGCTCCATGGGCAGATGGGCCTCGCTCCGCTGCGGCTTGTTGTGGACCGAAAGTGTATACAGTTTTGGCAAGGGAGGGTGCGGTTTTTTTGGGATGCGACCGCCGGGAAAACCCTGTTCAGCCCAGCGATTGCAACAACTGTGCCGCCACCGCCACCGCGATGACCTCGGGCTCCTTGCCCGTGATGCCGGGCACGCCGATCGGGCAGGTGACGCGGGCCAGTTCGTCGGCCGTGAAGCCGCGCGCCTCCAGCCGGTGGCTGAAGGTGGCCCATTTGGTCTTGCTGCCGATCAGGCCGATGTAGGGCAAGTCGTTGCGCTCGCGCAGGCGCTTGAGGCAGGCGATGACGATGTCCAGGTCTTCGGCATGGCTGAAGCTCATGATGAGCACGCGGCTGCCCGGCGCGAGCGCGGCCACGGCGTCCTGCACGGGCTCGGAATGCTCGGTGTCGATCTGCGCGGGCAGCCCGTCGGGGAAGACGCCGTCGCGGCTGTCGATCCAGCGCACCGAGAACGGCAGCGTCGACAGCAGGCGTGCCAGCGCCGCGCCCACGTGCCCGCCGCCGAAAAGGGCCACCGGCTCGAGCTGAGCGAGCAGGTCCTGCTGCAGCCTCGGCGCATCGGCGGCGGTGATGCGTTCGTAGGAGAGGAACATCACCCCGCCGCAGCACTGCCCCAGGCTGGGTCCGAGCGGATAGCGCTGGATGCCGTCGAAGGGCTTGCGCGTGCCTGCCAGCAGCTCGCGCGCTTCCTTGGTCGCCTGGAACTCCAGCTGCCCGCCGCCGATGGTGGCGGTCAGGCCGTCGGCCCACACGGCCATCCAGGTCCCGGCCTCGCGCGGCGCCGAGCCCTGTGTGGACTCGACGCGCACCAGCACCGCGTCTTCATGGCGCAGGCGCGCCAGCAATTGATCGACCGCACCGCTCATCGTCATCGATACCTTCGGTTGCCGGGCGCGCGACGACTCACGGTATAAACCCGGCCATGAATCGCCAGCTTACGCCTCGCCGCCTCGCACTTGCAGCTTCTGTTGTTTCGGCCCTCTGGCTTGCCGGCTGCGGCTCCACCGGGTCGGTGCCCGGCCAGCTGAGCGGGGCCAGCGGCGATGTCGGGGCCGGGCCGGTGCCGTCCGCATCCAGTGCTTCTTCCGCGCGCGCCTATCGCCGCGATGCCGCGCGCCATGTCTATGAAGCCAACCGCTCGCGCATCTACAAGGGCCAGCTGCCGCCGGTGCTGTACGCGGTAGGCACGCTCGAGGTGAACATCGACGCTGGCGGCAAGGTGCGTTCGATGCACTGGCTGCGCGCGCCCAAGCATGCGCCCGAAGTGATTGCCGAGATCGAGCGCACGGTGCTGAAGGCGTCGCCCTTCCCTCCGGCAACGCGCCTGGGCTCCGTCACCTGGACGGACACCTGGCTGTGGGACGAGAGCGGACGCTTCCAACTCGACACCCTGACCGAAGGCCAGCAACAAGGCGACTGAAGCCCCGGCTCAGGAGCCGCGGTAGGTGGAGTAGCTCCACGGGCTCACGAGCAGCGGCACGTGGTAGTGCTGGTCGGTGTGGGCCACGCCGAAGTCCAGCGAGACCTTGTTCAGGAAGTTCGGCTCCGGCAGCTCGATGCCGAGGGCCTTGAAGTAGCCGGCCACGTCGAACACCAGGCGATAGGTGCCGACCTTCAGCGAATTGTTGTCGTAGAGAGGCCCGTCGCTGCGGCCGTCCGAATTCAGCGTGAAGCGCTTCACCAGCGTCGCGGCATCGCCGTCGGTGGTGTACAGCGCAACCTCCATGCCGGCCGCGGGGCCGCCGTGCATCGTGTCCAGTACGTGAGTGCTAAGGCCCATGGGGCGCTCCTTGAAAGTCCGAAAAGCTCGGATCGGCGGGTGCGGGAAATTCCGGTGGACAAAAGTGTATACAGTTACCGGCTTTGGGTCTATCATGAAAAACATGGAGTCCTCCACCACCCGTTCGATCGTCGATGCCCTCACGAAGGCCATCGTCGAGCACCGGCTTCAGCCCGGCACCAAGCTGGCCGAGCAGAAGCTGGCCGATCACTTCGGCGTCTCGCGCACGCTGGTGCGCCAGGCGCTGTTCCAGCTGTCGCAGAACAAGCTCATCCGGCTGGAGCCCGCGCGCGGCGCCTTCGTGGCCGCGCCCGCGGTCGACGAGGCCAAGCAGGTGTTCGCGGTGCGCCGCATGCTCGAGGCCGAGATGACGCGCGAGTTCGTGCGCACCGTCACCCCGGCCAAGATCAAGGCGCTGAAGGAGCACGTGGCGCTCGAGAAGTCCGCCGTGTCGGGCGAAGACGTCTCCGGGCGCACCGAACTGCTGGGCGACTTCCACGTGCGCATGGCCGAGCTCATGGGCAACCAGGTGCTGGCGCAGATTCTGGGCGAGCTCATCTCGCGCTGCGCCCTCATCACGCTGATGTACCAGAGCGCCAGCGCGGCCGAGCACTCCAACGACGAGCACGCCGACATCGTGAAGGCACTCGCCGCGCGCGACGAGGAGCGCGCCGTGCGCCTCATGACCGAACACCTCGAGCACGTCGAGGCCAACCTCACCTTCGACCGCAAGGTCCCGACCAACGACATCTCGCTGGCGTTGTCCTGATCCACACAATGACCGTCTACGACTCCACCCTGCCCTATCCGCGCGACCTGATCGGCTACGGCCGCAACCCGCCCCATGCGCAATGGCCGAACGGCGCGCGCGTCGCCGTGCAGTTCGTGCTGAACTACGAGGAAGGCGGCGAGAACGCCACGCTGCACGGCGACGCGGGCTCCGAGCAGTTCCTCTCGGAGATGTTCAATCCGGCGAGCTTTCCCGACCGGCACATCAGCATGGAAGGCATCTACGAGTACGGCTCGCGTGCCGGCGTATGGCGCATCCTGCGCGAGTTCGAGAAGCGCGGGCTGCCGCTGACCGTGTTCGGCGTGGGCATGGCGCTGCAGCGCTATCCCGAGCTGACCGCCGCCTTCAAGGAACTGGGCCACGAGATCGCCTGCCACGGCTGGCGCTGGATTCATTACCAGAACATCGACGAGGCCACCGAGCGCGAACACATGCGCCTGGGCATGGAAGCCATCGAGAAGCTCACCGGCGAGCGCGCCGTGGGCTGGTACACCGGCCGCGACAGCCCCCGCACGCGCCGCCTCGTGGCCGACTACGGCGGCTTCGAATACGACAGCGACTACTACGGCGACGACCTGCCCTTCTGGATGAAGGTGCAGAAGACCGACGGCACCGTCGTGCCGCAGCTCATCGTGCCCTACACGCTCGACTGCAACGACATGCGCTTCGCGCTGCCGCAGGGCTACTCGCACGCCGACCCGTTCTTTCAGTACATGAAGGACAGCTTCGACGCGCTCTATGCCGAAGGCGACCCGAACGGCGACGACAGCCCGAAGATGATGAGCATCGGCATGCATTGCCGCCTGCTCGGCCGGCCCGGGCGCATCACCGCGCTGCAGCGCTTCCTCGATCACATCGCCAAGCACGACAAGGTGTGGGTCTGCCGCCGCGTGGACATCGCGCGCCACTGGAAGCAGGCGCATCCCTTTGAAGCCGGAGCCGCATCATGAGCCTCACCATCGCCCAACTCAACGCCGCGGCGCCGGCCGAAGCCGTCGCGCTGCTCGACGGCATCTACGAGCACTCGCCTTGGATCGCCGAGCGCGCCCTCGCCGCGCGCCCCTTCCGCTCGCTCGCGCACCTCAAGCACGCGCTGGTGCAGGCGCTGGCCGCTTCGTCGGCCGATGAGCAGATCGGCCTGATCCGCGCCCACCCCGAGCTCGCCGGCAAGGCCATGGTCAGCAAGACGCTGACAGCCGAATCGACCAACGAGCAGAGCAAAGCCGGCCTGACCGACTGCACGCCCGAGGAGTTCGCGAAGATCCAGCAGCTCAACGCCGACTACAACGCCAAGTTCGGCTTTCCCTTCATCCTCGCGGTGCGCGGCCCGCGCGGCACCGGGCTGGCCAAGCGCGAGATCATCGAGACCTTCGCTCGCCGGCTGCACAACCACCCCGACTTCGAACTCGGCGAGGCGCTGCGCAACATCCATCGCATCGCCGAGATCCGCCTGAACGACAAGTTCGCCGCCGAGATCACGCTCGGCAACGACGTGTGGGACTGGCAGGAGCAGCTCTCGGTGCACACCGACCCCGGCTATGCCGAGAAGGGCCAGCTCACCGTCACCTACCTGACCGACGCGCACCGCGCCTGCGCCGCGCAGATCAGTGCGCTGATGCGCGACGTGGGCTTCGACTCGGTGCACATCGACGCCGTGGGCAACGTGGTCGGCCGCTATGAAGCCGCAGGCTTCGTCGAAGGTTCTGGCGCCACGCCCGACGCAAAGACCCTGCTGACCGGCTCGCACTACGACACCGTGCGCAACGGAGGCAAGTACGACGGCCGCCTCGGCATCTTCGTGCCGATGGCCTGCGTGCGCGAGCTCAAGCGCCAGAACAGGCGCCTGCCCTTCGCCTTCGAGGTGGTGGGCTTCGCCGAGGAGGAAGGCCAGCGCTACAAGGCGACCTTCCTTGGCTCGGGCGCGCTCATCGGCCACTTCGACCAGCGCTGGCTCGACCAGAAGGACGTCGACGGCATCACCATGCGCGAGGCCATGCAGCATGCCGGCCTGAAGCAGGAAGACATCCCGAAGATCCAGCGCGACCCGGCCCGCTACCTCGGCTTCGTCGAGGTGCACATCGAGCAGGGCCCGGTGCTGACCGAGCTCGACCTGCCGCTGGGCATCGTCACCTCCATCAACGGCAGCGTGCGCTACGTGGGCGAGGTGATCGGCATGGCCAGCCACGCCGGCACCACGCCCATGGACCGCCGCCGCGACGCGGCCGCGGCCGTGGCCGAGTTGATCCTCTACACCGAGCAGCGCGCCGCGAAGGACGGCGACTCGGTCGGCACCGTCGGCATGCTCGAAGTGCCCAGCGGCTCCATCAACGTGGTGCCGGGGCGCTGCAAGTTCAGCCTCGACCTGCGCGCGCCCAACAACGCGCAGCGCGACGCGCTGGCCAACGACGTGGTCGCGGCGCTGAAGGACATCTGCGAGCGCCGCGGCGTTCGCTACGAGCTCGAGGAAACCATGCGCGCGGCCGCCGCGCCCAGCGCGCCCGCCTGGCAGCAACGCTGGGAAAAGGCCGTCGACGCGCTGGGTATTCCGCTCTTTCGCATGCCCAGCGGCGCCGGCCACGACGCCATGAAGCTGCACGAGGTGATGCCGCAGGCGATGCTGTTCGTGCGCGGCATCAACTCGGGCATCAGCCACAACCCGCTCGAATCGAGCACCAACGACGACATCCAGCTCGCCGTGGAGGCATTCCAGCTCCTGCTGGACAACCTGGCGACCGAACAAGCCCACTGAAACACAGAAAAAACGCCATGACCGACTACGCCAAGCTCGACGCCTGGATCGACGCCCACTTCGACGAGGAAGTGAAGTTCCTGCAGCAACTGGTGCAGGTGCCCACCGACACGCCGCCGGGCAACAACGCGCCGCACGCCGAGCGCACCGCCGAGCTGCTGAACGACTTCGGCCTCACGGCCGAGAAGCACGCCGTGCCCGCGCAGGAAGTGAAGGACTACGGCCTCGAATCGATCACCAACCTGATCGTGCGCCGCAAGTACGGCGACGGCGGCCGCACGGTGGCGCTGAACGCGCACGGCGACGTGGTGCCGCCCGGCGAAGGCTGGACGCACGACCCGTACGGCGGCGAGATCGTCGACGGCAGCCTCTACGGCCGCGCCGCCGCCGTGAGCAAGAGCGACTTCGCCAGCTTCACCTTCGCGCTGCGCGCCCTCGAGGCGGTGGCCAAGCCGGCCAAGGGCAGCATCGAGCTGCACTTCACCTACGACGAGGAGTTCGGCGGCATCCTGGGCCCGGGCTGGCTGCTCGAGAAGGGGCTGACCAAGCCCGACCTGATGATCGCGGCCGGCTTCAGCTACGAAGTGGTCACGGCGCACAACGGCTGCCTGCAGATGGAGGTGACGGTGCACGGAAAGATGGCGCACGCCGCCGTGCCGGCCACCGGCATCGACGCGCTGCAGGGCGCCACGAAGATCCTGAACGCGCTCTATGCACAGAACACCCTCTACAAGCAGGTGACGTCGAAGGTCGAGGGCATCACGCACCCCTACCTGAACGTCGGCCGCATCGAGGGCGGCACCAACACCAACGTGGTTCCGGGCAAGGTGGTGTTCAAGCTCGACCGCCGCATGATCCCCGAGGAGAACCCGGTCGAGGTCGAAGCCACCATCCGCAAGGTGATCGCCGACGCGGCCGCCGAGAGCGAAGGCATCACTGTCGAGATCAAGCGCCTGCTGCTGGCCAACTCGATGAAGCCCCTGGCGGGCAACAAGCCGCTGGTCGATGCGATCCAGAAGCATGGCGGCGAGCTGTTCGGCGAGCCGATCAAGGCCATGGGCACCCCGCTCTATACCGACGTGCGCCTGTACGTGGAAGCCGGTATTCCCGGCGTGATCTACGGCGCCGGCCCGCGCACCGTGCTCGAATCGCACGCCAAGCGCAGCGACGAGCGCGTGGTGCTGGAGGACCTGCGCCGCGCGACCAAGGTGATCGCGCGCACGCTCAGCGACCTGCTGGCGTAATCAAACGGGTCGGGTGGGGGCAGCTCAGCCTGCCCTGGCGGGCGCAGGCGCCGAGCGCGCGGCGGCCCACGCCATCACCTCGGGCAGCGGCGCGGGCCGCGCGAGGTGATAGCCCTGCACCAGCCCACACCCCAGGTTGCGCAGCACGTCGAGCTCGGCCTGCGTCTCCACGCCCTCGGCCACCACCTGCACGCCCAGCGAGTGGCCGAGCTGCACGATGGCATCCACCAGCACCTCGTTGCTCGGCGAGGACGACAGGTCGAGGATGAAGCTGCGGTCGATCTTCACCTGCCGCACATATTCGCTGCGCAGCGAGGCCAGCGACGAGTAACCCACCCCGAAGTCGTCGACCACGATCGCCACGCCCGCGGCCGAGAGCGCGTTCAGCCGGCCGCGCGTGGCGTGGGTGTCGAGCGCCACCTCTTCCGTGATCTCGATCTGCAGCCGCCGCGGCGCGATGCCGCGCAGCTTCAGCATGCCGAGCACGATGTCGTCCACCGCCAGCTGTGCCATTTCGCGCGGCGAGACGTTGACGGCCACCGGCACGGCCGCGAGGCTCGAGCCGGCGGCCTCCATCTGGCGCATGCCCCGGCAGACCTCGTCGACCAGGTGCCGCAGCAGCGGCTCGGCCACGCCGGTGCTCGCGGCCGCGTAGATCACGTCCTCCGGGGCGATGTGGCCGTGGCGGGGGTGGTTCCAGCGCATCAGCGCCTCCAGGCTGTGGACCTCGCTGCCGTCGCTGCTCATGATCGGCTGGTACCACACGCCGATGCCGCGCGATTCGATGGCCTGCAGCAGGTCGCGCTCCACGTCGCGGCGCGTGGCCAGGCGCTGGTTGAGCGCGCTGTCGAAGACCTGGTAGCGGTTGCGTCCGGTGCGCTTGGCCTCGTGAAGGGCCTCGTCGGCGAAGCTGATCATGTCGGCCACCTCGGCTTCGCCCGAGAGCGAAATGCCGATGCTCACGCCCAGGTGGCCGCCGTAGTGCGCCGTGGCGAAGGAAATGGAGCGGATCAGCGCCTGCGCGATCTCGGGCGGCGCCTGGCGTTCATTGCGCAGGCAGTAGAGCAAGGCGAACTCGTCACCGCCCCAGCGGCCGAGCACGGCCTGCATCTCGGCGGTTTCGCGCTGCAGCCAGTGGGCCACGTCCTGCAGGACGCGGTCGCCCACCTTGTGGCCGAAGGCGTCGTTCACCGCCTTGAAGCCGTCGAGGTCCAGCAGCAGCAGGGCATGCTGGCGGCCATCGTGCGCGGCGAGGTGCAGCGTGGCCGCGTCGGTGAAGCCTTCGCGGTTGAGCAGGCCGGTGAGCGAGTCGTGCGAGGCGCGGAAGGCCAGTTGCTGCGTCGCGTCGAGCGACTGCGCGTGCGCCTTGCGCAGCTGCACCGCCATGGCAGTGGCCTCGTTGCGGATGCGGCTGCTTGCGCGGAAATTCCTGTCGCTGTGCACCGCGCCACGCACGAGCGCCGCCAGGTACAGCAGCACCATCGCCGCCAGGCTCAGGTTGTCGAAGCCGCCCGCATAGGCCAGGCAGCCGGCCACCGACAGCAGCGCCGGCACAATGAAGCTGATAGGCACGAACGCATAAGCGATGCCGTAGGTAACCGCCCCTGCGCAGATACCGCACACCACCGTCAGGTAGAACACCGCCTGCGGCGAGGAGTACCCGTCGCACAACAGCGGGATGAGCGCCCACACGCAGCCCGACACCGCCGCCATGGCCGCCGCGACCCGCAGATGCCACTCGACCGGGCGGGCATCCGGCGAGGTCGCGATGCCGTTCTCGGGCACGATGCCCGGCCAGGGCGCGAAGGGCCAGCGGCAGATGTAGCTGCGGATGCCGTTCACCATGAGCGACAGCAGCAGCCAGCAAAGACCTTCGAAGGCGCGGCCGGCGTTCAGGGCGACCAGCGCCGCGACGCAGCTCAGCACCACGTTGATGGGGATGGCCGAGAGCACGCTGCGGCGCACCGCCACCATCTGGTCGGTGCGCACCATGCGCGACAGCACCTCTTCGTCGACGGACGCGGTGAGCGGTGAGGAAGGCGCGCTGGAATTCATGAGCCGCACAGTTTATAGAGCGCAGGGCACATAAGCGCCCCAGTGGTGCGTGGCGACAACGAACTTTCGTTCAACTTTCATCGGGACGTCATCGCGACCTCCGAGACTCGCGGCTTTTCTCGAAGACGCGCACTTCAGGTGCGCGTCTCCTTTTCCAGCCTGCCATGTTCAATCTTCCGATCTCCCTCCCGACCGCCCTGCCCGCCCTGCCGTTCCGCCGCACCCTGTTCTCCACGCTCGCCGTCGGCACCCTGATGCTCACCGGCTGCGGTGGCGGAGGCGGCTCCAGCGGCCCGGCCTTCCTCCCCACCGCCCCCGGCACTCCGACCGCCGTTGCGCCGGCACCCGCACCCGCCCCGGCACAGCCGCCGGCTCCCGGCCCGGCGGGCCGATGGACTGTCGGCGACCTGCACATCCATACGATGCAGTCGGACGACACCCAGCAGATCTCCACGCTCGACCAGGTGCTGGCCAAGGCCTTCGACCAGTTCGGGCTCGACTGGGCGGCAATCTCCGATCACCTGCGCCTGTCTTCCTACGACAACAACGGCAACAAGCTGGCCGCGCAGATTCCGTTCTCCGAAGGCATGGCCAAGTACCAGGTGCCGCGCATCAAGGCGCTGCAGGCCGGCGGCAAGTACGCCGACAAGACCATCTTCGCGGCCTTCGAATGGGACATGCCCTCGCACGACCACGGCAACGTGGGCATCCTGACCGACAACCCGATGTCGGACGCCGCGCTCAAGGCCGTGAGCCAGTTCGAGTACCTCTTCACCAACCGCGATCCGGCGCTCTTCCCGGCCGCCGACGTGGCCGCCTGGGGCCCCAAGGCCGGCACCGGCTACAACACGCACGCCGAGACCATGGCGGCGATCGCCTGGCTCAAGAAGAACTACCCCGAAACCAGCTACCTGCAGATCAACCACCCGTCGCGCAACCCCGGCAAGTACACGATCGCGCAGCTGCGCGAGATGAACGACCTCGCGCCGAACATCGTCTTCTCGCTCGAAGGCATGGTCGGCAACCAGATGGAGCCCGACCGCGGCGGCTACAACAGCGCCTACATCGATGCCAACCTGCCTTCGCGCACCTATGGCGGCGTCGACTACCTCGTCGCCAAGCTCGGCGGCACCTGGGACGCGCTGCTCTCCGAAGGCCGCCGCATCTGGAACGTGGCCGACTCCGACTACCACTTCACCATCTCGCAGGGCCAGTACAGCAGCGGCTACGCGCCTGGCGAGTACGCGAAGAACCATCTGTTCGGCGACATCAAGGATCCGAAGTCGCTGCTCGCGGCCATGCGCTCGGGCAAGCTCTTCGCGGTGAACGGCGGCCTGATCGATGCGCTCGACTTCAAGGTCCAGAGCGCCAAGACGGCCGGCGAGATGGGCTCCGAAGTGGCGGCAAAGGCCGGTGAAGACCTGACGATCACCATCCGCTTCAAGAGCCCCGAGCGCAACAACTTCGAGTACCAGCTCGGCAGCGGCCGCTTCGCCAACGTGAAGCCGGTGGTCGACCACATCGACCTGATCGCGGGCGACGTGACCGGCCCCGAACTGCCGGGCACACCGGGCTACTCGCGCGACACCAACCCGTCGACGCGCGTGCTCAAGCGCTTCACGCGCGCCGACTGGAAGCTCGACGCCGACGGCTACTTCGCCGTGAGCTACACGGTGAAGGCCGGCAACAACCAGTACTTCCGCCTGCGCGGCACCAACCTGGGTACCGACGTGCCCAACGAAACGGCCGGCGGCGAGCCGCTCTTCGACGCGCAGACCACGGGCACCGACAACGTGGCCCGCTTCAACGCGATCAACGTGCGCAACTACAGCGACCTCTGGTTCTATTCGAACCCGGTGTTCGTGAAGGTCGCCGCGCGGTAGCCGGGCGGCCGAACGCCGCGCAGCCCCCGGCTCAATCGCCGGGCATGCGCGGCGGGTTCAGTTCGACGCGCCGGGCGGCCTTGGTGCGCATGCGGATGTTGAGCATTTCCACGATCAGCGAGAACGCCATCGCGAAGTACACATAGCCCTTGGGCACGTGATGGTCGAAGCCCTCGGCCACGAGCACCACGCCCACGACCACCAGGAAGGACAGCGCCAGCATCTTGATGGTCGGATGGGCCGAGACGAAGCGGCCGATCGGGCCGGCGAACAGCATCATCAGCAGCACCGAGGCAATGACCGCGGCGATCATCACGCGCACGTCGTCCACCATGCCGACGGCGGTGATGATGGAGTCGAGCGAGAACACCAGGTCGATGATCATGATCTGCAGGATCACCGAGGCGAAGGTCGCCTTGACGGCACTCTGCTTGTGCTCATGCTCGCCTTCGAGCGACTGGTGGACCTCGCTCGTGCTCTTCCAGATCAGGAACAGCCCGCCCAGGATGAGGATCAGGTCGCGCCCCGAGATCTCCTGGTTGAACACAGTGAAGAGCGGCGCCACCAGGCCGACGATCCAGGCGAGCACCAGCAGCAGCCCGATGCGCATGAACATGGCCATGAAAAGGCCGATGCGCCGCGCGAACTCCCGCTGGGCCAGGGGCAGCTTGTCGACCAGGATCGAGATGAAGATGATGTTGTCGATCCCCAGGACCAGCTCCAGGGCGGTCAGGGTGGCGAAGGCGATCCAGACCTGAGGGTCGGTAAGAAGTTCGAGCATGGAACGACGCGGTTGCAGCACGCGCGGCCGGCGGCCGCTGCGGGCGAGCGCATCTTACGGGTCCCCGCGCGACAGGCGCCAGCGTCCCCTCGCCTCATGGGCCATTAAATTGCCGGCGATCCCGGCCCGGGCGCTGGCCGATTGCTTGCAAAAATGAGGTTCTCAATCTCATTTCGACGGCTAGTGGAATGAAGGCAGATCGGCGAGCATCCGTGCCCGGAAGTACCGGACAGCGCATCCGTCTTCCGGCATAGCCCCAAGCAGCAACGATGTGGATCGGTGCGGAAACTCAAACCATCGTTGTCGGCCCTGATGCCGTTTTGCCCCGCGATTCGAACATGCACGAAGAATCCGCCCGCGTCATACCAGGGCGGACGAGCCCTGCAACTGCGAAGTACCTCTGCAACCCCAGGTTGTGCGGGCACTGACGCATGAAGGCGTCGCCCAACGGCGCGCGCGGCGTTCGCGCCGCATGCCTCGGCTTGCTGATTTGCGGCGCACTGGGCGCGGCCCATGCGCAGAACACCGTCAAGGCGGTATCGGGCTACGTGCAGCATGGAACCGCGGTCGTCCAGATCGACCTGGCGCAGCCGCTCGATGAGCTGCCCGGCGGATTCGCCATACAGAACCCACCGCGCATCGCACTCGACTTTCCCGGGGTTGCCAGCGAAGTCGGCCGCGCGGCCGTCGAAGTGAACCAGGCCAACCTGCGTTCGATCAATGTCGTGCAGGCAGGAGAGCGCAGCCGGGTCGTGCTGAACCTGTGGCAACCCGCTTCATACAAGACCGAGATACAGGGCAGTTCGCTCAAGGTCACACTGCTGTCCGCCGGCGCTGCCGCCTCCCCGACGCAGGCTCGCACGCCCGCAGGCGCCAAGGCAGCGCCCGCCGGCGGCGAGCCCATCACCCTGAACTTCTTCAACGCAGACATCGAGGCGGTGGCCCGCACCATGGCGGTGGTCACCGGCCGCGACGTGGTGATCGACCCGAGGGTGAAGGGCACGATGAACCTCGTTACCGAACGCGCGATCCCTCCGGCCGCGGCCTTCGACCAGTTCGCCCTTGCGCTGCGGCTACGGGGCTTCGCCCTGGTGGAAGCCGAGGGGCTCTACAAGGTGGTGCCCGAGGCCAGCGCCAAGCTGCAAAGCGGTAGCGTCAACACCTCGATCGGCGCCATCCCGCCGAACGCCGGCAACCAGGTCGTCACGCAGATCTTCAGGCTCAACTACGAGTCGCCGAGCAACCTGCTGCCGGTGCTGCGTCCGCTGATCGCGCCGAACAACAGCATCAACGTGAACCCGGGCACCAACTCGCTCGTGATCACGGACTACGCGGACAACATGCGCCGGCTCGCGCGCGTCATCGCGTCGCTGGATGTTCCAAACGCATCCGACGTCGAGATCATCCAGCTGCGGTACGCACTCGCCGCCGACATCGTGCCGATGCTGCAGCGGCTGATCGACGGCGGCAGCTCGGGTGCATCGGGCGGGCCGGCCATTTCCGGCATGTCGAGCATGCCAGGGTCACCGGATGCGATGCCTGTCGTGAACGCAGCGGACACATCGTTCCGCACCACCCTGATGGCCGATCCGCGCAGCAACTCGGTGCTCGTGCGGGCGGCCAACCCGGCGCGCATGCAGCTCGTGCGCGCGCTGATCGACAAACTCGACCGCGCGCCGGCGGACACCGGCAACGGCGCCGCCGGCAACATCTACGTGGTCTACCTGAAGAATGCGGATGCGGTGCGGCTCGCCGCTACGCTGCGTGCCGCGATGGCGGCGGGCCAGCAGAACGCGTCCCAGGCTGCAGGCGGCGGCGTGTCCCAGCAAGGACAGCAAGCCTCGCCGGTGGGCCTGAACGGCGGCGGCCAGGGCAGCGCTTCGAGCGCCGCCGACGCGCCCCTGAACAACGCGAACCAGCCCTCCACCGGCGGCCAGATCCAGGCCGACCCGTCGACCAACTCGCTGATCATCACCGCGCCCGAGCCGCAATACAGGCAGATGCGCGCGGTGATCGACAGGCTCGACGGCCGGCGCGCGCAGGTGATGATCGAAGCGCTGATCGTCGAGGTGAACGCCAGCAAGGCCGCGAGCTTCGGTGTGCAATGGCAGAGCGCGCTGGGCCGCAACGCGGTCATCGGCACCAACTCCAGCCTCAACAGGAACAACATCCTCGCGCTCACCCAGGCACTGGCCACACGCAATGCCGCCGGCGTGGCGGGCCAGATCGCGCCGGGGCTGAACATCGGCGTGGGCGGCAGGATCGGCGGCCAGTACGTGCTGGGCGCCATCGCCAACTTCTTCGGCAGCGACGGCGATGCCAACATCCTCTCCACGCCCAACCTGCTGACGCTGGACAACGAGGAGGCCCGTATCGTCATCGGCCAGAACGTGCCCTTCGTCACGGGACAGTACGCGAGCGCGGCCGGCTCGGCCGGCGTCAATCCGTTCACCACCGTGGAACGCAAGGACGTGGGCCTCACGCTGCGCGTGCGCCCGACCATCAACGAGAACGGCACGGTGAAGCTCACCATCTTCCAGGAGGCCTCGACGGTCGACCAGAATACGGTCAACAACCAGAACGGGCCGACCACCAACAAGCGCTCCATCGAGTCGAACGTGCTGGTGGAAGACGGGGGCCTGGTCATGCTCGGGGGCCTGCTTTCCGACACCTACAACAACACCATCGAGAAGGTACCGCTGGCCGCAGACGTGCCGGTGGTGGGAAACCTGTTCAAGAACGAGGACCGGACGCGCACCAAGAGCAACCTGATGATGTTCCTGCGTCCCGCCGTGATGCGCGATGCGGACGCCATCGAGTCCTTCTCCTATGGCCGCTACGACGAGATCCGCAGCATGCAGCAGCGCACGCAGCCGGACACCGGCAACCTCATGCTGCGCGCCGTGGATGCGGCGCCGCTGCTGCCGGCAACACCGCCGGTACCTGCGCAGGGACGAAACGGCAGCACCCGCATGGAAGGCACCGAACTCATCCCTCCACCGCGCGCCGCCACGGGCGATCGCAAGCTCGCGCCGAGCCCGTTGCGCGGCGCGCTGCCGCCGACGGCAGACCCGGTGAGTGCGCGCGAGCTGCCGTAAGACGGACGGCAGGGCTGCTGCCTGCCGATCGTCGGCTCAGGAGCCGGATCTGAGCTCGAGCACGTAGCCCTTGCCTCGCACCGTATGCAGCAGCTTCACGTCGAAGGGCGCATCGACTTTGTTGCGCAGGCGCAGTATGGCCACGTTGATCGCATTGGTGGCGGGATCGAACTCCGTGCCCCAGACTTCGCGGGCGAGCGTTTCGCGCGACATCACGCGCCCCTGATTACGAAGCAGCGCAAGCAACAGCACGAACTCCATCCTGGTCAGCCCGAGGTCCTTGCCGTCGCGGGAGCACGTCGCATCTCGCTCGTTGATTTCCAGATCATCCAGCCAAAGTATCGGCTGAGGACGTGCAACGCTGTTGCGCGCCAATGCCCTGATGCGCGCCAGCAGCTGGGGCATCGTGAAAGGCTTGACCAGGTAGTCGCTCGCGCCAAGTTCCAGCCCTGCCAGGCGCAAGGCGACGCTGTCGCGCTCGGTAAGAACAAGCAGCGGCGCATTCGTCTTTCGCCGGATTGATTGCACGGCACTGAGTCCTGCGGCGCCGAGTTGCATGGAGTTCAGCAGAACCAGTGAATAGTCCCGTGCGAGCGCGGGAGTCTCCATCGCATTGGTGCCGCGTGCCGTATCGATCAGCAGCCCCCGCTGCTGCAACGCTTCATTCATCGAATCGCAAAAGCTGGAGCGATGCTCGACGAGCAATATCCTGGTGGCATCGATATCTTCGGCAGGCCCCTTAACTCGACCTTTCGAAGCCCCGGGGAATGAACCACCCGATTCGTTCTCGAGCGAAAGTTGGGAATCCAGCAGCCGCACAGTTTCTCCTTCCAAGGCGCCGAGATGGAACTACCGTGCCGTTATATGTTTGCTGCAAATCATTGATCTAATTCATTACTTAGGGAGATGACTGGTCTTTTCATCTTCCTGCTTGTGGAGCGTTCGATTTCTTCCTCGTCGAGGGGATCCAGGCTGAGCGCAGCCTGACACGGATCGACTTGACAGTGGGAATATCGTTACCGCATGAAATTCATTCCGGCGCTGTCATCGGCGGTTCTCGAGAGCCCGTTGGGTCGTTCCCTGTGCCACGTGCACATCACCGGGAATATCGAATGAGAAAAGCATCTTCTCTGCCGGCCTTTCAACTCGCCGGAATTCTGATGGTGAGCCTGATCGCAGGCTGTGTCGTTCAACCACCGGCCACGGCAGTCCGCACCGTCGTGCAACCCGCGCATGTCGCCGTCGCCGCGCCACCGGTCGTGAGCGTGTACGTCGATCCGCCGCTGTATCAGCCTCCTGCCATCGCGGTGGCATGGGCTCCGCCGCCGATGCTCGTGGAAGTGCCGCCACCCTCGCCATTCGTGGGCGCCGTGTGGACCGGCGGCTACTGGACATGGCACGGCAACTGGGTGTGGGCCGCGGGCCGCTGGTCCGCGCCTCCACAGCCGGGCTATGCATGGGTGCAACCCTATTACGAGCATCGCGACAACGTGGTGGTCTTCGTCGCCGGCCATTGGTCGCCGCCGGGCGTTGCATTCGTGCCGCCGCCATTGGGCCTGAGCCTCGCGGTGTCGATCGCGGCGGCAGGCGTGGTGGCGGGGATCGCTCCGATCGGGCCGCCTGGCGTGTTCGTTCCCGCGCCTCCCGGTTCGCGGCCCGGCCTGATCGTGCCCGCGCCGATCGGTACGCCGCCGGCGGTGGTCGTCAGTGCGCCGCCCGTCACCAACGTCGGCATGCGCGTGCAGAACACCACGATCAACAACGTGACGAACAACACGACCGTCAACAACATCACCAACGTCACGAACATCACCAACAACAACCAGACAGTGAAAGTGGTGGCGCCAGCCAGCGCGACTGCGAGTGGGCGGCCGTTCGAAGCTGCGATACCGGCAAGCGCCCACCTTGCCGCCGCGCTCCCGCCCGTCGTGCATTCGATGGCGCCCGTTCCGGCGAGCCCGAAGCCGATCGCCGCCCTGCCGGCCGACCACCAGCCGCCAGCCGCCACCCGCGGCACGGCCGGCAGAGGCTATGCGTCCTACGGCTCCCGGCACTCCTGCCGCACAGCAGGCTGCCGCGGTTCGCCCGCCTTCGCAGCCGCCCTCCGCACCTCGGGCACGCCCCGAGCCGCTCGTGTCCGAAGCGCCCGCCAGGAGGCCCGAGGCAGCGATGGCCTCGCCGACACCGGCGCAGGCTCACGCGGAGATGTCCCAGCAACCGAAGCCGGCCGCCGTGGAGCCGCAGGCCCGCATGGCGCCCGGGGAAGATCCTCGAATGGCGCATGAAGGGCGTCCGGCAATCGCCGCGCGCGAGGGAGCCGAGCAGAAGATCCAGCGTCCGCCAAGACCCGCGCCGGCTCCTGTACCGAGGCCGCGCCCGCCCGCGCCGCCACATGGGCACCCCGAGCATCCCCCGGCTCCCCACGAACGCGGCGCTCCCCCGCACAAGAAAGAGCACGGCCAGTAAGGTCGTCGCACGCCTCACGCCGCCGCATCGGGCGATACCGGCCGCGTAGCGGTGCACCTCACGGGTGCACCACTACGCGGCCGCGCCCCGTTCCGAGGCATCCGGCCCGGTCCGCACCCGACGCCAACGCAAGACCTCAGGGATTACACCGATATATGAGTTCTCCAATGAGCTTGATTGCGCCCATTTTTTGTATACAAATAACGCATCCGAAAAACCGGCGCGAAATTTGCGTCAAAACAGGTCCTGATCCACCCACTCGCACGAGGAAGAAGACCATGAGCACAGTCGTCAGCCAGGCCCCCGCGGGGGCGAGCGAAGCCGGCATTGCGCCGCACGCGGAATCCAACGCCATCATCAAGCCCGGCTACCACCCGCGCCTGACCAACGAAGACCTCGCTCCGCTGAAGAAGCAGACCTGGGGCCAGTACAACATCTTTGCCTTCTGGATGTCCGACGTGCACAGCGTGGGCGGCTACATCACCGCGGGCAGCCTGTTCGCGCTGGGCCTGTCGAGCTGGCAGGTGCTGGTGTCCCTGCTGGTGGGCATCGTGATCGTGCAGATCTTCTGCAACCTCGTGGCCAAGCCCAGCCAGGTGACGGGCGTGCCTTACCCCGTGGTGTGCCGCGCGCCCTTCGGCGTGCTGGGCGCGAACATCCCGGCCATCATCCGCGGACTGATCGCGGTGGCCTGGTACGGCGTGCAGACCTATCTCGCCTCGGCGGCCTTCATGGTGCTCGCATTGCACATGGCGCCGGGCCTGGCGCCTTACGCCGAGGTCACCAGGTACGGCTTCGCGGGCCTGTCCGCCCTGGGCTGGGTCGCCTTCATGGTCATGTGGGTCCTGCAGGCCTTCGTGTTCTGGCACGGCATGGACGCGATCCGCAAGTTCATCGACTGGGCCGGTCCCGCCGTGTACGTGGTCATGGCCATCCTGTGCGGCTGGCTGGTGTGGAAGGCCGGCTGGAGCAAGATCGACCTGAACCTGGGCGGCATCAAGTTCCAGGGCTGGGACGCGCTGCCCGTGATGCTCTCGGCCATTGCACTCGTGGTGAGCTACTTCAGCGGCCCGATGCTCAACTTCGGCGACTTCTCGCGCTACGGCAAGAGCTTCGAGGCGGTGAAGAAGGGCAACTTCTGGGGCCTGCCGGTGAACTTCGTGTTCTTCTCGCTGCTGACGGTCATCACCACCGCGGCCACGCTGCCGGTGTTCGGCGAGCTCATCACCGACCCCGTGCACACCGTGGGCAAGATCGACAGCACCACCGCCGTGGTGCTGGGCGCGCTGACCTTCATGATCGCCACCATCGGCATCAACATCGTCGCCAACTTCGTCTCGCCGGCCTTCGACTTCTCCAACGTGGCGCCGCAGCACATCAGCTGGCGCACGGGCGGCATGATCGCCGCGGCGGGCTCGGTGTTCCTCACTCCGTGGAACCTCTACAACAGCCCCGAAGTCATCCACTACACGCTCGACGTGCTCGGCTCGTTCATCGGCCCGCTGTTCGGCATCCTCATTGCCGACTACTACATCGTGCGCAGGCAGCGCATCGACGTGGACGCGCTCTACAGCATGAGCCCCAAGGGCGAGTACTGGTACAGCGGCGGCTACAACCCGAAGGCGATCCAGGCGCTGGTGCCGGCGGCCATCGTGCCCATTCTTTGCGTGATGGTGCCGACGCTGCGCGGCGCCGCCAACTATGCGTGGTTCATCGGCATGGGCCTGGGCTTCATCATCTATGCCGTGCTGAACCGCAGCAACAAGACTTGAATCATCGGTTAGTCAGTTAGACAGAAAGAAAGGGACCGCGCCGTGCGCATCAAGATCATCAATCCGAACACCACCTGGAGCATGACCGAGAAGATCGGTGCCTGCGCCCGGGCCGTGGCGCAGGCCGGCACCGAGATCGTCGCAGTGAGCCCGGCCATGGGGCCGGTGTCCATCGAAAGCCACTACGACGAGGCTCTGGCCGTTCCGGGCCTGTTGCAGGAAATCGCGGCGGGCGAGCGCGACGGCATCGACGGCTACGTGATCGCCTGCTTCGGCGACCCCGGCCTGAAGGCCGCGCGCGAGCTGGCGCACGGCCCCGTGGTGGGCATCGCCGAGGCGGCGATGCACCTGGCCAGCATGATCGGCAGCCGCTTCAGCGTGGTGACCACGCTGGGCCGCACCATCGGGCAGGCCTGGCACCTGGCCGAGATCTACGGCATGGAGCGCTTCTGCGCCAACGTGCGCGCCTGCGAGCTGCCGGTGCTCGAACTGGAGGAGCCCGGCTCGCGGGCCCGCGAGCGCATCGTCGACGAGTGCCGCCGCGCGCTGGAAGAAGACGGCACCGACTGCATCGTGCTCGGCTGCGCCGGCATGACCGACCTGTGCGAGCACATCGAGGGCGTGCTGGGCGTGCCGGTGATCGACGGCGTGGCCGCCGGCACCAAGCTCATCGAGTCGCTGGTCGCGCTGAAGCTGCGCACCAGCAAGCGCGGAGAGCTCGCAAAGCCCCTGCCGAAGCCCATCATCGGTGCGCTCGAAAGCTTCACACTCTCGCGCTAGGCCACAATCCGCGCATGCCCCGCGCCAGTTCCAAACCTTCCGTTCCCCCCGCTGCCGCCGTTCCGGACGAGAACGGCTCAGCCGTGACCGACAAGAACAGCTCCATCGAGAGCATCGCCAACGACATCGCCACCGCGATCGTCGAGAAGCGGCTGCCGCCCGGCACCTGGCTGCGCGAGGAAGCGCTGGGCCGCGTGTATTCGGTGAGCCGCACCAAGGTGCGCGCCGCCCTGCTGATGCTGTCGAAGGACAAGCTCATCGAGATGATTCCCGACAAGGGCGCCTTCGTGAGCCAGCCCTCGGTGGAGGAGGCTCGCGAGGTCTTCGCCGTGCGGCGCATCCTCGAGAGCGAGGTGGTGCGCCTCTTCATCGCATGCGCCAAGGCGCGTGACTACCAGGCGCTGGAGCAGCACATCAAGTTCGAGCGCACCGCCCTGCGCCAGACAACCACCATGGGCACCGTGCGCGAGAAACTGCTGGGCGATTTCCACGTGGCGCTGGCCGAAGCCACCGGCAACCGCACGCTGGCCGAGCTGGTGCGCGAACTGGTGGCGCGCAGCTCGCTGATCGCGATGCTGTACCACTCGTCGAACGACCCGCATTGCTCGTCGGACGAGCACGCCGAGTTCCTGCGGCTGTGCCGCAAGGGCGACGTGGAAGCCGCCGTGAAGAGCATGACCGAGCACCTGGAGCGCATCGAGGCCAGCCTCGAGCTCGGCACCGAAAAGCCCGACCGGCAGCTCGACCTGGTCAAGGCCCTGCTGGCCTGACCCGGCATGCGGAAGAACCTCGGCCTCGCGCTGCGACAGATGCGGCTGCTGCGTGGCATCAAGCAGACGCACTTCGCGCAGTTGATGGGCGTGAACCAGGCGACGGTGTCGCGCTGGGAGCGCGGGCAGCTCGCGCTCTCGCCGGCACAACAAGCCATGGCGCACAGGCTGCTCGCGACGGCCTGCGACTCGGCGCAGGACGCGGCGCTGAAGCGGCTGGTCGAATCGTCCACGCGCAAGGTGCACCTGGTCTGCGACCGCACGCACCGGCTGCTGGCCGCATCGCCTTCGCGGCAGGCCGAATGGCGCGCCGACGCCAGCGAGTTCATGGGCCGTTCGCTGATCGGCTTTGCCTCCAGGGAGATCCTGGAAGCCGAAGCCACGCTCGAAGAGCTGGGCTGGCATGCGGGCGAGCTGTCGTCGCTCGAAGTCGCGACCGGGGCGAACACCGACCGGATCGTTCCGATCCTGCCTGGGCGCGTGCTGTGGGAGCGCATCGCGCTTTCCGACGGACGCGCGGGGCGCATCGTCACCACCATCGCCTGACCACGTCGCCGGCAGGGCGGCCCGTGCTCCTGTCATATAAATGCGGCATGCTGTAGCCCAAAAGGGCTACTCGCTGTTCTTCTGCGCGAGGGCCGCCGACGAACAATCTCCACAGCATGCTCCGGCCATCCCTGTCCAGCGCCAAGCCGCATCCTGCGATCACTGCGTTCTTCCAGCCGATCGTGGATCTGCGCCAGGGAACGATCTTCGGCCACGAGGCCCTGATACGCGGCGGTGCCGGCATCGCGCTACCCAGCCCCGAGGCAATGCTCGCGCTGGCCGCGGCGGAGTCGAGGCTGACCGGCTTCGAGCTTCACTGCGTGGAAGCGGTGCTCGCGCAATGGGGCCGCCTGAGCAAGCCGGGCCGGCTCTTCGTGAACATGAGCGCCGATACGCTGATCGAGGCCATGAGCGCCGCCGGCGGCACATGCTGGCTAGAGCGCATGCTGGCGAACTACAACATCGCGGTGCGCGACGTGACGGTGGAGCTCACCGAGCAATGCGCCGCGGGCGATGCCGAGGCGCTGCGCCAGGCAGTCAAGGCGCTGCATGCGCTGGGCGCGCGCATCGCGCTCGACGACTTCGGCGAGGGCCATTCCAACCTGCGGCGCTGGAAAGAACTACAGCCCGACTTCGTCAAGATCGACAAGCTGCTTACCCAGGACATCGCCAACTGCCCGCAAAACGTGGCGCTGGTGCGCGCCATCGCCGGCCTGGGCAATGCGATGGGAAGCGAACTCATCGCCGAGGGCGTGGAGAACGCCAAGGACCTGCGCGTACTGCGCGACCTGGGCATCGCGCTCGGCCAGGGCTACCTGTTGGGCCCGCCTGCGCCGGAGCTGCTGCCGGCGCTGCCCGAGGCCGTGGCGGCCACCATCGGCGATTCCCGCATCGCGGTGATGCCGCATGCGGCGCAAGCCTCGCAACCCAGCGTGCTGCGCGGCCTCTCGGTGATCCAGGCGCCCGCGCTGAGCCCGCAGACGCCGGTCGACGAGGTCGCGGCGGCCTTCCAGAAGCATCCGGCGCTGCATGCACTGGCCGTGGTCGACGATGGAACGCCCGTGGCGCTGATCAACCGCCAGTCGTTCATGAACGACTACGCGCGGCTGTACTTCCGCGAGGTGCACGGCCGCCGCCCCTGCCTGGCCTATGGCAGCAATACGCCGCTGGTCGTGGAACGCGAGGAGAACGTCGAGAGCCTGCTCGGCATCCTGATGTCGGAAGACCAGCGCTACCTGAGCGAAGGCTTCATCGTGACGGAGCAGAAGCGCTATGCGGGGCTGGGCACGGGCGACCAGCTGGTGCGCGCGGTCACCGAGGCGCGCATCGAGGCGGCGCGGCACGCCAACCCACTGACCTCGCTGCCGGGCAACATCCCCATCAACATCCACATCGCGCGGCTGCTCGACAGCGGCGCCGACTTCGCGGCCTGCTATGCGGACCTGAACAGCTTCAAGGTGTTCAACGACCACTACGGCTACTGGCGCGGCGACGAGATGATCCTGCTGCTCGCGCGGCTGGCGACGCAGCATGCCGACGCGCATCGCGACTTCGTCGGCCACATCGGCGGCGACGACTTCCTGATGCTGTTCCAGAGCCCCGACTGGTACCGGCGCTGCGCCGGGCTGATCGCCGAGTTCAACCGGCAGGCACCCGGCCTCTACGACGAAGCCGACCGGCAGTCCGGCGGCATCGAGGGCGAGGACCGGCATGGCGTGGTCCGCTTCACGCCCTTCGCCACGCTGGCGATAGGCGCGGTGCGCATTCCGCCGGGCATGTTCCGGCACGCCGAGGACGTGGCGAGCGAAGCGGCCATCGCGAAGCACGACGCCAAGCAGGCAGCCTCCGGGCTCACGGTGCGGGAAGCAAGGCCACGCGCCTGAATCGCGCATAACTTATGCGTGGACGGTCCATGCGGCCGCGGCTAGTCTTGCGGCCATGACCATCCTCATCACCGGCAGCGCCGGCCACCTCGGCGAGGCCCTGATGCGCACGCTGCGCGCAAGCTCGCAGGCCGCGCGCGGCATCGACATCGCTTCCTCCGGGTTCACCGACCGCACCGGCTCCATCGTCGACCGCGCTTTCGTGCGCGGCTGCATGAAGGGCGTGCGCACCGTCATCCACGCGGCCACGCTGCACAAGCCGCATGTGGCAACGCACAGCCTGCAGGAGTTCGTCGACACCAACATCACGGGCACACTGGTGCTGCTCGAGGAGGCTGTCGCCGCGGGTGTCGAGTCGTTCGTGTTCACGAGCACGACCAGCACCTTCGGCTCCGCGCTCACGCCTGCAGAGGGCATGCCGGCTGCGTGGATCACCGAGGACGTGACGCCTGTTCCGAAGAACATCTACGGCGTGACCAAGACATCGGCCGAGAGCCTGTGCGAGCTGTTTCATCGCAAGCAACAGCTGCCAGTGGTGGTGCTCAAGACTTCGCGCTTCTTCCCCGAGGAAGACGACGATGCCGCGGCGCGCAGCCTGCACTCGCTGGACAACGCGCAGGCCAACGAGCTGTTGCATCGCCGCGCCGACATCGAGGACGTGGTGCAGGCGCATCTTCTTGCGGCCCGGCACGCACCGCGCATCGGCTTCGGCCGCTACATCGTCTCGGCCACCACGCCCTTCGCGCGCGACGACCTGCAGATGCTGCGGGAGAACGCGGCCGCCGTACTGCGCCGGCTCTTCCCCGAGGCGGAGGCGCTCTACGCGAAGCAGGGATGGACGCTGCCAAGGCAGCTCGATCGCGTCTACGTGAACGAACTCGCGCGGCGCGACCTCGGATGGCAGCCGCGTCATGACTTCGCTCATGTGCTGCGCTGCCTGCGCGAAGGCAGCGATTTCCGCAGCCAGCTCGCGCGCGAAGTGGGCAGCAAGGGCTATCACGCCGAGGCTTTCGACGACGGCCCCTACCCCGTCGCATAGCAAGAAACGACCGGGGCAAGGCCCCGGACCGGATACGGGTTTTCCTGAATCCGGATTGTTGCATAAGTTGTATACAGTTTGGCGTACACAAACAGGTGTGCGCATGCCGAGCCGTGTCGCCCGCCTCTCCTCGATCAATCCCTCTCTCGCCGCAGCAGGAGACACATGATGACGGCCGACAGCACCCCCTCAACAGTCCATCCCGTGGATCAGCGGCTGCCCACCGGCAAGCTCGCCGCTCTCGGCCTTCAGCACGTGCTGGTGATGTATGCGGGCGCCGTCGCGGTGCCGCTGATCGTCGGCCGCGCGCTCAAGCTCAGCCCCGACGAGGTTGCACTGCTGATCTCCGCCGACCTGTTCTGCTGCGGCATCGCCACGCTGATCCAGGCGCTGGGCGCCACGCAGTTCTTCGGCATCAAGCTGCCGGTGATGATGGGCGTGACCTTCGCCTCCGTCGCGCCCATGGTGGCCATCGCCAACGCCAACCCCGGCCAGAACGGCGCGCAGCTGCTGTTCGGCGCCATCATCGGCGCGGGCGTGGTGTCGATACTGATCGCGCCGCTGGTCAGCCGCATGCTGCGCTTCTTTCCGCCGGTGGTCACCGGCACCATCATCGCGGTCATCGGCATCAGCCTGATGCGCGTGGGCATCAACTGGATCTTCGGCAACCCCGTGGGCCCGACCGCGCCCGCGCTGGTCGACCCGGTCTATGCGAAGTGGCTCGCCGAGGTGACCTCGCCCGGCAGTTCCATTCCCGCCGTGCCCAAGGGCTTCGCGATCCTGCCGACGGTGCCCAACCCCAAGTACGCGGACCTCTCGGGCTTCGGCGTGGCCGCGCTGGTGCTGGTGTCGATCCTGCTGATCGTGAAGTACGCCAAGGGTTTCGTCGCCAACATCTCAGTGCTGCTGGGCATCGTGATCGGCGCCGTCGTGGCCTCGCTCACCGGCCTCATGACCTACGAGAAGGTGGGCAAGGCCGCGTGGGTCGACATCGTGCTGCCCTTCCACTTCGGCATGCCGCAGTTCGATCCGATCCTGATACTCACCATGACACTGATCATGATCGTCGTGATGATCGAATCGACAGGCATGTTCCTCGCACTCGGCGAAATGACCGAGCGCAAGATCAGCCAGAAGGATCTGGCGCGCGGCCTGCGCACCGACGGCCTGGGCACGCTGATCGGTGGCGTCTTCAACACCTTCCCCTACACCAGCTTCTCGCAGAACGTGGGCCTCGTGGCCGTCACCGGCATCAAGAGCCGTTATGTGTGCGTGGCCGGCGGCATCATCCTGATCGTGCTGGGCCTGCTGCCGAAGATGGCGGCGCTGGTCGAATCGCTGCCCACCGTGGTACTCGGCGGCGCGGGCCTCGTGATGTTCGGCATGGTGGCCGCCACCGGCATCCGCATCCTCTCGGGCGTGGACTTCAGGAACAACCGCCACAACGCGATGATCGTCGCGGTCTCGCTGGGCATCGGCATGATTCCGCTGATCGCGCCCAACTTCAAGCAATGGATGCCGCACGCCATCCACTCGCTGATCGAGTCGGGCATTTTGCTGGCGTCGATCGCGGCGGTGCTGCTGAACCTGTTCCTCAACGGCGCGAAGCACGATGAGAGCGCCGTGATCGCCGCGGCGAAGCAGGCCGAAGCCCACTGATCGCCGGCGGCGCTCAGATCATCGCCAGGGGCATCTTGCGCTTCGGCGGCGGATGTAGGCGATCCAGTTCGGCCAGCGTCGCCGCATCGAGCTTCAATTCGGCAGCGGCCAGGTTCTCCTTCAGGTGGGTGCTGCGTACCGCTTTCGGAATCGCAGCCACACCGGGCCGAGCGATCACGGCAGCCAATACGAGTTGCGCTGCCGTCACGCCCAGTCGCTCGGCCAGTTCCACCAGCCCATCGTCCTCGGCCAGCGCGCCCTGGTCGATGGGGCTGTAGGCCATCAAGGGCATGCCGCGCTCACGCTGCCAAGGCAGCAGGCCGAACTCGGGCCCTCGTTCGCCCAGCGACAGGTAGACCTGGTTGGCCGCACAAGCCGGGCCGTTGCCACCGGCTGCCTCCTCCAGTTCCTCCATGTCGTCGATGTCGAAATTGCTCACGCCCCAGTGCGCGATGCGGCCATCGTCGACCAGCGAATGCATCGCCGCCACCGTCTCGCGCAGCGGATGGTTGCCGCGCCAGTGCAGCAGGTAGAGATCGAGGGCGTCGAGCCCGAGCCGCTTCAGGCTGCGTTCGCAGGCATCTCGCGTGCCGCGCCGGCTGGCGTTGTGCGGGTAGACCTTGCTGACGATGAAGAGCTCTTCGCGCCGCACGTCGTTCGCGCGCAGGGCCTCGGCGATGGCCCGCCCCAGCACGGTCTCGGCGCCGCCGTCGCCGTACATCTCGGCCGTGTCGATCAGGCGATAGCCGAGCACGATGGCTTCGCGCACGGCCTTGACCTCGTCGGCGCGGCGTTTCGCGTCTTCGCCCATGCGCCATGTGCCCAGGCCCAGGACCGGCATCTCGCCGCCGGTGGGGAGTTGAAGTGTTCGCATCGCCCCATCCTAAGAGGGATGCGCCCGCTTGTCAGCCAGCCGACAGCGGCAGCCACACGGTCGCGCGCAGGCCACGACCGCCCTCCCCGTCGGACAGCTCGATGCGCCCGCCATGCTTCTCAAGCACCGACCTGACGATGGCCAGCCCCAGTCCGCTGCCCGACTGCGTCTGGTCCGGATTGCGGAAGAAGCGGTCGAACACGCGCTCGCGCAGCGCGGGCGGAATGCCCGGGCCCTGGTCCGTCACGCGCAGCACCGCATCCGATGACTCGCGCCCGACGCGCACCGTGACAGCGCCGCCATCGGGGCTGTACTTGATGGCGTTCTCCACCAGGTTGCTCACCATCGAGATCAGGCTTTCCCTCTCGCCGTGCACCGGCACCGGTTCGGGTACTTCAGAGGCGAACTCCAGCGCGATGCCGCGCGCCCGCGCCAGTGCCTCGACGAGCGGAATGCGGTCGCGCACCAGCGCATCGAAGGCCAGCGTCGCGGGCAAGGCGTCCAGCGGCATCTCGTCGCTTCGCATCAGTTGCCGCAGCTGGCCCACCAGCCGTGCCGCGCGGTCGTTGCTTCGCAGCAGGTTGGCCATGAGCTCGCGCTGCCCGGGGTCGGAGGTCCGGGCCTTCAGCGCCTCGACGTTCACGCGCATCGCATCGAGCGGGGTGCGCAGCTCGTTGGCCGCGTCGGCGATCAGGCCGCGCTCGCGCGATGCGCGGTCGCGCACGCTGCGCAGCAGTCCGTTGATGCCGCTCACCAGTGGCTGCAGTTCCTTGTGCGGCGGCTCGAAGGTCAGCGGCGAAAGATCGGCCGGGCCGCGCTCGGCCGTCTCCTTCGTCACCTGCCGCCACGGCCGCAGCGCAAGCATCACCGAGAGCCAGGCCGGGAAGACGACGAACGGCAGGCTGATGGCCAGCGGCAGCAGGTAGTAGCTGCGGTGTTCGATGGTGAAGTTCAGGCGCAGCACGTCGGGCTCCGCCAGCAGTACGCGCGTGTCCAGCAGCGGCGAAGTCATCGAGCGGGCGCGCCACACGCGATCGCCGGCGCGCACCTGCTCCACCCGCCCGGGCATCTGCGTGTGCATGAGCGGCGCACTCGGCGCGGAGTTGTAGATGAGCCGGCCCTGCTGCCACACCTGCAGCACGGGCGCCCGATCCTGATCGGATTTGAAGTCGCTCGAAGTCTCCTGCAGCGCCATGTCGAAGGCCTTGAGCGTCTGCTGCTGACGCGCGGGATCGAAGGCCAGGTTCTGCGCGCAGGCCATGATGCTTTCGAAGACCTTGTCGTAGCGCACCAGCTCGGGCAGGCGGTTCGAGTCATACAGGAAGAGCGCCAGCGTGGCGCACCACAGCAGCCCCGCCACCGCGATCTGCGCGAACAGCAGGCGCCGCACCAGCGAGGGCTGGAGCCACCGTCGGATGCGGCGTGCGACCGCCTTCGCGGCAACGGACAAGAAATTCATGGGTCTCCTGGCGAGCGGTCTCTGCGGAGCGCCTCGCGAGCGCGCGGAGTATCGGGCAGGGCCGCGCGGGCTGCTTCAGAAAACCTTCATGTAGGAGGCTCGAGGGCTTTCATGCGAGAGTCATCGGGAGCTTTCGCCTTCTAATTATTCGAATTCGAAGTCGGTTCCGTGACACACGATTTCTTCATTGCCATAGGGAAACGCATCGACACAGCCTTCTTATTTTGTCAAGGCGAACTGGGTGCGAACCCCCTGCGCAGGCCCGTTTCTCGCTTCTAGAATTTTTTCGAAAGCCCGCGTCACGAGCGCCGGTGCCCCCCGAACGAAACGAACTTTGAACAGGTTGAGTCAATGCAGAAAAAGCACAGGATTGCAGTCATTCCCGGAGACGGCATCGGCGTCGAGGTCATGCCCGAAGGGCTGCGCGTTCTCGACGCGGTCGGTCGCCGCTTCGGCATCGATTTCTCCTACGACCATTTCGACTGGGGTTCCGACCACTACGTGCGCACCGGCCTGATGATGCCGGCCGACTGGGCCGACAAGATCCAGGGCCACGACGCCATCTACTTCGGCGCCGTGGGCGCGCCCGACAAGGTGCCCGACCACATCGCCGTGTGGGGCCTGCTCATCAAGATCCGCCGCGACTTCGACCAGTACGTCAACCTGCGTCCGGTGCGCCTGATGCCCGGCGTGCCCGGCCCGCTGGCGCACCGCAAGCCCGGCGACATCGACTTCCTGGTGGTGCGCGAGAACACCGAGGGCGAATACACCTCCGTGGGCGGCCGCCTGTTCGAGGGCACGCCGCGCGAGATGGCGATCCAGGAAGCGGTGTTCACCCGTACCGGCGTGGACCGCATCATCGACTACGCGTTCACGCTCGCCAACCGCCGCAAGCGCAAGAGCCTGACGGCCGCCACCAAGTCGAACGGCATCTCCATCACCATGCCCTACTGGGACGAGCGCCTGGCCGAGATCGCCAAGCGCTACCCCGACGTGGCGACGAACAAGTTCCACATCGACATCCTGTGCGCGCATTTCGTGCAGCACCCCGACTGGTTCGACGTGGTCGTGGCCTCCAACCTCTTCGGCGACATCCTGTCCGACCTGGGCCCGGCCTGCACCGGCACCATCGGCATCGCGCCGTCGGCCAACCTCAACCCCGAACGCAAGTTCCCGTCGCTCTTCGAACCGGTGCACGGCTCCGCACCCGACATCGCGGGCAAGGGCATCGCCAACCCGATCGGCCAGATCTGGTCGGCCGCGCTGATGCTCGACCACCTCGGCGGCGACGATCCCGTCTATGCACAGGCTTCGGCCGCCGTGCTCTCCGCCATCGAGACCGTGCTCAGCGAAGGCCCCCGCACCCGCGACATGGGCGGCACCGCGAACACCGTGGACGTGGGCCGCGCCATCGCCGAATGCATCTCGGCAGCATGACGCCCTGCCTCCCCAGTAGCGACCTGAGAGGCTGAGATGGGCCTGTTCCTGCTGAAGCGCACGCTGACGCTGATCGGCACCCTGATCGGCGCCTCGGTCATCGTCTTCCTCGTGCTCGAGATCCTGCCCGGCAACGCCGCGCAGATGCTCATGGGCCCCGACGCCTCGCCCGAGGCCGTGGCCGCCCTGGCCACCAAGCTCGGCCTCGACCAGCCCGCGTGGACGCGCTACTGGCACTGGATCGGCGGCCTGCTCACCGGCAACCTCGGCGACAGCTACGCCTACAGCTCGCCCGTGCTCGACCTCATCCTCGAACGCTTGGCGCTGACGGTGCCCCTGGCCGTGCTCGCCATGGCGCTCACCGTCGTGATCGCCCTGCTCGTGGGCGTGACCGCCGCGGCCCGCCACAACAAGCTCGGCGACGTCGGCCTCATGGGCATGGCCCAGGTCGGCATCGCCATTCCGAACTTCTGGTTCGCCATCCTGCTGATCCTGGTGTTCTCGGTGCAGCTGCAGTGGTTCTCCGCCGGCGGCTTCGAGGGATGGGGCGAAGGCATCTTCGCGGGGATCAAGTCGCTGCTGCTGCCAGCCCTTTCCCTGGCCGTGGTGCAAGCGGCGATCCTGGCGCGCATCACGCGTTCGGCAGTGCTGGAGGTGATGCGCGAGGACTTCGTTCGCACCGCGCGCGCCAAGGGCGTGTCGCAGCGCATGGTGCTTTGGACGCACGTGCTGCGCAACGCGATGATCCCCGTCATCACGGTCATGGGCATGCAGTTCTCGGAGCTGTTGGCCGGCACCATCGTCGTGGAGAACGTGTTCTATCTTCCCGGCCTGGGCCGGCTGATCTTCCAGGCCATCAGCAACCGCGACCTGATCGTGGTGCGCAACTGCGTGATGCTGCTGGCGGCCATGGTGGTCATCGTGAACTTCGTGGTCGACGTGCTGTATGCCGTGATCGACCCGCGCATCAAGGCCAGCGACATATGAGCGCCGTCAATCCAACCTCCGCCGCGCTGCCCGCCGCTCCCTCCGGCGTGGCACTGAAGGCCCCCGGCTTCTGGCGCCGCGCACTGCGGCATCGCAGCTTCTGCATCGGGGGCGTGCTGGCCGCACTGCTGGTGCTCGCCGCGCTGATCTCCTATGTGTGGACGCCCTACTCGCCCTACGGCATGGACATGGCGAACAAGCTGCAGGCGCCGTCCGGTTCGCACTGGCTCGGCACCGATGCGTTCGGCCGCGACGTGGCCTCGCTGCTGCTCGTCGGCGCGCGCGCATCCATCCTTGTGGGTGTGATCGCGGTGGGCATCGGCCTGGTGGTCGGCACCGCCTTGGGCCTGCTAGCAGCCGCCAGGCGCGGCTGGGTCGAGGAAGCAGTGATGCGGCTGTCCGACTTCACGCTGGCGTTTCCCGCCATTCTCTCGGCCATCATGATGACGGCCGTGTTCGGCGCAGGCATCGTGAATGCCATCGTGGCCATCGGCATCTACAACATCCCGACCTTCGCGCGCATCACGCGTGCATCGGCCAACGCGATCTGGTCGCGCGAGTACGTCGCCGCCGCGCGCGCCTGCGGCAAGGGCAGTTTCGCGATCACGATGCAGCACGTGCTGCCGAACATCTCGGCCGTGCTGATCGTCCAGATCACCATTCGCTTCGCCATCGCCATCCTCGCGGAAGCCGCCCTCTCCTACCTCGGCCTGGGCACGCAGCCGCCGCAACCTTCGTGGGGGCGCATGCTCAGCGAAGCCCAGACCCTCATGTTCCAGCAGCCGCTGCTGGCCGTTTTTCCCGGCATGGCGATCGCGCTCGCGGTGCTCGGCCTGAACATGCTCGGCGACGGCCTGCGCGACCTGCTCGATCCTCGTCTTGCGCGTGCACGGTGAAGAGGTGGTCGATGAACGAGCACTTCAAATGCGGGTACCAGTACGCAGAGGGCGCGAAGGTTTCGCGAAGGTCGCGAAAGAAATCCATAAACAATTTTCCTGATTCCCTTCTGCGACTTCTGCGTAGCTTTTGTCTTCCTTCTGCGTTCGGCTGCCCGATCCCGATCCACTGACCATGCCACTCCTCGAAGTCAACAACCTCCAGATCGGCCTGCAGACCCAGCGCGGGCCGGCGCAGGCCGTGCGCGGCATCTCGTTCTCGCTGGAGCGCGGCGAAACGCTGGGCATCGTCGGCGAATCCGGTTGCGGCAAGTCGATCACCGTGATGTCGCTGATGG
This sequence comes from Variovorax sp. 278MFTsu5.1, assembly GCF_048305045.1. Lineage (NCBI taxonomy): Bacteria > Pseudomonadati > Pseudomonadota > Betaproteobacteria > Burkholderiales > Comamonadaceae > Variovorax > Variovorax sp. 278MFTsu5.1. The sequence goes on from NZ_CP157622.1 coordinate 5,105,171, forward strand.
GCCTGCTGCCCTCCACCGCCAAGGTTTCGGGCAGCATCAAGCTCGACGGGCAGGAGCTCGTCGGGCTGCCCGAAAAGAAGATGTGCGAGATCCGCGGCAACCGCATCGGCATGATCTTCCAGGAGCCGATGACGGCCCTGAACCCGGTGCACACCATCGCGCGCCAGGTCGGCGAGCCGCTGCGGCTGCATCGCGGCCTGACCAAGGAGCAGGCCCGCAAGGAAGCGCTGAACCTGCTCGACCGCGTGGGCATTCCCGACGCGGCCTCGCGGCTCGATGCGTACCCGCACCAGTTCTCCGGCGGCCAGCGCCAGCGCATCGGCATCGCGATGGCGCTCGCCTGCGGCCCCGACCTGCTGATTGCCGACGAGCCGACGACCGCGCTCGACGTGACCATCCAGAAGCAGGTGCTCGACCTGATCCAAGGCCTGGTCAAGGAAATGGGCATGGCGCTGATCCTGATCTCGCACGACCTCGGCGTGATCTCCAACAGCGTGAAGCGCATGCTCGTGATGTACGGCGGCAGCGCGGTGGAAAGCGGCCCGACTGACGCGGTGTTCGCCGGACGCGCCCATCCCTACACCCGCGGCCTGTTCGCGGCGCGCCCCGCCCTCGGCGCGGTGCGCGCGGGCCGGCTGCCGACCATCCGCGGCAGCGTGCCCGAGCTGGTCGACATGCCGCGCGGCTGTGCCTTCGCCGGCCGCTGCGCCCACACCATCGACCTGTGCCAGAGCACGCGGCCGCGCGAGACGCTGCTGCCCAACGATCACGTGGTGCGCTGCCTGCGGCTCGGAGAAATCGCCGCATCCACCGCCAGGACCGCCACCGCATGAGCCAGCCCGCTGCTAACGCCCGCCAGCCCCTGCTGGCAGTGAACAACCTCTATCGCCACTACGCGCTCCCGCGCGAAAAGCTCTTCGGCCCGCCGCCGACCGTGAAGGCGCTCAACGGCGTGAGCTTCGAAGTGCAGGCCGGCCAGAGCGTGGGCATCGTCGGTGAATCGGGCTCGGGCAAGTCGACCATCGCGCGCTTGGTGATGGCCCTCGATACGCCGACCTCGGGCACAGTGTCGCTCGAAGGTCGCAACCTGCACGCGCTTTCCAAGGAAGAGCTGCGCGTCGCACGCCGCGACTTCCAGATGGTGTTCCAGGACCCGTACGGCTCGCTCGATCCGCGCCAGACGGTCGCGCGCATCGTCGCAGAGCCGCTCGAAGCGCTCGCTGCCACCACGCGTGCAGAGCAGCGCGAACGCGCCGCCGAGACCCTGGCCGCCGTGGGCCTGCGCACCACCGACATGGACAAGTACCCGCACGAGTTCTCGGGCGGACAGCGCCAGCGCATCGCCATCGCACGCGCCCTCATCACGCGCCCCAAGCTCATCGTGGCCGACGAACCCGTGAGCGCGCTCGACGTGTCGGTGCAGGCGCAGGTGCTCAACCTCATGCAGGACCTGCAGCAGCAGTTCGGCATCAGCTACCTGCTCATCAGCCACGACCTCGCAGTGGTCAACCACCTTTGCGACGAGGTCTGCGTGGTCTTCAAGGGCCGCATCGTGGAACGCGGCCGCCCGGCCGACCTGTTCGAGCACGCGCAGCACGAGTACACGCGCACCCTGCTTTCCGCCGTCCTGCACACGCCGTCGCGCTAGCCGGGACGAGCCCTCTTTCCCCTCCCTTTCACCCTCACCTCCAGGAACTATCGAATGTTGAAGCGACGCACACTCATGACTTCCGCCATGGCCGCGGCGATCCCGGGTGTCTTCCTGCCCCAGGCCCGCGCGCAGGCCGGCAAGAACACGCTGACGATCGGCATGCCACTCGAACCGCCGGGCCTGGACCCGACCAGCGGCGCCGCGTCGGCCATCGCGGAGATCACGCAATACAACATCTTCGAGACGCTCACCAAGGTGAATGCCGATGGATCGGTCACGCCGATGCTGGCGGAGAGCTGGTCGTCGTCGCCCGACATGAAGACCTTCGTCTTCAAGCTGCGCAAGGGCGTGCGCTTCGAGAACGGGCAGCCCTTCAACGCGAACACGGTGAAGTTCTCGTACGACCGCGCGGGCGGTGCCAAGAGCACCAACAAGGACAAGCGCTTCTTCAGCGAGATCGGCACCGTGGTGCTCGACGAGTACACGGTGGGCGTCAACAGCACGCTGCCCAACCCCGACCTGCCCTTCATGCTGGGCCAGTCGACCGCCTGCATTGTCGAGCCCAAGAGCGCAGAGACGAACGCCACCGCACCCGTGGGCACCGGCCCCTACAAGCTGGCGGCATGGCAGCGCGGCGCCTCGTGCACGCTCGTCAAATCGCCCACCTACCGCGACCCGAACCTCGCGAAGACGCAGAAGTTCGTCTTCCGCTTCATGTCGGACACCGCCGCGCAGACCGCCGCGCTGCTGTCGAACGACATCGACATCTTCCCGCGCGCGGGCACGCGCTCGGTGAGCCAGTTCAAGGGTAACTCGCGCTTCCAGGTGATCGAGGTTGGCACGCGCGGCAAGGTGATCCTGACCATCAACAACCGCAAGAAACCGCTGGACGACGTGCGCGTGCGCCGCGCGATCCTGGCGGCCATCGACCGCAACGCGATCATCCAGGGCGCGGCGGACGGCTTCGGCAGGCCCATCGGCAGCCACTACGCGCTGGGCGCGCCGGGCTTCATCGACACCACCGCGATGAACCCCTTCGACGTGGAAAAGGCGAAGAAGCTGCTGGCCGAGGCCGGCGTGAAGACGCCGCTGGAACTGCGCCTGCAGCTGCCTCCGCCCTCCTACGCCCGCCAGGGCGGCGAGGTGATCGCCGCGCAGCTCGCGCAGATCGGCATCAACGTGAAGATCCAGAACGTCGAATGGGCGCAGTGGCTCAGCGGCACCTTCGGCGGCGCGCACGACTTCGACCTGACCATGGTCGCGCACGTGGAGCCCTTCGACCTGGTGAAGTACACCGAGCCCGACTACTACTGGGGCTACGACTCGAAGAAGTTCCGCGACCTGTTCGTCACCATCCAGAACGAAGAGAACAAGAAGCGCCGCGCCGACCTGCTGGCCGACGCCCAGCGCATGCTGGCGACCGATGCGGTCAACGGCTTCCTCTACCAGGCGGTGTTCCCGACCATCGCGCGCAAGGAAGTGAAGGGCCTGTGGCCGAGCATGCCGATCGTGGTGAACGACCTGGCCGCGATCTCGTGGGGCTGATGCGATGAGCACCTCGACTTCGAAGCCGCTTTATGCCCTGGGCGTGCAGGAGCTGCATGCCGCCTATGCAGCCAAGGAACTCTCGCCGGTGGAAGTGGCACGCTCGGTGAACGAGCGCATCGCGGCGTACGAGCCCGAGCTGCACGCCACCTGGCTCTTCCGCCCCGAGCTGGCGCTGGAGCAGGCCCGCGCCTCCGAAGCCCGCTGGCTGGCCGGCAAGCCGCTGGGCACGCTCGACGGCGTGCCGGTGACCATCAAGGACAACCTCGCGACCAAGGGCGATGCGATGCCGCTGGGCACCGCCGCCTACGAGCTGGTGCCGATGACGTACGACTCGCCGCCCGCCGCGCGCCTGAAGGAAGATGGCGCCGTGCTGATCGCCAAGACCACCATGCCCGACCTGGGCATGCTGTCGTCGGGACTGTCGAGCTTTCATGAACTCTCGCGCAACCCGTGGGACCTGTCGCGCACGCCCGGCGGCTCGAGCGCGGGCGCCGGCGCCGCAGCCGCTGCAGGTTATGGCCCGCTGCACGTGGGCACCGACATCGGTGGCTCGCTGCGCCTGCCGGCGAGCTGGTGCGGCATCTACACGCTCAAGCCCAGCTTCGGGCGCATTCCGCTGAGCTCGCCCTACATGGGCCGCTGCGCCGGCCCGATGACGCGCACCGTGGCCGACTCGGCGCTGATGATGGCCTCGGTCGCGCAGCCCGACGACCGCGACTATTCGGAACTGCCGCCGCCCGCCATCGACTGGACGGCTTTCGAGGTCGACCCGTCGTTCATCAAGGGCAAGCGCGTGGCGCTGCACATGGACGCGGGCTGCGGCCTGCCGCTCGATCCGCAGATCGCCGAGGCCGTGCGCCGCGCGGCCGAGCGCATCGAGGCCGCCGGCGCCGTGATCGAAGAGATCCCGCCCTTCATGACGCCGAAGATGCTGCAGGGCATGGACCACTTCTGGCGCATGCGCTCGTGCATCGACATCCAGGCGATGGCGCCCGAAGTGCGCGCGAAAATCCTGCCGTACATCCGCGAATGGGCCGAGAGCGCGGCCGGCTTCTCGGGCGCGCACATCTTCGACGCCTACAGCCAGTTCATCGCGGCGCGGGCGGCGGCCATTGCGGCCACCAAGGCCTACGACTTCGTGATCTCGCCGGTGTCGCCCAACATGCCCGCGCCGGCCGACCACGCATCGCCCACCAACGACCCGATGCTGCCGCTGGAGCACATCGGCTTCACGGTGCCCTACAACATGTCGGAGCAGCCCGCTGCCTCGATCAACTGCGGCTACTCGGCCGAGGGCCTGCCGATTGGCCTGCAGATTGCCGGCCGCCGCTTCGACGACCTGGGCGTGCTGCAGTTCAGCCGCGCCTTCGAGCAGATCCGCGAACCGCAGAAACCCTGGCCGGAACCCAACACGTCCCGCTGACCGGCCTTCAGGAGACAAGACATCATGAACGCAGCAGCCCACTACATCGACGGACGCCACGTGCAGTCCGAAGGCAACGCCACCATCGACGTGATCGACCCGAGCGATGGCAGCAAGTTCGGCGAGATCGCGCGCGGCACCGCCGCCGACGTGGACACCGCCGTGCGCGCCGCACGCCAGGCCATGGGCGAGAACTTCGACGGCCCCTGGGGCGGCATGACCGCGCTGCAGCGCGGCCGCCTGCTCGCCAAGCTCGGCGCCGCCGTCATGGAGCATCACGAGGAGCTGGCCCAGCTGGAGGCGCGCGACACCGGCAAGGCGCTGCGCGTGGCGCGCAACGACGCCACCGCGCTGGCCCGCTACATGGAGTACTACGCCGGCGCCTGCGACAAGCTGCACGGCGACACCCTGCCCTACGAGCGCGGCTACACCGTGCTGACGGTGCGCGTGCCGCACGGCGTGACGGGCCACATCATTCCCTGGAACTACCCGATGCAGATCGCGGGCCGCAGCGTGGGCGCATCCCTCGCGGCCGGCAACGCCTGTGTGGTGAAGCCGGCGGAAGACGCGAGCCTGTCGCTGCTGCGCCTGGCCGAGATCGCGACCGAGGTCGGCTTTCCGGCCGGCGCGCTCAACGTGGTGACCGGCTACGGCAAGGAAGCCGGCGCTGCGCTGTGCGCACACCCCGGCATCGACCACATCTCGTTCACCGGCTCGACCATGACCGGCCGCAGCGTAGGCCTGGCCGCTGCCGAGCGCCATTGCCCGGTGACGCTGGAGCTGGGTGGCAAGTCGCCGCAGATCGTGTTCGCGGATGCCGACCTCGACGCGGCGGAGCCGGTGCTGCTGAACGCCATCATCCAGAACGCCGGCCAGACCTGCTCGGCGGGCAGCCGCGTGCTGGTGGAGCAGTCGGTCTATGAAGAAGTGGTGCAGCGGCTCGCGAAGCGCTTCACGGCCGTACGCGCCGGCACGCCCGCCGAAGACCTGGACATGGGCCCGCTCATCAACGAAAAGCAGTTCCGCCAGGTGCGAGACATGGTCGCGACCGCCGAGGCCGCCGGCCTGAAGGTGGCGGCGCGCGGCACCGTGTCGCCCAACGCGTCTTCCACCGGCTACTACCAGGAAGCTGTGCTCTTCCGCGACGTGCCGCACGAGAGCGACATCGCGCAGCGCGAGATCTTCGGCCCCGTGCTGGCCCTGACGCCTTTCGCCGACGAGGCCGAGGCGGTGCGCCTGGCCAACGGCACGGACTTCGGGCTGGTGGCCGGCGTGTGGACTCGCGACGGCGCGCGCCAGCTGCGCATGGCGCACAAGCTGCACTGCGGCCAGGTCTTCGTCAACAATTACGGTGCGGCGGGTGGTGTAGAACTGCCATTCGGCGGCGTGAAATCCAGCGGCTTCGGCCGCGAGAAGGGCTTCGAGGCCCTGCTCGGTTTCACGACCCTCAAGACCATCGCCATCAAGCACGGATGAAGACAACACATGACAAGCACTGAACAGCAGCAAGCGCCGCGCAAGGTCGGCCTCGTCGGCGTGGGCCTGATGGGCCACGGCATCGCCAGCAACATCGTCAAGCACGGCCACCAGCTCACCGTGCTGGAGCACGCGGGCAACCAGCCCATCGACGGCCTGCTGAAGGCCGGCGCCACTTCGGTGAAGGACGTGGCCACGCTGGCCGCGCAGGTCGACGTGCTGATCCTGTGCGTGACCGGCACGCCGCAGGTCGAGGCCGTGATGCTGGGCGACAACGGCGCGCTCACCACGCTGCGCCCCGGCACCGTGGTCATCGACTGCTCCACCGCAGTGCCCGCCTCCACCGCCAAGGTGGCTGAAACCGTGAGCGCCAAGGGCGGCAAGTTCATCGACGCGCCCATGACCCGCACCGCGAAGGAAGCCGCCGAAGGCCGGCTGAACCTGCTGGTGGGCGGCGACGAGCAAGTGCTGGCCTCGTGCCTGCCGGTTTTGCGCTGCTTCGCCGAGAACATCACGCACGTGGGCGGCATCGGTGCCGGCCACGCGATGAAGCTGCTGCACAACTTCGTGTCGCTGGGCACCGTGGCGCTGCTGTGCGAGGCCGCGGCCTGCGCCGAACGCGCCGGCGTGAAGCCCGACGTGTTCGTCGATGTGCTCGCCAAGGGCGGCGGCAACGGCGTGGCGCTGGAACGCGTCAAGCCCAAGCTGCTGACCGGCAGCACCGATTCGCTGAAGTTCTCGATGGCGAATGCGAAGAAGGACCTGGGGTACTACAACGACATGGCCCAGCAGTCGTCTTCGAGCCATGGCATTGCGCAGGCTGTGGATGCGCTGCTGACGCATGGGGTCGAGAAGTTCGGTGGGGACCGGATGGTGCTTGATCTGGTTGAGGCCTTGCGCTGAATACTCGACCGTTCCTGCCCTGTGCGATGCCGATTTCATTCGGGGCTCATGCACAGGGCACCGGACAGGCATTGCTCCGAAGGATCGATCTCGGCCGCGGTCGACATGGGCATGACTGCGTTCAATGCCCGTTCCAGACTGGTTTCAGCCAGTCGACGCGGCCCGCTGAATGACTGCCATGCGCCGCGATCGAGCCATCCGGCGGCGCATCGAGCCGCTTCACCGCCGTAGCGTGGAAGACGGATCTGCGCCTCTCAATCGGCACTCGCTCAGATTTCCGTCTGCTCCGAGATCTCCAGGGCGTCATCCACATCGATGCCCAGGTATCTGACGGTCGACTCGAGCTTGGAGTGGCCGAGCAGCAGCTGCACCGCGCGGAGGTTCCTCGTTCGCCGGTAGATCAGCGTCGCTTTCGTCCGTCGCATCGAGTGCATTCCGTAGTCGGCAGGATCTAGTCCAAGCTCTCTGACCCAGCCGCCAAGAATCCGGGCGTACTGCCGGGTGCCGAGGTGCGGCGAGTCGTGCATTCGGCTCGGGAACAGGAAGTCGTCCGATCGCAGTCCGGTGCGCCGGATCCAGGCCTGCACGGCCTCGCGGGTTCCGGGCGTCAGCTCGAACTGCACCGGACGCTGCGTCTTGTGCTGCATCACCGTTGCCCGTGGGGCAACTTGCTCTCCGTGGCAGACGTCCCTGACTTTCAGGCTGACAAGGTCGCAGCCTCGCAGCTTACTGTCCAAGCCCAAGTTGAAGAGGGCGAGTTCGCGCACTCGACCCTGCAGTTGCAGCCGCACCCGCAGCGCCCAAATGTCCTTGAGCTTGAAAGGCGCCTTCTGGCCGACGATCTTGCCCTTGCTCCAGGGCTCACGACAGTTTCCAGTGTCTGCTGATCCCATGATGGTCTCCCATCGAGTTGAGGGAACGTGAGCATGCGCGCGCCGTGTGCAGTTGTCCTTGATGCAGCACTTGCGTTCCATGGGTTAGGCATCCGCTTTCGCGGCTATGCCTGAACTGCGGCAAGGGGCACAATTGGCCACAAGCGGTCGGCGGCGAAGGTCTGCAATGCGGTAGTCCGGCCGCGCAAGCGCGCTGCACCTACGGCGACACCCCCGAGGGCCAGCGGCATCAGCTACGCTTCTCTTTGGACCTGCCCTCCCGTGACTTGGTGGGCGCGGCAGGGGCCTCACGCTTCTCGACCAGAAAGTCCATCAGAGCACGCACCTTGGCAGGCATCTGATCGCGTGTGGGCACGTAGAGGTAGAAGCCTGCGAACGGCATGCACCAGCCAGCCAGCACTCGTTCGAGTTGACCTGCGGCCAAGTGCGGCTGCACGGCGAGGTCCAGGTGCTGGATCAAGCCCACGCCTTGCAACGCCGCCCGCAGCATGCCCTCGTCGTCGTTGGTCAGATAGCTGCCCTTGGGCTCGAAGCGGAATGCATGGCCCGCGACACTTGGGTCGCTGAATTCCCAGCGGAAGATTGCGCCGCTGCCCGTTTGGCGGAACCGGATGCAGTCGTGTTGCACCAGGTCTCCCGGGGACTCGGGCCGGCCGCGGCGCGCGAAGTAGTCGGGCGAGGCAACCACCGCCATCGACAGCATGGGCGAGATCGGCACCGCCACGACATGCTCGGCCAGACTCTCGCCCAGCCGGATACCCGCATCGCACCCGTCGGCGACGATATTCGATAGCGCGTCGTCCATCACCAGTTCGAGCTGCAGCTTCGGATGGCGCGCCAGGAACTCCTGCAAGTGGGGCTCAATCAAGCAACGCGCCGCAATACGCGAGCTGTTGACGCGGAGCAGGCCGCTAGGCTCGGCAAGCGATTCGCCCAGCCCGTGCACCGCGCGGTCAATGCCGCCCAGTGCTGGAAGCAAGGCGTCGTAAAGGCGCTGCCCCTCTTGGGTGAGCGAGACGTCGCGTGTAGTGCGGTGAAGGAGCCGCGCGTCCAGACGTCGCTCCAGGGCCTGCAGGTTCTGCGACAGCGCAGCGCGCGTGACGCCCATCTCTGCCGCGGCCTTGGTGAAGCTGCGGTGACGTGCGATCACTGCGAACCACGCCAGCGCCGGCAGAAGCCCTGGATCCACTGCGGTGCGAAGAGGCATTTTGTCAATCCTGGCTTATCACTGTGCTTGCGATTATGGGCTTCCCATTGACCAATGGCTTGTCTACGCTGCACTCCTGCATCGATTAATCCTCTCGACCACCGCTACCAAGGAGTCCCCATGAAGGCCGTCACCATTCGCCACCCAGGAATGCTGGGCGACATCGCCGCCACGCTGCAGTTCCCGCCAGACTTCGATGAGAAGAAGACTTATGCCGCCATCGTCAGCGCGCACCCGATCGGTAGCTGCAAGGAGCAGACCGCGGGCAACGTCTACGGCAAGGCGTTGGCCGAAGCCGGCTTCGTCGTCATCGCCTTCGACCGCAGCACGCAGGGCGCCAGCGGCGGCGAGCCGCGCTACATCGAGGACCCGGTGCTGGCAGTGGAAGACTTCCGCCACGTGGTGGACTATCTGGTCACTCTGCCCTACGTCGATGCCGAGCGCATTGGCGTGCTCGGCATCTGCGGCGGTGGAGGGTATGCCATCAACGCCACGATGACCGAACGACGCTTCAAGGCTTTGGCCAGCATCACCGGCGTCAACTTCGGCCGCCTGTGTCGCGAAGGCTTCAGCGGCTACGACCCCATCGGGGCGATGGAGGCCATGGCGCGGCAACGCACGGCCGAAGCCCGCGGCGGCCAGCCACAAGTCGATCTTTTTGTGCCAACCTCACTCGACGATGCACGGAAGGCCGGCATGACCGACGTCGATGTGTTGGGTGCTACCGACTACTACCGCAACCGCTGCGTCAATGAGGGCGCCGGCACGCGCGCGCTTTTCTCGCGCCGGGCCTCGGCCGTGGGCTGGGATGCCTTTCATCTCGCGGAGACGTTGCTCACCGCGCCGATGATCGTGGTGATGGGCGACAAGCCCGGTTCCTTCGGCGCCTATCGCGATGGACAGGAAATTTATGGCCGGGCGGCGTCCAAGCATAAGGAACTTGTAGTAGTCGAGGGCGCGTCCCACTACGAGCTGTACGACCAGCCGGGTCCGGTGGGCAAAGCCCTGGAGAAGCTCATCCCCTTCATGCGCAAGCACCTAGGTTGAAAGCTGCTGAAGCCTGCGTTTCAGCAAGGGCGCCGACTGTCCGCTTTGCCACGCGTAAACGCGGTCTGATGAGCGGCGGCTCAGGGCCCATACCGGCTATACGTGTTGCTCCGTAGCGGTCATTCTTGGGGGCGGCTGTTCTGCTGGCGCTCTCATCAGCGACCTGCATCGATGATGTGGCCGCCATCAGGGGAGAGGCTGTACCCGGTCAAGAATTTCGCATCCGTGCTCGCAAGAAACAAGACGACGGGTGCGATGTCCTGCTCGGGTGAGCCATACCGACCAAGCGCATTTGACGGTGGAGGCGCATTGGCCGCCGCAGCGCCCCACGTATCGGCAACGGGCATGACGTTGTTGACCGTAATGTTGTCCTTGCCCCATTCGTGTGCTGCGGTCCGAGTCAGCGCGCGTACAGCCTCCTTGGCCATGTTGTACGGGCCGTAGGGCGTGAGCCCGGTCACACCGGCCAAGGACGCGAAGTTGATAACTCGCCCCTCACCGCACGCCTTCAAATACGGATAGCAGGCTTGCATCGTCCGGAGGTAGGCGATCGGACTCATGTCGAAGTTGCGCTGCAACTGCTCGGCAGAGAGTTCGAGGATCGAAGCTTGAACTACCGATGGGTCGAACGCGACGTTTACCAGGATGTCGACGCCACCGTAGGCTGCTACCACCTTCTCCACTGCCATCGAGATCTGCTCAGTCTTGCTCACATCGCAGCGCACGCCTAGGGCGGTGCCGCCCGCGATCTCGATGTCGCCCACGACAGCATCGATGTTGGCCTGAGTGAGTGAGACAACAGCTACCTTTGCGCCTTCTGCTGCGAAGAGCTTGGCCGTGGCGCGGCCGATTCCGCGGCCCGCCCCGAAGACTATTGCCACTTTCCCATTGAGTCGTGTCATGTCTGTTTCCTTTTAGATGAGGGGTGCCTGGAAGACCGTGGCGAGCGGTGCGTAGGGCGATGGAAGTTGGCGAACGGCGTTTTGCGTCACGAATGAGGCGATTAGAAGGACGAGGCCTACGGCCGCCGGGACCGCGGCTGTGGGCTTACGGACACCAAGGTGAGCCATGCCAGCCAGGATCAGGTGATAGAAGATGCCGGCGTAGGCCAGATCACTGAGCGCCACGTTGAAGCGCCACAAAATCGCAAGAGGTCCGAGCACCTTGACCACGACCATGAGGGGCACCAGGTAGGGCGCTGAATAGCCAAGATCTGCCTGCGCGTTGCGAACGAAGTCGCCCTTGGCGATGTACATGGTGGCGGACGCGAAATAAAGCAGAGCGAGTAGCGCGGTGCTGAGCCAATAGATGTATGTAGCGGCCATGATTTCCTGATCAGTTCCTTGAGTTCGAAATGCAGCAAGGATGTCGACTAAGATAAAAACTGACAAGTAGGATGAAAAAATGGCGCTTAGTATGGTTAAGCAGACTAATGAAGACTCAGGTCTCAACATGCACGAGGAAATGCGTCGCGCCTTTGCCCTGCTATCGGGCAAATGGAAGCTGGAAATCATGTGGCTGCTCAATCAGCGCGTGTACCGCTTCGGAGAACTGCGCAAGGCCATTCCTGGCATCACCCAGCACATGCTGACGGCTCAGCTTCGCGAACTGGAGGCAGATGGCCTGGTGTCGCGCACGGTGTTCGCGGAAGTCCCACCGCGGGTCGAATACGAAATCACCGAGAAGGCGCGAGGACTCGGACCGACGATGGCGGCACTCACCGCGTGGTGGACCGAATACGGGCGAAGCGTGCCCGTCAAGAATGCTACGCGTGGCCGCGCTGCTAAGGCGACAAAGTCGAAGTCAGGGTGATGCTATGCCCGCGCCACGCGGGGGCTTCGATGCTCGGCTCGCCTAAATTCCGACCCATGTTCGAAGGTCTGGTCTTGGCCGTTAGGCCCCAGTGGCGCCGTTGTATCGACGATAGCTTTTACGGTAGAGATTAAAAAAGTTTCGCATTTCCTCCGTCAGGTCCGAGGCATCTACGACCTTCCAAAATCTGGCTTCACCAAGGAGAGGCGCCAGGGCAACCAGACCATTGCCGGCGCTATTCTGCGCAGCGTGAAGCCATTCCACAAGCAACGCCTCAACATGATTATTTGGAAGTTGCGACGATCTTGCGAGCGACATGCTGTACGTGTAGTTCAGCGGCCAGAGCGCACGGATGAACGCCAACCGTTTTTCAACTGAAATGCCTCGAAGCCACTTTCGTAGATCGACGTCTACTTGGGCCGCCGCAGGCCTCTTCTTAAACTGTTCGGGCGTGAAAGCTTCGGATTCCATTGGAGGGACGATTGGAGAAAGACTTGAACGTCTGGTATTGGCCGAGGTCACCCGTTTAGCTCGCATGGACTTCTACCAGACCATCGGCACGGCGCACTACTCCACAAATCCAGAGAGGCTCGGTGTCCCCCTCGTAGTTTTCCACGATGAATTCCTCTGCATACCCGTCAGTGGCCTGAGGGTCAGCGGACCAGTACGCCACCTCGTAAAGATAGTCGCCTCGCTCGTGCTCGTAGCAGATACTGACTGGTTCAAATGTCTCGATGGCAAGCCCGTGCAACCACCGAAGAAATGGCAGATTCCAATCGCCGATGTATCCGACCTTCTCGGCGTCGTCGAGGTCCAACTCGTGCAACACCGAACAGCTCTCCGCGCCTCTCCAGAGTGCAAGGTCCGATGAGTGCTGCGTGGATTCATCGCCGTAAATGTCCTTTAGCAAAAGAACATGCCGAACTTCTATTTTGAGATGGCCGTCGGAAACATGGGCGTGTTCAAGCGCCTCACGCAATCCCTCGCAGCGCCCTAGCCGGGCTACGATCTGGCCCGATTCGAGCACCGAGAGATTCACTTCAATTGGCATGGCAAGACTATGATGGCTTCATCAACCGCAGAGACAGCGGCGCTTGAATGCGGATTCAGCTGCACCGCCGAACGACAGCTCTTGGCCGGATTCTGCCGACTGTAGCCGAGGCGAGGCTGACGCCCCGGGCCCCTTGCAGCAATCAGTTCCAGCCACCGTAAATGACCGCTACATCGGATAGCAGTCGTTTGTCTGGTTGTAGGGCGATGTCCGCCCACACTCAGCGCCATGCAGGCGGCAGCGCTAGCTCTCGCGCCTAACACTATGGGATGCAGATGATTTCTTGCGCCCACCGCCGACTTCTCTCCAAATTCCGTCATAAAGCGTTCAGAGAAAGGCTGCAACCAGGTTATTGATGAAGGCCTGGGGGGGCAAGCGGAAGCCGCCAAGCGCACGAAATGGCAGTCCTCAGGATGATCCGTGCGGGGGCGACCCCATGACTTGGCTGGCGATGGAAAGAGCAGCGCCCCAGCGACTAGCCAGTTCGCCCTGCATGCCGTGCACGCGGCCTCGCGTAGGAAGATGCCGTCTTCGCGGGAGACTTTCCTTCATTGAGTCGCCCAGGGAAGACCTCGACCACCCAATCGATGAAGACCCGCAGTCGATGGGTGACATGCCGGGTCTGCGGGTAGACGACGTGGAAAGGATACGGCGCCGGTCGCCAGGGCTTCAGGATCTCCACCAGCGAGCCGTCGCGCAGCGATGAGTCGGCCGCATAGGTGAATGTCTGCACGATCCCCAGGCCTGCGACGCACGCGGCCAGATGTGCGTTGCTTTCGTTGACGCCCATGCGATGCTCGACCTTGATCTCGATCTTCTCGCCGTCGCGCTCGAATCGAAACGGCATGGCCCGGCCCGTCTGGCTGGACACGTAGCTCACCAGCCGGTGGCCGTTTTTCAGTTCGTCGGGGTATGCCGGCGTGCCGAACTGCTTGAGATAGTTTCGCGTGGCGCAGGTGATGAGCGCCGCGTTGCCCAGGTGCCGGGCCACGAGCGATGAACTGTCCAGCGGACCGCCGCGTATCACGCAGTCGACGTTGTCGCCGATCAGGTCCACCGGGCGGTCGGACACGCCCAGGTCGATGCGGATGTCCGGGTAGCGCGCCATGAAGTCCGGCAGCAGCGGAATGAGCACGTCACGCGCGGTGGAGCCGCCGACGTCGATGCGCAGATGTCCGCGCGGCCTGCCGCGTGCGAGATTGAACGAGGCATCGATGTCTTCAAGATCGCGCAGGATGCGCGTGCACTTGGCGTGGTAGTCCTGGCCTTCCGGCGTCACCGTCACGCGCCGGGTCGTGCGCTGCAGGAGCGACACCCCAAGATGGGCTTCCAGCTCTCGCACCAGCTTGCTCACCGTGGCGATGGGCATGTCGAGCGAATCGGCCGCGCGGGTGAACCCGCCGGCTTCCACCACGCGGGCGAAGGCGCGCATCGCCAGCAGTTGGTCCATGGGCATTCCTTGCTGCAGAACAAGCCCTTGATTATCCATATGCGTGGATAGTCATTCCATTCATCTCTCTTTTTCGTTCAATGAGCGAGGCCTACATTTGCTCCATGCCTCCAACAAGGCGTCGCTGCAGAAGTGCAGCGGACCGCCGCGAGGCACCGATCCATCCTCATCCATTCACGAAACGGAGCACACCATGAACAAGCAACTCGAAGGCAAGATCGCCCTGGTCGCCGGCGGCAGCAGCGGCATCGGCCTCGGTGCCGCGAAGGAACTCGCGGCGCAGGGCGCGCGCGTCTTCATCACAGGCCGTCGCCAGCAGGAGCTGGACGCGGCGGTCGCTCAGATCGGCTCTTCCGCCACGGCGCTGCGCGCCGACGCATCGGTGCTGTCGGACCTCGATGCCGTCTACGCTCACATCGCGAAGACGGCCGGCCGGCTGGACATCCTGTTCGCCAACGCTGGCGGCGGCGACATGATGCCGCTGGGCGCCATCACCGAAGAGCACTTCGACCGCATCTTCGGCACCAATGTGCGCGGCGTGCTGTTCACGGTGCAGAAGGCGCTGCCCCTGCTGAGCAACGGGGCCTCGGTGATCCTCACCTCCTCCACCACCTCCATCCAGGGCACGGCCAGTTTCAGCGTCTACAGCGCGAGCAAGGCGGCGGTGCGCAACTTCGCGCGCTCCTGGGCCCTGGACCTCAAGGGCCGCGGCATCCGCGTGAACGCCGTGAGCCCCGGCCCGATCCGCACGCCCGGCCTGGGCGACCTCGTGCCCGAGGAAGCGCGCCAGGGGCTCTTCGACCACCTGGCATCGCAGGTACCTCTGGGCCGGCTGGGCGAGCCCAGCGAGATCGGCAAGGCCGTGGCCTTCCTCGCGTCCGACGCCGCCAGCTTCGTCAACGGCATCGAGCTCTTCGTCGACGGCGGCATGGCCCAAGTCTGAGCTGCCCACGCATCCAGAGGAAATTGCAAATGACCAAACTGACCACCGCGACCGATCTGCTCAACGCCTATCTGGACAGCGTCTCGAGTCCCACGGCAGCCGGTGCACTCTTTGCGGAAGATGGCATCCTGGAACTTCCAACCATCAATGCGCGAGCCCAGGGGCCGGCCGCTGTTGCCAATTTGCTGACGGGGTTGCTGAAGAAAGTTCCAGACTTCGCTTTTCAAGAGCCTACGTTCTGGATCCAGACGCCCGATCGAGTGTTTGCCGAGTACAGGGTCGAGGCACTGGTTCCGGACACCGGCAAGATCTACCGGCAGGTCTACGCGGGAGTTCTGATCGCAGAGGACGGTCGAATCAAGCTGTTGCGGGAGGCTCTTGATACGGCCGAGGCGACTCGCGCGTTCAAGAAGGATTGAGTTCGACCTGCCCCTTCCGACGTACCAATGTTGAGTTGGCGAGTCCAAGGTTGTAGAGACTACTTGGTCTCCGCTGATTGCCTTGCATCGCCAGCGCGCTGGCGATGCAAGGCGGCGAACCTGCAGCCCGCAGACCAGCTCCTACCCGCCAGCCTCAGGCGCCCCACGCCGCGCCTTCTCGCTCACCTGAAACAACTCCCCAGCCTTGCGAGCCATCTCGGCCGCAAGCCAGAGCAGGTTGTTCAATTGCCGAGGCCCATCACCGCTGCACCAGTCGATCTCTTCACCGTGGCAAACCCACAGCAGGGCTTCGAGTTGAGTGAGGGTGTTTTCAAGAAGATCCGCCGGGTCTTGGGCGGTTTCTGCGGAAGCTACCGGCGTGCGAGGCCGGGCTATAGTCTTGGTAGCCATTTTTTGTGCGGTTCCTTCCAAGGTTGGTGCACGAACTTGGTTAGACGGCTGGGGTGCTGGTAACACCCTGGCCGTCGCCTTTTGATACCTCGCATCTGCATCGTTGCTTTCGCACCGACGACCTGCCGCGAGGCAAGCAGCCTTCGAACATCTGGTGGTAGCTTGGTGTGTTGCGCCTTTCTTCTCCCCTTGGCGGGGTATCGAGTGACAGGGGCATTCACTCTAGAGAAGAACACGGCAAGCGGCCGTTCCGCACAGCACGAAGTCGCAGAGACTGCCAACAAATGCAGCTTCCGCAATACGCTGTGCGCAGACCCCGCGGGCCTCTCACCGAGTCAGCCCCGTCGGCGTGAGCGTCGCCCTGAACAAGCAGCGCATCGATTGGTTCGAGCTTGCTTGAATCGTTTTCGGCCGGATCGAGGCGTTGCGCTGAACGCCCCTTCCCGATCTCTTTGCTGCATGCGGCGCGCCCTTGTACGGGCGCCCCGCAGCGTTCAGTTCACCGTGTGCGAGCCCAGACCCGCGGAGGTGTCGATGGGAAAACTGTCCCATTGCGTCGCCGTATCGAAAGCAATGCCCGGGTTGGGATCGCCCGATTTGATGGTGGGCTTGCGGCGCAACGTCTGGTTCAGCGTGCTGGCGCCGTTGGCGCTCTTCCACTCGGTTCCGGGGTCGAACCCGACCTGGCCGATGCGGTCGATGACCGTACCCGATTTCTCCAGCGTCAGGGCATCGTCGCCGTTGAAGTTGGCGACGCCGCTGTCGAACGTGCCGGCAGGCTTGAAGGCGGCGGTAGCACCGGAGTTCGCCAGCACGATCATGCCGCCAGGCGGCAGGGAGCCGCTCAGCGCCTGCGTGCTCGTAGCCGCGGTCGCGCCGTTCGAATACAGCTTGACGGCATAGAGGCTCAGGTCGATCGCCGAAGCGGTCGGGTTGTAGAGCTCGATCGCCTTGTTGTTCGACGAACCTTCCACGTACTCGCTGAAGAACAGATCGGGCGGGCCGGGCGGCAGCACCACGACCGTGGTGGTGACATTCACATTGCCCGTCTTCGTCGCGGTCTGGCCGGCGGAGTTGGTGAGCATGACCACCACGCTGAAGGTGCCGGGGGCCGCGTAGGTGTGCGTGACGGCGCCGGTGCCCGCTGCCGTGGTGGCGGCGGTGCCGTCACCCCAGTCGACCGTCAGCGACGTCAGGGTGGTCGCACCACCAGGCGTGGCTTCGGTGATGTCCATGCTGTAGGTCTCGCCGGTCTTCGCCGAAGCCGGAATCGACGCGCTGACGATGGGCTCGACCACGGCGGCATCGGCCGCGAGGTTCAAGCCCACCAGCACCGGGTCATGGTCCGACGCGCGGAACGGCGTGGGCGCGTAGCGGTCGTCGGTGGTGAAGTCGGTGTTGTAGTCGAGCGCGGTCGGTTCGTCGGAGTTGATGTGCCACACGTTCACGCCGTTGACCTGCGTCGCCAGCGAGGCCGATACGTAGGCATGGTCGAGCGCGCCGGTCTCGCCGCCGAACACGTAGGTGTAGCGGTCGGCCGCGGGCATGCGCTTGAGCAGGCTCTCGTTGCCCGCGGCCTCGAGTTGCTTGGTCGGGTCTTCGAGCAGGTAGCTGTTGAAGTCGCCCATCATCAGCACATCGGTCTCGACGGTCGTGCCCATAGCCTTGAGCTTGCCGACGAAGCTGTTCAGTGCCTGCGCCTGCTTGACGCGCGCGAGGTTCCAGCAGCCCTGGCCCTGGTCGACGTCGCCCGTGGTCGGGCAGCTGCCCTTGCTCTTCAGGTGATTGACCACTAACCAGAAGCCGCCGTTGTTGCCGACCACGCTGAAGCGCTGGGCCAGCGGCGGGCGGCCGCTGGCGGCGGTGTAGTCGGCCAGGTCGGCGCCGGTCGGCAGCACGACGTTGCCGACGCGCTGCACCTTCGCGGGCTTGTAGAGGATGTCGACCTTGATGGCGTCGGTGCCGAACACACCGCTATTGACCGCCGCATAGGTGTTCGCGCCGACCTTGGCGTTGAGGGCGGCCAGCAGGTCGTTCGTCGCGACGTCGGTGTTCTGGATCTCCATCAGGCCGATCACGTCGGCGTCGAGCCCCGCGATGGCCGCCACGATCTTGGCCTGCTGCCGCTTGAACTCGTTCAGGTTGTTCGCGCCGCGGCAGTCCGTCGCTACGCCTGTGCCGAGCAGGCAGACCTGACCGGTCTGGCCTGCAGAGTTCGTGCCGTCCTGGAAGGTGGTGAAGTAGTTGAGCACGTTGAGGCTGGCCACCTTCAGCGAGCCGCCGACCACCGGCGCCATGGGCTGGCGCGGATTGGCCTGCGCGAACACCGGCGCGACCGTCGGCTGGATGCGGTAGGCGCCGAAGTTGTGGCTCAGGATGCCGGTGATCTTCTGCGTGGTGTCGCCCATGCGGCGGGTGCCCTCGGTGCCGGCCGCGCTCAGGTACGGAATGGGGTTCGGGTTGGACACCGACGAGCCGTCGTCCAGCATGATGCGCGAGAGCAGGTTCTGCGCATGCGTCGCCGTCGCGTTGCCGTTGGTCGGGTTGAACTGGCGCCCGTTCAGCGACAGCACCATCTGGCCGTAGCGGCCCAGCTCGAAGAGCTCTGTCACCGCCAGGGGCTGCGCGATCTCGACCAGCATGCCCTCGTAGCGCTCCAGCGTGGATTCGTCCGCCACCGGCAGCGTGATCTGCGTGGGCTTGACGACCACGCCGCTGCCGCAGACGCTGACGGCCAGCGCAGTGGCACCAGTTCCGACGATCTCGGTGATGCTGTCAGGCTTCGCGCCGGCACCGGCTGTCTGGCCGAACTCGGTCACCTCGCCGGTGACCTGCACGAAGTCGCCGACGGCCACGCGGGTGCTGCCGCCCGGCGCGTAGACGAAGACGCCTTCGGAGGTCAGCGGATCGGCATCGGGCACGAGTTGCTGTACGAAGAATCCGTTCAGCTTCACCGAGGCGGAGCCGGAGTTCTGGAAATCGCCCACCACCACGCCGCGCACGGTCACGGCCTGGTTCGCCATGGGGCTGATGTGGCCCGTGCCTTGCACGGACGAGATGGCCGTCAGCGGTGCGCCGGCCGGAACGGCTGCCGCGCATGTGGGCGGCGGCACCTCGGGTGTGGCGTTGTCAGGCTGCGTGGCCGGTGGCTGCGTCGCCGGAGGCGGCGTGTTGCCGGAGGGCGAGCCGCCGGACGATGGGGGAATCAGTGGAAAGGAAGCGCCACCACCACCACCACCACCGCCGCCGCAGGCGGTCAGCGCGATGGCAAGAGCAGTCAGCGCCAGTGTCCTGAATGGCCACGCGGGCCTCGATCCTCGTCCTCGATGCGTCATTTGGGGTCTCTCTTGTTGTGGGGGCCGGCAAGCGAACCGCGGCCGTTTTTATGGTTCTTGTGTGTAACCCCCGAGACACCCCCAGGCAACCCTGGGTGATGGGGCGCCGGGCTGGCCGCCAGCGCCAAGCCGAATCCCGCCTGTGTCCTGTCCTGCTTGTGTCGAGCATGAATATCGCAAGCCTCGCGGCATGTTTCCCAGGAGGAGATGGCGCGAGGTCCCGCCGGAACATGCACCGAGGTCGAGCGCCTCTGCGCGTCTCTTGTGAAGTCGCCTGTGCGGATATCAGCCGGCGGCAATGGCTTTTGCCAATGGCGCCCATTGCGCCGCAAAGGCCTCCGCGCGCAGCGCCGGCTCGAAACTTTGCACCGAGACGGTGACCACGCGCTCGATCACGAAGGCGTCCTGCTCCATCATGGCTTCGAGTTCATTGGAGTCGGCGCAATGGACCAGCATCACCCCACCCGTGCCGTCCGCGAGTGGTCCTGCGGCGAGGATGTGTCCCGACTTGGTGAACCTGCCCAGCCATTGTTTGTGGGCGTCCAGATGCCCGTTGACTTCCTCGATGGGGCGCGCGTAGTTCAGCGTTACGACGTAAAGCATGGTTTTCCTCGGATGTTGAATGAAACGTGTGTTTGGGGCGATGCGCCTTCAGTCGCGCAGAGCCGCGTCGACCACCCGCAGCACGCCGGCCCGTGCGTCTTCCATGGCACGCGCCCGGATATCCGGGCCCCTGGACATGCTCTCGGCCCGCAGGTAATGCACGTCGGTGATGCCGATGAATCCGAAGGCCGCCTTGAGATAGGTCTCCTGGAAGTCGAGCGCGGCCATGGGCCCCGCGGTGTAGACGCCGCCGCGCGTGGAAGCGACGATCACGCGCTTGCCGCCGGCCAGGCCGACGGGACCGGCGGGCGTGTACTTGAAGGTCTTGCCGGGTTGCATGACGCGATCGATCCAGGCCTTCAACTGGGTCGCGACGGAGAAGTTGTACATGGGCGCGCCGACGACGATGACGTCGCTG
Organism: Variovorax sp. 278MFTsu5.1; assembly: GCF_048305045.1. Taxonomy (NCBI): domain Bacteria; kingdom Pseudomonadati; phylum Pseudomonadota; class Betaproteobacteria; order Burkholderiales; family Comamonadaceae; genus Variovorax; species Variovorax sp. 278MFTsu5.1. Next base: position 5,125,761 of record NZ_CP157622.1, read on the forward strand.
CCCTGGAGTTCGTGAACCAGCGCGTTGGAGCGGGCATGTTCACGCGCCACGTGGGGGTCGTCCGAAGCGATGGACAGGTCGCGGAATCCGGAAGCGATGGGGCCGTCGAGATGAGGAATGGCGTCCAGCACGAGGTCGCGGTAGACGACGTTGACGTCCGGGTTGTGCGTGCGGATCGCCGACACGATGGAAGCACTGAGGGCGCGTGAACCGGAGGCATCGCCGAGGATGCTGGAATCGAGATGAAGGACTTGCATGATGTGGGAGTGTCGAGAGGAGCCATGAAGATAGGCGCGGCCTCCTCGCGGCACCAGACGGCACAATCGCAACTCTTCGTTCTGGCCCGCAGGACAATCAATGCAGCAGCCCGCACCCGCACAGTCCCCAGACCTCGCCATGCGCGGGAACTCGCCCGTGGACCTGAATGATTTCGCCCTCTTCGTGGCGGTCGTGTCGCACGGCAGCTTCTCGGCCGCCGGGCGTGCAATGAGCATGCCGAAGTCGCGCATCAGCCGACGCATCGCCGATCTCGAGAAGCGGCTCGGCGTTCGGCTTCTGCAGCGCTCCACGCGTGCGATGCATGTGACCGAGGTCGGCGCTGCGTTCCTTCAGCACTGCGAGGCCATGACCCATGCCGCCCGTGCCGCCATGGAAGTGGCCGAGCATGCGAACGCCCGGCCGGCCGGGCGGTTGCGCGTTAGCTGCCCAGTGGGGATCGCGCATCTTTTTCTCGCGCCGGTGCTCCCGGTGTTCCTGACGCGGTACCCCGACGTCCGCCTCGACCTGGAATTGACCAACCGAAGGGTCGACGTCGTCGCTGAAGGATTCGATGTGGCGGTGCGAGTGCGGACCGTCGTCGACGATTCCCAACTGATCGTGCGCAACTTCGGCCTGAGTCAGCAGGTGCTGGTGGCCAGCCCAGGCTTCGTCGCGGCGCACGGCCCGTTCGGAACCGTGGCCTCGCTACAGGGCCAGGTCGGCATCGGGCTCGGCGTGACCCTGGGCGAGCGTCCGGCTTGGCGGGTCACCGGTCCGCAAGGCGTCGATGAGGCCATCGAGTACGTGCCGATGCTCGCGACCGACGATGTCCACCTGATCTGGCAGACCGTGCTCGCGGGCGTAGGCATCGCGAAGCTTCCCTTCAACCTGTGTGCGGAGTCGATCGAGAAGGGGGAACTGAAAATCCTGCTGCCCGACCACACGCTCGCGCCGCACCAACTGCATGCCGTGTTTCCATCACGGCGCGGCCTGGTGCCTGCGGTTCGGGCACTGATCGACGTGTTGAGCCTGGAGCTCACTCAGGCGATGACGGAGGCCAACCGCCGCTTTTCAGTGCTGCTCGAAGCCGCCCAGCGCGATTGACGCTGCGCAATCGGCGCGCGGCTGCTAGGGTGTCGCGGCCGCCGCTTCGGCTGCGCGTTCGATGAACGCGGCAACTTCCTTCGGGTGAGAAACGAGCGACATGTGGCTCGAGCGAAGCGCGATGCTCTTCGCGCCGATGTTCTGCACGGTCCAGCGCTGCACGCGCGGTGCCAGTGCGTTGTCGTTCTCGGTGACGAGGTACCAGCTGGGCTTGTCGTGCCAGGCTGCGTGGGTCACTTTTTCTTCGAACGCGCGCGCCGCCATCGGCTGTTGCGCCGCGGCCAGCAGTTGCACCTTCGCCAGCGGCACGTCGCCGGCCATCACCTTGCCGAAGGCACCCGCATCGTCGAGCCACACGAGGCCGTTGGCGTCGGGCTGCATGCCGTCCATAGGCGCCTTCTGTCGGGTCAAAAGCTCGGCCACGGACTCGTTGGAGTCGGGCACGAGCGCGGAGAGGTAGACCAAGCCCTTCACATTGGGTGCATTGCCGGCTTCGGTGATGACAGCGCCCGCCCAGGAGTGCCCCACCAGCAGCACCGAATCTCCCTTGCGTTCCAGCACGCGGCGAGTGGCAGCCACATCGTCGGCCAGGCCCGTCAGCGGGTTCTGCACGGCTGTGACGTTGTAGCCCTTGCGCTGCAGGAGTGCGGTGACCTCGGACCACGAGGAGCCATCGGCGAAGGCGCCGTGGACCAGCACGATGTCTTTCACGACACGCGGCCCGGCTGGGCCGGCCATGGCGAGGGCTGCGAACAGCGACAACGCAGCAAAGGCGACAGACAGTTTCATCAAGCGCTTCATACCTTGAATCCTCGAAGAGGAACGGGAAATCGAAGAGGCTCCTTGCGGAAGCGGACGGTGCCATCGGGTTACCCCTATCCAGGGGCACGCCGGATGCAAATACATTTTACTGAAAATCCGTAATGTAAATACATGCACAGACCTTCCGCACCCCGTCGCACGCATGCCGAACGCAGCGCCGCCACAAGAAAACACCTGATCGCCACGGCCATCGATGTGATCCAGACCCGAAGCCTGGAGGACATGTCGATCCACGAACTGGCCAGGACCGCCGGCATGACTTCCGGTGCGGTCCAGCATCACTTCGAATCGAAGGCGGTGCTGATGATGCAGGTGCTCGGCGAGCTCATCCAGTCGGGTGTGGATGCGGGCGAACTCTGGCCTGCGGAAACCTTGCCGCTGCACGAACGCGCGTCGGCTTTCGTCAACGCGGCCTGGCAGTTGATCTACGCGCAGCCTCGCTTCGTCGCAGCCTGGAACATCTACCTCGGCACGCGCAATCAACCCGAAGTCCTCGCACAAATTGCCAGTCTTCGGATCGAACTCGGCGAACAAATGGAAGCGGGATTCTTCGGCGCCTTCCCGGAACTCGAGAACGCCGCCGATCGGCACGCAGTCGTAGGGCTTGTCTTCTCCGCGCTGCGGGGCCTGGGCCTCCTGCAGCTCTTTCCCTCTACCGCCGAGGAAGTGCGCTCGGAGCGATCGCAAGCGCAACTCGCGTGCCTTGCGGATCTGATCGTCGCGCACTGCGAAGCGGCCGCGGCGCCTCGCAAGCCCAGGAAGCCTTCGCGCGCCCCGGCGGCACGCAGCTAGGCCCGGGCGAACACCTATTTTCCAGGAGACAAGATGAACCCTATCCACACGCCCAGGCTGCTGCTCGCGATCCTCATCTCTTCATGCGCCGCAGCCAGTTGGGCGGATGCTGCGGTGTACCCAGCCAAGCCAATTCAACTGATCGCGCAACAACCGCCGGGCAGCGCATCGGACTCGATGACGCGCGTCTGGGCCGACTGCATCGCACGCGAACTCGCGCACCCGGTGATCGTGCAGAACAAGCCAGGTGCCAATGGCTTGCTGGCCATCAACAACCTCAAGGGGCAGTCGCCCGACGGCTACACGCTGATGAGCATCGGCATGTCCCAGATGAGCATCACGCCCTACACCTACAAGCAGCGCCCCTACGATCCGGCGACCGACTTCGAGGGCATCGCGATCCTGGGCACCTCGCCGCTCGTGCTGACGGTGCCCGCGGGCGAAGGCATCGCGCGGCTGGCTGACCTGGAGAAGCTGGCGAAGACCACGCCCGGCGGCATCAACTTCGGGTCTCCCGGCAAGGGAAGCCCGGCACACTTGCTGACCACGGCGCTGCTGGACAAGGTTGGCGTGCCAGGCACGCACGTGCCCTTCGTCGGCGAGGGCGCGGGCCTCACCGGGCTGATCGGCAAGCAGATCCAGGCCATGACGCTCGTGATCGGCACGGCGGCGCAGCAGGTGAAGGCCGGCAAGCTCGTGGCACTGGCGGTCTTCGACAGCCAGCGATCGAAGCTGCTGCCTGACGTGCCTACGATTGCCGAATTGGTTCCGGCCGCGGCAGATCTTGCGAGGCCTTCCTGGATTGCGGTGGTGGGCAAGGCGGGGCTGCCACAGCCGATCGCGGCCAAGCTCAACGTAGCAACGGAGCAATGCCGCACCAACGAACAGTACAAGGCACGCATGGAGGCCATGAACGTCACGCTCATTGCTTCCGCGCCCGCGGATGTGCGCAGCTGGGCCGCTCGCGATGCCGCGGTGTGGCGCCCATTGATCGACAGGCTGGGCCTGGCCACCGAATGAACGCGAAGCACGCACCCGAGGTGCGCCTGGCCCATGGCGGCGGGCTCAGGGGTGCATGGCTCGACGGCGTGCGTGTCTTCAAAGGCGTGCGCTATGCGCAGCCGCCCTTCGGCGCGCTGCGATTCGAGGCCCCGATGCCCGTGCCCGGATGGACAGGCGTGCGCGATGCCTCCTCGTTCGGCCCGGTCGCCTTCCAATGGCCGCGCGACCCGCAGGCGCAGGACGACCCGCGCGGCGGCGAAGACGCGCTGCGGCTGAACATCTGGGCGCCGGATGCGCCGCCCGGCGCCCATCTGCCGGTGATGGTCTGGGTCCATGGCGGTGGGTTCTTCCGCGGCGGCGCGAGCGATCCGCTGTACGACGGCGCCTCGTTCGCAAGGCAGGGCGTGGTGTTCGTCTCCATCCAGTACCGGCTTGGCGTGGACGGCTTCGCACACCTTCCTTCGGCGCCGGACAACCGCGGGTTGCTCGACCAGCTCGCGGCGCTGCAGTGGGTCCAGGCCTTCATCTCCGCTTGGGGCGGCGACCCCGAAAGGGTCACCGTGTTCGGCCAATCCGCGGGGGCCGGTGCCCTGGCTTGCCTGATGGGCATGCCCGCTTCGCGCGGCCTCTTTCACCGCGCAATCCTTCAGAGCCCGAGCATCGCTTGTCAGAGCGTGGACGAAGCCACCGTGGCTTTCCGGGCGATCGCGTCGGTGGCCGGCATCGAACCGACGCGATTGGCCATGGCCGCGGCGCCCATCACCGGTCTTCTGCAAGCGGTGCATGCACTGGCGAGCGACCCGCGCCTGCGAAAAGCGCACGGCATGAGCGCCCGCAACCTCTTCCCGTTGCGCCCTGTCGTCGACGGGCGGATCCTGCGGGCAGAGCCCCTGCAGGCGATGGCGGATGAATGGACGGCCGCACCGAGGCGCTTGCAGATCCTGGTGGGCAGCAATGCGCAAGAGATGCGCCTGTACTACGTGCCGACGGACGCGCTCTCCCGCCTGACCGCCACGGACCTCGAGGACTTCGTTCGCGAAGCCGGCCTGCCGATGCCCGCCGGCCAGGAAAGCCCCGGCGCCGCGCTGTGCGCGTTGCAGTCCGAGTACTTCTACAGCACCCCTGCCCGGCGGATCGCCGAGCTGGCCGACGCGCACCTCGGGCCGACGTACCGGTATCTCTTTTCCTGGCGCTCGCCGCAATGCGGCGGCCGGTTGGGCGCTGCGCATGGTGTCGAATTGCCATTCGTCTTCGCAAACCTGCATACCCCCATGGGCCGCGAGTTTGCGGGAGCCGCGGCGCCCGGTGAGCTGGCGCGCGAGATGCACGAAGCCTGGGCGCGGTTCGCAAAAGAAGGTGATCCGGGCTGGCCCGCGCACACATCCGCGCGCCCCTGGACCAGGACCTTCGACGGACCTTCGAGAAAGCTCGCTTCGGCGCATTCGCAGTCAATGTCTCCCATCGAAAGTCGAGAAGCAGTTTTCATGTCCAGGCAAAACACAGCACTGTCAATTGAAGAAGTCCGCGAGGCGCTGGTCGGGGTTCTGGGCGAATCCCGGGTCCTGCAGGACCCGGGTCGCCTGGAGGCGCATTCAGGCGATTGGAGCGAGGCCAAGCGCGTGCGCCCATCGCTCGTCATCTGTCCACGGACGCCGCAGGAAGTGGCCAGTGCGCTCGCTGTCTGCTCGCGCCTGGGGCAGCAGGTGGTGGTGCAGGGTGGCCTCACCGGCCTGGCCGGAGGCGCGACGCCGTGCAACGGCGAGATAGCGCTCTCGCTGGCCAGGCTCAACGCCGTGGAGGACCTCGACGAGGTCGCTGGGACCGTGCGGGTGCAGGCCGGCGTGGTGCTCGAAGAACTCCAGCAGTGGGTCGAAAAGCGGGACTGGACTTTTCCGCTGGACCTCGGTGCCCGTGGCTCCTGCCATGTCGGCGGCAACGCAGCCACGAACGCGGGCGGCAACCGCGTCATCCGCTTCGGCACGATGCGTGAACGGGTCCTCGGCCTGGAGGTCGCGCTGCCCGACGGCCGGCTTCTGTCGATGCTCAACCGGGTGACGAAGAACACGACTGGCATCGACCTGAAGCATCTTTTCATCGGGTCTGAAGGCACGCTGGGGGTCATCACCCGGTTGGACCTGAAGCTGTCGCCCAAGCCGACATCGTCGAGCACCGCCCTTTGCGCGCTGCCGTCATTCGAGGCAGCAACGCAGCTGGTGAGAGACCTGCAGCGGGCCTTGCCGGCGCTGTCGGCGTTCGAGGTGATGTGGAGCGACTATCTGGCTGCCGCGACGCAGATCACTTCGCTGCGGCGTCCGTTCGAAGAAGACCATCCGGTGTACGTGCTGATCGAGACGCTCGGGGCCGACGACCTTGCCGATCGGGAGGCGCTTGAGCGAGCCTTGGGGCAGGCACTCGATTCAGGCCTGGTCGCCGACGTGATCGTGGCCCAGTCCGTGGAGGATTCAAGGCGCCTCTGGACGTACCGTGAAGCCGTTGGTGAACTCCTCGGTGCATTGAAACCCTTTGCCGCCTTCGACGTGGGCATTCCGATGTCTCGCATGCAGGAGTTCGTCGAGCAGGTCGGACGGGATCTCAGGCAGCTCTTTCCGGACCAGAAGCATCTCTTCTTCGGTCACATCGGCGATGGCAACCTGCACGTGCTGTCCGGTCCGCACAGTGCCAACGGCAGCCTGCACGAGATCGAGAAGATGGTGTATCTCGCCACGGAACGGGCGGGCGGCTGCATCTCCGCGGAACACGGCATCGGCGTGGTCAAGAAGGAATTCCTGCCCCACAGCCGTACCGGCGAGGAGCTCGACACGATGCGCAGCCTCAAGCTGCTTTTTGACCCGGCGAACATACTCAACGCAGGGCGCGTCTTCGATGCCGCCTGAGGCCCCATGAAACCCGACCCGAGACACATATGACGAGAGAAAATCATCCAAACCGCTGGCTCGGCGTAGCTGGCCTTGTTGCCTGCTCTGCGCTGCTTGCTGCGTGCGGCGCAGGCCGCTGGAGCGGCAAGGCCGTCAACCTGGCCGTACCGGACAAGACCTCGCTCGCTCAGGCTTGCGCCGGCATGGCCGGCAAAACGGTGTCGCCGGGGCAGATCGCGCTGACGAGCGGCAAGGCAACTGTGTCTTCGGCCATGCTCGTACCCGCCGTCACTACCGCGCCAGCTTTCGCCGAATATTGCAGGGTGCAGGGCACGATCGCTCCCCTTACGCCGGATGCTGATCCGATACGCTTCCAGCTCAACCTGCCGACCACATGGAACGAAAAGGCCGTCATGGTGGGAGGTGGCGGTTTCAACGGCACGGTCATCGATGGCGTCGCCGCGCTTCGCGACGCGGCACCGGGTCAAGCGCAGCCGATCACCCAGGGTTTTGCGACCTTCGGCACCGACTCTGGCCACGACGGAACCGCTTACAACGCTACCGATCCAGCCAGGTTTGCGTTGAACGACGAGATGTTCCTGAACTTCGCGCATCAGTCATACAAGAAGGTCAAGGACGTCGCGCACGTGTTGATGCAGCAGTACTACCTGCGCACGCCGTCCAAACAGTACTTCTACGGCGGCTCCGAGGGCGGGCGCGAGGGCCTCACCATGGCGCAGCGCTACCCGCAAGATTTCGACGGCATCGTTTCCGTCGTGCCCGTGATCAGCTGGACGGGACTCTTCAACGGGTTCATCAGCTACCAGTTGCCGCAGTTCTCCGGCGGGGCAATCAACGCCAGCAAGGTGCGCCTGCTCGCCAACTATGTGAACACCACATGCGACGCGCTGGACAACAGCGCAGATGGCGTGGTGAGCAACTATCTCGCCTGTCCGTCTCGCATCGACCTGCAGCGCCTGCGCTGCCCTGGCGGCGGCGACACGGGCGACACCTGCCTGTCCGACGCGCAACTCGCCGTACTCAAGGCGTCGTACGGACCGACAGTCCTGCCTTTCCCGCTCGCCAACGGTCTCACTACCTACCCGGGCCGCCTGTACGGCGGCGAGATCCAACTCGGCGGGGAAGGCGTGGGTCGATGGGTGACGACAGGCCTCGTTCCCAATCTGGCGCCGACTTCGGCAGACGCTCGCGGTGTGATCTACGGCAGCAGCTACGCTCGCTATGTGATCGCGAAGAACGCCGCCTTCGACATCCGCACATGGAACGCCTCGAACTTCCAGGCGCGCATCCAGAAGGTGTCGGCGCTGATGGACTCGACCGATCCCGATCTTTCGGCCTTCCGCGCGCGGGGCGGCAAGCTCATCATCCGCGAGAACTCGGGCGACTGGGCGCAGAGCCCGATGGCCGGCATCCAGTACTACCAGAGCGTCGTCGACAAGCTCACGCAGCCGGTCGTCGACGAGTTCGTGCGCCTCTACGTGTCACCCGCATCGAATCATGGCGGTACGGCGGCAAGCCTCACGACAGGCGCCGAAATTCCCACCAATCACGATTTGCTCACGACGCTGGATAAATGGGTGACGAGTGGCAGCGCGCCGGCCGATGCACTCGTGCAGGTGCGCAACTCGCCCTCCGCCCCCTTCAGCACACTCGCGACGCGCCCCATGTGCCGCTATCCGAACTACCCGGCGTACGTGTCGGGCGACGTGACGAAGGCTGAAAGCTATCGTTGTGTTGCGTCGTTGCCCTGACTTGTCGGGCGTCTGCGCAATCACATCTATCGCAGGCTGCCGAAGAGTGCGATTCAACCGAACCGCCCTCCATCACAAAGGCCGAAGACCGGGGGACATTCGCGCAGCAAGGCACCCCGTCGGCGTGAGCCTCGCCCTGAACGAACCCGGACCCGAGCCTCAGGACATCCCGCGCGCCAGCAGATGGTCGACAAGCCGCCTCTGCGGAAAGCTCAGCGCCTCCTGCCGGGTGCACAGGTACATCCGCCGGGAGGCCCACGCGTCCGTGAGATTGATGAAGCGCAGCTTCATCTCCTTGCGATAGGCCACCGCAGCGCCTTCGGGCAGGATGCCCACGCCCATGCCCGCTTCGATCATCCGGCACACGGCCTCGAAGCTCTTCACGCGCACACGCAAGCGCAGCACCTTGCGCGCGCTCATCGCGGCGTCTTCCATGGTGCGGGAGATGGCGGAGTCGTCTTCCAGGCCGACGAAGTCGTAGTCGAGCAGTTCCTCGAACGACACCTCGCGCCCGCGCCACGGGTGCTTCTGCCGCACGATGGCCACGAGCCTGTCCGTGCGGTACGGAATGAAGTGCAGCGCCGGGTCGGCCGCCTCGCTGGTGATGACGCCGACGTCGGCCTGCCGGTCGCGAATCGCCTGCACGATGTAGACGCTGCGGTGCTCTTCCACGCTCACGCGGATCTCGGGATAGCGCTGGCGGAAGCTCGCCACGTCGTCGGGCAGGAACTGGCCCATGGCCGATGCGTTGGCATGCAGCCGCACGCGGCCGGTGGCGCCCTGCGCGTAGTCCGACAGGTCGGCGCGCATGCGGTCGACGTCGCGCAATATCTGCCGCGCATGCATGGCGAGCGACTCGCCGGCGCCGGTGGGCGTCACGCCCTTCGAGGTGCGGTTGAGCAGCACCACGCCAAGTTGCTCTTCGAGGATGGCAAGCCGGCGGCTGGCGGCCGACAGCACCATGTGGCTCTCGGCGGCGGCCTTCGACAGGCTGCCGTGCTCAATGGCGCGAAGGAAGAGCGCCAGCGAATCGAGGTCGGGTCTCATGGTGTGTGGGGTGGGTCAGCAAGGCAGACATTGTCGGGCCGGAGGGAACCACAGCCTCTACCGAAATACTTTCGGCGGATCGCGCCCGTAAAAGACAGATCTTCCGGAATTGGCTGCTCTTTGCCAAAACGAAGAAGCACTTTCCGCGGACAAGGCGGAAGAATCGTTGCTGCCCCGGCGTCTACCCCGCCGGGGCATTCCGCGAGCCGGCCCTCTACCGGGGCCATGCCCGCATTCCGACGAGTCCTACCCGGAGTCTTTTTTCAGCCATGGCATCCCACGAACTGGCCAGCGTTGCGCTGGACGACAAATACACGGCCACCGAAGGCCGGATCTACCTCAGCGGCATCCAGGCACTGGTGCGCCTCATGCTCGTGCAGAAATGGCGCGACCAGAAGGCCGGGCTGAACACCGCGGGCTTTGTCTCGGGCTACCGCGGCTCGCCGCTCGGCGGCCTGGACGAGGCGCTGTGGAAGGCGCAGCCCCAGCTCGAAGCCAGCGCGGTGAAGTTCCTGCCCGGCGTGAACGAGGAACTCGCCGCCACCGCCGTGTGGGGCACCCAGCAGGTGCACCTGACGGGCGAGTCCGCCGTCGATGGCGTCTTCGCGATGTGGTACGGCAAGGCCCCGGGCGTGGACCGCTGCGGCGACGTGTTCAAGCACATGAGCCACGCGGGCACTTCGCCCCACGGCGGCGTGCTGCTGGTGGCGGGCGACGACCATGGCGCGTCTTCGTCCACGCTGCCGAACCAGAGCGACCACCTGTTCGCCGCGTCGATGATCCCGATGCTCTACCCGCAGAGCGTGGAGGAGTACATCGAGCTCGGCCTGCATGGCTTCGCGATGTCGCGCTTCGCGGGGCTGCCGGTGGGCTTCAAGGCGCTGGCCGACACGGTGGAGTCTTCAGGCTCCATTCCGGCCGGCGTGCTCGACGTGCACACCCAGCTGCCTTCGAACTTCGTCTTCCCGCCCGGCGGCGTGCATGCGCGCCTGTCGACCGACACGCTCGGCGTGCAGGCGCGCAAGCAGGAAGCGCTGATGCAGGACTACAAGATCTACGCCGCCATCGCCTATGCGCGCGCCAACCGGCTCAACCGCGTGACCATCGATTCGCCGAAGGCACGCCTGGGCATCGTGGCCTCGGGCAAGTCGTACCGCGACGTGCTCGAGGCGCTGGAAGAACTGGGCATCGATGCCGACGAGGCCGCGCGTATCGGCATCCGGCTCTTCAAGGTGTCGATGCCGTGGCCGCTGGAGCCCGATTCGATCCGCGAGTTCGCCGATGGCCTCGAAGAAATTCTTGTGGTCGAGGAGAAGCGCCAGATCGTCGAATACCAGCTCAAGGAGCATCTCTACAACTGGCGCGAGGACGTGCGCCCGCGCGTGATCGGCAAGTTCGACGAGCAGGGCGAATGGGGCGCGCATCCGCGCGGCAAGTGGCTGCTGCCGGCCACGGCCGATTTCTCGGTGGCGCAGATCGCGCGCGTCGTCGCGGGGCGCGTGGCGCGCTTTCACACCAGCGACCGCATCCGCATGCGGCTGGCGATCCTCGACGCGAAGGACGTGGTGCTGGGCAAGGCCGTAGCGACGCCGTCGCGCCCGGCCTGGTACTGCTCGGGCTGCCCGCACAACACCTCGACCAAGGTGCCCGAAGGCAGCCTCGCGCTCGCGGGCATCGGCTGCCACGTGATGGCCACCGCCATCTACCCCGAGCACAACCGCACGACCACGCACATGGGCGGCGAAGGCGCGCCGTGGCTGGGGCAGGCGTGGTTCTCCAGGCGCAGGCACGTGTTCGCGAACCTGGGCGACGGCACCTACTACCACTCGGGCTCGCTCGCCATCCGCGCGGCCGTGGCGGCGGGCGTGAACATCACCTACAAGATCCTCTACAACGACGCGGTGGCGATGACCGGCGGCCAGCCGGTGGACGGGCCCATCACCGTGCCGCGCATCGCGCACCAGATGGCGGCCGAGGGCGTGAAGCGCCTTGCGCTCGTGGCCGAAGACCCTTCGCGCTGGGCCGACCGCAGCGTGCTGCCGCCCGACCGAGACGGCTTCATGCTCACCGTTCACCACCGCGACAGCATGGACGCGGTGCAGCGCGAGCTGCGCGAGTTCGAGGGCGTCTCGGTGCTGATCTACGACCAGGTATGCGCCGCCGAGAAGCGCCGCCGCCGCAAGAAGGGCGAGTTCCCGCAGGCCGCGCGCCGGGTGTTCATCAACGACGCGGTCTGCGAGGGCTGCGGCGACTGCGGCGAGCAGTCGAACTGCACCGCCCTGCTGCCGAAGCAGACCGAGCTGGGCCTGAAGCGCGCGGTGGACCAGAGCGCCTGCAACGCCGACGAGTCGTGCATCAAGGGCTTCTGCCCCAGCTTCGTGACGGTCGAAGGCGTGAAGCCGCGCAGGCAGGCGCCGGTCGCCGCGAAGGCTGCAGCCGAAGAGGCGCCTCTGCCCGAGCCGAAGCAGCCAGCGCTCGAAGGCATGCACAACATCCTGATCACCGGCATCGGCGGTACGGGCGTCATCACCATCGGCGCGCTGATCGGCATGGCCGCGCACCTCGAAGGCAAGGGCGTGAGCGTGCTCGACATGACGGGCATGTCGCAGAAGAACGGCTCGGTCACCTCGCACGTACGCATCGCACGCGACGCGGCGCAGCTGAAGGCGCAGCGCATTCCCACCGGCGAGGCCGACCTGATCCTGGGATGCGACATGCTCACGGCCGGCGCGCCGGACGCCATCGCGCGCATGCGGCCGGGCCGCACCTATGCGCTGGTCAACACCTTCGAACAGCCCACGGGCCATTTCGCGCAGCAGCCCGACTGGCAGTTTCCGGCGGCGCAGGTGCGCGCGCTCATCGAGGAATCGGTGGAAGGCCGTGCCGACTTCGTCGACGCGACGCAGCTGGCCACGCGGCTCATGGGCGACGCGATCGCGGCCAACCTGTTCCTGCTGGGCTTCGCCTTCCAGAAGGGCCATGTGCCGCTGTCGGCCGAGGCGCTGGACAAGGCCATCGAGATCAACGGCGTGGCGGTGAAGGCGAACCAGGCCGCATTCCGCTGGGGCCGCAAGGCGGCGCTCGACCTCGCGGCGGTGACGCGAGAAGCTTCGCCGGAGAAGGTCGTCGCGCTGCAGCGGCCGCAGAGCCTGGAGGCGCTGGTCAGGAGCCGCATCGAGTTCCTCGCGTCGTACCAGAACGCCGCGTACGCGCAGCGCTACGCGGAGCTGGTGGAGCGCGTGCGTGCGCTCGAAGAGCGCGAGCGCGGCAGCAACCAGCTGGCGAAGGCTGTCGCATCGGGCCTCTTCAAGCTCATGGCCTACAAGGACGAGTACGAGGTCGCGCGCCTCTACACCGACCGGCGCTTCATGGAAAAGCTGGGCGAGCAGTTCGAGGGCAAGCCGGTGCTGCGCTTCCATCTCGCGCCGCCGGTGCTCGGCCGCCGCGATACCGAGGGCCGCGCGGTGAAGACCAGCTTCGGGCCTTGGGTGATGGGTGCCTTCCGCGTCCTCGCGAGCCTTCGCGGCCTGCGCGGCACGGCCTTCGACCTGTTCGGCCGCACCGCCGAGCGGCGCATGGAGCGGCAGCTCATCGAGGACTACCGTGCAATGGTCGAGGACGTGCTCGCGCGCTTCGGTGCCATCGACTTCGATACTGCCCTGTCGCTCGCACGGCTGCCCGAGCAGATCCGCGGTTTCGGGCATGTGAAGGAGGAAAGCGTGGTGTCGGCGCGAGTGCGGTGGGAGGCGCTCGCAAGGCAGCTCGACGCGCGCCCGGCCGGGCGGGCCATGCAGCGGGCCGGCACGCAGGAGCAGCCGGTGGCGGCCTGAACGGAAGGTGGGCGGAAGGTCGGCGGAAGGCGGGCGGCAGAGCCTGCCCGGGAGGATCAGGGCAAAATCCTCCCGCCGCCGGTCGGCCCTGCCCCCATGCCGCCCACCATGTCCACCCCCGCCCCCGATCCGACGCATACGGCGTCGGCGACCGCCCAGGCCCGCCCTCGCCGGCGGCATCGCAGCACGATCGCCTGGATGGCCGCGTGCACGCTGGCCCTGCTGCTGATCGGCCTCGCGGGCCAATGGGCGGCGAACCGCGAAGCGAGCTTCCAGGCCGACTCGATCCGCCGCGCCATGGAAGTGCACGTGCTCGGCCTGCGCGACGCCGCCGGCAAGTACAGCTACCTGCCCTTCACCGCGGGCCTGCATCCCGACGTGCTGGCCGCGCTGGCCCGCCCCGACGACATTGCCGCCAAGCAGCGCGCCAATCTCTACATCGAGCGGGTGAACCGGCAGGCAGGTTCCGACGTGCTCTACCTGATCGACATGCAGGGCCTCACGCTGGCGGCCAGCAACTGGAACACGCCGCAGAGCTTCGTCGGCCAGTCGTATGCCAACCGCCCCTACTTCATCGACGCCCGCGCGGGGCGCAACGGCCTTTTCTATGGCGTGGGCCAGACCACCGGCGAGCCGGGGCTCTTCATCTCCTCGCCGGTGCGCGGCGAAGGCGGAGAGATCCGGGGCGTGGTGACGGTCAAGGTCAGCCTGCGCCAGGTGCAGGAAACCTGGACCTTCGTGCGCGACCCCATCCTGCTGACCGACGCTCGCGGCGTCGTGTTCCTGAGCTCGGTACCGTCGTGGATGTACCGGTCATCGCGCCCGCTGCAGGCCACCGAGCTCGAAGGCATGCGTCGCGACCAGCAGTACGGCACGCGCACCAGCTTCACGGCACTGCCGTGGAAGGTGGAACGCGAGGAAGGCCAGCTCGGCTACCTGGTGCGCACCGATATCGGCGGCCGGCCGCGCGAGTACCTCGCGGTGGACGAGCGCCTGCCCGACCTCGGCTGGACACTGACAGTGATGACCGACCACGCGGAAGTCTCAAATGCCCGCGAGCGCGCCTGGATGCTGGGCCTGCTGTGCGCCGTCGTGCTGCTGCTGGCCGGCCTCTACTGGCAGCTGCGCGAACGCCGCTTCGCCGAGCAGCGCGACGCGCGCCGCGTGCTGGAGCTGCGCGTGCGCGAGCGCACCCACGACCTCGACGAGGCCCATGCCTTCCGCAAGGCGATGGAAGACTCTCTGCTGGTGGGCATGCGCGCCCGCGACCTCGAAGGCCGCATCATCTACGTGAACCCGGCCTTCTGCGAAATGACCGGCTATGGCGCCGACGAGCTGCTGGGCAAGCTGCCGCCCTACCCCTACTGGCACCCGAACGACGTGACGCAGCACTGGCGCCACTACGACGCGATGATGAGCGGCCAGCCCGTGCGCTCCGGTTTCGAGTCGCGCCTGCGGCACCGCGACGGGCACGAGGTCATCACCATGGTCTACACCGCCGCGCTGATCGATGCCGACGGCAAGCACGCCGGCTGGATGAGCTCGGTGGTGGACATCACCGAGCAGAAGCGCGCCGAGCTGCGCCAGCGCCAGAACGACGAGCAGCTGCAGCACGCCCAGCGCCTGGCGAGCCTGGGCGAGATGGCCTCCACGCTGGCGCATGAACTCAACCAGCCGCTGATGGCGCTGAGCAACTTCGCGAGCGCCGCCAAGGCCTTCGCCGAGCAGGGCAACCAGCAATTGCTGGTGAGCAGCCTGGACGAAGCCGTGATGCAGGCGCAGCGCAGCGCCGAGATCGTGCGGCGCATCCGCGGCTTCGTGCGCCAGCGCACCGTGGGCACGGAAGACTGCTCGGTGGCAGCGCTGGCCGGCAACGCCATCGCGCTGCTGCAGGGCGAGATCCGCATGCGCCAGGCGCGCGCCGAGCTTCGCATTCCGCCCGGACTGCCCGAGGTGCGCGGCGACCGCGTGCTGCTCGAGCAGGTGCTGCTCAACCTGCTGTCGAACAGCCTGCACGCCATGCAGGCCGTACCGCCCGAGCAGCGGCTGGTGGAGATCGAGGCGGGGCTCAAGGAAGGACGCATGCACATCCACGTGGCCGACCGCGGCCCGGGCATCGACGCCGCCGTGGCCGAGCAGGTGTTCTCGCCCTTCTTCACCACCAAGACCGGCGGGCTGGGGCTGGGCCTGAACATCTGCCGCACCATCGTCGAGGCGCACAGGGGCCGCCTCACCTTTGCCGACCGTCCGGGCGGTGGCACAGTCTTCACCCTCGAGCTGGAAATATCGCCACCGACATGACCCACAACAGCGCCGCTCCCGCCAACAACCTGTGCATCGTGGACGACGACGAGGCCGTGCGCCGCTCGCTCGGCCTGCTGCTGCTGTCGCGCGGCTACGCGGTGCAGACCTTCGCCTCGGGCGAAGCCTTCCTCGAAGGCACCGACCTGCAGCGCGCCGGCTGCGTGATCATGGACTTGCGCATGGAAGGCATGAGCGGCCTGCAGGTGTTCGACACGCTGCGCACGCAGGACAGCCCGCTCGTGGTCATCTTCCTCTCGGGCCACGGCGACATTCCCATGGCCGTGGAGGCCGTTCAGAACGGCGCCTTCGGCTGGCTCGAGAAACCCTGCAACGACGAGCGCCTGCTCGACACCATCGCCCGCGCCCTGCAACAGGCCGGCGAGATCGCCACCCGCCGCCAGGCCCGCCAGGCCGCGCAGGCGCTGTGGGACAAGCTCACCCCGCGCGAGATGCAGGTCGCCCGGCTGGTCGCCGAGGGCAAGCCCAACAAGCAGATCGCGCAGGAACTCGCCCCGCTGGAGCAGCGCACGGTGGAAACGCACCGGGCGCACGTGTTCGCGAAGCTGGGGCTGGCGAACAGCCATCAGCTGGATCGGTTCCTGCGGGAACACTCGCTGTAGCTCGCCAGGCACCGGCCATCGCCGACGGCGCACGCCCGTCGCGGCCCCAATCTAGGTATTTACCCTTGCGTACCGATACGTAGACGGCCAACGGCCGGTTACGGACGACAGCGCTGCCGCGGCCGGACAGACTCGCCGCAACGGCCCCCGCGTGCCTTTTCTTCTTAACGCCGCGGGCCGCAGCCAGAGACAAGGACCCCTTTCATGACCGCCATCGCAAGCGCGGCCGCCGGCGCTTCCAGCCCCGACGCGGCACCCGCCACCGCCAACAACAACACGCCCTACACCTTCGAGGAAAAGCGCAAGCGCATCTTCGCCATCTTCGCCGCCTCGTCCGGCAACCTGGTGGAGTGGTTCGACTTCTACGTCTACGCCTTCTGCGCCATCTATTTCGCGCCAGCTTTCTTCCCCAAGTCCGACCCCACGGTGCAGCTGCTGAACACCGCCGGCGTGTTCGCCGCCGGCTTCCTGATGCGCCCGATCGGCGGCTGGCTGTTCGGCCGCATCGCCGACCGCAAGGGCCGCAAGACTTCGATGGTGACCTCTGTGGTCATGATGTGCGTGGGCTCGCTGGTCATCGCCTGCCTGCCTACCTATGCGCAGATCGGCGCGGCCGCTCCGGCGCTGCTGCTGCTCGCACGGCTGCTGCAGGGCCTGTCGGTGGGTGGCGAATACGGCACCACCGCAACCTACATGAGCGAAGTGGCGATGCGCGGCCAGCGCGGCTTCTTCTCCTCGTTCCAGTACGTCACGCTGATCGGCGGCCAGTTGCTCGCGGTGGTGGTCGTTGTGGTGCTGCAGCAGGTGCTCGACGAGGCCGAGCTCAAGGCCTGGGGCTGGCGCATTCCCTTCGTGCTCGGCGCCGTGGCGGCCGTGGTGGCGCTGATGCTGCGCCGCACGCTGACCGAGACGGCCAGCAACAAGACCCGTGCCACCAAGGGCGCGGGCACGATGCGCGAGCTCTTCACCCATCACAAGCGCGCCTTCTTCGTGGTGCTCGGCTACACGGCCGGCGGTTCGCTGATCTTCTACACCTTCACCACGTACATGCAGAAGTACCTGGTGAACTCCGCCGGCATGTCGATCAAGACCGCCAGCAACGTGATGACGGCCTGCCTGTTCATCTACATGTGCATGCAGCCGCTGTTCGGCGCACTGTCGGACCGCATCGGCCGCCGCAGCAACATGCTGCTGTTCGGCGCCCTGGGCGCGCTGATGACGGTGCCCGTGCTGAGCAACCTGCAGAACGTCGGCAGCCCGCTGGTGGCAGGTGCGCTCATCACCCTCGCGCTGGCGGTGGTGAGCTTCTACACCTCGATCAGCGGCATCGTGAAGGCGGAGATGTTCCCGCCCGAGATCCGCGCGCTGGGCGTTGGCCTCTCCTACGCGGTGGGCAACGCGATCTTCGGCGGCAGCGCCGAGTACGTGGCGCTGGGCCTGAAGTCGATCGGGCACGAGTCCTACTTCTACTGGTACGTGACGGCCATGATGGTCGTGGCCTTCACCGTGAGCCTTCTGCTGCCGAAGCAGGCGAGCTACCTGCATCACGACAAGTAGGCAGGCGCTACCGCAATGAAGTTCCGGGAGGCCCGCGCCTCCCTCAAAAAAACGCGGGCCCCTGGGAAAGCTTTTCGAGTCAGCGAGCCGCAAGAAAGCATGAGGGTACGAACATGGCGAGACGGATGGTCCACAACGCAAGCATCACCTTGAAGCTGCCGCGCGACATGGAAACCGGCGCAAGGGTCACGGCCCTTCGGGCTGCCGGTGTCCCGGTCGACGCGGAAGGCAACGCACAGCAGGGATTCCTCTTCGTGCGCTCGGGTGATGGCTACAAGAGTCAGGTCAGCATCTTCAGATGGTTTCCCGACGAGGTGAGCCCCATCACCCGCGGAGCCTCCGGCGCCGCGGAGCCCTCGGCCCGCGAGCATCGCCCCACAGCACCGCCGGACGACACGCTCGACCACTGGCTGGCCCAGATCCTCACCGCGCCCATCCCCGGCACCGACAGCGCGCTGCAGTGCGAGCCCGAGGCCTTGCCGGCCACCGCGGCTGCGATTGCATCTGCACCGGCATCTGCACCGGCACCTGCACCTGCACCTGCACCTGCACCTGCACCTGCGACCGCAACTGCGGCAACGGCAGGCTGAAGCTCGCGGCCGGCGCCGGCCGGCTGCCTCAACCCGCGCTCCGCTGCGCCAGCGCGACCGCGTCGGCGCCCGCCGGAAATCGCAGTTGCCCCGTCGCATCGTTCGCCGCGCGCCAGACCGCCTCGGCGACATCCAACTCCTTCGTCAGTTGCGTGGCCTGCGCCAGCGTACCGAAGATCGACCGAGCAAGGGGCGCATACGGCTCGGTGATCAGGCCCTGCATCCGCTCGCCACCGTTCTCGGTGAATCGCGTCGTGGGCGCGTAGCCGGGTTCGACGAGCTTCACGGCGACATCGAATGCCCTCAGCTCGTGAGCGAGCGAGGCCGTGAAGCCCTCGACCGCCGTCTTGCTGGCGGTGTAGGCCGCAACCAGGGGCATGGGCGCAAGGGTCGCGCTCGAAGTCACGTTGACGACCACGCCCCCGCGGCGCTCGCGGAACGCGGGCAGCACGGCCTGCGTCATGGCCATCACGCCGAAGGTGTTGGTCTCGAAGAGCTCGCGCGTCGTCGCCATCGGCGTGGCCTCGAAGGCACCGAACAGGCCGATGCCGGCGTTGTTGACGAGCACGTCGACAGGGCCTGCCGCGTCCAGCGCGGCGACGATGCTCTCGGGCCGCGTCACGTCGAGCGCAAGCACGCGCATGCGCGGGGAGTCTTCGAAAAGTCCGTCTTGCGGCTTGCGCATGGTCGCGACGACGTTCCAGCCTTGAGCATGGAAATGGCGCGCGGTGGCAAGGCCGTAGCCGGACGAGCAGCCGGTGATCAGAACAGTCTTCATGGTGGTCCTCTGAATGGGTAAGTGAACGAGCGGTTGGAAGGAACTCGTACGATAGGCTCGACCTACCGGACCATCTACAATCATCAGTCCATCATTTGTTTGCGAAAGTCCACCCATGGCCATCGACCCGCTGTCGCAGGTGATCGCGCTGCTCAAGCCCCGGGCGGTGTTCTCGAAGGTGATCAGCGGCGCCGGGCGCTGGGGCGTGCGCTACACGCAGTTCGGCCTGCCGAGCTTCTGCGCACTGCTCGAAGGCAGTTGCCTGCTGTCGGTCGATGGAGCGGAAACGCTGACGCTCACCGCGGGAGACTTCGTGCTGCTGCCCACCACGCCCGGCTTCACGATGACGAGCCTGGAGCCCGGCACGCCGGTGCCCATCGACGCGCGCAAGGCGGCCATGGACACGAGCGGCAGCGAAATACGCCACGGCACGCGCGGCGGCCGGCCCGAGGTGCGGATGCTGGGCGGCTACTTCGAGTTCGACTCGCCCGATTCGGCGATGCTGGTGTCGCTGCTTCCCGCCGTGCTGCATGTGCGGGGTTCGCAGAAGCTGCCGCTGCTGACCCAGATGGTGCGCGAGGAATCGCTGGACCGTCGGCCGGGCCGCGAGCTGGTACTCACCCGGCTCGTGGAAGTGCTGCTGGTGGAAGCCCTGCGCACCACCTCCGGCGAAGAGGCACCGCCCGGCCTGCTGCGAGGCCTGGCGGACAAGCGGCTCGCGGCCGCGTTCCGCCACATGCATGGCGACCCCGCGCGCGGCTGGACGGTGGAACAGCTGGCGCGCAAGAGCGCGCTATCGCGCTCCGCCTTCTTCGACCGCTTCAGCCGCGCGGTCGGCATGCCGCCGATGGAATACCTGCTCTCATGGCGCATGGCCCTGGCCAAGCAGCTGCTGCGCCGCGAAGAGCTGGCGATCGCAGAAGTGGCCGAGCGGGTGGGCTACGGTTCGGCCAGCACCTTCAGCACGGCGTTCAGCCGGCATGTGGGGCAGCCGCCGGGGAAGTTCGCGCGCATGCACTGACGGTGCGCGCGAACGGGGCCACCTCAAAGCAGTTCGCCGCGTTACCCAGGCGGGCAACGCGGCGAACAGGTCTCTCATTGCTTGCCGCCGAAGCGGCCGGCAGGCGTGTCTATTCCTCCATCGCCGGCACGGGTTGCGGCGGCAGGGCCGCGCCCTTGTTCTTGCGCACCTTGATCAGGAACGAAGCCACCTGCCACACGATGAACACGCCGACCAGGCTCAGCAGCGTGGCGCTGATCGGGCGCGTGGCGAAGATGCCGAAGCTGCCGCGGCTCAGCAGCATGGCGCGGCGGAAGTTCTCCTCCAGCATCGGCCCGAGGATGAAGCCCAGCATCAGCGGCGCGGCGTCGAGCTCAAGACGCATGAACATGTAGCCCATGAAGCCGAAGGCGGCGGTGATGAAGATGTCCTCCAGGCTGTTGTTCACGCTGTAGGTGCCGATGCAGCAGAAGAACAGGATCGACGGGAACAGGACCGCATACGGAATCTTGAACACCGACAGCCAGTAGCGCACCAGCGGCACGTTCAGCACCAGCAGGAACACGTTGCCGATCCACATGCTGGCCACCAGGCCCCAGAAGAGTTCGGGGTGGCTGCCGATCATGTTCGGGCCGGGCTGGATGCCCTTGATGATGAAGGCGGCCAGCATCAGCGCCATGACCGCGTTCTCGGGGATGCCGATGCTCATCAGCGGAATGAAGCTGGTGCGCGCGGCGGCTTCGTCGGCAGCGGCCTGGCCGGCCACGCCTTCGATGCAGCCGGTGCCGATCTCGTGCTTGTACTTGCTGACCTTCTTGTCGATCGCGTAAGCGGCGAACTGGGCGATGGTGGGGCCGCCGCCGGGCAGGATGCCCAGGAAGGAGCCGACCGCGCTGCCGCGCAGGGCGCTCGGAATGATCCGCTTGAACTCGGCCCAGGTCGGGATCAGGTTGATCTTGCCGTTGAAGGGCGAGCGTTCCTCGCGCGAGTCGAGGTTCTTGGTGATCTCGGCGATGCCGAAGCAGCCCAGCGCGATGCTCACGATGCCAACGCCGTCGACCAGGAACGGCAGGTCGAGCGTGAAGCGCTGCATGCCGCTGTTCACGTCGGTGCCGATGGTGCCGAGCAGCACGCCGATCATGCACATCGCCAGGCCGTTGAGCAGGCTGCCGGTGGTCACGAAGCTCACGCACACGAAGCCCACGAGCATCATCGCGACGTAGTCGGCGGGCCCGAACCGGAAGGCCACTTCACCGAGCACGGGCGCGAGGAACGACAGCACCAGGATGGCGACCGTGCCGCCGATGAAGCTGGAGAAGCCCGCGGTGAAGAGCGCGAGGCCCGTCTGGCCCTTGAGCGTCATCGCATAGCCGTCGATGCAGGCCACGATGCTGCTCGCATGCGGGATCTTCATCGTGATGGCGCTGACGCTGTCGCCGTACTGCGCGCCGTAGTAGATGCCGGCCAGCATGATGAGCGCGCCGGTGGTGGGAATGGAGTAGGTCAGCGGCAGCAGCAGGCTGATGGTGGCCAGCGGGCCGAGGCCCGGCAGCAGGCCGACGAGCGTGCCCACCGTGCAGCCGATGGCGCAGAACAGCAGGTTCTGCATGGTCAGGGCATGCGAGAACCCGAACGCGAGGTTGTTGAGGACTTCCATGATGCTCGTTCCTTCCTCAGTACAGCGGAAGGTTCAGGCCGAGCAGCTTCTGCAGGGCCAGCGCCATGACGACCAGCCCGGCGGAGATCTTCACGTTGCGCACGACCGAGTAGGACGACGCGGCGAAGCCCGAGCAGAAGACCATGAAGATGATCCCGGCGATCATGTTCACGTACATGGAGATCACCGCCAGGCCGCAGAGGCTGCCCAGGATCAGCGAGATGTTCTTGAAGTTGAACTCCAGCGCCACGCGCTCCACGAAGAACGACCGGATCACGGTGGAAACCGCGATCACCAGCAGCATCGCGCTGATCATGGCGGGGAACAAACCGGGGCCGGCACGGCTCAAGTCTCCGATGGGGTAGCGAAGCGAGGTCAGGCCGAAGGCCAGCGCTATCGCCATGAGGAACAAGCCTCTGACAAGGGTTCTGTTTTTCATCTCTTCTTGTGCGATGGGTTTCGAAATCACCGGCACCGGCAAACCGGGGCTGATCGTCTCCATCCGGGCGGAAGTCCGGACCCCTGCATGCTCTGGCGCCAAACTGATTGCAATCTGACCGGACCGTAAGGGGAATTACGTACGGGCCATGCGGCCAGTACTGCCCAGATGCCGCCCGGAGACCGCCCACCTATACTCGCCGCGCCCCAAACAGCACGGCTGGCGCCCTGCCCCGCCCCGCCGCACAGACCATGCAGACAGCTCCTTCCCTGACCGACCGCCTCCCCCGCTTCACCGCCGCCCTCGACCGCCACGAAGCCAGGGTCGAGGAACTCGCCCGGCAGGTCGCCCGGATCGAGGACGAAGACGCGGCCGAGGATTTCGCATACGCCTTCTCGGCGGTCCGCCAGGCCCCCGAGACCCCTGACGCCATCGAGCGCCTGGAGGCCCGCATCGGGATGCGCCTGCCCGAGCCGCTGAGGGCGCTCTATGAATCGCTGGGCGCCTTCTCGCTGCTGCCCGAGAACCGCATGCGCCATCTCGACCTGCTCTCCATCGACAGATTGCTCTCCTGGGCCGAGAGCCCGGACGTCGACGACGCCTGGCCCAGCCTCATGGGAGCGCTGTGCACCTTCGGCAGCCGGCGGGAGTTCGGCGGGCTGAAGCCGGCCTCGCAGGAAGCGCTGACGGAGCACTACGTGGTCTTCGGCTGGGCGCACCACCGCTATGAAGACCGCACGCTGCTGGCCTTCGACCGGAACGGCGCCTTCCACAACGTCGTCTACGAGCACGACGCGGGCGAAGAGGACTGGGTGGCGCGCTACCAGCCGCTGTGCCGGAAGGCGCTGGCCGGCATCGACCTGGACGAGATGCTCGCCGCCCATGTCGCGCTGGCGACCCGGCGCATGGAGCACCAGTTCGACGAGGGCGAGTTCCTGGGCTGAAGCGGCCCGCCCGGCGGCCTCAGGTCGGCTCGGTCGCTGTCTCGCCGGCTGCCGCCACCGCAGGCCGCGTGCGCCGCCATGCGACCCGCATGCCCACGCACAGGAACAGTGCGGCAATGAAGAACGGCGCGCCCGGCAGCTGCACCGGTGCGTCCACGCCGATGAAATAGCCGAAGCTGCCGGCGAAGGCCGCGGGCCCGACGATGCCCGCCACCGACACCAGGCTCGTCAGCGCGCCCTGGATGCGCCCCTGCTGCGCCGCGTCGACCTGCCGCGTGACCAGCGCCTGCGCTGCCGGCCCCGCGAAGGCCAGCAAGGTGCACAACGGCAGCGCGAGCATGAAGACCGCCACGGCATCGGCCACGCCGCAGATCGCGAAGCCCAGCACGCCGCAACCCAGCCCGAACAGCAGCGCCGCGCGCTCGCCGAAACGCTTCACGCCCGGCCCGATCAGCAGCGCGTTGACCACCACGCTCAGCACGCCCACCAGGCCGAGCACCCACCCCACGGTGTCTTCCTTCCACTGGAAGCGGTAGTCGGCGAAGAGCACGAACACGCTCGGGTACACGTACTGCGCGAGGTTGACCAGGAAGATCACCGCCGCCAGGCCGAACACCTGCGGATAGCGCTTCAGCAGCATCAGCGAGCCGACCGGGTTGGCATGCGACCAGTCGAACTTCAGGCTGCGCCGCTCTGGCGGCAGCGATTCGGGCAGCACGAACCACCCGTAGCAGAAGTTGAGCATCGTGAGGCCGGCCGCGAACCAGAACGGCAGGCGGGCATCGATGTGGCTCAACTGGCCGCCGAGCACCGGACCGAGCACCAGGCCCACGCCGAAGGCCGCGCCCACGATGCCGTAGCTCCTGGCTCTTTCTTCCGGCGCCGTCACGTCGGCGATGTAGGCATTGGCGGTGGTGAGGCTGGCCGAGAACACGCCCGACACCACGCGGCCGATGAAGAGCCACGGCAGGCTGTCGGCAAGGGCCATGAACACGAAGTCGACGGCAAGGCCCAGGCATGACAGCAGGATCACAGGCCGCCGCCCGAAGCGATCGGACAGCGCGCCCAGCACCGGCGAGCACACGAACTGGATCGCCGCGAACGCCGTGCCGAACACCGCGATCCAGTACGCCGCGGTCGCGGCGCTGCCGCCGGCCAGCCGCTCCACCAGATGCGGCAGGCCAGGGAGGATCAGGCCGAACGCGAGGAAGTCGATCAGCACCGTGACGAAGATGAAGGCGAGCGCTGCGCGGCGCACGCGCGGTGCCTGGAGGGTCGGACTCATCGCTGCAACCTCAACCGCTGCGGCTCAGGTACTTGCCCACGCGCGGGCGCACCTCGCGGATGCCGCCGAGCCTGCCGAGCAGGCCGTCGAAGCAGCCGACCAGCAGCGCGATGCTCTTCCTGAGCCGGTCGCGCTCGAAGATCAGCATGGGCAGGATCTGCTTGAGCGTGTAGACGTTGATGAACAGGATCGCCGGAAAGGCACGCATGTGCGCCAGCGAGAGGTCGAGTGCATTGCGCGAGATGTAGTAGCGCCGCACGGCCGGATAGTTGATGACGTAGATCTTCCAGCCGAACAGCGACTTCGCCTCGAGGTCGCCGATCTGGTGCCGCAGCACCACCTGAGTGTTGAGATAGAGCGGCACCTCGCTGCGCAGGGCGCGCATGCAGTAGTCGGTGTCGACGTGGTCGATCACGTAGCGCTCGTCGAAGCGCCCGACCTTGGCCCAGGCCCCGCGCGAAATCAGAGAGCCCGACGAGATCATGAAGGCGCAGCGCGCCAGCGGCTCGGTGAAGGGCTTGCGCAGGTCGAGCTGGTAGACGCGCCTGCCCTGCAGGCCGAATTGCGGGATCAGCGCGTCGAGGTTGGTGTCGTGGACGAGCGGGCCGATCAGGAAGGCAGCGTCTTGCTTGCCTTCACCGGAAGCCTTTCTCTGTGCCGTCTCCGCCGCCTGGCACATTGCGTCGAAGTAGCCAGCGGGCAGCACCGAATCCTGGTCGAGCAGGAAGAAGAGTTCGACGCGTTGCGCTTCGAGCTCGGTGATGCCGCAGTTGAATGCGCCCGCGATGCCGCCACGGTTGCCGTTGTGCAGCACGGTGATTCCCGCATCGGCGAGTGCGCCATGCCAGTCGCCCGGCTCCGGCGTGTTGTCGACCACGCACAGACGCGGACACGAGCGCGAAAGCGAATGGAGATTCGTCAGTTGCCCGTCGGTGGGGAAGTACGTGACGACGACGGCACCGAACGAAAAGGACATCGCGGCTTCTCCGGTTGATGGAGCCGGGCGGACGCCCGGACCGGCGCGATTCTAGGTATGGGAATGCGTGCCGACGCCTCATCCGGCACGGCGGAATGCGGGTATTGCGAAAGAACAACGCGAGCGGGACTGCGAAAGTTCTAGTCCGCACCAACCAAGCGGATTCAGCTGCTTTCCAGGCTCCAGTGCACGCGCGAGAAGTCGCCCAGGGCCAGGTCCTTCTCGTGGATGCTGAAAGTGAAGGTGCCGGCATCCCAGAAGCAGAAGCCGGGCTTGTTGTCCGAATCGAGCGTGAGCAGGTTGATCCACTCCTGCGGCAGGCCGCCCCTTTCGCGCGAGGCCTGCTCCTGCGGGTTCTCGTGCTGCGTGAAGACGTGTGCGTTCATCAGGTGCGCGCCGTTCCTGCGCTCGCCATCGCCGGCGAGCTCGGCTTCGAGCGCCCAATACGCTTCCTGCAGCTTGTCGTCCCTGTCGATCTCGAGCAGCGAGGCGTCTTCACCGCTCAGGCGACCTCCTCCGGCGTTGTAGAGGTTCGGCAGCGACACGGTGGCGTCGATGCGGACCTTGTAGCCTTCATGAGCGTCGCCCACGTCGACGCCGTCGGCGAACTCCGCGTCCTCCGGCCATGCATAGGGTTGCAGCTCGGCGGCAGAAGCATTCGAATGCAGCACGCGCACACCGTCGCCCTCCTCCTGGCCCTCGCCGAAGAAGTAGAGGCGGCCGGTGCGCGGCAGCCACGACTGAAGCCCGGCGATTTCTGCAAGATCGATCTGCGCGTAGAAGCGCCAGAGCTTTCCGTCGGTGGCCGGGTAGTCGATGCCGGGCGGCAGGTCCGGCCTGCCGCCGATGCGCGTGCCGCCCGGGATCGCATAGTTCTCACGCTCCGTGGTGCACAGGCGCAGCGCCTGGCGCGCGTGGCGCCGAAGCGGCCCTTCGTAGGCCTTGAGATCGTGACGTGCCAGCGCATCGCTCAACAGCGCCACATGCCGCGGGCTGTTGCGTGCCATGAAAGCCTCGCGGTCGATCGCGACCTCCACGTCGGGGCGATAGCGGATGTCGCGGAAGAGCGCTTCGTTCTTCCTCTCGATATTGACCTTCGCGATGTTCCGCAGCGAAGCCGGCAGCGACTCGAAGGGATTGCGGTTGATGCTCAGCAGCTGGAGGGCCGGCAGGTGGCCTACCGATTCAGGCAATGTCTTGAGCTGGTTCCCGTCCAGCAGCAGTCGTTGCAGATGCACGAGCTCGCCGATGCTGTCGGGCAATGTCTCGATCTGGCAGTACTGGAGCGAAAGCACTTCCAGCGATTCGAGCGCCCCGAGGTTCTCGGGAAGACGGGCGATATGGCGGCTGCGCAGATGCAGCTCGCGCAGGCGCGTCAGCGTGCAAAGGGATTCGGGCAAGGCCGTGACGGCCTTCTCGGGGTTGCCCGTCCACTGGTCTTCCATCGACAGGAACTCGAGCTGCGTGAAGCGCAGCAGTTCCTCGCGCCACACGGCATCCCAATGGCTGATGATCAACCGCCGCACGCGCTCTGGCGGAGCAGCCATCGCCTCATCGAAGCTGCCGTAGGTGTGCGCGCGCAGTTCCACCTCTCCCGGCGTGCAGTGCCACACCACGTCGACCGCAACGCCCTCTTCGTCCGTCTCGTAGTCGTGCCGCAGCAGGCCGTGCATTTTGATGCGGTCGGGCCGCAGGTCGATCTCGCCGAAGAAGCGCGTGCCGAAGTCGAAGCCCTTCTCCCAGAGATAGAAGCCGTGCGTCGGCTGATCCTTCAGGTAGCGCACGCGCCGGTGCGGCGTGTCGTGGTTGTCATGGAAGTGAAAGGTCGAGGAGCGGAACGAAGGAGCAACCTGCCCCGGCGCCGGGTTGTCGGAACCCTCCGGGTCGAAGGACGGCGCGTGCAGCGCCTTGTCGAAGGCGACGGGCCGAGCCTTCAGTTCGAAGGACATGCCGCCGTCCTCGAAGACGACCTGGGTATCCGGCGCGAACTCGAATGCGCACTTGCCGATCTGGAACTTGTTGCTGGACATGGGTGAGAGACTTCTTTCGGGGGATGAGCAAGCGAGCCTGGCAGCCGATGGATGGTCGGGCTCAGGGTTCGCCGTAGAACAGCACCGTCCAATGCTCGCCGTCGAACTCCAGCGCCCCGTGCCAACCGGCAACCAGCATCCTGCGGCCATCCGGCGACACATCGAGCCGCCGCGATACCAGCGAGCAGCCCTTGGGCATCGGTTGCCGGCGTGCATCCATGGCCAGCACCATCCTGCCGCCCTGGAGCACGTAGCAGCCGCCCGTGTTGCCGGTGCACCAGAGCCGGCCGGCGAACCAGGCGCTGTCGAGAAAGCTTTCGCTGTGCGGCTTCTGAGTCAGGCGACGCCAGCTGTCGTCGCGCCCTTGCCATACGTGGCCGCGCTCGTCGGTGACGTAGGCCGTGCCGTCCGGCGCAACGGCTACAGTCTTCAGATCCAGCGTCGAGGGAAAGGGCAGCTGCCTCCAGAGCCCCTCATGCCGTCGCCAGGCGGCGCCGCGCGAGCCGACCACGTACAGGTCCTGCGCGGACAGGCCGGCAAGATCGTTGAAATCCGAGTTCGACAGGGCCTCGTCAGCAACATCCGGCTCCGTGCTGGCCAGCCCCTCGGGCAGCGGAATCTCCGTGTGCTCGCGCCATTGCCCGGGGCCCAGTCGCTCGTACACCCGGAACGGCGCACCGACCGAGAACACCGTGGTGCCGGCGCGCGCGGTACGCAGCACGATGCTGTCGTACATGAGTCCAGAAGCGGGATGCGGCTCGCCCGCGCCATGAAACGGAATGCGCGCCTCCTGCCCCTTGTGGACTTTCGGCTTGTAGGCCAGCGTCTCCCGCCCGATGCCCACCGAGACGAACTCCGAATGGTCCGGCGCCCAGGCGCTGGACAGATCGCAGCCCAGCCCCAGCGCATGGGTGGTCAGCGTGAAGAACCGCGTCTCGACCGGATTCGCCAGCTTGACGGCGAGCAACCGGACCTTGAACGGCTCGTCATGGTCCTTGTCCTCCTGCTCCTCGAACAGCAGGAAGCCAAGGCGGCCATCCTCGAAGCCGATGGTGCAGTCGCGGATGAAGTAGCCGTCGAAGAAGCGGCGGTAGGTGTCGCGGTCGAAGATCATCGGGCGGAAAAGACCTGGCCTTGCAATACCTTCAACCGCGCCCGCCGCTGCGCACGCGCAGCAGGTTGTCGTGTTCGTGCAGTTCGATGAATTCGCCGCTTGCCGCGGCTTCGAGGTAGATGGGCGCTTCGCCCGGCATGAGTGCGGTCATGCGGGCAATGTAGTTGAAGAAGATTGCTTCACGCCGAGAGCCGGCCGGGCTCCTTCATTTTCGGTGGCGGGCTTTCTCTTGCGGCTCGAAGCCCGTCGGAAGCCCCAGCCGCATCGCCAGGTGCGCCGCGTCGTAGGGCGCGCGCACCTTGGTGTCGTTGTCGAAGTAGCAGTACACATCGTGCCGGCCCCGCCGTGCACCGACATCCGAAGCAAGCCTGGCGTCGCCGACCTGGCGCCCTGGCTCCACGCTTCGATGCGCTCGGCCCAGCGGTCGAGTGCGGCGTCGCCATAGCCGCTGGCGTAGAGCTCCTTGTCTCCGTGCAGCCGGATGTAGACGAAGTCCGCCGTCATGTCTTCGAGCATCGGCCAGCGGCCCGCGGTGTCGGCCACCACCAGGGCCACGCCGTGCCGGCGCAGCGTGGCGATGAAATCGGGGTCGGCAAAGCTGCGGTTGCGCACTTCGATGGCATGGCGGATGCGAAGGCCGCGTGGGGCCTTCATCGAGGACCGCCCGTTCATGCGCTCGTCGTGCTCGCGCGCCAGCGCCGACGCGGCCTTGGCATCGTGCGGCAGCAGCGAGAGAAAGGCTTCGACGCGCTCGGCGTCGTAGCGCATGCGCGGAGGAAGCTGCCAGAGGATGGGGCCGAGCTTGCGGCCCAGTGCGAGCACGCCCGAGGCGAAGAAGTTGGCGAGCGCCGGGCGCACGTCCTTGAGCTGCAGCATGTGCGTGATGTAGCGCGAGCCCTTGACCGCGAACACGAAGCCGTCGGGCGTCTGGTCGCGCCATGTCTCGTACGACTCGGGGCGCTGCAGCGAATAGAACGATCCGTTGAGTTCGATGCTGGGCAGCATGCGCGAGGCGAAGGCAAGCTCGTTGCGCTGTGCCAGCCCGGCCGGATAGAAGCGGCCCCGCCACGGCGCGTACCGCCAGCCGGAGATTCCGATGCGGATGTCTCCATGCGGCTTTTTCGCTGCTCGCGTGCGCGTTCTTCGGGTGGACGGGGTTGCCAAGTCTGTGCTCCGGTGCTGGTACTCGATCCGGAGTCGATGCTTTTGCGCCGCGATGCGGGCGAATGTGGGAACGGCCGGGCAACCCGTGTAGGTGCGCAGGCATCGCCTGCCTGAATCCGCCCCGCCCCGCCCTGCCTAGCTTCAGTGCGCGGCGCCAGGCTTCATCTGCATCAGCGGCAGTTGACGTCGTAACCGACGACGCTCGGAAGGCTCTTCTCTCCCGCCGTGGTCACGGTCAGCCGGCCGGCCGGGCCGGAATAGCCGAAGTCGCAATAGGCAAGGCCGGTGCCCGCGCAGGACTCGGCCTCGGCGATGCCGCGCTTGACAAACCCGGCCTGCCGGGACTCGCTGCTGGCCCCGCCGCGCACCGGATTCCATCCGCTGGCAGCCAGGACCTTGCGCGCCTTGTCGATCGGCATGCCGTAGACGTTCGGCACCTTGGCTCGGCCCTTGCAGACCGACTCCTCGTCGGCCAGCTTGCCCAGGCGCAGGGTGCCGTCGGCCTCGACGCGCAGGTCGCCCACCGGCGAGCCGATGAGGTCGCCGTCCCACACGCGCACGGAGCCGCCTTCCAGCGCGGTCAGGTTGCCGATGGCGGGGTCTTCGGGCGACTTGCCGTAGGCCAGCGCGACCAGCCTGTCGCCATCGAACACCGCCACGTTGCCCTGGGTGATCGTGCAGGTGCCGCTGGTTCCGGCTTCCATCTGGCCAGCGAAGCTGACGGCGCGATAGGAACCCATCGGCACATCGGCGGTCACCGCCCAGCCCTGCGCGGCCACCAATTTGGCCGCTGGCGACTTCGGCTGGATCACGCGCCATGAGCAGCTATTGCGGTCGTCGGCGCTGCCGCCCGCCTTGGGCAGGCTGGTGATCGCCCGCATGCGGATGTCCTTCAGGTCGGACTGCACGCGCGGCGCCGGTGCGCCCGTTTGGGCCACGGCCGGCAAGCTCGGCGCGAAGCCGAGTGCGAGGGCGGCGGATGCAGCAATGGCGGGGAAGCAGAAGCGGGAAGACATGACGGGGATGGAGAGAAGTGGTGGGAAGGCTTCGAAGCGGCGT
The DNA here is from genome assembly GCF_048305045.1 of Variovorax sp. 278MFTsu5.1. Lineage (NCBI taxonomy): Bacteria > Pseudomonadati > Pseudomonadota > Betaproteobacteria > Burkholderiales > Comamonadaceae > Variovorax > Variovorax sp. 278MFTsu5.1. The sequence continues at coordinate 5,156,781 of NZ_CP157622.1, forward strand.
TGCCACTCGGGACCGGCCGGGATTATCACGACGAGTCGCGGCATGCGCGCTTCTCCGGATACCGCGTTCGGCATGGAAATATCAAATTCAATAAAAAATCAAATAGATTTTCGAGCGCAATCCATGTCAAAAATGTGATTACAACCTATACCTTAATGGCTGATTTTTAAAACTACAACAAAATAATTCAAAGAGTATCTTTATATTACTATTTGGACATTCGGCCTGATTTAAAATTCAAATAAATTCAACCGATTGACTCCAAAATGAGACATTAAAAGGCACCCCCTTCAATTCATTTCATAAGATTTGTTTGCAGAAAATAATTTAGAAATTGCACAGGGAGCCCGAATGGCCTTGGCTATTCAACGATCTTTTAATGGATGGGACGGGGCTCATGAACAAGACTTATCGTTCGTTGTGGAACGAATCCCTCGGCGCCTGGGTAGCGGCGTCTGAAATCACTTCCGCTGGAGGAAAACGCAGCGGGAGCCGGGCGGCGGCTGCAGGGAGCGCGCTCATCCCTCCTCCGTCGGGGCATCTGCGCAACGGGATCGTGACCGCGCTGTTGGCGATGAGTGGACTCGGGTGGTCTTCGCTGGCGCAAGCACAGTCAGTGACTTGTGCTCCGGCGCCCTACAACGCTTACGACAGCACAGCCTCCTGCATGGGCCTTGGCTCCGCAGCGTCAGGCATCGGGGCCACCGCGCTCGGGGCTAGCGCACAAGCCCAATTGCTCGGCGGACTCTCAGTGGGATATGCCTCCCTGAGCGCCGGACAGAATTCCATCTCCCTGGGCTTCCAAGCCTACTCCTCGGCCATCAACTCTATCTATCTGGGCGCTCGTACCGCCCCCACGACAGGCGCTACGGCAGGCGGTGCCATCGGGATCGGTACGGACGTCACCGCCAGCGGCGCCAATGCCATTGCAACGGGCTCGGTTGCCATTGCCAGCGGCGCCAATGCCGTTGCAACGGGCTTGCTCGCCATTGCCAGCGGGGACAACGCCATCTCTTTGGGCGCCAGCTCAAAAGCGACCGGACTGCGCAGCGTCGCCCAGGGATACCAAGCGAATGCGGCCGCATTGGATGCCGTCGCTCAAGGTACCACTGCCACCGCGACGGCCCAGAATGCCGTCGCCGTTGGCTTCCAGTCGGTCGCGACCCAATTGAATTCGGTTTACATCGGCTCGCGCACCGCTGCGGGAACAGGGGCCACAGCGGTGGGGGCCGTTGCCATCGGCACGGACGTGACGGCCTCCAAGGACAACGCGACCGCGATCGGCTTCCAGAGCAAGGCGGATGCGGCAACCTCGGTGGCGCTCGGCCCCAATGCAGCGACCTCGGGCGCCGGCGGCGCGATGGCACTGGGATCCGGCACGATCGCAAGCAATGTCAATGCAGTTGCACTTGGCGCTGCCTCCCAGGCCACCGCAGCCGGAGCCACCGCACTCGGTACTTTCGCCACGGTTACGGGAGGGAATGCCACCGCGGTCGGTGTCGGCGCCAACTCCAGCGCGAACTTCGCGTTCGCCGGCGGCTATCAGGCCCACGCGGCAGCCGAGAATGCCGTCGCCGTAGGCACGCTGGCCAACGCAACAGGAATCAGCTCGGCGGCGCTCGGCAATCTCGCCAACGCTTCGGCGGACTTCTCGCTGGCCATGGGCAATCAGGCCGTGTCGGCCGGAATCGGCTCGGTCGCGGCGGGGTCGGGAGCCAGCGCCGCCGCCGATGGTGCCGTGGCGATGGGCAACAACGCCGCCGCAACCCTGACCCGCGCAACTTCCATCGGATTTGGCTCGGCGGCAAGCGGTCAGAACGCCACCGCCCTGGGCGCACTCGCCGCTGCGTCCGCCGACCAGGCAGTCGCAATCGGTAACAGCGCCAAGGCCTCGGCAATCAACGCAATCGCGATGGGCAACAGCACCGTCGCCGATTCGGCCGATGCAGTCGCGATCGGCAACAGTTCCAGGGCCACCGGCGGCAAGGCGGTGGCCATCGGCTCCGGCAATGTTGCCAGCGGCAATGGCGCCGTTGCAATCGGCGACCCGAACACCGCCACCGGCAACGGCGCGATTGCGAACGGCCTGGACAACACCGCCACCGGCAACGGCTCCGTGGCGATGGGTAATACCAACAAGGTCGGCGGCGGCGGCCAGGATGTGAGCGTACCTGGCACGCCGGCACAGGGCGCGGTCGGCATCGGCTACCAGAACACCGTAGTCGGCCAGGGCAGCGTGGCCATCGGCAGCACCAGCAAGGCGCTGGCTGCGGGCGCGGTCGCGTTCGGCGACACGGCGGTGGCGAACAATGCCGGCGACGTGGCACTGGGCTCAGGCTCGGTAACGGCGACTGCGGTGGGAACGCCAGGCATAACGATCAACGGCACGCCGTATATCTTCCAGGGCACTACGCCAACGAGCACGGTCAGCGTCGGCGCGGTGGGCTCCGAACGCACGATCACCAACGTGGCGGCCGGCAGGATTTCCGGCACGTCGACCGATGCGATCAACGGCTCGCAGCTGGCCGCCACCAACTCAGCGATCGCCGACGTGGCAACGACGGCGGGCAAGGGCTGGAACCTGAGCGCCAACGGCGGCGCGCCGCAGAACATCGCGCCGGGCGGGACCGCGGATTTCGCCAACGGCAGCAATACGACTGTCACACGCACGGGCAACCAGATCAGGGTCGACGTGGTGCCGGATCCGACCTTCAATTCGGTGACCACCGGCAACACGAAGATCGACAACAACGGCCTGACCATCGTGGGCGGTCCGAGCGTGACGCTGACTGGCATCAACGCGGGCGGCAAGGTGATCACCAATGTGGCGCCCGGCGTGGCAGGCACCGATGCCGTGAACATCGACCAGCTGACCTCCACGGTGGCTGGTAGCAAGACCAGGTACTACCACGTCAACTCCACCGGTGGGGGCAACGAAGCCAACGACGGTGCGACAGGTGCCGACGCCATCGCATCAGGCAAGAACGCGACAGCCGCTGGTGCCTCGAGCGTGGCCATGGGCCTGGGCGCCACGGCCGGCACCGCCAACAGCGTGGCGCTGGGCGCGGGCTCTGTCACTGCGACGGCGGTGGCAACACCGGGCACGACGATCGACGGCAAGGCCTACAACTTCCAGGGCATCGCGCCGGTGGGCACGGTCAGCGTCGGCACGTTCGGCGGCGAACGCACGATCACCAATGTGGCGGCCGGCAGGATCTCCGGCACCTCGACCGACGCGATCAACGGCTCGCAGCTCTTCGCCACCAACCAGTCGATCGAGAACCTGAGCAGCACGGTCACCGCCAACAAGATCAGGTACTTCAGCGTCCAGTCCACCGGCGGCGGCAACGAAAACAACAACGGCGCCACGGGTGCCGACGCTGTCGCCGTGGGCAAGGATGCGAGCGCCACCGTCGACAACGGGGTCGCACTAGGCTCGGGCTCCGTTTCCGACCGCACGGTCGCGGGCAGCACCGGCAACATCCCGGCGGGCAGCTCCCTGATCCCGTTCAACACGACCGACCGCACGCTGCTGGGCGCCCTCTCCGTCGGCAGCGCGACCACCTACCGCCAGATCACCAACGTCGCCGACGGCACGCAGGCGCAGGACGCGGTCACGGTGCGCCAGCTCAGCGGCGCGCTGCAGTCCTTCGCGGTCACGCCGATCCAGTACTTCCACGCCAACTCCACGGCGGCCGACTCGCTGGCCATCGGCGCGGAATCCGTCGCGGTCGGCCCGCAGACGGTGGTCAACGGCAACAACGGCGTGGGCATCGGCAACGGTGCCGTGGTGCAGCAGAGCGCGCCCGGCGGCATCGCGATTGGCCAGGGCTCGACCTCGCACCTGGCCGACTCGATCGCGCTGGGCACGCAGTCTTCGGCCGCCGCGGTGCAGGGCGTGGCGCTGGGCGCCGGCACCAGCGTGACGCAGGCAGGCGGCGTGGCACTGGGCGCGGGCTCGGTGGCTTCGACGGCGGCGGGCGTGGCCGGCTACGTGCCGCCCACCGCGACCGACGCGCAGCGCATCGCCATCGGTGCGACCACGAGCACGCTGGCGGCCGTGTCGGTGGGCAATGCCGCCAGCGGCCAGTTCCGCCAGATCACCGGCGTGGCCGCGGGCACGGCCGACAGCGATGCGGTCAACGTGTCGCAGCTGCGGGGCGTGCAGGGCCAGGTGGCGGTGATCGATCAGTCGACGGTCAAGTACGACACCAACGCCGACGGCACGACCAACTACAACAGCGTGACCATGGGCGGCAGCAACGCCACCGGCCCGGTCACGGTGCACAACGTGGCCCCGGGCGTGGCGGGCACCGACGCGGTCAACGTCAACCAGCTCAACGCGACCAGCGCCGGCCTGAACAACCGCATCAACGCCCTGGGCGACCGCCTCGACGGTGTCGAGAAGAACGCCTATGCCGGCGTCGCCGCCGCCATGGCGCTGCAGATGCCCGGCAGCTACGTGCCGGGCAAGACGGTCATGCGCATCGGCGCGGGCTCGTTCAAGGGCCAGAGCGCGGTGGGCGTGAGCTTCCGCCGCACCGCGGAGAACAACGCCTGGAGCATCACCGGCGGCGTGGCCACCAGCCGCGCCGGCGTGGGCGCCACCGTCGGCGCGGAATGGGTCTTCAACTGAAGGGAAAGCGATACAGATGAACCGGACGAACCCCATCATGAACAAGCTCTCCCGCTTCAGGACCCCTTGCGCTGTTTCCGCGCTCTGCATGGCGGCATTGCTGGCCGGCGGCTGCGCCAGCCCGAGCTACACCATCACGCCCGAGATGCAGGCCCGCGCCGCTTCGGAAAACCCGGCGCCGCCGAAGGACGAAGAGTTCCCCTCCCCGGACTCGGCCAAGTGGAAGCAGGGTGCGTTCCCCAGCCTCGATGCCCTGCGCACCATGCGCACCGGCATGGGCAAGGACCAGGTCCGCGAACTGCTGGGCTTCCCGCACTTCAGCGAAGGGCTGGGCGGCGTGCGCGAGTGGAACTACATCTTCCACTTCCGCACCGGTGCGGGGCCGGAGTACATCAGCTGCCAGTACATGGTGCGCTTCAACGCGGACGTGCTGACCAACGGCATGTACTGGAAAGGCCCGGGCTGCGCCGACCTGCTGCGTCCGACGCGCGCGGCGGCCACGCCCGTAGCCGCCCGGCCGGCCGCTGCCGCCACGAGGACCACGCTCGGCGCCGACGGCCTGTTCCGCTTCGACGGCCGCTCGCTGTCCGACCTGCTGCCCGAAGGACGGCGCAGGCTCGACGCACTGGCGGGCGACATCAGGGGCAGCGCCGGCCCCGTGGAGTCGATCAGGATCACCGGTCACACCGACCGGCTCGGCACCACCGCATACAACCAGGCACTCTCGCTGGCTCGCGCCGAGACCGTGCGCGACTACCTGGTGCGCTCGGGCGTGCCGGCGCAGGCCGTCCACGTGCAGGGCAAGGGCGAGTCGGAGCCGAAGGTGCAATGCGCGCAGACGGCGAAGCGGGCCGAGCTGATCGACTGCCTCGCGCCGAACCGGCGCGTGGAGATCGAGGTGTTCGTGCGGTGATGACGAGAGCCGGGAACGGCTGGCGCCTCCTCAGGCGCTCCCCCAGCCACCCCCGAGCGCCTTGTAGAGGTTCACGAGGTTCACCGCATCCTTGAGCTGCAGCTCGATCAGCTGCTGCTGCTCGGCGTACAGCTCGCGCTGCGCATCCTGGCTGGAGAAATAGTCCTCCAGGCCGCTGCGGAAGCGGGTGCGCGAGATGCTGGCGACTTTCTCGAGCGACTGCACGCGCAACTGCTGCGCTTCCAGCTGCGGGCGCAGGTGGTCGCCGGCGATCAGGGCGTTGGCGGTCTCGCGGAAGGCCACCTGCGCGGCCGATTCGTACGAAGCCATCGCGGCCGCGAGCTTCTCTTCGTTGCTCGTGACGTTGGCCGAGCGGCGCCCCCAGTCGAACAGCGGCAGCGACACGCCGAGCACGCCGGCCCAGCTCCTGTTGCCGCTGCTCAGCAGCGTCGAGAACTCGTTGCTGACGCCGCCCGCCAGCGCGGTCAGCGAGATGGTCGGCAGCATGGCCGCCTTGGCCGCGCCGATGCCCGAGTTGGCGGCTTCGACGCGGGCGCGGGCGGCCAGCAGGTCAGGCCGGCGCTGCAGCAGGCTGGAGGGCAGCCCTGCCGCCACCGACTGGGTGGAGCGCTCGGGCCAGGGCCGCGCGGAGCCGGTGTCCGGCGGCACGGGCTGGCCCACCAGCACGTTCAGCCCCTGCAGGTCCTGCGCGACGCGCATGCGGTATTCCTCCTGCCGCACGCGGGCGTTCTGCAGCAGCGACTGCGCGCGGTACACGTCGAGCTGCGCGGCGCCGCCCACGGCCTTGGCGCGGCCGATCATGTCCGCGTTGGCCGAGAGCGAAGCCGCGTTGGTGTCGGCCAGCGCGAGCAGCGCACGATCGGCGCGCAGCGTGAGGTACGCGTTGGCCACCTCGCCCACCAGGTTCATGCGGGCCGCCGCGTAGTCCTTGTCGCCGGCCTCGGCCAGGGAGCCGCTTTGCTGCGCCGTGCTCTGCTGGCGGCCGAAGAAGTCGAGCTCGTAAGACATCACGCCGGCCTGGACATCGAAGCTGTTCGACACCCGCCCGTCCGACGGAATGTTGCCCACCGGGCTGAGCGAGCCCTGCGGCGTGGTCTTCGCGCGCTGCGCGTTGCCGGCGCGCTTGCGGCGGTCGATGAAGGCCGGCAGCCAGCCCACCGGGTCGACAAAGACCTCCAGCGGCTGGCCCACGCGCAGGCGCTTGAGGAGCGCGCCGCCTTCGATCAGGGCGCCGTCCGCGGCGATGTTGACGAAGCGCGACTCGCCCTCGCCCGCCGCCGTTCGCACCCGCGTCGCGACGCGCCACGGGAATCGCTCCTCGCCATCGGGCCTCGGCAGGTCCACGCAGGCGATGAGCGCGCCGAGGCACAGAACGAGCGCGATGCCGGTCCACACCAGGTTGAGCTGGTCGCCCGGCGCGAGCGCCGGCCCGGTCATGATGGCCGTCGCACCGCCCAGCTGCAGCGCGACGAGCAGCCCGCCGAACACGGCGACCAGTTTCCAGTGCACCACCGTCTTCGATCGGTCCAGCCCCTTGGCAGTCACCTTGAACGGATGGCCGAAGGGCTTGAGCATCGCGGCGAGCAGCGTGCCCGTGACGGCCATGGCCGCGACGAGCTGGCTCACCTCGCTGAACACCGGCAGGCAGCGCCGCTGGCTGATCCAGTAGCTGTACGCCCAGAACATCATGAGCGGCGGCAGCCCGTAGGCGGCGAAGGCCTGCGGCGTCGCATGGAAGGCCGACACGTCGGCATACCAGTACAGCGCGGGCGCCAGCATGATCAGCGCCATGAAGGGCTTGCCCAGCCAGTGCAGCAACCCGTGCAGGAAGTGCAGCCGGGCCGAGAGGCTGTATCCCTTGCCGCGCAGCGGCCCGTTCGGCAGCAGCGCGAGCTGCACCGTGCCCAGGCACCAGCGGCTGCGCTGGTTGATGTAGTCGACGATGCTCTCGGCGGACAGCCCGTTCGACAGCCGCTCGCCCAGCCAGCGCGTGACGTGGCCGCGACGCAGCAGCAGGTAGGTGGTGTGGATGTCCTCGCACACGCTGCCCACCGGGAAGCCGCCCGCGGCCGTGATCAGGTCGCGGCGCACGATGAACGAAGTACCCACGCAGAAGGCGGAGTCGACCGCATCCTTCGCGGGCTGCAGCACGTCGAAGAACACGCGCTGCTCGTCGACCCAGCTGTCGGTGGCGCGCAGGTTGTGCTGGATGGGGTCGGCGTTGTAATAGAACTGCGGCGTCTGCACCAGCCCGACCTTGGGGTCGTCGAAGAGCCCGAGCATGCGCCAGGCGATCTGCCGGCGCGGCGCGAAGTCGGCGTCAAGCACCAGGATGAAGGGCGCGTTGGTCGTCTGCGCAGACAGCCGCAGGCCGTTGTTGAGGTTGCCCGCCTTGGCGTGGCTGTTGTCGGGCCGGCGCGCGTAGTTCACGCCCCTGCGCGCGCAGTAGTCGCGCAGCCAGTCGCGCCGGGTGTCGTCGAGCACCCAGACCTGCAGGCGCGGGTAGTCGATGGCCTGCGCGGCGATGATGGTCTTCTCGAGCACGGCCAGTTCCTCGTTGTACGTGCAGATGAACACGTCGAGCGCCGGCACATCCGCGCCGCGCGCGCGCAGCGCGGCCTCGCCCAGATCGGCGAGCCGCCGGTTATCGCGGCGCCGCACCAGCATGTGGATGGACATCAGCGTGTAGACCACGGCCGTCATCTCGAAGAACAGGAACACCCAGGCGAACAGGGTCTCGAAGCCGAGGTCCGAGGGCGGCATGGTGGCCGTCACGCGCCATACGGCATAGCGCATGAGCAGCAGCGCGGTCAGCGCCCCGAACACGGCGCGGTGGCTCGTGCGCTCGACACGGCCCCACGTCATCAGGAGCAGCGCAAGCCCCGCCACGAGGGCGTTGAGCTGGAACTCCGGCGTGGCGATCAGGTGGGACATGATGGAATGGCTCCTGCTGCGGCGGTCTTGCCGGTGAATGGGTTGAAGCCGTTGGCGGCCAGCGCGATCCACGCGGTGGCGCCCAGGTGCGGCCAGTGGTAGTAGAAGAAGTCGGCGCCTGGCGAATCGGGCCCGATGGCCAGCCCCGTGGAAATGCGCGCGCTGGGCGTGGCGTAGTACAGGCCGTTGTCCGCGCGCTGCGATGCGAGCAGCCGCCACAGCGCCTCGGGCGCCGAGCCCTTGCGGGCCACCAGCGTCGCGGCGAACTGCGCGCTGCCTTCGGTCCAGATGCCGTCGGGATCGCGCGAGAAACCGTAGCCCTCGCCGGAGCGGTGGTGCTTCTGCGCCCAGTCGAGCGCGCCCGTCCAGGCGCAGGAGCGGTCGGTCGCCGCCAGCAGCGGCCAGAGCTGCGCGTCCAGGCCCGAGCTTTCGGTGGAGATGGTCGCGCCGTCTTCCTTGGTCCCGATGTTGAAGCGCTGCTCCGACGGGTTCCACATGCGGCCGACGAAATCGAGCGCGGTGCGCGCCTGGCGGCGCATGGCCTCGCCCTGCCCACCTGCCTCACCCGATCGCGCGGCCCAGGCGGCGGCCACCGCGATGTCTATGTTGTGCTCGGTCGACTTCCAGGTCTGCGCACGCTGCGCGTTGTCCCAGCCGTACCAGCCGCCGTTGTAGCCGTCGGGGTCGTTCTTCTCGCGCGTGCGCTGCTCGATCCAGCCGAGCAGCCTGCGCGCGCCCGCCGAATAGGCCGGCGTCGGCTCGGCCTGCGACAGGTTCAGCAGCAGCAGCGCGGCCCAGGCCACGTTGCCGGTGGCGGTGCTCACCTGGTAGGCGTCGGCGATCCACTGCTTGCGGCCCTCGTCCCAGCGGCCGGGCAGTGCGGCCTTGTCCTCGGTCATCGGGCCTGCGCGGTAGGCGTTGCGCACGCGGCCGTCGGCGGCATTGGGGTCGCGTTCGATGGCGCGCATGACGGCATCGCCGATGCGCCTGGCGGAAGCCGCGTCGCCACATGCGAGCAGCGCGATGCCGGCCAGTGCGTTGTCGTAGGTGTAGGCCGCGTTCGCCAGCGCCGGCTCCAGCGGCGCAGAGCCGCGGTCGTTGCCGGCAACGCGGTAGCTCGCAAGGAAGAGCGGGCCGCTGGTGGTGCTCTTCTGTGCGTCCTTGACCGCCTGGCGCAGACCTTCGCAGCTTTGCTGCGCGAGGCGCTGCTGAGTCGATGTCGCTGCGGGCTGCTGGGCAAAGGCTGCCGCGGGCAAGGCAACCATGCAAAGCGCCAGGGCACGCAGCATCGGGATCGCTCGCATGGCTCGTCCCCTCGATCCCGGCTCAGGAGCGCAGGCTCGCCGCGACCACCTTGCCAGGAGCGCACAGGCTGCTTCCCTCGGTGGCCTTCTGCGCCGCGTTGCCCTCGAAGTCCGCGACGGCGTAGATGGAGCCTTGTTCGGCAAAGGGGAAGGGCACGCTGTAGGTGCTCTGCAGCGCATCGGACGCCACCGGCAGCAGCTGCTGCACGCGCGCCGGCATCGCGGGACCGTTCTGGTCGAGCTTCACGTCGAGCATCGAGCCGATGCTCAGCCGCTTCGCCACCCGCGCGGGAAACACCGCCACCACGCCCAGACGCCGGCAGTCGGTGACGCGCACCAGCGAAGCCCCGGCGGTGACGTAGGCGCCTTCGGGCGCCAGCACGGTATGGACCTGGCCCGGCTGGCTCGCCTTGACTTCATAGGCCGAGAGCTTCTCCACCCGCTGGCGCTCCTCGTTCTCCAATGCCGTCACCTGCTTGAGCTGCGAGAGGATGGCCGTGCCGTCCTGCTTTGCGCGATTCACGCTGTTGCGCAGCACCTCGCGCCGGCTCTCCAGCGTCTGGAAGATGCTGTTGCCGCCGGTGCCCACGAAGGCGCCCTGCCCCGCGCTGGCCACCGTCTGCGCCTGGCCGGCGAAGGCCTGCTCGGCCACCGACGCATTGGCGCGCGCCGTGTTCAGCTGCGCCTCGGCCGCGTTCATCACCTGCTCGCTGATCGCGCCCTGTTCGAGCAGCGCCTTGTTGACCCGGACCTTGTTCTCCTGCTCCTCGACCACGCTGTGCGCGACGTCGCGCTGGCGCTGCGCGATCTGCCATGAGTCCCAGGCCTGCGCCAGCGAAGCCTCGCGGTGCACGTTGGCCTCGTGCCCGACGAACTTCAGCTCCTGGCTGTCGGCCTTGAAGTGGTTGCCCAGTTGGGCGAGCTGGCTCTGCAGCGCGAGGCGCTGCGAACTCAGCGTGGTGAGGATCTCCTGGTTGATGGTCGGGTTGCGCACCGTTGCCACCACGGTGCCCGGCTCGACCGTGTCGCGCGCATGCACCACCATCTGCGTGACCACGCCGTTGATCGGCGAGGTGATGAGCCCCACGGGCGCCTGCAGCACCGCCCGGGTGGCCTGAGAGGACAGCAACGGCTGCACCAGCGTCGAGACCATCAGCCAGAGCACGAACGCCAGCAGGCCATAAGCCGCGAGCTTGGGCACGAAGGCGCCGCGCTGCCGAAACCGGCCGCGCGGACCGGAAGGCGGACGCACCGCCGCACGGGCCGCGCCCCTCGGGCGCCGGGAAGGAAGAACTGAACGGAGTTTCGAAACACGCATGACCACCCCTTGGCGACGAACGTGCGCAAGGGTCGGAACTCCGGCGCGCGTCCACTGGTTGAAGAGACTCAGGCACCGCGTTCACGAACATCACGGGTATTTCCGCCGTCCGCGTGCTTGCTGCAGTGCAATATCAAGGTAAGGCGGAACCCCCGTTTTTGGCTGCATCGGAGCGAAACAGAGTGTGCAAAGTTCACATTTGGGCCACAGCACGGTCGGGCGAAAGTCCTACATCGCCACGGCATGAGGGTCACGCGGCAACGAGGTGGCGCAGCCGTTAGGCAAGGCCGAAGCCGGCACCGCGCGTCAGAGGGAAGCGCGGAAATCGCGACGCCGATGCGCCGCGATGCGGGCGCGAAGGGCGAGGTCGCGGCGGCCGGATATTCGGTAACGTTACTGACGGATCCGTCCAATCATGAACGGCTCCTGACGCACTCGCTGCTCCCGAATCGCTCGGCGCGAAGTGAATTCGTCCGACATGAGTGCACACGCCAGAGGCACAGATTGGTTTTCTTTCTGGAGGCCGCCATGTCCGGACCAGACCTGAAGAAACTCATCGTCCTCGCCGCAGCCTGCTTGGCTGCGGTTCACGCAACGGCGCAGCAGGCGCCGCTTCCAGTGCCGGCGGAAATCGATGCGACCAGGCCCAAGGGCGACGGCAACGCGAACAAGCCGGCCGAGGCAGCAAGACAGGAGGCCATACGCCGGGCGGCCATCAAGAAGTGCGACGACCTCAGGAGCGCGGCAGAGCGATCCGCCTGCGCGGCGCAGGCCGACGCTGACAAGGCCAGGGGCGGCGCGAACAGCGATGCGTCCCTTCCCGACAAACCCGCCGCGCCGGTCGTCGCGCCGAACGGCCAGGCACCAGACAGGAACAGCAAATGAACAAATCCCCCGGTCACCGGAAACATCCCGGCCACCAGGTCCGTGAAACGCGGCTGCAGCAACCCGTGGAAGTCGAGGCCGAAGGCGTGGTCATCGCCACGTCCAACAATGTCGTGAGGGTTGACGAAGACCACGCTCTCGCCCGCTACTACTTCCCGCGCTCCGACGTGCGGATGGAGAAGCTGGCGCGTTCGCAGACCACCACCGAGTGCCCGTTCAAGGGAACGGCGCACTACTACAGCCTGAATCTCGGCGAGAGACGGCTGGAGGACGCGGTATGGAGCTACGAAGACCCGTACGACGAGCACCAGGGCCTGAAGGCGAGGCTCGCGTTCTACGACGACAAGTTCCCCGAGATCCACGTGCGGGTCGGGTCCGGCGCATGAGCGCCCTGCACGTCCAGAACTAGAACTTCGTCGCAGCTCTCGGCCGCTGTTCCTCGTCGGCGCTGCTTTCGTCGTCGGCTGTCGCGATCCGCAGCCGCGCCTGCTCGTGCCGCAGCGAGAGTTCGCTGCGCCGCTCCTGCGACGGATCGTCGTCCGCTGCCCCATCGTCGTCGTCGAAGTCGATCAGGAACTGCGATTCCTCGAAGGTGAGGCCGTGGAGCACTTCCTGGCTCCTGGCGTTGATGGCCAGGAGGCCATCCGCCAGCAGGCGGGCGCGCCGCTCGCTCGAAATCCGGAGCATCTGCATGGGGTCCTTTCCTGGTCCCGGGTTTTTCCCCTGTCCGGATGTTGAACGGCGCACGAGCGCAGCCGGTCGGAAGGCGCAGCGCATCGGCGTGAGAACAGTCCGTCACCGCATTGCGCGTCAGCATGCACTGACGGGCGCATCGCCCAGCGTCCTATCGACGCATCCTCGGTGCTTTCTAGTCTGGATTTCATGCGCCGGACAACCCGAACCGGGTGAACCAGCTATCCGATCCTTTTCCGATCCTTTTCCCGGTTCCATCCTGTGTGCAACGAGCGCCGGCGTTCCAAGGAGATGGACATGAACAAACTCATCTACAGCTGCATTGCCGCATCCTGCCTCACGGTGCTTTCGGCCCATGCGCAGATGAACGCACCCACGGCACCCGCGGCCGATCCGGCGGTCGCCGAACTCAAGGCCGGCCGCGACAAGATCGCAGCCGACTACAAGGCCGACCGCGCAGCCTGTGATGCCATGAAGGACAACGCAAAGGACGTCTGCGTGGAAGAAGCCAAGGGCAAGGAAAAGATCGCCAAGGCCGAACTCGACCAGAAGGTCAGGCCCAGCGACAGCGGCGCCCGCAAGGTGGCCGAGGCCAAGGTCGAGGTGGCCTACAGCATCGCCAAGGAAAAGTGCGACGACCAGAAGGGCGACGCCAAGTCCGCGTGCATGAAGCAGGCCAAGGCCGACGAGGACAAGGGCAAGGCCGAAGTCAAGGCCATGAAGAAGTAGCGCCCGCAGCGCAGCGACAGCAGTTCCGCCGGGCATGAAGGAAGAGCAGCGGCCGCGGGGTGCCGAACGCGAAGAACGCCGCGTCTTCGCGTGGGGCATCGTGGCGGCGGTGATCGCGCTGTTGGGCGCGCTCGCCTACTTCCACGTGCTCCAGAAGCGCTTCGAGGTTCCGGTGGAACTGCCGGCCACTCCCACTGCGCCGACCGCGCTGGGCGAACCGGCTCCCGGAACGCCCCGGGGCGGTTAGCCCGGTTTCTCCAGCAGCCAGCTTGCCCGCGGCGAGCCATGGCTGCCCATTTCAGAAAAGGATTTCCAGATGCGAAAGATCAACGATGTGATGACCCGCGACGTCGAGGTCATCAGCCCCGATGCGACCATCGCCGAAGCAGCGAAGCGCATGCGCGACGGCGACTTCGGGATGATGCCGGTGGGCGAGAACGACCGCATGGTCGGCGCGATCTCCGACCGCGACATCGCCATCCGCGGCGTGGCCGAGGGCCATGACGGCAACACCAAGGTGCGCGACGTGATGTCCGACGGCATCCGTTGGGCCTACGAGGACGACGCGGTCGACCACGCGGCGCAGATCATGGCCGAGCACCAGATCAGGCGCCTTCCGATCGTCGACCGGGACAAGCGGCTCGTCGGCATCCTCGCGCTCGCCGACGTGGCGGTGAAGGAGCGCAAGACCAAGCCGGCCACCGAAGCGCTCTGCGGCATTTCGCAGCCGGTGCCGGCCTGAGTGCCGCGGTCCGGTTCCGGGCCGGCTTCGATGACTTCCCTGACAACGAAGTCCATGCTGGTGGCCGGCGCCCTGATGCTGTGCGCCGGACCGGCCGCCGCGCAGCCCGCGGCAGGGCAGCGGCCGCCGGCCGGCACCGGCGAAGCTCAGCCCGGCGCAGACCCGGCAATCATCGTGAAGCCGCCCGGCAACGGCGATCCGCGGCTGGTGAAGCCCGCTCCGCCGCACAGAGACCAGGGCCTGATCGAGAAGCCGCCCGCGGATGCCGTGCCGGGCGAGCGCGATCGCACCAAGCCCCGCGCCGGCCCTCCCCCACGGTCACGCGCGGACCGCCCATGCAAGGAGTCCACCGAGGATTGCAGGCGGTGAAGCAAGTCACTTCCACAGGAGCTCCCGCAGATGAAGTTCAAGATTCTCAACAAGCAGCCCGAGCGGACCATCGCCCTCGTGTTCGAAAAGGGCGACGACGTCATCCCCATCCTCGAGAGATTCGCGAAAGAGCACGCACTGACCGCCAGCCGCTTCAGCGCCATCGGCGCGCTGCGGTCCGCCGAGCTCGGGTATTTCGACTGGGAGCGCAAGGACTACGAGCGCATTCCGGTCGATGAACAGGTCGAGGTGCTTTCGCTCAACGGTGACATCGCGCTGGATGGCGACCGGCCCAAGGTGCACGCGCATGCGGTGCTGGGGCGGCGCGGCGGCAGCACCATCGGCGGCCACGTGCTGCAGGCCACGGTGCAGCCCACGTTGGAGGTACTGCTTGTCGAATCCCCAGGCTACCTGCGCAAGACCTGCGACCGCGAAACGGGGCTGGCGCTGATCGACGTCGACGCCTGAGCGGCGTCATTCGCCCTCGTCCTTCGCCTCGTCCTTCGCCTCGTCCTTCGGTTTCTTCGCCTGGATGTCCTCGGTCCACGCCGCCACGTCCTCCTGCGTCATGCCGCTGGCCGGGGTGAGGCGCATGTCCACGTAGCCCATCTGGCGCACGTCGGGCAGGTATTGCTCGCGCGAGAGCAAGGTGCCGGCGCAGACGTGGTCTTCCGGATGCGGCGCCTCGCGCATCTCGTCGGCGAGGCGGCCGATCAGGCGGGCGACCAGCCATGCGGGAATGCGGTGGCGCTCGCCGGGATAGATGTAGCCGAACAGCGTCACGTGGGCCATCAGCACCCGCCAGTGCACGCCGAAGCGCTCCAGCAGGCCGGCCCAGTCGAGGCGCTCCGCGCACGCGAGCATCAGGTGGGCGATGTCGCCTCCGTCGAAGCGCTCGCGCTCCATGATGAAAGCCTTGGACAGCACGCAGTCCTCGGCATTGGCCACGAGCACCGGCACGCCCAGGACCTCGGCACTGCAGTTGCCCCTGAACCAGCGCTCGTCCACCGGGAACAGGCCGTTGCCCGAATTGAAGATCAGGTCGATGAACTCGCGGCCGTCATGCACCTTGGCCAGCCAGTGCGGGTGGCGCATCTCGGCGCGCCAGCCGTACTTCTGCAGCAATAGCTGCGCGATGCGCTCGTAGTCCTCGCGCCGGATGAAGAGGTCCAGATCCTTGGTCGGGCGGCGGATGCCCGTGTAGCAGGCCTGGGCGAAAGTGCCGCCCACCAGAAAAGGAATTCCGGCGCTGGCAAGCGCGCGCAAGGTCCGCCGGTAGAAGTCGGCCACGCGGGGATCGACCTCGTCCTCGAGCGAAGGCGCGAGAGCGGGAGCAGCAACTGCTGCCGCGGCAACTGCAACGGCCGGATGATCCATGTCGGGCAGCGTAGGTACCGCGAGCGAACCCGGGCCCGGCGCGAACGGCCCCATCGAACGTCGGCGGGCACCTACAGGCGCAGCGGGATGGGGCCGATGAGCATCCATCGCGTGCTGGCGCAGGCTGGCATCGCCATGGCTCATCCCAAGTCTTCTTCTCACGTCCGCTTCGCCGCGGTGGGCGATCTCCATGTTCATCGCGACTCTGCAGGCTCGCTGCACGGCTTCTTCGCGCAGGCCGCCGACGAGGCCGACGCGCTGCTTCTGTGCGGTGACCTCACCGACTATGGCACCGCGGAGGAAGCCAGGATCCTCGCCGCGGAACTGAGCGGCGTGTCCGTTCCCATCGTCGCCGTGCTGGGCAACCACGATTTCGAATCCGGCACACCCGGGCAGGTGGTCGAGGTGCTGACCCAGGCCGGCGTGCGCGTGCTCGACGGTTCCATCTGCGAGATCGAGGGAGTGGGCATCGCCGGAGTCAAGGGCTTCGGCGGCGGCTTCGGGCGCGGCTCGCTCGGCGCCTGGGGCGAGCCGGCGATCAAGCTCTTCGTGCAGGAAGCGCTGAACGAAGCGATGAAGCTCGAGTCGGCGCTCGCCAAGTTGCGCACCCGGCGCCGCATCGCGCTGCTGCATTACTCGCCCATCGTCGGCACGGTGCAGGGCGAGCCGGTGGAGATCTTTCCTTTTCTCGGCAGCAGCCGGCTCGAGGAGCCGCTGCTGCGCTATCCGATGGATGCCGTGTTCCACGGCCACGCGCACCGCGGCACGCTGCAGGCGCGCACCATCAACGACGTGCCGGTCTACAACGTGGCGAGGCCGCTGTTGCTGCGCAGCCGGCCGGGCGAGCCGCCATATTTTCTGTACGAGCTGCCGCGCGAGGCAGCCGAAGAAGCGGCACCGCCCCCCGCCGCCTGACCTGGCGTTCAACAACGGGCGCGGCTGCCGGCCATGTCCCCGCCGGCCAGCCTGTCCCGTGCCCGGGAATACCCTCTGACGCCCTCCTTGCCACCTTGCCTACATTTCTTGCATGCAAGAAATGGCATTGCTTGCATGCAAAAACCAGGCAAGACAAACAGCAGGTAGACAGACAGGAGACACCCCATGCCCCGCTTCGCCAAGTCGCTTTTCGGTCAGGTGGTCATCGCGCTGGTGCTCGGCGTGCTCGCGGGGCTGCTGGCTCCCGAGTACGCCGTCAAGCTCAAGCCGCTCGGTGACGGTTTCATCAAGCTGATCAAGATGATCATCCCGGTGCTGGTGTTCTGCGTGGTGGTGCATGGCATCGCCGGCGCGGGAGACCTCAAGCGCGTGGGCCGGGTGGGCGTGAAGTCGCTCATCTACTTCGAGGTGCTGACGACCATCGCGCTGGCCATGGGCCTGGTGCTGGCCTTCGTGTTCCAGCCGGGCACGGGCATGAACGTCGACCCGTCGAAGCTCGACCCGGCCGCGATGAGCGCCTATGCGTCGAACGCCGACAAGCTCACGAGCGGCGGCACGGTCGAGTTCCTGATGAAGCTCATCCCGACGACGGTGGTGAACGCCTTCGCCACCGGCGACGTGCTGCAGGTGCTGCTGTTCGCGGTGCTCTTCGGCTGCGCGCTCACGCTGCTGGGCGATCGCGGCAAGCCGGTGGCGGCGGTGATCGACGCAACGTCGCTGGTGCTCTTCAAGATCATGGGCATCATCATCAAGCTGGCACCGCTGGGCGTGCTGGGCGCCATCGCGTTCACGGTGGGCCAATACGGCATCGGCTCGCTCAAGCAACTGGGCATGCTGGTGGCGCTCTTCTACGGCGCGGTGCTGGTCTTCGTGTTCGTGGTGCTCGGGCTGGTGATGCGCATGTCGGGCTTCAGCCTGATCAAGCTGCTGCGCTACCTGCGCGAGGAGCTCACCATCGTCTTCGCGACCACCTCGTCGGACAGCGTGCTGCCGCAGGTCATGGCCAAGCTGCGCCGCATGGGCATCCGCGATTCGACGGTGGGCCTGGTGATTCCCACGGGCTACTCGTTCAACCTCGACGCCTTCTCGATCTACATCACGCTGGCGGCCGTGTTCATCGCACAGGCCACCAACACGCCGATCTCGATGGCCGACCTGCTGACCATTCTGGCAATCGCGCTGGTCACCTCCAAGGGCGCCCACGGCGTTCCCGGCTCGGCCATCGTGGTGCTCGCGGCCACGCTGCACGCGATTCCGGCGATTCCCGCCATCGGGCTGGTGCTGGTGCTGTCGGTCGACTGGTTCATGGGCATCGCCCGCGCGCTGGGCAACCTGATCGGCAACTGTGTGGCGACCGTGGCCATCGCCGCCTGGGAAGGCGACATCGACCGCGAACGCGCCCATGCGGTGCTCGACGGCAACTATTCGCCCGACGACGAGCCGCTGGCCGAAGCCGAATCCGGGGCCAGGCCCGTGGTAAACACCGCAGCACACTAATTGATAGAGAAAGAAGCCGGACCGTCAACATGCCCGCCCCCGACGTCAGCCCCACCGTCATCGCCGAACGCGTCGTCGAGGCCATCCTCGCGCAGAAGCTCGCGCCGGGCGAACGGCTGGGCGAGCAGGCGCTGGCGGAGAACTTCTCGGTAAGCCGCACCATGGTGCGCGAGGCGCTGATGCAGCTGCAGGCACGCGGTTTCGTCGAAGTGCAGTCGCGCCGCGGCTGGTATGTGGTGGAGCCCTCGGCCGAGGAAGCGCGCGACGCCTTCTCGGCCCGGCGCATCGTCGAGGCCGGCATCCTCGAGGCCAGCGAAGGCCGGCCGCTAGCGAAGGTGATCCGCAAGCTGCGCGACCACATCGCCGACGAACAGCGCGCCATCGAGGGCGCCGACGCCGCCACCCGCGCTTTCCTGCTGGCCGACTTCCACGTCTGCCTGGCCGAGCAGATGGGGCATCAGTTGCTGGTGGATGTGCTGCGCGACCTGACGGCACGCACCACGCTGGCGGCCACGCTCTATCAGTCGAAGCACGAAGCCGGGCAGTCGTGCGCGGAGCACGGCGCCATCGTCGCGGCGCTGGAAGCTGGGGATACGGCAGGGGCGCGGCGGCTGATGCTGGAGCACATCGGCAATGTCGAGCGGGCGCTGGAGGTGGATGCGGCGGCGGAGCCGGATGCGACGAGCAGGTTGAGGGCTACGCTGGCGCCGGTGGCGTTGCCGCGGGCGCGGCGGTGACAGAGGGTTGCGCGGGCACGCGCACTCGCAGCGCTGGCGCGGCCCACGTGACGTCTAATACTTCGGATTTTTCTCGCCTGACTCGATGCCATGCGATCCGATGGCATCGACCCATACGACATCCGAACCAAACTTTCTTAGCGATGGCTACTCGCGTATGTCGATGCCAGGCGGGCTGATGGCAGAAACCAGTTCCACATCAGGGCCGAAGTCGCACACGGATGGCGCGTGGCCCGACAGCGCCTCATATAGAGCACGAAGATATCCAGGCTTGTCTCCGACCTCTTCCAAGAGTACTGATTGTGGAACCACGTACCCCCAGAACTTTTCAAATTGGCCGGACGACAAGATGAACTCGATGGCCTCTAGCACCCGCTGCTTGCTGACCGGGCCAAAACGGTCAAAGTCTGCCCTCATTGCATCAAACAATCTGGCACGACAACTCTCCTCGTTGAGACCAAACTCATCTAGATCATCATCACTCATGGCCAGAAGAAAGTAATCCAGTTCACGGATGTAGCGAGGGAAGATTTTCTTTTTCATCAGGGGGTCGAGTTCCGGGTACGCAGTGATTATTCTTTGAGAGCCTCTAACCACAGTTGCGTATCTGGTGGTTTCTGGGCACCCGCTCATGAGCGGCCCGTTTTCAATCACTTACGAAACAGCTTGACCCTTTCTTGATTGATCGCGATCACATCAACGTGGTTTTCGTACGAGAAGTTCGCTATCGAATCCTGAAGGTGCACGTGCTCAATGTCATTGACATCCATCTCGTAAGCGGAATTGATCAGAAAAATCCCAAGCGCCCGGATAACTTCCGCTCTCGCAAGAATTGTTATCTCGTCTAGCTTCTGCGATTTATTGCTCCCCTCAAGCGTTCCAAAAATCTTCAGATCGCCAAGTTCGGTCATAGGTCAAATCCTTTGTCACGCAAATTCGAACAATTCAAGTTCATGGATGTGATGAACGCTGTCGCCACGCATGCTGCCGCCAGTCCGTACGCGGTGCTCGCATTGCCGAATGGTGGTTTGGGGTCCATGCGGCGAATATCAATGACCGCCTTCCCGAGAATTTATATTCTGCAGGGTTCTCTCTAGACTGATTAACCGGCTGCCGGCCAAACCAAGCGGTCAACACACTCGCGCATTTAGTGCAAGAAATCAATCAAAATTTCCATCTTCGAAATGCATATGTTCTTGCGCTGCACTCGAGAATTTCCCTATGAACTCCGGCGTTGAATCCCTCTCCGACTTGATTTTGAAATTACCACTTTCAATCGCCCAATCATAAGCCGAAACACCCAGTGGATACTTAGTTAAAACCCCAGTTAATTGATGCCTTTTTATCCAACCCAAAGCATCCTCCTTGATCGCGAATACTGCCGAAGGGAATTTCGCATTAATCCCATTAAAAACCCAAACTTCCTTAATATCAGTCATTCACATTCCTCAGGCAAATTTCCATATCGATACCATCGCTGGATCTTATCAACAGACGATCTCAATTTAGGTTTATTGTTTTTAATAAAATCCCGCTGCACGGCGGTCAACTCTTCGGATCGATTAATTGGCTTACCATTTTGTCCGATTTGGATGTTCAAACCTCCCTCATCCCTCAAATGAAAATGAGCGGGCGCATGATCACCGCTTCGAACGTAGTGCTCCAAACGTAGCGCGCCATCTTGTGCAATGACTTTTTCAGGCAACTTCGGTTCAGTAGAATTTTTCTTGCTTTGACATGGTTTTTGTTTTTTCTGATCATTTCTGGCGAGGCCGAGCGGATCCACCCATTGACAGGGGTTCGGCGCATATTGGTAAATATTATTCCCGCCATCCAGCCCAATCGGATCTCGACTTACGTACCTGCCGCTGAAGGGGTCGTAGTAGCGGTAAAGGTTGTAGTGCAGCCCCGTCTCTTCGTCCCAGTACTGGCCTTGAAAACGGATTGAGTTTCGGAAGCCGGCCCGTCGTCCCGCCTCACTGATCGCCTGCTTCGCCTCCCCCCAGGCCTTATAGCTTGCCGACCACGCCACACGCCCCTCATGATCCGTCAGCTCCTGCGGCGTGCCCAGATGGTCGCACTGGTAGAAGGCGATTTCCTCTTTGCTGAACGGCGCAGGTGTTCGGCTCTGTTCCCCGTTCCATAGCGGGTCCAGCTCGATGTCGTAGCGCCCGCCGTTGTCGGCCATCAGTGCCTTCACATCCGTAGTCCGGCTCAACACGACGGCCTGGGCCTGCCGGATCTGGACCAGCGGCACGAACGAGCCGGGTTCGTGGATGTAGTGGACGCTGTCGCCGCGCCATGCCTGTTCCTGCTGGCCCTCGATGCTCTGCGTGCTCTCGAACGCCAGCGTATCGCCGTCCCAGCCGAACAAGGTGCACGCATGCCGCGAGCGCTTGGCGATGCGCCGGCCCAGGGGGTCGTAGCTGAAGCTCGTGGTTTCGCCGAAGGTCTCGGCGCTGCGCAAGCGGTTGTAGCCGTCCCAGGTGAACACCGTTTTTTCGCCGTTGCGGCTGCGCTCGATGAGGTTGCCGCGCTCGTCCCACTTGTAGCGGGTGCCGGCGTAGTCCTTGAGCAGGTTGTCCATCAGCTTGCCGGCCAAGCTGAGGCCGTTCCCGCCCGCGCGAACGGCGGCTCGATTGGTGATGCGGCCTGTCGGCTGCACCGTGCCTTCCGCTTCTGAAGAAGGGTTGCCGATGTTCCCCGCCGGATCGAACGCGAAGGTCTCCCGTCCCAGTCGGCTGTTGGCTTCGAGCAGGCGGCCTACCGGGTCATAGCGGTAGCTCAGGTTGCCGCGGCGGCTGTCGCCGATGGCGATCAGCTGGCCGGCCTTGTCGTACTGGTAGCTGCGGCGGATGCCGGTGGGCTGAAGAGCGCCTCGCCTGGTCTGGGATATCTGCTGCTCCAGCAGTCGGCCGGCCGGGTCGTAGCTCTGTTTCTGCAGGAGCCCATTGGCCTGTTCGCGCCCGATCTCGCGGTGCAGGTCGTCGCGCTCGAAGCCGACGATGTCCTGCCCGTCGACGAGCAATCCGTGCACGTGGCCGGAGCCATAGGTGAGCCACTGCGTCACGTGGCCGTCGGGGCGGATGGTCGCAACGCGCTGGTTGAGTTCGTCGTAGCCGTGCTGCCAGACTGCGGTGAGAGCGCCCTCCACATAGTGCTGATGCTCGCGCGTCAGGTTACCCGCGGGGTCATAGAACCATTGCAGCTTGGCGTCGCTGTTGCCGGCTTCGACCAACCGGCCGTTCCGGTCGTAGGCGAAGCTCTCGGCAACACCGCCGGCCCTGCGCTCGGTCAGGCGGCCGATAGCGTCGAATTGCAGCATCGTGGTGTGATCGCCCTCGGCCACTTCCGCCAAAACTCCCGTGGAGTCTTCATAACGGTACCGTGTGGTCTTGCGGTCGAAGCCCACTTCTTCCAGCAGACGGCCCACGGGGTCATAACGGAAGTCGTAGCGGCTGCCGTTCTCGTTGTGCAGTTCGCTCAAGCGTCCGAGCAGGTCCCAGCGGTACTTGAGCGTATGCCCCGCCGCGTCGATGCGCCGGGACACTAGGCCGGAGCGCGTGTAGCCATAGCTCGTCCTGCGCCCCAGCGCATCGGTGTGCGCCAGCAGGCGTCCTTCGGCGTCATGCACGAAATGCTCGCTGCTGTTGTCCGGCAGGGTGATTTCCTCGAGCTGACCTGGACGGTTGGCGTTCGCCGCAGCGGCAGCGTTCCCGTGCCCGTTCGCCCCGGTGTAGCGATATCGCGTGCCCTGGCCCATGGCATCGATCGCCTTGATAAGGCGCCCCTGCGCGTCGTATTCCCACCGCGTGGTCTTGCCCGAGCAATCGGTGTGGCTGGCAAGCTGGCCCGCCGGCGTGTAGGTCAGTGTCTTGACGCCGCCCTTCGCATCGGTGATCCGCACGGGCCGGCCGGCCTGGTCGTAGGCGTATGCGGTCTTGTGCCCCAGCGGGTCGATCTCTTCGACGAGGTTGCCGTCGGCGTCGTAGTCGCGCTTCCAGACACCGCCCTCGGCGTCGCGCAGGCCCGTCACGCGTCCGCGCTTGTCGTGCGCGAAGTGCACCTGGCTGCCGTCGGCCCGCGTGTGGGTCCGCAGGTTGCCGTCGGCGTCGTAGCTGAAGTCGTCGGTGCTGCCGTCGGTGTGGACGTGACGCGTGATGTTCTTCGCTTCATCGCGAAAGAACCACTCCTGGCGCTTGTCGGGATGGATGATCCGGTAGGTGTAGCCGAGGATGTCGTAGTAGTACCAGGTCTCTCCACCGAGCGCATCGGTCGCATAGGTCAGGCGGATGTTCCTGTCCCACTCGAGCTTGAGGGCGAAGCTCCCGTCGTCGCTCCATTCGCGAACCGCCCTGGCATCGACGCCGGTGCCGTCGTACTCGAGGTTGATGCCCCGGCCCGTGCGGTCGGTGTACCGGGTCACGAGATGGTGGCTGTAGCTGTAGTTCCAGGTTTCACCGTTTTCGTCCTGGGCCGCGACGAGGTCGCCTTCGGCGCCGTGCACATAGCCCGCGAGTTGTCGCACGACCTGGCCGCCCTTGATCTCCCACAGGCTGGCGATCAATCCGCTTTTCGCGTCGGGGCGAGTGCCCACATGGGCCACGGTGACGTCACCCTGCTTGCTGACGATGTCGCTCAAGACCTGTTCGCCGGTGGCTGCGATCACATGGTCGTAGCGCAGGCCGATGCTGGCCTCCTTGCCGGCGTGCAGCGCGACAAGCCGGAAGTGCTGTCTGCCTTGCGTAGCGACCTTGCGGGCGGAGGTATCCACCAGCTCGTAGACCTCGCGCCAATCGCCGGATTCGCCGCTCGATACGGGCTTGCCGAAATCCAGAGCCAACAGCCTCTCGCTCAGCCGCGTGAGCGTCACTTCTTCGATGGCATCGCGGTAGCTCCGGCCCACGGCCAGCAGCGGATAGGCATGGCTGCGGCCGTCCGCGCCGTGATAGACCAGGCTGGGCTCGCCGGCCCGCGGGCCCTGCGTCGGTGTGGCGATGTCCACGCGCGTGCTGTAGGGCGTGAGCCATCTCGCGCCAAGGGTGCCCTCGTCGAAAGCGCCAAGATTGCTGCGATAGGTGCGCGCCCAGGTGATGGGCAACGGCGCAACCAGTGTGAAGTCGACGTGGGTGAAGCTTTCGCAGCCGGTCGCCAGGCTGATGGCGAACCTGCTTGCCGAAGGGACCGTTGCGCCCGAAAGCGGGCAGTTCTTGCAGCCGGGGTCGCCGTGGGCCGGCGCCTGTACACGCACGTGCTCGACCCGGGTACCGGGCCTGCTCTTGGTTGCTTCGGCACCTGCACCTGGCGACACGATGGCCGCGCGCAGGCTCTTCTTCTGCGCCATGGCCGACAGCAGCTGGCGCAGCAGCCACATGATGCTGCCCTGCAGTTCCTGGTTGGCGAGGTCGGTCAGTTGCCTGCGGAAGTCCGCCTTCAAGGCAACCAGGCTCTCGATCACCTCGTTGACCCTGGCCCTGACGCTTTCGGGCAGGTAGGCTGCGGCCTTCCTTGCGGCGTAGTTGGCGGCGCGCCTGGCCGTGCCCTCGGAGTACTTCACCGCGCGGCGCCACATGCCGCTCCACGTGCTTTGGGTCCTGGGGTCGTAGTCGTTGGTTTCGGGGGCACCCGGCCTGGCGACGGTGAAGAGGTCCTGCCCGCCGAGCACGCGCTGAAGGATGCCGATCAGGTTGTCCAGGATGCTGTCGGAGAGCCTCGCGCAATCTTCCAGAATGCCCGAGAGCCTTGCGATGGCGCCGTCGATGAAGGTCTCCAGCTCACCGACGATGGATGCATTCAGGTGCCCCACCAGGATGGTGACGATGGTCTGGCCGAGATTCCTGGCCCCGTGCAGCAGCTCCTGCCTGACCAGATGCAGCGTGGGTCGCAGGCTCATGCGCGCCGCGGCCATGGTGGGCGGCGCTGGAATCAGGCCGATGAGATTGATGCCGAGGCTCGCCCAGTTCAGGAACCTCGTGACGGCATCGGTGGACTTCTTGTCGAGGATGGTGACGATGTCGAGAAACACATCCACCAGCGCCATGATGTTGCCCACGATGGGGATGCTGCCCAGCACCGTGGTCAGCCGGTCGAGCGTGACATAACCGCCGGTGAAGGACCGCAGCCACTCGTCCACCGCCTTGCTCGCGGCGGCGATGTCTTCCTTGGCGATGGTGTTCAGCGGGGCGACGGCCGTCTGGGGCTCGCGCTCGGCGATAGATGTTGATCCGGGCTGGCCTTGATGTGTGCCCGATGGTGGCCGCTGCGGCGTGCCTGGTCCCATAGTCCAGTCTCCCTGACTGCGTCTGTTTGTTTCGTGAAGATCAATTGGGAAAGAAAAGAGGCTCGGCCGCGCAATCGGGCTGCCGGCTTGCAGAGTTACGGCGCCTCTGCCGACGGGTTCTGAATCCGGACGTGCAGGACCATTGCCGGATCAATGCCTGCAGACACGACAGGAATCCCGGAGCAATTCGTGCTGCACGAATTGCAATTGCAAATTGAGCTCACGCTCACCTCCCTCTTTTATTTCTTGCAGAAAATCCTAGGACGCAAGCCGACGCGAATGCGGGCATCTGAAATAAACGAGCGGGCTTTGGTGCGATTTGTCTCGATATTCCCAACGCAGGAAAGCAGATCCTCGATCGCTCGAGCGAGCCGAAGCCGGCAAATGGGTTCTGCTGTCGCTGCGCTCGGCTACAGTCCGAGACACTTATGAACTCACCCCAACTCCAGCGCGGCGTGTTCCTCGCCCTTCTCGCCGCCGTGACCGTCGCCTTCCTCTGGGTGCTGATGCCGTTCTTCGGCGCGGTGCTGTGGGGCGTGGCGCTGGCGATCCTGTTCACGCCGCTCTACAAGCGGCTGCTGAAGACGATGCGCGGCAAACCCAATGCGGCGGCGCTGTCGACGCTGGCGATCTGCCTGTTCATCGTGATCCTGCCGCTGGCCATGGTGGGGGTGTCGCTGGTGCAGGAGATCGCGCTGGTCACACAGAGCATCCGCTCGGGCCAGATCAACTTCGCGGCCTACTTCCAGCAGATCCTCGACGCCTCGCCGCAGTGGCTGCTGAACCTGGTGGAGCGCTTCAACCTGGGCGACATGGCGGCATGGCAGGCACGCATCTCGGCGGCCGCCGGGCAGGCCAGCCAGATCATCGCGAGCCAGGCACTGGCCATCGGCCAGAACACTTTCGACTTCATCGTCAGCTTCTTCGTGATGCTGTACCTGCTGTACTTCCTGGTGCGCGACGGCTCCGACCTTTCCAAGCGGATGCGCGACGCGCTGCCGCTGGCCAAGCCCCACACGCACTACCTGCTGAACAAGTTCACCACCGTGATCCGGGCCACGGTCAAGGGCAACGTGGCCGTGGCGGTCGCGCAGGGCGCGCTGGGCGGGCTGGCCTTCTGGTTCCTCGGCGTGCAGGGCGCACTGCTGTGGGCGGTGCTGATGGCATTTCTCTCGCTGCTGCCGGCCGTGGGCGCGGCGCTGATCTGGGGGCCGGTGGCCATCTACTTCCTGGCCACGGGGCATTTCTGGCAGGGCGGCGTGCTGATCTTCGTGGGCGTGTTCGTCATCGGCCTGGTCGACAACATCCTGCGCCCCGTGCTGGTGGGCAAGGACACGCAGATGCCCGACTACATCGTGCTGATGTCGACCATCGGCGGCATGGCGATCTTCGGCATCAACGGCTTCGTGATCGGGCCGGTCATCGCAGCGCTGTTCATGGCGGCATGGAGCCTCTTTGCCGACTCCGGCCATGTGGGCCCAGGGCACGAGCGGGCCGAGGACGCACAGCCCAGACAAGTCGCCAAGGACGAAAAAGCCGGCTGAAGCCGGCGCCGTCCGCTCCCCGCCGCGCGCATTTCGCGCGCGCAATCCCGCATTCCGTCGCATGAGGCTGGGCGCCGCGCCCGGCCTGCGGGATCGTCGGGCCTCCAACAACCAACGAGGCCCGTCATGCAACTCCGCCTTCCCCCGTTCCGCCCCGCCGTGCGCGCCCTGTGCGCGGCCGCGATCCTCGCGCCCCTGGGCGCCCTCGCCGCCGACCTGAGCCTGAGCGTCGCCGACGGCCCGGCCGCGGACGCCACGCTCTACGTCGCGGTGTACGGCGACGCCGCCAGCTACACCGACGGCAAGCCCGTGGCCTCGCAGACCGCGCCGATGCGCGAGGGCAAGGCCCGCCTGCTGTTCACCGGCCTGGCGCCCGGGCGCTACGCGCTGCGCGTGTTCGCCGACGAGAACGGCAACGGCAAGCTCGACACCAACCTCATGGGCATGCCCATCGAGCGCTACGGCTTCTCGAACGACGCCAAGGGCAACCGCGCGGCGCCCGGCTTCGACGCGGCGGCGATCAGTGTCGAGGCCGACATGCAGACGGTCATCCACCTGCACTGAAGACGAAGGGAGACAGCCATGGAACGACGCGAACTCCTGCGCCTGCTGGCTTCGGCCGGTGCCCTCCCCCTTCTGGCGCCGCTGGCGCGGGCAGCCGGCACGGCGGACGACTGGCAGGTCCAGTTCGAAGCCTCCGGCGCCCCCTGGAAGACCGGCTTCGCCACGCCCCGGGACGACTTCCCTCCGACCCGCGCCACCGTGCGCGGCCGCTTCCCCGATGCCGTCGCTGGAACGCTGTTCCGCATCGGCCCGGCCGGCCATGACCTGGGCGGCGAGCGCTACCACCACTGGTTCGACGGCGACGGCATGGTGCACCGCTTCGTGATCGAGGGCCCCGACGTGCGGCACCAGGGCCGCTACGTCGCCACGCCCAAGCGCGTGGCCGAGACGAAAGCGGGCCGCCGCCTGTTCGAGGCCTTCGGCACCACGCCGCCGGGCGTCGAGCCGCCGACCTCGGCCGACAGCATCAACGTCGCCAACACCAGCGTGCTGCCTATGGGCGGCGAGGTGCTGGCGCTGTGGGAAGGCGGCTCGGCCACGCGCATCGACGCGAGCACGCTCGACACGCTGGGCGTGAAGACCTGGCGCCCCGATCTCGCGGGCATGCCGTTCTCGGCCCATCCCAAGATCGATCCGGACGGCACGGTGTGGAATTTCGGCGTGAGCTCCGGCCAGGGCCTGCTGGCGCTGTACGAGATCGCGCCCGAAGGCACGCTGCGTCGCGCCGCTGTGGTGCCGGTGGCCGACATGCCGATGGTCCACGACTTCGCCGTGACCGAGCGGCACCTGGTGTTCCTGCTGCCGCCGCTGGTCTACGACGGCAAGCGCAAGGAAGCCGGCGCCACCTTCCTGGATGCGCACGTCTGGCGGCCCGAGCTCGGCATGCGCGCGCTGGTGGTCGACAAGCAGAACTGGGAGCGCCGCCAGATGCTCGCGCTGCCGGCTGGCTTCCTGTTCCACGTCGGCAACGCCTGGGAGGAAGACACGCCGCGCGGCACGCAGATCCACATCGACTACGTGCGCTCTGACAACGCCGACTCGGTGTTCATCAGCAACCGCGAGGTGATGCGCGCGCGCCGCGTGAAGACCACCGAGCCGCACCTGACTGTCGCCACGCTGAACCTGTCCACGGGACGGGCCACGCAGACGGCGCTGGCGCAGGAGGCCGAGTTCCCGCGCATCGATCCGCGGCGCGTCGGCCTGCGGCATCGCAAGGTGGTGCACGCCACGCAGATCCGGCGCGACCTGCCCGGCTTCGGCGCGGTCGCGCGCACCGACGTGGAAACCGGCCGCAGCCAGCGCTTCAGCTACGGCGCGCAGACCATGGTGGAAGAACACGTCTTCGTACCCGACGGCTCGAAGCCGGGCTGGGTGCTGGGCACGGCCTTCGACTTCGGGCGGCAGAAGACGGTGCTGTCGTGCTTCGCGGCCGACAACCTCGCGGCAGGCCCGGTGGCGCAGGCCACGCTGCCCTATGCCCTGCCGCTGGGGCTGCACGGCGCCTTCGTGCCGGCCTGAGGCCCTCTCTCTGGTGGGTAGTGCTCAGGCCTCCCACCAGCCCTCGTCGAAGCGCCCCTGCAGGAAGGCCACGAAGCCCGACACCTTGCCCGGCACCAGCTTGGGCGAGGGGAAAACGGCGTGGATCTCCTGCTCGGGCAGCGCATGGTCGCCCAGCACCTCGCGCACCTTGCCGGCCGCCAGCGAATCGCTGGCCACGTAGCGCGGCATGAGCGCGATGCCCAGTCCGTCGCGCGCCGCCGCCAGCACGGCCGAGAGGTTGTTCGAGCGGAAGCGGCCCGACACGGGCACGGTGACCGGCTCGCCTCTGGGCGTGTGCATGCGCCAGAACTCGTCGCCCACCACGCTGCTGTAGATCAGCGCCACGTGCGCGCTGAGGTCCTGCGCGCGCTTCGGCGTGCCGTGCTTCTTCAGGTAGGCGGGCGAGGCGACCATGACCCACGGATTGGCGCCCAGGTAGCGCGCGCCCAGTGACGAATCGGCCAGCTTGCCCATGCGGATGGCCACGTCGATGCCTTGCGCGATCAGGTCCACGTAGCGGTCCTCGAAGCTCAGGTCGAGCTGCACCTGCGGATGCCGGTTCATGTATTCGAGCGCCAGCGGCACCACCACGCGACGCCCGAAGGCCACCGAGGTACCCACGCGCAGCAGGCCCTGCGCCTGGGTCTGCCGCAGCTGCACGATGCTGTCGGCCTCCTCGGCCTCGCGCACGATGGTCTTGCACTTCTCGTAGTAGAGCGCGCCCGGCTCGGTGAGGCTCACGCCGCGGGTGTTGCGGTTGAGAAGGCGCACCTTCAGCCGCGCCTCGGTGGCGGCGATCTGCTTGGTTACCGTGGGCTGCGTGGTGTTGAACTCGCGCGCGGCCTTCGAGAAGCTGCCCGTCTCGACCACGCGCACGAACATTTCCATTGCCAGCAATCTGTCCATGGGCCGGATGGTAGTCACTTATTCCAGCCTGGAATAGGTTTTATGGTCCGCAGCCGTCTTCTTGGAATCCGCCCGGATTTCTACAGTGAGCCCATCCCAAAGGAGACTCAGATGGCAAAGATGACAGCGGTCCAGGCCGCGGTTCTGGTGATGGAAAAGGAAGGCGTAACGCAGGCCTTCGGCGTTCCGGGCGCGGCGATCAACCCGATGTACTCGGCGCTGCGCCAGCGCGGCAGCATCGCGCACATCCTGGCGCGCCACGTGGAAGGCGCCTCGCACATGGCCGAGGGCTACACCCGCGCGGTGGCCGGCAACATCGGCGTGTGCATCGGCACCTCGGGCCCGGCGGGCACGGACATGATCACCGGCCTGTACTCGGCCTGGGCCGATTCGATTCCCATCCTGTGCATCACCGGCCAGGCGCCGCGCGCGCGGCTCTACAAGGAAGACTTCCAGGCGGTGGACATCGAGTCGATCTCCAAGCCCGTCACCAAGTGGTCGGTCACGGTGCGCGAGCCGGGCCAGGTGCCGCAGGTGTTCCAGCAGGCCTTCCACCTGATGCGCTCGGGCCGCCCGGGCCCGGTGCTGATCGACCTGCCCTTCGACGTGCAGATGGCGCAGATCGAGTTCGACATCGACAGCTACGAGCCGCTCAAGCCCTACAAGCCGGCCGCCACGCGCGCCCAGATCGAGAAGGCCATCGGCATGCTCAACGCGGCCGAGCGCCCGCTGATCGTGGCCGGCGGCGGCGTCATCAACGCCGACGCATCCGACCTGCTGGTGCGCTTTGCCGAAGCCACCGGCGTGCCGGTGATTCCCACGCTCATGGGCTGGGGCTCCATTCCGGACAACCACCCGCTCATGGCCGGCATGTGCGGCCTGCAGACCAGCCACCGCTACGGCAACGCCACGATGCTGGCCAGCGACTTCGTGCTGGGCATCGGCAACCGCTGGGCGAACCGCCACACCGGCTCCGTCGACGTCTACACCAAGGGCCGCACCTTCGTGCACGTGGACATCGAGCCCACCCAGATCGGCCGCGTGTTCACGCCCGACTTCGGCATCGTGTCCGACGCCAGGGCCGCGCTGGAGCTCTTCGTCGAGGTGGCCGAAGAGATGAAGGCCGCGGGCCGCCTCACCGATCGCCGCGACTGGGCCAAGGCATGCATCGAGCGCAAGAAGACGATGCTGCGCAAGACCAATTTCGACGAAGTGCCGATGAAGCCGCAGCGCGTGTACCAGTGCATGAACAACAACTTCAGCACCGATACCTGCTACGTGAGCACCATCGGTCTCTCGCAGATCGCAGCCGCGCAGTTCCTGCACGTGTACAACCCGCGCCACTGGATCAACTGCGGCCAGGCCGGTCCGCTGGGCTGGACCATTCCCGCCGCGCTGGGCGTGCGTGCCGCCGATCCCACGCGCAAGATCGTCGCGCTGTCGGGCGACTACGACTTCCAGTTCATGATCGAGGAGCTGGCCGTGGGCGCGCAGTTCAAGCTGCCGTACATCCACATCGTGGTCAACAACTCCTACCTCGGCCTGATCCGCCAGGCGCAGCGCGGCTTCGAGATGGACTACTGCGTGCAGCTCGCGTTCGACAACATCAACGCGGCGCCCGACGCGGGCATCGAGAGCAGCTACGGCGTCGACCACATGAAGGTGGTCGAGGGCCTGGGCTGCAAGGCGATCCGCGTGAACCGGCAGGAAGAGATCGCGCCGGCCATCCGCCGCGCCGAGGCCCTGATGGCCGAGTTCAGCGTGCCGGTGGTGATCGAGGTGATGCTGGAGCGCGTGACCAACATCGCGATGGGCACCGAGATCGACAACATCACCGAGTTCGAGCCTCTGGCCGAGACGCCGGCCGACGCGCCGACGGCTGTTGCGGCGCTGCTGGACTGATCAAGGACCGCTGAATACGGGCAGCCGAACGCAGAAGTCGCAGAAGAAAACTTCTTTGGCTTTCCTTCTGCGACCTCTGCGAAACCTTCGCGACTTCTGCGTTCGGTTCCCGATCCCTCATGAACGACTGAAAGACCCGACATGCCCAAGTTCGCAGCCAACCTCACGATGCTCTTCACCGAGCTGCCCTTCATGCAGCGCTTCGAGGCCGCCGCCAAGGCCGGCTTCAAGGGGGTGGAGTACCTCTTCCCCTATCCCTTCGAGAAGAAGGAACTCGCCGCCGCCCTGCGCGCCAACGGCCTGGAGCAGGTGCTGCACAACCTGCCGGCCGGCGACTGGGACAAGGGCGAGCGCGGCATCGCCTGCCATCCCGACCGCACGGGCGAGTTCGCCGAAGGCATCGGCGTGGCGATCGACTACGCCACCGCCCTGGGTTGCCCGCAGGTCAACTGCCTCGTGGGCAAGGTGCCTGCCGGCGTCGACAGGGATGCGGCGCACAAGACCGTGGTCGCCAACCTGCGCCTCGCCGCGCGCGAGCTCGAAGCGGCGGGCCTGCGCCTGCTGATCGAGCCCATCAACACCTTCGACATTCCGGGCTTCTTCCTCACGCGCACCGACCAGGCGCTGGCGCTGATCGACGAGGTCGGCTCGTCCAACCTGCGGGTGCAGTACGACATCTACCACGCGCAGCGCATGGAAGGCGAGCTGGGCAACACGCTCGCGAAGCACCTGGCGCAGATCGGCCACATCCAGCTAGCCGACAACCCGGGGCGCGGCGAGCCGGGCACGGGCGAGATCAACTACCCGTGGCTCTTCAGGCACATCGACGCGCTGGGCTACGACGGCTGGATCGGCTGCGAGTACAAGCCCCGCGCCACCACGGTCGAGGGCCTCGGATGGCGCCACGCGCTCACGCAGCAGCAATGAAATGAATGACTGACATCGGACAAGGAACAAGAGACATGACGACCCAGCAACAGAAGATCGGATTCATCGGCCTCGGCATCATGGGCGCGCCCATGGCGGGCCACCTGCTCGAGGCGGGCTACCAGCTCTTCGTGAACACGCACGGCAACACGCCCGAGCCCTTCGTGTCGAAGGCCACCATCTGCGCCTCGGCGGCCGAGGTGACGCGCCAGTCCGACGTGGTCTTCATCATGGTGCCGGACACGCCCGACGTGGAGAAGGTGCTCTTCGGCGCGCCCGGCGCCGAGGGCGTGGCCGACGGCCTGAAGGGCTCCAGCGGCAAGATCGTGGTGGACTGCAGCTCCATCGACCCGATCGCCACCAAGGACTTCGCGCGCCGCATCACCGCGCTGGGCGCCGGCTACATCGACGCACCGGTCTCCGGCGGCGAGGTGGGCGCCAAGGCCGCGAGCCTCACGATCATGTGCGGCGGCGACGAAGGCACCTTCGGGCGCGTGAAGCCGCTGCTCGACCGGATGGGCAAGAACGTCACGCTCGTGGGCGGCGCCGGCGACGGCCAGGTCTGCAAGGTGGCCAACCAGATCATCGTGGCGCTGAACATCGCGGCCGTGGGCGAGGCGCTGGTGTTCGCATCGAAGGCGGGCGCCGATCCGGCCAAGGTGCGCCAGGCGCTGATGGGCGGCTTCGCGAGCTCGCGCATCCTCGAAGTGCACGGCGAGCGCATGATCAAGCGCACCTTCGCACCGGGCTTTCGCATCGGGCTGCACCAGAAGGACCTGAACCTCGCGATGCAGAGCGCCCGTTCATTGGGCGTCTCGCTGCCGCAGACGGCCGGCGCGGCGCAGCTCATGAATGCCTGCGCAGCACTGGGCTACGGCCAGCTCGACCACTCGGCGCTGGTGCGCGCGCTGGAGGCGCTGGCGCAGCACACTGTGACACCTGATTGAGGTTCTTCGAAAGCGGACTTCCGAACGCAGAAGAAATACAAAAGCTACGCAGAAGTCGCAGAAGAAACCATGAAAACCTTTTTTGGTTTTCCTTCTGCGACTTTCGCGAAACCTTCGCGACCTCTGCGTTCGGCTGTCCGCTTTACTTCAACGCTTCCAGCGATTCCTTCAGGTTGCGGCGGCGCCAGGCCCAGGTCTTCACGGCCTGCGGAAGGATGCCCAAGCAGGAGGCGTAATAAGTCACCTTGAAGCCCCAGAAGCGCGGGCCGATGGGCGTGTTGCGGAACAGGTCGCCCGCCAGGATGGACAGCAGCGCCTCCTGCATGCGCCAGATGTTGCGTGGGGCCATGAACAGGCGCCGGATGGCCGGCGAGGTGATGCGGTAGATGAACCACGAGAACATCTTCGGGCCGTGCTTCATCACCTTCTCGTAGTGCCGGAAGGCGCGCTCGGCCTCCTTCATCTCGCCCTTGAGCCAGTGGTCGGCGCAGGTGGCGGCCTCGAAGCCGCTGTTCATCGCCAGGTACACGCCCGAGGAGAACATCGGGTCGACGAAGGCATAGGCGTCGCCCACCATCATGAAGCGGTCGCCGCGGCAGAACTTGGAGTCGTAGGCGTAGTTGCCGGTGGAGGTGGCGCCTTCCATCAGCGTGGCGTTCTTCAGCCGGTCGGCGAGCTTGGGCGCGAGCGCGATGGTTTCCATCAGGAACTCCTCGAGCGAGCCCTTGCGGCGCTTGAAGTAGGCGGGAGAAGCCACCGCGCCAACGCTCACCGTGCCGTCCTTCAGCGGGATGTACCAGAACCAGCCGTGATCGAACCAGAACAGCGTGATGTTGCCCTCGAAGCGGCCAGGCCGCCGCTCGGCGTTGGCGAAGTGGCCGAACAGCGCCGCGCTGGCGTGCTTGCGGTTGCGCCGCTTGGCGTCGAACTGGTTCGACAGCAGGGTGTCGCGCCCGCTGGCGTCAATCACGAAGCGCGGGCGCCAGGTGGTCTCGGTGCCGTCGTCGGCCTTGACCTTCACCAGCGGCCTGTTGTCGGGCGTCCCCTTGCCGGCATCCATGTCCACGCCGGTGACGCGCTGTCCCTCGAAAGTGCGCGCGCCGCGGTTGCCGGCGTGGCGGAAGAGCAGTTCGTCGAATTCGGAGCGGCGCACGTGCACCGCGTAGGGAAAGCTCTTGTCCATCGCCTCGGCGAAGTGGAACTGGCTGGAGTGATCGTGCCAGGGCGAGACGAACTCGGCACCGTGCTTGCGGATGCCGATGGCCTCGACCTCGGTGCGCACGCCGAGGCGGTCGAACAGCGGCATGTTCATCGGCAGCAGCGATTCGCCGATGTGGAAGCGCGGATGCTGCGCCTTCTCGATCAGCACCACGTCGTGCCCTTTGTCCGCGAGCAGCGCGGCCACCGTGGAGCCCGATGGGCCGCCTCCGATGACGACGACGTCGGGATCGTTGCTGTTGAAAGGTCCGGATGCCATGCGAGTTGCCCCTCTTTTCGCGGTGTTTTCGTTGTCGGCGATACCCCCGGCTCGATGCCCGGCTGGACGGCCGGTCTGTTAACCAGTTGGTAACGATCGGCAGTTTAGCGAACCCCAGAGCCCCCTCCCATCCGCCGGAACCCCGCCTTATCGAGCGGAAGCTATGGGTCCAGGCGTTTTCGGCATTTCCCCAGTAATAGGAGGCCCTGCTTTTGCGGTAGCCTCATTGCCCGTCAGAAACAAGGAGACTTTCATGGCTGCACCCCTTTCCCCCGCAGAAGAAGCACTTCGCGAGGCAGCGCGCGAATACCACCGCTCGCCCGTCAAGGGCAAGATCTCGATCACCCCGACCAAGCCCCTGCTGAACCAGCGCGACCTGTCGCTGGCCTATTCGCCCGGCGTGGCCTATCCCTGTCTCGACATCGCCGCCGACCCGGCAACCGCCTCCGAATACACCGCCCGCGGCAACCTCGTGGGCGTCGTCACCAACGGCACCGCCGTGCTGGGCCTGGGCGACATCGGCCCGCTGGCCGCCAAGCCCGTGATGGAAGGCAAGGGCTGCCTGTTCAAGAAATTCGCCGGCATCGACGTGTTCGACATCGAGCTGGCAGAG
The DNA here is from genome assembly GCF_048305045.1 of Variovorax sp. 278MFTsu5.1. Taxonomy (NCBI): domain Bacteria; kingdom Pseudomonadati; phylum Pseudomonadota; class Betaproteobacteria; order Burkholderiales; family Comamonadaceae; genus Variovorax; species Variovorax sp. 278MFTsu5.1. The sequence goes on from NZ_CP157622.1 coordinate 5,192,571, forward strand.
CGCGACCCCGACAAGCTGGTCGACATCATCGCGGCGCTGGAGCCGACGCTGGGCGGCATCAACCTGGAAGACATCAAGGCGCCCGAGTGCTTCTACATCGAGAAGAAGCTGCGCGAGCGCATGAACATCCCGGTGTTCCACGACGACCAGCACGGCACGGCCATCATCTCGGCCGCCGCCCTGCTCAACGGCCTGGAGCTGGTGGGCAAGAAGATCGAGGAAGTGAAGATCGCCGTCTCGGGCGCGGGCGCGGCCGCCATCGCCTGCCTGGACGTGATGGTCGGCCTGGGCGCCAAGCCCGCCAACATCCACGCCTGCGACTCCAAGGGCCTGATCTACATGGGCCGCGCGGGCGGTTTCGACGAATCCAAGGCACGCTACGCCCAGAAAGACACCGGCGCCCGCACCCTGGCCGACGTGGTGAAGGACGCCGATGTGTTCCTGGGCTGCTCGGCCCCGGGCGTGATGACCGCCGAGATGGTCAAGACCATGGCGAGCCAGCCCATCATCCTGGCGCTGGCCAACCCCGAGCCCGAGATCCGCCCCGAGCTCGCCAAGGCCGTGCGGCCGGACTGCATCATCGCCACCGGCCGTTCGGACTACCCGAACCAGGTCAACAACGTGCTGTGCTTCCCGTACATCTTCCGCGGCGCGCTCGACTGCGGCGCGAGCAAGATCACCGAAGAGATGAAGCTGGCCTGCGTGCGCGAGATCGCCGAGCTCACCAAGGCCGACATCAGCGAAGAGGTGGCCACCGCCTACGCCGGCCAGGAACTCTCCTTCGGCCCCGACTACATCATTCCCAAGCCCTTCGACTCGCGCCTGATCCTGCGCATCGCGCCGGCCGTGGCCAAGGCAGCGGCCGCCTCGGGCGTGGCCACGCGCCCGATCGAGGACATGGACGCCTACCGCCAGCACCTGACGCGCTTCGTCTACCAGACGGGCATGTTCATGCGCCCGGTGTTCAGCGCCGCCAAGATCGCCACCGCCAAGCGCGTGGCGTACGCCGAGGGCGAGGACGAGCGCGTGCTGCGCGCCGCCCAGTGGGCCGTCGACGAAGGCCTGGCCAAGCCGATCCTGGTGGGCCGCCCCGCCGTGATCGATGCGCGCATCAAGAAGGCCGGCCTGCACATCCGCGCGGGCGTCGACTTCGAGATCGTCAACCCCGAGGACGATCCGCGCTTCCGCACCTACTGGGAGAGCTTCCACAAGATCATGGGCCGCCGCGGCGTGACGCCGGAGGCCGCCAAGACCATGGTGCGCCGCTCCAACACCACCATCGCCGCGCTCATGATGCACCTGGGCGACGCCGATGCCATGATCTGCGGCCTGGTCGGGCGCTTCGACGTGCACCTGGAGCACATCCGCAACCTGATCGGCCTGAAGCGCGGCGCGCCGGGCTTCGCGACGCTGAACGCGCTCACGCTCGACAAGCGCACGGTGTTCATCACCGACACCAACGTGAACGAAGACCCCAGCGCCGAGCTGCTCGCCAGCATCGCGGTGATGGCCGCCGAGGAAGTGCGCCGCTTCGGCCTGCCGCCGAAGGTGGCGTTTCTCTCGCACTCGAACTACGGCACCTCCAGCCGCTCGTCGGCCCGCAAGATGCGGCTGGCGCGAGACCTGTTCGCGCAGATGGCGCCCGACATCGAATGCGACGGCGAGATGCACGGCGACGCGGCGCTGTCGGAGGAAATCCGCCGCACCGCGCTGCCCGAGACCACGCTCAGCGGCGAGGCCAACCTGCTCGTGTGCCCGAACCTCGACTCGGCCCACATCCTCTACAACGTGCTGAAGATGACCGGCGCCAACGGCATCACCGTGGGCCCGGTGCTGCTGGGCGCCGCGAGTTCGGCGCACGTGCTCACGCCTTCGTCGACGGTGCGCCGCATCATCAACATGACTGCGCTGGCGGTGGCGAAGGTCACGGTCGACAAGTAAGAAGCGGGAAAGAAGCGGGCCTGGCGCCCGCTTTGAGTGCTCGAAACGCGGCCTCGGCCGCGTTTTTGCATTGACGGGGTGCAGATCGCGCCCTTGGCGCACTACTTCGATTCGCGAGGAAGGGTTCGCACCAATCACGTGCGGGCACCGTTTTTGCTTGAATGCAGAAGCATTCAATCCCCTTTCATCCAACGGATCGATCTCCGCATGAACAAGCGCCAACTGCTCCAGTCCTTCCTCGCCGCCTCGGCCATCAGCTTCGGCCTCGCACCGGCCTTTGCGCAGAGCCCGACGCCGATCAAGTTCCAGCTCGACTGGCGCTTCGAGGGACCGGCGGCGCTGTTCCTCCACCCGGCCGCCAAGGGCTACTTCAAGGCCGCGGGCCTCGACGTGACCATCGACGCGGGCAACGGCTCCGGCGGCACGGTCACGCGCGTGGCCTCGGGCGCCTACGACATGGGCTTCGCCGACCTTGCGGCGCTGATGGAGTTCCACGCCAACAATCCCGACAGCCCCAACAAGCCGGTCGCGGTGATGATGGTCTACAACAACACGCCGGCCTCGGTCATGACGCTCAAGAAGAGCGGCATCACCAAGCCCTCCGACCTCACGGGCAAGAAGCTCGGCGCACCGGTGTTCGACGCGGGCCGCCGTGCCTTCCCGATCTTCGCCAAGGCCAACAACATCGGCGCCGTCAACTGGACCGCCATGGACCCGACGCTGCGCGAGACCATGCTGATGCGCGGCGACATCGACGCCATCACCGGCTTCACCTTCACCTCGCTGCTCAACCTGGAAGCGCGCGGCGCCAAGACCGCCGACGTGGTGATCCTTCCCTACCCCGACTACGGCGTGAAGCTGTACGGCAACGTCATCATCGCCTCGCCCAAGCTCATCAAGGAGAACCCGGCGGCGGTGAAGAAATTCCTCTCGGCCTTCGCCAAGGGCGCGAAGGAAGTGATCGCCAATCCGGCCGTGGCCATCGAGTCGGTGAAGGCGCGCGACGGCATCATCGACAGCAAGCTCGAGACGCGCCGCCTGCAGCTGGCCATCGACACCGTCATCAACAGCGCCGATGCGCGCGCCGAGGGCTTCGGCGCGGTCAACGCGGGCCGCATGTCGCTGATGGCCTCGCAGGTTTCGGACGCCTTCAACACCAAGACGCGCGTGAGCCCCGACGCGGTGTGGACCGCAGCACTGCTGCCTCCCGCGGCCGAACTGAACATCCTGAAGAAGTGATGGCAGCCGCATCACAGGACGCGGCCCCCTTCGTCGACTTCCAGGACGTCTGGCTCGCCTACAACGAGGAGCTGCTGCGCGCCAACCACTTCGCGGTCGAGGCCATCGACCTGAAGGTGAAGCGCGGCGAGTTCATCGCCATCGTCGGGCCCTCGGGCTGCGGCAAGTCGACCTTCATGAAGCTCACCACCGGGCTGAAGATGCCGTCGATGGGCAAGATCCGCATCGACGGCCAGCCGGTGACCGGGCCGCTGAAGATCTCGGGCATGGCCTTCCAGGCGCCCTCGCTGCTGCCGTGGCGCACCACGGTCGACAACGTGCTGCTGCCGCTGGAGATCGTCGAGCCCTACCGCTCCAGCTTCAAGGCGAAGCGCAAGGAGTACGAGGAGCGCGCCCGCCGCCTGCTGCAGAAGGTGGGCCTGGGCGGCTATGAAGACAAGTTCCCGTGGCAGCTCTCGGGCGGCATGCAGCAGCGCGCGAGCATCTGCCGCGCGCTCATCCACGAGCCCAAGATGCTGCTGCTCGACGAGCCCTTCGGCGCGCTCGACGCGTTCACGCGCGAGGAGCTGTGGTGCATCCTGCGCGACCTCTGGACCGAGCAGCAGTTCAACGTGATCCTGGTCACGCACGACCTGCGCGAATCGGTGTTCCTCGCCGACACGGTATACGTGATGAGCAAGAGCCCTGGCCGCTTCGTGGTGAAGCGCGAGATCGACCTGCCGCGCCCGCGCGAGCTTGAGCTCACCTACACCAAGGAGTTCACCGACATCGTGCTGGAGCTGCGCGGCCACATCGGCGCCATCCGCAACACCGGCGCGAGCGCAGCACAGTCCGCCGCGGCTGTTTCCCACTGAGGCGCACGATCTCATGAGAAACACCAAGCAAATCGAACGCTGGTCGCCCTGGCTGCTGCTCGTGGCGGTGATCCTGCTGTGGCAGGTGATCTGCTCGGCCTTCGAGGTTTCGGACTTCATCTTCCCGAGCCCGTGGCGCATCTGGAACCAGTTCTGGGAATTCAAGGAAGTCATCGCGGGCCACGCCTGGCGCACCTTCTGGGTCACGATGGCAGGCTTCGGCCTCGCAATCGTGGTGGGCGTGCTGCTGGGCTTCGTCATCGGCAGTTCGCGCATCGCGTACGCGGCGATCTACCCGCTCATGACGGCCTTCAACGCGCTGCCCAAGGCGGCCTTCGTGCCGATTTTGGTGGTGTGGTTCGGCATCGGCATCGGGCCGGCGATCCTCACGGCATTCCTGATCAGCTTCTTCCCGATCATGGTCAACATCGCGACCGGCCTCGCCACGCTCGAGCCCGAGCTCGAAGACGTGCTGCGCGTGCTCGGCGCCAGGCGCTGGGACGTGCTCATGAAGATCGGCCTGCCGCGCTCCATGCCCTACTTCTTCGGCTCGCTCAAGGTCGCGATCACGCTGGCGTTCGTGGGCACCACCGTCAGCGAGATGACGGCTGCCAACGAAGGCATCGGCTACCTGCTGATCTCTGCAGGCTCGGCCATGCAGATGGGTCTGGCCTTCGCCGGGCTGATGGTGGTGGGGGCGATGGCGATGCTGATGTACGAACTCTTCAGCGTGGTCGAGAAGCACACGACGGGGTGGGCGCATCGGGGGTCGCAGAACCAGTAGATCCCGAAGCCGATGCGGCCGGCAGCTACGCCCCCGAACGCTGCAGCCGCATCGACACCGAGAACCGGTCCGCCGGATGGACCGACACCGAAACCTCGAAGGCCAGCCCCTCCGCATCGAGGTAGCGGCGTACGATCTTCAGCACCGCCGCACCCTGCTCCACCTGCAGCGCCTTCGCCAATACCGCGTCCTTGACGGTGTCGGCTCGCACGTCCTGGTGGATCTCGGCGATCTGCCGGCCGTAGCGCTCGGCGATCAATGAACTGACCAGGGTGTCGGGCGACTCGCGCACGAGCGCCCCGACTTCCGAGTACGCCGGGTCCACGTACACATCGGTCCACCCGATGGGGCCGACTTTTCCGCTGCTGTCGAGCCGCAGGCTGGAGATCCGCAGCCAGCGCGCACCGGGCGCGCAGCCCAGGTCCTTCGCCACCGAAGCGGAAACCGCCACCTCCTCTATCGATTGCACCTGCCGCAGGTGCTCGGTGCCGAACTGCACCAGATCGTCCACCGACGCGAGAGAAGGACGGAAGGTGTCGCGCGGCTTCGTCGCCTCCACACGGGTTCCGGCGTTCTTGCGGCGCGACACCAGCCCCACGCGCTGGAGCTCGGCCAACGCCGCCCTCACGGTGTGCCGGCTGGTCTTGTAGTGCTCGCAGAGCTCCAGTTCCGTCGGGAGCACCGAGCCGACGGCGAAATGGCCGCTGGTGATGGCTTCGGTCAGGTGGCGCGAGATGTCGCTGTGATGAGGCTTGGATGGGGAAGACATGTTGCCCCCGAGGATCGCATTCATGGCATCAAGGGTAAACCCTGATTTTCCAAATATGTCCGAACATATTTAATTCGATATGTCCGGACATACAAATCCTACTCTCGACAGGCCATCCATGAACAACACCCGCCTCTCCCTCCCGATGGCCAGCACCATCGTCGATTCCATCCTTTTCCGCGACGCGTTCGGCACGCAGAAGATGCGGCAGCTCTTCTGCGACAGCGCACTGGTCCAGCGCTACATCGATACCGAGGTTGCTCTTGCCAAGGCACAGGCGCGCGTGGGCGTGATCCCGTCCGAGGCGGCGGAGACGATCGCGCGCGAATCGAGGATCGAGCGCATCGACTTCGACCACATGCGCGAAGAGACCGACATAGTCGGCTATCCCATCCTGCCGCTGGTGCACCAGTTGGTCGGGATGTGCGGTGAGGCCGGCCGCTACGTGCACTGGGGCGCGACCACGCAGGACATCATGGACACCGCCGTCGCCCTGCAGGTGCGCGACGCGCTCGACAGCATCGGCGAGGACATCCGCGAGCTGCGCGGCATCCTCGCTTCGCTCGCGAAGAAGCACCGCGACACACCGATGGCCGGCCGCACGCACCTTCAGCAGGCGCTGCCCGTGACCTTCGGCTACAAGGCTGCGATCTGGCTCGCCATGTTCGACCGGCACCAGAAGCGTATCGCCGAGCTGCGTCCGCGCGTGGCGGTGGTCGAGTTCGCCGGCGCCGCAGGCACGCTGGCTTCGCTCGGCGACAAGGGCTTCGAAGTGCAGAAAGCCCTGGCCGAGGGACTGGGGCTGGGCGTGCCCGCCACCACCTGGCACGTGGCACGCGACGGTTTCGCGGAGGCAGTGAATCTGCTCGCACTTGTCACGGGCTCGCTCGGCAAGATCGCGCTCGACATCATGATCATGGCCTCCACGGAGTTCGCCGAGGTCTACGAGCCCTTCGTCAAGGGCCGTGGCGCGTCGAGCACGATGCCGCAGAAGCGCAACCCGATCTCCAGCGAGCTGATGCTGGCCGCCTCCAAGGCCGTTCGGCAGCACGCCGGGCTGATGGTCGATGCGATGGTGCAGGACTTCGAGCGCGCCACCGGCCCATGGCATGCCGAGTGGATCGCCATCCCCGAGAGCTTCATCCTCACGTCGGGCGCCCTGCACCAGGCGAAGTTCGCGCTCGGCGGGCTGGTCGTGGACGAAGCGCGCATGAAGCACAACCTGGGCATCAGCCGGGGCCTGATCGTGGCCGAGGCCGTGATGATGGGCATGGCGCCCCACATCGGCCGCCAGCAGGCGCACGACGTGGTCTACGACGCCTGCCGCACCGTCAACGAGAAGGGCGGCACGTTGGCCGAGGCGCTGGCGGCGCTGCCCGAGGTCACGAAGCACTTCGACCGCGCGGCCATCGACCGCCTGACCGATCCGGCGAACTACCTGGGCCTCGCGCCGCAGATGGTGGACCGCGCACTCGCACTTTCCGCCGAAGTGGCGGCCTGAACCACCAACCCGAGGAGACAAGACAGATGATCGACATCAGGAAGCTGGCCGCCCGCGCGCTGCTGGCCATGAGCTTCGCAGCCGCGGCGCACGGCGTGAGCGCGCAGACCTACCCGTCACGACCCGTGACCTGGATCGTTCCCTTCGCGGCGGGAGGCCCCACCGACGCACTCGCGCGAGCCATCGCTGAAAGGGTGGCACGCGAACTGGGCCAGCCCATCGTGATCGATAACGCACCCGGTGCCGGCGGCACCGTGGGCGCCGCGAAGGCATCGCGCGCGGTGCCCGACGGCTACACCATGCTGGTCGGACACATGGGCTACATGGGCGCCGCGCCGGCGCTGTACAAGAAGCTCGCCTACGACCCGGTCAAGGACTTCGCTCCGGTCTTCCGCTTTCCGGACACGCCGCTGGTGCTCATGGTGCGCAAGGAGCACCCGGCGAAGGACATCAAGGCGCTGGTCGACTTCGGCAAGGCCAATCCCGACAAGCTCTTCATCAGCAATGCCGGCGTGGGCTCCAGCTCGCACCTGATCGCGGCGCTGTTTGCCGCCTCGGCCGGCATCAGGATCTCGCAGGTTCCGTACAAGGGGGCCGGTCCGGCGCTGATCGACGTAATCGGCGGACAGGTCGACGGCATCTTCGACCAGACCAACACCGCCCTGCCGCAGATCAAGGAAGCGAAGGTGCGCGCGCTGGCCGTGACCTCGAAGGTGCGGCTGCCGCAGCTGAAGGACGTGCCGACGCTGGGCGAGACGGTGCTGCCCGGCTTCGAGGCATCGACCTGGTACGGCATCTACTCGCCCAAGGGAACGCCGCAGGCGGTGCTCGACAAGGTGCAGCAGGCGTACCTGAAGGTGATGAGCGACAAGACCTTCACCGACCGCCTCGCCGAGCAGGCGATCCAGATGCTGCCGGCCGAGCAGTACACCGGCGCTGCACTCGGCAAGCACACCGAGGCAGAAGTGGCGCGCTGGAGGGCGCTAGCGGCCAAGGCCAACATCGCCCTGGACTGACCCGCATGACAGCCGCCACCCGCATCGAGCACGACGCGTTCGGTCCGGTCGAGATTCCCGCGGGCAGATATTGGGGCGCTCAGACGCAGCGCGCGGCCGGCGTGTTCGAAGTGGGAACGGAGCGCTTCCCGGCTTGCCTGCTGCACGCGTTCGGGCTGCAGAAGATCGCGGCCGCGAGAGCCAACGCGCGCTGCGGCGCACTCGAAGCGGCGCTGGCCGGGACCATCGCCGCCGCGGCCGGGGAAGTGTCTCGCGGCCTGTTCGACGAGCACTTCCCGCTCACTATCTGGCAGACCGGCTCGGGCACGCAGACGAACATGAATGCCAACGAGGTGATCGCGAACCGGGCCAACGAACTGCTCGGCCAGCCGCTGGGCACGAAGTCGCCGGTGCACCCGAACGACCATGTGAACGCATCGCAGTCATCGAACGACAGCTTTCCGACGGTGATGCACATCGCCGCCGCGACAGAGCTGACGAAGCGGTTGATTCCCGCCCTCATCATCCTGAAGGAGGCCCTGGAGGACCGGGCTCGTGCGTTTGCCGGTGTCGCGAAGGTAGCCCGCACGCACCTGATGGACGCCGTGCCGATGACGATGGGCCAGGCATTCGAGGCATTCGCATGGCAGGTGTCCAGCGGAATTTCGCGGCTGCAGGATGCCTTGCCACGGCTGCTGCTGCTCGCCCAGGGTGGCACGGCGGCGGGAACGGGGCTCAATGCGCCGGAGAACTTCGACACGTTTTTCTGCGAGGAAATCGGCAGGCTCACCGGCCTGCCGTTCGCGCCCCATCCGTGCAAGTTCGAGGGCATGTCGGGCCACGACGCGCTGGTGGAACTGTCGGGCGCATTGAACGTGATCGCCACGTCGCTGATGAAGATCGCCAACGACATCCGCTGGATGGGGTCGGGCCCGCGCTGCGGCATCGGCGAGCTGGTGATACCGGACGACGGGCTGACTTCCTCGATCATGCCCGGCAAGCGCAACCCGACCATCGCGGAAGTGGTGGCCCAGGCAGCCATGCAGGTCGCCGGAAACCACGTGACGGTGACGATGGCCGGCGCATCGGGCAGCTTCGAACTCAACGTGGCCAAGCCGGTGCTGATCCACAACGTACTGCAGTCGATTCGCATACTGTCGGACAGCTCGCTCGTCTTCGCCAACAAGCTGGTGGCAGGGCTCGACGTCGATCGCGAGCGGCTCGAATCGAACCTGGGCAACGCGCTGCTGTCCGTGACCGCGCTCAACCCGGTGCTCGGCTACGACAAGGTGGCACGCATCACGCGCACTGCGGTGGAGCGGCGCATCCCGCCGCGGGAGGCTGCCATGGCGCTCGGCTACCTGGATGCCGAGGCCTACGACCGGCTGGTCGACCCGATCCGCATGGCGAAGGGCGGAAGCTGACTGCGCCTCAGGCCAGCAACAGCGAAGCCTCGTCCCGCCAATAGTTCACCGCAGCCAGCCACCCCTCCCACACGCAGCCGTTGCAGCCGCGGCCGCAGCAGGTGGTGGGCTCGGGCGGCGGTGGGCGCAGCATGATGCCTTGGGCGTCGAGCAGCGCCTGCACGCGCACGATCAGCGCCTGTGCGCCGGCGAGGTTGGTGGGTTCGGGAAGCTGGTCGATGGGGTTCATGATGCAGGAATCTTCAGGCCAGCAGGTCCAGTTCGAGCCGCATCTTCGCTCCACCCGATTCGCTCGATCCGATCGTGAGCTGCCCGCCGTGCAGGCGCGCGACCTCGGCCACCAGATGCAGGCCCAGCCCCGCGCCACGCCCGCGCGGCACCAGCCTGTGGAACGGCGCCACCACGCGCTCGCGATCGGCCTCGGGAATGCCGGGGCCGGAGTCGAGCACCTCGAAGCCCGACGGCTCCCACAGCCGCACCTGGATGTCGCAGCCCTGCCCGCCGTGCTCGATGGCGTTCTGGATCAGGTTGCTCAGCGCGCGCTCCAGCGAGGGCGCGTCGCCGCGCACCCACAAGGGCCTGGGCGCTTCCACCGACAGCGTGCAGCGGTTCATGATGGCCAGCGGCGCGATGTCGCCCGCCACGCGTTCGCACAGCGCCTTCAGGTCGACCTGCTGGCGGTCTTGCACCGCCACGTGGTCCAGCCGCTGCAGGTCGAGCAGCTGCTCGGCAAGCGTGGCGAGCCGCGCCGAGGCCTGCAAAAGCTTCACCTTGAGCGGGCCGTCCTGCAGGCCTTCGAGATGGATCTGCAGCGTGGTGATGGGCGTGCGCAGCTCGTGCGCGGCGTCGGCCAGGAAGCGCTCCTGCCTGTCGTAGCCTTCGTTGAGCCGGTCGAAGGCGCGGTTCACGGCGTTGACCAGCGGGCGGATCTCGCTGGCCACGTTGGCCAGCGGCAGCCGCGTGGTGCGTTCGTGCACGTCGATGCTCTCGGCATGCTCGGCCGTGGCCACCACGCCCTTGAGGCCGCGCTTCACGACGAAGGGCGTGGCCAGGATCACGCCGAGGCAGGTCACCAGCGCCATCGGCGCCACCAGGAAAAGGAAGGCGATGGCGGTGCCCTTGAGCGTGTTCTTCACGGTCAGCGGGCTGCCCGTCTGCGTCATCACAGCCACCAGGCCCGCGCGCGTTTCCACGCGATCGAAACGGGCCTTGGGCCGGGTGTTGTCGCTCTCGGGGTTGATGGCCATGCGCTCCATGCCGTCGAGCGAATCGAAGAGCCTGGCGTAGCTGGGCGGCACGTCGCCGTTGCGCAGCTCCGCGCCATGGCTGTCACGCGCGATGAACCAGAAAGGAGGATCGGCCTCCCGCAGGCGCTGAACCTCCGGCGTGGGCTCGATCGCCAGTTTTCCGTCGGGGCCGCGCACCAGCGCGCGCTGGATGGCCGTGATGGTCTCCTGCCCGGTCTCGTCGACCACGCGGCCCAGCACCCAGGCCAGGCCGAGAAAGCCACCCATCACCAGCGTGCCGACCACCACCTGCAGCAGGATCAGGCTCCAGATCAGCTGCCAGCGCAGCGAGAGCAGGCCTTGTCTCATGCGACCGTCATGCCGCCGGGCGGGCCGCGCAGATCAGGTAGCCCACGCCGCGGATGGCATGGATCTCGACCTGCGCACCGGCCTTGTCGAGCTTGGAGCGCAGGCGAGACACGTGCGTGTCGAGCGCGTTCGACTGGATGTCGTCCGCATGGCCGTACACGCGGTCCTGCATGGCCTCGCGCAGCACGGTGCGTCCACGATGCTCCAGCAGCGCTTCCAGCACCAGCAGCTCACGGCGCGGCAGGGTGAGGCACTCTTCGCCGACATGGGCCTGCCGCGTGTGATGGTCGAAGCGCAGCTGCCCCAGCGTCATGACGAGGTTCGCACGCACCGCGGGGCGCCGCGCCAGTGCACGCACGCGCGCCATGAGCTCGTCCATGGAGAAGGGCTTGGCGAGATAGTCGTCCGCGCCGCCGTCGAGGCTCAGCACGCGTTCCGCCACGTCGGTCATGGCTGTGAGTACCAGCACGGCGGCGGGAATGCCGTTCTGGCGCAGGAACGCCACCAGCGAGAGGCCGTCACCGTCGGGCAGGCCACGGTCGAGCACGATCACGTCGTGCTGCGCCGACAGCGCCGCGTCTTCGGCTTCGCGCAGCGAGCCCGCCACGTCGACCACCGCCTGGTTCTGCCGCAGCGCCGAGGCCAGGGCTTGAGCCAGATCGACTTCGTCTTCGACGAGCAGGATTCGCATGGGAGTACGTAGAAAAGGGAGACCAGTGAAAGGCCTGGCAGAGGCCAGGGCCGGCCATTCTAGGAGAGGCCTTTTCTGCAACCGGCGCAATGTTCACGCAATGCAGTTGCATAAGCTGCAACGCCGATGACCCGTCGCGCCGCGCCCTCCTCACCCTTCCCCTCCTCGTGTCCGACACCCTGGTACGGGGCAGTGGGCCGTCGCATCGCCACGCACTGGGTGGCGAAGATGATCGGCACCACGGCGGGCATCACGGGCTTCTTCGTCCTCTACTTCTGGGTGATGCACAACCCGCCGACGCCGCCCACCGTGATGCCGCTCACCGCGCTCGACCACTGGGTGGACGTGAGCGACGAGGCGATGCTCCTGTACGGCTCGCTGTGGTTCTACATCTCGCTGCCGTCCGCCTTCGCCAAGGACTGGGCCGAGTTGCGCGCCTGTGCGCGCGATGCCGCACTGATGGCGGGCATGGGCCTGGTGGTCTTCTGGTTCTTTCCGACGACGGTGCCGGCATTCGCGGTCGACTGGGCTCAATACCCGTCGCTGATGTTCCTCAAGAACGCCGACGCGGGCGGCAATGCCTTCCCGTCGTTGCACGTGGCCTTCGCCGTGTTCACCGCGGTACTGCTGCAGCGTCAGCTTCGCGAGGTGCGCGCGCCGGCCTGGGTGCGCGTGCTCAATGTGCTGTGGGCCCTGGGAATCGTCTATTCGACACTGGCGACGCGCCAGCATGTGCTGCTCGACGTGCTCGGCGGCACGCTGCTGGCGGCCGTCGTGAGCCGGGCAGGCACCGCGCGCGCCCGGCTGGCATGGAACGAGGCCTGAGCCATTACCAGAAGATCCAGAGCGCCAGGCCGCCGAAGATGGCCCACTTCACGAGGTAGTACACGCGCTTGTCCCAGGCCTTCAGGCGCTTGCCGACCACGCGGATCTGGTAGATGTACTTGAACGCGCGGTTGATGCCGCCGGTCTTGTCGCCGGCATCGTTGGGCGATGCGGCCGCGGCCAGGAGGTTCTTCGCGAACCAGCGGTTCACCGCGCTGGCCCAGCGGTACTTCAGCGGGCGCTCGATGTCGCAGAACAGGATCACGCGGTCGTGGTCGGTCGTGTTCTCGGCGTAGTGGATGTAGGTCTCGTCGAACACCACCGCCTCGCCGTCGCGCCAGTGGTAGCGCTGGCCGTCCACGTCGATGTAGCAGCCCTCGACGCCCGGCGTCCACAGGCCCAGGTGGTAGCGCAGCGAACCGGCGAAGGGATCGCGGTGGCGCACGAGGCGGCTGCCCGGCGGCAGCTCGGCGAACATGGCGGCCTTGATGGTGCCGATGCCCTTCAGCAGCTCGGTGGTGCGCGGGCACAGCACGGCGGCCGAGGGGTGCGCATCGTCGTACCACTTCAGGTAGAAGCGCTTCCAGCCGCTCTTGAAGAAGGAGTTGAAGCCCACGTCGTTGAACTGGCTCGACGCCTTGATGCTGCCGCCGTTGCGCATGGCCAGCGCTTCCTCGCGGATCACTTCCCAGTTTTCCTCGAGCACGCGCATCTCGGGGAACTCGGCAGGCGACAGGTAGGGCGTACCCGGCACCTTCGAGAAAAGGTACATGAAGACGTTCAGCGGCGCCAGGAAGGTCGAGTGATCAGAGAGCTGCCTGAAGAAACGATGCCGTACCTGGCCGCGGAAATGAACGTAGAGCGCGCTGAGCGCGAAGATGGCAAGAATGACCCACTTCATGGGAAAGTGTCCTGTAAACAGCGCCGGGTAGTGTAATTCCTCGCCCCAATTCGGGGCTGACCACGCCCTTTATGCCCTTCGGCCCCTTTCGGTCATGCACCGGGGAAGGTTTCAGCTGCACAGCATGGGTTGCGGCGCATCGGCGGTAGCCAGCGGCAGGCGCACGGTAGCCAGCAGGCCGCCGCTCGCGGTTTCGCCCAGCGCCACCTCGCCGCCGTGCCGGTCGACCACCGACTTGACGATGGCCAGCCCCAGCCCGCTGCCGCTCTGGCTCTGGTCGGGGTTGCGGAAGAAACGGTCGAACACCCGCTCGCGCAGCGCGGCCGGCACGCCGGGGCCCTGGTCCGCCACCGTCAGCAGGGCCTGCTCGCCATCGCGCGACACATGCACGACCACCGTACCGTCGGGCGGGCTGTACTTGATGGCGTTGTTGATGAGGTTGTCGATCATCGAAACCAGGCTTTCGCGCTCGCCGAGCACCGGCACGCGGTCTTCGCAGACCAGCTCGAGCTCGATGTTGCGCGAGCTGGCCAGGCTCTCGATCATGGCCAGCCGGTCCTGCACCAGCGCGTCGAGCGACAGCATCACGGGCAGGGTGTTGTCCGAGACCGCGTCGCTGCGCATCAGCTGCAGCAGCTGCCCCACCAGGCGCGCCGCGCGGTCGTTGCTGCGCAGCAGGTTGCCCATGAGCTCGCGCTGGTGCTCGTCGGTGCTCTGCTCCTTCAGTGCCTCCACGTTCACGCGCATCGCGGCCAGCGGCGTCCGCAGCTCGTGCGCGGCGTCTGCGATCAGGCTGCGCTCGCGCGATGTGCTGTCGCGCACCCGCTGCAGCAGGCTGTTGATGCTCTGCACCAGCGGCTGCAGTTCCTTGTGCGGTGGGGTGTACGACAGCGGCGTGAGGTCGGCCGGCCCGCGCTCGGCGGTCTCCTGGCTCACGCGGCGCCAGGGCCGCAGCGCGAGGCGCACCGAAAGCCACGCGGGAAACACCAGGAAAGGCAGGCTGATGACCAGCGGCAGCAGGTAGTAGCCGCGATACATCACGGTGACGGTGAGCCGCCAGACGCTGGGCTCCGCCAGCATCACGCGGATGTCGGAGTCGGGCGAGGCGATCGTGCGCGCGCGCCATTCGCGGTTGCCCGCCTTCACGGTCTCGATGAGGTTCGGCGCGGTGTTGAGGATGACGGGCACGGCCGCCGTCGAGCGGTAGACCAGCCTGTCGCCCTGCCACACCTGCATGACTGGCGAGGTGTCGGAGGCCGCGTCGCCGTCGCCGATGGTTTCGAGCAGCGCGGCGTCGAAGGCGGCGAGCGTCTCCTGCTGCTTGTCGGGCCGGTCGGCGGTGTTCTTCGCGATGGAAATCACCGTCTGGAAGATCTTCTCGAACTTCAGCAGCTCGGGGTCTTCGTAGGAGTCGTACAGCAGAAGCGCGATGGCCATGGTCCACAGCAGGGCGACCACGCCCATCTGCGCAAGCAGCAGGCGCCGCATCAGGGAAGGTTGTTTCCAGTTCTTCCAGCGCTGCGCCAGCGCCTGAATCATTTCTGCGTGCTCCGCGCCAGCGATTGCACGTCGATCACGTAGCCGATGCCACGCACCGTGCGGATGTAGCCCTGGCCGATCTTCTTGCGCAGGTTGGAGATGTGCACCTCGAGCGAATTGCTGCCGTTGGCCTGGCCACCGGGCAGCACCTGCTCTTCCATCACGCGGCGCGTGACCACGCGGCCGGTGCGCTTGAGCAAGAGCGCCAGCAGGTCGAACTCGCAGCGCGAGAGCTCGACCGGCTCCCCATCGACGATCACGCCGCGCGTGGGCTCGTGCAGCGCCAGGCCGCGCATGCGGATGGTCTCGTCGTTGAAGCCGTAGCTGCGGCGCGCGAGCGCACGAACGCGCGACAGCAGCTCGGCCAGCGCGAAGGGCTTGACCAGGTAGTCGTCGGCACCGTCGTCCAGGCTGCGCAGCCGGTCGTTGAGCGCGTCGCGCGCGCTGAGCACCAGCACCGGCAATATCTGGCGGTCGCGGCGCAGGCGGAACAGCAGGTCGAGCCCGTCGCCATCGGGCAGGCCGAGATCGAGCAGCACCATGTCGAAGGTACCGCCATCGAGCGTGCGCAGGGCGTCGTCGAGCCTGCGGACCCACACCACATCCATGCCTTGATTGGCCAGCGCTATGCGCACGCCATTGCCGAGGTCAAGGTCGTCCTCAACAAGCAAGAGATTCATGAGCCTCCACGTGAACTGAACACTCCGTTTCCGGAATGTGGCGGAAGTATCTGCCAAGCGCCAAAGCGGTACTTCAGGAAATCTTCATGAATGCCGAAGCAGACCTTCAGGTGCGGTCGGGACACTGGAGCCATTCCCTGCACACGGAAACGGAACACCCAAGTGAATCGAATGCCCTCCCTGCCGGCACGTACTGCCCGATCGGACCGCTACCGCCCACGGCGCCGGGACATGCTCCATGCCATCGGCCTGACCGGCCTTGCGAGTCTGGCGGCCTGCGGTGGCGGCGGGCATGGTCATGGCGGCGTCGGGGTTGGCGGCGTCGGCACGGGTGGTGGCGGCAAGCCCACGGTCATCGACCGCCGGGTGAAGGTGTCGGCCACACCCGAAGTCTCTCTGCAGGTGCGCGACTGGCAGCCGCCCGGCAGCAGCACCGGACCTGTCATCGTGCTGCTGGCTGGGCTCGGCGGCAATGCGCGCTACTTCGACAGTCTCGCCCTCGCGCTGGCCGCCAGGTCGCGCGTGATCGCGATCAGCCGGCGCGGCTACGGTCTTTCGGACAAGCCGATGCCGGTGAAGACCGCCACGCAGTTCTACGAGGTGGATGCGCTGGTTGCCGACCTGAAGGCAGTGCTGGATGCGCTGGGCGTGCAACGCGTGGTGCTGGGAGGCCACTCGATCGCGGGCAACGAACTCACCCGCTTTGCGGGCCTTTACCCCAACCGGACGCAGGGTCTGATCTATCTCGACACCACCTTCGACTACACCGTCGAAGGCGACAGCGGCGGAGAGAAGATTCCAGAGAACCCGCTGCTCGACGAGCCCAAGCCGACACTGAAAGACGGCCGCTCGCTGCAGGCTGCCATCGCCTTCTTCCGGCGCAACTCGAAGAACTGGTGGCCTCCGCTGGAGGCGAACCTGCGCGATGCGGTCGACATCCATGGCGACGGCAGCGTGAGCCTCAACACCCCTGATGAAGTGGAGACCGCCATGCACGCTGCTTCCCGTTCCTATTCGCCCGACTACAAGGCCGTACGTGCGCCGTCGCTTGTCGTGACTGCCCTGCCCTCCGACAACCGCGACATGTTTCCATGGCTGGAATTGCCGCTGGATGCGAAGACGCAGAAAGACGCTGCCGACTACCTGCGCATCTTTCGCCGCGCGTCCATCACGAATTCGAACCAGCTAGTGGCGGCGCTCGACACGCCGAATCGCCTGACCCTGGACCACGCCAACCATGGCGACTTCATCATGGAGCGCGAAGCCGAAGTGCTGCGCGCGATCCAGTTCATGACATGGGCCTGAGCTATGCCGACACGCCCTTCGCGCGCAGCAGCTTGATCAGCGCCGCGAGCTCCTCGCCGCCGAGGCCGGCCTCGTCCGCCCGCCGGAAGATGCCTGCCGCAAAGGCCGGGAACTCGGTATTGATGCCCGAGTCCTGCGCCGTCTGCAGTATGCGTTGCGTCGCCTCGACCGAGATGCGCATCGGGCTTTGCGAGATCGCGAAGTCGCCCGACTGGATGACGGAGCCTTCGTGCTGAAGAAAGCCGGCGAAGGTCGGCATGATGCCCGCGACGATGCGGCCGTACTCGGCCACGTCGAAGCCTTCGTGCTCGGCAATGCGCGCGCCATGGATGAAGCCGAGCATCGTGCCGTAGATGGTGGAAAGCGTGGCGAGGTCCATGGCGGCCGCCGCGCTCGCGGCCTCGCCGAGGTAGACGATGCCGCCGGCCAGCGCCTCCAGCCATGGCCGCGCATCGTCGTACGCGGGGCGCGCGCCCGATACCAGCAACGGCGTGTCGGGCCGGCCCATCTGGTCGGGCGCGGCCTGGATGGCGCCTTCGACGTACGCGGCGCCGTGCTTGTGCGCCCATGCATGGGCATCTCGCGCGTCCTGCGGGCTGCCGGTGGTCAGCTGCACAAGCAGGCGGCCGTCCATGGCGGCGGCCACGCCGCCCATCGCGAGGATGGCCTCGGCGGCGCGGTAGTCGTAGACGCACATCACGACCACACGCGCAGCGCGCACGGCCTCGCTCGCGCTGCGCGCCAGCACCGCGCCCTTGGCGACCAGCGCGCCGGCCTTGTCGGCGCTTCGGTTCCACACCGTGACCTTGTAGCCCTGGTCCAGGTAGATCTGCGCGATGGCTGCGCCCATGGCGCCCAGGCCTAGGACGCTGACTTCCTTGATGCCGCTGCTCTTGCTGCTCATGACGATTCGCTTGATGGCTGTGAAGATGGACGCATCGTAGAAATTGAGCTCCGATATGGTCAAGTACCTACAATTAAGTGAGGTACTTACCAAAATGTATGTATTACCTACTGATGGGGATGAAGATGAAATCCAGGAAACCCTACAACTGCGGCATCGGCCCGGCCTTCGACGTCATCGGCGGCAAGTGGAAGGCGGTGATCCTGTGGGAGCTGCATGTGCAGCCCCTGCGCTTCGGCGAGCTGAAGCGGGCGCTGCCGGACATCAGCGAGAAGATGCTGATCCAGCAGCTGCGCGAGATGGAAACCGACGGCATCGTCCACCGCGAGGTATTTCACGAAGTGCCGCCGCGCGTGGAGTACTCGGAAACGAAGCTTGGCGCCACGCTCAATGCCGCGCTCGCGCCGCTGGCCGACTGGGGCGACCGCTATGCCAGGCGCGTGGAAGCCGCGCGCACGCGGGCCGAGGCCGCGAAGTGACGACGACACGGGCGAAGACCGCGGCCGCGCTGCTCTTGCTGTGCGCCGCCCTGCATGCTTCGCCGGGCATGGCGCAGACGGCGTGCACACCCTCGCCCTCCTGGGCCGGCCCACCGATGCGCTCCGCGCCCGAGGCGGTCTGGCAGAAGGACTTCAAGCGCTCCATCGACGGCGAACTGCCCGCCCCGCTTCGGAAGGCGCTCGGCGACGCGCTCGACAAGATGCTGCAGCACGTGCCCGCCGCCAGCGTTGCTGTCGCGATTCCCGGTGAAGGCACCTGGTCCGCCACGCGCGGGCTCGCTCGCAAGGAGCCGCCGCAGCCCGTGGTGCCCGACCAGCCCTTCCAGGTCGCGAGCACCGCCAAGACGCTGACGGCCGCTGTCGTGCTTCAGTTGGTCGAAGAAGGAAAGCTGAAGCTCGACGACACCATCGACAAATGGTTTCCCGACGCGCCGAACGCCAAGCTCACCACCGTCGAGCAGCTGCTGCGTCACACCAGCGGCCTCGTGAGCTTCAACGCGCTGCCCTCGCTGGGCACGGCCTACCGCACGCCGGCCGAAGTCATCGCGCTCGGTACCTCACAGAAGCCGCAGTTTTGTCCCGGCGCGAAATGGAGCTACACCAACACCGGCTATGCGATGCTGGGCGTGATCGTCGAGAAGGTGGACGGTGCGCCGTTCGCGGACGTGCTGTCCAGGCGTCTCATCAGGCCGCTGGCACTGAGCCACACGGTCATGCGCAAGCCAGGCGTCGAACTGCCTGTCGCCACCGGTCACGCGGCAGGTCGGCCGGTCGATGCACCCGACCAGTACGCCACGCCCTACGCCGCCGGCGCGCTGGCATCGACGGCCGGCGACCTCGCGGTGTTCTGGCACGCCCTGCTCGCGGGCAAGGTGCTGCCCGGCCAGTCGGTGCATCGCATGTTCACCGGCATGCCCGCGATGATCGGGCCCTACGCGGGCAGCAACTCGTTTTACGGCATGGGCGTGCAGTTCTACGACGTGCCCGACGGCCCCGGCCTGATGCTCGGCCACAGCGGCGGCATCGAAGGCTTCACGAGCATCGTGGCCTATGTGCCGGCCGACGACGTGTACATCGCCGTCGCGTTCAACGAGAAGAAGGTGCCGGCGGAGGCCGGCCTGTGGGCGTTGCTGCGCGCGGTGCGCACCTATCGCGCGCTGCAGTGACCGGAAGGAGCGGGTTCAGTCAGCCCAGCCGGTCTCGATCTCGGTCTTCACCTCGGTCATGAGCTTGTGCACCGGGCACTTGCCGGCCACGCGCAGCAGCTCGTCGCGCTGCGCCTCGCTCAGGTTGCCGCTCAGGCGCAGACCCGACTTGAGGCGGTAGACGCCCTTGCGCTCCTCGCTGTCGTCGCGATCGACCACCACTTCGATGTCTTCCACCGGAATGCCCTTGCGGCGCGCGTAGATCAGCACGGTGAGCGCCTTGCAGGCCGCAAGCGATGCGTCGTACAGGTCGTGCGGCTCCGGGCCGGCGTCGCTGCCGC
Organism: Variovorax sp. 278MFTsu5.1; assembly: GCF_048305045.1. NCBI lineage: Bacteria > Pseudomonadati > Pseudomonadota > Betaproteobacteria > Burkholderiales > Comamonadaceae > Variovorax > Variovorax sp. 278MFTsu5.1. The sequence continues at coordinate 5,212,504 of NZ_CP157622.1, forward strand.
CGCCTGTAGGAGAAGCATCGACTGGGATCTCGTGGTTGCGGATCTTCAGGATGTGGCGCGTGCCGGTGATGCCGTCGCGGCGGATCGAGATGCTCATGGGTGTGTCCTTGGGGAGTGTGTTGGGGTAAGGGGAGAAAGCGTCTTCACGTACAGGATGGTCGTGAAACCGCTGTGCCATTCGAGATCGGGGTAACGGTCGGCTTCGCGGTAGCCGAGCGCGATATAGAAGCCCTGGCTCTGCGTGTTGAAGGTGTCGGTCTCCAGGCGCGCCAGCGCCACGCCTTCGGTGCGCATGCCGTCCTCGGCGAAGGCCATCAGGGCCCGGGCGATGCCCTTGCGCTGGTGTGCGGCCGGCACGTGCAGGGCATGCACGAAATCGTGCTCCCAGTGCACCATGCCGACCACCTCGCCGTCGATTTCGGCCACGAAGAATTCGGGGCCCTTCTCGTCGAGGTAGCCCAGGGGCGCGCCGCTGTCGCGGTAGGCCTTCGCGGCCTCGGGTGTGAGCTGCGGCAGCCAGGTACCGGCGAAGGTGTCGTCGAGGATGGCCTTCACCGCGTCGAAGTCGTCGAGGCGCCATGGCCGGATGGTGACGTCCGGTACGTCGTTGTTCGTGCTCATTGGTTCGGCGATTCAGCGGTTATCAGCGGTCCACGGCCAGCATCAGCGTTTCCTTGATTTCCTCCATCACCACGTAGCTGTGCGACTCTGCAGCCACCGGCAGCTTCTTGAGGATGTCGCCCAGCAGGTGCCGGTATTCGCTCATGCCGCTCAGCCGCGCCTTCACGAGGTAGTCGAAGCTGCCCGACACCAGGTGGCATTCGAGCACCTCGGGCATGTGCAGCAGCTCCTTGCGGACCTTGTCGAACACGTCGCCCGACTTGGCCGAGAGCTTGATTTCCACGAACACAAGCAGCGTGCGGCCCAGCGCCTCGGGCGACACGTGGGCGTGATAGCCGGTGATGACGCCGTCGCGCTCCATGCGCTTCACGCGCTCGGCGCAGGGCGAGGCCGACAGGCCGATGCGCTCGGCCAGTTCGGTCATCGACATGCGCCCCTGGCGCTGCAGGACGTCGAGGATCTTGCGGTCTATGCGGTCGAGTTCGGGCATTTCACTCCGGGGGCGGCCTTGGAAGATTTGCGGCAGTGTATTCCACTGCCGAATCGAATAAATCAGTGAAATCCACTGCCTTGAGGATTTTAGATTCCATTCATTCCATTTGAATCGGCGAATACACCATGAAAGTCATCGTTCTCGGCGGCGGCGTGATCGGCACCACCACGGCCTACTACCTCGCCCGCTCGGGCGCCGAAGTCACCCTGCTCGACCGGCAGGCCGGCCCCGCCGAGGAAACCAGCTTCGGCAACGCCGGCCAGGTGTCTCCCGGCTACTCCACGCCGTGGGCCGCGCCGGGCATTCCGCTGAAGGCGATCAAGTGGATGTTCAAGAAGCACGCGCCGCTGTCGATCCGCCCCGACGGCACGCTGTTCCAGCTGCGCTGGATGGCCGCCATGCTGCGCAACTGCTCGCCCGAGGCCTACGCGGTGAACAAGGAGCGCATGATGCGCGTGGCCGAATACAGCCGCGGCTGCCTGCAGCAGCTGCGCGCCGACACCGGCCTGCAGTACGAGCAGCGCACCGGCGGCACACTGCAACTCTTCCGCACGCAGGCCCAGCTCGACGCGGTGCAGCGCGACATCGCGGTGCTCGAGGAATGCGGCGTTCCCTATGAACTGCTCGACCGCGACGCGCTCGCCCGTGTCGAGCCCGCGCTGGCCGGTGCGCGCGACCGGCTCACCGGCGGCCTGCGGCTGCCCAACGACGAAACCGGCGACTGCCACCTCTTCACCCGCGGCCTTGCCGAGATCGCACGCGGCCTGGGCGTGGACTTCCGCTTCGGCCAGACCATCGCCGCGCTCGAGACCGACGGCGGCCGCATCACCGGCGTGCGCACCACCGCCGGCAAGATCCTCACGGCCGACCGCTACGTGATGGCCTTCGGCAGCTACTCGCGCGCCGCCATCGCCTCGCTGGGCCTGGACATTCCGGTGTACCCGGTCAAGGGCTACTCGCTCACGGTGCCGCTGCTCGACGAATCGCTCGCGCCACAGTCGACGGTGCTCGACGAGACCTACAAGGTGGCCGTCACGCGCTTCGACAACCGCATCCGCGTGGGCGGCATGGCCGAGCTCGGCGGCTTCGACCTGCGCCTGAACCCGGCCCGCCGCGCCACGCTCGAAAAGGTCGTTACCGACCTGTTCCCCGGCGGCGACGTGCCGAACGCCACCTTCTGGACCGGCCTGCGCCCGATGACGCCCGACAGCACGCCCATCGTCGGCGGCACGCGCTACGCGAACCTGTTCCTCAACACCGGCCACGGCACCCTGGGCTGGACGATGGCCTGCGGCTCGGGCAAGCTCATCTCCGACATGGTGATGGGCCAGCGCCCCGAGATCCGCACCGATGGCCTGGCGATGGACCGCTACGAATCGGGCTCGTCGCGCGTCCAGCAACCGCGCCCTGCTTCAGTCACTGCCTGAGGAGGCGGGGCCAGAACGCAGAAGTCGCGAAAACCACGCAGAAATCGCAGAAGGAAAAGCACTAATTCTTTTGATCCCTTCTGCGACTTCTGCGTAACTTTTGTCTTTCTTCTGCGTTCGGATCCCGAATTCAAGCAGCCTTCGCAATGGGAATCACGGCGTTCTCGTCCATCCCGCGATAGACCTCCGCTTCCCCATGCTTCGCAAGCAGCTGCATCAGGTGCTTGCGGATCAGCATCCCGGGCCGGTCCGACTCCATCGAATACTCCACGCCGCGCCGGCGCGTGTCGACCAGCGCGTCGGGATTGGTCGATTCGAGGATGTCCTTGTCCTCGCGCGTGATCACCTCGTCGAAGTCGATCAGCATCTGCGCGGTGCAATCGGCCTCCGTGTCGTTGCGGAACAGCCACTGGCACAGCTGCATGCGGCCGTCGTCGATGGGCGTGAAGCAGTTGATGATGATGTGGCGCACGCCGCTGGGGTACTCGATGTCGAGCCGGCGCGAGAACGGCAGGAAGTACGCGTTGCGCATGTGGCGCGTGGTAATGGGGTCGGTCACGCCGCTGATCGCGTGGAACTTCACCGGGTTGGTCGCGTCGATGATCGTCTCGGCGTAGAAGCCCGAGTCGTTCTCCACCAGCTCGTACTTGCTCGGCTTCGGGCTCGCGGCCACGCCGAAGGTGGCGCGGTGCACGAAGCTGAAGTGCGAGTTGTCGAAGGAGTTCTCCAGCGCGCGCATCGGGCTGGTCTGCCACTCCTCGTAGAACTGGAAGATGGTGCGGTAGCCCGGGTCGTCGAACTCCGCAATGGCGGGGATGTCGGCGATGGGCTCCTCCAGTGCCACCCATGCGTAGCCGTAGCGCGCGGTGCAGCGGTAGGCGGTGGTGCGGTACTCGGGCGAGATCCTGCGGTCGGCCTCGTACTGCGGAATGCGGATGACCTGGCCGCTGCGGTCGTAAGTCCAGCCGTGGTAGCCGCACTGGATCGCGCCGGTGCCGCAGGCCTGGCCTTCGCCGTCCACGCACCAGCCCTTGGATAGCTTCGCGGTGCGGTGGCAGCAGCGGTCGCGCAAGGCGGCGGGCTGGCCGTCGGCATCGATGAAGAGGACGATGTCTTCGCCCAGCAGCCTGAAGGGCTTCGGGCCGTTGGCCAGTTCGGTGAGCGGCATGACGGCATGCCAGAACTTGCGGAAGACGGGTTGACGGGTGACGAGCATGCGCGGACTCCTTCTGTGGTCGTGTGGGGACGAACTGAAAGAGCAATTTCCTGCCTGGACCCGGCGATGCCGGCGGCTGAACGCTTCTACTCTGCGCAGGCTGCCTTGCAAGTTGCGCGCCCGGATTGTGCGCGCGGCCGGCCACGCCTCCAAGCCCCAGGCCCAATCCCGAGCAAAAGCCCTTGGCATGCCTCGTGCATCACCGCCCGCAAGAGTAGAAGCGTTCAGCAGCGCACGCACCACGACTGTGCGCCCGCCCGGAAATTGCTCTTGAAACGCCCGCCGCCTTTCTTCCTTCACCGGGAAAGGGCGACCGGATTCAAGACACGAAGCTTCCGAGGCCCACATGCAACGTCGATCCTTCCTCGCGGCCACTACCGCAACCATCGCAGCCATCGCCGCCCCCGCCGTGCTTGCGCAGAACGGCAAGCTCACCCCGCTCAAGTTCACGCTCGACTTCCGCATCAACGGGCAGACCGCGCCCTTCTTCCTCGCGCTGGCCAAGGGCTACTACAAGGACGAAGGGCTGGACGTGAGCATCGACACCGGCGCCGGTTCGGTCGCCTCCATCACGCGCATCGCGAGCGGCGTCTACCAGCTGGGGCTGGGCGACATCAGCTCGCTGGTCGAGTTCAACGCGCAGAACCCCGGCACGCCGATGGTGCAGGCCGTCTACCAGTACTACAACCGCGCACCGTTCGCGATCATCGGCCGCAAGGACCGCGGCGTGACCGGCGACTTCAGGAGCCTCGCGGGCAAGAAGGTCGCGGCCGCCGCCGTCGAATCGACACGCCGCGCATGGCCGCTGGTGGCACGCAAGCAGGGCATGCGCGCCGACGCCTTCCAGTGGCAGACCACGGACTTCAGCGCGCGCGACAACGTGATGGTGCGCGGCGACGTCGATGCCGCCACCTACTTCCACGACTCGGCCGTCTCGCTCTTCGCGCGCATGAAGCCCGAGGAACTCTCGGTGCTCAAGTACGCCGACGCGGGCGTGAACCTGTATGGCAACGCCATCCTCGCGGGCAGCAACCTCATCGCGCAGAACCCGAAGGTGGTGGCCGCCTTCCTGCGCGCGAGCAATCGCGCCATCGTCGAGACCTTCGCCAACCCGGCGCCCAGCATCGCCGCGATGCGGCAGCGCGAGCCCATCCTCGATGAGAAAATCGAACTCGAGCGCTGGGGCATCACCGCGCAGTACGTCGGCGCACCCGACACGCAGGGCCATGGCCTCGGCGACATCAGGAAGCTCACGCTGGAACAGCAGGTCGACGAGGTGGCCGACGTCTTCGGCCTGAAGGTCAAGCCCGCGTCCGACGCCATCTTCAACACTTCGATGCTCCCATCGCGCAGCGAACGCACTCTTCCGAAATCCTCCAAGGCATGAACGATTCCATCGACAGCAACAGCATCGGCACCTTCTATCCGCCAGAGACCGCCCTCGACGAACGCGACGGCCGCTACCTGCGCAAGGCCATCGTGTGGTCGCACGCGGCGCGCCGCAGGGGCAACCGGCCCTTCGGTTGCGTGATCGTCTCGGCCGCCGGCGAAGTGCTCTCCGAGGCCGGCAACAGCAACACCGAGACCGGCGACTGCACCGCCCACGCCGAGGTAAACGCACTGCGCGCGCTGGCCGGGCGCGGGCTCTCTCGCGAGGAACTGGCCGGCGCCACGCTCTACGCCTCGGGCGAGCCCTGCGTGATGTGCGCGGGCGCGATCTTCTGGTCGAACATCGGCCGCGTGGTGTTCGGCATCGACGCCGAGCGGCTGCGCGTGTTCCGCGGCGAGCGGCAGGACCAGCGCGATGCGGAGCTGTCGTGCCGCGATGTGTTCCGCGCCTCGCCGCATCCCATCGAGTGCATAGGCCCCGCTCTCATTGATGAAGCCAGCGCCGCCCACGACGGCGCCTGGAAATAGGACTCGCCCCCAGGCTGCGCGCACTTCGTGTCGCTTCGCCAACCCCCTTCCGGGGGCAACACCTGCGGCCCGGCAAAGCCGGTTCCGCGGTGTTCCACGAAAAATCCGCTCGGCTGGCACGCTCTAGACTCTCTCAATGCCCTGGCACGCCCGTCTCCATCTCTCCTACCAGCAGGAATCCGCCCGCACCGTCGCCCGCTTCCGCCATGACGGCCCGCTGCGCATCCTGCAGAGCCTTTATCCCGAGGGCGATGCCGTCTGCCACAACGTGCTGGTGCATCCGCCGGGCGGGCTGGTGGGCGGCGACACGCTCGACATCGACATCGAGGGCGCCGACGGCAGCCACGGACTCATCACCACGCCCGGCGCCTCGCGCTTCTACCGCAGCGAGGGCGAGCTGGCGCTGCAGCGCACCCGCATCCGCCTTGCGGCAGGCGCGCGGCTCGAATGGCTTCCGCTCGAAGCCATCTGCTACAGCGGTTGCCAGGCCGAGAACCGGCTCGGCATCGAGGTCGAGCCCGGCGCCGAGCTGATCGGCTGGGACGTGACCGCGCTGGGCCTGCCCAACGCCGGCCAGCCCTTCGAGCGAGGCACCTATCTGCAGCACATCGAGGTGCCCGGCATCTGGCTGGAGCGCGGACGCATCGACGCGGCCGACCACCGGCTGCTGCAGAGTCCCATCGGCCTGGGCGGCCACCGATGCATGGCGTCGCTCTTCTTCGTGGCGGGATCGCCGGTGGCGCGCGTCCGGCGCGATGCCCTGCTCGCGCATGCGCGCACGCTGCTCGAGGCGAGCCCCCTGGCCGAGAGCGCCGGTGCCACCAGCCCGCATGCCGAGGTGGTGGTGCTGCGCGTGCTGGCGCCCGTGGTCGAGCCTGCGATGCAGCTGCTGCGGCAGGTCTGGCAGGCCTGGCGTGGCGAGCTGTGGCAGTTGCCTGCGGCCACGCCGCGCATCTGGTCGACCTGAAGCGGTTTCTCTACGCGCACCGGCCACCAGGGCCGAATCTGTAGGCGCCGTCTGACGGACAGCCGCCGCGCAAAGGCGCACTCTGCCCCTTTGCCCAGCGGATGACGAGGATCGGCCATGTCCACTGACGACACCCCGGACGCCAGCGCAGACACCAGCACGCAGCTTCACCGCCGCCTGGCGCGGTTCAACGCCGTGCGGCTGAGGCCCGGCATTCCTTCGCCGTGGTGGAAGGACGAGCTCACCGACGAGCACGCCTGCCGCCTGCTGGAAGGCGAGCATCTCGAAGCCCTGCGCGCCACCGTGCAGGCGGCGGCATCGGCTTCCACCGGCAACGCGGCCCACTTCGTCGCCTGGTTCGAGTCGCTGGAGCAGAACGGGCCGGGCCAGCACCATCCGCTCTTCGACTGGCTGGCCGGCGAAGCCACGCTGGCGCAGATGCGATGGTTCCTCACGCAGGAGGCCGCGGGCGAAGCGGGCTTCGAGGACCTGCTGGCCTGCACGCAGGTCAAGCTGCCGCCGCAGCCCAAGCTGGAGTGCGCGCGCAATTTCTGGGACGAGATGGGGCACGGAAAGCAAAGCGCCATGCACGGCCAGATGCTGGAGCAGATGGTGCGCGAACTCGACCTGCATCCGGCCATCGACACCACCGTGTGGGAGTCGCTGGCGCTCGCCAACACAATGGTCGCGCTGGCGACCACGCGGCGCTACGCCTACCACTCCATCGGCGCGCTCGGCGTCATCGAGCTCACGGCCCCGGGGCGCGTGAAGCTGGTGGCCGCCGGCATGCGCCGCCTTGGGCTGAGCGGCCGCGCGCGCGCCTATTTCGACCTGCACGCGGCGCTCGACGTGTCGCACTCGCGCGCATGGCTGCGCGAGGTGATCCGGCCGCTGGTCGAGGCCGATCCGTCCTGCGGGCAGTTCATCGCCGAAGGCGCGCTGATGCGGCTGGCCTGCGGAGAGCGCTGCTTCGAGCGCTACAGCACCGAACTGCGAGTGGCCGAGGAGCTGGCCGCATGATGAACGCGGCCGATGTGCTGCGGCAGGTGGCTGGCACGGGCTATCGCTTCACCACCGTCACGCCGCTCACCCACCAGCGCGTGCTCGCCCGGCGCGGGCGCGAGCCAGGCGCCACGCTGCGCGACATCTTCGGCTGGAACCTGTCGTTCGAGCCCCGCGCGGTGCCGCCGGAACTGCTGGCCGCCATGGAGCATGCCGGCATCGTGCGTCGCACCGGATCGCTGCTGCGCAGCACGGTGCGTATCGCCAGCCTGGGGGACGACCTGTTCCTTCACTCGGCCTACCCCACGGTCGAGGAGAACGCCGTGTTCTTCGGCCCCGACACCAGCCGCTTCGCGCGCTTCATCCGGCATGCGCTGGACCGGCATCAGGCGCAACGCAAGCCGCTGCGCGTGCTCGACGTGGGCTGCGGCAGCGGCGCGGGCGGCATCGCGGTGGCGCGAGCGATGGCCGCCACGGGCACGCCCGCAACGGTCGTGATGAACGACATCAACCCGCTCGCGCTGCAGTACACGGCCGTCAACGCGGAAGTGGCCGGCGTCGAGGTCGCGCTCGCGCAGGGCGATGCGCTCGCGGCCGTCGAGGGCGACTTCGACCTCATCGTGTCGAACCCGCCCTACCTCGACGACGCCGCCCAGCGCGCCTACCGCCACGGCGGCGCGCGGCTCGGGCGGGCACTGAGCGCGCGCATCGCGGCCGAGTCGCTGAAGCGGCTGGCACCGGGCGGGCAGCTGCTGCTCTACACCGGCGTGGCGATGGTCGACGGCGAAGACCCCTTCCTCGCCGAGATACAGCCGCTGCTGGCGGCGCCCGCCTTCGAATGGTCGTACGCCGAGATCGACCCCGACGTGTTCGGGGAGGAGCTGGAACGGCCGGTGTACGCGCACATCGACCGCATCGCCGCCGTGGGCCTTGTCGCCACGCGCAGGCCGGAGGCCGGGTGATGGCCGCGGAACTGGAGCTTGGCGGCGCCGAAGCCTCGCGGCTGGCCGTGGTGCGCGAATGCAGCGTGCTGGAGCGCATGCCCAAGTGGCTCATCTGCGTGCCGCTGGTGGTGCAGTGGCTGTGGCTCTCGCTGCGCCATGGCGGCGCCACCGTGCCCTGCGCGGCGAATCCGCACATCACTTCGGGCGGCATGGCGGGCGAAGGCAAGCTCGAATACTTCCGGGGCATGGGGCCGCTGGCGCGCTCGGTCACGGCCGACTACTGCGCGGTGTTCAACGACGGCACGGCGACGGAGGAATCGCTGCGGCAAACCATCGCCGCGGAGGGCCTTTGCTTCCCGCTGGTCGCCAAGCCCGACCTCGGCCTGTGCGGCTACGGCGTGCGCCTGCTGCCGGACATGGCTGCCCTGCTGGCGTACCTGGCGGTCTTTCCTCATGGCGAGACGGTCGTGCTGCAGCGCTACCTGCCACAGGAAGGCGAGGCCGGCATCTTCTACGCGCGCGATCCGGTCACCGGCGAAGGCCGCATCGTCGGGCTGGCGCTGCGCTACTTTCCTCGCGTGACGGGCGACGGCCGCAGCACGGTGGCCCAGCTTGTCGCGGCCGACGTGCGGGCGCGCCGCATCGCGCGCTCGCCGCGCCACGAATGCAGCGTACCGTTCGGCAGCGTGCCGGCGGCCGGGCAGCAGGTGCGGCTCGCCACCATAGGCTCCACCCGCGTCGGGGGGCTCTACCGCGACGCCGCGGCGCTCATCACCGCCGAACTGGTGCGCGCCGTCGACGCCGTCGCGCGCGACATGCCCGACTTCCGCTTCGGCCGCTTCGACGTGCGCTACGAGAGCCTGCGCGAACTCGCCGCCGGGCGCGGCTTCACGATCATGGAAGTCAACGGCGCGGGCTCCGAGGCCATCGAGGCCTGGGACCCGGACATCGGCGTGATCCAGGGCTTGCGCATGGTCTTCGCCAAGCAGCGGCTGCTGTTCGCCATTGGCGCGGCGCAGCGCAAGGCCGGCGTGCGGCCCATCGGCCTGCTCGCGCTCGCACGGCTCAACCGGCGGCAGAACCGCCTGGTCGGCCGCTATCCACCCTCCAACTGAGTGGCCACACGCACATGGACATCGCCTCTTCGCAAGCCCGGCCCGACCGTTCGTTCACTTCGCCCGCCGCCATGCCCGCGCTGGAAACCCGCTGGGCCGACTGCGAGGACGATGTGCGCGACGCCCAGCGCCTGCGCTTCCGGGTGTTCGCACTGGAGATGGGCGCGCACCTCACCCCGCCTGAAGGCACCCCGCCCGGCCTCGACGCCGACCGCTTCGACAGCTACTGCGACCACCTGCTGGTGCGCTCGGTCGACCCTGTGAACGGGCCCGGCCCGCTCATCGGCACCTACCGCGTGCTCACGCCGGGCGCGGCACGCAGGGCCGGCGGCTTCTACACCGATACCGAGTTCGACCTCTCCCCGCTCGCCCCGCTGCGCGGCAACGCGCTGGAGCTGGGCCGCTCCTGCGTGGACGCCGACTGGCGCTCGGGCAGCGTCATCATGGCGCTGTGGGCCGCGCTGGGGCAGTACATGGTCGACCACGCGCTCGACACCATGATCGGCTGCGCCAGCATCGGCCTGGACGACCAGGGCGCGAGCGCCGCGCGGCTGTGGCACCGGCTGTGCCGTACCCACCTGGTGGAAGAGCGCTGGCGCGTGGAGCCGCGCATCGCGCTGCCGCTGGACGCCGAGCCCGACAGCGATGCCGACAGCGACACGCCGCCGCCGGCCGCTCCGCCGCTCATCAAGGGCTACCTGCGCTGCGGCGCGCGCCTGCTCGGGCCACCCGCGCTCGACGTCGCCTTCAACACGGCCGACTTGCCGCTGATGCTGCGGGTGGACGACGTGGCACCGCGCTACCGGCAGCATTTCTTCGGCATGGCGAGCTGAATCCGGCCGACGGACAAAGGCGGAAGGAGGCCCAAAGAAGGGCCTGGGCAGCGCTTCGGATACAGTCCCGCACCTACCCGCCTCCAGACCCGACGCCAGAGTGAATCTCCGAAAATCCGCAAACAGCCTGGTTTTCCGTCTGCTCGTCATGGGTCTGGTGATGGCGGTCGTGGGCACCGCCGCCAGCTACATCCAGCTCACCCGCTTCCTGCGCGAGGACCTCACCAGGTCGGTAGCGACGCAGCAGACGGCGCTGGCCACCTACGTGGCCCGCGACGTCGACAACTACCTGGGCGAGCGGCTGTCGTTCCTGGAGCGGCTGGCGGGCGCCGTGCCGCCCGAACTCCTGGCGCAGCCCGGGCAGCTGCGGGCATGGCTCGCCGAACGCAGCACGCTGAGCGCCCTCGTTCCCCTCGGACTGACAGTCGCCGACACCAGCGGCAAGCGGCTCGACGATGCCGGACAGCTGGTCACGGACAGTCCGGAATTCACCGCCGCGCTCGCCGGGCAGCGCGCGGTGGGCCGTCCTCACGCCACGCCCTCGGGGCACTCGGCGCTGCCCATGGCCGTGCCCATGCGCAACGGCGCCGGCCAGGTTGTCGCGGTGCTGCTGGGCACCGCCGACCTCACGGCCGACGGCCTGCTCGACCATCTGCAGGATGGGCGGGTGGGCCAGTCCGGCGGCATTCTCGTGATCTCGCCGCGCGACCGGCTCTTCGTCGCTTCCACGGACGTATCGATGTCCCTCAAGCCCACGCCGCCGGATGGCGTGAACCTGCTGCACGATCGAGCCATGGCGGGCTTTCGCGGCAGCGGGACGACGCGCAACGCCAAGGGCATCGACGAAATCTCCGCCATCGCCTCGGTGCCGACGAGCGGCTGGTTCGTGGTGGCGCGGCTGCCCGTCGCGGAGGCGCTGGCGCCGGTGGGGCGGATGCAGTCCTTCATCCTGGCGCAGCGCGGGCCCGCGGTGTCGGCGGTGCTCATCGTGCTGGGCCTGGTCATGGCCTGGCTGCTTCGCCCGCTGTTCCGCGCCGCCGACCAGGCCGACCGCATGACCCGCGGCGAACTCCCGCTCGCGCCGCTGAAGGTGGTGCGCGACGACGAGATCGGCCACCTCACGCAGGCCTTCAACCGCCTGCTGGCCAAGCTGCTCGACAACCAGGAGGCGCTGGAGCGCCTAGCCCACCACGACACGCTCACCGGCCTGCCCAACCGCAAGCTGCTGGACGACCGGCTGCAGCAGGCGCTGGCCCACGCCGGGCGGCAGGGGCACATGGTGGCGGTGCTGTATCTCGACCTCGACGGCTTCAAGAGCCTCAACGACACCTTCGGCCACGAGGCCGGCGACAGGGCCTTGCAGGAAATCGCGCGCCGGCTGCAGGAGCTGGTGCGGCAGACGGACACGGTGGCCCGCATCGGCGGCGACGAATTCGTGCTGCTCGCCACCGGCCTCAAGGAGCCCGCCGAACAGGGCGCGCTGGCGCTGGCGCAGCGGTGCATCGACGCGATCACCGAGCCGCTGCCGCAGGAGCAGGCCGGCATGGCGATCGGCGTGTCGGTCGGCATCGCGCTGGGCAACGGGAGCGAGGCGCCGCGCGACCTGCTCGCCGCGGCCGACAAGGCCATGTACCGGGCCAAGCAGGGCGGGCGCGGCAGCTATGCGATGACGAGCGCGGCCACCGAGGGTTGATCGAGCTACGCCGGCATGTCCGTGCGCGGCAGCCGCAGCTGCTTCTTCAGCGTCTCGAACACCTGGCGCGTGACCGGGTTCACCACGTGGCTGCGCACGTAGAGGTAGTAGGCCAGGTCGGGCAGCCTCGGCATGCCGTCGCCGGCGCCGAGAACGCGCAGGCCGGCGTCGAGCTGCTCCACGCCGCGCGCAGTCACGCCCAGCCCGGCGCGCAGCGCGGCCTTGATGCCGATCAGGCTCGACGATGTGTAGCGCGGCGTCCAGGCCACGCCCGCGGTGTCGAGCGCCTCGTGGCCGATGCGGCGGAAGATGCTGGGCCCGTCGGCCATGATGAGCGGCACCGGCTTGGCAGGGTCGTGCACGTAGCTTGCGGCGCACAGCCACACGGTGGGCGAGTTGCGCAGCACCACGCCTTCGAACTGCGACTGCGCGTCGGCGCGGTTGGAGATGATCATGTCGACCTCGCCGCTCTTGAGCGAAGTCATCAGGTAGGGGCTGCGGCCGATGTGGATGTCGAGTTGCAGCAGCGGCGATGTGCGCGCCACCTCGGCCAGCAGCAGCGGCAGCATGGTCTCGGCCACGTCGTGCGGCGCGCCGATGCGCAGGTTGCCTTCGAGCTGGCCCTGCCGCAGGCTGCGCAGCGCCTCGTCGTTCAGCGCCAGCATGTGGTGCGCGTAGGTCAGCAGTCTCTCGCCGTGCTCCGTCAGCCGCTTCTGCCGCCCCTGCTTGGCGAAGAGCGGGTGTCCGATCTGCTCCTCCAGCCGCTGCATCTGCTGCGTGATCGCCGACTGCGTGCGCCCCAGGTGCACCGCCGCCGCCGCGAAGCTGTGATGGCTGACGACGGCCGCGAAGGAGCGCAGCAGTTCGAGATCGAGCGTGGGCATGTATTAATTTTATTGAAGTGTTTCCTGCGCCAGCTGGATTGTTGCGTCACGCCCCCGTCACTACAGTGGACGCACATCGAACAGGCAACCCCACTGGAGAAAGACCGAATGAGCAGCACCCCGTCCGAGCAACGCAGCCAGGCCGTCGAGGCGTCCATCGCCACCATGAAGAAGGCCATCGGCGGCGGCGAGCCCACCCGCGAGAAGCTCGGCGTGGTGCTCGATGCGCTGCAGGGCCTGGCCGCGCACACCGAGTACTGGGGCGCCACCGACTTTCCCCCACCCGAGGCCGGCGAGCACCAGGCCCGCTACCTGATCGCCGAAGACGCCGACCAGAGCTACGCGCTCTACCTGAACGTGATGCGCCCGGGCAAGAAGATCGTGCCGCACAACCACACCACCTGGGCCTGCATCGCGGCGGTGGAAGGCACCGAGCACAACCGCGTCTACGAGCGCACCGACGACGGCAGCGTGCCGGGCGTGGGCAAGCTGAAGCAGACCGAGCTGGTGGTCGTCGCGCCGGGCAAGGGCATCGCGCTGATGCCCGAGGACATCCACTCGGTGGAGATCCAGGGCGAGCAGGTCATCCGCCACCTGCACATGTACGGCCGCGCACTCGAAACGCTGAACAGCCGCACTGCCTACGACCTGGAAGCGGGCACGTACCAGACCATGGGCATCGGCGTGCAGACGCGCCGCTAGCCGCTTCTTCTTTCGCCTTTTCTCGTTGTTCATGCGGGCCGCGCGCAGCGGCCTCGCAGGACCTCATTCGTCCCGCCAACCCGCCTCCATGACCCACACCATCGACCCGAAGACCCTCAAATCCTGGCTGCACGACGGCGGCGAGATCGCGCTGCTCGACGTGCGCGAGCACGGCCAGTACGGCGAAGCCCACCTGTTCTACGGCATTCCCCTGCCCTTCAGCCGGCTGGAGATCGACGCGCCGCGCCTCGTGCCGCGACGCGGCGTGCGCACGGTGGTCTACGACGAGGGCGACGGCGGCGAGGTCGCCGAGCGCGCCGCGGCACGGCTCGCCGCGCTGGGCTACACCGACGTGCACGTGCTGCAGGGCGGCGCCCGCGCATGGAAGGCCGCGGGCTACGTGCTCTTCGCGGGCGTCAACCTGCCTTCGAAGACCTTCGGCGAACTGGCCGAGGAGGTCTATCACACGCCGCGCGTCAGCGCCGACCAGCTGGCCGACATGCTGGCGCGCAAGGACAAGGTGGTGGTGCTCGACGGCCGCCCCACCAGCGAGTTCCGCAAGATGAACATCCCCGGCGCCACCTGCTGCCCCAACGGCGAGCTCGCCTACCGCGTGCGCCGGCTGGTGCCCGACACCACCACGCCCATCGTCATCAACTGCGCGGGCCGCACGCGCAGCATCATCGGCGCGCAGACGCTCATCAACCTCGGGCTGCCCAACCCGGTGTATGCACTGGAGAACGGCACGCAGGGCTGGTACCTCAACGACCACAAGCTGGAGCACGGCGGCACGCAGCGCTATGCCGACGACAGCGGCAACACCGACCTGCGCCCCGCCGCCAAGGCGCTCGCAGCGCGCTTCGACGTTCCCAGCGTGAACGCGCAGACGGTGCGCCAATGGGCCGACGACGCCAGCCGCAGCCTCTTCCTCTGCGACGTGCGCACGCCGGAGGAATTCGCCGCCGGCACCCTGCCCGGCGCGCAGCACACGCCTGGCGGCCAGCTGATGCAGGCCGGCGACCAGTATTTCGGCGTGCGCGGCGCGCGGCTGGTGCTGTTCGACAGCGACGGCGTTCGCGCGCCCACCATCGCGAGCTGGCTGCGGCAGATGGGGCACGACGCGAGCGTGCTCGAAGGCGGGCTGGCGAGCGGGCTGGCTCTCACGCCGGCTGAGGCGCCTGCCGCACCCGCGCTCGACACCATCGACGCGAAGACGCTCGCAGCGCGCATCGAGCGCAACGACGTGGCCGTGATCGACCTGCGCGGCAGCATGCAGTTTCGCGCCGGCCACATCGCGCAGGCGCGCTGGTCGATCCGCCCGCGCCTCGCCGCCGACCTCAAAGGCGAGCCCCGCCAGCTCGTGCTGGTTGCCGACGACGCGGCGCTCGCCGCATGGGCAGCCTCCTGCGAGCTCACCGGCGTCTCGCCCGCCCCGCTGCTGCTGTCCGGCGGCATGGCCGCCTGGAGCGCCGCAGGCCTGCCCGTGAAGGCCACGCCCGCGCTGCCCGCCGACGCGGACTGCATCGACTACCTGTTCTTCGTGCACGACCGCCACGACGGCAACAAGGAGGCCGCGCGCCGCTACCTCGCCTGGGAGACCGGCCTCGTCGCGCAGCTCGACGCGCAGGAGCGCGCGGCCTTCCGGCTGCCGGGCACCGCATCGCACGCCTGAGCCCTCATCGGTCCCGCTTTCTGTTCGTCCTTGTCAGTTCCTATTCCAGGAGTTCCGTCATGTCGTTCGCCAGCCGCATCCCGCACATCGCCCATATCGCCAGACTTGCCGCCGCAGCCGCCTGGCTCGCGGCGCTCGCACTCCAGCCAGCCACCGCCGAGCCGATGGCGCCGCGCAACGGCTTCCCGTCGCAGCCGGTGAAGTTCATCTCGCCCTTCCCGCCGGGCGGCGGCAACGACGCGACGGCGCGCCTGGTCACCACCAAGCTGCCGGAGATCATGGGACAGGCCGCCCTGGTCGACAACCGCGGCGGCGCGGGCGGCAACATCGGCGCCAAGGCAGTGGCCGACGCCAAGCCCGACGGCTACACCGTGCTCACTTCGCAGGTGTCGATCATGGCCGTGAACCCCTCGCTGTATGCCTCGCCGGGCTTCGACCCGATCAAGAACTTCGTGCCCATCACGCAGATCAACGCCGCGCCGCTCGCGCTGGTGGTGGAGGCCAACTCGCCCCTCAAGAGCTTCGCCGACCTCGCCGCCAAGGCCAAGGCAAGCCCCGGCAAAGTGACTTACGCGACGCCGGGCAACGGCACGCTGTCGCACCTGGTGGGCGTGGTGCTCGCCAAGGACAACGGCGTGGAGATGACGCACGTGCCCTACAAGGGCGCCGGGCCGGCACTGACCGACCTGATCGGCGGACAGGTGGACGTGATGGTGACATCCACCGCGTCGGTGGCGGGCATGGTGCAAGGCGGCAAGCTGCGCGTGCTGGCCGTGACCAGCCCGCGCCGCATCGGCGTGTTCGCCAAGGTGCCCACGCTGGAAGAGCTGGGCTATGCCGGCGCGCGCTTCGAGGACTGGTATGGCTTCTTCGCCCCCGCCGGCACGCCGCCGGAGCGCGTGGCCTTCCTCAACGAAGCCATCGTGCGCACCCTGCGCCTGCCCGAGGTGACCAAGCTCGTCACCGACGGCGGCAGCGAAGTGGTGGCCAGCACGCCCGATGCTTTTGCTGCGCAGCTGAAGCAGGACATCGAGCGCTGGTCGCGCATCGTCAAGCTTTCGGGTGCGCGCGCCGACTGATTGAAGCAACATAGCGGCCCCTGCCCCCCTCCCCGCAGAACAAGATGCCCGACTCGCACCACGCTTCCTCCGGCCAGACGCTGGACACCCGGCTGACTCGCACCGGCAAGGCCCCGTCCCATGCCGGCGGCGTGCCCGTCAACACGCCGCTGGTGCGCGCCAGCACCGTGCTCTTCGACAGCGTGGGCGCCATGCGCGACGCGCGCCTGCGCCGCGACGAGGAGCGCATCTTCAGCTACGGCGCGCGCGGCACGCCCACCACCTTCGCGCTGGAGGACGCGGTGAGCGAGCTCGAAGGCGCCCACCGCACACGGCTCTTCCCGACCGGCCTCGCGGCCATCGGCATGGTGCTGCTGTCGTACCTGAAGCCGGGCGACCACGTGCTGATGTCCGACAGCGTGTACGAGCCCACGCGCAACCTCGTGCATTCGTTCCTGGAGCCCTACGGCATCCGCAGCACCTTCTTCGCGGCGGACGGCAGCGGCATCGAGGAGCTGTTCGAGCCGAAGACGCGGCTCGTGTACGCCGAATGCCCCGGCTCGCTGGTCTACGAGATGTGCGACCTGCCCAGGCTCGCCGAACTGGCGCACGCGCGCGGCGCGCTGCTGGCGGCCGACAACACCTGGGGATCGGGCGTGCAGTACCGCCCGCTCGCGCTGGGCGCCGACATCTCGACCATGGCCGCAACCAAGTACCTCTCGGGCCATTCCGACGTGATGATGGGCACCGTCGCCACCACGGAGGCCGCATGGCGCCCGCTCAACGAACGCTGCGACGCCTTCGGCATGACCGTGAGCCCCGACGATGCATGGCTGGTGCTGCGCGGCATGCGCACGCTCTCGGCGCGGCTGCAGATGCACGAGCGACATGCGCTGGAAGTGGCGCACTGGCTGCAGGAGCGGCCCGAAGTGGCGACCGTGTTCTGCCCCGCGCTGCCGCAGCATCCGGGGCACGAGATCTGGAAGCGCGATTGCAGCGGCACGAACGGGCTGCTGTCGATCGAGCTGCGGCCGGGCGTCGGGAACGCGGCGGTCGAGCGTTTCGTCGATGCGCTCAGGCTCTTCGGCCGCGGCTCCTCATGGGGCGGCTACGAGAGCCTCGTCGCCTGGACCAACATGCGTGCCGCGCGCAGCGTGACCGACTGGAGCGGGCGCGGCGCGGTGGTGCGGCTGCACGTCGGGCTGGAGTCACCGCGGGACCTGACGGCGGACCTGGCGAGCGGCTTCGAGGCGATGGCCTCTGCCAGCGGCGCCTGAATGGCTACTGCTTCGCGGCGCCGGCCTGCTCCTCGGGCCAGCGCTGCGGCACGCGGCGCAGGTTGTCGACCGAGTAGCCCAGCGCCTTGAGGCGGGCCACCGCCGCCTCGTAGGCCGGCTCGGGAATGCTCGGCGTGCGCGCCATGATCCACGCGTAGTCGCGCTTGCTGCGGCCGATGATCGTCAGGCCGTAGTCCTTGTCGACGTCGACGATCACGTACTCCGCCTTCACCGGCCACACGAACTGCATGCCCCACACCGCGTTGCCGGTGCCGGGCACCACGCGGCCCACCGGGTCCATGGTCTTGAGCGGGCCGTCGAAGCCGCCTTCGCGGTAGCGGAAGCGCGTGTCGATGCGGCCGTCGGGCTGCAGCGTGTACGACTCCACCGCGTTGAAGGCATCGCGTTCCGGCCGTGTCGGGATGTTGCCGATCACGTACCAGTCGCCCATGAAGCGCTGCAGGTCGACCTGCTTCGCCGTCGGGATGGTGGGCGGCGACACCGCGCACCCGGTAACCAGGAGCATCGCCGCCACGCCTGCCGCGATGAGAAGAGCCGGGCCGGCCAATGGGTGTTTCGGGTGTCGCTTCATCTTGCTCATGCCTCCGATGGAAGAGTCCCAGCCTAGCGACCTCCCCGGCAGGCCTGCGTCGGACGGCGCCTTCGCCCATGATCGGGCGCCCGGCCCTTCAGCCGCAGGCGCGGCGCCCGTCGGGCGAACTGCGCAGGCGGTTCAGGAAGGTCAGCTGCACCTTCGCCGTCTCACTGCCCTGCACCGCCGCGCGGCGCATCCATTCGCCGGCCTCGCAGCGGTCGGCCTTCACGGCGGTGCCGTAGAGCGCGGGGCCGGTCATCAGCACCATCCCGAGCATCTCCTGCGCCTCGGCGTGGCCGTGCGTGGCGGCATCGCGCAGGTGCTGGAGCATGGCGCGGTAGTCGCGAGCGGCCTGGGCCTCCAGCGCAAGCTGGAAGCGCTGCTCGGCCTGCAGGTCGATGTCCGCGCCCGAAGGACGCGCCGCGCTGATCGCGGCCGCCAGCATCAGCACGCCCGAGAGCACCACACGCAGGCGCAGCGAGAGGCCGGTCATCCGGCCGAGGTCGAGTTGTTCGGTTGGCATCGATGGGCTCCACGGACGTTGTTGTCGTGGAGGCATCGTCGCGCCGCGGCGCCGAACGGAAAAGCAGGAATTCGCGCAGGCGGGCTCAGCCGCAGACTGAGCCCGCAACCGCATCCGGGATCAGAACTTCGCGGTCAGCATCACCTGCAGTTCGCGCCCCGGGCCCGGCATGATCAGGTTGTCCACGCTGCCGTGCGCCGACACGTAGTACTTGCGGTTGGTGATGTTCTTCAGGTTCGCCGAGATCTCGTAGCGCCCGGTCTTGTAGCTCGCGGCCAGGTCGGCCGTGACGTACGAGGGCAGCGTGACGAGGTTGCTCAGCGACGCGTAGCGCGAGGCCACGTAGTTGACGCCGCCGCCGGCGCTCAGGCCGTTGCCCAGGTCTTTCATGAGCCACACGAAGGCCGAGTGCCGCGGCGTGAGCGGCGCGATCTTGCCCTGCACCGGCATCGCCGGGCCGATCGGCAACTGCAGCGAGCTCACCGTGGCCAGCGACTTGGTCATGCGCCCGTCGAGATACGCGTAGCCCGCGCTGACGTCCCAGCGGCCCGGCAGCTTGCCGGCCAGCGCCAGCTCCATGCCGTTGGTGCGCTGCGTGCCGACGTTGATCTGCCGCGCGGGGTTGGCCGGGTCGGTGTTCTTGATGCCCGAGCGCTCCAGGTTGAACAGCGCCGCGGTGACATTGAGCGCGCCGTCGAGGAAGTCGAGCTTGGCGCCGATCTCCTTGTTCACCGTGATCTCGGGGTCGTTGGCGGTGTTGCTGGCCGACAGCGCGAAGGTCTCGGCCGAAGGCTGGAACGAGCGGCTGTACGACACGTAGTACGACTGGGTTTCGCTCGGCTGCCAGACCAGGCCCGCGCGCGGGCTGAACTTGCGGTCGGTGCGCGACAGCGGCGCGAGCGTGCGCTCGAAGGAGGTGTCCTGCCCGAACACGTCGTAGCGGCCACCCACCAGCGCCTTCCACTGCGGTGCCAGCGTGATCTGGTTCTGCGCATAGAGCGCGGCCGTCTTGAACGTGGAGTTGCTCGGAATCGCGCTGGCGGCCGTGTAGCTCGAAAGCGGCAGCGGCGCCGGCACGGCCACCGGGTTCAGGATGCTCACGCGCTCGTAGCCGGTGGCCGAACTCACCGAGTACAGGCGCTTGTCCTGCTGGCCGAACTCGGCGCCGACCAGCCATTCCTGCCTGAAGCCGCCGAGTTCGTTGCGCCAGGTCAGGTCGGTCTGGTTGAACCAGCCGCTCTCGTCGCGGTCGACGAAGCCGCGCGTGCGGCCGACCGTGAGGCGCACCGGGTCGGTGGTGCCGCTGGGCAGGGTGTTGAAGCGGTCCAGCTTGTAGCTGTAGTAGCGCGTGGTGTTGCGCAGGGTCAGCGCATCGCTGAAGCGATGGTTGAGCGTGGCGGTGAACGACTGCACCTTGGTCGTGGTGGTGTCGTCGCGCTTCGCGAACGCCGAGCCGTAGTAGGTGCCGATGGGCACGTTCACGGGGCGGCCGTTGAGCGCCGGGATGCCGAAGTCGGTGAGGCGCTGGTCGTGGGCGTTGGTGTACTGCAGCAGCAGGTCCGTCTGCGGGCTGAACTTGATGGCCAGCGAAGGCGCGAAGTTGTAGCGGTCGATGAACTGCTGGTCGCGGTAGCTGCCCGACTTCTCTCGCGCCACGTTGAGGCGGAAGGCCATGTTCTCGCCGATGGGCGTGTTGAGGTCTGCGGTGGCGCGCTTGAAGTCGTGCGAGCCCAGGCCGAGCGACACCTCGCCGAAGGGGCGCTCGAAGATCGGCTTCTTGGTCACGCGGTTGACGAGGCCGCCCGACGAGCCGCGGCCGTACAGCACGGCCGCCGGCCCCTTGAGCACTTCGATGCGCTCGGTGTCCGACAGGTCGCGGAAGTACAGCGCGTCGTCGCGCACGCCGTCGACGAACCAGTCGGCAATGGCGGTGAAGCCGCGGATCACCACCTGGTCGCGCTGGCCGTCGCCCGCGTTGAACGACACGCCGGGCGCGTTGCGCAGCGCGTCCTGCATCGAGGTCGCGCCCTGGTCGCGCAGCAGCTGCGCCGGCAGCACGTTGACGGCCTGCGGAATGTCGCGCAGCGGCGCGCTGCCCTTGGTGGCCGTGCTGCCGACGGAAGGCGCGTAGCCGACATCCTGTTCGGAAGTGACGGTCACCTCCTTGAGCGTGGCGTCGGTGCCCTGGGCCTGGGCCGCGCAGTGGGCAGCGGCCAGGGCGGCGACGATCAGGGACGGATTGCGCAGGCGAAGCTGAAGGCGCGGCGCGCGAGAACGGACGGACATGGCAGGAATTCCCTCAAGGCGATTTGTTTTTGAAATCGCGAAGCGCCACGCCGGCGCCTCCATCGCTTCGACGGAGAAACCGTGTGTGCCCTGCCTTGAACGAATCTGGGTTGGGTGCCTTCGCCGGCCCGCACCGGCGCGGTGGCCGGGGCTTCGGACGAGGGATCGCGTCGCGCGACCCGCGAATTCTAAATAAATGCAACCGCGTTCCAGGCCGGCTCTCCGGCCGCCGCTGCGGCGCTCAGCGCGCGCGGGCCCGCGTCAGCAGGTAGCTCTGGTGCACCACGTTGTCGACGTAGTAAGGCTCGGCGAGCGCATCGAACTCGGCCCGCAGCGCTGCCAGCTTCTGCGGGTCTTCGGCAAGGCCTTCGACCAGCTTGCGCATCGGGCCGACCGAACGCTCCAGGAACAGGCGGAAGTGCCCCAGGCTCAGGGCCGGAAAGTGCATGGTGCCGCGGCCGAAGAACGGCGCGTCGAAGTGCTGGCCCAGGCGCTCCGTGACGATGGCCGGGTTGCCCCATTGAGGCGGCGGCGACGCGCCGGCCGGTGGCGGCGGCGAATTGCGCCCGATGAAGGCGAACATGCGCCCCACGAAGTGCTCGGGCGGCCAGGTGGCGAAGGCGATGCGCCCGCCGGGCTTCAGCACGCGGCGCATCTCGGCCACGGCCACTTCGGGGCGCGGCGCGAACATGTGGCCGAACTGGCTGAGCACGACGTCGAAGGAGGCGTCGGCATACGGCAGGTTCTCGGCGTCGCCTTCGGTCCAGGCGATGTCGCCGTGCCCGGAGATGCCGGCGTTCTCGCGCGCGGCCTCGATCAGTTCGGGCGTCAGGTCGAGCCCCGTGACGCGTGCGCCGCGGCGCGCCGCCGTGACGGCCACCACGCCGGTGCCGGTGCCCACGTCCAGCACGGTCTCGCCTTCCGCAACCTGCGCGAACCTGACGAGATGACCGGCCACCGGCGTCGTGAACATGGCGGTCGGCGCGAAGGTCGACCACATCTCGCGCTGCCGGCTCTTGAACTCTGCAAAGGGATCCAGGGACATATCACCCTCCATTCCAGCCACGGGGCTGCGGACATGGAGGGGACTCTAGGCCCGGGGGATGGGCCCGTCCATCCCGCGGGACAGGGCTTCGATCGGAAAGAGCTGTAACGCAATCCCGCGCCAGGCTCAGCAACAGCGCCCCTTGCCCGCCCCATAGCGCGCCTCCAGCCGCTCGCGGAAGAAGGCCTCGTAGCTCATCGGCGGCTGGTCGGGATGAGTGGCCGCCATGTGGGTGAGGTAGGCGTCGTAGTCGGGCAGCCCGACCATGAGCCGCAGCGACTGCTTGAGCGAGCGCGCGAAATAGCGCCCGGCTTCCGGCAATGCGAGGCCCATGGCTTCAGTGGGCCGCCGTCGCGGCGGCGGTACCCATCGGCTCGAACGGGGTTTCCTGCGCGGTCGGCCGGTTGGCCGCGCGCGCAGCGATGCAGGCCTTGATGCTGTAGACCAGCACGCTCAGCACCACGAAGATGAAGAGCGCGCACAGCGCGGCGTCGAGGCGGTCGTTGAAGACGATGCGCGACATGGCCTCCGGCGTCTTGGCCGGCGCCACCAGCACGCCGTTGGCGATGCCCTCGGTGTACTTGGCCGCGTGCGAGAGGAATCCGATCTTCGGGTCGGCCGAGAAGATCTTCTGCCAGCCCGCGGTGAGTGTGCACGCCAGCAGCCACGCGGCCGGCGCGATGGCCACCCAGGCATAGCGCTCGCGCTTCATGCGGAAGAGCACCACCACGCCCAGCATCAGCGCGACGGCGGCGAGCATCTGATTGGAGATGCCGAACAGCGGCCACAGCGTGTTGATGCCGCCCAGCGGATCGACCACGCCCTGGTACAGGAAGTAGCCCCAGGCCGCCACGCACAGCGCGGTGGCGACGAGGTTGGCCGGCAGCGAGTCGGTGCGCTTGAGCGCGGGCACGAAGCTGCCCAGCAGGTCCTGCAGCATGAAGCGGCCGGCGCGGGTGCCGGCGTCCACGGCCGTGAGGATGAAGAGCGCCTCGAACAGGATCGCGAAGTGGTACCAGAAGGCCATCATGGCCTGCCCACCGATCGCCTGGTGAAGGATGTGGGCCATGCCCACGGCCAGCGTCGGCGCGCCGCCGGTGCGACCGAGGATGGTGGTCTCGCCCACGTCCCTGGCGGTCTGCAGCAGCATCTCGGGCGTGATCACGAAGCCCCAGCCCGACACCGTGGCCGCCACCTGCTGCGCGGTGGTGCCGACCAGCGCGCCGGGGCTGTTCATCGCGAAGTAGATGCCGGGCTCGATGCACGAGGCCGCCACCAGCGCCATCACCGCGACGAAGGACTCGGCCAGCATGCCGCCGTAGCCGATGAAGCGCGCATGGCGCTCGTTGTCGAGCATCTTGGGCGTGGTGCCCGAGGAGATGAGCGCGTGGAAGCCCGAGACGGCGCCGCAGGCGATGGTGATGAACAGGAACGGGAACAGGCTGCCCGACCACACCGGGCCGTTGCCCTGCGCGAACTGCGTGACGGCAGGCATCTGCAGCGTGGGCATCACGAACACGATGCCGATGGCCAGCGCGATGATGGTGCCGATCTTCAGGAAGGTCGAGAGGTAGTCGCGCGGCGCGAGCAGCAGCCACACCGGCAGGCTGGCGGCGACGAAGCCGTAGCCCACCAGCATCCAGGTGAGCGCCTTGCCGTCGAAGGTGAAGAGCGGCGCCCATTCCGGGTTCTGGCTCACGGCCTGGCCGCCGAAGATGGCCAGCATCAGCAGCACGAAGCCGATCACCGACACCTCGCCGATGCGCCCCGGGCGGATGTAGCGCAGGTACACGCCCATGAAGAGCGCCACCGGAATCGTCGCGGCCACCGTGAAGGTGCCCCAGGGCGATTCGGCCAGCGCCTTCACCACGATCAGCGCCAGCACCGCGAGGATGATGATCATGATCATGAAGGTGCCGAACAGCGCGATCATGCCGGGCACCGGCCCCATCTCCTGCTTGACGAGGTCGCCCAGCGAGCGGCCGTCGCGCCGCGTTGAGATGAACAGCACGATGAAGTCCTGCACCGCGCCGGCGAACACCACGCCGGCCAGCACCCACAGCAGGCCGGGCAGGTAGCCCATCTGCGCCGCCAGCACCGGCCCCACCAGCGGGCCCGCGCCCGCGATGGCCGCGAAGTGGTGGCCGAACAGCACGTTCTTGTCGGTCGGCACGTAGTCCAGGCCGTCGTTGTGGCGGTGCGCCGGCGTCTTGCGGTTGCCGTCCAGGCCCAGGACCTTGTCGGCGATGAAGAGGCTGTAGTAGCGGTAGGCGATCAGGTAGGTGCAGATCGCGGCGGCCACCACCCAGAGGGCGTTGACGCTTTCGCCGCGGGTCAGGGCCACGGTGGCGAGCGCGAACGCGCCGACCACGGCCACGACCAGCCACACCAGATGGCGGCGGATGCTGTGCATGCGGATGTCTCCTCGGAATTGAACCCGGGAGTTTTGCCGCGCGGGGGCGCCCGCGCATCCGTCGGACCGCGCAGGGCGGGCGCGTGGCTTTGCGTAATGGAAAACCCTGGATCCACCCGTGGCGGGCACCGCACACCGGCGCATTCCGGCCCTTGCATTTCGCTCAAATGTGATAAATTCACATAATTAACAATGTGAAACATTCCTTTCGAGCCACGATGAACCAGCATTCGCAGGCACGCAGACGCAGCAGCGGCTTCACATTGATCGAGGTCATGGTCACGGTGGCGATCGTGGCCATCCTGGCCGCCATCGCCCTGCCGAGCTACCAGCAGTACGTCATCCGTTCCAAGCGCTCGGCGGCCCAGGCGCAGATGATGGACATCGCCAACCGGCAGCAGCAGTACCTCATCGCCAACCGCGTCTACGCCGACAAGGCGGCGCTCACCGCCAGCGGCTACAGCCTGCCGTCGGAGGTTTCGGCGAACTACAGCTACGACGTCACCCTCTCGACCTCCGGCGCGCCGGGCTACACGCTCACCTTCAGACCGACGGGCGCGCAACAGGGCGACGGCGATCTCACCCTCACCAGCGAAGGCGTGAAGTCGCCGTCCGGCAAATGGTGAAAAACCGTCCCCTGCGCCGCCAGCGCGGCACGACGCTGATCGAAGTGCTGGTCACGCTGCTCGTCGTGGCTTTCGGGCTGTTCGGCCTCGTCGGCCTCCAGGCCCGCATGCAGGCCTCCGAGATGGAGTCGTACCAGCGCTCGCAGGCGCTGATCCTGCTGAACGACATGGCCAGCCGCATCGCCATCAACCGCCGCGCCGCGGCCAGCTACGTCACCAGCGCACCGCTGGGCGCCGACGCCGCCTGCCCCACCGCCACCGGCACGCGGCAGCAGGTGGACGCCAAGGAGTGGTGCGACGCACTGCAGGGCGCCGCCGAGGTCTCCGGCGGCAGCAAGCTCGGCACCGTGATCGGCGGGCGCGGCTGCGTGGAGGACATGGGCAACAACGAGTACCTGGTCACCGTCGCCTGGCAGGGGCTGGGGCCGATCTCGGCGCCGCCGGCCGGCGTGGCCTGCGGCAAGGGCCAGTACGACAGCGGCACCACGTGTACCGACGACAAGTGCCGCCGCGCCGTGACCACGCTGGTGCGCATCGGATCGCTCTCATGAGCCGCCTGCGCGCCTTGCAGCACGTCCGGCACGCCCAGCGCGGCCTGACGCTGATCGAGCTGATGGTGGCCATCACCATCACGCTCATCGTGGTGGCCGCGCTGCTCGCGCTCTTCCTCAACGTGAACAACTCCCAGCGCGAGCTGGAGCGGGTCAACCGGCAGATAGAAAGCGGCCGCCTCAGCGTCTTCGTGCTCGAGAACGAGCTCTCCCATGCCGGCTTCTGGGAGAACTACATGCCCGAGTTCGACGACCTCACCGTCACCGGCGCTCCCACGCACGTGCCCACCGGCGCCCTGCCCGACCCGTGCCTGCCCTACTCCGTCGCGAACTGGACCGACGACTACAAGCGCCAGCTGCTCGACCTGCCGGTGCAGACCTACGACAGCGTCCCCGCCAGCTGTACCGACCTGCTGAAGAACAAGAAGGCCGGCACCGACATCGTCGTGGTGCGCCACGCCGAGACCTGCCTGCCCGGCACGCCCAACTGCGAGGCGGACACCAGCGGCGCGATGTATTTCCAGTCGTCGCTGTGCGGCACGCAGAAGCCCTCCTCGTTCGACCTGTCGACCGTCGGCTTCGGCAACATGTTCCAGAAGGACTGCACCACCCCCTCGCCCAAGCGCAAGCTCGTCGCCGACATCTACTACGTGCGCGACTACGCCGACACCGTGGGCGACGGCATTCCAACGCTGGCGCGCTCGCGCTTCGACTTCGTGGGCGGCACGCTGGCGCAGCAGCCGCCCACGCCGCTGATCGAAGGCGTCGAGGGCTTCCGCGTCGAACTCGGCCTCGACACGTTGAGCAAGACCGGCGCCGCCGTCGACTACACCGCTGCCATCGCCTGGGCCGACCCGGCGAACAAGTCCACGCCGGCCAACCGGGGCGACGGCAGCCCCGACGGCAACTTCGTGCACTGCACCACCAGCCCCGCCTGCACCGCCGACCAGCTCGTCAACGTGGTGGCCGTCAAGCTCTTCGTGCTGGCGCGCAGCTCCGAGGCCTCGCCCGGCCACACCGATACGCGCACCTACCAGCTCGGCGGCGCCACGCTCGGGCCTTTCAACGACCACTACAAGCGCCACGCGTTCTCCACTTCCGTGCGCCTGAGCAACGTCACCGGCCGAAGGGAGACGCCATGAACACCAGCGTGCCGTTCGCCCGCGGCGCCGGCCAGCGCGGCGCGGCCCTGCTCATCGGAATGATCATGCTGCTGCTGATCACCCTGGTGGTCACCGCGGCCTTCAACCTGAGCAACGCCAACCTCAAGGCAGTGGGCAACCTGCAGACGCGCAACGAGGCGGTGGCCGCCGCCAATCGCGCGATCGAGGAAGTCGCCTCCAGCCTGCTCGTGCCCGGCAGCGACGGCAGCCCCACGCTCGCGCCGCCACAGCAGACCGTGAGCATGGTCGACATCGACAACGACGGCATCGCCGACTACAGGGTGGACGTCGCTCCCCCCGTTTGCGTGCGCGCCACCAAGGCACTCGACACCGGCAGCGGCGGCAGCACCGGCCCGGGCGGCGTCACCGGCGGCGCATCGAGCAGCGGCTCGGGGCTCTCGACGCTGCCCGACCAATACAACTCCGTGTGGGACATCAGCACCACGGTCACCGACGCCCGCAACGGCAACGGCGCCACCACCTCCGTGCGCCAAGGCGTGCGCGCCCTGCTCAACAAGGCGCAGTTCGAAGCGTTCTGCGCCTCCTAGGCATGCCAATTCAAGACAACCCGACGACGAACAGGCCCGCACCATGATCCGAAAACTTCTCGCTTCGCTGTGGACGGCCGCCGCGCTCACCGCGTTGACGGCGGGCCCGGCCCACGCCGAGGACATCGACCTCTTCGTGGGCTACAACCCCAGCGCGGCGCAGGCGCCGAACGTGCTCTTCGTGCTGGACAACACGGCCAACTGGAACCAGCCCTTCACCGCCGAGATGACCGCGCTCGCCTCGGCCTTCGAAAGCCTGAAGGCCAACAAGTTCAAGGTCGGCCTGATGATGTTCACCGAGACCGGCCAGGGCAACTCCAACTCCGACGGCGGCTACGTGCGCGCAGCGGTGCGCACGCTGGACGACGGCACCAAGATCAAGTACGGCGCGCTCATCCGCAGCCTCGACAAGCTCGGCGACAAGTCCAACGGCGGCAAGGCCGGCAAGACCATGGCCGAGGTCTACCGCTACCTGGCCAGCGGCACGCCGATCGCGGGCAACGGCAAGGTCAAGGCCGACTACAGCGGCAACACGAGCGGCACGACGGCCTCGAAAGCCATCTACGCGCTCACGCGCAACGCGCTCAGCGGCTTCTCCGCCACCACCTACGTCGGCCCGAGCACCGAGAACTGCACCGGCACCTACGTCATCTACATCAGCAACGGCGCGGCGCAGGACAACACCAGCGACAGCCAGACCTCCAACGCCGCCCTGCGCGCCGCGGGCGGCGACACCACGCAGATCGCCCTGAGCCCCAGCGGCTCGCAGGACAACACGGCCGACGAATGGTCGCGCTTCCTGCAGACCAGCATGGGCGTGAAGGTCTACACCATCGAGGCCGCCAAGGCGACCGGCGGCCAGGGCCCGGGCTGGACCTCGCTGCTCAAGAGCATGGCCACCCAGAGCAAGGGCGAGTACTACGACATCTCGGCCAAGCCCGACCTGGGCAGCGCGCTCGGCGCGGCGCTGGACGACATCTTCAGCAAGATCCAGTCGGTCAACAGCGTGTTCTCCTCGGTGAGCCTGCCGGTGAGCGTGAACACCCAGGGCACCTACCTGAACCAGGTGTTCGTGGGCATGTTCCGCCCCGACCAGGATGCCTTCCCGCGCTGGAACGGCAACCTCAAGCAATACAAGCTCGGGCTGGACAGCAGCAACCAGCTGATCCTGCAGGATGCAGCGGACAACAACGCGGTGAACAACCAGACCGGCTTCGTGGCGCCCTGCGCGCGCAGCTTCTGGACGCCCGCGCCCAGCGACACCGACCTGTACTGGAGCTTCCGGCCCTCCGGCGACTGTCTGGGCAAGGAAGCCGCCGACAGCCCCGACGGCAACGTGGTGGAAAAAGGCGCGCAGGGCTACATGCTGCGGCGCATGGTCGTCGCCAACCGGAACATGAAGACCTGCACGCCGGGCAGCTGCACGGCCCTCACCGCCTTCGCCGACGGCAACGCCGCCATCACCAAGGCCGCGCTGGGCGTCACCGCCGACACCGACCGCACCACGCTCATCAACTGGGCGCGCGGCCTCGACAACAAGGGCGACGAGCGGCCCGACGCGCAGGGCAATCCCGTCACCTCCAACTCGATGCGCCCCTCGGTGCACGGCGACGTGGTGCACTCGCGGCCGGTGGCCATCAACTACGGCACCGACGCCGCGCCGCAGGTGGTGGTGTTCTACGGCGGCAACGACGGCGTGCTGCGCGCCGTCAACGGCAATCGCACCGACGCCATCGGCTCGGCCGCCGCGGGCGACGAGCTCTGGTCCTTCATGCCGCCGGAGTTCTACGGGAGCATCAAGCGGCTGTACGACGACACCACGCGCATCAACTTCCCCGGCCTGCCGGTCACCATCGGTGCGGTGGCGCCCAAGCCCTACGGCATGGACGGCCCCGTCTCGGCCTATCGCCAGGGCAGCACCGCCTGGCTCTACGCGAGCATGCGTCGCGGCGGCCGGCTGATCTACGCCTTCGACGTCTCCTCCGCCACCGCGCCCACGCTGAAGTGGCGCAAGGGCTGCCCCAACCAGGGCGACGACACCGGCTGCGACAGCGGCTTCGAGGGCATCGGCCAGACCTGGTCGGCTCCCAAGGTGATGCGCGCCAGCGGCTACGGCGGCGGCAACAGCCCGCTGCTGATCTTCGGCGGCGGCTACGACAAGTGCGAGGACGTCGACACCAACAGCGCAGTCCAGGCCTGCGGCACCGCCGCCAAGGGCAGCGGCATCTACGTGCTCGACGCCGACACCGGCGCGCGCCTGCAGATGTTCCCTACCGCGCGGCCGGTGGCCGGCGAGGTCACCGTCGTCACCGATTCCCTGGGCATCGCCCGCATCGCCTACGCGGCCGACCTGGGCGGCAACGTCTATCGCATCGCGCTCGGCAGCGGCGCACCTTCGGCCTGGACGATGACGCAGATCGCCTCTCTGGGCTGCGACACGGTGACCACCTGCACGCCCAACCGCAAGTTCATGTTCGCGCCCGACGTGGTGGAGGACAACGGCTCCTTCGTCATCCTGCTCGGTTCGGGCGACCGCGAGAAGCCGCTGCGCTACTACAACGTCGCGCTCGGCGTGGCCAACCGCTTCTACATGCTGGTCGACAAGCCCACCGACAGCACCTGGCTGAGCAGCGAAACCAGCAACTGCGGCGCCGGCAACGGGCTGCTGTGCCAGGCTTCGCTGCTGCCGATCACCGACACCTCCACGCCGACCTCCTCCGACCTTGCCACCAAGAAGGGCTGGTATCTCGCCCTTGCCGCCGGCGAGCAGGTGGTGACCAGTTCGGTCACCGCCTACGGTGTCACCACCTTCAACACCCACACGCCGAGCAACCCGAACACGCAGACTTGCCGCGCCGACCTCGGCACCGCGCGCGTCTACAACGTGTCGTACGTCAATGCCGCGCCCCAGGGGCCCGGCGGCCGCTTCCAGAACGTGGTGGGCGGCGGCCTCGCGCCCTCGCCCGTGGTGGGCCGCGTCCAGCTCGACAACGGCACCATGCGCGACGTGGTGATCGGCGCCAACCCCGACTCCTTCCTGAGCCCCAAGGGCACCTCGCCCAAGGCCGCGTTCAAGCAGCCCAAGGGCCGGGTCTACTGGTTCATCCAGAAGTGAGCCCCTGGAGCACCGGCAGCATGCGCAACCGCCCCCGCACCGCCCGCGCGCGTGGCTTCACGCTGATCGAGCTGATGGTCACCGTGGCCGTGCTGGTGGTGCTCGTCGCCATCGCCGTGCCTTCGTTCGATGGCATCCGGCTTTCCATGCGCCTGAGCAACTACGCCACCTCGCTGGTGGCGGGCAGCCAGCTCGCCCGCAGCGAGGCCATCAAGCGCAACGCGCCGGTCACCCTCTGTGCCTCGGCCAACGGCAGCAGCTGCAGCACCAACGGCCAGTGGGAGGCCGGCTGGATCGTGCTCAGCGGCACGCAGGTGCTGCGCGCGGAAAGCGCCGCGGCCACGGGCTACCTGCTGCGGGAAGCGGGCGGCGCGAGCGCCATCGTGTTCCAGGCCACCGGCGTGGGCGCCAGCCAGAGCCGGATCACCATCTGCCGCAGCACCCCGAGCGCCAACCAGTCGCGCGCCGTGAGCATCAGCGCCACCGGGCGCACCAACATCACGAGGTCGAACGACGGTACCTGCACCGCGACCTAGCCGCCCTCCGCATACCCCGGAAAGGCCATCTTCGCGGACGAACGACAATAGCCAGCTGCGAAGGAGCCCGGACGGCGGCCCGGCCCCCTTCTCCATCCTTCCTCTTGTCCCGCACGCACAGAACCAGGAGCAACGACCGCATTCATGGAACACCGGCTGGATTGGGCCCTTGCCGCCTGCGCTCGCATCCTTCGTCCGGTGGTCCGGCTGGCGCTCGCCATGGGCGTCAAGCACCCCCACCTCGAAGAGTTGCTGCGCGACCTGCTCATCGAGGAGGCGCAGCGCTCCTGGCGCCAGCAGGGCGTGAAGCGGCCCAACCTCAGCCAGATCTCGGTCACCACCGGCCTGAACCGCAAGGCCGTCACCGCCAAGGTCCGAGCCACCGTCGATCCGCTGCCCCACACCGAACTCTCGGCCGCCGCCAAGACCTTCACGCTCTGGCTGCAGATGACGGTCGAGAACGAGGACCTGCGCCGCATTCCGGTCACCACCGAGGACGAGGCGCCCTCCTTCGAGCGCGTGGCCCGGCTGGCCAGCCGCGGCAACATCCACCATCGCACCATCCTGGATGAGCTGGTGCGCCTGAACATGGTCGCGGAAGGCAACGGCACCGCCGAGCTCATGGCCGACGGCTTCGTGCCGGTCGAAGACCTGCAGTCGATGCTCGCCTTCCTGGGCGACAACGGCCGCGACCACCTGCTGGCCGCCGTCTCCAACACCCTGGGCGAAACGCCCCGCATGCTGGAGCGCTCGGTGTACGCGCGCGGCCTCACGCTGGAAGATTGCGAGAAAATCCAGCTTCTCGCGCGCGAGCGCTGGACCGCCCTGCACCACGAACTGGCCCGCGAGATGACCGAGGCCGTCGATCGCGCGCCCGCCGACAGCAAGGCCCGCATCCGCGTCGGCATCTATACCTATTACGAAGACGACGAAGCCGCGCAGAAGAAGAGCGGGCCGCCCTCACGATGAACACGATCCTTACCCTCCCGCGTTCCTTCCGGCTCGCGCAGCGCCTCCTTCGCGGCCTGCTGCTTGCGGGCGGCATGGCCATGCTTCTTTCTTGCGGAGGCGGCGGCGGTGGCGCAGGCAGCGCGTCCGGCCTGGGCGTTTCAGGCGTATCCGGCTCCGGCACCGCCACGGAAACGGGCGGCGGCGGTGGCGGCAACAGCGGCGCCTCCGGCGTGTCCAGCGGCAATGCAGGCAGCGGCGGCGACGGCACCAGCACCGCGGGCAACACCAACGGCGACGGCTCCGGCGTGGGTTCCGGCGGCACCGGCGTGAGCGCGGACGCGGCCGGCATCGGCGCGGCGGACGGCCTGGGCAGCATCATCCTCAACGGCCTGCGCTACAACACCGACAGCGCCGCCTTCAGCCTCGAAGACACCAGCGAACTTCAGATCGGCATGAGCGCGCGCGTCGCCGGCAAGGTCGACGCCGACTTCACCAGCGGCGTCGCCACGCAGGTCGTCTCGGCCGCCGAGCTGCGCGGCGCCGTCTCCGCCATCAACCTCGCGGACGGCAGCTTCACCGTCATGGGCAGCCGCGTGACCACCGACACCGCCACCGTCTGGGGCGACGCCAGCGGCCCGGCCGACCTGCGCGACGGCGCGGTGATCCAGGTCTGGGGCCTGCCCGCCTCGCCGGGCACGCTGCGCGCCACGCGCGTGAACGTCACGCCCGCCTCCGCCGAGCCGCTGGCGACCGGCACCGTGCAGAACCTCGACCTCGTCGGCCGGCAGTTCACGCTCGGCCTGCTCACCGTCGACTTCGGCCCCGGCGTCGACACCGCCAGCCTGGCCGAAGGCGCCATCGTCCGCGTGCGCGGCACCGTGGCGCCGGTGGCAGGCCGCTTCACCGCCACCACGGTGAAGGGCTGGTACGCCATCCCCACCGCCGACGGCATCGCGCTGCAGCTCGCGGGCGTCGCCACCGACTTCGCCTCGCTCGGCGACTTCCGCGTGCTCGGCAACAAGATCGACGCGCGCAACGCGCAGATCACCGGCGGCCCGGCCGGCTCCATCGGCAACGGCGTCAAGGTCGAGGTCGACGGTTTCCTCTCGGGGCAGGTACTCGTGGCGAAGAAGCTGCGCATCCGCTACGTGCCCGGCACGGGCGGGCCAGCCTCGTTCACGGTGATCGGCCCCGTCGCCGGCTACCAGTCGGTTTCCGACTTCATCGTGCGCGGCCAGCACGTGAACGCCGGTGACTCCGCTACCATCTTCGAAAACGGCACCCCCGCGGACCTGGGCAACGGCAAGCGCGTGACAGTCGTCGGAAACCGCGTGGTCGACGGCGTGCTCATCGCCCAGCGCGTCACCTTCGCGCAGCCCTGAGCCGGGCTGGGCCCGGTAAACCGGGCGGCGCCGCGCAACACAGGCCACGTCGTCCGCGGCGCGACCGGATCGATCGATCGGAGCCATGGAAACGCCAACCGCCCAAGCGAGCGAATCCCCGACGCCACGCTGCTGCATCGCAGGTGGTGGCCCTGCCGGCATGGTTCTGGGCCTGCTGCTGGCCCGTGCCGGCGTGCCGGTGGTCGTGCTGGAGAAGCATCTCGACTTCCTGCGCGACTTCCGCGGCGACACGGTGCACCCGTCCACGCTCGAAATCCTCCACGAACTGGGACTGCTCGACGCCTTCCTGCAGCGCCCCCACGACCGCGTGGACGAGCTGCGCGCCAGCTACGAGGGCCGCACCGTGCCGGTGGCCGACTTCACCCACCTGCCCTCGCACAGCAAGTTTCTCGTGCTGATGCCGCAGTGGGAGTTCCTGGACTTCATGTACGACGAGGCCCGGCGCTACCCTGGCTTCGAGCTGTGGACCGACGCCGAGGCCATCGGCCTGCTGCAGGAAAAAGGCCGCGTCAACGGCGTGAAGGTGCGTCGCGACCGCCGCGCCGGCCAGCCGCGCGAGGTCGAGCTGCATGCTTCGCTCGTGGTGGCCGCCGACGGCCGGCATTCCGCGCTGCGCGATGCGGCGGCGCTGCCGCACATCAGCTACGGCGCACCCATCGACGTGCTGTGGATGGCCGTTCCGAGGCTGGCCAGCGACCCCGACGCCACCGCGGGCCACATCGCAGGCGGCCACATCCTGGTGACGCTGAACCGTGGCGACTACTGGCAATGCGCCTTCGTCATACCCAAGGGCGGCCACGATGCGCTGCAGGCGCGGGGCATGACCGCCTTCCACGAAGAAATCGGCCGAATCGCGCCCTTCCTCGCCGAAAGGCTGCCTTCGGCGCTGCCCGACTGGGATTCGGTGAAGCTGCTCGAAGTGACGGTCGACCGGCTCGAAAGCTGGTCGTGCCGTGGCCTGCTGTGCATCGGCGACGCCGCGCATGCGATGTCGCCCGTGGGCGGCGTCGGCATCAACCTCGCGGTGCAGGACGCGGTGGCTGCCGCCAACCTGCTGGCCCCCGCCCTGGCCGGCGAAGCGACCGACAAGGAAATCGACGCCCTGCTGCCCCAGCTGCAGCGCCGCAGGGAGTGGCCGGTGCAAGTCACCCAGGCCGTGCAGCGCTTCATACAGGACCGCGTGCTCATGGCCGTGCTCGACGGCGCGGCTACGGCCAGGCCGGGGCGTCGCCTGCCCTTGCCGCTGCGGCTGCTGGCGCGCTGGCCGCTCTTGCGCCGGCTGCCGGCAAGGGCCGTAGGGCTGGGCGTGCGGCCGGAGCATGTCCGGTCGCCGAATTCGCCGCGCACGCCCCAATGAAAACGGCAATGAAAAACTGGCATTTCGTTACACAGCCGGCGTCCTGAGCTGTCGTCCGGAGGGGCCCGGACAGAGGGCGCTGTTGTAGACTGCCGGGTTTTTCGAAGAGGCGCGTTCAGGCGGATCCAGGAGGTTATGGGGCAAGTTTTCAAGCGCTCAGGTTTCAACAGCTCGGCGCTCATTCGCTTGCTTTCCCGACTGGCCGAGGCTGACGTCCGCGAACCCGCAAACCCCACCGCCGACCGGCTGAGCCAGTGGTTCGGCTGGACCGACGCCATCTCGCTTTCAGCCGCGCTCGACGGCACGCCCGCAACGGCGCAGGCCAGCATTCGTGCTCCCCGCAACACCGAAGAAAGCGAATGCAACCGCGTGCGAAGCGCGCTGGCCAACGCCATCGTCGAAGACAACACCTTCGGCGCCGGCAAGGACGCCACTTCGGACTTCGCCCCCTACCGCCGCCGCTACCTCGCCCGGCAGCAGGCCATGGAAGCCGGCGTGGGCTCGCTGCGCAGCAGGCTGCGCTCGGCCATGGCTGCCAGGTCGCCCGCCATGGCGCGGCTGGCCTCGGTCGACGTGGTGATGGCGCAGGTGCTGGAAGCGCGCGAGCACAGCCTGCTTTCGGCCGTGCCGGGGCTGCTGGAGCGGCATTTCGAGCGCCTGCGCAAAGCGGGCGAAGCGCCGGCAGCAGAAGAAGCGCAAACGCCGGACACCGCCGCCCCGCCCCCCGACGCATGGCTCGACGTGTTCCGCAAGGACGCGCAGGACGTGCTGCTCGCCGAACTTGATTTTCGATTCCAACCGGTCGAAGGGCTGCTCGATGCCCTTCGCACCCAGGCCACCAGGACCCCATGACCCGATTCCTTCAATACGCTGTGTTTGCCGCCGGCCTGGCCGTCGTCGGCTGGGTGGGCGCCGGATACATCGGCACCAACACGCTGGCGCTGGCCGTCACCTTTATCGTCGGCGCCTTCTACATCATGGGCGCGCTGGAGCTGCACCGCTTCCAGCAGGCGACCTCCACGCTGACCGGGGCCGTCTCCGGCCTGTCCGCCCCGCCCGACAACCTGGGCGCGTGGCTCGACCGCCTGCATCCCTCGCTGCGCAACGCCGTGCGCCTGCGCATCGAGGGCGAGCGCGTGGGCCTGCCCGGCCCGGCGCTGACGCCGTATCTCGCCGGCTTCCTGGTGCTGCTGGGCATGCTGGGCACCTTCGTCGGCATGGTGGTCACGCTCCGGGGCACCGGCATCGCGCTCGAAAGCTCGACCGACCTGCAGACCATCCGCGATTCGCTCTCGGCCCCCGTCAAGGGCCTCGGCCTGGCCTTCGGCACCTCGGTGGCCGGCGTGGCCGCATCGGCCATGCTGGGCCTGGCCTCGGCCCTGAGCCGCCGCGAAAGGCTGCAGGCCGCGCAACTGCTCGACACGAAGATCGCCACCGTGCTGCGCGTCTTCTCGCAGACGCACCAGCGCGACGAATCCTTCAAGCTGCTGCAGCAGCAGGCCCACGCCATGCCCGAGCTGGTCGGCCAGCTGCAGGCCATGATGCTGGCGATGGAGCGGCAGAGCCAGGCGCTGAACGAGCGCCTCGTCGCCGGCCAGGACAGCTTCCACAGCAAGGCCGAAGCCGTCTACGGCAACCTCGCCGCTTCCGTCGACCAGTCGCTGAAGCACAGCCTGACCGAGAGCGCGCGCGTCGCGGGCGCGGCGATCCAGCCCGTGGTCGAAGCCACCATGGCCGGCATCGCACGCGAAACCGTCGCGCTGCACGACACCATTTCGAAGACGGTGCAGCAGCAGCTCGACGGTCTCTCCGGCCGCTTCGAGGCCACCACCACCCACGTGGCCGACACCTGGAAGAGCGCGCTCGCCGAGCACCAGCGCACCAGCGAAACACTTGCCGGCGACATGCGCGGCTCGCACGACCAGTTCGCCCAGAGCTTCGAGCAGCGCTCGACCGCGCTGGTGGACGCCGTGTCCGCCCGCCTCGAAAGCGCCGTCGGCAAGGTCTCCAGCACCTGGGACAACGCCCTGGCCCGGCATCAGCAGGTCAGCGAGAAGCTCTCCGGCGATGCGCATCAGGCCCTGTCGACCGCTGCGGCCGCCTTCGAACAGCACTCCGCATCGCTGCTTCAATCCGTCGATCAATCGCACGCGAAGTTGCAGGCCGAACTGGCATCGCGCGACGAACAGCGCCTTGCCGCCTGGACCCAATCGCTCACCGCCATGGCCGCATCGCTGCAGCAGGAATGGCAGCAGGCCGGCACGCACAGCGCAGGCCAGCAGCAGCAGCTTCTCGACGCCATGACGCAGACCGCGCGCGACATGACGGCGCAGACCGAAGCGCACGCCAAGAACACCATCGCCGAAATCGCGAAGCTGCTGCATGCCGCATCGGAAGCGCCGCGCGCCGCGGCCGAGATCGTGTCGCAGATGACGCTGCGCGACGAACAGCGCCTCTCGGCCTGGACGCAGTCGCTCGCGGACATGACCGCGTCGCTGCGCCAGGAGTGGCAACAGACCGGCGAGCACAACGCGAGCCAGCAGCAACAGCTGCTCGACACCATGGCGCAGACCGCTCGCGAGATGTCGGCCCAGCACGAAGCGCACGCGAAGAACACCATTGCCGAGATCGCGCAACTGCTGCAGGCGGCGGCCGAAGCACCGCGCGCCGCTGCCGAGATCGTGTCGCAGATGACTTCACGAGACGAACAACGCCTCTCGGCCTGGACGCAGTCGCTCACCGACATGGCAGCCTCGCTGCGCCAGGAATGGCAACAGGCCGGCGAGCACAGCGCGAGCCAGCAGAAGCAGCTGGTCGACACCATGGCGCAGACCGCGCGCGAGATGTCGGCCCAGTCCGAGGCGCATGCGAAGAGCACCGTCGCCGAAATCGCCCAGCTGCTGCAGGCCGCAGCGGAAGCGCCGCGCGCCGCGGCCGAAGTGATCACCGAACTGCGCCAGAAGCTCGCCGACGGCATGGCCCGCGACAACGCGATGCTGGAAGAGCGCAGCCGCATCCTCGAAACGCTCTCCACCCTGCTCGACGCGGTGAACCACGCCTCCACCGAGCAGCGCACCGCCATCGACACGCTGGTGTCGGCGTCGGCCGAGATGCTGGAGCGCGTGGGCAGCCGCTTCACCGAGCGGGCCGATGCCGAGTCCGAGAAGATGGCCTCCGTTGCCGCGCAGATCACCGGCAGCGCCGTCGAGGTGGCCAGCCTGGGCGAAGCCTTCGGCCTTGCGGTGCAGCTTTTCAGCCAGTCGAACGACAAGCTCGCGGGCCACCTGCAGCGCATCGAAGGCGCGCTGGGCAAGTCCATCGCGCGCAGCGACGAGCAGCTGGCCTACTACGTCGCGCAGGCGCGCGAGGTGATCGACCTGAGCATCATGTCGCAGAAGCAGATCGTCGAAGACATGCAGCAGATCGCCAACCGGCAGCAGCAACTGCAGCATCAGCAAGCGCCCGCGGACAGCGAAGCATGATCCGCGACGACATCGAGGCCGGCTTCGACGAACCGGGCGTGCCCGTGTGGGCCGTGTTCGGCGACCTCATGGCCGGCCTGCTCGGCGCCTTCGTGCTGATACTGGTGTGCGCGATCGGCATGCAGCTCGAACTCGCTTCGAAGCTGGAAACCGAAGTCAAGCAACGGCAGGCCGAAGCCAAGCGCCTGCAGACGCTCGAGCAGGCCCTGGCTGCGCCGCTCGCGGCGGGCCGAGTGACCCTGAACAACGGCCGCATCGGCATCAGCGGCAACGTGCTCTTCGCCTTCAACTCCGCAGAGCTGCAGCCCGAAGGCCGGCAACTGCTCAAGAGCCTTGCAGCGCCGCTGACCAGCTACCTCAAGTCGCGCGACGAGATCCTGATGGTGAGCGGCTTCACCGACGACCGGCAGATGCGCGACAACGCACGCCAGTTCGCCGACAACTGGGAGCTCTCCGCACAGCGCGCGCTGACCGTGACGCGCGCGCTGATCGAATCCGGCGTTCCGTCGTCGTCGATCTTCGCGGCTGCGTTCGGCTCCGAGCAGCCCGTCGCATCGAATGCCGACGCCGACGGCCGGTCGAAGAACCGGCGCGTGGAAATGGCGCCCACGCCGCGCCCCTCCAGCAGCGCGAACGCGAAGCCCCGTGACTGAGGCCGAAGGCAGCGAAGCCGCACGCGACATCGGCGCGATGGTCGCTGCCGCCCTCTCACGCGGCGAGCAGCGCTTCGACCCCGTGCGCTTCCGCTTCATTGAGGCGATGGCGAAGCGTGCCACCGCGCATGGCGGCGAGGCGCGGCGCATGCTGGACGACAAGGTGGCGACGCTTCTTGCGGCTTACGACGAGGATCGTGCGAAGGCGCAGCCTACAAGCACGGCGGAGCAGGAGACCGCTGCAGAGCCCAGCCCGTTCGCGGAACTCGCCGAGCACATCGCGCGCCATGCACCGATGCCCGGCAACGCCCCGGCTGCACCTGCTGCTGCAGCAAAGGCCGGAGCCACCACCAAGGCCTCTGCTGCGCCTCCCGCGCCCGAACTCAAATCGATCCGCTACTTCCAGAGCACCTGGTCCAAGCTCAGCGCCGACCGGCGCCTGACGCAGTCGCTGTCGAAAGTGCCCGAGAACGCGGGCCCGCTCAACTCGCACCACCTCGTGCACCGCTCGCTCACGCTGATGCACAACCTGTCGCCGGAATACCTCAACCGGTTCATGGCGTATGTCGATGCGCTGTCGTGGGTCGATCAGCTGAACGCTGGCGGTGGCGCTGCTGCAGCGACACCAGCGAGCGCGACAGGCTCACGCGGCGAGCCCGCGAAGAAGAGCAGCAGAAGCAAATCGGGCTAAGGCCGCCGCGCCTGCACCGTCTGGCGCGACCAGTACACACCATCGAGCCGATCCAGCCGCACCACGCCGCCGGTCGAAGGCGCATGCACGAAGCGGCCGCCGCCCACATAGATGCCCGCATGTGAAGGTGTGGACAAGCCGAAGAGCACGAGGTCGCCGGTGCGAAGCTCCGACACCGGCACCGGGCTGCCGAAGCCCGTCATGCGCGCCACGGTTCTGGGCGGCGATTCGCCCACGCTGTTGAGATACACGTAGCCGATGAGACCGCTGCAGTCGAAGCCGCCGTCGGGCGTGTTGCCGCCGTAGCGGTACGGCGTGCCCACCAGGCCCAGTGCATGGATCGCGATGCTGTTCGATTGTTCGGGCGTCAGCGAGCTGCTGACCGCGGGCCCTGTCGCACCGCCCTGACGTGGCCCCGATGGCCCGGCGCAGCCCACGATGAGAAGACAGAACCCGATGGAAGAGAGAAGACGCAGCAGCCAGCGCTGCAATGCGGAGGAGGAAGAAGAAAAAGATGTCGGCGTTGTCGGCACAGCAGGCGCGTGGTCGTGCATGTCAGAGGGCTGGGCTTGTGAACGTGCACAAACTCTAGCGCGGAATGCCGCGGTTTCCTGAAGATGCCGGCCCTCCGCGGCCCGCACTGCTGCGCGGGCGCCACGGAGGGAATGAGGGAAGGAAGACGGAAGGCTTACTCGGCCGCAGGCGCGTTGACCGCGTCCTTCAGCGCCTTGCCGGCGGTGAACTTGGGAGCCTTGCTGGCCTTGATGGTCATCTTCTCGCCCGTCGAGGGGTTACGCCCTTCACGCTCGGGGCGGCTGGCAACGGCGAAAGTGCCGAAGCCGATCAGTTGCACCGTGTCGCCCTTTGCCAGGGCACGCGACAGGTTGTCGATGGCGGAGTCGAGCGCGCGAGCGGCATCGGCCTTGCTGAGGTTGGTGTCCGTGGCGATGGCGGCGATGAGGTCGGTCTTGTTCAAAACGGATGGTCTTTCTTGCTTGGATCAAACGGTGGAAAAAAACGGTGGCGCGAATGCGCACCGGGCTTGAATGTAATCGCGCTCGCGGGAAGCGATGGAGCGCCGATGCGTTTCAAAAGTGAAACATCGTGATCGATGCACGGGGGTGGGCGAAACTTCGGCAGCTGTTGGCAAAGCAGACAGCCACCAATTGCCCGTCAGATCTCGCTGCTCTTCTTGCTGCGTCTCCGCCGATACAGCCAGTTGCCGATGAATCCACCGACGACAATACAAAGGGCCTGCACGAGCAGCGCAATCATGAAGGCATCGGAGAGGTCGTACTCGCTGCGCGCCATGTTCATCTCGTACCAATGGCCCATCGCGACGAGCATGAAATTGGAGATGAGCCCAAGCAGCAATCCACCGCCGGCAATGAAAAGAAATCGAAGCCCTGCGTGCATGGCACGCGCTTGCGTAAACGTCGACACTGAATCCTCCCTGAAATTGTTGGGGCATTGTTCACTCTTCTGAGGCCTCAATCACAGATCAAGCAGGCTACCCGACTCCCAGGAATTGCCAGTGAAGCATTCAGGGCAGACCGAACACCAGCAGCAGATTGTTCGCAGGCATCACATGCCTCTCCCGCAACACAAGCCCCACCCGCTGCGCCTGCGCAGCCACGTCCTCAATACGCCGTATCCCCCACGCAGCATTGCGCCCACGCAAATCCTCATCGAACGCCAGATTGCTCGGCGCCGTAGCCACTCCATCCTCGAAGTAAGGCCCATACGTGACCAGCACCCCACCAGGACGCAGATGCCGCGCAGCCCCTTGCATCAGGCCGACGCACGCGGCCCAGGGCGCGATGTGGATCATGTTCGCGCAGTAGATCGCGTCGAACCTCTCATCTCCTTCAGCGAAGGCGAACCCCTGCGACGGCCATCGGGGTGCCGTCACGTCGAGCAGAAGCGGCGCGCGAAGGTTGGGCAACGCGGCCTGCTCGATTCGAGCGGCAATCCCAGGCAACGCACGCGCATCGGCGTCGGTAGGCTGCCAGGTCCATCCGCTCAACGCCGTGGCGAACCAGACGGCATGCTGGCCCGTGCCGGATGCGATCTCCAGCATGGCACCCTGCTCGCCGAGGATGCCGGCCAGTGCATCGAGGATGGGCTGCTTGTTGCGTTCGGCGGCGGGGCTGTGGGGAAGGTCTGGCATTTGGGAAGGCACCTGAACGGGGTGAATGGGAGCGAGTACGCCGGAGCGAGCAAGAATATTCGAATGACTGGCGAAGATGCCCGGAAATTCGATGCGGCATATAACAATGCACTGCAGCCGCCCCGCTCCGCATCGACGGCCCCCTGCCCGGCGGGCCATCCATCATCAGCCCGCGCCCATCTTTCACAAGGACCCGACAGACATGACCATCGAAACACAAGACGACGTCATTGCCCTCCAGCGCATCGGCCGCATCGTTTCGCTGACGCTGCAGCGGATGCTCGACGCGGCGGAGCCCGGCATGACCACGCGCGAGCTCGACCTGATCGGCCAGCGGCTGCTGGAGGAGCACGGTGCGCGGTCTGCGCCGAAGCTCACGTACAACTTTCCGGGCTCGACCTGCATCAGCATCAACGAAGAGGCCGCGCACGGCATTCCCGGTGACCGCGTCATTCGCGCCGGGGACGTGCTGAACGTCGACGTGTCGGCCGAGCTCGGCGGCTACTTCGCCGACACCGGCGGAACCACCGTGGTGCCGCCCACCACTCCGCAGAAAACCCGCCTGTGCCACGCCACCCGCACTGCGCTGGCCGAAGCGATGAAGACCGCCAGGGCCGGGCAGCCGATCAACCGTATCGGCGCCGCCATCGAGCGCACTGCGAAGGCGTACGGTTTCAAGATCATCGAGAACCTCGCGAGCCACGGCGTCGGCCGCGCGCTGCACGAGGAGCCCGAGCACATTCCCGGCTACTTCGATCCTTCGGACACGCGCACGCTGCACGAAGGCATGGTCATCACCATCGAGCCCTTCCTGTCGACCAAGAGCCGCATCGTGACCGAGACTTCCGACGGCTGGACGCTTGCGGGCGTCAAAGGCAACCTGTCGGCGCAGTATGAGCACACGATGATCATCACCAAGGGCGCGCCCATCGTCGTCACGACGCATTGATTGATGGGCTGATCGGCGGCCCCCGCGCTGAAGGCGGCGCCCTCGCCTCCCGCCCTGCCCCGCTACTCCGCTACCCCGCCGCCACGATCACATGCGCCTGGATCTTGCCGGCCACCGGGCCTTCGCCATGCCGGCTGGCAATGACCTGCGCCGCCCGGTCCGTCGCCGCCTGGAGCGCATCGGCATCGCGCGCCTCGATCTCGTTGCGCAGCGGCGTTCCCTGGCAATAGGCGGTGGCAACGTCGCGCGCCGAGGGTGAGCGGCTCGTCTTCTCGCGCGTCTCGATCTCGATGCTTGTGAAGCCCGCGCGGCTCAGGTCGCTGCGGATCAGCGCCACGTCGTGATAGCCGTGCGGCGTACGAGCCAGGAAGCGTGGAGGGTCTTGCGGAAAGATCTCGGCGACGGCGCTGGTGACCTCGTCGGCAAAGGCGTTGTCCTCGATGCGGTCCCACACGGTGAACACGAAGCGCCCGCCCGGCCTCAGCACGCGGCGCGCCTCGGCATAGCCGGCTGTTCGGTCGGGAAAGAACATCGCGCCGAACTGGCAGAGGACGACGTCGAACGAGGCGTCCTCGAATGGCAGCTTGAGCGCGTCGGCCTGCCGCCATTCGATGTCGATATCGCTGCTGCTGCCCTGGCGGGTGGCGGCGTAGTCGAGCATGGGCTGGTTGAGGTCGGTCACTACGTAGCGCGTACCCCTACCTAACCTGGTCGCCAGCGCCCGCGTGACCACCCCGCTGCCGGCTGCTGTCTCGAGCACGGCGCCTGGCGAGAACCCCGCGACCAGCTCGGCCGTATCGGCAGCGTAGGCCTCGAAGATCAAGGGGACCATGAGCGT
Organism: Variovorax sp. 278MFTsu5.1; assembly: GCF_048305045.1. Lineage (NCBI taxonomy): Bacteria > Pseudomonadati > Pseudomonadota > Betaproteobacteria > Burkholderiales > Comamonadaceae > Variovorax > Variovorax sp. 278MFTsu5.1. The sequence continues at coordinate 5,256,220 of NZ_CP157622.1, forward strand.
GTCGTAGAGCCGGGGGATCGAGCCTGCGAAGAGCTTGTCGCTTTCGGTCATGGAATGGCTCCTTGAAAGCTGGGCCTGCCTGGTACGCAGGAAGCCCTTGAGCGCCCTTGGGTGCCCTGTTCGAGTTACCCAGTTCAGGTGCGAGCCGTGCGGCCTCGACAGGCGCGCAACCGTATCGGGCATCGGCGGCGCCACATCATGGTGGCCCTGTTCGCAGGCCTAGTCAACGCCACGGCCCAGCCGCGTGCGCAAGGGCCTTCGTCACTCTTCGATGTTCAGGATCTTGCCCAGGCCGAGGAAGTAGTTGGCCAGGGCCAGGACGGTGGCCGTGACCGCGATGTAGACCACCGACAGCGCCGCCAGCGTCGGGTCGGCGAACTCGCGCACGTAGTTGTACATGGCCACGGGCAGCGTCTGCGTGTCCTGCGTGGTCACGAACAGCGAAGCCGTGAACTCGCTGAAGGACATGATGGCCGCGAACAGCCAGCCGCCGAACAGCCCCGGCGCCAGCAGCGGCACCGTCACGGTCAGCAGCACCTTGAGCGGCGATGCGCCCAGGCTGGCCGCGGCCTGCTCCAGGCGCTCGTCCAGGTTCTCCATCGACACGTAGACGCTGCGCATCACGAAGGGCAGCACCAGCATCACGTGGCACAGGATGGCGATGCCCCAGCCGCGCTGCACCGAGGCCTGCGACACCAGGATCAGGAGCCCCAGCCCCAACGTGAAGTGCGGCACCACCAGCGGCGAATGCAGGATGGCCAGCAGGGTCTGCTTGCCCTTGAACTCCATCCGCTTCGCTGCGATGGCCAGGCAGGTGCCGATCACCAGCGCCAGGAACGACGACCAGCCGGTGATGACCAGGCTGGCCTTGAAGCCGTGCTGGAAGTCGGGGTAGCTGAACACTCGCGCGAACCATTGGAGCGAATACGACTCGGGCGGGAAGCTGAGGATGGCCTTCTCGTTGAACGCGGCGATGGTGACCACCACCACCGGCAGCAGCACGAAGCCCAGCAGAATGGCGATCAGCAAGGGGCCAGCGATGCGCAGCGGAAGCGGCAGGGCGCTCTGTATCTTCATGGTGTCAGTGTCCTCCGACGGCCTTCAGCCGCTTTGTCACTTGGCCCAGCGCGAGCAGCGCGGCTGCGGTCAGCAGCAGGCCGACCACGCTCAGGCTCGCGGCAAGCGGGAAATTCATCGACGAGAAGCCGAGCTGGTAGACCAGCGTGGACACCGTCGGCACGCGGCCGCCGCCGATCATCTGCGGCGTGGCGAAGGCGCTGAAGGTCCAGGCGAAGGCCGTGGTGATGCTGGCCAGGATGCCGGGCATCGAAAGCGGCAGCGTGACCGTGAGGAAGGTCTTGACCGGGCCCGCGCCCAGGCTCTGGGCGGCCTTCTCGTAGTCGCGGTCGATGTGGGAGATGGCCGTGGCCAGCATCAGCACAACCACCGGGATGGTCACGTGCACCAGCGCCACGAGGACGCCCAGGTGCGTGAACATGAGCTCCAGCGGCCACTCGATGAGGCCCAAATGGCGCAGCACGCCGTTGATGAAGCCGTTGCTGCCCAGCACCGCGATCCAGGAGTAGGTGCGCACGATCTCGCCCAGGAACAGCGGCGTGATCGACACCACGAGGATGAAGGACTTGAGCGCGCGGTTGCGCACCCGCACCAGCGCGTAGGCGAGCGGATAGGCCACGAGCAGCGAGAACACCGTCGTCTCCACGCTCAGCAGCAGGGTGTTGGCGAACGCGGCCAGATAGATCGACTTGGTCAGTCCGCTGAAGTTCTCCAGCGTGAGGCCGCCCACGTCCAGCGAGCCGGGCACGAAGGCACGGAAGCTGAACTGCAGCACGGCCAACAGCGACACGGCGATGCCCGCCGCAACAATGACGGCCGGGGACACCAGCCAGGCCCGTAGATCGGAACGCATTCCTGCCCTTCCCAACAACATCAACAACTTCTTCTTCAGATGCTCGATCGTCGCGGGGAGACCGGCGCGGCGAGGGCCGCGCCGGTCTCCCCGGCTTGCATGTTCCCGCGAGGGATCAGTTCATGATGTTCTCGGTGAACCACTTGCGCCATTCGGCGGTCTTCTCGGCGCGCAGCTTGTTGTCGATCACGATGGCCTGGGTGTCCCACTGTTCCTTGGTGGTGAACACGCCGGGCAGCTTGGCGTCCTCGGCCGAGACCTTCGCGTTGGTGACGACCGGGCTGGCCTTCTTGGAGGCGACGATCTTCGACTGCACGTCGGCCGACAGCGCGATGTTCAGGAACTTGTAGGCCAGGTCGGCCTTGGTCGTGCCCTTCATGATGGCCATCGTGTCCACGCCGAGCACGGCGCCTTCCTTGGGCATCACGACCTTGATCGGCACGCCCTGGCTGGCCATGTAGTACGCGTTCATCGACAGGATCACCTCCACAGGCGTCTCGCCGGTGGCAATCAATTGCTGGGCGTTGGCGTCGTTGGTATAGAAGGCCTTGAAGTTGGGCTTGAGCGCCTTGAGCTTGTCCTGGCCCTTCTCCCAGGTGGCGGCGTCGCCGCCCGAGAGCATGGCCGACACCGTGATGATGTGGCTGGGGTCGAAGTCGGGCGCGCTCAGCTTGCCCTTGAGCGCCGGGTTCCACAGGTCGTTCCAGCTTTCGAGCTTGATGCTGGCGGGCACCAGGTCGGGGCGGTAGCCGATGGAGTAGACGTAGGCCCAGCTGCCGATGTGGTACGGGCTGATCTTGGCGCGGTCCACCAGGTTGGCGTAATTGGGGACCTTGGCGGTGTCGATCTGCTCGAACAGGTTGCTGTTCACATACAGCCAGCCCACGTGCGAGGTCGTGAAGGTGATGTCGCTCTCGGGCTTGGAGGCCAGCTTGGCCTTGTTCAGGCGGTCGATGGTGCCGCCCGTCACGTACTTCACGGGCACGCCGGTCTGGCGGGTGAATTCCTTGCCGATGTTGTCGTCGATGAGGTCACGGAAGCTGCCGCCCCAGGTGCTCACCACAAGCGCGTTGTCCTGTGCCCAGGCGGTGGTGCCGCCCAGCGTGACGGAGAGCGCGCACAAAGTCAGAAGCTTGCGAAACATTGATTGAACCTCGATCGTAAAAGTTGAACATCTGCCGGTACTGCGGCTGCAGATGCCCTGAAACACCTGCAACACACCTTCTGCGTGTGCAGCACCTGCATCACGGGGCCGGATCATAGGAATGGCTTACTGCCGCGGCCTAATCGCCTTTTACGTACAGGTGGCTCAAATTTTCCGAGGGCCCCGGCACGGGCGCCGCTCGGAAATTCCTAAACGGTCGCACGGAAAAAACAAATGGCGCCGACGGCCGGCGCCAACGACCATGCCGGTCCCGGCGCCATCGGCGTCTCATGCCCCCAGCCCCTGCAGCGACCATGAAGCACACCCGCATCCGTCCTTTCAACACCAAGGTCACCTACCCGGAACAGAAGCTGGACAACGACCTCTGCCAGGCCGTCGTCGCGCGCGGCCGCACCGTGTTCCTGCGCGGGCAGATCGGCCAGAACCTGGAAACCTCCGAGAGCGTGTGCATCGGCGACGTCGCCGGGCAGGCCGAACAGGCCATGTCCAACATCGCGATGCTGCTGGAGGAAGCCGGCGGCGAACTGCAGGACATCTGCAAGATCACCATCTACATCATCGATCCGCGCTACCGCGAAGCCGTCTACCTTGTCGTCGGCCGCTGGCTCAAGGGCGTGTTCCCGGTGTCCACGGGCATCGTGGTCTCGGCCCTGGCCCGCCCCGAATGGCTGGTGGAGATCGACGCCACCGCCGTCATTCCCGACTGAACGCCATGACCTTCTCCATCGTCGCGCGCTGCCCCGCCACCGGCCAGTTCGGTGCGGCCGTGGCCTCTTCTTCGCCTGCCGTGGCATCGCGCTGCGTGCGCGGCCGCCGGGGCGTGGGGGCAGCCGCCAGCCAGAACATCACCGACCCCGACCTGGGGCCGATGCTGCTCGACCTGATGGCCGCCGGCAACACGCCCGCGCAGGCCGTGGCGCAACTGCAGCAGCAACGGCCCTTCATCGACTACCGCCAGCTCATGGCCATCGACGCACACAACCCGCCGGTGGTGTTCACCGGGGCCAACGCGCTGGGCACCCTGGCGAGCGTGGTCGGCACGAACGCGGCTTGCGCCGGCAACATGCTGCGCAACCGCCAAGTGCCGGCGGCCATGCTGGCGGCCTTCGAGAAAGCCGAGGGCGCGCTGGCGGAGCGCCTGATGCAGGCCATGCTCGCCGGCCAGGCGGCCGGCGGGGAAGAAGGCCCGGTGCACTCGGCCGGGCTGCTGGTCTACGAAGCGCAGAACTGGCCCGTGGTCGACCTGCGGCTGGACTGGGTGGAATCCGACCCCGTGCAGGCGCTGTACGCCACCTGGAAGATCTACGCGCCACAGCAGGAGGCCTACATCACGCGGGCGCTGGACCCGCGCGCAGCCCCCAGCTTCGGTGTGCCCGGCAATCCCTGACGCAGGGGTGTCGCTACACTGGCGCGCTCGCTTTCGCGCCGCGCGTGGCGCGCCTTCCTGTACCGACATGCTCAACCGCGTTTCCCTGCGCCAGATGGAGTACTTCGTCGCGACGGCCAAGCACGGCAGCATCGCCGCGGCCTCCGCGCAGATCCATATCTCCTCCCCTTCGATCTCCGCGGCCATCGCCCACATCGAGAGCGAACTCAACGTCCAGCTGTTCGTGCGCCATCCCTCCAAGGGGCTGGGGCTCACGGCCATCGGCACGCTGGTGCTGAACCAGTGCCAGGACGTGCTCGAACGCTCCTCGCGCCTTTACGAAATCGCCTCCGACTCCGGCGACGTGATGCAGGGCCCGCTGCGCGTGGGCAGCTTCCAGTCGCTGACGGCCATGATCGCGCCCGAGGTCATCTTCGGCTTCGCACGTGCCTTCGAGCGGGTCGAGATGCAGATGGTGGAGGGCGACCAGGAAGTGCTCATGAACAAGCTGCGGTCGCTCGAGATCGACGTGGCCCTCACCTACGACCTGCGCCTGGACGACGACATCGAGTTCGAGAGCCTGGCCACGCTGCCGCCCTACGTGCTGGTGAGCGAACTGCATCCGCTCGCGCAGCAGAAGGCCGTCACCTTCGAGGAGCTCGCCCCGCAGCCCTTCGTGCTGCTCGATTTGCCCATGAGCCGCGACTACTTCACATCGCTGTTCGCCAGCGTCGGCCTCACGCCCAACATCGTGGCGCGTTCGCGTTCCGAAGAGGTGGTGCGCTCCATGGCCGCCAACGGCATCGGCTATGCGCTGTTCAACGTGCGGCCCAAGTCCAACCTCTCGCTGGACGGCAAGCGGCTGGTGCGCGTGCGGCTGGCCGGCAAGAACCGCCCCATGCTCCTGGGGCTGGCCACCTACAAGCCCATGAAGCAGTCGCGGCTGACCCAGGCCTTCATGGACCGCTGCCGCGCCTACATCTCCGACCAGTACATCCCGGGCATGAGCGCGGCCAGCTTCTTCGATCCCCATCCCGTGGCGCCGGATGCCTCCGACGCGCCACCCGCGCAACAACCATGACTCCTGCACCTTCCGCCAGCGTCTCCCTGCTGGAGACGCTGATCGCCTTTCCCTCCGTCTCGCTCCAGCCCAACGACGGACTCATCGCCGCAGTGCAGGAGATCCTCTCGGCCGCCGGCATCGCCTCCACGCGCGCGCCGGACCCCGAGGACCCGCGCCGCACCAACCTCTTCGCCTCGGTCGGCCCCGAGGGCGTGCCCGGCGTGCTGCTGTCGGGCCACACAGACGTGGTGCCCGTGGAAGGTCAGCCCTGGACCTCGTCGCCTTTCGAGGCCACCCACAGGGACGGCCGCATCTACGGACGCGGCGCGGCCGACATGAAGGGCTTCGTCGCCTGCGCGGTCACCGCGATGGTGGCTGCCGCCGGGCGGCCGCTGCAACGTCCGCTGCAGCTGGCGCTGTCCTTCGACGAGGAGATCGGCTGCGTCGGCGTGCGCCATCTGCTGCGCCGGCTCGAAGGTCATCTTCCGGCGCCCTACCTGTGCATCGTCGGCGAACCCACGCTGATGCGCATCGGCACCGGCCACAAGGGCAAGGCCGCCTACCGCGCGGTCTGCTGCGGCGAGGCCGGGCACTCGGGCCTGGCGCCGCAGTTCGTCAACGCCATCCACATGGCCAGCGACCTCGTGGCCTCGGCGCGCGAAGTGCAGCGCGAGCTGGCAGAGAGCGGCCCGCGCGAAGAAGGCTACGGTGTGCCCTACTCCACCGTGCACGTCGGCACCATCCAGGGCGGCCGCGCACTCAACATCGTGCCCAGCGAATGCACGCTGAGCTTCGAGATCCGCAACGTCGCGCAGGACGAGCCGGCGCAGATCCTCGAACGCATCCTGCAGAACCTGGCCGCACGCGTGAAGCGCGAGGCCCAGCATGCCGATGCACCGCTGCCCGAGGTCACGCTGCAGAACAGCTACCCCAGCCTGTCGACACCGGAAGATGCGCCGGCGATCGGCCTGCTGCGCGGGCTGCTGCCCGAGGGCACGCCCACCACCAAGGTCGACTACGGCAGCGAGGGCGGCCTGTTCCAGCAGAGCTGGCAGCAGACACCCGTGCTGGTGTGCGGCCCCGGCAGCATCACCGTGGCGCACAAGGCCGACGAATACGTGGAGCTGTCGCAGCTGCAAGCTTGCGACCGCATGCTGGCCGGGCTCGTCGACTTTCTCTGCCGCTGAATGGATAGATAGATCAGCCACGCCGCACGATGCTGCGGCCCCAGGCGCGCATCGAATGACGAAGGCCGCCGGATCGCAGCATCCGGCGGCCTTCTCATTGATGCTGCATTCATGCAGCCCGCGCGATCAGCTCTTCTCGTAGGACATGTAGCCCTGCTGCAAAAGGATGTGGTCGGCGATGTACTTGGCGTCGTGCCACACGCCGTAGATGAACGACGAAGCGCGGTTCACCAGGTTAGGCAGGCCGAGGAAGTAGATGCCGCTTTCAGCCGAGATGCCCCGCTTGTGATATGGCTCCCCGTTCTCGTGGAAGGCATTGACCTGCAGCCAGCTGTAGTCGAACTTGAAGCCCGTGGCCCACAGCACGGTGGTGACGCCGGCCTCGCGCAGGTCCAGGCTCAGCGTGGGCTCGGTCAGGCATGCGGGGTCGGGCAGCAGCTCCCAGGCCTCGGGCTCGGGCGGGAACGGCAGGCCGTTCTGCTCGATGTACGCATCGGCTTCGCGCAGCACGTCGAAGTACGCCTGGTCGCCCTCGGCCACGTTGCGGGCCAGGCCTTCGGCGAAGCGCATCACGCCGTTCTCGTAGGACTCGGTCAGGCCCACCAGTTCGATGCCTGCGTGCGCAAGGCGCCGGAAGTCCACCGTGCGGCCACCTTCATAGCCGCTCACGGCAAAGGCCACGTGCTTCTTCTTGGGCTTGATGCGCACTTCGTCCCACAGGCCGAGCGCGCCCAGCCACCAGCAGTAGTCGCGCCCGCGGTAGGAGCGCGGCGGACGGTAATGCTCGCCCACCGAGAGATACACCTTGCGGCCGGCCTGGCGCAGCTCTTCCGCGATCTGCGAGCCCGAGGCACCGGCACCCACGACCAGCACGGCACCATCGGCCAGCTGGCCCGGGTTCTTGTAGGCCGACGAATGCAGCTGCGCGACCGGCGCATCGGTCGGCACGATGGCGGGATAGGCCGGTATCTGGAACGGCCCGGTGGCCGCGACCACGTTCATCGCCTCGATCACGCCTTGCGAAGTCGTCACCTTGAAACCCGGGCGGCCGACATGGCGCTCCACGCGCTTCACTTCCACGCCGGTGCGCACGGGTGCCTTCAGCATGGCCGCATAGTTCTCGAAGTACTGGGCCATGCGCTCCTTGGGCGGAAAGGCTTCGGGCGAGATGCCTTCGAACTTCAGCCCCGGAAAGCGGTCGTGCCAGGCCGGGCCGTTGGCGACCAGCGAATCCCAGCGCTCCGAGCGCCAGCGCTCCGCGATGCGATTGCGTTCGAGCACGAGGTGCGGAACACCCATGGCCGCCAGATGCTCGCTCATCGCGATGCCGGCCTGGCCTGCGCCGACCACGAGGGTGTTGATTTTCTCCACTGACTCCACTGACATTTGATGTTCCTCAGGATGATCGGCGCCGGCGCTTTCGGCCGAGCGGGCCGGCACTGCCAGTGCACCGATTGGGGGGCGAGTCTGATGAAGGGCACCGCGTTTGAAAATCATGTTTTTCAGACGCAAGGCTTAGGAAAAAGCGAAGCGCGGCCGCAACGCTGCGAAGGCGGCGCAATCGCGCTGTACGAATCGCCTGTTTCGTTTTTTCCGAGGGGCAGCCTCAATATCTGCAAAGGCCCGATGGCAGCCGATGGGCTTATCGTTTCGGCCATGAATCCTGTCCCTTCCGAGCACGGCCCTGCTGCGGCCAATGCGGCCAACATGGCCAATGTGTCCGACGTGGCCGTCAGCATCGAAGGCGTGGTCAAGAAGTACCACGACCAGACCGTGCTGCGCGATGTCTCGCTGAAGATCCGGCGCGGCGAGTTCCTCACTCTGCTGGGGCCTTCGGGCTGCGGCAAGACCACGCTGCTGAACCTGATCGCAGGCTTTGCCGAGGCAGACAGCGGTGAGGTCTTCATCGAAGGCCGACCCGTCACCAGCGACCCGCCGCACCTGCGCAAGATCGGCCTGGTGTTCCAGAACTACGCGCTGTTCCCGCACATGACGGTGGAGCGCAATATCGGCTACGGCCTGCGCATGCAGGGCGTGCCCACCGACGAGGCGGCCAGGCGCATCCGCGAGGCCATGGCCATGGTCAAGCTCGACGGCCTGGGCCACCGCAAGCCGCGCGAACTCTCGGGCGGCCAGCAGCAGCGCGTGGCACTGGCGCGCGCGCTCGTCATCCAGCCCAAGGTGCTGCTGCTCGACGAACCCTTCTCGGCCCTGGACAAGAGCCTGCGCGGCTCCATGCAGGTGGAGATCCGCGAGATCCAGCGCCGCCTGGGTCTGACCACCGTGTTCGTCACGCACGACCAGGGCGAGGCGCTGGCCATGTCCGACCGCATCGCGGTGATGTCGGCAGGCGTGATCCGCCAGATCGCGCCGCCGGCCGAGCTCTATCAGAGCCCGCAGGACCCTTTCGTCGCGTCCTTCCTGGGCGACGTGAACATCCTGCCGGCCCACTACCACGGCAAGGGCGCGGGCGACGTGCAGCTGCGCCTGGGCTCGGGGCTCATCAGCCTGTCGCAGGACCGGCTCGTGCACGCCTCGCATGAAGGCGAGCGGCTCGACGTCTACGTGCGGCCCGAGCACCTGCGGCTGGAGAACCTGCACCCGGCCTCGGTGCTCAGCGGCACCGTGGTCAACCATGTGTTCCAGGGCGACCACATCAACACCTTCGTCGACGTGGACCTGCCGATGACGGCACGCCAGATCGTCACCGTGCGCAGCCCGGGCCTCACGGCCATGCGGCAATGGCCTGTGGGTTCGGTCGCAGGATTGGCGCTGGCTCCTGAGGGCGTGAGCGTCTTCAGCCCGCAGCCATGAGCGCCGTGAGCCCCATGACCGAAGCGACGACCGAAGCCCTGCCCTCCACCATGCAGGCCATCGTGGCCCGCGAACCGGGCGATGCCAGCGTGCTGGTGCTGGCCGAGCGGCCCGTGCCGCAACCCCGCCCCGGCGAGGTGCTGCTGCGCGTGCTGGCCGCCGGCATCAACCGGCCCGACATCATGCAGCGCCAGGGCATCGCCAAGCCTGCGCCCGGCGTCACCGACGTGCTGGGGCTCGAAGTCTGCGGCGAGGTCGTCGCCTGCGGCCCGGGCGTCGACACCGCGCTGCGCGGCACGCGGCGCATGGCGCTCGTGCCCGGCGGCGGCTATGCGCCCTGGTGCGTGGCCGCGGTGGACCATTCGTTCGCAGTGCCAGCGCGGCTGACTGACGCCGAGGCCGCGGCCCTGCCTGAAGGACTGTTCACCGTCTGGCACAACCTCTTCGAGCTGGGCCGGCTGACCATGGGCGAGACCGTGCTGATCCACGGCGTCACGGGCGGCATCGGCTCGCTGGCGGTGCAGATGGCGCATGCGGCCGGCTGCACCGTCATCGCGACCGCGAGCGACGAGGCCTGCTTCGCAGAGCTGAAAGCCATGGGCGCCGACCTCGCAATCTGCTGGCCCACCACCGACTTCGTGCAGGCCTGCCTCGACTTCACCGGCGGGCGCGGCGTGGACGTGGTGCTGGACATCGTCGGCGGCGACTACGTGCGCCGCAACCTGCAGGCCATGGCCTTCGGTGGCCGGCACGTGAGCCTTTCATTCATGCAGGGCTCCGCCGTCACGGTGGAGCTGCTCACGTTGATGCAGCGCCAGCTGAGCCTGCATTCATCCACCATGCGCCCGCAGACCCATGCCGAGAAAACGCGCATGGCCCAGGCCATCGCGCGCCACGTGCTGCCGCTGCTCGCCAGTGGACGCATCGCGCCGCGCCTGCATGCGCGGCTGCCGCTGGCCCAGGCCGCACAGGCCCACACGCTGCTGGAGAGCGGCCAAGTGTTCGGCAAACTCGTCCTGGAGCCTTGAGCATCATGCAACTGCTGTATGCCCCCACCTCGCCCTTCGTGCGCAAGGTCATGGTCTGTGCCCACCTGAGCGGCCAGGCCGAACGCATCGAGTGGCTCGACAGCGCCGCCCATCCGGTGCGCCGCGACAGCCGCATCGCGGCGCACAACCCGCTGGCCAAGGTGCCCACGCTGATCCTGGACGACGGCGAGTCGCTCTACGACAGCCGCGTGATCTGCGAGTACATCGACAGCCTGGGCAGCGCCGGCATCTTTCCGCCGTCCGGCCCTGCGCGCTGGAAGGCGCTCACGCGACAGTCGATGGGCGACGGCCTGCTCGACGCTGCGCTGCTCGCGCGCTACGAACTCACTGCGCGGCCCACTGAAATGCAATGGCCCGTCTGGCGCCAGGCCCTGCTGACCAAGGTCACGGCCTGCCTGGGCACCATCGAGGCCATTGCGCCGGAGCTGGCAACGGCCGGCCCCACGATCGGCGAAGTCGCCATCGGCTGCGGCCTGGGCTACCTCGACTTCCGCTTTCCCGAACTGGATTGGCGCGCCAGCCATCCCGCCGCAACGCGCTGGCATGCCGAGTTCGCGCAACTGCCCGCAATGCAGGCCACCATTCCCCACGAAGCCTGAGAGCACCCATGATGAGCAACACCACCACGCTTCCTCCTAGCCTCACGGTCTGGTTCCTCAACGGGCCCAACGCCAACCTCTATGGCCTGGATGCCAACAAGACCTACGGCAGCGACAGCTTTCCGGTGCTGCAGTCGCGCTGCGAGCAGAAGGCCGCGTCGCTGGGCGTGAGCTTGCGCTTTCTGCAGTCCAACCACGAAGGCCAGCTGATCGACTGGATCCAGGAGGCACGCGGCGTGGCCGACGGCATCGTCATCAACGCGGCCGGCCTCACCTACACCTCCATCGCCATCCTCGACGCACTGCTGGCCTTCCCCGGCAAGATCATCGAGGCCCACATGAGCAACATCTGGAAGCGCGAGCCCTTCCGCCACCACTCCTTCATCTCCAAGGCAGCCCATGGCGTGATCGCAGGCCTGGGCGGCGACGGCTACGAGTTCGCGATCGAAGCAGTGGCACGCCTGGTTCGCAGTGCCAGCGAACAGCAGCAGAAGAGCGCCTGAAGATGGCACAACAGCAGCGCCTCGGCACCCTGGTCTTCTACAGCGACTTCGACGATTTCAGCGCCTGGCAAAAGGCACTGCAGGCGCAGCTGCCCGACCTGCAGGTGGTCCACTCCAGCGCGCTCGAGCGGCCCGAGGACGTGCACTACGCCATGGTCTGGAAGCCGCCCGAGGGCTTCTTCCAGCAGATGCCGAACCTGCGCCTCATCGTCAACCTGGGCGCCGGCGTCGACGCGCTGGTCTCGCGCAGCGACCTGCCGGCCGGCATTCCCATCACGCGCATCACCGATCCGAACATGTCTCGCATGATGGCCGGCTACGTGCTGTTCGCCGTGCTGCGCCATGCGCGCGACATTCCCCACTTCGAGCAGGCCCAACGGCGCGGCGAATGGGCCTACCGCCACCCGCGCTCGCCCGAGGAAATCACGGTGGCTGTGCTCGGCCTGGGCCATCTCGGCGCCATGGCCGCGACCGAAGTGCAGCGCCAGGGCTTCAGAACGCTGGGCTGGTCGCGCAGCCAGCGGCTTATCGAAGGCGTGGAATGCGTCTCGGGCATGGAGACGCTGGACACCGTGCTCGGCCAGGCCGACATCGTCGTGCTGATGCTGCCGCTCACGCCGCAGACCAAAGGCCTTTTCGACCGCGCACGGCTGGAGCGCCTGCGGCCCGGCGCCGCCTTCGTGAACGTGGCTCGCGGGGCGTTGGTCGATCAGGCGGCGCTGACTGCACTGCTGCAGAGCGGGCGCATCGGCAGCGCGACGCTCGATGTGTTCGAGCGTGAGCCGCTGCCTTCCGATGATCCGCTGTGGGGCATGCCGCAGGTGCTGATCACGCCGCATCTGGCTTCGGTTGCGATTCCCTCCTCTTCTGCGCGGCAGATTGCGGCGAATATCTTGCGTGTGGCGGAGGGGGAGGAGCCGACGGATGTGGTTGATCCGGGGCGGGGGTATTGAGGGTTTGGATTGAGGGGCCGGCAGAGCGTGTCGTAGAACCTCGGGATCGAACGAATACCTTGTCAGTTTCGGCCACGGGATGCCATCGTTAAAGGCCTCGGTCTGCTTTCGCTAGCGCGCATTCACTCCTTCAGGCACGCGTGCCATCGCGTCCTGGAGCAAGGTGTCGGGATCGCTCGGAGTGCGAACTCGCTCAAATGCGGTGACAAGATCTTCGTTCGTTATCAGCAGCAGACCGTGCCCAAGGACCTGGTCTTGGATCGCAATCTGTCCACGAGGAACCCTGCACACAAGTGCCGCCAAGACTGGGTTCGGATGCCCACTCTCGGTCAACGCGCGTACCACTGAACCTCGTCGATCGACCAGCTTACCGACCTTCGACGCGAAGTCGGCGATTCGAATGGTGCACTCGACAAGCACGACCCTTCCTCCAGGCGTAGTCACCACAATGTCTGGAGAGTCGGTTTCCAATGGAATTGCTGCGGTGAATCCCAACAGGAACAAGAGTGCCGCAACACCCCTCTCAAATCTCGCGGATTCAGTTGCTTCAAACACAGCAGCCCGGATCATTCGAAGATCCTTGTCGAAATGCTGCATGGTCAACAGCCGGCCATTACGAGCTTTGGCCGGATCAATAAACCAATGACGGCGCACAATTGCCCCGCCGATCATCAACATAGCAAGAGCGTTATCAGCCTCGGACACGTCGACCTCGGCCACGCCGATACGCAGCCCATCCCTTGGTCTGCGCCAGCGAATTTTTTCAGTGATTTGTTTTCTTGCGTCCAGTCCTCGGCCCGGTGCCGCACGGATCGCCGCATCCATTCGAGAGATATCAAACTTCGGATGGGCATGGAACGTCAGCTGAAATTTGTTCTGCGCCAGTGTGGTCTGCCCTAAAACAAGATCACAGGGTGGCCCGACCTGCAAATGGATCTGTGGGGCCGATCCAGACCCAGGGGCGAGTAAACCAAGCCACCCACAAAGATCTGCCAAACCATCGAAGGGGAGAACTTGCGTCCTCAATGCATTGTCAATTTCCGCGAGGTCAGTGGTTAGCGGCGTATTAGACCGATCCGAAATCAATGACAGTTGAAGTATGGAGTACCACCGGTCCCGAAGACTCATATCCGAAGAGGAATCAATGACGTGAAGCGCTAGCTTCTGGTCATGAACCTCAATGCGACCATCAACGGCTGCCCGAAGCAAATCTAACGCTTGTTTTTTCTTCGAGATGGCCCTTTGTAGCTGCCCCGCAATCAAGCGAGCGGTGCTGATTCGAAAGTTCGAATCGACCTTTGGCGGAACTGGGCTGAAGGAAATTGATGCTTGCCACACGACAACTCCAGCCGAGGCTCTCTCAGCGACATACCGGATATCCACCCAGTAACCGTCGCACACCCATGCGTCCGCAGCCGACAAGAAAGCAGCAATCATCTTCTTGGTGCCTCACATTGATTCTTCTGACGGTAGACGGCGGTCTTTCTATTTGAAGGCGTCCCGTACTGACCATAGGCTTAATCATGACCTAGTCAAATTTTGCCTTAGGAGCAGACAAGCTGCATGCGACGAACGGCCGCGCTAGGCTGAACTGATTCAATCCGCCTCAACTACAAGCACTCAGAGCTGCATCGGTCGCAGACGCCCGTCAGCTTGCCCCTCTCCCCTGATAAAGCGCCACCACTTCCCGCGCCAAATCAGAAGCAATCCAAAGCAGACTCTCTCGATGCGCCTCCTTCGCATCTTGGAACCGTCCGCCCCCGGCGCCGTACAAGCCCCAAAGCTGCAGCTTCAATTGCCTCGTCTTGTTTTCTAGAGGGCCGAACGGGACCAAGTCATGGTCCCGTCCGCAACTGCTTCGAGGCCCGTCAGAGCCGTTGATCGCTCGCAATACTCAGAAGACAAGTCCTCGCCCAGTCTGCGTGATCGGGGTCTGGTGTCATCTCGGGATTGAAGTACCACTCATAGAAGTCAGCGGCTATGGCCGGAAATCGGTCGTAGTCCCATGCCGAGTCGTCCGAATAGATGATTCCATCAGTCAATTCAGCCAGCGAGGCGGCGATGATTCCGTAGGCGAGATTGATGATTGCAGGCTGGCCAACGCTGCGTCGAAAGGACCAGTAGTGTCCTGTGGCCAGACAAGATTCGATGCGAGCTCGTTCGCTCCTTGCTCGCTCATTCGTTTCGAGCAATTCGCGCCACATCGCCCAATCCATCTCTTCGACTTTCCTGTAGTCAACGTCAGTTCCACCCAGTACCTCTGGGACATAAAACCAGCCGTACTCGCCTTTTTTCCAGATCATCTCGTCGTCGGGCGTGATTGGTACCTCCTCGTGGCTTCTGTGATGTCTCACCTCGACTCTCAGTTCAGGACGTACATCAATGCCATGACGGCGGAGTCGCTCCGCAAGTCGCGTCGAAGCCAGTTCGATCAGCTCGCCAAATTTCGGAATTTCCGCAGTTCCGGAATAGACATCAAACGTGGTCGACATAGATGCCCTCGCGCAGTTGTCTTCCTATCTTCCCCAAGTCCAATTTCATCTCGCTCCTCCGTTCTCCTGAAACAACGCCACAGCCTCCCGCGCCAAATCCGAAGCAATCCAAAGCAGATTCTCCCGATGCGCCTCCCCCGCATCCTGAAACCATCCGTCCCCCGCTCCGTAGAAGCACCAGAGCAGCGAGTTCAGCTGCTCCAGCTTGTTCTCCAGTAGACCGGCCGGGTCCCGTGTCGTGGTGGTCGCGTCCGCGGATGCCGGCTTTCCTGCGCCGGCCATAATTCGTTTAGACATCATGGTCGCGCTGCTTGCGAAGCGGCCGGTCTCCGCTGACGTAGGTTGCAAGCGAGCTTGCCGAGCTACATGCTGGAGACCGTGGTCACTACCAGCAAGGAAAGGAGACCGGCCATGCAAGAGATTAGCAAGATCCACGTGGGTTTGGACGTTCACAAGGACAGCATTGCCGTTGCAGTGGCTGAGCCTGGGCGAGCGGCAGCCAAGGTGATCGGCACGATCAGGCACGACGTTCCCAAGCTGCTGAAGTTGCTCGTCAAACTAGGCGACACCGAAGCCGTGCATGTGGTCTATGAGGCAGGTCCCACTGGCTGGGGCTTGCAGCGTGCCTTGACGGCCAAGGGTTACAGCTGCGAGGTCATTGCGCCGTCGAAGATGCCTCGACGTCCCGGAGACCGCATCAAGACCGACCGGCGCGACTGCGCGCAATTGGCCGAGTGCTCGCGTGCGGGACAACTGCGCGCGGTGTGGGTGCCTCGACCTGAGGACGAAGCCATTCGAGACCTGGCACGCGCCCGCGAAGATGCGCTGAACGACCGGCGCCAATTGCGCCAACAGCTCAAGGCCCTGCTGTTGCGCCACGACGTGCGCTTCCCGGGCAAGACCTCCTGGACGCAGGCGCACCATGCATGGCTCGGGAAGCTGAACTTCTCCGAGGTGGCAACGCAGGCAGCATTTATGGACTACTGGATGGCTGTGCAGGCCAGCGATGAACGCCTCAAGCGCCTGAGCTCAGCACTGCTCGAGTACGTCAAGAATTGGCGCTTTGCGCCACAGGTATCGGCGCTGCAGGCGCTGCGAGGCATCGACGTGACCTGCGCCATCGCACTGGTGGCCGAGATCGGGGACTTCAGCCGCTTCGATCATCCGCGCAAGCTCATGGGTTACTTGGGTCTGGTGCCCTCGGAGCGCTCCAGCGGTGAGCGCACTGCACGAGGCAGTATCACCAAGACTGGCAACGCGCATGCGAGAAGGATGCTGAGCGAGGCGGCGTGGAGCTACCGCTTCAAGCCACGATTGGGTGAGCGTGCACGTCGGCGCCAGGAAGGCTTGAGCCAGCAGCTGTGCGCTATTGGCTGGACGGCGCAGGTACGCCTGACGCAGCGCTTCGCAAAGCTCGACGCCCGTGGAGTGCACAGGAACAAGGTGTGTGTGGCCGTGGCGCGTGAACTCACCGGCTTCGTCTGGGCAGTTGCTCAGGCGGCGGACACACCATCGCAGGCAACACAAGGAGGCACGACATGAGCGAGATCGATTCGGTGATGCGACCCACGCACCCGGCAGGGCAACCCTCGTAATGGCTGCATAGGCTCCGAAAGGATGATCCACGACTTTTAGAGCGAGGCAGGCCCGCGACGGATCGATGAAGTGCCGGTAGCCAATCCGCGGATATGAGCATGATTCATCGTCGCTTGCGCGCTCGGGTCGCATCACCCGATCGATCTCATATGAGAAAAAATTAAATCCTCGTTGACGGCAGCGACCATATGAGCCATTTGGTGTGCTCGCTTTCCAAAGGTTGTGCACGTCATGTGGTTAGACGGTCAAGGTGTTCGCGCACCTTGGCCGTCGCCTTTTGCGCCTCACGTTCGCGTCGATGCAAGTCGCACCGATAGCCCGCCGCAAGGCAATGCGGTTTCACTCAAGAGAGGTCTTCGTGTGCTCTGCCCTCCATGCCCACTTGGTGGGTCGTTCAACCACAGGGGCATTCACTGTATAGAAGACCAGGCTGCGCAGAAGTGACTTTCTGCCCAGAACCTGCCGATTCCTTCGCTTGATCGCGAGGCGGCGGCGCC
The DNA here is from genome assembly GCF_048305045.1 of Variovorax sp. 278MFTsu5.1. NCBI lineage: Bacteria > Pseudomonadati > Pseudomonadota > Betaproteobacteria > Burkholderiales > Comamonadaceae > Variovorax > Variovorax sp. 278MFTsu5.1. The sequence goes on from NZ_CP157622.1 coordinate 5,273,434, forward strand.
AGTCCACAAAGCGATGACAGTCGCGGGGTCGATCAGCGAAAAAGAGGCTGCAGAAGCGGCTGCATCAACTCAGGAATCGCGCCCGAATTCGCGCGCATGCTCCACCGCGTACTTGATGAGCTCGGCCTGCCCCTCGATGCCCAGGCGGCGCTTGATGCTCTGCCGGTGCGCCTCCACCGTGCGCACGCTCAGGCCCAGGTCGCGCGCGATCTGCTTGCTCGATTCGCCTCGGCCCAGCGCTGAAAGAATCTCGCTCTCGCGCGGGGTGAGCAAGGGCCTGGGCTCCTGCGTGCGGAAGAGTTTTTTCGACACGGCCGGGCTCAGGAATGTGCCGCCGGCCGACACGGCCTCGATGGCCGCGACGATCTCTGCCGCGGGCGCGTCTTTCAGCACGTAGCCGCGCGCGCCCACCTGCAGGGCCTTCTGCACGTACTCGGGGTTGTCGTACATGCTGAGCATCACGACGTGCGGCGCGCCCTGGCGTTGCAGCAGCAGTGCCGCAAGGTCGATGCCGTTCATGTCCTTCATGCCGACGTCCACCAGCATGAGGTCGGGCCGCACGCTCTCCACCTGCGCAAGCGCTTCGGCAGCGCTGCCGGCCTCGCCGACGATCTCGAGGTTGGGCATGGAGCCGAGCCTTGCGCGCAGGCCGTCGCGCACCAGCGGGTGGTCGTCCACCAGAAAGAGGCGGACCATCGTCGCGGGTGTCGAAGGGGGCGTCGTGGGCTTGGGTGCGGTCGTCATGCTGCTGCTGTCTGCGCCTTCGCGCTGCGGGCCGGCACTTCGGCTTCGATGGATGTGCGCCCGGCGTTGCTGCACATGGTGAGCCGCCCGCCGATGGCCTCCATGCGCTCGCGCATGTTGCGCAGGCCGATGCCGCGCCGGGGGTCGAGCTGCACGGCCTGAATGTCGAAGCCGGTGCCGTCGTCGCTCACTTCGAGGCGCACGCCTTCCTCTTCGTCGAAGCTCAGCGCAATGTGCACGTGCTGCGCCCTGGCGTGCTTGCGCACGTTGGTCAGTGCCTCTTGCGTGAGGCGGAAGAGCGCGGTCTTCACCTCGGGCTGCAGCTCGAAGGATTCGCCGCCGATCATCATCGACGCATCGACGCCGCCGCCCTCTTCCCTGAACTCGTCGACCAGCCGTTCCAGCGCGGCGGGCAGGCCCAGGGTGTCGAGCAGCGCGGGGCGCAGCCGATGCGATATGCGGCGCACCTCGATGAGCGAATCGTTGAGCCGCTGCAGCGCCTTCGCGAGTGCGGGCGGCGGGGGCTGCTGCTGGCGGTCGAGCGATTCGACGGCCGATTCGATCAGCAGCTTGGCCGACACCAGCGTCTGGCTGGTGCCATCGTGCAGCTCGCGCGCGAGGTGGCCGCGCTCTTCTTCCTGCGACTGCACCACGCGCCGCGCGAGCAGCCGCAGCTTGGCCTCTGCCGTGCGGTGCTCGCTCAGGTTCAGCAGCAGGCCGGCGGCGCTGACCACGCCGAGGCACAGCGCGGCGATGCCGGCAATCCACAGCAGCGTGGCCGTGACGTTGGCGTTCATCTGCCGGTCGAGGGTGTCCATGGTCGACTGGATGTCGTCGAGGTACAGGCCGGTGCCGACCATCCAGTTCCATCGCGGCAGCGCGGTCACGTAGCCGAGCTTGGGCGCCATCTGCGCACTCGAAGGCTTGCGCCACTCATATTCCACGTAGCCGCCGCCGTTCTCCTTCGCGCCCTTGATCAGCTCCTGGATGGTGTAGCGGCCGTGCGAGTCACGCAGCTCCCACAGGTTCTGGCCCACCAGCTCGGGCTGGCGCGAATGCATGAGGGAGTTGCCCTCCAGGTCGTACACGAAGAAGTAGCCGTCGTCGCCATAGTTGAGCGCGGCGAGCCGGCGCAGCGCCTCGTTGCGGGTGGCTTCGTCGTCCTGGCCCGATTCGTACAGCGGCAGCAGGTTGCTCACGGCCAGGTCTACATAGCTGCGCAACTCGCTGCGGCGCTGGGCCATGTAGCTGCGCTCGATAAGGGCACGCTCGCGCTCGGCCAAGTCGTGCTCCTGGTGACGCACTGCCAGCGCCACCAGCACCAGTGCGATGAGCAATGGTGCGACGGCCAGGGCAACGATCTTGGTGCGGAGGTTCATCGGGTGGCAAGGCTACCACCGCACCTTTCGGGGGCCGGATCAGCCGCCCACAGCTGCCGGAGCGGCTACCCGCTTGAACTCCGTCGCGTAGTAAAGCAGCGCCAGCACCACATACCCGCCGCCCAGCAGGCACAGCCCGCTCCACCCGTGAAAGGCATACACCGCCGCCGCGATGCCCGATGCCACCGCCGCGCAGATGAAGATGAAGGTCATGAACAGGCCGTTGATGCGGCCGCGCAGTTCGGGTGCAAGCATGAAGAGGCTGCGGAAGTTGAGCACCTGGCACAGCTGCACCGCGCCGTCGAGCAGGATGCCGGCCGCGACGAGGCCGGCCAGCGAGCGGTAGTGCATGGAGATAGCGCCCAGCACGAAGGAGAAGAGCGCGACCGCGATGGCTCCGCCGGTGGCAGGGCGCGTCCAACCCCGGTCGGCCAAGCGTCCTGCCACCGGCGCCAGCAGCGCGCCCGCCGCGCCGGCCAGCGCGAAGAGCGCGATGCCGCGCTGTCCCATGCCGAACTCGTGCACCAACGCGAGCGGCACGGCCGTCCAGAAGGCCTGGAAGGCGGAGAACATCATCCCCTGGTAGAAGCCGCGACGGCGCAGCAGCGGCGTGTTCAGCACGATGCCGGGCAGCGAAGCCATGGTGCGCGCATAGCCGATGGAAGCGTGCGGCCGGCGCTGCGGCAGCGCGCGCCACAGCACGGCGATGAGGGTGGCCATCAGCACTGCCGACACCCAGAACACCGCGCGCCAGCCCAGCGCGGAAGCCACCACGCTGGCGAAAGGCCGCGCCAGCATGATCCCGCCGAGCAGGCCGGCCATGATGTTGCCGACCACCTTGCCGCGCGTGGCCTCGGGCGCGAGGTGCGAGGCAAAGGGCAGCAGCACCTGGGCCGCGACTGCGCAGGTGCCGACCACGAAGGAAGCGGCGAGGAAGGTGATAGCCGAGTTCGACAGCGCGATGCCCACCAGCCCGATCACCGCGCCGAAGAGCGCGCCGACGATGAGCCGGCGGTTCTCGACCACGTCGGCCAGCGGCACCAGCAGCAGCAGGCCCGCGCCGTAGCCGAGCTGGGTGAGAGTCATGATGAGCCCGGCCAGTCCGGCGTGCAGCTGCAGCGTGTCGGAGATGGGGCCGATCAGCGGCTGGGCGTAGTAGATGTTGGCCACGCACAGGCCGCAGGCGACTGCGAAGACCAGCGTGAGGGCCGGGCTGAGGCCCGGCGCGGCGGGGTGTGCGGATCGAGCGGCGGGCGCCGCGGAGGATGGAAAGGACACGGAGGGATCCCGGTTTGCGAGAGGTCTGCCCTCGGGTTAACCCGAGGGCCGGGCACCATAGCACGCGGGGCGGGTTTCTGCAGGCGCGGGCCTTGGGCCGTAGGCGCGCGGTGATCCCGTCTTGAGCCGGCCCCAGAGTCCATGACGGTGGTGTCCGCCAAGAGTCAGGATTGCATGGAACTCAACGACCCGCGGCCACTGTGCAGCCGCAGTCCCTTGTGCGTTCAGCGCGGGTGGTCCATGGAGCCCGATGAATCCTCGTGCGTGGAAGATTCGAGCGCAGGCAGCAGGGGCGTCACTATCTCGGTAACCCGCTGGGCGTTGCCGATGCCGATCTCGCGCATCGGGCTGGACAGCCGCGTGTCTGCGGCGGCTGACAACCAGAAGGCGTGCGAGGCACGGAACGCCTGCTCCCACACGTCGGACCTGGCTCCCAGGGATTGGAACGACGGGGTGACCAGCCTCAACTCCGGCTCGATGCCGCCGCCGACGGGCGCATACATCATCGGGAGCATGTCATAGGCCGGAGACACGTCACGGGGCTGGCCGTGCGCATCGGTCATGAGGGAGAGATTTTCGAAATGGCGATCGCCGTTGCCAATCAGCTCCGAGAAGGCTGTCAGGACGAGGACCTTGCGTACGGAGTCCGCCCCGAGAATCGCCGCCTCTTCGCATCGCTGAGCGAATGCTGGCCAGTTGTCCCGCATGCCGAACAGCTCGTCGTCGATCGCGCCGGCGGAAATCATGCCGCGTCGTCCAAAGCGGCCCACTCGATCAAAACGCTCGACTTCGAGAAACCCATACCCGTCGCTCTCGAAATAGTGCGCTGACGCGGCCTCCGTGCCGGCCTCTTGCAGCGCACGCAACGCCAGCTCCTCCAGGACGAGCATCTCCGATGATCTGGTCCCGACGCGGGCGAACTTCACGATGAGATGGCCGCGGGTTTCGGTTTCGCATGTGAACTTGGGTTGCTCGCCGCCTGCGCTGCTGCCAGCGCCTGTTTGGGTCGTGGAGGTCGCAAGTTGTGGATAGACCCGGGCAATGTCTGCGCTCGCGATCGGCGCGACCTGTCGGGATGCCATGTGCGTGGCGAACGAATTGGCTCCCCATATGAGGGATCCCGGTACGTCCGAGCCCATGGAGCAAAGAAACTTCACGCGGTGATCGTCGGACCAGTCCCGCAAGGATGCAGGCACCCTCAGCTCCGCGGCAACCACCTTTGCGATCCGTGCGCCCAGGTAGCCCGATGGCGCCGCGAACGCCATGGCAGGCGGCAGTCCTTGGTGGAGGCGGCTGTCCGGGCCATCCAGGTCAACCCAGGTACCGCCTCCAGAAAGAAAATTGACCTTTCCCAATTCCGTCACCCGGCCCTCTTCGTCCACCCGAAATACCGGTTGGGGCGAAGGAACTGGGTCACTGCGGACAAGCGCGTAGCGTGGGGTTCGCACACCCGGTTCTCTGAAACGGATGACTTCGCGTCCTAATTCCTGAATAGTTCGAGACAGGGTGGGCTGGCTTGTACCGAGAAGCGCCAAAAGATCGTTAGTTGGCCTCGCCCCCTGAGCCAACGCCTGTCGAACAATGGAGGTACGGTTCATCTCATTGCCTGCTAGGTTGGTGTGGCGTTGAATGAATTATTGGATGAATAGTTCAAAGAATTGATGAAATTATGCCTGGATGCGCGTCTTTTAGCTAGGAAACGATGTGTCGTGCGCGTCATCGTCGGCGGGCGCCGAGGAGGAAGGCGCGCGGTGATCCCGTCTTGACGTCGGTCCTTCGATCAGCGCACTGCGGTTGGCTGGCAGCGATGCGGCAGTAACTCTCCGACGCGACCGGCCGACCGCAGGGCCTGGCGCCAACGTGAGCGAGACGAACTCGGCTTGCGGGTGGCCGGCCTTCGAGGTGATGCCTCTCGCGTCAACCATGCGGCGCCACCTGAGAACGAGGTCGGCGTTGAGGCCATGGGCCAGCGCCACTTGGAGACGTTCAGTCGACCGTGGTCGGCCGGCCCGAGGCCACCCAGGCGTCGAGCCCGCCCGTCAGCGGCAGCGCCCGCCGCGCACCGCGCGCCAGCAGCACCCGCGCGGCCTGCGCGGCCGACACCTCGTTGGGGCAGTTGCAGTACAGAACCACGTCGCGCCCCGCCGCGTGCGACAGGTCGAGGCTGCGCTGCTGCAACGCCTTGAGGGTGTACGACTGCGCCCCCGGAATGCGGCGCGGGTCGACCTGCACGCCGGCCTTGCCGCGCACGTCGATCACCAGCGGGGGCTCCTCGCCGCTGAGCAGCTCGTGCAGCTCTTCCACCGAGATGCGCGGCATGCCCGTGAGCCGCATGAAGGCGCGGCGGCGCCAGTAGCGCACCGCGAGAATCACCGCCAGCAGCACGGCCACCGCTGCCGTGGCAATGCCGCCTGCCTGCGCGAGGATGGCCAGCACCTCCTGGATCTGATTGCGGAACACCCAGCCCAGCCCGAGGAAGAGCCCTGTCCAGACCAGTGCGGCCCCGACGTCGAAGCCGATGAAGCGCCGCACCGACATGCCCAGCGCCCCGGCCATCGGCGGCGCCACCACCGACACGCCCGGCACGAACTTGGCGGCGACCAACGAAAGGCCGCCCCAGTCGGAGATGAGGGATTCGCCGCGCCGCACGCACGAATCCGGCGACAGCGAAATTCGGCACAGCATGCGCATGAAGCGGTAGCCAAAGCGTCGCCCCGCATAGAACCACGCCCCGTCGCCCAGCAGGTTGGCGATGACGGCCGCCACCACCACGCCGGCCACAGAGACGTCGCCCGCGGCCAGCAGCGCGCCCGTGAGCACCAGCACCGCCGCAGCCGGCACGGGCAGACCCAGCCGCGCGGCGAAGCTGGCGGCGAACACCACCAGGATCGCGTTCTGCACAAGCAGGGACATCAGCTGCGCCATGGCTGCCCTTGTCCGGATGCCGGAAGAATTTGCGGAGGTTGCGTGCTGTTCATGCCGGCAGCGATTCTCCGGCATGGCCCAAGAACGTACTGCCCTGCGGACATTCGCGGGATGCCGCGGAACCGGCTTTGCCGGGCCGCAGGCATCGCCCCCGGTGAGGGGGTTGGCGGCCACACGAAGTGGGCAAGCCTGGGGGAGGGCTAATTCCCTACGCTGAAGCCGAAGGTATTCCAGCCCTCTTCGCTCGAAGCGCTGACCTGCCCGCCGTGCATGCTCGCCACAGCTTTCACGATGGCCAGGCCCAGGCCATGCCCGTGGTGCTCGCCGCCGTCGTTGCGGGCCTCGTCGACGCGGTAGAACCGGTCGAACAGGTGCTGCAGGTGCTGCGCGTCGATGGGCTCGCCGGGGTTCGACACGGTGATCCAGGTGGCTGCAGCCTCTTCGCGCAGCCTCACGGCGATCTGTGCGCCGGGCTTCGAATGCTCGATGGCGTTCTGCAGCAGGTTCGACATCGCGCGGCGGAAGAGCGCGCTCTCCAGCCGGGCCTCGGCCTGCACGTCGCCCTCGATGACGACCTGGGCACGCGTCTCGTCGAGCACGAACTCGAAGAACTCGATGGTCTTGCGCACTTCCTGCGCCACGGGGGTGAGTACCAGCCCGGTCGCCACCTCGCCGCGGTCGGCGCGCGCGAGGAACAGCATGTCGTTGACGATGGAGCGCACCCGCTCCAGGTCTTCGAGATTGGCCTGCAGCACCTCCTGGAACTCGCTGGCGCTGCGCTGGCGCGAGAGCGCCACCTGCGTGCTGCCGATGAGGTTGGCCAGCGGCGTGCGCAGCTCGTGCGCCACGTCGGCGTTGAAGGCTTCGAGCTGGCCGTAGGCTTCTTCGAGCCGGCTCAGCGCGCCGTTGAATGCTTCGGCCAGCGCCGAGAGTTCCACCGGCAGCGGCTCCGCGCGCAGCCGCTGCGACAGCGTCTTGGGCCGCAGCGCCTGCGCCTCCTTCGACAGCCGCTCCAGCGGCCGCAATCCCACGCGGGCGATCCAGTAGCCCGAGAAGGCCACCACCAGCACCGCGCCCAGCCCGAGCGCGACCAGCGCACTCAGGAAAGCCTGGCGCGTGCGCGCATAGGGCTCGGTGTTGCGCCCGACGATCAGCCGCACCGCCGGCCGCTGCTCGAAGGGATCGATGTGCACAGACAGGGTACGGAACGGCCGCTCCTGCCCCGGCAGCTCGATGACGCTGGTGTGACCGTTGGCCTCGCGGGTGAGCCCGTCGATCTCGGCCAGGCCCTTGCCGTACTGGAAGCGCGGATCGTCGCTGAGCACCCAGAAGCGCACGCTGCCGTCTTCAGGGGTGAGCGCGTCCATGCGCGCCTGCACGCGCGACCAGCGCTCGGGGCTGCCGATGGCCTTGATCCAGAACTGCAGGCTCTTGAGTGTGGTGTCGAGCTCCTCGTACTGGTGCCGCTCCAGCTCTCGCGCCAGCACGTTGTGCAGCGCGAAGCCGGCCAGCGCGAAGGTCGCGAGCGCCACCGCCGCGAACATCAGCACCAGCCGCGCGGTGATGGAGCGCTTCACGAGGCGGCGCCCTCCCCTGCTCCCTCGCGCAGTTCCATCACGTAGCCCATGCCGCGGATGGTGTGCAGCAGCTTCGGGCTGAAGGGCGCGTCAATCTTGTCGCGCAGCCGCTTGATGGCCACCTCGACCACGTTGGTGTTGCTGTCGAAGTTCATGTCCCACACCAACTCGGCGATGGCGGTCTTCGAAAGGATCTCGCCCTGGCGGCGCGCCAGCACGGCCAGCAGCGCGAACTCCTTGGCGGTGAGGTCGATGCGGGTGCTTCCCCGGAATGCCTTGCGTGCCAGCAGGTCGATCTGCAGGTCGGCAATGCGCAGCTGCATCGGCTCCTGCTTGCGGCCGCGGCGGTTCAGCGCCTGCAGCCGCGCCAGCAGTTCGAGAAAGGAGAAGGGCTTGACAAGGTAATCGTCGGCCCCTTCGTGCAGGCCCTTGATGCGGTCTTCCACGCGGTCGCGCGCGGTGAGCATGATGACGGGCGTCTGCTTCACGGCGCGCAGCGCGCGCAGCACCGAGAAGCCGTCCTGCCCCGGCAGCATCACGTCGAGCACGATCACGTCGTACTCGTGGGTGAGCGCGAGGTGCTGGCCGTCGATGCCGTTGTGCGCCATGTCGACCGCGCAGCCCTGCTCGGTCAGCCCCTTGGAGAGGTAGTCCGCGGTTCTCAGTTCGTCTTCGACAATCAGGATCTTCATGGCATGGGCTTGCGCTGCGTCAACCGGTGGCGCTCATCCGTGCTGCACCTCGGCGGCTACCTCGGCCCTGCCGGCCTTCCTGGCCTTGCGCGCTTCCTTGCGGCGCATGTACCAGTAGTGAGCGCGGTCGAGGTACAGGTAGACCACCGGGGTCGTGAACAGCGTGAGCGCCTGCGAGAGTATCAGCCCGCCGACCATCGCGTAGCCCAGCGGCCGCCGCAGCTCGGAGCCCGAGCCGTGGCCCAGCATCAGCGGCAGGCCCGAGAGCAGCGCGCACATGGTGGTCATCATGATCGGGCGGAAGCGCAGCAGGCAGGCCTGGTAGATGGCCTCCTGCGGCGTCATGCCCTGCTCGCGCTCGGCCTTGAGCGCGAAGTCGATCATCATGATGCCGTTCTTCTTCACGATGCCGATGAGCAGGATGATGCCGATCAGCGCGATCACGCTCAGGTCGTAGCCGCCCGCCATCAATATGAGCAGCGCACCCACGCCGGCCGAGGGCAGCGTCGAGAGAATGGTCAGCGGGTGGATGTAGCTCTCATACAGCAGGCCCAGCACGATGTACACCGCCACCAGCGCCGCGGCGATCAGGTAGGGCTGCGAGGCCAGCGAGTCCTGGAAGGCTTGCGCCGTGCCCTGGAACGAGCCGGTGAGCGACTGCGGCAGCCCCATGTCGGCCTGCGCCTTGTTGATGGCGTTCACCGCGTCGCCCAGCGCATGGCCCGGCGCGAGGTTGAACGAGATGGTCACGGCCGGGAACTGGCCCTGGTGGCTGATCGAGAGGTAGGCCGTCTTGCTGGTGTCCACCTTCACGAAGGTCGACAGCGGCACCTGCTGGCCGGTAATGGGCGAGTTGAGGTACAGCTTGCTGAAGAGCGCCGGGTCCTGCTGCAGCGCAGGCGTCACCTCCAGCACCACGTGGTAGCTGTTGAGCTGGGTGAAGTACTGCGCCACCTGCCGCTGGCCGATGGCGTCGTACAGCGTGGCGTCGATGGTGGCCGGAGAGATGCCGAAGCTCGACGCGCGGTCGCGGTCGATGGTGAGCACGGCCGAGGCGGCGGCGTTCTGCTGGTCGGTGGCCAGGTCGGTGATCTCGGGCAGCTGCTTGAAGCGCTCCAGCAGCTTGGGCGCCCAGGTGTTGAGCTCGTCGAGGTTGGCGTCGGTCACCGTGTACTGGTACTGCGTGCGCGAGGCCCGGCCGCCCACGCGGATGTCCTGGCCGGCCTGCAGGAACAGGTTCACGCCCTGCACCTTGGCAAGCTGCGGACGCAGCCGCGCGATGACCTCGTCGGCGCTGGCGGTGCGGCCCTCGTCCTTGGGCTTCAGGCTGATGTAGAAGTTGCCGGTGTTGTAGGTGGACGAACTGCCGTTCATGCCGAAGCCGGTCACGTCCGGGTCCTTGCGCACCACGTCGGCCAGCTCGACCATGCGGGCGTTCATCGACGCGAAGGAAGCGTCCTGCGCCGACTCTGCAAAGCCCGAGATGAAGCCCGTGTCCTGCTGCGGGAAGAAGCCCTTGGGAATGAACACGAACAGCACGCCCGTGGCCGCCACCGTGGCGATGAAGGTCATGAGCGTGATGAACTGGTGGTCGAGCACCACGTGCAGCCCGCGCTTGTAGGCGCCGAGCATGGCGTCGAAGCCGCGCTCGAAGAGCTGGTAGAGCCGCCCGTGCTGGCTGCCGTGCTCGTTCTTCAGGAAGCGCGAGCACAGCATGGGCGTGAGCGTGAGCGAGATCACCACGCTGACCACGATGGTGAGCGTGACCGTCACCGCGAACTCGCGGAACAGCCGCCCCACGATGCCGCCCATGAGCAGCAGCGGAATGAACACCGCCACCAGCGACACCGAGATGGAGATGATGGTGAAGCCGATCTCGCCCGCACCCTTGTACGCGGCCTCGACCGCCGACATGCCCTCTTCGACGTAGCGGTAGATGTTTTCCAGCATGACGATGGCGTCGTCCACCACGAAGCCGACCGCGATGGTCAGCGCCATGAGCGAGAGGTTGTCGAGGCTGTAGCCCAGCAGGTACATCACCGCCACCGTGCCCAGCAGCGCGAGCGGCACCGTCACGCTGGGAATGAGCGTGGCCGGCACGTTGCGCAGGAACACGAAGATCACCGCCACCACCAGCGCGATGGTCAGCAGCAGCGTGAACTCCACGTCCTTCACCGAGGCGCGGATGGTCTGCGTGCGATCGATGATGGCGTTGACCTCCACCGTCGGCGGAATCGATGCCTTGAGCCTGGGCAGCGCGGCGTTGATTCGGTCGACCGTCTCGATGACGTTGGCGCCGGGCTGCTTGGTGATGGCCAGCACGATGGAGCGGCCGTTCTGCACGTTGCTGCCCTCGGGCGCTGCGGCGCCCGCGTAGGCCCAGCCGGCGATCTTGGCGTTCTCGGGGCCGTCGACCGCCACACCAAGGTCGCTCACGCGGATGGGCGCGCCGTTGCGGTAGGCCAGCACCACGTCGTTCCACGGCTTGGCCTTCAGCAGCTGGTCGTTCGTGTAGACGGTGAAGCTCTGGCTGGGCCCGTCGATGGTGCCCTTGGGCGCGTTGACGGTGGCCGATGCGAGCACGGTGCGCACGTCTTCCAGGCTCAGGCCCAGCGCGGCGAGCTTGGCCGGGTCGACCTGCACCCGCACCGCCGGCTTCTGCACGCCGCCGATGTTGACCAGGCCCACGCCCGATATCTGCGATATCTGCTGCGCGAGGATGTTGTCGGCGTAGTCGTTCACCTCGGTCAGCGGCAGCGTCTTCGACTGCACAGAGAGGATGAGGATGGGCGCGTCGGCCGGGTTCACCTTGCGGAAGGTGGGCGGGCTCGGCAGGTTGGCGGGCAGCTGGCCGGTGGATGCGTTGATGGCGGCCTGCACGTCGAGCGCGGCCGCGTCGATGCTGCGGTCGAGGTCGAACTGCAGCGTGATCTGGGTGGAGCCTAGGCCGCTGGTCGATGTCATCTGCGAGAGCCCCGCGATCAGCGAGAACTGCCGCTCCAGCGGCTGCGCCACGTTCGACGCCATGGTCTCGGGGCTGGCGCCCGGCAGGTTGGCAGAAACCTGGATGGTCGGAAAGTCGACCTGCGGCAGGGGCGCCACCGGCAGCAGCGGAAACACCGCCGCGCCGACCAGCAGGATGGCCAGCGCCAGCAGCGTGGTGCCGATGGGGCGCTTGATGAATGCGGCGGAGATGCTCAATTGCTGCTCCCGCTGGCAACCTTCTTGCCGTCGGCATTCTTAGCGGCGGCGGGCGGCGGCTCGACGATGGTGGCGCCGGGCTTGAGCTTGTACTGGCCGTCGACCACCACGCGCTGGCCGGCCTCCAGGCCCTTGTCGATCACGGCCGTGCCGTCGGCGATCTGCACCACGTGCACCGGCACGTTGGCGACCTTGTTCTCTGCATCGACGGCCCAGACGTAGGTGCTGTCCTGGCCGCGCTGCACCGCGGCGGCGGGCAGCGTGAGCGAGTCGGCCCGGCGGTCGAGTTGCAGCCGCACGTTGACGAACTGGCCCGGCCACAGCGTGTGCTGCGGGTTGGCGAAACTGCCCTTGAGCTGCACCGTGCCGCTGGTGGTGTCGATCTGGTTGTTCAGCAATATCAGCTTGCCGGTGCCCAGCATCTGCGTGCCGCTGCGGTCGTAGGCCACCACCGAAAGAGGCTGGCTGCTCTGCTGCTGCACGCGGTTGATGTCCTGCACGGCCTCTTCGGGCAGGGTGAACTGCACGGCGATGGGGTCGATCTGGTTGATGACGACCAGCCCGTTGGCATCGGCGGCGTGGACGATGTTGCCCGGGTCCACCAGCCGCGCGCCCACCCGGCCGTTCATGGGCGAGGTGATGCGCGTGAAGCTCAGTTGCACCTCGGCGTACTGCACCTGGGCCGCGTCGTTCTGCACCGCCGCTTCGAGCTGGTTGACGAGGGCCTTCTGCGTGTCGACCTGCTGCTGCGTGGCGGCGTCCTGCGAGAGCAGCGTGGTGTAGCGCTTGAGGTCGGCACGGGCATTCGCCAGCGTGGCCTGGTCCTTGGCCTTGGTGGCCTGCGCCTGCGCGAGCTGGGCCTGCAGCGTGCGCGGGTCGAGCTGGGCCAGCAGCTGGCCGGCCTTCACGTCCTGCCCCTCGACGAAGCCGACCTTGTCGAGCTGGCCGTCGATACGCGCCTTGACCGTCACGGTGGCCATCGAGGCGACGGTGCCGATGCCCGAGCGGTAGACCTGCACGGTCTGGGTCGCGACGCGCGCGGTGGTCACCTGCACGGGCGGGCTCTTCGGCGCATCGGGCTTGGCGGCGTTGGCCGCGTGATGGGTGAGCGCCCAGGCGCCGCCGCCGAGCACGAGCACCAGGGTGGCGGTCGCGAACCAGGTGGAGCGGCGCTGGAACAGGGGAAGCGTGGTGGTTTCTGCGGTCGTCGTCATGGCATCAATTCCCGGAAGTCGTTTCAGCGGCGTTCCAGCCGCCGCCCGTGGCTGCGATCAGCGAGACGCTGGCGGCCAGCTGGCGGCCGAGCACCTGCGCGGCCGTGCGCTGGTTGGTGAGCGAAAGCGTCTGCGCCGTCACCACGCTGAGGTAGGTGGCGGTGCCCGCGCGGTACTGGCTCAGCGCCATGCGCTCGGCGAGCTGGGCGGCGCGCACCGCGTCGGCCTGCAGTGCCGATTCGTTGTCGAGCACGCGCAGGGTGGCGAGGTTGTCTTCGACCTGCTGGAAGCCGGCGAGCACGGTCTGCTTGTATTGCGCGACGGAGGCGTCGTAGGCGGCCACGGCCTGGTCGGTGTGAGCCTTGCGCAGGCCGCCGTCGAACACGGTCTGCGCCAGCGCCGCACCCAGCGACCACACGCGGCTGGGCGTGTTGAACAGCGTGCCCAGCGTGGCGGCACTGAAGCCGCCGCTGGCGCTGAGCACGATCTGCGGGTAGTAGGCGGCCTTGGCCACGCCGATGTTGGCGTTGGCCGCCTGCACGCGGCGCTCTGCGCCCGCGATGTCGGGGCGGCGCTCCAGCAGCTCCGAAGGCAGGCCGGCGGGCGTCACAGGGAGTTGCAGGCGCAGCGCGGCGGCTGACGAAAGCGATTCGGCGGTCGGCGGGTTCGAAGAGGTCTCGAGCGGCGGCAGCGAGAACGACGCAGGCGCCTGACCGGTCAGCACCGCGATGGCATGTTCGAGCTGGCTGCGCTGGGCTTCGAGATCGACGGCCTGCGCCTGCGCGGTCTTGAGTTGGCTCTCGGCCAGCGCCACGTCGGAGCGCAGCACGGTGCCGGCCGCGTACTGGTGCTGGGTTAGCTCGAGCGCCTTGGCGTAGGCGGCGGTGGTGCTCGCGTAGAGGTTGCGCTGCAGGTCGATCACGCGGATCTGCAGGTAGTCCTGAGCCAGCGTGGTCTGGATGCTGAGCCGCGCGCCGGCCAAGTCGTCGGCGCTGGCCTGCGCGCCGGCATTGCCGGCCTCGACCGAGCGGCGCACGGCGCCCCAGATGTCGGGCTCCCAGCTCGCGCCGAGGCCCAGGGTGTCGGTGGTGCCGAGCTTGACGGTGCCGGTGCTGTTGGTCTGGGCGCGCGTGGCGCCGGCGTTGAGGCCCACCGTGGGGAAGAAGCCCGCACGCGCCGCGGCGGCCAGCGCCTGCGCCTGGCGGTACTGCGCCTCGGCCACGCGGATGTTCTGGTTGGCCGCGTTCGCCTGCACGATCAGCGCGCTGAGCGTGCTGTCGCCGAAGGCGTCCCACCAGGGATGGTCGGCGTCGATGGTCTGCGGGGCGGCGGTCTTCCAGGGGCCGCCGGTTTCCTTGAAGGCGGCGGGCACGTCCAGCGGCGGGCGGACGTAGTCGGGGCCGACGGCGCAGCCCGCGAGGAGCAAGGCGGCCAGCGCGAGGGCGGCGCGCGGGAGGGATGGGGCGTCGGAAAGAACCATGATGCGGGCACTCTAGGAGCCGGCATCAAACCCCTCGCTGTCGACTAACTGACAGTTTTGACAGTTTTCGGTCTTCCTCCCTCCCCCGCTCGGGGAGGGCTGGGGTGGGGGCACGACGGCGCTCAAGAAAGCGCGGCGCCTCTTCGAAGGCCTGCCCCATCCCGGCCTTCCCCCAGCGGGGGAAGGAGAAAAGCCGCTCAGCGCGGGGCGTCGCCCTTGCGGTACTCGGCGGTCAGATCGTCCAGCTTCTGCTTGAGGGCCGGGTCGAGCTTGTATTCCGCCGCCGCGATGGTCGCGTCGAGCTGGTCGGGGCGGCTCGCACCGAGCAGCGGCGCGGTGATGAGCGGGTTGGCCATCACCCAGGCCACGGCCAGGGTGGCCAGCGGCACGCCGGCTTCATCGGCGAGCTTGTGCAGCTGGGTGACGGTGTTGAAGCTGCGTTCGTTCCAGTAGCGGTCCTGGTACATGCCGCCGGCGGTGCCGAGCGTGAAGCGGGTGTTTTCCTCGGGCTTGCCGCCGGGCTTGTACTTGCCGGTGAGCAGGCCACCGGCCAGCGGGTTGTAGGGAATCACGCCCAGGCCCTCTTCGCTCGCCAGCGGGAGCAGTTCGCGCTCGATCTCGCGGAACAGCAGGCTGTAGCGCGGCTGCACCGACACATAGCGCGTGAGCCTCAGCAGGTCGGACTTGCCCAGCGCGCGGGCCAGGCGGTAGGCCAGGAAGTTGGACACGCCGATGTAGCGCGCGCGGCCCGACTTCACGATGGTGTCGAGCGCCTCCAGGCTCTCTTCGAGCGGCGTCTCGCGGTCGTCCATGTGCAGCTGGTAGAGGTCGACGTGGTCGGTCTTCAGCCGCTTGAGCGAGGCATCGATGGCGTCGAGCAGGTGCTTGCGCGAGGCGCCCTGGTCCCAGCTGTTGGGGCCGACCTTGTTGACCGCCTTGGTCGCCAGCACGAAGCGGCGGCGGCCCGCGGGGCCCTGCTTCTCGAGCCAGTTGCCGATGATTTCCTCGGTGCGGCCGGCCGTCTCGATGGTGCCGCCGAGCGGGTAGACGTCGGCCGTGTCGAGGAAGTTGATGCCGCCTTCGGCCGCCTTGTCGAGGATCTGGTGCGACACGGCCTCGTCGGTCTGCAGGCCGAAGGTCATGGTGCCGAGGGCGAGGCGGGAGACGGTGAGGCCGGTGCGGCCGAGACGGGTGGAGGGAATGCTCATGGTGTTCGGTTCTCGCTCTGGAGGGAAGGAGATGAGATGGAAGGAAGGGAGCGGCGGCCATCATAGGCACGGCCGCGCGACCCTGCAGGCGGGCGGGCGTTTCAGCTGCCTTCGGCGTGCACGCCGGGCGCGCCGTGCTCGACTGAGAAGCGCGCCATGGTGCCGACCGGCGAATCGGCCGTCTTCTCGTCTTCCACCGCGCGGAACTCAACCGTGGCGCCGCGCGCATCGAGCGTGGCGAGCGCATAGCCGCGCCTGTCGGCCCGGCCATAGCGCAGCTGCGGATTCTTCGCGAGCATGTTCGCCACGCCGGCGGCGCTCGGCCCTTCGGAGGTGATGGCGCCGCCGACGAACTCGGTCGCGACCAGCGGCCCCTGCTGCGCATCGCCGCGGCGCAGGTCGGCGGCCCAGAAGGCGTGCACGTCGCCGCTGGCGACCAGCGCATTGCCGCCGCGCGCCTTGTGTTCGGCCAGCGCGTCGAGCAGGCGCGCGCGGGCGGCGGCATAGCCGTCCCAGCCGTCCATCCAGTAGCCGTGTTCTGCGCCGCGTTTGCGGTCGGCCTCGGCCAGTAGCGTGGGCTGGGCGAGCACGGTCCATCGTGCGGGCGGCGCGGCCAACTCGCGCGCCAGCCAGGCCTCCTGCTGCGCGCCGAAGAAGCTGCGCTCGGGCGCGAGCCGGTCGGCGCAGTCGGCCAGCGGCGAAGCGCTGCGGCCAGAAAGGCAGGCGTGGTGCGAGCGGTACTGGCGCCCGTCGGTCAGCAGCAGGTCGAGCATGCGGCCGAAGCGGTGGTGGCCGTAGATGAGCGCATCGGGGCCGCGCGGGCGCATGCTGGCGGGCACGGGCATGTGCTCGTACCACGCCTGGTAGGCGGCGGCGCGGATCGCGAGGAACTGCGCTGGGTCCGCCGTGCGCGGCGACTCGTCGTTCGTGTAGTCGTTCGCCACTTCGTGGTCGTCCCAGGTCACGAGCCACGGGAAGGCGGCGTGTGCGGCCTGCAACTGCGCATCGGCCTTGTAGAGCGCGTAGCGGTCGCGGAACTCGCCGAGCTGCGTGGGGATGCCACCCTCGTGCCGGCGCACCTGGTGCGACTTGCGGGAGCTTTCGTAGATGTAGTCGCCCAGGTGCACCACGAAGTCGAGCGACTGCACGGCCATGTCGCGGTAGGCGGCGTAGTAGCCATGCTCGTAGTGCTGGCAGGAGGCGAAGGCGAAGCGCAGCTGTTGCAGGGCTTCGTCGTTGTCGGCTGGCGCGGTGCGCGTGCGGCCGGCGGGGCTGCGCGCACCGCCAGCGGTGAAGCGATACCAGTACCAGCGCGCCGGCGGCAGGCCTTGCACCTCGATGTGCACCGAGTGCGCCAGCTCGGCTGTCGCGACGGCCCTGCCCTTGGCGACGACGCGCCTGAAGCTCTCGTCGTCGGCGACCTCCCAGTTCACTTCGACAGGCGCATCGCCCATGCCGCCGCCGTGCAGCGGCTGCGGCGCGAGCCGCGTCCAGAGCACGAAGCCGTCGGCACGGGGCGCGCCCGAGGCGACGCCCAGCGTGAACGGATAGCCTGGTGCAGCGGTTGCCGGCTGTGCATGCAGCCTCGGCAAGGGATGGCCGACGAATGCGGCCGCAAGGCCGGCGCCCAGCAGACGCCGGCGCGAGAACGAGGGCAGGAAAGGCCGCGAGCTCATTCTTCGCATGCCAGGGTGATCGGCGAGGTCATCCACGGCAATGTCGTCCGCTTCGCTCGCCCCTGTCAACCGGGGCCCTGCGAAACGATCTCGACCCGAAGCTCAGCAGGCGACGGCCGCGGGCCGGCGCGCAGCGGCGCGTGCGCTGGCCACCGCCCAGCCGAAGATGCCGAGCCCCGCCAGCGCCAGAAGCGCGCCGACCCAGCCGGTCGAAGTCCAGCCCAGCCCCGCCGCGATCGCGACGCCGCCGAGCCATGCGCCCAGCGCGTTGGCCATGTTGAAGGCCGAGTGGTTGAGCGCGGCCGCGAGCGTCTGGGCGTCGCCCGACACGTCCATCAGGCGGATCTGCAATGCCGGGCCGATGGCCACGGTCGAGCCGATGAGGAACACGTTGATGGCGGCCGCGACGACGTTGTGCGCCGCGAAGGTGAACACCGCGAGCACCAGCGCCGCGTAGACCATCACGCCGCCGATGGTGCGCATCACCGACTTGTCGGCCAGCCGCGAGCCCACGAGGTTGCCCACCACCATGCCGAGGCCGAAGAGCGCGAGCACGATGGGCACGCCGCCCACCGGCATGCCGGCCACCTCGATCAGCGTGGGCTTGATGTAGCTGAACACCGAGAACATGCCGCCGAAGCCGATGGCGGCGATGCCGAGCGTGAACCACACCTGCTTGCGCTTGAGTGCGCCGAGTTCGCGCCAGGGGCTGGCGCCGGCGGCGGGCGCCATGTCGGGGATGTCGCGGCGAAGCAGCGCGATGGCCACCAGCGCGATGAGGCCCACGAACACGAAGGCCGCGCGCCAGCCGAAGAACTGGCCCAGCCACGCCGCGATGGGCACGCCCACCAGCGTGGCGCCGGTGAGCCCCAGCATCACGAGCCCCACGGCCCGCGCGCGGCGCCCCGGCGGCGCGAGCGTGGCGGCCACCAGCGCGGCCACGCCGAAGTAGGTGCCGTGCGGCAGCCCCGCCGCGAAGCGCAGCAGGTTCAGCAGCACGTAGTTGGGCGCGGCGGCGCTGGCGAAGTTGCCTGCCGCGAACACGGCCATGAGCGCGATCAGCAGCGCGCGGCGGCGCCAGCCGGCGGCCAGCACCGCGAGCACCGGCGCGCCGATGACCACGCCGAGCGCATAGGCGCTGATGACGTGGCCGGCCTGCGGGATGCTCACGCCGATGTCGCGTGCGACCTCGGGCAGCAGGCCCATGATGACGAACTCGCCGGTGCCGATGGCGAAGCCGCCGACCCCGAGCGCGAGCACCGCGCGCAGGAAGCTGGCGGGTGCGCCCGAAGGCAGTGTGAATGAAGAAATGTCGGTGGCCGCGCTGTCCTGCGCGGGTGGGGAGGCGTTCAAGGCCAGGCTCCTGGGAGGTGTGCCCGGCGGCAGCGGGCAAGGCGCGATTTTAGGGTAAACCCTGAAACCGCACCGATACGCAGATGCCGAAGACCTTGTACTGGCAGGGCCGCGAGGGCCTCGCCCGTGGACTCAGATGGCCACCAGCTGCCGCACGCCCTGCGCTTCCATGTCCTTGCCGAGGCCGCGCGCAATGACTTCGCCGCGTTCCATCACGAGGTAGTCGTCGGCCAGTTCCTGGGCGAAGTCGTAGTACTGCTCGCACAGCACGATGGCCATGTCGCCCCGGTCGGCCAACATGCGGATGACGCGGCCGATGTCCTTGATGATGCTGGGCTGGATGCCCTCGGTGGGTTCGTCGAGGATCAGCAGGCGCGGCTTGGGCGCCAGCGCCCGGGCGATGGCCAGCTGCTGCTGCTGCCCGCCGGAGAGGTCTCCGCCCCTTCTGTTCATCATCTGCCTGAGCACGGGGAAGAGCTCGTACAGCTCCGCCGGTATGGGCGTGCCGCCGCTCTTGTAGGCCAGGCCCATGCGCAGGTTCTCCTCGACCGTGAGCCGCGCGAAGATCTCGCGGCCCTGCGGCACGAAGCCGATGCCGGCCCTGGCCCGCTCATAGGGCGTGGCCTTGTGGATCGGCTTGCCTTCGAGCTCGATGCTGCCGCTCTTGATGGGCACCAGGCCCATGAGCGACTTCAGCAGCGTGGTCTTGCCCACGCCATTGCGGCCCAGCAGCACGGTGACCTTGCCGAGCTTCGCCTCGAAGCTCACGTCGCGCAGGATGTGGGAGCCGCCGTAGTACTGGTGGATGTTCTTGACTGTCAGCATGGTTCGTTCCCCCTCAGCGGCCCAGGTAGACCTCGATCACCCGCTCGTCGGCCTGCACTTCGTCCAGCGTGCCCTGCGCGAGCACGGAGCCGTCGCACAGCACGGTGACGATCTCGGAGATGGTGCGGATGAAGCT
The DNA here is from genome assembly GCF_048305045.1 of Variovorax sp. 278MFTsu5.1. NCBI lineage: Bacteria > Pseudomonadati > Pseudomonadota > Betaproteobacteria > Burkholderiales > Comamonadaceae > Variovorax > Variovorax sp. 278MFTsu5.1. The sequence goes on from NZ_CP157622.1 coordinate 5,293,122, forward strand.
CATGTCGTGCTCCACCACCATCAGCGAGTGCTTGCCCTTGAGCGAAAGGAAGAGCTCGGCAGTGCGGGCCGTTTCCTCGTCGGTCATGCCGGCCACGGGCTCGTCGAGCAGCAGCAGCTTCGGGTCCTGCATGAGCAGCATGCCGATTTCCAGCCACTGCTTCTGCCCATGGCTCAGGTTGCCGGCTAGGCGCGAGACGCTGTCGGCGAGGTGGATGGTCTCCAGCACCTCGGCGAGCCGGTCGCTCTGCGCAGAGTCGAGCCTGAAGAGCATCGACGAGCGCACGCCCTTGTCGGTCTTCAGCGCCAGTTCCAGGTTCTCGAACACGGTCAGGTGCTCGAACACCGTCGGCTTCTGGAACTTGCGCCCGATGCCCAGCTGCGCGATTTCCGCCTCGCGGTGGCGCAGCAGGTCGATGGTGCTGCCGAAGAACACCGTGCCTTCGTCGGGCCGGGTCTTGCCGGTGATGATGTCCATCATCGTCGTCTTGCCGGCGCCGTTCGGTCCGATGATGCAGCGCAGCTCGCCCGGCGCGATGTCCAGCGACAGCTTGTTGATGGCTTTGAAGCCATCGAAGCTCACGCTCACGTCTTCGAGGTAGAGGATGCGGCCGTGCGTGACGTCGACCTCGCCCGGCGTGACGTGGCGGCCGAAGTCGGCGGCGCGGCCACCCGATTCGGTGCTGCCGCTCACGTAGTGGATGCCGCTGGCGCGCGCGACGCGCTCGGCGCCGGCTTCCATCAGGTCTGGCGTCATGCGCGTGCTCCCTTCGCATCCACCGGCAGCGAGGCCAGCGCATCGGGCTCGACGCCCTGCTCCGCCGCGACTGCGCGACGCGCATCCTGCGCAGGCTCGGGCGCCGTGGTCTTCTTTTTCTCCCTCGACAACCACTTGCGCACCAGCCCCACGATGCCGTTCGGCAGGAACAGCGTGACAGCAATGAACAAGGCGCCCAGGAAGTACAGCCAGTACTCCGGATAGGCCACCGTGAGCCAGCTCTTCGCGCCGTTGACGATGAAGGCGCCGATGATCGGCCCGATCAGCGTCGCGCGCCCGCCCACCGCTGCCCAGATGGCGATCTCGATGGAATTGGCGGCGCTCATCTCACCCGGATTGATGATGCCGACCTGCGGCACGTAGAGCGCGCCGGCCACGCCGCACATGACGGCCGAGATCACCCAGATCGTGAGCTTGTACGGCAGCGGGTTGTAGCCCGAGAACATCACGCGCGTCTCGGCGTCGCGGATGGCCTGCAGCACGCGGCCGAACTTGCTGCCGATGAGCCACTTGGCGAACAGGAAGAAGCCCAGCAGCGTGGCGCCGGTGAGCGCGAAGAGCGTCATGCGCATTTCCTGCGTGGCGATCGGGATGCCCAGGATGCGCTTGAAGTCGGTGAAACCGTTGTTGCCGCCGAAGCCCGTCTCGTTGCGGAAGAACAGCAGCATGGCAGCGAAGGTCATGGCCTGCGTGATGATCGAGAAGTACACGCCCTTGATGCGCGAGCGGAAGGCGAAGAAGCCGAACACGAAGGCGATGAGGCCCGGCACCGCGACGATCAGCACCAGCGTGGCGATGAAGCTGTCGCTGAAGGTCCAGTGCCAGGGCAGCGTCTTCCAGTCGAGGAACACCATGAAGTCCGGCAGGTCGCTCTTGTAGTTGCCGTCGCGGCCGATCTGGCGCATGAGGTACATGCCCATCATGTAGCCGCCCAGCGCGAAGAAGAGGCCGTGGCCCAGCGAGAGGATGCCGGTGTAGCCCCAGATCAGGTCCATGGCCAACGCGCAGATCGCATAGCACATGATCTTGCCGACCAGCGCCACCGCGTAGTCGCTCATGTGCAGCGGGCTGTCGACGGGCACCCACATGTTGAGCACGGGCGCCAGCGCGCACACCACGATGAGCGCGACGAAGAAGGCCGTCCAGCCCTTGCCGCTCAAGAGCGGCCCCTTGGTTGGAAGTACGACCTTGCTCATGCCTCTGCGCTCCGGCCCTTCATCGCGAAGATGCCTTGAGGCCGCTTCTGGATGAAGATGATGATGAAAACGAGCACCGCGATCTTTGCGAGCACCGCGCCCGCCCAGCCCTCGATGAACTTGTTGAGAATGCCCAGCCCCAGCGCCGCGTACACGGTGCCCGCGAGCTGGCCCACGCCGCCCATCACGACCACCATGAAGCTGTCGACGATGTAGCTCTGGCCCAGGTCGGGGCCGACGTTGCCGATCTGGCTCAGCGCGCAGCCGGCCAGGCCCGCGATGCCGGAGCCGAGCGCGAAGGCATAGGTGTCGATGCGCGCGGTGTTCACGCCCATGCACGAGGCGATCGGGCGGTTCTGCGTGACGCCGCGCACGAACAGGCCAAGCCGCGTGCGGCCGATGAGCCAGCCCATGGCCAGCAGCACCAGCGCAGCGAAGACGATGATGCAGATGCGGTTCCACGGCAGCGTGACGTTGCTCAGCATGGTGAAGCCGCCGCTCATCCAGCCGGGGTTTTCCACGCCGACGTTCTGCGCGCCGAAGATGGAGCGCACCAGCTGCTGCAGCATCAGGCTGATGCCCCAGGTGGCCAGCAGCGTCTCGAGCGGGCGGCCGTAGAGGAAGCGGATCACGCCGCGCTCCAGCACCGCGCCCACGAGCGCCGATGCGAGGAACGACACGGGAATGGCGGCCACCAGGTACCAGCCGAACGCCGCCTCGGGCATGTACTTCTGGAAGATGCCCTGCATCACGTAGGTGGCGTAGGCGCCGATCATCATCAGCTCGCCATGGGCCATGTTGATGACGCCCATCAGCCCGTAGGTGATGGCCAGGCCCAGCGCGGCCAGCAGCAGCACCGAGCCCAGGCTGACGCCGCTGAACACGGCGTTGATGCGGTCGCCCCAGACCAGCGCGCCGTCGATGCTGGCGATGGACGCGACGATGGCGGCCTTGACGTCGGCCTCGGTCTCGTCGGCCAGGCGCTGGTTGAGCAGCAGCTTGGTGTCGGGGTTGCGGTTGTTGCCCAGCTCCTTGGCCGCGGCGAGGCGCTTGGCCTTGTCGGCGCTGCCGAGCATGCTGGCGGCGCGCACCAGCTCCAGCTGGGACTTGATCTTGGGGTTGGTCTCGGCGGCCAGCGCCTTCTCGACCATCGGCAGGCGCGACTCGTCGGGCTCCTTGAAGAGCGCCTGCGCGGCCTCGGCGCGCACCGCGTCGTCCTTGCTCGTGAGCTTGAGCGCGGCCTGCGCGGCATCGAGCGCGCCGCGCATGAGGTTGTTGTTGACGACGTCCTCGGCGGTGTCGGGCACCTTCAGCTCGGTGCCGGTGACCGGATCGTAGCCTTTGTCGTCCTTCATCACGAAGACCTTGTCTTCGGTGTACTTGACCGCGTCGTCGGACATGGCCTGGATGAAGGCTGCCGTCTTGTCGTCTGCCGTGAGCACGGCCTTGTTGAGCGCGGCGATGCGGGCCTCGGATTCGCCGGAGGCGATGGCCCGGGCTTCGTCGGCGGTCAGCGCGTGGGCGGCCGATGCCAGGAGGAGCATGGCGGCGAAGGCGCAGTGAAGGGATCGTCGAAGCATCATGAAATTCGTGTTGCTCCCTCTCCCCTGGGGGAGAGGGTTGGGGTGAGGGCCGGAGGCCTTCAAACAAACGCGGCGGCCCGATCGACCGCCGTTGCCCCCACCCCGCCCTCTCCCCGAGGGGAGAGGGAGCGAGGCAAGGGGCTTGTCGATCAATTACATCGACTTGCCAGCGGGGTAATCCGGCTTCTTGTCGTTGCCTTCGATGTACGGGCTCCACGGCTTGGCCTTGACCGGACCCGGCGTCTTCCACACCACGTTGAACTGGCCGTCGGCCTTGATCTCGCCGATGAACACGCTCTTGTGCAGGTGGTGGTTCTTCTCGTCCATCTTCGAGACGATGCCCGAGGGTGCGGTGAAGGTCTGGCCGGCCATGGCTGCGATCACCTTGTCGGTGTCCGTCGACTTGGCCTTCTCGACCGCCTGCTTCCACATGTGGATGCCGATCCAGGTGGCTTCCATCGGGTCGTTGGTGAGCGGCTTGTCCTTGTGGCCGGCGATGTTCTTGGCCTTGGCGTACTCGCTCCACTGCTTGATGAAGGCGGTGTTGGTCGGGTTCTTGATCGACATGAAGTAGTTCCATGCGGCTAGGTGGCCCACCAGCGGCTTGGTGTCGACGCCGCGCAGTTCCTCCTCGCCCACCGAGAAGGCGACCACCGGCACGTCCTTGGCCTTCAGGCCGGCGTTGCCCAGTTCCTTGTAGAAGGGCACGTTGGAGTCGCCGTTGATGGTCGAGACCACCGCCGTCTTGCCGCCGGCCGAGAACTTCTTGATGTCGGCCACGATGGTCTGGTAGTCGCTGTGGCCGAAGGGGGTGTACTTCTCGTCGATGTCGGATTCCTTCACGCCCTTGCTCTTCAGGTAGGCGCGCAGGATCTTGTTGGTGGTGCGGGGGTACACGTAGTCGGTGCCCAGCAGCACCCAGCGCTTGGCGCCGCCGCCTTCCTTGCTCATCAGGTAGTCGACGGCCGGAATGGCCTGCTGGTTGGGCGCGGCGCCCGTGTAGAACACGTTCTTGGAGAGCTCTTCACCCTCGTACTGCACGGGGTAGAACAGCAGGCCGTTCATTTCCTCGACCACCGGCAGCACCGACTTGCGCGACACCGAGGTCCAGCAGCCGAAGATGACCGAGACCTTGTCCTGGCCGAGCAGCTGCTTGGTCTTCTCGGCGAACAGCGGCCAGTTGGAGGCAGGGTCGACCACCACGGGCTCGAGCTGCTTGCCCAGCACGCCGCCCTTCTTGTTGATGTCGTCGATCGCCATCAGCACCGTGTCCTTCAACACGGTTTCCGAGATGGCCATCGTGCCCGACAGCGAGTGCAGCACGCCGACCTTGATGGTATCGGCGGCGAATGCGGGCGCAGCAGAAATGCTGGCCAGCGCGACGGCGGCGGTGAGCGCCTTGAGGGTGAAACGACGTTGCATATGGACTCCTGCTCCGGGGTTGGTTGAACCTTTTCGACAGCCTTGGCTGGCGTGGGAGGGAGTCTGCGGAATGCACCACAAAGGGGAAATACGCCGGGTGGCGTACACGGACGTACTCAGGCCGGCGGCGCGGGGTACTTGCGGGCGTTGAGGAGCATCTTGCTGCGCGCGGCCTCGATCACGTCGATGCCGAGCTTGTCGGCGAGCTGCAGCAGGTAGAGGAAGACGTCGGCGACCTCGGTGCCGATCTCTGCGCGCTTGTCGGCCGGCAGGTCGCGGCTCTGGGCCTCGGTGAGCCACTGGAAGTGTTCGAGCAGCTCGGCGGCCTCCACCGAAAGTGCGCAGGCAAGGTTCTTGGGGGAGTGGAACTGCTCCCAGTCGCGGGCCTGGGCGAAGTCGCGAAGGGCCTGGGTGAGCGATTGAAGATCGTTGGTCATGCCGGTCATGGAACATCGGGTCAAAAACCCATTTTGGGCATTAAAATGCCCAAAATGGGTAAATATCTACCTCCTCCGCCGGAACAAGACATGCCCACGGGCTTGGCTGACGCCTTGTTCACGACAACCCAGCAGCGCGTGCTGGGCTATCTCTTCGGCCAACCGGACCGGAGCTTTTTCTCCAGCGAACTGATCAAGCTTACCGGCGCCGGGTCGGGAGCAGTGCAGCGCGAACTCAAGTGCCTGAGCGACAGCGGGCTGCTTGCAACCTCGCGCGTGGGCAACCAGAAGCACTATCAGGCCAATGCGGACTCGCCGATCTTCGAGGAGCTGTGCGGCATCGTGCGAAAGACATTCGGGCTCGCCGGCCCCCTGCGCGAAGCCCTGGCGCCGGTGGCCGACAGGATCGAAGCCGCGTTCGTCTTCGGCTCGGTGGCCAGGAAGAGCGACACGGCAGCGAGCGACATCGATCTGCTTCTGATCAGTGACGAACTTGCGTATTCGGATCTCTTTCTCGCACTCGACGCTGTATCGGCACGCCTCGGCCGTACAGTGAATCCGACCATGTTCACGAGGAAAGAACTCATGCGAAAGCACAAGGACGGCGAATCGTTCGTCACGCGCGTCATGGCACAGCCCAAGCTCTGGGTGATCGGCGACGCGCATGTCCTCCCCACTTGAAAACCTGTGCGGCCCGTCGAAGCCGCTGGCTGCCGAAGCACCCGACGCGCGTGAATTCGCCGGCCTGATGCGCTCTGGCCAGGCACGTCTGGCAGATGCCCAACTGGCGCAGCTCTCCCTGGAAAGCCGCTTCGATCTCGTCTACAACGCGGCGCATGCCATGTGCCTCGCTGCGCTGCGATGGCACGGGTATCGATCGAGCAATCGCTTCATCGTTTTCCAGGTACTTCCTCACACCCTGTCGCTCGGGCCGGAGGTATGGCGCGTGCTCGCCAAGGGACATGAGATACGAAATCTCGGCGAATACGAGGGCGACATGAACATCGAGGAACGCATCGTTCGCGACTTGATCACCGCCTGCAAGCGGGTGTCGGAGAAGCTGTCGGAACTCCCCACGCTCTCCGGTAGCTAGGCCGTCCGCGTGCCCCGGCGATGCAAGCCAGCCACCAGCAGCGCCGACACCGTCAGATACAGCAGCGCCACCCCGAAGGCGCTCGCATACGCCCCCGCATCCGGCGCATCGCCGAGCCGCCCGTAGAAAAGAATGCCGATCAGCGCCACGCCCAGTGCGTTGCTCGCCTGCTGCACCATCGAGATCACGCCCGAGGCCACGCCCGCATGCTGCGGCGGCAGGCCGGCCAGCACGGTGGAGACCAGCGGCGCCATCACCATGCCGAGCCCCGCGCCCTGCACCAGAAGCAAGGGCACCATGCACGCCACGAGGTGCGAGTGCCCGGGCCAGACGGCCACGTTGACGAACTGCAGCGCATGCCCCGTGGCGAGCACAAGGGCACCGAGCGCGATGGGCGGCTTGCCGCCGAAGCGGCGCGCGAGGCGCGCACCCATCATCGACGTCGCGAAGAAGCCGGCCGCCAGCGCCGTGAAGACGATGCCCGAGCTGAGCGGGTCGAGGGCCAGGCCCTGCTGCAGGTAGAGCGCGAGCACGAAGTAGAGCGAGGCATTGCCCACGTAGAAGGCCAGCGTCGTGAGCAGGCCCATGCCGAAGCGGCCGTTGGCGAGCAGCACCGGAGCTACGAGCGGCGCACCGCCACGCACTGCGAGCCGGCGCTGCTGGTGTGCAAAGGCTGCGAGCAGCGGCAGCGCCGCAGCAAGGCACAGCCAGCTCCAGAGCGGCCAGCCCTGTTCGCGGCCTTCCACCAGCGGCAGCACCACTGCCGCCGAGCCCGCGGCCACGAGCAGCATGCCGGCGAGGTCGAGGCGGCTGTTGCCGCTGTTCGCCAGCGGCGCAATGACGCGCGGTGCAAGCGTCAGCGCCAGCAGGCCGATCGGCACGTTGATGAGAAAGCAGCTGCGCCAGCCGAGACCCGCCAGGTCGGCATGGATCAACAGGCCGCCGACCAGTTGCCCGAGCGTGGCGCCCAACCCCAGTGTGAGTCCATAGGCCGCGAAGGCGCGCGCCCGGTCTTCCCCGGTGTAGGCCAGGCCGATCATCGCCAGCACCTGCGGCTGCAGCAGCGCGCCGGCCAGTCCCTGCAGCACGCGTGCCGCCACCAGCAGTTCGGCGTTCGGCGCCAGGCCGCAGGCGGCCGAAGCGAGCGTGAACAGCAGCAGGCCCAGCATGAACATGCGACGGCGCCCGAACAGGTCGCCGAGCCGGCCGCCGGTGATCAGGCCCGCGGCGGTAGCGAGGCCGTAGCCGGCCACCACCAGCTGCAGGGTGCCCGCGCTCGCCTGCAGTTCGCGCTGCATCGAGGGCAGCGCGACGTTGACGATGAAGAAGTCCAGCACCACGAGGAAGGTGCCGCTGAGCATGACCCACAGGCCCAGCCGGCCGGGACGTGTCGCGTCCGGACTCTGGCTGCCGGTGGAAGAAAGCGATGCTGCCGAAGCGATGTTTGACTGCGTCATGATGGATTCGAGTGTTGGAAGGAAGCGGCGTGAAGGCAATGACCTCGGAGGTCATCGGCCAGGCTCAGGCGGCGGCGGGCGTGGGCAGGATGAACTGGTAGTCCGTGGCGATGCGGCCGTCTGTGGCGAGCACCAGGAACTCCAGCCCGAGCGCGGCCACCGGGCCGCCCGCGGCCGGGACCATGTGCCAATGGAACATCACAACGTCGTGCAGGAACTGGGCGTCGCCCGCGCGGACGAAGCGAAAGCCGGCGTCGCGCACGTTCTTCTCATGCGAGCCGGTGACGCGCTGCTGCAGCGCCTCGTGGCCCCTGGCCTGCAGCGTGCGCACGTAATGCTCGCCGTCGGGCACCCAGAGGCCGGCGATGGCGGCGCGCCTCGCCTCGGCATCGGGTTCGTTCCAGACGGCGACGTAGCGGTCGGCGAGTCGGGTGAAGTCGGTGGGATCGGTCCTGGTGTTCATGGCCCTGCTCCTGCTGGTTCCTGAATAAGTGAGGCCGCAGTTTCCGCCGCTGCCGATGGACAGTGAATGCCCGGAAGACCGAAAATCTTGTCCATTCGTCCACCACTGGAGGAGTCTTCGATGGACCCGCTCGACGACATCTTTGCGGCCATGAGAGTGCGCAGCGCGCTGTACGCCCGCCTCGAGGCCGGGGCGCCCTGGGGCGTGAGCCTGGCCGGGGGCGAGAGCGCACGCTTCGGGCTCGTGGTGCGCGGCGGCTGCCTGCTGGAGGTCGAGGGCATGGCGCAGCCGGTGGCACTGGCGGCGGGCGACTGCTATGTGCTGGCGCACGGCACGCCTTACATCCTGCGCGACCATCCGAACACGCCGACCGTGAGCTGCGCCTCCGTCGTGCGCGACCGCATCGGCGGGCTGGTGGAGCTCGGCGGCACGGGCACGGCGGCGTCGGTGATCTGCGGCTGGTTCCACTTCGACCAGCGCGCCGCGCGGCCGCTGCTCGATCTGCTGCCGGTGCTGCTCCACGTGAAGATGGAACAGGCCCGCGCCCTTGCGCTGCAAGGCACGCTGCAGCTGCTGGCCATGGAAACCGGCGAGCCGGGCCTGGGGTCCAGCCTGCTCGTGAGCCGGCTGGCCGACATCGTGTTCGTTCAGGCGGTGCGCGCGCACGTCGCGGCCAATGCCGAATCCCAGACGGGCTGGCTGGCCGCGCTGGCCGATGCGCGCATCGGACCCGCGCTGCGCGCGATGCACAAGGAGATCGCGCACGACTGGACGGTGGAAGCACTCGCCGCCGTCGCGAACCTGTCGCGCTCTGCCTTCGCACAGCGTTTTCGGGAGCGGGTGGGACAGGCGCCGCTGGAGTACCTCACGCAATGGCGCATGTTCAAGGCCGGCAACATGCTGGGGCAAGGCAACGCTGCCATGGGGGCGATCGCCGCGGCGGTGGGCTACGAATCGGAGGCAGCGTTCAGCAAGGCCTTCAAGCGCAGCAAGGGGATGGCGCCCAGTGCGTGGCGGGCCGCGGCGCGCGAAGGGGCGGTCGCCGCATAGCCGCCCCTTCCGCTAGACCTTCTTCGGGCCTCCAACGGCCTTGAACTGCGCGGCGGCAAACGCCCAGGCCATGCGCGTGGCATCGGGCCCCTCGGGGTCGCTGAACAGCAGCTTCGGCGCTCCGCCGCTCCACGAATGGCCGAGCCCCGCGATCTCGCACAGCGTGACGAGCGTGCGCCCCTTGCGCCTGAAGTCGGTCACCCGCATCGCACGGCGCCTGCCGCGCTGCACCTCGCGCGTCAACCCTGGCCGCGCGCCCACGGCGGTCGCCCATACAGCAGCGCTGCTGGCGGCATTGCTCGGCGCGACCACCGCGTCGGCATCGCCGTGCAACACGAGCATCGGCGGCAGGGTGGTGAAGACCGCCGCCGCGCCCATCGCCTTGCCGACGGCCGTGGTGGGCATGGGCGGCACGTGCTCGCCGCGCATCGCGCCCAGGGCGGTGGCAGGCGACTTCGCCGCACCGGGCGCCACGCCCGAGTGCATGACGACGGCGCGGAAGCGGTTCGGGTAGCGCGTCGCGAGCAGCGCCGCCATGCTCGCGCCGGCGGAAAGGCCGGCCAGCGCCACGCGGTCGCGGTCGACGGGATAGAGCAGGCAGGCCTGGTCGATGGCGGCCATCAGCGTGGCGGCCTCGGCATCGGCCTTGCCGGAGCGGCGCTCGTACCAGTTCCAGCAGCCCTGCGGATGGGCGATCCGGTCCTGTTCGGGGTAGAGCACCAGGAAGCGCTGGCGCACGGCCAGTGCGTTCATGCGGGTACTCGCGGCGAAGTCACGGCCGGTCTGGCCACAGCCGTGCAGCATCACCATGAGCGGCAGGCGCTCGCCCAGCTTCAGTTCGAGACCAGCCGGCCGGAACAGGTGATAGCCGCGCGCGCCGCCCGGCCCGACAGCCACCCCGCTGAGCCAGTCGCCCCTGCCGGGCGGCGGCTTGAGCCGTTTGGCGGTCGCGCGCTGGACCTGTCCCGCAATGCGCTTGCTGTTGCTCAGGGTGGCCTTGGTGAGCGCACGCAGGTTGCGCTCGTAGGCGCGGGCAAAGACTGAAGCTGTGGAACGACGAGCCATGGCGCGCAGTGTGACCGCAAAGCGCCGGCCGGCCTACCCTTGGCCGGCCGCAAGGACCGCGCGTGCCTCAGTAGATTTCAGGAACGATCATGTTCGCCGGCACGGGCTGGCGCAGGTAGTCGGCATGGCGCACGCGCTCGGGCAGCTCGACCGGGGGATGCGGCACTTCCTGGTAAGGCAGCTGGCCCAGTAGATGGCTGATGCAGTTCAGGCGCGCCTTCTTCTTGTCGACCGCCTGCACCACCCACCACGGCGCCTCCGGAATATGCGTGCGCTCCAGCATGATTTCCTTCGCCTTGGTGTATTCCTCCCAGCGGCGGCGGCTCTCGAGGTCCATGGGGCTCAGCTTCCATTGCTTGAGCGGGTCGTGGATGCGGCCGAGGAAGCGCATGTGCTGCTCGTCGTCGGTGATGGAGAACCAGTACTTGATGAGCTTGATGCCCGAGCGCACGAGCATCTTCTCGAACTCGGGCACGGTGCGGAAGAACTCCTCGTACTCGTCGTCGGAGCAGAAGCCCATGACGCGCTCGACGCCGGCGCGGTTGTACCAGCTGCGGTCGAAAAGCACCATCTCGCCGGCCGCCGGCAGGTGCGCCACGTAGCGCTGGAAATACCACTGGGTGCGTTCGCGGTCGTTGGGCGCCGGCAGCGCGGCCACGCGGGCCACGCGCGGGTTCAGCCGCTGGGTGATGCGTTTGATGACGCCGCCCTTGCCCGCCGCGTCGCGGCCTTCGAACAGGATGACGACCTTCTGCTTGCTGTGCTGCACCCAGTCCTGCAGCTTGACCAGCTCGCCCTGCAGGCGGAACAGCTCCTTGAAGTAGGCCTGGCGGGCGGTCTTGTCGGCGGAGGATGCCGCGGTGACCGAAGCGGGGTCGAGGCCGTCGATGTTGCGGTCCTCGATCTCCAGCTCGAGCTCTTCGTCGTAGCTGTCGATCAGGTCGCGGGCGATGCGTTGCATCAGGTCTTCATGGTCGGGAAGTGCGCTCGTCAGCATGGTGGGGCGGCAGGAGAAAGGATTGAAGAGGGAGACGAAAAAGCATGCTGCTCGCCCCAAATGACGACTACGTGACAGTTTTGACGCCGTTGACATGTAGTTGTCATACGCGGCGAACACCATCTGGAGCCATTCCAACACCCCAGAATCCCATGAACACGCTCGCTGCCCCGCATGCCGAGTTGCCGTCGGCGTCCGCCGCGCAACGGCCCAAGCTCGACGCCAAGCCCGGTCCGCTCACGCTGATCACCTTCGTGGGCCTGCTGGCCGCCGGCCTGCTCTTCACGGCCTGGAGCCTGGTCGGCGACGTCACCGCCTCCGGCGCGCCCGTCACCACCTGGGTGCCCTACATACTTCTTGGCGTGGCACTGCTGATCGCACTGGGCTTCGAGTTCGTCAACGGCTTCCACGACACCGCCAACGCGGTCGCGACCGTCATCTACACCCACTCGCTGCCGCCGAACTTCGCGGTGGTCTGGTCGGGCTTCTTCAACTTCCTGGGCGTGATGGTGTCCAGCGGCGCGGTGGCCTTCGGCATCATCGCGCTGCTGCCGGTGGAGCTCATCCTGCAGGTGGGCTCGGGTGCCGGCTTCGCGATGGTGTTCGCGCTGCTGATCGCCGCCATCATCTGGAACCTGGGCACCTGGTGGCTGGGCCTGCCGGCATCGTCGTCGCACACGCTGATCGGCTCGATCATCGGCGTGGGCGTGGCCAACGCGCTGATGCATGGGCGCGATGGCACCAGCGGGGTCGACTGGGCGCAGGCCACCAAGGTGGGCTATTCGCTGCTGCTGTCGCCCATGGTCGGCTTCGGCTGCGCCGCCCTGCTGCTGCTGGCGCTGCGCGCCTTCGTGAAGAACCGCGCCCTGTATGAAGAGCCCAAGGGAACCGAGCCGCCGCCGTGGTGGATCCGCGGCCTGCTGATCCTCACCTGCACGGGTGTGTCCTTCGCGCACGGCTCGAACGATGGACAGAAGGGCATGGGCCTGATCATGCTGATCCTGGTGGGCACGGTGCCGATGGCCTATGCGCTGAACCGCGCGATGCCCGCCGACGAGAACGTCAAGTTCGTGGCCGTGGCCGAGATGGCGCAGAACGCGCTGAACCGCAGCGTGCCGACTTCGCTGCCGGCCATGGCACCCGCTGCCGCGCGCGACACGCTCTCCACCTACGTGCGCACCCGCGAGTTCACGCCGGCCGTGGTGCCGGCCCTGGCCGCGACGGCCGGCAGCATCGGCACCCAGGTGCGCCAGCACGGCTCGCTGGCCGGTGTTCCGGCGGAGGCCGTTGCCAACGTGCGCAACGACATGTACCTGGCCTCGGAGGCCATCCGCCACCTCGACAAGAGCGGCGCGGCCAGGTTCGACGAGGAGACGAAGCTGCGCGTGAACACCTTCCGCCAGGAGCTCGACAGCGCCACGCGCTTCATTCCGCTGTGGGTCAAGGTGGCGGTGGCCATCGCGCTGGGCCTGGGCACGATGATCGGCTGGAAGCGCATCGTGGTCACGGTGGGCGAGAAGATCGGCAAGACGCACCTGAGCTACGCCCAGGGCGCCTCGGCCGAGGTGGTGGCCATGGTCACCATCGGCGCGGCCGACATGTACGGGCTGCCGGTGTCGACCACGCACGTGCTGTCTTCCGGCGTGGCCGGCACCATGACGGCCAGCGGCTCGGGCCTGCAGTTGTCGACGCTGCGCAACCTCGCGCTGGCCTGGGTGCTGACGCTGCCGGTGGCGATGCTGCTGTCGGGCTCGCTCTACTGGCTGTTCACCCGCATCTTCTGAACTCGCGTACTTATCATCTTGTCGGCATTCCATGATCTCGCGGCCCAGTCGTACGGGGGCGACGAAGCCGGGCTGATCTGCGGCTACCTCTTCGACGCCCGCGCGCCCGAACCCGCGCGGGCCATCGACTCCGCGCAGGCCGCCGCGTGGCTAGCCGGGCAGCGCAATATCGAAGCCAGCGAAGCCCGAGCCGGCTGCGAAGGCGAAGACGGGCAGGAAAACCCCGCCTATGTCTGGCTGCATTTCAACTTGAGCCATGCGCACGCCGAGCGCTGGCTGGTGCGGCACGCGAACCTCTCCGACACCTTCTACGAGACGCTGCACGAGGGCCTGCCCTCCACGCGCATCGAGCGCGACGACGATTCGCTGATCGCCGTCATCAACGACGTGCACTTCGAGTTCAGCTTCGAGCCCTCGGACATCTCCACGCTGTGGATCGGCGTCGGCCCGCGCCTCGTGGTCACGGCCCGCACCAAGCCGCTGCGCTCGGTCGATGCGCTGCGCACCGCGGTGAAGGCGGGCGACGCGCCGCGCTCCAGCACCGAGCTGCTGGAGCACCTGCTGCGCGCGCAGGCCGATGTGCTGGTGAAGATCGTGCGCGGCGTCACCTCGCGCATCGACCGCATCGAGGACGAACTGCTCGCTGGCCGCCTCGACCACAAGCGCGCGCGCCTGGGCGTGCTGCGCCGGCTGCTGGTGCGGCTGCAGCGGCTGCTGGCGCCCGAGCCGGCGGCGCTGTTCCGGCTGCTGCAGGGGCCGCCGGGCTGGATGTCGGAGCCCGACGCGCAGGCGCTGCGCGGCTCGACCGAGGAGTTCTCGGTGGTGCTGCGCGACATGCAGGCGCTGCAGGAGCGCATCAAGCTGCTGCAGGAAGAGATCGCCGCCAACGTCAACGAGGACAACAACCGCAGCCTGTTCGTTCTGACGGTGGTCACGGTGCTTGCGCTGCCGATCAACATCCTGGCCGGCCTGTTCGGCATGAACGTGGGCGGCATCCCGCTGGCGGACCACAAGCACGGTTTCTGGATCGTGGTGGCGATCGTGGCCACCTTCACCGCGGTGGCGGCCTGGGCGGCTTTCCGCAAGCAGCGCTGAGGCGCATGCAGCGGCGCATTAATGCTATTTATTTAATAGCATCTTTTGCAGTATCCACGCGCCCGCAACAGGGTTCCAGACCCCATAGAATGCGGGGGTGTCCTCCATTCTCAATGCCGATCTTCATTGCCACTCCGTGGTCTCCGACGGCACGCTGACGCCCGAAGAACTGGCGGCGCGCGCCGCAGCCAACGGGGTGGAACTCTGGGCCCTCACCGACCATGACGAGATCGGCGGGCAGCACCGCGCAGCGGCCGCGGCCCGTGCCAACGGCATGCGCTACCTCACCGGCACCGAGATTTCCGTGACCTTCGCGGGCGAGACGGTGCACATCGTCGGCCTGGGCTTCGACCCCGACGACGCGGCCATCTCGCAGGGCCTGTACGACACGCGCGGCGGCCGCGGCAAGCGGGCGCAGGAAATGTCCGAGGGGCTGGCCAAGGTCGGCATCCACGGCGCCTATGAAGGCGCGCTCAAGTTCGTCGGCAATCCCGAACTCATCTCGCGCACGCACTTCGCGCGCTTTCTCGTCGAACAGGGCCATTGCCGCGACACGCCCGAGGTGTTCCGCAAGTTCCTCACCGAAGGCAAGCCCGGCTACGTGCCGCACCGCTGGGCCACGCTGAAAGATGCCGTGCACTGGATCACTGCCGCCAAGGGCCTGGCCGTGATCGCCCACCCGGGCCGCTACAAGTTCACGGCCAACGAGGAATACGCGCTGTTCCTCGAATTCAAGGCACATGGCGGCAAGGCGATCGAGGTCGTCACCGGCAGCCACACGCCGGCCGAGTTCGTCGAGTACGCCGACAAGGCGCTCGAGTTCGATTTCGCCGCCTCGCGCGGCAGCGATTTCCACAGCCCCGACGAGAGCCACTGCGATCTCGGCAAGCTGCCGCCCCTGCCCGGCGCGCTCACTCCCGTGTGGGAACTGCTCGGCGACCGTATCCAGCAGTGAGCCCAAGCCCCGGGACCAGCAACGACAACGCGGCGACCGTTGCGCTGGCAGCCGCTCGCGTGGCGCAGCAGCGAAGCCTCGGCAAGGAATCGGAACGCATCCTCGCCGGCATCGGCCTCGTGATACTGGCCGTGGCCTGCTTCGCCACGCTCGACACCGCCACCAAGTACTCCACGCTGGGCGTGCCCATCCTGATGGGCGTGTGGTTCCGCTATGCCTTCCAGGCGGTGGCGACCACGCTGGTGCTGCTGCCGCTGCGCGGCACGGCGCTGTTGCACACGAAGCATCCCCGCTACCAGGCGCTGCGCGGTGCGCTGCTGCTGGCATCGAGCATCTTCGCCTTCCTGAGCCTGCGCTACATGCCGCTGGCGGAGTTCACCTCGATCGTGCTGATCGCGCCGCTGGTCATCACGCTGCTGGCGGCCACCACGCTCAAGGAGCACGTCTCGCCGCTGCGCTGGACGCTGGTGGCGGGCGGTTTCATCGGCACGCTGGTCATCCTGCGGCCAGGCGGCGGCGCGTTCAGCTGGGCCGTTCTGCTGCCGCTGGGGCTGGTGCTGAGCAACGCCTGGTTCCAGGTGCTCACGAGCAAGCTGGCGCAGACCGAGAACCCGCTGACCATGCACTTCTACACCGGCTGGGTGGGCACGCTGATCGTCTCGCTCGTCGTGCCCTTCGTGTGGACCTCGCTGCCTTCCTGGGAATGGTGGGCGCTGCTGTGCCTCATGGGCTTCATGGGCACGGTGGGGCACTTCATGCTGATCCTGGCCTACCAGCGCGCGCCGGCGTCCACGCTCACGCCTTATCTCTATGCGCAGATCGCGTTCGCCATGCTTGGCGGCTGGATCGTCTTTTCCCATGTGCCGGACCGCTTCTCGCTCATCGGCATGGGGATGATCGCGGTCTGCGGCGCGGCCGGCGCGTGGCTCACGGTGCGTGAGCGCCGCGTGCCCATCGAACCCGCCGAATCCTGACCAGGAACCTTTCTTCATCATGGCCCAGTACTTCGAAGTCCACCCAGAGAACCCGCAGCAGCGGCTGCTGAAGCAGGCCGTCACGCTGCTGGAGCGCGGCGATATCGTGGCCGTGCCCACCGACTCCAGCTACGCGCTGGCCTGCCACCTCGACGACAAGGACGCGGTCGACCAGCTTCGCCGCATCCGCCAGGTCGACGAGAAGCACCACCTCACGCTGCTGTGCCGCGACCTCAGCGAGCTCGCCAACTACGCGCGCGTCGACAACAAGCAATACCGCCTGCTGAAGGCGGCCACGCCCGGCCCCTACACCTTCCTGCTCGAAGCCACCAAGGAAGTGCCGCGCCGCGTGAGCCATCCGCAGCGCAAGACCATCGGCCTGCGCGTGCCCGACCACAAGGTCTTGCTGGAGCTCCTGTCGCTGCACGGAGCCCCTCTGCTCGCCACCACGCTGATCGCCCCGGGCGAGACCGAGGCGCTGAACGACGCGCAGACCATCCGCGAGCGCTTCGAGAAGCAGATCGCCGCCGTCATCGATGCCGGAGCCTGCCCTTCGCAGCCGACCACGGTGGTCGACCTGACGCCCATGGGCAGCGGCGACGACCCTGTCGTGGTGCGCCAAGGGCGCGGCCAGCTGGCCGTTCTGGGCCTTTGAAATCGGGCAGAGAAACACGCCCCGTCTGACACAATCGCCCAGTGGATATTTCCAACCTCATACAGACAGTACTGATCTATGCGCTGCCCGTGATCTTCGCGATCACAGTGCACGAGGCGGCGCACGGCTACGTCGCTCGCCACTTCGGCGACAACACGGCCGAGGTCATGGGGCGCGTCACGCTCAATCCGGTGAAGCACATCGACCCCATCGGGACCATCCTGATGCCGCTGATGCTGTACTTCGCGACCTCCGGTGCCTTCCTGTTCGGCTATGCCAAGCCGGTGCCGGTCAACTTCGGGCGGCTGCGCCATCCGAAGCGCGACATGGTCTGGGTGGCCCTGGCAGGGCCTCTTTCCAATTTCGTCCAGGCGATCCTGTGGGCTCTGCTGCTGGTGGCGCTGGTCGCGGCGGGCGTCACTGAAACCTTTTTCATCAAGATGGCGCAAGGCGGCATCCTGGTCAACCTCGTGATGTGGGCCTTCAACCTGTTCCCGCTGCCGCCGCTCGACGGCGGGCGCGTGCTGGCCGGCCTTCTTCCCAGCGGCCAGGCCCAGATGTTCCTGGCACGCATCGAGCCATACGGCTTTTTCATCGTGATGGGCCTCGTCCTCGCGGGCATCGTCAGCACATACTGGCTGCGGCCGCTGATGGACGTGGGCTACTTCGTCATCAACCTGCTGATCACTCCGCTCAAGGCACTCCTGCTCTAGATTGCTTTAAGTAATTCTTCGTCTCTCCGTCCCATGGCTCCGTCTTCCAAAGCTCCCCTGCGCGTCCTGACCGGCATCACGCCTTCGGGCACGCCGCACCTCGGCAACTATGTCGGCTCGATCCGCCACTCGGTGCGGCAAAGCGTCGCGCCCGGCGTGCAGAGCTTCTTCTTCCTGGCCGACTACCACGCGCTCATCAAGGTGCAGGAGCCGGCCCTGATCCAGCGCTCCACCCTCGAGATCGCCGCCAGCTGGCTGGCCTGCGGGCTCGACCCCGAGCGCGTCACCTTCTACCGCCAGTCGGACATCGTCGAGATTCCCGAGCTGACCTGGTTCCTCACCTGCGTGACCGGCAAGGGCGTGCTCAACCGCGCGCATGCCTACAAGGCGCAGCTCGACAAGAACGTGGCCAAGGGCGAGGACCCCGACGCCGACGTGACGGCCGGCCTCTTCATGTACCCGGTGCTCATGGGCGCCGACATCCTGATGTTCAACGCCCACAAGGTGCCCGTGGGCCGCGACCAGGTGCAGCACATCGAGATGGCGCGCGACATGGCGCAGCGCTTCAACCACCTCTACGGCGAGCATTTCACGCTGCCCGAGGCCGAGATCGACGACGCGGTCGCCACCCTGCCCGGCCTCGACGGCCGCAAGATGAGCAAGAGCTACGGCAACACGATCCCGCTGTTCGCGCCGCGCGCGCAGCTGCAAAAGCAGATATCCAGCATCGTGACCGACTCGCGCGCCCCCGGCGAGCCCAAGGAAACCGAAGGCTCGGCGCTCTTCCAGATCTACCAGGCCTTCGCCGGCGCCGAGGAAACCGAGACGCTGCGCAAGGCGTACGCCGATGGCATCGGCTGGGGCGACGCCAAGCAGATGCTGTTCGAGCGCATCGACCTCGAAGTGGCGCCGCTGCGCCAGCGCTACGAGGCGCTGATGAACGACCCGGCCCAGATCGAGCGCACCCTGCTGCTGGGCGCCGAGAAGGCGCAGGCGCTTTCGAAGCCTTTCATGGCCAGCCTGCGCCACGCGGTCGGCCTGCGCAACCTGGCGGCCGGCAAGGACAAGGGCGTCGCCAAGGCGGCCAAGGTCGCCAAACCCAGTTTCAAGCAGTACCGCGAGAAGGCGGACGGACTTTTCTATTTCAAGCTGTTGGATGCGCGCGGCGAAACCCTGCTGCAAAGCCGTGGATTCGCCTCGCCGCAGGAAGCGGGCCGTACCATCGCAATCCTGCAGGCGCAGCGCGGCGAAGCATTGCCCGCGCTGGCCAGCCAGATGGAGCCCATCGGTACAGAAGGAATACGCGCCGTCGAAGAGGCGCTGGAGGCACTGACGGAAGCGACACCCGGCACAACCAGCGGGAGTTGATCCGGCAACGCCCATCGGCTTATCGGCCGGTGAGCACGACGAGAGAAGACGGTGCGATCACAAAGGAAGAAAACATGAGCATTTATGTCATCGACGACCACCCCCTGATGCGCGACGCGATCGTGATGGTCCTGCGGCGCTTGCGCCCGGCCGAGAACATCGTCGAGCTCGAACGCCTCGACAAGCTCGCAGGCTCCGTGCAGCAGCGTGGTGCGCCTACGCTTTTCTGCCTGGACCTGAAGCTGCCGGACACCAACGGCGTGTCGGGCGTGATCGCGGTCAAGCAGGTCTATCCGAACGTGCCGATCGCCGTGTACTCGGCCGCGCCGTCCGCCGACATGGAAGACGCCTGCATCGAGGCCGGCGCCGACACCTACATCGAGAAGTCGGCCAGCTCCAACGAGCTGGCAGCCGCCCTTCGCGGCCTCCTGATGGCCGGCTCGGAAGACGAAGCCGACGAGATACCGGCCGCCAACAGCGGCAAGCTCTCCAAGCGCCAGACGCAGCTGATCGCCATGCTCGACAAGGGCATGAGCAACCGCGACATCGCGACCGACCTGGAGATCAGCGAACACACGGTGAAGGTTCACCTGTGGCGCCTGTTCCGCAGGCTGGGCGTGAAGAGCCGCACCCAGGCGCTGCACTACGCGCGCACCAACGGCTTGTTGTCCGGCTAACCCCCAGGCTTCGCGCACTTCGTGTCGCTGCGCCAACCCCCTTGCAGGGGGCAACACCTGAGGACCGGCAAAGCCGGCTCCTCGGTGTTCCCGAATTGAAAAAACCGCGCTTGGCGCGGTTTTTTCATTGGGATGGACGCAGCAGCAGTTCGTCCTTAACCGCCGGAAGCCGTCACCCGCGCCTGCGCCACCGCTTCATCGGCATCGTGCAGCGCCACGCGGAACACGCTGCCGCTGCCCAGGCGCGAACGCACGCTCACCGGGTGTCCCAGCACGTGCGAGAGGCGCGCGACGATGGCGAGGCCCAGGCCGAAGCCGTCCGAAGTGCCGGCGTGGTCGGCGACCTTGTAGAACTCCAGGAACACGTCGCGCAGGTGCTCGGGCGCGATGCCGATGCCGGTGTCCCACACCTCCACGCGCAGGCCGTCGCGGGTCTGGCGGGCGGCCAGCAGCACGCCGCCTTCGGTCGTGTACTTGATCGCGTTGGCCAGCAGGTTGCCGATCATGCGGCGCACGCGGATCGGGTCGGTGAGGAAGGAGCCCTCGCACATGTGCACGCGGAAGTCGAGGCCGCGGCTCTCGGCCACGGGGCGGTATTGCAGCTCCAGGTCGTGCAGCAGCTCGGGCACGTCGACCCGCTCGACGTGCAGGCGCACCTGGCCCGAATCGATGCGCGCCAGGTCGAACATCGAATCGAAGAGCGCATTCACCGCGTGCGTGGCGCGCACGATCTTCGGCGCGAGTTCCAGAACCAGTTCGGGCTCATTGCGCAACCAGTCGGCGTACAACGAAAGTGCCAGCACGGGTTGGCGCATGTCGTGCGCGGCGCTGGCGAGGAAGCGGTTCTTCATGGCCACGGCCGATACCGCCGCCTGCCGCTGCTGGGTCAGCGACTTGATGAGGATGTGGTTGTGGAACAGCAGCTCCAGGCTGTTGCGCGCCGTCTCGTGGATGTGCCGCCCGGCCCGCAGCAGCAGGAACCAGTGGAGGATCGGCAATATCGGCATCAGGTAGCCGTACTGGAACTGCGGATGCTGCAGCGTGATGGACACCAGCCGTATCAGCACCGCGCCCAGCATCGTGATGAACAGCGTGTTGACGTAGCGCTTGAGCAGCGGCGGATGCAGCGCCAGCCCGTTGAGCGGAAAGGTGCCCACGCCGGCCACGATGAGCCAGCTCATGAACTGGTTGACCTGCGGCGTGCGCTCGAAGAAGAGCAGCACCGACAAGCCCCACACCACAGCGCTGGTGCTCCAGACGAAGCCGTAGCGCTCGGTGAACTGCTGCTGGGCGGCCGCACTGCGCCCGGCATAGCGCAGCGCATAGACACGCGCCCCCCAGGCGCGGCAGGCGGTGGCGATGACGCCGGCCAGGAGCCAGATCAGCAGTTCCCAGCGCGGCACATAGGCCCAGTTCAGGCCGACCATCGCCGGCATCAGCGCGGCGGAGACAAAGTACGAGCCCTTCGCCGAGCGCATCAGGCTGCGGATGAGCTCGCCGCGTACCCACGATTCGGCTTCATCGGCCGAAGCCGGGGCGGGGGTCATGCTGGCGATCGACGCATTGGCCATAAGCCGGCGATCTTAACGGCCCATCCGGCAATGTTTCACCGGGTAACAATCGATCGCCGCCCCAAAATGCGGGCGATAACCCGGAAGAATTAACCGATGCTCGACAACCTGACTCCCTTCCTCGTCCACTGGGCCATCACCGGCATCTCGCTGTGGGTGGCCAGCCATCTTTTCCGCGGGCTCAAGTTCGACAGCACCGGCGCGCTGGTGGTCTCGGCGCTGCTGCTGGGCCTGGCCAATGCCATCGTCAAGCCGCTGCTGATCGTGCTCACGCTGCCGCTGACGCTGGTGACCTTCGGGCTCTTCCTGCTGGTGATCAACGCGCTGATGATCCTGCTGGTGGCCGCGCTGGTGAAGGGCTTCAGGGTGTCCGGCTTCTGGACCGCACTCTTCGCGAGCATCTTCATCTCGCTGCTGAGCGTGGTCATCGGATCGTTCGTGACCGGCAGCGACCCCGCCGAGAAGGTGCAGATGCCGCAGAGCGGCAACTGGCTCTGAACGGCTAGGCGAGCACGGCGCCCTCGCGCAGCAGCGCCTCGCGCAGCGCCGGCACGGCAACCGCCCGCACCTGCGCACCCATGCCCTCGCCGGCCGACCGCGCCGCCATGGCCGCGGCGATGCCGGCCGCATGCCCCACGGCCATCGAGATCGTCATGACCCGGATGGCAGCCAGCGCCTCGTGGCTGGCCGAGATGCCCCGGCCCACGCCCAGCGCGTTGTCGAGCGTGGACGGGATCAGGCTGCGGTACGGGATCTGGTAGGCGTGGTCGTCGCCCATGGGCACGTAGTGCAGCGAGCCGCCCTTTGCCGGGTGGATGTCTATCGGGTACGCGCCCGCTGCGATGGCGTCGGCGAACTGCACCGGCTCCAGCAGCTCGGCGGCTGTGAGCACACGGTCGCCTTCCACCCGGCGCGTCTCGCGCACGCCCACCTGCGTGGCGAAAGCCCTCAGCCGCCCGTCGCCGCAACCGGGCACGTGGGCCGCAATGAACTCCGCCGCTTTCCATGCCTGGCGCCGGCCTTCGATCTCGGCGCCGCCGAGCGCCATCGGATCGGCGGCATCGATGGCCAGGCGGCTGATGTTGAACCAGGCATCGTCCGAATGCGGCACGCGGCTCGAATGCAGTGCCGCCCGCGCGAGCCCGCCCTGCGCATAGCCCCTGGCTGCCAGTTCGGCAAGCTCGGCTTTCGAAAGCGTGCCGAAGCGCCCGAAATCGATCGGACCGAAGCGGAACATCATCGTGGCCGGCTGCAGCGCCTCGCCGCCGCCCAGTTCGAGGAAGCGCGCGCCCGCCTGCTTCAGCGCATCCATGTCACCCGATGCATCGACCAGCACGCCGGGGCGCAACGACAGCACCCCGCCCTTGGTCAGCACGCGCAGGCCCGTGACGCGACGCGCTTCGCACTGCACGTCGAGCAGGCTCGCGTGCAGCAGCGGCCGCACGCCGGCCTCGGCCACCATGTCGTCGAGCACCAGCTTGAGCACCTCGGGCTCGTACTCGACACGGTCCATGTGATGGCCGGTGGACATCACGAAGCGGTCGTGCTCGCGTGCGCCACCGTAGGCGCGCAGCCGCCGGACCACCTCGTCGGCCAGCCCCGCAACCACCGTTCGGCCGTTGCCGGTCTGCCAGCTGTTGAACTGCGCCACCGCCCCGGCCGTGGCGTTGCCGCCCAGGAAGCCATAGCGCTCGACCAGCACGACCGAAGCGCCCTGCCGCGCCGCCGCCACCGCGGCCATGGTGCCCGCGACGCCGCCGCCGCACACCACCACGTCGGCCTCGACCGCATGGCTCGTTCCGATGTTCTCGTTGCTCATCCTAGTTCTCGACCTGGATGCCGCGGCTCTTCACCACCTGGCCCCAGCGGCTGCCTTCGGCCTTGAGGTACTGCGCGGTGGCCTCGCGGCCACGGATGAAGGTCTCGAGGCTCAGCGCGTCGAAGCGCTTCTTCACCGCATCGGACTGCAGCGCCGAGGCCAGCAGCTTCTCGAGCCGTGCCTGCCCTTCGGCCGGAATGCTGCCCTTGGGCGCCACCAGCGTGGCCCAGCCTTCGACCTCCAGGCTCTGCAGCTTCAGGCTGCGCAGCGTAGGCACGTCAGCGAGTTCCGCCACCGGTTGCGCCGACGACACGGCCAGCGCGCGCAGCCGGCCCGAGCGGATGTGCACGATCACGCTCGGCAGGTTCAGGAAGCCCATCGACACCAGCCCCGAGATCAGGTCGGGCATCAGCGCGCTCTCTCCCTTGTAGGGCACGCTGACCAGCGAGGTGCCGGTCTCCTGCGCGAACAGCTCGGCCGTCAGGTGCGCCAGCGTGCCGGTGCCGCTGTTGCCGGCGCTGAGTTTGCCCGGCTGCGCCTTGGCCTGCGCCACCAGCTCGGCCAGGGTCTTCGCCTTCGAGTCGGCCGGCACCACCAGCACCAGCGGCTGCCGCGAGACCATGCCGACGGCGTCGAAGTCGCGCGCCACGTCATAGCTCAGCTTCGGGTTGAGCGAGGGGTTGATCACCATGCTGTTGCTGCCCATCAGCAGCGTATGGCCGTCGCGGCTCTGCAACGCCGCCATCACACCGATGGCGCTGCCCGCGCCGGGCTTGTTCTCCACGATCACCGGCTGGCCCAGTTGCGGCGCCAGCACCTCGGCCAGCACCCGGGCCGATCCGTCGGCGCCCCCGCCGGGTGCGAAGGGCACGATGATGCGCACCGGCTTCGTGGGCCAGGCGTCGGCGGCATGCGCGCGGCGACCGAGGGCCGCCGCCGAGATTGCGGAGATCGCATGCCTGCGCGTGATGCCGCGCGCCGCGGCTGTGGCTGTAGCCATGTCCTGTTTGCCTCTTGATCTGGTTGTTCTTGAAAAGAAGCCCGATGCTAGAAAGCGGCCGTCGGCCCGGCAAATACCAACATGTGGCAACGCCATAACATCGCGTTATCGAATCACGCCGATGGAACGGGCGATGTCATGAACCTCCGACAGATCGAAGTCTTCCGCGCCGTCATGTTGGCAGGCTCCGTCACCGATGCCGCGCGCTCGCTGCACGTCTCGCAGCCGGGCATCAGCCGCATGCTCTCGCACATCGAGCTGCAGCTGGGGCTGCGCCTCTTCGAGCGGCGCAAGGGCAGGCTGCTGGCCACGCCCGAGGCGCAGGCGCTCTTCGCCGAAGTCGAGCAGGTGTACCGGGGCGTGGCCCGCATCGACGACTGCGCCCAGGCGCTGAAGGACGGCAAGATGCTCACGCTGCGCGTGCTGTGCAGCCCCAGCACCGGGCTGGACATGGTGCCGCGTGCGCTCACCGCGCTGGGCGAGGAGTTTCCCTCCGCGCGCATCTACTTCGAGGTGCTGCTCGCGAGGGAGATGGTCAAGCGCCTCGCGGCGCACGAGGCCGACGTGGCGATCTCCACGCTGGCCATCGACGACCCGCTGCTCAGCTCCCGCCCCATCGGCCAGTGGACGCTGGCCGGCGTGTTCCCGCGCGGCCATGCGCTGGAGGCGCGGCGCACGCTGGCGCCTGCCGACATCCTGAAGGAACGCATGATCTCCTTCAGCCCCGACACGCCGCAGGGCCGCATCATTGCCGACTGGTGCGTGCAGCACCGGCTGCAGCCCGACGCCCGCGTCGAGGTGCGCGCCGGCCAGAGCGCCTGCGCCATGGCGGCGGCGGGCGCGGGCGTGGCCATCGTCGACGACCTCACCGCGCGCGGCTGCATGACCGACAGGCTCAGCTTCCGGCCGATCCGCAACGCGCCTTCCTTCGACATCTTCGCCGTGACCAACGAGAACTTCGCGGCCTCGCTGCTGGCGAACCGCTTCGTCGCCCACGCCCAGTCGGCGCTGCGCCAGCTCAAGAAAGAGCGCGCCTGAAGGCGCGGCGCCATCCCATATTCTGCGGAGGGACAACGCGCGGCCGCTGCCTATGATCCGCCTCACCCCGGCGCCCAGACCGGCGGAAGAGGAGTCCCCCATGAAGATCGCCTTCACGTCGTGCATGAACTTCAAGCCCGGCCCCGACGGCTACCAGCACGTCTGGGACCGCATCGCGCAGGAGCAGCCCGACTACCTGTTCCTGCTGGGCGACCAGATCTACATGGACTACTTTCCCAAACTGGGCGAGCCCTCGAAGTGGGACGCGGCGAAGTTCGCCGACGTGATGCAGGGCAAGTACGAAGCGCAGTGGAACGTGCCGAACTTCAAGGCCCTGCGCGACGCGCTGCGCCAGAAGCAGGGCAACGGCGGCGGTGTGTACGGCACCTGGGACGACCACGACTTCGCCTGGAACAACGCGCAGGGCTCGGACGTCAGCGCGCCGGTGAAGCAGCAGACCCGCAGGCTCTTCACCCAGTACATGCAGATCGAGCAACTGAAGAACCCGGCGCATCTCGACCCGGCCGTCGACGGCATCTACTACTCGATTCCACTGATGCACCAGCAGCAGCGCATCGGCAAGGCCATCTTCCTCGACACCCGCTGGTACAGCACCGCCCCCGGCGACTCCAAGCCCCTGCTCGGCCAGAAGCAGCTCGACTACCTGAAGCAGGAACTGGCCGACGAGCAGGGCTACGTGCTGATCTGCGCAGGCATGCCCATTCGCGCGACCGGCAACGGATGGATGCGCTACCGCGACGACTACGCCAGGTTCCGCGCGATCATCCAGGGGCGCAAGTCGATCTTCCTGACCGGCGACATCCACGAGAACGCATTCCTGCCGCCGGCCGGAGAGACGAAGATGTTCGAGGTGGTCTCCTCCGGCGCCTTCGTCACCAAGTACTACCTCACGGGCGAGCGCGAGAACTTCGGCATCCTCGAATACACGCCCGGGAGCACCGACATCAAGCTGTTCGACAAGCGGGGGCTGGAGATGCACAACGTCATCGACAACGCCACCTTCATGCACCAGGAGATCCGCTGAAGGCCTTCCCGCGGGCTGCGGCCTACTTGCCCCAGATCGCCTTGTACTGGTTGCGGTAGCCGTTGTCCGGGTCGAACACGTTCCTCGGCCCGCCGTCCTTGCCCACGTTGCCCACCGTCACCAGGTGCACCTTGGGCACGTAGCCCGACCACTTCTCCTTGGCGAAGGCGCGATTGAGTTCGTCGACGATCTGCCAGCCCTGCATGTTCAATGGCTCCGGTACCGTGCCGGCCTGGAAGCGCTGCGTGCGGATGCGCTGGTACGCGGCCTCCGAGCCGTCACCGGCCGACACCGCCTTGGGCGCGCCGTCACCCTTCTTGCCCGCTGCGGTGAGCGAAGGGCCCATGAAGTCGAAGTACAGGTCGTTGATGGCCAGCGAGTGCGTCCACTTGTCGCCGAAGCGCTGCAGCAGCGCAGTGGTGAGCTGCGGCATGCGGGTGGAGCTTTCGGCGATCGGGCTGTCCTCGAAGCTCAGCACGGTGCAGCCGCCGCACTTCTTGATGACGGCCTCCATCGCGCGCGCCTTGTAGAGCGCGATGGCGTACTGCGAGTCGGTGAAGATCACCACGCCAGCCTTGCCGCCTGAATCGGCCACCACCCACGAGGCCGCAACGTCGGCCACGTCGTCGGTCACCGTGGTCACGTTGGCGAAGAGGCCCGCCTTGTCGTTCGGGCCGGGCTGCTCGCCCGAGTGCCAGCCGACCAGCGGAATGCCCGACTTGGCGGCACCCGCGAACGCGGCCTTCTGCTCGGTGGTGTCGAAACCGCCGACCACGATGCCCGCGGGCTTCACCGCCAGCGCCTGGTTGAGCGCGGCCGTGCGCCCGCTGACCGTGCCCTGCCCGTCGATGACGCGCACCGTCCAGCCGATGGCCCGGCCCGCTTCCTCCACCCCCTTGCTGACGCCGACGATGCCGCCGTTCTTCATGTCGCCCGCGACGAAGACGATGGTCTTGCCTGCCGCCGCCTTCGGGCCGGCGGTGGGGCCGTCCCACTTCTCCTTGGTCATGGTCGCGACCTCGACCTTTTTCTTCGCGGCTTCGAGAAAGTCGTCGGCCATGGCCTTCGGTGCCAGTGCGGCTGCGCACAGCGCCAGCACCGCGGCGGCGACGGTGCGCGCGGGAACACTCTTCTTCATGCTTGTCTCCAGTCGTCGTAGTTGGCCGTCAGTCATTCCGACGGCGTTGAGGGAACCGGTTGCGCGTGATCGAGCTGCCGCTCGGCGATGCGCCGCTTGATCGAGCGGTTGCGCCGCTGCTGCGCCCAGCCCGCGATGCCGATGGACACCAGCAAGGTCAGGCCGTTGAAGAGCGGCTCCACGTAGAAGGCACCGCCGAACTGCTGGATGCCCGAGATGCCGATGGCGAGAATCGCCACGCCCACCAGCGTGCCCCACACGTTCACGCGGCCGGGCCGGATGGTGGTGGAGCCGAGAAACGCTCCCACCAGCGCCGGCAGCAGGAACTCGAGCCCCACGCTCGCCTGCCCGATCTGCAGCCGCGAGGCCAGCAGCACGCCCGCGAAGCCCGACAGCAGCCCCGAGGCGACGAAAGCGCCCATCACATGCCTGCGCACCGAAATGCCGTTGAGCTGCGCCGCCTTCGGGTTCGCGCCGATCACGTAGAGCGCCCGGCCCAGCGGGGTGAACTCGGTCACCACCCACAGCGTGAGGCTCACCGCCAGCACGTAGAACGCGCCCACCGGCAGCCCCAGCAGGCTGCCGCCCGCGATGCCCACGAAGCCATCGGGAAGCTCGCCCACCACCTGCCGCCCGCCGCTGTGCCACATGGCCATCGCGTAGATCACCGTGCCCGTACCCAGCGTGGCGATGAACGAGTCGATCTGCGCGAGCTCCACCAGCAGTCCGTTGAGCACCCCGAACAGCGCCGCGCACAGCAGCACCACCAGCACCGCCGCCGGCCAAGGCAGGCCCAGCTGCGTCTGCAGGCTGATCGCGAGGATGTGCCACAGCACGATGCCGTAGCCCACGGTGAGGTCGATCTTGCCGGTGATCATCGGAATGGTCGCGGCCAGCGCCAGCAGCGCGATCACCGACTTGTCGGCCAGGATCGCGCGCAGGTTGAACAGCGTCGGAAAAGTCTCGGGCAGCAGCACCGAGAACAGCAGCGCGAGCGCCACCGTGAGCACGACGAGGCCGTACACCGGCATCGCGCGCCCGAGGCTCTGCGCCAGGGAAACGGCCTCGCCATCGAGGGACTTGTCGGGCTCCAGCGCCGTGGACTTGATAGAGCTGCTCATGCGGGAACTTCCTCGCGCGTCGCCGCGCCTGCTGCCAATGCCAGGAGTCTTTCGACGGTGATCGCCTCGCCCGTGAGCTCGGCCGCGATCAGCCCGTCGCGGAAGACGAGCACGCGGGTGCACACGGTCGCGATCTCCTCGAAGTCGGTGGAGACGACGACCAGCGCGGTGCCGGCCTCGGCGCGCTCGCGCAGCACGCCGTAGATCTGCCGCTTGGCGCCCACGTCGACGCCCGCGGTGGGCTCCTCGAGCACCACCAGCGGCTTGTCGAGATGGAACCAGCGCGCCAGCACCACCTTCTGCTGGTTGCCGCCCGAGAGCTGCTGCACTTCGGCCGACGGCGCGGGCGGGTTGATGTCGAAGCGGCGGATGAGCGCGAGCGCGCCTTCGGTCTCGCGGCGTGGCCGGTCGAAGGCCAGGCCGCGGTCGCCGTGCAGCGTCGAATTGGGAAACAGGTTCTCCAGCACGCTCATCGAGCCGGCCAGGTTTTCCTCGAGCCGCTCGCCAGCCACATAGGCCACGCCGGCGCGAATCGCATCGGCGGGGCAGGTGAAGCCGCAGGCCTTGCCCAGCAGCTGCATGCGCCCGGCCGACAGCGGCTCGCGCCCGAAGATCGCGCGGCTGATGGCCTCGTGCCCCGCGCCGCGCAGGCCCACGAGGCCCAGCACCTCGCCGCGATGCACGGCCAGGCTCAGCGGGCCGGCGTTGCCGCTGGCGGCGCCGTCGAGCTTCAGCAAGGGCTCGCTTCGCGCGGGCGCCTTCGCCTTCTGCACCGAGGCCGAGAGCGCCTTGCCCACGATCAGCCCCACCAGTTCGCTCTCGCTGGTCTGCGCCGTGGTCTTCACCGCCACCAGCCGGCCGTCGCGCATCACGGCCGCGCGGTCGGAAATGGCCATCACCTCGTCGAGCCGGTGCGACACGTACATCATCGCCATGCCCTGGCGGCGCAGTTCGCGCAGCACGCCGAACATGCGCTCCACGTCGCTCATCGGCAGGCTGGCCGAGGGCTCGTCGAGCACCAGCAGCCGCGCCTTCACCTCGAGCGCGCGGCCGATGGCGAGCAGCGACTTCTCGGCGCGCGTGAGCGAGAAGACGCGGCGGCCGGGGTCGATGTCGCAGCCCACGCGCGCCATCACACGGCGCGCCGTGTCGTTCGCCGCCTTCCAGTCGATGAGGCCGAAGCGGCGCGGGTAGCCGGTGCCCAGGCCCACGTTCTCGGCGACGGTCATCCATTCGACGAGGCCAAGGTCCTGGTGGATGAATGCCACCGGCTGCTCGCGCCGGTCGGCGCGCCGCCACTCGGACTGCGGCCGGCCGTCGAAAAGAATCTCGCCGTCGTCCACCGCGTGGATGCCCGCGAGCAGCTTGATGAGCGTGGACTTGCCCGCGCCGTTCTCGCCCAGCAGCGCGAGGATTTCTCCGCCCCGCACGTCCAGCGTGACCTTGTCGACCGCCTGCGTGCCGCCGAAGCGCTTGCTCACGGCCTGGAACTGCAGCAGCGGCGTGCTCATGCGCGCACCGCCCCGCTCGTGTTCAGCCGGATGCGGTAGAGCGAGGTCGACGCGCACACGAAGAGCTCGTCGCCGTCGGTCCCGCCGAAGCTGAGGTTGCCCACCTTCTCCGGCACCGCGACGCGCGCGAGGCGCGTGCCGTCGGGGTGGTAGACCTGCACGCTGTCCGCGCTGCTGGTGTAGACGAAGCCGTGCACATCGACGCGGAATCCGTCGGCCAGCCCCGGGTTCACCACCGCGAACACGCGCGGGTTCGCGAGGACCTGCCCGCCGATCACGTCGAACGCCACGATGTGGTGATGCCCCGAGCCGTCGGTGCGCAGCGCGGCCGAGGTGTCGCTCACGTACAGGATGCGCTCGTCGGGTGAGAACGCCAGCCCGTTGGGCTCCTCCACGAAGTCGCTCACCGAGCGAAGTGCGCCGCTCGCCGGGTCGAATCGGAACACGTAGTTGCGGCCCAACTCGCTCTGAGCCTTGTGCCCCTCGCGGTCGGAGACGATGCCGTAGGGCGGATCGGTGAACCAGATGCTGCCGTCGCGCTTCACGACGATGTCGTTGGGCGAGTTGAGCCGGCGGCCCTGGTAGCGGTCGACCACCACCTCGTCGGGCAGCGCCTGCAGGCCTTCGCCGGAACCCGCGAAGCGCGTGCGCACGATGGCGCGCAGGCCGTGCGAGCAATGCAGCAGCGATCCGTCGGCCTCGCGCGTGTGGCCGTTGGTGAACTCCACGCCTTCGCGCCACACGCTCATGCCTTCTTCGGCGTGCCAGCGCAGCATGCGGTTGTTGGGAATGTCGCTCCACAGCACCGAGCCGTCCTCGCGCATCCACACCGGCCCTTCGCTCCAGACGGCGCCGGTGCACAGGCGTTCGAGCGGGCCGGCCCCCTGGGCGACGGGAGCGAAACGGGAGTCGAAGACTTCGATGGTCATGGCCACGGCGCTGGTTTCCCTGAACTGGGGATCGCAGTGTGGCATCAAAAAGATACCGGTAACTTAGGCTTTTCCCGTAGGCGCAGGGACCGCAATTTCATTCTGCTTTCAAGGGTATGCGCTGTATTCTTTGCGCATCGATTTACGCACTCATACAGTTATCGGTATCTCGCACCGCACGGCCCTCGTCGCATATCCTCGAACCCGCCTTCCGAGAGAGAAAGAAAGAAAGAAGCTCCTTGCCTCCGACCAAAGCCTCCGCCGCCCCTGCTCCCGCCCTCACCCGCCCCGCGACGATGGCCGACGTGGCCGCGCGCGTCGGCGTGTCGAAGATGACGGTGTCCCGCGCGCTCAACCGCAGCGCGAGCAGCGACCGCGTGACCTCCGAGGCGCTGCGCCAGCGCATCCTTCAGGCGTGCGAGGAGATGGGCTACGTCATCGACCAGACGGCGCGCACCTTCTCCAGCAAGCGATCGGGCTTCGTCGCGGTGCTGATCCCGTCGCTCAACAACTCCAACTTCTCGGAAACCGCGCAGGGCATCACGGCCGCCGTGGAAGCGCGCGGGCTGCAGGTGCTGCTGGGCTACACCGACTACCGCGTGGAGACCGAGGAGCGCCTGCTGCGCGCCATGCTCGCGCGCCGGCCAGAGGGCGTGATCCTCACCGGCGGCTCGCACACGCCGGCCGCGCGCGCCATGCTGCAGGCAGCGGGCGTGCCGGTGGTCGAGACCTGGGACCTGCCGGCCACGCCCATCGAGCACACCGTAGGCTTCTCGAACGCCGAGGCCGCCGCCGCGATGGTGCGCCACCTGCACGCCAAGGGCTACCGGCGCATCGCCTTCATCGGCGGCACCTCCAACCGCGACACGCGCGGCGCCGACCGCCAGCGCGGCTATGCGAACGCGATCCGCGAACTCGGCCTGCCCGACGGCCGCGTCATCAGCTTCGGCCAGCCGCCGATCTCGATGGCGCAGGGCGGCGAGGCCGTGGCGCAGCTGATCCGCCAGTGGCCCGACGTGGACGCGGTGATCTGCGTGTCCGACCTCTCGGCCTTCGGCGCACTGATGGAATGCCAGCGCCGCGGCTGGGAAGTGCCCGGCCGCATCGCGATCGCGGGCTTCGGCGACTTCGAGGTCGCACGCGCCTGCCATCCGCGCATCACCACCGTGGCGGTGGATTGCGTGGGCATCGGCAAGGCGGCGGGGGAACTGCTGCTGCGCGTGATCGACGGCACGCGCGAGGGACATCGGCCGCCCGCGGAGACGGTGCTGATTCCGTTCCGCATCGAGCAGCGCGAGAGTTCCTGAGCCCTCCCCCTCACGGATGCCAGGTCGACACCACCGCAGGCGTCTGCGCCGTAGGCCTTCCCGCCAGCGCATAGGAGAGCTCGTTCGCAGCCTTCATGATCGTCTTGGCGTGGCCGAGCAGTTTGGCCTTGGGCAGACGGTCCGAGGGACCCGAGATGCACACCGAGCCCAGCAACGCCCAGCGCAGCCCGAAGACGGGCGCCGACACCGTCGCCACGTTCTTCTCGCGCTCGCCGATGGAGTAGTGGTAGCCCTTCTTGCGGATGTCCTCGTAGAGTTTTCCGGGCTCGCCCGAGAACGCGAGGATCACGCGGCCCGGTGAGCCAAGGTCCAGGGGCAGCATCGCGCCCATGCGTGCGTGGTGCCGGATGGGCTGCGGTCCCTCCACGCGGGCCAGGCAGGTTCTGGAATTTCCCTCGCGGACGTAGAACGCGGCGCTCTCGCCCGTTGCCTGCGACAGGGCTAGCAGCATCGGCTCCACCACGCCGTTGGCGTCGAAGCTGGCCTGGTAGCGCGCGCCCAGCCAACCCGCCGCGGGGCCGAGCCTCCAGCCGCCGTCCTCGCGCTGCACCACGTAGCCGGCAAGCGCCAGCGTGCGCAGCAGGCGCAGAGCGGTCGTCTTGTGCATCTGGCTGCGGCGCGTGAGCTCCGCGAGCGAGAGATGCTCGTCCTGCATGCCGAAGGCGTCGAGCAGCTGCAGCGCGCGGGTGACGGCGGTGACACCGCCCGAGGCCTCGGCATCCGCCTCGCGGGGCATCTCGATCACTTCCTTGAGCGCGGATCCAGTCTTCGAATTTCGTTTCACACAGTGGTCCAAGGTCCGTTCAGTGGACCACCATTGTATGGAATGGAACGCAAACCTAAAGTCGCTCCACGCCTCGCAGCACGGCCTGCAGGTGCCCAACGAACGATTCGGAGACAGATCAATGCGTACCTCGAGCCTCGGCTCCACCCCTCGCCGCGCGGCCCTCGGCCTCGCCCTTCTTCTCGCCTCGGGCATGGCGCTGGCGCAGGCCTATCCGGCGCGCCCGATCAAGCTCGTCGTACCCTTCCCGCCGGGCGGCGGCACGGACATCATTGCCCGCGAAGTGGCGAACAAGGTCGCTACTTCCGAAGGCTGGACCATCGTCATCGACAACAAGCCCGGCTCCGGCGGCAACATCGGCGTCGACGCGGCAGCCAAGGCCAGCCCCGACGGCTACACGCTGGTGCTGGGCCAGACCAGCAACCTCGCGATCAACCCCTCGCTGTACGCCAAGCTGCCCTACGACCCGGTGAAGGATCTCGCGGCGGTGGGCCTCGTCGCATCGGCACCGCTGGTGGTGGTCGTGTCCTCCGCCTCGCCCTACAGGAAGCTCGCCGACGTGGTCGCCGCCGCCAAGGCCAAGCCCACCGCGCTCAACTATGCGAGCTCGGGCAACGGCACCGTGGCCCATCTCGCGACCGAGCAGTTCCAGAAGGTCGCCGGCATCCAGCTCACGCACGTGCCCTACAAGGGCGCGTCGCAGGGCCTGACCGATCTCGTCGGCGGGCAGATCCAGATCTACGTGTCGTCGGTGCCGACGCTCATCGCGCAGATCAAGAGCGGACAGCTGCGCGCGCTGGCAGTGACCTCGCTGCAGCGCAACCGCGACCTGCCCGACGTGCCGACCATGGTCGAGGCCGGCTACAAGGACTTCGAGGCCGTCACCTGGTTCGGCGTGGCGGGCCCCGCGGCGATGCCGAAGGACGCGATCGCGAAGCTAAACACCGCGTTCAACAAGGCTCTCGCGACGCCCGACGTGCAGAAGAAGCTCGCGGCGCAGGGCGCAGAGGTGCTGTCCGGCCCGCCCGAGAAGTTCGCCTCGCTGATCCGCACCGACGGCGTGCGCTGGGGCGCGATCGTGAAGGCCTCGGGCATCAAGCTCGACTGATCCCCGCCTCATCCCCATGACCGGCTCCGTCGTCGCGGGCACAGCTTCACTCGCCATGCCCACCGCACCCTTCTCTGCCGGGCAAGGACGCGCGCCGGTCGAGGTTCCATCCGGCGCCTGCGACTGCCACGTGCACCTGTACGACTCGCGCTATCCGCCGGCACCCGGCGCGAAGCTGACGCCGCCGGACGCCACCGCGCACGACTACCGCCGACTGCAGCAGCGCACCGGCACCGAGCGCGTGGTGTTCGTGACGCCCTCCACCTACGGCACCGACAACCGCCCGCTGCGCGATGCGCTCGCCGCCTTCGGCGCACAGGCGCGCGGCGTGGCGGTCATCGACGAGAACACCGGCGACGACGAATTGCGCTCGCTGCACGACTGCGGCGTGCGCGGCATCCGGCTCAATCTCTCGCTCGGCGTCGCGAACACTGCGGCGCAGATCGCACCGCTTGCAAGGCGCATCGCGCCGCTGGGCTGGCACCTGCAGCTGCTCGCGCCGGCGGATCTGCTGGTGCAGCTCGCCGATGTGCTGGAAGACCTGCCCGTACCCATCGTGTTCGACCACTTCGCACGGCTCGCGCCATCGATGGCCGGCAGGCACGCGGCGCATGCGCTGGTGCTGCGCCTGCTCGCATCGGGCCGCGCGTGGGTCAAGCTATCGGGCAGCTACATCGTGAGCGAGGAAGGCCCGCCGCACTTCGCGGACGTGGCACCGCTGGCAAGGAGCTTCCTACAGGCCGCGCTGCTGCGCGTGGTGTGGGGCAGCGACTGGCCGCACGCCAGCGCCAGTGCCGGCCACCAGGCCATGCCCGACGACGCGCAGCAGATGGCATTGCTCGCCGGCTGGACCGGGACGCAGGACGCCTTGCGCCGCGTGCTGGTCGACAACCCGGCCGCACTCTACGGCTTCGACAGACAGAACAACGCTTCCACGGAGACAACATGACCCGCATGCACAGGCGCCGCTTCGGCGCATTGGGCCTGGCCGCGCTCGCCGCGACGTCGATGCCCGCACTCGCTCAGGGCCAGTGGCCCACCGGCAGGCCCATCACCTGGGTCGTGCCCTACCCGCCGGGCGGCACCACCGACATCCTCGGCCGCGCCATCGCGCAACGGCTGGGCGCACTGCTGGGTACGACGGTGATCATCGACAACAAGGCCGGCGCCACGGGCACCATCGGCTCGGCCTTCGTCGCGCGATCCGCGCCCGACGGCTACACGCTGCTGGGCACCTCGATCGGCCCGCAGGCCATCGTGCCGAACCTGCTGCAGAAGATGCAGTACGACCCGGTGGCAGCCTTCGCGCCGGTGACGCTGATCGGGACCATTCCGCACGTGCTGGTCGTCGGCGCCGCGCAGCCGATGCGCACCGTGGCAGACCTCGTCGCGCAGGCGAAGGCGCGGCCCGAGGAGCTGTCGTTCGCATCGGGCGGCAACGGCACCATCCTGCAGATGCAGGGCGAGCTGCTGCGCCTGCAGACGGGCACGCGCATGACGCACGTGCCCTACAAGGGCGACACGCCGGCCATCCAGGACGTGCTCGCCGGCCACACGAGCTTCATGTTCGCGCCGGTGGCCGCAGCACTGCCGCACATCCAGAGCGGCCAGCTGAGGGCACTGGCCGTCACCTCGGCCGCGCGCCTCAAGGCACTGCCGGATGTCCCCACCATGGGCCAGGCCGGCTTCAAGGATTTCGTGGTCGAGCAGTGGCAGGCGCTCTACGCGCCGGCGGGCACGCCCGCCGCCGTGGTCCAGAAGCTCAACGCCGAGGTGGTGCGCCAGCTGAAGGACCCCGAGATCGCCGCCATGGCCGACAAGCTCGGCGTCACCCTCGTGGGCAGCACGCCGCAGCAGCTCGCCGACACCCAGAAAGCGGACCTGGCCAAGTGGGCCAAGGTTGTCAAGGACGCGGGCATCAGGCCCGAGTGAGCCTGGCCCTCTTCATTTCCTGCCATCCATCACCATCACTCCAAGAGGTTTCCCCATGTCATCTCCCCTCCCCGACGTCATCCGCGACTTCGAACGCGTGCCCGCGCACATCGTGGCGCAGGCGGCCGAGTTCCAGCCGGCCATCCTTGCCGACGTGGCCGGCCGCCGCGGCGCGCTGGACGGCCGCATCAAGGCCCTGCGCCCGCGCATGAAGCTGGCGGGCACCGCGCTCACCGTGGAAGTGCGCCCCGGCGACAACCTGATGATCCACGCCGCCATCGCCATGGCCAAGCCCGGCGACGTGCTCGTCATCGACGGCAAGGGCGACCTCACGTCGGCGCTCATGGGCACGATCATGATGACCGCGTGCCGCCAGATCGGCATCGCCGGCGTGGTGATGGACGGCGCCTGCCGCGACAGCCTGGAGATCGACGAGATGGACTTCCCCGTCTTCTGCGCCGGCACCAATCCGAACGGCCCGACCAAGAACATCGGCGGGCGCATCGGGCATCCGGTGTCGATCGGTGGCGTGACGGTGTGCCCGGGCGATTTCGTCGTCGGCGACGCCGACGGCGTGGTGGTGGTGGAGCGCGAGAAGATCGAGTCGCTGCTGCCGCTGGCCGCGAAGAAGGTGAAGGACGAGGCCGCACGCATCGCCGCCATCAAGGAAGGCAACACCGCCGCCAAGTGGCTCGACTCCGCGCTGCGTGCAGCGGGCGTGCTGAAGGAAGGCGAGACGCTGTGACGGCCATCCTGGTGACGGGCGCCGACCTGGCGCCGCAGGCGGTGAAGCTGCTCGAAGGCCACGAGATCGTCTACGCGGGCAAGACGCCGACCGAGGACGACCTCGTCGCGCTGTGCCGCGCGCACGACCCGGTGGCCATCATCGTGCGCTACGGCAAGGTGGGCGCGGCCGTCATGGACGCCGCGCCTTCGCTGAAGGTGATCTCCAAGCACGGCAGCGGCACCGACACCATCGACAAGGTGGCGGCGCAGGCACGCGGCATCGAGGTGGTCGCGGCCGTGGGCGCGAACGCGGCGGCCGTGGCCGAGCAGGCGCTCGCGCTGCTGCTGGCCTGCGCGAAGTCGGTGGTGGCGCTGGACGCGCGCATGCACGCCGGCCACTGGGACAAGGCGACGCACAAGAGCCTCGAGCTCGGCGGCCGCACCGTCGGCCTCGTCGGGCTCGGCGCCATCGGGCTGCGCTTCGCGCGCATGGCCGATGCGCTGGGCATGCGCGTGCTCGGCTTCGATCCGTATGCGAAGAACCTGCCCGCCTACGTGCAGGCCGTCGACCTCGCGACCCTCTGGGCCGAATCCGACGCCATCTCGCTGCACTGCCCGCTGACCGACGAGAACCGGGGATTGCTGGATGCGGACACGCTCGCACGCTGCAAGCGCGGCGTGATCGTCGTCAACACCGCGCGCGGCGGCCTGATCGACGAAGAGGCGCTGCTGGCGGCCCTGCGCTCCGGCCAGGTGTCGATGGCCGGGCTGGACAGCTTCGCGGTCGAGCCGATGACAGCGGGCCACCCCTTCCAGGGAGAGAAGAACATCGTGCTGAGCCCGCACATCGGCGGCGTGACCAGCGATGCCTACGTCAACATGGGCGTGGGCGCCGCGAAGAACCTGCTGCAGGTGCTCGAGCGACAGACGGCGGCGAGCAGCTGAGGCGGCATCGCCACCGTCCCCAACCAAGACAAGGAGACAAGAGAATGAAAAGCGGCAAGAAGGCCCGCTGGGCCGCGTTCGCGCTCGGCCTGCCGATGGCACTGGCGCTACAGGTGCAAGCGCACGCACAGGCCTGGCCTGCCAAGCCGGTGCGCGTGCTCGTCGGCTTCTCGGCGGGCGGCCCCACCGACGTGGTGGCGCGCGCCTTCGCCGACCATGCATCGCGCGCGCTGGGCCAGCCATTCGTCGTGGACAACAAGCCCGGCGCCAACACCATCCTCGCGGCCGAGGCGGTCGCCGCCGCGCCGGCGGACGGCTACACGCTGCTGCTGGGCGCGACGAACCACACCATGATCCCGGCGCTCTACAGCCAGCGCGTCAAGTTCGACGCGGTGCGCTCCTTCGCGCCGGTGTGCTCGCTGGCCGTGAGCCCCACGGTGCTGGTGGTGGGTCCGTCGATGCCGGTGAAGACGCTCGGCGCCTTCCTGCAGGCCGTGAAGGCCGAGCCGGGCAAGCGCACCTATGCCACGCCGGGCTCGGGCAGCTCGGGCCACTTCGCGAGCGCGCAGTTCACGCAGCTGACGGGCACGTCGATGAACCACATCCCGTACAAGGGCGCGGCGCAGGCGGTCACCGATCTCATCGGCGGGCAGGTCGACAGCTCATTCGCCACGCTGGGCTCGGTGCTCGCGCAGGTGCAGAGCGGCAAGCTGACGGCGCTCGCGGTGGCCGCGCCGAAGCGCTCGGCGCTGCTGCCCGGCGTGCCGACCTTCGAGGAGGCCGGCGTCAAGGGCTACACGGCCGACGCCTGGTACGGCCTGCTCGCGCCGGCGAAGACACCGCCCGAGGTGCTGGCCGCGCTGCGCCGCGTGGCCACCGAATTCGCGCAGGCGCCGGCCACGCAGGAAAAGCTGCGCTCGCTGGGCATGGAGGCCCGCAACACCTGCGGCGACGCATTCGGTGCGCAGCTCGCGGGCGAGGTCAGGCTCTACGGCGATCTCGCCCGATCGCTCGACCTCAAGACCGAATGAACGCATACAAGAGGAACACACCATGAAAGCCATCCGACGCATGCTCGCCGCATGCACCCTCATCGCGGCAGCGGCGACCTCCGCGCACGCAGCCTATCCGGAGCGCCCCATCACGCTGGTCGTGCCCTATGCACCCGGCGGATCGGCGGATGCGCTCGCGCGCGTGCTGGCCGTGCGCGTGGGCATGAAGCTGGGCACCACCGTGATCGTCGACAACCGGCCCGGCGCCAGCGGCACCATCGGCGCGGGCTTTGCGGCCAAGGCCTCGCCCGACGGTTACACCGTGCTCTACGACGCCACGCCCTACTCGATCAATCCGCATCTCTTCGCGCGCATGCCCTATGCCGCCAATGCGCTGCAGCCGCTCGCGCTCGTGGCGCTGGCGCCCAACATCGTGATCGTGCGCGCCGATTCGCCCTTGAAGAGCATCAAGGACCTCGCGGACAAGGCCAAGGCCGAGCCAGGCAAGATCAACTTCGCATCGGGCGGCAGCGGCACCGTGCAGCGGCTCGCGGCGGAGCTGCTGCGCCAGCGGCTCGGGCTCGACATGGTGCACGTGGGCTACAAGAGCGGCGGCCCCGCCATCACCGACGTGATGGGCGGGCAGGTCGACTTCATGTTCAGCACCATCGCCGCGTCGTATCCGCTCGTGTCCTCCGGCAAGCTGCGCGCGCTGGCGGTGTCGTCGCCGCAGCGTTCGCCGCGGCTGCCCGAGGTGCCGACCATCGCCGAGACCGTGGCGCCCGGCTACGAGGCCTACGAATGGAACGGCATGTTCCTGCCGGCCGGCACGCCGGCGCCCATCGCCGAGAAACTGCACAAGGCGGTGGTCGAGGCGCTGAAGGAAGACGAAGTGAAGAAGCGCTTCGTCGACGTCGGCGTGCAGCCGGTCGGCTCGACCTCCGCCGAGTTCGCCGACTTCCTGAAGAAGGAAGACGCGAAGTGGGCGGAGGTGATCCGCAAGGGCAACATCAAGCTCGATTGACCACAACGCACGAATGAACGCCACCTCCATCGCGCAGCCGGTTCCCCACTCGGTGGGCACGGACCGTCCTGCGCCCGCGCTGCCCGCAGGCGCCTGCGACAGCCACATGCACATCTTCGATGCGCGCTTCGCCGCGTCGCCGCACTGGAAGCGCCAGCCGCCGCACGCCGAGGTGGCAGCCTACTGCCTGCTGCAGCAGCGGCTGGGCACCTCGCGCACGGTGGTCGTCAATCCTTCGACCTACGGCACCGACAACGCCTGCACCCTCGATGCGCTCGCGCAGTTGGGCGAACAGGCGCGCGGCGTCGCGGTCGTCGCCGAGGATGTGGCCGACGATGAACTCGACCGCCTCGCAGCGCAGCGCGTCTGCGGCCTGCGCGTGAACTTCGTGACGCCGCAGTCCTGGGGCACCACCACGCCGCAGATGCTGACGACGCTGGCGCGCAAGGTGGCGCGGCTTGGCTGGCATATCCAGGTCTTCGTGCATCCGGAGCAGCTGGTGGAACTCGAACCGGTGCTGGCCACCTTGCCGGTGCCGCTGGTCATCGACCACATGGCGCGCATCGATCCGGCCGAAGGTGCCAATGCAGCGGCGTTCACCGTGGCGCGGCGACTGCTCGACGGCGGCAACACATGGATGAAGCTCTCGGGCGTCTACATGCGATCGCGCGACGGAGCACCCGCCTACCGCGATGCCTTCGCGCTGGGCCGCGCGCTGGTCGAGGCCGCGCCCGAGCGGCTGGTGTGGGGCAGCGACTGGCCGCACACGACCGAGACGCCGGGAACGGTGGACGACGCAGCCCTCGCGAACGTGCTCGCCGCATGGTGCGGCGACGAAGCCGTGCGCACGCGCATCCTCGTCGACAACCCGGCGAAGCTCTATGGATTCGCGGCCGCCTGATCCGCGCCGCAAAGGAGACCGACTTGTACTTCCTGCAAGCGCCCCAGGTGCTGGAGCTCCAGACCTTCACCAGCATGCCCGGGCATTTCCGGCGCCGCGAGCCGAGCATCTGGGCCGACGCCAACCGCGGCGGCCAGCCGACCGACTCCTTCCTCGAAGGCCCGGTGTTCGACGACGCCGGCAACCTCTATGTCTCGGACATTCCCTTCGGCCGCATCTTCCGCATCGACGCCTCGGGCGAGTGGACGCTGGTGGCCGAATACGACGGCGAACCGAACGGCATGAAGTTCATCGACGCGAACACGCTGCTCGTCACCGACTACAGGAGCGGCCTGATGCGCGTGGACGTGCACACCGGCAGCGTCACGCCGCACCTGCAGCGGCGCAACACCGAGAGCTTCAAGGGCGTGAACGACCTGGTGCTGGACGCGCGGGGCAACGTCTACTTCACCGACCAGGGCCAGAGCGGTCTGCACGACCCGTCGGGGCGCCTGTATCGCCTGCGGCCCGACGGGCAGCTCGACCTGCTGCTGTCGAACGTGCCCAGCCCCAACGGCGTGGCGCTCTCGCCCGACGGCAAGGTGCTCTACCTCGCCGTGACGCGCGGCAACTGCGTGTGGCGCGTGCCGCTGCTCGCGGACGGCAGCGTCGCCAAGGTGGGCCAGTTCTTCACGTCCCATGGTCCGAGCGGCCCCGACGGGCTCGCCGTCGACGCACAGGGGCGGCTGCTGGTCGCAAACCCGGGCCTGGGCATCGTGTGGGTGCTCGATGCGCGTGCCGAGCCGGTCATGGTGCTGCGCGGCCCCGTCGGCGCGTCCACCACGAACATCGCCTTCGGCGGGCCGGACAGGTGCACGCTGTTCGTCACCGATTCGACGCACGGCAATGTGTTGAAGGCAGAGCTCGACGCGCCGGGCGTGGAGCTGCATCGATTGGACGACTGAGGGGCTGAGCTTCGCTGGGGGCTCGTGCGTGGCGCGAGCACTCGCGAAGGCAGTTGCCGAGTCAGTTTTTCGTCGCGCACCCGCAGGTCATTGCCTTCGGCCCGTCGCGGGTGACGCGGTCCGGGCATGGAACTGGAGCAATACCTCCACGGGATGCCGGAGATGCCGGCTCTCCATTCGCTTGGCCTGGCTGCGACAGGAGTAGCCCGTCGCCAGGAACTCCGTCTTCTGCGTCTCCCCATCCTTCAGTATCGGCTCCCAGGACAGGGAGTAGATCTGGCGGGACGTCGCGACGTTCACGCTCTCATGGCCATAGGTCCCCGACATGCCGCAGCAGCCGCTGGCTTGCTGCTGGAGCTTCAAACCGGCGCGGGCGAACACATCGGGCCACAAGGCCGCGGCCGCAGGCGCGTTCGTCCTTTCGGTGCAATGGCCCAGAAGCCGGAAGTCTCCCGCTGCGGGTTGCGGATTCATCCGGGGCAGAACATCGAGCAGCCACTCCTGCGGAAGCTGCACGGCGGGAGGCTTCTCCAGGGTTGGGAGCTTCGCGTATTCCTGTCGATACACGAGCGTCATCGCAGGGTCGAGGCCGACGAGCGGCACGCCGCACGAAGCCAGTTCGTCGAGCATCGCCGCGTTCCTGCGCGCTGCACGGCCGAACCCCTTCAAAAAGCCAAGGACGTGAAGCGGCTTGCCGTTCGGCATGAAAGGCGCCAGCCACACCGTGTACCCGAGCCGTGAAGCGAGTTCGATGAATGCCGAGAAAACGTGCGTATCGAAATAGCGCGTAAAGGCATCCTGAACGAGGA
Source organism: Variovorax sp. 278MFTsu5.1 (assembly GCF_048305045.1). Classification (NCBI taxonomy): domain Bacteria; kingdom Pseudomonadati; phylum Pseudomonadota; class Betaproteobacteria; order Burkholderiales; family Comamonadaceae; genus Variovorax; species Variovorax sp. 278MFTsu5.1. Next base: position 5,335,548 of record NZ_CP157622.1, read on the forward strand.
CGACGGACCGGGCCCGCTGCGCATGCGTCAGAGCCATCAGCGACCGCTCGGTGGCAGTGCGTACGCCCCAGCGACGCAGCGTGGCACGGAAGTCGAAACGGCTCAGCAGCGGACTGTCGACCATGCCCGCATGGCGTTCGAGCATGCGACGCAGCAGGCTGGAGGACATCGCCGCGTTGTAGAGCCACGGAACCCGCGCGAAGAACGGCACGCTGAATTCGAGCGAACCGATCAGGTAGTCCTTCATCGGCCGCGAGTAACGGGAGTGATAGAGCTCCAGGAAGCGCGAGCGGAAATCCGGGACGTTGACCTTGACAGGGCACTGCCCCGCGCACGACTTGCAGGCCAGGCAACCGCTCATCGCTTCGTAGACCTCGTGGGAGAAGTCATCGGAAGCACCGTTGCGGGCCACCGCGCGACCACGGCCGCTCTTCCAGCGCCTGGCGAATCCGGCGACGAACGAAGGCTGCTGCGCAGCCACCCCGAGTACATCGACCCCCGCATTGCCCTGCAAACGCAGCCACTCCCGCATCAGGGCCGCACGGCCCTTCGGCGAATGCCTGCGTTCACGCGTGGCCTTCCATGAGGGGCACATCGCATCGTCAGGGTCGAAGTTGTAGCAGGCGCCGTTGCCGTTGCAGCGAAGCGCACTTGCGTGGCTTTGCCAGACGCGTTCGTCGATCTGGCGATCGGCGTCGGCGCGCAAAGGGACTTCGTCGATACGCAGCAACTCTGCAAGCTGGCCCGCGGGAGTGGCGATCTTTCCCGGGTTCAGCTGGTTGTATGGGTCGAACGCAGCCTTGAGTTGCTGCAGTGCCGGGTACAACGGACCGAAGAACTTCGGCGCGTACTCGGAACGAACGCCCTTCCCGTGCTCGCCCCACAACACGCCGCCGTATTTCAGCGTCAACTCCGCGACCTCATCGGAGATCGTGCGGATCAACGCCGCGTGGGCCGGGTTTCTCAGATCCAGCGCCGGCCGGACATGAAGCACGCCCGCATCCACATGGCCGAACATGCCATAGCTCAGCCCGTGGCCGTCGAGCAGCGCCCTGAACTCTTCGATGTAGTCGGCAAGCTTCTCCGGCGGCACCGCAGTGTCTTCGACGAAAGGCTGAGGCCGGGCCTCGCCCGGCACGTTGCCCAGCAATCCGACAGCGCGCTTGCGCATCGCGTAGACCTTCTCCACGCAAGCCTTCCCCCAAGCGACCGTGTGGCCGATGCGCGCCGCAGTGGCATCGTCCGCAAGATGGCCGACGAAGGCCGCCGCGCGCTCGCGCAGTTCCTCCTGCGAGTCTGCGCAGAATTCGACCAGGTTGATGCCACGGGTCGGAAGCCTGTCGCCGTCGACAGGGAAGTACTCCGCCACGTCCTGCCAGACGATGTCGCCCATCGCCAGGTTCAACACCTGTGAATCGACCGTCTCGATCGACAGCGGGCGATGCTGCATCAGGAATCTTGCGTCCCGCAGAGCATCCATGAAGCTGGCGTACCGCACATTGACCAGCACCGAATACCGGGGAATGGGGAGCAGCCCGATCTCGGCCTCGACCACGAATCCCAGCGAACCTTCTGCGCCGCACAGGACGCTGTTGAGGTTGAAGCGATCGCCGGGTTCCCCGAGGTGTGCCAGGTCATAGCCGGTGAGGCAGCGATTCAGCGGAGGAAAGCGCGCCGCGATCAGGTCGGCATGCCGGGTGGCGATCTGGTGTGCGCAGCGCCACACGGCACCCACTGGCCCGTCTTTCTGCAACTGCACCTGCAGTTCGCGGGCATCGACGGATCTGCTCGAAAAGCGAATGCCGCCCAGCATGACCATGTCGAGTTCCTGCACATGGTCCCGCGTCTTGCCGTAGGTGCAGCTTCCCTGGCCGCTCGCGTCCGTGTTGATCATCCCGCCTATCGTGGCGCGGTTGGAGGTCGACAGCTCCGGTGCGAAGAAGAGTCCATGCTCCTGCAGCGCCGCGTTGAGCTGGTCCTTAACCACGCCCGCCTGCACCCTTGCCACTCGCCGGACGGGATCGATCCAGAGAATCCGGTTGAGATGCCGGGAGAGGTCGACCACGATGCCGTCCGTCAGCGACTGCCCGTTGGTGCCCGTCCCGCCGCCACGCGCGGAAACGACCACCTGCCGATGCTCCGGCGCGGCGAGCAGCTTCGCGAGCGTTTCGACGTCCGCCCCGTCCAGCGGGAAGACCACGGCCTGGGGCAGGCGCTGGTAGATCGAGTTGTCCGTGGCGAGGACGGTGCGGTCGGCGTATCGCGGCGAGATCTCGCCACGGAAGCCTGCCGCGCCCAATGCATGGAGAAAGCGCTGGTAGCCGCTTTGCAGTGCGACGGGGGCTGGAATGATCTCGATCAATTTCGGGGTTCCACGGTTGCGAGGGGCAGTCGGCCGGCCTGCCTGCGCTTGCAAGGCCGCGGCCGGCAAAGCCGCAAGAGCCTGCGCGCACCTGCAGCGCCCGCACGGCCGCTTTCCTTCCAGTAAGTCATGCGCCTTGCGATCCTCGCGCCAGGCGATCCGGTGCCGATCAGTCGGACTTCAGGCGTCCCTGCTTGACCATCTGCGCAGCCAGGGCCGACTCGGCGCTGACCAGCTTCTGGAGCGCAGCGCCTGTGCCTCCGACGGGCTCGCTGCCCAGGTCCTTGATCACGTTGGAAAACTCCGGCTGGGCCACGGCCTTGGTCGCCCAGTCCTGCAGGCTGGCGACGCTGGCGGCAGGCGTGCCCCGGGGCGCGAACAATCCGACGAAGGTGGTTGCGTCGAACGAAGGCAAGCCCAGTTGCGCAAGTGTCGGGACGTTCGCGAGAAGCCCGCCGCCCTGCGGGCCCAGCACGATGAGGGCACGCAGCGCGCCGCTCTTGATGTGCGGGGTGGAACTCGTGATCTGGTCAACCACGGCGTCGATCTGGCCGCCCATCAGATCGACCAGGGCCGGGCCCGAACCCTTGTAGGGCACGGCATTGACCTGCGCCTTGGCGGAGTCCTCGAACTGGAGCAGCGCCAGGTGGTTGGGAGAGCCGGGGCCTGCGTGGCCGACCGTCACGCTCTGGCTGGCAGCCTTGGCGACCTTCAGGAAGTCCGCAGCGGTCTTGAACCGCGGGTCGTTGGCGCGCACGACCACGACGACGGGCGTACGGCTGAGCAGAGCGACCGGCGTCAGGCTGTCCGCCTTGTAGGGCACCTTGATGATCTCCGGAAGGGTTCCCAGCTGACCGGGTGTCGCCACCAGCAGCGTGTGCCCGTCGGGCTCGGCTCTCGCAACTGCGCCCGTTCCCACGGCGCCGCCGCCGCCGGCACGGTTGTCGATGATCACGGACTGGCCGACCAGCCTGGTCAGCGGCACGCTCAGCGAGCGCGCGACGATGTCCACGTTCCCTCCCGGTGCGAAGGGAACCACCAGGGTGATCGACTTCGAAGGAAAGCGATTCTGCGCAATGGCGGGGTGGAGTGCGGCGCAGGCAGCGAGCGATGCGGCACCTTGCAGGAAAGCTCTGCGGCTGCTTTTTTGATTGAACATGAATGTCTCCTTCTTGAAAAATCAGTCGTTCCAATAAAGCCGGGTCGGGTTCTCGACAAGGGCCTTGCGCCTGATTTCCTCGGGAAACCAGTGGGTGATCAGGTTTGCCAGCTCGATGCTGGCGGTCGACTTCGCGTCGACGCCGGGATGGGGCCAGTCAGAGCCCCAGACGATGCGATCGGGATTCGCGTGCGCCAGGCTGTGCGCCAGCGGCAGCACGGCGGGGTCGACGCCTGAGCCTGTCGCGGATATCCGGTATGCGCCCGAGAACTTGACCCAGGCACATCCCTCCTGAAGCAGGCTTCGAAGGCCCTTGACGCCCCTGCTGTCGATGTCGCCGCAGTTCGACGGATGGCCGAAGTGGTCCACCACGACGCTCATGCCCTTTTCGGCCAGGCGCTGGACGAGGCTGAAATCCGCATCGATGTTCACGAGCAACTGGATGTGCCACCCAAGTCCCTTCACCCGATCCGCAATGGATTGCAGGCCGGCGGCGGAAACGCCTCCGCTGAACAGCGCATTGCATCTGGCGCCCCTCACTCCGAGTCGATGCAGTTCCTCGATCTCGGCATCCGGCGTGTCTTCGAAGATGACGGCCACGCCGCGCATGCTGCCGGGAGCAGCGCCGGCCAGTGTCCGTTTCAGCAGCGAGTGATCGCGGCCGTACACGCTCGGCTGGACAAGAACGCAGCGATCCATGCCCAAGGGCCCATAGGCAGACCAGTACTGTTCGATCGTGGCCGGCGGCGGGGTGTACGAGCGCTCGGCGATGAACGGGAATGCCTCCGGAGATCCGAAAACATGCAAGTGCGTGTCGCATGCCCCCTCAGGAAAGATTCTTTGTTTTTCACCAGGAAGCGCCTGGTGGGCTGCGTCGTGGCGGCCTGTGATTGCCATGGATTCCGAACTGTCTGGTTAAGTGCAGGCCAGATTGTTTTGGCTCGGCCCACAGTCAGTCAAATTCATTACCATCATCATTCAAATGAATGAAATTCAGCTTTCCCCGGACCAGGATCGCGCAGCGATCAACCTTCGCAGGATCGACCTCAACCTCCTGGTGATGTTCGAAGCGCTCGTCGAAGAGCGAAGCGTGAGCAAGGCGGCGGCCAGGCTCAACCTGACCTCTTCTGCCGTGAGCCACGCGTTACGCCGTCTCAGGGACCAGTTCAAGGACCCCCTGATGCTGCGAACCGCGCAAGGCATGGTTCCGACCCCCGAGGCCGTTCGCCTCGCGAAGAGTTTCAGAAAGGCCTTCAGCGAAATCGAGAACGCCATCGGGGTTGCCGGGGAGTTCGACCCCGCCACTGCGAGAAGGACTTTTCTTCTGCGCGTGTCCGACTATGTCGGCATCCTCCTGCTGCCGCGCCTGTGCGTCGAACTGCGCACCGTGGCGCCGGGTGTCAGCCTCTCGGTGCAGTCTTTCGAGATGCGCCAGCCGTCGGACCGCGTCGAATACGAAGGCGTGGAGATCAGGCTCTCCGTTTCCCGGGGGCACTCCGTTCTTTCCGCCTCCCGACGAATACTGGACGACCGATGGATGGTGTTGATGAGGAAAGGCCACCCCGCCGCATCCGCACCGCTGACCCTGGACAAATACCTCGAACTCGGGCACCTGAAGGTCTCGGGGGTCGGCAGCAGCATCCTCGACGAACTGCTCGCCGAGCGCGGGCTGGCACGCCGGGTCATGATCCAGGTGCCCACATGGCAAGGCATGGTGCCGGTGATCGAATCCACCGACCTGATTGCCGCCATGCCGGCTCACTGGATGGGCAGCGTGCTCTCAGGCTCGAACTGCGTCGCCTTTCCGTTCCCGCTGCCGGAGCTGGCGCTTTCCATCGATGCCGTCTGGCATCCCCGCAACGATCACGATCCCGGCCACAAATGGTTCAGGGAGCTGATCCACCAGATCTTTCAGGACGCGCACAAGAAATCGCACGTGCAAGACTGACGGCGATTGGATGAGCCGGGCGACGCCGCTTCAACCGGCGTGATCAAGCCTTTCCCTAGATGAATCAGGCGGCGACGGCCTCCGCCTGCGCTGCATCCCCCGCGAAGTCGATCAGCACCTTCATCGCTTTCTGCCTGTCGCTCGCCAGCTCGAAGGCCTGGCGCGCCTGCAGCATCGGGAAGGTGTGCGACACCACCGGCGAAAGATCGACGCGCCCTTCGTTGATGAGCTTCACCGCCAGCGCGAACTCGGCATGGAAGCGGAACGAGCCGCAGATGCTGAGCTCCTTCGACACCACCATGTTCTGCGGAATGCTCACGTCGCCGCCCAGGCCGAGCTGCACGACCACGCCGCGCGGGCGCATCACCTCCAGGCCGTCGCGCAGCGCGCGCTCGTTGCCGGAGCATTCGAGCATCACGTCGAAGGTGCCCTTGTCGGCGGAGTAGCGCGAGACCCAGGCCTTGTCCTGCGCGACGTTGATGGCGTTGTCGGCCCCCATGGCGCGCGCGATGGCCAGCGGCTCGTCGACCACGTCGGTGGCGGTGATCTCGGCCGCGCCGTGCGCGCGCGCCGCCGCGATGGCGAGCACGCCGATGGGCCCGCAGCCGGACACCAGCACGCGCTTGCCCAACAAGGGGCCGGCGCGCGACACGCCGTGCAGCCCCACCGAGAACGGCTCGGCCAGCGCCGCCAGGCGCAGCGGCACGTGGTCGGCCACCTTCACGCATTGCGTGGCCTCGCACAGCAGCATGTTGCGGAACGCGCCCTGCACGTGCGGCGTGCGCATCGCGCTGCCGTAGAAGCGCATGTCCAGGCACTGGTTGGGCAGGCCTTCGAGGCAGAACTTGCAGGCGCCGCAGGGACGGCTCGGGTTGACGGCGACCTTGTCGCCGATGCGCACGCTCTCGACGCCGGGCGCCACCGCCACCACGGTGCCGGCAACTTCGTGGCCCAGCACCATCGGCTCCTTGATGCGCACGGTGCCGAACCCGCCGTTGTGGAAGTAGTGCAGATCGGAGCCGCAGATGCCGCCCATCCCGACCTTCACCAGCACCTGGCCGGGGCTGATCTCGCCGGCGTCCTGCTCGTCCAGGCGCAGGTCGTCGGGGGCGTGGATCACGAGGCACATGCAACGCAGGCGCATGATTCTTCTTCCTTCTGTCTTTGTCAGGTGTCAGGCAACGGGGGTGATCAGGGGTCGGCCCGCGAAGTGGGCCTCGAGGTTGCGGCGCACCAGCTCGCCCATGGCGCGGCGCGTCGCTTCGGTGCCGCTGCCATGGTGCGGGGTGAGCACCACGTTGTCGAGCGCGGCGAAGCGCGGGTCGATGCGCGGTTCGTTGAGGAACACGTCGAGCGCCGCGCCGGCGATGGCGCGCGTCTCCAGCGCCTGCAGCAGCGCGGCTTCGTCGACGGTGGTGCCGCGCGACACGTTCACCAGCCAGCCCCTGGGGCCCAGCGCCTGCAGCACTTCGCCGTTGACGATGCCGCGCGTGGCCTCGCCGCCGGGGAGGATGACGATGAGCACGTCGCACCACTCCGCCATCGCGCTCAGGCTGGCGAAGTGGCGGTGCGGGCTCTCCGCCTTCGGCGTGCGGCTGAAGTAACCCACCTCCACGTCGAAGCCCGAGAGCCGCCGCGCGATGGTGCCGCCGATGCGGCCGAAGCCCGCGATGCCGATGCGCTGGCCGAAAACGCGCGTGGCCAGCGGCATGCCGCCGTGGGCCCAGGCGCCGCTGCGCACGAACTGGTCGCCTGCCGGAATGCGCCGCTGCACAGCCAGCAGGAGGCCCACGGCAAGATCGGCCACGTCGCCGTTGAGCACGTCTGGCGTGTTGGTCACGCGGATGCCGCGCGCGCGGCAGGCGGCGAGGTCGATGCCGTCGGTGCCCACGCCGTAGCAGGCGACCAGCTCCAGCTTCGGCAACGCCGCGATGAGTTCGGTGCTCGCGCCGAGTTCGCCGCGCGTGGCGATCGCGCGGATCTGCGGTGCGTGCTCGGCGATGAAGGCCTGCCGGTCAGGCGCCTCCCAAAGGCGGTGCAGCGTGTAGGCCTCCCGCATCGGCGCCATGTCCCATTCGGGGTAGGTGCCAGGCATCAGCACATGCGGAAGAGCGGCGGTGGTGGTCAAGCTGGTGTCCTTTTGGCTGGCGCACAATGATACCGGTAACTTTAATAGTTTCAGCGGACTGCGCGAACTCAGGGTTTACCCATTGACTGGATCAAAAGATACCGGTAACTTATTTGCCTGTCACGCACCAGGAAACTCCCTTGAAACTGTTCGACCTCTCCGGGCGCACCGCCCTCGTCACCGGCTCCAGCAAGGGCATCGGCTTCGCGCTGGCCGGCGCGCTCGGCAATGCGGGCGCCCGCGTCGTGCTCAATGCGCGCGACCCCGCCCTGCTCGCCGCCGCCCGCGACGCCCTGCGCGCCAGGGGCATCGCGGCCGAAGCAAAGGCCTTCGACGTGACCGACGCCGATGCCGTGGAAGCCGGCGTGGCCGCCATCGAGGCCGAGGTCGGGCCCATCGACATCCTCGTCAACAACGCCGGCATGCAGCATCGCGGGGCCTTCGCCGAGTTCCCGGTGGATGCGTGGCACAAGATCACCACCACCAACATCGACAGCGTGTTCCTGGTGGGCCGCTCGGTCGCTCAGCGCATGATCGAGCGCAAGCGCGGCAAGATCATCAACGTGTGCTCGGTGCAGAGCGAGCTGGGCCGCCCGGGCATCGCGCCCTACGCCGCCACCAAGGGCGCGGTGAAGATGCTCACCAAGGGCATGGCGATCGACCTCGGCAAGCACGGCATCCAAGTCAACGGCCTCGGGCCGGGCTACTTCAAGACCGAGCTCACGCAGGCGCTGGTGGCCGACGAGGCCTTCACCGCATGGCTCTCGGGCCGCACGCCCGCGGGCCGGTGGGGCGACGTGGAGGAACTCGGCGGCGCGGCCATTTTCCTGGCCTCGGACGCATCGAGCTTCGTCAACGGCCACATCCTGTATGTGGACGGCGGCATCACCGCGAGCCTGTAGCACCGTGCCGCGAACCCACATCGGCCATCCATGAAGGCCTTCGCATGACGAAGACGACCGCCCCGGCGACGCGCGTGGCCGTGATCGGCGTCGGCATCATGGGCTCGGCCATCGCGCGCCGTCTGCTCGAATGCGGCCACCGCGTGAGCGTGTTCGACCTCGATGCCGCCAAGGCCGCGGCGCCGGCAGAACACGGCGCGATCGCTGCCGCCACGGCGCGCGAGGCAGCCGGTGCCAGCGACTTCGTCATCACCAGCCTCAACTCGGCCGCGGTGGTGGAGCGCGCCGTCTTCGGCGAGGACGGCATCGCGGCCGCCGTGCCGGCGGATGCGCAGCGGCTGCTGATCGACATGTCGTCCATCGACCCTCCTTCCACGCGCCGGCTCGCGCAGTCGCTGCGCGAGCGCACGGGCATGGGCTTCGTCGATGCGCCGCTCTCGGGCGGCGCGCCCAAGGCGCTGCTCGGCCAGCTCACGGTGATGGCCGGCGGCAGCGCCGAAGACGTGCAGCGCGCACGCGCCGTGATGGACAGCCTGTGCGCCAACTACACCCACATGGGCGAAAGCGGCGCGGGCCAGACCACCAAGCTGGTCAACCAGCTGCTGTGCGCCATCGGCTTCCAGGCAGTGGCCGAAGCGGTGCGGCTGGCCGAGGCCGGCGGCGTCGATGCCTCGAAGCTGCCCGCCGCGCTCTCCGGCGGACGTGCCGACAGCCAGATCCTGCGCGAGTTCGGCCCCAAGATGGCCGCGCGTGACTACTCGCCCACCGGCCGCATCGACAACATGCTCAAGGACCTCGAGGCGGTGCAGGCCTTCTCGCAGGGCCAGCGGCTTCCGCTGCCACTGGCGGGCGCCGTCTCGGAGCTGCATCGCGCCTTCGTCGCGGCCGGGCTGGGCGCGCACGACACGGCCGAGATGATGCGGCAGTTCAGCGGCTACGAACGCGGCTGAACGGTCCGCCGCCGTCATCGCACAGATTCGACACAGGAAAGAGAGAAGCCATGTTCATCCGCTGCGCGTTCTTCAGGGGCCGGGTCAAGCCCGGCATGGAAGAAGCCTTCGACCGCCACGTGCACGAGAAGCTCGTGCCGCTGTGGACCCGCTTTCCCGGTGCACTCGAGGTGCGCGTGCTGCGCCAGCTGGAAAGCGACGTGAGCGATCCCGAACTGGCGATGGTGCTGTCGATCCGCTACGCGAGCCGCGAGGACATCGCCCGCGCGCTCGAATCGCCCGTGCGCTACGAAAGCCGCGAAGTGTCGAAGAAGCTGTTCGAGATGTTCGATGGCACGGTCTTCCACACCGTGTTCAGCGCCGAGGAGTTCGCGCTCGCGAACGCTTCCTGACGGGCGGCTTCTTCGCTTCCTTGCCCTCTTCCTTTTCCTTCTGCGGCGCCTTGCCATCGAGGTCCGCCAGCTCCCACACGCCGCCGGCCGCCGACACCAGCGCGTGCGCGCTGTTGATCAGCCCGATGTGCGAGAAGGCCTGCGGAAAATTGCCCAGCTGCCGCTGAGCCACCGGGTCGTATTCCTCGGCGAAGAGGCCCAGGTCGTTGCCCAGCGCCAGCAGCCGCCTGAAGAGAGCGCGCGCCTTGCGCACCTTGCCCATGGCCACGTACACGTTCGCCAGCCAGAAGCTGCACGCCATGAACGCGCCCTCGCCGCCGCCGAGCCCGTCCACGCCTTTCTCGGTGCGGTAGCGGTACACCAGCCCGTTGAAGACCAGCTCCTTCTCGATGCGCGCGACCGTGCCCTGAACGCGCTCGTCATGGATCGGCAGGAAGCCGATCAGCGGCATCCACAGCAGCGCCGCGTCCACCGTGTCGGCGCCGTAGTACTGCACGAACGAGTTGCTCGACGCGTCGTAGCCACGCGCGCAGACCTCGGCGTGGATCTGGTCGCGCGCCTCGCGCCAGCGTTCGATGGGGCCTTCGAGCCCGTATTCCGTGGCGCTCGCGATCACGCGGTCGAAGGCCAGCCAGCACATGATCTTGGAATGCACGAAGTGGCGGGGCTTGCCGCGCACCTCCCACAGGCTGCAGTCGGGCTCCCGCCAGAGTTCCATCAGCTGCTTCGCGATGGCGCGCTCCAGCGGCCACAGCTTGTCCATGTCCGACAGGCCGGCCTTGCGCGCCGCATGGAAGGCCGCGATGACCGAGCCGTACACGTCGAGCTGGCGCTGCCCGTGCGCGCCGTTGCCGATGCGCACCGGGCGGCTGTCCTCGTAGCCGCGCAGCCAGCCCAGCTCGAGTTCGGTGAGCGAGCGTTCGCCGTGCAGGCCGTACATCACCTGCAGCTCCTCGGGCGACCCGCCCACGGCGCGCATCAGCCACCAGCGCCATGCGCTGGCCTCCTCGACGTAGCCCGAGCCGATCAGCGCATAGAGCGTGAGCGCCGCGTCGCGCAGCCAGCAGAAGCGGTAGTCCCAGTTGCGCTCGCCGCCGGGCAGCTCGGGCAGCGAGGTGCTCGGCGCGGCGACGATGCCGCCGGTCGGCTCGTAGGTCAGCGCCTTGAGCGTGAGCAGCGAGCGCATCACCGGCTCGCGGAATTCGCCGTGGTAGCCGCAGCGATCGGTCCACGCACTCCATTCGGCGACTGTGCGCGCCAGCAGCGCGTTGGCATCGCGCGTCACCGGCGGCTTCAGGTGCGAGGGAAACCAGTCGAGGCTGAACGCGATGGACTGCCCCGCCGACACGGTGAAGTCGGCGAAGCTCGCGAAGTTCTCGTTGACCAGCGGCACGCCGGAGCTGATGCGCACCGCATCCGGCCCGGCCGTGGCGAACACCGCGCCATCGCGCCGCTCCATCCACGGGCACCACTCGCCGTAGTTGAAGCGGATGCGGAACTCGGTGTGCATGCTCACCGTGCCCCGTACGCCCCGCACGATGCGCACCACCTCGTGTGTGCCGTCGAGCGCGGGGCGAGGCATGAAGTCGGTGACGACGGCCACGCCCGTGCCTGTACGAATCGTGGTCTCCAGCACAACGGTGCCGGGAAGGTAGCGCCGCGAGACGCGCGCCTTGCGGTCGCGCGCGCACATGGTCCAGTGGCCGTTGCGCTCGTCGCCCAGCAGGCTGGCGAACATCGCGGCCGAGTCGAAGCGCGGCAGGCACAGCCACTCGATGTCGCCGCCCAGATGCACCAGCGCCGCGCTGTGGGTCGAGCCGATGAGCGCGTATTCGCCGATGGGGCGGCTGGCCTGCAGCCTTGAAGAGAGTTGCTTGTTGCGGGTCTTTGGCAAGACTCCGAGTTTTCGTGCCCTCGCAGGCGCCCTGCGCCGGAGGCGAGCGCGCCTGGCTGACGGACAACGCCTATTCAGCGCATCCTTCAAGGGTCTGTTCACACTATTTCCGGGGTCGCGAAGGGCAGCCAGGGCGGGCCAATCAAGGCGCGTGACGACGCGTGTGCATGCGCACACGCTAGGAGCGCAACGCCGAGTGGCCCGCCCTGGCTGCCCTTCCCGCAGGGTTGGTGCTCCAAGGGGCCGTCTGCGGCGTTGCCCGCGCTTGCAGGGCGCCAGCCTTACTGCGCACGCGCGCCTTGCAGCCAGCCCCTTGGAGCACCAACGCGACCCGGGAAATAGTGTGAACAGACCCTAGAGCACATCCTTCAGCTTCGCCCGCAGCCTGCTGATCGCCTGGCTGTGCAGCTGGCACACCCGCGACTGGCTCACTTCGAGGATGGCGCCGATCTCGCGCAGGTTCAGCTCCTCCTCGTAGTAGAGGTTCAGCAGCAGCTGGTCGCGCTCGGGCAGCGCCGAGATGGCGTCCACCAGCTGGTGGCGGAAGCCGCTTTCCAGCAGTTGCTCCAGCGGATCGTCGCTGCTGCGCCGGTCCTTGCGGGCGTCCTGCGAGTGGCTGTCGAGAAAACCGTTGTCGGCGTCGTCCTTGGAGAAGTCTTCCACATACAGCAGCTGGCAGCCCTGGATCTCCTGCAGCAGCGACTGGTAGGCCTCGATGTCCATCTTCAGTTCCCGGGCGATCTCCCCTTCGGTGGGAGCGCGCCCGAGCCTGTGGCCCAGCGCCTGCATCGCCTTCTCGATGCCGCGCGCCGACTGGCGCAGGCCGCGCGAGCCCCAGTCGGCGGCACGCAGCTCGTCGAGCATGGCGCCGCGGATGCGCTGGCTCACGAAAGTCTCGAACTGCGCGCCGCGGTTGTCCTGGTAGCGCGCGGATGCGTCAAGCAGGCCGAGCATGCCGGCCTGGATCAGGTCGTCCAGCTCCACGCTGGCCGGCAGCTTCGCCATCATCTGCAGCGCGATGCGGCGCACCAGCGGCTGGTGCTGCGCGAGCAGGTGCGATTTCTCGATGGTTCCTTGTGCGGTGTACATGGCCGTCGTGCGTCCTTCCTCGGTGCGGAGCCGGCGGCTCAGGCCACGGCCTGCAGCGGGGCTGCCTCGGGCCATGGCCACTGGTCCATCTCGCCCGCGGCGCGGCGGAAGTCGACCGCCGCATGGCTCGCGGGAAAGGCCTCGGCGATGGTCTTCTTCAGCCGCCATGCGTCGGAGACGAGCGGATCGAAGCGCACCCATCCCGCCGCCCGCAGCGACAGCGCGAGGTAGCGGCTGCCGGCATGGGCGAGGTTGTTCATGATCTGGCGCGCGGCCTGCACGTCGACCACGCCGTTGAGCAGGAAGCGCATCTGCTTCAGGCCGTGGGCGTGGTGCAGGCGCTTGATGCCCGCGTAGGCCGAGGTGACCGAGGCCGGATGCGGCTGCAGCACCAGCAGCAGGTCGTCCGCGCACTGCGCGAGCGGCGACAGCCGGCCCTCGCCGTCGAAGGCCGCGTCGATGACGACCACGCCGTCGTGCCAGAACCTGCGCGGGTCGGCCGCGCCTTGCGATGTTCCTCTTGCAGCCGCGGGCGGCGCCGGCAGCACATGCACCCCACAGGCCATGCGTACCTCGGCGCCGTCCAGCGTGAGGCGCCCGGCCGCGACGTCGACAAGGCCGCCCAGCGGGTCGATGTCCCAGACCTCGCAGGCCGAGCCCTCGGCGCGGCAATGCTCGTCCAGCAGCAGCACGTTGCGGCCCTGCCCCACCAGCGCCACGGCGAAGTTCATCGCGGCGGTGGTGCCGCCCGCGCCGCGCCCCATGCCGGCCACCGCGAGCACGCGCGCCTGCGTCGGCGCGAGCAGGCGCCGGAGGCCGTCCGCCTGATCCGCAACCAGCTTGTTCATCGCAGCGCCCTCAATCCTGCCGCTCCAGCTTCTGCGGCTTCTCCAGCGCGCGGGGCGACTGCACCGGCGCGGTCGATTCGGTGCCAAGCGCGTCCAGCAGCAGGAAGAGCTTGCCAAAGCCCGCGTAGAGCGCGCTGCCGCTCATGGCGCGGCCGTTGCGTGCGGGGCGGCCGGTGAGCTGGCCCATCAGCGCGCGGGCACGGTCGGCCCATTCGCCTTCGGCCTGCAGCAGGCGCCACACGGTGGAGGTCATCTGCCCGGCGATCAGCAGCCGCTTCATGATGTCCGGGTCGCCCAGCTCGCCGATGCCGCCCACCAGCTGCACGCCGTCGCGCAGCAGGCGGAAGCAGGGCTCGGCATCCACGGCCCAGCCCAGCCACTGCGCGAGCTGGCGCGCCGAAACCTCTGTACCGACGTTCGACAGCGCATGACTCAGCGCCAGTACGTTGCCGCTGCGCGCATCGACCACGCGCGTGGCGATGCAGCGCAGCGCCGGCATCTCGTCGCGTGCGATGCCCGCCGCCATCGCGGCGGCATTGAAGCGCAGCACCACGTCGGCATGCGCCACGGCGAGCAGCGCCGCCTTGCCGCGGAAGCGCACGGGGCGCTCCTCGGCGAACTCGAAATCCATGCGCGCGAGCGTGTCGGGAGAGCCGGTGCGCGACTCGATCACGGCCGTGGAACCCGGCGCGCGCGCCAGCCAGCGCTGGCCGGCGGCCTGCCACTGCACCATGGCCTCGATGCCGGGCAGCCGCGTCAGCAGATGGACCATCGGGCGATGGCCGAAATCCTGCTGGCGCAGCCATGGCACCTGGCGTGCACCGGGCTTGCGCGCGGCGTCCTTGGTGCCGCGCGTGGCCGCCGTCGAAAGCCACTGGTTGGGCGCCGCCATCGGCAGGCCCGTGCGGTCCGACAGCAGCAGGCTGCCATGGCATTCGTAGGCATCGCCGCCTTCGTTCGAGCGCAGGCCGACCTGGCCGCACAGCGCGAGCACGTAGCTCTCGCTGCCTGTGGCCACTTCGCTGCGCGCATGCACCAGCAAGTCCTGCAGCACGGCCTTCTGGCCCGCCTCCTCGTCCGTGGCCTGGCGCCACAGCGTACGTGCGCGCTCGAAGCCGATCTGCGAGCCGGCCAGCGCGCTCGCCGTGGTGGCAAGTTCCTGCGCGTCGTGCGCCATCGCGCGGATCAGGTTCTGGTACTTCAGGCGCAGCAGGTCGGTCTCGCCCTGCGCCTTCTGCACCGCCAGCTGCGAGGCGGCGCCCGAAGCGGCGTCTTCCTGCAGGTCGCTCTCGGCAGGAACGAACAGCGGGCTGTGCTGGCGCGGCTGGAACACGCTGTCCACCAGCTGCGCGCGGTCGGCCTGCATCAGGTTCTCTGGCACCTTCTGGCCGCTGGAGATGTAGTGCACCGGCAGCCGATGGCGGATCACGGTGTCGATCAGCGCGCCCGGGTGCGTGGCTTCGTCGACCTTGGTGAAGATGCAGCCGGCAAGCTCGTTGCCGTGGCGGTAGGCGTGCACCACCTCGTTGAGCGTGTCGCCGTGGCTGGTGGCGTTGAGCAGCAGCAGCTTCTTCACCGGCCTCGGGCTTTGGCCCAGCATGGCGATCTGCTCGGGCACGGCGCGGTCGCGCTGGCTCATGCCGACGGTGTCGATCAGCACCATGTGCTTCTCGCGCAGGTCGCGCAGCACGAGGTGCAGGTCGGCGGCGTCCTTCACCGCGTACACCGGCACGTTGAGGATCTGGCCGTAGATGCGCAGCTGTTCGTAGGCGCCGATGCGGTAGCTGTCGGTGGTCACCAGCGCGAGCTTGTCGGCGCCGAAGCGCATCACGCAGCGCGCGGCCAGCTTGGCGGTGGTGGTGGTCTTGCCCACTCCGGTCGGGCCCATCAGCGCATAGACGCCGCCCTGGGCGAACAAGGCATCCTCATCTTCGTGCACGGGCACGGCGCGGATGAGTTCCGAGCGCACGTAGGCCATGCCTTCTGCGTAAGTGCGCCCGGTGGGCAGCTTCTCGAGCATGGCCTTGGAAAGCCGCGCGCTGAAGCCCGCGCCCAGCAGCGTGCGCAGCAGGCGGCCGCGCACGGGGTCGCGGCGCTGCCTGTCGTTCCATACCACGCTGGCGAGCTGTTCCTCGATCATGCCGCGCATGGAATGCAGCTCTTCGAGCACCGTGTCGACGGGGGCCGGGACGGGTGTTGCAATCGGCGCAGCGGCTGCGACGGGCGCAACGGGCGCAGGCACCGGCGGCATCGGCATCGCACGCGCGACCGGCGCCGGCGCAGCAACCGGTGCCGCCACGATCGGTGCAGCCACGGGCTTCGCAGGCGCACTGCCCTGCTGCACCACGCCCTGCACTTCGCCCTCGACCATGGCGACGATCTCCACGCCTTCGGCGGTGACGCGATGCGAGAGCACGATGGCGTCGGCGCCCAGCGCCTCCCTGACCAGTCGCAGGGTTTCGCGGCTGGTGGCCGCGACGAATTTGCGCGCGGTGGCGCGCACGTCTGTCTGTTGGGGGGAATTCAACCTCGTCCTCCGATGGCGGTGGTGACCTTGATGGTTCGGGAATCAGGAATCTCTGCGTGCGACAGCACCTTGAGCTGCGGCAGGCTGCGCCGCAGGAAGCGCGACAGCAGCACGCGCAGCGCGTGCTGCACCACCAGCACGGGCGCGAGGCCCATCTGCTCCTGGCGGGTGATGGCGGCCTGCGCCTGCCGCAGCAGGTTGTCGGCGATGCCGGGCTCGATGCCGCTGCTGTTGGTCAGCGCCTGCTGCAGCACGCCGTCGAGCGAGCCGTCCAGGCCGATGACCTGCATCTCGCTGTCGCCCGGGAACAGCTGCTGCGTGATCGCGCGGCCCAGCGCCAGGCGCGTGAGCGTGGTGAGCTCGGTCGGGTCCTTCACGGTCGGCGCGTGCTCGGCCATCACGTCGAGGATGGTGCGCATGTCCCGGATCGGCACTTCCTCGTCGAGCAGGTTCTGCAGCACCTTGTGCAGCGTGCTGAGCGACAGCACCTTCGGCACCAGGTCTTCCGTGAGCTTGGGCGCGGTCTTGGCGATCTGATCGAGCAGCTGCTGCACTTCCTGGCGGCCCAGCAGCTCGGCGGCATGCGTCTGTATGAGGTGGTTCAGGTGCGTGGCCATCACCGTGCAGGCGTCGACCACCGTGTAGCCGTACACCTGCGCCTGCTGGCGCAGGCTCGCGTCGATCCAGGTCGCCGCGAGGCCGAAGGCCGGGTCGCGCGTGGGCGTGCCGGGCAGCGTGCCGCTGACCTGCCCCGGGTTGATGGCCATCCACTGGTTGGGGAAGGCTTCGCCGCGGCCGATCTCCACGTCCTTCAGCGTGATGACGTAGGTGTTGGGCTTGATCTCCAGGTTGTCGCGGATGTGCACCACCGGCACCAGGAAGCCGACTTCCTGCGCGATCTTTTTGCGGATGCTCTTGATGCGACCCAGCAGCTCGCCCTGCTGCGACTGGTCCACCAGCGGAATGAGCCGGTAGCCGACCTGCATGCCCAGCGGGTCGACCATGGCCACGTCGTCCCAGGTGGCCTCCGCCGTCTCTGCGGAAGACGCGGCGAGGTTCGCGGCCTGCGCGGCGGCCGCCTCCTGCGCGGCCTGCTGCTTCGGCTTGCGCTGCAGCAGCCCGCGGCCCAGCCACACCAGGCCGCCCGCGATCAGCAGGAACGCCAGGTTCGGCATGCCAGGGATCATGCCCAGCAGGCCAACGATGCCGGCCGTGAGAAACAGCACCTGCGGGTTGGAGAAGAGCTGGCCCGTGAGCTGGCTGCCCACGTCCTCGTCGGTGGTCACGCGCGAGACGATCACGCCCGCGGCGGTGGAGATCACCAGCGCCGGGATCTGCGCCACCAGGCCGTCGCCGATGGCCAGCAGCGTGTAGGTCTTGCCGGCGGTGGAGAAGTCCAGCCCGTGCTGCACCATGCCCACCACCAGGCCGCCGATGATGTTGATGACCATGATGAGCAGGCCCGCGATCGCGTCGCCGCGCACGAACTTGCTGGCACCGTCCATCGAGCCGTAGAAGTCGGCTTCCTGCGCCACCTCGGTGCGGCGCTTGCGGGCCACGTCCTCGCCGATCAGGCCGGCGTTGAGGTCGGCGTCGATGGCCATCTGCTTGCCGGGCATCGCGTCGAGCATGAAGCGCGCGCCCACCTCGGCGATGCGGCCCGCGCCCTTGGTGATCACCATGAAGTTGATGAGCACGAGGATGATGAAGACCATCACGCCCACGGCGAAGTTGCCACCCACGAGGAAGTGCCCGAAGGCCTCGATCACCTTGCCCGCCGCGTCGGCGCCGGTGTGGCCGTTCATCAGCACCACGCGCGTGGAAGCCACGTTCAGCGACAGGCGCAGCAGCGTGGAGAACAGCAGCACCGCCGGGAAGGCCGCGAAGTCCAGCGCCTTCATCGTGTACATGCTCACCAGCAGCACCATCACCGACATGGCGATGTTGAAGGTGAACAGCAGGTCGAGCAGGAATGGCGGCAGCGGCAGCACCATCATGCTCAGGATCATGATGATGAGGATCGGACCGGCCAGGCCCTTGAGCTGCGAGCCCGGGAAGAATCGCGCGGGCATGCGCATCAGGTTTGTCATCGCGTTCATGCGGCAAGCTCAGCCGCATCGGCGGCGCTGTATTGAAGATCTGCGGGAACCGGCAGGTCGGTGGGCGTGCGTGGCGCTTCGCCGCCTTCGGCCCTCCAGCGCCGAAGCTGGTAGACCCAGGCGAGCACCTCGGCCACGGCGGTGTAGAGGCCTGCCGGAATCTCGTCGCCCAGCTTCGTGTGCCTGTAGAGGGAGCGCGCGAGCGGCGGCGCTTCGAGGATCGCCACCTTGTGCTCCTTCGCCAGTTCGCGGATGCGCGCGGCCACGAGCTCGGTGCCCTTGGCCACCACGCGGGGGGCGCGCATGCCGCCCTCCTGGTACTTGAGCG
The DNA here is from genome assembly GCF_048305045.1 of Variovorax sp. 278MFTsu5.1. Classification (NCBI taxonomy): domain Bacteria; kingdom Pseudomonadati; phylum Pseudomonadota; class Betaproteobacteria; order Burkholderiales; family Comamonadaceae; genus Variovorax; species Variovorax sp. 278MFTsu5.1. The sequence goes on from NZ_CP157622.1 coordinate 5,354,174, forward strand.
CCACGGCGAAGTGCGTGGGGTTGGTCAGCACGATGTCTGCCTTGGGCACCTCGGACATCATCCGGCGGCGCGCCATCTGCTGCTGCTGGCGGCGGATCGCGGCCTTGATGTGCGGATCGCCTTCGCTTTCCTTGTGCTCCTGGCGCACGTCCTCGCGCGACATGCGCAGCTTGCGGTAGTAGCTCCAGAGCTGGAAGGGCACGTCGATCAGCGCCACCAGGAACAGCGTCGCGGCGATCAGCACGCAGTGCCTGGCCACCAGCACGACCGCATGCGGCAGCGCGTACTGCGCGGGCTGCGCCATCAGGGCCATCAGGGTGCCGATGTCCCTCGACACCACCCACCAGGCCACGCCGCCGATGAGCGCCGACTTGGCCAGCGCCTTGAGCAACTCGGCAAGCGACTGCGAGGAGAACATGCGGCCGATGCCGGCCAACGGGTTGAGCTTGCCGAAGTTCGGCGCCACCGACTTGGTGGAGAAGAGCCAGCCGCCGAGCATCATCGGCGCGACCACGGCTGCGACGATCATCATCGCGAACATCGGGCCGATGGCGCCGAGCGCCTGCATCGACATCAGCCCGGTGCGGGCCAGCATGTAGGAAGGGTCGAAGGCTGCCGCGCGGTCGAACTGCAGTCCCATGCGCAGCGCGCCGTTCATGCTCGTGCCGAGCGACTCCGACGCGAGCCACAGGCCGGCACAGGCCGTGCCCAGCATGACGAAGGTGGTGAGCTCGCGGGAACGGGCTACGTTGCCTTCCTCGCGGGCCTTTTCAAGGCGCCGCTCGGAGGCGGGTTCCGTTTTCTCGAGATCGCTTTCCTCAGCCATTCATGCTCCGAACCAGCAGTGGCGAAGTACGCCTTGCTCATGGCCAAATTATTGAATTCGACCCTCCGGAACAATCTGTCGATCAGGGCCCTGATAGCCCTGCAATTCGGACAATAGAAAGGGGCCGGCAGGCCCCTTGAGATCAGAAGCCGAGGCTCTCCAGCAGGTCGTCGACCTGCGCCTGGTCGGTGACTGCATCGGGGTTGCCGGGCTTGACCTGCGGGCCGTTCTGCAGGCTCTGCACGGCCTCGTGGCGCTTCTCGGGCGCGGAGTTGTCGATCAGCACCTGCAGCAGCTGCGTTTCGACGTCGTTGACCACTTCCATCATCTTCTTGATGACCTGGCCCGTGAGGTCCTGGAAATCCTGCGCCATGAGGATTTCCATGAGCTGCGAGTTGATCGCGCTCGCTCGCTCGGGCACGCCGTCGAGGTAGCCGCGCGTGTCCAGCACGAGTTCGCGCGCGTGGTCGAGCTCGATGGGATTCTTGAACCACTCGTCCCAGCGCTTGCTCAGGCCCTTGGCATCGGTGGACAGCGCTTCCTGCAGCGGCTGGGCCACGTCGATGGCGTTGAGCGCGCGGTGCGCCGCGCGCTCGGTGGTGGCGGCCACGTAGCTCAGGCGGTCGCGCGCATCCGGAATGGCCTGCGCGGCCCTGGCCACCTGCTTGTCGAGGCCCAGCTCGCGCAGGCCTTCGCGCAGCTGGCGCGTGAGCTGGCCGATGCGGCCCAGCAGTTCTTCGGTGGTGTTCGCGGGTTCCGCGACGGCGGCGGCGGCGGAGTTCTGGCTCATGTCAGGCCGCTTCCTTCGCGAGTTTCTCGAAGATCTTGGTGAGCTTTTCTTCGAGCGTTGCGGCGGTGAAGGGCTTCACCACGTAGCCGTTGGCGCCGGCCTGGGCCGCCGCCACGATGTTCTCCTTCTTCGCCTCGGCCGTGACCATCAGCACCGGCAGCTTCTTGAGCTCGGGGTCGGCGCGGATGGTCTGCAGCATGGTCAGGCCGTCCATGTTGGGCATGTTCCAGTCCGACACCACGAAGCCGAAGTTGCCGCCGCGCAGCTTCTCGATGCCGGCGGCGCCGTCCTCGGCTTCGTCCACGTTGTGGAACTCCAGCTCCTTCAGCAGGTTGCGCACGATGCGGCGCATGGTCGGGAAGTCGTCCACAACCAGGATTTTGATGCTCTTGTCGATCACGATATTTCCAACTCCAAGGTCGTTTTCTTTTCTCTCAAACTCGGTTCGTACGTTCACCGAACGTGCGAAGGTGTGCCAGCACGCGGCGGCTGACTTCGGCCAGGGGCGACACGTCGTCCACCGCGCCCAGCGCGATGGCCTCGCGCGGCATGCCGAAGACCACGCAGCTGGCCTCGTCCTGCGCCAGCGTGTGTGCGCCGGCGCGCCGCATGCGCAGCAGGCCCTCGGCGCCATCCTTGCCCATGCCGGTCAGGATGATTCCGATGGCATTCTTGCCCGCGTGCTTGGCGGCCGAATCGAACAGCACGTCGATGGACGGCCGATGGCGGTTCACCGGCGGCTCCTGGTCGAGGTGCGCCACGTAGTTGGCACCGCTGCGCGCGAGCGACAGGTGGAAGCCGCCGGGCGCGATGTAGGCATAGCCCGGCAGCACGCGCTCGCCGTGCTCGGCCTCCTTCACGTTGATGCGGCACAGACCGTCCAGGCGCTGCGCGAACGAGCGCGTGAAGCCCGCGGGCATGTGCTGCGCGATCATCACGGCCGGCGAGTCGGGCGGCAGCGGCTGCAGTACTTCTCGGATGGCCTCGGTACCGCCCGTGGAAGCGCCGATGATGATGAGCTTCTCGGTACTCAGCAGCGGGCTGCGCAGCAGAGATTCCTGCGGTGCCTCGCCGCCGGGGCGCGCCGGGGCGGCATGCCGCGCGGGCAGCAGGCGCGCACTGGCCGCGGTGCGGATCTTGCCGGCGATCAGTTCGGTGTAGTTGAGCAGGCCGTCGCGCACACCGAGGCGCGGCTTGGTCACGAAGTCGATGGCGCCCAGCTCGAGCGCGCGCAGCGCGATCTCCGAGCCGCGCTCGGTGAGCGAGGAAACCATGACCACCGGCATGGGCCGAAGCCGCATGAGCTTCTCGAGGAATTCGAGCCCGTCCATGCGCGGCATTTCCACGTCGAGCGTGAGCACGTCGGGGTTGGTGACCTTGATGAGGTCGCGCGCCACCAGCGGGTCGGCCGCCGTGCCCACCACCGTCATGTCGGGCTGGCTGTTGATGATCTCCGTCATCACGCTGCGGATGAGCGCCGAGTCGTCAACGCACAGCACCTTGATCTTCTTCACGCTCACAGGTTTCCTTTGTTATCGGCAGCCGATGCAGCGCGCGGGCCGGAGAGCCTGCGCAGCAGCTCGCCCTCCTCGTGCTGCACCTGGCGCACTTCTGTCTGCGCGCGCAGCTTGCGCACGATGGCCTTTCCCGTCGCCGGCACGAAGCACACGCGGCGCGCATGCGGCCCGCGCAGGTCCTGCGCGGCGACCTCGATGCGCTCGTTGCCCAGGTAGCGCAGCACGAAGTCGGCGTTGCGGTCGCCGATGTTGAGCGTAGTCATGTTCGCCAGCACCGCGCCGCCGCCGAAGACCTTGGCCTTGAGCCGGTCGCGGCTCGCGCCCGCGCGCACCAGCTCGCGGATCAGCACGTCCATGGCGTAGGTGCCGTAGCGCATCGATTCGGTGGCGTCGCGCGTGCCGGCCGAGGCGCCGGCTTCGCCGTCGTCGGGCAGCATGAAATGGTTCATGCCGGCCACGCCCGCCTCGCGGTCGTGCAGGCAGGCGGCCACGCAGGAGCCCAGCACCGTGCTGAGCGCGGTGTTGCTCGATGTCACGTAGTACTCGGAGGGCAGCAGCTTCACGGCCATCATCCCGACGTCGCGGTCGAAATAATGATGGCTCGCCACCGAGCCCGGGGCGGCCGCATTCGAGGCCGCGCTCATGAGGAAGCACCCGCGGCACGCGAGCGCGCCAGCTCATACACGGTCTGGCCCAGCGGGCGGAAGGCCTGGTTGACCAGCGAGGCGTTCTCCGAATGCCCGGCGAACAGCAGGCCGTCGGCCTTGAGCAGCGGCGCGAAGCGGTCGAGCACCTTCTTCTGCGTCGGCTTGTCGAAATAGATCATCACGTTGCGGCAAAAGATCGCGTCCACCGGCTCCTTCACCGCCCAGGCGCTGTCGAGCAGGTTGAGCCGCGAGAACTTCACCATCGCCGCGACCTCGGGCCGCACGCGCACCTTGCCCGCGTTGGAGCCGGTGCCCTTGTTGAAGAAGCGCCGCAGCCGCTCGGGCGCGAGCCTGCGCACCTGCTCCGCGGTGAAGACGCCGGCGGAGGCCTTGGCCAGCACCGCCGTGTCGATGTCGGTGGCGATCACGCGCGAGGCCGCGGCCTTGTCGCCCAGCGCCTCCATCAGCGTGATGGCGATGGAATAGGGTTCCTCGCCCGTCGATGCCGCCGCGCACCACACGGTGACGGGCTGCTTCGCCTTGCGCACGTGCTCGGCCAGCGTCGGGAAGTGATGCGCCTCGCGGAAGAACGAGGTGAGGTTGGTGGTCAGCGAGTTGATGAAGAGCTGCCACTCCTCGCCGTCCTGGCGCTGTTCGAGCCAGTCGAGGTACGAGGCGAAGTCGGGCAGCTGCAGCTCCCTCAGCCGGCGCGAGAGGCGGCTGTAGACCATCTGCCGCTTCTGCTCGCCCAGGGCGATGCCGGCGCGGCGATGGATGAGGGTGCGCACGCGCGAGAAGTCGCTGTCGGTGAAAAGGAACTCGGTGGTCACGGCCAGCCTGGAAGGTTGGCTTTCAATGTACATAGCGGCCACCGTTTCCAATGGACCGATCAGACGCGCAAATGCCCCGCACTTTCGGCACTCCGGCCGCGGCTTGCTTCATTGCTCGCTCGCGGCGGGGCTGGCGCCCTGCGCCCACACCAGCGCGGAGAGCTGGGCGGCATTGACCTGCGCCGGGCTCAGGAACAGCGCCTCCGACAGGCGCGCCGCCTGCCCGTCGTCGAGCTCGCAGCTCTCGGCCAGCGCCACGAAGGGGCCGTACAGTCCTCCGCGCGAAAGAATGGCCTGCTGCACCGCCTCGGTGAGCTGCACCTTGCGCAGCACGCCTTCCATGGACACGCCCAGCAGCTGGTCGAGCAGCGAGAACATGCCCGCCACGAAAAGGTTGTCGGCCTCGCTGGCAGGCAGCATGCCCTGCCCCACCAGCTCGACGAAGCGCCCGCGCAGGATGGCCTTCTTCATCATGTAGGGCGAGCCCGCCTTGTTGCTGGTGGCCAGCAGCAGCGAGAGCCAGCGGTAAAGCGGCGAGTAGCCGAGCATGGCGACCGCATGGCGCAGCGAATGAATCTCCACCGCCATGCCCACCGCGGGCGAGTTGATGTAGCGCAGCAGGCGGTAGGTGAGCGCGGCATCGTGCTTGAGCGCGGCCTCGATGACGCGCAGGTCTTCGTTGCGCTGGAGCATCTGCATCAGCTGCACGATCAGCAGCGACTCGGGCTGCAGCGCGTCTTCGGTCTCGAGCACCGGCGGGTTGCGGAAGGCGCCGTCGATGAACACGTTCACGCGCCGCGACGCACAGGCATCGAACTCGGTCCAGTCTTCCACGCGCGAGGCCACCGGCTCCACCGGCGGGTGGCCCAGTTGGGCGTCCTGGCGCAGGCGCGCGACGGTGTCCGCGTCGTTCGCGCCGACTTCGAGGTGGGTGACGATGGAGCGCAGCTCCGGGTCTTCAGGCAGTACGGTGCCTGCGCACTGCATGAAGCCGAAGCCCTGCTCGCGCAGGAACAGCAGGATGGAGCGCAGGTCGGCGTCCATCAGTTCGTCCGCGCGCATGCACAGCACCACCTGCTGCGGCGGCAGCGACTGGAGCTCGCTCTGGAAGAGCGCGTCGACCGTCACGTCGACGAACAGCAGCTGCGATCCCAGCAGCCAGCCTTCGTCGCCAGGGTTGAGGTGCATGGCGAGCGTGTCCATGAGCGCCTTGACGCCCGCTGCGCCGGACGCATCGGAAGCCGCGCCGGCGGCGCGCCAGGCCATGCGATAGCCGATCACGCGTCTCTGCGCGTCGAGCAGCATCGCGTAGGCCAGGTGGCCTTCGCAGCCGGCCTCGGGCTGGGTGGAGGCGCCGGTTTCGGCGCCGGCGCCTTCGGAAGCGCGACGGAAGAAATCAAACCGCATTCAGCTGTCTCCGTCGGATGTCAGAGTGCAATGGCGTCGGTCCTCCGGGCCGCGCCCGCGAGCGCGGCCGCACTCGCGGCCTGCGCGCGCTGGATGCGCGGCATGGCGCCCACGTCGATGATGAAGGCCACGCTGCCGTCGCCGAGGATGGTCGCGGCGGAGATGCCGGGCACCTTGCGGTAGTTGGTCTCGAGGTTCTTCACCACCACCTGGTGCTGTCCGAGCAGCTCGTCCACCAGCAGCGCGAAGCGGCTGTCATCGGCCTGCACGATCACCAGGATGCCCTGCGTGGGGTGCGTCTGCGCGCCGGCCACGTCGAACACGCGGTGCAGTTCGATGAGCGGCAAGTACTCGCCGCGCACGCGGATCACGTGGCCGTCGGCGGTGATGGAATGCAGGTGCTCCGGCAGCGGCTGCAGCGACTCGATGACGTAGCTCAGCGGCAGGATGTAGGCCTCGCTGCCCACCTTCACCGACATGCCGTTGAGGATGGCCAGCGTCAGCGGCAGCACGATGCGCGTGGTGGTGCCCTGGCCGCCGCGCGAGTGGATCTCGACGTGGCCGCCCATTTCCTGGATGTTGCGCTTGACCACGTCCATGCCCACGCCGCGGCCCGAGATGTCGGTGACCTGCTCGGCGGTGGAGAAGCCGGGCGCGAAGATGAGCTGCCACACCTCGTCGTCGGGCATGGTTTCGCTCACCGGCAGGCCCTGCTGCATGGCCTTGGCAAGGATGCGCTCGCGGTTGAGGCCCGCGCCGTCGTCGCTCACCTCGATCACGATGTTGCCGCCGTGGTGCTGCGCCGACAGCAGCAGCTGGCCGGTGGCGTCCTTGCCCTTGGCCAGGCGCACCTCGGGCGTCTCGATGCCGTGGTCGAGGCTGTTGCGCACCAGGTGCGTGAGCGGGTCGACGATGCGCTCGATCAGGCCCTTGTCGAGCTCGGTTTCCTTGCCGTAGGTGTCCAGGCGGACCTGCTTGCCCAGCTTGGCGCTCACGTCGCGGATGACGCGCGGGAAGCGGCTGAACACGTAGTCCATCGGCATCATGCGGATGGACATGACCGATTCCTGCAGGTCGCGTGCGTTGCGCTCCAGGTGGCCCAGGCCGCTGAGGAAGCGCTCGTAGGCCACCGGATCGAGCATGGTCGCGGCCTGCGTGAGCATCGACTGGGTGATGACGAGCTCGCCCACGAGGTTGATGAGCTGGTCGACCTTCTCGACGTCGACGCGGATGGAGCTGGATTCCTTGGCGGCGGCGGACGAAGCGGCTGCCGTGGCGGGCGCCGAGGGTGCGGGAGAAGGCGCGGGCTGCGGCTTCGCGGCTTCCACGATCGCGGCGGGCTCGGGATCGGGCGCGCGCGCGGGTGCGGCCACCGCTGCCGGAGCTTCGGCAACCGCTTCGTGCGTGATGTCGATCTGCGATTCGTCGATGACGAAGCAGCAGACGGCGACGATGTCGTCTGGCGAGCAGGTGGTTTCGAGCAGCACTGTGAGCTGGTCGTTGCTGCGCGTGCTCGAGAGCACCTTGCCGAGATTGGCCAGCTCGCCGGTCAGCAGCTCGCATTCGCTTTCCGACAGGCGGGCGAAGCGGACGCGCAGTGCGCCGCCGCCGCCCTTGCCGGCGGCGGCATCGGCCGGCGCAGCCACGGGCTCGGAGGCTGCCACAGGCACGGGAGCCGGCGCGGGAGCCGGCGCAGGAGCCGGCGCAGGGGCCGGAGCGGGCGCGGGTGCCGCCGCACTTGCGTCACCGCTTTCGAGCGCGAGTTGCTGAAGCACGCCACAGATGTGCGCGACCATGTCCGGGTCCGGCTCGTTGCCTGCCTGGTAGGCGGTGAGTTGTTCTTGCAAGGCGTCCTTCGTTTCCAGGAATGCATCGATCATCCGGCCGGTCAGACGCAGCTGCCCATGGCGGGCGCGGTCCAAAAGCGACTCGAGAACGTGCGTGGTGTTGGTAAGGGCAGTGAAACCGAAAGTCGCTGCGCCGCCCTTGATGGAGTGCGCCGCGCGGAATATGGCGTTGAGCTGTTCGCTGTCGGGGGCGTCGACATCGAGTTCCAGCAGGAGCTGCTCCATCTCGGCGAGCAGTTCGATGGCTTCGACGAAGAAGGCTTGGGTGAATTGACTGAGGTCCATCTCGTGTCTTTGTGTGTTTCTTGTTGTTGTGCCGTCTGCTGTCGTGCGTCCGTTCAGTCCGCCTTCGCGGCCGCCTTGCCGATGCGCAGCCCGCCGACGGGCTCCGCGCTGTTCTCGCGCTCGATGCGCTCCTGGGTCCGGTGGTTGAGCAGGATGATGCTGATGCGCCGGTTGATCGGGTTGCGCGGATCGGCCTTGTCCAGGTGCATGCTGTCGGCCAGGCCGATCACGCGCAGCACCTTGCCCTCGGCCATGCCGCCGGCCACGAGTTCGCGCCTCGATGCGTTGGCGCGGTCTGACGACAGCTCCCAGTTGCCATAGGACCGGTCGTTGGTGTAGACGATGGCGTCGGTATGCCCCGACAGGGTGATCTTGTTGGGCAGGCCGTTGAGCGCCGGCGCAAGCTCGCGCAGGATGGCGCGCATGTGCGGCACCACGCGCGCGCTGGCCAGCTCGAACATCGGGCGGTTCTCGGTGTCGACGATCTGCAGGCGCAGGCCCTCGGTGGTGATGTCGATGAGGATCTGGGAGCGGAACTGCTGGAACACAGGGCTCTTCTCGATCAGCGCGTCGAGATTTCTCTTCATCTCGGCGAGGCGGCTGGCGTCGGCCTCGTCCTCGCTCGCGGTCTCGGTGAGCTTGACCTCGCCCTCCACGTGCACCGGGTCGGCGCCTCCGCCGGGGATCATGCTGGTGCTGAGGCTGGACTTGTCGCCGCCGGTGAGCGCCACGCGCAACGGCATGCGGAAGTGCTCCGCGATGCCTTCGCGCTGCTTGGTGCTGGAGATGGAGAGCAGCCACATCACGAGGAAGAAGGCCATCATGGCCGTCATGAAGTCGGCATAGGCGATCTTCCAGCCGCCGCCGTGCGCGCCCCCGTGCTTGCCCTTGTGGACGTGCTTGAAGATGACTCTTGGCTTGTCGTCGCTCATGATCGCTGGCTGCTCTGTGCTGGCTCGTGCGATGGGCGCGTCAGCGCGCCTTGACTTCGCGGACGTGGTCGTCCAGCTCGGTGAACGAGGGGCGCTCGGTCGAGAACAGCACCTTGCGGCCGAACTCCACTGCGAGCTGAGGCGCGTAGCCGTTGAGGTTGGCCAGCAGCGTGACCTTGGCGCACTGGTAGATCTTCATGCCCTCTTCCACCTTCTGCTCGATCAGCGAGGCCAGCGGCGAGACGAAGCCGTAGGCCAGCAGCACGCCGAGGAAGGTGCCCACCATCGCGTGCGCGATCAGCGCGCCCATTTCGGAGGGCGGCAGGTTGGCGGAGCCGAGTGCGTGCACCACGCCCATCACGGCCGCGACGATGCCCAGCGCGGGCAGCGCGTCGCCCACGCGCGAGAGGCTGTGGCCGGGCACCGCGGCCTCGTGGCGGATGGTCTCGATCTCGTGGTCCATCAGCGCCTCGATCTCGTGCGCATCGGTGTTGCCGCTGATGACCAGGCGCAGGTAGTCGCACAGGAAGACGGTGATGCCCTCGTGCGCCATGATGTTCGGATAGCGCGTGAAGATCTCGCTCTGGGACGGGTCTTCCACGTCGGTCTCCAGCTTCATCATTCCTTCCTTGCGGGCCTTGGCGAGCAGCTCGTACAGCAGCGCGAGCAGGTCCATGTAGAGCTGGCGGTTGTGCTTGGAGGTGCGCAGCAGCAGGGGCAGCTCCTTGATGGTGGCCCTGATGGTCTTGCCGTTGTTGCCGGCGATGAAGGCGCCCAGCGCCGAACCGCCGATCATGAGCAGTTCGACCGGCTGGAACAGGACGCCGAAGTGCCCGCCCATGAGGCCGTAGCCACCGAAGACGGCACCGATCACCACGATGTATCCAACCAGAACCAGCACGCGCTTCCCCTATCGCCCAGCGGGCGTCGAATCAACAAACCCCTGGCGGCCATGGCCGCCGGCGGGGCACTTTTCCTAGACGGCGCCGCCGATGTCCATCACCGGCGCCACCGCGACGAGCCCGCCGCGGCGGCGCTCTGTCGCCTTGGGCTTGCGTGCCTTGCCCGCGCGCGAAGGCGGACGGCACAGCACGCACACGTATCCGTTCTTGTTGTCGTGCGCATGCGCCACGAAATGGCCGCCGCAGCGACAGCAGGTGCTCAGCTGCAGCATGTCGCTGTCGAAGAAGCGGACCATGGTCTCGGCGCGGGTGAAGTCGAGCACCACCTCGCCACCGTTGGCCTCGACCTGCTGCGTGTAGAGCCGGTAGGCCTTGATGAGCGCGGGCAGCTCGTTCTCGTCCGCCTCGTCGAGCATGAACCGGTAGATGTTGTAGAACATCGACGAGTGGATGTTGGCCAGCCATGTCATGTACCAATCGGTGGAAAACGGCAGCAGGCCCTTGGGCGGAGAGACGCCCTTGAGTTCCTTGTAGAGGCGGATCAGGCGCTCGCGGCTCAGCGTGACCGCGGCTTCCAGGAACTGCAGGCGCGCGCCGAGGCCGATCAGCTCGATCGCGAGCTGGACCTGCCGCACCTCGCCCAGGACGCTCTTGCTGGTCACGCCGCGCTCGCTCCGCGCATCTGCGCCTGCGACTGTGCCTGCGCCTGGCGCGCGGCCATCAGGATCGACATATGCGCCTGCTGCAGCGCAGGCTCCTTGCCCTCGCCGACCACCGCGAACATGGGGCGGTCGTCCAGCCGGAAGCTGCACAGCAGGAAGTTGGACGCGGCCAGCTTCACGATCTGGCTGAGCGACATGTTCGCCAGCAGATCGGCCAGCTCACGGCCCACGCCGAGGCGGAACATGGCCTCGGCCCTGTCCTGCTTCACCAGCTTCTGCGCCAGCAGCATATAGGCCAGATTTATCTCGCCGATTTCCCTCGAAATCACGCCGTTGGCGGTGATGTTGACGTTTTCCATCTCTGATCCCATTTCCGATTCAAAGCTCACTTCGTGCTCCTAACAATCGTGTATACATTATATACACAAAGTTTTACATGTTGAAGTGTTTTGTATGACATGAGGGTAAAAAAGGTAGGAGGCATCTGACAAGGCACTCCTCATCTCCCAATGGAGACCCCGCGTTTACAGGTGTCAGCCGTTTGGGTAACAAATGTTTCAGACGCCACCAAAAAAAGCGCGAATTTATTCGTCAGCAACATCGAATTGATAAACGCTATGGGTTTATTTAGTCCCGATGAAAGACCATTTGAACGAATTTCTCGATTCATGATTTCACATTGGTCCATCTGGTCAATTAGTCGCCTGCGCGACCCTCGAGGCGGTAGATCCACGCCATCACCTCCGCCACGGCGAGGTACAGCTGCGGCGGGACCTGCCTGTCCAGGTCGACCTGCATCAGGAGCTTCACGAGGTCGGCCGACGAGTGCACGTAAAGCCCGTGCTCGCGCGCCTCGCGCATGATCGATTCGGCGACCACGCCATAACCCTTGGCCACGACGACGGGCGCCCGCGTCTTGTCCGCATAGGACAGCGCGACGGCGCTGTTGCGGTTGTCGAGCACCTCGTTCATTGGAATACCTTCGTGCTTCGCACCGCGGTGCGAGCTTGCCTGGGGCGGCCCGGCGCGGCGCTCATAGCGCAACCTCCTTCGCGGCGACCAGCACCTGCTGCAGCTGCAGGCCCGCGGCGTCGAAACGCTTCGCGAGCCGGCCGGTGTCGCCGCGCAGGCGCACCATGGTCGAAGCCTCGCGCGCGAACAGATGCGCCTGGACGGCCTGGCCGTCCAGGCTCAGCCGCAAGTCGACCTCGCCAAGCTTCGGCAGCTCCAGCGAGACCGTGGTCGACCAGCGGCGCGCACCCTCTTCTTCGGCCACCGCGCCCTCGCGCGCCTCGGACCGGGCCTGTTGTTCTTCCTCCACAGTCCAGCTCATCGGCACGTCGGGCCAGGCATGGCCGTTCCAGCGGAAGACCGAGCTGGCCAGCAGATCGAGCTGCTGGTGCACCAGCGTGACGGCCTGGGGATGGATCACTTCGCCGCCGCGCAATGCCGGCAGGGCCGTGGCGCTGTCGGCCTGGCGCGCGGATTCGCCGGCGCGGTGCGCGGGCATCGAATCGAAGCCGCCGCCGGGCGATGCGCTCTCGGGTTGCCGATAGGCGGCCTGCACCCGCGCCGCGTCGTTCGCCGCGGCTTGCTGTTCCAGAGTCTGCGGTTTGCCTTGCGAGGAGGAGACACCGGCGTCCTGTGGCTGCCCTGCTGTGGCCGGCGCCTGTGGCGCGGCAACGCCCACCGCGCGGGCGCCGTCGCCCTGCACCGCGGGCACCTGAGCTTGCGCCACGAGCGAAGGCAGCGCATCCGGCGAATCGACGATCGCCGCCGTCGATGCGGCAGCCACCACCTGCGACGCGACCGATGCACCCGCCTGCGTTTTCGCGATCACCGGCACGGCCCACTGCGCCTGGGGCTCCTGCTTCATCTGCGCGAGCGTGCGGCCGCCGGCCGTGAACGACGCCAGGTGCGATTCATAGAAGAGCCCGCTGTCCGACACAGCCTGCGCCAGCGTGCCCGCCAGCGCCGCGGCGTTCACCGGCTGCGCGCGCGAAGGCATCAGCGGCACGGCGCCACGCACCGGCCCCGGTTGCGCCTGCAGGTCGGCCAGCACCGCGCCGATGACGCGCGCCGCCACCGACAGCCGCGTCTCCATCGAAGGCTGGGCGCCGGAGCCGGCATGGGGAGTACCGCCGGCAGCGGCACCCGGGATCTGCCTGTCGAGCGCCGCATTGGAAGGCAGCCTGACATCGTTCTCGACCTTGCCGATCGCCACCGCCGGCCCGGGCGCGCCGATGGTGGTCTCGGGCTTGATGCCGAGCACGTCCAGCCGCGGCGCGAGCCTTGCGGCCAGCAGCGCGTCGAGCAGTCCGGCGAGTCCAGTCATGGTGCGGTTTCTTCAGGTCGTCCGGCAGCCGCGCTCAGTGCGGCGGCCCGTAGGCCCTGCCGAGGTTCTTCTGCTGCGTGAGATATCCCATGCGGCTGATCAGGCTCTCGAGCTGCGGCTTGATGAGCCCCGACACCTCGGCCTGGTCGGAACGTATGCGCTCCAGCAGATCGAGCACATGCTCGACCTGCGTCGCGTCCAGCAGCTCGTGGGGCTCGATGGCCTTCAGGCGCTCCACCATCGCCGAGCAGCGGGCTTCGAGCGCGGGGAGCTGGCCCCACTCCTTGGCGCGCGCCAGCACCAGCATCGATGCGATGCCGGTGGCCAGCTCTTCGTAGCAATGAACGACCTCACTCCGGAATGCCATGTTTTTCTGTTTCTCTTGCGGTTGCATTTCAGCCACGGGCCCGGTCGTCGATCTCCCGCCAGGCGGAAGCGATGTTCTCGAGCAGCCGGTCGGCCTCGTCCAGGGCCAGCACGTCGTTGTGCAGGTTGGCGCGGAACAGCCGCTGCACGATGTAGTCGTACAGTGCCGAAAGGTTGGCCACCAGCTCGGCGCCGGCCTCGCCGGCCGCCTGGGCGTCGAGCCCGGCCTTCAGGCCGTTGTCGACGATGCCGATGGCCTTGGAGATCGCGTTGCCCTTGGCTTCGGTGTCGCCGGCGGCCATGTGGTGGCGCGCCATGCCGATGGCGGTCTTGGCGCCATCGAACAGCATCGTGATGAGCTGGTGCGGCGACGCGCTCATCACGCTGGTCTCGACACCGAGGCGCGCGTAGGCACCGGCACCTGTGCGCATGTTGTGGGGGGTGTACATCGGCTGGTGCTCCAGGTTCCGCGTGCCTTGCGTCCTACTTGGACTGCTTCGACATCGCGTCGAACTGCTGCGTGAGGTAGTTCTTGGTGTTGTTCAGGTTGTTGATCAGCACGTCGAGCTGGTTGAACTGCTTGCGATAGCGGTCGACCGTGGCGTCCACGCGCAGCTGCATCGCGTCGTACTGGGTGTCGAGTTCCTTGATGGTCGCCGTCACGCCGTCGCTGGCCACCTTCAGCGCGCCCTTGGTCACGTCGTCCACCAGCGCGTCGATCTGCTTGCCGTAGCCGGCCTTGCTGCCGGTGGCGCTGGAGAACAGGTTCGCCACGCCCTTGAGGTTGTTGGCCAGCGCCTTGTCCAGCTTGTCGGAGTCGACCGCCAGGGTGCCGTCCTTCTGGAAGGACACGCCGATCTCGGTCAGCACCTTCATGTCGTTCGTGCCGCCGGACTGCGGCGCCACGAGCGCCTGGCGGATGCGCGTCTGCAGGTTGCGCAGCGTGCTGTCGCCCACCAGTGCCGCGGCGGTCTTGGTGTCGGCGTCGTACGCGGTCAGCGTCTTGGCCGTGCTCTGCAGGCTGTTGTAGGCCTTCACGAAGTCGTTGATGGCCGTCTTCACGCCGGCCGTGTTCTCCTTCATGGACAGGCCGGTCTTGCCGGTGCCCACCAGCGTCAGCGTGGCGCCCTGGATGGCTTCCTTCACCGTGTTGGTCGGGCTGGTGACGTCGATGCCGTTGACGTTGAGCTTCGCGTTCTGCGCCGCCGAGGTCTGCTTCAGGCTCTGCGCGCCGGCGGGGTCGTTGTTCAGCAGGCCCTGCAGCGCCGCGTCGCCGTCGACCGCGATGCGCATGCTCGACTTCTCGCCGGTCTGCGTCGAGGTCAGCACCAGGCGGTTGGGCGTGCCGCTGCCGTCGTTCACGATGCTGGCCGTGACGCCCGCGTTCGCGCCGTTGATGGCGTTGCGGATGCCTTCCAGCGTATTGTTGGTCGAGTCGATGGTGATCGACTTGGCGGGCCGGCTCGCGTCGGCGGTGAAGGTGGCGCCGCTGTACTGGCCGCTCGCCGGGTCGAGCGTGCCGCCGGTGATGGCGCCGAAGTCGATGGTGATCTTGCCGGTGCCGATGGCGGCCTTGGCGTCGGCCTGGCCCGCGCTCACCAGCGTCTGCGACTGCGCGATCTGCGACACGTCGATGGTGTAGTTGCCCGCCGCGCTCGTGTCGGTGGCGGTTGCCGACAGGATGCCGCTGACGGTGGGCGTGCCCGTCACGCTCTGGAAGAACGTCGGGTCGCCGAGCTTCTTGGCCGCCGCCTGCAGCGTGGAGAGCGCGCTCTGGATCGTGCCGTAGGCCGACAGCTTGCTCGTGTAGCTCTTGGCCTTGGCCTGCAGCGCCACCATGGGCTGCTTCTCGGCGGTCTCGAGCTGCGTGAGCAGGGAGGCGAGGTCGAGGTTGGCGCCGACGCCGAGACTGCTGATGGTTGCCATGTGGATGCTTTCCTGTTTTTCCTTGATTGAGATTGCCGGTGCCCGCGTGCCGGCCTCAGGCCGCGTGGTCCACCAGCAGTCCGTTGCCGTCGTTCATCA
The DNA here is from genome assembly GCF_048305045.1 of Variovorax sp. 278MFTsu5.1. Lineage (NCBI taxonomy): Bacteria > Pseudomonadati > Pseudomonadota > Betaproteobacteria > Burkholderiales > Comamonadaceae > Variovorax > Variovorax sp. 278MFTsu5.1. Next base: position 5,369,545 of record NZ_CP157622.1, read on the forward strand.
GCTTCGCGATGCGCACGACTTCCTCGTTGGGAATCTGGCGGATGACCTCGCCGCTGGCGCGGTCCACCACCTTGACGATGACCATGTCGGTCTCCTTGTCGACCTCGAACTGCAGGCCGACCTCGCGCAGCGCGAGCGACTCGTTCACCTGGCGCACCGCCTGCTCCACCTGGACCGGCGTCGCGCCCTCCTTCGCGTCGTCCTTCTCGGCCGTGGCGGCGGCGGCAGAGGCCGCGCCCGCGGCGCCGCCGACGAGCAGCTGCGTCCACTGGTTGTCCTTCACGGAGTTCGCCGACACGGGGTTCAACATCATTTCCACCTTGCTGTGCTGGGTTCGCTGTTCTCTGCGGCCTCGCCTGGACCGGCATGGCCGCAGGGAACAGCGCAGGCACTCCCGGATTGCGCCAGGGGCCTGCGTCGGCCGGATCCCAACCCAGGGGAGGGACCCGGCTTTCCTCTGACTTCTCAGTACCTTTCGATCAACGCAGGAGCGACAGCACGCCTTGCGTGGTCTGGTTGGCCTGCGACAGCACCGAGGTACCGGCTTGCTGCAGGATCTGGGCGCGCGTCATGTTCGACACTTCGACCGCGTAGTCGGCGTCCTGGATGCGCGAGCGCGACGAGGACAGGTTCACGACCGTGGTGCCGAGGTTGGCGATCACCGAGTCGAAACGGTTCTGCACAGCACCCAGGCTGCCGCGCAGCGTGTCGACCTTGGCCAGGGCTGCGTCGAGCGCGGCCAGCGGGTTGCTCGTCTTGGTGCCCTTGCTGGTCGTGTCCGTGGTCAGCTTGCCGGCGGAGTTGACGTAGGCCACTGCGCCCACGTCGGCTGCGTACTTGCCCGTGCCGGTCGTCGAGGCAACCGTCACTTCGCCGTTGACTGCGTTGACGTTGTAGCTCGTGGTGTACGACGCGGTCTTGGTCATCTCCTTGTCGTTGTCCATGTACGTGTCGCTGGACTGGCCACCGGCAGCGGCGAAGGTCACGGTCGAGGCGAAGATGCCCGAGCCCAGGTTCACCGTCGAGGCGGCGCCGGCGACGGCGGTCTTCACGTCGTCCTTCGAAACGGTCTTCGTGTAGGTGAAGCCCGAGTTCGCGGCAGCGCCGAAGTTGTAGGTCGTGCCGTTGAGCTGGACGCTGGATGCGCTGGCGGTGGTGTCGCCGCTGGCGAACAGGCCCGACAGCGTGGCGGCCGGAGGAGCGCCGACGTTGTTGGTCGTCAGGTTGCCGCCCGAGAGGTAGGCTGCCTGGCCGCCGATGGTGATCGCGCCGGCGCTGTCGACTTCGAAGTTGGTGGTGCCGCTGACGCCCGTGAAGGTGCCCGAGAACTTGTTGCCCGCGGTCGGCAGCAGCGTGCCGGCGAAAGCCGTGGTGGGAGCACCGGTGGCGACGGCGACGGTGGTCGTGAAGTTGCCGGCGGCGGCGTCGTACTTGTAGGTGGTCGCGCCCACGACAGCCGTGTTGCCGTCCTGCATCGCGTCGACGGCCTGCTCGGCGGTCACCTTGGCGAAGCTGGTGGTCACGACGTACGGGCCCGTGCCGGTGGCGCCGGCCTTGGTCAGGTCGTTGACGTTGGCCTTGGCGTTGGCCGACACGCCCTTGCCGTTGACGTTGAAGCCGTCCAGGCCCAGGGTCTTGGCGCTGATTTCCTGCAGGTCGATGTCGATGGTTTCACCGTCGTTCGCGCCGACTTGCACGGTCAGCTTGCCAGCGTCTGCCGACAGGACCTTCACGCCGTTGAACTGGGTCTGCTGCGAGACGCGGTTGATTTCGTCCATGCGCTGGCCGATTTCAGCCTGGATGGAGTCCAGGTCGCTGGCCGAGTTCGTGCCCGTGCCGGCCTGCACAGCCAGTTCGCGGATGCGCTGCAGGTTGTTGTTGACTTCGGTCAGGGCGCCTTCCGTCGTCTGGGCGATCGAGATGCCGTCGTTGGCATTGCGGGTGGCTTGCGTCAGGCCCTTGATGTTGGCCGTGAAGCGGTTGGCGATGGCCTGGCCGGCGGCATCGTCCTTGGCGCTGTTGATGCGCATGCCCGAAGACAGGCGCTCGATGGCGCTGTTCAGCGCCGACTGCGACTTGTTCAGGTTGTTCTGCGTGAGCAGGGAGAGGCTGTTCGTGTTGATGACTTGCGCCATGTTCGACTCCTGATTGATGAAAAAGGTTGTGGACTCCGGCTTTTGGCCGTAACGCTGGACCCGCTTCCACTTAGAGACTCAAGCCATCGTTGACTTGGTTATCGGCGGGGCCCTGCGAACCTTTAGGGGGCATGCACGAAAAAGTTGCGCGCCCCTCTCCACATCACCCGTTCACCCTTCAGGCCTGCAGGTTCATCACTTCCTGGTAGGCGGTCACGAGCCGGTTTCGAACCTGCAGCCCGGTCTGGAACGCGACGTTCGCCTTCTGCATGTCGACCATCACGTCGTTGAGCGCGACGCCGGGCTTGCCCAGCTCGAAGGACTCGGCCTGCGCATAGGCCTGCTGCTGGGCGCCGCTGATGTTGGCGAGCGAGCGCTTGAGTTCGGCGGCGAAGCCGCCGGCTTCGGCCGGGGCTGCCGTCTGCGGCGCGATGCCCGTCTGGACCGCGGTGGCCCGCATCTGCTGCAGGACCGATTCGATGGCGCTGATGGACATGGTGATCCTCTTCCTCTTGTTTGTCTGAACACTTCTGCGTGACTTGACACGGAGGGACCAGGGCCCTCCGGCTGGCTTGCAGCGTATCAAGGGAAGACCCCGATTCAAGCGCGCAACTGAGGGCGAAAACCCCGGCTGTTCGGCCATTCGAATTCCGGGTGACTGCTGACAATCGTCCGCGAAACGAACAGGCCGCGGACGACATCACCGGCCATCCGGAATGAAATCTCTAAACCGAAATTCCTCTCCCACCATGGCCATGGCCGCGACGAGGGCGCACCCATGAGCACGGCTGCGCCCGCGGACGCGCTGCCCCAGTCCGGCAACGGCCAGCCGGCCCTGCTCGACCGCCTCCGCGCGCAGCCGAGGCTGCCGCTGATCATCGGCGGCGCGGCCCTGGTGGCCGCCGCGGCCGCGTTCATGCTCTGGAGCCGCGGCCCCGAATACAAGGTGCTCTACACCAATGTGTCGGACCGCGACGGCGGCGCGATCATCGCGTCGCTGCAGCAGATGAACGTGCCCTACAAGTTCGCCGAAGGCGGCGGCGCGATCCTGATCGCGGGCGACAAGGTGGCCGAGACCCGCCTCAAGCTCGCGGCGCAGGGCCTGCCCAAGGCCGGCGGGGTGGGCTTCGAACTGATGGACAACCAGAAGTTCGGCACCAGCCAGTTCGCCGAGCAGGTCAACTACCAGCGCGGGCTCGAAGGCGAGCTGGCGCGCTCCATCGAATCCATCGGCGCCATCGAGTCGGCCCGGGTGCACCTGGCGCTGCCCAAGCCCTCGCTCTTCGTGCGCGAGCAGAAGAAGCCCTCGGCCTCGGTGGTGCTCGCACTGGCGCGCGGACGCAGCATCGACGAAGGCCAGGTCAGCGCCATCGTGCACATGGTGTCCAGCAGCGTGCCCGACCTCGACGCCAAGAGCGTCACCGTGGTGGACCAGCGCGGCAACCTGCTTTCTTCCGCGCGCGGCGCAGACCGCGGGCTGGACGTGAGCCAGCTGAAGTACGCGCAGGAGATCGAGCAGGGCTACATCCGCCGCATCGAGGCGATCCTGCAGCCCATCGTGGGCGCGAACAACGTGCGCGCGCAGGTGGCGGCGGACATCGACTTCTCTGTGGTCGAGCACACCGACGAGAAATACAAGCCCAACCAGGACCCGGCGCAGGCCGCCATCCGCAGCCAGCAGAGCAGCGAATCGGCACAGCACGGCGGCGGACAGCCTGGCGGCGTGCCGGGCGCGCTGTCGAACCAGCCGCCGGTCAACCCGACCGCGCCGATCACCGGCCCGAGGGCACCGAACGCACCCGGAACCCCGCCCGCCCCCGGAACGCCCGGCGCACCGGGAGCCCCCGGCACGGCCAGCGCATCGACGGCCAGCACCGCGCCCACCGGCCCGAGCAGCTCGCGCAAGGACACCACCACCAATTACGAGCTCGACCGCACCATACGCCACGTGCAGCAGGCCGCCGGCGGCGTGAAGCGCCTGTCGGTCGCCGTCGTCGTGAACAACCGCGACGCGGTGGATGCCGCGGGCAAGACCGCCAGCCGCGCGCTGACGCCGGCCGAGCTGGAGCAGATCCGCAACCTCGCGAAGGAAGCCATGGGCTTCAGCCAGGAACGAGGAGACTCGCTCAACGTGGTGAACAGCGCCTTCGCCCGTGACGCCGACAACGCTCCCGCGCCCGAGGTGCCGTTCTGGCGCGACCGCGAGAACCTCGACCTCGCCAGGATCGCCGGCCAGTACCTGCTGTACGCGCTGTTCGCGCTCTTCGCCTGGTTCGCGGTGCTGCGCCCGCTGATGCGCAAGCACCTGGCGCCCCCGCCCGCGCCGGCCGCTGCGGAAGCCCCGGCCGTGGTGGCCGCTGCCGCACCGGATGAGAACACGCCCTCCGCCGAGGAGAGCCTGCGCGAACGCGAGGCCAACCGCCGCAAGGCCGACATGGAATACGCCCACCAGACCGCCGACAAGGACCCGAAGGTGGTGGCGGCGCTGATCCAGCACTGGATGAACAACGATGAGTAGCGAACAGGGAACCCGCAAGAGCGCCATCCTGCTGATGGCACTGGGCGAAGACCGCGCGGCGGCCGCGCTGCACCAGCTGCCCACCTCCGAGGTGCAGGCGCTGGGGCTCGCGATGTCGAAGCTCACCTCAGTCTCGAAGGAAGAGCTGGCAGGGGTGCTGGCCGAATTCCGCAACGAGACCGAGCAGCTCTCGGCCCTGCACCTGGGCTCGACCAGCTACATCCGCGCCGTGCTGCGCAAGGCGCTGGGCGAGGACCGCGCCAGCAACCTGCTGGAAGACATCCTGCAGCCCGACGAGCCGCACGGCGGCATCGAGCGGCTCAACGAGCTCGAGGCCGGCGAAGTGGCCGAGCTCATCCGCGACGAGCATCCGCAGATCCTGGCGACGCTGCTCGTGCATCTGGACCGCATGAAGGCCTCCGAGGTGCTCGAGAAGCTGCCCGCGCGCCTGCGCCACGACGTGATCATGCGCGTGGCCACCTTCGGCGGCGTGCAGCCTTCGGCCCTGAACGAACTGACCGACGTGCTCACCGAGATGCTCGCGGGCCAGGGCCTGCGCCGCAGCCGCCTGGGCGGCGTGCGCACCGCGGCCGAGATCGTCAACCTCATGAGCACCAGCGTGGAGGAAGAAGCCATCGCCCACGTGCGCGAGCAGGACGAGGCGCTGGCGCAGCGCATCGTCGACGAAATGTTCGTGTTCGAGAACCTGCTGGGCCTGGAAGACCGCAGCATCCAGCGCCTGCTCAAGGACATCGAGAGCGACTCGCTCATCATCGCCCTCAAGGGCGCGCCGATGGAGTTGCGCGACAAGTTCCTCAACAACATGTCGCAGCGCGCCGCCGAGACGCTGCGCGAGGACATGGAGCTGCGCGGACCTGTGCGCGTGTCGCAGGTCGAAACCGAGCAGAAGGCCATCCTGCAGGTCGCCCGCCGCCTGGCGGAGGCCGGCGAAATCGTGATCGCGACGCCTGGCACCGATGAGTTCGTCTGATTCCAACGGCAACTTCGGCGGCTTCGGCGAATCGCGCGAGCGGCTCGCAGCCATCCACGCCGCCGCACGCCACGCGGCAGGCGGGCCGAGGACCGAGCGCCCCATCGTTCCCGCGCCCGCGCTGTCCGCATGGGAACGCTGGGAGATGGGCACCATCGACGGCAACCCTCGCACGCCCGCGGCCCGCAAGACGACGGGCGAGCGCAGGAACACCGCGCCGCCAGCGCCGCCGCCTCCTTCCGCACCCAAGGTCGACCTCGCCGATCTCGCGCGCATCCGCAAGGAAGCCCGCATGGACGGCGAAGCCGAGGGCCGCGCCGCCGGCCTTGCCGAAGGCCGCAAGGTGGGCCACACCGAGGGCCTGGCCACCGGCCTCGCGGCCGCCAGCGCACACGCCGAACGCCTGCGCGCGCTGGCCCGGTCGCTGCCCGATGCATTGCGCCGCGCCGAGGAAGAGCTATCGCAGGCCGTGCTCGCGCTCGCGCTCGACGTGGCCCGCCAGGTGGTGCACCGCACGCTGAAGGCCGAGCCCGAATGGGTGCTGCCCGTGGTGCGCGACCTGCTCAACACCGAACCAGCCTTGCGCGGTGAGCCGCGCCTGCTGCTGCACCCCGACGACGTGGCGCTGGTGCGAAGCAGCCTTGGCGAAGAGATCGAAGCCGCAGGCTGGCAGATGCGCGCCGACGACACCATCACCCGAGGCGGTTGCCGCGTGCAATCAGCCACCGGCGAACTCGACGGCACGCTGGAAACGCGCTGGAAGCGCGTGACGGGCGCCCTCAACGGCGACGCCGACGGCAGGCCCGAAGCCCGGTGACAACCGCCATGCAGGCCACCGCCCCCAACCCCCATCTGCAGTCGGTGCTCGCCGCGCTCGAAAAAGCGCGCGCCAATGTGGCGGGCTGCGAAACCACCATCGCCTCGGGCCGGCTCACGCGCGCCGTGGGACTGGTTCTCGAAGCCGTGGGCCTGCAGCTGCCCGTGGGCAGCGACTGCCTGATCGAGCTGCCGCCGGGCCATGCGCAACGGCACGCCGAAGCCGAAGTGGTCGGCTTCGCGGGCGACCGGCTCTTCCTGATGTCGCAGACCGAAGTGGCGGGCCTGCTGCCCGGCGCGCGCGTGTATGCGCGGCCCGGCGCGCCCGAGCCCGATGCGGCGGGAACCATCGGCGGCGGCAATGCGCACACCAAGCGGTTGCCTGTCGGCGAAGGCATGCTCGGCCGCGTGGTCGATGCGGCCGGCCGTCCGCTCGACGGGCTGGGCCCGCTCGACATGGCCCGCAAGGTGCCGCTGAGCTCGCCGCCCATGAACCCGCTGACGCGCGCGCCGATCGATTCGGTGCTCGACGTGGGCGTGCGCGCCATCAACGGCATGCTCACCGTGGGCCGCGGCCAGCGCATGGGCCTGTTCGCCGGTTCCGGCGTGGGCAAGAGCGTGCTGCTGGGCATGATGGCGCGCTACACCAGCGCGGAAGTCATCGTGGTCGGCCTCATCGGCGAGCGCGGCCGCGAGGTGAAGGACTTCATCGAGAACACGCTGGGCGAAGAGGGCCTGGCACGCGCGGTGGTGGTGGCGGCGCCGGCCGACAACTCGCCGCTGCTGCGCCTGCAGGGCGCGGCCTACGCGACCTGCCTGGCCGAGTACTTCCGCGACCGCGGCAAGGACGTGCTGCTCATCATGGATTCGCTCACCCGCTACGCGATGGCGCAGCGCGAGATCGCGCTGGCCGTGGGCGAGCCGCCGGCCACCAAGGGCTATCCGCCCTCGGTGTTCGCCAAGCTGCCGGCGCTGGTGGAGCGCGCCGGCAACGGCGAGCGCGACGCCAACGGGCGCGGCGGCTCCATCACGGCCTTCTACACGGTGCTTTCGGAGGGCGACGACCAGCAGGACCCCATCGCCGACTCGGCGCGCGCGATTCTCGACGGCCACGTGGTGCTCTCGCGCACGCTGGCCGAGGCCGGGCACTACCCGGCGATCGACATCGAGGCCTCCATCAGCCGCGCCATGACCGCGCTGATCCCGTCCTCGCAGTTCGACACCGTGCGCCGCTTCAAGCAGATGCTCTCGCGCTACCAGCGCAACCGCGACCTGATCAGCGTGGGCGCCTACGCGCCCGGCCACGACCTGCAGCTGGACCAGGCGATCGCGATGTACCCGCGCATCGAGGGCTTCCTGCAGCAGTCGATGGACGAGCGCACGGACTATGCCGAATCCATCGCCCGCCTGGAAAACCTGTTCGAAGGCGAGCCGCGCACACCCACTCCGCAAAGAAGCAAAAGATGACACGCAAGCTCCCTCTCGGCATGCTGATCGACCTGGCGCACACGCAGACCGACGACGCCGCGCGGCGCCTGGGCGCGCTGCAGAACGCGCACCTGGACGCCAGCCAGAAGCTCGACCTGCTGCTGCAGTACCGGCAGGACTACCACGAGCAGCTCGACGCCCTGATGCGCGACGGCCTGCCCTCCTCGCAGTGGCGCAACTACCGCAACTTCCTCGGCACGCTGGACAACGCCATCGAGCAGCAGCGCGCTATTGCCGCGCAGACCGGCACCCGGCTGGACCACGGCCGCGACGACTGGCAGCAGCAGCGCCGACGCCTGAGCTCCTTCGACACGCTGGCCGAGCGCGTGCGCATGCAGGAACTGATGGCCGAGGCCAAGCGCGAGCAGCGCGACAGCGACGAGCGCGCGGCGCGCAAGTTCTTCGACCGCGCCTCGCATCCGACCCTTTGAGAAACAGAAACATCCGCACGCAGGACCCGACATGCCTTCCATGATCATGCCCCCCGTCACGACGAATGCCGCAGCACAGCCCGCGGCCGCGCAGGCCGCCTCGCGCGGGCGCGGCGCGGACGAGGCGCAGGGCCCAAGCTTCGGCGCGGCGCTGGAGCGCTCGCGCGCCAACGGCGGCGGCCAGGCCGGTACGGCGGAGAAGGACGGCAGCACGTCGGACGTGGCCGCCATCGACCGCAAGGCCGCGCGCAAGCCCGGCGCGGATGAGGACACGAAGAAGGAAGACGCTCCGCTCGCCGACCCGAACCTCGCATTCCTCGCGCAGGCGAACTCGCCGCTGCACGCGCTGACGCTCGCGGGCCGGTCGGCGGCGCAGGCGGCGGGCGAAGGCACTGCCGACGGGCTTGCGAAGACGACGCCGGCAGACGCCACCACCGACGTGGCTCTCGATCCGGCCCTGCAGGCGCTTTCGGCGAAGACAGCCGCCGGCACGACCGCTGTCGCCTCCGATGCAGCGGACACGGCCGAGGCCGCGGCCAAGGCCGCGAAGGAGGCCGTCGCGCAGAAGCCCGCCGCAGCCGCCGCGCAAGCCGCGCCCCTGCAAGCGGATGCCGCGCCCGCCGGCTCGCTGCACGATGCAGCCCGCGCCGCCATCGCGGCGCAGACCATGGCCGTGGGCTTCGCCAAGCCGGTGTCCGCCCCCGCGAGCCCATCCGTGGGCACCGCAGCGACCGGCCGCGGCCCCGCATCGCGCGCGCCCATCGGCACCACCACCGCCGAGCAGCTCGCGAGCGCGGCGCAACCAGCGGCAACAAACGATGCGCAGGCCGCCAAGGCCGCCGTGGCTGCAAGCCCTGTCGCCGCCACGACCGATGGCGCGGACAGCCAGCCCGCCATCGACCCCGTCGCGCTCCAGCAGCCAGCCGCGGTGACGGCGTCGTCCCCGGAGCGCGCGGGCGACACCGCGGCCGCCGCGCGCACTCCGGCCCACACCATCGCGCCCGAAGTCGGCAGCGACAAATGGGCGCCGGCCCTGGGCCAGCAACTGCTGCGCATGAGCGCCAGCGGGCACCACACGGCCGAGCTCAACCTGAACCCGGCCGGCCTCGGCCCGCTGAAGGTCACGCTGTCGATGGGCGACAACCAGGCGCAGGCGATGTTCGTCTCGGCGCACGAGAGCGTGCGCAAGGCCGTCGAGGCCGCGCTGCCGCAGTTGCGCAACTCGCTGTCGGAGCAAGGCATCACGCTGGGCCAGACCTCGGTCGGCGCGGAAACGCGCCAGCCCAACGGCAACGACGCCGCCTTCGCGCAGCAACAACAGGGCCAGCAGCAGGGCGCGGCGCGGCAGCAGGCCACGGCCTCCTACCCCGGCGCCGGACGCACGGCGGCCGGTGCACCGGCGGCCGCCGTCGCCGCCACGCGCCCCGCCGCCGCCAACTCGCGCTCCGGCATCGACACCTTCGCCTGAGGCAGCGAGGCACGCAGCAACCCATCTTCACCCCCCGCCCCGCGACGGCGCCCCATGGAAGGCGCCGCGCAATGAACGGATATGAAACGCCTTTGTGCGCTTGTTCGGCCGTTCGTCCGCGAGGGACTTCGAAAAGAATAGACCGGACAAGAAAAACCGCTTCAACATGGCTCCCCCAACATCTGTCGCAAACGCCGCACCGGCCTCCGCCTCGCTGCCCGCCCCGCGCCGCTCATCGAAGCTGCTGATCGGGGTCGTGCTGGCCGTCGGCCTTCTCGCAGCGGCCGGCGCCGCCGCGTACGTCTTCCTGCCGCGCTTCACGGGCGCCGCCTCCACGGAAACGGCCAAGCCGCCGGTTCCCGAGAAGCCCATCTTCGTCATGCTGGACCCGCTGACGGTGAACCTGCAGTCCGAAGGGCGCAGCCGCTTCCTGCAGATCGGCATGGCGGTGCGCGTGCGCGACGAGCAGGCCAAGGCCCGGATCGTCGAGTTCATGCCCGAGCTGCGCAGCCGGCTGCTGGTGCAGCTGTCGAACCGGCCGCCCGAGTCGCTGGTCACGCCGGAAGACAAGGCCAGGCTGGCCGAGGAGATCCGCGCCGCGCTGAACGCACCGCTGACGCCGCAGACGCCCGAGCTGGGCATCTCCAGCGTCTCGTTCAACATCTTCGTCGTGCAGTGAGCACCACGACACCATCCTCCGGACGGCAAGCGATCCATGGCGTATGAACAGGTGCTCTCGCAGGACGAGGTCGATGCGCTTCTGCAAGGCGTCACCGGCGACGTCGACCAGGCGCCCCCTCCTCCACCGCCGAAGGACGGGCTGCCCGCCTACGACCTCGGCGCGCCCGACCGCGTGGTGCGCAACCGCATGCACACGCTGGAGGTCATCAACGACCGCTTCGCGCGCGGCCTGCGCAGCGCGCTGCTGAACTTCATGCGGCGCAGCCCCGACATCTCGGTGGGGCCGGTGCAGATCCAGCAGTTCGGCGAGTTCGTGCGGCACCTGCCGGTGCCGGCGAACATCAACATGATCCACATGAAGCCGCTGCGCGGCACGGCCCTCTTCGTGTTCGATCCGAAGCTGGTGTTCCTCGTGGTGGACAACCTCTTCGGCAGCGACGGGCGCTACCACGTTCGCGTGGAAGGCCGCGACTTCACCCGCACCGAGCAGCGCATCATCAAGCGGCTGCTCGACCTGTCGCTGCAGTGCTATGGCGACGCGTGGCAGCCGGTGTTCCCGCTGAACTTCGACTACGTGCGCGCCGAGATGCACGGCAAGCTCGCCAACATCGTCGCGCCCAACGAGGTGGTGATCAACACCACGCTGCAGATCGAGTTCGGCCCCGTGGGCGGCTTCCTGCACGTGTGCCTGCCCTATTCGATGATCGAGCCGATCCGCGACCTGCTGTCCAACCCGATCCAGGACGAGGTCGAGGTCGACAAGCGCTGGGTCACGCAGATGTCTCGCCAGATGCAGGCCGCCGACGTGGAGCTGGTGGCCGACTTCGTGAGCATGCCCTCGACCATCGGCGAAGTGATGAAGCTGCGCACCGGCGACGTGATTCCCATCGAGCTGCCGGAGACGATCGTCGCCAAGGTCGGCGGCGTGCCGGTGATGGAGTGCGGCTACGGCATCTCCAACGAACGCTATGCACTGCGCGTGCAGAACATGATCACCCATCAAGACAGCGACCTGAAGAACGAACATGACTGACAACACCTCCTCCGCCGGCAGCGAAGCGGACGACTGGGCCAGCGCGCTGGCCGAGCAGACGGCCGCCACTGCCGCAGCAGCAGCCCCTGCCGTGGCGCCGGCCGCCGCGCAGGTCTTCCAGCCGATCCAGGACGCGCCCGCCGCGGCGCCTCTTGCGGCCGGCGGCAACGCCACCGCGGTGGACATCGCGCGCGTGCTCGACGTGCCGGTGCAGCTCACCGCGGAGATCGGCCGCACGCGCATCACCATCAAGAACCTGCTGCAGCTGTCGCAGGGCTCGGTGGTCGAGCTCGACGGGCTGGCCGGCCAGCCGCTGGACGTGCTGATCAACGGCTATCTCATCGCGCAGGGCGAGGTGGTAGTGGTGAACGAGAAGTACGGCATCCGCCTGACCGACATCGTCACCCCCTCCGAGCGCATGCAGAAGCTCGCACGCGCATGAGCCTTCCCACCGTGTCCACGCCGGTCCACGATGTGGCGCCGGCCGCCGTCGGCGCCTCGGGCCTGCTGCAGGCGGGCTTCGGCATGGCGATGGTGGTGGGCCTGATCTTCCTTTGCGCCTGGCTGGCGCGCCGCTTCGGCCTGCAGCGGCTGGGCGGCGGCCACCTGGTGAAGGTGGTTTCGAGCGCCGCAGTCGGTCAGCGCGAGCGCGTGGTGGTGGTCGAAGTGGCCGACACCTGGCTGGTGCTGGGCGTCACGCCCAGCCAGGTCAATACGCTGCACACGCTGCCGGCGCAGGCCCAGACGCAGACCCAGCAGGCCAGCGCGGCATCGGCATCTACGCCCGCGACTCCCGTCGAACTCTTCGCCCGCAAGCTGCGCGAATCGCTCACCGGCAAGACGCAGCAGCCTCGGCAACACCACCCCGCCCCATGACCCGCCCCGCATTGCGCCGCGGCCTGCGCGCCGCGCTGCTGCTGCTCGCCGCCGCCCTGGTGCCCGCAGCCGCATGGACCCAGGGCCTGCCCGGCATCACCAGCACGCCCGGCCCCGGCGGCAGCCAGACCTGGTCGCTGAGCGTGCAGACCATGGTGCTGCTGACTTCGCTCACCTTCCTGCCCGCGCTGCTGCTGTCGATGACCAGCTTCACGCGCATCCTCATCGTGCTGGGCCTGCTGCGCACCGCCATCGGCACGCAGACCTCGCCGCCCAACCAGATCCTGGTGGGGCTGTCGCTGTTCCTCACCTTCTTCGTGATGGCGCCGGTACTCGACAAGGCCTACGACGAGGCCTACAAGCCCTTCTCCGAGAACAGGATCAGCGCCGAGAAGGCGATGGAGCGCGGCATCGCGCCCTTCAAGACCTTCATGCTCAAGCAGACCCGCGAGAGCGACCTCGCTCTCTTCGCACGGCTGGCCAAGGTGCCCGAGATGCAGGGCCCCGAAGACGTGCCGCTGCGCATCCTGCTGCCTTCCTTCGTCATCAGCGAGCTGAAGACGGCCTTCCAGATCGGCTTCACCATCTTCATTCCCTTCCTCATCATCGACCTCGTGGTGGCGAGCGTGCTGATGTCCATGGGCATGATGATGGTGCCGCCGGCTTCCATCGCGCTGCCCTTCAAGCTGATGCTCTTCGTGCTGGCCGACGGCTGGCAGCTGCTCATCGGCGCGCTGGCGCAGAGCTTCTACCTCTAGGGCACGACCGGAGATGACACCCGAATCCGTCATGACCATGGGCCACCGGGCCATGGAGATCTCGCTGCTGATCGGCGCGCCGCTGCTGCTGGTGGCGCTGGTCATCGGCCTGGTGGTGAGCATCTTCCAGGCCGCCACGCAGATCAACGAGGCCACGCTCTCCTTCATCCCGAAGCTGCTCGCGGTGTTCGCGACGCTGGTGGTCGCGGGCCCGTGGATGCTCGACCGCATGCTGGACTACATGCGCGCGCTGTTCTCGGGCATACCGCAGCTGCTGGCCTGACGGCCCGCCTTCGACGTGACGCCGTCGATCGTCTCCGTCACCTCGGCCCAGCTCGAGGGCTGGATCGTCGCTTTCCTCTGGCCCTTCGTGCGCATGCTTGCGCTCGTGAGCACCGCGCCCGTCTTCGGCGAGCCTTGGGTGCCGCGCCAGGTAAAGGTGGCCATGGCCGCCATGCTGGCCTTCGTGGTCTCGCCCACCATCGGACCGATGCCCGCCGTGCCGGTGGTGTCGGCGGGAGGCATCTGGATCATCCTGCAGCAGGTGCTGATCGGCGCGGCCATGGGCTTCAGCATGCGGCTGGTGTTCGCGGCAGTGCTGGCGGCGGGCGAATACATCGGCCTGCAGATGGGCCTGTCCTTCGCGTCCTTCTTCGATCCGATGAGCCATGGCAGCACCATGGTGGTGGCACGGTTGCTGAACATGCTCGCGATGCTGATCTTCCTGGCGCTCGACGGGCACCTGCTGATGCTCAACGCCCTGGCCGAGAGCTTCCACACCCTGCCCGTGGCCGATGCGCCGCTGGCTTCCGGTGGCTGGATGTTCCTGGTGCTGGGCGGGGGCGAGATCTTTTCCAGCGGGCTGATGCTGTCGCTGCCGCTCATCACCGCGCTGCTCACGCTGAACCTGGCCATGGGCATCCTGAACCGCGCCTCGCCGCAGTTCAGCATCTTCGCGGTGGGCTTTCCGCTGACGCTGCTGGCGGGCATCTTCATGCTGCAGTTGCTGATGCCGAACCTGGGCGCCTTCCTGGAGCCGCGCTTCGCGCAGGGCATCGCGGGCATGCTGCGGTTCACGCAGGGGCTGCGGCCCTGATCCAAGGCTTCCGCGAATCCCCGGCTTGCAGCGTCGCCTAGGCTTCGTCCGGTCTGTCGACCATGGAACGGATCTCGCGCCTGCGCCACTGCTCAAGGCGCTGGGTATAGCGCGGCGCAATCCGGTCGAAGTTCTCCCAGCCGTCCTGCGTCATCGCTTCGCCCGGCTTGCGCCAGCTGTTGCTGTCGCCGAACACTTCCTCCGTGTCGAACAGCGCCGACGCCTTCTCGGGCTCCATCAGGCGGTTCATGTAGGCGTGGCAGAAGGCCTCATGCTCGGGGCGCACGTCGTTTCGCCACAGCAATCCGCCCAGGCTGGAAGACAGGAAGGCCAGCGGAGACAGCTCCCGCTGGCGCAGCGCATCGAGCTGGCCGGCGGCCAGCCGGTCTTCCCGCAGGATGCCGTTGAGCGCGCACCAGCTCGCGAAAAAGCCTTCTTCCACGGAATGCTCCGGCTTGCTGCCGGGATAGATGGTGGCGTAGGTCTCCTCCTCGTCCACGCCCAGCAGCATGTGCTTGGGCAAGCCATCGGAGTTCATGGAGACCTTCGCCCGCAGGCCCTCCCCGGGAGCCGGCAGCGTGAAGCGCACTTCCTCCACCGCGCCTTCGACCCGCCGCCTGAAGCGCTCGCCCAGCGCCGCGTCGTCCATCTTCCAGTCGAAGCCCGCGGGCAGCGAACCGCGGTAATTCGGATAGATGAAGGCGGCCGACACCCAGGTGACCCACTTGCGGCCGTCCTTGCGCGGCGGGAAATGCGAGCGCGTGGCCAGGTTCATCTCTGCGATGACTTCGATGCCGAGCCTGCGATTGCCGATGTCGCAGCGGTTGCCCGGCGTCGCGTTCTTGAAGGGCTTCTTGCCGAGGGCTTCCGCAAGCCGGATGGCGGCGGGGTCGTCGATGCGTTTGCCGAGGGCGTCGAGCAGCAGAGGGGTCAGGTCTTCGGTGTTCATCAGGTCCTGTGGTTTCGATGTTGGGGCCTCGCGCGGCAGATTTCGCCATTCGCGCGGACCGGGGGATTGTTCCAGCGTCGTGGATAGCTGCGTAGATATACTGGCCGCTGTCACGTCAAAAACAGGCGTGATCGGGATTGGCGTCCCGCTGAAATCACTGCGACGCAAGCCGCAGTCACCCCGCAGGGTCTGCGGCTTCGTCGTTCGTGCCTCCAGTTTTGGCGGCTCGACGGGCGGGCGCGAGCCCGGCCGGTTTCACGCAAGTGGTTTCCCGGTACGCCAACTCGTCGAGCCGCCGCCCTCAATTGGCGTTGAGTGCGGCTGTTTCAGCAAACCGAAACCCTTGGAGGCCTTTCATGGCTGCATCTGCTCGCGCATCTGCCCGCGCATCCGCGCGCGCCTCTTCCTCTCCCGAATCATCCGAAACCGCCATCGTCGAATCGCTTGCGCTGCAGGCAAGCGATGACATCGACAGCCTCCACGAGCTGCAGCATGCATATGCGGGCCTTGAAAAGCTCATCGTTTCGCAGACCGTGAACGACACGGAAGAGATCCATCCGACCCGTACCGAACTCGGAGCGCTGGTGCGGGTGGTGAATGAGGAGTTGAAACGAAGGATCGAAACGGCCGACTCCGCGCTTCAGTCGTTGCGCATTGCCTTGGATGCGGGCGGTCCGCGGTGAATGCAGCGGGCTCAATCCGCGCCGTGCAAGGCGAACCTGTCCTTGCCCATTCGCTTCGCCTCGTACAGCGCAACATCGGCCTCCCGCATCAGCTCCGCCGGAATGCGATGGCCGGCCACGCCGGAGATGCCCACGCTTACAGTGACGAGACGGCCTTCGATGCGGATGCCGCGCACCTGCTCGATGATGCGCGCGGCCATCGACTGCGCATGCGCCGTGCCGCCGCCCGTCAGCACGACGCCGAACTCCTCGCCGCCGAGCCTGCCCAAGGCATGGCCGAGCGCGGCCTCCCTGAGCACGGCCGCGACGCGCTGCAGCGCCAGGTCGCCGGCCGCATGGCCGAAGTCGTCGTTGATTTTCTTGAAGTCGTCCACGTCGATCATCAGGAAGCATCCGTCGCCGAGCCGCCCCTGCTCGTGAAGATGCTGGACGTCGGCCAGGAGCTTGCGGCGGTTGGGAATGCCCGTGAGCACGTCCTTGTAGGCGAGCGCTTCGAGCTCCTGGCGCAGCCGCAGGCTCTCGCGGTGCAGCGTCGTGAAGATGACGTTCAGCAGCAGCCCCATCATGATGGTTCCGCAAGGCATCAGCAGGGTCCAGCCGGAATCCAGGCCATGGGGAGTGCCCACCCAGTCGCCGCGCCCCATGATCAGCCATGCCCCTGCGCTCGCCAGCGCCGACAGGCTCAGCCGGGAGAAAAGCGGCGCGCCCACCACCGAGACGATCACGCTCATGGAGATCGCCCACACCTCTCGATCGGGGCTTTCCGACATGAGCATGGAAAAGCCCAGGCAGAGCAGCCAGACGGAGATGATCGAGAAGAACGAAAGGAATCGGGTCGCGCAGCTTGCGGCGATCGACACGACCACGCAGCATGCGAGCAGCGCCAGCTGCCAGGTCGCGTAGTGGTAGCTCGGATCCGCAAGCCACCATGCGGCCGCCCAGAACACGAGCCCCATCAGCTGCGTGCCCAGTGAGATCGGCTTGATGAGCCGGAGATAGTCTTCCAGCCGGGCCCGCTCGTCGATGGATGAATGGCGAAGGATCATGATCGGAGACCTGCAACCTGGTGGTTCACGCCGCTCGCGCGGTCGGATGGACACTGGGAGGACGGCAGCTCTTCGCTCTCAGACCCGTATCGGCCTCGGGCTCCTGAGCGTTCCGTCCGCGCAGAACGCGCCCTTGCGGCGGGCCATCTGGATCAGCTCGTCCATCGGAACCGCCCTGGAGAAAAGGTACCCTTGACCGAAGAGCACGCCCATCTCCAGCAGTAGCGCGGACTGGGCCTCGGTCTCCACGCCCTCCGCGACGAGCGCCGCGTTGTAGCGGGTCGCGCTCTCCAGCGCGAGCGCGACGGCCTCGCGCATGCGCGGCTGGTCAATGCGCGCGATCATGCTGTGGT
The DNA here is from genome assembly GCF_048305045.1 of Variovorax sp. 278MFTsu5.1. Classification (NCBI taxonomy): domain Bacteria; kingdom Pseudomonadati; phylum Pseudomonadota; class Betaproteobacteria; order Burkholderiales; family Comamonadaceae; genus Variovorax; species Variovorax sp. 278MFTsu5.1. The sequence continues at coordinate 5,386,867 of NZ_CP157622.1, forward strand.
CGATCTTCACTTCGGTGAACGGAATGGTCGCCAGTGTGGTCAGCGCGGAATAGCCGGTGCCGAAGTCGTCGAGCGACAGGCCCACGCCCGCGCGCTGCAGCACGACGATGTTGGCGCGTACCGTTTCCACGTCGGGCACGTGGCCGCTTTCGGTGATCTCGATGAAGAGAAGCTGCGGCGGAACGCTCAGCAGGTCGAGAAAAGCCAGCACGCGATCGCCGAAGCGCGGAAGCGTCAGCGTAGTCGCGGAGATGTTGACGGCCAGCGGTATCGGGTAGCCTGCCGCGAGGCAGCGCTTGATGTCGCGCGCGACCACCTCCAGGGTGCACCACTCGAATTGCGACAGCAGCTGGTGGCGGGTCGCGATCTCGATCACGTAGGGCGGCGGCAGTGGCTGCTGCTTCACCGACTGCGCCCGCAGCAGGGCTTCTGCCCCGCACACGTGGCGCGTCATCAGGTGGAACTTGGGCTGGTACTGCATTGGCGGGTTCGCCGTGTGGATCCATTCGATCAGCTGGCGGCGCACGTCTTCGTCCTTATCGGACTGCTCCGCGAAGGACGAATGGAAGTAGCGGACCATCTGTTCGTTGCTCTGCAGGGCGAGGCTCAGGTCGCGCAGTATCGAGGCGACGTTGACCTGCGGCCCCATCCGCGCGTTCGAGACACCGATGCGCAGCTGCAGCTGCATGTAGGCGACATGGGTGTTGCGCAGCGCCGCCATCGCTTCCGCCTGCACCCTCAGCGCCATCTGCTCCTGCTCCATCCACTCCAGCGACACGCCCTGCAGCACGACGATCAGCGAAAGATCACTGAACTGATAGATCCGGGGCTTGAAGGCTTCCAGCGTCCGGCCGGCCTGCCCTTGGGTCAGACTCGAGGAAAGCTCGCCCCAGAAGTGGTCCGTCCAGTCGTGGCCGAGGGCGCGCACCATTTCCTTGAGATTCGCGACCTGGAAGGTCATCAGCACATGCTGCCTGTCGCCGGCCGCCAGCAACTCTTCGAGGAATTCCCCGAGCGCAAGCCGGTTCGGAAGCCCGGTCAGCAGGTTGGTGTGCGACATGGAGAGCGCACGGGCATGAGACTCGCGTTCCCTCGCTTCCCTGCGAAGCAGGGCGAGCATGCAGCCGATGATCAGCAGCGACAGCGCGCAGCCGAGGATGCGAAGCGCGAAAACGCGCGCGTTGATGTGCGAAGGAACCAGCGCGAGCACCTGGATCAGCCCGGTGGCGAGCATGGAGAACGCCACCCGCACCAGCCATGCGTTGCGTACGTCGCGCCAGCCGAAGGAGGTGATCGGCTTGTAGCCGATGCGGTAGTGCATGACGATGCCGCCGAGGACCAGCATGGACATGTCGAGCACGAAGGCAGGCGCCTGGTGCGCTCCTCCGAAGAGAAACCGGCCGCCCACGAGCAGCGCCCAGCAGATGCCCCCGCCGCGCCAGCCGCCCAGCATGCCCGCCATGAAGAGCAGGTCGGAGCCGATGTACGGCTTGGACGGCAGGTTCATCAGCTGGAACGCCATCGCGAGCAGCACGAAGCCGGTGAGGCCCAGCGTCCAGCCATAGAAGCTGGCGCGCGCGTTCAGCACCGCCTCGCCCCCCTTCGACACGTTCGACAGCATCAGCACCAAGCTGAAGACGCCCAGCATCGCCGCCGACTGCATCAGCAGAATGGGATAGTTGGCCAGTTCGGCCTTCCACGCGGAAAGAACGAATTCCCACATGCCCGTGCTCCCTGGTTTTCTTGCCACGCTGCCCGCGCCTTCGCGGACACCTCACCTGCTCGTCGTGCCTGCGCTTGCAGCCCTGCGACGCGGCACCCGTCTTACGCCTTCGGACCCGGCGCTCAAGGACTTTTTTTGTTCTCTTTTTACTTGTTTGTTGTTTCTTCAAAAGCCGTCGGCCGGATCCCGCGGCGCCCTTTTTCCACGCTACAGGTAATTGAACAACGAGATGCTGTTCAGCTTGGCGAAGGTCATCTGTGTCGCCTGCAGCGAGGACTGGCGCTGATAGAACTCCGCGATCGCGCTGTACGGGTCGAGGTCCTCGATGGAGGACAGGTACGCCTCCTCCTGCAGCTTGCGCGCCGCGCCGCCGGAATCCAGCGCGTCGATCTCGCTCCGGCGCGAACCGACCGACGACAGCACCGTGAGCACGTTGTCGTGCGCGTTCGTCACCTTCACGTTGGCAGTGGCAAGCGCGTTCTGCAGTTTGGCCTGCGCTGCCGCGCCGCCGCCGGCCAGCGGGGTGCGCAGCGCGGTCACCAGTTCGCCGATGGCGGCGAACACGTCGGTGCCGGCGTTCTGCGCGGTGGATACGTCGAAGCTGTCGCCCGCCGCCGGCGTGCCGGTGAACTTGATCTGCACGCCGCCGAAGGAGATGGGCGTGTCCGGCGTGATCGGGCCGGTGGCCGCGACCACGGGCGGCGTGTCCTTGGTCGTCACCGTGTAGTCGGTGGCGCTGAAGGTGATGGTGAAGTCCTTGCCGTAGTTGGGCGCGGTGGCGTTGGTCACGCTCACCGGCCCGAACACGCCGGTGCCGGTGTTGCTCGCGGCGGCCGAGGCCACGTAGCCCGCGCTGCCCTGCACCGACTGGAAGATGGCGCGGCCGTCGTCCGAGGTCGGCATCTGGCGCGCCACGTCGACCTGCATCAGCCGCTGGCCCTGGTCGCCCACGTATTGCACGCCGCCGCCGGCCGTGGCCACGAAGGGCGGCGAGCCGCTCTTGAAGCCCGCGAACAGGTACTGGCCGTTGCCGTCGTCGGTGTTGGCCACGCCCACGAGCTGGTCGTAGGCGCTCTGGATGGCGGTGGCGAGCGATGCGCGGTCGGCATCCGAGATCGTGCCGTTGCCGGCCGCCACGGTGAGCGTCTTGATGTTCTGCAGGATCGAGGTGACCGAGTCGAGCGCGTTCTCCTCGGTCGACAGCGCCAGCGACGCGCGCTGGCGGCTGGTGGCGTACTGCGAGATCTCCGACAGCGACTGGCTGGTGCCCAGCGCGCGCGCCGCGCCCACCGGGTCGTCGCCGGCCGAGAGAAACCTGGAGTTGGTCGCCAGCTGTTGCTGGACCCTGAACAGCTTCTGCTGCTGCTGGCCCATGGCCAGGACGTTCTGCTCGTAGAAGGATTGGGTGCTGATGCGCATCGCTTTGCCTGCCTTGCCTTGCCTTGAATCTTTGCCTTTGGGGAAGCCGGGAGAATCCGCTATCGGGCTCAGCCCCGGATGCCGAGGATGGCGTCGAAGATGGTCGACGCGGTCTGGATCACCTTCGCGTTGGCCTGGTACATCTGCTGGAACATCAGCAGGTTGGCGGTTTCCTCGTCCTGGTTCACGCCAGAGATCGCCTGCTGGCTGGCCTTGATCTGGCTCGTGACGCTGTCCTGCGTGGTGGCCGCCACCTTGATGGCCATCGCGCGGTTGCCCACCTCGCTCACGATCTGCGAGTACGCGCCGTTGAAGGTCGCGGTGCCGTTGGCCATGGTGGTCTTGCGCTGCAGCGCGCCCAGCAGCAGCGCGTTGCTGCCGTCGGACACGCCGCCCGTGTTCTTGCCGATGGTGAAGGTATCGCCCTGCGAGGGCGCGCCGGTCATGCTGACGGTGACGCCGTCGAAGCTCATCTTCGCGCCGGCGGTGTAGGGCACGGGCGCGCCGGCCGCATATGTGGTGGTGGAGCCATTGGCCAGCGTGACCGTCACGGCGGAGGTCGCGGGAAAGCCGGTGAGGTTGCCGGTGGTGGCGTCGAAGCTCAGCGTGACCGTGCCGGCCAGCGGGGTGGCGGGATAGCTCGCGTTCACCGTGGCCGCGCCGAGTGCGCCGCTGCCCTTGTTGCCGGCGGTGTTGCCGGTGACGATGGGCGAGGCGGCGGCCACCTTGGCGGGGTCGCGTGTCAGCACGTCGAGATCGCGCGCGCCGGTGCGCGTGGGCTGGATCAGGAACGAATCGCCCGCCTGCGCCGTACCGGTGCCGGCCGAGAGGCTCACGCCGTCGAAGCTGATGGGGAAGGTGGTGAAGCTGCCCATCGAGGTCTTGTCCGAAAGGCGGGTGACCGTGTAGGTGAGCGTGCCCGCCACGTCGGTGACGCTCACGCTGTAGTCGCTGGCCGTGAGCTGCGAGGCATTCGTCAGCGTGGCGTCGAGTTCGAGATTGCCCGCGTTGTTCGCGTTGGAGATCGCGCCCGGCACGGACTGCGTGAAGAAGTCCTTGCCCAGCGCGCCGTTGAGGTCCACGCCCAGCTTGTGCTGCGCGTTCACCGCGTCGGACACCGACATGGCCAGCCGGCCGATCGCGTTCTGCGTGGGAATGAGGGTATCGCTGCGGAAGGACAGCAGGCCGCCGAGCGAACCGCCGGTGATGGCGCCGTCGGGCAGCTCGGCGGTGTTGCCGGCGAAGCCCTGCAGGGCGATGGCCTTGCGCGTCGGGTCGGCGGCGGAGTTCACCGCCGCCATGCTGGCGGCATAGTCGCCGACCACCAGCGACTGGCCGGTGGCGATGAACACGTTGTACTTGCCGTTGTCCTGCTGCAGCACTTTCACGTCCACGATCTGGCTCAGCTGGCTCACCAGCTGGTCGCGCTGGTCGAGCAGGTCGTTGGGCGGCTGGCCGCCGGCCATTGCGCTGATCTGGCTGATCTGCTGGTTGAGGCCGGCGATCTTGCTGGCGTAGGTGTTGATCTGGTCGACGCTGCCCACGATCTGGTCATTGACCGAGGAGTTCAGGTCCGACAGGTACTGGTCGGTCGCGCGGAACTTGCTGGCCAGCGCCTGCGCCGAGCTGATCATCTGCTGGCGCGCGGCCGGGTCGGCCGGCGTGTTGGCCACGCCCTGGACGCTGGTGAAGAAGCTCTGCATCAGCGGTGCGATGCCCGAGGTCTTGTCGGCCAGCAAGGTGTCGATGCGGTTGATCTGCGTGCTGTTGGCGGCGAGCGCGGCCGAGGCCGACTGCGCCGAGGAGAGCTGCGCCGTGAGGTAGCGGTCGTAGCTGCGCGAGATGGTCGAGACGTTGGCGCCCGAGCCGATGAAGCCAGAGCCGCTGGAGATGGCGCTGCCGGTGGCGATCTCCGCCACCTGGCGGCTGTAGCCCGCGGTGTACACGTTGGCTGTGTTGTGGGCCGTGGTCATCAGCGCGGTACGGGCGACGCCCAGACCGCTCAGACCCGTGTAGAACAAACTTCCGGACATATGGCTTTACCTGTCGATGAGGTGTGTGTGAGTTGGATTGGCACCGATCGCGTCGGTGCCTCAGCGTCTATATCGGCAACCGCCGCCGAAAGTTGAGGGCCCTGCCGCTCAGAACTCGGTCCAGTCGCCCTTGCCGTCGCCAGCCATGGCCAGCTGCGGTGCACCCGCGGGCTCCTTGCGCGTCGGCAGGGCCTTGGCGGGACGCTTCGGTGCCGGCCTGGCCGGCTTGGGAATCGGCGTGATGCGCGTGAAGCCGGGCCGCACGGTGGCGACGGCGTTGGCGTCGAGCTTGAAGATGCTGACGGCTTGCACGAGACTGCTGGCCTGCTCCTGCAGCGACTGCGCGGCGGCGGAGGCTTCTTCCACCAGCGCGGCATTCTGCTGAGTGACCTGGTCCATCTGCGTGATGGCTTGATTGATCTGCTCGATGCCCGAGGTCTGCTCCTGGCTCGCTGCAGTGATCTCTCCCATGATGTCGGTCACGCGCTTCACGCTGCCCACGATCTCTTCCATCGTGCGGCCTGCTTCTTCCACCTGCTTGCTACCTTCCTCGACCTTCTCCACGGAATCGCCGATCAGGGTCTTGATCTCCTTGGCTGCAGCGGCCGAGCGCTGAGCCAAACTCCGGACTTCCGAAGCCACGACAGCGAAGCCCCGGCCTTGCTCGCCGGCTCGGGCTGCCTCGACGGCCGCATTCAGCGCCAGGATGTTGGTCTGGAAGGCGATGCCGTCGATCACGCCGATGATGTCGACGATCTTCTTGGACGAGGCATTGATCGAGCCCATGGTGTCGACCACCTGGGAAACGACACTGCCGCCCTTCACTGCCACTTCGGAGGCCGACACAGCCAGCTGATTGGCCTGCCGTGCGTTGTCCGCGTTCTGCTTGACCGTCGAGGTCAGCTCTTCCATCGACGCCGCCGTCTGTTCCAGCGAACTCGCCTGCTGCTCGGTGCGCGAAGACAGGTCCTGGTTGCCCGAAGCGATCTCGCTCGAAGCCGTCGCGATGGTCTCGGTGCCTGTGCGCACCTCGCCCACCACCTTCGCAAGGCTCGCATTCATCTCGCGCAGCGCATGCATCAGCTTGCCCGTCTCATCGCGGCTTTCCACAGTGATGTTCGAGCTCAGGTCGCCCGCGGCGACCGTCTGCGCGACCTCCACGGCGTGTCCCAGCGGGCGCACGATGCCCACCGTCAGGCGCCATGCGAACAGCGCGCCCAGCGCCAGCGCGATCACCGACAGCACCAGCAGCGTCTGCTCGCCGGTCGTGTGATCGGCTTCGATGCCCTTGGCCAACTCGTCGATGCGATCGCGCTGGTACGCGGCGAGCTTGCCCACGGCCTCCTCGTAGACGGCGAGCGCGGACGCGAACTGGGTGTCCGCCATCACCATGGCCTCCTCGTCCTTGCCTTCGGCCTTGAGCTTGTTGATGTTCCCGATCACCGTCAGCACCACGCTGCGCGGATCGGCGATGGCGGAGTACAGCTTCTTCTCCTCGGGCGAGGTCAGCAGCTCCTCGAGCTTCTTCTGCACCGGGTTGATCTGCGCCGACTTGTCGGCCCGCGCCTTCTCGAAATAGGCGATCGACTTGGGGTCGGTCGCCTTGACCATCGCGAAGGAGTTCGCGACCGCGGGCCCGAGCAGCACGGCCCACTGGTTGGCCAGCCGCTCCTTGACCAGCGCGCGCTGCATCATGTCTTCCGTGGCCTTGCCCACGCTCGCCAGCCGCAGCATGCCAGTGGCCGCGATGACCGCCATCAGGAGCAGAACGGCTGCAAAGCCGAGGCCCAGGCGGGTTCCGATTCTCAGATCCTTCAGGTTCATTTGACTTCCTCTTGCTCTATTCAGAATTCGGTCCAGTCGCCCTTGGCATCGCCGGCCATGGCGAGCTGCGGGGCTGCTGCGGGTTGTTGACGGGTGGGCAGCAGGCCCTTGACGGGGCGCTTCGATGCAGGCTTGGCGGTTTTGGGAATCGGTGTGATGCGCGTGAAGCCGGGGCGCGCGGTGGCCACCGCGTTCGCGTCGAGCTTGAAGATGCTCACGGACTGGACGAGGCTGCCGGCCTGCTCCTGCAGCGACTGCGCGGCGGCGGAGGCCTCTTCCACCAGTGCCGCGTTCTGCTGCGTGACCTGGTCCATCTGCGTGATGGCCTGGTTGACCTGCTCGATGCCCGAGGTCTGTTCCTGGCTCGCTGCAGTGATCTCTCCCATGATGCCGGTCACGCGCTTCACGCTGCCCACGATCTCTTCCATCGTGCGGCCGGCTTCTTCCACTTGCTTGCTGCCCTCTTCGACTTTCTCCACCGAGTCGCCGATCAGGGTCTTGATCTCCTTGGCTGCTGCGGCAGAACGTTGCGCAAGGCTGCGGACTTCGGAAGCGACGACGGCGAAGCCCCGCCCTTGCTCCCCGGCACGAGCAGCCTCGACAGCGGCATTCAGCGCCAGGATGTTGGTCTGGAACGCGATGCCGTCGATCACACCGATGATGTCCACGATCTTCCTGGACGAGGCATTGATCGAGCCCATGGTGTCGACCACCTGGGAAACGACACTGCCGCCCTTCACCGCCACTTCGGAGGCCGACACAGCCAGCTGATTGGCCTGACGGGCGTTGTCCGCGTTCTGCTTGACCGTCGAGGTCAGTTCTTCCATCGACGCCGCCGTCTGCTCCAGCGAACTCGCCTGCTCTTCCGTACGCGACGAAAGATCCTGGTTGCCCGAAGCGATCTGCGCCGAAGCCGTCGCGATCGTGTCGGTGCCTGTGCGAACCTCACTCACGATCTTCACGAGGCTGTCGTTCATGCCCTTCAGCGCTTCGAGCAGCTGCCCGGTCTCGTCGGTCGTCCGCGCCTCGATGCGGCTGGTGAGGTCCCCGCCGGCCACCGACTGCGCGACCTTCACCGCCTCCTCCAGCGGACGGGCGACGATGCGCGCGATCCACAGCGCCAGCCCGAGGCCCAGCACCACGGCGCCCAGCAGCAGGCCCAGCACCCAGAGCCTGGCCTGCTGGTGCACGGCGTTGGCGGTCTCGCCGGCGCGGACCGCGCCCGCAAGGTTCACCTGCGTCAGCCTGTCGAGCGCGGAATTCATCTCGCGGCTGAGCTGCTGCGACTTGCCGCGGATCATCGCGCTGGCCTGGTCGGTGTCCTGCGTGTGCGAGATGGCGACGATCTTCCGGTGCTCCAGCTCGTATTGCGCAAGAAGCTTCTCGAATGCCGGGAAGATCTCGCGCTCCTCGGGTTCCGATATGAAGCCCGCGTACTCGGCACGCATCTTCTGCAGCGCGGCCCACGATTCGTCCATCGCCTTCTCGTACGCGGCCATCTCGTTGAACGAACCCGACAGGGCATGCGCCATTTCCTGCGAACGGTAGTTCGCCACCATGCCCTTGAGCTCGAGCAGGGCGCGCGTGGCGGGCAGCCAGTTGGTCGAGAGCTCCGTGGAGGTCTCGTGCACCTTGGAAAGCTGCAGCATCGAGATCACGCCCAGGCAGGCCGTGAGCACGAGGACCGCGACGAACGACACGAGCAGCTTGGTCGCGATCTTGAGGTTGTAGAAAGCTTTGATGATCTTTTCCTTGGAGGCCTGAAGGGCCGATTCGGTGTTCCGGTTTTCTTTGCGGTCCAGGCCCGCGTTCAGAACTCTCGCCAGTCGCCGTCGCCAGCCACGGCCAGCTGCTGCGGGGTCGGCAGCGACGGTTCGACATGGGCCAAGGGTGGCTTTCCGGCTTGCGCCCGGGGCGCGGCATGGCTGCCGCTTGCGTCGAGCTTGAAGATGCTTACCGAGCGCACGAGGTTTCCGGCCTGCTCCTGCAGCGACTGCGCGGCGGCGGAGGCTTCCTCGACCAGTGCGGCGTTCTGCTGCGTCACCTGGTCCATCTGCGTGATCGCCTGATTGATCTGCTCGATGCCCGAGGTCTGCTCCTGGCTCGCTGCGGTGATCTCGCCCATGATGTCGGTCACGCGCTTCACGCTGCCCACGATCTCTTCCATCGTGCGGCCTGCTTCTTCCACCTGCTTGCTACCTTCCTCGACCTTCTCCACGGAATCGCCGATGAGAGTCTTGATTTCCTTGGCTGCAGCGGCAGAACGTTGTGCAAGGCTGCGAACCTCGGAAGCGACGACGGCGAAGCCACGGCCTTGCTCGCCCGCACGTGCGGCTTCAACGGCAGCGTTCAGCGCGAGGATGTTGGTCTGGAAGGCGATGCCGTCGATCACGCCGATGATGTCGACGATCTTCTTGGACGAGGCATTGATCGAGCCCATGGTGTCGACGACCTGTGAAACGACACTGCCGCCCTTCACCGCCACTTCGGAGGCCGACACCGCGAGCTGGTTCGCCTGCCGCGCGTTGTCCGCGTTCTGCTTGACCGTCGAGGTCAGTTCCTCCATCGACGCCGCCGTCTGCTCCAGCGAACTCGCCTGCTGCTCCGTGCGGGAAGACAGGTCCTGGTTTCCTGCCGCAATCTGCTCCGAAGCCCTGGCGATGGTGTCGCTCGAATCCTTGATCTCCACGACGATCGACGTCAGCTGCGACTGCATCTTGCGGATGGAGTGCAGCAGGCTGCCGTCGTGCGCGGCGTCGGCGCTGACAGCCAGCGACAGGTCGCCGTCGGCGATGCGGCCGACCACGTCGGCGGCGTATTGCGGCTCGCCACCGAGCTGCCGCCCCATCAGGCGCGCCACCAGCACACCCAGCCCGACGCTGGCCACGATGCCGGCCAGCGCCAGACCCAGCATCGTCAGCCTGGAGGCCTTGTAGGTTCCGTCGGCCTGCTCGGCGCGCTCGCGTGCATGGTCCTTGCTGTAGGCGACCATGCGCTGGAGCACCTCTTCCAGGCCGCGCGATTCCTTCAGCAGGCGCGTGCTGTCCTCGCTCACCTGGCTGTCGAACTGGGTGCTGTCCAGCGGCTGCTTCTTCAGCAGCGTCACGAAGTCATTCATGCGCGTCGTCAGCGGCCCGATCAGTCCTTCGAACTGGCCGAACAGCTTCGCGCCTTCTTCGGTCTCGCTGAAGAAGGATTTCACCTCGGCGGCGCGTGCCGTGAGATTCTCGATGGACGCCTTGATCTCGTTCGCGCCCGCATTGCGCTCGCCGAGCGTGCCGGCCGACAGCAGCGTCATCTGCGCGCGGCTGGCATACAGCAGGCGGATGTTGGCGTCCTGTACGCCCTGCAGGGCGCGAAGCTCGTTGGCGTAGAGCGCTTCGGTCGATGCGCTGATGCGCCCCATGTGGAAGATGCCGAGCGCACTCACGGCGGCACCGATTGCCGCGACCACGAGGAAGCTCAGGATCAGCCGGACCGTGACGCGAAGGTTCTGGAACCACTGCATTGTCTTGTTTGCCATCTTCTTCTGCCTCATGCCGCCGGTGCCGAGAACGCCAGCCGATGGGCCGGACCGGCAGCGTGGCTGCCACCGAGGCGGAACACGCCCACCACCTGCGACAGGCTTCCGGCCTGCTCACGCAGCGACTGGGCCGCTGCGGAGGCCTCCTCGACCAGTGCGGCGTTCTGCTGCGTCACCTGGTCCATCTGCGTGATCGCCTGGTTGATCTGCTCGATGCCCGAGGTCTGCTCCTGGCTCGCCGCCGTGATCTCGCCCATGATGTCTGTCACGCGCTTGACGCTGCTCACGATCTCTTCCATCGTGCGGCCGGCCTCTTCCACCTGCTTGCTGCCCTCCTCGACCTTCTCGACGGAATCGCCGATGAGGGTCTTGATCTCCTTGGCCGCTGCGGCGGAGCGCTGGGCCAGGCTGCGCACTTCCGAGGCCACGACTGCGAAGCCTCGGCCTTGCTCGCCCGCACGTGCGGCTTCAACGGCAGCGTTCAACGCCAGGATGTTGGTCTGGAACGCGATGCCGTCGATCACACCGATGATGTCCACGATCTTCTTGGACGATGCATTGATCGACCCCATCGTGTCGACCACCTGCGAGACGACGCCGCCACCCTTGACCGCGACTTCGGATGCGGACACGGCCAGCTGGTTCGCCTGCCGCGCGTTGTCCGCGTTCTGCTTGACCGTCGAGGTCAGTTCTTCCATCGAGGCCGCCGTCTGCTCGAGCGAACTCGCCTGCTGCTCGGTGCGCGAAGACAGGTCCTGGTTGCCCGAGGCGATCTGGCCCGAAGCCGTCGCGATGGTTTCCGTGCCCGAGCGCACCTCGCCCACCACCTTCGCCAGGTTCGTGTTCATCTTCCGAAGCGCTTCCATCAGCTGCCCCGCCTCGTCGCGGCTTCGCACTTCGATGTTCGCGCTCAGGTCGCCCGCGGCCACCGTCTCGGCCACCTGCACGGCCTGCGCCAGCGGGCGCACGATGCTGCGCGAGATGAAGAACGCGAAGACGCCGCCGCTGATCACGACCAGCACGGTCAGCAGCAGCTGCAGGTTGAAGCTGCGGGTGTTGGCCGCGTCGATGGCCTCGCTCATGTCGTCGATGGCCTTGCGCTCCAGCGACAGCAGGTCCAGCACGCGGGTCTCATAGGCCTTGGCGGCCGGCTGGAAGATTTCCTTGAAGACGCGCGCTGTCGCCACCGTGTCGCCGCCGGCCTTGGCCTTGCCCACGTCGTCCTTCGCCGTCTGGTACTTCGCCCGCAGTTCGAGGATGGACTTGAGGATCGCTTTTTCCTCCTCCGTCACCAGCAGCTTCTCGACCTTGGCGATGGTCTCGCTGCCCTTCTTCACGCTGTCGGAGATGACGTCGGCGAAGACCACCGGCAGGCTCTCGTCGGTGGTGCGGGCGATCATCGAGGTGCGCGCGATGGCCGAGTAGGTCAGTACGTACCAGTCGGAGATGAGCCGCTCCTTCGCGAGCGGACTGCGCATCATGATCCGCGTGGCTTCCGCGTTGTTGCGCGACGAGACCAGCGCGATGGCGGTCGAGACCACGGTCAGGCCCAGGACGATGGCGAAAGCCAGCGCCAGCCGGTTGCCGATGCGAAGGTTGGAGAGGAAGTTCATGATGCGGACATTCAAGAGTGGAAGGTTGAAAACCGGGCCGACCCTGCAGTGCTCCGGCCGTGGTCCTGGCTCAGGCGGTGGCGGCTGCTTCGACCAGGCCCATCTCCTCGCTGGACATGAGCCGGTCGATGTCCACCAGGATCAGCATCCGCTCCTCCAGCGTGCCCAGCCCGATCAGGTAGTCCGCGTCCAGCACCGATCCCATCTCCGGCGCCGGCTTGATCTGCTCTCCCGTCAGCGTGATCACGTCCGACACGCTGTCCACCACCATCCCCACCACACGGCCGCCGATGTTCAGCACGATCACCACCGTGAACTGGTCGTACGTCGGCTCGCCCAGCTTGAACTTGATGCGCATGTCGATGATCGGAACGATGATCCCGCGCAGGTTCACCACCCCCTTGATGTACTCCGGCGCGTTCGCGATCCGCGTCACCGCGTCGTACCCGCGCAGTTCCTGCACCTTCTGGATGTCTATGCCGTATTCCTCTTCGCCCAGCTTGAAGGTCACCACCTCCAGGCGGCTCACGCCGGTGGCGGAAGAGCCCGAGGCGGCTTGTTGCATGGGATCTCTTGCCTTGTTCAGCATCTTTTCTTCTCCGGTTTGATTGGGGTTGCGTGGTTCTTCAGGCGGGTTCCGCGACGGCCTCTGCGGCCTCGGCCCTGAAGACGCGCACGGCTTTCACGAGGCCATCGGCCTGTTCCTGCAATGACTGGGCTGCGGCGGAGGCTTCCTCGACCAGCGCGGCGTTCTGCTGCGTCACCTGGTCCATCTGCGTGATGGCCTGGTTGATCTGCTCGATGCCCGAGGTCTGCTCCTGGCTCGCCGCGGTGATCTCGCCCATGATGTCGGTCACGCGCTTGACGCTGCCCACGATCTCTTCCATGGTGCGGCCGGCCTCTTCGACCTGCTTGCTGCCCTCCTCGACCTTCTCGACCGAGTCGCCGATCAGGGTCTTGATCTCCTTGGCTGCTGTTGCGGATCTTTGGGCCAGGCTGCGGACTTCCGAAGCGACGACGGCAAAGCCGCGGCCCTGCTCACCGGCTCGGGCCGCTTCAACGGCCGCGTTCAGCGCGAGGATGTTGGTCTGGAACGCGATGCCGTCGATCACACCGATGATGTCCACGATCTTCCTGGACGACGCATTGATCGAACCCATGGTGTCGACGACTTGGGAGACCACACTGCCGCCCTTCACTGCCACTTCAGAGGCCGACACAGCTAGCTGATTGGCCTGCCGCGCGTTGTCCGCGTTCTGCTTGACCGTCGAGGTCAGTTCTTCCATCGATGCCGCCGTCTGCTCCAGCGAACTCGCCTGCTGCTCCGTACGCGAAGACAGGTCCTGGTTGCCCGAAGCGATCTGGCTCGACGCCGACATCACGCCCGTCACGTTGGCGCCCACGTCCGCGACGATGGCGAACAGGTTCGCGCTCATCTGGTTGAGCGCGCGCAGCAGGCCGGTGATTTCGTCTCCGCGCCGCACGTCGAAGCGCACGAGATCGCCGCCCGCGATGGCACGCGCCACGTGCACCGCCTCGTCGAGCGGCCGGAACACAGTGCGCACCAGGAACTGGCCCAGGCCCAGCCAGGACAGCGCGAAACCCGCGCCTGCGGCGGCCATGGCGCCCGGCAGCCAGCTCTGCGCACCGGCGGAGGCAACCAGCCGCGACGCTTCCATCCAGCCGAAGACGCCCAGCCCCAGCGACAGCAGCGCCCCCATGCCGGTCGCGCCGAAGACGCGCTGGCGCACGGGAATGCGGCGCAGCCGGGCCAGCGGGTCCTTCCAGCCGCGCGAGACCACTTCGCCCTGCAGCAGTTCGATGTCCTTCGCCCGGCCTTCGCGGATGCGCGCATACAGCGCTTCGGCCTCGTCCACTTCGGCGCGCCCCGGCTTGCTGCGCACGGACATGTAGCCCTGCGTACGGCCGTCGCGCCGGATGGGCGTGACGTTGGCGAGCACCCAGTAGAAGTCGCCGTTCTTGCGGCGGTTCTTGATGAGGCCGGTCCAGGGAAGTCCCTGCCCCAGCGTCTGCCACAGGTCGGCAAATGCTTCGGGAGGCACGTCGGGGTGGCGCACGATGTTGTGCGCCTTGCCCATGAGCTCGGCCGCGGTGAAGCCGCTGGCCTCGACGAAAGCGGGGTTGACGTAGGTGATGCGACCCTTCATGTCGGTGCGGGACACCAGGGCGGCGTCCGGCGACAGTTCGTACTCGATGCCGGTGACGGGAAGATTGACGCGCATGGTCCGTTCGTCCTCCCCTCAGGCCGGGATCAGGCGCAGCCGCGCGACCAGGCTCATCCGCACGATCGCCTGATTGATCCACCCGGAGTCCATGGTCAGGGCCATCGGCGTCGGTGCCGCCGCGAAACCCGGGCCGGGCCGAGTGCCGTTTGTCAGATCCTTCAAGCTCATACCTCTTTCTTCCTTCTCCAGCGTGAGACCGGGCCGCCGCATTCGATGGGTGCACCAGCACCGTCGTCCTGTTATCGGCACATGCGCGCCAGAGTTGAGCCCTTTGTTATCAGAAAGTGGTCCATTCGTTAGCGTCGGCGCCGGCCATGGCCGGCTGGCGCACGGGCTCGCCGCCTTTCTCGCTGCCTTCCGGTCCGCGCGCGTAAAGAGCATTCACCGGCTTCGCTACAGGGGTGATGCGGCTGGGACCCGGACGCTGCGCGGCACTGATGCCCGCGCCCTGATCCAGCTTGAAGATGCCCACGGTCTGCACGAGGCTTCCGGCCTGCTCCTGCAGCGACTGCGCGGCGGCGGAGGCTTCCTCGACCAGCGCGGCGTTCTGCTGCGTCACCTGGTCCATCTGCGTGATCGCCTGGTTGATCTGCTCGATGCCCGAGGTCTGCTCCTGGCTCGCCGCCGTGATCTCGCCCATGATGTCCGTCACACGCTTCACGCTGCCGACGATCTCGTCCATCGTGCGGCCGGCTTCTTCCACCTGCCTGCTGCCCTCTTCGACTTTCTCCACCGAGTCGCCGATCAGGGTCTTGATTTCCTTGGCTGCTGCAGAGCGTTGAGCCAGGCTGCGAACCTCCGACGCCACGACAGCGAAGCCCCGGCCCTGCTCACCTGCCCGGGCTGCCTCGACGGCCGCATTGAGCGCCAGGATGTTCGTCTGGAACGCGATGCCGTCGATCACGCCGATGATGTCGACGACCTTCCTGGACGACGCATTGATGGACTCCATGGTGTCCACCACCTGCGACACCACCATGCCGCCCCTGGTCGCGACTTCGGACGCCGAGACCGCCAGCTGGTTTGCCTGCCGCGCGTTGTCCGCGTTCTGCTTGACGGTGGAGGTCAACTGTTCCATCGACGCCGCCGTCTGCTCCAGCGAACTCGCCTGCTCTTCGGTGCGGGAAGAAAGATCCTGGTTGCCGGATGCGATCTGGCTCGATGCCGTGGCGATCGTGTCCGTGCCGAGGCGGACTTCGCCGACCACCTTGGCAAGGCTCATGTTCATGTGCTTCAGCGCCTGCATCAGCTGGCCGGCCTCGTCGCGGCTTTCAACGCGGATGTCCACGCGCAGGTCGCCGGCAGCCACGGTCTCTGCCACTTCGACTGCATGGCCCAGCGGCCGCACGATGCCCGAGCTCAGGCGCCACGCGAACAGCGCACCCAGCACGACGGCAACGGCAGCCAGCGACAGCAGCATGATCCGGCCTGCGGCATGGTCTTCCGCGATGTCGCGGGCGGCAGCGTCGATCTCGTCGTGCTGGTGCTGGTCCAGCCTGTCGACTGCGATGCCATAAGCTGCCAGCGCCTCGGAGAAGGTGGTGTCGACCATCTTCTGCGCTTCTTCGATCCGCCCCCGGTCCTTGAGCGTTGTCAGGTTCGTCACAATCTCGCGCACCCTGGTTCGCGCGACCATGATCTTTTCGTAGAGCTCTTTCTCCTCCGGCGTGCTCAGCCTCGACTGGAACTCTTTCTGGACCGAGGAGATACGCTCCATGCCGGTCGACTGGAGCTTGGCGAAATAGGCTTCGAGCGTGGCATCCGGCGCCTTGATCATGGCAATGGTGGCGACCGAGGTCGACCTGAGATTGCTCTGCCATTCGCCGGCCAGGCGTTCCTTTGCCAGCGCCTGGGTCATCATCCTCTCCGTGGCCTGGCTCACGTTGGCCAGCCTCCATAGCCCGATGCCGGCCATGCAGGCCACAAGCAACAGCATCACCGCAAAGCCCAGCCCCAGGCGTGTGCTGATTCTCAGGTCCTTGAATCTCATACTTCCTCCTCCGATGACAGGGGACGGCACCCATGCTTGCGCGACATGCGCAACACCGTCACCCCGCTATCGGCATCGGAATCTCGGACCTTCAATTTGTTAACTCAGAACTCGGTCCAGTCACCCTTGGCGTCGCCGGTCATGGCGAGTTGCGGGGCGGCCGAGGGCTCCTTGCGCGAGGGCAAGGCCTTGGCGGGACGCTTCGGCGCCGGCCTGGCGGGCTTGGGGATCGGGACGATGTGCGTGAACCCGGGACGCACGGTGGCCACCGCGTTCGCGTCGAGCTTGAAGATGCTCACGGACTTGACGAGGTTGCCCGCCTGCTCCTGCAGCGATTGAGCCGCTGCGGAGGCTTCTTCCACCAGTGCCGCGTTCTGCTGCGTCACCTGGTCCATCTGCGTGATGACTTGATTGATCTGCTCGATGCCCGAGGTCTGTTCCTGGCTCGCCGCGGTGATCTCGCCCATGATGTCGGTCACACGCTTGACGCTGCCCACGATCTCTTCCATGGTGCGGCCGGCCTCTTCCACCTGCTTGCTGCCCTCCTCGACCTTCTCGACGGAATCGCCGATCAGGGTCTTGATTTCCTTGGCTGCAGCGGCAGAGCGTTGTGCAAGGCTGCGAACCTCGGAAGCGACGACAGCGAAGCCACGGCCTTGCTCGCCCGCACGTGCGGCTTCAACGGCAGCATTCAGCGCGAGGATGTTGGTCTGGAACGCGATGCCGTCGATCACGCCGATGATGTCCACGATCTTCTTGGACGATGCATTGATCGAACCCATGGTGTCGACAACCTGTGAAACGACACTGCCGCCCTTGACCGCGACTTCGGAGGCCGACACAGCGAGCTGGTTCGCCTGCCGTGCGTTGTCCGCGTTCTGCTTGACCGTCGAGGTCAGCTCTTCCATCGAAGCTGCCGTCTGCTCCAGGGAGCTCGCCTGCTCTTCCGTACGAGACGAAAGATCCTGGTTGCCCGAAGCGATCTGCGCCGAAGCCGTCGCGATCGTGTCGGTGCCCGTGCGGACCTCGCTGACGATCCTGGCGAGGCTTTCGTTCATTTCCCTGAGGGCATGCATCAGCCGGCCGGTTTCGTCCTTCGACGCCACCTCGATGCGCGAGCTGATGTCGCCTGCGGCGACCTTTTCGGCCACCTGCACGGCCTGGCCGATGGGCCGGGTGATGGAGCGCGTGATGAGCCATGCGATGCCTGCGCCGATGAGCACGGCGAAGCTGGCCAGCGCCAGCATCAGGTTGCGCGACCACGCATAGCCTTCGCCTGCCTCCTGGTTGGCCTCCATGGAGCGCCGCTCCTGGTGCTCGGCCATCGCCTCGAGTTCCGCGAGCGCGGCCCTTACGGCGGGCTGGAACTTGGAGATGAAGAGCGCTGTCGCCTCTTCGTTCCTGTTCTGCAGCGCCGCCTCGCTGATCTGCGCATTCAGGGGCACGAGCACTGCCACCTTCTCGTCGATGCGCGCGAGCAGCGCCTTGCCCTCCGGCGTGGCGAGCAGCTTGGCCAGCGCGCCCCGGCTTTCGGTGAAGCGCTCGCGCGCAGCGGCGACCTTCTTCGACTCCGCCCGCATGGCCGCGTCGTCGGTCAGGAGAATCATGTTGCCGTCGAGGATCGCAATGTCGCGGATCGCGTCCAGCATCCTGTTCACCAGAACCACCTTGACGTTGTTGCCGGTGACGATGCCGTTGAGCCGCGACTGGATGTCGGTCATCGCGCTGAGGCCGAGGCCGGCAATGCCTGCCAGCAGCAGAAGGACGGCGGCAAAGCCCGCGCCGAGGCGGGTGCCGATCTTGAGATTGAGAAGCGAATTCATGGGGAAAGGTTTTTTTCGGAAATCTTCGTGTTGACGTGCTCGAGCAGCCGGTCCAGCCGGTCGGACACCTTGGCTGCGTCATGGGTGGAACTCGTGACCGATCGCATGACGAGCCAGACGACGGCGACGGCCGTCAACAAGGCCGCCACGCCGAGCACGAACACTGTCTGCTGCGCCCACTCGTAGCCCGCGCCGGCCTGGAAGCCGAGACTCAGGGCGATCGCGAGCAGGAGCAGCAGGATGGCGAAGCGCGCGCCGATGCGCAGGGCTCGCCTGGGACTGATACGCGTGCGCATGGGTCTTCAGGCCGGCAGGGCTTCCTCTTGCGCGTCGAGCTTGAAAGTGCTGACCGCGCGCACGAGGCTGTCGGCCTGCTCCTGCAGCGATTGAGCGGCTGCGGAGGCTTCCTCGACCAGCGCGGCGTTCTGCTGCGTCACCTGGTCCATCTGCGTGATGGCCTGGTTGATCTGCTCGATGCCCGAGGTCTGCTCCTGGCTCGCCGCGGTGATCTCGCCCATGATGTCGGTCACGCGCTTGACGCTGCCCACGATCTCTTCCATCGTGCGGCCCGCTTCTTCCACCTGCTTGCTGCCCTCTTCGACCTTCTCGACCGAGTCGCCGATGAGGGTCTTGATCTCCTTGGCTGCAGCGGCAGAACGTTGTGCAAGGCTGCGAACCTCGGAAGCCACGACAGCGAAACCCCGGCCTTGCTCACCTGCACGTGCGGCTTCAACGGCAGCGTTCAGCGCGAGGATGTTGGTCTGGAAGGCGATTCCGTCGATCACGCCGATGATGTCGACGATCTTCCTGGACGAGGCATTGATCGAGCCCATGGTGTCGACCACCTGGGACACGACACTGCCGCCCTTCACCGCCACTTCCGAGGCCGACACAGCGAGCTGGTTCGCCTGTCGCGCGTTGTCCGCGTTCTGCTTGACCGTCGAGGTCAGTTCTTCCATCGACGCCGCCGTCTGCTCCAGCGAGCTCGCCTGCTCTTCCGTACGCGACGAAAGATCCTGATTCCCCGCAGCGATCTGCCGCGAAGCGACCGCGATAGAGTCCGTGGAGGCCTTGATGCGCGTCACCAGGTCGGTCAGCGTGTCTTCCATCTCGCCCATGCCGCGCAGCAGCCGGCCGAAGTCGCCGCCACGCTCGGTTTCGAATTCCTGGCTCAGGTCGCCCGAAGCCACGGTCTCGGCGATCAGCAGCGCTTCGCCGATGGGTTGCACGATGCTTCGCGTCAGCAGCCATGCGGTCGCCGTGCCGGCAACCAGTGCCAGACAGGCGAGCACCACGATCCAGCTGCGGCCCGAACGGTACTTCGCGTCGATGGCGGCGGCGGTCCTGTCGATCTCCTGCTGCTGGAGACTCACCATGGCCCGGATGCTCGCGTCGTAGGCGTCGAGCGCGGGCATGAGCTGCGCGTCGGTCAGCTTCGCCGCCTCGTCCTTGCGGCCGTCGGCCTTGAGCTTGAGGATCTGGTTGCGCAGTTCCACGTATTCGCCGCGCTTCTTCTTGATGTCGGCGCTCAGCGCCAGTTCTTCGGGCGAGGCCAGCACGGCTTCGAGCTTCTTCTGCGTCTCGGTGATGACGGCGCTGGTGGCCGAGATGTTCTTCTGCAGATAGGCCTGCACGGCCGGGTCTTCGCTCTTGAGCAGCGAGAAGGTGCGCACGCTGTTGGTGTTGGTGGCCAGCTGCCATGCGGCCGCAAGCCGCTCCTTGGCCAGCGAGGCGCCGGCCATCGCCTGGGTCGCATCACCCACGGCCTGCAGCCGGAGCACGCCGATGCCCGCGATGAGCACCACCAGCGCCAGCACGCATGCGAAGACGACGCCCATGCGCCGTCCGACCGTCCAGTTCTTCATCATGTCCGTGTCTCCTGTCGGAACCTCTGTCTCGTGGTTGTGTGGGTTCGGGCCCGGATCGGACGCTCAGGCGGCCATCTTCTCGACCAAGCCCATCTCCTCGCTGGACATGAGCCGGTCGATGTCCACCAGGATCAGCATCCGCTCCTCCAGCGTGCCCAGCCCGATCAGGTAGTCCGCATCCAGCACCGATCCCATCTCCGGCGCCGGCTTGATCTGCTCTCCCGTCAGCGTGATCACGTCCGACACGCTGTCCACCACCATCCCCACCACACGACCTCCGATGTTCAGCACGATCACCACCGTGAACTGGTCGTACGTCGGCTCGCCCAGCTTGAACTTGATGCGCATGTCGATGATCGGAACGATGATCCCGCGCAGGTTCACCACCCCCTTGATGTACTCCGGCGCGTTCGCGATCCGCGTCACCGCGTCGTACCCGCGCAGCTCCTGCACCTTCTGGATGTCTATGCCGTATTCCTCTTCGCCAAGCTTGAAGGTCACCACCTCCAGGCGCGTGCCCGCGCCCTGAGGTTGCGGCGCCTGTGCGTGCCGGATTGCGGTTGCTGCTGCGGTCTCTGCCATGGCTTTTCCTTGGTGCGGCGAGCGCTCTGGCGGCTCAGCCGAATTTCTGCATGATGCGAACCAGCTTCTCGCCGTAGCGCGGGTCGGTCGCGTAGCCCGCGCGCTGCAGGCCGTGGGCCGCCTCGTTCGGGTCGTCGGTCGCCAGCACGTTCGCGTAGCGCGGGTTGCGGGTGATGAAGCGTGCGTAGTCGGTGAAGGCTTCCTCGTACGAGCCGTAGGCGCGGAACTTCGCGCGCACCTTCTGCGGCTCGCCGTCGACATACTCGGTGGTCGTGGTCTCGACCGTCGCGCCTTTCCAGCCGCGGTCTGCCTTGATGCCGAACAGGTTGAAGCTCTGCGTGCCGTCGTCGGCGCGGATCTCGCGCTTGCCCCAGCCCGACTCGAGCGCGGCCTGCGCGAGGATCAGCGGCGCGGGCACGCCGCTGGCCGTGCTCGCGGCCTGCGCCGATGCGCCCATGCGGCCCACGAACTCGTCGACCTGCCCCTGCAGCGAACCGGCGCTCGTGCCCTGCGCGCGCCGGTCGCTGTTGAACTGGTAGATGCCGAGGTCCGCGGTGCGCGCGGTCGAGGCGACGGGCGCCGAACCGATCGGAATGCCCGCGCGCGCACCCAGGGGAAAACCTGGCGCGAGCGGCTCCAGCTGCATCGGCCTCACGCCGATCTCCGCATCGGCCTGCGCGTCGGGCGGGCCCGACGGCATGCTGCGGCGCAGCTGCGCAAGCATCGCCTCGGCCAGCCCCACGCCGCGCCCCGAGAGGTTCTGCGTGAGCTGCTGGTCGAACATCGACAGGTATACCTTCTGGTCCTGGCTGTCGAAGAGGCCGCTCGACGGCGTCGCCTCGCGCATGCTCTTGAGCACCATGTTCATGAACAGCGCCTCGAACTGCCGCGAGACCTGCTGCAGCCCTTCTTCAGGCGAGCTGCGCACCGTGCGCCGCAAGGCATCGACGCCCTGCACGTCGAGCGCGAAACGCTGGTCGAGCGCGCCACTGCGATCGGAAGCCGATACCGTCATCGCCGCCGCCCCGTCAGATGATCTCGAGCTCGGCGCTCAGGGCGCCGGCCGTCTTCATGGCCTGGAGAATGGACACCAGGTCCTGCGGATTCGCGCCCAGGCTGTTGAGCCCCTTGACCACGTCCGACAGCGAGGCGCCGCCGCGCACCATCTGGATCGCGCCGCCGCCCTGGTTGACAGAGATCTGGGAGGTCTGAGCCGCCACGGTGCTGCCGCCGGAGAACGCGCCCGGCTGGCTGATGACAGGCTCGGTGTTGATGACCACCGACAGGTTGCCGTGCGCGATGGCGCAGTCCTTCACGCGGACGGCCTGGTTCATCACCACGGAGCCCGTGCGGGCGTTCACCACCACGCGGGCACCGGCCTGCGTCGGCGTCACCTCGAGATCTTCGAGCCGCGCGAGGAAACCCACACGCTGCTGCGGCTCCGGCGCGCGCACGCGGATGGAGCGCGCATCGATGGCCTCGGCCGTGCCCGAGCCGAACTGCCGGTTGATCGCATCCACCGCGCGCTGCGTGGTGCCGAAGTCGGAGCGGTTCAGCTCGATCGAGAACGTGCCCTCCGCGCCCACGGGCGACTCCACCGTGCGCTCCACCAGCGCTCCGCCGGGAATGCGCCCCGAGCTGAGCTGGTTGACCTGCACCTTGCTGCCGTTGGCCGACGCACCCGCGCCGCCCACCACCATGTTCCCCTGCGCCACGGCATACGTCATGCCGTCCACGCCCTTCAGCGGCGTCATCAGCAGCGTGCCCCCGCGCAGGCTCTTCGCATTGCCCATGGAAGACACCGTCACGTCGATGTTCTGCCCCGGCCGCGCGAACGAAGGCAGCGTGGCCGTGACCATCACCGCCGCCACGTTCTTCAGCTGCATGTTCACGCCCTGCGGAATCGTGATGCCCAGCTGCTGCAGCATGTTGTTCAGGCTCTGCGTGGTGAACGGCGTCTGCATCGTCTGGTCGCCCGTGCCGTCGAGACCCACCATCAGCCCATAGCCGATCAGCGGGTTGTCGCGCACGCCCTGAATGCTCGCCAGCTCCTTGAGCCGCTCCGCATGCACAGGAGCAAGGAACAAGGACGCGACCATTGCAACCGCCGCGACGCGCAAGCGAGCCCGAAAATTCGCGGGATGCCGCGGAACCGGCTTTGCCGGGCCGCAGGCATCGCCCCCTGCAAGGGGGTTGGAGAAGCGACACGAAGTGCGCGAAGCCTGGGGGTTTTCCATGTTCAGAACGGCATGACGTTGAGGAAGAAGCGCTGCATCCAGCCCATGTGCTGCGCCTCGTCGATATAGCCTTTGGCCGAGTACTCGATGCGTGCATCGGCCACCAATGTGGAGGGCACGGTGTTGTTGCCCGATACGGTGCGCGGGTTCACCACGCCCGAGAAGCGGATGTATTCCGTGCCCTGGTTGATGCCCATCTGCTTCTCGCCGCTGACCAGCAGGTTGCCGTTGCTCATCACGTCGGTCACGGTGACCGTGATCACGCCGTTGAAGGTGTTGTTGGCGTTGGCGCCGCCCTTGGCGTTGAGCGAGTTGGTGCCCGAGAGCTTGGCGTCCTGCCCGTCGAGCAGGCCGCCGATGAGCTTGGGAATGACTGCGAACACGCTGGCGGTGCTGCCGGTGCGGCTCGCGTTGGCGCCCGAGTTCTTGGTGGCGTTGACCTTCTCGCTGATGACGATGGTGAGGATGTCGCCGACGTTGCGCGGGCGGCGGTCTTCGAAGAGCGCATTCGCGCCGGGGCCGTCCTGGAAGATCGCGCCGGGCGATCGCCGCGTCTGCACCGCCGCGTAGTTGTCGGAGCGCGCCGTCATCGGCTGGTGCACCAGCGGCTCGCGCGGAACCTGCGCGCAGCCGGTGGCCAGCACGGCGGCGGCGAGCAGCGGCAGCAGCCGCGTCCTCGCGTCGGCCGCACTGCGGCAAAGAAGACGCAACGCCTGCAACATCGTCACCACCATCACGCTCACAACTGGGCCAGGCGCTGCAGCATCTGGTCCGAGGTCTGGACCGCCTTGCTGTTGATCTCGTACGAGCGCTGGGTGGCGATCATGTTGACCAGCTCTTCCACCACGTTCACGTTGGAGGCCTCGACATAGCCCTGGCTCAGCGTGCCGGCGCCGTCGACGCCGGGGTTCACCTGGTTGGGAGCGCCCGATGCGTCGGTCTCGGCATACAGGTTCTCGCCCAGGCTCTGCAGGCCGGTGGGGTTGACGAAGGTGGCGAGCTGCAACTGGCCGATCTGAACAGTGTTGGTGCTGCCCGCCTGCACCACCGAGACGATGCCGTCGCGGCCCACGGTGATGCTGGTGGCATTGGCCGGCACGGTGATGGCCGGCTGCACGGGAAAGCCGCTGGCGGTGACCAGCTGGCCGTCGCGGTCGGTCTGGAACGAACCGTCGCGGGTATACGAGGTGGTGCCGTCGGGCATCAGCACCTGGAAGAAGCCGCCGCCGCTGATGGCCACGTCGGTGGGCTTGTCGGTCTTGGTGAGGTTGCCCTGCGAGTGGATGCGCTCGGTGGCGACCACGTGCACGCCGGTGCCGACCTGCAGGCCCGAGGGCAGGCGCGTCTGGTCCGACGACTGGCCGCCGACCTGGCGCAGGTTCTGGTAGACGAGGTCCTCGAACACGGCGCGGCTGCGCTTGAAGCCGGTGGTGCCGACGTTGGCGAGGTTGTTGGAGACCACGTCGAGCTGCGTCTGCTGCGCGTCGAGGCCGGTCTTGGCGATGTAGAGGGAGCGGATCATTTTTCTGGGAGTCCTGCGGAAGAGGTTGCGAGAAGGAGAGCGCGCGTCAGCCGTAGGCCAGCAGCTTGTTGGCGGACTGCGCGTTGGTGTCGGCCGTCTGCAGCGACTTCATCTGCATCTCGAAGCTGCGTGCGTTGGCGATCATGGCCACCATGGTCTCGACCGGGTTGACGTTGCTGCCTTCCACCACGCCGCTGACCAGCGTGACGGCCTCGTCGGCCTCGGCCGGCGGCTGGCCGGCGCGCATGCGGAACAGGCCGTCCTCGCCGCGCTCCAGTTCGGCGACCGGCGGATTGACCAGCTTCAGGCGGCCGACTTCGGCAATGCCCGTGAGCGTGGTGGAGGCCGCGTCGCGCGCGCCCACCAGGCCGTTGGCGGCGATGCTCACCGTGGAGCCCGGCGGCACTGTCAGCGCGCCGTTGTCGCCCACCACCGGGCGCCCGCCCATGGTGGTGAGCTGGCCGTCGGCGCCGATCTGCAGGTTGCCCACGCGGGTGTAGGCCTCGCCGCCGTCGGGCGTCTGCACCACCAGCCAGCCCTGGCCGCTCACGGCCACGTCGAGCGCGCGGCCGGTCTCGGTGAGCGGGCCGTGGGTGAAGTCGGCGCCGGGCGTGGTGGCAGCCACGAAGGCGCGCGTGGGCGCCTCATCGCCGACCACGGGCACCGCGCGGAAGTTGGCGATCTGCGCGCGGAAGCCCGGCGTCGAGACGTTCGCCATGTTGTTGGCGACGGCGGCCTGCTGTTCCATGACCTGCTTGGCGCCGCTCATGGCGACGTACAACATGCGATCCACTGGGTGCTCCTGATGTCGGTCTTTCTGGGGCGCCGCCTTAGCGGATGTTCATGAGCGTCTGCATGACCTGGTCCTGCGTCTTCACGGTCTGCGCATTGGCCTGGTAGTTGCGCTGCGCGACGATGAGGTTGACCAGCTCGGAGGTGAGGTCGACGTTGGATGCCTCCAGCGCGCCCGACTGCAGCGAGCCCAGCTTGGTGCCCTCGCCCGGCGTGCCGGTCAGCGGGTTGCCCGAGGCCTGCGTCTCGGCCCACACGTTGTTGCCCTTGGGCTCCAGGCCGTTCGGGTTGGCGAAGGAGGACAGCACCACCTGGCCCAGCAGCTTGGTCTGCTCGTTGGAGAACTTGCCGGTGATGGTGCCGTCGGCGTTGATCGAGAAGGAGGTGAGCTCGCCCGAGCGGTAGCCGTCCTGCGCGAGCTTGCTCATCGCGTTGGCGGCGCCGAACTGCGTGGTGCCCGAGATGTCGAGCGTAGGAGTGAGTGCCGCGGCGCCGTTGGTGAGGTTGAGCGTGCCCAGGCTCAGCTGGCCGCTGGCCGGCGCGGTCATCTTGCCGGCGGAGTCGAAGGTCAGGGTGCCGAGCGCGGCGCCGGCGTTCAGCGCCGCACCGTCGGCCGTGCCGTACACGCTCCAGGTGTTGGCAGGCGTCGCGTTCTTCACGAAGTAGACGGACACGTCATGCGGGTTGCCCAGCGAGTCGTAGATGGGGCCGACGGCGTTCGAGTAGTTGAAGGTGTCGGAATCGGCCGCGTTGAAGGGCGTCTTGGTGGGCGCGGTCTTGCGCGCGTCGAGGTTGAACTCGGCGTCGATCCCGGTCGTGGCCTTGGGCGTCATGGGCGTGGTCGGGATCTGGATGGCCGCCGGCGTGCCGCCGCTGATGCCGCCGTTGGCGTTCGCGCCGAAGCCTGTGAGGCGCAGGCCCGAGGCGTTGACGATGTAGCCGTCCTTGTCGCGCGTGAACTGGCCGTTGCGCGAGTACATGACTTCGCCGGTGGCGCTGGTCAGGCGGAAGAAGCCGTCGCCATTGAGGATGGCCACGTCCAGCGGGCGGCTGCTCGACTGGGTCACGCCCTGCGAGAAGTTCTGCGTCACGCCGGAGACCGAAGCGCCCAGGCCGACGCGCGAGCCGGCGTACACGTCCTGGAAGGTTGCGGCGGCCGACTTGAAGCCGACGGTGCCCGAGTTGGCGATGTTGTTGCCGATGACGTCGAGGTTGGCCGCGGCCACGCCGAGTCCGCTGATGCCCTGGGAAAAAGCCATGATGGTTCCTTGTCTGCCGTTGGATGCGGCGCGTTTGCGTTGGATGCGAAGAGGAAGGGAAAGAAGACGCTCAGAGGAACAGGCGCACGTCGGACAGGCTGATGTTGTTGCCCGTCATCAGTTCGAGCGTGACGCCGGCAGCGCCCTGTTTGACCGCCGCCACCTGCGAGAAAGTGAGCGCCGTGGCCTTCACGGTGGTTCCGCTGTTGCTTGCGTCCACGGTGAAGCGGTAGGCGCCCGCGGGCACCACGGCGCCCGTGTCGTCCTTGCCATCCCAGGTGACGGCGTTGACGCCTTCGGTCATGGAGCCGGCGTTGATGGTGCGCACGACCTTGCCGGTGGAATCGACGATCTTGATGTCGACGTCGGAGGCCGTGCCCGGCAGTTCGACGGCGAAGGCCTGCGACGCGGGCTCCTTGCCCGCCTCGGGCTCCTTGGTGGTGAGCGAATCGCCCGGCGACAGCACGTTGTAGCCGATCAGCGAAGTGGCCTGCAGCAGCTGGTTGGAGCTGGTCTGGTTCACCAGGCCCGAGAGCGTGCTGTTGAGCTTCTCGATGCCGCTGACGGTACTCATCTGCGCCAGCTGCGAGGTGAGCTCGGCGTTCTGCATCGGGTTGAGCGGGTCCTGGTTGTTCAGCTGCGTGACCAGCAGCTTCAGGAAGCGCTGCTCGCTGTCGACGTTCGAGGTGCTGCTGTTGCCGCCAACCGCGGAGGCGGCGTTCTGTCCGGTGATGGACGAGGTATCGGAAATGGCCATGGCGCGTTCGTGCCTGTTCTTTCTTGTGCGTCTTGCGGGACTTGGGGAGTTACTGGCCGAGGGTCAGCGTCTTGACCATCAGCGTCTTGGCGGTGTTGAGCACTTCGACGTTGGCCTGGTAGCTGCGCGAGGCGGAGATCATGTTGGTCATCTCCTCGACCACGTTGACGTTGGGCATCGCCACGTAGCCTTCGGCGTTGGCGTGCGGGCTCTTCGGGTCGAACACGAGCTTCGGCGGGGACGGGTCTTCCACCACGCCGGCCACCTTGACGCCGCCGATGTCCCCGGCGCCGTACGACGAGGGAGCGACCTGGAACACGACCTGCTTCGCGCGGTAAGGCATGCCGTCGGGGCCGGCCACGCTCTCGGCGTTGGCCATGTTGCTCGCGGTCACGTTCATGCGCTGCGACTGCGCGGTCAGGGCCGAGCCGGCCACGTTGAAGATGTTCATGGAGGTGCTGTTGAAGGGCATGGAACGGGCTCTGGCTGCTTACTGCTGCACCGCAGAGAGCAGCGACTTGATCTTCGCGTTGATGACGGTGAGGTTCGATTCGTAGCGCAGCGCGTTGTCGGCGAAGGCGATGCGCTCGACGTCCATCTCGACGGTGTTGCCGTCGAGGCTGGACTGGTTGGGCACGCGGTAGAGCAGGTCCTTGTCGGGCATGGCCTGCGCCTGTCCCGCGAGATGGCGCGACGAGGTGGTGGCCAGCGACATCGACTGCGACGCGCGGCCGCGCTCCACGGCTTCGCTCAGGCGTGCGCTGAAGTCGAAGTCGCGCGCCTTGTAGTTGGGCGTGTCCGCATGGGCGATGTTGGCCGCGAGAACCTCCTGGCGTTCCGCGCGGAGGTTGAGGGCTTCGCGGTTGAAGCGAAGCGCCGCATCCAGCTTGTCGAGCATGTTTGTTCCATCCGTTGAGGCGTCGCCAGTGCGCGGGGCGCAGCGACAGATGGAAAGCGAGTCTATGCACGAGCCGCTTTTGCAATCGCCCGAACAAAGGGGGTTTTCGCCTGCTGCTCGCAACTTCGATAGCCGCACGGATTTCTAGAATTTCCGTGCGGCGGCATGCGTTGCTCCTGTGTGACGCATCGCCGCCGAAGCCACCACCCACACATATCCGATGACCCTTCCAACGCTTGCCGAGCTTCGCGACCACGCACTGCGCACCGTGCTGCCCGCAGCGGCATTGGCGCTGTCGTGCTGCTGCGCGGCCAGCGCAGCAGGCGCAGCCGAAGGCGCTGCTTCCGCCGACGCGGTCATCGAGAAATACCTGCAGGCGCAATCGGCCGGGCTGCCGGGCAAGGTGACGATCAGCCTGGAAGGCCGCGGCACCTCGGCCCTGCCCGCATGCGACGCGCCCGAGGCCTTCCTGCCGCCGGGCGCGAAGCCATGGGGCCGCGTCTCGGTGGGCGTTCGCTGCCAGGCGCAGCGGCCCTGGACGCGCTTCGTGCAGGCGCACGTGTCGGTGGAAGGCAGCTATTTCGTGGCCGCGCGCGCGATCGACGCGGGCCGGCCGCTGGGCGCGGGCGACGTCGCGGAGCGCACCGGCGACCTCACGCGACTGCCGCGCTCCATCGTCACCAGCGCGGCCGAGCTGGCCGGCGTGGTCACGGCCAACCGCGTGGCGCCCGGCGCGCCGCTGCGCAAGGAGCTGCTGCGCGGCGTCACCGTCATCCAGCAGGGGCAGGCGGTGAAGGTGGTGGCGCAAGGCCAGGGCTTCGTCGTCAGCACCGAGGCCAAGGCCATGACCGGGGCGACCGTGGGCGCCGTGGTGCAGGCCAAGACCCGCGACGGGCGGCTGGTCAGCGGCGTGGCAGACGAAGAGGGGCAGATACAGCTGGCGCAATGACGCAGCGCACAAAAACTGTCACGAACGCCATTCCTAAAGTTCTTGCGCAGGCTGCCGATATACGGGTCAGCCCCTGAGGAATCACCTTGAAAATCGATCAACCCGCCCCCTCGGCCACGCCCCTTCACCGAACGACGCCAGCCACCGCCGGGACGGCAGGCACGACCGCTTCGGCCGGCGCCGACGCCGCCCAGCGCACCGCGAAGGCGGCGGCACCGGCCCCGTCGGCGCACGTCCACTCGCTGCCCAGCGCCGCGGGCGCCGCCAGCGATTTCGACGCGGCCCGCGTGGCGGCGATCCGCGAGGACATCCGCGCGGGGCGCTACCAGATCCGCCCCGAACGCATCGCCGACGGCCTGCTGGCCAGCGTGCGCGACCTGCTCACGCCCGGCGCGCCCGATGCGCCCGCGGGCAACGGTCAGGACGTGAAGAAGGGCGAAGGCGAATGAGAAAGCAGCAGTCCGACCTGCTGGCCCACCTGCGCACCGAGGCCGCCTGCATCGAGGAATTCGTATCGGTGCTCGAC
This sequence comes from Variovorax sp. 278MFTsu5.1, assembly GCF_048305045.1. Lineage (NCBI taxonomy): Bacteria > Pseudomonadati > Pseudomonadota > Betaproteobacteria > Burkholderiales > Comamonadaceae > Variovorax > Variovorax sp. 278MFTsu5.1. Next base: position 5,416,451 of record NZ_CP157622.1, read on the forward strand.
CGCGAGGCCGAGGCCATGTCGGGCGGCAGCTTCACCGACCTGGCGGCCATCGCCGCGGAAAAGACCGTGCTGCTGGACCGCATGGCCGAACTCGACGCGCAGCGCGAGGCGCTGCAGGCGGCACTGGGCTTCGGGCCCGGCCGCGAGGGCGCCGATGCGGCCGCCGCCGCTGCCGGCCCGCAGGCGCGGCAGGCCTGGGAGGAACTGCTGGAACTGGCCGGGCAGGCGCGCGGCCACAACCTGCGCAACGGCTCGATGGTCTACGCGCATCTCGATTTCACCCAACAGGCACTGCACTTCCTGCAGGCCAGTGCGCAGCTGTTCTACGGACCGGACGGCGTGCGCAAGACGCAGGCGGGCTCGGGCAACCGCCTCGCGGCGGGCTGAGCGCGTGCGGACGGCGCTGCTGGTCGCGCTGTGGCTGTGCGCCGCCGCCGGGCACGGCACGGCGGGCGCTGCAGGGGGCGTGGCGATCTCCAACCTGGCGCCGGGCGTGCAGCCGGCAGACGCGGTCAACGTCGGCCAGCTGAGCCAGACGGGCGCGGTGCTGCGCGACGTTGAGCGCGTCGCTTATTCGGGCACCGCCATGGCCGTGGCGATGACGGCCGCCTACGTGCCCGCTCTCCAGCCTGGCGAGAAGACCGTGGGCCTCGCCTTCGGCAGCTACAGGGGCTACACGGCGGTGAGCCTGGGCTTCAGGACTCTTTCGGATGACGGGCGGACTGCCTGGGGCATGACCCTCGCCAGCGCGGGGCGGGACTGGGGATTCAACGCCGGCATCGGCTGGAAGCTGCCACGCGCCAGCGAGCGCTGAACGCGGGCAACCCTCATCACCCACCGCCGCCACCAACACATGGAAGCTTTCGACATGAACAACGATGCTCGCGGCGACGCGCGGCAGGTGGCCATGGTGGGTTGCGACGAAGCCCAGACGCGCGCGTGGGGCCAGAAGCTGCGCCTGATGGGCTGCACGCCGGTTTCATTCGACAACAGCGCCGACTTCCTGCATGCGGCGACGCACGGCACCAACCACTTCGACCTGTTGCTGGTGGTGCTGAAGGACGAAGGCGCGTGGCCGGTGCTGACCTCGATGTGCCAGGCGCTGCGGGTGCCGATCTTCCTGGTCGCCAATGCGCTGCAGCGCGAGCTGCTGGCCGAGGTGCTGTCGGCCGCCGAGCCCGAGTCGAAGGGTCCGGGCATCGATTTCGCGGTGCTGCCGGTCGACGATTTCGAGGTGGAATTGCGCGTTCGCGAGGCGCTGCGGCGCAACGACACGCTGCTGCATCCGCAGGCGACGAGCGCGCTGTTCGGCGACTACCGCTTCATCGGCAACCGCAAGGTGGTGGTGCGCAAGGGCGAGGAAATCCGCCTGAAGCCGCGCGAGTTCGAACTGGCGCTGCTGCTGTTCCGCAACGCCGGACAGCTGCTGGAGCGCGATTGGCTGCTGGGTTCGCTGTGGCCGGATTCGCGCGTCGAGCGCAAGAGCCGGGTGCTCGACTGCTGCGTGGCGAACATCCGCCGCAAGCTCTCGCTGCACAAGGCGAACGAGTTCGTGCTGCACTCGGTGTACGGCCGGGGCTACGAGCTGCGGCACGCGGCCGTGCAGCCGATGGCTGGCACCGGGACCGTGGACGACTCGGGCTTTCCGGATACGTCCAACGAGCCGAACTGGCTGGGGGAAGCCGCCCGCGCTTAGCGCAGGCGGCAAGGAAGACGTGACGATCGCCGGCCTCGAGGAACCGCCCGCATCAAGCGGCGCGGGTGCCAGTGGCAACCTCTACCAACGCCAGCGGACCGTCGACTCCAGTATGGAACTGCAAACTTAAGCCGGGCTGAATCGGGCGCGGGCCGGACGCCGCCGGGGCAGGCCAGAATCCTGCGCATGCAATTGCAGATCGATGCGCACCAGGTCCACCTCTGGCACCTTTACGTGCCCGAACAGGACGACCCCGCCGGCGACGCGGCCATCATGGCCCTCCTGACGACCGAGGAGCGGGAGAAGCACGGGCGTTTTCATTTCGCCCGGGACAGGCGCCGCCATCTGATGACACGAGGGCTGATCCGCTCGCTGCTCTCGCGCTACGTTCCCCAGGTCGCTCCAGCGGACTGGCGCTTCGAGAACAACGAATACGGTCGCCCGCGGATCGCCAATGCGCTGCCGCAGGCGCAGCGCATCCGCTTCAACATTTCGCACAGCGCGTCGCTCGTGGTGGCAGCGCTGGCGGTGGAGCGCGAAGTGGGCGTGGACGTCGAGCACACGGCAAGGAACGCGCCGCTGGAGGTCGCCGGGCATTTCTTCTCGGCGAAGGAGGCGCAGGCGCTGCAGCAGCTTCCGGCCGCGCAGCAGCCATCGCGCTTCTGGGATCTGTGGACGCTCAAGGAAAGCTACATCAAGGCGCGCGGCATGGGCCTTTCGATTCCGCTGGACCGCTTTTCCTTCGACTTGGACGGAAGCGGCAGCCAGGCCATCGGATTCGGGCACGCCCTGGAGGACGACGACGCCACCAGCTGGCAGTTCTGGCGGCTGCAGCCCGACGACGCCCATGCTGTCGCGCTCTGCCTCGAGCGGGCACGCGACGGCCGCGAGGCGCGGATCCTGTGCCTGAAGGCGACGCCGCTGCTCGCGTCGGTGGAGGAATTCCCGGGCACGGTGACGCGCCGATCGGCGGCCGCCTGAAGCCTGCCCGCCGGCTGCTACTGCTGATCCTTGTTCGCCTCGGATTCGGCGCGGTTCCACAGACCGAAATACAGCACCTCCGACCATTGAAGGCCGGGCGGATGCTTCGTCGCGCCGTTGCGGTGCCGTCGCAGGCATTCCAGGCAGGAGGCCGCTTTCCGAGGTACCCAGAGCGGTCTTTTGACCCGGGTCAAAAGCTTTGGGGTCAAACAAATTTAATTCTTAAGAATTAACAATTAAGAACTCCTTACCCAACATTACAGAATTACGAGTGAATTGTTCCCAATTGAAACCGTTGCGTCCGCTCCCGTGCCACACTGTGGGGCACTCGGAGCCATCCGGCTTGCACTAGCGACAGGATCGAACCATGTCTTTGTCCATCTGGGCCAGGATTCGCCTGCCGGTTGTGATCTTCATACTCGGCACGGCGCTGTCGATCGCCCTCGGAATTTATGCCCATCAGGAAATCGGGCGCAGCGCGCGGACGCGCTTCGACGCTACCGCCCTCGATCTGGCGCGGAAGGTCGAAAGCCGGTTCGACGACTACATCGCCGTCCTGATCGGCCTGCGCGCGCGCTTCAATACCTCGGAGGGAGTGACCCGCAGCGACTTCCGGGACTACGTCTCGGGCCTGAACCTGCCGAGCGCCTACCCCGGCTTCCAGGCAGTCAACTACGCGCCTCGCGTCATGCCGGAGGACAAGCAGCTCTTCGAGGAGCAGGTTCGCGGCGACGACAGCCTCGACGCGGCCGTCAGCTCCAGCTTCGCCATCAAGCCGGGCGGCACGCGGGATATCTATTACCCGCTGGCCTTCATCGAGCCTCTGGCGGGCAACGAGAAACTGCTGGGCAACGACCTGGGCGCCATGCCCGACCGCGGCGACGCACTCGAACAGGGGCGCGACACCGGCGGGCTCGTCACCTCCGGCCGCAAGATCCGCATCGCGGGCCGCGGCTCGGACGTCGGGCTGGCGATGCGGCTGCCGGTGTACCGCCCGAAGATGCCGGTCGATACGCTGGAGCAGCGGCGCCAGGCCTACATGGGCTCGGTGGGCGCGGGCTTCAGCATCACGGGCATGCTGCGCGACGTGATCAGCATCGAGGCCGCGAAGACGCTGCGCCTGCGCCTGGCCGACGCCGGTCCGGGCCGGGGACCGATCGGAACGCGCATCGAAACCAGGTTCGTGACGCCGATCGCGTTCGGCGACCGGCAGCTGCTGTTCGACAGTGCCGCCCTCGCCAAGCCCGTTGCCGAACCCGCGAACAGCCTGGAGCGCACGCTCGGCTTCGAGCTGGGCGGCCGCTCCTGGGTGGTCGAGGTGAAGCAGGACGAGAGCCAGATCCTCGGCCCGCTGGACAAGACCATACCGTGGCTCGTGTTCGTTGGCGGCCTCGCCACCAGCACGCTGCTGGCCGGCATCATGCTGTCGCTGGCCACCACGGGCAGCCGGGCCCAGGTCCTGGCGGACGAGATGACCAGCCACCTGCGCGCGAGCGAGCGGCAGCTCGAGGACGCGCAGCACCTGGCCAGCCTGGGCAGCTGGACGCTCGACCCCGAAACCGGCGCGCTGCAATGCTCCGAGGAGGCGCGGCGCATCCTGGGCTTTGCCGACGACCCCTTGCCGCTGGACCTGCACGCCCTGCTCTCGCGCGTGCCGAACATGGAGCGCGGCACGGTCGAGCGGCAGATCGCGCTGGCGTCCCAGTCCACCGAGCGCAGCGAGTTCGAGCACAGGCTCTGCCTGCCCGACGGCACCGAACGCTGGCTGCATGTCATCGCGCAGTCGGGCGAAGACGCGGGCAGGAGGCTGGTGCGCGGCACGGTGCGCGACGCCACGCGGCCGCGCAAGGATGCGCTGCGCCAGAAGCTCGAATACAAGATCGCGCGCCTGCTGGCCGGTGACGGCAGGACCGAGACGGTGATCGCGCTGGCCCTTGAAGCGATATGCACCGACCTGCGCTGGGACTGCGGCGCGCTGTGGAGCGTCGGCGAGGACGGCCTGGCCCATTGCGCCGTGGCCTGGCATGTGGACAACGACCCGGCGGTGCGGGGCTTCGTCGAGGCCAGCCGCCTGCTCACCTACCGCTCCGGCGAAGGCTCGCTGGGCCGCGCGTGGGGAATCGGCAGCGTCGTGCGCATCGACACGCAGGCATCGCCGAGCCACTTCACCCGCGACGCGATGGCGCGCGAGGCGGGGCTGACCACCGGCCTGGTGGTACCCATGGTCGCGCCCGAGGCGACCACGGCGCTGGAACTCTTCGGCGCCAGTCCGTACGTCGCGGACGCCGAGACGCTGGAGTCGCTGCGCGTCATCGCACTGCAGATCGTCCAGTACCGGCAGCGCAAGCAGGCCGAGAAGACCCTGCGCTTCATGGCCAGCCACGACGAGCTGACGGGGCTGCTCAACCGCTCGGCGCTGCAGCACGAACTGGCCCGGGCCATCAGGCGCAGCAACCGCCAGCAGAAGCAGTTCGCCGTGATGTTCGTCGACCTGGACCGCTTCAAGCACATCAACGACACGCTCGGCCACGGCGTGGGCGACGAGATGATCAAGACCTGCGGCAAGCGCCTGAGGAAGCTGCTGCACGACAGCGACGTGGTGGCGCGCTTCGGCGGCGACGAATTCGTGCTGCTGATGGAAAACCTCGACAGCGCGAACGACGCCGCGGTGCTGGCCGAGAAGGTGCTGGACCGCTGCGCCGAGCCCTTCATCATCGAGGGCCGCGAGCTGCATGTGAGCGCCAGCGTGGGCGTGAGCATCTACCCGGAGAACGGCGGCGATGCCGAGACGCTGCTGAAGAACGCCGACACCGCCATGTACCGCGCCAAGGAAAAGGGCCGCAACACCTACCGCTTCTACGCGGCGAAGATGAACGCACAGAGCACCGAGCAGCTCATGCTGGAAAGCGCCCTGCGCCACGCCCTGGAGCGCGGCGAACTGGAAATGCACTACCAGCCGAAGATGAACCTGCAGACGCAGCGCATCGTCGGCGTGGAGGCGCTGATGCGCTGGCGCCATCCGGTGCTGGGCATGATCCCGCCGGTGCAGTTCATTCCGATCGCCGAGGAGCTCGGCCTGATCGTGTCGATGGGCAAGTGGGCGCTGGAAAGAGCCTGTGCCGACGCGCTCGCATGGCAGAAGCACGGCTTGCCGGAGGTGCTGACCAGCGTCAACCTGTCGCCGCGCCAGTTCGAGAGCCGCACGCTGGTGGCCGACGTCAAGGCCATCCTGGAGTCGTCGGGCCTCGATCCTTCGCTGCTCGAGCTGGAGATCACCGAGAGCGCGATGATGGCGAACCCCGAGCACGCGGCAAAACTGCTGCGGACCATCCGCGACATGGGCGTAGGCCTGGCCATCGACGACTTCGGCACGGGGTACTCGTCGCTGTCGTACCTGAAGCACTTTCCGCTCTCCACGGTCAAGATCGACCGCTCCTTCATCAACGACCTTTCGCAGGACGCGGACGCGCGCGCTCTCATCGACGGAATCATCACGCTGGCCCACGGGCTGCGGATGAAGGTGGTGGCCGAAGGGGTGGAGACGCCCGTCCAGTTCAACTACCTGCACAGCCACGGATGCGACGAAGCCCAGGGCTACTGGCTGTGCAAGCCTGTGCCGGCCGACGAGGCACGCGATTTCATGGCGCGTCACCTGCGCACCCAATTTGCCCCGTCGGCGCTGGCCTGAAGGCCGCGCCTTCGCGGCAATCGTTACCGGGCACGTTCGCTCGGGCTTCCCCGAAACTTCACAGGAGCATTCATGACCGATTCAACCCAGAACAAGCCGCTGGAACAGACGATCGCGGCGATCCACGCGCTCGACCTGACGCCGATCAAGTTCAAGGCCACCCGCAAGGAGGACGGCTACGGCTGGTCGGCAAGCTACGCGGACCAGATGGAAGTGGCATACAAGCGCTACCTGATCCTGCACGCGAAGCACCCCGAGCTGACCCTCGCGCCCGAACAGGACGTCGACCGCTTCTGGCACATGCACATCCTCGACACGAGGAAATACGCCGCCGATTGCGAAGCCACCTTCGGATATTTCCTGCATCACTTCCCATACCTTGGCCTGCGCGGCGAGGACGACGCGAAGGCCCTCGAAGCGGCCTTCCAGCAGATGCAGCGCCTGCTTGCCGAGGAGTTCGGCGAGCCGACGCCGGCGGCTGCGAAGGATTCGGCCGCATGGTGCTCGGCGGAGGCCGCCAAGACCTCGGCTGCATGGTGCTCGGCGGAGGCCGCCAAGACCTCGGCCGCATGGTGCTCGGCGGAGGCCGCCAAGACCTCGGCTGCATGGTGCTCGGCGGAGGCCGCCAAGACCTCGGCCGCATGGTGTTCGGCGGAGGCCGCCAAGACCTCGGCTGCATGGTGTTCGGCGGAGGCCACCAAGACCTCGGCCGCATGGTGCTCGGCGGAGGCCGCCAGGACCTCGGCTGCATGGTGCTCGGCGGAGGCCGCCAAGACCTCGGCCGCATGGTGTTCGGCGGAGGCCACCAGGACCTCGGCCGCATGGTGTTCGGCGGAGGCCACCAGGACCTCGGCCGCATGGTGCTCGCTCGAAGCGGGCAAGGCTCAGCCTCAGGCCGCGTGGTGCTCGCTCGACAAGGAAGGCACGGTCGCCACCGCCCGCCCTTCGGCGCAGGCCGGCACGGGCGCTGCGGCGAACGGCTGAGACCGGCAGGAGCCGGACTATCCGCAGTAGGCGCGGACGATCTTGCCGCTGGCCGCGTCCGTCTCGATGGTCACGCGCTCGCGGCGATAGTCCATCGTCACGGGCTGTCCCGGCTGGATCTGGCGCACGATGGACGCGCCTGTCGCCTGCCGGGCATCGGCGTCGCTGATGCGGCTCTTGCCCGTCAGGGCGGCTGCGGCGTCCTGGCGACACGCTGCGGGCGCTGTGGGTGCCGCGGCGGCATCCTTCGCCTGCGGCACCGAGCAGGCGGCGATCGACAGGATCGCCAACGCCGCAGCGGCGCTGGAAATCAACCTGGGATGGAGCTTCATGGCGGATCCTTTCCTGGGAGTACGCAGAGTCTTGCGGGCAGACCGTCGATCCAAAAGAAAACGGCCTGATCCACGTTCTACATGGATCAGGCCGTCATTTTTTGGAGGAGAGGGAGGGATTCGAACCCTCGGTACTATCGCTAGTACGCCTGATTTCGAGTCAGGTACATTCGACCACTCTGCCACCTCTCCGGTGCTGTCGAGCCTGCGATTCTAGCAGACAAAAACGGGGCTTTTGAAGCCCTCGCCATCAAGCCTTCAAAACTTCGAGCCCGCCGAGGTACGGACGCAGCGCCGTGGGCACGTTGATCGAGCCGTCTTCGTTCTGGTGGTTCTCGAGCACGGCCACGAGCGTGCGGCCCACTGCCAGGCCCGAGCCGTTGAGGGTGTGCACGAGTTCGTTCTTGCCCTGCGCGTTCTTGAAGCGGGCCTGCAGGCGGCGCGCCTGGAAGGCTTCGCAGTTCGAGACCGAGCTGATCTCGCGGTAGGTGTCCTGCGCGGGCAGCCAGACTTCGAGGTCGTAGGTCTTGGTGGAGCCGAAGCCCATGTCGCCGGTGCACAGCAGCACGACGCGATACGGCAGCTCCAGGGCCTGCAGCACGGCTTCGGCGTGGCCGGTCATCTGCTCGAGCGCGTCGTAGCTCTTCTCGGGGTGCACGATCTGCACCATCTCGACCTTGTCGAACTGGTGCTGGCGGATCATGCCGCGCGTGTCGCGGCCAGCGCTGCCCGCTTCGGAGCGGAAGCACGGAGTATGGGCGGTGAGCTTGATCGGCAACTGCGACTCGGGCACCACCTCGTCGCGCACGAAATTGGTCAGCGGCACCTCGCTGGTCGGGATGAGGTACAGCGCCGAGTGGTCGGGCGCGGGCTCGCCGTCCTGGCCGCCCTTCTTCGCGGCGAACAGGTCGCCCTCGAACTTGGGCAGCTGGCCGGTGCCGCTCAGGGTGGCGGCGTTGACGATGTAGGGCACGTAGCACTCGCTGTAGCCGTGCTTCTCGGTCTGGATGTCGAGCATGAACTGCGCGAGCGCGCGATGCAGGCGGGCGATCGGGCCCTTCATGACGGTGAAGCGCGAGCCAGCGAGCTTGGCGCCCGTTTCGAAATCCAGGCCCAGCGGCGCGCCGAGGTCGACGTGGTCCTTGGGCGCGAAGCCCAGCGGCGTGGCGTTGGCGCCCGCACCGCCCTTCGGAGCCCAGCGGCGCATCTCGACGTTGCCGGTCTCGTCCTCGCCCACCGGCACGCTGGCGTGCGGCAGGTTGGGCACGGCCAGCAGCAGCGCGTGCAGCTCGGGCTGGATCTCGTCGAGGCGCTTGGATTGCGATTCCTGCTCGGCCTTCAGCGCATTCACTTCGGCCATCAGCGCATCGGTCGATTCGCCCTTGGCCTTGAGCGGGCCGATCTGCTTGTTCAGCGCGTTGCGGCGGGCCTGGATTTCCTCGGTGCGGGTCTGCAGCGTCTTGCGTTCGGCTTCGAGCGCGGTGAATGCCGAAACGTCGAGGTACGGCTGGTTCTTCTTGCGTTTTTCGAGGCCGGCCACTGCGGAGGCCAGGTCTTTGCGGAGCAGGGTGATGTCGAGCATGGGGGGATTTTAGGTGGGCGTACGCTGGCCGAAGGCGGCAGGCTGACGATGCCCGCCGACAGGGTCGGCGTGGCCCGGAGGGTGAACTGCGAGAAGCCGGAAGCCGTCAGGCGACCGTAGCGGGATCGACATTCGCCCCGCAGACGATCAGGCAGACCTTCTCGCCCGCGCGCGGCTTGTAGGCACCGGTCTGCAGCGCCGCCAGCGGCAGCGCGGCGGCGGGTTCCACGGCCAGCTTCAGTTCCTTCCACAGCCACTGCTGGGCCGCGCGGATGGACTCGTCTGACAGCAGCAGCGCGTCCTGCACCTGCTGCTGCGTGATTTCCCAGGCGATGGCGCCGATGCGGCGCGCGCCCAGCGAATCGGCCGCGATGCCGCCCACCTCCACGTCGACCGGCTCGCCGGCCTCGCGGGCGCGGAACAGCGTCGGCGCCTTATCGGGTTCGAGCGCGACCACGCGGGAGCGCTTCTCGAACCAGCCGGCGAGGCCGCCGATCAGCCCACCGCCGCCCACGCTCACCAGCACGGCGTCGGGCAGGCCGCCCTGCTCTTCGATCTCGCGGCCCAGCGTGCCGGCGCCGGCCACCACTTCGGGCTGGTCGTAGGCGTGGGTGAGCAAGGCGCCCGATTCCTTCTGGCGTGTCAGGCAGGCGGCCAGCGCGTCGGGGTACAGCTCGCCGACCACCACGACCTCGGCGCCCAGCGCACGCAGCCGCGCGCGCTTGGCTTCGGGCGACACGCCCGGCAGGAACACCTGGCAGGGCACGCCCAGCGCGCGCGCCGCCGCAGCCGTGGCGATGCCCGCATTGCCGCCCGAGGCCACGATCACGCCGCCTGGCGGAATCTCATTGGCCAGCAGCCGGTTCATCATGCCGCGCGCCTTGAAGCTGCCGCTGACCTGCATGTGCTCCAGCTTGAGCCAGATTTCCGCGCCGCTCGCGTCGATGCCGAAGGCCGACGCCGGCAGCTTCCACAGCGGGGTCTGGCGCAGAAAGTGGCCGGCACGCTCGGCCAGGCGTTGCGATGCGCTATCTATTTCGGAGCGCCAGCCAGCGGTCTGCGTGGTGTTCAAGAGATGTGTCCAGGGGGAGGAATGTCGTCGAGCTTGAGGCCCTTGGGCAGCGGAAACTTGATGGTTTCCTCGATGCCGTCCATCTTGCGCACCGACACCGCGCCGAGGGCGCGCACGCGGTCGATCACCTCGCGCACCAGCACTTCGGGCGCCGAGGCGCCGGCCGTGATGCCGATGCGCGCCTTGCCCTCGAACCACTCGGGCTTGAGCTCGGCGGCCGAATCGACCATGTAGCTCTGGGTGCCCAGGCGCTGCGCCAGTTCGCGCAGCCGGTTGCTGTTGGAACTGGTGGGGCTGCCGACCACGATCACGAGGTCGACCTGCGGGCTCATGATCTTCACCGCGTCCTGGCGGTTCTGCGTGGCGTAGCAGATGTCCTGCTGCTTGGGTTCGCGCACCTTGGGAAAGCGCTCGCGCACGGCGGCGGCGATGTCGGCGGCGTCGTCCACGCTCAGCGTGGTCTGCGTGACCACGGCGAGCCTGTCGGTCTGCGACGGCGAGACCCTGGCGACGTCTTCCACGTCTTCAACCAGGTGGATGCCGCTGGAGAGCTGGCCCATCGTGCCCTCGACCTCGGGGTGCCCCTTGTGGCCGATCATGATGAACTCGTAGCCTTCCTTCGCGAGCTTGGCGACCTCGACGTGCACCTTGGTGACCAGCGGGCAGGTGGCGTCGAAGATCGAGAAGCCGCGGTCGCGCGCCTCCTGCTCCACCGCCTTGCTCACGCCGTGCGCGCTGAATACCAGCGTGGCGCCGGACGGCACGTCGGAGAGCTCCTCGATGAAGATCGCGCCCTTGGCCTTGAGCTCGTTCACCACGTAGGTGTTGTGCACGATCTCGTGGCGCACGTAGATGGGCGCGCCGAACTTCGCGATGGCGCGCTCGACGATCTCGATGGCACGGTCCACGCCCGCGCAGAATCCGCGCGGCTCGGCCAGGATGACTTCGGAGATTCCGGGGTTCATAGCACGCCGATGAGCTTCACTTCGAAGGTCACGGGCTGGCCCGCGAGCGGATGGTTGAAGTCGAAGCGCACCGCGGTGTCGTTCGATTCGATGACCGCGCCCGCGTAGCTGCCCGTGCCGTCGGGCGTGGGGAACTGCACCACGTCGCCGACGGCGTACTGCTCGTCGGGGTCGCCCATCTGCGCGAGCAGCTTCCTGGCCACCCACTGCTGCATGTCGGGATTGCGCTCGCCGAAGGCCTCGCCGGCGGGCAGCTCGAAGGTGGCGTGCGTGCCCTCCTCCAGGCCCATCAGGCGCTGCTCCATGGCGGGAGAAAGCTCGCCGGTGCCCAGCGAAAGCGTGGCTGGCTTGTCGGCGAAGGTGTTGATGATGTCGCCCGCCGGACCGGCCAGCCGGTAGTGCAGGGTGAGAAAGGAGCCGGAATTCACGACTTGGGACATGGTGCAGCGGAGGTGTGCGGAGACAGGGAGGTGTCCCGATAAACTGGCCTCATTTTAAGGACCGGGGCTTCCACCCGGCTCCGCCAAGGTTTCACCCGGGGTTTCATGTCTTTCAAGGATCTCCCTCTCGATGCCCGTCCGCGCGAAAAGCTCATCGCGCGCGGCGCGGCTGCGCTGGCCGACGCCGAACTGCTGGCCCTGCTGCTGCGCACCGGCGTGGCGGGCAAGAACGTGCTGCAGCTCGCGCAGCAACTGCTCGAGCGCTTCGGCGGGCTCTCGGGACTGCTGCACACCGGCGCCGACGACCTCAAATCGGTCAAGGGACTGGGCGGCAGCGCCAAGCGCTCCGAGCTGATCGCGGTGCTCGAGCTGGCGCGCCGCGCCATGGGCGAGAAGCTGCGCGAGCGCGCAGTGTTCGACTCGCCCGACGCGGTCAAGCAGTATCTGCAGCTGCACATCGGCCCGCGCCCCTACGAAGTGTTCGCGGTGGTGTTCCTCGACGTGCAGCACCGCATGCTCGCGCTGGAGGAAATGTTCCGCGGCACGCTCACGCAGACCAGCGTCTACCCGCGCGAAGTGGTCACGCGCGCCATCCATCATCACGCCGCTGCCGTGGTGCTGGCGCACAACCACCCGAGCGGCAGCATCGAGCCCTCGCGCGCCGACGAATCGCTCACGCAGACGCTGCGCGCCGCGCTGGCGCTGGTGGACGTGCGGGTGCTCGACCACATCATCGTGAGCCCCGGGCAGAGTTTCTCCATGGCCGAGAAAGGACTGCTCTGATGCCCGCGCGCGCGCCCTCGATCAAGAACCTCGCCGACCTCAAGCAGGTGCAGCGCGTACTCGCCGAAACCCGCGAGCGCGAAGCCGCCGAGGCCGCGGCCAAGGCGCAGGCCGAGCGCAAGCGCGCGGCCGAGAAAGACCTGTTCACCCGCGCCATCGGCGCCACCGAGCCGCTGCGCCGCAAGGCCGTGGTGCCGCTCGCGCCGGAGCCGCCCGCGCCCATCCCGGTGCAGCACCAGCTCGACGAGCAGCGCGTGCTGCGCGAATCGCTCTCGGACGAGTTCGACGTGACCACGCTGCTCGACGTGGACGACGCCATGAGCTTCCGCCGCCCCGGCATCGGCACCGACGTCACCGCGCGGCTGCGCAAGGGCGACTGGGCCATCCAGGCACAGGTCGACCTGCACGGGCTGCGCAGCGACGAGGCGCGCGAAACCCTGGGCGGCTTCATCCGCAACGCCTACAAGCAGGGCCTGCGCTGCGTGCGCGTGGTGCACGGCAAGGGCCTGGGCTCGCCGGGCAAGCAGCCGGTGCTCAAGACCAAGACGCAGCGCTGGCTGATCCAGAAGAACGAGGTGATCGCCTTCGTGCAGGCGAAGCCGGCCGAAGGCGGCGCCGGCGCGCTGGTGGTGCTGCTGGCGCCCGCGCGGCGCTGAGCACCTTCTTCGGCTCAGGCCAGCAGGTTCTTCAGCGGCACCGAGGCATCCGCCACCGACGCCGCATCGGGATTGCGGCCCGCTTCGAGCAGCTTGCGGCTCATCATGTGGTCGACCGGCGCGTTCACCGATTCCACGCACACGAGCTGGCCGTCGACGTAGTGGAACAACGAGAACGCATCGGGCTTCGGGCCCGCGCGGCGCACGCTGCTCAGGCCGGGAGTTCCTTCGGCGGGCATCAGGCCCACCATCTGCAGGCGCATGCCGCCCTGGTCGGACCAGAACCACGCGACTGCGTCGTGCGCGCGTGGCTCGCCGGTGAGCGTGGCAACGGCCGTGCGCGCCTGGTCGTTGGCGTTCTGCACCGATTCGAGCCGCAGCGCGCGGCCCGCGCGGCGATCGGGGAAGCGCGTGCAGTCGCCCACCGCGAGCACGTCGGCCGCGCTGGTGCGCATGTGGCCGTCGACCACGATGCCGTCCGCGCACTCGATGCCGGCTGCCTGCGCGAGCGCGGTCTCCGGCACCGCGCCGATGCCCAGCAGCAGCAGGTCGACAGGCTGCTTCACGCCATTGACCTGCAGCGAAACCAGCCGGTCGCCCTCGACCTCGAAGGCACCGGTCTGCGCGCCGAGCACGATGTCGATGCCCGCCGCGCGATGCGTGGCCAGCACGTGCGCCGAGAGTTCGGGCGACACGGCGCGGCCCAGCAGGCGCGGCGCGCTCTCGATGACCTGCACCGTCTTGCCCAGCGCCTTGGCAGTGGCCGCCACTTCGAGCCCGATGAAGCCGCCGCCGAGCACCGTCACCTTCTCTGCCGCCGCGAGGCGCGTGCGCAGGCGATGCGCCTCGTCGGCCGCGCGCAGGCTGGCGACGTTCTCCAGGCCCGGCTTCAGGTCGGGCATCTGGCGAGCGCGCGTGCCGGTGGCCAGCACCAGCTGCTGCCACGGCAGCACCGCGCCCGAACGCAGCGTGACGGTGTGCGCCTCGCGGTCGATGGCCACGGCCGCATCGCCCAGGTGCAGCGTGATGCCGGCTTCGCGATACCAGTCGGCGGCCTTGTGCGGCTGCGTGGTTTCTTCCGCGCTCTTCAGGAAGGCCTTGGACAGCGGCGGCCGGTGATAGGGCTCGCAGGCCTCCTCGCAGACCAGATGCACGCGCGCGCCCTGCCCGGCTTCCGCAAGCCCCGCACAGAGCTGGGCCGCGGCGTGGCCGCCGCCGATGATGACGATGGAATTCATGATGGAAGAAGCGTCTTTCGGAAATCGTTGCTCGTGTGTCTGGCCGGCGATCATTCGCCTCTATTGCGCATCCAGTCAGCGGTCTTGAAGAAGGAGTCGCGAAGGCGCGCGCGCAAGTCCTCGGGCACGCCCGTCTCGCCCATCGCCTGGTCCATGCAGGCCAGCCACTGGTCGCGCTCCTTGATGCCGATGGTGTGGCCGCCGATGCTTTGCGGCAGGTGGCGCGCGCGCAGCATCGGGTGGCCGAAGCGGTCGGTGTAGTACTGAGGCCCGCCCAGCCAGCCGCAGAGGAACCAGAACAGGCGCTGGCGCGCGTTGTCGAGGCTGGTTCCGTGCACCGCGCGCAGCTGCGCGTAGGCGGGTTCGAGGTCCATCAGGTCGTAGAAGCGCTCGACCAGCGCCTCCACTTTCGGTTCGCCGCCGATCCAGTCGAAGGGCGTGCCGGCGGGCGGCTTTTCTTGTATCTGCATGGGCGGGAGTATCCCTTGAGGGGCCTGCTAGAGCTGCACGATGCCCGGAATGCCCACATCGGGGTTCACGTCGGCCTCGTAGTCCACGCCCTCCACCGCGAAGCCGAAGAGCCGCAAAAACTCGGTCTTGTAGCCCGCGAAATCGGTCAGCTCGTAGAGGTTCTCTTTGGTCACCTGCGGCCACAGCTCGAGCACGCGCGACTGCACCTGCGGCGCCAGTTCCTTGTAGTCGGCGCGCAGGCGGCCTTCGGCATCGATGTGCGGCGCGCTGCCGTAGAGGCTCTCGGCGTAGAGCCCTTGCACCTGCTCGATGCAGCCCTCGTGCACGCCCTGCTCCTTCATCACCTTGAACAGCAGCGACAGATACAGCGGCATCATCGGAATGGCCGAGCTGGCCTGCGTGACCACCGCCTTCAGCACCGACACGCGCGCGTCGCCGCCCTTGGCCGCGAGCTGCGCGCGGATGCCCAGCACCTTCTGGTCGAGGTCCTTCTTGGCCGCGCCGATGGAGCCGTTCCAGTAGATGTCGTGCGTGATCTTCTCGCCCAGGTAGGTGAAGGCCGTGGTCTTGGCGCCGTCGGCCAGCACGCCGGCCTGCTGCAGTGCGTCGATCCACATCTGCCAGTCCTCGCCGCCCATCACGGCCACGGTGTTGTCGATTTCCTCCTGCGTGGCGGGCTCGAGCACCGATTCCTTCACGGTCTCGTTGTCGGTGTCGAGGCCGCGCAGGTTCACCGCCTTGCCCACGGGCTTGAGCACCGAGTTGAAGACCTGGCCGGTCTTCGGATGCGTGCGCCGCGGTGCGGCCAGGCTGTAGACGACGAGGTCGACCTGCCCCAGGTCGGCGCGAATGGTATCGATGACCTGCTGCTTCATCGCGTCGGAAAAACCGTCGCCGTTGATGCTCTTCGCATAGAGGCCCTCGGCGTGCGCGGCGCGCTCGAAGGCGGCGGTGTTGTACCAGCCGGGCGAACCGGGCTTGGTCTCGCTGCCCGGGCGTTCGAAGAAGACGCCCAGCGTGCCGGCGCCGCAGCCGAAGGCGGCGGTGATGCGCGCGGCGAGGCCGTAGCCGGTCGATGCGCCGATCACCAGCACCTTCTTCGGGCCGCCCTCGATGGCGGGCCTGGCCTTGACGTATTCGATCTGCTGGCGGACGTTGGCTTCGCAGCCGGCGGGATGGGTGGTGACGCAGATGAAGCCGCGCACGCGGGGTTTGATGATCATGAGGATCTCGCTCGAAGAGATGCGGAGGGAGGCGGAGGAAAGACGCCGGAAGCGCGTTTTTGCGCCGCGAATTTAACCCAGCCCGCAAAAGCGGCCTTCAGCCTGACCATATGCATATGTCGATTGACGATTTAATAATCAGCGGTTTTATTGATATGGTCCCGCCCCTTACGCTTTCCATCAAGGAGAAGAACATGCGCATGAAACTGATTGCAGCCGCGGCCCTCGCCGCCTCCACCTTCCTGTTCGGCACCGTCGCCCATGCCGACCAGCTGGCCGACATCAAGAAGAAGGGCGAGCTGGTCGTCGGCGTGCTCGGCACGGACGAGCCCGCGACCTTCGTCGACCCCAAGACCCGCCAGATCGTCGGTTACGAGGTGGACCTGGTGAACGCCATCGCGAAGAAGATCGGCGTGAAGCCGGTGCTCAAGCAGATCGCGGTGGCCGCGCGCATTCCGGAGCTGCAGCAGGGCCACGTCGACCTGGTGGCCGCCGGCCTCACGCACAACAAGGAGCGCGAGGCGCAGATCGACTTCTCGCTCACCACCTTCGTCACCGGCCAGAAGGCCATCGTGAAGAAGGACAGCGGCATCACCGAGGTGCCGCAGCTCGCCGGCAAGAAGGTGCTGACCATCCGTGGCGGCACGCAGGAGCCCAACATCCGCAAGGCCGTGCCCAACGTGGAGGTCGTGACCTTCGACACCAGCCAGCAGGCCTTCCAGGCCCTGCAGCAGGGCAAGGGCGTGGGCTACGTCGACGACGAGGCCGCGCTGCTGCGCAGCTACGCCAAGCTTGGTCCTCAGAAGGCGCAGTACGTGGTGCTCAAGCAGAACCTGAGCACCGAGGCGCTGGCCATCGGCATCAAGAAGGGCGAGAGCGGCCTGAAGGCAGTGGTGGACGACACGCTGCGCGAGCTCGAGAAGTCGGGCGACGCCGAGAAGATCTTCATCAAGTGGTACGGCCCGAACACGGCTTCGGGCTTCCAGTCGCGCGACTTCAAGCTCGAGAGCGACAAGATCGACTGAGCCTGAATCCCCGGCCTTCGCCCTCGGGGAAGGCCGGAGAGACGACAGGATGAGGCCGGACGACGGGCTCCCGGCTCTTCTTTCCCCGCGGCGGTGATACTGTCGCCCCCCATGCCCCTGTTCGACTATTCCTTGCTGCTGACCGGCAAGTACCACGACATGCTTGTCGCGGGCCTGCTGCTGTCGCTGCAGCTGCTCGCGGCCTCGCTGGCGCTGGCGCTGCCCATCGCGCTGGTGGTGGCGCTGCTGCGGCTGTCGCCCTTCGCGCCGCTGCGCTGGCTCGGCTTCGCGTACGTGGAGTCGATCCGCAACATTCCGCTGCTGGCGCACATGCTCTTCTGGTACTTCGGCGCGCCCGAGCTGCTGCCGGAAGACATCAAGCAATGGCTCTACGCGGGGCACATCGAAGCCTACAGCGCGATCATCGCGCTCGCGCTGTACACGGCGGCCTTCATGGCGGAGGACATCCGAAGCGGCATCCGCGCCATTCCCACAGTGCAGTTCGAGGCCGGCCGCGCGATGGGCTTCAGCTACCTCGCCACCATGCGCCGCGTGGTGCTGCCGCAGGCGCTGCGCGTGACCATTCCGCCGCTCATCTCGCAGACGCTGAGCCTGTGGAAGAACACCTCCATCGCCACCGTGATCGGCGTGGCCGAGCTGATGTACCAGGCCGGCCAGGTCGAGAGCGCGACCTTCCGCAGCTTCGAGTCCTTCGCGTTCGCGAGCGCGGCGTACCTGACGGTGTCGCTGGCGATCACGGGGCTTGCCACCTGGTACCACCACCGTTACCCGGTGCGGACGATCTGAGGAAGGCGACGGCGCGATGCTTCAGATCATCAACGACTACTGGGTCTACTTTCTCATCGGGCAGTACCCGAACGGCCCGCTCGGCGGGCTGGTGCTCACGCTGCTGCTGGCCTCCTGCGGCCTGGTGCTGGCGCTGCCGCTGGGCATCGTGCTGGGGCTGGCACGGGTGAGCCCGTGGCGCTGGCTGCGCTGGCCGGTCACGGGCTTCGTGTTCGTGGTGCGCGGGCTGCCCCTGCTGATGGTGATCTTCTGGGCCTACTTCTTCCTGCCCAGCGTCACCGGCGTGAAGACCGACCAGTTCACCACCATGCTGATCGCGCTGGTGGTGTTCGACGCCGCCTACCTCGCCGAGATCGTGCGCGCCGGCATCCAGGGCCTGCCGCGCGGGCAGATGGAAACCGCCCGTGCGCTGGGCCTGAGTTATGGCAGCGCGATGCGCCTCGTGGTGCTGCCGCAGGCGCTGCGCAGCATGCTGCCCTCGCTGGTGAACCAGTTCGTCTCGACCATCAAGGAAACCTCGCTGGGCTACATCATCGGGCTGGCCGAGGTGTCGTTCATCGCGACGCAGATCAACACGCAGGTGTTCACCAAGCCCGCGCAGATCTACCTGATCCTGGGCGGGACGTACTTCATTCTCTGCTTCGGCCTCTCGCGCTTCGCCTACTGGCTCGAACGCCGGCTCGCGCGCCGCGGCATCTCCACCGCCGCCACCAAGGTGTCCGCATGATCGAACTCGAAAAAGTCAACAAGTGGTACGGCAGCTACCACGCGCTGGTCGACGTGACCGAAACCATCCACAAGGGCGAGGTGGTCGTGGTGTGCGGGCCCTCGGGCTCGGGCAAGTCGACGCTGATCCGCACCTTCAACCGGCTGGAGCCGATCCAGTCGGGCCGCATCGTGGTGAACGGGCAGGACATCCACGCGCCGGGACTGGACGTGAACGAATTCCGCTCGCGCATCGGCTTCGTGTTCCAGCAGTTCAACCTGTTCCCGCACCTCACGGTGCTGCAGAACTGCACGATGGCGCCGATGCAGCTGCGCGGCCTCACGCGCAAGCAGGCCGACGAGCGCGCGATGGCGCTGCTGAGCCGCGTCGGCCTGTCGAACAAGGCCAACGCCTGGCCCGGCGAGCTCTCGGGTGGCCAGCAGCAGCGCGTGGCGATCGCCCGCGCGCTCGCGATGCAGCCACCGCTGATGCTGTTCGACGAGCCCACCAGCGCGCTCGACCCCGAGATGGTCGGCGAGGTGCTGCTGGTGATGCGCGACCTCACGCGCGACGGCATGACCATGGTCTGCGTGACGCACGAGATGGGCTTCGCGCGCGAGGTGGCCGACCGCGTGCTCTTCATGGACGAAGGCAAGGTGCTGGAGCGCGCCACACCCGACGACTTCTTCAACCGGCCGCAGCATCCGCGCGCGCAGCAGTTCCTGGCCGACATCCGCTCCCCCTTCGCGAGAGACGCATGACCGACGCAGCCCTTCCCCTCATCGATGTTTCCGCGCTCATTGCCGGCACCGCCGGGCGCGACGCCGTCGCCGCGCAGATCGGCGCCGCCTGCCGCGCCCACGGTTTCTTCTACGTGACCGGCCATGGCGTCGACCCGGCGCTGGTGAAGCGGCTCGAAGAACTCAGCCACCGCTTCTTCGAGCTGCCCGAGGAAACCAAGATGCGCTGGCGCATGGCCCTGGGCGGGCGCGCCTGGCGCGGCTACTTTCCGCTGGGCGGCGAGCTGACCTCGGGCCGGCCCGACTGGAAGGAAGGCCTGTACCTGGGCACGGAGCTGCCCGCCACGCATCCGCTGGTGCAGGCGAAGACGCCGGTGCACGGGCCCAACCTGTTCCCCGAAGTGCCGGGCTTTCGCGAGACCATCCTCGACTACATGGCCGCCGTCACGCAGCTGGGCCACCGGCTGATGGAAGGCATCGCGCTGAGCCTGGGCCTCGAGGCGGGCTACTTCGCGAAGCGCTACACGGCCGACCCGCTGATCCTGTTCCGGCTCTTCAACTACCCCTCGCAGCCAGTGCCCGAGGGCCTGGACGTGCAATGGGGCGTGGGCGAGCACACCGACTACGGGCTGCTGACGATCCTGCACCAGGACCACATCGGCGGCCTGGCGGTGCACACGCCCGGCGGCTGGATCGACGCGCCGCCGGTTGCGGGCTCCTTCGTCTGCAACATCGGCGACATGCTCGACCGCATGACCGGCGGGCTCTACAAGTCGACGCCGCACCGGGTGAGGCGCAACACCTCGGGGCATGACCGGCTGTCGTTTCCGCTCTTCTTCGATCCGAACTTCGAGGCGCGGGTGCAGCGCATAGAGGGCCTCGCGGGCGCCGAAGCGCGCGACGACAGCGCCGAGCGCTGGGACCGCGCCAACGTGCACGCCTTCAGCGGGCGCTACGGCGACTACCTGCTGGCAAAGGTGTCGAAGGTTTTTCCGCAGCTGCGCGACGAGGTGCTCTGAGGGGCGGGCGCCGGCAGGAGGCCGGGCTCCTCGAGGAAAACGTCCTCCCAGCGCTCGACCTCGGCATCGGGGTCGGAAATGGGCACGAGCTTGTCGCTGCGGCAGTAGAAGGTCCAGCCCTCGAACAGCACGTCGTAGTAAGTGCCGGGCAGGTAGCGCTCGCTGGGCGCCTCATAGGGCGCGGACACCACCTCCACGATCCGGCCCACGGCACGCTCCGTGAAGGGCGACGCCAGGCAGCTGTCGACCACGTGGCAGAGGGTGCCGATCTTGATCATGCCGTTACACCTTTTGCATGGCCTGTTGCGGAAACCAGCGCGGCAGGTGCGCCAGTGCGTCGTGCAGCGAATCGAGCACGTGGAAGGCCCGCTCGACGATCGATGCGGGCGGATGCTTGAGGTCGGGCACCACCACCACCCGCAGGCCCGCCGCCAGTGCCGCCTTGGCGCCGTTCTCGCTGTCCTCGAAGGCGATGCAGTCGGCGGGGTCCACGCCCAGCCGTTCGGCCGCGAGCAGGTAGAGCGCCGGATCGGGCTTGGCGCGCGCCACTTCGTCGCCGCCCGCGAAGGCCGAGAAGTGGTGCAGCACGTCGAGGCTGCCGAGGCAGGCCTGGATCTGCACGCTGGTCGATGAAGAGGCCACGGCGCAGCGCGTGCCGCGTTCGCGCAGCGCCGCCAGGAATTCAGCCGCGCCGGGCTTGATCGGGAACAGTGGCGTACCGTCGGAGCGCTCCAGCTGCAGGCGCTGTCGCACGAGGCCCACCGCGTGGGTGTAGACGGCCGGCCCGCCCAGCAGCGAAGCCAGGACGACTTCGGACTCCACCGTGGACAGCCCCACCACCTGCAGGTACTGGCTGTGTGAAAGCTCGATGCCGAGCGTGCGGGCGACGTCGATCCAGGCGGCCATGATGGGGCGCTCCGAATCGATCAGCAGCCCGTCCATGTCGAAGATTGCAGCGGCGAACATCGAGGCATCGTAATGAAAAACGAAAAGGGGCCCGTAAGGCCCCTTTTCGTTGCTGCGCGGAAAGTCTCAGTCCCGCGCCAGTGCCCGGTTCAGGCCCAGCGCCGCCAGCGTGGCGATGGCGCCCGACAGCAGGTAGACGCTGACATAGGCGAGGCCGAAGTGGGCCGAGAGCCCCAGGGCCACCAGCGGAGCGAAGGCCGCGCCGATCAGCCAGGCCACGTCGGCCGTGAGCGCAGCACCGACGTAGCGGTATTTGGGCGCGAAGTTGGAGGTCACGGCGCCGGCCGCCTGGCCGTACGACAGGCCCAGGATCACGAAGCCCAGCAGGATGAAGATGTCCTGGCCGATGCGGCCGCCGTCGAGCAGCGTGGGGGCGAAGCCGCTGAAGGCGGCGATCACCGCGGCCAGGCCGCCCAGCGTGAAGCGGCGGCCGATGCGGTCGGCCAGCAGGCCCGAGGCCACGATGCCGGCGGCGCCGAAGGCCGCGCCGATCATCTGGATCACCAGGAATTCGGTGACCGACTGGTCGGAATACAGCGTGATCCACGACAGCGGGAACACCGTGATCAGGTGGAACAGCGCGTAGCTGGCCAGCGCGGCGAAGGCGCCGATCAGGATGTTGCTGCCCTGCGAGCTGACCAGTTCGGTGACGCTGGTGGGTTCGAGCTCGCGCTCTTCGAGCAGGCGCGAGTATTCGTCGGTGGCCACCAGGCGCAGGCGGGCGAAGAGCGCCACCACGTTGATCGCGAAGGCCACGTAGAAGCTGTAGCGCCAGCCCCAGTCGAGGAAGTCTTCCGACGGCAGGCTGGAATACAGGTAGGCGAACAGAGCGCTGGCGATGAAGAAGCCGATGGGCGCGCCCAGCTGGCCCAGCATGGCGTACCAGCCGCGGCGGTTGGCCGGCGCGTTCAGCGCCAGCAGCGACGGCAGGCCGTCCCAGGAGCCGCCCAGCGCCAGGCCCTGGCCGAAGCGGAACACGGACAGCAGCACGATGGCCGTGAAGCCCAGGCTCGCATAGCCCGGCAGGAAGGCGATGCCGGCGGTGGAGGTGCCGAGCACGAAGAGCGCCAGCGTGAGCTTGGCTTCCCGCCCGAAACGTCGCTGGATCATCATTGAGATGACAGTTCCGAACGGACGCGCGATGAAGGCGAAGGAGAAGACCAGGAACGAATAGAGAACACCCTCGAGGTGCTGCTCGAACGGGAAGAAGACCGCCGGAAACACCAGCACCGAGGCGATGCCGTAGACGAAGAAGTCGAAATATTCGGAGGCGCGGCCGATGACCACACCGACCGCGATCTCGCCGGGGGCGATGTGCGAGTGGTCGTCGCCCTGCCGGGCGCCGCCGTGATCGGCCGGGTTCGGCAGCGGCTGTGCGCCTTGCGAAATGATGCTGGACGTCGTCATTGCTTGCTGTAATTCAGGTGTAACGCCGCGGCGCGACACCATAAGACCATGGGAGACCCCAGAGCGTCGCACCGAATCACATTTACCGCCATAGGACAAAACGTCCAATAGGCGAAACCCGTCTTCGGGCGTAGATTGTGGGGTCTTTTTGCGTCGCCCCTGCACCTCTTTTCCCCCGGCATGCACATCCTCAAGAACCTTCGCCGAGCACTCCTGCTGCTCTCCGCCATGCTCCTGGCGGGCTGCAACACGGTGCTGATGAACCCATCCGGCGACATCGCCCACCAGCAGGGACGACTGATCGTCGTCTCCACCGTGCTGATGCTGATCATCATCATTCCGGTGATCGCCCTGACCATCTTCTTTGCCTGGCGCTATCGCCAGTCCAATAAAGAGGCCACCTACAGCCCCGACTGGGACCACTCCACCCAGCTCGAGCTGGCCATCTGGGCAGCACCGCTGCTCATCATCATCGCCCTGGGCGCCATCACCTGGATCAGCACCCACACGCTCGACCCCTACCAGCCGCTGCGCCGCCTCGACGCCCAGCGCGCGATTCCGGCCGAAACCAAGCCGCTGACGGTGGAAGTGGTCGCCCTCGACTGGAAGTGGCTGTTCATCTACCCCGAACAGGGCATCGCCACGGTGAACGAGCTGGCCGCCCCGGTGGACCGCCCGATCAGCTTCAAGATCACGGCCTCCTCGGTCATGAACTCCTTCTTCATCCCCGCGCTGGCCGGCCAGATCTACGCCATGCCGGGCATGGAGACCAAGCTGCACGCCGTCATCAACAAGCCCGGCGAGTTCGAAGGCTTCTCCGCCAACTACAGCGGCGCCGGCTTCTCCGGCATGCGCTTCAAGTTCCACGGGCTGAGCAACGAAGGCTTCGACCAGTGGGTGCAGAAGGTCAAGTCCGGCAAGGACGGCGAACTCTCCCGCGAGCTCTACAAGAAGCTCGAAGTGCCCAGCGAGCGCGAGCCCGTGCGCCACTACCCCACCGTTGCATCCGACCTGTACGACGCGATCCTCAACCAGTGCGTGGACCGCAACAAGATGTGCATGAAGGAAATGATGGCCATCGACGCCAGCGGCGGCATGGGCAAGCCCGGCGCCTTCAACGTTGCCACCAAGCAGGCCTGGGACATCGAATCCCTCGATACGCCCAAGCGCAAGTACGTCACCGCGATGTGCACCACCGAAGAATAAGATGTTGCAGAACCTAGACCTGACGAAGCTCGTCTTCGGCCGCCTCTCCTGGGAGGCGATTCCCTTCCACGAGCCCATCCTGCTCGTGACCTTTGCCGGCGTGGTGCTGGGCGGCCTGGCCGTCCTGGGCGCACTGACCTACTTCAAGCTGTGGGGCATGCTGTGGCGCGACTGGATCACCAGCATCGATCACAAGAAGATCGGCATCATGTACATCATCCTGGGCCTGGTGATGCTGCTTCGCGGCTTCGCCGACGCGCTCATGATGCGCGCCCAGCAGGCCATCGCCTTCGGCGACAACGCCGGCTTCCTGCCGCCGCACCACTACGACCAGGTCTTCACCGCCCACGGCGTGATCATGATCTTCTTCGTGGCGATGCCGCTGGTCACGGGCCTCATGAACTTCGTGGTGCCGCTGCAGATCGGCGCGCGCGACGTGGCCTTCCCGTTCCTGAACAACTTCAGCTTCTGGATGACCACCTTCGGCGCCGGCCTGGTGATGGCGTCGCTGTTCGTCGGCGAGTTCGCCAAGACCGGCTGGCTGGCCTATCCGCCGCTGTCGGGCATCCTGTTCAGCCCCGATGTGGGGGTCGACTACTACATATGGTCATTGCAGATAGCGGGGGTGGGCACATTGCTGTCCGGCGTGAACCTGCTGGCCACCATCGTGAAGATGCGCGCGCCCGGCATGACCATGATGAAGATGCCCGTCTTCACCTGGACCGCCCTGTGCACCAACGTGCTGATCGTCGCCGCCTTCCCGGTGCTGACCGCCGTGCTGGCCCTGCTGTCGCTCGACCGCTACGCAGGCACCAACTTCTTCACGAACGACCTCGGCGGCAACGCGATGATGTACGTGAACCTGATCTGGATCTGGGGCCACCCCGAGGTGTACATCCTGATCCTGCCGGCCTTCGGCATCTTCTCGGAAGTGGTCTCCACCTTCTCGGGCAAGCGCCTCTTCGGCTACGCCTCGATGGTGTACGCCACGGTCGTGATCACCATCCTGTCGTACCTCGTCTGGCTGCACCACTTCTTCACCATGGGCTCCGGCGCCAGCGTGAACTCGTTCTTCGGCATCACGACGATGATCATCTCGATCCCGACGGGCGCGAAGATCTTCAACTGGCTGTTCACCATGTACCGCGGCCGCATCCGCTTCGAGCTGCCCATGATGTGGACCATCGGCTTCATGATCACCTTCGTGATCGGCGGCATGACCGGCGTGCTGCTGGCCGTTCCCCCGGCCGACTTCGTGCTGCACAACAGCCTGTTCCTGATCGCCCACTTCCACAATGTGATCATCGGCGGCGTGCTGTTCGGCATGCTGGCGGGCATCACCTACTGGTTCCCGAAGGCCTTCGGCTACAAGCTCGACCCGTTCTGGGGCAAGTGCTCGTTCTGGTTCTGGATCGTCGGCTTCTGGTTCGCCTTCATGCCGCTGTACATCCTGGGCCTGATGGGCGTCACCCGCCGCATGAGCCACTTCCAGGACATGTCGCTGCAGATCTGGTTCCAGGTCGCCGCCTTCGGCGCCGTGCTGATCGCGCTGGGCATCGCCTCGTTCATCATCCAGCTGGTGGTGAGCTTCATCCGCCGCGACCAGTTGCGCGACACCACGGGCGACCCGTGGAACGGCCGCACGCTGGAATGGGCGACCTCGTCGCCGCCGCCGGCCTACAACTTCGCGTTCACGCCGCGCGTGCACGACAACGACGCCTGGTCCGACATGAAGGCCCGCGGCTACCAGCGTCCGCTGGAAGGCTTCAGCCCGATCCACATGCCCAAGAACACGGCCGCCGGCTTCATCATCGCGGCGCTGAGCGCGGTGTGCGGCTTCGCGCTGATCTGGCAGATGTGGCTGCTGGCCGGCATCGGCTTCGTCGCCATGCTCGCCGCCGTGATCATCCACACCTTCAACTACAAGCGCGACTACTACATCCCCGCGGAAGAAGTCGTCCGTACCGAAGAAGCGCGCACGCGCCTGCTGGCTGCCAATGTCTAACAGTACCGCCCTCCACTCCAGCCACACGAACACCGTGGGCAACGCCGCGAGCGTGCCCACCTTCGAGGTGTTCAACGTCCGCAACGAAGACCACCATCCCGAGAACGGCACGCTGCTGGGCTTCTGGCTCTACCTGATGAGCGACTGCCTCATCTTCGCCTGCCTGTTCGCGGTGTACGGCGTGCTGGGCCGCAGCTACGCGGCCGGCCCTTCGGGCGCCGACCTGTTCGACCTGCCGCTGGTGGCGATCAACACCTCGCTGCTGCTGCTGTCGTCCATCACCTACGGCTTCGCCATGCTGCAGATGCAGCAGCGCCGCATGGGCGGCGTGCTGGTCTGGCTGGCCATCACCGGCCTGCTGGGCGCGGGCTTCATCGGCCTGGAGCTCTACGAGTTCGCGCACCTGATCCACGAAGGCGCGGGCCCGCAGCGCAGCGCCTTCCTGTCCTCGTTCTTCGCGCTGGTGGGCACCCACGGCCTGCACGTGACCTTCGGCATCGTCTGGCTCATCGTGCTGATGATCCAGTTGCCCAAGCACGGCTTCACCGCCGCCAACCGCCGCCGCCTGATGTGCCTGTCGATGTTCTGGCACTTCCTGGACGTGGTCTGGATCGGCGTCTTCACCTTCGTGTATCTGATGGGATCGCTGCAATGAGCGCGCACACCGAAACCGCCGGCCACGGCGCACATGGCCACAACGACCATGGTCATGACCACGGGCACGGCCACGACGACGGCCCGGTGAGCCACAGCACCTTCAAGGGCTACATGACCGGCTTCGTGCTGGCCGTGATCCTCACCGCCATCCCGTTCTGGCTCGTCATGGGCAAGGTCTTCGACAAGCCGGGCACCACCGCCCTCGTCATCCTGGCCTTCGCCGTGGTGCAGATCGTGGTGCACATGGTGTACTTCCTGCACATGGACGCGAAGTCCGAAGGCGGCTGGAACATGCTGGCGCTGATCTTCACGCTCGTGCTCGTGGTCATCACGCTGGCCGGTTCGTTGTGGGTCATGTACCACATGAACACCAACATGATGCCGCACTCGGTGCACGACATGAAGAACATGCCCTGATGGCGGAACAGGCCGTCCGCCAGCGCTCCACCGCCGCACGGGTGGCACTGGCGGTCTGCGCCGCCCTCGCCTTCGCCGGCTTCGTCGCGCTCGGCACCTGGCAGGTCGAGCGCAGGGCCTGGAAGCTGGATCTCATCGCACGCGTCGACCAGCGCGTGCACGCCCCGGCCACCGCGGCCCCCGGGCGGACCGAATGGCCCACGGTCAACGCGGCCAACGACGAATACCGGCATGTCCGCCTTGCCGGCACCTTCCTCCACGACAAGGAGACGCTGGTGCAGGCCAGCACCAGGCTGGGTGCCGGCTTCTGGGTGCTGACCCCGCTGCGCAACAGCGCCGACGGCACCGTGGTGCTGGTCAACCGCGGCTTCGTGCCGCCCGAAGCGCAGAAACGCGAGGCGCGCGCCGCCACCGAGCCCCAGGGCGAAACCACCGTGGCCGGCCTGCTGCGCCTGACCGAACCCAAGGGCGGCTTCCTGCGCAAGAACGATCCGGCCGGCGAGCGCTGGTTCTCGCGCGACGTGCAGGCCATCGCCGCCGCGCGCGGCCTGAACGTGAACGACGTCGCGCCCTACTTCGTCGATGCCGACGCCACGCAAGCACCCGCGACCGCCACCGACACCCCCGCCTGGCCGGCAGCCGGCCTGACGATCATCTCCTTTCCCAACAGCCACCTCGTCTACGCCCTGACCTGGTATGGCCTCGCCCTCATGGTGCTGATCGCGGCCTGGTTCGTGCGGCGCAGCGAAAATGCGGCCCATGCCGACGCCCGCCCCGCCGACCAAGATGCCCGCCGCGACGGCTGAATCCGCCGCTGTGGCGGGCGAGCTGCACCCGCCCCGCGCCGGCGTCGCGAGCCTCGACAACGCCATCGGCCACCAGAACATGCAGCAGCTGATACAGCTGCGCTGGTTCGCGGTGGTCGGACAGGTCGCCACCATCCTCGTGGTGCACTACGGCTTCGAGATCCGGCTGCCGCTGGACCACATGCTGCAGGTGCTGGCCTGCCTCGCGCTCTTCAACATGGTGAGCCTGCTGCGCTCGCGCAGCCACCGGCGCGTGACCAATGGCGAACTGTTCGTCGCGCTGCTGGTCGACGTGGCCACCCTCACCGCGCAGCTCTACCTGAGCGGCGGCGCGACCAACCCCTTCGTGTTCCTCTTCCTGCTGCAGGTGACGCTGGGCGCGGTGCTGCTGAAGGCCTGGTCGACCTGGACCATGGTGGTCATCACCAGCATCTGCTTCGCCGGACTTGCGCTGTTCTCGCGCCCGCTGGCACTGCCGCTGGACCACGACCGGGGCCTGTGGAGCCCCTATATCCAGGGCATGCTGGTGTGCTTCGCGCTGAACGCGGCGCTGCTCGTCATCTTCATCACCCGCATCAGCCGCAACCTGCGCGCGCGCGACGCCCGGCTGGCCGACCTGCGACAGCGCGCCTCCGAAGAGGAGCACATCGTGCGCATGGGCCTGCTGGCCTCGGGCGCGGCGCACGAGCTGGGCACGCCGCTTGCCACGCTGGCCGTCATCCTCGGCGACTGGCGCCGGCTGCCGCATTTCAGCTCCGACCCCGAGCTGCTGACCGAGGTGGCCGAGATGGAACTGCAGATCCAGCGCTGCAAGAGCATCGTCAGCGGCATCCTGCTGTCGGCCGGCGAGGCGCGCGGCGAGTCTTCGGAAGAAACCACCGTCAGCACCTTCCTCGACGACCTCGTCGAGGAATGGCGCACCACCCGCCCGGTGGAAGACTTCGAGTACGACAACCACTTCGGCCGCGACCTGCCCATGGTTTCCGACTCGGCCCTCAAGCAGATGATCTGCAACGTGCTCGACAATGCGCTGGAGGCGTCGCCGCACTGGCTGCGCCTCGAGGCGGCGCACGACGCCGACGCGCTGACGATCACCGTCACCGACGCAGGGCCCGGCTTCCTGCCGGCCATCCTCAAGGAGTTCGGCAAGCCCTACCAGTCGAGCAAGGGCCGCGCTGGCGGCGGGCTGGGGCTGTTCCTGGTGGTGAACGTGGCGCGCACCGTGGGCGGCCGCGTCGCGGCGGCCAACCGGCCCGAGGGCGGCGCCGTCGTGAAGATCACGCTGCCGCTCGCGGCCATCGTGCTCGAGGAAGAAGAGACGGAAGTGGACGACGACGCGGACGACGAGGAAGCCCTCGCGGCCGCTGGCAGGACCATCGGAATGGAAGGCAATGAGCGAAACCGGAGCTGAAGCGCAGCGCCAGCTGCTGATCGTCGAGGACGACGGCGCCTTCGCGCGCGCGCTCGGCCGCTCCTTCGAGCGCCGCGGCTACGCCGTGACGCACGCGAGCAACCTCGCCGAGGTCGAGGCACTGCTGGCCGGCTCCTCGCCCGGCTACGCGGTGGTCGACCTCAAGCTCAACGGAGAGGCCTCGGGCCTGGCCTGCGTGCAGATGCTGCACCGGCACAACCCGAAGATGCTGATCGTGGTGCTCACGGGCTTCGCGAGCATCGCCACCGCGGTGGAAGCCATCAAGCTCGGCGCCTGCCACTACCTGGCCAAGCCCTCGAACACCGACGACATCGAGGCCGCCTTCGGCCGCGCCACCGGCACCACCGAGGTGGAGCTGACCAACCGTTCCACATCCATCAAGACGCTCGAATGGGAGCGCATCCACGAGACGCTGGCCGAGACCGGCTTCAACATCTCCGAGACCGCGCGCAGGCTCGGCATGCACCGGCGCACGCTGGCACGCAAGCTGGGCAAGCAGCAGGTCAAGTAGACCGATCTTCAAACCACACGCACTTGCGCACGGACAGACGATGACCTTTTCGCCACCCTCTCCCCCGCCCACGCAACGCAGCAAGACCGCCGTCCTCGCCGCACGCGACCAGACGGCCATGGAAGAACTCTTCAACGCCCTGAGCCACGGCCTGGGCCTTGCGCTGGCGATCGCCTCGCTGCCGATCCTGGTCTACAGCGCCGCACAGAAGGGCCAGGCCGCGGCCGTGGTCGGTGCCAGCCTGTTCGCGGGCACGGCCATCGTGCTGTACCTGATCTCCACGCTCTACCACGCGCTGCCCATCGGCCGGGCCAAGGCCTGGTTCAACCGGCTGGACCACGCGGCCATCTACCTCTTCATCGCGGGCAGCTACATGCCCTTTCTGTTCGGCGTACTGCGCGGCCCGCTGGGCTGGACGCTGTTCGGCGCCATCTGCGCGGCGGCGGCGCTGGGCGTGGGCGCCAAGCTGTTCAACCGGCTGAAGCATCCGCTGTGGTCCACCGGCCTGTACGTGGCGATGGGCTGGATGGCGCTGATGGCCGCCGTGCCGCTGTACGAGCGCATGTCGGCGGCGGGGCTGGGATGGCTGGTGGCCGGCGGGTTGTTCTACACGGCCGGCGCGGTGGTTTTCCTGTTCGACAACAAGGTGCGCTTCGCGCACTCGGTGTGGCACCTGTTCGTGCTCGCGGGCAGCACCTGTCACTTCTTCGCCGTGCTCTGGCATGCGCACGGGTAACTCCCCCAGGCTTCGCGCACTTCGTGTCGCTTCGCCAACCCCCTCGCCGGGGGCAGCACCTGCGGCCCGGCAAAGCCGGTTCCGCGGTGCTCCGCGAAAAGTCGTCGATCAATAGTGCGGGGGTAACTCGTCGCGTGGGTTGCGCGCGGCGCCGTCCTGGCCGGAGCTCTGCATCTGCTCCTTCAACTGCGTGACCTGCAGGATCAGCCGATCGATCTGCTGCTGTTGGCGGTAGATCGTCATGTTCAGCTGGTCGAGCATGTCCTCGGCGTAGCTGGACTTGATCTCGAGTTCGGTCACGCGCTCGGCAATGAGATGGTCGTGGGGCGGGTTTTCCATGCCGCTATTGGACAGGAATACCGCCCCGCTCTTTGTGACGCCCCGCTTAGCGACGCACCTTCGCCTCGAGCAGGTCCGCCATGCCGATTCGCTTGGCGAATTCGATGCGCACCCGCTCCGACACCTCGAACACCTCCTGAGCGCCGTCGCCCACGAAGTCGATCAGCGAGCGCATCGGCCGCGTGCCGGCGGGCAGGCCCACGATGCGCACGATCTCGTCGGCCACGGCCTGCGGGTCGGCGTTGTCGGGCGTCAGCGCCGAGAGGCGCGCGCCGATCTGGTCCATGAGGCCGTCGTAGCGGGCGTAGGCGGCGGCGGTGGTGGCATCGGCCGGCTTGCCGGCGCTCGGGAAGTGGTCGGTGCCCTTGGTGAAGGCGCCCGGCACGACGATGGAGGTCTCGATGCCGAAGCGCGCGATCTCATACGCCAGCGTGACGGCCAGCGAATCCATCGCCGCCTTGGCCGCGCCATAGGGCCCCATGAACGGCGGAAAGCCGCCCTTGGTGGTGGTGCTGCTGATCCACAGCATCAGCCCCGACTCCTGCGCCCGCAGGTACGGCAGCACCGCGCGGTTCACACGCTGCGCGCCGAGCACATTGGTGTCGAACACCTTGACGATCTCATCCGGCGTGAAGGCCTCCGTGGGGCCGACCACCAGGTGGCCGGCGTTCTGCATCACCACGTCGAGATGACCCTGCTCCCGCACGATGGTCGCGGCGGCCGCATCGGCCGACTCCTGCGAGAGCACGTCGAGCTCGAGCGGGTGCAGCTGGATGTTCTTCGCCGCGGCCAGGGCACGCAGCTCGGCGGCGCGGCCGTTGTTGCGCCCTGCGATGTCGCGCATGGAGGCGTAGACGACGTGGCCCGCTTCGGCGAGCGACAGGGCCGTGAGCTTTCCGATGCCGCTGCCGGCGCCGGTGACGAGGACGATCTGCTTCTTCATGGCGTGTCTCCTCCTTCAGGCGACACCGCCGTTGGCGCGCAGGATCTGGCCGTTGACCCAGCCCGCATCGGGCCCGGCGAGGAAGGACACCACCGATGCGATGTCCTCGGGCTGGCCCAGGCGCTGCAGCGGCGGCATCTTCGCGAAGGCCTGGATCTGCTCCTCGGTCTTGCCGTCGAGGAAGAGCGAGGTGGCGATGGGGCCTGGCGCCACGGCGTTCACGGTGATGCCGCGGCCGCGCAGTTCCTTGGCGAAGACGTGCGTGAAAGCCTCGACCGCCGCCTTGGTGGCGTTGTAGATCGCGTAGCCGGGTATGTTCAGCGCGAGCGTGGTGCTCGAGAAGTTGACGATGCGACCGCCCTCGTTCAGGCGCGTGGCGGCCTCGCGCAGCGTGTTGAAGGTGCCGCGCACGTTGATGTCGAAGGTCTGGTCGTACTGCGCGTCGCTGTGCTCGGCCAGCGGCAGCGTCCGGAGCACGCCGGCGTTGTTGACCAGGACGTCGACCTTGCCGAGTTGCGCCTCGACGGCGTCGAACATGGCGCGCACTTCCTCGGCGCTGGCCACGTCGGCCTCGACGGCGAAGGCACGGCCGCCGGCGGCCTTCAGCTCGGCAACGAGGGCATCGGCCTGCTCCGGGCTCGATGCGTAGTTGACGGCGACGGAGAAGCCGTCCCTGGCGAGGCGCTGCGCGACGGCGGCGCCGATGCCGCGCGATGCGCCGGTGACGATGGCGACCTTGGGAGTGGATGACTGGTTCATGGCGGGCTGTTCCTTTGCAGAGGTGGTGGGTTGGTGAGACGAATCTTCGATCGTTCCATCCAAAAGATAATCAGCCTCCAATCGACATTACTATTCCATTTGCATCAACAATAGATCGGCAAACCGCCCATGGACCGCTTCCAGGAAATGCAGGCCTTCGTGCGCATCGCCGAGCGCCAGAGCTTCACGCAGGCCTCCGAGGACCTGCGCATACCGCGCGCAACAGTCACCAATCTCATCAAGCGCGTGGAGCAGCGCGTCGGCACCCGGCTGCTGGAGCGCACCACCCGCACCGTGCGCCTGACACAGGACGGCGAGGCCTACTACCGCCGCTGTGTGCGGCTCTTGGCCGACGTGGAGGAAGCCGAGGGCCTGTTCCGCGACGAGGCGCCCAAGGGCCTGCTGCGCGTGAACCTGCAGGGCACGCTGGCGCGGCATTTCGTGGTGCCGGCACTGCCGGGCTTCCTGGCGCGCTACCCGGAGCTGGAGCTGCACATCGGCGAGGACGACCGGCTCGTCGACCTTGTCCGGGAAGGCGTCGACTGCGTGCTGCGCGCGGGCACGCTGCAGGACTCATCGATGATCGGACGCCGCGTGGCGCTGCTGCCGCAGGTCACGGTCGCGAGCCCGGCCTACATCGCAGCCCACGGCGAGCCCAAAAGCATGGAAGAGCTGGCATCGCACCGCGCCATCCACTACATCTCCAGCGCCACGGGCAAGCCGGTGCCGCTCGAATTCACGGTCGACGGGCAGGTGACGAACGTGCAGTTGGGCGGCATCGTGTCGGTGACCGGCGCCGACCTGTACACCGGCTCGGCCGTGGCGGGCCTGGGGCTGGTGCAGGTGCCGCGCTACCGCGTAGCCGGCGAGCTGGCGGACGGGCGGCTCAAGGTGCTGCTGCCAGAGTTCGCACCGCCGCCGATGCCGGTCTCGGTGCTCTACGCGCAGAACCGCCAGCTGTCCTCGCGCGTGCGCGTCTTCACGCAGTGGCTGCGCGACATCTTCGAAGCCGCCGAGGCAGCCGCAACGGACTGAGCGGGCCGGGCCCTCAACAGGCCGTTGATTCCAGCGCCACGGCGCCGGCCTCGGCATGCGTCTCGCCGCGCAGGAAGGCGAACACCACAAGCGCCGTCGACACGGTCACGCCCGCGAGCACCCACAGCAGCGTGCCGAACGCTGCGCCGTAGGCGTGCAGCACCGCCGCGCGGTCCATGCCGGGCAGCAGGGCCAGCGCCTGCGAGATGTCTCCGGTGGTGACGCGCTGCGCAGCGCGCGATGCCGCCTCCGCATGGCCCAGCCGCGCAGCCACCAGCGCCGTCAGCCCCGCGCCCACAAGTGCCAGCGCGATGCCCTCCCCCGCCACCCGCACCGTGTTGAAGATGCCCGATGCCATACCCGCGCGCTCGCGCGGCACCACGCTCACGGCCAGCCCGTCCATCAGCCCCCAAGGCAGCCCGATGCCCGCGCCGATCAGCAGCAGCGGCCACACCATCGCGCCCAGCGGCATGCCCGGCGCGCAACGGCTGAGCCAGAAGAGTCCCACGGCGCACACCAGCAGCCCCACGGCCGAGATCGCGCCGGCCGAGAGCCGGTGCGCCAGCGACGCAGCCAGCGTCGGCACCACGAGGATCGGCCCCGAGAGCGCGAACATGAAAGCCCCCGCCTCGATCGCGCCGCGCCCTTCGAGCCCGATGAAGCGGATCGGCAGCAGCACCAGCAGCACGACGAAACCATAGGCCGGCGCGGCCGCCAGAAGTTGCACGCCGACGAAGCGCGGAAAGCGGAAGAGCGACAGGTCGAGCATCGGGTGCGCCACCCGCCGCTCGATGGCAACGAAGACCGCGCCCATCACCGCTGCGCCCGCCAACGCCCCAAGCACCCACGGGCTGCCCCAGCCACTGTCGGGCGCCTGCAGCACGCCCAGAGTCAGCAGGCTCAGCGCGGCGGTGAAGCTCAGCGTGCCCGGCACGTCCAGCCCCATGGCCTGCGGGTTGCGCGACTCACGCATCGCGAGCGACGCGATGCCGAGCGCCAGCAGGCTGACCGCACCGGGGCTCAGCATCACTGCCTGCCAGCCGAAGCTCTGCGCGAGCCAGCCCGAGAGCATCGAGCCACAGGACAGCCCAACGCCGAACGAAGTGCCGATCAGGCTGAAGGCCCGCGTGCGCGCCGCGCCGTCGAACACCTGTGCCAGCGCGGCCGTGCCCGCCGCGAAGGCCGCCGCCGAACCCAGCCCCTGCAGCGCGCGCGCCAGGTCGAAGGCCACGATGCCCGGCGCCAGGGTCAGCAGTGAGGCACTGAGCGCCACCACCGCGAGCCCCAGCAGGAAGACGCGCTTGCGCCCATAGGCGTCGGCCAGCGCGCCGGCCGCCATCAGCGTGGCGCCGAAGCTCAGCATGAAGGCGTTGGTCACCCAGTTGAGTTGCACCGGGCTGCCGCCCAGCGCGTCGCGCACGGCGGGCAGCACCACCGCCGGGCCGGTGAAGCTCAGCGGCATGCCCAGCGCCGCGAGGCAGACGGCGGCCAGGAGCCAGTTTCTGGAGGAAGAAGCGGGCATCGGGAATGTGCTTTCGCGGAAGGTGACAAGGAAGGCACGAAGATAGAAAGGAATCAATGCGCTGAGAATTGCTGCATTGCTCTTCACACTCCCAACCAAAGGTTGCCAATCCATGGACAGCTTCAGCGGACTCGAATCCTTCGTGCGGGCGGCCGACCTGTCGAGCTTTGCCAGGGCCGGCCGGCTGCTGGGCATCTCGGCCTCGGCCGTGGGAAAGAACGTCGCGCGGCTCGAAGAGCAGCTCGGCGTGCGCCTCTTCAACCGCACCACGCGCCACATGCGGCTCACGCAGGAAGGCGCCCTCTTCCACGAGCGCTGCCGCCGCATCCTCGACGAGCTCGACGACGCGCGGGCCATGATGCAGGACGCCATCGCCGCGCCGCGCGGCCGCCTGCGCGTGAGCCTGCCGACCATCGGCTACCGCTTCCTGCTGCCGATGCTGCCGGCCTTCAGGGAGCGCTACCCCGAGATCGAGCTGGACCTCGACTTCAACGACCGGCTGGTCGACGTCATCGCCGAGGGCGTCGACGTGGCGATCCGCAGCGGCGACCTGGTCGATTCGCAGCTGGTCGCCCGCCGCCTCGGTCCGTTCCGGTTCGTGCTCGTGGCCTCGCCCGCCTACCTGGAGCGCCACGGCGTGCCGCAGACCCCGGCCGACCTCGCGCGGCACACCTGCCTGCGCTACAAGTTCGTCACCGGCGGAAAGATCGAGGACTGGGACCTGCCCGGCCTGCCCACCCACCTCCCGCCGGGCCTGCTGTGCAACAACATGGAAGCCATGCTCGGCGCCGCAGTCGCCGGCCTCGGCGTGGCCTACATGCCCGACTTCCTCGCGCGCGACTCGCTGTGCCGCGGCGAACTGCAGCGCGTGCTGGCCACGCATCTCGTGCGCCAGGGCCAGTTCTCGGCGCTATGGCCGTCGAGCCGGCAGCTTTCGCCGAAGGTGCGGGCGTTCGTGGACTTCGCGGGGGAGCATATGTTCAGGGAGGACGGCGTCGCGCCGTAGCCCGCCTCAGGTCGAGTCGGGCCGAGTTCAGACCACAATGAATTCGACCGGCCACGACACCAGGGATGAGCGCCATGAATTTCTCGACTCACGTCAAACCCATCAGCTACTTCAAGAGCCATGCCGCGGACATCGTGACGAGGAGCGCGAAGCCACGCTCGCGCTTCTCAAGATCCTGGTGCTAGGTAACCACGCAATCGAGCAGGGCCAGTTCCGTCCGGCGGAAGACGTGTTCGCAGATCTGGGCCGGCAGGCCGTAGAAGAAGAAAAGGACGCGAAATGAAGATCGTGTTCCCGCGGTCCGCGGACCACGATCTGAAGACCCTGCTCATGCGGCGCATGGTCGGCGCCGCATGAGTTCAAGCAGGCGCTGAGAGCGCCGTCCGTCAGGCGACTTCTGCCGGCTGCTCTGCTTGAGGGCTCACAACGGCCGTCTGCTCTTCGACGCGTTGCATCACCGGTGCCTCGGCGGGCACGGCAGCCACGGCGACCGGGGTCTCGGCCACAGGCTCGGCAGACTTGATGCTCTCACCGGCCACCGGCTTCGCCGGTTCAGCCGTCACTGGTGCCGGCACTTCCGCAGGCGGGACGACCGGCGCGGCGACTGCAACAGGCGCTGCTTCTGCCGGTTTGACGCTTTCCACGACGACGGGCTTCGCAACCTCGGTCTTGACTGCCTCGATCTTTGCAGGAGCGGCAACCTTCGCCGGCTCAGGCATCGCGGGTGCAGGCAAGACTGCAGGTGCGGCCACTGCAACAGGTGCAGCTTCCACTGGCTTGGCGCTTTCCGCGACGACGGGCTTCGCAGGTTCTGGCTTCGCAGGCTCGGGCTTGACTGCCTCAGCGGACTTTGCCGACTTCGCAGGCTTCGCGCCCTCCGAAGCGTTCTGCTTTGCGGGCGCCGGCTTCACCGATTCCTGCGTCGCAGCCACAGGCTTCGCAGCCTCCTGCTTCACCGGCTCACTGGCCATCCGCGCGAACGCCAGCGCCGCCTTCAACGGGAACAGCGTGCGCTCATCCCCCTGCGCGGTGTTGCTGACAGTCGTACCCGCGGTTTCGTCCAGGCTCGCCGTACGCACCGCGTCGAGCCGGTGCGTGGGCACCATGAAGGGCGAGTGCGTGGTGTAGATCACCTGGTTGCCGGCGAAGTCCTTTTCCAGGTGCGCCAGCAGGTCGGCCTGCGAATGGGCGTGCAGGTGCAGGCCGGGTTCGTCCAGCAGCAGCACGGCGTCTTCGGCCTGGCCGCCCTGGGTGTCGGCGAAGAAGGCGACGTAGAAGGAGAAGAACCACTGGAAGCCGCGGCTGCGCTCTTCCAGGTTCACTTCGACCTCGTAGGCGGCGTTGGGGTCGGACACCAGCGTGTCGAGGTACTGGCCGTCGAGATTGAAGCGCACCTTCAGCGCGCGGTCTTTCCAGAGGCGGCGGATCTCGGCCGTGACCACCGAGCCGGCGCGGTTGACGAGCTGGTTGCGCGTGGCCTGGTCGTTCTTCTCGAGCAGGGCCTGCAGCTGCCGCAGGTCGAGCCCCGCGGCCTTGCACAGCCTGCCGAAGCTCTGCTGCTCGGGCGTGAGCTGGCCCCAGCCTTCGCGCCCCAGAAATTCGGCGATGTTCTGGCGGCCGGGCAGCGCCGGGTACTCGTCGACGTAGACGAAGCGCGGCAGCTTGCCGATCACCCATTCCTGCGCGCGCTCCAGCGCGGGCGCGTCGTTGGCGATGGAAAGCGCGGTTTCCTCCAGCTCGGCGAGCATCTGGTCCTGCTTGTCGCTGAGCTCGGCGCCGGCCACGGCCAGCGCCTTGCGCAGGGCCTGGGCCGCCTTGATGGCACCCGCCGACCACTTGATGTAGTCGGGACTCATGATCATCGCGGCGTCGAAGACGTCGGCTTCTTGCTCGAGCGCGGCCTTCGCGGCTTCATCGGCAACCTTCTCCGCCACCGCCTTGACGGCCGGCACGATCTTGCGGACCTTGGCCTTGGTGTCGCTCACGTCGAGCGACAGGACACCGAGTCCTTCGAACCCGGCCGAGCGCGCGGCGGCATAGCCGCGGCTCGCAGTGACGTGGCGCACGCCGGCCGCGCGCGGCAGGATCGCGGCCAGTTCGGCCTGTTCGCTCTCGTCGAGGCTCCAGCGCGTGAACACGACCGGCGTGTCGCCCGTGCACTCTTCCAGGCGGCGATGGCGCGGGAAGTCCTTGATGGGGCTGAGTTCGGCGACGCCTTCCGCCGGGTTCAGGCTGTGCAGCGCGCGCAGCAGGTTCGATTTGCCGCTGTCATTCCGGCCGAGGATCGCCGTGATCTGCGTGGAGTCGATGAGGCCGCTGTCGTTGATCGAGCGAAAGTTGGTGATCTGGAAAGACGCCAGGCGCATGCGGGAATTTCTCTCTTCTGAAATGGATACGGGGCCGGGGAATGTATTGCATCCCCGGCCCCGTCTTGCCTCGAAGAAAAGAAAAATTACTCGGCAGCGCGGCGCAATGTATCGACCACCGGCCGGCGCAGCACTTCGCGCAGGCCCCACCACCCCGCGCCCAGCGCCAGCACCGCGCCCGCCAGCGCGCCGGCGACCGGCACCAGCGGCGAGGCGGTCCAGGTGAACTCGAACACGTAGCGCGCAAGCCCCCAGCCGATCAGCGCGGCCACGATGCTCGCGAGGAAGCCCGCGAGCAGGCCCACGCCCGCGAGTTCGGCGCGCTGCACCTGCCGCAGCAGGCTGGCGCGTGCGCCCACCGCGCGCATCACCGCGAACTCGCGCGCTCGCTCCTCGCGCGTGGCCGTCACCGCGGCGAACAGCACCACGAGACCGGCCGCGAGCGTGAAGCCGAACAGGAACTCGACCGCGCGGATCACCTGGTCGAGCACGCGCTGCACCTGGTTGATGGTGGCGCTCATGTCGACGTTGGTCACGTTCGGATAGCTGCGCACCAGCGCGTTGTCGAAGCCGCGCGTCTCGGGCGCGCGGAAGGCGCCCATGTAGGTGGTGGGCACGTCGGCCAGCGAGGCCACCGTGTACATCACGAAGAAGTTGGCGTGCATCGAACCCCAGTCGACCTTGCGCAGCGAGGTGATGCGCGCGTCATTCTGCATGCCACCGATGTCGAAGCGCAGCACGTCGCCCATCTTCAGGCCCAGCGTCTCGGCCAGGCCCTCTTCCACGCTCACCTCGCCGGCCGCGCCGGGCGTCCACTTGCCGGCGGTGATGCTGTTGTGCGGGGGCGCCTCCAGGCTGTTGCTGAGGTTGAACTCGCGGTCCACCAGGCGCTTGGCGCGGTCCTCGGTGTAGTCGTCGGGCGAGACCGGCTTGTCGTTGACGGCCACGAGCCGGCCACGGATCATGGGGTACCAGTCGAACTTGCTCACGCCCGCGTCGCGCAGCGACTTCTGGAAGGCCTCGCTCTGGTCGGGCATGACGTTGATGACGAAGCGGTTCGGCGCGTCGGGCGGCGTGGCCTGGCGCCAGCTCGCCACGAGGTCGGTGCGCAGCAGCACCAGCAGCACCAGCGCAAGCAGCCCCACCGAGAGCGCGCTGACCTGCACCACCGCATAGGCCGGCCGCGCCGAGATCTGCCGCGTGGCCAGCACCAGCCAGCGCGGCGCGGTGGCCTCGTTGACGCTGCGGCGCAGCACCTTCACCGCGAGCCAGCTCAAAAGCGCGAACACCGCCACCGCGCCCGCGAAGCCGCCCACTGCGATCAGCCCCAGCTTGATGTCGCTGCTCGCCGCCATCAGCAGCGCCGCGAAGCCCGCCACGCCCACACCCAGCACCGCGAGCGACGCGGGCTTGAGGCCACCCACGTCGCGCCGGATCACGCGCAGCGGCGGCACGCGCGCCAGCTGCAGCACGGGAGGCAGACCGAAGGCGAAGAGCAGCGTGAGCCCCATGCCCAGGCCGAAGGCCACGGGCCACAGCGTGGCCGCCGGCAGCGCGGTCTCGACCAGCCCGGCCAGCAGCAGCACGAACACGTAGTGCACCGCGAAGCCGATGGCCACGCCCAGCGCGCTGGCCACGATGCCGATCACCGCGAACTCGAAGGCATAGGCGATGGCGATGGTGCGCTGGCTCTGGCCGAGCACGCGCAGCATCGCACAGTCGTCGAGGTGGCTGGCCGCGAAGCCGCGCGCGGCCAGCGCCACCGCCACCGCCGACAGCAGCGCCGCGAGCAGCGCGACCAGGCTCAGGAATTTCTCGGCGCGGTCGAGCGTCTGGCGCATCTCGGGCCGGCCGCTCTCGAAGGAGTCGAGCCGCACGCCGCGCAGGTCGCCCTTCTTGATGGTGGCATCGGCCCAGTCGGTAAAGCGCTTGACCGCCGCGTCGCTGCCCGCCACTGCGTAGCGATAGCCCACGCGGCTGGCCGGCTGCACGAGCCCGGTGCGAGCCACGTCGGCCTGGTTGAGCATCACGCGCGGCGAGAAGCTCATGAAGCCGGCGCCGCGATCGGGCTCCAGCGTGATGACACGGCCCACGCGCAGGCCGGTGTCGCCCAGCAGCAGCGTGTCGCCGACCTTCAGGCCCAGCGAGTCGAGCAGCGAGGCGTCGACCCAGGTCTCGCCCGGCGGCGGGATGTCGCGCGTGGCGGCGCCTGCGCCATCGATGATGGTGGAGGTCTGCAGGCTGCCTCGCAGCGGATAGCCGGCCGTCACGGCCTTCAGCGCCACCAGCTTGCTGGCGCCGCCCTGCGCGTCCTCGGCGCGGGCCATGGTCGGGAAGCCGTAGGTGGAAGTGCCCGCCAGCCCCAGCGACTTCGCCTGCGCCATGAAGGCCTCGGGCGTGGGGTTGTCGCTGACGATCACCGCGTCGCCGCCCAGGAGCTGGCGCGCGTCGCGCTTGAGGCCGCCCTGCAATCGGTCGGCGAAGAAGCCGACGGCCGTCAGCGCGGCCACGGCCAGCAGCACGGCGACGATCAACAGGCGCAGCTCGCCAGCGCGCAGGTCGCGCCAGAGCGTGCGCCAACCCAGGCGGAGGGAGGCGTTCATGGCGCGAACGATAGCCGACGCCCGGCCTCACGGCGGGATTCGAGGGTTATTGCGCGCCTGCGGGCCTTGATCCGGACATGATGCTGTCGCATGATGCGTTAAACGTATCCCGTTTGTCGCAAACCGGGCACACCGGCAAGCGAAAAACGAGGCCATAAAAACAGCCCGTTGTCGGACCCGTCCTTCCCACAAGGAGTGTCGATGCCACGATGTCAGCAGCGCCTGCAGATCATCGGCCTGTGCCTTGCCGCCGGCCTGATGGCGAGTGCATGCGATCCCAAGCCTCCCGCGCCGAAGGCCTCCGCCACCGCTGGCGCCACCGGAGCAAGCCCCACGGGCGTCACCCCGGCCGCCTCCGGTGACAAGGTCGAATCCTCCGCATCCCATCAAGGCCCGTCCGAAGGCGGCGCGGCCGTGGGCGGCATGAGCGGCCCGGGCGGCGCCAGCGGCACCTCCGGCGGCGCGGCGCCCGCGCCCAGCGGAGGCGACGGCACGGCGCCCAAGTAGCGCCGCCAGATTCATTCGAATTCGAGTTACCCGCCAGAAGAAAAGAAGACCACGATGAAAAACTCCATCACTTCACCGCCGCAGGGGGTTCCGTCATGGACATGAACCGCCGGCAATTCTTTCGCGTGAGCAGCGCGGGGCTGGTCGGCTCCAGCATCGTCGCGCTCGGCTTCTCGCCGACCGCCGCGCTGGCCGAGGCCCGGAACTTCAAGCTCGCGCGCACCACCGAGACGCGCAACACCTGCCCGTACTGCTCGGTGGGCTGCGGGCTCATCATGTACAGCCTGGGCGACAAGGCGAAGAACGTGGTGTCCGACAT
The DNA here is from genome assembly GCF_048305045.1 of Variovorax sp. 278MFTsu5.1. Lineage (NCBI taxonomy): Bacteria > Pseudomonadati > Pseudomonadota > Betaproteobacteria > Burkholderiales > Comamonadaceae > Variovorax > Variovorax sp. 278MFTsu5.1. The sequence goes on from NZ_CP157622.1 coordinate 5,458,401, forward strand.
CCTCCACATCGAGGGCGATGCCGATCACCCCGTCAACCGCGGCACGCTGTGCCCCAAGGGCGCCGGCCTGCTCGACTTCGTGCACAGCCCCATGCGCCTGAAGTACCCCGAGGTGCGCGAACCCGGCGCCACGGAATGGAAGCGCATCGGCTGGGACGAGGCGCTCGACCGGATCGCCAGGCTGCTGAAGGCCGACCGCGACGCCAACTTCCAGACCACCAACGCCGACGGCAAGACCGTGAACCGCTGGACCAGCTCCGGCATGCTCTGCGCCTCGGCCTCGTCCAACGAAACCGGATACATCACGCACAAGGCATTCCGCTCGACCGGAATGCTGGTGTTCGACAACCAGGCACGCGTCTGACACGGACCCACGGTGGCCAGTCTGGCCCCGACGTTCGGCAGAGGCGCGATGACCAACCACTGGCAGGACATCCAGAACGCGGATGTCGTGCTGATCATGGGCGGCAATGCCGCGGAGGCGCATCCGTGCGGCTTCAAGTGGGTCATCGAAGCCAAGAAACAGAACAAGGCCCGCCTGGTGGTGGTCGACCCGCGCTTCACGCGCTCGGCCGCCATGGCCGACTACTACGCGCCGATCCGCGCGGGGTCGGACATCGCCTTCCTCGGCGGGGTCATCAACTTCCTGCTGACCAACGACAAGATCCAGACCGAGTACGTCCGCAACTACACCAACGCGACCTTCATCGTCGGCCCCGACTACAAGTTCGAGGACGGCCTGTTCAGCGGCTACAACCCCGAGAAGCGCAACTACGACCCCAAGTCGTGGGGCTACGCGCTCGACGAGCAGGGCATGGCCAGGGTCGACATGAGCATGCAGGACCCGAACTGCGTGCTGCAGGTGATGAAGCGGCACTACGCGCGCTACACGCCCGAGATGGTGAGCCGCATCACCGGCACGCCGCAGGACAAGTTCCTGAAGGTGTGCGAGTACATCGCGAGCACCAGCACCTCCCAGCGCACCATGACCATCATGTACGCGCTGGGCTGGACGCAGCACAGCCAGGGCTCGCAGATGATCCGCACCGGCGCCATCGTGCAGCTGCTGCTGGGCAACATCGGCGTGCCCGGCGGCGGCATGAACGCGCTGCGCGGCCACAGCAACATCCAGGGCCTGACCGACCTGGGGCTGCTGTCGAACTCGCTGACCGGCTACATGTCGCTGGCGCGTGACAACGAGCAGACGCTGGAGGACTACTACAAGACCCGCGCGCTCAAGCCGCTGCGGCCCAACCAGATGAGCTACTGGCAGAACTATCCGAAGTTCTTCGTCAGCATGCAGAAGTCGTGGTGGGGCGACGCGGCCACGGCGGAGAACGACTGGGCCTTCCACTACCTGCCCAAGATCGACAGGCTCTACGATGTGCTGCAGGCCTTCGAGCTCATGAACCAGGGCAAGCTCAACGGCTACATCTGCCAGGGCTTCAACCCGGTGGGCTCGATCCCCGACAAGAAGAAGATCGTCGACGGGCTCTCCAAGCTCAAGTTCCTGGTCACCATCGATCCGCTGCAGACCGAGACCAGCGAGTTCTGGCGCAACTTCGGCGAGTTCAACGACGTCAAGACCGCCGACATCCAGACCACGGTGTTCCGCCTGCCGTCCACCTGCTTCGCGGAGGAGGACGGCTCGCTCACCAACTCCAGCCGCTGGCTGCAGTGGCACTGGAAGGGCGCGGAGCCGCCGGGCGAGGCCAAGGGCGACATCGAGATCGTGGCGGGCATCTTCAACCGCATCCGCGCGGCCTACGCGAAGGACGGCGGCGCCTTCCCAGACCCGATCGTCAAGCTCACCTGGCCGTACAAGATTCCGCACTCGCCCTCCGCGCAGGAACTGGCGATGGAATACAACGGCCGCGCGCTCGTCGACCTGACCGACCCGAAGGACCCGACCAAGCCGCCGCTGGCCAAGGCCGGCGAGCAGCTCTCGGGCTTCGGACTGCTGCGCGACGACGGCAGCACCGCCAGCGGCTGCTGGATCTACGCAGGCGCATGGACGCAGGCCGGCAACCAGATGGCGCGGCGCGACAACGCCGACCCGTACGGCATCGGCATGGTGCAGAACTGGGCATGGGCCTGGCCCGCGAACCGGCGCATTCTCTACAACGGTGCCTCGACAGACCCGGCCACCGGCAAGCCGTGGATCGCGAAGCGCGGCCTGGTCTCGTGGAACGGCAAGCAATGGACAGGCGCCGACGTGCCCGACATCCGCCCCGACGCGAACCCGACCGATGCGGAGGCGGTGCGCCCCTTCATCATGACCGCCGAGGGTGTGGCGCGTCTGTTCGCCCCCACCGGCATGGCCGAGGGGCCGCTGCCCGAGCACTACGAGCCCTTCGAGTCGCCGCTGGTGAACAACCTGATGCACCCGAACAACGAGAAGGCGCGCGCCAACCCCGCGGCGCGCATCTTCAAGGGCGACCTGGAAAGGCTCGGGGTGCCGAAGGACTTCCCGTACGTGGCGACCAGCTACCGCCTCACCGAGCACTTCCACTACTGGACCAAGAACGTGCGCACCTCGGCCATCATCCAGCCGCAGCAGTTCGTCGAGATCGGCGAAGAGCTCGCGAAGGAGAAGGGCATCGGCCACGGCGACATGGTCAAGGTGTCGAGCAAGCGCGGCTACATCAAGGCCGTGGCAGTGGTCACCAAGCGCATCGTGGGGCTGCAGGTGGACGGGCGCACGGTCCATACCGTGGGCCTGCCGAATCACTGGGGCTTCGTGGGTATCGCCAAGCCGGGGTATCTGGTGAACACGCTGACGCCGTTCGTGGGCGACGCGAACACGCAGACGCCGGAGTACAAGTCGTTCACGGTGAACATCGAGAAGGCGTGACATGAAGCACAGCACCATGCACGACCACAGCGCCCGGGCCTGCTCCCTCTCCCGCTTGCGGGAGAGGGTTGGGGTGAGGGCCTACAGCGATGGAATCGCCGACGACGCCTGCAAGGCCGCCTCCCTCACCCTAGCCCTCTCCCCGCAAGGGGAGAGGGAACAAGAAAAAGCCCGGAGCCGCTGAGATGTCCTCCCTCCAGACCCTCGACATCGCCGCCCGCTCGGCCACGACCACGCCGTCGCCGGAGATCCGTCACCGCCCGCAGGTGCAGCCGGTCGCGAAGCTGATCGACGTGTCGGCCTGCATCGGCTGCAAGGCCTGTCAGGTCGCGTGCATGCAGTGGAACGACCTGCGCGACGAGGTCGGCACCACGCATGGCACTTACGACAACCCGGTCGACCTCACGCCCGCCTCCTGGACGGTGATGAAGTTCTCCGAGGTGGAGCCCGAGGCCGGCAAGCTCGAATGGCTGATCCGCAAGGACGGCTGCATGCACTGCGACGACCCGGGCTGCCTGAAGTCGTGCCCGGCGCCAGGTGCGATCGTCAAGTACGCCAACGGCATCGTCGACTTCATCAGCGAGCATTGCGTGGGCTGCGGCAACTGCGTCACCGGCTGCCCCTTCGACGTGCCGCGCATCAGCAAGGCCGACAACAAGGCCTACAAGTGCTCGCTGTGCTCCGACCGCGTGGGCGTGGGCCTGGAGCCGGCCTGCGTGAAGGCTTGCCCCACCGGCGCGCTGCACTTCGGCACCAAGGAAGACATGCACGAGTACGCCTCGGAGCGCATCGTCGACCTGAAGGAGCGCGGTTTCGCCAACGCCGGCGTGTACGACCCGGCGGGCGTGGGCGGCACGCACGTGATGTACGTGCTGCAGCACGCCGACCGGCCGCAGCTCTACGCCGACCTGCCGAAGGACCCGCACATCAGCCCGCTGGTGTCGCTGTGGAAGGGCGTGGCAAAGCCGCTCGCCATGGTCGCCATGATCGGCGCCGTGGTGGGCAGCTTCTTCCACTACATGAAGACCGGCCCCATCGAGCCCAAGGAAGACCACCCCGACGCCGACCGCGACGGCAGGCCCGACGACGTGGTGGTGATCGAGGAGCCGCCGGCCCCGGCTTCTTCGGCGCCGCCCACCACGCCCCGCGCATGAGGAGAAGAACGCGATGACACGCTACTACCTTCGCCGCTACCGCGACGCCACGCGCATGAACCACTGGTTCGTCGCGATCATGTTCTTCGCGGCGGCGCTCTCGGGCCTGGCCTTCTTCCACCCGAGCCTCTTCTTTTTGAGCGCTCTCTTCGGCGGCGGGCCATGGACGCGCATCCTGCATCCCTTCATGGGCCTGCTGATGGTGCTGGGCTTCGTGTTCCTGTTCTTCACGATGTGGCGAGAGAACATGCTCGACCGCAGCGATCGCGACTGGCTCGCCAACGCGCCGAAGATGCTCAAGGGAGACAAGTCGGGCATGCCGGCCGTGGGCAAGTACAACGCCGGCCAGAAACTGGTGTTCTGGGCCTTCGGCATCAGCCTGCTGCTGTTGCTGGTGACGGGCTTCATGTTCTGGAGCCCGTGGTTCGTCGGCTTCTTCCCGATCCTCGTGCGGCGCATCGCAGTGGTGGTGCACGCGGCCTCGGCCGTGGTGCTGATCCTCTCGGTCATCACGCACATCTACGCCGCCATCTGGGTCAAGGGCACGCTGCGGGCAATGACGCGAGGTACGGTCACCGAAGGCTGGGCAAAACTCAACCATCCGCTCTGGCATCGCAAAATGACGCGAGGTGAGTGATACTGCGCCGATGACGAGTTCCACCGGCAGCCCACCGCCGATCCGGACCACCCGCGTCCTCGAGCCCGAGCAGATCGCGATGCAGGCCGGACGGCAGATGCCGTTCCTGCGCCTGCCGGTGCGCGCCCTCGCCTTCTCCGACCGGCAGCTTCGCCTGCGCCAGCTCGCCGCCTCGCATCCGATGCGCGAGTACCTGATCTTCATCGCCGACCTCGCGCAGGCGCAGCACCAGGTGCTGCAGGACTACGCGCCGGTCGGGCTGCCCGAGGCCGAAGCGCTCGAAGCCGCCGCCAAGGTGCTCAAGCCGCCGATGCCTGCCTTCGGCTGGACGCGCGATGCGGTGTGGCTGAAGGAATTGCGCCGGCTGCTCGCCCTCTTTCGCGCCAGGCTGCCCGAAGGCTCCGCACGCGACACGCTCGACCGCGTCGCGGCCGCCGACGACGCATGGATCGACGCGCAGGCCGACCGGCTTTCGCGCCGCATCATGTTCGGCCTCGACCTCGCGGCCGCCCCGCTGATCGCCGCCGGGCTGCAGGCCTACTGGACGCATCTGGTGCTGCAGGTGGCCGAGAGCGCGGGCGAGAACATCTACGGCCGCACCGACCCCGGCAACGAATGCCCCTGCTGCGGCAGCGCGCCCACCGCGAGCATCACACGCATCGGCGCCGACGAGGCAGGCTTCCGCTACCTGCACTGCTCGCTGTGCGGCACAGAGTGGCACTACGTGCGCATCAAGTGCACGCATTGCGAGAGCACCAAGGGCATCCATTTCGAGTCGCTGTCGCCGCAGCCCGGCGTGGAAGTGCCCGCCACCGGCGCGCGCGAGGGCGCGGTGAAGGCCGAGTGCTGCGACAGCTGCGGCCACTACCTCAAGCAGGTCGTGATGGAAAAAGACCCCGAGGTCGAGCCTGTCGCCGACGACCTGGCGAGCGTCACGCTGGATCTGCTCGTGTCGGAAGCCGGCCACCAGCGCAGCGGCCACAACCTGATGCTCCTTTTCGGCGAGCCCGAAACATGACCTCCCCCCCAGGCTTCCCGCACTTCGTGTCGGTCCGCCAACCCCCTACCGGGGGCAGGCCGGCCGCTTCGGGCGGCCGGGCGCGCCGGCCCCCCGACGACGGCGGAGGCGGCTGATGGCGATGCCCGAAGAGTCCGTGGTCCACGGCTCGACGGCAAGGCCCCAGGATCTGCCTTCTGTCGATCAATTGCTGCGCCTCGCCGTGCCGGGCGCCTTGCTGGCCGAGCATGGCCATACGCTCGTGGTGAAAGAGGCGCGTGCGCTGCTCGATGGCCTGCGCGCGAAAGCCGTCGCGGGCAAGCTCGCCGCTGCGGAGGTGCAGCCTGATGCACTGGGCGGCGCGCTCGCCGCGCGCATCCAGTCGCGCCTCGCGCCGCGCATGAAGGCGGTGCTGAACCTCACGGGCACAGTCATCCACACCAACCTGGGCCGCGCATTGCTGGCCGACGCGGCGCTGCAGCGGCTGCTCGCGGTGATGACATCGCCCAACAACCTCGAGTACGACCTCGCCACCGGCAGCCGCGGCGACCGCGACTCGCTGGTCGAAGAGCTGCTGTGCACCATCACCGGCGCCGAGGCCGCCACGGTGGTCAACAACAACGCGGCCGCCGTGCTGCTGACCATCGCCGCGCTGGCGCGCGAGCGCGAGGTGATCGTCTCGCGCGGCGAGCTGGTGGAGATCGGCGGCGCCTTCCGCATGCCCGACGTGATGGCCAGCGCCGGCGCGCGCATGGTCGAGGTCGGCACAACCAACCGCACGCATCCGCAGGACTACGAGCGCGCCATCAACGAACGCACTGCCCTCGTGATGAAGGTGCACACCAGCAACTACGCGGTGCAGGGCTTCACCTCGGCCGTCGACGAGGCCACGCTCGCCGGCATCGCGCACGCGCGCGGCGTTCCTCTGGCGACCGACCTGGGCAGCGGCTCGCTCATCGACCTCGCGCGCTACGGGCTGCCACGAGAGCCGCTGCCGCAGGAGATGCTCGCCGCCGGCTGCGACGTGGTCACCTTCTCGGGCGACAAGCTGCTGGGCGGCCCGCAGGCCGGCCTCATCGTGGGGAGCAAGGAGGCCGTCGGCCGCATCCGCAAGTTCCCGATGAAGCGCGCGCTGCGCATGAGCAAGCTGCCGCTGGCGGCGCTCGAAGCCACGCTGTCGCTCTACCTGCGGCCCGAGCGCCTCGCGCAGGACCTGCCGACGCTGCGGCTGCTCACCCGCCCCGCCGATGCGATCCGGGAGATGGCCCAGGCGCTGTGCGAGCCGGTGCAGGCGGCCGTGTCGCCGCGCTTCACGGTCGAAGTGGTGCCGCTGCTCGGGCAGATCGGCTCCGGCTCGCTGCCGGTCGAGCGGCTGCCTTCGGCGGGCCTTGCGATCGCGCCGGCCGGCACCTCGAAGAAGGGCATCGGCACCGCGCTCGATGCCCTCGCCACCGCGCTGCGCGGCCTGCCGCTGCCGGTGATCGGCCGCGTCGCCGAAGACCGGCTGCTGCTCGACCTGCGCTGCCTGGAAGACAGCGCCCCGTTCACGGACCAGCTCGCCACCCTGCGCGAGCGCCTCCTGTAGATCGATTCCCTCAACCGCCTCCCTGGAGAAAGCGATGAACCCCCTCGACGTGCTCGCCGGTATCGAAACGCAAACGCTGAAGCCCCTGGCCCAGCGCACCGACGCCGAGGGACGCTTTCCACGAGAGACGATCTCGGCGCTGGGCGAGGCCGGCCTGCTCGGGCTGGTCTCGGCCGCGTCGGTCGGCGGCCAGGGCCTGGGCCTGAAGGAGGCCGCGCAGGTGGTCTCGCGCATCGCGCAGACCTGCCCCTCCACCGCGATGATCGTGTGCATGCACTACTGCGCCTCGGCCGTGCTCGAACAGTTCGGCCCCGAGGAAACGCGCCGCGCGGTCGCCAAGGGCACGCACCTGAGCACGCTGGCCTTTTCCGAGGCCGATTCGCGCAGCCATTTCTGGGCGCCCACCGGCACCGCGCGCGCGGACGGCGGCAACGTGGTGCTCGATGCGCGCAAGAGCTGGGTCACATCCGCCTTCGAGGCCGACAGCTACGTGTGGTCGAGCAAGCCGCTCGCCGCCGAAGGCGCCAGCACGCTGTGGCTGGTCGATGCCAAGTCCGACGGCCTGGGCCAGCCCGGCCGCTTCGACGGGCTGGGCCTGCGCGGCAACGCCTCCACGCCGATCACAGCGAGCAACGTGCGCATTCCCGCGAGCGCCAGGCTCGGCGAGGACGGCAAGGGCTTCGACGCCATGATGGGCGTGGTGCTGCCGTGGTTCTCGGTGCTCAGCGCCGCCTGCTCGACCGGGCTGATGGAAGGCGCGCTGCAGGCCGCCATCGGCCACGTGAGCCAGACGCGGCACGTGCACCTCGATTCGTCGCTGGCCGACCTGCCCACCATCCGCGCCTACCTGGCGAAGGCGCGCATCAAGGCCGACATGGCGCAGGCACTGCTGGACGACACCATCGCCGCCGTCGGCGCGGGCCGTGCCGACACCATGCTGCGCGTGCTCGAGGTGAAGGCAGCCGCGGCCGAGACAGCGCTCGAAGTCACCGACATCGCGATGCGCGTGTGCGGCGGCGCGGCCTTCCGCAAGGAGGCGGGCATCGAGCGCCTCTTCCGCGACGCCCGCGCATCGAGCGTGATGGCACCGACCTCCGACGTGCTCTACGACTTCATCGGCAAGGCCATCACCGGCCTGCCGCTGTTCTGAGGAAAGGATCGACTCCATGCCCGAACCCACGCTGATCATGGGCGCCGTGGCCTACGCGCCCAAGGTCGTCACCATCTGGGAAGGCTTCAAGGCCTTCTTCGCGAAGAACGGCCTGGCCTTCGACTACGTGCTGTATTCGAACTACGAAAGCCAGGTCGAGGCGCAGTTCGACGGCACGCTGCACCTCGCATGGAACTCGCCGCTGGCCTGGGTGCGCGCCGAGCGCATCGCGCGCAGCCGGGGCCTGAAGGTGCAGGCCGTGGCCATGCGCGACACCGACTGCGACCTTCGCTCGGCCATCGTCGTGCGCGCCGACAGCCCCGTGCAGTCGCTGACAGACCTGCGCGGCAAGACCGTCGGCCTCGGCGCGCTCGATTCGCCGCAGGCCACGCTGATCCCGCTCGACCACCTGCGCAGCGAAGGCCTGGTGAAGCAGCGCGACTTCGAGGCTCGCTACTTCGACGTGCTCGGCGGCAAGCACGGCGATCACATCGGCGGCGAGCGCGACGCGGCACTGGCGCTGATGGCGGGCGAGATCGACGCCTGCTGCCTGATCGACGGCAACCACCTGGCCTTCGGCCTCGACGGCACGCTGCCTGCGGGCGGCACGCGCGTGGTGGCGCGCACCGGCGCCTACGACCACTGCAACTTCACCACCAGCCCCGGCGCGCCGGCCGCGCTGGTCGACCGCTTCGTCTCGCTCTTGATGGCGATGCGCTGGGACGACCCGCAGGTGCGTCCGCTGCTCGAGCTCGAAGGACTGCGCGAATGGCGCACCGGCCGCACCAGCGGCTATGCGCTGCTCGAACGCGCGGTGGACGACGAAGGTTTCTACGACGGCGATGGCCGCATCACCAATCCCGACTATCGATATTGAGTCGCTGGGCCTCGACCAGGGCGCCCTGCTGCTCATCCGCCGCGCACTGGCCGAACGGCCGGTGCGCGGCGAGCTGCGCGTGCGCGGACGCTCGTCGGACTGGCGCATGCACCTGGAGGCCTGGTGCCGGAGCCAGGGGCATGCGCTGCGCTTCGATGCAGAAGATGCAGTGGTCACACGCGGCCCGCATGCCGAGGGCCGCTGGCTCGGCGCGCAATCGACCGGCAGCGCCGACGATGCACCCGCCGAAGACGCCGCTTCCGGCTGGGGCCTGTCCGCGCGCGGCGCCACAGTGGAGGCCGGCAGCCCGCCCTTCTTCTTCGCTCTGCACCGCCGCGACGAGCTCTGGGCCGCGACGGCCGGCGAGCTCTACCGGCAGGCGGCCGCAGCCCAGTGGGACCCGGCCACCGCCATCGACTGGGACGCGCCATTCGAGCTGCCGGACGCCGTCGAGGCTGCAGTCGTGCAGGTGATGACGTACCTCATCGAGAACGAGAACGCCGCGCTGCTGGTGCCGGCGCGCCACCTGGGGCAGATCCACCCGCATTTCCGCGAGGTGCTGCAGTTGCTGGCGCTGCAGTGCGCCGACGAGGCGCGGCATGTCGAAGTCTTCGCCCGGCGCGCCACGCTGCGCGGCCACCGGCCCGCGCTCTCGACCGCGGGCGGGCAGGCTTCGCTGCGCACGCTGTTCGACGCGCCCGATTTCTCCATTGCCACCTTCCTGCTGGCCGTGCTCGGCGAAGGCAGCTTCGTGAACCTGCTCAACTTTTTGCACGCGCACGCGCCCGACCCGGTGACGCGGCAGATCGCGCGGCTCGCGGCACGCGACGAGGCGCGCCACGTCGCCTTCGGCATGGCGCACCTGGAATACCGGCTCTCGGTGCAGCCCGACTACCAAGTGCGGCTGCGCAACGCCATCGAGCTGCGCTACGACACGCTGGCCGGCACGGCGGGCCTCAACGAGGAAGTGTTCGACGCGCTGGTGCTGCTGGCTGCGGGCGAACTCTCGCCCGCAGCCGTCGCGCGCGGGCACGCGGCCGTGCAGCAGCTGCAGCGCGACATGGCGGCCGGGCGCCGGGCGCGGCTCTCGCGGCTGGGCTTCGGGCACGACGAGGCGCAGCGCCTCGCCGAGCTGCACACCCGCAACTTCATGTGACGGCACACCCACGATGATCATCGGCACTGCAGGCCACATCGACCACGGCAAGACCACGCTGGTGCGCGCGCTCACAGGCGTGGACACCGACCGCCTGCCCGAGGAGAAGCGGCGCGGCATTTCCATCGAACTCGGCTACGCGTACCTGCACGCGCCCGACGGCGTGTCGCTGGGCTTCGTCGACGTGCCGGGCCACGAGCGCCTGCTGCACACCATGCTGGCCGGCGCGACCGGCATCGACCACGCACTGCTGGTGGTGGCGGCCGACGACGGCGTGATGCCGCAGACGCGCGAGCATTTCGCGGTGGTGGCGCTGCTCGGCGTTCGCTCGGCGACGGTGGCCATCACCAAGATCGACCGCATCGATGCCGGCGTGCGCGAGGCGCGGCTCGCGGAGGTGCGGGCCGGCATCGCTGCCCTGCTAGCGCCCACGCCGCTGGCCGGTGCCCCGATGCTGGCGGTATCTGCGACGACGGGCGAAGGCATCGATGCGCTGCGCGAGCGGCTGCTCGACGTGGCGCGGCAGGAGCGCGCGCGTGAGGACGGCCTGGCCTTCCGGCTCGCGGTGGACCGGTCGTTCAGCCTCTCGGGCGTGGGCACCGTCGTCACCGGCACGGTCTTCAGCGGCACGGTGCGCATCGGCGACGAGTTGCGCATCGCGCCGGGCAGCCGCATGGTGCGCGTGCGCGGCATCCATGCGCAGAACCAGCAGGCCGAATCGGCGCATGCCGGGCAGCGCTGCGCGCTCGCACTGGCCGGCATCGGCAAGGACGAGGTGCATCGCGGCGAGTGGATCTGCGCGCAGTCCGTCGCGCTCGCTTCGGCGCGCATCGACGTGCTGCTCACGCTGTGGCCCGACGAGGCGAAGCCGCTGCGCTCGGGTGCGACGGTGCATGCGCACCTGGGCGCGAGCGACGTGATGGCATCGGTCGCGCTGCTCGACCGCGACGCGCTCGCGCCCGGCGAGACCGCGCTGGCCCAGTTGGTGCTGCGCGAACCCGTAGGCGCATGGCACGGCGACCGCGGCGTGCTGCGCGATGCCTCGGCCACGCGCACGGTGGCGGGCGCGCACGTGCTCGATCCGTTCGCGCCGGTGCGCTATCGCCGCACGCCCGAGCGGCTGCGGACGCTGGCAGCCTGGGCCATCGACGACCGCGCTGCCCGCGTGACCGCGTTGCTGCACAACGCGCCGATGGGCATCGACACCGCGCAGGTGGTGCGTGCGCTCTCGCTGGCCGACGAAGAAGCGCTGCCACTGCCTGCCGACGCGGTGCGCATCGGCCATACGGCGATCGCTCGGTCGCACCTGGGGGCGCTCGAAGAACAGATCGCCGAGCGTCTCGCGGATTTCCATCGCACGGCGCCCGACGAAGTCGGCCCCGACGCCCGCCGCCTCAAGCGCCTGGCCGGGCCGCGCACCGACGACGCGCTCTGGCGCCATGCGCTCGACGAGCTGGTCGCGCGCGGCACGCTGGTGCGCAGCGGCACATGGCTGCATCTGCCGGACCATGCCGCACGCCTCAACGAAGCCGAGCAGAAGCTCGCGCAGAAGCTGCTGCCCAGGCTGGCCGACGGCGGCTTCGATCCGCCGTGGGTGCGCGACCTGGCGAAGGACTGCGCGGCGAGCGAGGCGATGGTGCGGCAGACGCTCGCGAGCCTCGCGCGCCGCGGCGAGACCTTCCAGGTGGTGAAGGACCTGTACTATCCACTGGCGACCGTGGAGCGCCTTGCGGCGATCGCGCGCGATTGCCTCGACGGGCCCGCAGGCCTGGAGGCCGCGAGCTTCAGGGACGCGACCGGGCTGGGGCGCAAGCGTGCGATCCAGCTGCTGGAGTTTTTCGATCGTGTGGGTTACACGCGGCGCGTGAAGGACACGCACCTGCTGCGGCCGGATACGTCGCTGTTCGGGGCGAAGCCTTGAACGACGAAGCAGATCATGGGAGGGGATCGTCCCTGGTGGGGCGGCCGGGCTTCAAACCCGGTTGGTGGCGCCAGTCGTCGCCGGGAAGGTTCGACTCCTTCCCCCTTCCGCCGTCGAGCGGGCATTCGCCTGCTGCGCGATCCGAGCTTGCGACAGCGACTGCTGACTCGACGAGCCGGCGTAGAACCGCCTCTTCAGGGCACCACGTGCAGCGAGGGCTCGCCGGCTTCCACACGGCCGATGACGGCCGCGCGCGCGAAACCCTCGTCACGGAAGATCTTCAGCACCGCATCGACCGCATCGGGCGCGCAGCTCACGAGCAGGCCGCCCGAGGTCTGCGGATCGCTCAGCAGGTTCTGCGTGGTGGCGTGCAGTCCGGGCGCGAGGCTCACCTCGGCGCCGTAGCCGGCCCAGTTGCGGCCCGACGCGCCGGTGACGAAGCCTTCGGCGGCCATGGCCAGCACGTTCTCCAGCAGCGGCACCTTCGACCATTCGACGACGGCCCTGAGCTTCGCGCCGCGCGCCAGTTCGAGCGTGTGGCCGGCCAGGCCGAAACCGGTGACGTCGGTCAGCGCGTGCACGCCGTCGAGCGCCGAAAGCGCGATGCCGGGCGTGTTGAGCTTGGTCGTGCTTTCGATGAGCTGGCGGTAGCCGGTCTCGGAGAGCTGTTCCTTCTTGAGCGCGGCGGAGAGCACGCCCACGCCCAGCGGCTTGCCCAGCACGAGCACGTCGCCGGCCTTCGCGTCGGCGTTGCGGCGCACGCGCTCGGGGTGCACCAGGCCCATGGCGACGAGGCCGTAGATCGGCTCGACCGAATCGATGGTGTGGCCGCCCGCGATCGGGATGCCGGCCGCGCGGCACACGTCCTGCCCACCGCGCACGATCTCGGCGATGACTTCCACCGGCAGCTGGTTGATCGGCATGGCCACCAGCGCCAGCGCCATGATCGGGCGCCCGCCCATGGCGTACACGTCGCTGATCGCGTTGGTCGCGGCGATGCGGCCGAACTCGTAGGGGTCGTCCACGATGGGCATGAAGAAGTCGGTGGTCGCGATCAGCGCCTGCTGGTCGTTGAGCCTGTAGACGGCCGCGTCGTCGGCGGTCTCGATGCCCACCATGAGCTCCGGCGGGATCAGCCCGCCAGCCTGGTTCTTGAGAATCTGCGACAGCACGCCGGGCGCGATCTTGCAGCCGCAGCCGCCGCCATGCGAAAAACTCGTGAGGCGCAAAGGCGCGAGCGGGTTCATGAGAGTCGGGTTCATGGCGCGATTATCGAATCGGGGCCGCTTTCTACAATCCCGTCCTTTCCAAAACCGCAAGCCTCCGAGGCGCATCCATGAAAAAGACACTCACCCGACTGGCCCTTGCCCTGACCGTTTCCGTCGCAAGCTTCGGCGCCTTCGCGCAGGGCGTGCTGCGCGTCTCGGCCATTCCCGACGAGGCGCCCACCGAGCTGCAGCGCAAGTTCACGCCGCTGGGCGACTATCTGAAGAAGGAAACCGGCATGGACGTGCAGTTCACGCCCGTGACCGACTACGCCGCCGTGGTCGAGGGCCTGGCCACCAACAAGATCGACCTGGCCTGGCTCGGCGGATTCACCTTCGTGCAGGCGCGCATCCGCACCAACGGCGGTGCGGTGCCCATCGTGCAGCGCGCGGAGGACGAGGTGTTCACCAGCAAGTTCATCGTGCCAGTGGACAGCACGGCGAAGACGCTGGCCGACCTGAAAGGCAAGACTTTTGCCTTCGGCGCGCCCTCCTCCACCTCGGGCAGCCTGATGCCGCGCTACTTCCTGCTGCAGGCTGGCATCAACCCCGAGAAGGACTTCAAGACCGTCGCGTTCTCGGGCGCGCACGACGCCACCGTGGCCTTCGTGGCCGCCTCGCGCGCCGAGGCCGGCGTGCTCAACGCGTCGGTGTGGGACAAGCTGGTGGAGGCAAAGAACCCCAACGCCGCCAAGGTGCGCGTGCTGGCCACCACGCCGACCTACTACGACTACAACTGGACGGTGCGCCCCGGCCTCGACCCCGCGGTCACGAAGAAGCTGACCGACGCCTTCCTCAAGCTCGACCCAGCCAACCCGGCGCACAAGGAAATCATGGCGCTGCAGCGCGCGAGCAAGTTCATCCCGACCAAGTCGTCGAACTACGACGGGATCGAGACGGCAGGGAAGTCGGCGGGTCTGATCAAGTGATTCGCCGGGCGGCGAGGGAACCCTCACCCCAACCCTCTCCCGCAAGCGGGAGAGGGAGCCAACAGCCGGGATTCGCACTGCTGACGCTCCCTCTCCCGCGTGCGGGAGAGGGCTGGGGTGAGGGAACAGCGTCCGAAAGCCGCTCGGCATGAGCTTCTCACTCGAAGCCGTCGGCGTGATCCACCCCAACGGCCAGCGCGCGCTGGCCGGCGTGACGCTGTCCGCGCGCGATGGCGAACGCATCGCCGTCATCGGGCCCTCAGGGGCAGGCAAGACCACGCTGCTGCGCGTGCTCGGCGCGGCGCTGCGGCCCACCGAAGGCGAGGTGCAGGCACTGGGCGCCGGACCGTGGCAGCTGACCGCGGCGCCGCTGAAGAAGCTGCGCGCGCGCATCGGCACCGTGCACCAGTCGCCGCCCATCGCGCCGAGGCTGCGCGTGGTCACTGCCGTGCTCGCGGGGCGTCTGGGCGAATGGTCGATGCTGCGTGCGCTGGGCTCGCTGCTTCATCCCTCGGACATCGCCGGCGCGCACGAGGCGCTCTCGCGCCTGGCGCTGGAAGACCGCCTGTTCGAGCGCTGCGACCGGCTCTCCGGCGGCCAGCTGCAGCGCGTGGGCATCGCGCGCGTGCTCTACCAGCGCCCGGCCCTGCTGCTTGCCGACGAGCCGGTGTCCGCACTAGACCCCACGCTGGCCGACGCGGCCATCGGCCAGCTCGTCGCGCAAAGCGAATCGACAGGCGCGACACTGATGGCCTCGCTGCACGCGGTGGACCTCGCGCTGCGCTGGTTTCCGCGCATCGTCGGCATGCGCGGCGGCGCGGTGATGTTCGACCTGCCGGCCGCGCAGGTCACGCCCGAGATGCTCGACGCGCTCTACGCGAGCGAAGGCGGCGTCGCGACCCAGCGACCGCTCCCGCCGGGTGCGACGACAGCTGCGGCAGTGGAGGCGGCCTTCCAGCGGCCCGACTGCCCTTGAGCACGACCGTCGCCTCCCCGGCCATGCGCGACCCGCACGCCGCGCGGCGGCTGGCCGCCTGCGCCGCCGCGCTCGTCATCGCGTGGCCGATGCTGGCGCTGTCCGAATTCAAGCCGTGGGCGCTCTTCACCGGCGGCAACCTTGCGGTCATCGGCGGCTTCCTGGCGGGCTTCTTTCCGCCTGATGGCTCGCCGGCCTTTCTCGCCCTGCTGCTGAAGGCCACGCTGGAGACGCTGGCGATGGCCACGGCCGGCACAGCGCTCGCGCTGCTGATCGGCGCGCCGTTGGGTTTCGTGACGACGCGCGCGCTGTCCATCTCGCGCATCGGGCCGGGGCCGGGCCGCGTGCAGGCCGGCATCGTGCGGCAGGCGGCGCGCTGGCTGCTGATGGTGCTGCGCGCCATTCCCGAGATCGTCTGGGCGCTGCTGTTCGTGCGCGCGCTCGGGCTCGGCCCGGCCTCGGGCGTGCTGGCGCTGGCCATCACCTACGGGGGCATGCTGGGCAAGGTCTATGCGGAGATCCTCGAATCGGCCGACACGCGCCCGGCCCGCGCGCTGCTCGAAGGCGGCAGCGGGCGGCTGGCTGCGCTGTGCTACGGCCTGCTGCCGAACACGGCGCAGGAGCTGGCCTCGTACACCGTCTACCGCTGGGAATGCGCGGTGCGCGCGTCGGTGGTGATGGGCTTCGTCGGCGCGGGCGGCCTCGGGCAGTTGATGGACCAGTCGATGAAGATGCTCAACGGCGGCGAGGCCAGCAGCATCCTGCTGGTGTTCCTGGCGCTGGTGCTGCTGGCCGACCTGCTGAGCAGCGCGCTGCGGAAGCTGCTGGCATGACAACGAAGATGCTGCCTCCGCGCCCGCCGCCGTGCTGGCGATGCCGCATCGCGCTGCTGCTGATCGGCGCGGCCGTCGTGGCGAGCTTCGTTTACCTGGGCATCGACTACCGGGCGCTGGGCTCGGCGGAATCGCTCAGGCTCATGGGCAGGTTCGTCGCCGAGTTCTTCCCGCCCGACATGTCGCCGGACTTCCTCGTCAAGGTCGGGCATGGGGCCTTGCAGACGCTGGCGGTGTCGGCGCTGGGCACTGTGCTGGCAGCCCTTGCCGGCGCGGTGCTCGCCTTGCCGGCTTCGGGCCGCGCCGGCTGGATGCCGCGCCATGCGGCGCGCTTCGCGCTCAACTTCCTGCGCAGCGTGCCCGAACTGGTCTGGGCCGCGCTGATGGTGCTGGCCGCCGGCATCGGGCCGTTCGCGGGCGCGCTGGCACTGTCGCTGCACACCACGGGCGTGCTGGGGCGCCTGTTCGCCGAAGCGCTGGAGAACGCGCCGCGCGAGCCCGAGCAGGCGCTGACGCTCTCGGGCGCCAATGCCGTCACCGCCTTCAGCTACGCCAGCCTGCCGCTGGTGCTGCCGCAATGGGTGGCCTACACGCTCTACCGCTGGGAAATGAATATCCGCATGGCCGCCGTGCTGGGCTTCGTGGGCGGTGGCGGACTGGGGCAGCTGCTGTACTTCCACCTGTCGATCTTCCAGCAGCAGCAGGCGATGACGGTGCTGATCGCGATGTTCGTGCTGGTCACGCTGGTGGACTTTGCCAGCGCTCGCTTGCGCAAGGGGCTCGGGCCAGCCTACGCCTGATCGCCCCTGTCACCGACAATCGGGGGCATGAGGTTCCTTTTGCCATGAGTCATCGCCAGCCCGTGCGGGTGGCCGACCGCCACGCCTTCGACACGCTGATCGACGCCCGCTCGCCGGCCGAGTTCGCGCTCGACCACATCCCGGGCGCCATCAACTGCCCGGTGCTGAACGACGAGGAGCGCCACATCGTCGGCACCGTCTACGTGCAGACCGGCGCCTTCGAGGCGCGGCGCATCGGCGGCGCGATGGTGGCGGCCAACATCGCCAGGCACCTGCGCGAGACGCTGGCCGACCGGCCCGAGAACTGGAAGCCGCTGGTCTACTGCTGGCGCGGCGGCATGCGCAGCGGCTCGATGGTCACCTGGCTGCGCCTCGTCGGCTGGGACGCGCAGCAGCTCGCGGGCGGCTACAAGAGCTTTCGCCGGCACGTGATCTCGCAGATCGACACGCTGACGCCCAGGCTCGACCTGCGCGTGATCTGCGGCGCCACCGGGAGCGCCAAGACCCGGGTGCTGCACGCGCTGGCCGCGCGCGGCGCACAGGTACTCGACCTGGAAGATTTCGCCCGCCACAAGGGTTCGCTGCTCGGTTCGCTGCCGGGCGTGGCGCAGCCTTCGCAGAAGCACTTCGAGACGCGCATCGCGGCGGTGCTCGAGACCGTCGACCTCTCGCGCCCGCTGTACGTGGAGGGCGAGAGCATCCGCATCGGGCGGCTGTCGCTGCCGCTGCCGCTGGTGGCGCAAATGCGCGCCGCGCCATGTATCGAGGTGGCAGCCCCGCCCGAGGCACGGCTGGCTTATCTGCTGCGCGACTACGCCTATCTGGGTGATGACCGGGACGCGCTGGCCGACAAGCTCGGCGCGCTCAAGGAATTGCAGGGCAAGGAGACCGTTTCGCGCTGGCAGCAGTGGGCGCATGAGGCGGATCTACCGCATCTGTTCGCGGAGCTGATGGCGCTGCATTACGACCCGCACTATCAGAAGTCGCAGGAGCTGCATTTCCGTGCCTGGGCGGGGCGGCAGCGCGTGGTGGCCGGTGATCTTTCGGATCAGGGCATCGAGGCCGTGGCCGATGCGGTGCTGGCGCTCGGCAAGGGCGCGGCGAGCCCGTCGGCATAGAGCACGCCCCGCGGCGCGCGGCACAGCCCCCAGAACCGCAGGCCGCACAGTTCGGCCATGCGCACACCCATGGCCGTGGGCGCGGAGATGGTCGCCATCGCCGCGATGCCCACGCGCGCGCACTTGCGCACGAGTTCATGGCTGCCGCGGCTGGACATCAGCACGAAGCCCGGCTCCTGCAGGCGGCTTGCGCGTGCGAGGCTGCCGATGAGCTTGTCGAGCGCGTTGTGGCGGCCGACGTCTTCCATCAGGTCGGTGAGTTCGCCGTCGACAGTGGCCCATGCAGCCGCGTGGATTGCGCCGGCTTCGGCGTTGAACACCTGGCGCGGCGGCATGGCCGCGAAGGCGCGCAGCACGGTGGGCAGGTCGATGCGTTCGATCCAGTCGCGCCGGGGCACGGGCTGCGGAGACAGATCGAGCCCCGCGAAGCTCTCGACGCCGCACACGCCGCAGCCGGTGCGGCCCGCGAGGCTGCGGCGGCGGTCTTTCAGGCGCTCGAAGCTGCGCGTGGAAATCTCGAGCTGTACCTCGATGCCGGGCATGCCGGCGGGCAGGCCGGCTTCGGAAGCATCGACGGTGCGCACGTCGATGCCGCGGCAGTCGGCGGCGGTGTCGAGGATGCCCTCGCTCAGCGCGAAGCCGAGTGCGAAGGCATCCATGTCCTGCGGGGTGGCCATCATCACCGCGTGCGAGACGCCGTTGAACACCAGTGCCACCGGCACCTCGGCAGCAAGGGTGTCGTCGCGCAGCTCGCCTTCGGGCGCGACGCCGCGCTCGCCGAACACGCGCACGGCGTGCCGCGACAGCGGTGGCAGGGTGTCTTCGGAATCGTCGGTTTCTGGCTTCGACATGGGGGCTCCAGCTGGTCGAGCCATTGTCGGCTCAGTCGCGGTTCTCGTCTTCGGGAGGAAGTGTTCCCACCTGCGCCCGCCCGGCTTCGAGCAGGTGCGCGACCCAGCGGTCGTCATGCTGCACCACGCGTACCCAGCCCGGACCGCGCACGCCGCCGATGACGGCATCGCCCATCATCGTGAGCCGGCGCATCAGCACGCTGGCACCCTGGCCCAGCCGCTTGCCCAGGCGCGGCAGCGAGACGCCCGTGCCGTCGGGCTCCTGCGCGAGCATGCGCAGGATGGCCACCGACAGGCTGTCCTGCAGCAACGCACTCATGCCGCCGCCACCATGCCGTCTGCCTCGTCCTCCGCCAGTTTCTGGATCGGCAGCTCGTGCGGCACCAGCACCACGGGAATGGACTTGGAAGTCGGCGTGCCGGCGTTCTCGGCCACGGCCGACAGCGGCACCAGCGGATTGGTCTCGGGGTAGTAGGCCGCGATGTTGCCGCGCGGGATGTCGTAGGCCACCAGCTTGAACCGGTCGGCGCGGCGCTCCTGGCCGTCGTTCCACACGGTCTGGATGTCGACCCAGTCGCCGTCCTTCAGGCCGAGCGCGCGGATGTCTTCCTTGTTGATGAAGACCACGCGGCGCTGGCCGAACACGCCGCGGTAGCGGTCGTCCATGCCGTAGATGGTGGTGTTGTACTGGTCGTGCGAGCGCGTGGTCAGCAACGTGAAGACGATGGTGTCGCCCTTTTTCGCGAATCGTGCCCGGGCACGGTGCGAAGGCGTGTCCAGCGGCACGGCATGCGTGAAGAACACGGCCTTCTTCGACGAGGTGTTCCACACGCGCTCGTTCGCGGTGTTGCGCAGGCGGAAGCCGCCGGGGTGCGCCACGCGGGCGTTGAAGTCCTTGAAGTCGTCGAACACGGCTTCGATCTTGTCGCGGATGCGCGAATAGTCCTCGATGAGCCACAGCCACGGCGTGTTGCTGCGCGCGCCCAGCGTGGCCGCGGCGAGCCGCGCGACGATGGCCGGCTCTGACAGCAGGTGCTCCGACGCGGGCGGGTTGATGCCCATGGAGATGTGCACCATGCTCATGGAGTCCTCCACCGTCACGCCCTGCTGGCCGCCGGCCTGCATGTCGATCTCGGTGCGGCCCAGGCACGGCAGGATGAGCGCTTCGCGCCCGTGGATCACGTGGCTGCGGTTGAGCTTGGTGGTCACGTGCACCGTGAGCTCGCACTGCTTCAGCGCCTTCCAGGTCTGGTAGGTGTCGGGCGTGGCGGCCGCGAAGTTGCCGCCGAGCGCGAAGAAGACCTTGCCCTTGCCGTCGAGCATCGACTGGATCGCCTCGACGGTATCGACGCCGTTGCGGCGCGGCGGCTCGAAGCCGAACACCTTCTGCAGGCGGTCGAGCAGCGCGGCGGGCGGCTTCTCCCAGATGCCCATCGTGCGGTCGCCCTGCACGTTGCTGTGTCCGCGCACCGGGCAGGCGCCCGCGCCCTCGCGGCCCATGTTGCCGCGCATCATGAGCAGGTTGCCGATCATCTGGATCGTGGCCACCGAATGCTGATGCTGCGTGATGCCCATGCCCCAGCAGGCGATGACGCGCTCGGCGCCCAGGTACACGTCGGCCGCAGCGCGAATCTGTTCCTCGCTCAGGCCCGATTCGCGCACCAGGATGTCCCACTGCTCGGCGCGCAGGTCGGCCGCCAGTGCATCGAAGCCGGTGGTGTGCTCGGCGATGAATGCATGGTCGAGCACCGAAGGCTCGCCGCGTGCCACGGCCTCGTCCTCGCGCTCGATGACGTGCTTCATCATTCCCTTGACGGCGGCGAAGTCGCCGCCCACGCGCAGCTGGAAGTAGTGCGTGCTGATGGGCGTGGAGCCCAGGGTCGCCATCTCCAGCTTGTCCTGCGGGTCGGCGAAGCGTTCCAGGCCGCGCTCGCGCAGCGGGTTGAAGCTCACGATGCGCGCGCCGCGCTTCGACGCCGCGCGCAGTTCGCCGAGCATGCGCGGGTGGTTGGTGCCGGGGTTCTGGCCGAAGATGAAGATCGCGTCGGCCTTCTCGAAGTCGTCGAGCGTGACCGTGCCCTTGCCCACGCCGAGCTGCGGGCGCATGCCGCTCCCGCTGGGCTCGTGGCACATGTTCGAGCAGTCGGGAAAATTGTTGGTGCCGTACTCGCGCACGAAGAGCTGGTACAGGAAGGCCGCCTCGTTGCTGGCCCGGCCCGAGGTGTAGAAGATGGCCTGGTCGGGGTCGGGCAGCGCGTTCAGGTGGCGGGCGATGCGCGCGAAGGCGTCGTCCCATTCGATGGGCACGTACTTGTCGCTCGCCGCGTCGTAGGCCATCGGGTGAGTGAGCCGGCCCTGGTCTTCGAGCCAGAAGTCGCTCTGCCCGGCCAGTTCGGCCACGGTGTGCTTCGCGAACAACTCCGGACCGGCGCGGCGCGCGGTGGCTTCGGCGGCCACGGCCTTGACGCCGTTCTCGCAGAACTCGAAGGTGGAGGCGTGGTTGCGGTCGGGCCAGGCGCAGCCCGGGCAATCGAAACCGTCAGGCTGGTTGGCCGAGAGCAGCGTCTTCGCGCCCTTGATCGGAATGTCCTGCCGCAGCAGCGCATTCGTCACGCTGCGCAATGCGCCCCAGCCGCCCGCCGGGCCCTTGTAAAACTCGATCTTCTGCTCGCTGCTCATGCGAGCGAGTGTTCGCCGCGGGCCGCTGGAGCGTCAAATTGAATCGGGACATGCGGCGATTCAAAAAGGAAATGAAGCCAGCCGCCTCAGACTCCCCGGGTGTCCCTCATCAGCAGCCCCCTCAGCTTGCGCCGCAGCGGCGTGTCTTCCGCGAGGCGAGCACCGGCCGCCTCGTGCAGCGCGACATCGCGGCTCTCGGCGTTGTGCAGGTCGATCTCGCGGACCACCCGGCCTTCGCTGTAGACGAAGGCCACGTCGGCCAGGGCGAGCACGTCCTCGATGTCGTGCGTGATCATCAGCACCGGAATGCCCCACTGCCTGCGCACCTCGGCGAGTTCCTCGCGCAGTTCGGCGCGCAGCATGGGGTTGAGGGCGGCGAAGGGCTCGTCGAGCAGCAGCACCTGCGGCTCGCAGGCCAGCGCCCGCGCAAGGGCCACGCGCTGCCGCTGGCCGCCTGAGAGGGTCTGGGGGCGGCTGTCGACGAGTGCTGCGAGGCCGAAGCTTTCTAGCAGCGCGTGGACGCGCTCGGCGTCCTTCGCGGCGGGCCTGCGGCGATGCCATGCGGTCAAGCCGAAGGAGACGTTCTCGCGCACGCTGAGATGCGGGAAGAGCGCGTAGTCCTGGAAGAGATAGCCGATGCGCCGCGCCGGCGCGGGCACGTCGATGCCCTGGGCCGAGTCGTACAGCGTGCGGCCGTCGAGCCGCACGTGGCCCGAGCTGGGATGCAGCAGGCCGGCGATGGCCTGCAGGGTGAGCGACTTGCCCGCGCCCGACGGGCCGTAGAGCGCGGCAAAGGGCACGTCCGTCGCGAAACGCACCGCGAGATCGAAGCGCCGGCGGCCGTCGGCCACCGTGAGCCTCAGATCGACATCGATCATGGCTTGCCGAATCCGTAGCGCGCGAGCACTTCCTGGGCGGCGGGCGTCGAGAGGAAGGCGATGAAGTCGCCGGCCAGCGCCTTCTGCCTGCTTTCGGCGACCACGGCGATCGGGTAGGTCACGGGCGTGTGGCCGGTGGGCGTGAAGGCGATCTTCACCTTGTCGCCGGCGATGGCCGCGTCGGTGCGATAGACGAAGCCGGCCTCGGCCTCGCCGCGGCTCACGTAGTCGAGCACCTGGCGCACGCTGTCGGCCTGCACGAACTTGGGCTCCAGCGCGGTCCAGAGGTTGGCGTTGTCGAGCACCTGCCTGGTGTAGCGGCCGACCGGCACGGTCGCGACCTTGCCGACGGCGATCTTCTTGACATTGGTCCCGCTCAGGTCCTGCAGCGACTTCAGGCCCACGCCTTCCTTGGCGGGCTCGATGAGCACCAGGCTGTTGGTGACGAAGTCCTTGCGCGTGGCGGCATCGATGGCCTTCTGCTCGACGCCGCGGTTCATGGTTTCCTGGTCGGCACTGGCGAACACGTCCACCGGCGCACCCTGGCCGATCTGCTGCAGCAGCACGCCCGAGGCGGCGAAGTTGAAGCGCACCGAGGCGCCGGCCTTGGCGGCTTCGAACTTGGGTCCGATCTCCTTGAATGCGTCGGTCAGGCTCGCGGCAGCGGACACTGTGATCTGCTGGGCCGAGGCGGCCAGCGGCAATGCGAGCGCGACGACGAGGGACAAGAGACGGAACGGACGCATTGCAACTCCTTATGGGTATGGATGGAACACGAGATCAGCGAAGCGAGAAGAAGCGGTTCGACAGCACCAGCACGGTGATGGACAGCAGCGAAGTGACGATGACCAGCAGCAGCGCGAGGTCGTCATGCCCAGCTTGCACCGCGTCGTAGATGGCCATCGACAGCGTCTGGGTCTGCTTCGGAATGGAGCCGGCCACCATCAGCGAGGCGCCGAATTCGCCCATGGCGCGCGCGAAAGCCAGCAGCGTGCCGGCCAGGATGCCGGGCCAGGCCAGCGGCAGCGTGACACGCAGGAACACCGAGAACGGCGACTGCCGCAGCGTGCTGGCGGCTGCTTCGAGCGAGCGGTCCACACCCGCGAACGCCGCGCTGGCCGACTTGAGCACCAGCGGCAGCGCCACCACGGCCGAGGCCACCACCGCGCCGTGCCAGCTGAAGATGATGGTGTAGTCCAGGTGCTCGCGCAGCCAGCCGCCCAGCGGGCTGCGGCGCCCCGCGGCCACGAGGATGGCGTAGCCGATCACCGTGGGCGGCAGCACCAGCGGCAGCATGAAGACGGCTTCGAGCACGTTGCTGCCGAAGAATTTCTTTCGCGCGAACACCCAGCCCAGCGCCACGCCGACGATCAGCGCCAGCACGGTCGCCACGGCGGCGACCTTGAGCGACAGCACCAGGGGGAACCAGTCGGTCGAGGCGATGAGCGAGTTCGTCGTGTTCATGAAAATACGGCGCAATTGTTACACGTTCAGTCCGATGTTCTTTCAGGAGTGCGCAAATCGGTCATCCTCCATATACTGACGGATATAGCGTAGGAGACACCCACCATGCGCGCATCCGCCCACGACGCCGTCGTCCGTTCGATCTCGGGCCGGCCGGAGCTTCGCCATCGCGTGACACGGGTACAGGAATGGCGCATCGAACGCACCATGGATGCCGCTGGCTTCGTGCTGTCCATCGTCGGCGCGGACGGCGCAAGCCAATCGTTCTTCGTGGGCGCCACCGACGCGGGCGACATCGGCGAGGTGCTGCGCCGCGAGGCGGCGTGGGCCGTACCGCCGGCCGGAAGAGGCATTCAGGGAGCTATCAAGGAGCAATGAACCGCGCGTCCGGCAGCTCAATGGTCGCTTGCGGACCTACTGCGCCAGCAGCCGTGTCAGCGCACGGATGTCGGCCGCGGCGGCAAGGCGCGCAGCATTTTCGATGGCCCGGTAGTGCTTGACGATCTCCTCGCCCACCGGGGTGAGCGCCGTGCCGCCGCCGCGCGAGCCGCCTGCCGCCGTGTTCACGGCCGGAGAGGCCAGCGACTGGTTCATCTCGTCGATCAGCATCCAGGCCCGCCGGTAAGACATGCCCAGCAGCCGGGCCGCCGCCGAGATCGAGCCGGTCTCGGCCACGGCTTCGAGCACCGCGATCTTGCCGGGACCGATGGCGATGGCGTCGTCCCGGTAGACGCGCAGACGGAACTGGACTTTGGATTTCATGTGGGCGCCAAGCGTAAACCAATGCTGGGTGCCATTGTCGGCCTGCAACGGCCGGCAGCCGGGGTGCCGGCTGCCGCTGCCGACTGTCTTCAGTGGAAGAACTTGGCGGCGCTCACCAGCGTCTTGTAGACGCCCCAGGCCAGCGGAATGCCCACCGCCAGCCAGGCCAGCGCGACAACCGCCGGGCTCACCGTGTCGGCGCGGCCCGAGCCGGCTCCCACCTCGGCGGCAGATGCCTTCTCGTGCGCCAGCTTCTTCTCGACGGCGAGTTCCTCGTCGCTCATGAAGTGCCTGTCGGCCACGGGGCGCACCAGCAGGTTGGCGATGAAGCCGATCACCAGCATGCCCACGAGGATGTACATGGTCTGGTTGTAGACCTGCTCGCGCGGCAGGCCCAGGCCCAACTGGTATTCGCGCATGTAGTTCACCACCACCGGGCCGAGGATGCCGGCCGTGGCCCATGCGGTCAGCAGGCGGCCATGGATGGCGCCCACGAACTGCGTGCCGAACAGGTCGGCCAGGTAGGCCGGCACGGTGGCGAAGCCGCCGCCGTACATCGACACGATCACGCAGCACGCGCCCACGAAGAGCAGCTTGCTGCCCGCGCCCGCCGAAGAGGGAATGCTCGCGTACAGGATGCCGCCGAGCACGAAGAACACCGTATAGGTGAGCTTTCGGCCCAGCTTGTCCGACATGCTCGCCCACACGAAGCGCCCGCCGATGTTGAAGAGCGAGAGCAGCGCGGTGAAGCCGCCCGCCACCACGGCGATGGCGGCAAGCTGCGTCTTGTCGAGCTCGCCGTACTTCGCGGGCAGGTCGATCAGCGCGCCGCCGAACACTTCCTGCAGCATGGGCGAGGCCATGCCGATCACGCCGATGCCCGCGCTCACGTTCATGCACAGCACCAGCCACACGAGCCAGAACTGCGGAATGCCCCAGACCTTGCGCACGTGCACGTGGCGCTGCGTGATCATGGTGTTGCTGACCTGCGCCGGAGGCGGCGTCCAGCCTTCGGGCTTCCAGCCCGAGGGCGGCACGCGGTACCCCAGCGCGCCCGCCATCATGAAGACGAAGTAGCCCAGCGCCATGACCACGAAGGTCTGCATCACGCCCACGTCGGTGGCGGTGGAGAAGCGCTTCATCAGGTCGACCGCCAGCGGCGAGCCGATCATCGCGCCGCCGCCGAAGCCCATGATGGCCATGCCGGTGGCCATGCCGCGGCGGTCGGGAAACCACTTGATCAGCGTGCTCACCGGCGAGATGTAGCCCAGGCCGAGGCCGATGCCGCCGATCACGCCCGAGCCGAGGATCATCAGCCAGAACTGGTGCAGGTGGATGCCCAGCGCCGACAGCAGCATGCCGCCGCACCAGCACAGCGCCGACACCACGCCGGCCTTGCGCGGGCCCGCGCGTTCGAGCCAGCCGCCCCACAGGGCCGCCGAGCAGCCGAGGAAGACGAAGAACAGCGTGTACATCCAGCCGAGGGTGGCCACGCGCCAGTCGCAGTTGGTGGCGAAGAGCTCGGCGAAGAAGCTCATGTCCTTGGCGCAGGACTGCGCGCCGGTGCCGGCGGTGCCCAGCGCCTTCGACAGCGGCAGCCAGAACACCGAGAAGCCGTAGGCCATGCCGATGCACAGGTGGATGGCCAGTGCGGCCGGTGGAACGAGCCAGCGGTTGAAGCCGGGGCCCGCGATGATGCGTTCCTTTTCCAGGAAGCCGGGCTGCGGTTGCGCCCCTGCTCCAACGATGCGCTCTCCTTCGAGAACGCCTGCAGATGAACCTGCCATATTTCTCCTTGTTCGCCGGATGTGTAAGTTTTTGCTAATCCGGGGCGCGGAGTGTCTGCGAACGGTTTAAGCGCCGTCAAATTCGATCAGGGCATGGCCTGATTCAATAACTAAATGAGAGCGGCAAAGAGAGGCCGCCGATCAATCGCCCAGCGACCCGTCATGCTCCTGCAGATGCGCCTGCCATTCGGGCGCCTGCATGAATGCCAGCGCGGCCTCGAGGGCGCGGGAAGCGCGCACGCCGTCCTGCGTCATGAAGCCGATGGGCGTGCGCACGTCCGGCCCCACCAGCGGCAGTGCTTCCAGCTCTCGGTGGGTGCGCACGGCATCCACCATGCCGCCGGGCAGCACGCTGCAGACCTTGCCCGCGCTCACCGCGAGCGCGAGCGCCAGCACCGAATTGGTCTCGATGGCCGGATTCACCGGCGCGCCCGCTTCGCGCAGCGCCTGGTCGACGATGGCGCGGTTGTGCATGTCGGAGGTCAGCAGGCACAGCGGCAGCTTGCCCGCCTCGGCCCAGGCGATGGGCTCGCCGATGCGCAGTTCGTCAGACGACGGCTTATTCGCACGGCGCAGCAGGAAGTAGTGCTCCACGCTCTGCGGCCAGGCGCTGAGCTTGATGCCCGGCAGGTGCATGCGCTCGGTGTAGCCCAGCGCGAGGTCGATGGAGAGGCTCTCCAGTCCCGTCTCCAGGTCCTGCGAACTCATCGAGAGCACCGCCGGCACGATGCCCGGGTGCCGCTCCTGCAGCATGGCCGCGAAGCGCGAGAGCATCGGGATCGCCGTAGGCACGGCCGCCATGCGCAGGCGCCCGTGCGGGTTGTCCACGTCGCTGCGCAGTTCCTGCAGCAGTACCTCGTTGTCGCGCAGCATGCGCTGGGCCGTGGCCAGCACGCGCTCGCCCTCGTGCGTGAGGCCCACGTACACGCGGGCCCGCTTGACGATGACGACGCCGAACTCGGTCTCCAGCGCGCGCAGCGCATTCGACAGGGCCGGCTGCGTGATGTGGCAGGCCTGGGCCGCGCGGCCGAAGTGCTTGTGCTCGTTCAGCGCCACCAGGTAGCGCATCGAGGCGAGCAGGTTCATCGGGAAAGGCCGTTCTTCAGGTGTTCTTGCTGATCGAAATCGTCGGGAACTTCGCGGAAAAGTCCTTCGCCTTCTCTGCGATGCCCACGGCCACGCGGCGGGCGACCGCCTTGTAGATGCCGGCGGCCTCGCTGTCGGGCTGGGACACCACGGTGGGAGCCCCGCTGTCGGCCTGCAGGCGGATATTGATGTCCAGCGGCAGCGCGCCCAGGTACTCCATCTGGTACTCGGCCGCCATCTTCTTTCCGCCGTCGGCGCCGAAGATGTGCTCGGCATGGCCGCAGTTCGAGCACACGTGCACCGCCATGTTCTCGACGATGCCCAGGATCGGCACGCCGACCTTCTCGAACATCTTGATGCCCTTCTTCGCGTCGAGCAGCGCGATGTCCTGCGGCGTGGTGACGATCACCGCGCCCGTCATCGGCACGCGCTGGCTCAGCGTGAGCTGGATGTCGCCGGTGCCCGGGGGCATGTCGACGACGAGGTAGTCGAGGTCTTTCCAGTTGGTCTGGCGCAGCAGTTGCTCCAGCGCCTGGGTGGCCATGGGGCCGCGCCAGATCATGGCCTGGTCCTGGTCGACCAGGAAACCGATGGACATGACCTGCACGCCGTGGCGCTCCATCGGCTCCATGGTCTTGCCGTCGGCGCTGTCGGGGCGGCCTTCGATGCCCATCATCATGGGCTGGCTGGGGCCGTAGACGTCGGCGTCGAGCAGGCCGACCGTAGCGCCTTCGGAGGCCAGCGCCAGCGCCAGGTTGGCCGCCGTGGTGCTCTTGCCCACGCCGCCCTTGCCGGAGGCCACCGCGATGATGTTCCTGACGTTCGGCATCAGTTGCACGCCGCGCTGCACCGCGTGGCTGATGACCTTGGTGACGATGTTCACCGACACGTTCTCCACGCCCGGCAGCGCCTTGGCGGCCGCCACCAGTTCCCTGCGGATGGCCGCGTGCTGGCTCCTGGCCGGGTAGCCGAGTTCGAGGTCGAACGAGACGTCGCCCTCCGAGACCTGGAGGTTCTTGAGCGAGCGGGTCGCCGCGAAAGGCTTGCCGGTGTTAGGGTCCTGGACGGCCTTGAGCGCCTCCATGAGCCCTTCTGGGGTGAGTGCCATTGATCAAACTCCTGAATGGCCGGTAGTCTAAGGCGCTCGCCAAGCCGGCACCCCGAGCCCTTCCAATAGCCCGACAACGAACAAAAATGCCCGACACAAGCCCCGTCACCGGCCTTCTGCTCACCGGGGGCGGCGCGCGGGCCGCCTACCAGGTCGGCGTGCTCGAAGCCATCGCCGAGATCCGCCGGGCGGCCGGCACGGCGATCACCGGCGCGGCCAACCCCTTCCAGGTCATCACCGGCACCTCGGCCGGCGCCATCAACGCGGCGGCGCTGGCCTGCGGCTGCGACGACTTCGACTATGTGGTGGGCCACATCGCCGACGTCTGGGGCAAGTTCCGCGCCGAGCAGGTGTACCGCGCCGATTCGCTCTCGGTGATCGGCAGCGGCACGCGCTGGCGCATGCTGCTGGGCTTCGGGCGCTTCGCGGCCAACTGGATGCGCATCAAGCCGAAGTCGCTGCTGGACAACACGCCGCTGTCGCAGTTGCTGCGGCGCATGGTGCCGCTCGACCGCCTGCCGCAGCTGATGAAGGACGGCCACCTGCAGGCGCTGGCTGTGACCGCGTCGAGCTACAGCTCGGGCGAGCACGTCACCTTCTTCGAGGCGGCCGTGCCGATGGAACCGTGGGTACGCTCGCAGCGCCTGTCGGTGCGCGACAGCATCACGCACGAGCACCTGCTGGCCTCGTCGGCCATTCCCTTCGTGTTCCCGGCCACGGCATTGCCGATGCAGGGCCACACCGAGTACTTCGGCGACGGCTCGATGCGGCAGTCGGCCCCCATCGCAGCGGCCATCCACCTTGGCGCGCAGCGCATCGTGGTGATAGGCGCGGGCCGCATGCACGAGCCGCGCGACGCCACCGCGCCCAACACCCACAGCGGCTATCCGACCATGGCGCAGATCGCGGGCCACGCGCTGTCCAGCATCTTCCTCGACGCGCTGGCAGTGGACATCGAGCGCCTGCGCCGCATCAACCACACGCTGGGACTGATCCCGGAGGAGGCGCGCGCGGCGAGCACGCTGCGCCCGCTCGACCTGCTGGTGATCTCGCCCTCGGAGCGCCTGGACGTGATCGCGGCGCGCCACGTCGACGCCCTGCCCGGCGCGGTGCGGCACCTGCTGGGCGGCTCGAAGGTCGCGGCCGACGTGAAGGGCGGCGCACTGGCCAGCTATCTGCTTTTCGAGTCGGCCTACACGCGCGAGCTGATGGCGTTGGGGCGCGCCGACACGATGAAGCAGCGCGACGAGGTGCTGCGCTTCTTCGGCTGGACGCCGGCGGCGGCCTGAGGCTCCCGCCGTTCAGGCTGTTTCAGGCGGTTGGCGGCTCGTCCGCCAGCGCCAGCATCACGTCCAGCAGCACGCTCGCGCCGTTGGCAAGCTCGGCCGGCGCCGTGTGCTCCCTCGGGTTGTGGCTGATGCCGCGCTCGCTGGGCACGAAGATCATGGCGGCGGGGCAGATGCGGGCCATCATCTGCGCGTCGTGCCCGGCGCCCGAGGTCATGCGCCGGCTCGGCAGTCCTCGCGCGCGGGCCGAGGCCTCGATGCGGCGGACCAGCCCCGCATCGAACACCACGGGCTCGAAGCGGGCCAGACGGCGCGCCTCGATGGTGACGCCCTCCTCCTTCTCCAGCTCGCGCAGATGGGCTTCCAGTTCGGCTTCGGCGCGCCGCAGCATCGCCTCGTCGGTGTTGCGCAGGTCGACAGTCAGCGTCGCGCGCGCGGCGATGACGTTGATGAGGTTCGGATGCAAATCAAGCACGCCCACCGTGCCGACCTGGCTGCCGCCGTAGCGCCGCGCCAGGTCGCGCACGAAGACCGCGATGGCCGCCGCGCAGTAGCCCGCGTCGTGGCGCAGCCTCATGGGCGTGGTGCCGGCGTGGTTCGACTGGCCGACGATGGAAATCTCCTGCCACGAGATGCCCTGCAGGTCCTGCACCGCACCGATGGCCAGGCCCTCGGCTTCGAGCACCGGCCCCTGCTCGATGTGCAACTCGACGAAGGCATGCGGCACGATGGCGCCGCATGCCATGTCGCCCGCGTAGCCGATGCGCGCGAGCTCGTCGCCCAGCCGCGCGCCGTCGGTGCCGAGCGTGTCGAGGGCGGCGTCTGGCGAGAGGCCGCCCGCGTGCACCAGCGAGCCCATCATGTCGGGCATGAAGCGCACGCCCTCCTCGTTGGTGAAGGCCGCCACCACGATGGGCCGCAGCGTGCGCCGCCCCCGCGCGTCGAGCCAGCGCACCACCTCCAGCCCGGCCATCACGCCGTAGTTGCCGTCGTAGCGGCCGCCGGTGGCGACGGTGTCGATGTGCGAGCCCGTCATCACCGGCGCTGCATCGGTGATGCCCGCGCGGATGCCGAAGATGTTGCCGATGCGGTCGATGCGCACCTCCAGGTCCAGCTCCTTCATCCAGCGCACCAGCTGGTCGCGGCCCTGGCGGTCGGCGTCGGTCAGCGCGATGCGGCAGACACCGCCGCCGTCGATCGCGCCGATGGCGGCATGCGCCTCGATGCGCGCCATGAGCGCGTCTTGCGCGATGCCCTCGCGCCGCAGCCACTGCGCCTGCGCGGCGACGACCTCCTCGCCGCAGCGGCCGGTGATGCCCCGGTAGACGCCGGGCGCCGTCGCGCCCTCGGTGCTGATGAGCAGCACGCGCGCATCGGGGCCCAGCCCGGCGGCATCGCACGCGACGGGGTCGGCCGCCAGCGCCTGCAATGCGGCAAGGCCGGCAGCCCCCGATTCGCCGCTGAGCACGGGCACATCGCCAGCATCGCCGCTCGCGAGCGTGCGCATCGCCTGCTCGGCCTGCGCGTCGGTCACCGTCATGAAGACGTCGACGGCGGGCTGAAGAAAGCGCCATGCGAGCGGCGAAGTCTCTCCGCACGCCAACCCGGCCATCACCGAATCGACCGAACCCGTCGCGCGGCTCGGATGGCCGTTGCGCGCGCTCTGCAGCAGGCAGTCCGCCTGCTCGGGCTCGACGACGATGAAGTTGGGACGGGCCGCCCCGTAGCGCTCCCAGAAATGGCTGACGACGCCCGCGGCCAGCCCGCCCACGCCGCCCTGCACGATGACGTGGGTGAAAGGGCACGGCGCATTCGCGGCGCTGCTCTCGAGCAGCTCATCGGCCAGGATGCCGTAGCCCTGCATCACGTCGCGCGGCACTTCCTCGTAGCCTTCGTAGGAGGTGTCGGAAACCACCTCCCAGCCGTTGGCGCGAGCCAGTCGGGCGGCTTCCTCGACCGACTCGTCGTAGTTGCCCGCGATGCGCACGATCTCCGCGCCCAGCGCCGCAATCGGCGCCTCGCGCTCCTCGCTGACCTGCGCGTGCAGCACGATCACGCAGCGGCAGCCGATGCTCTGCGCGGCCGCCGCCAGCGCGCGGCCGTGGTTGCCGTCGGTGGCGCTGACGACCACGAAGTCGCGCAGCGCATCCGCATGCCTGCCGGCGAGAAGATCGGCGGGCGCCCACCCGCGGTCGGGCCAGCGGCGCAGCACCAGCCTCAGCAGCGCCACCGGCGCGCCGAGCACCTTGAAGCTGCCGAGCGTCGAGCGCGCCGACTCGTCCTTCACCGTCAGCGCGCCGATGCCGAGCTGCCGCGCGAGCCCCGGCAGCGACCATGCCGGAGTAAGCGCGGGCTGCAGCCGCTTCCATGTCGACAGCCACTGCCGGCTCTCCTTGCCGCGCGCGATGCTCATCACCTCGCGCAGCGATTCGTCGTATGCGCGGCGCCGCGCCTGGGGATTCCTGAAAAGCATGTTGTTCGCTCAATCAATCAATCAGTTGGTGGTGTGGCCCTGCGCGGGCAGGCGCATGCGGACGATCTCCGCGAAATAGCGGGCGCCCGTGGCGAGCACCTCGTCGTTGAAGTCGTAGTTGCCGTTGTGCAACGGCGTGCCGCCGGGCTCGCCCTCGGCGCCATTGCCCAGGAACACGAAGGCGCCGGGCACGGCCTGCAGGAAGGCGCCGAAGTCTTCCGAGATCATCATCGGCGCCACGTCGGCGTTCACGTTCTCCGCGCCTACCACGGCCGTGGCGGCGGCCACCGCCGTGGGCACGCACCCGGCCCAGTTCACCGTGGGCGCGAACTCGTGCGTGTAGCTGAACTCGCAGCCGGCACCGTGCATGCGGCAGATGCCCTCGCTGATCTCGCGCATGCGCGCGGCCAGCATGCGCTGCACCTCGGGGTCGTAGCTGCGCGTGTCGCCCTTGATGACGACGTTCGACGGAATCGCGTTGCGGATGCCGTCGGTGATGAACTCGGTGCACGAGACCACCGCCTGCGCGCTGGGGTCGAGCGTGCGCGAGACGATGCTCTGCAGCGCCAGCACGATCTGCGCACCGATCACGATGGGGTCGATGCCCATGTGCGGCCGCGCGGCGTGCGTGCCCCGGCCCTTCACGTGGATCACGAAGTTGTCTTCGCTGGCCATCAGGCCGCCCGCACGCGTGGCGAAGGTGCCGGCGCGCATGCCGGGCATGTTGTGCAGGCCGTAGATCTCGTCGACCGGGAAGCGCTGGAACAGGCCGTCTTCCATCATGGCCTTCGCGCCGCGGCCGTGCTCCTCGGCTGGCTGGAAGATGAAGCGCACGGTACCGTCGAAGTCGCGCCGCTCGCTCAGCAGCTGCGCCGCGCCGAGGATGATCGACATGTGGCCGTCGTGGCCGCAGGCGTGCATCTTGCCGGGCGTGGTGGAGGCGTAGGCGCGGTCGGCGGGCAGCTCGGCGATGTTGAGCGCGTCCATCTCGGCGCGCAGGCCGATCGTGCCCTTGCCGCTGCCCACCTTCAGGTTGGCCACGAGGCCGGTGCCGCCGATGCCGGTGTGCACTTCCAGGCCCAGCGCCTTCAGCACGCGGATGACGAAGGCGGATGTCTTCGCCTCCTCGAAGCCGGTCTCGGGAATCGCGTGCAGCGCGCGGCGCCAGCCGGTGAGCGTGTCGCGCAGAGGTGCGTCGTGGAGGTTCATGGCGGGATGCTATTGACAATGGCGCGAGACAGGTACGCAAAATCGAGGCTTCCGACGCAACGTTTTTGCGCGCACCCAGCATCCGACCAGGCACCCATGACCCCGCTAGACGCCCTCGACCTTCGCCTGCTGGAGCTGATCCAGGCCGACAGCCACATGCCCCAGAGCGAACTGGGCGAGCGCGTGCACCTGTCGACGGCGGCGGTGAACCGAAGGCTCAAGCGCATGCGCGACGAGGGGGTCATCCAGCGCTACGGCGCGGTGTTGTCGCCCGCCGCGCTGGGCCATCCGCTGACCATCGTGGCCGAGGTCGAAGCCGAAAGCGAGCAGATCGAGCGGCTGGACGCGATGAAGAAGAGCTTCAAAGACTGTCCGCAGGTGCAGCAGTGCTACTACGTCACCGGAGAGTGGGACTTCATCCTGGTCTTCGTGGTGCGCGACATGGCGCAGTACACGGCGCTCACGCGGCAGCTTTTCTTCCAGAGCAACAACGTCAAGCGCTTCCGAACGCTGGTCACGATGGACCCGGTGAAGCTCAGCCTGGACGTGCCGGTGTCCGGGAGCTGAATTCCGCGCGGCGCGCGTCGGCGGACGGCATCAGCATCGAGCGCAGCAGCAGGGTCACCGCGCAGACGATGGGCAGCAGCGCCAGCAGTCGTCCCGGCTCGAAGGCCAGTCCGGCGGCCACGCCGACGGCGCAGCCGGTTTTGATCCACGGCGCCACCGCATCCCACCCACGTCGATGCGTCGCGGCAAAGCCGACGAGCGCGATCCAGCCATAGAAGCCGCCGAAGACGGAAAAGACCCAGCTCAGCAGGTAGTAGACCGTGTCCATGTCGCGGAACACGATCGCCGTGCCCAGGCTCCGCCAAGTGTGGCGATAGCCGTCGAAAAGAAAGAAACCGGTGGCCGAGGCGGCCCACCAGAAGAAGGCATACAGGCTCGCGATGCCGGCCAGTGCCGCGAGCCACGCGAGCGCGCGGCGCGTGATGTCGTCGAAGGGCATGTGGTCGCGCCACGCGACGGTGTGTCCGTTGTCCATGCAAGGCTCCAGGTGTGTTCGCAATGGAGGCCGAAGTTAGACACCGGGTGTGCGGGCTGCGTGAAGCCCGTGTGAAATGCGGTGAGCAGAGGATGCTGGCGCGGGAACGCCTCAGCCGTCGCTAGTGGAAGATCGCGATGAAGGCGTAGAAGCCGGCAACGAACCAGCCAGCCTTTGCCGCATTGCCCGCGCTTTCCCTGGAGATCGGATACATCTTCGCGCGCCTCCAGGCCAGCATGTTGAAGGCGACCGCGAGCACCATCCCGCTCACGAAGAGAAGCCCCGAATGCAGCGCCAGCCCACCGATCAGTGAGACCATGAAGATCACGATGCCGGCTACCCAGATGCCGCTGCTGGTGCTGGCAAGCACGTGCGAAAGACCGCCGCAGGCCGAACACTCGGCCGGGTTGGCGCGGCTGGACCAGCGCTTGGCGAGGCTGCCGATGCCGGGTGCCTTGCAATGTGGGCAGGTGTGCGTCATGCGTGAAGCAGAGTGATGGCTACGCCGACGACGATGACGACCATGGCCAGGAGTATCTCGAAGCGGCCGATGCAAAACATCACCGCTATAGGCACGTAGCTGGCAAACAACCGAAGGCGGTCCGCCATGCGGTTACCGCGCGGAAGCACTGCGGCGATGACCAGAGGCGCCACCGTGAGCACGAAACCCAGCGCGACCAGCGCCGCCACGGCCTTGAGCAGAAAGGACAGCGGGATGGTCATCGGCGCAAGATGTCAGTCGTCTGGCAAGTCCGCTCGGCGGTCACCCCGCCTCCGAAATCCCCAGCTCCGAACACACCCGCCCCAGCAGCGCCTTCAGCGACGCCACCTCGGCTTCCAGCCGCGCGACGTTGGCCTTGAGCGCCGCGACTTCGCCCAGCGACACGTCGTGCGACGCCTGCCCCGAATCGGATGACACACCGGCGGGCCGCATGCTTTCCTCGGGCGGCGGACCGCTCAGCAGATGCGCCCAGCGGCTCTCCCGCGCGCCGGGCAGGCGCGGCAGCTTCACCACCAGCGCGCCGGCGGGGCGCTCGGCAAGTTCGTCGAGGAAGCCCTCCACCGACGAGATGTCCGCGAAGTTGTGCATGCGGTCGCAGGCGATGCGCAGCTCGCCCGCCGTCTGCGGGCCGCGCAGCATCAGCACGGTGAGCAGGATCACCGACTGCGACGGGATGCGCAGCACGCGGTCGACGTTGTGCTCGTAGCGGAAGGCCCGCCCGCCGCTGGTCTCGGCCACGAGGCTGTAGCCCCGGAGGCTGTCGACGGCGGCCTGCACCTGCGACTCGGTGAGTTCGAGCACCGGGTTGCGGCTGGTCTTCTGGTTGCAGCCCGACACCAGCGAGTTGAGCGTGAGCGGGTAGCTGTCGGGCACGGTGCGCTGCTTTTCGGCGAGCACGCCGAGCACGCGGGTTTCGACCAGGGAGAGGACTGGAAGGGTTGTCGATGACATGGGGGCTCGGAAAAGAAAACGCGGCCGCAGCGGGGCTCAAGCGCCGTTGATGCGGCTGACCAGCGCCTTCGTGAACGCCTCGGTGCCGGCCGTGCCGCCCAGGTCGCCGGTGCGCACCTTGTCGATGTTCAGCGTCTCGTCGATGGCGGTGCGCAGGCGCGTGGCCAGTTCGGGCAGCTTCACGTGGTCGAGCATCAGCGCGGCGGCCAGCAGCAAGGCCGTGGGGTTGGCGATGCCCTTGCCGGCGATGTCGGGCGCGGAGCCGTGCACCGCCTCGAAGATCGCCGCGTCGGTGCCGATGTTGGCGCCCGGCGCCATGCCCAGGCCGCCGACCAAGCCAGCCACGAGGTCGGAGAGGATGTCGCCGAACAGGTTGGTCGTGACCAGCATGTCGAACTGCCAGGGGTTGAGCACCAGCTTCATCGCGCAGGCGTCGATGATGACCGTGTCGAGCTCGAACTTGCCCTTGTACTTCTTCTCGTAGAGGTCCAGGCCGGTCTCCAGGAAGATGCCCGTGAGCGCCTTCATGATGTTGGCCTTGTGCACGAGCGTGACCTTTTTGCGGCCGGTGGCGATGGCGGTCTCGAAGGCGTATTCGAGCAGGCGGCGGCTGCCCTGGCGGGTGTTGATGCCGGTGGCCATGGCCACGGCATGCGGGTCGCCGTCGATGGGCACATAGTGCTCGTGGCCGATGTAGAGGCCCTCGAGGTTCTCGCGCACCACCGTCAGGTCGATATTGTCGAAGCGGCCGCCGGGAATGATGGTGCGCGCGGGGCGCAGGTTGGCGTACAGCTGGAATTCCTCGCGCAGCCGCACGTTCGACGAGCGGTAGCCACCGCCCGAGGGCGTCTCCAGCGGCCCCTTCAGGGCCAGCCGGGTCTTGCGGATGCTGTCGAGCGTGGCCTGCGGCAACGGGTCGCCCGAAGCCTTGACGCCGCCCAGGCCGGCGATCTGCGTGTCCCAGGCGAAGGGCGCCTTCAGCGCGTCGAGCGCGGCCAGCGTGGCGTCGACGATCTCGGGGCCGATGCCGTCGCCGGGGATGAGGGTTGCGGGAATGGAGGTGGTGGTCATCGGCTTCGTCTCGCTTTCTGTCTGCGCTTTCTGGGTCGGGGGCTGGAGCATACGTCGCCCGCGCGACAGCGGCTCGCCGAGTGCCCCCACGCTCAGGCCACCTTCTGTTTCAGGTGCCGGTGGTAGGCAAAAGTGCCGATGACGCCTTGCACGTGAAAGTACAAGAGAAGCGACGGAATCACCAATGCCTTGATACCGATCTGATGACCTCGCAACAGGACCATGATCATCAGGGCGATGAAATAGGCAAGCATCGCAATAGCGCAGAGTCGACTTCTCCGGGAAATGCCGTAGGCCGTGACAGCCACCGTTGCCACGATCACCAAAGGCATTGCAATCAAACCGAACATGGCCCCGGAGAGAAGAATGATGACCGCCACGAAGATGGCGAACACCACACTGGCAATCCAGGCATGGTGGATCTTCCTCAGCACAGCCGGCGGTACCGCCGGCTCGACGACCGGAAGCGAGGATTCCACCACTGGCGACACAGAAGGGGCGTCAGACATAGCTTGTCAAGAGCATGGCTTGCTTGTCACTGGGCACCGAAAAGACCGGTCGCGAGCAAGGCTCCTTCATCCCCTCTCCTAATGCGCACCCCATCTTGAGGATCACCTGTGTCCGTATAAGCGTGTTCTCCGAAAAATGATGGCTGCTTGAACTGAATCCCGTGCTCACGGAGAGGCTAATAACTCTTGATCCAGCAAGGACAGACGTCCGACCACGTATCCGGCCGGCAGCAGCGCACCCGGAGCAATGACCGCATTGGCCCCGATGCGCACCCCATCCCCGATCAGCGCCCCGAACTTCTCGCACCCCGTGCCCTGCAGCGCCCCACCCTCGCCGCTGCGCACGAAGATCTGCTTGTCCGCCCGCTCGTTGCGGTGGTTGCACACGATGCTGCCGGCCTCCATGTTGACGCCCGCGCCCAGCACCGAATCGCCGACGAAATTGAAGTGCGCGAGCGCGGTGCCGGCGAAGACGAAGGACGACTTCAGCTCCACGCCCGGCCCGATGCTGCAGCGGGCATCGATCCAGTTGCCGCCGCGCAGGTAGGCGCCGGCGGCCACGAAACAGTCCGGCCCGAGGATCAGCGGGCCCTTGAGCACCGCGCCCGGCTCGACCCGGGCGCTGCGGTGGATGGCGATTTCACCCTCGACGGCATAGTCGCCGGCGGGCAGTCCGGCCAGCAGCCGGCGC
Source organism: Variovorax sp. 278MFTsu5.1 (assembly GCF_048305045.1). Lineage (NCBI taxonomy): Bacteria > Pseudomonadati > Pseudomonadota > Betaproteobacteria > Burkholderiales > Comamonadaceae > Variovorax > Variovorax sp. 278MFTsu5.1. The sequence continues at coordinate 5,497,002 of NZ_CP157622.1, forward strand.
ACGATCTCGGGGGCGCGCGGCGGCAGTTCCCAGGGCAGCGAGGCGCGCCATGGCGCCAGGGGCGAGCCGGCGAATCCGGCAATGTAGTCGGCAAGGTCGATGGCGTGCGGCATGGGGTCGATGCTGCCACCGAACCCGCCCGGAAGCCGCGCGACCTAAAATGCCCGGTTCCCCCCGTCAGCCACTCCCGAAAGCGCCCTCCCCGATGTCCGCCCCGCGCAAGCTCTTCGTCACCACCGCCCTGCCGTACGCCAACGGCAAGTTCCACATCGGCCACATGATGGAGTACATCCAGGCCGACATCTGGGTGCGGAACCAGCGAATGAACGGTGCCGACGTCAACTTCGTGTGCGCCGACGACGCCCACGGCGCGGCCATCACCATCGCGGCCGACAAGGCCGGCGTGACGCCGCAGGCCTTCGTGGCCGAGATCGCCGCGGGCCGCAAGCCGTACCTCGACGGCTACTACATCTCCTTCGACAACTGGCACTCGACCGACGCGCCCGAGAACCACCAGCTCGCGCAGGGCATCTACCGCGACCTGCGCGCCAACGGCCTGATCAGTACCAAAAGCGTCGAGCAGTTCTACGACCCCGAAAAGGGCATGTTCCTGGCCGACCGCTTCATCAAGGGCGAGTGCCCCAACTGCCATTCGAAGGACCAGTACGGCGACAACTGCGAGGTGTGCGGCGCGGTGTACGCGCCCACCGAGCTGATCAACCCCTACTCGGCCCTCTCGGGCGCCAAGCCGGAGCTGCGCAGCTCCGAGCATTTCTTCTTCAAGCTGTCGGACCCGCGCTGCGAGGCCTACCTGAAGGAATGGACCGCCGCCGCCGGCCACGTGCAGCCCGAGGTGCAGAACAAGATCCGCGAGTGGCTCTACAAGGACGACGAGGGCAAGGGCGGCCTCGGCGACTGGGACATCAGCCGCGACGCGCCCTACTTCGGCATCGAGATTCCCGACGCTCCCGGCAAGTACTTCTATGTGTGGCTCGACGCCCCCGTGGGCTACCTGGCCTCGCTGAAGAACCTGCTGGACAAGCGCTGCATCGAGCTGGGCGGCGACGGCATCTCGTACACCGAGTACATGGCCGACCCCGAGCTGGAGCAGGTGCACTTCATCGGCAAGGACATCATCACCTTCCATACGCTCTTCTGGCCCGCGATGCTGCACTTCAGCGGCCGCAAGGCGCCCGACGCGGTGTACGTGCACGGCCACCTCACAGTGAGCGGCGAGAAGATGAGCAAGAGCCGCGGCACCGGCATCGACCCGATGAAGTACCTGGCCATCGGCCTGGACCCCGAATGGCTGCGCTACTACATCGCCGCCAAGCTCAACGGCCGCAACGAGGACATCGATTTCAACCCAGAGGACTTCGTCGCGCGCGTCAACAGCGACCTCGTGGGCAAGTACATCAACATCGCCAGCCGCGCGGCGGGCTTCATCGGCAAGCGCTTCGGCGGCAAGCTGGGCGAGGTCTCGGCCGACGGCGACGCGCTGCTGTTCACGCTGCGCGACGCGGCGGCGCAGCTGCATTCGCTCTACGACGGCCGCGACTACGCCCGAGCGCTGCGCGAGGTGATGGCGCTGGCCGACAAGGTCAACGAGTACGTCGACCAGAACAAGCCCTGGGAGCTGGCCAAGAAGGAAGGCGCCGAGGCGCGCCTGCACGACGTGTGCACCGTGTGCATCGAGGCCTTCCGCCTGCTCACGCTGTACCTGAAGCCGGTGCTGCCGGCGCTGGCGCTGAACGTCGAGGCCTTCCTGAAGATCTCGCCGCTGACCTGGGCCGACGCCGCGCAGCCGCTGCCCGCGGGCCATGCCATCGGCGAGTACAAGCACCTGATGCAGCGCGCCGACGCCAAGCTGGTCGACAAGCTCTTCGACGCGCCCGAACCGGCCGCCTCGGCAACTCCGGCCGCAGCCGAGGCGACGGAGCTGCCGGGCGGCGAAGCCATCGCGCCCACCATCGCCATCGACGACTTCGCGAAGATCGACCTGCGCATCGCGAAGATCGTGGCCTGCGAGAAGGTCGAAGGCTCGACCAAGCTGCTGCGCCTGACGCTGGACGCCGGCGAGGGCACCGACCCGCAGGGGAGTCCAATTCTTCGCAACGTGTTCAGCGGCATCGCCTCGTCCTACCAGCCCGAGCAGCTGGTGGGCAAGCTCACCGTGCTGGTCGCCAACCTCGCGCCGCGCAAGATGAAGTTCGGCGTGAGCGAAGGCATGGTGCTGGCCGCCAGCCATGGCGACGAGAAGGCCCACCCCGGCATCCACGTGCTCGAACCCTGGCCGGGCGCGACGCCAGGCATGCGGGTTCGCTGACCGGCTTCATTCAGGAAAAGGAACCGCCATGACAGCACTGCTGCGCCGAGCCCTTCTGCTTGCATCGCTTTCGTCCCTGCTGGGCGGCTGCGCGGTGGTGACGGTGGCCAGCACGGCGGTGAGCGTGGGCGCCGACGCTGTCGGGCTGGCTGCCGACGCGGCCATCGGCACGGCGCGCATCACGGGCAAGGCCGTGGGCGCGGCAGCCGATGCGGTGATTCCCGACAGCCAGTGAACAGGCCCGGCAGGCTCAGTCCGCCAGGCCCAACCGCGCCACGTGCGGCGGCGTGTGCAACGCCTTTTCCTTGCGCACGAATGCCGACCTGAGACCCGCATGCGGCTCTCGCGCGTCGAAGAAGTTGCGGCGCATGTGGGTCAACTCCTCGTCGCGGTAGCGCTGCAGCGGCTTGATCGACTCGTCCTGCTCGCGCATCGCTTTCTTCCGCGCGATGCGATCGGCCAGCTCCTGCGAAGCGGCCAGTTCCGCAGCCAGCCGGGCCACTTCGGCGCCCAGCTCCTCGGGCGCGGCCTGCAGCACGCGCTGCGCCATGCCGAGTTCGACCGCGCGCTTCGCGCTCACCGGCAGCGCCGACTGCGTGAGCCGCTGCGCCTCGCTCTCGCCCACGCGGCGCGGGAGGATGTAGGTCCAGTATTCCGAGCCGTGCAGGCCCATCAGCCTGTAGTGCGGGTTGAGCACGGCGCCGTCGCGGCACCAGACCTCGTCGGCCGCCAGCGCGAGCATCACGCCACCGGCCGCCGCGTTGCCGCCGAGCGCCGACACGGTGAGCCGGTCGGTGGTGGTCAGCACCGCCTCGACGAGGTCGTTCATCGCGTGGATGTTGGCCCAAGACTCCTCGGCCGGGTCCTCTGCCGCCTCGATCACGTTGAGGTGGATACCGTTGGAAAAGAAGTCGCGCACGCCGCCCAGCACCAGCACGGAGGTCGGCCGGGTGCAGGCGAAGCGGTAGGCCTCCAGCAGCCGGCGGCATTGCGCGGTGCTCATCGCGCCGCCCGGAAAGCTGAAGTTCAGAACGCCGACCGCGCCTTGCTCGCTGTAGCGAATGTCTGAGAAGGTACGACGGCCCGCCGGCAGCTGCAGCGGCGCCGGCACCTCGGGCACTTCGAAGGGCAGCAGGTCGCCCAGCGCCTCGACGGCCGGCAGCTTGTAGCTGGGCAGGCGCGAGCCGGGTTCGCGCCAGGGACGCAGCTGCTGGATCCACACCGCGCCGTCGACGGTGGCGCGGCAGATGGCGCCGGCGCGGGTGGCGATCAGCTCGCCGGGGCGGCTGCCGCGCAGCTCGTCCTCGGGATGGCCGCCGTGCAGGTACCAGCGCGCGCGCAGCAGCTCGTCGAGCACGCCGGGCTGCGAATCGGCCGCGCGCAGCTTGCGCAGCACCGCTTCGGTCGGGTCGGAGGTCCAGTCGATGCGCCGCTCTTCCTGTTTCATGAAGGGCCGCCAGCCGGCGGCCAGCGCGGCGGCCTCCTGCTTCTGCGGCTTGTGCCTGCCCGATGCGAAGCGCTCGACGGCGAGCAGCACGGCGTCGAGCGCCGCGTCGGCCACCTCGCCGCGGTACAGGTCGCTCTTGCCGGCCAGCGGCGGCAGCTTCAGCGGCGACCAGGCCCAGACGTCGCCCGCGTCCATCTCGGCCACGGCCTCGAGCACGGTGACGCCCCAGCTTTCGGCGGCGCCCTGCAGTGTCCAGTCGAGCGACGAGGGGCCCCGGTCGCCGGGCGGGCCGGGGTGCACGATCAGGCAGGTGTGGGCGGTCCAGATGTCTTGCGGGATCGCCGTGGTCAGCATCGGCGCCACGACGAGCTGCGGCGCATGCACCCGAACCGCCTCGCGCAGTGCGTCGTCGTTGCCGAGGGCCAGCGCCACGCCGACGGTGTGGCCACGGTCTTGGAGTTCGGCGAGAACCCGTTGCGTCAGGCTGTTGAACGCGCTCGCGACAAGCAGGATGTGCATCGGATGGCCCCGGTAATGTCAGCAACCAAATGTCAATGAATGTCAAAAATGTATCTGTAACCCTCGTTCCGGATAAGTTGACTGAAAGTTCGCACGGCGGCCTCGCCGCTGTTTTCATTCGACGTAGGAAAGCGGCAGCGCGGTGGTGAACTTGATTTCCTCCATCGCGAAGCTGGAGCTCACGTCCGACAGGTCGGTGTCGGCGGTCAGGCGCTTGTAGACCTTGTCGTAGGCCGCGATGTCGGGAACGACCACGCGCAGCAGGTAGTCGATGTCGCCGCTCATCCGGTAGAACTCGACGACCTCGGGAATCACGTCGACCACTGCCTTGAAGTGCTCGAACCAGGCCTGCGAGTGCGTGCGGGTGCGCACGGCGACGAACACGGTGACGCCCACGTTCACCTTCTGCGGGTCGACCAGCGTCACGCTGCGGGTGATGACGCCGGCCTCCTTCAGGCGCTGGATGCGGCGCCAGCACGGTGTCTGCGAAAGGCCGACCCGCGCGGCCAACTCGGCGACCTGCCATTCGGCGTTCTGCTGCAGCAGTTCGAGGATCTTTCGATCCATGGAATCAATTTTTATCTTCTTCATGTTTTTGAGAATCTGATTCTCAAATACTGAAGAATCGGAGCCTGGAACGCAAGCCTTTTCCCGGTGCGGCTTTGCAGAATCCTGTCCATGGAAATCTATCTGGACGCCAACGCCACCACCCCCGTGCTTGCCCAGGCCCGCGCCGCGGCGCTCGCCGCCATGGCCGGCGATTTCGGGAACCCCAGCAGCATCCACACCACCGGCCTAAAGGCCCGGGCGCTGATGGACGCCGTGCGCGCCCGCGCCCGCCGGGTGATCGGCGCGCCCTCGGGGCGGCTGCTGTTCCTCAGCGGCGCGACCGAAGGCATCCAGACCGCCGTGCTCTCGGCCCTGAGCGCGCTGCGCGCCCGGCGCCAGGCCGGCGACACCACCGCCGATCTGCTGCTCCATGGCGCGACCGAGCACAAGGCCGTGCCCGAGGCGCTCAGGCACTGGAACGCGCTGCTGGGCCTGAACCTGGAGGTGCTGGCCATTCCCGTGGGCCGCGACGGCCGCCACGATCTCGGCTGGCTGCGCGCCCATGCGCCGCGCGCCGGCATGGTCTGCACGATGGCCGCCAACAACGAGACCGGCGTGGTGAGCGACCTCGACGGCATCGCCGCCGCGCTCGCAAGCAGCCCGGCACTGTGGATGGTCGACAGCGTGCAGGCCCTCGGCAAGCTGCCGCTGTGGCTGGGCGAGCGGCCCATCGACTACGCGCCTTTCTCCGGCCACAAGCTCTATGCGCCCAAGGGCATCGGCATGCTGTACGTGCGCCAGGGCGCGCCCTTCACGCCGCTGATGGCCGGCGGCGGCCAGGAAGACTCGCTTCGCTCCGGCACCGAGAACATGTCGGGCATCGCGGCGCTGGGCGCCGTGCTGGAGGCGCTGGAGGAAGGCGGGACCTTCCAGGACCACGGCACGCTCGCCGCCTGCCGCGATCGCCTCGCCGCCGCGCTGCGCGACGCCTTCCCCGGCCTGGTGTTCAACGCGCCGCCCGAGCTGTCCCTGCCGACCACGCTGAACTTCTCGGTGCCCGGCCTGAGCTCGAAGCTGCTGCTGGACCTGTTCGACGCCGCCGACATGCGCGTCAGCGGCGGCTCCGCCTGCGGCGCATCGAAGGCCCGGCCGAGCTACGTGCTGGAGGCGATGGGGCTGCCCGCGTGGCGCACCGCATCGGCGGTGCGGCTGTCCTTCGGCCCGGCCGCCGACGATGCCTTCATCGACGAGGCATGCGCCCGCATCCGCGCATGCGGCGAATCGTTGCGCGACAGCTGCCTGAGCACCACGCCGCAGAGCCACGCGCTGCCGCCCGAGCGGCTGACCCGCTTCGTGGTCGATGGCGCCTGCTGCTACCTGCTGGCCGATGCCGCCAGCCGCCGCTGCGTGGTCATCGACCCGCTGCCCGAGCTGACCGGCCAGCTCACGCAATGGCTGGGCTGCCACGGGTACACGCTGGCCGCCGTGCTCGACACGCACAGCCATGGCGACCACGCCTCCTCCGGCCCCGAGCTGCTCGCCGCCGTGCCCGAATCGCAACGCGAGGCCGGCCCCGTGGACGCGCTCGGATGGCCGCAGGGCGCGCAGCAGATCGAGCTCGGCGCGCAGCGGCTCACCAGGCTGGCGCTGCCCGGCCACACCGCAGACTCGACCGCCTACCTGCTGCACGATGCCGGCGGCCTGCGCCTGGCCTTCGTCGGCGACACCCTGATGCCCGGCGCGCTGGGGCGCAGCGACTTCGCTCAGAGCGAGCCGCTGGCCTACGGCCCCTCGCTGCTCAAGCTGCAGCAGGCGCTGCAGCCGGGCACGCTGATGCTTCCGGGCCACGACTACGACGACCGCTTCGCCGCCACGCTGGACACCGAATGCGCGGCCCAGCCGCTGCTGAGGCAGGTGCTCTCCGGCGCCCTGGACGCGGCCGGCTTCGCGAGCGCCAAGGAGGCGCTGGAGCGCGGCCTCGCGCTCACCGAATACCAGACCATGGCCTGCGGCGCCCGTGTCGACACCTGCACCGCCGGCCCGGCCTTCGACCTGAGCCCCGAGGCCCTGTCCGCCCTGCAGCAGGGGCACCCCGGCCTCGTGCTGGTCGACGTGCGCGAGCCCTACGAGCAGCGTGTCGGCCACGCGCCCGTGCTGGACGCGGCGACCCGGCTGCAGGCCGTGCCGCTGTCGAGGCTGCCCAACGCCCTGCCCGACTGGCTGGCGCTGCCCGAAGAGACGCCGGTGGTGTTCTTCTGCCGCAGCGGCAACCGCAGCGCGCAGGCCGCCAAGGCTCTGCGCCGGCTGGGCCATGCGCAGGCCTGGAACCTGGCCGGAGGGCTCGCGCTGTGGCCGCGAGAATCATCCGCCGAAGCGCTGCATGCGCAGGCCGCCTGACCTCTTGAAAGCCCCAGTGAATCTACGCCGCGAACTTCTCCTCACCGCTTGCGCACTCGGCATGCTGCCGTCCGCCTTCGCCCAGCGCCGCACCGACTCCGTCGAAGGGCGCTTCGGCAAGCTCGACGGCATGCGCTTCGAGCAGTTGCCCTTCCAGGACGCGATCAAGGTCGTGCACGGCGACGGCAAGCGGCAGATCGCGGTGTTCTCCGACCCGAATTGCGGCCATTGCAAGCGCGTCGACAAGGACCTGAAGGCGCTCGGCAACGTCACGGTGCACGTGTTTCTCTATCCGGTGCTGGGCGAGGATTCGTCGGCCAAGGCGCGCAATCTGTGGTGCGGCGGCAGGGACAGGGCCGCAGCGTGGGAAGCCTGGATCGAGAAAGGCGCCGAGCCCGCATCATCCGCCGGCGGCTGCGACACGTCGGCGCTGCAGCGCAATGCCGCGCTCGGGCGCAGGCTGGGCATCCGGGGCACGCCCGCGCTGGTCTTCGGCGACGGCACCTTCGTGCCTGGTGCGATTCCCGTGCGCTGGATCGAGCAATTGCTCGCGACCGGCCGGAGCTAGGGGGCTTCGGTACCGCGATCAGGTGACGAGCCGCTGCGCACCACGCGCTGGTCGTCGTCGAGCGTGGCGGTGAAGACCATGGACGAGTTCGGCGGCTGCACCCAGCGCCATTCCCATTCGGTCTCGCGCCTGAGCGCGTAAGGCGTGACCTTGGCGGGCTTGCCCAGCATCTTGCGCAGGTCTTCCATCATCATGCCGGGCTGCACCTTGGCGAAGTTCTCGGGCGTGAGCACCTGCCGCAGGGCGCTCATCTTCCCGTCGGTGCCGATGGTGATCATGTAGTTCTTCTGGCCCGCGGGCTGGCGGTTGTACTCGAACACGCGCGCACCGCCCGCGCCGTCCCAGATGTTCTCGGGCTGGCCGAAGCGGGCCCGCACGTCGGCCTCGGTGGAGACGCCTTCCTCCAGCTCGCCGATGTTCTTCGAGTCGCATGCGGCGAGCCCGATCGCAGCCGCCAGACACCCGATTGCCATGCCGATCCGCCACCCTTGAAGTTGCTTCATGCCGTCCCCGGTAAAATTCGCGCCGATTAAAGGTCCAGTCTATGTCCATCTTCCGCCGCCCCCACTACACCTCCGAGATCACGAACTTCATCGAGGAGATGAAGGAAAAGAAGCCGACGCTGGAGGCCGAGCAGCGCGCCGGCCGCGCCCTGCTGTGGGACAAGCACCTCGACCGCGGCCTGCTGGAGGAATACAGCGAAGCCCGCGTGCCCCAGCAGCCCTACGTCTACCAGACCCAGACCAAGTAAGCCATTCGCCGATGCCGAATTGGCAGCAAATCCCCGTCCGCATTGCGTCGGCCGCTATTGAAACGGTAGCGCCGGCACGATGAACAGCGACGAGGACAACGGCACGCTGGTGGTCGACATGCCCGAGGTGGTCGACCAGGTCGCGCTCGCGAGGCTCTATGGAGAGCCGCTGTTCGCGATGCCGAAGGACCTGTACATCCCGCCCGAGGCGCTGCAGGTGTTCCTGGAGGCCTTCGAGGGCCCGCTCGACCTGCTGCTCTACCTGATCCGCAAGCAGAACTTCAACATCCTCGACATCCCGATGGCGGGGCTCACGCGGCAGTACCTGAGCTACGTCGACGAGATCCGCCAGAGCAACCTCGAGCTCGCGGCCGAGTATTTGCTGATGGCCGCGATGCTGATCGAGATCAAGTCGCGCATGCTGCTGCCGCCCAAGAAGGTGGCCGACGGCGAAGAGGCCGAAGACCCGCGCGCCGAACTCGTGCGCCGCCTGCTCGAGTACGAGCAGACCAAGCTGCAGGCCGCCGCCATCAGCGCCATGCCGCAGTACGGGCGCGACTTCTGGAAGGCGCAGGTCTACATCGAGCAGTCGCTGAAGCCGCGCTTTCCCGACGTGGACGTGATCGAGCTGCGCGACGCGTGGGCCGACATCATGAAGCGCGCCAAGCTCGTGCAGCACCACAAGATCTCGCGCGAGGAACTCAACGTGCGCGAGCACATGAGCATCGTGCTGCGCCACCTGCAGGGCCAGCGCTTCGTGGAGTTCGAGAAGCTCTTCGACGTGTCGCGCGGCGTGCCGGTGCTGATCGTCACCTTCATCGCGATGCTGGAGCTCGCGAAGGAGACGCTGATCGAGATCACGCAGGCGGAAGCCTTCGCTCCCATCTACGTCCGGCTGGCGTACTCACCTTCCTGATCCATCCCGTGCGCGACTTCGACGTCCTCATCGTCGGCAGCGGACTGGCCGGCCTCTCCGCCGCGCTGCACCTGGCGCCCACGCACCGCGTGGCCGTGCTGACCAAGCGCGCGCTGAACGCTGGCTCCAGCGCCTGGGCGCAGGGCGGCATCGCGGCGGTGCTGGCCGCGGGCGACAGCTTCGATGCGCACGTCGAAGACACGCTGATTGCCGGCGCCGGCCTGTGCGACCCCGAGGCCACGCGCTTCGTGGTCGAGCACGCGCCCGAGTCCATCGGCTGGCTGCGCGAGCTGGGCGTGCCCTTCTCGGAAGAAGATGGCGGCCTGCACCTGACGCGCGAAGGCGGCCACAGCCAGCGCCGCATCGTGCACGTCACCGACGCCACCGGTGCGGCGGTGCAGCAGGTGCTGATCGAACGGGTGCGCCGCACGCCGAACATCGCGCTGTTCGAGAACCACACGCTGGTCGACCTCATCACCGGTCCGAAGATCGGACTCGACGACCCTGCCTGCCTGGGCCTCTACGCACTCGACGGCGAAACCGACGAGGTGCTGGCCTTCCGCGCGCCGCACACCATCCTGGCCACCGGCGGCGCGGGCAAGGTGTATCTCTACACGACCAATCCGGACACGGCCACCGGCGACGGCATCGCCGCCGCGTGGCGCGCGGGCTGCCGGGTGTCGAATATGGAGTTCATCCAGTTCCACCCGACCTGCCTGTACCACCCGCACGCGAAGTCCTTCCTGATCAGCGAGGCGGTGCGCGGCGAAGGCGGCCTGCTGAAGCTGCCCGATGGAACCCGCTTCATGCCGAAGCACGACGAGCGCGCCGAACTGGCCCCGCGCGACGTGGTGGCCCGCGCCATCGACTTCGAGATGAAGAAGCACGGCCTGGACTGCGTGTACCTCGACATCTCGCACCAGCCGGCCGCGTTCCTGAAGGAGCACTTCCCCAACATCCTGGCGCGCTGCCTGGAGCTGGGCATCGACATCACGCGCGAGCCCATTCCGGTGGTGCCCGCCGCGCACTACACCTGCGGCGGCGTGCTCAGCGACCTGAGCGGGCGCACCGACATCCCGGGCCTCTACGCCATCGGCGAGACCGCCTGCACCGGCCTGCACGGCGCGAACCGGCTTGCGAGCAACTCGCTGGTGGAGTGCATGGTGTTCGCGCGCGCGGCGGCCGGCGCCATCGCCTCGGCACCGGTGCGCGAACTCGCCGAACTGCCCGCCTGGGACGACAGCCGCGTCACCGACGCCGACGAGACCGTGGTCATCTCCCACAACTGGGACGAGCTGCGCCGTTTCATGTGGGACTACGTCGGCATCGTGCGCACCAACAAGCGCCTGGAGCGCGCGAGCCACCGCATCGCGCTGCTGCAGGCCGAGATCCAGGAGTTCTACGCGAACTTCCACGTCACGCGCGACCTGCTCGAGCTGCGCAACCTGGTGCAGGTGGCCGAGCTGATCGTGCGTTCCGCTCAGGCCCGCCACGAGAGCCGTGGCCTGCATTTCAGCCGCGACTACCCCTCGCTCGCCGAGCCCACCGCACCCACGGTGCTGGCGCCTCCGGCAGACCGATAACCCCCACCCGTTCGTTTTTCTTCACTCAAGGATGCCCGGCCACCGACGCCCGCAGGGAGAAACCCAACCATGTCGAACATCACGCCCACCCCCGCCGCCACCGAAGCACCGCCGGCCTCGCCCTACGGCACGCTGCCGCCGGCCTCCCCGCCCGCGTCGCGCAAGCCGGTGAGCCTGCCGAGGCTGGCCGACATGCACGCGCGCGGCGAGAAGATCGCGATGCTCACCGCCTACGACGCTACCTTCGCCGCCATGGCCGACGCGGCCGGCGTCGACTGCCTGCTTGTCGGCGACTCGCTCGGCATGGTCTGCCAGGGCCTGAACAGCACCGTGGGCGTGAGCCTGGACACCATGCGCTATCACACCGACAGCGTCTCGCGCGGCCTGCGCCGCGTGCAGGGCACGGCCTGGCTCATCGCCGACCTGCCCTTCGGCAGCTACCAGGAGTCGCGCGAACAGGCGCTGCGCAGCGCCACCGTGCTGATGCAGGCCGGTGCGCACATGGTCAAGCTCGAAGGCGGCGGCTGGACCACCGACACGGTGCGCTTCCTGGTCGAGCGCGGCATTCCCGTGTGCGCCCACCTCGGCCTGACGCCGCAGACGGTGCATGCGCTGGGCGGCTACCGCGTCCAGGGCAAGGGCGACACGGCCGGCGCACTGCTGAAGCAGCAGGCCCATGAACTGCAGGACGCGGGCGCCGCGATGCTGGTGCTCGAGATGGTGCCGGCCGCGCTGGCCGCCGAACTCACCGCAGAGTTGAAGCACTGCGCCACCATCGGCATCGGCGCCGGCAAGGCCACCGCCGGACAGGTGCTCGTGCTGCACGACATGCTGGGCATCAACCTCGGGAAGATGCCGAAGTTCGTGCGCAACTTCATGGCCGACGCGCCGGGCGTGCTGCCCGCGCTCAAGGCTTACGTGCAGGCCGTCAAGGACGGCAGCTTCCCCGACGACCGACTCCACGCCTGGTAAGGAAGGAAACCCTCATGTACATCGCACACACCATCGCCGAACTGCGCGATCACCTGGCCGCCTTCAGGCGTCCCGCCTTCGTCCCGACCATGGGCAACCTGCACGACGGCCACCTGGCCCTGGTGAAGCAGGCGAAGCCGCTGGGCGACGTGACGGTGGCCAGCATCTTCGTGAACCGCCTGCAGTTCCTGCCCCACGAAGATTTCGACACCTACCCACGCACCTGGGAGAGCGACTGCGAGAAGCTGCGCTCGGCCGGCTGCGACGTGCTGTTCGCGCCCGACGAGAAGGCGCTCTACCCGGAGCCCCAGACCTGCAAGGTGCACCCCGACCCGGCGCTGGCCGACATCCTCGAAGGCCACTTCCGCCCGGGCTTCTTCGTCGGCGTGTGCACGGTGGTGATGAAGCTCTTCCAGTGCGTGCAGCCGCGCGTGGCCGTGTTCGGCAAGAAGGACTACCAGCAGCTGATGATGATCCGGCACATGGTCCGGCAGTTCGCGCTGCCCATCGAGATCGTGGGCGGCGAGACCTTCCGCGCCGACGACGGCCTCGCGCTCTCGTCGCGCAACGGCTACCTCAGCGAGAGCGAACGTGCCGAGGCGGTGCAGCTGTCGAAGGCGCTGAAGGCGATGGCCGAGGCGGTGCGCTCGGGCGAGCGCGACCTCGGCGCGATCGAGGCCCGCGCCATGCAGGCGCTCGCGCAGCGCGGCTGGCAGCCCGACTACCTGGTGCTGCGCCGCCGCTCCGACCTGCAGGCGCCGGCTGCCGGCGAGCCGCTGGTGGCGCTGGCCGCCGCGCGGCTGGGCAGCACGCGGCTGATCGACAACCTCGAGATCGAGACGGCTGCCCCATGACCTACAGCGTCAAGGAAATCTTCTACACGCTGCAGGGCGAAGGCGGACAGGCCGGCATGCCGGCCGTGTTCTGCCGCTTCGCGGGCTGCAACCTCTGGACAGGCCGCGAGGAAGACCGCGCCTCGGCCATTTGCCGTTTCTGCGACACCGATTTCGTCGGCACCGACGGCACGCTGGGCGGCAAGTTCAAGACCGCCGACCTGCTGGCCGACACCATCGCCGCGCAATGGCCTGCCACCGATGCCGACCACCGGCTGGTGGTGCTGACCGGCGGCGAGCCGCTGCTGCAGGTCGACAAGGCGCTGGTCGACGCGCTGCACGCGCGGCGCTTCCGCATCGCCGTGGAGAGCAACGGCACGGTCGAGGCGCCCGAGGGCATCGACTGGCTGTGCATCAGCCCCAAGGCCGGCGCGCCATGGGTGCAGCGGCGCGGGCAGGAGCTGAAACTGGTGTGGCCTCAGCCAGGCATCGACCTCGACGCCATGGCACGCACCGGCGAATTCACGCACCGCTTCCTGCAGCCCATGGACGGGCCCGACCGCGTCGCGAACACCGAGCTGTGCATTGCCGAATGCATGAAGCAGCCCGTGTGGCGCCTGAGCGTGCAGACCCACAAGATCACCGGCATCCGCTGAGGCGGAACCCTTTTCCCCGAGTTTTTGTTTTTGACGATGCGATTCACCATCAGCCAACGCTTTTTCTTCGACGCCGCCCACACGCTCAAGCGCGAGATCGAGGCCGAAGGCAGCCGCCGTATCCACGGCCATACCTATCACGCGGAGGTGTGGCTCTCGGGCGAGCGCGATCCTGTGACCGGCATGGTGATCGACCTGGGCCTGCTGCGCCGCCGGCTCGAGGACGTGCGCGAGCAGCTCGACCACCACCTGCTGGACGACGTGCCGGGGCTGCATCCGCCGACGCTGGAGAACCTGTGCGTGTTCATCGCGGATGCGCTGCCGGACCTGCGGCCCTCGCTGGCGCGCGTGCGGGTGTGGCGCGAGGCGATGGGCGATTCCTGCACCGTGGATTTCTAGGGGCTTGCTCCCTCTCCCCTCGGGGAGAGGGTTGGGGTGAGGGCTGACGGCGTCGAAGGCCACGCGGTGTTGTAAGGCCCAAGACCCTCACCCTAACCCTCTCCCGCACACGGGAGAGGGAACAACACCTCAGGCGGCGCCGATGCCCGCCACCAGGCTCCCCGGCGCCAGCCCGTTCTTCAACCCGGCCGTGAACGCCAGCATCCGATCGATCGGCACCCGCGCCCGCAGCCCCAGCGCCGGATCGACGTGAATCTCCCCCGCCCCCGTCTCCAGCGCATTCGCCAGCTCCACCAGTCCGTTCATCGCCATCCACGGGCAATGCGCGCAGCTCTTGCAGGTGCCGCCGTTGCCGGCCGTGGGCGCCTCGATGAAGACCTTGCCGGGATTCAGCGTGCGCAGCTTGTGCAGCATGCCGCTGTCGGTGGCGACGATGAACTCCCTGGCGTCCATGCGCTGCGCCGCGTTGAGGATGGCCGAGGTGGAACCGACCGCATCGGCCAGCGCGATCACGTCGGAAGGCGACTCGGGGTGCACCAGCACCTTGGCCTTCGGGTGCTCCTTCATGAGCAGCTCGAGCTCCAGCGCCTTGAACTCGTCGTGCACGATGCAGGCGCCGTTCCAGCTGACCATGTCGGCGCCGGTCTGGCGGCGGATGTAGTCGCCCAGGTGGCGATCGGGCCCCCACAGGATCTTCTGCCCCGCCGCATGCAGCGCGTTCACCACGTCGAGCGCGCAGCTGGAAGTGACCAGCCAGTCGGCGCGCGCCTTCACGGCCGCGCTGGTGTTGGCGTAGACGACCACCGTGCGGTCGGGATGCTGGTCGCAGAAGGCGCTGAACTGGTCGACGGGGCAGCCCAGGTCGAGCGAGCAGTTCGCGTCGAGATCGGGCATCAGCACGCGCTTTTCGGGCGAGAGGATCTTCGAGGTCTCGCCCATGAAGCGCACGCCCGACACCACCAGCGTCTGCGCGGCGTGGTCGCGGCCGAAGCGCGCCATCTCGAGCGAGTCGCTCACGATGCCGCCGGTTTCCTCGGCGAGGTCCTGCAGGTCGGGGTGCACGTAGAAGTGCGAGACCATCACCGCATTGCGCTCGCGCAGCAGGCGACGGATGCGCTCCTTCAGCGCGATGCGCTCGTCGGGCGATGGCTCGGGCGGCACGCGCGCCCAGGCGTGGCGGGTGTCGCAGACGGCGCCGGCCCTGGTTCCGGCGGGCTGCTCGTAGTCGACGTCGATGACCGTGGACGGCATGGGCGGATCAGCCTTCCTGGAAACGCATCGAGTAGTCGATCGCCTTGACGTCCTTGGTCAGGGCACCGACGGAGATGCGGTCGACGCCGGTTTCGGCCAGGGCGCGCAGGCCGTCCAGCGTGACGCCGCCGGAGATCTCGAGCACGGCCTTGCGGTCTTCGCCGGCCTCGTCGTTGATGCGCACGGCCTCTCGCAGCGTGGGCAGGTCCATGTTGTCGAGCAGCACCATGCGCGCCCCGGCATCGAGCGCCTCGCGCAGCTGGGCCAGCGTCTCGACCTCGACCTCGACGAACTCCGCCTTCGCGGCGCCAGGCGCCACCGCACGCAGGGCTGCCGCCACGCCGCCGGCTGCGGCGATGTGGTTTTCCTTGATGAGCACCGCGTCGTACAGGCCGATGCGGTGGTTCAGGCCGCCGCCGGTGCGCACGGCGTATTTCTGCGCAAGCCGCAGGCCGGGAACGGTCTTGCGAGTGTCAACGATGCGCGCGCGGGTGCCGCGCACGGTGTCGGCGTAGAGGGCGGTCTTGGTGGCGACGGCGCTCAGCAGCTGCAGGAAGTTGAGCGAGGTGCGCTCCGCCGTCAGCAGCGCGCGGGCCGAGCCTTCGATCTCGAGCACCGTCTGGCCGGCCTCGCAGCGCTCGCCCTCGGCGCAGAGCCACTGGATGCGCACCTGCGGATCGAGCTGCCGCAGCGTGGCCTCGACCCACGGGGCGCCGCACACAACGGCGGTTTCGCGCGCAAGCACGCGGGCGCGGGCGCTGCGGGCGGGGTCGACCAGCGAGGCGGTGAGGTCGCCGTCGGCGACGTCTTCCTGCAATGCACGGGTGGCATCAGACAGGGCCAGCGCGGCCACGGCCGACGCTGAAAAATCAAAGCGAAGGCTCATGGCTCTCTTTGTCTCTGCGTTTTTCTCAGGAGGATTGACGGGGGGAAGCGGCGGCGCCCGGCTGCTGGAGCTGCACCGATTCCGGCACCGGCTCGCGGCCGACGAGGGCCGCCACGGCGTCCTGCGGGCTCACGCGGCCGTCGAGCAGCGCAACCACGCCTTCGGCGATGGGCATTTCGACGCCGAGGCCCCGGGCGCGCTGCACCACGGTACGGGCGCAATAGACGCCCTCGGCCACGTGGCCGAGCGAATCGACGGCCTGCGCCAGCGTGCGGCCCTGCGCGAGCAGCAGGCCGACCTTGCGGTTGCGCGACAGGTCGCCGGTGGAAGTAAGAACCAGGTCGCCCAGGCCCGAAAGGCCCATGAAGGTCTCGGCGCGGGCGCCCAGCGCGAGGCCGAAGCGCGTCATCTCGGCGAGGCCGCGCGTGATGAGCGCCGCGCGGGCGTTGAGCCCGAGCGCGAGGCCGTCGCACAGCCCGGTGGCGATGGCCAGCACGTTCTTGACCGCGCCGCCCACCTCCACGCCGACGATGTCCTCGTTGGCGTAGACGCGCAGCGCGGGGCCGTGGAAGGCGTCGACCAGCATCTCGCGCACGGCGGCGTGCGGACTGGCGGCCACCAGCGCGGTCGGCCGCCCTTCGGCGACTTCCTGCGCGAAGCTGGGGCCGCTGAGCACGCCCGCTCTCAATTCAGGAGCAACCTGGGCCCAAATCTCGTGGGCCAGCAGGCCGAAGGATGTTGGGGAGGAGCTGTCCAGCGCGGGCTCGACGCCCTTGCACAGCCAAGCCACCGCGGCGCTGGTACCGCGCAGCGCGACGAGTTGTGCGCGCAAGGCCGCCATGGGGGTGGCCACGATGACGAGGTCGGCGCCAGCCTGCGCCTGGGCGATGTCGCCGGCGCGCACGGCCAGCGAGGCCGGCAGGGCCAGCCCGGGCAGGTAGCGGGAGTTCTCTCGCGCGGCCGACATGGCGTCGGCCTGGGCGGCGTCGCGCGCCCAGAGGGTGACTTCGTGGCGGGCCGCCGCATTGACGGCGACCGCCGTGCCCCAGGCGCCGGCGCCATGAACGCAGATCTTCATCGGCGTCGGTGGCTGCTGCGGCTGTACGGCTTCAAGCCGTGATTACTGCGCCAGCGAGGGCGCAGCCTGGCCGGCGGCCTGGGCCTGCTGCTGCTCGTACATGGCCTGGAAGTTGATTTCGGCCAGGTGCACGGGCGGGAAGCCGCCGCGCTGGATCACGTCGGCCACGTTGCCGCGCAGGTAGGGGTAGACGATCTGCGGGCAGGCGATGCCGAGGATGGCGCCCATCTGCTCTTCGGGCAGATGGCGGATCTCGAAGATGCCGGCCTGCTTGGCTTCGACCAGGAACACGGTCTTGTCGCCGATCTTGGTCTGCACGGTGGCGGCCACGGTGATCTCGAAGATGCCTTCAGCCACGGGCTGTGCGTCCACGCCGAGCTGGATGTCGACGGTGGGCTGCTCCTGCTCCAGCAGGATCGCGGGCGAATTGGGCTGCTCGAGCGACAGGTCCTTGAGGTAGACGCGCTGGATCTGGAAGACGGGATCTTGGGCTTGCTGGTCGGCCATGGCTGAACTTTCGAGGATCAAAACAATGCCCGCCGGGGAGGGGGTCCCGCAGCGGGCTGCAGATGAGTGAACTGGCGATTATGGCCCCGTCGCAGGACGGTTCCGGGGCAGGGCCGGTTTCAGGCGCCCTGCAGCAGCGGAACCAGGCCGCCGCGGCTGTCGAGCGCCATCAGGTCGTCGCAGCCGCCCACGTGGGTGTCGCCGATGAAGATCTGGGGCACCGTGCGGCGCTGGGTGATCTCCATCATGGTGTTGCGGGCCTGGGGGTCGGTGTCGATGCGGATCTCCTCGATCTGCTCGACGCCCTTGGACTTCAGGATCTGCTTCGCGCGTATGCAATAGGGGCAAACGGCGGTGGTGTACATCTTGACTGCTTGCATACGCTCCATCTCGGGGGGATTTCAGGCTTTTTCAACCGGCAGGTTAGCCTCTTTCCACGCCTTCAGCCCGCCGGACACCGCTTGGGCCTGCTCGTAACCGAGCTTCTTGGCCACCGCCACGGCGCGCTGGGCGCGGGCGCCTGTGGCGCAGACCAGCAGCAGCGGCACGTTCTTGTTCTTGACCGTGCCGGCGAGCTTTTCCTCGAGCTGGTTCAGGGGAACGTTCCTGGCGCCGATCATGTGGCCGGTGGCGAACTCCTCGGGCTCGCGCACGTCGACCAGCACGGCGCGCTCGCGGTTGATGAGCTGCACGGCGCCCTGCGCGGTGAGCGTTCCGCCGCCCGCCCCCCGCACCAGCGGCCAGGCCAGCATGGCACCCGAGCTGAGCGCGATCAGGATCAGCATCCAGTTCGCGGTGACGAATTCGATCAATTTCACGGGGGTTCCTTGAATGGCAAACCGGGGATTTTAGAATGCGGGGTTTCGCAAGCGCAGCCAAAGGCCTCCCACATGCACAAACTGGTATTGATCCGTCACGGTGAATCGACCTGGAATCTCGAAAACCGCTTCACCGGATGGACCGACGTCGACCTGACCGAAACCGGCGTCGAACAGGCCAAGCAGGCCGGCCGGCTGCTCAAGGCCGAAGGCTACGACTTCGACGTCGCCTACACGAGCGTGCTCAAGCGCGCCACCCGCACCCTGTGGCACACGCTCGACGAACTCGACCGCACCTGGCTGCCCGTGGTGCATTCCTGGCGCCTCAACGAGCGCCACTACGGCGGCCTGCAGGGCCTGAACAAGGCCGAAACCGCCAAGAAATACGGCGACGAGCAGGTGCTTGTCTGGCGCCGCAGCTACGGCACCCCGCCCCCGCCGCTGGAAGCCGACGACCCGCGCAGCGAGCGCGGCGACGTGCGCTACGCCAAGCTCTCGCCCGAGCAGATCCCGCTGACCGAGTGCCTGAAGGACACGGTGGCGCGCGTGCTGCCCTTCTGGAACGAATCGATGGCGCCGGCCATCCGCACTGGCCGCCGGCTGGTGGTGGCGGCCCACGGCAACTCGATCCGCGCGCTGGTGAAGTACCTCGACGGCATCTCCGACGACGACATCGTCGGGCTGAACATCCCCAACGGCATCCCGCTGGTGTACGAGCTCGACGACGACCTCAAGCCCCTGCGCCACTACTACCTAGGCGATGCCGCGGCCGCCGAGAAGGCCGCCGCCGCGGTGGCATCGCAGGGCAAGGGCTGAGAAGGCCCGCCAGGAGCGCCCTGAAAAGCCCCCGTCCGGCGCTCCACCCGTGGAACCCCGGCAAACAATTTGCTTCCAAGCTGTGTATATTGGACTGACAGCCGCCGACAAGGACAACCACTCATGATGGGCCAGAAACTCAAGATCACCGGCTGGGTCGCCGCCGGCGCCGTTGCAGGCGTCCTGACCACCGTCTCGCTGCAGACAGTCGCGCGCGGCTCGCTCGCGCCCCTGCCGCTCGAGGAATTGCAGCAGCTCGCCGCCGTCTTCGGAATGGTCAAGAGCGACTATGTGGAGCCGGTCGACGAGAAGAAGCTGATCTCCGACGCCATCTCCGGCATGGTCGCCGGGCTCGACCCCCACTCCCAGTACTTCGACAAGAAGTCCTTCAAGGAATTCAGGGAAGGCACCACCGGCCGCTTCGTCGGCGTGGGCATCGAGATTTCGCAGGAAGACGGCCTCATCAAGGTCGTCTCGCCCATCGAGGGCTCCCCCGCCTTCCGCGCGGGCCTCAAGCCCAATGACCTGATCACCAAGATCGACGACACCGCCGTGCGCGGCCTGTCGCTGAACGAGGCGGTCAAGCGCATGCGCGGCGAAGCCAACACCAAGGTGCTGCTGACCATCTTCCGCAAGGACGAGAGCCGCACCTTCCCCGTGACCATCACGCGTGAAGAGATCCGCACGCAGTCGGTCCGCGGCAAGATGATCGAGCCCGGCTACGGCTGGATCCGCCTCTCGCAGTTCCAGGAGCGCACCGTCGACGACTTCGTCAAGAAGATCGACGAGCTCTACAAGGAAGACCCGAACCTCAAGGGCCTGGTGCTCGACCTGCGCAACGACCCGGGCGGCCTGCTCGACGCGGCCGTGGCGGTGTCGTCGGCCTTCCTGCCCGAGAACGTCACGGTGGTCACCACCGACGGCCAGCTGGCCGAGAGCAAGTCGGTCTACAAGGCAGCGCCAGAGTTCTACCAGCGCCGTTCGGGCAGCGACCCGCTGCGCAGCCTGCCGGCCGCGCTGAAGACCGTGCCGCTGGTGGTGCTGGTGAACGAAGGCTCGGCTTCCGCCAGCGAGATCGTCGCCGGCGCGCTGCAGGACCACAAGCGCGCCACCATCATGGGCAGCCAGACCTTCGGCAAGGGCTCGGTGCAGACGGTGCGCCCGCTCGGCCCCGACACCGGCCTGAAGATCACCACCGCGCGCTACTACACGCCCAGCGGCACCTCGATCCAGGCCAAGGGCATCGTGCCGAACGTGCTGGTCGACGAAAGCGCCGAGGGCAGCCCCTTCGCCGCCCTGCGCATGCGCGAGGCCGACCTCGAGAAGCACCTGGCCAGCGGCCAGGGCCCCGAAGTCAAGGACCCGGAACGCGAAAAGGCCCGCGACGAAGCCCGCAAGCGCCTCGAGGAAGAAGCCAAGAAGCCGCCGCAGGACCGCAAGGTGCCCGAGTTCGGCACCGACAAGGACTTCCCGCTCGTGCAGGCGCTCAACCGCCTGAAGGGCCAGCCGGTGCTCGTGAGCAAGACGCAGGTCATCGTCGACAACAAGGAAGAGAAGAAAGAGAACTGAGCCGGGCAAGTCGGTTCTTTTCAGGAATACCGCGGAACCGGCCTTGCCGGGCCGCCGGTATTGCCCCCGATAGGGTGTGGGCGGCCACACGAAGTGGGCAAGCCTGGGGGCGAGCATGAATGATCACCAGCTGCTGCGCTATTCGCGCCACATCCTTCTGGAAGAATTCGGCATCGACGGGCAGGCCCGTGTCAGTGCCGGACGGGTTCTGGTCATAGGCGCCGGCGGGCTGGGCTCGCCGGTGGCCCTTTACCTTGCGGCAGCGGGCGTCGGCCACATCGTGCTGGTCGACGACGACGAAGTCGATCTCACCAATCTCCAGCGCCAGGTGGCCCACGCCCATGCGCGCGTCGGCCTGCCGAAGGTCGAATCAGCCGCGCAGGCCATGCGCGACATCAACTCCGACATCGCCATCGAAACCCACGCACTGCGCGCCGACGAGGCGCTGCTGTCGCGCCTCGTGGCCGAGGCCGACGTGGTGGTCGACTGCTGCGACAACTTCGCCACCCGGCAGGCCGTCAACCGTGCCTGCGTGGCGCATGCGAAGCCGCTGGTGGCGGGCGCGGCGATCCGTTTCGACGGGCAATTGAGCGTCTACGACACCCGCGACGCCGCCTCGCCCTGCTATGCCTGCCTGTTCCCGCCCGATGCGAGCTTCGAGGAAACGCGCTGCGCGGTGCTCGGCGTGTTCGGCCCGGTGGTCGGCACCATCGGCACGCTG
This sequence comes from Variovorax sp. 278MFTsu5.1, assembly GCF_048305045.1. Taxonomy (NCBI): domain Bacteria; kingdom Pseudomonadati; phylum Pseudomonadota; class Betaproteobacteria; order Burkholderiales; family Comamonadaceae; genus Variovorax; species Variovorax sp. 278MFTsu5.1. The sequence goes on from NZ_CP157622.1 coordinate 5,518,564, forward strand.
CAGGCCAGCGAGGCACTGAAGCTGCTGGCCGGCATCGGCCCGTCCCTGGCGGGCAAGCTGCTGATGTTCGACGGGCGCAGCACCTCGTTCGACACGCTGCGGGTGGCGCGCGATCCGCACTGCAGCGTCTGCGCGCAACGCGCGACCTTCCCCTCCACTCCGGTCTAGTTGGGCTGCTTCGCGCCCTTCGCCCGGGCGGCGCCCTTGGCTGCCGCCCCCGCCGTGGGCTTGTTCGCCTGCGCCACCACGCCCTGGCAGTTCGAATCCTCGCCCGGGCCCGGCTCGATGGTCGCGGCGAGTGCCAGCAGCGGATTGACCGCACCCAGCGCCAGCGCGGCCAGTCCGCGTCCGGCCAGCGGGCCGACCTCCAGGCCGCCCTTGGGATCGCCGAATGTGCCGCCCACCACCAGCGGCGTGCGGATCGAGAGGATGTTCTTGCTCTTGGGCTCGGGGCGGATCACGAAATCCAGCCCCTCGGTCGCCAGGTTGGCCTGGCCGGTGGCGATGAAGACGGCGTTGGTGGTGTCCACCACCAGCGTGCGCCCGGTCATCAGGCCCTTGTTGACGTCGAAGGCCAGGGCCGCGCAGCGCAGCTCCACGTTGCGGTCGCCGCGCAGGATGAACTTGATGATGTCGCCGCCCACCAGCGTCGCGAACACCGGCAGCAGGTTGCCGAACTGCCCGCGTCCGGAGATGACCGCCACATCGCCCGACGCGCCGCCGAGCCAGTTGGCGACGGTGCTGCCGGAGCCCGAGAGATTGATGCGCCCGTCCAGCCTGCCGACGCTGTTCCCGGTGGTTTCGAGCTTCGGGAACAGCCGCGCCAGCTGCATGGCCCGGGCGTCGAGCGAGGCGCGGATGTCCGCGGGCTTCTTCGAGCCGTCGATGCGGATCGCGCCGCTGAGCCTGCCGCCGGCCACGCCCAGGTCGAGCGGATCGAGCGTGAGCACGCCTTCGGCCAGCTTCACCTGCACGCTGCCGCGCTCCAGCGGCACCTCGCGCACGTTGCGGATGCGATCGGCCGTGTACTTCACGTCGGCGTTCATGGCGCGCAGGCGATCGAAGTCCAGCGGCGCCGTGGGCAGCACCTTGCCGCCGGGACGCTTGACCTGGGTGACTGTGGGCGGCGGCGCGACCCCTTCCACCGTGGCGGCGGTGCGCGCCGTGGGCGGCAGGCCGATCAGCGGGCCCAGGTCGTCCATGTCCATCACGTTCGAGCGCAGGTCGCCCGCCAGGTGCGGCAGCTTGCCGGACTGGTCGAAGCGCATGTCGCCCGCGATGTCGGACAGGCCCAGGCGCCCCTTCAGGCCCGAGGCCTCCCACAGCTTGCCGCGCTTGTCGAGCTTGCCGCTCAGGGTGTAGGGCGAGGTCTGCGGCAGCGCGATGCCCAGCAGCGGGAACAGCGCACCCAGCGTCTGGCCCTTGATGTCGAACCTGGCGTCGATGCCGTCCAGGTCCGACAGGCGCGCGACCGTGCCGGCTGCCCTCAGCTGCGTCTGGCCCGCGGCGGCGCGGATCTCGATCGGGAAAGGCGGCGCGTTCGTGGCCTCGATCTGCAGCACATTGCCCGTGCGCCCGCTGGCGGTCAGCGGCTGGCCCTTGTAGCGGCCCTTGATGCGGTAGTCCAGCGGCATCTCGCCGCGGCCGCTGTCGTAGCTCAGATCGGCATGCAGGTCCACGCCGAGGTGCTTGGCCAGGAAGTCGACCGCGCCGCTGTCGATCTGCACCTCGCCGATGGTGGGCACGGTGCCGCCTTCGGAGCTGTCCTTGCCTTCCTTGCCCAGCGACCATGTGCGGCGGCCGTCGGCTTCCATCTGCAGTCCCACCGTGGGGGAGGAAAGCGCCAGCCTGGGAATGACGATGCTGCTCGAGATCAGCGGCCAGAGGCGTATGTCGAAGTCGGCACGCTCCGCCTTCACCAGATAGGGATCGCGCGCCCATGAGGGGTTGGCGAACTCCACGCCGTCCAGCCTCACCGTGGCCTGCCGCCACCCCAGGCCCACGTCGAGCCGCCGGGTGATCTCGAACTTGCGCCCGGTCTTCTCGCTGACGTAGCGGTTGACCGGTTCGCGCAGCACGTCCCAAGGGAAGAAGGCGAGCCCGATCGCCAGCAACGCAACCAGCAGCACGAGGCCCGCCAGCAGCTTCTGCCAGAGCGGCCGGCCGCGCAGGACGCCGGCCTTCTTCGGTACGTTCGTCGTTGCCATGGGCTCCTTGTAACTCAGTCGATCGCCCCGCCGCGGTCGGCCACGAACCGCAGAGATCGTGAGGGATTGCCTACTGGAGGCGCCTTCGCAGGCCGCGTCGGAACCCGCCTACAGCCACCAGCCGCCGAAGCTTGCATGATGCGCGCAGGGGACGAAGCAAAGTCGAGCGGCAGGCAGTTCCTGCCAACGGGTGCACGCTGAAGGCGTCCGCAAAAGCTCAGAGGAAGAGTGGTTCGGCATGGATTCCAGATTGCAGACTTATGTTGTCGAAGACAACCTCACGATCCGTGAAAACCTCATCGGCACGCTGGAAGAGCTCACCTGTACCACCGTGGTCGGCTTCGCCGACACAGAGAGCGGCGCGCGCGCATGGCTGCTCGGCCACGACGGCGATTGGGACCTCATGATCGTCGACCTCTTCCTCAAGCAGGGCAGCGGCCTCGGCGTGCTGCAGGCCTGCCAGGCCCGCAAGCCGGTGCAGAAGGTGGTGGTGCTCAGCAACTACGCGACGCCCGACATCCGGCGGCGCTGCGCGGAATTCGGGGTCGATGCGGTTTTCGACAAGTCGAACGAGATCGACGCGCTGGTCGAGTTCTGCCTCATGCAGGCCCGCGACCGGGCCTCGCGCTCCTCGCCCGGTGCCACCGGCTGAGCAATGAAAAAAAGAAGCGAGAAGAAGCCCCCTTGGACCCCTTCGCCGCCCATCAGCCGATCTCAGTCGATCAGCTTGTTCTTCAGCGCGTAGTACGTGAGGTCGCTGTTGGAGGAGAGATTCATCTTCTCCATCAGGCGCGTGCGGTAGGTGCTCACGGTCTTTACCGACAGCGACAGCGTCTTGGCGATGTCACCGGCGGTCTCGCCCTTGGCGAGCTTGAGGAACACCTGGAATTCACGCTCCGAGAGCTGCTCGTGCGGCGCGGCGTCGTCCTTGCGGTCGAGCTGGCGGGCCAGCAGTTCGGCCACGGCGGGCGTGATGTAGCGCCGGCCCAGTGCGATGGTGCGGATGGCGTTGACGATCTCGATGGGATCGCATTCCTTGTTGAGGTACCCGCTCGCCCCCTGACGGATCAGGTTCATCGCGTAGTGCTCCTCGGGGTATCCGCTCAGGATGAGGATGCCCACGTCCGGCGCCTTGGCGCGGATCATGGCGAGTGCGTCGATACCGCTTTGCCCGGGCATCGAAAGGTCCATGACCAGCACGTCCAGCTCCGTGGTGCGCACCAGTTCGATGGCCTCGCGGCCGCTGGCAGCTTCACCCGCCACGCGCAGGTCCACGTGCTCGGAGAAGAACTGCCGGAGGCCCGATCGCACGATGGCGTGGTCGTCCACAATTCCGATTTTGATCATTTGTTACTTTCGTCGTTGTGTTGCGCACCCGAGGGTCGCAACATGCCAGGTCCCTGATTGTTGTCAATTATTCACGAACTTGCGCCGCAAGCAGCCTTGAAAGTTTCATGCACTGGTTAGCCCCACCAAGAATGGCCGTGAGCCTGCTGCTCGCGGCACTGGCCGCGCTGGCCCTCGTCGGCATCAACGAGGCCGGGTACCGGCAGTCCAGCCGCGCCCTCGCCGACATCGACGAGGCGCAGCAGGTGCGCGGCACGCTCAACCAGCTGCTGCAGAACATGCTGGACGCCGAGACCGGCCAGAGAGGCTACCTGCTGACCGGCGAGGCCGGCTACCGAAAGCCCTACGACGACGCGGTCAAGCAGGTCGACGGCCACCTCGCCACCTTGCGCCGCCTGTACGCCGGCCGGCCGGCCGAGCTCGCCCAGCTGACCGAACTGTCGAAGCACGTACTGCGCAAGATCGCCGAGATGGACATGAGCGTGCGCCTGCGCCAGGACGGCAAGGAGGACGCCTGGAAGTTCGTCATCACCACCGACGTCGGCAAGGAGGAGATGGAGGCCATCCGCACCACCGCCGGCGAGCTAGTGAAGATCAGCAACGGCACCCTGCACCAGAGCCAGGCGCAGGTGCTGCGCTCGCTGCAGCTGGCGCGCATCGGCACCTCCATCGTGGCGGTGGCCGCGCTGATCGCCTTCTTCCTGTATCTGCGGCAGACCCATGCGCTGCGCTCCATCGGCGAGCGCCAGCAGGAGGCCCTGCAGCGCGAGCGCAACGCCCTGGAAGACGAGGTGCGCGAGCGCACAGCCTCGCTGGCCGAACTGGCGACCCACCTCCAGGACGTGCGCGAAACCGAGCGCGGCTTCCTTGCGCGCGAACTGCACGACGAACTGGGCTCGCTGCTCACCGCCGCCAAGCTCGACGTGGCGCGGCTGAAGTCGCGGCTGGCGGACGCGCCCGACGCGATCCAGCGGCTGCAGCATCTGACCGAGCTGCTCAACAGCGGCATCGCGCTGAAGCGCCGGATCATCGAGGACCTGCGGCCCTCCTCGCTGGCCAACCTCGGGCTGGTCGCTTCGCTGGAGATCCTGGGGCGCGAGTTCGGCGAGCGCTCGGGCCTGCAGGTGGAGATGGTGCTGGAGCCGGTGACCATGGACGAATCGCGCCAGCTCACCATCTACCGGATGGTGCAGGAGAGCCTCACCAACATCGGCAAGTACGCCGAGGCCACCGAGGCCACCATCGTCCTGAAGAACTACGACAATCACGTGGTGGTGGAAGTGGCGGACAACGGCAAGGGCTTCGACACGCTTCGCGTGCGGCCCTCCACCCACGGCCTCGCGGGGATGCGGCACCGCGTGGAAGCCGCGCGCGGCAGGCTCACGGTGGCGTCGGTGCCGGGCAAGGGCACGCGGCTGAGCGCCATGCTGCCGATCGTCAAGCCGGCCTGAGCCCGGGCCGGGACGGTCGAGGCCGGCACTTCTGCACACGCCGCCGCAAGGCCACTCGGCCATCTCCTACGCACCCCAGCCACGGCCGCTGACAGGTCGGGGACAGCCCCCCACTTAAGGTTGCATCCATGGCGCCGGAGCCTTCCTTTTCTGGGGAGTCCGGTGCGATGTTTTCAAGACAACGAGCCAAGCCTCGAAGGAGTTCCACATGCTGCATTACGCCGTGGTGTTTCTGGTCATCGCCCTGATCGCCGCCCTCTTCGGGTTCGGCGGCATCGCCGCCAGCGCGGTGGGCATCGCCAAGATCCTCTTCGTGATCTTCGTGATCCTCGCGATCGCGAGCTTCCTTGCCGGCTTGCTACGACGCAAGTAGCGTCGTTACGATCAACAGGCTTGCGCATTTCACTTTTCCGGAAAGGACTTTCAAATGAACACGACGACCAAGACTCCCTCGCAAATCGCCGAAGAAGCGCGCCAGACCGCCCGTGACGCGGTCGAAACGACCCGCGCCTATGCACAGAACGCGGTGAATGCGGCGGGCGAAAAGGTCCGCGACCTGCAGCGCGATTCCGAGCCGGCCGTCGAGCAGCTGGCCGCCCGCGTGCAGCAAGCCGTTCAGCGCGGCCTGGACGCCGCGTCCACCACCAGCGCACGCGCGCAGCGCCGCCTCGAGCAGGCCGCCGACGTGACGGGCCGCTACATCTCCGACCAGCCCGTGCGCTCGGTGCTGCTGGCAGCGGCGGCCGGCGCCGCCATCACGGCGCTCATCGTGCTGGCCAGCCGCCGCAGCCGCGACGACTACTGATCGATACGGCAACAGGCGTTCATCGTCGATCGACCCCGGCACCATGCTCCATCCGATTTTTTCCACGGTGCTCGGGCATCCGGAACTCGTCGCTGAACACCTCGCCAACTACGCCGCCCTCATCCGGCAGGAATCCGCCCAGGCGGGACGCGGCATTGCCACACGCATCGTCGCAGCCGTGCTGGCGGTGGCCACCATCACCCTGGCGCTCGGGCTGATAGGCGTTGCGACCCTGCTGGGCGTGATGCACGGCAGCTTCCACTGGGTGCTTGTGGCCGTTCCGGGCGTGGCCGTGGTGATCGCGGCCATCTGCACCTGGTACGCGGCGCGGCCCGCACCCCACTACGCCTTCGAGGATCTGCGCTCGCAGCTCGATGCCGACCTGCAGGCCCTGCACGAAGCCGGAGCACGCCATGACCGGTACTGAGCGCCGCCATTCGCATTCCGAGCAACTCTCGCCTCAGCAGCGCCTGGCCCTTTCGCGCCGCGCGCTGGTGCGGCAGCTGAATGGCGGCGTGGACGACGACAGCCATCAAGGCCGCGGCCACGCCGGCTCCGATCCCCGGTTGGACGACTTGGAATACGCACACTATGAAGCGCAGGCCACAGGCCGGCGCCAAGGCCACCCGCACGAAAGAGAAGAAGGAGATCCCGCAGGGCAAGGGGAACGCGGAGGCAGCCGAAGAAGAAACGAGAACGTATGGCTCGCCGTGGGGCGCAGCGTGCTGGAACGTTGGTGGCGCAGGCATCCCGCGCATGCGGTCGGCCAGCTGGCGCGGCCGATGCTGGAGCACTACGCCCGCAAGGAGCCGGCCAAGCTGATGGCAGCCGCGGCCGCCACGGGCGCGCTGCTGGTGCTGGCCAAGCCCTGGCGACTGCTGTCGGCGACGGCGGTGCTCGCGGCCGTACTGAAGACATCCGACGTGGCCGACCTCGTCAACACCCTGATGAGCAAGACCCCGAATTCAACTCGCCCCCCACGAAAGGACTCTCCATGAAAAACGACGTTTCCTCCACGGCAGCCTCCTCCAAGGCCTCCGGCCACCAGCACCTGGCGCTCGACCAGAGCGGCCTCGACGCAGCCCGCAACAGCCTGGACGACGGTGCCGTCACGCCGAGCTACGGCCCCTGGCGCGACGACGTCGTGAAGCTCCTGAACGATGCGCTGGCCACCGAGCTGGTCTGCATCCTGCGCTACAAGCGCCACTACTTCACCGCCAACGGCGTGGAGTCGCCGGCCATCGCCGACGAGTTCCTGGTGCACGCCAACGAAGAGTCGGCCCATGCCGACCTCATCGCCGAACGCATCGTGCAGCTGGGCGGCGAACCCGACTTCGCGCCCACGCACCTGCTCGAACGCAGCCATGCCTCCTACGACGAATCGACCGACCTGCAGTCGATGGTGCGCGCCAACCTGATCGCCGAGCGCATCGCTGTGGAGTCGTACCGCCAGATGATCTCGCTCATCGGCGACAAGGACCCGACCACGCGCCGCATGCTCGAAGGCATCCTCGCCGACGAAGAGGAGCACGCCGACGAGCTGAAGGACTGGCTCGGCCACTGAGCGACGAAGCCCCGCCCATGAGAAAGCCCGGCAGCGCCGGGCTTTTTCGTTGCCGGGGGTCGAAGGGGATCTTCAGCCCTTCACCTCGAGCTGGTTGTTCACCGAGGTCACGCCCTGCACGCCCTTGGCGATCTCCTCGGCCCGCGCCTTCGCGGCGGCCGAGGGTGCCGGCCCCTTCAGGCTCACGGCGCCGGCCTTGGTGTCGACGTCGATCTTGATGGCGCTCAGGTCCGGGTCCCTGGCAAGGCCAGCCGAGACCGAGGCCGTGATGGCAGCATCGTCCATCGTCGCGCTCACTGCCGCGCCTGCCTCCTTGAGCGCTTCCTTGGCATTGGCGGCGCCTTCCTTCACCTCAGCGGTGGTGTTGGACGACTCGACCTTGGCCTTGGCGTCCTTCAGGGCCTCGCCCGTCTTTGCCGCGGCCGTGTCGGCCGCCTGCTCGGTCTTCGCCACGGCGCTGTCGAGCTTCTCGCCGGCAGTGCGGTTGTCGCCCTTGTCGCAGCCGGCCAGGGCCAGCGCGGCGCCGGCCAGCAGCATGGCAAGACAGACGTGCGCGTACGGCATGCCGGCGACGCGTTGTCGAATGTTCGATCCGTTGTTCATGGCAGTCCTCCTGTCGCTTCTTGGAAATTGGAAATGGGGAAGAAAAAAGAGAGTGTGTGAACGGGGCTGCCGGGCTGGATGCATGCCCCCGCCCCCGACCGGTCACAGCTTGTCGGCGCCCGACTTGATCGCGTCCTTGGCCTTTTCCTTCACGTCGCCGTAGGTCTTCTGCACCTTGCCGGCGGCCTGATCGGCAATGCCCTCGCCTTCGAGCTTCTCGTTGCCGACAACCTTGCCGGCGACTTCCTTCAGCTTGCCCTTGGCTTCCTCGACGCGGCCTGCCACTTGATCCTTGTTCATGTCGCTTCCTTCCTGATGGATTGATGTTGAAACAGGTGGGCCGGGGTGGCCCACCGCAGTCAATCTAGGCGCCGCCGCATGGCGGCGAACGCCGACGGAAGCCCGAAGCGGTGTAGGACAACGAGGCTCAGGCGCTGACGATCCATCCTTCAAGCGGATCGAAGTCTTCCGGCAGGCCATGGCCCGGGCCGGGGCTTGCGGCGCGCTGCAGGCCCCAGGCGGCCTGCAGCAGGCACAGCACGGCGTCGATGTCGTCGCCGCGTGCGTCCGCGAGCAACTCCGCGCGCTGCGGCGCGGTGACGGCCAGCTTCAACCCGAGGCGGGACGAGCCGGCTTCGAGCGCCGCCAGCAGGTCGGCGCGCGCGGCTCGTCGCTCGGGTGTCTGCTTCGCCAGGTCGTCGCTCTTGTAGCTGCGCCGTCCGATCAGCTCGCGCGCCAGCAGGCCCGGATAAGCCTCCAGCGCGATGCGATCGCCTCCCCTGCCGGCATGCAGCCCCGGAATGCGCGCACCCGCCGCGAGCAGGCGCGGCACGCCGGCATGGAGCATGTAGGCCACCGGCGGGTTGACCCACTTCATCGAGGGGCTGGAGCCCGCGGGCCCGTCAGCCTTGCGGTGCGCGAACTTGCCGCCCACCGGGCGCGCCGCGCAGAAGGCGGCGAAGGTCTGGCGGATCTCGGCGCGGCTCAGGCCGGCGTAGTGGGCCATCAGCGGCTCCCACTGCAGCGGCCATCGCAGCTGCTCGACGAGTTCCCGCGGCAGGCTGAACGGAAAGTCGAAACCGCCGGTCCAGGACGGCGTGGTGCACAGCCATTCGCCCCAGGCGTCGAGCGTGGAAAAGCGCTGCAGGCCACGCAGCACGACCCTGTCGGTGCCGCTCTGTTCGCCTGTCGCGACGACGATGGGCTTGCGTGCCGTCGGCGCGCTGGAGAAGTCGCAGCCGAACAGCAGCACTGGCTCAGCCCAGGGCGAGCGCCACCACGCCGGCGGCGATGAACATCGCGCCCATCAGCCTCAGCAGCCGGTCGCCCTCGCGCAGCAGATGGCCCCCGATGAGCGCCGCGAAGAGCATCGACACCTCGCGCGCCGGTGCAACGTGCGAGATCGGCGCCTGCTGCACCGCGTAGAGCACGAGCACGTACGAGACGGGGCTGATCGCCGCCACCAGCAGCGCGTACTTCCACTGGTCGCGCCACATGCGCACGGTGGTCGCGCGGTCCTGCAGCGCCGCGGGCAGCAGCAGCACGATGCGCACGAGGTTGCCCATGTAGTCGAGCAGGATCGGCGACATCGCGAGGAACTTGACCGCGTAGCTGTCGGCCACCGTGTAGGCCGCGATGAAGGCGCCGGTCAGCATGCCGTAGCGCATGCCCTTGTGCACCCGCGCGCGCTGCGCCGGGTCGTGCGCCTTCTGCCACAGGCGCGGGCCGCCGGCGATGAGGAACACGCCGGCCACCACGCCAAGGATGCCGGCCACGCCGACGAGGCTGATCTTCTCGCCGAGGAAGAGCACCGCCACCAGCGAGGACAGCAGCGGCCCCGAGCCGCGCGCCAGCGGATAGACCACCGTCAGGTCCGACTTGCGGTAGCCACGCAGCAGCACGATGAAATAGAAGACGTGCAGCACGCCGCTGAGCACGACGAAGCTCCACTCGGCCCGTCCCCAGTTCGGCACCACATTCCAGCCGAGCACGATGCCCAGCGGCGCCCAGATGACCATGTTGAACACGCTGGTCTGGAAACTGAAGCGCGCATCGCCGTTCGCCTTCTTGGCGGCGATGTTCCAGCTGGCGTGGATGATCCCGGCGAGCAGGATCAGGGCGAACGCGGAGAGCGGCACCTCGAGCTACGCGAGACCGAGCGCCGCCGGGCCGTCCCAAGGCGCGAGCTGCCCCCCCGGGGGGCAGCGAGGACACGAAGTGCCGAGCGTGGAGACCACGTTCTAGTGGCGGCCGACGATGGCGGCAGTTGCCATCAGTTCCTCGAGCAGCGCCAACGAGACCTTGCCCGACACCGCGTACGGGTTGAGCTCGGGCTTCTCGGAATACTTCAGCAGCGTCGATGCGTTGAGCTTCGACAGGTTGACCTGGCCCATCGTCCAGCCGCCGAAGCGGCGCTCGGAGATCTCTTCGTAGTGCAGCAGCACCACGTCCTTGTGGCGCGCATCGCGCTGGATGTGGCCGTAGAGCTCGGAGATGGCCATGCGGCCGCCTTCGATGGCCTGCAGGAAGGTGCCCGCGCCATAGCAGAGGATGCCGGTGATGCCGCACGCGGTGTTGTGGGTGCGCGATTGCGCCAGGATCGACTCGATGGCCTCGGGGCTGGTGTCGACGGCGCGGCTGGCGTAGAGGAGTCGGACCAGCATGGCTCAGTCCTTTCTGGGCAGGAGGGAGAGGAATTCGCGGCGCAGGCTCGGATCTTTCAGGAACACGCCGCGCATCACGGAATTGATCATCTTGCTGTCCATTTCCTTCACGCCGCGCCAGGCCATGCAGAAATGCTCGGCCTCCATGACGAGGGCCAGGCCGTCGGGCTGGGTCTTTTCCTGGATCAGGTCGGCCAGCTGCACCACGGCTTCTTCCTGGATCTGCGGACGGCCCATGACCCATTCGGCCAGGCGCGCGTACTTCGACAGGCCGATCACGTTGGTGTGCTCGTTGGGCATCACGCCGATCCAGAGCTTGCCGATGATCGGGCAGAAGTGGTGCGAGCAGGCGCTGCGCACGGTGATCGGGCCGACGATCATCAGTTCGTTCAGGTGCTCGGCGTTCGGAAACTCGGTGAGCGAAGGCGCCGCCACATAGCGGCCCCTGAACACCTCGTTGAGGTACATCTTGGCGACCCGGCGCGCGGTGTTGTCGGTGTTGTGGTCGTTCTCGACGTCGATCACCAGGCTCTGGAGCACGTCCTTCATCTTGACCTCGACCTCGTCGAGCAGGGCCTCCAGCTCGCCGGGCTGGATGAACTCGGAGATGTTGTCGTTGGCATTGAAGCGCTTGCGCGCCGCGGTGATGCGCTCGCGGATCTTCACGGAGACGGGCGTGCCCTCGTCATCGTCGTTTCGATCGGGGCGCGGTTCGACGTCGGTTTTCCTCAGCATGGCAAAGATCGTACCAGTGAATGGCTCCAGACATTCGGGGCCGCAACGCCCGTCCCTTCTCGGAGCAATGCTATCAATTAAGGAGTGAAAAATCAGCCACCAGCGGCAGGTGGTCGGACATGCGGGCCCAGATCGGACCGCGCGGCACCACGCAGGACAGCGGCTCCAGCCCGCGCCCGTAGACGAAGTCGAGCTGCGCCACCGGCAGGCGCGAGGGATAAGTGAGCGTGCGCGGACCGCGCAGATCGCTGGTGTCGCGCAGGCCCATGGCGTTCATGGCGTAGCGCATGCGCGCGCCCCAGTCGTTGAAGTCGCCCGCCACCACCACGGCCTCGCCGGGCGGCACCTCGCGGTCGATGAACTCGCGCAGCCGCGCGATCTGCCGCACCCGGCTGCCCTTGATGAGCCCCAGGTGCACCACGATGGCGTGCACCCGCCGGCCTTCCACGTCGATCACCACGTGCAGCAGCCCGCGCTGCTCGAAGCGGTGGTCGGAAATGTCCTGGTGGTTGGTGCCCAGCACCGGCCAGCGCGTGAGCAGCGCGTTGCCGTGCTCGCCATGGCGCGTGACGGCGTTGGTCTCGTAGACGGCGGTGTAGCCCTCGGGCGCGAGGAAGTCGGCCTGCGGCAGCTCGGGCCAGCGCGCGAAACGCGCCGCCGCCTGCCGGTTCATCTTGCGCACTTCCTGCAGGCAGACGATGTCGGCGTCGAGCTGCTCGATGGCGTGGCCGAGGTTGTGGATCTCGAGCCGCCGCGCGGGGCCGATGCCCTGCACACCCTTGTGGATGTTGTAGGTCGCGACGCGGAGGTTCTGCACCGCTGCTGCTGCCGGCTGGTTCATCGCGCAAATTCTGGCAGCAACAGAATGGCTTCGGCATTCGATGGGGAAAAGCAGGCGTCAGCCGCCTCCCGGTAGGGCAGCCAGCGCCAGTCGGTGTGCTCGCGGGGGTCGAGCGTGGGCACGACGCGTTCGGGCACGCGCAGGCCGAAAAGGTGCTCGGTGTTGTGGGTGACGCCCGGTGCATAGCGGGCGCGCCAGCGCGGATAGATCTCGTAGACGTTGCGCAGCTGCCAGTCGACCAGTTGCGAGGCCAGCGGCGTGCCTTCGCCGCACAGGATGCCGGTTTCCTCGGCCACCTCGCGCGCCGCGGTGAGCACCAGGGGCTCGTCGGCCACGTCCTTGCTGCCGGTGACCGATTGCCAGAAGTCGGTCTCGGCATCCGCACGCCGGATCAGCAGCACATCGAGCGCCGGCGTGTAAATCACGACCAGCACCGACTCCGGGATCTTCCAGGGCCGAGAACCAGTCGTCATCGGGGGCGCTCAGTTTTCTTCGCGGAACACCGAGGAACCGGCTTTGCCGGGCCTCAGGTGTTGCCCCCGGTAGGGGGTTGGCGAAGCGACACGAAGTGCGCGCAGCCTGGGGGCGAGCATCATGCTTGCGCGTTGCGCAGCTTGATGTGGAGTTCGCGCAGCTGCTTCTCGTCGACCGGGCTCGGCGCCTGCGTCAGCAGGTCCTGCGCGCGCTGGGTCTTGGGGAAGGCGATCACGTCGCGGATCGACTCGGCGCCGGTCATGAGCATCACGAGGCGGTCCAGGCCGATGGCGATGCCGCCGTGCGGGGGCGCGCCGTACTGCAGCGCATCCAGCAGGAAGCCGAACTTGAGCTGCGCGTCCTCGGCGCTGATCTTCAGCGCGCGGAACACCTTGCTCTGCACTTCCTCGCGGTGGATACGCACCGAGCCGCCGCCCATCTCGATACCGTTGAGCACCATGTCGTAGGCCTTGGCGATGCACTTCTCGGGCGCGGTGTCCATGAGGTCTTCGTGGCCGTCCTTCGGCGCGGTGAACGGGTGGTGCACGGCGCTCCAGCGCTGGCCTTCCTCGTCGAACTCGAACATCGGGAAGTCCACCACCCACAGCGGCGCCCAGCGGTCGTCGAACAGGCCGCTCTTCTTGCCGAAGGCGCTGTGGCCGATCTTGATGCGCAGCGCGCCGATGGCGTCGTTGACGATCTTTTCCTTGTCGGCGCCGAAGAACAGGATGTCGCCGTTGCGCGCACCCGTGCGCGCGATGATCTCGGCCAGCGCGTTGTCGTCGAGGTTCTTCACGATCGGGCTCTGCAGGCCATCGCGGCCGGCAGCAGCGTCGTTGACCTTGATGTAGGCCAGGCCCTTGGCGCCGTAGATCTTGACGAACTCCTGGTACGCGTCGATCTCGCCGCGCGAGAGACCGCCCTCGGCACCGCCGCCGGGCACGCGCAGCGCCACGACGCGGCCGCCGGCCATGGTGGCGGCGTTGGAGAACACCTTGAACTCGACGCGCTTCATCAGCTCGGTGAGTTCGGTGAACTCGAGCTTCACGCGCAGGTCGGGCTTGTCCGAGCCGTACTTGAACATCGCGTCCGCGTACGTCATGGTCGGGAACACCGGCAGGTCGATGCCCGCGGCGTTGCGGAACACGTTGCGGATCATGCCTTCGAACATCTCGCGGATCTCTTCCTCGGCGAGGAACGAGGTCTCGATGTCGATCTGCGTGAATTCGGGCTGGCGGTCGGCGCGCAGGTCTTCGTCACGGAAGCACTTCACGATCTGGTAGTAGCGGTCGTAGCCGGCCACCATCAGCAGTTGCTTGAAGAGCTGGGGCGACTGCGGCAGCGCGAAGAAGCTGCCGTCGTGCACGCGGCTGGGCACGAGGTAGTCGCGCGCGCCTTCGGGCGTGGACTTGCCGAGCATCGGCGTCTCGATGTCGATGAAGCCGTTGGCGTCGAGGAACTTGCGCGTTTCCATCGTCACCTTGTAGCGCAGCAGCATGTTGCGCTGCATGGCCGGGCGGCGCAGGTCGAGCACGCGGTGCGTGAGGCGGGTGGTTTCCGACAGGTTGTCGTCGTCCAGCAGGAACGGAGGCGTGACCGAGGGGTTCAGCACCTTCAGCTCATGGCACAGCACTTCGATCTTGCCGCTCTTGAGCTGGTCGTTGGTCGTGCCTTCGGGCCGTGCGCGCACCAGGCCGGTGATCTGCACGCAGTATTCGTTGCGCAGGCTCTCGGCCACGGCGAAGGTCGAGGCGCGGTCGGGGTCGCACACCACCTGCACGTAGCCTTCGCGGTCACGCACGTCGATGAAGATCACGCCGCCGTGGTCGCGGCGACGGTTGACCCAGCCGCAAAGGGTGACGGTCTGGCCCAGCAGGGCTTCGGTCACGAGACCGCAATATTGAGTACGCATGGCCATAGGAATCCATTCCGGCGCCTCGAGGGCGCGTTCGTTCTTTTATGAGTTGGAAGACTTCACCGCCACCGTGGCGGGGCCGCCTGGAACGACCACCCCCATCGAGACGATGTACTTGAGCGCTTCGTCCACGCTCATCTTCAGTTCGATGCAGTCGCTGCGCTTGAGCATCACGAAGTAGCCGCCCGTGGGATTGGGCGTGGTCGGCACATAGACGCTGAGGAACTCGCCCTCGCCGAGATGCGCGGCGACCTCGTTGCCGGGCGCGCCGGTCACGAAGGCGATGGTCCACACGCCTTCGCGCGGCCATTGCACCAGCACCGCGGTGCGGAAGGCATTGCCGTTCTCGGAGAACAGCGTGTCCGACACCTGCTTGACGCTGGAGTAGATCGAGCGCACCACCGGGATGCGCCGGACCACGGCGTCACCCCAGCCGAGCAGGCGCTTGCCGACGAAGTTGCTGGCCGTGGCTCCCACCACCAGCAGGATCGCCAGCGTGAGCAGCACGCCCAGGCCGCGCACCTTGTGGTCGCTCAGCCAGGTCTGCCACTGCTCGGGCAGCAGCCACAGCGTCTGGTCGAGCGTGCCGATGATCCAGTTCAGCACGCCGAGCGTGATGACCAGCGGCACGATGACCAGCAGGCCGGACAGCAACCATTTGCGCAGGGCGAGCATGGCGGTCGGGGGGGTTTCAGTCGCCGCTCGTCGCGGCCGGCGCGGGAGCCGGTGCGGCGGGCGCCGGAGCGGGGCTCGGCGCGGCTGACGTGGTGGAAGAAGAGGAGGAAGACGAAGATTCGCCGGAGGCGGGCGACGTGGCCGGCTCGGACTTCTTGCCGCCGCCGTCACGGAAATCGGTCACGTACCAGCCCGAGCCCTTGAGTTGGAAGCCGGCGGCCGTGACCTGTTTTTCGAACGCACTCGCGCCGCACGCCGGACACACCGTGAGGGGTGCGTCGGACATCTTCTGCAAAGCGTCCTTGGCGAAGCCGCAGGCGCTGCACTTGTAGGCGTAGATGGGCATGGGAAATGAGGTCAAAAAAGCGGCGCAGCGGCCGCTCGCAAAGCCCTCGATTATAGGGGCGCCCCCGTGAAAGGACGCCCGGCCCGGCCGGCGGGCCCCGGCTTCAGGCCGGCTCCGTGGCCAGCGGGCGGTGCGGCGTGTGAGTGTTCGCCAACCATTGCGGCAGCAGCGAGCCGGCCACCATGCCCGCGAAAGAGCACAGAACACCCGCCAGCTGGGCCGGGAACACGGCTCCCCAGGACGGCACCTGCAGGAACAGCAGCCACACGCCGATGCCCAGGACGATCGAGGCGACCGCGCCCTGCGTGGTGGCCCGGCGCCAGTACAGGCCGCACACCAGCGGCACGAAGGCACCCACCAGCGGCACCTGGTAGGCGCCCGAAACCAGTTCGTAGATCGGCGTGCCCTGCATGCGAATGGCGTAGGCCAGCACGGCGGCGCTGAACAGCAGCACCGTGATGCGCATGGTCATGAGGTTCTGGCGGTCGGTGCCGGCCGGGCGGAACTGACGCCAGATGTTCTCGGTGAAGGTGACGCTCGGGGCCAGCAGCGTGGCCGAGGCAGTCGACTTGATGGCCGACAGCAGTGCGCCGAAGAACAGCACCTGCATCACGAAGGGCATCTTCTCCAGCACCAGCGTGGGCAGCACCTTCTGCGGATCTTCCTTCAGCAGCGCGCCGGTCTGCTCCGGCATGATGAGCAGCGCGCTGGCCACCAGGAACATCGGCACGAAGGCGAAGAGGATGTACGCCAGGCCGCCGATCACCGGGCCACGGCGGGCCGCCTTGACGCTGTTGGCCGACATCACGCGCTGGAACACGTCCTGCTGCGGGATGGAGCCCAGCATCATCGTGATGGCCGCGGCGAAGAAGAACACCATGTCGTGCCAGCTTGGCTCGGGCCAGAACTTGAAGAGGTCCTTGCTGACCGCGAAGGCCACCACCTTGTCGGCGCCGCCGGCCATGTTGCCCGCGAACATCGCGATCACGGCCAGGCCGGCCACGAGGATGATCATCTGGATGAAGTCGGTGACCGCCACCGACCACATGCCGCCGAAGAGCGTGTAGGCCAGGATCGAGATCACCCCGATCACCATGCCCACCGGGATGCTGACCACGCCGCCCGACAACAGGTTGAACACCAGCCCCAGCGCCGTGACCTGCGCCGAGACCCAGCCCAGGTAGCTCAGCATGATGATCAGCGAGCAGGCCACCTCCACACCGCGGCCGTAGCGCTCGCGGTAGTAGTCGCTGATGGTCAGCAGCGTCATGCGGTAGAGCTTGCCGGCGAAGAACAGGCCCACCAGGATCAGGCAGGTGCCGGCGCCGAACGGGTCTTCGACCACGCCGTTGAGCCCGCCCTCGATGAACTTGGCCGGGATGCCGAGCACCGTTTCGGAGCCGAACCAGGTCGCGAAGGTGGTCGTGACGATCATGTAGAGCGGCAGGTGCCGCCCGGCGATGGCGAAGTCGGTGGTGTTCTTCACCCGCTTGGCGGCGTACAGGCCGATCGCGATGGTGACAAGCAGATAGACGATGACCAGCGTCAACAACACGGCACAGACTCCTCTAGAACAGACGAACGCGCACCAGCAATTGCATGGCGAGCAACCCCAATACAAAACCTATGCCACCGTAGACGATGGTCTGCAGCAACCGGTTGGTGCGCTTCTGTTCGGCCAGCAGCTCGAGCAGCTCGCGGCGGTTGTCGACCGGGCGATTCTCCAGGAAATCGTGCAGTAATCGAGGCAATTGGGGCAGCAATTTGGCGTACCTGGGCGCCTCGGCCTTGAGCTGCTGCAGCAGCTTCTTGGGGCCGATCTGGTCGACCATCCACTTCTCGAGGAAGGGCTTGGCCGTGGCCCAGAGGTCGAGTTCGGGGTCGATGTTGCGCCCCAGGCCCTCGATGTTGAGCAGCGTCTTCTGCAGCAGCACCAGCTGCGGCTGGATCTCGACGTGGAAGCGCCGCGAGGTCTGGAACAGGCGCATCAGCACCATGCCCAGCGAGATTTCCTTCAGCGGCCGGTCGAAGTACGGCTCGCACACGGTGCGGATGGCCGCCTCCAGTTCATCGATCCGGGTGCCCACCGGCACCCAGCCGCTTTCGAGGTGCAGCTCGGCCACGCGCTTGTAGTCGCGCCGGAAGAAGGCCACGAAGTTCTGCGCGAGGTATTCCTTGTCCGACTCGGTCAGCGTGCCGATGATCCCGAAGTCCAGCGAGATGTAGCGCCCGAAGGTCTCGGGCTCCAGGCTCACCTGGATGTTGCCCGGGTGCATGTCGGCGTGGAAGAAGCCGTCGCGGAACACCTGCGTGAAGAAGATGGTCACGCCGTCGCGCGCCAGCTTCGGAATGTCGACGCCGGCCGCGCGCAGGCGATCCATCTGCGCGATGGGCACGCCCTTCATGCGCTCCATCACGATGACCTCGGGGTGGCAGAAGTCCCAGAACATCTCGGGAATCAGCACCAGGTCGAGCGCGGCCATGTTGCGGCGCAGCTGGGCCGCGTTGGCGGCCTCGCGCACCAGGTCGAGCTCGTCGTGCAGGTACTTGTCGAACTCGGCCACCACCTCGCGCGGCTTCAGGCGCTTGCCGTCGGCCGAGAGGTTCTCGAGCCAGCCGGCCATCATGGCCATCAGCGCCAGGTCCTTCTCGATCACGCCGCGCATGCTGGGGCGCAGCACCTTCACCGCCACCTCGCGCTCTTCGCCCTCGTTGGTGCGGATGGTCGCGAAGTGCACCTGCGCGATCGATGCGCTGGCGATGGGCGTCTCGTCGAACTGCACGAACACATCGCTCACCGGGCGGCGGAACGCGCGCTCGATGGTGGCGATGGCCACGGAAGAGGGAAACGGCGGCACCCGGTCCTGCAGGAAGGCCAGCTCGTCGGCGATGTCGGGCGGCAGGAGGTCGCGCCGGGTCGACAGAACCTGGCCGAACTTCACGAAGATGGGGCCGAGGCTTTCGAGCGCCTCGCGCAGGCGCTGGCCGCGCGGCGCATCGAGGTTGCGCCCGAAGGAAAGAACGCGCGTGACCCCGCGCACCCAGGGCTTCTGGAAGCTCGAGAGCACCAGCTCGTCGAGGCCGTAGCGCAGCGCGACCCAGACGATGAAAAGTCCGCGGTAGAAGCGCCTCATTCGGCGTTGCCTGCGGGGCCGACAGCCGAACCGCCGGCCTTGCCGGCCGTGCGGCTGCCGACGAACTGGCGCAGCGCACCGACAACACGGCGCACGGCGTTGCCCAGCGTATGCGCGGGCACGTCGCCGATCACGCGGGCCAGATCGTCCTCGACGTCCCAGCGCACATGGTCGACCAGCCAGTTGACCTCGGCCGCCAGCTGCACGTCGCCGATGATCTGCACGGCGGGCTTGTCGCCTCGAAGCGCGGCGCGGGCAATGTCGAAGGGGGAGTCGTCGGTGACGGTGAGCGTCAGCTCGGGCACCGAACCGGCCGGGGCCAGGTCGAGCAGGCCGGCCGGCGTGGCCACCAGCTCCATGGTCACGAAGCGCCACTGGAAGCGCACCACCCGCCCCTGCTGGCGCAGCAGCCGCTGCTGGGCCTCGGGCTCCTGCTGGAGCACATGGTTGAGGAACAGGACCGCGCGGTTCTGGATCTCGTGGACCGCCCAGTCCGGGGGCTGCAGGCGCTCGCCAATGGTGTTGAAGAGATCGCCTAGAAAGGAAAATGGGGACGATGGTGTGGCCATGTCCCCATTATCCCGCCTGCGTTGCGGCCCCGTGAGGGCCGCTTTTCAGCTTTTTATTACTGCAGTGCCTGTACGCCCGCGACCAGCCAGCCACTGTTGCCGCTGACCGGCTTGGTCATGTTCCACACTTCGCGGAACGGGCCCGGGCCGGCCGAGGCGTCTTCGCGGATCATGCCGGAGAACTCCACGCTGGCCATGTAGGCGTCTGGCAGCTCCTCGATGCCGAGCAGCTTGGCGTCGAGCATCACGACTTCGGTCTTGTTGGAGGCACCACCGGTGTGGCTGGCGCGGTCGGCCAGCTGGGAACGGATTTCGTCGACCATGCCGTCGGTCATCATCGAACGCAGCGTCGACACGTCGGCGCGGTCCCACGCGTCCTGCAGGGTCACGAAGTTGCGCTTTGCAGCGCCGAGGAAGCCGTCGACGTCGAAGCCGGCGGGAATGCCCCACGACTGCGAACCGCCGAGTGCCGAGCCGATCATGCTGCCGCCTGCCGCTGCGCCAGCCGCCGAAAGGCTGCTGCCGTGCGGCGTGGCATCGAAGGCAGCGTTGTTGCGCTCCCAGGGGCGCGCCGATGCGTCGTTGCCCACGTTGTTGGGGCTGTACTGCGCCGGAGCGCTCGCGTTGCTCGGGCTGGCACCGGCGCCCTGGAAGGCGAAGCCGCCCTGGCGATTGGCAACGGGCTGCGAGCGCGACTTGATCATGCGCCACACCACCACGCCTGCCAGCACCAGCAGGCCGATCAGCAGGATGTTGGCGAAGCCGGCGCCGAGGCCCAGCGAATTGGCGAGCCATGCGAGGCCCAGGCCGGCGGCCAGGCCGCCGAGCATCGCGCCCCAGGGACGCTTCGGTGCAGCTGCCGCGGGCGCGGGCGTTGCGGGCTTGGCCGCTGCCGCGTTGGTCGCGTTCTGCTGCGCGGGTGCCGAAGGCGCTGCGGACTCGCGCTGCGTCACGTTGGACGACTGGCGACCCATCGACTTGCCGCCACCGATGCGCGCAGCCTCGGCCTGGACACTGACCAGGACCAGCGCGGCTGCCAGGAACAAAGAACCCAAACTCTTCATATCGTCGTCTCCTCTCGAGCGAAAGATCCGCTTTTCAACACTTGATTCCAACATGGAGGGCAGCGATTCCCCCAGTCATGTTGTGATAGTCCACATGTCCGAAACCGCCCTCTTTCATGAGGGTCTTGAGCTCCTCCTGCGAGGGGTGCATCCGGATGGATTCGGCGAGATAGCGATAGCTCGCATCGTCGCCAGCCACGAGCTTGCCGAGCCTCGGCAGCACGTTGAAGGAGTACCAGTCGTAGGCCTTCGCGAGCGGCTTCGCGACCTTCGAGAACTCGAGCACCAGCAGCTTGCCGCGCGGCTTGAGCACGCGGTTCATCTCCTTGAGCGCGGCGTCCTTGTGCGTCATGTTGCGCAGGCCGAAGGCCACGGTGACCACGTCGAAGTGGTTGTCGGGAAAGGGCAGCTTCTCCGCGTCGCAGACCATGGTGGGCAGCACCACGCCGGCGTCGAGCAGCCGGTCGCGGCCGGTGCGCAGCATGGCTTCGTTGATGTCGGTGTGGACCACCTGGCCGCTGGCGCCGACCTTCTTCGCGAAGGCCAGCGCGAGGTCGCCGGTGCCGCCCGCGATGTCGAGGACGCGCGAGCCTTCGCCCACGTTCGCGACCATGACGGTGTACGCCTTCCAGGCGCGGTGCAGGCCTGCCGACATCAGGTCGTTCATGATGTCGTAGCGCGATGCGACCGAATCGAAGACACCGCGAACGCGGCGGGCCTTCTCGCTTTCGTCGACCGTTTCGAAGCCGAAGTGTGTGGTACTCATGCGACCGATGTTAGGCCGGAAGCCTTCACATCAAGTCGACGACCCCGCGACCACGGCGGACATTTGTTGCTTTTTCAGCCCCGCCCTTTCTGGGCGTAGGGCTATCTTTTCAATAGCAGCGGCGGATTCTTTCGCTGCCTCGAAGGCCTCAGTGGCTGCCGCAGGCGTGGCCGCCCTTCTCGATCATCGGCGCGTCGCGGTCGACACCCGCTTCGGCCAGCCGGCGCTCATAGGCAGCCCACAGTTCGGCCTGCTTCTCGCCCAGTTCGTAGAGCAGGTCCCAGGAGTAGATGCCCGTGTTGTGGCCGTCGCTGAAGGTCGGCTGCACCGCGTAGTTGCCCACCGCCTCAAGCTCGACGAGCTCGACATCGCGCTTGCCCGTCTGCAGCACTTCCTGCCCGGGGCCATGGCCCTGCACCTCGGCCGAGGGCGAGTAGATGCGCATCAGCTCGAAGGGAATGCGGAAGGTCGCGCCATCCGAGAAGCCCACTTCGAGCACGCGCGACTGCCCGTGCACGGTGATCGACTGCGGCGTCGGTGCGCCCGGTTTCAAGCCTGCCATCAGAAGCTCCTGTTGCCCAATCGCTCGATCATCGCAGCCTCGACGGCAGGCAGGTGCGCGGCGATGTCCGCCTCCAGCGCCGCATCTCGCTCGCGCTGCACGGGCGCCCACACCGAGCCGGGGAAGTGGCTGTCGTTCGGGAAGCGCGCGATCACGTGCCAGTGCAGGTGCGCGACCATGTTGCCGAGCGCGGCGAGATTGATCTTCGCCGGCTTCAGATGCTCGCGCAGGCACTGCTCGACCACTGTCACCGCTTCCATGCACAGGGCACGGTCGGCCTCGTCGAGATCGGAGAACTCCGGCGCGTGCTCGCGCCACACCACGCGATAGAAGGCCGGGAAGCCCGCCTCCTCGGCATGGATCACGCGCAGCTTCGCGCCCTCGAACACGAGGCGCCCGCCCGGGCCCTCGCACAGCACGCAGCCCTGCACCTTCGACGTCACACCAGCACCCGCTCGATGCCGCCCTGATTGGCGGCTTCCACGTAGTTCGGCATCCAGTCTTCGCCGAGGATCTTGTTGGCCATCTCGACCACGATGTAGTCGGCTTCGAGCAGGCCGTTGTTCAGGTCGTTGCCGTAGCGCGAGAGGCCCTGCAGGCAGCTCGGGCAGCTGGTGAGGATCTTCACGTTCTCCTTCTCGCCGACCTTGCCGGCTTCGCGCAGCGCGGCTTCGCCCTTCTTCAGCTCCTGTTCCTTGCGGAAGCGGATCTGCGTGGAGATGTCGGGCCGCGACACGCCCAGCGTGCCCGACTCGCCGCAGCAGCGGTCGTTCTTGAGCACGTTGTCGCCCACCAGCGCCTTCACCGTCTTCATCGGGTCCTGCTGCTTCATCGGCGAGTGGCAGGGGTCGTGGTAGAGGTAGCCGCCGCCTGCCGCATCGGCGAGCGTGATGCCCTTTTCGAGCAGGTACTCGTGGATGTCGACGATGCGGCAGCCCGGGAAGATCTTGTCGAACTGGTAGCCCTGCAGCTGGTCGTAGCAGGTGCCGCAGCTCACCACCACCGTCTTGATGTCGAGGTAGTTGAGCGTGTTGGCCACACGGTGGAAGAGCACGCGGTTGTCCGTGATCATCTTCTCGGCCTTGTCGAACTGGCCGCTGCCGCGCTGCGGATAGCCGCAGCACAGGTAGCCCGGCGGCAGCACGGTCTGGACGCCCGCATGCCAGAGCATGGCCTGCGTGGCCAGACCGACCTGCGAGAACAGCCGCTCCGATCCGCAGCCCGGGAAGTAGAAGACAGCCTCGGTCTCGGAGGTGGTCGCCTTCGGGTTGCGGATGATCGGCACGTAGTCCGCATCCTCGATGTCGAGCAGCGCGCGCGCCGTCTTCTTCGGCAGGTTGCCCGGCATCTTCTTGTTGATGAAGTGGATCACCTGCTCCTTGACCGGGGCCGGCCCGAGCGACGCCGGCGGCGCCGAGGTCTGCTTCTTCGCGAGGCCGCGCAGCAGGTCGTTGGCCAGGCGCTGCGCCTTGAAGCCCACGCCCACCATGCCCGCGCGCACCGCCTTGATGGTCTGCGGATTGGTCGCGTTCAGGAAGAACATCGCGGCCGCGTTGCCGGGGCGGAAGCTCTTCTGGCCCATCTTGCGCAGCAGGTTGCGCATGTTCATCGACACGTCGCCGAAGTCGATCTTCACCGGGCAGGGCGTGAGGCACTTGTGGCAAACGGTGCAGTGGTCGGCCACGTCCTCGAACTCCTCCCAGTGCTTGATGCTCACGCCGCGCCGGGTCTGCTCTTCATAGAGGAAGGCCTCCACCAGCAGCGAGGTCGCGAGGATCTTGTTGCGCGGGCTGTACAGCAGGTTGGCGCGCGGCACGTGCGTGGCGCACACGGGCTTGCACTTGCCGCAGCGCAGGCAGTCCTTCACGCTGTTGGCGATGTCGCCGATGTCGCTCTGCTGCATGATGAGCGACTCGTGCCCCATGAGGCCAAAGCTCGGCGTGTAGGCGTTGGTCAGGTCGGCATGCAGCGTCTCGGGCTTGCCCGCGGGCGCGCGCAGCAGCTTGCCCTTGTTGAAGCGGCCTTCGGGGTCGACCTTGGCCTTGTACTCGGTGAAGGGGCGCAGCTCGTCGTCGCTCAGGAACTCCAGCTTGGTGATGCCGATGCCGTGCTCGCCCGAGATCACGCCGTCGAGGCTGCGCGCCAGCGCCATGATGCGCACCACCGCGGCATGCGCGGTCTGCAGCATGTCGTAGTTGTCGCTGTTGACGGGGATGTTGGTGTGCACGTTGCCGTCGCCCGCGTGCATGTGCAGCGCGACCCACACGCGGCCCTTGAGCACGCGCTTGTGGATGGCGGTGCACTCCGCCAGGATCGGCGCGAACTCCGCGCCCGTGAAGATGGCCTGCAGCGGCTGGCGCAGCTGGGTCTTCCAGCTCGCGCGCAGCGAGTGGTCCTGCAGCTGCGGGAAGAGCGCGTCGACGTCCTTCAGCCAGCCGGCCCACAGCGCGCGCGTTTCCTGCACCAGCGCCACCGCCTGCGCGACGCGGTCTTCCAGCAGCTCGGCCGCGGGAATCTCGTGCGCGTCGTCGGTCTTGCCCAGCGGCAGGTTGCCGCGCGTGAGGAAGGCTTCGAGCTCGTCGGTGAGCGCGAGCTTGTTCTGCAGCGACAGCTCGATGTTGATGCGTTCGATGCCGTCGCTGTACTCGGCCATGCGCGGCAGCGGGATCACCACGTCTTCGTTGATCTTGAAGGCGTTGGTGTGACGGCTGATGGCCGCCGTGCGCTTGCGGTCGAGCCAGAACTTCTTGCGCGCCTCGGGGCTGATGGCGATGAAGCCTTCGCCGCTGCGCGAGTTGGCAATGCGCACAACCTCGGAGGTGACGCGCGCCACCGCGTCGGCGTCGTCGCCCGCGATGTCGCCGAACAGCACCATCTTGGGCAGCCCGCCGTGCGTCTTCGACTTGGTGGCATAGCCCACGGCCTTGAGGTAGCGGTCGTCCAGATGTTCGAGGCCGGCCAGCAGCACGCCCGAGCGCTTCTGCTCGGCGAACATGAAGTCCTTGATCTCGACGATGCTGGGCACCGCATCCTTGGCGTTGCCGAAGAATTCCAGGCACACGGTGCGCGTGTGAGCCGGCATGCGGTGCACCACCCAGCGGCAGCTGGTGATGAGGCCGTCGCAGCCCTCCTTCTGGATGCCGGGCAGGCCCGAGAGGAACTTGTCGGTCACGTCCTTGCCCAGGCCCTCCTTGCGGAAGGTGCGGCCCGGGATCTCCAGGCGCTCGCTGCGCAGCTTGGTCCTGCCATCGGCGGCGTAGTACTGCAGCTCGAACACGGCGCTGTCGACGTCGTGGATCTTGCCCAGGTTGTGGCCGATGCGCGTGACCTCGAGCCACTCGGCCTGCGGCGTGACCATGCGCCACGAGGCGAGGTTGTCGAGCGCCGTGCCCCAGAGCACGGCTTTCTTGCCGCCCGCGTTCATGGCGACGTTGCCGCCCACGCACGAGGCCTCGGCCGAGGTCGGGTCGACCGCGAAGACGAAGCCCGCGCGCTCGGCCGCGTCGGCCACGCGCTGGGTGACCACGCCGGCTTCGGTCCAGATGGTGGGCACCGGGTCGGCCAGTCCGGGCAGCGCGACGTGCTCGACCTCGGTCATCGCCTCCAGCTTCTCGGTGTTGATGACGACGCTGTTCCAGGTCAGCGGAATGGCGCCGCCGGTGTAGCCGGTGCCGCCTCCGCGCGGGATGATGGTCAGGCCCAGCTCGATGCAGCCCTTCACCAGCAGCGCCATCTCGGCCTCGGTGTCGGGGCACAGCACCACGAAGGGGTACTCCACGCGCCAGTCGGTGGCGTCGGTGACGTGGGCGACGCGCGAAAGGCCGTCGAACTTGATGTTGTCCTTGGCGGTGAGCCGGCCCAGCACGCGCGTGGCCTTGCGGCGCAGGGCGGCGACATCGCGGAACTTGGTGTCGAAGGCAGCCACCGCATCGCCCACGAGGCCGGTGAGCTCGCCCACGAGCTGGTCGCGCGGCAGGTCGCTGTCGGGGGTGCGGCGCTTCTGCACCTCGGCCAGGCGGTGCCTGAGGGCATCGACCAGCTGGCCGCGGCGGCGCGGGTTGTCGAGCAGGTCGTCGACGAGGTAGGGGTTGCGCTGGACCACCCAGATGTCGCCCAGAACCTCGTAGAGCATGCGCGCCGATCGGCCGGTGCGGCGCTCGGCGCGCAGGGTCTGCAGCAGTTCCCAGCCGCGTTCGCCCAGCAGGCGAATCACGATCTCGCGATCGGAGAAGCTGGTGTAGTTGTACGGGATCTCGCGCAGTCGGACAGGCTCTGCGGCCTGTGCCAATAGCGTATTCAACGCGGTCGGAGCATTCATCGGGTGGGGCGCCTCGGCCGGGCGCTGCGCGCCCATAGCCGGGCTGAGGATTTTATTGCAGTGCCTGGGGTCTTGCCTCGTGACCGTGCTTGCGGCCTTGTGGTAGGCGCTGCTTCCGGGGGAATCACCTCCCCCCGGGAGGCCGGGTCAGAACAGCACGCGGCTGCGGATCGTCCCGCCCACCTTAGCCAGCTTCTCCAGCGCCAGGTCGGAAGAGGCCGCGTCGATGTCCATCACCACGTAGCCGATCTTCTCGTTGGTCTGCAGGAACTGCGAGGAGATGTTGATGTGGTTGTCCGAGAAGATCTTGTTGATCTCCGACAGCACGCCCGGCACGTTGCGGTGCACGTGCAGCAGCCGGTGCTTGCCCGGGTGCGCCGGCAGCGCCACCTCGGGGAAGTTGACCGACGAGGTGGAGGTGCCGTTGTCGCTGTACTTGACCAGCTTTTCCGCCACTTCCAGGCCGATGTTGGCCTGCGCCTCCATGGTCGAGCCGCCGATGTGGGGCGTGAGGATCACGTTGTCCAGGCCGCGCAGGGGCGACTGGAACTCGTCCTTGTTGCTGCGCGGCTCCACCGGGAACACGTCGATGGCGGCGCCCAGCAGCTTGCGCGCCTTCAGCGCCTCGGCCAGCGGATCGATCTCGACCACCGTGCCGCGCGAGGCGTTGATGAGGATCGCGCCGGGCTTCATCGCGGCGATCTCGGCCGCGCCGATCATCCACTGGGTGGCCTGGGTCTCGGGCACGTGCAGCGTGACGATGTCGCTCTGGGCCAGAAGCTGGTGCAGGTCGCGCACCTGGCGCGCATTGCCCAGCGGCAGCTTGGTGACCACGTCGTAGAAGGCCACGTGCATGCCCAGCGCCTCGGCCAGCACCGACAGCTGCGCGCCGATCGAGCCGTAGCCCACGATGCCCAGCGTCTTGCCGCGGATCTCGTAGGCGTTCTCGGCCGACTTGAGCCAGCCCCCGCGGTGCGCCACGGCGCTCTTCTCGGGCACGCCGCGCAGCAGCAGGATGGCTTCGGCCAGCACCAGTTCGGCCACCGAGCGGGTGTTGGAGTACGGTGCGTTGAACACCGCCACGCCATGCTCGCGGGCGGCCTCGAGGTCGACCTGGTTGGTGCCGATGCAGAAGCAGCCTGCCGCCACCAGCTTGTGCGCCGCGGCGAACACCTCGGCGGTGAGCTGGGTGCGCGAGCGGATGCCCAGGAAGTGCACGTCGGCGATCTTCTCTTTCAGCTCGGCATCGGGCAGCGCGCCCGGCAGCGACTCGACGTTGGTGTAGCCGGCGGCGCGCAGCACCTCCACGGCCGAGGGGTGGATGCCTTCGAGCAAGAGGAACTTGATCCTGCTTTTGTCGAGGGAGGTTTTGCTGCTCATGGAGGTCTCTTGGAAGCCCCGGCCACGGCGACAGGCTAGGCCGAAAAAAGGGAGGGCGATGCTAGCATGGTGCGGCGCAGCAAGAGGGGCCTCGCCCCCTGCCGGGCCTGCTGCGAACAGGGCCAAATCCGGCCGAAAAGGCAAGGGAAGGCCGAAGGGTCCAAAGGGGTTTCCCCGATTGGAGGAAACCCGTGCTCCGTGCGCCAATGTGACGCGGCTGTGTCATCCACATGCCCTAGCATCCGCGCTTTCCATTTTTCCCTTCAGGAGTCTTCATGCGATTCAAGACGCTCGCGCTGGCATCGGCGTTGGCCGCCACCACGCTGTTCAACGTGGCGCAGGCCCAGACCGAGATCCAGTGGTGGCATTCCATGACCGCCGTCAACAACGAGTGGGTCAACGACCTGGCCAGGCAGTTCAACGAGAGCCAGAAGGAATACAAGGTCGTCCCCACCTTCAAGGGCACCTACGACGAATCGATGACGGCCTCCATCGCGGCCTTCCGTGCCGGCAACGCCCCGCACATCCTGCAGGTGTTCGAAGTGGGCACCGCCACCATGATGGCCAGCAAGGGTGCCATCGTGCCGGTGGGCCAGGTCATGAAGGACGCGGGCGAGAAGTTCGACCCGGCCGCCTACATCCCCGCCGTGGCCGGCTACTACACCGCTCCCAACGGCCAGATGCTGAGCTTCCCGTTCAACAGCTCGACCACCATCTTCTATTTCAACAAGGACGCCTTCAAGGCCGCCGGCCTGCCCACCGACAAGGCTCCCGCCACCTGGCCCGAGGTGGTCGCCGCCGCCGCCAAGCTCAAGGCCAGCGGCCACAAGTGCCCGTTCACCACGGCCTGGCAGAACTGGACGCAGGTCGAGAGCTTCTCGGCCTGGCACAACGTCGAGTTCGCGAGCAAGGCCAACGGCCTGCAGGGCCTGGACGCGCGCCTGAAGGTCAATTCGCCGCTGCACCAGCGCCACATCGAGAACCTGGCCAGCATGGCCAAGCAGGGCCTCTTCATCTACAAGGGGCGCGGCAACGTGCCCGAGGCCTCGTTCGTGTCGGGCGAGTGCGCCATGATCAACACGTCCTCGGGCTTCTACGGCAACGTGGCGAAGAACGCCAAGTTCGCCTACGGCCTGGCTCCCCTGCCCTACTACCCGGACGTGCCCGGCGCGCCCCAGAACACCGTGATCGGCGGCGCCAGCCTGTGGGTCATGTCGGGCAAGAAACCGGCCGAGTACAAGGGCGTGGCCAAGTTCTTCAGCTTCATCTCGACGCCTGAAGTGCAGTCCGCCAGCCACAAGCGCACCGGCTACCTGCCCGTGACCATGGCCTCGTACAAGCTCACCGAGGACTCGGGCTTCTACAAGCAGAACCCCGGTACCGACGTGGCCGTGACGCAGATGATCCGCAAGGTCACCGACAAGAGCCGCGGCATCCGCCTGGGCAACTACGTGCAGATCCGCGCCATCGAGGACGAAGAGCTCGAACAGGTCTGGAACGGCAAGAAAACCGCCAAGGAAGCCCTCGACGCCATCGTGACCCGCGGCAACGAGCAGCTGGAACGCTTCCAGAAGGCCAACAAGAGCTGACGCCCAGCCGCCGGGCAGCCTTCGTGTCCGGCTAATATCGCCCGCCCCCGTCCGCTCTTGCGCAAGAGCGGGCGCGGCGGGATTTTTTACTTAGAGGGTTCATGGAAAAACGCGTCTTCTTTCGCTCGGGCTGGCTGCCCTGGCTGCTGCTGGCACCGCAGATGGCGGTGATATTCGTGTTTTTCTTCTGGCCGGCCGCACAGGCCCTGCTGCAGTCGCTGCAGCAGCAGGATGCCTTCGGCACCTCGGTCGATTTCGTCGGGCTGCAGAACTTCAGGGAACTCTTCGAGGACCCGGCCTACGCCGAGTCGTTCAAGACCACCGCCATCTTCTCGGTGCTGGTGGCCAGCATCGGCTTGACGCTGTCGCTGACGCTGGCCGTGTTCGCCGACCGCATCGTGCGCGGCGGCATGTTCTACAAGACCATGCTGATCCTGCCGTATGCCGTGGCGCCCGCCGTGGCCGCCGTGCTGTGGGTCTTCATGTTCTCCCCCTCGCTGGGCGTGGTGGCCTATGCGCTGGGCAAGATCGGCATCGACTGGAACCACCTGCTCAACTCGAAGCACGCGATGACGCTGATCGTGATGGCCGCCGTGTGGAAGCAGATTTCCTACAACTTCCTGTTCTTCCTGGCGGGGCTGCAGTCCATCCCGAAGTCGCTGATCGAGGCGGCCGCCATCGACGGCGCGCGCCCGTGGCGCCGCTTCTGGACGGTGCAGTTCCCGCTGCTGTCGCCCACCACCTTCTTCCTGCTGGTGATGAACGTGGTCTACGCGTTCTTCGACACCTTCGCCATCGTGCACGCCGCCACCGAGGGCGGCCCGGGCAAGGACACGGAAATCCTCGTCTACAAGGTCTATCACGACGGCTTCAAGGCCCTGGACCTCGGCGGCTCGGCCGCGCAGTCGGTGGTGCTCATGGTGATCGTGATCGCGCTGACCATCGTGCAATTCCGCTACGTCGAAAAGAAGGTGCAGTACTGACATGGTTGAAAGAAGAAGCACCCAGGGCATCCTGGCCCACGTGGTGATGATCCTCGGCGTCCTGATCGTCGCCTTCCCCATCTACCTCGCCTTCGTGGCGTCCACGCATACCGCGCAGGAAATCGTGCAGCGGCCGATGCCGCTGCTGCCGGGCTCGCACATGCTGGAGAGCTACAAGGGCGCGCTCTTCGGCCGCGCGAGCAGCGCCGGCTCCAACGCGCCGGTGGCCCACATGATGTGGGTGAGCCTGGTGACGGCGCTGGTCATCGCCGTCGGCAAGATCGCCATTTCGCTGCTGTCGGCCTTCGCCATCGTCTACTTCCGCTTCCCGTTCAAGAAGATCTGCTTCTGGGCGATCTTCGTCACGCTGATGCTGCCGGTGGAAGTGCGCATCCTGCCCACCTACAAGGTGCTGTCGGACCTGAGCATGCTCAACAGCTACGCGGGCCTGACGGTGCCGCTGATCGCATCGGCCACTGCCACCTTCCTGTTCCGGCAGTTCTTCCTGACGGTGCCCGAGGAACTCACCGAGGCCTCCCGCATGGACGGCGCGAGCCCGATGCGCTTCTTCTTCGACGTGCTGCTGCCGCTGTCGAAGACCAGCATCGCGGCGCTCTTCGTGATCCAGTTCATCTACGGCTGGAACCAGTACCTCTGGCCGCTGCTGGCGGTCACCAACGAGGACATGTACCCGATCGTGGTCGGCATCAAGCGGCTGATCGCCGGCGGCGACGGCCAGAACGAATGGAACGTGGTGATGGCGACCGCCATCCTCGCGATGCTGCCGCCGGCGCTGGTGGTGGTCCTCATGCAGAAGTGGTTCGTCAAAGGCCTCGTGGACACTGAAAAATAAGTTATGGCTTCCCTCTCCCTACGCAACGTCATCAAGCGCTACGGCCACGGGCCCAAGGCGAACCAGGTCATCCACGGCGTGAGCGCCGAGATCGCCGACCACGAGTTCATCGTCATCGTCGGTCCCTCGGGCTGCGGCAAGTCCACGCTGCTGCGCATGGTGGCCGGCCTGGAGGAAATCTCCGCCGGCGAGATCGCCATCGGCAACAAAGTCGTGAACCAGCTCGAACCCGCCGAGCGCGACATCGCCATGGTGTTCCAGAACTACGCGCTGTACCCGCACATGAGCGTGTTCGCGAACATGGCCTACGGCCTGAAGATCGCGAAGGTGCCGCCGGCCGAGATCAAGGTGCGCGTCGACAAGGCCGCGAAAATCCTCGAACTGGGCCACCTGCTGGAGCGCAAGCCGCGAGAGCTCTCCGGCGGCCAGCGCCAGCGCGTGGCCATGGGCCGCGCCATCGTGCGCCAGCCGCAGGTGTTTCTGTTCGACGAGCCGCTGTCGAACCTCGACGCCAAGCTGCGCGCCCAGACCCGCCTCGAAATCCAGAAGCTGCACCGCGAGCTCGGCATCACCTCGCTGTTCGTCACGCACGACCAGGTCGAGGCCATGACGCTGGCCCAGCGCATCATCGTGATGAACGGCGGCGTGATGGACCAGTTCGCCACCCCCGAGGAGGTGTACTCGCGCCCCGCCACCACCTTCGTCGCGAGCTTCATCGGCTCGCCGCCGATGAACCTGCTGAAGCACGCGCCGGGCGTGCGCCCGGGCCAGATCCTGGGCATCCGCCCCGAGCACCTGAAGCTCGACGAGAGCGGCTGGTCGGTGCAGGTCGAGCAGGTCGAACTGCTGGGCGCCGAGCGGCTGGTGTACGGCCGCATCGGCGACGAGCAGATCATCATGCGCACCGACGAGGCCGACCATCCGCCGGTCGCGGGCGACACGGTGAAGATCGCGGCGCGCGAAGAAAAGCTGCACTGGTTCGACGCCGGCTCCGGCAAACGCGCGGACTGATCGATGGCCGAGCTGAATCCCTGGCCCTACCCCCGCTGGGTCGCCCACCGCGGCGCCGGCAAGCTCGCTCCCGAGAACACGCTGGCCGCGTTCCGCCTCGGCGCCTCGCACGGCTATCGCATGTTCGAGTGCGACGCCAAACTCAGCGCCGATGGCGTGGTGTTCCTGATACACGACGCCACGCTCGACCGC
Source organism: Variovorax sp. 278MFTsu5.1 (assembly GCF_048305045.1). Lineage (NCBI taxonomy): Bacteria > Pseudomonadati > Pseudomonadota > Betaproteobacteria > Burkholderiales > Comamonadaceae > Variovorax > Variovorax sp. 278MFTsu5.1. The sequence goes on from NZ_CP157622.1 coordinate 5,550,611, forward strand.
ACCACCAGCGGCCACGGCACCGGCGGCGCGCAGCCCTGGAGCGCGCTGGCGCAGCTCGACGCGGGTGGCTGGCATTCGCGCGCCTACGCGGGCGAGCCGCTGCCCACGCTGGAGAACCTGGCGCGCTTCTGCCTGGCCAACGGCCATCTGCTCAACATCGAGATCAAGCCCACGCCCGGCACCGAGCGCGAGACGGGCGAAGTGGTCGCCCGCGAGGCCGCCCGCCTCTGGAAGGGAGCCGCCGTGCCGCCGCTGCTCACCTCCTTCCAGGTCGAATCGCTCAAGGGCGCCCAGACGGTGCAGCCCGGGCTGCCGCGCGGCCTGCTGCTCGACAAGCTCTGGGATGGCTGGCTCGAGGCAGCCAGGCAGCTCGGCTGTGTCGCCATCGTCTGCAACCACGCGCTGTGGGACGCCACCGTGGTGGCGCTGGTGCACGAGGCGGGCATGCGCGCGCTGAGCTACACGGTGAACGACGACTGGGCCGCCCAGCGGCTGATCGAGCTCGGCACCGACGGCATCATCACCGACAGGGTCGATCTCTTTCCTCCAGCCGCCTGACGCGGAGATTCTTACCAGTCCTTACGAAATGGCGGCTTCTATGATGCGGCCATGAGTTGGACCCAACGCTTCGCGAGCTTCTGCCTCGCGGCCCTGTTCATCTGCGGCGGTGCGCAGGCGCAACCGGACGCCGGCAACGGAAACAACGCCAACAGCGCCGCCGCGGCCGCCGCAGCCCCTGCCCCCACGATCGCCGAGCTGCGCGCGCAGTTCACCAAGCTCAGCAACGCCGCCGAGACGGACGACGACGCGCGCAAGCTGCTCGCCCAGATCAACGACATCGGCGTGCAGGCCGACAAGTTCGTCGCCGCGCGCACCGGCGATCTGGCCGATCTGAACGCCAAGCTCGGCGAGCTCGGCAATCCGCCCGCCGCCGGCACCACCGAAGACCCCGACATCACCCGCCAGCGTGCGAGCCTGACGAAGGAGCGCAACGCACTGGATGCCGACATCCGCCTCGCGCGCCTGCTGTCGGTCGACGTGCGGCAGCGCGGCACCGAGCTGGTCACGCAGCGGCGGGCGCTGTTCGAGGCGCAGCTCACCGAGCGCGCGGCGTCGCCGCTGACCACCGAGTTTTGGAGCGACCTGCGCGAAGCCTGGCCCGACGACCTGGTGCGCCTGAAGGCGATGGTCTCCTCGGTGAACGACGGCCTGGTGGCCGCCACCCAGCCGGAGACCCGCCTTCCGGTGATCGCCGCGCTGGTGGGCGCGCTGCTGCTCACGCTGTTCGGCATCTGGGGCGCCGAGGTGCTGCTCGCCTGGCTGGCGGCGCGCTACCTGCCGGCGGGGCGGCTGCGGCGCTCGGTGCTGGTGATCGGCATCGTCGCCAGCCACGTGCTGCTGGTGGCGGTGGCGGCGCACGGCTTCGTCGAGGTGCTGAAGGAGTTCGCCACCTGGGAACCGCAGGCGCGCAAGGTGCTGCAGTCGGCCGCGCAGCTGCTGGTGTTCATGGCCTTCGTGATCGGGCTGGGCCGCGGGCTGCTGGCCACGCGCCGGCCCTCGTGGCGGCTGCCGCCCATTCCCGACGAGATGGCCAGCCGGCTCGCGCCCCTGCCCTGGATGGTGGCGCTGGTGGCGGTGCTGGCCTGGACGCCGGCCGAGGTCAACGCGCTCATCGACGCCAGCTTCGCCGCCGTGGTGGCCACGCACGTGCTCACCGCGCTGGTGCTGACGGCGCTGGTCGCCTCGGTGCTCTACCTCGTGAAGCCGCTGCGCGCCGACGCGGCCGAAGCCGGCCTGCCCGAGCGGCCGATGTGGGTCGGCCTGCTGGTGGCGCTGATCGGCATGCTGATGATCGCGATCTGGGTGCTGGTGGCGCTGGGCTACGTGGCGCTCGCGAGCTTCCTGGCCTCGCAGCTGGCCTGGAGCGGCATCGTCGCGGCCGCCTTCTACGTGCTCTTCAAGTTCGCGGACGACGTGTTCATGGCCACGGTGTCGTCTCGCGCCAGCTTCGGCCAGCGGCTGCAGAAGAGCTTCAACCTCGCGCCGCAGACGCTGGACCAGGCCGCCACGGTGCTCTCGGCGCTCAGCCGGGTGGCGCTCTTCTTCTACATGCTGGTGGCGCTGGCCGCGCCGCTGGGCACGGGGCCGGGCGAGGTGTTCCAGCGCAGCGGCAAGTTCGGCACCGGCGTGAAGGTGGGCGAGTTCCAGCTGGTGCCGGGCGCGATCCTCAGCGCGGTCGCGGTGGCCTTGGTGGGCTTCGTGGTGCTGCGCATCTTCAAGCGCTGGCTCGCGCGCAGCTACCTGCCCAACACCAAGTTCGAGCCGGGCATGCAGAGCTCGATCACCACGCTGCTGGGCTACGTGGGCGGCATCCTGGTGATCGCCTTCTCGCTGTCGGCGCTGGGCATCGGCATCGAGCGCATCGCGTGGGTGGCCAGCGCGCTGTCGGTGGGCATCGGCTTCGGCCTGCAGGCCATCGTGCAGAACTTCATCTCGGGGCTGATCCTGCTGGCCGAGCAGCCGGTGAAGGTGGGCGACTGGGTGGTGCTGGGCACGGCCGAGGGCGACGTGCGGCGCATCAACGTGCGCGCCACCGAGATCCAGCTGGGCGACCGCTCGACGCTGATCGTGCCGAACTCGGAGTTCATCACGAAGACCGTGCGCAACATGACGCTGGCCAACGCCGAGGGCCGGGTGCTGATCCGCCTGCCGATGCCGCTGACCACCGACGCGCAGCGCGTGCGCGAGCTGATCCTCGCGGCCTGCAAGGCGCACGAGGGCGTGCTGGAGACGCCCGCGCCTTCGCTCACGCTGGAGGGCATCGAGAACGGGCTCCTGATCTTCCAGGCCATCGCCTACGTGGCAAGCCCGCGGCTGGCGGGCGGCGTGCGCAGCGACCTGCTGTTCACCATCCTCGACGAACTGAAGAAGGCCTCTTTGCCGCTGGCGGTGCCGACGATGGTGATGACGGCGCCGCCGCCGGCGCCTGGCGGGGCGGGTTGAAAGCGGGATCGGGAGCGGACAGCCGAACGCAGAAGTCGCGAAGGTTTCGCAGAGGTCGCAGAAGAAAACTTTTTTGGTTCTCCTTCTGCGTTCGGCTGTCCGCCCCCGCCTCCTTCACTCCAGCGGCAGCGCCGTCGTGAACTTGATCTCGTTGAGGCAAACGCTGGAGCGCACCGCCGACACGCCGGGCATGTGCATCAGCGTGTGCATCAGGAACTGAGAGAGCGACTCGAGGTCGTGCGCGACGACCTTGAGCACGTAGTCGAAGTCGCCCGTCACCGAGTAGCACTCCAGGATCTGCTTCATGTCCGCGATCAGGTCCTGGAACTTGGGCAGCTCGTCGACATGGCCGCGCGCCATGGTCACGTGGATGAAGGCGGTCACGCCCAGCCCGATGTGGCGCGCGTTCAGCCGCGCCGCGTAGCCGTGGATCAGCCCCAGCTCCTCCAGCCGCCGGTGGCGCCGCAGGCACTGGGCGGGCGAGAGATTGGCCGCCTCCGCCAGTTCCAGGTTGGTGGCCCGGCCGTGGGCCTGCAGGTGCTCGAGAATCTTCCGGTCGATCCGGTCGAGTGCGATGTCATGCAATTTCTTCTCCCAATGCACCAGATCGATGCAATTTTATGGCGCAAAGCGGGGTAAGCCCGAGGCTTTCATGCACCTTAATTGTGCAAAGTACGATCTAGACTCCGTGGCGCCCGGACCGCACGACGCGATGTCCAGCCGTTGAATCCCTCGCCGTCGGCACCCGCCGGCGGCTTCAGACGCATCCCAATCCCCACCCGGAGACCCTTTCCCGTGAAAAACGCTTTGCTTCGCACCCCCTTCAGCGCAATGGCCCTGGCCCTCGGCATGCTGGCCGCCGCGCCTTCGTTCGCGGCCGACACCAAGTCGGTGGCCGTGACCGCCATCGTCGAGCACCCGGCGCTGGACGCGGTGCGCGACGGCGTGAAGGCCGAGCTGAAGGCTTCGGGCTACGAGGAAGGCAAGAACCTCAAGTTCACCTACCAGAGCGCGCAGGGCAACGTGGGCACCGCCGCCCAGATCGCCCGCAAGTACGTGGGCGACCAGCCCGATGCGATCGTCGCCATCGCCACGCCGTCGGCGCAGGCCATGGTGGCGGCCACCAAGAGCATTCCGGTGGTGTACTCGGCGGTCACCGACCCGGTGGCGGCCAAGCTGGTGAAGAGCTGGGAACCCACGGGCACCAACGTAACGGGCGTGTCCGACCTGTCGCCGCTGGAAAAGCACATCGCCCTCATCAAGCAGGTGGTGCCCGCCGCCAAGCGCATCGGCGTGATCTACAGCCCCGGCGAAGCCAACTCGGTGGCCATCGTCGACTCGCTCAAGAAGGCCGCCTCGGCCGCCGGCATGACCGTGGTCGAAGCCGCCGCCGCCCGCACGGTGGACGTGCCGACCGCCGCGCAGAGCCTGGTCGGCAAGGCCGACGTGATCTACACGCCCACCGACAACAACGTGGTCTCGGCCTTCGAGGGCATCGTGAAGGTGGCGCAACAGGGCAAGCTGCCGGTGGTGGCGGCCGACACCGCCACCGTCGAGCGCGGCGCCGTGGCCGCACTGGGCCTGAACTACACCGACATCGGCCGCCAGACCGGCAAGGTCGTGGTGCGCATCCTCAAGGGCGAGAAGCCCGGCGCCATCGCCTCGCAGACCAGCGCCAACTTCGAGCTGGTGGTGAACCCCGGCGCGGCCAAGCTGCAGGGCGTGACGCTGTCCGACGAGCTGCTGAAGACCGCCAAGGTCGTGAGCACGAAGTAAGAAGAAGCCGCCGGCTTTCCGCTTTTCCCCATGTCGCTCATCGCTTCGCTGGGCGCCATCGAGATCGGCCTGATATTCGGGCTGGTCGCGCTGGGCGTCTTCCTGTCGTTTCGCATCATCAACTTCCCCGACCTCACGGTGGACGGCAGCTTCCCGCTGGGCGCCGCCGTGGCCGCGACGCTGATCGTCGCAGGCTGGAACCCGGTCGCCGCCACCGCGGTGGCCTGCGTGGCCGGCGCGGCCTCGGGCTGGGTCACGGCCTGGCTCAACGTGAAGCTGAAGATCATGCAGCTGCTCGCGAGCATCCTGGTGATGATCGCGCTGTACTCCATCAACCTGCGCGTGATGGGCAAGCCCAACGTGGCGCTCATCACGGAACCCACGGTGTTCAGCATGGCCAGCTTCGGCGGCATGCCCGAGCAGTGGGCCAAGCCGCTCTTGCTTCTGCTGATCGTGATCGTCGCGAAGATCGTGGTCGACATGTTCTTCGCCTCCGAGGCCGGCCTGGCGATGCGCGCCACCGGCGGCAACGCGCGCATGGCGCGAGCCCAGGGCATCTCGACCGACTTCCACACCATGGCGGGCCTGGCGCTGTCGAACGCGCTGGTGGCGCTGGCCGGCGCGCTGTTCGCGCAGAGCCAGGGCACGGCCGACATCTCGATGGGCGTGGGCACGATCGTGATCGGCCTGGCGGCGGTGATCATCGGCGAGACGCTGATTCCGGCGCGCAGCATGGTCATCACGACTCTGGCCTGCATCATCGGCGCGCTGCTCTACCGCTTCTTCATCGCGATGGCGCTGAACACCGACTTCATGGGCCTGCAGGCGCAGGACCTGAACCTGGTGACCGCCGTGCTGGTGGCCTTCGCGCTGCTGGTGCCCGCCTACAAGCGCAGGCTGGGTGGCCTGTTCAAGGGGAAGAACTGATGCTGCGCGCCCAACAACTCGAAATGACCTTCAACCCGGGCACGCCGATCGAGAACCGCGTGCTGCGCGGCCTGAGCCTGGAGATTCCCACCGGCCAGTTCGTCACCGTGATCGGCTCGAACGGCGCGGGCAAGTCGACCTTTTTGAACGCGGTGAGCGGCGACCTGATCGTCGACAAGGGCCGCATCGAGATCGATGGCAAGGACGTGACACGCATGAACGCCTGGCAGCGCTCGGGCATGGTGGCGCGCGTGTTCCAGGACCCGATGGCCGGCACCTGCGAGGCGCTGACCATCGAGGAGAACATGGCGCTGGCCTGGAAGCGCGGCGAGCGCCGGGTCTTCGGCTTCGCGCTCAACCGCAACCTGCGCGAGATGTTCCGCGAGAAGCTGTCGATCCTGAAGCTCGGGCTGGAGAACCGTCTGGCCGACCGCATCGGCCTGCTCTCGGGCGGGCAGCGGCAGGCGGTGAGCCTGCTGATGGCGTCGCTCAAGCCCTCGCGCATCCTGCTGCTCGACGAGCACACGGCCGCGCTCGACCCCAAGACTGCTGCCTTCGTGCTGGAGCTGACCGCGAAGATCGTCGAGGCCGGCCAGCTCACCGCGATGATGGTGACGCACAGCATGCGCCAGGCGCTGGACTACGGCTCGCGCACGGTGATGCTGCACGAGGGCCAGGTGATCCTCGACGTGGCCGGACCGCAGCGCTCGGGCCTCGACGTGCCCGACCTGCTGCGCATGTTCGAGCAGACCCGCGGCGAGAAGCTGGACGACGACAAGCTGCTGCTGGCCTGATGGCGCCCGACAACGTCATCGTGCGCGGCATGCGCGCCGACGACCTCGACGCGGTGCTGGCGATCCAGCTTGCCTGCTACGGCGCTGGCTTCGTGGAAGACGGCGCGCTCATCGCCAGGCGGCTCGCCGCCGCGCCGCACACGGGCTGGGTGGTGGAACATGAAGGCGGCGTGCGGGCCTATCTGGCGGGCTATCCGTCGGTGGCCGGCAAGCTGACGCCGCTGCACGGCGAGTTCGAGGTGGCGGCGCAGGCCGATTCGCTCTACCTGCACGACCTGGCGGTGCATCCGGACGCGTCGGGCCTGGGGCTGGGACCCCGGTTGGTGCGCCATGCCTGGGCCCATGCGCTGCATGCCGGCTGGCGGCATTCGACGCTGGTGTCGGTGCAATCGTCGGTGGGGTTCTGGGAGCGCCAAGGTTATGCAGCCACGCTGCCTCATGGCCCGCAGCAGCAGGCCCGGCTTGCCACCTACCCGGGCGAGTCGGTCTACATGATCCGGCGGCTGCCTGGCTGAGCGGGGGGAAATTTCAGCGGCGCCAGCCGCGCATCGCCAGCCACTGGACCGTGCCGCAGACCACGACCAGCGCGGCGTAGGTCGCCATCGCCCCATCGCGCCCGAACACCACCAGCCCGGCAACCAGCACCCCGACGCCGGCCGCGAAGGTCAGCGCGAACTGCAGCCACCAGCGCGGGACGCCGGCGCGCCCGCCGCCCAGGAAGCGCCCGGCAAAGGCCAGCACCAGCGCCAGGAAAGCCGCGGGTGCTACGAAATTAAGCAGGTGGTTCAGGAGGGCCGGCAGGTCCATCGGAGAAGGTTGCGCACGGGCTGGAACATGTGTCCAGGGTTATGGCTGTCATAGGGAAAGCCATTTGTCCCTCGTCAAGCCCCGTGGGGCTGCTGATTTTATAATCACGGGCATGTCAGTCTGGGCCCTCGGCTTGAACCACACGACCGCGCCGCTCGATCTGCGCGGTCGTTTCGCGTTCGCGCTCGACCAGATCGCCCCCACGCTGCAGAGCCTGCGCAGTTCCTTCGCCTCCGGCCGCCATCCCCAGGTCGAGGCCGCGATCATCTCCACCTGCAACCGCACCGAGATCTACTGCGCCTCGGAGCACGCCGCGCTCGACCACACCTTCGGCTGGCTCGCCCAGAGCGGCGGCGTGGCCCCCGCCCTGCTGCGCTCGCACGCCTACACCCTGCACGACGGCGAAGCCGCCCGCCACGCCTTCCGCGTGGCCAGCGGGCTCGATTCGATGGTGCTGGGCGAAGCCCAGATCCTCGGCCAGATGAAGGACGCCGTGCGCGCCGCCGAGACGGCCGGCGCCCTCGGCAGCACGCTCAACCAGCTGTTCCAGCGCTCCTTCGCGGTGGCCAAGGAAGTGCGCACCGCCACCGAGATCGGCGCCCACTCCATCAGCATGGCCGCCGCCGCGGTGCGGCTGGCCGGCCAGCTCTTCGAGGACCTGCGCAAGACGCGCGTGCTCTTCGTCGGCGCGGGCGAGATGATCGACCTCGCGGCCACGCACTTCGCGGCCAAGGAGCCGAAGGCCATCGCCATCGCCAACCGCACGCTGGAGCGCGGCGAGAAGCTGGCCTCGCGCTTCGGCGGCGAGGCGATGCGCCTGGCCGACCTGCCCTCGCGGCTGGCCGAGTTCGACATCATCGTGAGCTGCACCGCCAGCACGCTGCCGATCATCGGCCTGGGCGCCGTCGAGCGCGCGCTCAAGGCGCGCAAGCACCGCCCGATGTTCATGGTCGACCTGGCCGTGCCGCGCGACATCGAGCCCGAGGTGAAGGCGCTGGAAGACATCTATCTCTACACCGTCGACGACCTTGCACAGGTGGTGCAGCAGGGCCAGGCCAACCGCCAGGCCGCCGTGGCGCAGGCCGAGGTGATCATCGACGCCGGCGTGCAGAGCTTCATGCACTGGCTGGGCCAGCGCGGCACGGTGCCGCTGATCCAGCAGCTCAATGCGCAGGCCGACGAGTGGCGCGCCGCCGAGATGGCGCGTGCGCGCAAGCTGCTGGCCAAGGGCGAATCGGTGGAGGCCGTGCTCGAGGCCATGTCTCGCGGCCTCACGCAGAAGATGATGCACGGCGCGATGGCCGAGCTGCACGCGGGCGATGCCGCCTCGCGCGAGCAGACGGCGCAGACGATCTCGCGCCTGTTCCTGCGCAAAGAGCGTTAGCGACGCTCATCGGCGGCCCGGCCTGCATGGCTGCGGCTTTCATGCGCCCTGCCTTCGCACGGCAGCACATCCCCATTTTTTCGAGCCTCCTTCCTCCGTGAAATCCTTTCTCCGCCACCAACTCGAACGCTACGCCCAGCGCCTGGGCGAGCTCGACTTCCTGCTCTCGCGCGAAGACATCATGAGCGACATGGCCCAGTACCGCACCATCTCGCGCGAGCACGCCGAGGTGACGCAGGTCGCGGGCCGCTACGAGCGCTACAGGCAACGCGAGGCTGACATCGCCGGCGCGAAGGAGATGCTGGACGACCCCGACATGGCCGAGATGGCGAAGGAAGAAATCGCCAGCGGCGAGGCCGAGCTGGTGCAACTGGAGGACGAGCTGCAGCGCCTGCTGCTGCCCAAGGACCCCGACGACGCGCGCAATGCCTTCCTCGAAATCCGTGCGGGCACGGGCGGCGACGAATCGGCCCTCTTCGCGGGCGACCTGCTGCGCATGTACACGCGCTACTGCGACCGCGCCGGCTGGCGCTGCGAGATCGTCAGCGAGAGCGAGAGCGAGCTCGGCGGCTACAAGGAAGTGGTGGTGCGCATCGTGGGCGACGACGTGTTCGGCCACCTGCGCTTCGAATCGGGCGGCCACCGCGTTCAGCGCGTGCCGGCCACCGAGACGCAGGGCCGCATCCACACCAGCGCCTGCACGGTCGCCGTGCTGGCCGAGCCCGACGAGACGGTCGCGGTGCAGATCAACCCGGCCGACCTGCGCATCGACACCTACCGCGCGAGCGGCGCTGGCGGGCAGCACATCAACAAGACCGACTCGGCCGTGCGCATCACGCACATCCCGACCGGCATCGTGGCGGAGTGCCAGGACGACCGCAGCCAGCACCGCAACAAGGCGAAGGCGCTGCAGGTGCTGTCGGCGCGCATCCAGGAGAAGGAGCGCAGCGAGCGCGCCGCCAAGGACGCCGCCACGCGCAAGGGCCTGATCGGCAGCGGCGACCGCTCGGACCGCATCCGCACCTACAACTTCCCGCAGGGCCGGCTCACCGACCATCGCATCAACCTCACGCTCTACAAGCTGCTTGCCATCATGGAAGGCGACCTGGGTGACGTGCTGGGCGCGCTGCGCGCCGCGCGCGAGGCCGAGCAGCTGGCCGAGCTGGAATCGAGCCTGCCGGCATGAGCGCCGTCGAGAACCCGAAGCCGGCCACCGTGGCGCAGGCGCTGGCCGCGTCCATCGCGCTGGGCGTCGACCGGCTCGACGCCCAGCTGCTGCTGCTGCATGCGCTGGGCCGTGCGCCGCACGACCGTGCCTGGCTGCTGGCGCACGACACCGACGCCATGCCCGATGCGGCGTGGTCCGCGCTGGCCGCGCAGCTCTCGCGCCGCCGGGCCGGAGAGCCTGTCGCCTACCTGCTGGGCGAAAAAGAATTTCACGGACTCAGCCTGCAGGTCGATGCCCGCGTGCTGGTGCCCCGCCCCGACACGGAAACGCTGGTCGAATGGGCGCTGGAGTGCCTCGAAGGCCAGGCCGCGCCTCGTGTGCTCGATCTCGGCACCGGCAGTGGAGCGATCGCGCTGGCGCTGCAGCATGCCCGGCCCGACGCGCAGGTCGATGCGGTCGATGCCAGCGCCGATGCGCTGGCCGTCGCCCAGGCCAACGCCTCGCGGCTGGGCCTGCCCGTGCGCTTCGCCCAGGCCGACTGGCTGGACGGCGCCGGCGCCGGCTACACGGTCATCGCCAGCAATCCGCCGTACATCGCCGCCGGCGACCCGCACCTGCCCGCCCTGCGCCACGAGCCCTCTTCGGCGCTGGTTTCGGGCACGGACGGCCTCGACGACATCCGCCGCATCGTGCAGGACGCCCCCGCCCACCTCGCCGAGGGCGGCTGGCTGCTGCTCGAACACGGCCACGACCAGGCCCCGGCCGTGCGCGAACTGCTTGCGGCGCGCGGTTTCGCCGAAGTGCAAAGCCGCGACGACCTCGCCGGCATCCAGCGCTGCTCCGGCGGAATCTGGCGCACGGTGAAATAATCCCCTCAGCCTATTTTTCAGGAGTCCCCATGTCCGACGCCCAGCAACGCATCGACGATCTCGTCAAGACCAACGACCTCGTGCTCTTCATGAAGGGCAACGCCAGCTTTCCGATGTGCGGCTTCTCGGGCCGCGCGATCCAGATCCTGAAGGCGGTCGGCGTCGACACCAGGACGCTCAAGACCGTCAACGTCCTCGACGACGACAGCATCCGCCAGGGCATCAAGGAGTACAGCAACTGGCCCACGATCCCGCAGCTGTACGTGAAGGGCGAGTTCATCGGCGGCTCGGACATCATGATGGAGATGTACGAGTCGGGCGAGCTGCAGCAGGTGGTGAACGGGGCCGCAGCCTCCTGAGCCCCCGGGGAACGGTCATGAGCCACGATCACGCGGACCACGGCCATTCCCACGATGACGGCGGCAACGATGCCGCGCCGGCCTGGAAGCACGACGGCGTGCGCGTGATCTCGGCCGACCGGCTCGACGCCAACACCGCCCAGACGCCCGGCATGAACCGGGCAGCGGCCATCAACTTCGCCCGCGTGGGCGCGCAGAAGCTCTGGGCCGGCACGGTGACCATCCACGCCGACGCCAGGACCGGCGCCCACCATCACGGGCATCTCGAATCGGTGATCTACGTCGTGCGCGGCCGGGCCCGCATGCGGTGGGGCGAGAAGCTGGAATTCACGGCCGAGGCCGGGCCGGGCGACTTCATCTACGTGCCGCCGTACGTGCCGCACCAGGAAATCAACGCCAGCGCGACCGAGACGCTCGAATGCGTGCTGTGCCGCAGCGACGGCGAAGCGGTGGCGGTGAACCTCGACATCGAGCCCGTGGAGAAGCCCGAATCGGTGCTGTGGGTCGACCCGACCCACCCTCACGGCGGCGTCTGAGCGATTTCCGGTGCCGAGTCATGGCACCATGTCGGCCGTCTTCGACGTGCCACCATGACCCTCACCCAAAGCCTGCTCATCATCGCGCTGCTGATTGCGCTGAGCGCCTTCTTCTCCCTCGCCGAAATCACCCTGGCCGCATCGCGCCGGCTGCGTCTGCGCCAGATGGCCGACGAGGGCGACCCCCGGGCCGAGAAGGTATTGCGGGTGCAGGAGCAGCCGGGCCACTACTTCACGGTGGTGCAGATCGGGCTCAACGCGGTGGCCATCCTCGGCGGCGTGGTGGGCGAAGGCTCGCTGAGCCCGTACTTCGCGGTCCTCTTCGAGAAGTGGCTCAGCCCCGAGGCTTCGGCCAGCGCGGCGTTCCTGTGCTCCTTCGTGATCATCATCGCGGTGTTCCTGGTGTTCGCCGACCTGTTCCCCAAGCGGCTGGGCATGAGCAACCCCGAGCGGCTGGCGGTGCGCATGGTCGGGCCGATGCTGCTGCTGATCACCACCTTCAAGCCGCTGGTGTGGTTCTTCACGCGCTGCACCGACCTGCTGTTCAAGCTGCTGGGCATGCCGATGGCACGCGACGACAAGATCACCTCGGCCGACATCCTCGCGATGACCGAGGCCGGCGCGCAGGCGGGCGTGCTCGCGGCGCGCGAGCAGCAGGTGATCGCCAACGTGTTCGAGCTCGACACGCGCCTGGTCAGCAGCGTGATGACCGTGCGCGACAACATCACCTGGTTCCTGCACGACGACCCCGAGACAGTGCTGCGCGCGCGCATCATCGCCGAGCCCTTCTCGGCGTACCCGGTGTGCGACGGCGACATCGACCACGTGCTGGGCTACGTGGACGCCAAGGACATGTTCCAGCGCGTGCTCAGCGGCCAGCCGCTGGCTTTCGACCAGGGGCTGCCGCTGCACAAGGCGCTGGTCATTCCCGACCGGCTCTCGCTCACCGAGGTGCTGGAGCAGTTCCAGCAGGCGCACGAGGACTTCGCGATCATCGTCAACGAATACAGCCTGGTGGTGGGCGTGATCACGCTCAACGACGTGATGAGCACGGTGATGGGCGACCTGGTGTCCACGCCCGACGAGGAGCAGATCGTGCAGCGCGACGAGAACTCGTGGCTGATCGATGGCGTGACGCCCATCCAGGACGTGCAGCGCGCGCTGCAGATCGACGAGATGCCGCATGCCGAGGAGTACGAGACGCTGGCCGGCTTCCTGATGGTGATGCTGCGCCGGGTTCCGAAGCGCACGGACAACGTGAGCTGGGGCGGCTACACCTTCGAGGTGATGGACGTCGACAGCTACCGCATCGACCAGGTGATGGTCACCAAGGGCTCGGGCACCGCGAAGGCACCTGCGAACTGAGCAGACGGAAGAGGAAGGCGCCAGTCGGAAGGCGTCAGGCCGCCGAGCGGTCCTTGTCCTTTTCCTTCTCGCGTTCCCTGTCGTTGAACACCCAGAACCGCTGGTTGGCGAACACGGCGTTCGGATACGGCGACTTGCCGCGGCTGCCGTTGTAGCGGCCCAGCGTCATGAACAGGTCGCCGTTCTCCCGGTCGAGGTAGTGGCGAAGAATGACGCAGCCGAAGCGCAGGTTGGTCTGCATGTGGAAGAGCTTGGCCGGGTCGCTGTCGCCGATCACGCGCGTCCAGAACGGCATGACCTGCATGTAGCCGCGCGCCCCCGCGCTCGACACCGCGAACTTGCGGAAATTGCTCTCGACCTGCACCAGCCCCAGCACCAGGCTCACCTCCAGCCCCGAGCGCTTGGCTTCGTACCAGACGGTCTGCAGGAACTCGATGCGCGAGGGCGCATCGGCGATCTTCTTCTTGAGCCGCTCGCTCATCTCTCCGAGCCAGCGCAGGTAGGCCAGCCGGGCCTCGGTGCTCGCGAACTGCGGCACCGGCGGCGCCTTGTTGTGGATGGCCGAACTCAGCGCGGTGCGCACCGAGTCGATCAGCGGCTCCTCGATCTGCGCGCCGGCCATGGCAGCCCGCGGCAACGACAGCACGGTGAGGGCGCCTGCGGTCACGGCGCCGCCCAGGCACTGGCGTCGCGAGAGGCCGCCCTCCAGGCTCATTGGGCGAGCTTGCCGGCGATGAAGTCGGCGATACCGGCCGCGGGCACCTTGGTAGCCGCCGTGTCGCGGCGGTTCTGGTATTCGAGCTGGCCTTCCTTGAGACCGCGGTCCGAGATGACCACGCGGTGCGGCACGCCGATCAGTTCCCAGTCGGCGAACATCGCGCCGGGGCGTTCGCCACGGTCGTCGAGCAGCACGTCGACGCCCTTGGCGAGCAGCTCCTCGTAGAGCGCCTCGGCCGCCGCCTTGACCTCGGGGCTGCGGTCCATGCCGATCGGGCAGACAACCACGGTGAAGGGGGCGATGGCGTCGGGCCAGATGATCCCGCGCTCGTCGTGGTTCTGTTCGATGGCGGCGGCCGGCAGGCGGGTGATGCCGATGCCGTAGCAGCCCATCTCGAGGAACTGCGGCTTGCCGCCTTCGTCGAGGTAGGTGGCGTTCATGTCCTTGCTGTACTTGGTGCCGAGCACGAACACATGGCCCACCTCGATGCCGCGCTCGATGGCCAGCACGCCCTTGCCGTCGGGTGAGGCGTCGCCCGCGACCACGTTGCGGATGTCGGCGACGAGGTCGGGCTCGGGCAGGTCGCGGCCCCAGTTGACGCCGGTCATGTGGAAATCGACTTCGTTGGCACCCGTGATCCAGTCGGCCAGGACGGCGGCTTCGCGGTCGGCCACGAGCTTCACGGGCTTCTTGAGGTTCAGCGGGCCCAGGTAGCCGGGCTTGCAGCCGAAGTGGTCCTCGATTTCGGCCAGGGTCGCGAAGCGGAAGCCCTGGTTCAGGCCGGGCAGCTTGCCGACCTTGATCTCGTTCATGTCGTGGTCGCCGCGCAGCAGCAGCAGCCAGACCTGCGAGCCCTTGATGTCGCCAGCCTCGTCGAGGACGTCGGTGGCCAGCACCAGCGACTTGATGGTGGTGGAAAGCGGCACGCCAAGCAGCTCGGCCACGTCGACGCAGGTGCTCTTGCCGGGGGTCGGGGTCTTCTCGAGCGCCTTGGCGGGCGCCGGGCGCGGACCGGCCGGGGCCAGCGCCTCGGCCTTTTCCATGTTGGCGGCGTAATCGCTGTCGGGGCAGTAGACGATGGCGTCCTCGCCGGTGGCGGCGATCACCTGGAATTCCTCGCTCAGGTCGCCGCCGATAGCGCCGCTGTCGGCCGCGACGGCGCGGTAGCGCAGGCCGAAGCGGTCGAAGATGTTGCGATAGGCCTGCGCCATGACCTGGTAGCTCGCCTTGGCGGCGTCGAGGTCGCGGTCGAAGCTGTAGGCGTCCTTCATGATGAACTCGCGCCCGCGCATGAGGCCGAAGCGCGGACGTCGTTCGTCGCGGAACTTGGTCTGGATCTGGTAGAAGTTCTTCGGCAGCTGCTTGTAGCTGCGGATCTCCTGGCGGGCGATGTCGGTCACCACCTCTTCGCTGGTCGGCTGGATCACGAAGTCGCGGTCGTGGCGGTCCTTGATGCGCAGCAGCTCGGGGCCCATCTTGTCGAAGCGGCCGGTCTCCTGCCAGAGCTCGGCGGGCTGCACCACGGGCATGGTCATCTCGACGGCACCGGCGCGGTTCATCTCCTCGCGGACGATGGCTTCCACCTTGCGGATCACGCGCAGGCCCATGGGCATGTAGGTGTAGATGCCCGTGCCGAGCTTCTTGATCATGCCGGCCCGCATCATGAGACGGTGGCTCGCCACTTCGGCGTCAGCGGGCGCTTCCTTGAGGGTGGAGACGAAAAAACGGGAAGCTTTCATCGGAATGGTGGCGCTGGATTCGAGGTTCGGAAGTGGGGAACTGCTCCCCCGGAGAGACCCTGAGAGCCTGGCATCGGCAGCTTGCCGAGGGCAACCCGGCATGCATAATCGACTCAGTTCAAAAATTGGGGTTTGATTATGCTCGACCGGGACGGCTTCAGGCCCAACGTCGGCATCATCCTGCTCAACCAGAGAAACCAGGTTTTCTGGGGCAAACGCATACGCACGCACTCCTGGCAGTTTCCGCAGGGCGGCATCGACCGCGGCGAAAGTCCCGAGCAGGCCATGTACCGGGAACTGCACGAGGAAGTGGGACTCCACCCGGAGCATGTGCGCATCGTGGCCCGTACCCGCGACTGGTTGCGCTACGAGGTGCCGGATCGGTTCATTCGCCGTGACGCACGGGGCCACTACAAGGGCCAGAAACAAATCTGGTACTTGCTGCAACTCATCGGCCACGATTGGGATCTCAACCTGCGTGCAACCGACCATCCCGAATTCGACGCCTGGCGCTGGCATGACTACTGGGTGCCGCTCGACGTGGTCGTCGAGTTCAAGCGCGGCGTCTACGAGATGGCGCTCACCGAGCTCGCTCGCTACCTGCCCAGGCAGGATTTCCGCAACCGCTTCCTGCGCAGCAACGTGCGCGCCCGAGAATTCGAGCGCCACTCGCCGGACGCCGGGGCGCCGCCCGGACTCGATCTGCCGCCCGGCGGCAGCTTCGATCCGCATCCCGACATTCCTTCCGCGAGCAATGAACCTCCTGTCCAAGACAACAAGGCACCCCCGCCCCTTCCGACGCAACGCTGAGCGCGTCCTCCTGCTGGCCTGCTTCGGCATCCTCGCCGGATGCGCCTCGGGCCCCCACGACACCGACAACCCCGACTGGGCACAGGCCGGCCTGCCGCCCCCGCCCAAGCGGTACGAGACGGACAAGGAGTGGGAAGAAACGGCCACCCCGCCCCCGCCGGCCTTCAGCGAAAGCCGCCTGCTGCCGATCGAAATGCCGCCCTACATGAGCCTGAAGTTCGGCGTCGACCCGCAGACGATCACGATCACGGGCGACGGCATCGTCCGCTATGTGGTGGTGGCCCAGAACCGCAGCGGCGGCGCGACCAACGCCTTCTACGAGGGCATCCGCTGCTCCACGGCCGAGATGAAGAGCTACGCGCGCTACAACAACGGCAGCTGGCAGGACGTCGCGAAGCCCGAATGGAAGAAGCTCGGCGACATGAACTCCAGCTACACGCGCAAGCTGGCCACGCAGGCCCTGTGCCGCGGCAACGCCCCGCGGCCGTCGGTGGGCGACATGGTCCAGAACATCCGCAATCCGGTACGGGAAGTGCAATAGGCGATCCGCGCTGAAAGACGCAGAAACGGGGCCCGCGGGCCCCGTTTCTTGTTTCCAGAGGCCTCTCAGCCCGGCATCAGCACCATGTTGTCGCGGTGGACCATTTCCGGTTCCGCCACATAGCCCAGCAGGCGTTCGAACTCCGACGAGGGCTTGCGGCACAGCAGGCGCGCCTCCACGCTCGAGTAGTTGGCAAGGCCGCGGGCCAGCTCGACACCGTCGGCGTCGCGCACCGCGATCACGTCGCCGCGCGAGAACTCGCCCGAGACCCCGGTCATGCCGATCGGCAGCAGGCTCTTGCCCTCGGCCCGCACCTTGGCGGCCGCGCCCGCGTCGACCACGACGGAGCCGCGCAGCTGCAAATGGTCGGCCATCCAGCGCTTGCGGGCCTGGTGCTTGGCGGTCTGCGCCACCAGCAGCGTGCCGATGGATTCGCCCTTCGCCAGCCGCAGCAGCGCGTCGGCCTCGCGGCCCCAGGCGATGACCGTGGAGGCGCCCGAGCCGGCCGCGCGCTTGGCCGCGAGGATCTTGGTGATCATGCCGCCCTTGCCGATGCTCGAACCCGCGCCGCCGGCCATCGCCTCGAGCGCCGGGTCGCCGGCGGCGGCCTCGTGCACGAACTTCGCGTCGGGGTCCTTGCGCGGGTCGGCCGTGTACAGGCCCTTCTGGTCGGTGAGGATGACCAGCGCATCGGCCTCGACCAGGTTGGCCACGAGGGCGCCGAGCGTGTCGTTGTCGCCGAACTTGATCTCGTCGTTGACGACCGTGTCGTTCTCGTTGATGACCGGCACCACGCCCAGCTTGAGCAGCGTGACCAGCGTCGATCGGGCATTGAGATAGCGCTCGCGGTCGGCCAGGTCGGCGTGCGTCAGCAGCACCTGGGCGCTGCCGATCTCGTTCTCGCGCAGCTTGGTCTCGTACATCTGGGCCAGGCCCATCTGGCCGACCGCGGCAGCGGCCTGGAGCTCGTTGATCTCGTGCGGCCGGGTGCGCCAGCCAAGGCGCTTCATTCCTTCTGCGATCGCACCGCTCGACACCATCACCACCTCGCGCCCGTCGCGCACCAGCGCGGCCAGTTGCCGGCACCACTCGCCGATGGCGGCCTCGTCGAGACCGCGCCCCTCGTTGGTCACGAGGCTGGAGCCCACCTTCACGACGATACGGCGGGCATCCCGCAAGGCAGTGGATCCGGAGTTCGACGAGGTCATTTGGGGTGTTACGGTCTTTGGATGCTGCTCGGGTTGCTGTCTTCGGCCCGTCTCGGGCCGGCCGTCGATGCTGCTGCGGCAGGTGCCGCTCAGGAGCCTTCGGGGGGCAGAGGCACGAAGCGCGGATCGACCTCGACCGTCTGTTGCTCGGCCACCTGCTCGGCCTTGACCTGCTGGTAGATGGCCTGCACCAGGTGCTCGCAGCCTTCGCGCGTGAGCGCCGAGATTTCGAACACCGGACCCTTGAAGCGCAGGCGCTTCACGAAGTCCTTGATGCGCGCGGCGCGCTCGTCGGCGGGCACCATGTCCAGCTTGTTCAGCACGAGCCAGCGCGGCTTTTCGTACAGGTCGGCGTCGTATTTCTTGAGTTCGCCCACGATGGCCTTGGCCTGCGCCACGGGGTCGACGCTGTCGTCGAACGGGGCCATGTCGACCACATGCAGCAGCAGGCGCGTGCGCTGCAGGTGCCGCAGGAAGAGATGGCCGAGGCCGGCGCCTTCGGATGCGCCTTCGATCAGGCCGGGCAGGTCCGCCACGACGAAGCTCTGCTCGGGACCGACGCGCACCACTCCCAGGTTCGGGTGCAGCGTGGTGAAGGGGTAGTCCGCGATGCGCGGGCGGGCGTTCGAGATGGCGCTGATCAGCGTCGACTTGCCCGCATTCGGCATGCCGAGCAGGCCCACATCGGCCAACACCTTGAGTTCGAGCTTGAGGCTGCGCTTCTCGCCAGGCCAGCCGGGGGTTTTCTGGCGCGGGGCACGGTTGATCGCGCTCTTGAAGCGCATGTTGCCGAAGCCGCCGTCGCCGCCCTTGGCGATGGTGATGACCTCGCCGTCCTTCAGCAGTTCGAACAGCACTTCGCCGGTCTCGGCGTCGGAAATGATCGTTCCGACCGGCATCTTGAGCGTGATGTCGTCGCCGGCGGCGCCGAACATGTCGGAGCCCATGCCGTGCTCGCCGCGCTTGGCCTCGTGGCGGCGCGAATAGCGGAAGTCGACCAGGGTGTTGAGGTTGGAATCGGCCACCGCGTACACGTGGCCGCCGCGGCCGCCGTCTCCGCCGTTGGGGCCGCCGAATTCCTTGTACTTCTCATGACGGAACGACACGCAGCCGTTCCCGCCATCGCCCGCGGCGATGTCGATGAAGGCTTCGTCGACGAACTTCATGGGATGTCTAGTTTACAAATGAAGAGGCCCCGGCAATGCGGGGCCTCGGATGGTCGGGGCTGACTCGGGGCTTAAGCCGCGGGAGTCACGTTGACCGTGTGCTTGTTCAGCGCACCCTTGGTACCGAACGACACGTGGCCGTCGACCAGGGCGAACAGCGTGTGATCCTTGCCCACGCCGACATTCACGCCGGGGTGGAACTGGGTACCACGCTGGCGCACGATGATCGAGCCTGCGCTGATCAGTTCGCCGCCGAAAGCCTTCACGCCGAGCATCTTGGGCTTGGAATCGCGCCCGTTTCGCGTTGAGCCGCCGCCTTTTTTCTGTGCCATGGAATCTGCTCCTGTGCCGTGTTAAGCGGCGATCGCGCCGATTTGCAGTTCGGTGAACTGCTGGCGATGGCCTTGACGTTTCTGATAGTGCTTGCGACGGCGCATCTTGAAGATGCGAACCTTGTCGTGCTTGCCGTGCGACAGTACCGTGACCGTCACCGTTGCACCGGACACCAGGGGCGTGCCAACCTTGATCTCAGCGCCGTTGCCGACTGCCAGAACCTGGTCGATCACGATTTCCTGGCCTACGTCCGCAGCAATCTGTTCTACTTTGATTTTCTCGCCGGAAGCAACGCGATACTGCTTGCCACCGGTTTTTATGACCGCGTACATGTAAACCTCTTAGAAATGAGTCTCCACGGCGAATTCCGCAGAGCCCAAGATTATAGCGCGGTTTGCGCCCACTAGCTACTCTTGAGCCGGAGCCCCATCGGCAAGCCGCTTCGGCTCCATATAATTTGCGCCTTCCGGCCCTGCACCTGCCTGGGTCCCCCACATACAACACTCAGCAGCGCCCCGCGCCTTCGCTTTGCCAGTTCCAGCCGCCGACACCTCCCCCACCGCCACCGTGCTGGACCTGATTGCCGGCGACATGGTCGAAGTCGACCGCGTGATCGCCCGCCGCCTCGACACCGGCGTGCCGCTGGTCAGCCAGGTTTCCCGGTACATCATCTCCGCTGGCGGCAAGCGCCTGCGACCGGCGCTCCTGCTGCTGATGTCGGGCGCGCTGGGCTACACCGGGGACCAGCGATTCAATCTGGCGGCCGTGGTGGAGTTCATCCACACGGCAACCCTGCTGCACGACGACGTGGTCGACGAGTCGACCCTGCGGCGCGGACGCGCAACGGCCAACGAATCGTTCGGCAACCCGGCCAGCGTGCTGGTCGGTGACTTCCTCTATTCGCGCGCGTTCCAGATGATGTTGGACGCCAACAACATGCGCGTGATGCAGATCCTGGCCGAAGCCACCAACATCATCGCCGAGGGCGAGGTGCTTCAGCTGATGAACATGCACGATGCATCGCTGGACGAAGCGGCCTATCTGCGCGTGATCCGCTCGAAGACGGCGAAGCTCTTCGAGGCGAGCACCCGCCTCGCGGCCGTGCTGGCGAATGCCACCCCAGAAATGGAAGAGGCCTGCGCAACCTACGGCCAGGCCTTGGGCACCGCCTTCCAGGTGATCGATGACGTCCTGGACTACACGGGCGACGCCAACGAAACCGGCAAGAATGTCGGCGACGACCTGCGTGAAGGCAAGACCACTCTGCCGCTCATCTTCGCGATGCAGCGAGGCACTCCGGCACAGAGCGCGCTCGTGCGCGCCGCCATCGAGGCCGGCGACACCACCCAGCTGGGCAAGGTCATCGAGATCGTTCAGGAAACCGGGGCCCTGGATGCCTCGCGCGCAGCGGCAGCAGCCGAGGCGCAGCGTGCGATTCATGCATTAAAAGATTTCCCGGCCAATTTGCACGCTTCAGGTTTGCTACAATTAGCGGCTCAGTTGCTTGAGCGACGTGCCTGAACACCTCTCCTGAGTTGGCATCTAGGACGACTTCTTCTTTCTTGCAACCATCGGGGTGTAGCTTAGCCTGGTAGAGCGCTACGTTCGGGACGTAGAGGCCGGAGGTTCGAATCCTCTCACCCCGACCAGCCTTTGGCTGGCATTAATGGACAAATGGCCAGCCTGTTGCTGTGTAGCGATTTACAGCACAGGACTGTTCAGCGATGATCGTGAAGCAAATTTTCACATCTTTTTCACTCGCTGAATGGCTGCAGCCGAACTTCCTGTTAAAGAACCTTCGCAAATTGCCCTACCCGGGCTTGCGCGCGCCCTGGTTTCGGCCGGCAAGCTGCCTGCCAGGGCAGCCGAGGACATCTATCAGAAGTCCATCAGCGCTCGCACGAGCTTCATTGCCGAACTGACCGGCTCCGGCGCCGTTTCCGCCGCGGACCTCGCCCACACCCTTTCCACCGCGTTCGGCGCACCGCTGCTCGATCTCGATGCCATCGATCCCCAGCGCCTGCCCAAGGACCTGCTCGACCAGAAGCTGTGCCATGCGTACCGCATCGTCGTGCTCAGCAAGCGCAACAACCGTCTGATTGTTGCAACGGCCGATCCTTCCGATCAGCAGGCCGCAGAAAAGATCAAGTTCGCCTCCCAGATGGGCGTCGACTGGGTCATCGCCGAATACGACAAGCTGTCGCGGATGATCGAAGCCGCCGCCGTCAGCGCGGCCGAGACCATCAACAGCATCGTCGGCAGCGAGTTCGAGTTCGACGACGTCGCGGCCGAGACCGCGAACGAGGGCAATGACCAGGCCATCGCCGAAGTCGAAGACGCGCCCGTCGTGCGCTTCCTTCACAAGATGCTGCTCGACGCCGTCAGCATGCGGGCATCCGACATCCACTTCGAGCCCTACGAGCACAACTACCGCGTCCGCTTCCGGGTCGACGGCGAGTTGCGCGAAGTCGCCAGCCCGCCCACGGTCATCAAGGACAAGCTGGCCTCGCGCATCAAGGTCATTTCCCGGCTCGACATCTCCGAGAAGCGCGTGCCGCAGGACGGCCGCATGAAGCTCAAGATCGGTCCCGACCGCGTGATCGACTTCCGCGTGAGCACGCTGCCCACGCTCTTCGGCGAGAAGATCGTCGTGCGTATCCTCGACCCGAGCAGCGCGCGCCTGGGCATCGACGCCCTGGGTTACGACGCTGACGAGAAGGCGCGGCTGCTGCATGCCATCGGCCGCCCGTACGGGATGGTGCTCGTCACCGGCCCCACCGGCTCGGGCAAGACGGTGTCGCTCTACACCTGCCTGAACCTCCTGAACCAGCCGGGCGTGAACATCGCGACGGCGGAAGACCCGTCGGAAATCAACCTGCCCGGCGTCAACCAGGTCAACGTCAACGAACGCGCGGGCCTGACCTTCGCAGCCGCGCTGCGCGCCTTCCTGCGCCAGGATCCCGACATCATCATGGTCGGCGAAATCCGCGACCTCGAAACCGCCGACATCTCGATCAAGGCAGCCCAGACCGGCCACCTGGTGCTCTCCACGCTGCACACCAACGATGCGCCGACCACGCTCACGCGGATGCGCAACATGGGCATCGCGCCGTTCAACATCGCGTCGAGCGTGATCCTGATCACTGCCCAGCGCCTCGCGCGGCGCCTGTGCACCGTCTGCAAGCTGCCGGCCGACATCCCGCGCGAAACGCTGCTCGAAGCAGGTTTCAAGGAAGAAGAACTGGACGGCTCCTGGAAGCCCTACCGCCCCGTCGGCTGCTCCGCCTGCAGCAGCGGCTACAAGGGCCGCGTGGGCATCTACCAGGTGATGCCGATCTCGGAAGCCATCCAGGAAATCATCCTGCGCGACGGCAGTGCGCTCGACATCGCCGCGCAGTCGGAAGCCGAGGGCGTGCGTTCGCTGCGCCAGTCGGGCCTGCGCAAGGTCATGCAGGGCCTCACTTCGCTCGAAGAAGTGGTGGCCTGCACCAACGAATAACGAACACACCGAATACCGGAGATCGAATGGCTACAGTGGCATCCTCCCGCACCCAGCCCACACACAAGGAATTTGTCTTCGAATGGGAAGGCAAGGACCGCAACGGCAAGCTGGTACGCGGCGAACTTCGTGCTGCCGGCGAAAACCAGGTGCAGGCCGCGCTGCGCCGCCAGGGCGTGCTCGCCTCCAAGATCAAGAAGCGCCGCATGCGCTCAGGCAAGGCGATCAAGCCGAAGGACATCGCGATCTTCACGCGCCAGCTGGCGACCATGATGAAGGCCGGCGTGCCCCTGATGCAGTCCTTCGATATCGTCGGGCGCGGCAATGCGAACCCGAGTGTGGCCAAGCTGCTCAACGACATCCGCAGCGACGTGGAAACCGGCAGTTCGCTCTCGTCCGCCTTCCGCAAGTTTCCGAAGTACTTCGACAATCTCTACTGCAACCTGGTGGAGGCTGGCGAGGCGGCCGGCATTCTGGAAGAACTGCTGGACCGGCTGGCCACCTACATGGAGAAGACCGAGGCGATCAAGTCGAAGATCAAGTCGGCTCTGATGTACCCCACTTCCGTGATCGTCGTGGCCTTCGTGGTGGTGGCCATCATCATGATCTTCGTGATCCCGGCGTTCAAGCAGGTGTTCACGTCGTTCGGAGCCGACCTGCCTGCCCCGACGCTGTTCGTGATGGCGATGAGCGAGTTCTTCGTCTCCTACTGGTGGCTGATCTTCGGTGGCGTCGGCGGCGGAATCTATTTCTTCCTGCAAGCCTGGAAACGCAATGAGCGTTTCCAGCGCTTCATGGACCGCCTGCTGCTGAGAGTGCCGATCTTCGGCGCGCTGATCGAAAAATCCTGCGTCGCCCGCTGGACCCGCACCCTGGCCACCATGTTCGCCGCCGGCGTCCCGCTGGTCGAAGCCCTCGACTCCGTGGGCGGCGCCTCCGGCAACACCGTCTACGGCGACGCCACCGCGAAGATCCAGCAGGAAGTCTCCACCGGCACCAGCCTCACGGCCGCCATGACCAACGTCAACCTGTTCCCGTCCATGGTGATCCAGATGACCGCCATCGGCGAGGAATCCGGCTCCATCGACCACATGCTGGGCAAGGCCGCAGACTTCTACGAATCCGAGGTGGACGACATGGTCGCGGGCCTCTCCAGCCTGATGGAGCCGATCATCATCGTGTTCCTCGGCACCATCATCGGCGGCATCGTGGTGTCGATGTACCTGCCCATCTTCAAGCTCGGCCAGGTCGTTTGATGCTGGTTTCGCGGGAATTCGACACCGTCTTCGCCGGTGTCCTGGGGCTATTGATCGGCAGCTTCATGAACGTCGTCATCTACCGCGTGCCGGTGATGATGTACCGCGAGTGGCTTGCCGACGCGGTCGCCAATCTCATGTCGTCGAAGGATGCGCCCTCGCTGTGGTCGCTGGCCTTCGGGCCGAAGGTCGCGGCGCCCGCCGGGCTGGAGGCCTCCGCCGACAAGGCGGCCGAAGTCGTCGAGAAGCAGCCTCCCTTCGACCTGATGCGCCCCGCGTCGCGCTGCGGCGCCTGCGGCCACGAGATCCGCTGGTACGAGAACATCCCCGTGCTGAGCTATGCCGCGCTGCGCGGACGCTGCTCGTCGTGCAAGACCCCGATCAGCCTTCGCTACCCGCTGGTCGAGCTGATCACCGGTGGCCTGTTCGCCCTGTGCGCCTGGCGTTTCGGCATCACGCCGGCCGGGGCGCTTTGGGCGACGTTCGGGGCCTTCCTGATCTGCCAGTTCCTGATCGACTTCGACACCCAGTTCCTGCCCGACTCGCTCAACTATCCGCTGCTCTGGCTCGGCCTGATCGGCGCGGCCATGGGCTGGACCGGCGTTTCGTTGAGCTCGGCCGTCTGGGGCGCGGTGTTCGGCTACCTGAGCCTCTGGCTTGTGTACCATGCCTTTCGCCTGGTCACGGGCAAGGAAGGCATGGGCTATGGAGACTTCAAACTGCTGGCCGCGCTGGGTGCATGGCTCGGAGCGGACTACCTCATCGCGATCATCCTCGTCTCTTCGCTGGTGGGTGCGGTGATCGGCATCTCTTTGCGCATCGCCGGCAAGCTGGCGCACAAGGACATTCCCATCGCCTTCGGCCCCTTCCTGGCCGGCGCGGGCCTCGTCTGCCTCGTGGCGGGCCCCGAAGTCGTGAGGCAGTGGATTCCGTTCGCCTTTCCCCTGGACGCGCTGATGCGCTGACCTCCGCATGGCAGTGCGGCGCATCGGCCTGACGGGCGGCATCGGCAGCGGCAAGAGCACGGTCGCGGGCCTCCTGGTGGCCCAGGGGGCGGTTCTCGTGGACACCGACGCCATCGCGCGCTCCATCGCGCTGCCGGGCGGCATCGCGATGCCGGCCCTGGAAACCGCCTTCGGCCCGGGCGTCATCGACCCGGCCGGCGGCCTGGACCGTGCCGCGATGCGCCAGATCGTGTTCGCGGACGCCGGCGCCAAGGCCCGGCTCGAATCCATTCTCCACCCCCTGATCGGCGCCGAAACCCAGCGCCAGGCCGCGGCGGCCGGCGAGGATGCCGTCGTCGTGTTCGACGTTCCCCTGCTGGTCGAATCCGGTCGCTGGCGCGCGATCGTCGACCGGGTGCTGGTGGTCGACGCCACCGAGGAAACGCAGCTGAAGCGCGTCGTCGCACGCTCGGGCTGGGCGCCCGAAGCGGTCAAGGCGGTGATCGCCCAGCAGGCTCCGCGCCGGGCCCGGCGGGCCGCCGCGGACGCCGTCATTTACAACGAGTCCCTGACCCTGGAGGAACTCGCTCAGCAGGTCCGGGGTTTCTGGGAACGGTGGGCTAAGTCAAGCACGCGATAATTTGGGGTTGACGCCGCGACGGCAAAAAGACGGTCACGTCAAACGGCGCATGCCCAAGCGCCCCTCACGATGCTTTTCAATTCGTACCCCTTCATCTTCGTTTTCTTCCCGCTGGTCCTGATCGGCTTCTTCCTGATCGGTGCGCGCAGCCCCCGGTCGGCGGCGGGGTTCCTGGCACTGGCTTCCCTCTTCTTCTACGGGTGGTGGAGCGTCAAGGCGCTGCCGCTCCTGCTGGGGTCGATCTGCGTCAACTACTGGTTCGGGCTGCGGCTCACGCCCTCCCCCAGCCGGGAGGACAAGTACCGCAAGACGCTGCTGATCATCGCCCTGGTGGTCAACCTGGGGGTGCTGGCGGTCTTCAAGTACGCCAACTTCTTCCTCGAGAACGTCGATGCCGGCCTGGCCGCCGCAGGGCTCCCGCAGATCGACCTGGTCCACATCGTCCTGCCCATCGGCATCTCGTTCTACACCTTCACCCAGATCGCCTTCCTGGTCGACTGCTGGCAGGGCAAGGTGCACGAGCGCAGCTTCATCCATTACGTGCTGTTCGTGACCTACTTCCCGCACCTGATCGCGGGCCCCGTGCTGCATCACGCGCAGATGATGCCGCAGTTCAACAGCCCGGCCACCTACAGGATCAACGCCAACAACATCGCGCTGGGCCTGGGCATCTTCGTCTTCGGCCTGGCCAAGAAGATGCTCATCGCCGACCCGCTGGGCCAGTACGCCGACATGATGTTCAAGGGCGTGCACGAAGGCGTGCTGCCCTCGCTGTACACGGCCTGGTTCGGGGTGCTGGCGTACACGCTGCAGATCTACTTCGACTTCTCGGGCTATTCCGACATGGCCGTGGGCCTCTCGCTGTGCGTGGGCGTGCAACTGCCGCTCAACTTCAGGTCGCCGTACAAGTCGACCAACATGATCGAGTTCTGGCGCCGCTGGCACATCTCGCTGTCGACCTTCCTGCGCGACTACCTCTACGTGCCGCTGGGCGGCAACCGAAAGGGTCCGACGCGGCGCTACATCAACCTGTTCCTGACGATGCTGCTGGGCGGCCTGTGGCACGGCGCCGCCTGGACCTTCGTGCTCTGGGGCGCGCTGCACGGCTTCTACCTGATGGTCAACCACTTCTGGAACGCCAAGGTGCGTCGCGGCAAGACCGAAACCACCTGGTACGGCCGCGTGGCCGGCTGGTTCCTCACCTTCCTGTGCGTGATGATCGCCTGGGTGGTCTTCCGCGCCGACAGCATGTCGGCCGCCATCGAGATCTACAAGGGCATGCTGGGCATGCACGGCGCGCCCGTGTCGGCCTTCAGCGAGTTCCGCGTGCCGTTCCGCAAGCCGGAATTCTTCCAGACGATCCTGGTCGGCCTCGTGATCTGCCTGGCGCTGCCGCCCACCATCACGCTCGACCGCTGGATTCCCGCCGTCGCCGGCCTGGCCGGGCGCCCGCGCCTGCAGCGCCTGGCGACCTGGGCCACCGGCCTGGGCTGCGTCTACCTCTTTGGCCTGTGCGTGTCGAAGTTCGGCAGCTACAGCCCCTTCCTCTATTTCCAGTTCTGACGACATGGAAGACACGAAATCTGCCAGGACCTGGCTTCGCATCTTCGCCGCGGGCTACCTGGTGTGCTGCGCCCTGCTGCTGGTCAGCCTCTTCACGCCCATCCCCTACGGCGACCTGACCCGCATCGGGCGCATCTCCGAGCGCGAATTCGGCTGGCACGAGCCGCCGCCGCCCATCCCGGACGCCGACGTCAAGACCTGGCCCATCAACGAATCCGACATCCTGGTGATCGGCGACAGCTTCTCGGTGCGCTACGCGTGGCAGTCGAAGCTCGTGGGCGCAGGCTACAAGGTCACGACCACGCACTGGGACAACCTGGGCGGCGTGCTCTGCGACGACTTCTCGGGCTGGCTCCAGAAGTCGGGTTTCAAGGGCAAGGTCGTGATCGTCGAGAGCATCGAACGGCTGCTGTACGACCGCATCGAGAAATCGCAGTCGTGCAAGACCATGAAGCATGCCTTCAAGCCCACCCCGCCGCCTTTCGAGAACCCGTCCAGGCCGGCCCCGGGCTTCCAGCTCAACTGGGACGCCCAGTTGCTCAGCGGCTGGTTGACATACCAAAACACCAAGGAGATCCTGGCCTCCGACAGTTGGACCAACACGCCCGACCGCTGGGGCCCGCTGATCGACGCCCGCGTGGTGCCCGAGGGCTGCAAGCAGTTCAGCCACCGCGCCTGCAACAAGCTGCTGATGACCGCCGAGGACCGCGTCAATCCGGCGCTGACAGCCGAGTCCGCGAGCTTCATGAAGCGCTTCGAGAGCACTGCAGCGCCCTACAAGGTGGTGTGGATGGTCGTGCCGAACAAGACCAGCGTGTATTTGCAACAAAACCATGCCGATGCGTTCCGGGCCGCGTTCAACCCGCAAAATATCGGCCCGGACCTGTTCGCGCTGGCCGAGCAGAACCGCTTCAAGATGAAGGATCTTTTCCCTGCCAACGAGACCCACGTGTCGACCCGGGGTTACATTCTTTTCGGGCAGCGTATGCTGGAGGCTGTGCGCGAGGTGTTCCCGCCACCGGCCGCCAAGACGCAATGAGCCCGAACCCGACGTGAAAAACCGATACGCGTGATCCTCTACGAGTACCCCTTCAACGAGCGCATCCGCACGTACCTGCGGCTAGAGCACCTGTTTCGCCGCCTCGGCGAGTTGGTGCCGGCCGAATCCCCCCTGTCCCACCACTACGCCCTGGTCACGATCTTCGAGATCATGGACGTCGCCGCGCGCGCCGACCTCAAGGCCGACGTGCTGCGCGACCTGGACAAGCACAAGAACGTCTTCAACAGCTACCGGGGCAATCCGGCCATCGCCGAGACGGTGCTCGACCAGGTCATCGGCCAGCTCGAAGGCAATTTCGCCTCCCTCAACGGCGTGGCCGGCAAGGCGGGCCAGGCGCTGACCGAGAACGAGTGGCTCATGAGCATCCGCAGCCGCGCCGGAATTCCGGGCGGCACCTGCGAGTTCGACCTGCCCGCCTACTACGCCTGGCAGCACCGCCCGGCCACCAGCCGCCGCGCCGACCTCGAACGCTGGTCGAACACGCTGTCGCCCCTGGCCTCGTCGATCTACCTGCTGCTCAAGCTGCTGCGCGACGCCGACGTGCCCTACAAGGTGATCGCGGTCAACGGCCAGTTCCAGCAGAACCTGCCCCAGGGCCGCAGCTTCCAGCTGCTGCGCCTGCGCATCGACCCCAAGCTGGGCCTGATCCCCGAAATCAGCGGCAACCGCCTCATGGTCTCGGTGCGCCTGATGCGCCACGACAAGGACGACCGCCTGCACCAGAGCTCGGAAGACGCCCCGTTCGAGCTCACCCTTTGCGCATGACGACCGAGGTGAACAGCAAGGGCGAGCGCATCGTGCGCTGCCCCACTTGCGGCGGCGAGAGCGTCTATGCGCCGAGCAACGCCTACCGGCCCTTCTGCAGCGCGCGCTGCAAAGGCATCGACCTGGGCGCCTGGGCCAGCGAGGAATTCCGCATGCCCGCCGAAGCGCCGCCGGACGACGAGCCTTTCGGCGATCCCAAGATCCAGTAGGTCGGCAGGAAAAGCCGCTTACTTGCCGACGGCGCCTTCATCCAGCAGCGCCGGATCGATGTACGTCGCGAAGCTTCGCGCATAGCGCGGCCGAAGATGGCCGATGTCCTTGTAGGCTGGCGAACCGTCGTCCGGCATGCTGCGGATGCACTCGCCATCCGCGCACAGGCTGGCGAAAGGCTCGATGACCTTGGCGCCATTGGCCTGCGCCACCTGCTTCAGCCGCGCGTTGAACTGCGCCTGGTCCTGCGGCATCGGCGCCTTGAGCTGACCCGACTCCGCCGTCATGCGCCCCAGGCGGCTGCCCTCGATCTGCCGCAGCGGATCGAAATCCATGCCCACCGGATTGCCGAGCACCAGGTAGACCGGCTTGTGCGCCGACAGCCGCTTCAGCACCTCGCCCAGCGACCTGAGCGACTGATCGATGCCGTCGCCGCCGATGAACGGATGCACGGCCTTCCGGTCGTCGACGAAGTAGTTCACCGTCGGGCCGGCACCGGTGAAGTAGCAGCTCCAGCACGCTCCCAGCACGACCGAATCGATTTCGGGCTTGAGCGCCAAGTCGAGCACTGCGGTGCGCCGCTCGTCGCAGCCGGTGTCGGGGCCGCTGAACAGGCCCGGCACCGGCGGGCACGAGCCCTTGGTCGCGAAGTAGATGGTGCGTGCCTTGTCGGGTTGCGTGCGCACCAGCTCGAGCGCGCGCGGCGCGTACTGCTCGACGTGGCTGTCGCCGATCAGCAGCACGTTGTGCTTGCCGTTGCCGGCGCGGTAGACGAACTGGTTGCCCAGCGCGGCCTCCTCGAAGCCGTCGTAGTAGTTGTCCTCGCGCGTCGCATCGGCCACCGCCTGCAGGGCCGGGCTGTCGTGGCGAGGCATGGGCGTGCCCAGGAAAACAAGAACACCGGCCAGCGCCAGCGCCGCGCCCGCACCCGCCAGCCCGCGCAGGACGGCCTGCGAGAGGTGCAGCTTCACGAAGCGCTCGAGGAAGCGATACGTGGCCCACGCCAGCACGACCGACGCCGCCACCAGCACGATGCGCAGCTGCAGCGGCGGCTCGCCGCCGGTCACGATGCGCGCGTAGGACAGCAGCGGCCAGTGCCAGAGGTACAGCGGATAGCTGATGAGGCCGATCCACACCATCACCCGGTTCGACAGCAGGTACCTGTTGAGCACCCCGCCCGGCCCTGCCGCGATGCAGCTCGCCGCGCCCAGCACCGGCAGCAGCGCCCACCAGCCCGGAAACGCCTTGGTGCTGCGCGTCATGAAGAGGCCGAGCACGATCAGCGCGATGCCGACGATCGACTGCAGGTGCTTCTTCCACGCGCGGGCGGTAGCGGCGCCTTGTGCAACTGACTGCAATTGCATGACCGCCAGCAACCCGCCCGCCATCAGCTCCCACGCGCGCGACAGCGGCGAATAGAAAGCCGCCGCCCGGTGCGCCTGCACCGTCAGCACATTGACCAGGAACGAGATCACGGCCACCGCCAGCACCACGCGCAGCATCGGCCAGCGCCTGCGCCATGCCAGCCCCAGCATCAGCGGCCAGAAGATGTAGAACTGCTCCTCGATGCCCAGCGACCACAGGTGCAGCAGCGGCTTGGTCTCGGCCGAGGCGTCGAAGTAGCCGGCCTCGCCCAGGAAGACGAGGTTGGCGAAGAAGGCGGCGCCGCCCGTGGTCTGCTTGCCCAGCTGCGAGAACTCGCCCGGCAGCAGCACATACCAGCCGAAGGCCAGCGTCGCCAGCAGCACCAGCACCAGCGCCGGGAAGATCCGCCGGATGCGGCGCGCGTAGAAGTCGCGGTAGCTGAAGTCGCCCGCCGCCAGGCTCTGCAAAAGGATGGTCGTGATCAGGAAGCCCGAGATCACGAAGAAGATGTCGACCCCGATGAAGCCGCCCGGCAGCAGGCTCGGGAAGGCGTGGTACGCCAGCACCGAGCCGACCGCGATGGCACGCAGGCCGTCGATGTCCGGGCGGTACTTGGGATGCATGGGCGCTTGCTCTTCTTCGATCTGTCGGTCGGTCGGCTGGCAAACGGCCGCTCAGCGCGACGGCTGCTGCGCCGGGGCGCTGCGCACGGTCCGGTCGAAGTAGCTCGCCTCTTCGCGCGTGTAGCGCGGACGCAGGTGGTCGGCGTCCTTGTACGCGGGCGCGCCGTCGGGCAGCGTGACCAGGCAATGGGCGCCGTCCTTGCACAGCGCAGCCATCGCATCGATGGGCTGCGCGCCGCTCGCCTCGGCGATGGCGCGCAGCCTGTCGTTGAGCGCCTTCTGGTCGGCCGGCAGCGGCACCGTCGGCGAGGAGGTCATCGCCTCCATGTGCGTGAGGCGGCTGCCTTCGATCAGGCGCTTGGGCGTGAATTCGGGGCCGCCGGGGTTGTCAAGCAGCAGGAAGACCTTCTTGTGCCGCGCCAGCTCGCGCAGCGTGGCTTCCAGCGAGGCCAGCGAACGCTCGATGCCGTCGCCGCCCTGGAACGGATGGACCTTGTTGTCGGGGCCGCGGAAGTAGTACTCCAGCGCCCCGTGGCCGACGAAGTAGCAGTTCCAGCAGCCACCGATGACGACCGAGTCGACCTCCGGGCCCATCGCATAGGCCAGCATCGCGTCGCGGCGCTCGGCGCATCCGATGTTCTTGTCGACCTGCACGCCCGGAACCGCCGGGCATGCGCCCTGGGTCACGAACCAGGCCGACTTGTCGGGCATCGACAGCGTGCGCGACAGCTCCATGATGCGCGGCGCGTACTGCTGCACGTGGCTGTCGCCCACGAAGAGCACGCGCTTGGGGCCGTTTCCGGTCTTGTAGACCAGCTGCTCGCCGATCTGGTCGAGCTTGAAGCCGGCGTAGTAGTCGGCGTCCAGCGTGGCGTTGGCGACGACCTGCAGCCGGTCGCTGTCGTTGCGGGGGCCGGGCACACCGAAGAAGATCGCGGTGCCCAGCGCGGCGATCAGCACCATGCCACCGCCCAGCGCCTTGAGGATCCCCGTGCCGGGACGGCTTCTCGTGTAGCGTTCGACGAAGCGGTACGTGGCCCATGCCAGCAGCACGGCGGCCACCATCGCGCCCGCGCGGTAGACCGGCGATGGATGCAGCGGATCGGCCTCCACGATGCGCACGAAGGCCAGCAGCGGCCAGTGCCACAGGTACAGCGGATAGCTGATGAGCCCGATCCACACCATCACCCGGTTCGACAGCAGGTACTTGTTGAGCACGCCGTTCGGCCCCGCGGCGATGCAGCTGACGGCGCCCAGCGTGGGCAGCAGCGCCCACCAGCCCGGGAAGGCCTTGTTGCTGCGGATCATCACCAGCCCGAGCACGATCAGCCCCACGCCCAGCACCGACTGCAGGTGGCTGCGCCACGCGCTCGGCGCCGGTGGCTTCAGCCGCATGCAGGCCAGGATGCCGCCCACCATCAGCTCCCAGAAACGGGAAGCCGGCGAATAGAACGACGCCGCCGGCAGCGGATGCACCGTGGCCACGTTCACGACGAACGAGACCGCCGCCACCGCCAGCACCACGCGCACGATCGGCCAGCCCTTGCGCCAGGCGAGCCCCAGCAGCAGCGGCCAGAAGATGTAGAACTGCTCCTCGATGCCCAGCGACCACAGGTGCAGCAGCGGCTTGGTCTCGGCGGCCGTGTCGAAGTAGCCCGACTCGCCCCAGAACACGAAGTTGGCGACGAAGGCCGCGCCGCCCACGGTCTGCTTGCCGAGCTCGGCGAACTCGTCGGACAGCAGCAGGTACCAGCCCGCGCAGAGCGTGGCGAACAGCACCACGATCAGCGCCGGGAAGATCCGCCGGATGCGCCGCGCGTAGAAGTCGCGGTAGCTGAAGTCGCCCGCCGCGAGGCTCTGGAGAATGATGGTCGTGATCAGGAAACCCGAGATCACGAAGAAGATGTCGACGCCGACAAAGCCGCCCATCAGCGCCGTCGGGAACGCGTGGTACACCAGCACCGAGCCCACGGCGATTGCCCGCAGGCCGTCGATGTCCGGACGGTACTTGGGATGCATCAAGCGATCAGCTGGCCGGCGCGTCGGCAGGCGCGACCACCGGCGGCGCCACGAACGGCAGGCCGCGCTCTTGCGACAGCCACTGCAGCACCGGGAACGCGCCCGGCAGCACCGGCGCCACGTCCAGCGGCAACTGCTGCCAGGACATGCGCTGGCCTTCGCGCATCTCGAATTCGCCGCTCCAGGCCGTGACCTTGCACCAGTGCAGGCGCACCAGCGCGTGCGGGTAGTCGTGCTCCGTGACCTTCCAGACCTCGGCGCCGTCGATGGTGATGCCGAGCTCTTCCTGAAGCTCGCGCCGCAGCGCCTGTTCGACCGTCTCGCCCGCCTCGATCTTGCCGCCGGGAAACTCCCAGAAGCCCGCGTAGGCCTTGCCCTCGGGCCGCGTCGAAAGCAGCAGCGCGCCGTCGGACATGCGGATCAGCACGCCGACCGAGACTTCCGTGTGCTTGCGGGTCTGTTCGCTCACGCCTTGCTCCGCCCCGCGTAGTCGCGCGCGAACTGGTAGGCCACGCGGCCGCTGCGCGAGCCGCGCTCCAGCGCCCACACGAGCGCCTCGGGCCGCGCCGCCGCGATGGTGGCCTCGTCCATGCCGAACGACGAGAGCCACTGGCCCACGATCGTCAGGTATTCGTTCTGGCTGAAGGGATAGAAGCTCACCCAGAGGCCGAAGCGCTCCGACAGCGAGATCTTTTCCTCGATCACCTCGCCGGGGTGGACTTCGCCGTCCTCGGTGTGGGTGTACGAGAGGTTGTCCTTCATGTACTCGGGCAGCAGGTGGCGCCGGTTGCTGGTCGCGTAGATCAGCACATTGGGCGTCGATGCCGCGATGGAGCCGTCGAGGATCGACTTCAGCGCCTTGTAGCCCGGCTCGCCCTCGTCGAAGCTCAGGTCGTCGCTGAACACGATGAATTTCTCGGGCCGCTGCGACACCACCTCGACGATGTCGGGCAGGTCGGTGAGCTCGGCCTTGTCCACCTCGATCAGGCGCAGCCCTTGCGGCGCGTAGGTCTGCAGGCAGGCGCGAATGAGCGACGACTTGCCCGTGCCGCGAGCGCCCGTCAGCAGCACGTTGTTGGCTGGCTTGCCTTCGACGAACTGCTGCGTGTTGCGCGCGATCTTTTCCTTCTGAACGTCGATTTCCTTCAGCGAATCGAGCGACATCGCCGCCACGTGCTTCACGGGCTCCAGCACGCCGTGGCCCGAGCTGCGGCGGCGGTAGCGCCAGGCGATGGACGCGTTCCAGTCGGCCGGCTCGGCCAGCGGCTGCGGAAGGATCGATTCGATGCGCCCGATGAGCTGTTCGGCTCGCTCGATCAGCCGTTGGAACTGCTCATTCATGACCGGTAATCGGCGTTGATCGTCACGTATTCGTGGCTGAAGTCGCAGGTCCACACCGTCTCGCTGGCATTGCCGCGGCCCAGCCCGATGCACACCGTGATTTCGCTGCGCTTCATCACGCGCTGGCCGTCTTCCTCGCGGTAC
Source organism: Variovorax sp. 278MFTsu5.1 (assembly GCF_048305045.1). Lineage (NCBI taxonomy): Bacteria > Pseudomonadati > Pseudomonadota > Betaproteobacteria > Burkholderiales > Comamonadaceae > Variovorax > Variovorax sp. 278MFTsu5.1. Next base: position 5,585,543 of record NZ_CP157622.1, read on the forward strand.
GACGGATTGCGCCCGCCCTTGACCGCCACATGGACGTCGTCGAGGAACAGGTCGATGCCGGTCTGGTCGAGGTCGGCGATGCCCGCATAGCCCACGGCCGCGAGGATGCGGCCCAGGTTCGGGTCGCTGGCGTAGAAGGCCGTCTTGACCAGCGGCGAGTGCGCCACGGCGTACGCCACCTGCTTGCACTCGGCAGCGTCGCGGCCGCCTTCGACCTGGACGGTGATGAACTTGGTCGCGCCCTCCCCGTCGCGCACGATGGCCTGCGCCAGCTGGCGCGCCACGTTCTGCATCGCGGCCACCAGCGCCTTGCCCTCGGCCGAGTCGAGCGAGGTGATGGTCGCGTGCGCAGCCTTCTGTGTGGCGATGACCACGAACGAGTCGTTCGTCGAGGTGTCGCCGTCGATGGTCACGCGGTTGAACGAGGCGTCGGCCAACTGCTTCGCCAGCGGCTGGATCAGCGAGGGGTCGATCTTCGCGTCGGTCGCCAGGAAGCCCAGCATGGTCGCCATGTTCGGGCGGATCATGCCGGCGCCCTTGCTGATGCCGGTGATGGTGACGGTGGCGCCGCCGACCTGAACCTGCTGGCTGAACGCCTTGGGGATCGTGTCGGTGGTCATGATGCCCTCGGCCGCGCGCGCCCAGTTGTCCGCCTTGGCATCGGCCAGGGCGGCGGGAAGGCCAGCCTCGATGCGGTCGACGGGCAGCGGCTCCATGATCACGCCGGTGGAGAACGGCAGGATCTGCTCGGGCGAGATCTCCAGCTTGCGCGCCAGCGCGATGCAGGTGGAGCGCGTGCGCATCAGCCCGTCTTCGCCGGTGCCCGCATTGGCATTGCCGGTGTTGATGACCATCGCCCGGATGCCGTGGTTAGCAGCCAGGTGCTCGCGGCAGACCTGCACCGGCGCCGCGCAGAAGCGGTTCTGCGTGAACACGCCGCCGACGGCCGAACCTTCGTCGATCAGCACGACCGTCAGGTCCTTGCGATTGGCCTTGCGCACACCCGCCTCGGCCACGCCGATGCGGACGCCGGGCACCGCGAACAAGGCGGCAGGATCAGGGGCAGACAGGTTCACGGGCATGGCACTTATTCCTTCTTGCGTATCAATTTTTCATCGGCACCGACAAGACGCACTTTTCGTCGCCAGGGATACCGCGGAACCGGCTTTGCCGGGCCGCCGGTATCGCCCCCGGCGAGGGGCTGGCGGCCACACGAAGTGCGGCAAGCCTGGGGGAGCATGTCTACTTCAGGTCAGCTTGCCGTGGCACTGCTTGTACTTCTTGCCGCTGCCGCAGGGGCACGGGTCGTTGCGGCCGACGCGGGCGAAGGCGGCAGCCTCCGCGCCGAGCGCGCCCAGCCCGGCGGCCGCGATGCGGCGCTGGTTTTCCTCGTCGACGCGCACCTCGACTTCGCCCGTCTCGGTCGGTGCCGAGTAGGTGATGTTCGAGACGTTCTCGCCGCGGCTTTCCATCGCTTCGGCGGCCTGTTCGAGTTGCTCGCTCGACTGCACGCGCACCGTCATGAGCTGGCGCGTGACTTCGTTCTTGACCGAATCGAGCAACTGGCCGAAGAGCTCGAAGGCTTCGCGCTTGTATTCCTGCTTGGGCTGCTTCTGCGCGTAGCCGCGCAGGTGGATGCCCTGGCGCAGGTAGTCGAGCGAGGCCAGGTGTTCGCGCCAGTGGGTGTCGATGCTCTGCAGCAGCACCATGCGCTCGAACTGGGTGAAGTTCTCCTGGCCGATCAGCGCGACCTTGGCGTCGAAGGTCTCGTTGGCGTTCTTGAGCACCTTCTCGACGATGTCCTCGTCGGCGATGGCCTCGGAAGCCTCGACTTCCTTCTTGAGCGGCATGTCGATGCCCCACTCGTTGAAGAGGCTCTTCTCCAGGCCGTCCAGGTCCCATTGCTCTTCCACCGACTCGGCCGGTACGTACTGGCGCACGAGGTCGGTGAAGCAGCCTTCGCGCAGCGCCGCGATCTGCGCCGTCAGGTCGGCCGCGTCGAGGATGTCGTTGCGCTGCTGGTAGATCACCTTGCGCTGGTCGTTCGACACGTCGTCGTACTCGAGCAGCTGCTTGCGGATGTCGAAGTTGCGCGCCTCGACCTTGCGCTGCGCGCTCTCGATGCTGCGTGTGACGATGCCGGCCTCGATGGCCTCGCCGTCGGGCATCTTCAGGCGGTCCATGATCGCCTTCACGCGGTCGCCCGCGAAGATGCGCATCAGCGGATCGTCCAGGCTCAGGTAGAAGCGCGAGGAGCCGGGGTCCCCCTGGCGGCCCGAGCGGCCGCGCAGCTGGTTGTCGATGCGGCGCGACTCGTGGCGTTCGGTGGCGATGATGCGCAGGCCGCCGAGCGACTTCACGAACTCGTGGTCCTTGGTCCACTCGGCGCGGATGTGGGCGATGTCGGCCTGCTTGGCAGCCTCGTCGCGGCCTTCGTCGTTCTCGATGGCCTCGATCATCTTCTCGATGTTGCCGCCAAGCACGATGTCGGTGCCGCGGCCGGCCATGTTGGTCGCGATGGTGATCATCTTCGTGCGGCCGGCCTGCGCCACGATGTCGGCCTCGCGCGCATGCTGCTTGGCGTTGAGCACCTGGTGCGGCAGGCCCGCCTGGGTGAGCAGGCCGTCGATGATCTCGGAGTTCTCGATGGACGAGGTGCCCACCAGCACAGGCTGGCCGCGCTCGTAGCACTCGCGGATGTCCTGGATGGCCGCCTCGTACTTCTCGCGCGTGGTCTTGTAGACGCGGTCGAGCTGGTCCTCGCGCTTGCTCGTGCGGTTCGGCGGGATGATGACGGTCTCGAGGCCGTAGATCTCCTGGAACTCGTAGGCCTCGGTGTCGGCCGTGCCGGTCATGCCGGCGAGCTTGGAATACAGGCGGAAGTAGTTCTGGAAGGTGATGGAGGCCAGCGTCTGGTTCTCGGCCTGGATCTCCACGCCTTCCTTGGCTTCCACAGCCTGGTGCAGGCCGTCGCTCCAGCGGCGCCCGCTCATCAGGCGGCCGGTGAACTCGTCGACGATCACCACTTCGCCCTGCTGCACCACGTAGTGCTGGTCGCGGTGGTAGAGGTGACGGGCGCGCAGCGCCGCGTTCAGGTGGTGCATCAGCGTGATGTTGGCCGGGTCGTAGAGCGACGCGCCCTCGGGCAGCAGCTTGAATTCGCTCAGCAGGCGCTCGGCGTTCTCGTGGCCGTCCTCGGTGAGGAACACCTGGTGCGTCTTCTCGTCGACCGTGAAGTCGCCGGGCACCGTGACGCCTTCGCCGGTGCGCGGGTCGGCTTCGCCTTCCTGCTTCTTGAGCAGCGGCACCACCTTGTTGATGGCCAGATACAGGTCGGTGTGATCTTCGGCCTGGCCGCTGATGATCAGCGGCGTGCGGGCCTCGTCGATCAGGATGGAGTCCACCTCGTCGACGATTGCGTAGTTCAGCCCGCGCTGGACCCGGTCGCCCGGCTCGTAGACCATGTTGTCGCGCAGGTAGTCGAAGCCGTACTCGTTGTTCGTGCCGTAGGTGATGTCGCTGCGGTAGGCCTGCTGCTTCTCCTCGCGTGGCATCTGCGGCAGGTTGATGCCCACCGTCAGGCCGAGGAAGTTGTAGAGGCGGCCCATCCAGGTCGCGTCGCGGTTGGCGAGGTAGTCGTTCACCGTGACCACGTGCACGCCCTTGCCGGACAGCGCGTTCAGGTACACCGGCAGCGTGGCGGTCAGCGTCTTGCCTTCGCCGGTGCGCATTTCGGAGATCTTGCCGTTGTGCAGCGCCATGCCGCCGAGCAGCTGGACGTCGAAGTGGCGCATCTTCATGACGCGCTTGGAACCCTCGCGCACCGTTGCAAAGGCTTCGGGCAGCAGGGCGTCGAGGGTTTCGCCCTTGGCGATGCGGTCCTTGAATTCCTGGGTCTTGGCGCGCAGTGCGTCGTCGCTGAGCTTCTCGAACTCGGGTTCGAGCGCATTGATGCGTTCCACCGTCTTGCGATACTGCTTGAGCAGCCGGTCGTTGCGACTGCCGAAAATCTGGGTCAGGAAGTTGGTTGCCATGGGTGGAGATGGGCGGGCGCCTGATGAGATACGGCAGGCACTTCGACCGGATTCCCTAAGATATGGTGAAAGCAGTTGGGCGCGCTTTCCATGAAAGCAAGCAGCCTTTTTCCGGCGCAATCGCCGGCAAACCGGGCATTTTAGCTGTCTTGTTTCTAACCCCTGGATTACCGATGTATCGCCGACTTCCCCCCGCCATTTCACTGCAGCAGGCTGCGGAAGGCGCCCCGACGCTGGGCAGCCTGATGGCGCGCGCGCGCGACACCACGGAGCGGCTCAAGGCGGTGGAAGGGCTGATCCCGCCGGCCATGCGCGCGGCCGTGCAGGCCGGTCCGGCCGAGGGCGACGTCTGGTGCCTGCTGGTCAAGGGCAGCGCCGCGGCGGCCAAGCTGCGCCAGCTCTCGCCGATGCTCGTGACCCGGCTCAAGAACCGGGGCTGGGACGTGGCGACGATCCGGATCAAGGTGTCCACCGGGCGCTGACGGACCGCAAGCCGCCAGTTTTTTGATTTTTTGTCTGGAGATAGATAATATTTCCAGATGACATCCTCCATCGCGCCCGCCGACGCCCGGCTCCTGCTGCTCGACAAGAACCAGGTCGACGCCCTCCTCTCTCACGACGAAGTGCTCGGCGCCGTGCGCGAGGCCTTCGTGCTGCACAGCGACCGCGAAGGCCGCGTGTTCCCGGTGGTGCGGGAGGCGCTGGGCACCGGCGGGGTGTTCGGCATCAAGTCCGGCGAGGTGCAGGCCCAGGGGCTGCTCGGATTCAAGGCGGCGGGATTCTGGCCGGCCAACCGGCAGCGCGGGGGCGAGCCCCATCAGGCGACGATCATGCTGATTGGCCCGGCGACCGGCCGGCCGCTGTGCGTCATCGACGGCAACACGGTGACGACCGTGCGCACCGGCGCTGCCGGCGGGCTGGGCCTGCAGCGGCTCGCGCGGCCCGGCAGTGCGCGGCTGTGCATCATCGGCACCGGCGTGCAGGCGCGCATCCAGCTCGACTTCGCGCTGCGGCTGCTGCCCTCGCTGAGCGAGGTTCTATATATCAGTGCGAGCGGCGAGCCCAATGCCGCCTTCGAAGCCAAATTCGCAGGACGCTGCCGCATCGCGCCGGCCACCGACCGCAACACGGCCGTGGCCCGCAGCGACATCGTGATCACCGCCACGCCCGGCGGAGGAGCCCTGTTCGATCTCGATGCCGTCCAGCCCGGCACCCACCTGAACTGCGTCGGCGCCGACACCCGCGGCAAGCGGGAGCTGCCGGAAGGCCTGCTGCCCCGCGCGCGCCTGTTCGTCGACGACCGCACGCAGGCCCGGGAGATCGGCGAAATGCAGTGGGCGCCCAACACCGACTGCGTGGAACTGGGCGACCTGCTCAGCGGCAAGGCCGGCTTCGAGCGCACGCCGCAGGACATCACCGTCTTCGACATGACGGGCCTCGCGCTGCAGGACCTGACCGTCGCACGCCTTCTTCATGCGCGCGCCATCGACACCCGAACAGGCACGCGCATCGCCTGGCCCTGGTGACGTCTTCAGAGACGGAGGCAATGCCGCGCCGCCTGCCGCGCATCTGAAAAGCGTGATTTTTTGTGGCGGACGGCAGAACATTTGAGCGCTGCGAACCGAGTCCCTGCTGGCATCTTTGGTCATCAATGCACCGCATGGCTGTTTCTGCCGCGAGGCTCTTTCAAAGAGAAAAACCCAAATTGCGGACTTCTTCTCACCCTAAAAAAGAAATTCGCAATCCGGAAATAATTCAATCCCGGAGGAATGCCATTAATTGACATTAATGGTCATGTCCGAGTCAATTTCCAGTCGATACATTCCGCAACCTCGAAGTCTTTGGCAGAGCTTGGCAACGCAGCTCTGCGCGACTTTCACCATCGAATAAACACGGAGAGGTTGGAATGATTTCACACGAGCCCTGCGGCTAGCTCACGCCTCGCCACTTGCCCGCCTGACCGGCGCCGGCAAGCAGCCATCGGTGAGGCCGATTTCCCGAAGACGGGAGATCCTTTTTTCACCCCCAGAACCGAACGACGCCCGGCTCCGGCCAAGGAATCAGGCCGTCTCGTCACGCGCATCGAGTCCGCATTTCTTTTTCAGAAGATTGATTTCAAAGAAAAATCCATGAGCAATTCGTACAAAAACATTCGCGCCGGCCGTTTGGGCTTCAGGCTGTCTGCGGTCACTGCGGCAGTTCTCGCCAGCGGGCTGCAGCTCTCGCCGGTCGCAGCCAACGCCTCGACCTACGCGCCTTCCAACTGCAGCAGCACGAGCACTGCAACCATCGGGCGCGTGACCGTCACCGGCACGAACAGCGCCCCGGTCGACGGAAGCGGTCCCTGGTCCAACATCACCGGCTGCGACTCCAGCGGCAACAACCTGAACGGGGTGACGGTGTATGGCAGCTACTCGCAGGGCACGGGCGACGGGGCCACCGCCGTCGGGTTCTCCAGTACCGCGGGCAAATGGGCCACCGCGGCCGGGCTTTCGAGCAGCGCCTCGGGAACCGGGAGTGCCGCCTTCGGCTACGACGCACAGGCACAGGGGCTGAACTCGGCCGCGATCGGCGCGGCGTCCAGTGCAGCCGGCCAGGGTGCCGTGGCCCTTGGCAGCGGCGCCTCCGCGAAGTACGACAACTCCGCCGCCATCGGCGCCGGCAGCACCACCGCCGACTCGCTGGCAAACCTGCAGGGTGCGCCCGCCTACTCGCCGGCCGCGGGAACCGCGGTCGCAGCTGCAACGGCGGCTGGCGAAGTGTCGGTGGGCAGCGGCGGCAGTGAGCGCAGGCTCACCAATGTCGCCGCCGGCGGCTCTGCGACCGACGCGGTCAACGTCAGCCAGCTCTCGACCGCCACCGCTTCGCTGTCCACCAGCCTGGACACGGCCAACGGAACCATCGCCAGCCTGTCCACCTCCACCGCCGCCGGCATCGGCAGCCTGTCGACCGGCCTCAATACGGCCAATGGCGCCCTCGCCAGCCTGTCCACGTCCACCGCGGCAAGCATCGGAAGCCTCTCCACCGGCCTGTCCACCGCAAACGGCAACCTTCGCAGCCTGAGCACGTCGGTCAGCACCATCTACAACACGGGTACCAAGTACTTCCACGCCAGGTCGACGGCGGGCGACTCGATGGCCAGCGGCGACAGTTCCGTTGCGATCGGCCCGCAATCGGAGGCCAGCGGTTCCACCTCCCTTGCGGCCGGCACAGGCGCCAAGGCAGCAGCCAACAACGCATTGGCCGTGGGCTCCTACGCCCTCGCGACAGGCGCGAACGCGATCGCCATCGGCACCGGCGCACTGGCCACGGGCTCGCAGGCCATCGGCGCGAGTTCGCGCGCAGGCGGAGGCGGCACCGCTCTCGGCGACAACGCCGATGCCGGTGGAACGTCGCTGAGCCAGTCGCCGCGGATCGCCAAGGGCACCGCCATCGGCTTCGGCGCGGTGGTGCAGCAGAGCGAGGGTGTGGCGCTGGGCGCCGGCTCGGTGGCCGCCACCGCTGCCGGCGTGGCCGGATACGTGCCTCGCAACACATCGGCGCAGCAACAGGCCGCCGTCAAGGCCACCGCCAGCACACAGGCAGCCGCTTCGGTCGGCGACGCAGCCAGCGGCCGCTTCCGCCAGATCACCGGCGTGGCGGCCGGCACGGCGGACAGCGACGCGGCGAACGTGGCGCAGCTCAAGGCATCCGAAGCCGCCTCCCGGGCCAGCAGTGCGCAATACACGACCCGCGCCGATGGCTCCGTCGACTACAGCCAGATCGTGCTGGGCAACGGCCAGGCGCCGGGAGGCACGCGCATCTCCAACGTGGCGCCAGGCGTGCAGCCCACGGACGCCGTCAACGTGAACCAGCTCAACCAGGTGCGCAGCCAGGTCGCCGACGTGGCGCGCATCGCCTACACGGGCACGGCGATGGCCATGGCCATGTCGGGCACCTACCTGCCCACGCTCGCCCCGGGCGAGAAGACCGTGGGCGTCGGGGTGGGCAGCTACAAGGGCTACAGCGCCGTGGCGCTGACCTTCAAGGCGCTTGCCGGCGACGGAGGAATGTCGTGGGGCGCGGGCATTTCGACCAACGGCAGGGAATGGGGCGTGAACGCCGGCGTGGGCTGGAAGTGGAAATAAGGGAAATAGGGGCTCAGAGGAAATAGAGCCGATCAGGGAGCGAGCCGGCAACGAATCGGCAAGCAAGAGGATGGCCCCCATGCCGCGCGGCGTGGGGGCCATTTTTTTGAGCAGGCCCGCTATGCGACGGCCGCGTCCGCGAAGAGCCCGGTCATGAACTGCGTCGACTTCAGCCCGGTACCCGTCAGCAGCGCCACGGTCGTCTCGGTGCTCCTGATATCGCCGCGCTGCGCCAGCACGTCGATGGCCGCGGCGGCCGACGCGGAAGTCGGCTCGGTGTAAAGGCCGCAGGCCGCGAGCCGGCGCACCGCCGCCGCGATCTGCTCCTCGGTCAGCGCCACGGTCCTGCCATTCGTCTCGCGCAGGGCCTGGATGATTTCCGCCAGCCGCACCGGCCGCTTGATCGCCGTGCCCTCGGCGATGGTCGGCTGCACGGCGCGCTCCACGAGCGTGTCGACGCCAGCGGTGAAGCTCGCGTCGATCGGCGAACAGTTCAGCGGCTGCGCAACGAAGATGCGCGGCAACTTCCTGATCTGCCCCGCCGCCAGCAGCTCCTTGAAGCCGATCCAGCAGCCGAGCACGTTGCTGCCCGCGCCGGTCGGAATCACGACGTTGTCCGGCGCCACGAAGCCCAGGTCTTCCCACAGCTCGTAGGCCAGCGTCTTCGTGCCCTGCAGGAAGAACGGATGCCAGTTGTGGCTCGCGTAGAAGATCGATTCCGACTGCCGCACCGCCTCGTGTTCCGACTCCTCGCGCGGCCCCGGCACCAGTTGCACCTCGGCGCCGAAGGCGCGGATCTGCGCCACCTTCGGCGCGGGCGTGTAGCTCGGCGCGAGCACCTTCACGCGCATGCCGGCCGCGGCGCCCGCGGCGGCGATGGCCGCGCCGCCGTTGCCCGAGCTGTCTTCCAGCACCGCATCGACGCCGATCTGGCGCAGGAAGGACATCATCACCGCCGCGCCACGGTCCTTGAAGCTGCAGGTCGGGTTGAACCACTCCAGCTTGAAGTGCGGCTCGAAGTCGCCCCAGCGCTTCTGCACCAACGGCGTGCAGCCTTCGCCCATGCTCGCGGGCCTGTCGATGGCCACGGGCAGCGCCGCGCGGTAACGCCACAGCGAGCGCGTACGCGAATCGATGTCGTCGCGCCCGATGCCCGGCAGCGGCGTGACCAGCATCGGGTTGCCGTCGTCCGAGCGCCAGCGGCGTTCGGACAGTTCGTGGCGCCGGCCGGTGCGGGGATCGACGTAGCGTGCGCGTTCTGTCATTCGTGGCTCCTGGATCAACAATCTGAACAAGACTGGATAATACATCCAATATTGTACTTTTTGTATAAATCAGATTGTTCGTCCAGAGCTGGATACATTCCCCGGTATGAAGAAGAAGCCGAACAAGCAGCTGCTCGACATGCTCAGCAACATCGCCGAGGGCCTGGGCCAGACCTTCGCGCCCTTCTGCGAGGTGGTGGTGCACGACCTGAGCAACCCCAGGAACGCGATCCACGCGATCGAGAACGGCCTGAGCGGCCGAGACGTCGGCGATTCGGTCACCGAACTGGGCCTCGCGCGCATCCGCGATCCGGATTTCCCGGCGGTGATCGCGAACTACGCCAACACCTTTCCCGACGGGCGCAAGGTCAAGAGCACCTCCATCGGCATCAAGGACGAGAGCGGCGAGTACGTGGCCGCGCTGTGCCTGAACGTCGACCTGACGCTGTTCCAGAGCTTCCAGGGCGCGATCTCGCAGTTCACGCGCATCGACGACAGGGAAGTGCACGAGCACCTCGAAGCCGGCGGCGGCAGCCATTCGGACCGCATCCACGCGCGCATCGACGAGTTCGCCGCCGCGCGCGCGACCACGCCGCGCTCGCTGAAGCCGGCCGACCGCAAGCAGCTGGTGCAGGAGCTGAAGAAGGCCGGCATGCTCGAAGTCCGCCGCGGCGCCGAGATCGCGGCGGCGCACATGGGCGTGTCGCGCGCCACCGTCTACAGCGACGCGAAGTAGCCCTGCCGGGGCTTACTGCGGCTGCAGCCCGATCTCGTGCGCGGCCTTCTGCCAGCGCTCCGCCTCCGAGCGCAGGAAGGCGCGCAGTTCGGCCGGCGTCGACCCCTTCATCTGCACGCCGAGCACCGAAAGCCGCTCCTTCACCGACGGATGCTCCAGCGCGGCAATGGCCTCGCGGCGCAGCTTTTCGATCACGTCCAGCGGCGTGGTGGCCGGCGCCACCAGGGCCCACCACTGGTCGATCTCCAGGCCCCTGAGGCCGTTCTCGGCGAGCGCCGGCACGTTCTGCAGGCCGGGCAGGTTCACCCGCTGCGCGCTCGTCACCAGCAGCGGCCGGATGCGGTTGGCGCCCAGCAGGCTGGAGCCGCTGGCCAACGTCGCGAAATGCCCCGCCACCGTGCCCGCCGCCACGTCGGTGAGCGCAGGCGCCGAACCGCGATACGGAACCATGTTGAACGGGATCTTCGTGCGGCTCGCGAGCAGCTCTCCCGCGAGGTGGCTCACCGTGCCCGCGCCGCTGTGCGCGATGGCAGGCGGCGAGCCCTTGGCGGCAGCAGCCGCAGCGGTCTTCAGGAAGGTCTTGAAGTCCTTGCTGTCGTCGTCCATGCCCGCGAAGAACACCAGCGGCGAGGTGCCGATCATGGTCACCGGCGTGAAGTCGCGCAGCAGGTCGTAGGGCAGCTTCGCCGTCACCGCCGGCGCGATGGCGTGCGGGAGCTCGACGATGGCAAGCGTGTAGCCGTCGGGCGCGGCCTTGGCCACCGCGTCGGTGCCGATCATGCCGGCGGCGCCGGGCCGGTTGTCCACGATCACCGGGCTGCCGATGGTCTGGCTCATGCGCTGCGCCATGGCGCGGGCAATGGCGTCGGTGCTGCCCCCGGCCGCCCACGGCACGACCAGCTTCACCGGCTTGTCGGGGTAGGCAGCCCACGCGGGGCTGACAAAAGAGGCGAGCAGGGCTGCAGAGCCGGAGGCCGCGAAGGCCCGGCGATTCATCGTCGGCATGTTGGATTCCTGGAAAGTTAAACCGGGCGGTCGGGCCAGCTCGGATCGCCGGTCGCGTTGGCCGTCAGCATCAGCACCACGTGCGCGTCCGCAGCGATGGAGTTGCTTTCTCGCAGTTGGCGCAGCGCGGCAAGGCCGCCCGCGGCGCACAGTTCGGCGCTCACGCCGGCCGCAGTGAGCACGCGGCGTGCGGCTCGGGCTTCGTCGTCGTTCACCACCACGGCGCCGCCGCCGGTGGCGGTGGCTGCCTGCCACTGCAGGTAGGTGACGGTGGCACCCGCGGTGGAGAACTGCGCCGTGTGGCCCGGGTAGCTGCCGTTGATGGCGCCACCCGCGAACACGCGCGCCAGGCGCGGGAACGGCTCCACCAGCCAGAGCTTCGGCAGGCGCGCGATGCGCCCGGCTGCCAGCAGGTCGCGAAAGCCCGCGTAGATGCCCCACGCGAGGTCGCCGCGCGCGGTGGGAATCACGACGTGGTCGGGCAGGCCGCCCTCGTTCACGCACTCCAGCGCGATCGGCTTGTAGCCCTCGATCGCCAGCGGCGCGCTGCCCAGCGCGGGCAGGCGGTAGTTGGTGAGCGCGAAATAGCCGGGATGCTCCGAGCGCTCGCGCACGAAGGCCCAGCGGCCGGCGTTGTCGGAGAACACGTAGCGCCGCGCGCCCAGCGCGTCGAGCTGCCGCGCGTAGGTGGCCGGCATGCCCTCGTAGGTCGCGACCTCGCAGCCCAGGCCCGCGGCCCATGCGTAGTGCGCCGCCGAGACGGCCGCGTTGCCGGAAGAGGCCAGCACCAGCGTGTGGGCGTCGAAGTCGAGCGCCTGCGCCACGCCGACCGCGGTCATGCGGTCCTTGTGCGAGCCGGTGGGGTTGCACGACTCGTCCTTGATCGACAGGCGCGACACGCCGAACTGCTGCGCCAGCCCAGGCATGTCCTGCAGCGGCGTCTGCCCCTCGCCCAGCGCGAAGCTGGAGGTGTAGGGCATGGGCATCAGCTCGGCACTGTCGGGCAGGTAGCTCGCGCGCAACGCCACGTGGATGCCCTCGCGCCGGCACGCCGGGCAGCCGTCGTGCGCCAGCGTGACCGGGTAGAGCGCATCGCAGCGCAGGCACTGCAGGCCGCGCAGGTTCGGGTTGCGCACGGGCTTGGGCGTGCGGTCGCGGACCAGCCCGGGGGGATGGCCCGGGGACGAAGGATGGCTCAGCGGATCCATCGGGGGAGCGGCGAACTTGAAATCCAGAACGGGCGATGTCGTCACGGGGGTCTGCGCTTGATGAAGTTGTGACTAAATCTTATGCAATCGGAAATAAAATTACGCAGCCTCAGATACTCAACCGATAACAGAACTTATCGATGCGATTCGGCGAAATCGAAACGTTCCGGGCACTCATGCGCAGCAGTTCCACGCGCAAGGCCGCCGCGCTGCTGCACGTGACGCAGCCCGCCATCAGCCAGTCGCTCAAGCGCCTGGAGACCCAGGCCGGCATGCTGCTGTTCCAGCGCATCGGCGGGCGGCTGGTGCCCACGCCCGAGGCGCGCGCGCTGTGGGTGGAGGTGGAGCGGGTCTTCATCGGCATGGACGCCATCGAGCACCGGGTGCGCAGCCTGCGCGACTTCGGCGTGAGCCAGCTCGAGCTCAGCTGCTTTCCGGCCTACGGCCTGGGCTTCATGCCGCGCGCGCTGGCGCGGCTGAAGGCGCACCGCGGCGCGAGCCCCTGGCCGCAGGTGTCGCTGCAGGTCCTGAGCTCGAAGGACGTGCGCGACCGCGTGGCCATGGGCATCTCCGACTTCGGGCTGATGGCCGACGAGCTCTCGCTCGAAGGCATCGACCACTCCACCTTCTCGCGCTTTCCCGGCGTGGTGGTGATGCCGCCCAACCATGCGCTGGCCCGCTTCAAGACCATCAAGCCCGAGCAGCTCGCAGAGGCGCCGTTTCTCTCGCTCAACCCCGAAGACCCCTCGCACCAGCGGCTCGAGGCTGCGCTGGCGCCGCACGGCGTGGCGCTGCGCGTGCTGGTGCAGACGCCCTACGCGGCCAGCGTGTGCGAGATGGCGCTGCGCGGCCTGGGCGTGGGGCTGGTCAACCCGATCACCGCGCTCGACTACGCGGAGCGCGGGCTGGTGGTGCGCAAGTTCTCGGTCGACGTGTACTTCACCTGCCTGCTGGCGCTGCCGGCGGGCAAGGTGCTCTCGGCCACCGCGCGCGACTTCATTTCGCTCATGCGCCAGCAGCTGGCGGAAGACGAGAAGCGCATCCAGCGCCACCTGCGCTAGGGCCGGCTCACTTCCAGCTGAACTCGTGGTTCAGCCCGATCACGAAGCCGCGCACGCCCTGCGGCCCGGTGCGCGATGCGCTCACGTCCACGCTGATCAGCGGCGTGATGCTGAAGCGCCCGCCCACGCGCGATGTCCAGGCGTTCGAGGCGCGGTTGCGCTCGGCGATGAGCGACACCGTGTCGTTCAAAGCCCACTCCACGCCGACGCCGCCGCGCGGGGTGCGCGCCCCGGTTCCGGTCGCCCAGTCGGCGCCGACGTTCGCGTGGATCTGCAGGCTGTCCAGCGGCCGCCAGGTGACGGGAACGACGAACTGCCCGCCCGCGCGGCCGCCGCGCCTGAAGTCGAACACCGCCCCCGCCGACACCGCCGCGCTGAAGGGCGCGTCGGCCGCCTGTCCGTAGAAATTCCACTTGAGCTGCGGCCCGCCGGTGACCGAATGGACGCCGCCCACCGAGGTTCGGTCGAGGTTCAGGCCCAGTTCCACAGGCCCGACGCGGCAGGCCGGCCCGAAGTGGAAGCCCGTGACGGGCTCGACGCCGGTGCGGCCCCACCAGGTCTCGTACTGGCACTGGCCCGGGTCGAGCGTGCTGGCGTCGTCCACATCGAAATGCCCCGCCGCCTGTGCAACGGGAGCCGCGAGCAGCCCCGCTCCAAGGCAGGAGGCCGCGAGCATCCAGCCGCGCGATGGCGGTCGGGTCGTTGTTCTGCTGTGGCTGGTGTTCTTCATCGCTCGCGTCCCCGGGGGCCTCGAACCATTCTAGGGACGCGGAAAGCAGGCGCCATGACACGGCACCACGCGGTGGGTACCCTTCAGATCTCGAACTGGGGCTGAAGCTCGCGAATGCGCTTGATGGCCACGCCCGCCGCCGCGGTGCGCGTCTCCACGCCCAGCTTCACGTACACCCGCTCCAGGTGCTTCTTTGCCGTGGCGGGGCTGCTGCCGAGGATCTCGCCGATGTCCTTGTTGGTCTTGCCCTTGACCACCCAGTACAGCACCTCGGCCTCGCGCGCCGTGAGCTTGAGGCTCAGGCTCATGGCCTCGATGACCGCCGTGTCGGACACCTCGCGCATGATGATCATCCACTCATCGCCGTCGTCGTCGCCGCCGGTCTGCTGGTGCAGCCGCAGCGTGAGGCTGCCGGCGCCCTGCACGATCGACAGCGCCGGCGGCTCGATGCCGCGCTCGCGCGCATCGGGCGTGTGGCTGCGCAGCCATTCGAGCACCGCCGGCGGCGTCTCCGGCGCGCGGGTGTCGCAGTAGCGCAGCAGCAGGTCGCGCGCGAGCGCCGTCTGCCAGATGAGCTTGCCTTCGGGCAGGCGCACCGTGATGCTGGCGTAGCCGAAGGCGTCGAGCGCGTTTCGCGCCTGGCCGGCCTGCCGCGCGTCCTGCCTCGCGCGGCGCGCGCCCTGCAGGTGCACGTTCATGCGCGCCAGCACTTCCTTCGGCTTGATGGGCTTGGTGACGTAGTCGACGCCGCCCGCCTCCAGCGCGGCCACCAGGTGCTCGGTCTCGGTCAGCCCCGTCATGAACACGATGGGAATGTGCGCCGTCGCGGCATCGGCCTTGAGCCGCCGCGCGACCTCGAAGCCGTCGATGCCCGGCATCATCGCGTCGAGCAGCACGATGTCGGGCTTGGCCTGCACCGCGCGCTGCAGCGCCTGCTCGCCGTTGGTGGCGATGAGCACGGTGTAGCCCGATTCGTCGAGCGCATCGTGCAGCACCGCGAGGTTGTCGGGCACGTCGTCGACGATCAGCACGAGGTCGCTGTTGGCGCCCTGCTGTTCGCGCAGGGTCCTGGCGAGCGATGAGGTTTCCATGGCTGCGGATGGCTTCGTGGTCATGCTGCGCTTTCGACGGCCTCGGCCAGCGCGCGGCTCATGACTTCGAACTGGAACTGGCGGGCGAGCGTGCGCTGCGCTTCGGTCCATGCCGCGCACTCGGGCTGCGCGGCGTCGATGTCGTCAAGCTGGTTCATGATGCCCCGGAAGTAGCCCAGGCCGACGGCCTCCTCCAGCGCGCGCAGGCGGGCCAGCGAAGGCGCCAACATCGCGCGCGGCGCGGCAACGGCGGCGGGCTTCGCGGCGGTCTCGGTCCAGCGCAGCCCGAGCCGGCGTTCGAGCCAGTCGAGCAGCTCGGTGTGGCGCACGGGCTTGACGAAGAAATCTTCCGGCGCGATGCCCACGTCGTTGTCCAGCCCCTTGTCGAAGGCGTTGGCCGAGACGATGGCCACGGCAGCCTCGGTCAGGCCCAGCTTGCGCGCACGGCGGATGGTCTCCCAGCCATCGATGCCGGGCATCGCCAGGTCGACGAACATCGCATCCGGCCGGTAGCCGGCGGCAACGAGGTCGAGCGCGTCGTGCCCGCTGGCTGCGCTGCGCAACTCGAAGCCCAGCGGCGCGAGCAGGTGGCCGAGCAGGTCGCGGTCGGCCTCTTCGTTGTCGACCACCAGCAGGCGCCGGCGCGGCCCCTCGTAGCCGCGCCGCGCGCGCGGAACGGGCAGCGCGCGTCCCGCGCCGGCCGCCGCGTCATGCACGCGCGGCAGAAACAGCCGCACGCAGAAGAGCGATCCCACGCCCGGCGTGCTGCTCACCTTCATCTCGCCGCCCATCAGGTCGGTGAGCATCTTGGCGATGGTCAGCCCCAGCCCCGCGCCCGGCGCGGCCGCCGCCCCCGCGGCGTTGCCGCGCGCGAAGGGTTCGAAGATGCGCTCGATGTCCCCGGCCGGCATGCCCGGGCCCGTGTCCTCGATCTCGATGGAGGCGAACTCGCGCGCATAGGCCAGCCGCAGCGTGACCTGCCCCACGGCCGTGAACTTGATCGCGTTGCCCAGCAGGTTGATGAGGATCTGCAGCACGCGCTTTTCGTCCGCGCGCACCACCTCGGGCAGCTGCCCCGCCGCCTCGAAGCGGAACTGCAACCCCTTCTCGGCCGCCTGCAGCTCGAACATGTCGGCCAGCTCGCGCAGCGTGTCGGCGAAGCGCATCGGCCGCGCGTGCAGCGTGAGCTTGCCGGCCTCGATGTGCGCGATGGCCAGCGTGCCCTCGATGAGCGAGAGCAGATGCTCCCCGCCGCGCTTGATGACCGCCACCGCCTGCTGCCGGTGCGGCGGCACGGAGTGATCCTCGCCCATCAGCTGCGCGTAGCCCAGGATGCTGTTGAGCGGCGTGCGCAGCTCGTGGCTGATGGCGCTGATGTAGCGGCTCTTGGCCTGGTTGGCCTGGTCGGCGGCCTGCTTGGCCTGCTCTGCGATCTCGCGCGCTTCGTCGGCAGCCTGCTTGGCAGCCTGCAGCGCGCGGTCGGTCTCGCGATGCAGTTCGATCTCGCGCATCAGCAGGTGGGTCTGGCGGTTCGATTCCTCCTGCGCCACCTTGCGGCTCTGGTGCGCCAGCACCAGCCACCACGCGACGATGCCCGCGATGACCAGCAGCGCCATGTATGCCTTCAGGAAGCCCGAGCGCAGCGACAGCTTCTGCAGCCCCGCCAGCGCGGCCGTCACTTCCGATTCGGAAGCCAGCTCCAGCGCGCCCTCGGCGAGAGCGCGCAGCTCCTGCTGGTAGAGCACGCCGAACACCACCGCCAGTAGCGGCACGATCACCAGCATCAGCAGCAGGAAGTGCCCCAGCCCCGTGTCGAGGTAGCGCCAGCTGCGCCGCGGCAGCAGCCAGCGCAGCACCGCCGACCACTGCGACGACAGGCTCGCGTGCGGCTTGCACAGGTCGCCGCAGCGCGCGTCCAGCGTGCAGCACAGCGAGCAGATCGGGCCCTGGTAGGCGGGGCAGTGAGCCATGTCCGGCCCCTCGTACTCGCGCTCGCAGATCACGCAGTGCTGCACCTTCAGGCGCTGGTAGCTGCCCTCGTGCTCGACCCTGGCCCAGCGCACCGCGCCGGCCCCGGAGGACGCCGCGCCGCGCGCCAGGTAGTACTTGCCGCCGGTCGCCCAGGCCAGCAGCGGCGAGGCCACCAGCGCCGTGCCCAGCGCGATCAGCGCCGAAAAAGCCTGCGCCAGCGGCCCGAACACGCCCAGGTGCGCGGTGATCGACAGCCCCGAGGCCAGCGCCATCGCACCCACGCCCACCGGGTTGATGTCCCACAGGTGCGCGCGCTTGAACTCGATGCCCGGCGGCGACAGGCCCAGCGGCTTGTTGATGACCAGGTCGGCCACCACCGCCATCATCCAGGCGATGGCGATGTTGGCGAACAGGCCCAGCACGTCGCCCAGCGCCTCGAACACGTTCATCTCCATCAGCATGAAGGCGATGAGCGCGTTGAACACCACCCACACCACCCGCCCCGGGTGGCTGTGCGCCACGCGCGAGAAGAAGTTGCTCCAGGCCAGCGAGCCCGCATAGGCGTTGGTCACGTTGATCTTGAGCTGCGAGATCACCACGAACAGCGCCGTGGCCGCCACCGCCCAACCGTAGTGCGGAAACACGTACTCGTAGGCCGCCAGGTACATCTGGTTGGGGTCGACCGCCCGGTCGGCCGGCACCATGTGCGTGAGCGCCAGGTAGGCCAGCAGCGCGCCGCCCAGCATCTTGAGCACGCCCAGCACCACCCAGCCCGGGCCGCCGGCCAGCACCCCGGCCCACCAGCGCCGCGCGGTGGCCGCCGTGCGCGCGGGCATGAAGCGCAGGTAGTCGGCCTGCTCACCCATCTGGGTGATGAGCGCGATGCCCACCGTGAGGGCTGCGCCAAACAGGTGCAGATCGAAGCCCTTCGTGCCCGAGCGCACGCCGTTGTAGTGCGCGATGCCCGCGAACGCACCAGGATCGCGCACGAGCACATACGCGAAGGGCACCACCAGCATCAGCAGCCACAGCGGCTGGGTCCACAGCTGCAGCCGGCTGATGGCCGACACCCCGTGCGTGACCAGCGGAATCACCACCAGCGCGCACACCAGGTAGCCCCAGACCGGCGGAATGCCCAGCGCCAGCTCCAGCGCATAGGCCATCACCGCCGCCTCCAGCGCGAAGAAGATGAAGGTGAAGCTCGCGTAGATCAGCGAGGTGAGCGTGGAGCCGATGTAGCCGAAGCCGGCGCCACGCGTGAGCAGGTCCATGTCCACGCCGTAGCGCGCCGCGTACACGCTGATCGGCACGCCCGCCAGAAAAATGATGAGCCCGGTCGCCAGGATCGCCCAGAAGGCATTGGCGAAGCCGTACTGCACCAGCAGCGTGGCGCCCACCGCCTCCAGGATCAGGAACGACGCCGCCCCGAACGCCGTGTTGGCCACCCGCCATTCGGACCATTTGCGGAAGCGCTGCGGCGTGTAGCGCAGCGCGTAGTCCTCCAGCGTCTCGCTGGCCACCCAGCTGTTGTAGTCGCGCCGCACCTTGACGATGCGCTGCGGGGCATCGTCGGGGGTGGCGGTCGTGGCTTCAGGGTTCACACCGTTTCGGTGCATCTTCCGTGCCATCCATACGGCTTTTGGCGGACAAGGCACGACTGTTGCAAACAAGCCGGCTTGCCCATAATGGCCGCCTCCTCCCGTCACCCGATGCCGATCCCATGGAACTGACCCCGCGCGAAAAAGACAAGCTGCTGATCTTCACCGCGGCACTCCTGGCCGAACGCCGCAAGGCCCGCGGCCTCAAGCTCAACTACCCCGAAGCCGTCGCCCTGATTTCCGCCGCCGTCATGGAAGGCGCGCGCGACGGCAAGAGCGTCGCCGAACTCATGAGCGAGGGGCGCAGCGTGCTCACCCGCGCCGACGTGATGGACGGCATCGCCGAGATGATTCCCGACATCCAGGTCGAAGCGACCTTCCCCGACGGCACCAAGCTGGTCACCGTCCATCAGCCCATCGTCTGACATTCGAAGAACAAGAGAAAGAACAGAAGGACTTTTCCATGCGCCACAGCACCTCCAAGACCCTTGCCCTGATCGCCCTCCTGCTGCCCTTGGCCGCCAGCGCCCACACCGGTGTCGACGGCGGCCTGCACCACGGCTTCGTCACCGGCTTCATGCACCCGCTGACCGGCGCCGACCACCTCGCGGCGATGATCGCGGTCGGCCTGTGGAGCGCGCTGGCCGCGCGCCGCGCCTGGCCCGACCTGCTCTGGGCGCCGCTGGCCTTCGCCGGCATGCTGCTCGCGGGCGCGCTGGCGGGGCTGGCCGGCGTGCAGCTGCCGGCGGTCGAGCCGATGATCGCGGCCTCGCTGCTGGTGCTGGGCCTGCTGGTGGTCACGCGCGTGCGCCTGCCGGCCGTGGCGGCGATGGTGGTGGTGGGCGTGTTCGCCGTCTTCCACGGCGTGGCGCACGGCTACGAGCTGGCGAGCGAGCAAGGCGCCGCCCTCACGCTGGCCGGCATGGTCTGCGCGACCGTGCTGCTGCACGCCGCCGGCATCGCAGTCGGCTGGGCGCTGCGCAACGCCAACGCATGGCTGCCGCGTGTGGCCGGCGCCGCGGTCGTCGGCCTGGGCGCAACGCTGCTGGCGCAGGCCATCTGAGGCGGCCGGCATGATCCCCGGAGAACTCTTCACCGACGAGGGCGAGCACACGCTCAACCCCGGCCGCCGCACCCTCACGCTGGTGGTGCAGAACACCGCCGACCGGCCGATCCAGGTCGGCTCGCACTATCACTTCGCCGAGACCAACGGCGCGCTCGGCTTCGACCGCGAGGCCGCGCGCGGCATGCGGCTGAACATCGCCTCGGGCGCCGCCGTGCGCTTCGAGCCGGGCCAGCAGCGCACGGTCGAGCTGGTCGACTTTTCGGGCGATCGCATCGTCTACGGCTTTCGCGGCCTGGTTCAAGGAAAGCTCTGATGGCGACCATCTCAAGGCGTGCCTACGCCGAAATCTTCGGCCCCACGGTGGGCGACCGCATCCGTCTCGCGGACACCGAGCTGGTCATCGAGGTCGAGGCCGACTACACGCTTCGCGCCGGCGGCTACGGCGAAGAGGTGAAGTTCGGCGGCGGCAAGACGATCCGCGACGGCATGGCGCAATCGCAGCGCACCCGGGCGCAGGGCGCTGTCGACACGGTGCTGACCAACGCGCTCATCCTCGACCACTGGGGCATCGTGAAGGCCGACATCGGCCTGAAGGACGGCCGCATCGCCGCCATCGGCAAGGCCGGCAACCCCGACGTGCAACCGGGCGTGGACATCGTCATCGGCCCGGGCACCGAGATCATCAGCTGCGAGGGCAACATCGTCACCGCGGGCGGCATCGACAGCCACATCCACTTCATCTGCCCGCAGCAGATCGAGGAGGCGCTCTCCTCCGGCGTGACCACCATGCTCGGCGGCGGCACCGGCCCCGCCACCGGCACCTTCGCCACCACCTCCACGCCCGGCCCCTGGCACATCGAGCGCATGCTGCAGGCGGCCGACGCCTTCCCGATGAACCTGGGCTTCCTGGGCAAGGGCAATGCCAGCCTGCCGCACGCGCTGCACGAGCAGATCGAGGCCGGCGTCATCGGCCTGAAGCTGCACGAAGACTGGGGCACCACGCCCGCGGCCATCAGCAACTGCATGGACGTGGCCGACGCCACCGACACGCAGGTGGCCATCCACAGCGACACGCTCAACGAATCGGGCTTCGTCGAGAACACCATCGCCGCCGTGGGCGGGCGCGGCATCTGCGCCTTCCACACCGAAGGCGCGGGCGGCGGCCATGCGCCCGACATCCTGCGCGTGGTGGGCGAGGGCAACTTCCTGCCGTCCTCCACCAACCCCACGATGCCCTACACCGTGAACACGCTCGACGAGCACGTCGACATGCTCATGGTGTGCCACCACCTCGATGCCGGCATCGCCGAGGACCTGGCCTTCGCCGAGTCGCGCATCCGCAAGGAGACCATCGCCGCCGAGGACGTGCTGCACGACCTGGGCGCGATCAGCATGTTCAGTTCCGACAGCCAGGCCATGGGCCGCGTGGGCGAGGTGGTCATCCGCACCTGGCAGACCGCGCACAAGATGAAGCTGCAGCGCGGCACCCTGCCCGAGGACAGCGCGCGCAACGACAACTTCCGCGCGAAGCGCTACGTCGCCAAGTACACGATCAACCCGGCCATCGCGCACGGCATCGCGCACGAGGTGGGCTCGCTCGAAATCGGCAAGTGGGCCGACATCGTGATCTGGAAGCCGGCCTTCTTCGGCGTGAAGCCCTTCACCATCATCAAGGGCGGCAGCATCGCGCTGGCGGCCATGGGCGACCCCAACGCATCGATCCCCACGCCGCAGCCGGTGCACTACCGCCAGATGTTCGGCGCCTACGGCGGATCGCTCGCGAGGAGTTCGCTCACCTTCGTCTCGCAGGCCGGCCTGGCCGCTGGCATCGGCGAACGCTACGGCCTGAAGAAGCAGCTGAGCGCGGTGAAGAACATCCGCAACGTGCGCAAGAAGGACCTGGTCCACAACGGCTACACGCCGAAGATGGAGATCGACGCGCAGACCTACGCGGTGCGCGCCGACGGCAACCTGCTGACCTGCGAGCCGGCGAAGCTGCTGCCGATGGCGCAGCGGTATTTCCTGTTCTGAAGCCCTGGGGAACGCGGCTGCTTGACAGGCTGCGTATCCTCGAAGGTATTCATCCAGCCAGCGGGCGCCCTCCGGAGCGCTCCATTTGCACCATGCTCACCGCCAACAAACTCATGCCCCAGGGCCGCGGCCTCGCGCCCGTGCTGCTCAAGCGTGCCGCCACCATCGAACTCGACTGGGACATCCGCCAGAAGAGCCGCTTCGACGCCACCGACTCGCAGGGCCGCCAGATCGGCGTGTTCCTGCCGCGCGGCACGCTCGTGCGTGGCGGCGACGTGCTGGTGGCCGAGGACGGCTCGCTGGTGCGCGTGATCGCGGCGCCGCAGCCGGTGCTTCGCATCACGCACTGCACCGCCCACGGCACGCCCTTCGACCTGACGCGCGCGGCCTACCACCTGGGCAACCGGCACGTGCCGATCGAGCTGAAGCCCGACCACCTGAAGATCGAGCCCGACCATGTGCTGGCCGACATGCTGCGCTCCATGCACCTGATCGTCGTGGCGGTGGAAGAAGCCTTCGAGCCCGAGGGCGGTGCGTATGGATCGCACGAGCATTCGCATGGCCGTGGCCACAGCCACGACCACGGGCATTCGCACGATCACGGTCACCCGCATGCCCAGGGCAACGGCCCTAAGCCGCTGGTGCTCGCGCCGGAGCTGCTGGACGACCACGATGGCCACGGCCACGATCACGGCCACAGGCATCACGGTCACTCCCACTGACGACGTGTCCGCCCAAAGCCTCCTGCAGCTGATCTGGCTCGCCTCGCCCGCGCTGCCGGTCGGCGGCTTCTCGTACTCCGAGGGCGTCGAAGCCGCCGTCGAATGGGCCGGCATCGACACCGAACCGCGCGCGGCGGAGTGGATCTCCGACCAGCTGCACCTGAGCTTCGCCCGCGGCGACCTCGCCGTCTGCGGGCAGGCCATCGCGGCCTGGAGCGCCGGCGACATGCCGCGCATCCGTGCGCTCAACGACTGGGTGATGGCCACCCGCGAGTCGGCCGAGTTCCTGCTGCAGACAGAGCAGATGGGCCGCTCCTTCGTCGAATGGCTGAAGCTGCACCACGCCGATACGGCGGAAGTCTTTGCCGAGCTGGGTGCGAGCTACCCCGTCGCATTCGCCTTCGCCGCCAGCCGCGCGGGCGCCACGGTGCACGACGGCTGCCTGGCCTTCGCCTTCGGCTGGGCCGAGAACATGGTCGCCGCCGCGGTCAAGGCCGTGCCGCTGGGCCAGAGCGCGGGCCAGCGCATCCTGGGCCGGCTGGCGCAGGAGATTCCCGATGCCGTGACCCGCGCGATGGCCTTGGGCGACAACGAGCGCCAGGCCTTCGCGCCCCTGCTGGCGGTGCTGTCGGCTCGCCACGAAACACAATATTCCCGCCTCTTCCGAAGCTGAACCGAGCACCATCCTCATGACCTCCGCCCTGCACCACATTCCCAACCGCACCAAGAGACTTCCGCCCCTGCGCGTGGGCATCGGCGGCCCGGTCGGCTCCGGCAAGACCACCCTGCTCGAGATGCTCTGCAAGGCGATGCGCGACAAGTACGACCTGATCGCGATCACCAACGACATCTACACCAAGGAAGACCAGCGCCTGCTGACGGTGGCCGGCGCGCTGCCGGCCGAGCGCATCATGGGCGTGGAGACGGGCGGCTGCCCGCACACGGCGATCCGCGAAGACGCCTCGATCAACCTCGAGGCCATCGACCGCATGCTGGAAGACTTTCCGGACGCCGACGTGGTGTTCGTCGAATCGGGCGGCGACAACCTCGCGGCCACCTTCAGCCCCGAGCTGTCGGACCTCACCATCTACGTGATCGACGTGGCGGCCGGCGAGAAGATCCCGCGCAAGGGCGGCCCCGGCATCACCAAGAGCGACCTCTTCGTGATCAACAAGACCGACCTCGCGCCCTACGTGGGCGCCAATCTCGACGTGATGGAGCAGGACACGCAGCGCATGCGCCGCCAGCGGCCCTACGTGATGACGAACCTCAAGACGCTCTCGGGCGTGGCCGACGTGGTCGCGTTCATCGAACAGAAGGGCATGCTGGCCGCAGCGGCCTGAGGTCCAAGGGCCCGAGGCATGGCGCCCGCCGCCTCGGCAGCGGTCAGGGCAGCCCGAGATAGATCCGCAGGTCGTCCCTGTGCGTGCCGGCCGATGCCACGGCGGTGCGCAGCCTGGCCTCGCTCACGCCGAACCAGCGGGTCCAGTAGTCGACCTCCTTCAGGTCGGTGACGTCGATGCGTTCGTCGTCTTGCGGAATGCGGATCTCGCTGTCATCGGGCATCGTCGTCTCCTGGGCAATGAGTGAAATGTCTGGGGTTGAACGAAAGAAAGAAGGAAGCAGAAGCCGCAGTCTCTTTGCCGCGCACCGCGCGCCAACCGGACAGTTCCGACACGGCGTGCAGGACAACGCCTCTGCCTCGCACCACCCGTACCGCAATGTGCAAAGGGATCGCCGCCGACATGGGCTTGGCCTCCCGGCTGGCGCGGCGCGCATGCATTTTCAAACGCTCCATGATGGAATGAGTGTCCGCATGTTTCATGGAGAACGACGATGGAGCCGAACGCCAGCGGCCCCCTCAGCACCGGCGTACCAGGCCTGAACGATGTGCTGGGAGGAGGCCTGGAACCCAACCGCCTCTACCTGCTGGAAGGCATGCCCGGCGCGGGCAAGACCACCATTGCCCTGCAGTTCCTGCTGGAGGGCGTGAGCGCGGGCGAGTCGGTGCTCTACGTCACGCTGTCGGAAACCGAAACCGAACTGCGCGGCGTGGCCGCCTCGCACGGATGGGATCTCTCGGCGATCCACATCCGCGAGATGCTGCCCACCCAGGATGCGCTTCAGCCCGAAGAGCAATACACCATGTTTCACCCGTCCGAGATGGAGCTCAGCGAGACCACGCTGCGCATCCTCGGCGACGTGGAAACGCTCAAGCCTTCGCGCGTGGTGTTCGACTCGCTCTCCGAGCTGCGCCTGCTCTCGGGCAACTCGCTGCGCTACCGGCGCCAGATCCTGGCGCTCAAGCAGTTCTTCGCGGGACGCCAGTGCACCGTGGTGCTTCTCGACGACATGACGGCCACCGAGCACGACCTGCAGGTGCAGAGCATCGCGCACGCGGTGCTGCGGCTGGAGCAGTCCAATTCCGACTACGGCGCGGCTCGCCGCCGCCTGCTGGTTGTGAAGTACCGCGGCCAGTCGTTCCGCGGCGGCTACCACGACTACAAGATCGAGCGCGGCGGCCTGCATGTATTTCCGCGGCTGGTGGCGGCCGAGCATTCGCGCGAAATGATGCTGACCAAGCTGCCCAGCGGCATCGACAAGCTCGACGCACTGCTCGGCGGCGGCCTCGAGAAAGGCACGAGCACGCTCTTCGTCGGCGCTCCGGGCACCGGCAAGTCGTCGCTGGCGGTGCAGTTCGCCATCGCGGCAGCGCAGCGGGGCGAGAGCTCCGCGCTCTTCATCTTCGACGAAAGCATCAATACGCTGCGCACGCGGTGCATGGGGCTGGGCATGGAGATCGAGCCGCACCTTGCATCGGGCCTGATCCGCATCAAGCAGATCGACCCGGCCGAACTCTCGCCCGGCGAGCTGGTGCACGAGATCAGGCTCGCGGTCACGCGGCATTCGGCGGCGGTGGTGGTGATCGACAGCCTCAACGGCTACCTCAACGCGATGCCCGACGAGCGCTTCCTGATCGTGCACCTGCATGAGCTGCTCACCTACCTCGGCCAGTCCGGCGTGGCGACGCTGCTGGTGGGCGCCCAGCACGGGCTCGTCGGCATGCAGATGCAGACACCGGTGGACGCCAGCTACCTCGCCGACGCGGTCGTGCTGCTGCGCTACTTCGAATCCGATGGCGAGGTGCACCAGGCGATCTCGGTGCTCAAGAAGCGCGGTGGCGTGCACGAGCGTTCGATCCGCGCCTTCTCGATGGACCACAACGGGCTCAACGTGGGCGAGCCGTTGCGCCGCTTCAGGGGCATCCTGACGGGGGTGCCCGTACCGATCGACGGCGTGTCGGCCGTTCCACCGTGACGAACACCGACGCCCCCGACGCCTCTCCCGTGCACACGCAGCTGCGCGTGCTGCTGCGCACAGCCACGTCGAAGGATGCGGCAATGACCACCGCCGTGCTGAAGCACGCCGGCATCGAATCGCTTGCGTGCCCCTCGCTGCGCGACCTGCTGCAGGAAATTCCGCATGGCGCGGGTGCGCTGCTGGTGTCGGAGGAAATGCTCTCTGGGACCGGCGCAGCGGAACTGGCCGATGCGGTCTCGGCTCAGCCGCCATGGTCCGACCTGCCTGTGCTGATCCTTGCCCGGCAGGGGGCCGACTCGCGTGCCATCGGCGTCGCCATGGACGGCATGGCCAACGTCACCGTGCTGGAGCGGCCCATGCGCGTGGCCTCGCTGGTGAGCGCCTTGCGCAGCGCACTGCGAGCGCGCCGCCGGCAGTACGAACTGCGCCGGATCCTCGACGACCTGGGCGAAGCCGACAAGCGCAAGACCGAGTTCCTCGCCACCCTGGCGCACGAGCTGCGCAACCCGCTCGCGCCATTGAGCACCGCGCTGGCCATCCTCAAGCGCAAGGCCCCCACGCCCGAGGCGGCACTGCCCTACTACGAGCTCATGGGCCGCCAGGTGGAGCACATGGTGCGCCTGGTGAACGACCTGATGGAGGTCTCGCGCATCACCCGCGGCAAGATCGAGCTGCAGCTCGCCGAGCTGACGCTGGCGCAGGTGATCCGCGACGCGGTCGAACTGAGCCGGCCGTTGATGGAAGCCCGCAAGCACACCCTCGCGCTGAACATGCCCGATGCCTCACTGGCGGTCGAAGGCGACAGCGTGCGGCTCACGCAGGTGTTCGCCAACCTGCTGAACAACGCCGCCAAGTACACGCCCGAGGGCGGAACCGTCGAGGTGTTCCTCGAGCAGGGGGACCACGGCGATGCCGTGGTGCGCGTGAAGGACAGCGGCACGGGCATTCCCGCAGCCATGCTCGACGCGATCTTCGACATGTTCGTGCAGGTGAGCGACACGGCGCGCGCCGCGCAGGGCGGGCTCGGAATCGGCCTCACGCTGGTGAAGAGCCTGGTGGAGCTGCACGGCGGCTCGGTCGACGCGAGGAGCGCAGGCATCGGCCACGGCAGCGAGTTCGTCGTGTCGCTGCCGCTGCTAGGCCGCGGCGTGAAGGCCGGTACGCGGCCCGGCGTTGACGCGGAGGCCGCCGCCGCGCGGCAGCGCATCCTGGTGGTCGACGACAACCGCGACGCGGCGGAATCGCTCGCGGCGCTGCTGGACCTGCTGGGCGCCCAGACGGCCATCGCCTTCGGCGGCATGGAGGCGCTGCGCGCGGCGGAAGACTTCGGCCCGACGCTCGGCATCCTGGACATCGGCATGCCGGGCATGGACGGTTGCGAACTGGCGCGCCGGCTTCGCGCGCACCCGCGTCACCGGCACATGGGGCTGATCGCGCTCACCGGCTGGGGCCAGCCCGGCGATCGGGCCCGCATCGCGCAGGCCGGCTTCGATCATCATCTGCTGAAGCCGGTGAACGAGGATGCGCTCTCGGCCGCGCTGCGCGACCTGGGGCAGCGCCGGCGCAGCTGACGAAACAGCGGCACAGGCGAAGCTGCCCGAAAGCCGCGCTCAGAGCTCGCTGCCGTCGCGCAGCTGCCGCGCCTTGTAGACCAGCCGCACGCTCGCCCTGCGCGGATCGCCGGCCTGCTGCTGCACGTAGATGTCGGTGTCGTTGCTCGCCCATGCGGCGTACGCGCTGCCGGGGTCGCGCGACGCCAGCTCGTTGCCGAAAACGCCCCGGCCCCACTGCACCAGCGCCGCGAAGGCCGCCGAGCCGCCGTCGGGCGTGGACTGGGCCGAGGCCACGTACTCGACGCGCCGCAGTTCCGAGGCCGCGAAGAAGAAGGTCGGCTCGAACAGCAGGCCGGCCATCTCCACAGGCGCCGCGCGCCACGAGCCGACGAGGCCGCCGCCCAGGCGCTGCGGCCTCGGCACGCGCTCGGCGGCGGGCAGCGCGGCCTGCAATTCCTCGGCCGACATGCCCAGCCGCACGCCGGGCGGCAGGGCCTGCGCGTGCAGGGCGCCTGCGGTGAGAAGGGTCGCGCTCAGGGCGAGCGAGCGAAGAAGGATCGAGAAGGAAGGGAAACGCACGTCGGGCATCGGAGGGAAGGAAGGCGGCGGCAGCGTGGGACCGCAAGTATCGCGCGGAGTTCCGACCAGCCGCCCTCCCCCGGCCCGTCAGTCCTCGACGAAGGCCTCTTCGCGCTTGGCCTTCACCGAAGGCAGCAGCACCACGATCAGCAGCAGCGCGGCGGCGACCAGCAGGCCCGCCGACAGCGGCCGCATCACGAACACGCTCCAGTCGCCACGCGACAGCAGCAGCGCCCGGCGCAGGTTCTCTTCCATCATCGGCCCGAGGATGAAGCCCAGCAGCAGCGGCGCGGGCTCGCACTTCAGCTTGAGGAACAGGTAGCCCACGATGCCGAAGATCGCCACCATCCACACGTCGAAGGTGTTGTTGTTCTCCGAGTAGACGCCCACCGCGCAGAACAGCACGATCGACGGGAAGAGCCACTTGTAGGGAATGGTCAGCAGCTTGATCCAGATACCGATCATCGGCAGGTTCAGCACGATCAGCATCAGGTTGCCGATCCACATCGAGGCGATCAGGCCCCAGAAGAGCTCCGGGTTGCTGGTCATCACCTGCGGGCCCGGCTGGATGTTGTGGATGGTCATGGCCCCGACCATCAGCGCCATCACTGCATTGGGCGGAATGCCCAGCGTCAGCAGCGGAATGAAGGAAGTCTGCGCACCAGCGTTGTTGGCCGACTCGGGGCCCGCCACGCCGCGGATGTTCCCCTTGCCGAAGGCCATCTCGCCCTGCTTGAGCTTGATCTTCTTCTCGATGGTGTAGGCCGCGAAGGCCGACAGCAGCGCGCCGCCGCCGGGCAGGATGCCCAATGCCGAGCCCAGGGCCGTGCCGCGCAGCACGGCGGGCGTCATGTCCTTGAAATCCTGCCTGGTGGGCCACAGGCCCTTCACCTTGGCGGTGAACACTTCGCGCTCATGCTCGGGCACCGCCAGGTTGGCGATGATCTCGCCGTAGCCGAACACGCCCATCGCGATGGCGATGAAGCCGATACCGTCGGTGAGTTCCGGGATGTCGAAGCTGTAGCGCGCCACGCCCGAGTTCACGTCGGTGCCGACGAGGCCGAGCGCGAGGCCCAGCAGGATCATCGTGATGGCCTTCAGCAGCGAACCCGAGGCCAGCACCACGGCACCGATCAGGCCCAGGATCATCAGCGAGAAGTATTCGGCCGGGCCGAACTTGAAGGCCAGCTCGGTCAGCGGCGGCGCGAAGGCGGCCAGGATCAGCGTGCCCACGCAGCCCGCGAAGAACGAGCCCAGGCCGGCAGCGGCGAGCGCCGGTCCGGCCCTCCCCTTTCGCGCCATCTGGTAGCCATCGATCACTGTCACCACCGACGAGGATTCGCCTGGCAGGTTGACCAGAATGGCCGTGGTGGAGCCACCGTACTGCGCACCATAGTAGATGCCGGCCAGCATGATGAGAGCCGACACCGGCGGCAGCGCATACGTGGCAGGCAGCAGCATCGCAATGGTCGCCACGGGGCCGATGCCCGGCAGCACGCCGATCAGCGTGCCCAACAAACAGCCCACGAAGGCATAGACGAGGTTCTGCGCCGTGAAGGCGACGCCGAAGCCGATCGAGAGATTGGTGATCAGGTCCATTTTTCTTGTCTTGTTCTTGTGTCTTGTTCTTGTGTCTTCTTTGCCGCGGATCAGCCCGAGATGAAGGTCGGCCACACCTGGAACTGCAGCTTCAGCGCGACCACGAAGGCCAGGTAGCTGCCGAGCGCGAGGATGGTGGCGAGGATGGCCACGCCCTTCCAGCCGAAGTTGTCGCCCGCGAGGCTGGCGATGAAGGTGAGTGCGTAGATGGCGACGATGAGGCCCATCGACGGCAGCCCGATGCCCGGCAGGCCGCCCAGCAGCACGCCGAACATCAGGTTCGCGCCGATGATGAAGACCAGCGGCTTCCATGCGATGCGCCCGATGGGCTCGCCGTCTTCCGTCTCCACGGCCAGCGCCTTGAGCGTGATGAGCACGCCCATCAGCGCGATGAGGATGCCCACGATCAGGGGAAAGTAGCCCGGCCCCATGCGGGCGCCGGTGCCGACGTTGTATGTGGTGGCGCCCCATGCGAAGGCCACGCCGAAGGCGCTGAAGAGCACGCCCGAGCAGAAGTCTCTCTGACTCTTGATTCTCACCGTTGATGTCTCCTGGAAGGAACTGCGTTGATCCGCACGGTATGTGCGCTCGGTCGATCCTAGGAATTCACGGCCCCGCTGTGCATGAACAGAACATTGCCATTCGGCAATGGTTGGGAACGAAGGCGGGCGTTCAGCCGTCCGCCATCGGCAGGTCGATGCACGCGCGCAGGCCCGGTTTCGCATCCGCGAAATCGAGCCGCCCGCCATGCAGCGCCACCACCGCCAGCACGCTCGCAAGGCCCAGCCCGTGGCCCGGCACGCTGCGGTCGAGCCGGTGGAAGCGCACGCCGATGCGTTCGTGCTCGGCCTGCGGAATGCCCGGCCCGTCGTCCTGCACGAAGAGCTGCGCCCTGCCGTCCACCGTGTGCGTGCCTATGCGTACGGTGGCGCCGGTGCCGGCGTACTTCAGCGCGTTGTCGAGCAGGTTGGCGGCCGCGCCAGCCAGCAGGTCGCGGTCGCCCAGCGCCACGGCCATGTCGGCGGGCTCGCGCAGCAGCACGATGCCGCGCAGCTCGGCCACGGCCTCGTAGAGCTCCGCCACGTCGTCGGCGATGACGTGCAGCGCCACCGGCGCGAACTGCTGCCGCCGCGCGCCGGCTTCCACCTCGGCGATCTGCAGCAGCTTCTCGAACACCACGGCCAGCTCCTCCAGTTCGCGGATGGCGGTGCTCACGGCCTCGCGCTGCGGATCGCCCGCATCGAGCCCTGCTTCCACCGCGCGCAGCCGCACCAGCACGCGCGTGAGCGGGGTTCGCAGGTTGTGCGCGATGGTGTTGGAGACGTGGCGAACGCCGTCCATCAGCGACTGGATGCGGTCGAGCATGGCGTTGATGTCGTGCTCCAGCAGCGCGAACTCGTCTTCCTCGCCCGAAGGCTCCACGCGCTCCTGCAGCTCGCCCTCGGCGATGCGCGCCGCCGTGCGACGCACCGCGCCCACGCTGCGCTCCAGCTCCTGGCGGAAAACGAAAGTGCCGCCGATCAGCAGCAGCACCGCCACGATGCCCGCCGCCGCGCTGGCGCTGGCCACCAGCGATTCGATGGACTCCTGGTCGCGCAGGTCGTGCCCCACCACCAGCAGGCCGCCATCGGGCAGCGGACGCATCACCAGGTACGCGATGACGGTCTGGCCCGTGCGCACCACGCGGCGGTGCACGCCGTCGCCCGCATCGGGGGCCTGCGATGGCATCTGGTCGAGGTTGCCCGCGAGCTTGCGGCCTTCGCGGTCGGTCAGCAGGTAGATCTCGTTGTCGGAGTTGCGGCCGTCGGAGAGCGCATTCGCGATCTCCCCGGCCACGCCGTCGGCGCCGCGCGCGTCGTAGCGCACCATCAGCTGCTGCATGCTCGCGGCCACCTGCCGCACCATGCGCTGCTGCAGCACACCCACCGTCTGCATGTAGACGATGGCCAGCGCAGCGAGCATGGTGATCGCCACCAGCAGCCCGTAGTAGAAGGCGAGGCGGAAGCCGACCGAGCGCCACAGCCGGCGCAGGGCCGCGGTCATTGCGGCGCTGCCAGCGTGTAGCCCACGCCGCGCACTGTGTGGATCAGCGTGGGGGCGCCGCCCGCGTCGAGCTTGCCGCGCAGCCGGCTGACCTGCACGTCGATCACGTTGGTCTGCGGGTCGAACTGGTAGTCCCACACCGCCTCCAGCAGCATGGTGCGCGTGACCACCTGGCCCGGATGCATCATGAGATAGGCCAGCAGCCTGAACTCGCGCGGCTGCAGCGCGATGGCCCGGCCGCCGCGCTCGACATGGCGGCGCGCGAGGTCGAGCGTGAGGTCGGCGATCTGCAGCATGCGTATCTCGGGCCCGGTGCGGGAGCGCCGTACCAGCGCTTCGGCGCGCGCTGCAAGCTCCGAGAAAGCGAAGGGCTTGGCCAGGTAGTCGTCGCCGCCGGCCTTGAGCCCGCGCACGCGCTCGTCGAGCGCATTCAGCGCGCTGAGCACCAGCACCGGCGTCTTCTTGCCGAGCGCGCGCATGGTCGAGAGGATCGAGAGGCCGTCCACCTCGTTGGGCAGCATGCGGTCGAGGATGACGATGTCCCACTGCTCGCCGGTGGCGCGAGCGAGCGCGTCGGCGCCGTCGCGGCTGATCACCGCCACGTGGCCGAGCGAGCGAAAGCCGTCGGCGATGTAGCGCGCGTTGTCGGCGTCGTCCTCGACGATGAGGCAGCGCCACATGGCGGTGGGGCCTAGCACCCCTGCGCGGCGCTCCGGCAGGGAGCGGCGATGGAGGCTGGCGACGGAGGATGAAGACGGGGAAGAGGCTGCGTTCTGATGATGCTCATGGCGACGGGGTCGGCCGGCGCCCATCGTCACGTTCACGCGGGCACCGCCGGGGCCATCCTAGCCGCCATTGGATCAGAGAAAGCGCTGCCCCTTCATTACCGTTTGTCCATGTTCCAAAGCCGCGCTCAGGCCCGCAGCAGCGGCAGGCGCAGCGTGAGCCCCAGCACGCCGCCGCCATGCGGCGCCGAGTAGATGCGCCCTCCATGGTGGCCGGCGATGCGCTCGCAGGCCTTGGCGCTGGCCGCCATTGCGGCCGGGAGCCTGCCGTCGAAGAACCTCGCGAGCGGCGGATGGGCATCGACCGCATCGAGGTCTCGCCAGTGGACTACCGCCTGCTCGCCATCGGCATGCGCGGACACCTGCAGCGTCGTGCCGGCGCGCATCACGCTGGCCGCGTAGGCCGTGACCTTCGCGAGCAGCTCGCGCAGCTCGGCCTCGATCGCGAACACGCGCACCGCTTCCTGCGGCAGCTGGATGTCGAGGCGGATGGCCTTGCCGTCGGCCTGGGCCGAGGCGGCGTCGAGCAGCGCACCGATGTCCTGCGCGCGGCTCGCGCTCATGCGCTGCCGCGCTTCCCCGCGGGCCTGCGCGGCGAGTTCGCGCGCCTTGGCGCTCTGCCGCAGGTTGGCGACGAACAGCGAGAACATCATGCCGGCCACGCCGCCGAGCCCCAGCAGGATCGCGGCGGCGATGATGAATCCGAGGTTGCCCGATTGCAGCTGCCCTCCGCCCGTCATCAGCGCGCTCCCGGCGGCTGCGGCGCGGGTTCGCCCGGCAGGCCGCGCGCGCAACGCTCCTGCGCCGGTGCGCGGCCGGCCTCGCATGCGCCCCAGCCCGGAGGCGGGCGGCGCGCATCGCCGAAGAGCATTGGAGGCGGCGGTCCCTCGCCGCGGAAGCCGTGCGGCGGCGGACGATAGGGCATGGGCGGCGGGGGCAGCATGATGCAGCCGGCCAGCCCGGAGGCCGCCAGCACGCCCGCGAGAAGTCGGACTCGGTTCATCGGTCGAAGCTCACTGCTGGTTGTGTGGAATGAGGAATACAGGCGCAAACGAAAAAGCCGCGCGGAAGAAAAAAGGGCAGCGCGTGCATGCCCCTTCCCTTCCGCGCGGCGCGCGTTCGATATCAGAACGCGTGGCGGATGCCGAAGTCGTAGCCGGTGGAGGAACGCGGCAGGCCGGTGTAGCTGGTGCCCGTGCTGCCGTAGCCGGTGGTGCTGGCCGACACCAGGCTGCCCGTGTAGTTCACGTCGTTGCGGTTGTTCACGCGCGCCACCGTCGCATACAGCGCCGTGCGCTTGGACAGGTTGTGCACGTAGCCGATGGCGAACTTGCGCGCCAGCGGGTCCTCGCCCGTGATGCCGGCCGCGCCTTCGTTGTAGCGCACCTGCGAGTACGCCACGCGGATCAGGCCCGCGCCCACCGGCACCGTCGCGCCGATCAGGTAGCCGTTGTAGCTGTCGTGCGTGTCGGCCACTGCCGCGTAGTCGAACTTGTTCTTCACGTTCGACAGCTCCCCGAACAGCTTCACGGGACCGAAGTCGTACGAGGCGCCCAGGTTGATGGTCTGCACGCTGCGCTGCAGCGCGGTCGTGTCGACGACGGTGCTGCGGCCCACGCCCAGGGCGACGTCCAGCGGGCCGTTGGCGTAGCCGAAGCGGCCACCCACGTAGCGGCCAGCGCTGCTGCTCGAGGCGGCCGTGGTGCTGGTGGCGTCGGTGCTGGCGTTCTCGTGCAGCGCGTACTGGAACTGGCCGTAGAAGCCGCCCAGGTTCGGCGGCAGGAAGTAGCCGATCGAGTTGCTGGCGCGCACGTAGTTGGCGTTGTTGAGGGTGGTGTTGCCGCTGACGGTGCTGATGACGTTGGTGCCCGAGCCGTTGGTGCCGAACGGGTCGAAGACGGTGTCGTTCCAGAAGGTGGGCGTGTAGTCGCGGCCCAGGCGCAGCTCGCCGAAGCCACCCGACAGGCTCACGGTGGAGCGGCGGGCGAAGGTGGAGATGCCGGTGGCGCCGTCGTCGTTGGTGATGGGCGCTTCGAGCCAGAAGCTCGCGGCCAGCCCGCCGCCAAGGTCTTCGGTGCCGCGGAAGCCGATGCGGCTGGAGTTGTAGCCGGAGTTGCCCAGGCTGGTCTTGCTTTGCTTGACCGATGCGCCGGTGGTGGTGTCGCGCGAGGTCGTCGACTGGTAGGTCAGGCCGGCGTCCACGACGCCGAACAACGTGACGGACGATTGGGCACAAGCCAGGCCGCAGACGGCCAGGGCAGCGAATGCCGTGAGGGTTTTCTTCATTCAGGTTCTCCAGTTGCAGCGGCTCTACATCGAGCAGCAGACACGCATGGTCCCGTTCAAATTCGGAGGAATCTTGTGATTGACCATTGCTTTGGGAGAACTGTTGTTTGCACGCAAACCATGGCGCTCCACCGAAGGAAACACCTCGTTCAAGAAGTCTCCCAAAAGCGGCGCGATGCTCCCTCGATCGAAGGAGCCCTCCATGACCATCGCCTTGCCGCCGAGCACGACCGCCACCTCGCTGGGCGTGCAGCAGCTCGCCAGCGCATTCAGCCCCACCTTTTCGTACCTGCGCATTCTTCGCAACCTCATCATCCCGATGCCGGAGGGCCACACGGTGCCCACCGCGCGCGTCGACGCGGTGCTGGTGTGCGAGACCGGCGTGTATCTCTTCGAGATCAAGGCCTGGCGCAACGCGTTCGTCTACCGCAAGAAATCGGACCAGTCGCCGCCGCGCTGGTTTCTGCGCCTGCACGGCGGCAAGAACGCGCGCGAGGTGAAAGACCCCGCATGGCAAGGGGGGCGCAAGACCACGCAGCTGCGCAGCCTGCTGTCCGACGAGCTGCGGCTGCAGTACTTCGTGCTGCTGCCCTGCGAGGGCATCGAGCTGGAAGGCGTGATGCCGGCGGCCGTCATCACGCAGCAGGACCTGCCCTACATCGCGCGCCTGGTTCGCAACAACGGCCGCCTCGCGCGCAACTACCCGCTGCTGGACGAGCGGGCCATCGACCGCACCGTGGAGCGCCTGCTGGAGATACAGGGCAGCCTGACGATCGAGGACCACCTGCGCAACTGCCGCGAAAGAAGCGCGCAGATGCCGGAAGCCGCCGCCGCGCCGGCATGGGCGGCATCGAACGCAATGGGGTTGCAGTAAGCCGCAGGTAAAGACCCCGGCCGGTCCGGGGCAGGCAGGAGAAAGTCCCAAATTTCTCCGACATTGGCGGGAACCATGCGGCGATGCAGTTTCCCAAGTCACTCGCAGCTGCCGCCGCGCTGCTTGCATCCGTCGCCACATCTTCCGCCTGGGCGGTCGAGCCCTTCACCGTCAGGGACATCAGGCTCGAAGGCCTGCAGCGCGTCGAGCCCGGCACCGTCTTCGCCACCATGGGCCTGCGAGCCGGCGACACCTACAGCGACGAACGCGGCAGCGCGGCCATCCGCAAGCTGTTCGAACTCGGTCTCTTCAAGGACGTGCGCATCGACGTGAATGGCAACGTGCTGGTGGTGGTTGTGGAAGAACGCCCCTCCATCGCCGACGTGGATTTCGTGGGCACCAAGGAATTCGACAAGGCGGCGCTGCAGAAAGCGCTGCGCGAGGTGGGGCTGTCCGAAGGGCAGGCCTACGACAAGGCGCTGACCGACCGCGCCGAGCAGGAGCTCAAGCGGCAGTACATCAGCCGCAGCCTCTACAACGCGCAGGTCATCACCACCGTCACGCCGCTGGAGAGGAACCGGGTGAACATCACCTTCACCGTGACCGAAGGCGAGCCCGCTCGCATCAAGGAAGTGCACGTGGTCGGCAACAAGGCCTTCAGCGAGAGCACGCTGCTCGACCTCTTCGACCAGGACACGGGCGGCTGGCTCGACTGGTACACCAAGTCCAACCAGTACTCGCGCACCAAGTTCAACGGCGACCTGGAGACGCTGCGCTCCTACTACATCACGCGCGGGTATCTGGAGTTCCGCATCGACTCCACGCAGGTCGCCATCTCGCCCGACCGGCAGACGCTGACCCTCACGATCAACATCACCGAGGGCGAGAAGTTCGTGGTGGCCGGCGTGAAGCTCGCTGGCGACTACATGGGCCACGAGGACGAGTTCAAGACGCTGGTGACCATCCGCCCCGGCAAACCCTACAACGGCGAGGACGTGGCCGCCACCACCAAGGCCTTCACCGACTACTTCGGCACCTTCGGCTATGCCTTCGCGCGCGTGAAGGCCGAGCCGGAGATCGACCGGCAGAACAACCGCGTGACGCTGGTGCTCAAGGCGGAAGCCTCGCGCCGCGCCTATGTGCGCCGCATCAACATCGGCGGCAACGCCAGGACGCGCGACGAGGTGATCCGCCGCGAGTTCCGCCAGTACGAGGGCGCCTGGTACGACGGCAACAAGATCCGCGCCTCGCGCGACCGCATCGACCGCCTGGGTTTCTTCACCGACGTGAACGTCGACACCGTCGACGTGCCCGGCTCGCCCGACCAGGTCGACCTGGCGGTGAACGTGACCGAGAAGCCCACCGGCTCGCTGCAGCTGGGCGCGGGCTACTCGTCGACCGACAAGGTCTCGCTGACCTTCGGCATCACGCAGGAGAACGTGTTCGGCAGCGGCAACTACCTGGGGCTGAACGTGAACACCAGCTCGTACAACCGCACCATCTCGCTCACGGCCACCGACCCGTACTTCACCAAGGACGGCATCTCGCGCACGATCAACGTGTTCCACACCACCACGCGGCCCTACTACGAGGCCGACGGCAACTACAAGCTCGCGAGCGACGGCGGCTCCATCCGATTCGGCTTCCCGGTGGGCGAGCAGGACACGGTGTTCCTCGGCATCGGCCTGGAGCGCTGGTCGTTCACGCCGGGCACCAACGGCACCTACACGCTGGTCGACGGCTCGTACGTCTACACCGCTACACCGCAGGCCTACCTCGACTACTTCAAGTGCACGGGCACCGCGCCGAGCGTGAGCTGCGCCAAGTCGAGCATGATCGCCATCCCGGCCACGCTGGGCTGGTCGCGCGACGACCGCGACAGCGCGCTGGTTCCCACGCGCGGACGCCTGCAGAGCGCAAACCTCGAGATGGGCGTCGGCAGCGAGCTGCGCTACCTCAAGACCAACTACCAGTACCAGCAGTATTTCCCGCTGTCCAAGCAGTACACGCTGGCCATCAACGGGCAGCTGGGCTATGCGCGCGCGCTGGGCGACAGCACCTACCCGATCTTCAAGAACTTCTACGCCGGCGGCCTGGGCTCGATCCGCGGCTTCGAGCAGAACTCGCTCGGCCCGGCCGACTCGGTCACGGGAGGCGCGCTGGGCGGCACGCGCAAGGCGATCTTCAACATGGAGTTCAGCACGCCCTTCCCTGGCGCGGGCAACGACAAGACGCTGCGCCTGTACACCTTCCTCGACGCGGGCAACGTGTTCGCCGACCGCACCGCGAGCATGACCGACGCGCAGTGGAAGGCGCAGAACCGCATCCGCGCCTCCACCGGCATCGGCATCAGCTGGATCTCCCCGCTGGGCCCGCTGCGGCTGGCCTACGCGGTGCCGCTGATCTACCAGAAGGCCGACACCGCGAACAACATCGCGGCCGACCGCACGCAGCGCTTCCAGTTCCAGATCGGAACCTCGTTCTGAGCACGGGGGGCTGGCCATGGGTCGCATCCTGCTGGTGGAGGACAAGAGGCACGACAGCGCCTCGCTGCTGCTGGGCCACCTGCACGGCGCGGGCCATGAGATCGAGCAGGTCGGCGACGGAGAGGCCGCGCTGGAGCGCATCCTGGGCGAACCGCCCGCGCTCACCCTGCTCGACGTGGTGCTGCCGCGCATCGACGGCATCCAGGTGCTGGAGAAGGTGCGTTCCTGCGGCAAGCACCCGATCATCATGCTGACCGGGCGCACGCACGAGGCCGACCGGCTGCTGGCGCTGGACATGGGCGCGGACGACTATGTCTGCAAGCCCTTCTCGCCGCGCGAGGTGGTGGCGCGCATCCAGACGGTTTTGCGCCGGCATGCACAGTGGCGCGACAGCGTGGCGCGGCCCTCGACCGCCGTGCGCTTCGACGACCCTCGCGGCAACGCCTGCCTCGAAGGCCGCGCGCTGACGCTCACGCGCCGCGAGCTGCTGCTGTTGCGGGCACTGTCGCGCGACCCCGGACGGGTGTTCACCCGCTCCAAGCTGCTGGAGGCAGCCTTTCCCGAGGCCTTCGACGTGAACGAGCGCGCCGTGGACGGGCACATCAAGAACCTGCGCAGGAAGCTCGCGGCGGCCGTGCCTTCGCACGACTGGATCCGCTCGGTCTACGGCGTTGGCTTCAGCTTCGCGGAGCGGCCGATCGTCAGCTCGTGGTGCGCGGCGGCACCAGCGCCTTGAGGCGCGCGGCGCCGGCCAGCGCGCGCGGATGCATGGGCGGCCAGCCGCCTGCGCCTCCTGCGCCTCCTGCGCCTCCTGCGCCTCCTGCACCGCCTGTTGGCGGCATGCCCTGCGCGCCCGGCGGCATGCCGCCCGCGGAAGGCGGTGGCGGCCGATCGATCGCGGGGTTCGCGGCCGGATCGACCACCAGCGCGAGCGTGGTCACATAGCGCTGCCGCTCCTCGCGCACCGCGCCGAGCACGGTGTCGCCGGCCTTCAGCGCGATGCCGTCGACGCTGTTGAGCGTGTCGCGCACCCGCGTGCGCTGGTAGAGCGGAACCTGCGTGTACAGGAACTCGCTGAGCGCATCGGGCAGGAAGAACTGCGAGGTGAGCACCGCACGCGTTCCGTCGAGCACCTTCATGTGGATGTGCGTGGTGCGCCCCGCGTACCAGCCCGGGTAGATGGTGGCGAAGGCGGCGACGCCCTCGCGGTCGGTGAGCTGGCTGCCCCGCAGGAAGGTCTTGCCCTCGAAGGCGAGCGAGCGGTCGTCGCCCTGCTCGCCGAAGCCGGAATAGCGGCCCTGCATGTCGCAATGCCAGATGTCCACGCGCAGCCCAGGCAGCGGCTTTCCGGTGGCGTCGCAGACGTTGAAGCGCACTTCCAGCGGCACGCCCTCGAGCCCCTCGGTGATGTCCCGGCGCATCCGGTCCAGGTCGAGGTAGTAGGGGCCTTCGGTGGTCTGCGCGGTCAGCGGCAGCTTCTTCAGCGCGG
This sequence comes from Variovorax sp. 278MFTsu5.1, assembly GCF_048305045.1. Taxonomy (NCBI): domain Bacteria; kingdom Pseudomonadati; phylum Pseudomonadota; class Betaproteobacteria; order Burkholderiales; family Comamonadaceae; genus Variovorax; species Variovorax sp. 278MFTsu5.1. The sequence continues at coordinate 5,625,203 of NZ_CP157622.1, forward strand.
TGGCGGCCCCGGCGGGCCGGGCGGAGGCTGCAGCCAGCGTGGCGGCGCCCAAGGTGGCCAGCAGGCCGCGGCGGCCGATGGCGGTGTCGTCGTGACTTGTCACTCTTCTTCCCTGTGAACGTTGGAGCCTGTGAGTTGCGTACCGGCCGGCCGCGTGACCCGGACCTCGGCCCAGAGCACCAGCAGCACCCACGCCTGGGCAAGAAGGCAGAAAGACACGACGATCGCCCCCTGCAGCGCAAGGCTCGGTTCCGGATTCATGGCCTCATGCTGGGGCCGCATGGTGGAGAAAAGATGGAGATCCCCGAGCGGATTTCCTCCCAGATTCCTCCACATTCGGCCGCGATGATCGGTGGCCGTCCCCTCCAGCCGTCCTCAGCCCGCCTCCCCTCGCCCGCCATGCATGCCGCAGAATGCGGCACTGCCCCTCCGAGCCCATGCCTCACCTGACCCTTTCCAGAAAGATCTTCCTGGCGCTGGCCGCCTTGTTGATCGTGCTGCTGATCAGCTTCGCGGGCCTGTCGATCATCGCGCTGCAGCGCGGGCTGGGCTCCTACGTGGCCGAGATCGAGATCCGGCGCATGGACTGGCTCTCGCAGATCCTCCTGAAGTACTACGTGGCCAACGGCGACTGGAAGGGCCTGCACGACAACGAAGACGCATGGCGCCGCCTGCAGATGGGCCGGCTGGCCGCCGCGCTCGACAACGGCACCGGCAGCGCCGACGAAAGGCGCCTGCCGCCCTGGTACGAGCACCGCGCCATGCGCGGCAACCCGCCGCCGGAGGGCAATCGCGGCAACCGCGGCAATGCCGGCGACGGCAACAACGAGGACGAGGGCCGCCCGCCTCCGCCCCCGCCACCGCCGGAATCCGGCCTGCCGTCGCAGCAGCTCGACCTGGTGCCGCGCCGGCTGCCGACGTTGCCGCCGCCGTGGTTCTTCCGCGATCCGCGCGAGATGCCGGACTCCATCTTCCAGCGGCTGGCCCTGCTCGACGCGCATGGCGCGCGCGTGGTGGGCGCCGAGGGCGACCTGGCGAACGCGGCGCGCATACCGATACGGCGCGACCGAAGCGTCATCGGCTACCTGGCGCTGACGCCGATGCAGGGCCTGGAGAGCGAGGCCGACCGGGCCTTCGTCGCGCGGCAGTCGGGCGTGATCGTGCTCACCGGCCTGTGCGGGCTCGGCTTCGCGCTGGTGCTGTCGTGGCTCCTGGCGCGCCGCTGGTTCAGGCCCATCGACGAACTCACGCAGGCCGCGCAGGACGTGGCGCGCGGCCGGCTCTCCACCCGCGTCGCGGTGCAGGGCTCCGACGAACTGGCGCTGCTGGGCCGCACCTTCAACGACATGGCGCAGCGCCTGGACACGATGGAGGCCTCGCGCCGCGCCTGGCTGGCCGACGCGGCCCACGAGCTGCGCACGCCGCTGGCCGCCATGCGCGCGGAAATCGAGGCGCTGCAGGACGGCGTGCGCACCTTCGACGAGCGCACCGCGCTGCGGCTGCACCGGCAGGTGATCCGCCTGGGCCAGCTGGTCGACGACCTGCGCAGCAGCATGCGCGAGCCGCAGAGCGACCTGCTCGCGACCACCGTGTTCCCGCTCTCGCTGCTGAAGGAAGCGCTCGACCACACCCGCGACCGCTTCGACGCGCGCAACATCACGGTGGACCGTCGCGCGGTCGACCGCATCGGCGCCTCCGCGCAGCCCGTGATCGAGGGCGACGCGCACCGGCTGCACCAGGTCTTCATGAACCTGCTGGAGAACGCGCTGGCCTACACCGACGAGGGCGGCGAGCTGCGCATCGACGTCATCGTCGAAGGCGCGTGGACGGGCAACCGCCTCACGCTGGTGTTCGACGACAGCGCGCCAGGCGTGCCCGAGTCCGAGCTGCCGCGCCTGTTCGACCGCCTCTTCCGCGGCGAGAGCTCTCGCAGCCGCGAACACGGAGGCTCCGGGCTCGGCCTTTCCATCTGCCGCGCGACCGTCGAGGCGCACGGCGGCACCATCGACGCGTCGGCCTCGCCACTGGGCGGCCTGCGCCTGACCATCACCCTTCCACTGGCAGCAACGTCATGACACGCATCGTCATCGTCGAAGACGAAACCGACATCGCCTCGGTGGTGCAGGACTACCTGCGCCACGCGGGCTACGACACCGAACTCTTCACCGATGGGCAGAGCGCGCTCGAAAGCATCGTCGCCTCGCCTCCCGGCCTCACGCTGCTGGACATCATGCTGCCGCGGCTCGACGGCATCGAGGTGCTGCGCCGCGCGCGCGAGCACACGGCGCACCCGATCATCATGCTGACCGCGCGCATCGAGGAAGTCGACCGGCTGCTGGGCCTGGAGCTGGGTGCCGACGACTACGTGTGCAAGCCCTTCTCGCCGCGCGAGCTGGTGGCGCGGGTGCGCGCCGTGCTGCGCCGCACCGCGCCGGGCCTCGCACAGGGAGCGTCCCCGCAGGGCGACGCGCCGGGACTGGTGCTGGACGACGTGCACTGGCGTGCCTCGCTCGAAGGCACGCCGCTGAACCTCACGCGGCGCGAATTCGGGCTGCTGCAGGTGCTCTCGCGGCACCCGGGGCGCATCTTCTCGCGCGCCCGCCTGCTCGAACTGGCCTACGACGACACGGTGGACGTGACCGAACGCGCCATCGACAGCCACGTGAAGAACCTGCGCCGCAAGCTCGGCGTGGTGACGCCGGAGCACGACTGGATACGGTCGGTATATGGCGTCGGTTTCGCCTGGGAAGCGCCGGCAGAGGCGAAGGACTGAGCGCGCGTTCTCGCGCACCCTTCTCGCCCACTTACTGGTACGCCGCCAGCTCCTGCTTCGCAATCGCGTTGCGATGCACCTCGTCGGGACCGTCGGCCACGCGCAGGTGCCGCTCATACGCGTAGAAGTGCGTGAGCAGCGTGTCCTGGCTCAGGCCCATCGCGCCGAAGGCCTGCATGGCCCAGTCGACCACCTTCACGCAGTTGTTGGGCGTGAGCACCTTGATCATCGCGATCTCCTTGGCGGCGACCTTGTTGCCCACGGTGTCCATGCGGTAGGCGGCGTTGAGCACCATCCAGCGCGACTGCTCGATGAGCATGCGCGACTCGGCGATGCGCTCGCGCCACACGCCCTGCTCCGACAGCGGCTTGTGGAAGGCGGTGCGCGACACGAGGCGCTGGCACATCATCTCCAGCGCGGCCTCGGCCATGCCGATGGCGCGCATGCAGTGGTGGATGCGGCCGGGGCCAAGGCGGCCTTGCGCGATCTCGAAGCCGCGGCCCTCGCCGAGCAGGATGTTCTCGACCGGCACGCGCACGTTCTCGAACACGATCTCGGGGTGGCCGAAGGGCGGGTCGTACACGCCGAGCAGCGCCATGTCGCGCACGATGGTCACGCCGGGCGTGTTCTTCGGCACGAGGATCATCGACTGCTGCCTGTGGCGGTCGGCGTTGTCGGGGTCGGTCTTGCCCATGAGCACGAAGATCTCGCAGCGCTCGTTCATCGCGCCGGTGATGTACCACTTGCGGCCGTTGATGACGTACTCGTCGCCCTCGCGGCGAATACTGCAGCGGATGTTGGTGGCGTCGCTGGAAGCCACCTCGGGCTCGGTCATCGCAAAGGAGGAGCGGATCTCGCCGGCCAGCAGCGGCTTGAGCCAGCGCTCCTGCTGCGCCTTGGTGCCGTAGCGCGCCAGCACTTCCATGTTGCCGGTGTCGGGGGCGGAGCAGTTGAAGATCTCGGAGGACCAGTAGCGCCGGCCCATGATCTCGCACAGCGGCGCGTACTCGACGTTGCTCAGGCCGGGGCCGTGCTCCGACTCGGGCAGGAACAGGTTCCACAGACCGCGCTCGCGTGCCTTGGCCTTGAGGCCGGCCATCATCGGCAGCTCGGCGTACGGCCGGCCGGCGCGGGCGTTGGCGGCGAGTTCCTCCTCGTGGCGCTTCTCGTTGGGATAGACGTACTCGTCCATGAACCTGAGCAGTTCCTCGCGCAGCGCGATCACCCGGGGCGTGAATTCAAAATGCATGGTGCGTCCTTCAGCAAGAGTCGGTGTTGTGCATGTGCGCCTTGAAGGTACGTTGCGCGCGGCGTTTCGCACGGTCTTCAGGGTGACAGCGCGGGGCCGGTGCTGTCACCTTGGCAGCACCGGCCGGCGCGACAATGGGTGCATGACAGCCAGCCCCACGCACGACACGCCCCCCACCGCACAGCCACGTCCCGTGCGCATGGCGGCCACCCTCATCGTGCTGCGCGACGCAAGTGCCGGCCTGGAAGTGCTGATGCTGCGGCGTGCCGAGAAGGCCAACGACCAGAACAGCGGCGCGAGCGTGTTCCCGGGCGGTGTGATCGACGCGCACGACCGCGGCCTGCACGGCTGCTGCAGCGGCCTCGACGACCGGGCCGCGAGCGAACGGCTCGAAGTGCCCGAGGGCGGCCTGGACTACTACGCGGCGGCGATCCGCGAATGCTTCGAGGAAGCCGGCCTGCTGTTCGCGACCGACGACGCCGGACGGCCGGTGACACTGGACGGCCTGCCCTCCGGCCAGCTCGCCGAAATGCGCCATGCCGCCGAGCAAGGCACCGACGCGCTGCTGTCGCTGTGCGCGCGGCACGGCTGGAAGCTCGCAGCCGACCGGCTCGCGTACTTCTCGCACTGGCTCACGCCGCCGGGCATGCCGCGCCGCTTCGACACGCGCTTCTTCCTCGCCACCATGCCCGAGTCGCAGAGCGTGCAGCCCGACGGACGCGAGACGGTCGAGCACATGTGGCTGCGTCCCGCCGATGCCGTGGACCCGGCGCGCGGGCTCAAGCTGATGAACGTGACGCGCCGCATCCTGCTGGAACTCGCGCGGTTCGAAAGCGTGGGCGAGCTCATGGCGCATGCGCGCGGCCTGAAGCACATTCCTCGCGCGATGCCGCGGCTGGCGGACGGTCCGAAGGGACGGCGGCCGGTGAACATGGAGGAGCCTTCGTACGAGGAAGTCGGCTTTGTCGATCCCGATGGCGAAGGCGGCGGCCGCTACGCGCACGAGGCCGGACTGGCGATGCGGCTTTCTGCGCGGGTGCTGCGGGTGACCGGAGAAGCCGGCGACGGATCGGGCACGCTGGTGCACAGCTACTTCGTGGGAACGGCGGGCGGCGATTGCGCCTTGATCGACGCATCGCCCGCGGACCCCGCGCATGCCGAGGCGCTTGCCTCCGCCGCGCCGGGACGCGTGCGATGGCTCCTGTCGACGCGGGCGGCTTCCGATGCAGGCACCGTGGTACTGGCACCGGGCGAGCAGATCAGCGTCGGCGATGCGACGCTGCGCGTGCTGCCGGACGATGGCGATGCGCAGTCGCGCCGGTTCCTGCTGGTCGAGGAAGGCATGCTGTTCGCGGGCACTTCCGATGCGCCCACGGCCGACGACGAACAGGTGCGGTGGATCGCGCCGCGCCACGGATTCCTGCGCAGCCGGCGCTGACCACCCCGCAGCGCCTCATCCCGCCACATGGCCGTGGCATGCATCGTGCAAGATCGGCCCATCATGCTTCCCCTGTCTCCCGACGCGCTGCGCCAGCGGCTGCGGTCTTTCGCCTCTCGCGCGCAGCCCGTGCGCATCCTTCTCACCCTCGGCAGCCTCATGGCGGGCTGCGCCTGGAGCGGCCACGCCGATGCGGTGATCCCCCTCTTCCTCGGTGCCATCGCCAGCGCGCTCGCCGAGACCGACGACAGCTGGCGCGGCAGGCTGCGTGCGCAGGTGGTAACGCTGGCCTGCTTCGCGGCCATCGCGTTCGCGGTGGAGGCGGCCTTCGGCATGCCGCTGCTGTTCATCGCCGGACTCGCGCTCGCGGCCTTCTGGCTCACCATGCTCGGCGCCGTGGAGGCACGCTACAAGGCGATCGCGTACGCGACGCTGATCCTCGCGATGTACGCCACGCTGGGCATCGAGAACATGGGCGCGCACGGCGTGGCGCATCGCGGCCGCGAGCCCCTGCTGCTGGTGGCGGGCGCCGCCTGGTACGGCGTGTTCTCTGTACTGTGGTGCGCGGCCTTTCCGGCGCAGCCCGTGCAGGCGCGACTGGTGACGCTGTTCACGGTGCTGGGCAACTACGTGCGCTTCAAGGCGTCGCTCTTCGAGCCGCTGCGCGGCATCGACATAGAGCGCAAGCGGCTCGCGCTCGCGCAGCTCAATGCCGAGGTGGTGACGGAGCTCAACGCGGCCAAGGAAAGCATCTTCCGCCGCATCAGCGCGCGGGCGCCGACCGGACGCATCTCGCGCTACCGGGGGCTGTACCTGATCGCGCAGGACGTGCACGAGCGCGCCAGCTCCTCGCACGACGACTACAACGCACTGGCCGATGCCTTCTTCCACAGCGACCTGCTCTACCGCTGCCAGCGCGTGCTGGGCCTGCAGGGGCTGGCCTGCCAGCGGCTGGCCGATTCGGTGGAGCGGCGCGAGCCCTTCGAGGTGGGGACCGAGACCGTGCAGGCTCTGGCCGATCTGCGCAGCGCCATCGAGCACGAACGCGCGCGGGCCGGAACACCCGAGCGGCTGGTGCTGCTGGCCTCGGTGGAGGCGCTGGCGCGCAATCTCGCGCTGCTCGACGGCCAGCTCGCGGGGGCCAGCCAGCCTTCGGCGCGCGCGGGCCGCACGGAGATGGGTTTGTTCGACCGCTCGCCACGCTCCTGGCGCGACGCGGTCGAGCGGGTGCGGCGGCAGCTCACGGTGCGATCGCCGCTCTTCCGGCATGCGCTGCGGTTGTCGATCGCGCTGGTGGCGGGCTACGGGGTGATGCATGTCATCCACCCGGCGCAGGGCTACTGGATCCTGCTGACCACGCTCTTCGTCTGCCAGCAGACGTATGGCGACACCATCGCGCGCATGGGGCAGCGCATTGCCGGCACCGCCCTCGGCGTGGTGGCGGGCTGGGCGCTGCTGCAGCTCTTTCCGCAGCCGCTGGTGCAGTCGGTGCTCGCGGTGATCGCCGGCGTGCTGTTCTTTGCGACCCGCACCACGCGCTACCTGCTGGCCACCGCCTCCATGACGCTGCTGGTGCTGATGTGCTTCAACCAGGTCGGCGACAGCGGCGTGCTGCTGGTGCCGCGGCTGGTCGACACCGCCATCGGCAGCGCCATCGCCGGGCTGGCGGTGCTGCTGGTGCTGCCTCACTGGCAGGCCCGCCGCATCAACGAGCTTGCGGCGGCCGCCATGCGCGGCCACGCGGGCTACCTGCGGCAGATCGTCGGCCAGTACCGCACCGGCGCGCGCGACCACCTCGACTACCGGCTGGCGCGGCGCAACGACCACAACGCGGATGCGGCGCTGTCCACCGCCGTGTCGGACATGTTCCGCGAGCCGGGCTACGTGAGGCCGCGCGCGGGGGTGGCGCTGCGCTTCCTGATCCGCTCGCACACGCTGCTGAGCTACCTGTCAGCGCTGGGCGCCCACCGCTCGGCGCTGCCCGATTCGGCCCAGATGGCGGTGCTGCATGCCTCTGCCGAGGGGGCGATCGCGGCGCTGGAGGCGCTGGCGACCGGGCTGGAAAAGGGCGTGGTGGATGCAACAGGCGGCACGGAAGATGAAACCGCAGCGCGGGCCGCGCTGGCACAGGCCGCAGCCGAAGGCGGGGAAAGCGGCGACCCGCAGGCGCGAACTTTCCATACCGAACTCGGTCTGATCTGGCTGCAGATAGACGCCCTGCGCACCCACGCAAGCGAATGGCTGCAGCCCGAAGGCGGTGATACGACGACCGCGCCGGCCTGAGGAACATCCATGCGATCCGGTCGGTTGAAACCGCCGCCGCGAAGAAAGGCCCGGCGCGGCAGGTAAAATACCCCTACATGTCCCGCTGGTTTGCCGCTACCGTCCTCGCAATCATGTTGTCCTGCTACGGCTTCGCCGTGCTTGCCCACAACATGCTCGGTGCCGGCCATTCGCATGCCGAACCGCAGGCGGCACAGGCGACCCAGACGCTGATCGTCAGCGTCGCCTTCTCAGACATCTCCGATCTCTCCGAAGCCAGGAAGCCGGCAGGCGATGCCGACAAGGCATCGGACGACGCCCTCTCCATCGATGAAGCCGGCTCTGAACACGCCGAGCTGGTCGATGCACGCAACGGCGCGCCCGCGCTGCTGCGCTTCACGGAACAGCCGCCGAAACTCGGCCTGACCACCATCGTCTCGCCGTTCCTGGCGCGACCCAAGCGGCCACCCCGCGCCACGTCCCTCGTCGCCTAGGCCCCAAAAGCCTTCGCGACCGGGAGCCGCCATGGCTCCCGCTCCCCTGTTGTGACCAGGGCCGGCCGCCATCGGGCGGCACCCGCATCGCAACCGCCGCTACCTGATCTCTCTCATTCACGGCCCTGTGCCCCTTTGCGCGCGCCATCCATTGCGCGCACCCGGCGCCGGTCCAGCTTCAAGGAATCAACACAGAATGAACAACAGCCCTACCACCTATCACGACGGCATCGAGCTGCCGATCGCCTCGCCGCAGGAGCGCAACCGCGTCCTGCGCAACACCTACTGGCTGCTCGCGCTGTCGATGCTGCCGACCGTGCTCGGCGCCTGGATCGGCGTCTCCACCGGCTTCTCGCGCGCCATGTCGCCGGGCATCGGCCTGATGGTCTTCCTCGGCGGCGCCTTCGGCTTCATGTACGCCATCGAGAAGACTAAGGAGTCGGCCGCCGGCGTGCCGGTGCTGCTGGCCTTCACCTTCTTCATGGGCCTGATGCTGTCGCGCCTGGTCGGCACCGTGCTCGGCCTGGCCAATGGCGCCAGCCTGGTGATGACGGCCTTCGCCGGCACCGGCGCGATCTTCTTCGGCATGGCCACGCTGTCGTCGGTCATCAAGCGCGACCTGTCGGCCATGGGCAAGTGGCTCTTCATCGGCGCCATCCTGCTGCTGGTGGCGGGCATCGCCAACTTCTTCATCAAGTCGAGCGCTCTGATGATGACGCTGTCGGTCCTGGCCATCGGCATCTTCTCGGCCTTCATCCTGCACGACCTCAAGCGCGTGAAGGACGGACTGGAGACCAACTACATCTCCGCCACGCTGGGTGTGTATCTCAGCATCTACAACGTCTTCCAGTCGCTGCTGGCCCTGCTGGGCATCGCCGGCGGCCGGGACGAGTGATTCCCCACGAAGGAAGAAAAGGAAGGAACATCCCATGCGTCTCACCACCAAAGGCCGCTTCGCGGTCACCGCGATGATCGACATCGCCCTTCATGGGCGTTCGGGCCCCGTCACGCTGGCTTCGATCAGCCTGCGCCAGCGCGTGTCGCTGTCTTACCTGGAGCTGCTGTTCGGCAAGCTGCGCCGCGCCAGCCTGGTCGAATCGACCCGCGGCCCGGGCGGCGGGTATTCGCTCAGCCGCAAGGCGGCCGAGATTTCCGTGGCCGACATCGTCCTCTCGATCGAGGACCACGATGCTGAAACCACCCGCCAGCGCGATGCCGACGCGCCGGGCGAGGCCGGCCGCTGCGAGATCGACGAGCTCTGGGCCACCGTGAACCTGCGGGCGGTCGAGTTCCTCAAGTCGATCTCGCTGCAGAGCCTGGTCGACGAGCAGAAGGCCAAGGGCGTGCAGGCGGCGGTTCGCAGCGAAGTGCGGCGTTCGCCCAGCGGCCAGCCCGCCACGCGCAAGCCCTTCGTCGTCGACGCGCCGAACTCGGTGTTCGCGCTGGGACGGCGACAGCAAAGCGCCAGCTAGCTCCGAGCCAGCCAGCCCGCCCGGCCCATGCGGCAGGGCCCGTTGCCACGGATCGACGTGGCGGCGGGCTCTCGCCCGCATGGGCTTTTTTCGTTGGCTTCCCCAAGGAAGCCTCAGGAACCCTTCATGTTGCGACGCAACACGGCAGGCAGAATGCACCACAACAGTGCAAATCCATACAGACGCGCGACCCGGGCGATCCCGGCTCGCGCCGCAGCGCGTTTCCGGACGGCCATGACTTTCAAGCTTCTGCTTCTACCCTTTTCCCTGCTCGTGCTCGCCGCGTGCGGCGCCCGGCAGGCCCCTCAAACCGAGACCGCGCCGCCCGAAGTCGGCGTGATGGCGATGCACGCGGGCGATGTGCCCGTGCACACCGAGCTTTCGGGCCGCACGGCCGCGTTCCGCGTGTCCGAGGTGCGCCCGCAGGTCAACGGCATCGTGCGCAAGCGCCTGTTCGAGGAAGGCAGCATGGTCCGCGCGGGCCAGGTGCTGTACGAGATCGAGCCCGGCCCCTTCGAAGCGGCGCACGAGCAGGCGCAGGCCGCGCTCGCGACCGCGCAGGCCGGTATCGCGAGCCTGCGCGGCAAGGCCGAGCGATTCGGCGAACTGGTGAAGGCCAATGCCGTGAGCAGGCAGGAGCACGAGGAGGCGCAGGCCGCGCTCGTGCAGGCGCAGGCCGGCGTGAAGGCCGCGCAGGCTGCCCTGAAGGCGGCGCGCATCAACCTCGAATTCACGCGCATCGAGGCGCCAATCTCGGGCCGCATCGGCCGCTCCAGCGTGACCGAGGGCGCGCTGGTGGCGCCGGGCCAGGCCACGGCGCTGGCGACGATCCAGCGCATCGACCCGATCTATGTCGACGTGGTGCAGTCCAGCCTCGAACTCACGCGGCTCAAGCGCCGCTTCATCTCGGGCGACATGGCGCCTGCGAGCACGCGCGTGAGCCTGCGCATGGAAGACGGCCTGCCCTACCCGCACGCCGGCACGCTGAAGTTCACGGAAGTGGCGGTCGACGCCGCGACCGGCTCGGTCACGCTGCGCGCGGAGTTTCCGAACCCGCAGGGGCTGCTGCTGCCCGGCATGTACGTGCGCGCGCAGGTCGAGGCCGGCGTCGAACGGCAGGCCGTGCTCGCGCCGCAGCGCGGCGTGGCGCGCAACGACAAGGGCGAGCCGACCGCACTGGTGGTGGGCAAGGACGACAAGGTCGAACTGCGCGCGCTCGAAGTGCGCGGCGCCTCGGGCGACCAGTGGATCGTGACCGGCGGCCTGCGCGAAGGCGACCGGCTCGTGGTCGACGGCCTGCAGCGCGCGCACCCGGGCGACAAGGTGAAGCCGGTGCCGGTATCGGCGGCGCCGACGCCCGCCTCGGCCGACTGAAGAAAAGACAACACCCGTGATAGCCAACTTCTTCATCCAGCGGCCCGTGTTCGCATGGGTCATCGCCATCCTGATCATGCTGGCCGGCGGCGTGGCCATCCGCACGCTGCCGGTCTCGCAGTACCCGGACATCGCGCCGCCCACCGTCGTGGTCTCGGCCAACTACCCCGGCGCCTCGGCGCAGGCGGTGGAAAGCAGCGTCACGCAGGTGCTCGAGCAGCAGCTCAAGGGCATCGACGGTCTGCTGTACTTCAAGTCGACGAGCAGCTCGGCCGGCTGGGCCGAGATCGCCGTCACCTTCCGCCAGGGCATCAACCCCGACACCGCCCAGGTGCAGGTGCAGAACAAGGTCAGCCAGGCCACCAGCCGCCTGCCGCAGGCGGTGCAGCAGCAGGGTGTGACGGTTGCGAAGTCGCAGAACAACTTCCTGCTGATCGTGGCCCTCTACGACGAGACCGACCGCCGCACCGACACCGACGTGGCCGACTGGATGGCGAGCAACCTGCGCGATCCCATCAGCCGCGTCGACGGCGTGGGCTCGGTGCAGGCCTTCGGCGCTTCGTACGCGATGCGCATCTGGCTCGATCCGCACCGGCTCGCGAGCTACCAGCTGATGCCCTCTGACGTGACCGCCGCCATCACCGCGCAGAACACGCAGGTGTCGGTCGGCGAGATCGGCGCGCGGCCCTCGCCCGCGAAGCAGCAGCTCACCGCCACCGTGACGGCGCTGTCGCGGCTGCAGACGCCGGAGCAGTTCCGCGACATCGTGCTGAAGACGCAGGCCGACGGCGCCGTGGTGCGCCTGGGCGACGTGGCGCGCGTGGAGATGGGCAGCGAGTCGTATGCCGAGACCACGCGCCTGAACGGCCACCCCGCCGCCGGCGCCGCGGTCATGCTGGCGCCCGGCGCCAACGCGCTGACCACCGCCAGCGCGGTGAAGGCTCGCATCGCCGAGATGGAGCCCTCGCTGCCCGCCGGCCTGCGCGTGGCCTACGCCGAGGACACGACGCGCTTCGTGAAGATCTCGATCAGGTCGGTCATCAAGACGCTGCTGGAGGCCATCGCGCTGGTGGTGGTCGTCATGTACCTGTTCCTGCAGAACTGGCGCGCCACGGTCATCCCGGCCATCACCGTGCCGGTGGTGCTGCTGGGTACCTTCGGCGTGCTCGCGGCCTTCGGCTATTCGATCAACGTGCTCACGCTCTTCGGCATGGTGCTGGCCATCGGCCTGCTGGTGGACGACGCCATCGTGGTGGTGGAGAACGTCGAGCGCGTGATGCACGAGGAAGGGCTGGACCCGAAGGCCGCCACCATCAAGTCGATGCAGGAAATCACCGGCGCGCTGGTGGGCATCGCGGTGGTGGTTTCGGCAGTGTTCCTGCCGATGGCCTTCTTCGGCGGCTCCGTGGGCGTGATCTACCGGCAGTTCTCGGTGACCATCATCGCGTCGATGGCGCTGTCGGTGGTGGTGGCCATCGTGCTGATCCCTGCGCTGTGCGCGCGCTTCCTGCGTGCGAGCGATGCGCCGCGCACGCGCGGTTTTCTGGGCGCCTTCAACCGCCGCTTCGACGCCGCGCAGGGCCGCTACGTGGGCCTGCTGGGCCGCATCCTGCGCAAGCCGCTGCGCTTCGCGGCCGTGTACGCGGCCATCGTGGCCGGCATGGGCCTGCTGTACCTCGGCCTGCCCGGCGGCTTCCTGCCCGAGGAAGACCAGGGCAGCGTGATGGTGCAGCTCACGCTGCCGGCGGGCTCCACCATCGGCCGCACCGATGCGGTGAACCGCATGGTCGAGAAGCACTTCCTCGAAACCGAGAAGGACACGACCGACACCATCTTCACGCTCTCGGGCTGGAGCTATGGCGGCTCGGGGCAGAACATGGGCATGGCCTTCGTCTCGCTCAAGGACTGGTCCGAGCGCGGCCATGCCGACCAGCGCGCCCAGGCCATCGTCGAGCGTGCCGGCACAGCGCTGGGCAGGCAGCAGCGCGACGCCGAGGTCTACGGCATGGTGCCGCCGCCCATCGAGGGGCTGGGGCAGTCGAACGGCTTCGAGTTCTGGCTGCAGGACACCTCGGGCATGGGCGCGCAGAAGCTGGTGCAGGCGCGCGAGTCATTGCTGCGCGACGCGGGCAAGGACACGCGGCTGCAGTCGGTGCGCGCCAACAGCGTGGCCGGCACGCCGCAGTTGCAGATCGACATCGACCAGCTCAAGGCCTCGGCCCTGCGGCTGTCGCTGGACGACGTGAACACCACGCTGGGCATCGCCTGGGGCGGCAGCTACGTCAACGACTTCATCGACCGCGGCCGCGTCAAGCGCGTGTACGTGCAGGCCGACGCACCCTACCGCTCCGACCCGGACGACATCCGGCAGTGGTTCGTGCGCGGCGCCACCGGCGCGATGACGCCGTTCTCGGCCTTCGCCACCACGCGCTGGTCGCAGGGCGCGCCGCAGCTGGAGCGCTACAACGGCCTGCCGGCGGTGCAGATCCAGGGCGCGGCCGCGCACGGCACAAGCTCGGGCACGGCGATGGCCGCGGTGGAAAGCATCGCGAAGAAGCAGCGCGGCACCGGCCATGCATGGAGCGGACTGTCGTACCAGGAGCGGCTCTCGGGCGGGCAGGCGCCGCTGCTGTTCGCACTGTCGATCCTCGTCGTGTTCCTGTGCCTGGCGGCGCTGTACGAAAGCTGGTCGGTGCCCTTCTCGGTGATGCTGGTGATTCCGCTGGGCGTGCTCGGCGCGGTGATCGCGGCGTCGCTGCGCGGCCTGTCGAACGACATCTACTTCCAGGTCGGCCTGCTCGCGACCATCGGGCTGTCGGCGAAGAACGCGATCCTCATCATCGAGTTCGCCGAAGCCGCGCTGCGCCGGGGCATACCGCTGCTCGACGCGGTGGCCGAAGGCGCGCGCCTGCGGCTGCGGCCGATCCTGATGACCTCGCTGGCCTTCCTGGCCGGCGTGGTGCCGCTGGCGCTGGCCACCGGCGCTGGATCGGCGAGCCAGGTGGCCATCGGTACGGGCGTGTTCGGTGGCGTGCTGGCCGCGACGGCGCTGGGGATCTTCTTCGTGCCGCTGTTCTATCTGCTGGTGAAGCGGGCGGCTGGCACGCTCTTCAGGCGCAGCAGCGGCGTCACCGCCGCATCCTGAGCGAAGCGAAGACGCTGGATCAGTTCTTTCCGGCGGCGGGCACCTGCCTCGGCAGGCCCGGCAGGGTCCATCCGAAAGTCATGCCCGCCGCCGAGATCAGGATGGCCGCTGCGCCCACCAGTTGCAGCGCGCCCAGCCGCTGTCCGAAGACGGCGTAGTCGACACCGATCGCCACCAGCGGATAGATGAACGAGAGCGCCCCCGCCACCGGCGTCGACAGCTTCTGCAGCGCGCCGTACAGCAGCACGAACACCAGCCCCGTGTAGACAACGCCCATCGTCAGGTGCACGCCCCAGGTGGCCGCGTCGGTGGGCAGCGCCTTCAGGTTCGCGAAGGGGGCGAGCATCACGATGCCCACGCACACCTGTACCAGCGCGATGAGGTGCGGCGCGATGCCGTCGAGCTTCTTCGCGACGAAGGCGGCCACCGCGTAGCAGAAGGCCGCACCCAGCGCCATGAGCACGCCGATGAAATACGTGGAACCACCGGCGCCGCCGCCCGGCTTGGCCTGCGCCACCAGCACCACGCCGGCGAACGCGATGCACAGCCAGATCGCCTTCATCGCGGTGAGCCGCTCCGACAGCAGCAACGCACCCAGCGCCACCAGCATGAAGGGCTGCGTGTTGTAGACCGCCGTGGCGATCGAGATCGATGCGCGCGAGAAGGACGCGAAGATCAGCACCCAGTTGACCACCAGGGCCACGCCACCGAATGCGGCCAGCGCGAACTTGCGCGGCGCGAGGCCCCCCTGGAGCAGACCCAGCGCAAGGCACACGACCAGCAGCGTCACCGCGCCGAACACGCAGCGCCAGAACAGCAGGTCGAACAGGGGCTGGTCGAAGCGCACCACGAACCAGCCGATGGTTCCCGAGATCGCCATGGCCGCGCTCATCTCGAGCGCGCCGCGAAGCTGGGTCTGCATGTCCGTCCGTTGTCGCCGCTGTTCAGGGGAAACAAGAGTGCCATGGATTGTGTCGCATGGATATGCTGCGAAGAAGGAGAAAGCCCCTGATGGCCTTCGAAAAGAAGGCATCCATGCCATTGCACCGGAGAACAGGAAAATGCTCGACGCAACCGACGAAGCCATCGTGCTGGCCCTCTCGGGCAATGCGCGCATGTCGCTGAAGGAACTGGCCCGTCACGTGGGGCTGTCGTCGCCCAGCGTGTCGGAGCGGCTGCGCCGGCTCGAGGAGCGCGACGTGATCCGCGGCTACACGCTCGAGCTGAACCCGAAGGCGCTGGGCTATCAGTTCCAGGCCATCGTGCGCATCCGGCCGCTGCCGGGGCAGCTGAAGGCGGTGCAGGAACTGATCGGGGACACGCCCGAGTTCTGCGAGTGCGACAAGGTCACGGGAGAAGACTGCTTCGTCGCGCGGCTCCATCTGCAGTCGCTCGAGCAGCTCGACGGCATCCTCGACCGCATCGCGGCCAGGGCGGAGACCAACACCTCCATCGTGAAGGCCCAGACGATCCCGAGGCGGCTGCCGCCCTTCGCGGCACGGTGAGGCGCCGCAGCCGATCGGCGGCGCCTTCCGATGGGTTATGTCCTGTTTTTGCATAGATGCGCACCATCGCCACGCGATGCGCCCTTCCAGAATCGATCGGCCGTGAGAGGCACGGCGCACGACGTCCATCCACAAGACCAAGGAGACACATGCCCATGATCACTTCCCGCCGCGGCCTGCTGGCCGGTTCCGCCGCCATGGCCACCGGTGCCATCGCCGGCTGTGCACTGCCCGCCGGGGCCGGCCGCTCGGCCGCCACGCCGTTCGACGTCGCATCGTCGACCATTCCGATCGTCGGCAGCGACCAGGTCTTCCCGGTGCGGCGCATCTACTGCATCGGCCGAAACTACGAGGCGCACGCGCGCGAGATGGGCTCGGACCCGAGCCGCGAGCCGCCCTTCTTCTTCCAGAAGCCCGCCGATGCGATCCAGGTGGTGACGCCGGGCGTGGTGGCCGACCATCCCTACCCCACGCTCACGAAGAACTACCACTACGAGGTCGAGCTGGTGGTGGCGCTGGGCAAGGGCGGACGCAACATCGCGACGAGCGCGGCGCTCGACCACGTGTACGGCTACTCGCTCGGCCTGGACATGACACGCCGCGACCTGCAGCGCGAGATGGGCGACCAGAAGAAGCCCTGGGAGATCGGCAAGAGCTTCGACCACTCGGCGCCCGTCGGGCCGATCCACCCGGTGGCGAAGGTCGGGCACTTCAGCGACGGCGCGATCTGGCTCAAGGTGAACGGACAGACGAAGCAGAACGCCACGCTCAGGCACATGATCTGGTCGGTGGCCGAGCAGATCAGCCGGCTGTCGCAGGCCTTCGAGCTGAAGCCGGGCGACATCATCTACTCGGGCACGCCGGAGAACGTCGGGCCGGTGATGCGCGGCGACCTGATCCAGATCCACATCGACCGGCTGCCGGAGCTGTCGGTGAGGATCGTCTGAGGAAGACGCCAAGGGTGCCGGGAGCTGGGCCGGGGCACCATTTTTTCTACGAGATTGGTGTCGATCATCGGGGCTCACGCAAACACAGAGCCACCATGTCCCAGCAACAGCAGCAGATCCCGCAAGCCACCTACATCGACGACCTGCACGCCCCGCAGGTGTTCGCGGACGAAGTCTCGGGCTACTGGGTCAACGCGGGCTGCGTGCACATCACCTTCGACGCCAGCCGCGTCGACCACAGCTCCGACCGGTGCCCGGTGCACCGGGCCGCGGTGCTGCGCGTGACGCTGCCGATACCCATCGCGCAGGTGCTGGCGGTCAGCCTCTACGACTTCCTGAAGCAGCGCGGGCTGGCGCCCTCGCCGGGCAACGGGCACTGAGCGGCGGACAACGGACAGGAGGTCAAACCGTACTCGCCGAAGGGGCAAGCTCCAATATTCCTGCCAGATTCATTGCGAAAATGAGATTCATTCTTATCTACAGAGTGAGTCAACGTTGAACCCCGGACGCAAGAAATCCGCCGCCGCAGCCTCGGTCCTTTCCTTTCCCTCCTCCCTATCTCCTTCTTCTCCCTCCCCGGTTTCATTCCGGCGCAGCCCGTTCGGCCCGCCCGCGCGAGCCACGCTGCTGGTGCTGTGGGCCGCCACGCTGGTCGGGCGCACGCACGCGCAGGAAGCGGCTGCCTCCGCCTCGCTGCCGACGGTGACCGTCACGGCCGAATCGCAGGACGGCACGCAGCAGCATCTGGGCGCCAAGGTGAGCAGCGGCGCGCTCGGTGCGCGCTCGCAGCTGGAAACGCCTTTCTCCACCAGTGTGGTCCGAGGCGAGGACATGGCCGAGCGCCAGGTGTCGAAGCTCGGTGACGTGTTCGCGCTCGACGCGTCGGTGTCCGACAACAGCGGCGCCTATAGCGCCTGGGCCAGCTACATCACGGTGCGCGGCCTGCCGCTGGACTGGCAGAACGGCTACCGCATCAACGGCCAGCCTTTCCTCAGCTACGCCATCACCTTGCCCTACGAACACTTCGAGCAGATCGAGCTGCTCAAGGGCTCGTCGGCCTTCATGTACGGCTTCGGCGCGCCGGGCGGCATCGTCAACTACGTGACGAAGAAGCCGACCGACCAGCCGGTGCGCAGCATCGAGGTCGGCTACAAGACCGCGGGCATCTGGAGCGAGCACGTCGACCTGGGCGGGCGCTTCGGCACCGACAACCGCTTCGGCTACCGGCTCAACGCCACGCACGAGGAAGGCAAGACCTACAACGACGGCAACGTGCGCCGCAACTCGGTGTCGCTCGGCCTCGACGCGAAGCTCACCGACAAGCTCACCTGGACCTTCGACTCGCTCTACCAGAAGCGCAACACCTCCGGCCAGACGCCCTCGATCTACCTCGGCAGCTACACCGGCACGCAGCTGCCCTCCACCATCAGCGCCAGCAGCCAGCGCCTGGTGGGCCCGGGCCAGCACCTGAATACCGACTTTAGGCTCTATTCGACCGGCCTGCAGTACCAGCTCGCGCCCGACTGGACATTGAGCACCAGCTACAGCCACAGCAGCGCCACCCGCAGCCGCAACGAAGGCATCGCCTACCTGCAGGACGCCGGCGGCGGCTATGACGACTACCGCTCCGACAGCGCCGAGGGCCACCGCTTCAACCAGTGGCAGGCGATGGTCAACGGCAAGCTGCGCACCGGCGACTTCGAGCACCGGATCACGCTGGGCACCTCGTGGCAGAAGCAGGTCAACTACTACAGCAGCAACGCCGTCTACCAGCTGATCGGCACCGGCAGCATCTTCGGCCAGAACACCAACAGCTACGCCACCTCCACCGACTTCAGGACCTACCGCAACAGCGACATCACGCAGCGCGCGCTGTTCGCGAGCGACACGCTGAAGCTGTCCGACAGGTGGTCGGTGCTGGCCGGCCTGCGCAGCACCACCTACGAGCAGATCGGCTACGACACCACCGGCGCGCGGAACTCCAGCTACCGCAAGAGCGGCGTGATCACCCCCACGCTCGCGCTGATGTACAAGCCCGCGCCCGACACCACGCTGTACACCAGCTATGTCGAATCGCTGGAACCCGGCAGCACGGTAAGCACCATGTACGCCAACAACGGCCAGCTGCTCAATCCGCTGAAGAGCAAGCAGTACGAACTGGGCGTGAAGACCGAGCACGACCGCTGGAGCGCCACGGCCGCGCTGTTCCGCATCGAGCGCGGCGCCGAGTACGCCAACAGCTCCAACGTGCTGGTGCAGGACGGCCAGTCGATCTACCAGGGCCTGGAAGTCGGCGCCTCCACCTGGCTGGGTTCGCAGTGGCAGATCGGCGGCAACCTGATGCTGCTCGACAGCTCGTACGAGCGCGGCAGCAGCTACATCGGCAACCGTGTGGCGGGCGCGCCCAAGCTGGTGGCGACCGCGCAGGTGTCGTACCTCGTGCCGCAGGTGCCGGGCCTGAAGCTCTCGGCCGACATGAAGTACACGGGCAACACCATGCTCGACGCATCGAACCAGCTGAACCTGCCGAGCTATACCGTCGCCAACATCGGCGCGAGCTACACGACGCGCATCGCGGGCCACAGCACGACCTTCCGCGCCGCGATCAACAACGTGACGAACCGCCGCTACTGGGAATACCAGTACGACAACTACATCAAGCCCGGCGATCCGCGCACCTTCAGCCTGAGCGCCAAGATCGACTTCTAGCGCGCAGGATGGCCGCACCGCGGCCCAGCGCAGCGCGGCCATCCAATTTTTCTCCCCCTTTGAAATTCACGATACGGGTCATGAACAGTCCCCGGTATCGCAACCCACCCAGCGCCTCGCGCGAGTCCCTCGCGGCACTGCGCGCCTTCCGCCTCGACGGCCTGCCGGCATTGGCGCATGCGCAGGGCTTCCCTCCGGAGCTCACCATGCGGGCCCGATGGGACGGCAGGACGCAGTCTTCTTCCATTGCCACGGCGCGTTCCCGCAGGTCCTCCTGGCTGCCGCGCATCGCGGGCCTGCTGGCCTTCGGTGCGCTGGCCTTCGGCATCTTCTTGGCCGGCAGCGACACCTGCACGCGGCGCGAACCTGCCGCGGGCGGCAGCTACAGCCGATCGACCCTCGCACCGATCACCGCGAGCGACACCGCAAGCACGAGCCCGCGCGACGGCGGCTGCAAGCGCAGCCCAGGCGGCTTCGGGCAATCGAAGACTCGCTCGGTGTCTCCGGGCGGAAGGAGCGATGGCTTTTCTGGAGCGGGCTCGCTGGCGCCCTGCTGTCTCTGATCATCGAAGGGCTGCGCCAGATCCTGCGCCTGGCCGTCCACGGCTAGCCGACGGCAGCCGATGAGCCGGGCGCTTCCCGTTCGATCGCGGGCAGCCTGAAGAAGCCGCGCAAGGCTCCCACATGGTCAGGTACATGGACCGGGCCGACCCGGCTCACCGCGCCGCGTTCCGATCCGAAATCATCTTCGGGCTGATGAAGATCAGCATCTCGGTCTTGTTGTTGACCCGGCTGCGGGTGCGGAACAGCGCGCCGACCATCGGAAGTTCGCCCAGCACCGGCACGCGCGATTCCGAGTTGGTGTCGGTCAGCTCGAAGACGCCGCCGATGACGACGGTGCCACCGTTCTCCACCAGCACTTCGGTCTGGATGTGCTTGGTGTTGATGGCGTAGCCTGCCGTGGTCGACTGGCCCACGGTGTCCTTGTTCACGTCCAGCGCCAGGATGATGTTGCCCTCGGGCGTGATCTGCGGCGTCACTTCCAGCTTGAGGTTGGCCTTGCGGAAGGCGATGGAAGTCGCGCCGCTCGATGTCGCGACCTGGTAGGGCAGCTCGGTACCCTGCTCGATCAGTGCCTTGGTCTGGTCGGCCGTCACCACGCGCGGACTCGACACCACCTTGCCCTTGCCGTCCGCTTCCAGCGCCGAGATCTCGAGGTTGAGCATCTTCGTCAGGCCCGAGTTGAAGAGCGACAGCGCGAAGGTGCCGACCGCGTCGCCCGTCGTGCTGGTCGCCGGCAGGTTGACGAAGCTGGTGCTCGAATAGGTGTTGGTGCTCGTGGTGGTGGTCACGCCGCCCGTGGTACTTGAACTCACGGAAGGCGTCACGCCCACCGACGAGTTCGCGTTGACGAAACCGCCGCCCAGCTTCGCGCCCAGCGACTTGCTGAAGGTGTCGGTCGCCTCGACGAAGCGCGCCTCGATCAGCACCTGCCGTATCGGCACGTCCAGCTTCTGGATGAGCTCGGCCACCTGCGAAAGACGCGAGGGAATGTCGGTCACGAAGAGCTGGTTGGTGCGCACCTCGGCCAGCACGCTGCCGCGTGAACTCAATATGCGCGTCGCGCCGCCCGAGCTGCCGCTGCCTCCGCCGGCGCTCGTGCCGGTGCCGGAGAGCCCCTGCGCCACCGTGGCCGCCTTCGCATAGTTGAGCTGGAACGACTGCGTGCGCAGTTGCTCGAGCCCCTGCAAGGTGGCCTGGGCCTCGGCCTTTATCTTGTCCTTGGCGTTGAGCTCGTCCTCGGGCGCGATGCGCAGCACGCTGCCGTTCTTGCGCATGCCGAGGTTCTTCGCCTCCAGGATGATGTCCAGCGCCTGGTCCCACGGCACGTCCTTCAGCCGCAGCGTGAGCGAGCCGGTGACCGAGTCGGAGGTGACGATGTTGAAGCTGGTGAAGTCCGCGATCACCTGCAGCAGCGAGCGGATCTCGATGTTCTGGAAATTCAGCGACAGCTTCTCGCCGTTGTAGCCCACGCCCTGCGTCAGCTTGGTCGGATCGACCTTGCGCGGGCGCACCTCCACCACGAACTGGCTGTTGCTCTGGTAGGCGCTGTGGTCCCAGTCGCCGCGCGGCTCGATCAGCATGCGCACGCGGTCACCGGCCTGCTGCATGCTCACCGTCTGCACGGGCGTGCCGAAGTCGGCCACGTCGAGCTTGCGGTTCAGGCCCTCGGGCAGCTGCGACTTCGTGAATTCGACGACGAGGTTCTTGCCCTGCTGGCGGATGTCCACGCCGACCTGGTCGTTGGGCAGGCTCACGATCACGCGGCCCGCGCCTTCAGTGCCCAGGCGGAAGTCGACGTCGCGCAGCGGCAGCACGTCGCGGTTGCGGTTCTCCGCGAATTCGAAGGGCGTAGCGGCCACCAGAGCCGGGCCCGCCGCGGATTGCAGCGACACCAGCAGCGACTTGCCGCGCACCTCGGTCTTGTAGGCGGTGGCCTCTTTCAGGTTGAGCACGAGGCGCGTGCGTTCACCCGCCTGCACCACGTTCACGGAACGCAGGTTGCCCTGGTTCATCTCGATGGCCTCGCGGCCCAGGCTGCTGCGCATGCCCGGAAAATCGAGCGCGATGCGCGCGGGCGACTGGATGGCGAAGCCGTTGGGCGCTGCGGCCAGCGGCTCGGAAAAATCGACACGCAGCACTTCGCTGCCTGCCTGCAAGGAGCCCGTGACCGACTCGATCCTGTTCTGCGCCTGCGCCGCCGTGAGCGACCCGAAGGCGACGAGCAGGAACACGGACGCGCGCAACCGGCGCGCGATCGCGAATATCTGTTTGTTCATTTGACTGCCTTGAAATGCGGCACCTTCTCCTCGCTGCCCTGAGCTTCCCTCCCGAGTGCAGCGTGTTCCGGAGACCGCGCAAGCCGTTGCGCGCGGCCGGAACGGGCAGCGCGGCGCCTCTGTGGCGGCCGCGCTGCCCCGTCACATCCTCACGCGATCAGAACGCGTGGCGGATGCCGAAGTCGTAGCCGGTGGAGGAACGCGGCAGGCCGGTGTAGCTGGTGCCCGTGCTGCCATAGCCGGTGGTGCTGGCCGACACCAGGCTGCCCGTGTAGTTCACGTCGTTGCGGTTGTTCACGCGCGCCACCGTCGCGTACAGCGCCGTGCGCTTGGACAGGTTGTGCACGTAGCCGATGGCGAACTTGCGCGCCAGCGGGTCCTCGCCCGTGATGCCGGCCGCGCCTTCGTTGTAGCGCACCTGCGAGTACGCCACGCGGATCAGGCCCGCGCCCACCGGCACCGTCGCGCCGATCAGGTAGCCGTTGTAGCTGTCGTGCGTGTCGGCCACTGCCGCGTAGTCGAACTTGTTCTTCACGTTCGACAGCTCCCCGAACAGCTTCACGGGACCGAAGTCGTACGAGGCGCCCAGGTTGATGGTCTGCACGCTGCGCTGCAGCGCGGTCGTGTCCACGACGGTGCTGCGGCCCACGCCCAGGGCGACGTCCAGCGGGCCGTTGGCGTAGCCGAAGCGGCCACCCACGTAGCGGCCAGCGCTGCTGCTCGAGGCGGCCGTGGTGCTGGTGGCGTCGGTGCTGGCGTTCTCGTGCAGCGCGTACTGGAACTGGCCGTAGAAGCCGCCCAGGTTCGGCGGCAGGAAGTAGCCGATCGAGTTGCTGGCGCGCACGTAGTTGGCGTTGTTGAGGGTGGTGTTGCCGCTGACGGTGCTGATGACGTTGGTGCCCGAGCCGTTGGTGCCGAACGGGTCGAAGACGGTGTCGTTCCAGAAGGTGGGCGTGTAGTCGCGGCCCAGGCGCAGTTCGCCGAAGCCGCCCGACAGGCTCACGGTGGAGCGGCGGGCGAAGGTGGAGATGCCGGTGGCGCCGTCGTCGTTGGTGATGGGCGCTTCGAGCCAGAAGCTCGCGGCCAGCCCGCCGCCAAGGTCTTCGGTGCCGCGGAAGCCGATGCGGCTGGAGTTGTAGCCCGAGTTGCCCAGGCTGGTCTTGCTTTGCTTGACCGACGCGCCGGTAGTGGTGTCGCGCGAGGTCGTCGACTGGTAGGTCAGGCCGGCGTCCACGACGCCGAACAACGTGACGGACGATTGGGCACAAGCCAGGCCGCAGACGGCCAGGGCAGCGAATGCCGTGAGGGTTTTCTTCATTCAGGGTTCTCCAGTTTCAGGTCTGTTGCGGCCGCTCGGTATCGACCGGCTGTACGCATCGTTTCGTCCAATTCGGGAGGAATTTGGTGGTTTGGTTTTCCTGCGCGCGGAGTGTTGTTCGCGCACATCAGACCTCTTCGCGTGAGCGTTACACCGCCCTTCAAATTTCTCCCAGATCACCTGAAAAGATCCGTGCATGACGAAGCTGGAGACCCGAAGGTGATGCGTTCACGAACCCTGCTGGCGGCCATGTGCGGCGTACTCGCCATCGCCTGCGCCAGCACGAGCATCGCGATGGTCCATCGCACTTCGCAGCAGCTTGCCGCGCACATGCTCGCCGGCCATGCCACGCAAGGAGCACCCACTGCGCCACGCGCGCAGGCGGACACACGCTCCTGGTGGTCCGCCTTCGAAGACCCCGCGCTGGACAGGTTGATTGCCGCGTCGCGCGACGGCAATGCCGAAGCCGGCATTGCCGCGACCTACATCGCGCTCAAGGTGAAGACGCTGGAGTCGAGCTACCTGGAGAACACGCGCGCGGCCATCGCGCGGCAGACGATGCTGATCAAGGGCGCGAAGCTGCCGTACGACGACTTTGCGAAACAGCTCGCGCAGCGCCAGTCGGGCGCGCAGGCCACCATCGAGAAACTGCAGGCACAGCGCGCGAGCTACATCGCCTACCTCGCGAAACAGTGCCACATGAGCGAAGCGGCGCTCGGCGAGATGCTCGCCGATGCATTGCAGGACAAATCGCTTCCCCGCTTCGCGGCCGAGGTGCCGCGCGAGCTGCCGATGACGGTGCTCGCCAACAGGAACGACATCAACCTGGCTGCCGCGCTCTACGACGCCGACCCGGCGGCGATGCCCGCGGGCACCATCGATGCGGCGGCAACCGACGAAGCGCAGGACATCGAAGTGCCCGGCAAGCCGCTCTATGCACGCGCGGTCGCGCAGGCGCGCGAGCAGGTCGCCGAGGCGCTGCGCCGCCTGCAGATGCAGAGCGACATCGCAAACACCGCCTACGCGCGCGTGGTGAATGCGCGCGCGGGCTTCGAGGTGTCGAAGCGGCGGCGCGACCGTGGAGAGATTTCAGAAGTGCAGCTCATGGAGGACTTCCAGGGCCTGCTGCTCGACCTGCATGTGCTGGCCGCGGCCAACGGCGAGCTCGCGCTCGCATGGGTCGTTCTCATGGGAAGCATCGGAAGCGGTGCATCCATCGACACCGTCGCCGACCCGCGCTCCGCACAAGCCGAGCGCACAGGACAGAACGAGCAAATGCCGTTTCTGCACAAAGTCTCCCGAAAGTTGCGCAATCCTTGAGTTCCGAAGGAGCACCGAATGACCACAGCCCTGCACAAAGTTCCGGCCCGCCCCGTGCTGACACTGGCCGGCCACGGACACAAGAAGCCGGACCCCGCCGCGCTCGCGCGCCGCGCCTGCTCCCCCGACAGCGAACCCGCGACCAGCGCCGCCACCACGCTGGCCATCCAGCAGCTCGCCGCCGCGTTCCAGCCTGCGTTCGGACGCATGCACGTGCTGCGCGACCTCGTCATTCCCATGTACGAAGGCAGCGCCGTTCCCACGGCCCGCTTCGACGTCGCGCTGGTTTGCGAGGCCGGCGTGTACCTGTTCGAGGTGAAGGGCTGGCGCAACGCGGTGGTGTATCGCAAGACCTCCACGCAAACGGTGCCGCGCTGGTTCCTGCGCCAGCACGGGCACTCTCTGGCCCGCGAGGTGAAGGACCCGGCCTGGCAGTGCGGCCGCAAGACCACACACCTGCGCAGCCTGATGCCTTCCGACCTGCGCGTGCAGTACTTCGTGATGCTGCCCTTCGACGGCGTGGAGCTCGAAGGCGTGATGCCCACCGTCGTTATCACGCCGCAAGACCTTCCCTACATCGCGCGTGTGGCGCGCAACAACGGCCGCAGCGAGCAGGGCTACCCCATGCTCGACAACGCCGCCATCGACCGCACGCTGCAGCTGCTGACCGACCTGCAGGGCGAGCTCACGGTGGACGACCACATGCGCAACTGCCGCGAGCGCACCGCGCAGCCCGGGGCCCTGAAGCTGCAATGACGCGATGAGCCGCATCCTGCTGGTGGAGGAAGGCCACGACGCCGCCTCGGTGCTGCTCGACGAACTGCGCCGCGCGGGGCACGAGACCGAGCACATCGAGGACGGCGCGGTCGCGCTGCACCGCATCCTGACCTCGCCGCCCGCGCTCACCCTGCTCGACGTGGAGCTGCCGCGCGTCAGCGGCCTGCAGATACTGGAGAAGATCCGCGCGCGCAGCGACCACCCGATCATCATGCTCACGGCGCTCGCGCAGGAGTCGGACCGGCTGCGCGGCTTCGATCTCGGCGCCGACGACTACGTGTGCAAGCCCTTCTCGCCGCGCGAGGTGGCGGTGCGCATCGGCACGGTGCTGCGCCGCTACGCGCAGCGCCAGCGCGTCGCGCGCCCGAGCATGCCGATCACCTTCGGCGCGGTACGCGGCTGCGCGATCCTCGACGGGCACTACCTGCCGCTGACCCGCCGCGAATCGCTGCTGCTGCGCGCGCTCTCCAGGGAGCCGGGCAAGGTGCTGACGCGCTCCAAGCTGCTGGAGGCCGCCTTCCCGGAAGCGCTGGACGTCAACGAGCGCGTGGTCGACACGCACATCAAGAACCTCAGGAAGAAGCTGGCCACCGTCTCGGCCGCGCACGACTGGATCCGCTCGGTCTACGGCGTCGGCTTCGCATGGGAATCGCAGGCCAGGCAGGACGCCTGAGCGGATACCGGCCTCTCTCGCACACTCTTCTCTTCACATGAAACTACGCTGGCGCGGGTTGTTTCCGCTGCCGCCGATGGTGCTGCTTTCGCTGCTCATGCTGCGCGCGCAGACGGCCACGGCACAGGAAGACACATGGACCGAGGCGCCGCTCACGCTGCGCCGAACGCCCGAGCTGGCCGAAGCCATCCCGCCGGCCGAGCGCGGTCTGCGCCCCAGCATCGTCGATGGCGACAGGCTCCGCGGCCGGCCCGACCTCGAAGTGACGGTGGAGGGAAATGCCACGCTGCGGCGCGGCGACACGCGCATCACCGCCGACCGGCTCGAATACCAGCCGCCGGGCGACCTCGCCTCGGCCACCGGCAACGTGCACCTGAACCAGGCCGGCAACGTGTACGAAGGCCCCGAGCTGCACCTGAAGGTCGAGAGCTTCGAAGGCTTCTTCGACCATGTGCGCTACACGCTGCTGGCCAACGGCGCGCACGGCAAGGCCGAGCGCATCGACTTCGTCGATCCGAAGGTGTCTGTGGCGCGGCATGTCACCTACACCACCTGCCTGCGCGAGAACTACCCGGGCTGGATGCCCGCGTGGATGCTGACTGCGGTCACGATGGCCACCGACTCCGAGACCAACCTCGCGACCGCCACCGACGCACAGATCACCTTCCTCGGCATCACCACGCCGCCCATACCGTCGGTGAGCTTCCCGCTGAACAACGCGCGCCAGAGCGGCCTGCTCCCGCCGGTGATCGGCTTCGACACCACCAACGGCTTCGAGTATCTGCAGCCCTACTACTGGAACATCGCGCCGAACCGCGACCTCACGCTGTACCCGGAACTCATGAGCAACCGGGGCGTGAACTTGGGCACCGAGTTCCGCTACCTGGAGAAGACCTACAGCGGCCAGATCCGCATCGACGAGATGCCCAGCGACAGCCTGCGCGACCGCAACCGCTGGGGCCTGTGGGCCAGGCACAGCCAGCAGTTCGACCCCAAGCCCTTCGGGCTGGATTCGCTGAGCACCTCGTTCAACATCAACCGCGTGAGCGACGACGACTACTGGCGCGACTTCACGCACTCGCCCACGCTGACCTCGCGCACGCTCACCAACGAGGTGGACCTCAACTGGAGCAAGGGCGACTGGAGCGGCCAGGCGCGCACTCTCTCCTACCAGACGCTGCAATACGCGGCCTCGCCGATCACGCCCTCGTACAACCGCGTGCCGCAGATCACGGCCAACTACAACAAGTACGACTGGCACGGCTTCGACGTGTCGGGCACGCTGGACTACTCGCGCTTCGAGGTCGACTCGGCCTATTCGCCCACGCTCAACGGCATCAAGCAGCCCAATGGCGAGCGAATGGTGGGCAACCTGCAGATCAGCCGGCCGTGGATCACGCCGGGCGGCTACGTCATTCCGAAGCTGCTGCTGCACACGGCCTCCTACCAGCTCGACTCGGCGCTGGCCAGCGGTGCGACCTCCATCAGCAGCGTGGTGCCCACCGTGAGCCTCGACAGCGGCCTGGTGTTCGAGCGCGACACCAATCTCTTCGGCCGCGCATGGCGCCAGACGCTGGAACCGCGAGCTTTCTACGTGCGCACGCCCTACCGCGACCAGAGCCAGCTGCCGGTGTACGACACGGCCGCCAACGACATCAGCTTCGCCACCCTCTACACGGAGAACGCGTTTTCGGGCAACGACCGCATCTCCGACACCAACACGCTGACCACGGGTGTGACCACGCGGTTGATCGACCCGACCACCGGCGCCGAGTCGGCGCGCTTCGGCATCGCGCAGCGCTTGCGCTTAAGCGACCAGAACGTCACGCTGCCGGGCGGCACCGCAGTGACCGACCGCTCGGGCGACTTCATCCTCGGCGGGCAGGTGCACTGGAACCCCAAGTGGAGCATCGACGGCCTGGCCCAGTACAACATGGACACCGGCAAGAGCACGCGCGACGCGCTCACCCTGCGTTACACGCCCGCGCCGTATCACACGCTCACCGCGGCCTTCCGCTACCAGGCCGACAGCACCACCACCGCGAACGACGGCACGAAGACGGTGGACTTCAACTGGCAGTGGCCGCTGAGCGAGCTGACCAGAGGGCTCTTCGGCGAAAGAAAACCCGGCGACCCGGGCCGCTGGTACGCGGTGGGCCGGCTGAGCTACAGCCTGCACGACCGCGCGATGTCAGACAGCCTGATCGGCGCCGAGTACAACGCCTGCTGCTGGGTCGGCCGCGTGGTGCTGGAGCGGCTGGTGTCGGGCCGCACGACGCCCGACACGCGGCTGATGTTCCAGATCCAGTTCAACGGCTTCGGCAACATCGGCTCGAACCCGACGAGCACGCTGCTGCAGAACATTCAGGGCTATCAGCCGCTGAACACCCAAACGCAGGAACCAAGCCGCTTCACCAACTACGATTGAGGCTCAGCTCAGGGCAGCATCTCGAACTTGAGCTCGGCCAGCGGCGTGACCTTCTCTTCGCGCACCATCTTGTATTCGGTGTTCGGGCCCAGCCACTTGGCCCAGAGGCGGTCGAGTTCGCCCGACTTCTCCAGCGCATAGAGGGCCGCGTTCACCTTCGACAGCAGCACGGGCTCGTCCTTCTTCATGCCGATGCCCACGGGCTGCAGCACCATCGGCTCGCTGATCATCTTCAGCGCCACGCCGCCGGTCTTCGACTGGTTGACCAGCTTGGTGATGGTCATGGTGTTGGCGACCATGCCCACCGACTTGTTCTGCTGCACCGCCATGAAGGCCGAGCCGGTGTCCTGGAAGGTGACCGGCTCGGAGCCGTTCATCTTGATCGACAGCTCGGAGGTGGAACCCTTGGTCGAGCTAAGGCGCTTGCCCTTGAAGTCGGCCTTGGTGGTGCCGGGGTCGGAGGCCTTCACGGCCAGCATCTCCTTGGCCACGTAGTACGGGTCGCTGAACTGGATCTGCTCGCCGCGGCTCCTGGTGTAGGCCAGGTTCGCGATGGTCACGTCGACGCGGCCGAGCTTCACTTCGGGCACGCGCGCTTCCACCGACAGCGGCGTGACCTTGGCGGTGAGGCCCAGCTCCTTGGCCAGCGCGTTGCACAGGTCGACGTCGTGGCCCACCATCTCGCGCGTCTTGGGGTCGGGCGCGGCGAAGGGCGGAACGTCGGCGAAGGTGCCGCACCTGAGTTCCTTGCGCTGGCTGATGTCGCTCCACTGGTCGGCGTGCGCGAGCAGCGAGGCCGCGCCAAGACATGCACCGACGGCGCAGAGACGAAAGACGGTCTGGTTCGACATGGGGAACTCCTTGTGTGGGATTCGAGGCGAGAAAGCGGAGAGAAAGGCGAAGAGAAAACCGGTGCGGCTCAGTGCGCGCGCAGGTCCGACAGGAAGCGCTGCGCGCGCGGATGCTGCGGGCTGCCGAAGAAGGTGGCGGGGTCGGCCTTCTCGAGGATGCGCCCCGCGTCCATGAACCAGACGCGGTCGGCCACCTCGCGGGCGAAGTTCATCTCGTGGGTGACGCACATCATGGTCATGCCGTCGTGCGCCAGCGCGCGCATCACCGACAACACCTCGCCCACCATCTCGGGGTCGAGCGCGCTGGTGGGCTCGTCGAACAGCATGGCCGGCGGCTCCATCGCCAGCGCGCGGGCAATGGCCACGCGCTGCTGCTGGCCGCCGGAGAGCTGTGCCGGGTATGCGCCCGCCTTGTTCGACAGGCCCACGCGCTCCAGCAGCTGCCCGGCCTTGGCCTTCGCGTCGGCGCGCTTCACACCCAGCACGCGCATCGGCGACTGCATGATGTTCTCCATCACCGACAGGTGCGGAAACAGGTTGAAGCTCTGGAACACGAAGCCGATGCGGCTGCGCAGTTTGTTCAGCGCCGCGCTGCCCATGGGTGCGTGGATGTCGTGGCCGTCGAAGAGCAGTTGTCCCGACTTCACTTCCTCCAGCCGGTTCACGGTGCGGATCAGCGTGGACTTGCCCGAGCCCGAAGGGCCGCAGACCACCACCACCTCGCCCTTCTTCACCTCGGCGTTGATGTCGGCCAGCGCCTGGTAGTCGCCGTACCACTTGTTGATGTTCGAGAACAGGATCATGGTGTCGTCCCTGGCGGGCGATGTGTGGGGAGCGGGCGTCGTCATGGTCATGGCTGTGGCGCCGCCACCGGCGAAGGAAGCGGCGTGCTGTCTCCGGCCGCGGGTTGGACCTGCACCGCGCCGAGCCGCTTGTGCGCGATGCGCCGCTCCAGCCATTGGGTGAGCTGGGTCAGGCTGAAGCAGACCACGTAGTAGGTCATCGCCAGGATGAAGAACACCTGGAAGGGCTTGGTCAGCAGCTGGTTGTTGATCTGGTTGGCCGCGAAGGTGAGTTCCTGCACGTTGATCACGTAGCCCAGCGTGGTCTCCTTGATGGTGGAGATGAACTGGCTCAGCATGCTCGGCAGCATGTTGTAGAGCGCCTGCGGCAGGATCACGAACCACATGGTTCCCAGGTGGCTGTGGCCCAGCGCGCGCGCCGCCTCGGTCTGGCCCTTGGGCAGGGCCTGGATGCCCGCGCGCACCACCTCGGAGAGATACGCGCCCTCGTAGATCACCAGCGTGCACAGCATGGTGGTGAAGCCCGACACCTCGCGCCCGATGAGAAGCGGCACCAGGAAATAGACCCACAGGATCACCATCAGCAGCGGCACGCCGCGCACCACGTACACCAGCACGGTGGCGGGCCAGCGCAGCACGCGCCAGGGCGACAACCGCGCCAGCGCGAGCAGCACCGACAGCGGAAAGGCCAGCACAATGCCCAGCACCGAGAGGATCAGCGTGGCGACGATGCCGCCGAGCGGACCGTTGGGGTACTGGCCGACCAGCAGCAGCAGCCAGTTGTCGCGAAGAATTTCGTAGACGCTGTACATGCGATGCCCCGCTTACCTTGTTCCCGCGATGCGATAGCGCCGCGACAGCCATCCGCCCACGGCCATGATGAGCAGCGAGCACACCAGGTACAGCACGGTGGCCACGCTGTAGGCCTCGAAGGTGCGGAAGCTCTGGCTCTCGATCTCCTTCACCGCGTGCGTCAGCTCGGCCACGCCGATGGCCATGGCCAGGCTGCTGTTCTTGAAGAGCGACACGCTGTGGTTGACCAGCGCCGGCACCGCATTGCGGATCGCCTGCGGCAGCATCACGTGGCGCATCGAGCCGATGTAGCCGTGGCCGAGCGCGCGAGCGGCCTCGGCCTGCCCCGCCGGCACGGCGCGCAGCCCCGAGCGCATGTCCTCGCTGAAGTAGGCGGCCTGGCACAGGCCGAGCGCGACGATCGACAGCAGCCGCTCCGCGTTGTTGGCCGACAGCCAGCCCTGCAGCGCGTCGGGCAGCAGGCTGAAGATGCCGAAGTACCAGAACATGAGCTGCACCAGCGTGGGCACGTTGCGGTGGTAGGAGACATAACCGGCCACCGCGCGTTCGGCGATGCGGTTCGGCGTGAGCCGCACCACCAGCAGCACGACAGCCATGGTCATCGCCAGCAGCCAGGAGCCGGCCGCGATCCTCAGCGTCTCCAGCATGCCGTGCAGCAGCATGTCGCCGAACTCCGGTTTCAGCAGGATCGCCAACAGGTCGAAGTCCTTCATGCGCTGTTCCTTTGGCTGGCGTGCATGGACCTGGGGGAATCAGCCGCGCGGAGTTTCGGGCCGGGTGGTCGAGAGGCCGCCGGGCACCTGCAGCGTGGGCGTGATCTCCATGTGCCCCACGTTCACCGCAATGGGCGCCGCGATGGCGAAGGCGATGGCGCCGGCGATGTCCTCGGCCTGCGGCAGCTCAAATCCCTCGACGAAGCGCTTGTAGGTGTCCTCGGAGTCGCCGTGCACGTGCGCGAAGATGTCCGTGGCCACGCGCCCCGGACAGATCTCGGTCACGCGCACGCGCTTGCCGAAGCAGTCGATGCGCAGCTGGCGCGACAGCATGCTCACCGCAGCCTTGGTCGCGTGGTAGGTGCTGTTGCCGCCGAAGTTGTAGGCGCCGGCGATGGAGCTGATGTTGACCACGTGCCCGCGGTCGCGCGCGACCATGCCCGGCACCACGAGCCGGCACAGGTGCAGCACGGCGCGCAGGTTCACGTCCACCAGCAGATCGATGCCCTCGGCGTCGGCCTTGAGGATGGAGCCGGGGCGATCGACGCCGGCGTTGTTGACCAGCACGTCGAACTCGACTTCCTGCGCGAGCCGGGTGATCCCCGCGACGTCGCTCACGTCGACGGCGTGCGGAACGCAGCCGGTGCGCGCGGCCAGGTCGGCCAGCTTGCCGGCGCTGCGCGCCAGCGCATGCACCTTCAGGCCTTCCTTGCTCAGGCGCTCGACGACGGCGGCGCCGATGCCCGAGGAGGCTCCGGTCACCAGTGCGGTCTTGTAGTCGGAAAACGGCATGTTCGGTTCTTTCGTTGGGGGCAGATGAGTGCCTGGATTTCACTGTAGCCAGCGCCCGCGGGCGGCGCCAAGACGGATTGGCTGTGGAGAGATAAGCCGCCCTTATGTCGCCCGCGATCCGTGCATATGGGTAAGGGTTAGCACCATGTTCGTGCCCCGACGCCCCACCGGTCAGGCGCGCTCAGGTGCGGTCAAGTGGATTGCCTGGAGATGGGCACCACGCGTCCCGCCTGCTCCACCACGCCGCGCACGGCACGCGCCAGCTCCACCGCGCCGGGGGTGTCGCCGTGCAGCAGGATCGAATGCACGCGCATCGGGATCTTCCGGCCGGTGA
The DNA here is from genome assembly GCF_048305045.1 of Variovorax sp. 278MFTsu5.1. NCBI lineage: Bacteria > Pseudomonadati > Pseudomonadota > Betaproteobacteria > Burkholderiales > Comamonadaceae > Variovorax > Variovorax sp. 278MFTsu5.1. Next base: position 5,658,233 of record NZ_CP157622.1, read on the forward strand.
CGCTGGTGACGGTGCCGTCTTCCAGCAGCTGGCGCGCGCGCGCCAGCACGGCGTCGCGCTCATGGATGACGGCGCCGGGCAGCTTGCGAGGCACCAGCAGGCCGTCGTCTCCACAGGCGCGGTCGGCCAGGAAGGTCCGGCGCACGCGCAGGCCGCAGCGCTCGGCCGCGTCCTCGATGGCTCGGCTGGCGGAGGTGCTGACGGTGAGCGTGGGGTCGAAGTCGGCCACAGCCCGCACCAGCGGCTCGGCCAGCGCGGCATCGGCCGCGGCCATGTTGCCCAGTGCGCCATGAAAGCTCATGTGCGTCATGCGGTGGCCGGCGGTGCGGGCCATGCCGTCGAGCGCGCTCAACTGGTAGAGCACATAGGCCACCAGTTCCTTCGTCTCGATCTGCATCTGGCGGCGCCCGAACCCCATCAGGTCGGGAAAGCCCACGTGCGCGCCCACGTCCACGCCGCGCTGGCGCGCCATGCGCACGGTGCGGTCCATGATGACCGGGTCGCCCGCGTGGAAACCGCAGGCCACGTTGGCGGAGGAGACGATGTCCAGCAGGGCTTCGTCCTCGCCCATGCGCCAGGGGCCGAAGCCTTCGCCGAGGTCTGCGTTCAGGTCGATGTCCATGATGGGGAGTCCTTCTCTTTCTCGTTCTGTCAGAAAGGATGCAGATCGATCAGCGGGCTGCCGTAGCCGACGGCGACACCGTCGGCCGCACGGATGCCGTCGACGATGCCCGCCTGCGGCGCCGTCACCGGAAGCAGCAGCGGGCCGATCTTCAGCAGGCCGACGGCCTGGCCGGCCGCCACGCGCGCGCCGATGCGTGCCAGCGGCACGGCGGCCATCGGATGGCCGTGCAGGAAGACGCCGAGCGAAGGGGCGCGGATCGATACGAGTTCGATCTCTTCTTCCTCCTCTTCTTCCGGCAGCTCGACGATGTAGTCGCCCTTCCGTCCGAGGCGCAGCGTGCCCTGCGGCGTGCGCAGTTCGAGCAAACCGATGTCGGTGCCGGCCAGCCAGGCGGCGAGTCGGGAGACGTCCTGCATGCCGGTCATTTCGTGGCGGCGGGCGCGCCGCGGTGCAGTTCGACCATCCGCGCCACCTTGTCGAGCCAGCCGCGCACCTCGTCCAGCGCGTCCAGTGCCTCGTCCCAGGTGGTCTCGATGAAGCGGATGCGGCTGCCGATGGGCGCCTGCCCCAGGCGCCACATGTCGGCCTCGATCACGGTGCCGAACTTGGGGTAGCCGCCCGAGGGCTGGGCGTCGCGCATCTGGATGATGGGCTGCCCGCTGTGCGGCACCTGGATCACGCCGGGCACGATGCCGTGCGAGCGCAGCTCCATCGGTGCGATGGGCCGCAGCGCCTCGCCTTCGAGGCGGTAGCCGTAGCGGTCGCTGTGCGGCGTGATCTTCCATTCGCCGCCCCAGAAGGCCTCGCGCGAGGCTGGCTCGAAGGCCATGTACTCGGCGGCGGGCAGCACGCGCACGGCCGCGACGCCGCCGCGCTCCAGCGGCAGCGCGAGCGACGGAGGAACCAGACCGAACCCGGTGCGGCACACAGCCCCGGCTCCAGCCGCGCGCAGCAGATCGCCCTTGCGCAGCGCGCGCCCCTCATGGCCGCCGAAGGCGCCGCGCAGCTGGGTGCTGCGCGAGCCCAGCACCTCGGGCACGTCGATGCCGCCGGCCACGCACAGCATGGCACGGCTGCCGCGCTGGGCGCCGCCCCGCGGCAGGCCCAGCGTGAGCACTTGGCCTGCGCGCGCCTGGTGCACCCACCAGGGCAGCAGAAGCTGCTCGTCGAGCCGGGCGGCGCAGTCGGCGCCGGTGAGTGCGAAGGCGCAGTCGTCGTCGAAGAGCACCTTGAACGGGAACACCGGCACCTCGACGGCGGCCGCGCCGAGCGCATTGCCCAACAGCAGGTTGCCGGCGGCCAGCGCGAGGTTGTCCATGGCGCCCGAAGTGCCCACGCCCCAGCGCAGGCTGCCGGTGCGGCCCAGGTCCTGCACGGTGGCGAGCGCGGCGGAGGAAAGTATCTCGATCATCGGACGATGCCCTCCACGCGGAAGCGGATCATGTCGCCCGGCTGCAGCATCGCGGGCGGGTCCTGCGCGGGGTCGAAGAACACCATCGAGGTGGTGCCGATGGTGTTCCAGCCGCTGGGGCCGGCCGATGCCGACACGCCCGTCTGCGCGCCGCCGATGGACACGGCGCCGCCGGGAATGCTCAGCACCGGCACCTTGCGCCGGGGCGTGGCGATGCGCGGGTCCATGCCGCCCAGGTAGCAGTAGCCCGGGTGGCTGCCCAACGCGTACACCGGATAGAGCGGCGTGCTGTGCAGCTCGACGATGGCGTCGATGCCAAGCCCCGTGTGCGCCATCACGTCGGCCATGTGCGGACCGCCCTCGCCGCCATAGACCACAGGCAGCTCGACGATGCGGCCCTCGCGCGGCAAGGCGGTGGCCACGTCCCAGGCTTCGCACAGGCGCGTGCGCAACGCGTCGAGCTGGCGCGGCGCGCGCGTGAAGCTGAGCATCAGGTTGTTCATGCCCGGCACGGCCTCGCGCACCTCGGGCCAGCGCTCGGCCTCGCGCGCCAGCGCCCAGATGCGCTGCTGCGAAGGCAGGTTCATGCCGCCGGGCGCCTCGAAGAGCAGCGCGGTGGTGCCCAGGAGGCTGATGGATGGTGCCGTGCTCACGCCGCGCTCCTTTGCTGCAGCCAGCGTTCGAGATGATGGATATCGACGCCGCCGGCCGCGAAGCCCTCGTCGCGCAGCAGCGCGCGGTGCAACGGCACGTTGGTGGCGATGCCCTCCACGCGCGTCTCGGCCAGCGCCATGCGCATGCGCTCGAGCGCGTCGGCGCGGCTCGCGCCGTGCACGATGAGCTTGGCGATCATCGAGTCGTAGTACGGCGGCACGCGGTAGCCCGTGCCCGCGTGCGAATCGACGCGCACGCCGAAGCCGCCGGGCATATGCCAGCCGGCGATGCGCCCCGGCGAGGGCGCGAAAGTGTCGGGGTTCTCGGCATTGATGCGGCACTCGATGGCGTGGCCCCGGCAGTGCACGTCGGCCTGCGCGATCGACAGGCGCTCGCCGCGCGCCATGCGAAGCTGCTGCTGCACGATGTCGATGCCGGCGGTCATCTCCGTCACCGGGTGCTCGACCTGCAGGCGGGTGTTCATCTCGATGAAGTAGAAGGCGCCCTTCTCGTACAGGAACTCGAAGGTGCCGACGCCGCAGTAGCCGATCTGCCGGCACGCCGCCGCGCAGCGCTCGCCTACCTCGGCCAAGAGCGCCTCGTCGATGCCGGGCGCGGGCGCTTCCTCGATCACCTTCTGGTGGCGGCGCTGCAGCGAGCAGTCGCGGCTGCCCAGCCACACGGCGTTGCCGTGGCTGTCGGCCAGCACCTGGATCTCGACGTGGCGCGGGTGCAGCAGGAACTTCTCGATGTAGACCTCGGGGTTGCCGAAGGCCTGGCGCGCTTCCTCGCGCGTGAGCGCCATCGCTCCGGGCAGCGCCGCTTCGTCGTGCACCACGCGCATGCCGCGTCCGCCGCCGCCGCCCGCGGCCTTGACGATGACGGGGTAGCCGATCTCGCGCGCCAGCGCCTGCACGGCGGCGGCATCGTCGGGCAGCGCCTCGTCGGGGCCGGGCACGCAGGGCACGCCGGCCTTGCGCATCGCACGCTTGGCGGAGACCTTGTCGCCCATGGTGCGGATGCAGGCGGCGCTGGGGCCGATGAAGACCAGGCCGGCCTGCTCGACGCGCTGCGCGAAGCCCGCGTTCTCCGACAGGAAGCCATAGCCGGGATGGATCGCCTGCGCGCCACTCACTTCGGCGGCGAAAAGAATGGCGGACTGGTTGAGATAGCTCTGGCCCGGCGCGGCGGGGCCCAGGCACAGGGCCTGGTCTGCCTGCGCGACATACACCGCGTCGCGGTCGGCCTCGGAGTGCACGACCACGGTACGCAGGCCGAGCCCACGGCAGGCGCGCTGGATGCGCAGGGCGATCTCGCCCCGGTTGGCGATGAGGACGGTGTCGAAGGACATCGCGCGTGCCTCCTCAGGCGAAGCGGAACAGGGGCTGCCCCGCTTCCACTTCCTGGCCCGACTGCACGAGCACCTGCTGCACGGTGCCGCCCGCGTCGGCGCGGACCTCGTTGAACATCTTCATCGCCTCGATCACGCACAGCAGCTGGCCCGCTTCCACGGCCTGGCCCTGCCGCACGAAAGGCGGTTCGCCCGGTGCGGGCTGCAGGTGCACCACGCCGTGCAGCGGCGCGAGGCATTCGGTACCGGCGGCCGTCGGATCGGCACTTGCTTCCAGGGCCTGTCGCGGAGCCCTGCGTGCGGCGGAAGGCGCCCGTGCAGCGGGCGCAACGCCCAGCGCCGCGAGCTTCACCAGCCGCAGCGTGCTGCCGTTCTCGCTGAATTCCAGTTCCGCCAGGTCCGATGCGGCCAAAGCGTCGATGAGCGTCTTGATCTGTTCCTGCTTCATGCCGGGGCTTCGATGGCCGACGCGTTCCGCGAACGCGTGACGGCATGCATGAAAGGTAGCGGGCAGCGGGCACAAAGCCCAAGACGGATTGGCTGTGCCGGGATAAGGGCGGCTTATGACGGCCGGCTCAGGACAGGGCGGCGATCTCGGGCTCGGGCGTGGACGCGACGGTGCCCGCGAGGTCGGCCACCAGTTCGAGCAGGATGTCCTTCACCGCCTGCGCCGGCTCCGACAGTGGCAGGTGGTCGGACTGGCACAGCGCCAGCGGCGCCTCGATGACCGGATCGACGATGGGGAACTGCCATGCGCCGCAGCTCGCCACCACCTCGCGCGCCATCGACGCCGGCAGGATGGTGGCGCCCAGCCCGTCGGCAATGGCCGCCGTGAGGGTGAAGGCCGATTCGATCTCCGCCACCACGCGCGGCACCATGCCCGCGCGCACGAAGGCCGCGTCCACCAGCTTGCGCACCACGTTGTAGGGGCGCGGCAGGAAGAGTTCGATGTCGCGCAGGTCGGCCAGCTTCACCGGCTGCGAGGGTGCGGGCATCGAGGCCGGCCCGACCAGGAAGAGCGGTTCCTTCAGCAGCGGCAGGAAGCTCAAGCCGTGGATGGCCTTGTCGCCGTAGAGCACGGCCAGGTCCATGCGGCCGTTCATGATGAGTTCGCTGAGCGTGGTGCCGTAGTTCTCGTTCAGGTAGAGCAGGATGCCCGGGTGCCGCGCGCGCACGGTGCGCAAGAGCGGCAGCGAGAGCGCCGATGCCGCCGTACCCGGCGCCAGGCCCACCGACACCTGGCCCGACAGTCCTTCGCCGGCGGCTTCCATGTCTACACGGGCCTGCTCGCACTGGCGCAGGATGATCTGCGCGTGGCGGTACAGCACCTTGCCGGCCTCGGTGGGCGTCACGCCGCGCTTGGTGCGCACCAGCAGTTGCTGGCGCACTTCGCCTTCGAGCGTGGCCAGCTGCTGGCTCAGCGCGGGCTGGGCGATGAAAAGAACCTCGGCCGCCTGAGTGAGGCTTCCGATGTCCACGATCTTCACGAAGTATTTGAGGCGTCGCAGGTTCACGCCTTGTCCCCAAGCAAAAGCCAAGCCTAGCACCGGCCCCGCGCGGCGGATATGGGTGCTCACCATGAGTCATAAGCTGCGCCTATACGACCAGTGCAATCTCGTCTTGGCCTCGCGGGATCGATGTGCGTACCGTTCGGTCCATGCAAGCCACCAACCCACACGCTGCTTCCCACGCTGTCTCCAGAATCGCCGCCCGCGTGCGGCGCATCAAGCCCTCGCCCAGCACCTCGGCCGCCGACCGCGCCAACGAACTGCGCAGGCAGGGCAAGTCGATCGTGAACCTCGTGGTGGGCGAGCCCGACTTCGACACGCCCGCGCACATCCGCCAGGCCGCGGCGGCCGCCATCGAGCGCGGCGCCACGCGCTACACGCTGATGGCGGGCACGGTGGAGCTGCGCGAAGCCATCGTCGCCAAGCTGCAGCGCGAGAACGGCCTGAGCTACGCGATGAACGAGATCATCGCCACCAGCGGCGCGAAGAGCGCGATCTACAACGCCTTCGCGGTCACGCTGGAGCCGGGCGACGAGGTGATCATCCCGGCGCCCTACTGGGTGTCGTATCCCGACATGGTTCTGGCCTGCGAGGGCACGCCCGTCACCGTGGCCTGCCCCGAGGCCAACGGCTTCAAGCTGACGCCCGCGCAGCTCGAGGCGGCCATCACGCCGCGCACGCGCTGGCTGCTGATCAACTCGCCGAGCAACCCGACCGGCGCGAGCTACACGGCCGCCGAATACCGCGCGCTGGCCGAAGTGCTGGAACGCCATCCGCAGGTGATGGTGATGACCGACGAGATCTACGAGCACATCCGCTTCGACGGCGAACCGCTGCCGCACATCCTCGGCGTGGCGCCCTCGCTGCGCGAGCGCACGCTGATCGTGAACGGCGTGTCCAAGACCTACGCGATGACGGGCTGGCGCATCGGCTACGCGGCCGGCCCGGCGGACCTGATCAAGGCGCTGGACACGCTGCTGTCGCAGTCCACCGGCAACTGCTGCTCGGTGAGCCAGGCGGCGGCAGCGGCGGCGCTCAACGGCGACCAGGCCTTCGTGGCCGAGAGCGTGGCCGTCTACCGGCAGCGGCGCGACCGCACACTGGCGCTGGTCAACGACATTCCCGGCCTGAGCTGCGCCACGCCGCCCGGCGCCTTCTACCTGTACATCAACTGCGGCGGCCTCATCGGCAAGACCACGCCCGAGGGCAGGCAGCTGCGCGAAGACGGCGACGTGGTGATGTACCTGCTCGAAAGCGAGGGCGTGGCGGTGGTGGCGGGCACGGCCTACGGGCTCTCGCCCTACTTCCGGCTTTCCATCGCCACGTCGCTCGAGACGCTGGAAGAGGGCTGCAAGCGCGTCGCGCGCGCCGTGGCCGCATTGCGCTGAAGACTTCAAGACGAGGACGCTCCCCATGCCCTACAAAGCCATTCGCAAGAACCCGTCGGCACCGCAGGTGGCGCCGCACATCATTGCCGCGCTGCGCGACATCCCGGTGGCCGCGCTCAGCGACAACATGCACCGCAACATCGGCAGCGTGGGCCTGCAGCCCTATCACCGCCCCGGCCACAAGACCATGGCGGGCACGGCCGTGACCGTGAAGACGCGCGGCGGCGACAACCTCACGCCGATGCGCGCCTTCGAGTTCTGCAGGCCCGGCGACGTGCTGGTGATCGACGCGGGCGGCGACCTCAACAACGCGGTGATCGGCGGCATCCTGTCGTTCTACACCGCGACCATCGGCACCGCCGGCCTGGTGCTCGACGGCGCCATCCGCGACGTGGCCGAGATCCGCGAGCGCGACTACCCGGTGTACGCGCGCGGGGTGAACCACCGCGGCCCGTACAAGGACGGCCCCGGCGAGATCAACGTTCCGGTGTCGGTCGGCGGAATGATCGTGAACCCCGGCGACATCGTGGTGGGCGACCAGGACGGCCTGATGGCCTTCCCGCCCGACGAGGCGGAGCTGCTGATCGAGAAGGCGCGCGCGCACCTGGAGACCGAGGCGCGCACCATCGCGGCGATGAAGGAAGGCCGCTGGGACCGCAGCTTCCTCGATGCCCTCGAAGCGCGCTGCGCCAACTGAAACGAAGTGCTGATCAGCCAGCTTCGCTGACCAGCCCCCACAACGCCTCCGCCACCGGCGCCATCTGCGCCTGCTGGCGGTACAGGCGTATGTCCACCGGCACGCGCCAGCCGCCCGCGCCGGCATCGACCAGCGCGCCGCCGCGCAGATCGTCCGACACCAAACTCATCGGCAGCCATGCGAGGCCGCGGCCTTCGAGCGCCATGGTGCGCAGCAGCGCGGCATGGTGCGCGGTGAAAACGATGGACAGCGACGCGGCGAAGTCCTTGCCGAACTCGATGTCCTGGATGGCACGCATGATGCGGCCCAGGCCCGAGGCCTCGCTGTAGGCCAGCACGGAGGGCGACTGGCCCTTGCCCAGCGCATGCAGCGGGGCGCCGCCGGTATCGGGCGCGCTCACTGGCACGAGCACGTCTTCGCTCAGCCGCCGCACGGGGTACTGCGCCTCGTCGAGCCGGCCCGGCGCATCGGCATGGCCGTGGCACAGCACGAACTGCACGCGGCGCTGCAGCATCAGGTCTTCGCAGGCGTAGGAGCTGTCGGAAATGGTCTGGATCGGGCCCATGCTCAGCCGCGATTCCACGCTCGCGAGCCAGCGCGGAAAGAAGGTGAGCGAGAGCACATGCGTGGCGGCGAAGCTCAGGCTGGCGGCTGCCAGGTCGTGCGCGGCGCGGGCCTTGATGCGCGCGGCCTCCAGGCCGGCCAGCACTTCCTGCAGCAGCGGCTGGAAGCGCTTGCCGGCGGCCGTGAGCGCAGTGGGGTGCGCACTGCGGTCGAACAGATCGACGCCCACCCATTCCTCCAGCGAGCGGATGTGGCGGCTGAAGGCGGGCTGCGCGATGGAGCGCGCCTGCGCGGCGCGCGAGAAATTGCCGGTCTCGGCCAGGGCCAGGAAGTCTTCCAGCCATTCGAGGTCGAGGGGTCGGTTGCCGGGGCCCATGCGCTGCGCGGTCGGTCGGGTTGAATAGTTGTATGCGATTCGAGTATTGGACGGTCCGCACCCCGCCGGCAAAAGATGCACCCATTCCTGCACCTTGAACCACCACGGAGACACAGCATGCCTTCCATCGCGAATTATCGCGGGATCATTCCCGCCATTTCCTGCCCCTTCACGGCCGACCACCGCATCGACGAACCCGCGCTGCGCAAGCTGGCCTCCTGGCTCGCCGGCCATGACGGCGTGGTGGCGGTCATGACCAACGGCCACACCGGCGAGGTGTTCTCGCTCACGCCCTCGGAGCGCGCCGAGGTCACGCGCATCGTCGCCGACGAGTTGCGCGGCCGCATGCCGGTGATCTCGTCGATCGTCTGCGAAGGCCTGGCCGAAGCCGCCGAGCACGCCCGCGCCGCCCAGGCCGCCGGCGCGGTGGCGCTGGACGTGATGCCGCCGCACCACTGGCTGCGCTTCGGCTTCACGCCCGGCCACGCGCTGCAGTACTTCGAGGCCATCCACCGCGCCGCGCCCGAACTGGACCTGGTCTGCCACGTGTACCCGGCCTGGACGCGTGCCTCGTATTCGTCGCAGCTGCTGGCCGAACTGGCGCGCCTGCCCTACCTGCAGGCCTTCAAGGTGGGCCAGCGCGACATGAACAAGTACGCCCGCGACATCCAGGCGATACGCGAGGCCGATGCTTCCAAGGCCATCCTCACCTGCCACGACGAGTACCTGCTGGCGTCGATGGTGCAGGGCGTGGACGGCGCGCTGGTCGGCTTCGCGACCTTCATCCCGCAACTCATCATCGACCTGTGGAACGCGGTGAAGGCCGGCGACCTTAAGAAGGCGATGGCGGTGCAGGCGCTCATCACGCCGCTGAAGGACGCGGTGTACGGCGGCGGCGAGCCCACCGGCGAGGCCCACGCCCGCATGAAGGGCGGCATGTACCTGGCCGGCGTGCTGGAGAACGCCACGGTGCGCCCGCCCACGGAGGCGCCCAACGCGCGCGAGATGGACGCGCTGCGCGCCGCCGTCGAGCAGGCGGGCCTGTCGAATCGCTGACAGCAGGGGGCCGCCGCGCCCCTCGATGAAAAGAAAACCAGGAGACAAGAGACATGCAACGCAAGCACTTCCTGCGCGCCACGCTGGCCGCGCTCGCGCTGGCCGCCGTATCGACCGCCGGCCTCGCCCAGAACTGGCCCGCCCGCCCGGTGCGCATGGTGATTCCCTTCCCGCCCGGCGGCACGCTCGACACGGTCGGCCGCCTGCTGGCGCAGAAGCTGGGCGAGCAGACGGGCCAGACCTTCATCGTGGAGAACCGCCCCGGCGGCAACGGCGTGATCGGCGCCGACGTGGTGTCGAAGGCACCGGCCGACGGCTACACGCTGCTGTTCAACGCATCGACCTTCACCACCGCGCCGATGACCATGAAGTCGGTGCCCTACGAGGTGGTGCGCGACTTCACCCCGGTGGCGCTGGTGGCCAAGGCCCCGCTGTCGGTGGCGATCAACAAGAACCTGCCGGTGACCGACGTGAAGTCGCTCATCGCATACGCCAAGGCGCACCCCGGCAAGATGACCTTCGCGGTGGGCTCGATCGGCTCGGCGGGGCACCTGTCGACCGAGCTGCTCAAGCGCGCGGGCGGCGGGCTCGACTACCTGATCGTGCCGTACAAGGGCACGGCGCCTGCCTTCCAGGACCTGATCGGCGGGCAGATCGACGGCTTCATCGACCCCATCCTCGGCTCGCTGCAGTACCACAAGAGCGGCATGCTGAAGGTGATTGCCGTCACCTCGGCCACGCGCGCCACCAGCCTGCCGAACGTGCCCACGGTGGGCGAGAGCATCCCTGGCTACGAGTTCTACAGCTGGTACGGCCTGTGGGGCCCGGCGAAATTGCCGCCGGCCATCACGCAGCGGCTGAACGCCGAGGTCAACAAGGCGCTGGGCACCGACATGCGCGAGACGCTGAACGCGCAGGGCCTGCTGCTGACGCCGGGCAGCGTCGAGGACTTCGCGAAGTTCCAGGCCGAGGACATGGCGCGCTCGAAGAAGATCATCACCGAAGGCAACATCCATGTCGAATAAGGGAGCCCAGCTTCCGCACGCCGTGGTGACGGGCAGCAGCGGCGGCATCGGCCGCGCCATCGCCTCGCACCTGCTGCAGTCGGGCTGGCGCGTGAGCGGGCTGGACCTGGCCGCGCCCACGCTGTCGTCCCACGCCGGCTTCACGCACATGGCGGTGGACCTCAGCGACGCCGCCGCCATTGCGCGCACCGCCTCGGCGCTGCAGGACGCGGGCGCGCTGGTGCACGCGGCCGGCGTGCTACGCGTCGGCCCGCTGGGCGAACTCGACCATGCGGGCGGCGAACTGATGTGGCGCCTGCACGTGGACGCTGCCACGCGCCTGGCCGACGCGCTCGTGCCCGCGATGGCGGCGCGTGGCAACGGCCGCGTGGTGTTCGTCGGCAGCCGCGTCGCGCAGGGCCTGCCCGGGCGCGGCCAGTACGCCGCGACCAAGGCCGCGCTGATCGCGCTCGCGCGAAGCTGGGCGGCGGAAGTCGCCTCGCACGGCGTGACCGTCAACGTGGTGTCGCCCGGCGCCACGCAGACATCGATGCTTCAGGACCCGGCCCGCGCGGGCAGCGCACCGCGCCTGCCGCCCATCGGCCGGCTGATCCAGCCCGAGGAGATCGCGGCGCTCACCGGTTTTCTTCTTTCGCCGCAAGCGGCGGCCATCACGGGGCAGGACATCCCGATCTGCGGCGGCTCGTCGCTGCATCTCTGAACCTCTTTCGCTTTCCCTCTCTTCCATCCGGAACCCGACCATGAAAATCGTCAACATCCTCGAATCCACCCGCCCCATCAAGTCGGACATCCGCAACGCCTACATCGATTTCTCGAAGATGACACTGAGCCTCGTGGCGGTGGTCACCGACGTGATCCGCGACGGCAGGCCCGTCGTCGGCTACGGTTTCAATTCCAACGGCCGCTACGGCCAGGGCGGGCTGATCCGCGAGCGCTTCCTGCCGCGCCTGCTGGAGGCCAAGCCGGCCTCGCTGCTCGACGAGACCGGCGACAACCTCGATCCGCACAAGATCTGGGCCCGCATGATGATCAACGAGAAGCCCGGCGGCCATGGCGAGCGCTCGGTAGCCGTGGGCACCATCGACATGGCCGTGTGGGACGCCACCGCCAAGATCGCCGGCAGGCCGCTCTACCAGCTGCTGGCCGAGCGCTACGGCACCGGCAAGCCCGACCCGCGCGTGTTCGTCTACGCGGCGGGCGGCTACTACTACCCCGGCAAAGGCCTCGAAGGCCTGCAGCGCGAGATGACCAGCTACCTGGAGCGCGGCTACTCGGTGGTGAAGATGAAGATCGGCGGCGCCACGCTGGCCGAGGACTGCGAGCGCATCGAGTCGGTGCTGAAGATCCTCGGCCCCGGCCAGCAGCTCGCGGTGGACGCCAACGGCCGCTTCGATTTGCAGACCGCCATCGACTACGGCCGCGCGCTCTCGCAATACCCGCTCTTCTGGTACGAGGAAGCCGGCGACCCGCTCGACTACGAACTGCAGGCCAAGCTGGGCGAGGTGTATGCCGGCCCGATGGCCACGGGCGAGAACCTGTTCTCGATGCAGGACGCGCGCAACCTCATCCGCCACGGCGGCATGCGCCCCGACCGCGACTGGCTGCAGTTCGACTGCGCGCTGAGCTACGGCCTCGTCGAGTACCTGCGCACGCTCGACATGCTGAAGGAGAACGGCTGGTCGCCCTCGCGCTGCATTCCGCACGGCGGCCACCAGATGTCGCTGGCCATCGCGGCCGGCCTCGGCCTGGGCGGCAACGAGAGCTACCCCGACCTGTTCCAGCCCTACGGCGGCTTCCCCGACGGCGTGAAGGTGGACAACGGCTACGTCACCCTGCCGCCGCTGCCGGGCATCGGCTTCGAGGGCAAGGCCGATCTGATCTCCGAGATGCGGGCGCTCGCCAGCTGATGAACTGACGAGCTACCGGGCCGACGGTGCGAGGCTCAGGGATGGAACCCCGAGCGGCGGACCACGGGTTCCCACTGCGCGCGGTAGGCCTTCAACATCTGCGTCGTTTCCGCCGCGTTGCTGGAAACGGGCGTGATGAAGAGCGCGTCGGCCGCCTTGTGCAAGCCCGGGTCCTTCATCACGTCGCGGATCGAATTGGCCAGCAGCTGCACCTTGGCGGGCGGCATGGCCGCTGGCGCGAAAAAGGTGTTCCAGCCGTCGGCGTCGATCTTCATGCCGGCCTCGCTGAAGGTCGGGATGTTGGGCGCGAAGCTCGCGCGCTTCTTGCCCGAGGTGGCCAGGATGCGGATCTTGCCGGCCACGTGCTGCGGATAGAGCGAGTCGAGCGTGTCGATGGCAATCGGCAGGCTGCCGTTGACCAGGTCGGCCGCCAGCGGCGCCGAGCCGCCGTAACCCTTGATCTGCGGCTGCACGCTCAGCGCGTCGCCCACCATCAGGCCGAAGAAGTGCGGCAGGCTGCCGGTGGCGGGCACGCCGAAGATGGCTTCTTCAGGATGGGCCCACAGCCGGCCCACGAGGAACATCGCGCGGTCGAGCTGGAGCTTGCTGCCGACGGCCAGCGCGAAGTCGTAGCTGCTGACCTGCGAAACGGGCACGAAGTCCTTGTCGGGGTCGTAGCCCGCGTCCTTGATGACCAGCGGCGCAACCACCATCACGGCGGGGTTGCCCAGCATCAGCACGTTCTGCGTGGCGGGCGCGCGCTTCACTTCCTTGGCCGCGAGACGGCCGCCCTCACCCGGACGGTTTTCCACACTCACCTGCACGCCGAGCTTCGGCGTGAGCCGCTCGGCGATCAGCCGCGCGATGCGGTCGGTGCTGCCGCCCGGGGCATAGCCGACCACGAGGGTGAGCGGCCCACCGTCCAGCGCGGCGGGCGCCTGGGCCTGGGCCAGGGGAGCGCAGGCGGCCAGGGCGACGCCCCATGCCATGATGAGCTTGCGCCGGGAAAGGAATGCGGGCATCGGATCGGGTCTCCTGCGGAGGTGGGTACGAACGGAAGGACGGGCAGGCGCGGTTTCGCGGCGAAAATCGCGCACCAAGACTGTTTCCGGTCGTTCAAATTTGTTACTGGTTTATACGTACAGGGAAACAGTTGATCTAATCAATCAAGTGCCTGCCGAGGCGGGCGAACCACACTTCAACCGCTCGCGCCCTTCACGTTCCGTCACCTGTATGCAACAAGCTTTCCCCGATGCAGGAGCGTTGCGCGCGCCCCATTCACTGGACGACCTGCTGCTCTACCGCATGGCGCGCGCCGTGCGCGCGGGCAGCGGCATGGCGACGCGGCTGGTCGAGGGCGGCTTCGGCATCACGCGCCGCGAGTGGGGAATGATCGCCACGCTCGCCCAGGAGGGCGAGATGACCTCCTCGGCGCTGGCCACCCAGCTGCACCTGGACCGTGTGCGCACCTCGCGCGGACTGCGCAGCCTGGTCGAGAAGAAGCTGGTGCAGCGCCGGCAGAACGCCGAGGACCGGCGCGAGGTGCATGTGCGGCTGAGCGCCTCGGGCCAGCAGCTCTTCGGCAGGCTCTTTCCGCGCATCGCGGGGCTGAACACGGAACTGCTGGAAGGCGTGGCGCCCGCGGACCTGGACGCCCTCCTGCGCTGCCTGCACCACCTGGAGCAGCGCGGCGAGGAACTGCTCGCGCAGGGCGTGGTGGCGGAAAAGGCGAACCGGCGCTCGGGCGGAACACGGCACCGCTGGCCCGAGCGCGGCGGCTGACCCCCGCGGGTGATCAAGCGGGCGGTCAGGCCTGCACGTCCACCACGCTGCCGAGCGTGCCCGAGGCACCGCGGCTGGCGCGCTGCGTACCCGCTGCGCCTTCCTCCAGCGAGGCCATCGCGCTCTGCTGGACGCCGGCGTTGCGCAGCGCATTCATCTGCTGCTGCAGCATCGCGAGCTTCGCCGCGAGCGCCTCGAGCTGCATCCGGATCGCATCGCGGGCATCCTCGGGCGCGGCGAGCAGCTGGGCCTGCGTCTCGCCGATCTGTTTCTGCGTGGCGGTGATCTGCCGCTGGATCTTCGCGATCTCGGCGTTCACGTTGACCCCGCTGCCTGTTGCGCCGCCGCTCGCGCCGATGGTATTGAGCATCTCTGTCCTCCTCTGGTTGTCCGCAAGGGAAAGAAGCTATATCGGCAGCCGGCGCGAAAAATAGAGGGCCGCCTCTGATCGCGCCGCAATTGCCCGCGACCGCTTGCACCGCCGCCATGGCCGACTAGACTGGAATTCGAGGGCACCCGCGGTGCCGGGGGCCAAGGAGCCTGCCATGTACAAGCGTGTTCTCGTGGCAACCGACGGCTCTGCGCTGTCGGAGCAGGCGGTCAATGCCGCCATCGATCTGGCCCTGCTCTGCAATGCCGAACTGGTGAGCGTCACCGTCGCGCACATCGAGCCCGTCGGCTACTTCGAAGGATCGCTGATGCTGAGCCAGCGCGACATCGAGGCCGCGCAGGAGCAGTCGGACCATGCCGCGCGCCGGCTGGTCGACAAGTCGGTCGCCGCCGCCACCGCCAGGGGCGTGCGCAATCCGAGGGCAGTGGTCATGAAGTCGAACCAGGTGGCCGAGGCCATCATCGCGGCCGCGAAGAACCAGCAGTGCGACCTGATCGTGATGGCCTCCCACGGCCGGCGCAGCCTGGCGCGCCTGCTGATGGGCAGCGAGACGCTGCATGTGCTGACGCACTCTCACATCCCGGTGCTGGTGCTGCGCTAGCGGCGCCAGCCCTTGTCCTGCCTTCTCCCGCCTTCTCCTGCTCAGCTCGCGTACCGCTTCTCCAGCGCGTCGAGTTCGGGCTTGCCCACCAGCCGCTGGCGTTCCGCGAAGGGCACGACCAGCGCCGGGTCTTCGTCCACGCGCTTCGTGTCGCGCAGCACCGTCAGCGCCTTCTGCATGCCGGCGACTGCCCCCTGCAGCGCCGCGTTGGCATACAGCACGATGCCGTAGCCCAGCCCGGCGAGTTCCTCGGCGCCGAAGATCGGCGTCCTGCCACCGATCACCATGTTCATGAGCTGCGGCTTCTTCAGCCGCTGCGGCAGCGCGCGGATCTCGTCGGCCGTGGTCACGGCCTCCACGAAGAGGATGTCTGCACCCGCCTCGCTGAACTTCTGCGCGCGCTCGATGGCGGCCTCGAAGCCCAGCGTGGCGGCGGCGTCGGTGCGGGCCATGACGAGCAGATCGGGGTCGGTGCGCGCATCGACGGCAGCCTTGATCTTGTTGACGGCCTCCTCGGTGGAGATCACGTCCTTGCCCGAGAAGTGGCCGCAGCGCTTGGGTGCGACCTGGTCCTCGAACTGGATGCAGTCGGCACCCGCGCGCTCCAGCACGCGCACCGTGTGGCGCACGTTGAGCGCGTTGCCGAAGCCGGTGTCGGCATCCACGATCAGCGGCAGGCCCACCGCGTCGCGGATGCGCGCCGTGTGGTCGGCGATCTCGTGCAGGCCCATGAAGCCCTGGTCGGGCAGGCCGAACCACATGTTGGTGACGCCCGCGCCGGTGACGTAGATGGCCTCGAAGCCCAGGTCCTCGATCACGCGCGCCGACAGCGCGTTGAAGGCACCCGGCACCAGCACGCCCCGGCGCGCTTCGGCCAGGGCTCGGAGGGTCTTGCGAGTCGACATCGGTTCTTCCTTGTTGTGTTGCGTTGTCTTGTTGATTCCGGAGGTCAGAGCGTATCGCCGGGCATGCGCACCCAGCCTTCCATCAGCACGCGGGCGCTGCGGCTCATCACGGCCTTGGTCACGCGCCATTCGCCATCGACCCGGCTGGCTTGCGCGCCGACGCGCAGCGTGCCCGAGGGATGGCCGAAGCGCACCGCCGAGCGCTCGCCGCCGCCGGCCGCGAGGTTGACCAGCGTGCCCGGAATGGCCGCCGCCGTGCCGATGGCCACCGCCGCCGTGCCCATCATGGCGTGGTGCAGCTTGCCCATGGACAGCGCGCGCACCAGCAGGTCGACATCGCCCGCCGCGACCGGCTTGCCGCTGGAAGCCGTGTAGCTCGCTGGCCTCGCGACGAACGCGACCTTGGGCGTGTGCTGGCGCCCTGCCGCTTCGCCGACGTTCTTGATGAGCCCCATGCGCACCGCGCCGTGCGCGCGGATGGCTTCGAACTTCGCGAGCGCGGCGACGTCGCCGTTGATCGCGTCCTGCAACTCGGTGCCCGTGTAGCCGATGGCTTCGGCCTCCACGAAGATGGTCGGGATGCCGGCGTTGATCATCGTCGCGCGCAGCGTGCCGACGCCGGGCACCTCGAGCTCATCGACGAGGTTGCCGGTGGGGAACATCGCGCCGCCCGAGCCTTCTTCTTCCGCGGCCGGGTCCATGAATTCGAGCTGCACCTCGGCGGCCGGGAAGGTCACGCCGTCGAGCTCGAAGTCGCCGGTCTCCTGCACCGCGCCATCGGCCAACGGCACATGCGCGACGATGGTCTTTCCGATGTTGGCCTGCCAGATGCGCACCACCGCCACGCCGTCGCGCGGCACGCGGCTCGCGTCGACGAGGCCATTGGAAATCGCGAAGGGCCCGACCGCCGCCGAGAGGTTGCCGCAATTGCCGCTCCAGTCGACGAAGGGCTGGTCGATCGACACCTGGCCGAAGAGGTAGTCCACGTCGTGGCCGGGCCTGTCGCTCTTCGAAAGAATCACCGCCTTGCTGGTGCTCGAGGTGGCGGCGCCCATGCCGTCGATCTGCTTGCCGTAGGGGTCGGGGCTGCCGATGACGCGCAGCAGCAGCGCATCGCGCGCCTTGCCGGGCACCTGCGCGGCCCTGGGCAGGTCCTGCAGGCGGAAGAACACGCCCTTGCTGGTGCCGCCGCGCATGTAGGTGGCGGGAATCCTGATCTGTGGTGCGAAGGAAGCCATGGGCTGCGATTCTCGGTTCATGCGGCCACGGGCGCGGCCGAGGCAAGGAAGTCCTGTGCGAAGCGCTGCAGCACGCCGCCCGCTTCGTAGATCGAAACTTCCTCGGCGGTGTCGAGGCGGCAGGTCATCGGCACTTCGAGCCGTTCACCGTTGCGGCGGCGGACCACCAGCGTGAGGTCGGCGCGCGGCTCGCGCGCGCCGGTCACGTCGTAGGTCTCGGTGCCGTCCAGGCCCAGCGTGAGGCGACTGGTGCCGGGCTTGAATTCGAGCGGCAGCACGCCCATGCCGATCAGGTTGGTGCGGTGGATGCGCTCGAAGCCCTCGGCCGCGATGGCCTCCACGCCCGCGAGGCGCACGCCCTTGGCGGCCCAGTCGCGCGAGGAGCCCTGGCCGTAGTCGGCGCCCGCCACGATGATCAGCGGCTGCCCGCGCAGCATGTAGGTTTCGATGGCCTCCCACATGCGCATGACCTGCCCTTCAGGCTCCACGCGCGCCAGCGAACCGACGCGCACGCTGCCGTCTTCCTTGCGCACCATCTCGTTCCTGAGCGTCGGGTTGGCGAAGGTGGCGCGCTGCGCCGTGAGGTGGTCGCCGCGATGGGTGGCGTAGGAATTGAAGTCCTCCTCGGGCAGGCCCATTTTGTGGAGGTACTCGCCGGCGGCGCTGTCCATCAGGATCGCGTTGGAGGGCGAGAGGTGGTCGGTGGTGATGTTGTCCGGCAGGATCGCCAGCGGCCGCATGCCCCTGAGCGTGCGCTCGCCGGCCAGCGCGCCTTCCCAGTAGGGTGGGCGGCGGATGTAGGTGGAGGCGGGGCGCCAGTCGTACAGCGGCGCCACCTTGTCGCCCGCATCGGGCCGGATCGCGAACATCGGCTCGTACACCTCGCGGAAGTGCGCGGGCTTCACGCTGGACTTCACGATGGCGTCGATCTCCGCGTCGTCGGGCCAGATGTCCTTCAGCCGCACTTCCCTGCCCTCGACCACGGCGAGCACGTCGCGCTCGATGTCGAAGCGCACGGTGCCGGCGATGGCGTAGGCCACCACCAGCGGCGGCGAGGCAAGGAAGGCCTGCCGTGCATACGGATGGATGCGACCGTCGAAGTTGCGGTTGCCCGAGAGCACCGCCGTCGCGTAGAGGTCGCGTTCGACGATCTCCTGCTGTATCGCCGGATCGAGCGCGCCCGACATGCCGTTGCACGAGGTGCAGGCATAGGCCACCACGCCGAAGCCGAGCTTTTCGAGCTCGCCCATCAGGCCTGCTTCCTGCAGGTACAGCGTCACGGCCTTGGAGCCCGGCGCCAACGAAGACTTGACCCAGGGCTTGCGCACGAGCCCCAGTCGGTTGGCATTGCGCGCAAGCAGGCCGGCGGCGATCACGTTGCGCGGGTTGCTGGTGTTGGTGCAGCTGGTGATGGCCGCGATGATCACGGCGCCATCGGGCATGCGGCCCGGCTCGTCGCGCCACGGCGCCGCGATGCCGCGCGCCGCGAGATCGGCGGTGGCCACGCGCGCATGCGGATTCGACGGGCCCGCCATGTTGCGTACCACCGTCGAGAGGTCGAAGTGCAGCACGCGCTCGTACACCGCGTCCTTCAGCGCATCGGCCCACAGGCCGGTGTGCTTCGCATAGGTTTCCACCAGCCGCACCTGCTCGTCGCTGCGGCCGGTCAGGCGCAGGTAGTCGATGGTCTGCTGGTCGATCGCGAACATCGCGGCAGTGGCGCCGTACTCGGGTGCCATGTTGGAAATGGTCGCGCGGTCGCCCAGCGTGAGGCTCGCGGCACCCTCGCCATGGAACTCCAGGTAGGCGCCCACCACCTTCGACTGGCGCAGGAACTCGGTGAGCGCCAGCACCACGTCGGTGGCGGTGATGCCCGGCCGCGGCCGGCCCGAGAGCTTCACGCCGACGATGACGGGCAGGCGCATCCACGAGGCCCGGCCCAGCATCACGTTCTCGGCCTCCAGCCCACCCACGCCGATGGCCACGACGCCCAGCGCGTCGACGTGCGGCGTGTGGCTGTCTGTGCCGACCAGCGTGTCGGGGTAGGCCACGCCGTCCTGCGCGTGCACCACGGGTGACATCCGCTCCAGGTTGATCTGATGCATGATCCCGTTGCCCGGCGGTATCACCTCCACGTTCCTGAAGGCCCGCTTCGTCCAGTCGATGAAGTGGAAGCGGTCTTCGTTGCGCCGGTCCTCGATGGCGCGGTTCTTCTCGAAGGCATCGGGGTCGAAGCCGCCGCACTCCACCGCCAGCGAATGGTCGACGATGAGCTGCACCGGCACCACCGGGTTCACCTGCGCCGGGTCGCCGCCCTGCTCGGCAATGGCGTCGCGCAGGCCGGCCAGGTCGACCAGCGCGGTCTGGCCCAGGATGTCGTGGCACACCACGCGCGCCGGAAACCACGGAAAGTCGTGGTCGCGCTTGCCTTCGACGATCTGCCGCAGGCTCTGTTCGAGGATGGCCGGATCGCAGCGGCGCACAAGATTCTCGGCGTACACGCGCGAGGTATAGGGTAGCGTGGCCCATGCGCCTGGACGCAGGGCCTCGACGGCCTCGCGCGCGTCGAAATGGTCCAGCGAAGTGCCGGGAAGGTTCTTGCGGTACTGGGTGTTCATGGGGCGGCGCTCGGGCCTCTTGCCTTCTTGTCTTTTTACTTCCGATCCTGGATCGGCGCGAACTCCAGGTCTTCCGGCCCGGTGTAGTTGGCGCTGGGCCGGATGATCTTGTTGTCGACGCGCTGCTCGATGATGTGCGCCGCCCAGCCCGAGGTGCGCGCGATGACGAAGAGCGGCGTGAACATGGCCGTGGGCACGCCCATCATGTGATAGCTCACGGCGCTGAACCAGTCGAGGTTGGGAAACATCTTCTTGACTTCCCACATCACGCCTTCGAGCCGCTCGGCGATGTCGAACATCTTGGTCGAGCCCGCCTCCTGCGACAGCGACCTCGCCACGCCCTTGATGACCACGTTGCGCGGATCGCTCACCGTGTAGACCGGGTGGCCGAAGCCGATTACCACCTCCTTGGCCTCCACCCGGCGGCGGATGTCGGCCTCGGCTTCGCCGGGCGAGTCGTAGCGCTTCTGGATCTCGAAGGCCACCTCGTTGGCTCCGCCGTGCTTGGGCCCGCGCAGCGCGCCGATGGCGCCGGTGATGGCCGAGTACACGTCGGAGCCGGTGCCCGCCACCACGCGCGCAGTGAAGGTCGACGCGTTGAACTCGTGCTCGGCGTACAGATTGAGCGAGGTGTGCATCGCGCGCACCCAGGCCTCGGAGGGCTTGCGGCCATGCAGCAGGTGGAGGAAGTGGCCGCCGATGGAGTCGTCGTCGGTTTCCACGTCGATGCGCTTGCCCTGCGTGGACCAGTGGTACCAGTACAGCAGCATCGAGCCCAGCGATGCCATCAGCCGGTCGGCGATGTCGCGCGCGCCCGGCAGGTTGTGGTCTTCCTTCTCGGGAAGCATGCAGCCCAGCGACGAGACGCCGGTGCGCATAACGTCCATCGGGTGCGCGCCGGCAGGCAGTTGCTCCAGCGCCTCCTTCAGGCTCGCGGGCAGGCCGCGCATCGACCTGAGCTTCGCCTTATAGGCGCGCAACTCCGCCGCCGTGGGCAGCTTGCCGTGCACCAGCAGGTGCGCGATTTCCTCGAACTCGCAGACCTCGGCGATGTCGAGGATGTCGTAGCCGCGGTAGTGCAGGTCGTTGCCGGTGCGCCCGACGGTGCACAGCGCAGTGTTGCCGGCCGTCACGCCGGACAGGGCCACGGACTTCTTCGGCTTGAAGCCGGTGAGGGCTTCGGCAGGGGAGGCGATGTCGTTCATGCTGCTTCCTTTTCTGGATTCGGTTGTGCGCTGGGGATGCGCCTGGGCCGCCCGCTCTTGTCGACGGCGACCATCTCGAAGAAGGAGCGCAGCGCCTCGCGCGGCGCCTGCCCCAGTTGCTCGAAGCTGCCGGTGACGCTGACGGTGAGCGAGCTGCGTCCCCGCCGGCTGATCCATGCGCGCAGCCGCAGCACGCTGCCGACCGGCACGGGCGCGAGGAACTGCGCGTCGCCGCAACCGGCCATGACCACGTCGGCCTGCGCGAAGTCGCGCGCCGCCAGGAAGGCCGCCTTGGACATCAGCATCAGGGCGTTGCCGCCGAACAGCGTGCCGTAGTGGTTCGCATGCTCCGGAAACACGATTTCCGTGAGTTCGAGCGCCGTGTTCCGGTTTGTCATGATTCGCAATTTACGCAAATGCGTACCCATAATGAAGGACTGAATTTGCCAATCATTGCGAATAGAAAACGCCTGATTTGCAAATATTGCGAACACTACAGATGCAGCAAGGAGCCGCACGATGAGCAAGACCTTCATGGGCGTGCGCCTGCGCAAGCTGCGCGCCGAGCGCGGCATGACGCAGGTGGCGCTGGCGCAGGCGCTGGGCCTGTCGCCCAGCTACCTGAACCAGCTTGAGCAGAACCAGCGACCGCTCACCGTGGCCGTGCTGCTCAGGATCAGCCGCACGCTCGGCGTCGACGTGCAGCAGTTCTCGGAAGACGAGGAAGCCCGCCTGGTCTCTGGCATGCGCGACGCTCTGGCTGACAACCCCGGCGGTGAAGCCGTCGCCCTGCCCGAGCTGCGCGAGGTGGCCTCGCAGATGCCGGCCGTTGCGCGCGCGCTGCTCGCGCTGCACCGCCGCCACCAGGAAGCGATGGAACGGCTGGAGATCATGGCCACCGAGCTCGGCGACGGGCGCGGCGAACTCACGAACGCGCGGCCCATGCCCTTCGAGGCGGTGCGCGACTTCTTCTTCGCCCACCAGAACCATTTCGAAGAGTTCGACCTGCAGGCGGAAAGGCTCGCCGACGAAGCGCGCGCCCGCGGTGGTCCGCTGTCGGAATGGCTGCAGCAGCGCCTTTCGAAGCAGCACGGCGTGCACGTGGTGCCCACCGACGACGACGCCATCGACAGCCAGCGCCGCTACGACCCCGTCAACCGCGTGCTGCACCTGTCGGCCGGCCTGGAGCCCGGCCAGCAGGCCTTCCAGCTCGCGACCCAGCTGGCGCTGCTGGAGCAGGCACGGCTCATCGAATTGCTGCTGCAGGGCGCCGACTTCAACGACGACGCGCCCACGCATGCGCTGGCCCGCATCGGCCTGGCGAACTATTTCGCCAGCGCCATGCTGCTGCCCTATGGCCTGTTCCTGAGGACGGCGGAAGCCCTGCGCTACGACATCGACCTGCTGGCGCGCCGCTTCGGCGTGGGCTTCGAGACGGTCTGCCACCGCCTGAGCTCGATGCAGCGGCCCGGCGCGCCGGGCGTGCCCTTCTTCTTCATCCGCGTGGACCGCGCGGGCAACATCTCGAAGCGGCAGTCGGCCACGCACTTCCACTTCTCCAAGACCGGCGGCACCTGCCCGCTGTGGAACGTGTACGAAGCCTTCGCGCAGCCCGGGCGGGTGCTGCGGCAACTCGCGCGCATGCCCGACGGGCGCACCTACCTGTGGGTGGCGCGCACCGTGTCGCACGGGCAGCGCGGCTTCGGCTCACCGAGCAAGACCTTCGCGATCGGCCTGGGCTGCGACATCCGGCATGCGCCGAGGCTGGTCTATTCCAAGGGCCTCGACCTGAGCGATCAGGAAGCCCCTACGCCGATCGGCATGGGTTGCAAGGTGTGCGAGCGCACAGCCTGCCCGCAGCGGGCGTTCCCGTTCATCGGGCGGGCGCTGGACGTGAACGAGAACGAAAGCCGGTTCACGCCCTACGCGGTAGCGGATTCCTAGACGGCCGACATGGCGGCCGGGGCCTAGACCGCCGATACGGCGGCTGATGCCGCAGCGCGGCCGTCGCCGTAGACCGGCGGCGCCTTGACGATCGAAGTCAGCGCCGGCTCGGCCGCGCGCAAAGCGGTGAGATCGGGACGCGGCCTGCGCAGCTGCGCGCTGGACGAGAACGCCGCCTCCATCGCATGCGCCGCGCCCAGCACCTGGTGGTCGGCCCTGAAGCCGCCCACCACCTGCAGCCCGAAGGGCATGCCCGCATGGTCGAGGCCGCAGGGCAGCGTGATCGCGGGGTGCGTGGTCAGCGTGACCACGTAGGTCAGCGCCAGCCAGCGGTAGTAGTTGGCCTGCGGCTCGCCGTTGATGGCGGCGGCGTACAGCTGCGTCCACGGGAAGGGCGAGACCGGCGTGGTCGGCGACAGCACGAGGTCGTAGTCGGCGAAGGTGGCCTGGAAGCGCTTCAGCAGCCGGGTCTGCTCGGCCTGCGCCCAGGCACTGTCGAGCAGGCTCATCTTCGCGCCCATCTCGTAGTTGGCGCGCGGGTTGGGGCCGAGGCTGTCGGGGTCGCGCTCGTAGGCCGCCTGCATGCCGGCCACGAAGGCCTCGGCGCGCAGCACGTCGAAGCAGCGGTGCGCCTCGCCCATGTCGAACTCGACCCTGTCGCAGCGGCCGAACAGGTGCCGCATCGCTTCGATCTTGCGGCCGAAGGTGGCGCGGATGCCGTCGTCCACGGCGCAAGTGCCGAAGTCTTCGGTCCATGCCACGCGCAGCCGGCCCAGGTCGACCGGCGGCGGCGTGAGGAACGACATCGGGTCCAGCGGATAGCTCAGCGGATCGCCCGCGCACATGCCGGCCGATGCCGCCAGCTGCAGGCAGGCTTCTTCCACGGTGCGGCCCATGGGGCCGACGACCGAGATCGGCGTCCAGCCCAGCGGCTTGCGCACGCTGGGCACCACGCCGGGCGATGGTCTGAAGCCAACCACGCCGCACTTGGCAGCCGGAATGCGCAGCGAGCCCCCGGTGTCGGAGCCGGTGCACACCGGCAGCATGTCGCAGGCCAGCGCGGCCGCCGAGCCGCCCGAGGAGCCGCCCGCATTGAGGTTCGGGTTGAACGGGTTGCCCGTGGCGCCCCACACGTCGTTGCGCGAGTTGGCGCCCGCGCCCATCTCGGGCACGTTGGTCTTGCCCGCGACGACGGCGCCCGCGCGGCGCAGTCGCGCCACCAGCTCGATGTCTTCCGTCGGCACGTGGTCGCGGTAGATCGGCGAGCCCCAGGTGGTGAGCAGGCCCTCGGTGGGCTCCAGGTCCTTCACGCCCATCGGCAGGCCGTGCAGCAGGCCCAGCCTGTCGCCGCGCATCACCGCGCCTTCGGCCGCCTTCGCTTCAGCGCGCGCGCGCTCGAAGCAGGTGGCTGTGACTGCATTGACGAAAGGGTTCACGCGCTCGATGCGCGCGATGCATGCCTCCAGCAGCTCGACGGGCGAGACCTGCTTGCTGCCGATGAGGCGGCGCAGCTCGACGGCGGATTTTTCGACGAGTTCGCTGGCGGAATCGTGGGTTGTTTTGGCGGGGGTCATCGATGTCTCTTGTTCTGGGCATGGCGCTGCGCATTCGCGGGACACCACGGAACCGGCTTTGCCGGGCCGTCGGTGTCGCCCCCGGCGAGGGGGTTGGCGCAGCGACACGAAGTGCGCGAAGCCCGGGGGAGAGCCAATTCAATCGGCGGTGATGTTGGCTCGCGCGGCAACGGCTCGCATGATCGGCAGTTCGCGGTTGATCAGCTCGACGCTTGCCGCCGCGCTGCTGTAGCTCGGCTCCAGCCCCGCGGCCAGCAGCTTGCTCCTGGTTTCCGGATCGGCGATGGTCGCGGCCAGGGCCTTCTCCAGCTTCGCCTTCACGTCGGCGGGCACCCCTTTGGGGGCCGCGAGCATGAGCCAGGAATCCATCTCGACATCGGGATAGCCGCTCTCGGCAAAGGTGGGCACGTCGGGCAGCAGCGCCGAGCGCTTCGCGGTGGTCAGCGCAATCGCCTTGATCTTTCCGCTCTTGAGCTGCGGAACGGCCGCGCTCACGGTGTCGATGCTGAACGGGATCTGCCCGCCCATCAGGT
Organism: Variovorax sp. 278MFTsu5.1; assembly: GCF_048305045.1. Taxonomy (NCBI): domain Bacteria; kingdom Pseudomonadati; phylum Pseudomonadota; class Betaproteobacteria; order Burkholderiales; family Comamonadaceae; genus Variovorax; species Variovorax sp. 278MFTsu5.1. The sequence continues at coordinate 5,683,586 of NZ_CP157622.1, forward strand.
CGGTCATGGCCGGGGCGCTGCCCTTGTAGGGTATGTGCGTCATCTTCAGGCCAGTGGCGTGCAGCACGGTTTCGCCCGCGAACTGCGCGGTGGTGCCGGTGCCGAAGGAGCCGTACGAGTATTTGCCCGGCGCGGCTTTCACGTAGTCGACGAACTGCTTCACCGTCTGCACCGGCACTTCGCTGTTCGCCAGAAGGATCAGCGCGACGCGCCCGGCGATGCCGATGGGCTCGAAGCTCTTCACCGGGTCGTAGGGCAGGTTGCTGCGGATCGCGGGGTTGACGGTGAAGGTGGAGCCCGAGCTCAGCAGCAGCGTGTAGCCGTCGGGCGCGGACTTGGCCACGTAGCTCGCGCCGACCACCGTGCCGGCGCCGCCGCGGTTCTCGATCACCACCGGCTGGCCCAGTTCCTTGCCCAGGCGCTGCGCGATCACGCGGCCGTTGACGTCGGTGGCTCCGCCGGGCGGGAAAGGAATCACCAGCGTGACCGGCCGTGCGGGAAACCCCGTCTCGGCGGCGAGCGACGCCAGCGGTACGGCGCCAAGTCCGAGGCTGCAGCAAAGCAATGCGATGCGCGCCACGAGCGGGAGACGGTTCATCGGGACTCCTGGAATATCGACTGGAAGACGAGGTTCAGCGGGGTTCAGGGTGCAGACGGGCCGATCCTAGGAGCGTCATGACGGTGTCACAAGCGCAATGTTTAGAATTCTGCGTTGCCGAATCGGCAATCGACAGCATTCATCCAGACCACGTGCAGGAGCAAATCCATGGCGCCTCGTGCCTTGCAGGAAACCGCGGTGCGCTACTTTCTCGAGGTCGTGAAGACCGGCTCGGTGAAGGAAGCCGCGGTCAAGCTCAACGTCGCGCCCTCGGCCGTGAGCCGGCAGGTGGCGCGGCTCGAACGCGAGCTCGACACACTGCTCTTCGAGCGCCATGCGCGCGGCATGGTGCCCAATGCCGCGGGCGAGCTGCTGGCGGCGCACGCCAAGCGCGCGCAGCAGGACATCGAGCGCGTCGCCAACGAGATCGCCGGCCTGCGCGGACTGCGCAGCGGCCATGTGCGCGTGGCGAGCACCGAGGGCTTCGCCTTCGACTTCATTCCCCGGCTGATCGCGCAGTTCCGCCTCAAGCACGCGGGCATCCGCTTTCACCTGGAAGTCTGCGCGCCCGCCGACATCTCGCGGCTGGTGCGCGACGGCGAGGCCGACGTGGGTATCACCCTCAGCGCCCTGCCCGAGCCAGGCATCGAGGTCGAGCTGCGGCACCCGAGCCCCATCCTTGCGGTGATGGCGATGGACCATCCGCTCGCGCAGCAGCGGCAGCTGTCGCTTCGCCAGGTGGTGGCCTATCCGCTGGGGCTGCCGCAGGAAGACAGCTCCATTCGCCGGCTGCTCGATGCCAGCTGCTCGCGGCAGGAGTTGCGCTACGAGCTGGCCATGTCCAGCAACCATGCGAACTCGCTGCTGAGCTTCGCGGCCGCGGGGGGCGGCAGCATCGCCTTCTACGGGCCGCTGTCGATCCGCACGCTGCTGCAGAGCAAGGCGCTGGTCGCTATTCCGCTGAAGGACCGAGAGATGCACGAGCGGCATCTCGCCATCGAGACCATGGCGGGCCGCTCGCTGCCCGATGCGGCGAAGGCCTTCGTGCGCTTCCTGGTGGATGCGGTGAAGGCCTCGGGCTGAGCGCTCAGCGCTCCATCAGCGTATTCGACGGCAGCGTCTCGTCGAGCAGCTTGCGCGCCGTCTCGATGCCGGCCACCGGCAGCAGCTTCGGGTCGAGCAAGCCCACCTGCACCAGCACGCTGGCCTGGTCCCAGTAGATGTGCTCGTGATAGAGCTTGTCGCCGCGGAACTTGATGACCGCGAGCAGCGGGATCTCCACGCGCTTGCCGGTGGGCGCCACGCCCGGCAGCATCCACGGGATCTCGGTGGTGTGGGTGAAGCAGAACAGCATCTCGTCGACCACCTGCGTGGCGCCGATGGTGCGCGAGATCGGCACCAGCGAGGTGTCGGGCGGGTTGCTGTTGACGAAGTGGTTCGAATAGAAGGCGTGCAGGTTCCTGTAGCCCACGCCGCCGGTCATGGTCGGGATGTGGTTGACGTAGGGCTCGGCCACCATGGTGCTCATGGTGTCGTCGACGTTGCGCGTGCCGAACTCGTACTCGCAGTGCTTGTCCCACAACGCCGAGAGGTCGTAGTGCGGTCCGATGGCGTCCTTCAGCGTGGCGATGCTGCGCTCGTGCGCCATCAGCGCCGAAGGCTTGTGGTAGTGCTCGCCGCCCAGGCGAGCGAAGGCGTGGTCCATGCCCGGGTACACGTGCAGCGAGACGCCGGGGCGGCCCTTGAGCGCCGCGACGATGCGGTCGCGCGCCTCGGGCGGGCAGAACTTGTCGAGCTCTGCGATGTGCAACGTGAGCGGACGCTTGATCTTGTCGGCCTCGTCGAGGGCGGCATCGATGCCCACGCCGTAGTAGCTGACGGCCACGTCCGCGTCGGTGCGGCAGGCCGCGAGGTAGGCCAGCTTGCCGCCGAGGCAGAAGCCGAGCACGCCGACCTTGGCACCCTGCACTTCGGGGCGCTGGCGCAGGGCGGTGATGGCGGCCTGCATGTCCTCCATGCCCTTGGCCTCGTCGAAGCCCTGGTAGAAGCCGAAGGCACGCTGCCAGTCTTCGGGCGAATAGCCCAGCTCCACGTCGGGCTGCTGGCGCCAGAACAGGTCGGGCACGAGCACCACGTAGCCTTCCTCGGCGTAGTAGTCGGCCACCTCGCGCATCGTGGAGTTCACGCCGAAGATTTCCTGCGCGATGACCAGGCCAGGGCCGGTACCCGAGGCCGGCAGTGCGAGGTAGCCGCTGAAACTGCCGCTCGCGTCGGTGGCCTCGATGCGGATGCGTTGTGGTGCCGCTGCTTGAGGTGCTTTCTGCTGCATGTGTTTTGCTCCGTTCATGGGGTGGTGGTTGATGCGGGCCGCGCGCTCATTGCATGCATTCCGGATGTCTTGTGGTCACCTGGTAGTAGCCCGAATGAAAGACCAGCGGCTCGCCGTCGAAGCAGTCGTAGCGCTCGACCTCGCCGATGAAGATGAGGTGGTCGCCGCCATCGTACTGCCTGACGTTGCGGCACACGAATCGCGCGATCACGCCGTTGAGCAGCGGCACGCCGGACGTGCCCTCGCAGCACTCCACGCCGCCGAACTTGTCCGCCTGCGGCGTCGAGAACTGCCGCGACAGGTGATGCTGGTTCGCCGCCAGCACGTTGATCGCGAAATGGCTCGCGCCGGTGAAGTCGGCCAGGCTCGGCGCCTGCCGCGCGAGGCTCCAGAGCACCAGCGGCGGATCGAGCGAGACCGAGGAGAACGAATTGGCGGTCATGCCCACTCGGCGGCCGTCCATCGCGCGGGTGGTGATGACCGTCACGCCGGTGCTGAACTGCCCCAGCGCCTTGCGGAAGTCGCGCCGGTCGAAGCGGTCCACCACGGCCTCGCGCGCCCGATCTTCGAGAAAGCGATCCGCCTCGGCGGCATCGAACCACCAGGGCGCGAAGGCGCGCGGATCGTCGAAGCCGTTGACCACGATGCTCGCTACCGCGGGCATGCTGGCGGCGCTCTGCAGCAGCTTCTGCAGATGAGCTTTGGGCGGCGCGAGCAGGCTGTTGGTCCAGCCGGTGGCCCAGCGGGCATAGCCTTCCCAGTAGCGGTCGAAGGTCTGCTGCATCCATGCGGCGTCGAAGGGCGCGTCACCGTGTTCGAGGATGCGCTTGAGGTAGATGTCGGCGCACTTGGCCGCGTTGTTGGAGCCCTGACCGGTGATCGGGTCGTTGAGCACCACCGCGTCGGCCAGGCCCAGGACCTTGCGGCCCGACGGCAGCCGCGCCACCGGCTTGCGCACCGTGGGCGTGAAGCGGCCCGAGAGGATGCCGTTGTCGTCGGTCAGCTCGATGTCGCGGCAACGCTCGGCCTCCCAGGGCAGGAAGGTTTCCAGGATCCACTTGCTGCGGGCAAGGTGCTGCTGCGGTGTCTTCACGTCGGCCCAGCAGTCCATCGGGCCGCCCGGCACGCCTTCGAACACCATGATCTCGCACGGCCCCGTGGTCGTCAGCGCCGGAAACACGAAGTACTCGCCGACGCCGGGAATCAGGTTGAAGCACACCGCCGAGTGCGACGCGCGCGGCTTCATGCCCTTCACGTAGGTCAGCGCCAATGCGCGCTGCGGCTGCTCGTACGGGGAGCGCTCGTCGTCGCGCTCGAAGAGCCTGGAGATCTCGCCCTTGCCGCTCGCGACGACCACGAGGTCGTTCATCCGCGCGCAGGTCTCCAGGTCGTCGATGCCCATGTCCTGCAGCACCAGCCGACCGCCGCGCCTCTCGAACTCGGCCATCCACGCGGGAATCTTGAGCCGCTGGTCGACCGACTGCGCGGGGCCGTCGAGCTTCGCGCTCCATTCGATGGCCTTGCCGCCCTCCGGATTGCGCACCGCGATGCCGATGCCCTCCACCGACGGACACTCGTCCGCCCACCAGTCCAGTCCCAACTCGCGCTCGGTCTGCAGCGCGGTCTCGAACATGCACTGGCTGGACATCACCGGCCCTTCGCCGATCTCCTGCGCGCTGCGGTTGGAGAAGACCGTCACCTCGAGCCCCGAGCGCTGCAGACCCAGGGCGAGCTGCATGCCGGACTGGCCGGCGCCGACGATGGCCACGCGTCGCTTCATGATGGGCTTCGCTCCAGGCTATGCGACGGCGGCGCAGGTGTCGATGAAGCGCTGCGCCTCGGTCGGGTCCGCGAACCAAGGGAAGTAGGTGCGCGGATCGTCGAAGCCGTTGGCGAATGCGCTGGCCAGCGGCGGCATCGCACCGGCCGCGCCGAGCAGGTTGAGCACGTGCGGCGGCGGCGGTGCCAGCAGCATGTTGGTCCACTGCGAGACCCATTGCGCGTAGCCGAACCAGTAGCGGTCGAAGGTCTGCTGCATCCAGGCCGCGTCGGCCGGGCCGTCGCCGCGCGCGAGGATGCTCTTGAGATAGGTGTCGGCGCACTTGGCCGCGTTGTTCGAGCCCTGCCCCGTGATCGGATCGTTGAGCACCACCACGTCGGCCAGGCCCAGGATCTTGCGCCCCGATGGCAGCGTTGCCACCGGTTTGCGCACCGTGGGCGCGAAGCGGCCCGCGAGGATGCCGTTGTCGTCGGTCAGCTCGATGTCGTGACAGCGCTCGGCTTCCCACGGCGTGAAGGTGTCGAGGATCCACTTGCTGCGCGCCAGATGTTCCTCGGGCGTCTTCACGTCGGCCCAGCAGTCCATCGGGCCGCCGGGCACGCCTTCGAACACCATGATCTCGCACGGGCCCGTGGTCGTCAGTGCCGGGAACACGAAGTACTCGCCCACGCCGGGAATCAGGTTGAAGCACACGGCCGAGTGCGGCTCACGCGGCTTCATGCCTTTCACGTAGGTCAGTGCCAGTGCACGCTGCGGCTTGTCGTAGGTGGATTTGTGGGCGTCGCGCTCGAAGAGCTTGGAGATTTCGCCCTTGCCGCTGGCCACCAGCGTGAGGTCGTGCGTCTGCGTGCAGGTCTCGAGCTCGTCGATGCCCGCATCCTTGAAGACGAGCTCGCCGCCCTTCTTCCGGAATTCGTCCATCCACGCCGGAATCTTCACGCGCTGGTCGACCGACTGCGCGCTCGAATTCAGCCGCGCCACCCAGTCGATGGCCTTGGCGCCCTTCTGCTCGGGATGCGGCACGGCCAGGCCGATGCCGTCCACCGTGGGGCACACGCTGCCCCAGTGGTCGAGCCCCAGGTCGCGCTCGATCTGCAGCGAGGTGTGGAACATGCACTGGCTCGACATGACCTTGCCCTGGCGGATGTCCTCGCCCGTGCGGTTGCTGAACATCGTGACCTCGTAGCCCGCGGCAAGCAGGCCCAGCCCCAGTTGCAGGCCCGACTGGCCTGCGCCGACGATTGCGATTCGCTTCATTGCCTTGCTCCTTGCTTGGTTGCTTGCTAGTCCATCAACTTGGGAATGGCCGGCACGGCCTGCTCGGGGCCCATGGCGGAGTAACCGCCGTCCACCGCGTAGTCGGCGCCGGTCACGAAGCTCGCGTGGTCGGAGCACAGGAACAGCACCACCTGCGCCACCTCGTCCGGGTCACCGACGCGGCCCAGCAGGTGGAAGGGCGCGGCCACGCGGTCGGTCTTGGCGCGGTCGCCATTCGTGAGCTGGTTCATCACGGCCGACCAGGTCCAGCCCGGCGACACGCTGTTCACGCGGATGCGGTCGGGCGCGAGGTCCATCGCCATGTTGCGCGTGAGCTGCGCCATCGCGGCCTTGCTCACCGGATAGAGCCAGCGGCCCGTCTGCGCCACGCTCGAGGAGATGCTCGTGAAGTTGACCACCGCTCCGCCACCGGCCGCCACCATGTGCGGATGCACGGCCTGCAGCATCGCCACCGCGCTGGCCACGTTCACGTTGAACGAGGTGAGCCAGTCGGCGCGGGGCGACTTGAAGCCGTCGTCCACGTAGGAGCACGCCAGGTTGACGAGAAAGTGCACGCCGCCGTGCCGCTCGGCCGCCTCAGCCACGCAGGCCTTCACCTGCGCGTCGTCCGTGATGTCGGTGCGCACGAAGCGCACGCCGGTGCCCAGCGAATCGGCCAGGGCCTGGCCGTTGCCGGCGTCGATGTCGGCGATGACGACCTTCACGCCCGCCGCATGCAGTGCGCGCACCACGCCCGCGCCTATCAGTGTGGAGCCACCGGTGACGATGGCGCTCTTGCCTTCGAGTCCCTTGAACATGACGCTTGCTCTCCTCGGTTGATCGGGCAGGCCCGGCTGGTGCCTGTGGGAGCGAACGTTAGGGGCAAGGGTTGCCAGGACGAGTCCCGCAAACGCAGGCGCTGTCCCTGGCGCGCAGATTTCTGGAGAGACGGCTCTCGCGGGCCCCCGAGGGGAGGCCCGAATTGTGGGTGGGATGGTTTTTGCTACGGTGCCCTGGCCCTGTACTCGCCCCATGGAAACCCTCACGACCCCACCGTTGCCGTTGCAGCGCTACCGGCTTTTCGAGAGCCACGACGTGGACGAGGCTCGTGAAAGCGTGGCCCGCATCTTCTGTCCGCACGGCCTCGTCATGCTCAGGCCGCGCACCACGCTGGACGCCTGCCACCACAGCGCGCGGCTGCACCGGGACGTGAGCCTCAACTACGTGCAGTACGGCCCCGGCGTGCAGATCGACCCGGGCTACCTGCAGGATTTCTTCCTGTTGCAGATTCCGTTGCGCGGCGGCGCCGAAATCCGCTGCGGCGCGCAGCAGATCGACGCCACGCCCCGCCTCGCATCGCTGCCCTCGCCCACCGAGCCGCTGTCGATGCGCTGGGCCGACGGCAGCCCGCACCTCATCGTGCGGCTGGCCCGTTCGGCGCTGCATTCGCGGCTGGAGTCGCTGCTGCAGGCGCCCCTCGGACTGCCGCTGGTGTTCGACCTCGGCGTGCCGCTGGACAGCCCCACGCTCGCGCCGCTGGTGCATTTCATCGACTACCTGCGGCTCACGCTCGACGCCGGCAACGGGCTGGAGGCCGGCGGCCCGCTGGCCGAGCATGCGGAGGCGTACCTGATCTCCAGCCTGCTGATGTCTGCCGGGCACAACCACTCGAAGGCCCTCGCCGGGGACAACCAGCGGCGCCTGCTGCCGCGCGTGGTCAGAAAGGCGCAGGAATACATGTCGGCGCATGCGGACCAGCCCCTGTCGCTCGCCGACGTCTGCCGCGAGGTCGGCTGCAGCGCACGCGCCCTGCAGCTGGCGTTTCGCCAGCATGCGGGTCAGGGGCCGATGGAGTTCCTGCGCGAGACGAGGCTCGACAGGGTGCGCACCGAGTTGCAGCGCACATCGGGCGGCGCCGCCGGAGCCGGCGTGCGCGAGGTGGCGCAGAAGTACGGCTTTCTCCACCTGGGGCACTTCGCGGCGCAGTACCGCGCGCGCTTCGGGGAGCGGCCCTCGGAGACGCGGGCTCCGCGCCCCTGCTGACCGCGCGCCCCCTGGGCGTGGATCAGACCGCCAGCGTCTGCTCCACGTCCTGCGTCTTGCGGCGCGCGAGCGCGAGGTTCGACTTCGACTTGTCGAGCACCAGGTAGATGAACAGGCCTTCGTGCTTCTGCAGCGGGCGGATGATGTGGTACTGGCGCCCGAGGGTGATCAGGATGTCCTCGATCACGTCGTTCAGGCCCAGTGCACGCATCGTCTTGTGCTTGGCGCGCACCACTTCGGTATTGCCGGCGGCGGCGACTTCCAGGTCGACGCCCGAACCGATCTGCCCAAGGATCATGCCGCTGCCCGAATCGACCAGCGCCGCGCACAGCGCACCGTCGATCGTCATGAGTTCGTCCATGGATTGCTTGATGTTTGCCATCGGAGTCTTTCGTAGGTAGTCCATCGCCCTGATGATCGGCCGCCACCCGGGCGAATGATGAGCGGCGGCCGCTTGTGAAAAGGCTGGGTGCTCAGGCTCGCTGCAGCGCGAGCGTGGCCTGCTTGGAGAAGTACAGCGCCTGGCCGATGACGGCGTCCTTGCCCGTCACCACGCTCACGATCAAACCCGCTTCCTCGTGGCGGGCCTGCAGCATCAGGATGTGGCCCAGCGCGGTTTCGATGGCGACGTTCTCGCACTGGCCGAGGCCGCTCTCCTCGCCCGCCACCGCGCCGAGCGCGGCCAGCGAGCTCGCGATGGCCGACATGCGCGCGACCTGCGCGGTGTTCTCGGCGCGCGCGGCGAGCTCCATGCCGTCCTCGGTGGCGATCACCACGGCCTTCACGCCCTTGATCTCGCGCATGAGCGTGTCCACGACGGTCTCGGCGGCGTCCTTGATGCGGGGTGCGATGTTCATGTGGGTGGGGTCCGGCGTTGCGGCAGGAAGGGAAGAAAAGGGAAGAACAGGAAAAAAGAAAGCAGTCCGGTGCTCGCTCAGGCTTCGAGCTGGATCAGCAGCAGATCGAGCAACTGCACCACCTGCTGCGGATCGGTCACGTTGGCGGGCAGCACGGGGCACAGCACGCCCTTGTCCTGCATGCGCTGGGCGTAGGCCTCCAGCCCGGGCTCGGGGTGCGTCTCCATGCGGCCCACCGCGACCACGCAGGCGGTCTTCTCGATGAGTTCGGCGAAGCCATCGAGATACACCTCGAGATCGGCCAGCGGATCGGGACGGCTGTTGTCGACCAGGACCACGAGGCCCAGCGCGCCGCGCGCGAGGATGCGCCACATGAAGTCGAAGCGCATCTGCCCGGGCGTGCCGTACAGGCGCAGCTTCTCGCCGTTGTCGAGCGTGAGCTCGCCGTAGTCCAGGCCGACGGTGGTGGTGGCCTTGGCGACCGAGGCGTCGTTGTTGCGCACCTCGGTGCGCACCGGTGGAATCTCGCTCACCGCGGCGATGGCGGTGGTCTTGCCCGCACCCATGGTGCCGGTGAAAAGAATCTTGTGCTCCACGCTGTTCAGGCCCTCGGTCCGGATGACAGCAGCCCCAGGCGGCTGCGGATGCGCGCGAGCAGGCCCGGCTCCACGGCGGCTCGCGGCGCGGGAGGCGCTGGAGGTGCGGCGTGAGGCGCCTCGTTGCCGGTTGCGATGTGCGAATCGGGCCAGATCGACTCGGGCGCGCGGCTGTTGACGAAGCCGGTGGCCCCATGGCCACCACCACTGCTCGCGACGAAGCCCGCGCGTTCGAGCGCGGAGATGAAATCCGCGCACTCCTGCGCGCTGGCGTTCGAGCGCTGCTGCAGCGCCTGCAGCGAGGCCGGGCGACTCGCGAGCAGCGTGGCGAGCTTCATGCGCATGGTGGTGTCGAGCAGCGTCGACGAAGGCCAGCGCAGCAGCCGGTATTCCTCGCTGCGCGCGGCCTGCTCGTTGCGGCTGCGCGAAGCCGCGGCCAGCCCGAGTTCGCGGGCATGGACCACCATCGCGCCGAGGCGGTTGAGCATGGCCTCGAGCGCATCTGCATGCAGCGGCAGGCGCAGGAACGGGCCGCGCGAGGGGGGTGTGTCGCCGATGGTCAGCAACGGCACCGGGCGGTCGGCCGGGTCTACTTCAGGCGGCGCCGCAGCGAGCTTGTCGCCCACCACGCGGAGGTCGGCGTCCTCGACCTGCCAGGCCCAGTGCTGATGGGTGCGATGGTCCAGCAGCCGGACCAGGGACTTGAAGAGCAGTTCGTCGCGGGCCGGCAGGCCCTCGACGCTGAAGCTCAACAGCGGCCGGCGGGCACGCGAGGCGGCGACCGGCGTGTTCATGGACAGCCCCGGGACAGGCATGCGACGACCGAGGCTGATCGCACCAAATTGGGGCTTTCTTGCGGCTTGAACTGCAATTCCGGAGCTCCCCATGATGAACATTCACAGGGAGACGCGACGTCTGCCCTGGACTGAATGCCTAAGTGTTATGAGAATGTTTCTGGGAAAATATAACATTCGTTGCAAATAAAAACACTAGATTACAGAACCCGACTGCGGCCTACGGGAATCGGTGGGGAAGAGAGGGTGTGATGAGAGGGCGACGGGATGCTCCCTCCGCGCGCAAGAGTCAGGACGCCGCATCGATGCGGGAGCCTCGAAGCCAGCGACCGAGGGCGTCCGCATTGCCATGAGGACGAGCAAAAGGACGGCTGCGAGCTTTTCTCGACGACTCCGCAGTTCACGACCAGCGGGCTGTCGGTGGCCCTGATCTACGACGACGGCCAGTAGAATCGGCTGAACGAACAAGATCGTCGCCGACCAGAAACAGCGCAACCTGATTCGGCGCCGCTGACGTCTCGCAACATGAAGCGCTCGGTCTGGAGGAGCGCGAAGACAGATGCCTCTTGCGGTGAAAAGACATCTGCCAATGAAAAGTCCCGTCGCAGAGGCTGCGCGGGACTTTCAAAAACTGCCAGGGATTGATTCTGGCGGAGAGTGTGAGATTCGAACTCACGGACGCTTTCACGTCGGCAGTTTTCAAGACTGCTGGTTTAAACCACTCACCCAACTCTCCGGAGCCGGCGATTTTATGCCGACCGTGGCGCCCTACTCCTCGTCGGGCAGGAACATGGCCTGCAGGTCGCTCAGGAAGTCGAGGCCGCGCTCGGTCGGCCATACGCGGAACAGGTCTCGGGCAATGAGGCCCTTGCGCTCGGCCTCTTCGAGGCCGCGCTGGATCGACGTCATCGCCAGCCCGGTGCGTTCGCTGAACTGCGGCAGCGTGAAGCCCTGCTTCAGCCGCAGCGCGTTCAGCATGAATTCGAACGGCAGGTCTGCCAGCGCCACTTCGTCGCTCTGCGACACGGCGGCGCCGGCGCGTGCGTTATCCATATACAGGCGCGGTTCGCGAAAACGCACCTGCCGCACGATGCGGTGCGCGAAGCTCAGCTTGCTGTGTGCGCCGGCGCCGATGCCGAGGTAGTCGCCGAACTGCCAGTAGTTGAGGTTGTGCGCGCACTGGTGCCCCTCGCGTGCATAGGCCGAGATCTCGTAGCGCGACATGCCGCTGGCAATGGTGCGCTCGGTGATGCGGTCGAGCATGGCGTAGGCGATGTCGTCCTCGGGCAGGGCCGGCGGGAACTTGGCGAACCAGGTGTTGGGCTCGATGGTCAGGTGGTAGACCGAGATGTGCGGCGGAGCGAGCGCCAGCGCCTGCGAGAGGTCGGCCTCGAGGCCTTCCAGGGTCTGGCCCGGCAGGGCGTACATCAGGTCGAGGTTGAAGGTGTCGAAGGTGCTCGCTGCCTCTTCGAGGGCGGCAATGGCCTGCGCGCGGTCGTGCACGCGGCCCAGCGCCTTCAGGTGCTCGTCGTTGAAGCTCTGCACGCCCACCGACAGGCGCGTGACGCCGGCCGAGCGGTACGCGCGAAAGCGGTTGCGCTCGAAGGTGCCGGGGTTGGCTTCGAGCGTGATCTCGCAATCGGGCGTGAGCTTCAGGCGTGCGCGCACGTCGCTCAGCAGGCGGTCGATGGCCTGCGGCGAGAACAGGCTGGGCGTGCCGCCGCCGATGAAGATGGTGTGGACGCTGCGGCCCCAGATGAGCGGCAAGGCGGCATCGAGGTCCGCCACCAGCGCGTCGATGTAGGCGGCTTCGGGAATGCCGTCGATGTCGGCCTCGCTGGCGGCGCGCCATTCGTGCGAATTGAAGTCGCAGTACGGGCACTTGCGCAGGCACCACGGCAGGTGGATGTACAGCGACAGCGGCGGCAGCGCGCTGAGCTGCAGCGGGCCGGGGCGCATCCAGTGCAGGACGTCGTTGGCGTGCTGCGCGCCGGCGGGCTGCGCCGGCTGAATCGGGAAGGTGGTAGCCATGTATCGACCGCCGGTCAGAACCAGCGCTCGCGCATCAGCACCAGCATGGCCTGTGCCGCGCGGCCGCGGTGGCTGTTGGCGTTCTTCACCTCGGGCGTCAGCTGCGCGAAGGTCTTGCCGAAGGACGGCAGGTACATGACGGGGTCGAAGCCGAAGCCGTTGTCGCCGATGGGCGCGGGAGCGATCTCGCCGACCACGCGGCCCACGGCGATGAGCGGCTCGGGGTCGTCGTGGCTGCGCAGCGCGACCAGCGTGCTGACGAGCGCGGCGCGGCGGTTGGCGACGCCGTCGAGCTGCTCGAGCAGGGCCTTCACGTTGTTGGCGTCGCCCTTGGCGTAGCCGAACTGCGTGGCGTAGTAGGCGGTGTCGACGCCCGGCAGGCCGCCGAAGGCATCGACGCACAGGCCGGCGTCGTCGGCGATGGCCGGCAGGCCGGTGGCGGCGCTGGCATGGCGCGCCTTGGTCAGCGCGTTCTCGACGAAGGTACGGAAGGGTTCTTCAGCCTCGCTCACCCCCAGCGCCGACTGCGGCACGAGGGTGACGGCGAGCTCCGCGAACAGTTGCTGGAGTTCGGCGAGCTTGCCCGCGTTGTTGGAAGCCAGAACCAGTTTCATGAATTCGCCAGTGGATGCGTCAGTTGGAAAGCAGTGCCTGCTTCTGCAGTTCCACGAGTTCGCCGATGCCCTTCTCGGCCAGGCCGAGCAGGATGTTCATTTCTTCGCGCGTGAAGGCCACGCCTTCGGCCGTGCCCTGCACTTCGACGAAATGGCCGGCGCCCGTCATGACGACGTTCATGTCGGTGTCGCAGGCCGAGTCTTCGGTGTATTCCAGGTCGAGCAGCGGCGTACCGCCGACGATGCCGACCGAGATGGCCGCCACGTGCCCCTTGATGGGCGATGCGGCAACGGCGCCCGAGGCGAGCAGCTTGTTGACGGCGTCCTGCGCGGCGACGAAGGCGCCGGTGATGGCCGCGGTGCGCGTGCCGCCGTCGGCCTGCAGCACGTCGCAGTCGAGGTGGATGGTGCGTTCGCCGAGCGCGGCGAGATCGAACACGGCGCGCATCGAGCGGCCGATGAGACGCTGGATTTCCTGCGTGCGGCCGGTCTGCTTGCCCTTGGCGGCCTCGCGGCTGCTGCGGGTGTGGGTGGCGCGCGGCAGCATGCCGTATTCGGCCGTGACCCAGCCTTCGCCGCTGCCCTTCTTGTGCGGCGGCACTTTTTCCTCGACGGAGGCGGTGCACAGCACGCGGGTCTGGCCGAACTCGATGAGCACGGAGCCTTCGGCGTGGATGGTGAAACCGCGGGTGATGCGCACCGGGCGCAGCTGGTCGGCGGCGCGGCCGCCGCTTCGTGTGAAAGCAGTCATTGTTCGGGAACCGGAAAAGAAAAAAGAAAGAAGGCCGCGCTCAGGTCTTGCGCGCCGCCGATCTGCGGATGGCTTCGTTGATCTCGGCGATGGAGCGCTCGATGGCGTCCTCGTCGAGGTCGTCGATCTCGTTGTCCGAGGGCATGCCGGCCTGGATGGTCGAGGCGAAGACGCCGTCCTCGATGGTCTCGGTGGAAACGCCGCTGCGGTCGTCCGCGCTGTCGGGCATTTCCCATTCGAGCGCGATGAGCGTGACGTTGTCGCTGTGGGAGCCGCCCTTGCGCAGGGCCATCTCGGCGAGGTCGGGGGCAGCGTCGGACACGGGCTTGCCGGAGGAAAGCGTGTGCACGATGAGTTCGTCGTCCAGCACGCCCCAGACGCCGTCCGAGCACAGCATGATGCGGTCGCCGCGCTGCAGCTGCAGCGGCGCCGAAACGTCGAAGAGCGGCGTGGTCGGCGAGCCCAGGCAGGTCAGCAGCAGGTTGCGGTTGACGGGCATGTCGGAGCCGTGCGGCTTCGGGCGTTCGGCGTGCGAATGGTCGCGCGTGCGCACCAGCAGGCGGCCGTCGCGCACGACGTACAGGCGCGAATCGCCGCAGTGCATCCAGGTGGCGGCGTTGTTCTGGAGCACGGCCGCCACGACGGTGGTGCGCGGCGTGTCGAGCATGGCCTTGTGGCTCGCGTAGCGCATGATCTGCTGATGCGCGGCCATGGCCGATTCGGCGAGGAAGGATTTCACGTCCTTCACCATCGGGCGGGCCTCGCGCTGGTAGAGCGCTGCAATGGTCTGCAGCGCGAGCTGCGCCGCCACTTCGCCTTCCGGGTGGCCTCCCATGCCGTCGGCCAGCACGAACAACCCCGATTCCCGCGTGTAGCAATAGCCCATGCGGTCTTCGTTCTTGAGACGCCCGCCCTTGCGGCTGACCTGGAAGACGGAGAATTTCATGATGTCATGCAGGGCGCGTGGTCGGCGCGGCAGCCTTGGGCAGGGCCTTCTTGTCGAAGGAGCGGATGTTGTCGATCGACAGGCGCACTTTCTCGCCCACCGTGAGCTTGGTGTAGCGGCGCTCGCCCTCGCGGCTGAGCTCCTTCTGCAGCGCGAAGACCGACTGCGGGCGCGACAGCGGGTCGAGCGACATGCACCACTCGACCACCTCGATCAGGTTGTCGGAGTAGACGCCGCGCAGCCGCGAGAGCGACAGGCTGAGGCGGTCTTTTTCGATGCGCCGAGGCGCGTCGTTGGGCGGATAGCCCTGCATGCAGGCGTAGATGCAGGCGCCGATGGCGTAGATGTCGGTCCAGGGGCCCATGGACGAATCGCGCCGGTACATCTCGGGGGCGGCGAAGCCTGGTGTGTACATCGGGCGGATGAAGATGCCTTCCTTGCTGAGCACTTCGCGCGCGGCGCCGAAGTCGATGAGCACGGCGCGGTCGTCGTCGGTGACGAAGATGTTGGCCGGCTTGATGTCCAGGTGCAGCATCTTGTACTGGTGGACGATGCGCAGGCCGCGCAGGATCTCGTCGAAGAGCGAACGGATGGTCGACTCGCGGAACACCTTCTGCTTCTTCAGGTCGCGCGCCGTGACCACGAAATCCTGCAGGGTCGCGCCCTCCAGGTAATTCATGACCATGTAGACGGTCTCGTTCTCGCGGAAGAAATTGAGCACGCTGACCACCGACGCGTGCGAGATCTGCGCCAGCGAGCGCCCTTCCTCGAAGAAGCTCTTCAGGCCCAGCCGGTACAGCGACAGTTTCTCCGGCGGCACCTGTGGCGCAAGCTCGCCCGGACCCCGCGTGGCCAGCGACGACGGCAGATACTCCTTGATGGCCACCTGCTGGCCGCTGGAATCGATGGCGAGGTAGACGACCCCGAAACCGCCCGCGGAAAGCCGGCGTACAACGCGGTAACCACCAATGACCGTATCGGGCGGCAGGGGCGTAGGCTTGACCTTTGACATAATCCGGGAGTTTCGCCCGAAGGCGATGGTGCGGCAAGCGAACGCCGTGCCGGCGCCTCGGAGCATGCAAGCAAAACCACAGTGAGGCGCAATGCCAGTTTACAGCATGACCGGCTACGCCAGCGGCCAGAACGGGCCCGCAGGCAGCCACTCCGAAGCCGAAGCACGGCCTTCCGCCGCGGGCCGGCTCGGGGTTGAAATCCGCTCGGTCAACAGCCGCTTCCTCGATCTCACCTTCAAGCTGCCGGAAGAACTCCGCCAGCACGAAACCGCCCTGCGCGAACTGCTCACGGCCAAGCTCAAGCGCGGCAAGGTCGAAGTGCGCGCCGCCATCGAAAGCACCTCTTCCTCGGGCGTGGTCGAACCCTCCGTCAAGCTGCTGCAGCGGCTCAATGGCGTGCAGGACAGCATCAAGGCATGGCTGCCGGGCGCACGCGAACTCAGCGTGGCCGACGTGCTGCGCCTGGCCGGCGGCGACAGCGCCACGCGCGGCGATTGGGGCCCCGACCTGCTCGACGTGACAGGCAAGGCGCTCGAAGGCCTGATCTCGGCCCGCCAGCGCGAAGGCGCCCGGCTGGCCAAGATGCTCGAAGCCCACCTCGCGCAACTGCGCACCCTGGTGCAGCAGGCCGGTCCGCTGGTTCCGCAGCTGGTCGAACAGCAACGCACCCGGTTCCTGGAGCGCTGGCAGGAAGCCATGGGCCTGAGCGCCGGAACGGGCGGCACGCCGCCCGAGGCTGCTCAAGACCGTGCACTGACCGAAGCGACCGCGTTCGCCATCCGCATCGACGTGGCGGAAGAGCTCACCCGGCTGAACTCGCATCTCGACGAAATCGAGCGCCTGCTCAAGAAGGGCGGCGAGATCGGCAAGCGCCTCGACTTCCTGATCCAGGAGCTGCACCGCGAGGCCAACACCCTGGGCTCGAAGTCTGCGGCGCTGGAACTCACGCGCATCGGCGTGGACATGAAGGTCCTGATCGAGCAGATGCGCGAGCAGGTCCAGAACATCGAATGACGACGAAGACGAGCGAGAGAATGGACTACCCCGGCAATATCTTCGTGGTGGCGGCGCCCAGCGGCGCGGGCAAGTCGAGCCTGGTGAAGGCGCTGATGGAACTCGATTCGGCGGTGCAGCCTTCGGTGTCGCACACGACCCGGTCTCCGCGCGGGCAGGAAAAGCACGGCCGCGAATACTTTTTTGCCTCGCCGACGGAGTTCGACGCCATGATCGCGGCCGACGGCTTCGTGGAATGGGCCCATGTGCACGGCCACCGCTACGGCACCTCGAAGAAGGCCGTCGAGGACCGCATCGCCCAGGGGGCCGACGTGATCCTGGAAATCGACTTTCAGGGCGCGTTGCAGATCCGCAAGACCTTCGCCAATGCGGTCATGATCTTCATCCTGCCGCCCAGCTGGGAAGAACTGCGCTCCCGGCTCGAACGGCGCGGGGAAGACAGCGCCTCGGTCATCGAATTGCGCCTGAAGAACGCCGCCGAAGAGATGGCCCAGGCCGGGCAATTCGACTTCGTTATAATCAACGAGTTATTTGAGCGGGCACTTTTCGATCTCAAGGCGATCGTCCACGCTCAGCGGCTTCGGTATTCCGCACAACGCCGAGCGCGTGCCGACACCTTCGCCGCACTGAACATCCCCTGATTTCCGAGCCCGCCGCTCACCAGACCGACCGAAAGATTCTCATCATGGCCCGCATCACCGTCGAAGATTGTCTCGTCAACATTCCGAACCGCTTCCAGCTCGTCCTGGCCGCCACCTACCGTGCGCGCATGCTGAGCCAGGGCCACGCACCCAAGATCGAGAGCAAGAACAAGCCGGCAGTAACCGCCCTGCGCGAGATCGCCGAAGGCAAGATCGGCCTCGAAATGCTCAAGAAGGTGCCGGGCTGATCTGACGCAGCCCTGCAACGAAAAGGCACCGCAAAGCGGTGCTTTTTTTATGTCCGGACGCGTGCACACATCGGTCACGCTAAAGTGGTAGGCATGAGCGCGGTCGCCAAATCTCAGTCCCATGCCCCCAAAGGCACGCCGAAGCCGAGCCCGGCGGCGCTGAACGCGGCCGCAGCGAGCTTCGCCGCACTCACCGCTCGCCTGGACTACCTGAGCCCCGAAGACACCGAACTGGTCCGCCGCGCCTACCGCTTCGCGGACGAGGCGCACCTGGGGCAGCTGCGCAACAGCGGCGAGCCGTACATCACCCACCCGATCGCCGTGGCGGCGCAGTGCGCCGAATGGAAGCTCGACGCGCAGGCACTGATGGCCGCCCTGCTGCACGACGCCATCGAAGACTGCGGTGTCACCAAGCCCGAGCTCATCGAGCGCTTCGGCGCCCCGGTCGCCGAACTGGTCGACGGGCTCACCAAGCTCGACAAGCTGCAGTTCAACACCCGCGAGGAAAACCAGGCCGAGTCCTTCCGCAAGATGCTTCTGGCCATGGCGCGCGACGTGCGCGTCATCCTGGTCAAGCTGGCGGACCGCACGCACAACATGCGCACGCTGGCCGATGCGCCGCGTGAGAAGTGGGGCCGGATCTCGCGCGAAACGCTCGACATCTACGCGCCCATCGCGCACCGACTGGGGCTGAACCAGACCTACCGCGAGCTGCAGGAGCTGTCGTTCCGGCATCTGAAACCGTGGCGTTATGCGACGCTGTCCAAGGCCGTCGCCAAGGCCCGCGGGCGCCGGCGAGACCTGATCCAGAAAGTGCAGAAGGAGGTCGAGGCCGCCTTTTCCGCCGCCGGGATGACGCTGCGGATCGCCGGCCGCGAGAAAACGCTCTATTCCATCTACCGCAAGATGGAAGAAAAGCACCTGAGCTTCGCCCAGGTGACCGACATCTACGGCTTCCGCCTGATCGTGCCGAACGTGATCGCCTGCTACACCGGGCTCGGCATCCTGCACCAGATGTACAAGCCCCTGCCGGGCAAGTTCAAGGACCACATCGCGATCGCCAAGCTCAACGGCTACCAGTCGCTGCACACCACGCTCGTGGGGCCGGCCGGCGTGAGCGTCGAGTTCCAGCTGCGCACCGAGGCCATGCACGTGGTGGCCGAATCGGGCGTGGCCGCCCACTGGCTCTACAAGGCGGCCGAGCCGAATGCGGCCAGCAACGACCGGCTGGGCACCAAGTGGCTGCAGTCGCTGCTCGACATCCAGGACGAGACGCGCGACGCGGCCGAGTTCTGGGACCATGTCAAGGTCGACCTGTTTCCCGACGCGGTCTACGTCTTCACGCCCAAGAGCCAGATCATGGCGCTGCCGCGCGGGGCGACGGTGGTCGATTTCGCCTACGCCATCCACTCCAACATCGGCGACCACACCTCGGCCGCGCGCATCAACGGCGACCAGGTGCCCCTGCGCACCGAGCTCAAGAACGGCGACGTGGTCGAAGTGATCACCGCGCCGGTTTCCACGCCCAATCCGGCCTGGCTGGGCTTCGTGCGCACCGGCCGCGCGCGCTCGAAGATCCGCCACTACCTGAAGACGCTGGCGCATGCCGAGTCCGAAGGGCTGGGTGAAAAGCTGCTCGCTCAGGCGCTGCGCGCCGAGGGGCTGAGCAAGCTGCCCGAGGAAGACGAAGAGCACCAGGCGCTGTGGGAGAAGCTGCTGCGCTTCACCGGCAACCGCACGCGCTCCGAGTTGCTGACCGATATCGGCCTGGGCAAGCGCATTGCAAGCATCGTCGCCAAGCGGCTGGTAGCGATGCTGACCGAACTGGGCGAGCGGCCCGACGCGCTGCTGCTGAGCCGCGAGCGCTTCATCTCGCACGAAACGGTGTCGCAGGGCGCGGTCACGCTGGACGGCAGCGAGAACTCGTCGGTGCGCTTTGCGCTGTGCTGCAGGCCGATTCCCGGCGACTCGATCGTCGGGTATCTCGGCCATGGCGAAGGCCTGGTGGTGCACACGGAAGAATGCGGCGTCGGCCAGCGGCTGCGCCACAAGGACAGCGAACGCTTCTTCGCCGTCGAGTGGGCGGACGAGCCCACGCGTGCGTTCGAGACCGGGGTTGTCATCACCGTGCGCAACGACAAGGGCGTGCTGGCGCGCGTCGCGGCGACGCTGGCCGATGCGGAAGCCGACATCACGCACGTGGAAATGGCCGACGAGACTCCGCAGGATTCGACGGATCTGCGCTTCGTGATCGCGGTGCGCGACCGTGCGCATCTGGATGCGGTGCTGCGGGCGGCGCGGCGCACGGCATCGGTGCTGACCGCTTCCAGGACGATTCCCGCGCCCTGACCCGATGGCCCTGCCGGGCCGGGCTACGAAGCTCCGGCCGGGCGCGGCGCCGGGTAGCTCACGGACAGGATTTCGACATCGTGCGCCCCGCCGGGCGTCACCAGCTTCACGACATCGCCTTCGCGCGACTTCAGCAGGGCCCGGGCGATCGGCGAGATCCAGCTGACCTGCGACTTCGCGCTTTCCGCTTCGTCGATGCCGAGGATCGTCACGCTGCGTTCATCGCCGGTCTCGTCGGCATAGAGGACGGTGGCGCCGAAGAAGACCTGATCGCGGCCATGGTGCACCGACGGATCGGTGACCTCCGCGATTTCGAGCCGCTTGGTGAGGAAGCGGATGCGCCGGTCGATCTCGCGCAGGCGCTTCTTGCCGTAGAGGTAGTCGCCGTTCTCCGAGCGGTCGCCGTTCTTGGCGGCCCAATGGACGGTCTCGACGATCTTCGGGCGCTCCTCGTCCATCAGTTGCAGCAGTTCGTCGCGCAGGCGCGCGTAGCCTTCGGGGGTGATGTAGTTCTTGCCGCCCGCAGGAAGCGGAGGCGAGGCACCGCCGGCGCCGTCGTCGTCGTCTGCGTCGGAATCCGTTTCCTTGGTGAATGCCTTGTTCACGCCAAACCTCCAAAAGAAAAAAGCCCGCAACTCGCGTTGCGGGCTTTCTTTATAGTGGTGCGGCTGGCAGGAATCGAACCCACGACCCCTTGGTTCGTAGCCAAGTACTCTATCCAGCTGAGCTACAGCCGCACAGCTTGCGATTATAGCCCGCTTTAATGGCCATTCCCGAACTATTCGGGTTAATTGGAGCGAAAGACTGAAAAAGAAAAATGCCCGGAAGACGAATCTTCCGGGCATTTTCAAGATGGTGCGGCTGGCAGGAATCGAACCCACGACCCCTTGGTTCGTAGCCAAGTACTCTATCCAGCTGAGCTACAGCCGCGAAGCTTTCGATTATAGCCTGATTTTTGGCTGCTCCCCGAAAGCATGGCAAGACGTTGCAATATCGAATCGCCGAAGGGAGGGTGGTAGGCCGTGCTGGGCTTGAACCAGCGACCAACGGATTATGAGTCCGCTGCTCTAACCAACTGAGCTAACGGCCCACGCGGCACGATTCTATTCGCGCAACCGGGCCTACTTGCGATGGCTCAGCGCATTGGTCACCAAGCGCGACGTGATGTCGACGATCTGGATCATGCGCTCATACGGCATGCGAGTCGGTCCGATTACGCCGAGCGTACCCACGACTTCCCCGTCGACCTCGTAGTTGGCGCTGACGATGGAGAGCTCCTCGAACGGCACCACCTGGCTCTCGCCGCCAATGAAGATGCGCACGCCCTCGGCCTTGCTGGATACGTCGAGCAGCCGCATCAGCTGGGCCTTCTGCTCGAAGAGTTCGAAGGCGCGGCGCAGTTGCCCCATGTCGCTGGAGAAATCGCTCACCGCCAGCAGGTTGCGCTCACCGGAAATGACGACGTCGTCCTCCTGCGCCTCGGTCAGCACTTCCGAGCTGACCTGCACTGCCGCCTGCATCAGGGTGGCGATCTCGCCGCGCAGCTTTTCTATCTCGGACTGCAGCCGGTCGCGCACCTGCTCGATGGTCAGCCCCGCATAGTTCGCGTTGATGTAGTTCGAGGCCTCGACCAGCTGCGACTGCGAGTAGTCGGCCTCCGGAAAGATCACCCTGTTCTGCACGTCGCCGTCGGGCGAGACGATGATCACCAGCAGTCGCTTCTCCGACAGCCGCAGGAACTCGATCTGCTTGAACACCGACGCACGCCGCGGCGCCATCACCACGCCCACGAACTGCGACATGTTCGACAGCAGGTGCGCCGCATTGGCGATCACCTTCTGCGGCTGGTCGGGCGCGAGGCTGGGCGCGGTCATCTGCTCGCGCTGTGCCGTAAGCATGGTGTCGACGAAGAGGCGATAGCCGCGGTGCGTGGGAATGCGTCCGGCCGAGGTGTGCGGGCTGGCGATCAGCCCCAGCGCCTCCAGGTCGGACATGACGTTGCGGATGGTCGCCGGCGACAGATCGAGCCCCGAGGAGCGCGACAGCGTACGCGACCCGACGGGCTGCCCATCGGCTATGTAGCGCTCGACGAGCGTCTTGAGCAGCAACTTGGCACGGTCGTCCAGCATTGCAAGATTTTAGTGTTGTAATTTGTGAGATATGACCTCACGCTTTCGTCACGTCGCCCTGATCGGCAAATACCAGGCTTCCGGCGCCCGGGCGCAGGCGGATGCGCGCGACAGCGTCATGGAAGGCATCGGAGCCTTTCTGGAATCGCAGGGTTGCACGGTCTATGTCGAGCGGCCGACGTGCGAGGAAGCCGATGCCGGCGCCCCCGCCCATCCGCGCTACGCCGCCCTCACCGTCGAGGAAATCGGCCAGCGCTGCGACCTCGGCCTGGTGGTCGGCGGCGACGGCACCATGCTGGGCATCGGCCGGCAGCTCGCGAGCTACGGCATTCCGCTGATCGGCATCAACCGCGGCCGGCTGGGCTTCATCACCGACATCCCGCTCGACAACTACCAGGCCACGCTGATTCCGATGCTGGCCGGCGAGTACGAGGAAGACCACCGCAGCCTGATGCAGGCCAAGGTCGTGCGCGACGGCGCCTCGGTGTTCGATGCCTTCGCCATGAACGACGTGGTCGTCAACCGCGGCGCCACCTCCGGAATGGTCGAGCTGCGCGTGTCGGTGGGCCGCCATTTCGTGGCCAACCAGCGCGCCGACGGCCTGATCATCGCCACGCCGACGGGCTCGACCGCCTACGCGCTATCGGCCGGCGGCCCGCTGCTGCACCCCGCGGTCCCGGGCTGGGTGCTGGTACCGATCGCGCCGCACACGCTTTCCAACCGGCCCGTGCTGCTGCCCGATGCCGACGAGATCGTCATCGAGCTGGTCGGCGGGCGCGACGCCAGCGCCAATTTCGATATGCAGTCGCTCGCCTCGCTCGCCATCGGCGACCGCGTGGTGGTGCGCCGCTCCGATTTCCGCGTGCGCTTCCTGCACCCGCGCGGCTGGAGCTATTTCGACACGCTGCGCAAGAAACTTCATTGGAACGAGGGAGGCTCCTGAATGAAGCACCCCCCCAGGCTGCGCGCACTTCGTGTCGCTTCGCCAACCCTCTTGCAGGGGGCAACACCGGCGGCCCGGCAAAGCCGGTTCCGCGGTGTTTCACAGCTCGAACCCTACAAATTCGCACAACGCCCCCTGCCCGGAACCTGGAGGAACAACTGAGATGGCATTGCGACGCATCGCACTGCGCGACTTCGTGATCGTGCGATCACTCGAACTCGACCTGTCCGGCGGCTTCACCGTGCTGACCGGTGAAACAGGCGCGGGCAAATCCATCCTGATCGACGCGCTGCAACTGGCGCTAGGCAACCGGGCCGATGCCGGCGCGGTGCGCGAAGGCGCCGAGCGCCTGGACGTGAGCGCCGAATTCGACGCCGACCCGGCCCTGGACAGCTGGCTCGACGAAGGCGGCTTCGAGCGCGGTGACGCACTGCTGCTGCGCCGCACCGTCGACCTGCAGGGCCGCAGCCGAGGCTGGATCAACGGCAGCCCCGCCACCGCCACGCAACTGCGCGAACTGGGTGATCGCCTGCTCGACATCCACGGCCAGCACGCCTGGCAGAGCCTGACGCGGCCCGAGGCGGTGCGCGGCCTGCTCGACGCCTACGCGGGCGCGCGCACCGACGCGCTGGACGCCGCATGGCAGGCCTGGCGGCAGGCGCTCTCTACGCTCGAACACGCCCGCTCGGCGCAGGACTCGCTGCAGCGCGAACGCGAGCGGCTGCAATGGCAGATTTCCGAAGTCGCCAAGCTCGCGCCGGGCGTCGACGAGTGGGAAGAACTGTCGACCAACCACTCGCGCATCTCCAACGCGCAGGCGCTGATCGACGCGGCCCAGGGCGCCAGCCAGGCGCTGGAAGACGACGACAACGGCGCCCTCTCCGCGCTGCAGCGCGCGGCCACGCTGCTGCAGAACTGCGAGCACATCGAGCCCGAGTTCCGCGCGCTGGGCGAAGTGCTCGCCTCGTGCGTGGCCCAGGCCTCCGACGCCGCTCACACGCTGCACGGCTACCTGCGCGATGCCGACACCGATCCGCAGAGCCTCGCCGAGCTCGACGAGCGCATGGGCCTGTGGATGTCGCTCGCGCGCCGCTACAAGCGCCCGCCGGCCGAGCTGCCGGCGCTGCTGGCCGGCTGGCAGGCCGAGTTGCAGGCGCTCGACGCGCAAAGCGATCTCGAAGGCCTGGAGCGTACCGAAGAGGCCGCGCAGCAGGCCTACATGAAGGAAGCCAAGGCGCTGGGCAAGATCCGCAAGCAGGCGGCACCCCGCCTCTCGCAGGCCGTCACCGACGCGATGCAGGGCCTGGGCATGCAGGGCGGGCGCTTCGAGGTCGAGCTGCAGCCGCTCGCGCAGCCGGGCCGCGCCGGCCTCGAAGAGGTGGCCTTCCTCGTGGCGGGCCACACCGGCAGCACGCCGCGCGCCATCGGCAAGGTGGCTTCGGGCGGCGAGCTTTCGCGCATCGCGCTGGCCATTGCGGTCACCACCAGCCAGCTCGGCGCGGCGCAGACGCTGATCTTCGACGAGGTCGATTCCGGCGTGGGCGGCGCGGTCGCCGAGACCGTCGGCCGACTGATGAAGCAACTCGGCCGCGACCGCCAGGTGCTCGCCGTGACCCACCTGCCGCAGGTGGCAGCCTGCGCCGACCATCACCTGGTGGTGGCCAAGCGCCAGACAGCGGCCACCGGCGGCGACGGACCGCGCACCGAGAGCGGCGTATCTCGCCTCGACGACGACAACCGCGCTAGGGAAATCGCCCGCATGCTGGGCGGCGAAAAAGTCTCGCAGACCTCGCTCGCGCACGCGCGCGAGATGCTCGGCCACAAGACCTCGGCGACGGTGCAATGAGCCTCGACCTCGTGCTCATCACGGGCATGTCGGGCTCCGGCAAGTCGGTCGCCCTGCATGCGCTGGAAGACGCGGGCTACTACTGCGTCGACAACCTGCCGCCCGAGCTGCTGACCTCGTTCATCGCGCTGCAGCACGAGCAGCAGGCCACGCGCGTGGCGATTGCCATGGACGTGCGCAGCGGCGTCTCGCTGCCCATCGTTCCGCAGCAGCTCGAGGCGCTGCGCCGCGACGGCGGCATCTCGCTGCGCTCGCTTTTCCTCGACGCGACCACCGATGCGCTGCTGCGCCGCTATTCCGAAACCCGCCGCCGCCATCCGCTCTCGCGCCAGGAAGGCCGCACCGACGTGCCCGAGCAGCACCGGGTGTTGACCCAGGCCATCGAGCTCGAACGCGAACTGCTGGCCGACCTGCGCGACGGCGCCGACGTGATCGACACCAGCCTGATCCGGCCGGCGCAGCTGCAGAGCTACATCAAGTCGCTGATCTCCGCGCCGCAGACGCCGCTCACGCTGGTGTTCGAATCCTTCGCCTTCAAGCGCGGCGTGCCGCTGGATGCCGACTACGTATTCGACGTGCGCATGCTGCCCAACCCGCACTACGTGCCCGCGCTGCGCCCGCTCACCGGCCGCGACGAGCCGGTGATCGAATGGCTGCGCGAGCACGACGACGTGGCGCGCATGTACGACGACATCGAGCAGTTCCTGGCGCACTGGCTCGACGCACTGGCGCGCGACCATCGCAGCTACGTGACGGTGGCCATCGGGTGCACCGGCGGGCAGCACCGCTCGGTGTTCCTGGTCGAGCAACTGGCGCGTTCGTTCGGCGCGCGCTGGGGTGCGCTGAAGCGGCACCGCGAACTCGACGCGGGCTGACCAGCAAGGGGCGGGTTGGCTGGCTGGCTAAGCCTCGCCGCCTTCCAGCAGCTTGCGCATCGGAGCCGGCAGGCCCAGCCGGCTCCATTCATCAGCTTCGAACCAGCGCGCAGCCTCGCCCTGTGGCTGGCCGCCGTCGATCCGCACCGGGTGCAGGTGCAGGTCCTTGTGGGTCAGCACGTGCACGAAGGCCGGCAAGTCATGCACTCCGCGCCTTGCGGCCGGCAAGGCAGCAAGAAGTTCTTCGCGGCTGTCGAATACCGGCAGGCAGTAGAGCCCGGCCCAGATGCCCTTCGCCGGCCGCTTCTCCAGCCAGACGCGCCCTTGCTCATCGCGCGCCAGCAGCACCCACAGCGACTGCGCGCTGCGCTTGAGCTTGCGCGTCTTGACCGGGTAGCGCTCGGGCGCGCCTTCACGAAGGGCGACGCAGTTCTGCTGCACCGGGCAGATCATGCAGCTTGGCTTGCGCGGCAGGCAGACCGTGGCGCCCATGTCCATCACGCCCTGCGTGTAGGACGCGATGGCTTCCCTGTCATTCGCAGGCGGGAGCAGTTGCGTCGCCAGATCCCACAGCGCGCGCTCCTGCGCCGCCGAGGACATGTCGCCCGCGAAGCCGAGCACCCGCGTGAGCACGCGCTTGACGTTGCCGTCGAGGATCGCCACTCGCTCGCCGAAGCAGAAGGCCGCGATGGCCGCCGAGGTGGAGCGCCCGATGCCCGGCAGCGTGACCAGTTCTGCAGCCGTGCGCGGAAACTCCCCGCCGAATCGCGCGACGACTTCCTGCGCGCAGCGGTGCATGTTGCGCGCGCGGCTGTAGTAGCCCAGCCCGCTCCACAGGCCGAACACCTCGTCCTCGGTGCCCGCGGCGAGAGCCTTCACGTCGGGAAAGCGTTCGAGAAAGCGCGCGAAATAACCGAGCACCGTCGACACCTGCGTCTGCTGCAGCATCACTTCCGACAGCCACACGCGATACGGGTCGCGCGTGTTCTGCCACGGCAGCTGGCTGCGCCCGTGGCTGCGCTGCCAGCTCACGATCTGCGCTGCGAAATCCGGAGGCAATGGCTGGGTCGCGGTCGCCGCCGTGGAGGCGGTTTTCTCAGGCCGCACGCAGCTCGCCGATGGTGGCCGCGGGCTGCGGCTTTCCGTGCTGCGCGATCAGCGAAGTGAACTCGCGCAGCTGCACATGGAGTTCGGTGAGGTTGCTCTCCTGCGCGGCCAGCTCGACCAGCCGCTCGTCGAGGCTGCCCGCCGCGCTCTGGATGCGCTCGATCGCCTCGATGCGCTTGCTGAAGTTGCGGCGGCGCTCCTTGAGCTGCGCATCGATCTGCGCGCTCGCGCCCTTGCTCCAGCGCTCGACCTCGGTCATGGCCGCCTCGTTCACCAGCCGCAGCCGGCTGGCGAGCGCGCGCACCAGCTTGTCGCAGAAATCGGCCTGCGCGAGCTTCAGCAGGTTGCCCACGCCCAGGTAGTGGATGTGGCTGCGCTCGATCTGCGCGAGCTCCTGCTCGAAGCCGGTGAGGTCGGGCTCGGCCGGCGCCTGCAGGGTGAAGCCCTGCTCGGCGTTGAGCTGGCGGAAGGTGGCGTGCAGCATCGACTGGATCTCGGCCGTGGTCGCCTGCACCTCGCGCAGGTTGTTGCGCAGCGAGTCGAAGGTCTCGGCGTACACCTTGCGCACGTTGAACTTGACGCCGGGGCGCTTGAGCGCGGCCGACAGCTTCACCATGTCGGCCTTCAGCGCGGTGCGCCCGAGCACGGCGTAAACCTCGCGCAGCAGCTTGCCCTGCACCGATCGCAGCGCCAGGATGCGCGTGTTGCTGCCCTCGAACTCGGCATGTTCCTGGTCGATGCGCGCACGCATGTGGCGGATCACCGAAACGTTCTTGCCGCGCAGGCCCTGCAGTTCGAGCGCCTGCTCCGCCAGGTCGCGCTGGCGCACCTTCAGGATGCGCTCGGCCTCGGCGCGCAGCGCGGTCATGCCCGCATCGACCGCGAGCCGCAGCATGGTTTCGCGCTTGCCCAGAACGCCTTCGGCCAGCAGCGTTTCGAGCGCCGGCAGGCGGCTGGCCTGCAGCAGCTGGCCGTCGTGCTGGATCTTGGCCTGCAGGCCCTTCTGCGCGGACACGGGCAGCACCTGCGCCAGCGGCACCTCGAGCAGACGGGCCGCGCCTTCGCGCTGGCGCTCGATCTGCTGCTCGATCTGCGCGGGCGTGCTGAGCGTGTCCCACATGGTGTCGATCTTGTTGAGCACCACGAAGCGCGTGTCGTTGCTTTCGTCCTCGGTGATCAGGTGCTCGCGCCAGATGGAAAGGTCGGAGCGGGTAACGCCGGTTTCGGCGCCGAGGATGAAGACCACCGCGTGCGCCTGCGGGATCAGGCTCACTGTCAGTTCGGGTTCGGCGCCGATCGCGTTCAGGCCCGGCGTGTCCAGAATGACCAGCCCCTGCTCCAGCAGCGGATGCGGCATGTTCAACACCGCATGGCGCCAGCGCGGGATCTCGACGCGGCCTTCGGCGTCCTGCACCGGGTTGTCGTCGGGCGTCTCGTCGTTCCAGAAGCCCAGCGTGCGGGCTTCGTCCTTGCTCACCCAGCGCACCTCGGCCACCTTGCCCATGGCCTGCGCCAGGTGCTCGGCGTTGCCCACGTCGATGGCGATCTCGGTCCAGCGCGTGGGCTTGTCGCGCCAGTGGGCCAGCGAATGGGGCTCCAGCCGGGTCTCGATGGGCAGCAGCCGCAGCTTGGGCGCGATCGCGGCGTCGTAGCCCAGCTCGGTCGGGCACATCGTGGTGCGGCCGGCGCTGGCGGGCATGATGCGCCGCCCGTAGCCGGCGAAGAAGATGGCGTTGATCAGCTCCGACTTGCCGCGCGAGAACTCGGCCACGAAGGCGACCATGACCTTGCTGGTGCGGATCTGCGTTTCCAGCCCGCGCAGGCGCTCCGCCACCGCCTGGTCGAGCAGCTCGTTCTCGGTCAGCCAGCGGGACAGCCACTGCAGCCGGTGGGCGAAGTTGCTCCGCCATGCACCGTGCTGATCGAGTTGTTGATTGAAGGAGCGGCTCAAGGGGAATGTGTAAGAAACAATTTACAAATATACATCGGCGGACATGCCACCGTCGTTTCTGGATTGTTTCTATTTTTCTGTTCCATCGCGCGAGCCCGCGCCTACTTCTGGCAATTGGGGCAGTAATAGGTGGAGCGCTGCCCCTGCCGCAGCAGCCGAATCGGCGTTGCACAAACCCGACAGGGCTCGCCCGCGCGGCCATAGACGGTCGCCTCGAGCTGGAAGTAGCCGTTCTGCCCGTCGATGTTGGAGAAATCTCGCAGCGTGCTGCCGCCCTTCTCCACCGCCCGCGCCAGGATCTCGCGCACCGCCGCGTGCAGCCTTGCCGCCCGCGGGCGGCTGATGCGAGCCGCCGACAGCGTCGGCCGGATGCCCGCCTGGAACAGCGCCTCCGACGCGTAGATGTTGCCGACGCCCACGACCACGTCGCCCGCCAGCAGCACCTGCTTGACCGCCGTCTTCCGCTTTTTCAGGCCGGCATGGAAGGCGTCGAGGTCGAAGCCTTCGTCGAGCGGCTCCATGCCCAGTCCACCCAACAGCTTGATGGCCCATGGAGCGGATTCGTCTTCCACGTAAACAACAGCACCGAAGCGGCGCGGGTCGTTGAGCCTCAGCGTGCCCCGGTCGGTAACAAGATCGAAGTGATCGTGCGGTCCGGGCGGCGGCAGCGCGGCATCGAAGCGCAGGCTGCCCGACATGCCCAGATGCAGCAGCAGGATGCCGCGATCGAGATCGATCAGCAGGTACTTGCCGCGCCGGCGCACCTGGCGCACCTGCCGGCCGACCAGCGCCTCGGGCAGCACCATCAGCGCCCATCGCAGCGGCTTGCCGATGCGCACCGACTCGATGCGGCCGCCCGCGATGCGGTCCGCAAACCCTCGGCGGGTGACTTCGACTTCGGGTAGCTCGGGCATGAAAGGTAAATCTTCG
Source organism: Variovorax sp. 278MFTsu5.1 (assembly GCF_048305045.1). Lineage (NCBI taxonomy): Bacteria > Pseudomonadati > Pseudomonadota > Betaproteobacteria > Burkholderiales > Comamonadaceae > Variovorax > Variovorax sp. 278MFTsu5.1. The sequence continues at coordinate 5,713,228 of NZ_CP157622.1, forward strand.
GCAAACGCCCGCGGCGGCGAAGCCCCACGGCGATGCTCGTACAAAAGGCTGGATTATTATGGTTGCATGAACCTTTCGCCCCGCCGACACCGCCTTGCGGCGGCCGCGTCTCTCGCCTTGATGGCTTGCGCCGTCAATGCGCAATCTTCCGATCCCGCAGCCCCTTTCAGCCCCACACCTGTCATCGAACGGCCGGCGCAGACGAGGCCCATAGTCAGGCCGCGACCGGCCGCAGCCAAGGAAGCAGCCGAACCCGCGCCGCTGCAGTCCGCGCTGACGGCCGACCTGTTCTACGAGATCCTGATGGGCGAAATGACCGCCCGTTCCGGCGACCCCGGCTCCGGCTATGCGCTCGTGCTCGATGCGGCCCGCCGGCTGCGCGACGGCAAGCTGTTCCAGCGTGCGGTCGAGATCGCGCTGCAGTCGCGCTCCGGCGACGCGGCGCTCGCCGCGGCACGTGCCTGGCAGGAAACCCTGCCGAATTCGCGCGACGCGCGCCGCATCGAGTTGCAGATCCTGATCGCGCTGAACCGCATCAGCGAAACCGTCGAGCCTCTGCGCGCCGAGGTGGCGGCCACCTCGCAGATCGAGCGCCCGCTGCTGATGGCCGTGATCGCGCGCAACTACTCGCGCGCATCGGACAAGAAGCTGGCCGCCGCGGTGGTCGAGCAGGCGCTGGTCGACGAGCTGAAGAGCCCCACCACCGGCGGGCTTGCCTGGGCCACGGTCGGCCGGCTGCGCCTGAACGCGGGCGATGCCTCGGGCGCGCTGGAAGCCGCGCGCAAGGGCCAGGAGATCGACCCGGCCTCCGAAGCCCCCGCCGCGCTGGCGCTCGAGATGATCGACCCGGGCCAGCCGCTGGCCGAGCCGATCGTCACGCGCTTCCTGAACAGCAACCCGAAGGCCTCGGCCGAGCTGCGCGTGGCCTACGCCCGCGTGCTGGTCGAGAACCGCCGCTACAGCGACGCCTCCGCGCAGCTGCAGACGCTGACCACCTCGCGCCCCGAACTCGCCGAGCCCTGGCTGCTGCTGGGCAGCCTGCAGATGCAGGCGCGGCAGGACGCCGCGGCCGAAGCCTCGATCAAGCGTTTCATCGAGCTGTCGGGCAATCCGAAGAGCGGCGCCGGCAACAAGGATGCCGACGACGCCACCGACCGCAAGCGCGGCATCTCGCAGGCCTACTTCGCGCTGTCGCAGCTGGCCGAGCGGCGCAAGGACTATGCGGCCGCCGAACGCTGGCTCTCGCGCATCGACGGCGCCGACGAGCTGGTGGCCGCCCAGACCCGCCGCGCGACGCTGCTGGCGCGCCAGGGCAAGCTGCCGCAGGCACGCGAGATCATCCGGGGCCTGCCCGAGCGCACGGCCGACGACAAGAAGCAGAAGTTCCTCGCCGAAGTGCAGCTGCTGCGCGACGCGAAGCAGTACCAGGCGGCCTACGACATGCTCGCCCAGGCTTCGGCGGCATCGCCGGACGACGGCGACCTCGTCTACGACCAGGCCATGGTCGCCGAGAAGCTCAACCGTCTCGACGACATGGAGCGCCTGCTGCGCCGCCTCATCGAACTCAAGCCCGAGAACCAGAACGCATACAACGCGCTGGGCTACTCGCTGGCCGATCGCAAGATCAGGCTCGAGGAGGCACGCACGCTGATCCAGAAGGCAGTGCAGCTGGCGCCGGAAGACCCGTTCATCGCCGACAGCCTGGGCTGGGTCGAGTTCCGGCTGGGCAACACGGCGGAGGCCATCCGCATCCTCGAGGCGGCCTACAAGACGCGGCCCGACCCCGAGATCGGCGCGCACTTCGGCGAAGTCCTGTGGACCTCCGGCCAGAAGGACCGCGCGGTCACGATCTGGAAGGAAGCCCTGCTGAGCGACGCCGAGAACGAAACGCTGCAGGAAACGCTCAAGCGCCTGCGAGTGAAGCCCTGACATGGCGCAGGCAGAGGCATTCGCGCCGGTGCAGGGCGGCCGTCGCGCTTTTCTCGCGGCCGGCGGGGCAGCAGCCTTGCTGGCGACCGGTTGCGCGCAGCTGTCCGGCGGTTCGTCGGCACCGAAGCCGACGGACAGCTGGAGCGGACGCATGTCGCTGCGCATCGAGAGCGAGCCGGTGCAGACCTTCGCGGCACTGTTCGAACTTCGCGGCTCGGCCGAGGCGGGCGACCTGACGCTCACGACACCCATCGGCAGCACCCTGGCCCAGTTGCATTGGGCGCCGGGCGAAGCGCTGCTGAAGGACGGCAACCGGACACGCCGGTTCGACTCGGTCGATGAGCTCATCGAGGCGGCCACCGGCGCGGCCATTCCGGTCGGAGCTCTTTTCGGCTGGCTGGCGGGTCGCAACGAACCCGTGCCCGGCTGGAAGCCCGATCTCGCGCAGCTCGGCAGCGGACGGCTGCAGGCGGTGCGCGAGTCGCCGAGTCCGAGGGCCGATCTGCGCATCGTGTTCGAGCGGTCATGAAGGCGATCTACGACCTCCCCGCGCCGGCCAAGCTCAATCTCTTTCTCCACATCACCGGCAGGCGCGACGACGGGTATCACCTGTTGCAGTCGGTGTTCATGCTGATCGACTGGTGCGACACGCTGCACGTCGAACTGCGGCGCGATGGCCAGCTCAGCCGGGAGGATCTGACGACGGAGCTGCCGGCGGACGACCTGATCCTGCGTGCCGCGCGTGCGCTGCAGCCCTTCGCCGCGCCAGGCCAGGGTGCGCACATCGGCGTCGCCAAGCATGTGCCGGCGCAGGCGGGGATGGGTGGTGGCTCGTCGGATGCCGCCACCTGCCTGCTCGCGCTGAACTGCCTGTGGGGCCTGAACCTGCCGTTGTCGCGGCTGGCCCACATTGGCCTGAAGCTGGGCGCCGACGTGCCTTTCTTCCTCGGCGGGCGCAACGCGTGGGTGGAAGGCATCGGGGAGGAAATCACACCGGTTACACTCCCTTCCGCACGCTTCGTGGTGGTCAAACCACCCGAAGGACTCGATACCCGATTAATTTTTTCGGATTCGAACCTTCAACGTGCCACGCCTGTTGCTATAATCTCAGGCTTTGCTGCAGACAGCGAATCGTCGGAAGCGACAAACTTGGGAAACCGGGTTTTCGAGTTCGGCCACAACGACCTGCAGCCGGTTGCCCAGCGACTTTGTCCCGCGGTCACCGACGCCATCGAATGGCTCGGTACCCAAGGATTGAAGGCACGGATGACCGGCTCCGGAAGCTCGGTGTTCGCGAAGCTGCCGCAATCGCCGCAAGAAGCGGAACTGCTCGAGGCCCCCGAAGGCTGGCAGGTTCGTCAATGCAGCAATCTGGAAGTTCATCCACTCTGGGGATGGGCAACCGGAAGATAATCGGATCGTTCGTTCGGTTCGATGCGACATATATCGGTTGATGGCGAAAGCCGTCGACCCGTGTAGGGGAGTCGCCAAGCTGGTTAAGGCACTGGATTTTGATTCCAGCATGCAAAGGTTCGAATCCTTTCTCCCCTGCCAAATCTTCACGACTGCGGCCCGAGGGCCGCAGTCTTCATTTGCAGCCCACCCGCTGCAATAATCGGCGGCTCACCGGCCGCCATGCATACGAACCTTTTGGCGGCTTCCTAAGCCCACTTGCACTGCCGGGACGCGCTCATGCAGGCTAATCACCCTGATTTCATGGTTTTCACCGGCAATGCCAATCCGGGCCTTGCCGCAGAAATCGCGCACAACCTCGGCACCTCGCTGGGCGCTGCCCGCGTCGGCCGCTTCTCCGACGGCGAAGTCACTGTCGAGATCAACCAGAACGTCCGCGCACGCGACGTGTTCGTGGTGCAGTCGACCTGCGCTCCGACGAACGAAAACCTGATGGAACTGCTGATCATGGTCGACGCGCTCAAGCGCGCTTCGGCCGAACGCATCAGCGCCGTGATCCCCTACTTCGGCTATGCCCGCCAGGACCGCCGCCCGCGCTCGAGCCGCGTGCCGATCTCGGCCAAGGTGGTGGCCAACCTGCTGGAAACCGTCGGCGTCGAGCGCGTGCTCACCATGGACCTGCACGCCGACCAGATCCAGGGCTTCTTCGACATTCCCGTCGACAACATCTATGCCTCGCCGGTGCTGCTGGGCGACCTGCGCGCCAAGAACTACGAAGACCTGATCGTGGTCTCGCCGGACGTCGGCGGCGTGGTTCGCGCCCGCGCGCTGGCCAAGCAGCTGAACTGCGACCTCGCCATCATCGACAAGCGCCGCCCGAAGGCCAACGTCAGCGAAGTCATGAACGTGATCGGCGAGATCGACGGCCGCAACTGCGTGATCATGGACGACATGATCGACACCGCCGGCACGCTGGTCAAAGCGGCGGAGGTGCTCAAGGAGCGTGGCGCCAAGAGCGTGTACGCCTACTGCACGCACCCGATCTTCTCGGGCCCGGCCATCGAGCGCATCACCAAGGGCTCGGCCCTCGACGAAGTGGTCGTGACCAACACCATCCCCCTCTCCGACGGCGCCAATGCCTGCGGAAAGATCCGCCAGCTCTCCGTGGCACCGCTGATCGCCGAAACGATCCAGCGCATTGCCAAGGGCGAGTCGGTGATGAGTTTGTTCTCGGATCAGGACAACCTGTTCTGACCTGGGCAAAGAGCGGGCTTCACCCCTGAAGCCTTTTTGAACCGGAGTCGCACTGGTCGCGGTGGACTCTTACAGGAGCTAGTTATGAAATTCGTCGCTTTTGAGCGCGCAAAGCAGGGCACGGGTGCGAGCCGCCGTCTCCGCATCACGGGCAAGACCCCCGGCATCGTCTACGGCGGTGGCGCCGAGCCCCAACTGATCGAGCTCGATCACAACGCACTGTGGCACGCCCTGAAGAAGGAAGCCTTCCACTCCAGCGTTCTCGAGATGGAACTGGGCGGCAACGTCAGCAAGGTTCTGCTGCGTGACGTGCAATACCACCCCTTCCGCCAGCTGGTGCAGCACATCGACTTCCAGCGCGTGGACGCCAAGACCCGCATGACCCTGAAGGTGCCCGTGCACTTCAAGGGCGAGGAAGAGTCCGACGCCGTCAAGCTCGACCACAACCTGGTCAACCACGTCACGACCGAACTGGAAGTGAACTGCCTGCCGACCGACCTGCCCGAGTTCATCGAAGTCGACCTGTCGGGCCTGAAGAAGAACGGCACCGTCACGCTGAAGGACATCAAGCTGCCCCGCGGCGTGAAGTGGGTCAGCCACGGCAAGGCCAACCCGGTGCTGGCTTCGGCCGTGACCCCGGCTGCCGAAGAAGAAGCTCCCGCCGAAGGCGCAGCAGCTGCCGACGCAGCAGCCGCTCCGGCAGGCAAGGGTGGCAAGGCCGCGGCCAAGACGCCCGCTGCCAAGGCACCCGCCAAGAAGTAATCCGCTTCTTCGCACTCGTTGCTTCCCGATGAAGGCCCGCCTCGTGCGGGCCTTTTTGCTTTTACGGCGACCGGATAATCCACGACCATGATCAAGCTGTTTGTCGGCCTCGGAAACCCGGGCCCCGAGTACGAAGCCACGCGGCACAACGCCGGCTTCTGGTGGATCGACGCCCTCGCGCGCGAATGGAAGCTCAACCTCGTGCCCGAGCGCAGCTACCACGGCCTCGCCGCGCGCACGAGCATCGGCGGCCAGAGCATCTGGCTGCTGGAGCCGCAGACCTTCATGAACCTGTCGGGCAAGTCGGTGGCCGCCTTGGCGCGCTTCTTCAAGATCGCGCCGGAAGAAATCCTCGTGGTGCACGACGAGCTCGACGTGGTCCCTGGCCAGGTCAAGCTCAAGTTCGGCGGCAGCCATGCCGGCCACAACGGACTGCGCGACATCCACGCGCAACTGGGCACCGGCGACTACTGGCGGCTGCGCCTGGGCATTGGCCACCCCGGCGTGAAGTCGGAGGTCGTCAACTGGGTGCTCAAGAAGCCACTCAAGGAACAGCGCGAAGCGATCGAGGACGCCATCACCCGCACGCTGCACGCGATTCCCGCGCTGGTGGCGGGCGAGATGGAAAAGGCGACCCTGGTCATTCACACGAGCAAACCGCCCCGGCCCAAGCCGCCGCGGAGGGAGCCCGGCGAAGGGGGCACGCCTGCCGCCACCTAGCCGGCCATTGAAGTGCAGGAGGGAGAGAAATAAAAAATGAGCGAAAAAAAAGAGAAGAACGGAAAGACGGTTTCGAAAACCGCAATCGCTATCTTTTCAATAGCAGCCGGCATCTGCTCCGCAGGCGCCGCCGCCCAAGGGGCGAACACCTGGCGCTGCGGCAACACATATTCCGACCAGCCCTGTGAAGGCGGCAGGACGGTGAAGGTGGACGACCGCCGCAGCGACGAAGACCGCCGCGCCGCCGATGCCGGCACCCGCAGCGCCCAGACCCAGGCCGACCGCATGGAGCGCAACCGCCTGTCGCTGGAAAAGGCCGCTCATGACCGCGACCAGCGCGCCGCGCGGGAGGCAAGAAGCGCGGCCCTGGCGGAAAGGCGGCTCGCCATGGCCGAGCAGAGGGAGCGCGACCGCGCTCGCAAGGAGGCCAATGCGCCCCGCAAATCGAGCCTGAGCTTCAGCAGCGGCCCAGGCGCCGACGCACCGGAGCGCAAGAAGAAGAAACGGAAATCGGCCGATTAAGCGCCGGACGAAGCTGCCGCTGCAGTCACCTTGATCGCCGTGAGACGCTGGTATTTCTGCATCAGCGTCTCGCGGCTTTCCACATGCTCGGGGTTCACGGGAATACAGGCCACGGGGCAGATCTGCACGCACTGCGGCTCATCGAAATGGCCCACGCACTCGGTGCACTTGTGCGGATCGATCTCGTAGAACGCCTCGCCCATGTAGATCGCGTCGTTCGGGCACTCGGGCTCGCAGACATCGCAATTGATGCATTCGTCGGTGATCATGAGGGCCATGGCCCCGATTATCGCGGCTCGGGCCGGGCCGGCAGCCGGTGAATGACAAAGGCCACATTCGCGGCACATTTGTTGCGGGAGTCAGTTATGCTGCGCCCCGCCCCATGAGTCTGTTCCTAGTCAAGCGCCTCGCCACGCTGATCGGCACCCTGATCGGCGCCTCGGTCATCGTCTTCCTCGTGCTCGAGATCCTGCCCGGCAACGCCGCGCAGATGCTCATGGGCCCCGACGCCTCCCCCGAGGCCGTGGCCGCCCTGGCCACCAAGCTCGGCCTCGACCAGCCCGCCTGGACGCGCTACTGGCACTGGATCGGCGGCCTGCTCACCGGCAACCTCGGCGACAGCTACGCCTACAGCTCGCCCGTGCTCGACCTCATCCTCGAACGCCTCGCGTTGACGGTGCCCCTGGCCGTGCTCGCCATGGCGCTCACCGTCGTGATCGCCCTGCTCGTGGGCGTGACCGCCGCGGCCCGCCACAACAAGCTCGGCGACGTCGGCCTCATGGGCATGGCCCAGGTCGGCATAGCCATTCCGAACTTCTGGTTCGCCATCCTGCTCATCCTGGTGTTCTCGGTGCAGCTGCAGTGGTTCTCCGCCGGCGGCTTCGAGGGATGGGGCGAAGGGATCTTCGCGGGGATCAAGTCGTTGCTTCTGCCTGCGCTTTCGCTGGCAGTTGTTCAGGCGGCGATCCTCGCACGCATCACGCGCTCCGCAGTGCTGGAAGTGATGCGCGAGGACTTCGTTCGCACGGCGCGCGCCAAGGGCGTGTCGCAGCGCATGGTGCTTTGGACTCATGTGCTGCGCAACGCGATGATCCCCGTCATCACGGTCATGGGCATGCAGTTCTCCGAACTGCTGGCCGGCACCATCGTGGTGGAGAACGTGTTCTATCTTCCCGGGCTGGGCCGGCTGATCTTCCAGGCCATCAGCAACCGCGACCTGATCGTGGTGCGCAACTGCGTGATGCTGCTGGCGGCCATGGTGGTCATCGTGAACTTCGTCGTCGACGTGCTCTATGCCGTCATCGACCCGCGCATCAAGGCCAGCGACATATGAGCACAGCAGCAGTTCCCAACGCCGCCGCGCTCAAGGTGCCGGGCTTCTGGCGCCGCGCATTGCATCACCGCAGCTTCGTCATCGGCGGCACGCTCACGCTGCTCCTGCTGCTGGCCGCGGCCGTCTCGCTGGTGTGGACGCCATGGTCGCCCTACGAGATGGACATGGCCAGCAAGCTGAAGCCGCCGACGGGTTCGCACTGGCTGGGCACCGACACCTACGGACGCGACGTGGCCTCGTTGCTGCTCGTGGGCGCGCGCGCGTCCATCCTCGTGGGCGTGATCGCGGTCGGCATCGGCCTCGTGGTCGGCACCGCGCTGGGCCTGCTCGCGGCAGCGAAGCGCGGCTGGGTGGAAGAAGCCATCATGCGGCTTACCGACTTCTCGCTGGCTTTCCCCGCAATCCTCTCGGCCATCATGATGACGGCCGTGTTCGGCGCGGGCATCGTCAACGCGATCATCGCGATCGGCATCTACAACATCCCGACCTTCGCGCGCATCACGCGCGCATCGGCCAACGCCATCTGGTCGCGCGAATACGTGGCCGCCGCACGCGCCTGCGGCAAGGGCAGCTTCGCGATCACCATGCAGCACGTGCTGCCGAACATCTCGGCGGTGCTGATCGTGCAGATCACCATCCGCTTCGCCATCGCGATCCTGGCCGAGGCCGCCCTCTCCTATCTCGGACTCGGCACGCAGCCGCCGCAGCCTTCTTGGGGCCGCATGCTCAGCGAAGCGCAGACGATGATGTTCCAGGCGCCTCTGCTCGCGGTGTTCCCCGGCATGGCCATCGCCTTCGCGGTGCTGGGCCTGAACCTGCTCGGCGACGGCCTGCGCGACCTGCTCGATCCGCGCCTGGCGAGAGCAAGGTAAGCAAGATGCCCCTGCTCGAAGTCAAGGACCTCCACATCGGCCTGCAGACGCAACGCGGCCCCGCGGAGGCGGTGCGCGGCATCGGTTTCTCGCTGGAACGCGGCGAAACCCTGGGCATCGTCGGCGAATCGGGCTGCGGCAAGTCGATCACGGTGATGTCGCTCATGGGCCTGCTGCCCTCCACCGCGAAGGTCGGCGGCAGCATCCGCTTCGACGGCACCGAGCTCGTCGGGTTGCCCGAGAAGCGGATGTGCGAGATCCGCGGCAACCGCATCGGCATGATCTTCCAGGAGCCGATGACGGCGCTGAATCCGGTGCACACCATCGCGCGCCAGGTCGGCGAGCCGCTGCGGCTGCATCGCGGGCTCTCGAAGGCCGACGCGCGCAAGGAAGTGCTCGCGCTGCTGGAGCGCGTGGGCATTCCGGATGCGGCTTCGCGCCTCGACGCGTATCCGCACCAGTTCTCCGGCGGGCAGCGGCAGCGCATCGGTATCGCCATGGCGCTCGCGTGCGGGCCCGACCTGCTGATCGCCGACGAGCCCACCACCGCGCTCGACGTGACCATCCAGAAGCAGATCCTCGAGTTGATCAAGAGCCTCGTGGCCGAGCGCGGCATGGCGCTGATCCTGATCTCGCACGACCTCGGCGTGATCGCGCAGACGGTCTCGAAAATGCTCGTGATGTATGGCGGCAGCGTGGTCGAGAGCGGGCCGACCGAAGCCGTGTTCGCCCGGCGCGCCCACCCGTACACGCAAGGCCTGTTCGCCGCGCGCCCCGTCATCGGCGCGCCGCGCGGCGTGCGGCTGGCCACCATCAAGGGCAGCGTGCCCGAGCTGGTCGACCTGCCCAAGGGCTGCCCCTTCGCGGGACGGTGCAGCTACACCGTCGACGCCTGCATGACCACGCGGCCGCCGGCCACGATGCTGCCGCAGGACCATGCGGTGCGCTGCATCCGCCTCGAAGAGATCGCCGCTGAAGGAGCCATCGCACCATGAGCGCGACCGCCGCCGATTCTTCGCCGCTGCTGCGGGTCACCGACCTCGTCCGCCACTACGCGCTGCCGCGCGAGAAGCTCTTCGGCCCGCCGCCGACCGTGAAGGCGCTCAACGGCGTGAGCTTCGAAGTGCAGGCCGGCCAAAGCGTGGGTATCGTCGGCGAATCGGGCTCGGGCAAGTCGACCATCGCGCGTCTCGTGATGGCGCTCGATGCACCCACTTCCGGCACCGTTTCCCTCGAAGGCCGCAATCTGCACGCGCTCTCCAAGGAAGAGCTGCGCGTGGCGCGCCGCGACTTCCAGATGGTGTTCCAGGACCCGTACGGCTCGCTCGATCCGCGCCAGACGGTGGCACGCATAGTCGCCGAGCCACTCGAAGCGCTCGCGGCCACCACCCGCGCCGAGCAGCGCGAACGCGCCGCCGAGACCCTGGCCGCCGTGGGCCTGCGCACTACCGACATGGACAAGTACCCGCACGAGTTCTCGGGTGGGCAGCGCCAGCGCATCGCCATCGCACGCGCCCTCATCACGCGCCCCAAGCTCATCGTGGCCGACGAACCCGTGAGCGCGCTCGACGTGTCGGTGCAGGCGCAGGTGCTCAACCTCATGCAGGACCTTCAGCAGCAGTTCGGCATCAGCTACCTGCTCATCAGCCATGACCTCGCGGTAGTCAACCACCTCTGCGACAACGTGTGCGTGGTCTTCAAGGGCCGCATCGTGGAGCAGGGAGCGCCTGCCGAACTCTTCCAGCACGCGCAGCACGAATACACGCGCACGCTGCTCGACGCCGTGCCGCGCACGCCTGCCGGCGGCACGCTGCTGCCCGGCTGACATCGAAGCGTCGTCCCGCCTCCCTAGGATGAGTGGGTCATAAGCATCTGGTTGCGCATGCGCGCGCCGTCGCGGATGATGCCTGCCCCTGTTTCGAGGACACCGCTCCATGCTCAAACGACGCACCCTGCTCGCCACCGGCGCCGCAGCCCTGACCCCGCTGGCACTGCCGACCCTCGCGCTGGCACAGAAAAAGAAGGATGCGCTGGTCATCGGCCTCACGCTGGAGCCCACGGGCCTGGACCCCACGGCCAAGGCCGGCGCGGAGATCGCAGAGGTGGTGCTCTACACCGTCTTCGAGACCCTCACCAAGATCAACTCCGACGGCAGCGTCACGCCGCTCCTGGCCGAGAGCTGGGAAGTCTCGCCCGACCTGAAGACGCTCACCTTCAAGCTCAGGCGCGGCGTGAAGTTCCAGAACGGCGAGCCCTTCAACGCGCAGAGCGTGAAGTTCTCGTTCGACCGCGCGGCCGCCGCCAACAGCACCAACAAGGACAAGCGCACCTTCACCAACATCGCGACGCAGGTGGTCGACGAGCACACGGTCGTGCTGATCACAAGGGAGATCGAGCCCGACCTGCTGTTCCTTCTCGGGCAGGCCTCGGCCATCATCGTCGAGCCGAAGAGCGTGGAGACCAATGCCACCAAACCCGTCGGCACCGGCCCCTACAGGCTCGACAACTGGGCCAAGGGTTCGAGCATCGTGCTCGCCAAGTGGGACGGCTGGCGCGGGGCCGACACGGTGCAGATCCGCAAGGCCAGCTTCCGCTTCATCTCCGAACCGGCCGCGCAGACCACGGCGCTGCTCTCGGGCGACGTCGACCTGTTCCCGCATGCCTCGGTGTCGCGCAGCCTGTCGCAGTTCCAGAACGACAAGCGCTTCCAGATCGTGTTCAACGCCTCGCTCGGCAAGACCATCCTGGCCATCAACAACAAGCGCAAGCCGCTGGACGACGTGCGCGTGCGCCGCGCCATCTCGGCGGCCATCGACCGCAAGGCCGTGATTGACGCCGCGGTGGACGGCCGTGGCGTGCCCATCGGCAGCCACTACGTGCCAGGCCTGCCAGGCTATGTCGACACCACGGGCGTCAACCCGTACAACGTCGAGAAGGCCAAGAAGCTGCTGGCCGAGGCCGGCGTGAAGACGCCGCTGGAGCTCGAACTGGTACTGCCGCCCCCGCCCTACGCGCGCCAGGGCGGCGAGCTCATCGCCGCGCAGCTCGCCAAGATCGGCATCGTCGCGAAGATCCAGAACGTCGAGTGGGCGCAGTGGATCAGCGGCACCTACGGCAACAAGAACTACGACCTCTCGCTGATCCTGCACGTCGAGCCCTTCGACCTGGTGAACTACACCAAGCCGGAGTACTACTGGGGCTACCAGTCGGCGAAGTTCAACGAGGTCTTCGACAAGGCGCGCAACGCCGCGCGCCCCGCCGACCGCCTGCGCTACCTGGGCGACGCCCAGCGGCTGCTGGCGGAAGACGCGGCCAACGTCTTCCTGTATCAGCAGCAGTTCATCACCGTGGCGGCGCGCAACCTGCGCGGGCTGTGGAAGGACACGCCGATCTTCGTGAACGACATCGCGGCACTGTCTTGGGCCTGAGTCACCGGGTCCGAGCCCGGCCGGCCCCCCCGCATACGGGAACGTCCCAAGGAAAAACCGGCCCGCGGGCCGCGCACCGGCGTGCCCTGTGCATCAAAATGACCGCTCGCGCAGGTGGCATCCTTCGTGCTGCTTGCCGTGTCTTTCGCGGCGCCGCGCCTCCCTTCGGGGCACGGCGTGCGCCGCAGCAGTCATCCGCCGTTCGAACCTGGCATGTTTTTCCGGAGATCACACGTATGTTGAACCGTCGCACCCTCCTTACCACCGCCGGCGCCACCGTGGCGCTGGCCAGCCCGCTCGCCGGCATGGCGCAGGGCAGGAAGGACGCCATCGTGATCGGCATGGCGCTCGAGCCGCCGGGGCTCGACCCGACCACGGGCGCGGCAGCCGCCATCGCCGAAGTGGTGCAGTACAACATCCTGGAGACGCTCACCAAGATCAACTCCGACGGCAGCGTCACCCCGCTGCTGGCCGAGAGCTGGGAGATCTCCCCCGACCTCAAGACCTACACCTTCAAGCTGAAGCGCGGCGTGAAGTACCAGAACGGCGAGCCCTTCAACGCGGCGGCCGTCAAGTTCTCGTTCGACCGCGCCGGCAGCGAGAAGAGCACCAATAAGGACAAGCGCACCTTCGCCAACCTGAGCACGCAGGTGGTCGACGACTACACGGTGGTCATCATCAACAAGGAGATCGACCCCGACCTGCCCTTCGTGCTGGGCCAGGCCACGGCCGTGATCGTCGAGCCCAAGAGCGCCGAGGGCAACGCCACCAAGCCGGTGGGCACCGGCCCCTACAAGCTCGACAACTGGGCCAAGGGCTCGTCGATCACGCTGAGCAAGTGGGAAGGCTTTCGCAGCCCCGCCACCGCGAAGATCAACAAGGTCACTTTCCGCTTCATCTCCGACACGGCCGCGCAGGCCGCGGCCATGCTCTCGGGCGACATCGACGTGTTCCCGCGCATCGGCACGCGCGTGGTGCAGCAGTTCAAGATGAATCCGCAGTTCCAGGTGATCCTGGCCGGTTCTCGCGCCAAGACCATCCTGTCGATCAACAACAGGAAGAAGCCGCTGGACGACGTGCGCGTGCGCCGCGCCATCCTCGCGGCCATAGACCGCAAGGCCTTCATCGAAGGCGCGGCCGACGGCTTCGGCGTGCCCATCGGCAGCCACTACGTGCCGGGCGCGGCGGGCTATGTGGACACCACCGGCATCAACCCCTTCGACGTGGAAAAGGCCAAGAAGCTGCTGGCCGAGGCCGGCGTGAAGACGCCGCTCGAGCTGAAGATGACGCTGCCGCCGCCGCCCTACGCGCGCCAGGGCGGCGAGGTGATCGTGGCGCAGCTGGCCAAGATCGGCATCGTGGTGAAGGTGCAGAACGTCGAGTGGGCCCAGTGGCTGAGCGGCACCTACGGCAACAAGGACTACGACCTGTCGATCGTGTCGCACGTGGAGCCCTTCGACCTCGGCAACTACGCCAAGCCCGACTACTACTGGGGCTACCAGTCGAAGGCCTTCGACGCGCTGTTCGACAAGATCAAGACCACCGCCAACGCCACCGAGCGCAACAAGCTGCTGGGCGACGCGCAGAAGATGCTGGCCACCGACGCGGCCAACGGCTTCCTGTACCAGCCGCAGTTCCCGACCGTCGCGAAGAAGAACGTGAAGGGCATCTGGAAAGAGAACCCCATCTTCGTGAACGATCTCTCCGCGCTCTCGTGGGGGTGATGAGGCTCGCCCCCAGGCTTCGCGCGCTTCGTGTCGCTTCGCCAACCCCCTACCGGGGGCAACACCAGTGGCCCGGCAAAGCCGGTTCCACGGTGTTCCCCGAAGGGGCCGTGGGCGTCTCGTGCGCTGTGAATCATGATGAATGCGGAGCTTGAGTGAGTGACGCAATGTCCGATGTCGCCTTGCTGAGCAGTCTTTCCGCGCAGGAGCTTGCCGCCGCCTACCGCGACCGCAAGCTCTCGCCGGTCGAGGTCACGCAGGCCGTGATCGCGCAGGTGGAGCGCTGGGAGCCCCACCTGCAGGCCACCTGGCTCTTCAGGCCCGAGGCTGCGCTCGAACAGGCGCGGGCCTCGGAGGCGCGCTGGCTGCGCGGCGACGCGCGCGGGCCGCTGGATGGCGTGCCGGCCACCATCAAGGAAAACATCGCGACGCGCGGCGACCCGATGCCCGCAGGCACCGCCGCCGTCGACCTGAAGCCCGCGGCTGCGGATGCACCGCCTGCCGCGCGCCTGAAGGAAGCCGGCGCGGTGATCGTGAGCAAGACCACGATGCCGGACTACGGCATGTTGTCTTCGGGGCTGTCGAGCTTCCACACGCTGGCGCGCAATCCGTGGGACCTGAGCCTGACACCGGGCGGCTCCAGCGCGGGTGCCGCAGCTGCCACGGCGGCGGGCTACGGCCCCCTGCACCTGGGCACAGACATCGGCGGCTCGCTGCGCCTGCCCGCGAGCTGGTGCGGCATCTTCACGCTCAAGCCCAGCCTGGGGCGCGTTCCCATCGACCCGCCCTACATGGGCCGCGCCGCAGGGCCGATGACCCGCGCCGTGGGCGACGCCGCGCTGCTGATGCAGGTGCTGTCCAAACCCGACGCACGCGACAGCATGAGCTTGCCGCCGCAGGACATGGCCTGGGCGAGCTTCGACGTTGCGCCCGACCATCTGCGCGGCCTGCGCTTCGGGCTGCTGCTCGATGCGGGCTGCGGCCTGGCGGTGGAGCCCGAGATTCAGGCGGCGGTCGAGCAGGCGGCGCGCCTGCTGGAGAAGGCCGGCGCCGTCATCGAGCCGATGCGACCCTTCATGTCGCAGGCCATGCTCGACGGCATGGACCACTTCTGGCGCATGCGCTCGCTGGTGGACATGAAGAGCCTGCGCGCCGACCAGCGCTCGAAGGTGCTGCCCTACATCCGCGAATGGGCCGAGAGCGCGGCGGAGTTCAGCGGCGAGCATGTGTTCCGCGGCTTCAGCCAGTTCCATGCGACGCGGGTGGCCGCCGTGAGCGCCTGCGCGCGCTTCGACTACGTGATCTCGCCCGTGTCGCCCAACATGCCGGCGGCGGCCGAGGCGCCCTCGCCCACCAACGACCCGCTGCGGCCGCTGGAGCACATCGGGTTCACCGTGCCGTTCAACATGTCGGAGCAGCCTGCGGCCTCGGTGAACTGCGGGTACTCGGCTGCGGGCCTGCCGATCGGGCTGCAGATCGCCGGCCAGCGCTTCGATGATCTCGGCGTACTGCGCGTGTCGCGCGCCTTCGAGCAGATCCGCGAACCGCAGCGCCCCTGGCCCTCGCCGCCCGGCCGCTAGCGAGGCACCTCAGGTCGCGGCATAGCGCCCGGGCTTGTGGTTGATCCAGAGGAAGAGTCCCATCACCACCGCGGCCAGCACCGACCAACCCACCCGCTGCGGCGGGATCACGAACAGCGCCAGCAGCACTACGGTGCAGTCGATGCCGATCTGCACCTTGCCGGCGGGCCAGCCGCGCTTTTCCTGCAGGTAGAGCGTGAGCACCGTCGCGCCGCCCAGGCTGGCGCGATGGCGGGCGAGGAACAGGCAGCCGGTGCCCAGCATCAGGCCGCCGAGCACGGCCGCGAAGGCCGGGTGCAGCGAACCGATCGACAGGTAGCGCGGCGCCAGGTCGGTCATCACCGAGAGCAGCGCGATGGCCGAGAAGGTCTTGAGCGTGAACGCCCGGCCCATGTGGTGCCAGGCGAACCAGTAGAACGGCAGGTTGACCAGGAAGAACAGCTTGCCGAAGCTCGCGCCGGTGGCGTAATGCAGCAGGAACGCGATGCCGGCCGTGCCGCCGGTGAGCAGGCCCGCCTGGCCGAACAGCATCATCGCGATGGCGACGAAGAGCGTGCCCGAGAAGATGGCCTGCGCGTCGTCGAAGCGGGTGTGGCGCAGCAGGCTGGGCGAGGAGGTCGTGGGAGGTGGCGCATCCATGGCCGGGGCTGACGCAAATCCCGCGCCACCCCTGGCGAGATCCGTCACATCAGGTGAGTGGCCAGCATCTCCCTCGCCCGGGTCACGAACGCGGTCTCGCCCTTGCGCCCCCCCAGGAACTGGAAGGCAACGCGCGGCAGCGCCGGCAGGCCGTGAGGCGGCGCCAGCCGTGTCACGCCGTCGCTGATCGATGACTCGTTGAGGCAGGCAACGCCCAGGCCCGCCGCCAGCGCCGACTGCAGCCCCGCCACGCCCGACGCGACGTGCGCCAGCGCATACGGTATGCGCCGGCGCCGCAGCAGCGAAACGGTGAACTGGTGCAGCGAGCAGGTGTCCGGCAGGGCCAGCAGCCGCAACGGCTCCCCGCGCACGAGCCGCATGCCCTCCGCGCCGAGCCACACCAGCGATTCGCGCCGCAGCACCGCGCCCCGGGCCTCCGGCGCGGACGCTCCGGCGATGTTCATCGCGATGGCCACGTCGAAATCGCCTTGGACATAGGCCGAACGCAGCGCGTCGCTCTTCAGGATGGTGACGTGCAGCCGCACCTGCGGATAGCTCTCGCCGAGCCGCCCCAGCAGCCGCGTCAGGTCGCCCGGGCGGAAGTAGTCGGTGACCGCGAGGCGCAGCTCCCCCTGCAGCGTCTCGCCGTGCAGGTCGCGGAATGCCTCGTCGCTCAGCGCGAGGATGCGCCGCGCATAGCCTAGCAGCCGCCCCCCCGCCTCGGTGGGCGCGACGCCAGCCTTGCTGCGCGTGAGCAGCGACTGCCCTGCCCGCTCTTCCAGCTTGCGGATTTGCTCGCTTACCGACGACTGCGAGAGAAAAACGCGCGGCGCGGCCGCCGTGAGGCTGCCCGCTTCGACGACGGCGGCCAGCGTGCGCAGTTGCTCCAGGTCGAACCCTTGCATGGTCAATCCATCCGTTTATCCGATGGAACGCATCATATATTCCCGCTTTCCCGATGACCAGCAGGCTCCCACAATCACCCCATCGACAACCCATTCATCCAAGGAGCCAGCCATGCCCCACATCGTCGTCCACCTCTCCGGCCAACCCGACGCCGACCTCACCCGCAAGACCGTCGACGCCGTCGCCGAGCTCACGCAGAGCGTGCTTGGCAAGCAGCTGCCGGTCATCGCCGTCACCGTGCAGTACATCGCCGCCGACGCCTGGTTCATCGGCGGGCAGTCGCTCGCCTCGCTGGGCAAGTCGGCCTTCCACCTCGACATCAGCATCACCGACGAGACCAACACCAAGGCCGAGAAGGCGCGCTACCTGCGCGAGGTGCATGCGGCCATGGCGAAGATCAGGCCGGACCTGCACGAGGTTTCGTACATCCATGTGATCGACGCGCGCGGCGCAGCCTACGGCTATGGCGGCAAGACGCAGGAGTACCGGCACCAGCAGGCCGGGGTATAGGTTCACCCCCAGGCTGCGCGCACTTCGTGTCGCTGCGCCACCCCCCTCGCTGGGGGCAACACCGGCGGCCCGGCAAAGCCGGTTCCGCGGTGTTCCTGGCCTTGGCAGTTGCAATCCGGCGTTGCGCGCCCGGCAATGGCACGGCAGAAAAACTATGCGACGCTGAAGCATTCCTGCCGTGGCACCATGCCGCCATGCCTTCCGCAAATCCCCTCGCCGACAGCCTCGGCAACCCGCTCACCCTCGACGATGCCGCAAGCCTGCCGCTGGTCGACGACTTCGTCATGGGCTTCATCTCCAGCGAGGCGCGCGCGGTCAACCTGCTAGCTGCCGCCGGCAACGACGCGAGCCCCGTCGTCCAGGCCTACTGCGCCACGCTGCACCTGTTCGCCGAATCGCGGGAAGCCGTGGCCAATGCACGGCCGTTCCTCGCGAAGGCTCGCGCCGGCGCCTCGCGCGCCACGCCGCGCGAGCAGCGCTACATCGCGGCCATCGAGGCCTGGGCCGAGGGCGACATCGCCCGCGCCATCGCGCTGCACGCCGAACAGGCGCGCGAGCATCCGCGCGACCTGGTGTCGGTCAAGCTCGGCCAGTACCACTGCTTCAACACCGGCGACTGCCCCGGCATGCTGAAGCTCGCGCTGGCGGTGCTGCCGCACGCGGCAGACGTGCCCTACGTGCACGGCATGGCGGCCTTCGGCTACGAGCAATGCCATCTGATGCGCGAAGCCGAGGCAAGCGCGCGCTGCGCCATCGCGATGTGCCGCAAGGAGCCTTGGGCGCACCATGCGCTGGCGCACGTGATGCTCACCGAGGGCCGGCTCGCCGAGGGGCTGGCGTTCATGGAGAGCGTGAGCGACACCTGGATCGGCCTCAACTCGTTCATGGTCACGCACAACTGGTGGCACATGGCGCTGTTCCTCATCGACCTCGGGCGCGATGCCGAGGCGCTCGCGGTCTACGACGAGCACGCCTGGGGCGTGGTGAAGGACTACTCGCAGGACCAGATCGGTGCGGTCTCGCTGCTCGCGCGGCTTGAGCTTGCCGGCATCGACGTGGGCAGGCGCTGGGACGACGTGGCCGACCACCTGCGGCAGCGGCAGGCCGACCACGTGCTGCCCTTTCTCGACCTGCAGTACCTCTACGGCCTGGCGCGCGCCGGCCGCCCCGAGGCGGGGGTTCTGCTGCGCAACATCCTGGCCTTCGCACCGGATGCGCCGGCGTCGACGCGCGCGGCATGGCAGCGCGTCTGCGTCCCCGCAGCGCACGGGCTGGTGGCCTACGCGCAGGGCAATCTTCCGGCAGCCATCGAAGGCCTGGGCACGGCGCTGCCGCGCATGATCGAGATCGGCGGCAGCCACGCGCAGCGCGACCTGTTCGAGCAGGTGTATCTCGATGCGCTGGTGCGCAGCGGCACGGCGTCTTCGCTGGGGGTTGCCCAGGGCATCCTGCAGCAGCAGCTCAACGGCCAGCCCGAGTCGCTGCGCCTGCGCAGGCAGGCGGCCGCGGTGTATGCCCGGCTCGGCCTCGGGCAGTTGACCGGTGGAACCGCGGCGCACGCCTGAGCAGGTCCGGCCCGAGCGTTGAGGCAGACCCAAACTCCATGCCTTCAGGTCATGGGGCATGGTGCAAAAGGAATTGGCGACAGCATGCGAGCGGCTCCTAGACTGGCCGCTCCCTCAGACACCACGCCCTCGCGGGCAGGCCTTCCATGCACAAGTCGCTCGTCACGCTGGCCGTTCTCTCGGCACTCGCGCCCTTCTCACCCGCTCTCCATGCCGCCGATGGCACCCCGGTCGCCCTCGACCTGCTGCTGCGCGGCGGCACCGTGTACACGGGCGACTCCGACACGCCGGTGGTGGGCGACGTCGGCATCGCGGGCGACCGCATCGTGTTCGCGGGCAAGGCGGCGCCGGCGCAGTTCACGGCAAGGCGCGTCATCGACGCCACGGGCATGGTGGTGGCGCCGGGCTTCATCGACGCCCATACGCACGCGGATGCCGACCTGCACTCGAACGACCCGAAGAAGCGGCTGAACATCCCGTTCATCACGCAGGGCGTGACCACCGCGGTGATCGGCAACGACGGCTTCGGCGGCTTCGACATCGCGGCACAGGCGCAGAAGCTGCGCGCCGCGCCGGTGGGCACCAACGTTGCCATGTACGTGGGTTTCGGCCCGGTGCGCATGAGCGAGTTGGGCGAGGCCGACCGGGCGCCCACGCCCGAACAGCTGGAGGCGATGAAGAAGCGCGTGAGCCAGGGCATGTGCGAGGGCGCGCTGGGCCTTTCCACCGGCCTCTTCTACACGCCGCAGAACTTCTCGAAGACCGAGGAGGTCATCGAGCTCGCGAAAGTGGCGGCACGGCACGGCGGCCTGTACGACAGCCACATCCGCGACGAGTCCATGTACAACATCGGCCTGAAGGGCTCCATCGACGAGGTGATCCGCATCGGCCACGAGGCGAAGCTGCCGGTGCACGTGGCGCACATCAAGGCGCTGGGCGTCGACGTGCAGGGCCAGAGCGGCGACATCATCGGGCGCATCGAGAAGGAGCGCGCGGGCGGGCTGGACATCACGGCCGACCACTATCCGTGGACCGCGTCGAGCACGCGTTTCTCGGCCGCGCTGCTGCCGCCCTGGGCCAACGAGGGCGGCCGTACGGCGACGCTGCAGCGCTTCGACGATGCCTCGCAGCAGGAGCGCCTGCGCAAAGACATGCGCGAGAACCTGCGGCTGCGCGGCGGCCCCGAGGCCATCCTGTTCTCGGCCGGCAGCACGAAGTACGTGGGCAAGACGCTGGCCGACGTGGCCAAGGCATCGAACGCCGATCCGGTGGACGCCGCCATCGCGGTGCTGCGCGACGGCGACCTGATGATCGCCTCGTTCAACCAGAGCGACGACGACGTGCGCGCCTTCATGAAGCGGCCGTGGGTCATGACCTCGTCGGACTCCTCGCTCGGCCATCCGCGCGCCTACGGCACCTTCGCGCGCAAGTACGACCAGTACGTGGTGAAGGAGCACACGATCTCGCTGGCGCAGTTCATCCGCAGCAGCTCCTCGCTCACGGCCGACACGCTGGGGCTGAAGCAGCGCGGGCATCTGCGCCCGGGCTACTACGCCGACGTTGTGGTCTTCGACCCGGCACGCTATGCGGCGAAGGCCACCTACACGCAGCCGACGCTGCTGTCAGAGGGCGTAAGCACGGTGCTGGTGAACGGCCAGTTGGCGGTCGACGGCGGCAAGCCCACGGGTGTGGGCGCGGGCCAGCCGCTGCTGCGCACGCCGAAGGCCGGCAGCTGCGTCTGAGCGTGCCCGCTCAGTCCTTGTTCTTCAGGTGCCGCGTCTGGTCGTAGGTCGGCTGCGGCGGCAGGTCGGCCAGGTGGCGCGTGTCGGCCCATTCGACGATCTCGATGTCGTCGGGCCGCTGCGGATCGGCGATGCGGATGCGGTTGAAGCCTGCGTTGGGAATGTCGCTGCGGCGCGGGCCGCTCAGGCTCAGGCCCCTGGCGGTGCGCCACACCATGTCGAGCACGCCGCCATGCGTGACGACGATCAGGTGCCGGCCCCGGTGCTCCGAGGCGATGCCGCCCAGCGCCGCGATGATGCGCGCATGGAACTCGCGCGCCGTCTCGCCCTCGGGCATGGCGTGGTCTTCACGGAACTCCAGCCACTCTTCCCAGGCACGCGGATGCAGGCTCTGGATCTCGTCGGAGCGCATGCCCTCGACCACGCCGAAGAACTGCTCGCGCAGCGCCGCCGAGGTGACCACCGGCAGCGACAGCTGCTGCGCCCCGGGCGCCGCGGTCTGCTGTGCGCGCATGAGGTCGCTGCTGATGATGTGCCGCACCGCCGTCTCGCTGGCCAGCCTCAGTCCGATGCGGCGGGCCTGCTCGTGGCCGATGTCGTTGAGCGGGACGTCTGCATGCCCCTGGAAGCGGAGCTCGCGGTTCCAGGCGGTCTCGCCGTGGCGGATCAGGATCAGGTCGGTGGTGGTTTCGGGCTTGGGCGTTGGCATTGCCGCCCATTTTCCACCGTGGGCATGACGCTCAGGCCATTGCCCCCATTGCCTGTTGCACGGCAGCCACCACGCCGCCGACCGCAGGCGCCGCGCCGAGTCGCATCGGCGACGGCGTGAGCAGCGCCAGCACCCACGCGATCACCACGCCGCCGACGATGGCGCAGACCACCACCACGGCGGTGTACGCGACGGCCTTGTCGGGCGGGCATTTCATGAGCACCGGCAGGCCGGTGTAGAGCAGGTAGACGCCATAGAGCGCCGCCAGCGCCCCCAGCACCGAGAGCGAAGGCAGCAGGCTGAACACGCCGCCGACGAAGGCTGCAGTGCTCGCATAGGACGAAAGCTTGAGCGCGCCGATCTGGCTCCTGGTGCCCTCGAAAGTGGGCGCCATCGCGTCGATGATCAGCGCGAGCACGAACACCATCACCAGCGACAGCACGTAGCCCACGATCATGTTCGCGAGCCCCGAGGCCAGCGGCACGCGGAAGCTCACGCCGAAGGCACCCACGCCGATCAGCGACAGGCCGATGAAGCTGGCGAGCGCCGGGATCAGCGCAAGGATCATCACGTAGTTCCTGTAGAGCGATGCGGCGTCGGCCGGCTCGGCGTCGATCTCGGGCCAGGTGGCCTTCGGCTTGAGAAGGATGGCCTGGACGCGTTCTACAAGATTCATTGCGGGATTCCTCTGCACGGGCTGTCGAGTATGTCGGCGCCGCCGCGCGACGGCTGCTGGCCATGAGGCCTATGCCACGACCTATGCCGCTGCGTCCTCTGCCGCAATCGCGCAGAATCCGTGGCCATGCCCAATCTGATCCTGCTGCCCGGCCTCGCCTGCGACGAGCGCATCTGGGAAGCCCAGCTGCCCGCCCTTCCCTCCGCCTTCGGCCCCCGCGTGAGCGACGTCCAGCGGCACAACGACACCATCGAGGGCATGGCCGCAGCCGTGCTGCGCGACAACGACGGCCCGCTGGTGCTGTGCGGCGCCTCGATGGGCGGCATGGTCGCCATGGAGGCTGCCCGCCAGGCGCCCGAACGCATCGCGGGGCTCGCGCTGCTCGGCACCAGCGCACGGCCCGAGACGCCCGACATGTTCACGCTGCGCGAGGGCGCCATCGAGTACTTCGAGCGCGGCGAGCTGCGCGACGTGATCGAACCGAACGTCTACTTCGCTTTCCACCCCATGCAGGCCGCCGACGAGGCGCTGGTGCAGCGCTACCTCGACATCGTGCTGGGCGCGGGCGCGCAGCAGCTCATCAGCCAGAACCGCGCGGTGATGCGCCGGCCCGACGCGCGCCTGCACCTCGCGTCGGTGCGCGCGCCCGTGCTGCTGATGTGCGGCAACGAGGACAAGCTCGCGCCTCCCGAGTGCACCACCGAGATGGCGGCACTGCTGCCGCAGGCCGAGGTGGTGTGGTTGCCCGACTGCGGCCACATGCTGACGATGGAGAAGCCCGACCTCGTCAACACCGCGCTCAACCGCTGGCTGGCGAAGAACTTTCCCGCCTGAGCCCGGACTCCCGCGGCCGCTCAGTGCAGCTGGCCGCCTGTCTCGGCGATGTCGTGCTCCACGGCCAGCGATGTGCTCACCGCGATGCGCAGCGCCTTGACCATGGTTTCCAGCGACATGCTCGGCGCCCCCGGAGAGCGCGCCGCCTGCTCAGGCAGGTAGGGAATGTGGATGAAGCCGCCGCGCAGCCCCGGCGCCGGATGCGTCGCGATGCGGTGCATCAGCCCGTAGAAGATGTGGTTGCACACGAAGGTGCCCGCGCTGTTCGACACCGAGGCCGGCACGCCGGCCGCGCGCAGCTCGCGCACCATCGCCTTGATCGGCAGCGTCGAGAAGTACGCCGCGGGCCCGCCCGGCACCACCGGCACGTCGATGGGCTCCTGCCCCTTGTTGTCGGCCGTGCGCGCGTCGTCGATGTTGATGGCGATGCGCTCCGGCGTGAACTCCGTGCGGCCGCCGGCCTGGCCGATGCACAGCACCAGTTGGGGCTGCAGCTCATCCATGGCCGCCAGCAAGGCGTCGATGGCATCGCCGAAGACGCAGGGCACGAGGCGCGCATGCACCGTCGCGCGGCCGACCTTCCAGCCATCGAGCTCGCGCACGGCGTCCCACGAGGGGTTGCGTTGCTCCTGCTCGAAGGGCTCGAAGCCGGTGAGCAGGACTTTGACGGACCTGGCTGCCATGGCAGGGCTCGCGCGTCCGAGCCGTCAGGCCATGGCCCGAACGGCTATTCCTTCCTGCTCCAGCCGCTCGCGGATGCGGCGCGCAAAGGCCAGCGCATGGGCGCCGTCGCCATGCAGGCAGACGGTCTGCGCGTTGACCGGCACCACACTGCCGTCGATGGCGGTCACGCGGCGGTCGCGCACCAGCGAGAGGGTCTGCGCGAGCGACTGCTCCTCGCTCTCGATCAGCGCGCCGGGCTGGCTGCGCGGCACGAGGCTGCCGTCGGGCATGTAGCCGCGGTCGGCGAACACTTCCTCCACGGGCTGGAGGCCGGCGCGGCGGGCCGCATCGATCATGTTGCTGCCCGCCAGGCCGAAGAACCTGAGCGAGGGATCGAAGCGGCGCACGGCCTCGCACAGCGCGTCGGCGAGTTCGGGCTCCTTCACGGCCTGGTTGTAGAGCTGGCCGTGGGCCTTCACGTGCGAGAGCCTGCCGCCCTCGGCCTTCACGATGGCCGCCAGCGCGCCCACCTGGTAAAGCACATTGGCCACGATCTCCTCGGGCGGCAGGTGCATGGTGCTGCGGCCGAAGTTCTCGCGGTCGGGAAAGCTGGGATGCGCGCCGATGGCCACGCCGTTGCGCATGGCCCAGCGCACGCACTGCTGCATGGTCTTCGCGTCGCCGGCGTGCCAGCCGCAGGCGATGTTGGCGGAACTCACCAGCGCGAGCAGCGCTTCGTCGTTGCCGGCGCCTTCGCCGAGGTCGGCATTCAGATCGATTTGCATCGTGGGCTTCCTTTTTCTCTCTCGCGCTTTCTCGCGATTTCCGGGCAGTCTATGCCGCGCCCGGCCAGCCCGCAGCCGCAAGGCCTTGAGCCACCTGCGCGAGGTAGCGCTGCTGGCCGGCCCACGCGGCCAGCGCCTGCGACTGGTCGACCTGCACGAGGCGCAGCCTGCCGTTGAGCGGCGCCTGCGCGAGCTTCCAGAGGTCGGCGCGGATGACCACGCCGATGCGCGGATAGCCACCGGTGGTCTGCGCGTCGCCCATCAGGATGATCGGCTGGCCCGAGGGCGGCACCTGGATCGTGCCGGGGATCACGCCAGAGGAAAGCATGTCGCCGCTGCGCTTGCGCCTGAGCTCGGCGCCTTCGAGGCGGCTGCCCATGCGGTTGCTCTGCGGCGTGATGCGCCAGCGCTCGCCCCAGAGTTGCTCGCGCGCGGCCAGCGTGAACAGTTCGAACTCGGGGCCTGGCAGCACGCGCAGCGCGATGGTGCCGTCGCCTTCGGACCGGCCCCAGTCGGGGCTTCGAACGCCGAAGGGGCGGCGCTCGCGTTGCGCGGCATCGAGCGTCGAGGCGCCCACCGGCAAGCGGTCGCCCTTGCGCAACGGCCGGCCTTCGAGACCGCCGAAGCCCGCCTTGAGGTCGGTGCTGCGCGAGCCGAGGACCGGCGGCACGTCGATGCCGCCCGCCACCGCGAGCCAGCTGCGCACGCCGGGCTTCTTCGTGCCGCCGGCGTTGGCGCCTGCGAGCCTGAGCGTCTGGCCGGCTGCGACGGGCACGCTCCAGCAGGGCCACAGCGGCACGCCGTCGAGGCTGGCGCCGAAGTCGTCGCCCGCGAGCGCGATGCGCGTGTCGGCCTCGAACTGCAGTTCGCAACCGCCCATGGTGAGCTCCAGCCCCGCCGCGCGATCGGCATTGCCCACCAGCCGGTTGGCCAGCGTGAGGGCCAGCACGTCGAGCGCGCCGCCCGGGCAGATGCCGAGCTGGCGATGGCCATGGCGGCCCAGGTCCTGCACCGAGGCGAGCACGCCGGGCTTGCGCACGACGATCATGTCTGCACGCTCTCGGCGACGAAGCGCACGCGGTCGCCGGGTCGCAGCAGCGTAGGCGGCTCGGCGGCGGGGTCGAACATCTCCAGCGGCGTGCGGCCGATCAGCTGCCAGCCGCCCGGCGACACCAGCGGATAGATGCCGGTCTGCTCGCCGCCGATGCCGACCGAGCGCGCGGGCACCGCGAGGCGCGGCTCCGCCCGGCGTGGCGTGGCGAGTTCGGACGGCAGTCCGCCCATGAAACTGAAGCCGGGCAGGAAGCCCAGCAGGTAGACGACATACTCGGCGGCGGTGTGGCGCCGCACCACCTCGGCCGGCGTGAAGCCGGTGTGGGCCGCGACGTCGGCCAGATCGGGCCCGTGCTCGCCGCCATAGGCCACCGGGATCTCGACCAGTCGGCCCTCCACAGCGCCAGCCGACAGCTTCGGCCAGGCTTCGAGCACCCGCGCGGTGAGCGTGTCGAGGTCGATCGCGGTCGGATCGAAGGTGAGCGTGAGGTTGTTCATGCCCGGCAGCGTCTCGCCGACGCCGGGCCACTCCCGCGCATGCTCGGCCAGCGCCCAGATGCGCTGCTGCTGCGCGAGCGTGGCGGGTGCGGGCAGGTCGCACAGCAGTGCTGCGTCGCCCAGCAGATGCAGGCGGGGCAGGGGCACGTCGTTCACTTCACGCCGGCCCGTGGTCAAGGCTGGGCTCTTCGCGCGACACCGTGGAACCGGCTTTGCCGGGCCACCGGTGTCGCCCCCGGAGAGGGGGTTGGCGAAGCGACACGAAGTGCGCGCAGCCTGGGGGAGAACTTACTCACGTCCGAGGCTGCGGACTTTTGCAGCCAGCTGCTGCTCAACGTTCGGGGAGACGAACTTGTGGACTTCGCCGCCGAGCATCGCGATCTCGCGCACGAAGGTGCTGGAGATGAACTGGTACTTGTCGCTCGGGGTCAGGAAGACGGTCTCGACGTCGGGCATCAGCGAGCGGTTCATGCCCGCGAGCTGGAACTCGTAGTCGAAGTCGGTCACGGCGCGCAGGCCGCGCACCATGGCCTTGCCGCCGCGCGCGACGACGAAGTCGCGCAGCAGGCCCGAGAAGCTTTCGACGGAGACCTGGTCGCTGTAGGGCTTGACGGCCTCGCGGGCCATGTCCATGCGTTCGGAGAGGGTGAACAGCGCCTTCTTGTGATGGCCCGCCGCGACCGCGACGATCACCTTCGAAAAGAGCTGGGTGGCACGGCGCACCACGTCCTCGTGACCGAGGGTGATGGGGTCGAAAGTGCCGGGATAAACCGCGATGACGTTGCTGGCCATGGTTGCTTCTTCCTCATGCTGCCGGTGCGGCTTGTCCGGCGGATTATGCAGTCCCCTGCGCGGCGGGCCTCAGCAGATGTGCATGCACGGCGCCGGCCTTCAGGTAGCGGAACTCGGCGAGGCCCAGGGCCGCGAGTTCTTCGCCGCTCCAGCGGCGCGGGGCCTCGAGGTACACCGAGCCCTCGGCGCGCAGCGAACGTGCGGCGGCACGAAGCGCGGGCTCGTAGAGCGCGGCGTTGTCGAAGGGCGGATCGAGGAAGACGACGTCGAGGCTGCCCGCGGGCGCTCGTTCGAGCGCGGTGACGCCGTTGCCGCGCTCGATGCGAACGGCCTCGGCTTCGAGCTTGGTCTTGACGGCCTGCAGCTGGGCGACGAGCGCGGCGTCCTGCTCGCACAGCAGCACGCTGGCCGCGCCGCGCGAAGCGGCCTCGAGGCCGAGCGCGCCGGTGCCCGCGAAGGCATCCACGCACCGCCAGCCGGGAAGCTCCCCGCCACCGGCGCCGGCCAGGCTCGCGAGCCAGTTGAAGAGGGTCTCGCGCACGCGGTCGGGTGTGGGGCGCAGGCCGGGCTTGTCGGCCACGGCGAGGCGGGTGCGCTTCCATTCGCCGCCGATGATGCGCACCTCGCTGGGCTTCGAGGGGCGCTTGACCGCCGGCTTGGACCTGTTGCCGGCAGGTGCGGATCGGGAGGGTGAGGCGGCTTTCTTCTGGTGCTGGGGCATGCGACGAGCTTAACGCCGCCGAATCCGCCGGACTCTCAAGCCCCTGCCAACGCGCGGCGCAGAAGCATTGCCGCGAGCACGAGCATGGTGCCGCCGATCAGCGCGTCGAGCATCTGCCAGGCGCGGGGCTTGGCGAAAACAGGCGCGAGCAGCCGCGCTCCGAAGCCCAGCGAGGTGAACCAAAGCGCGCTCGCCGTGGCGGCGCCCGCCACGAACCAGACCTTCAGCAGTCCCGCCTGCTGCGCACCCGCGCTGCCCACGAGCAGCACCGTGTCGAGGTAGACGTGCGGATTCAGCAGCGTGAAGCCGGCCGCCTGCGCCACCACCGCCGCGCGCGACAGCGACGAGGCGCCCTGCGCCGTGGCCTGCAGTGCCGCCGGCTGCCGCGAGCGCCACAGCGCCCTGAGCCCGTAGGCGCACAGGAAGGCGGCGCCCAGCCCCGCGAGCGCGGTGGCCAGCATCGGCCGCCCCTTCAGCGCCTGCGCCATGCCGGCCACGCCGGCGCCGATCAGCACCGCGTCGCTGGCGGCGCAGAACAGCACCACCGCGCCGACGTGCTCGCGCCGCAGGCCCTGGCGCAGCACATAGGCGTTCTGAGCACCGATGGCGACGATGAGGACCAGGCTCATGAAGAGCCCGTTGGCGAAGGCGGTGGTGACTTGTACGGCTTGCATCCGTCGGAGGATGCCGGCCGCCGCGCATTAACTCAAACTAAACTTTCTTAAGCAGATTCAGTTTTTCTTCATTACTCGAGGACCGCCCATGCTCGACTACGCCGCCCTGAACGCCCTCGCCGCCGTTGTGCGCGAAGGCAGCTTCGAACGCGCCGCGCGCGCGTTGCACGTCACGCCTTCGGCGGTGTCGCAGCGCATCCGTCAGCTGGAGGAGAAAACCGGCGGGGCGCTGCTGGTGCGCGGCCAGCCCTGCGTGGCGACCGAAGCCGGCCAGCAACTGTGCCGGCACGTCGAGCGCGTGGGCATGCTGGAGCACGAGCTGCGCGACGCCCTGCCCGCCCTGGGCATGGGCAGCGGCGAAGCGGGGGACGAGCGCGTCACGATCCGCGTGGCGGTCAATGCCGACACGCTCGCGACCTGGTTCATCGCAGCGGCGTCGGCCTTCACCGCGCAGGAACCGGGCGCGCTGCTCGACCTGACGGTGGACGACCAGGACCACACGGCCGAGCGCCTGCGCAGCGGCGCGGTGCTCGCGGCGGTCACCGCGCTGGCCCAGCCGGTGGCGGGCTGCAACAGCGAGGCCCTGGGCACGACGCACTACGTGGCGGCGGCCAGCCCCGGTTTCGTGCGGGAGCATTTCGCAAAAGGCGTGGGCGCCCGCACGCTGGCGAGCGCGCCCAGCCTGGTGTTCGACCGCAAGGACAGGCTGCAGGCGCGCTGGGTGCGGCGCATCTGCCACCGCAATGTCGAGACGCCGAGGCACTGGATTCCGTCGCCCAGCGCTTTCGTCGAAGCTGCGTGCTCGGGGATGGGCTGGGGCATGCACCCGGTCAGCATGGTGGCCGGGGCACTCAAGGAGGGAAGGCTGGTCGAGCTGGTGCCCGATTCGATGCTGCCGGTGCCGCTCTACTGGCAGCACGCGCGCGCGGCGCCGAAACTGCTCGAACGGCTGGGCGCCGCGGTGCGCGCGGCCGCCACCAGCGGGCCGCACGCATTGGCCCAGTAGCTATTGCTGCGCCTTGGCAGTACTGGCGTCCTTGCCGCCCACCACCACCGTCACCATGCGCTCGGGCTGCAGCTTGCGCTGGAACGCGGCCTTCACGTCGGCGGCGGTGACCGCGTTCATGCGCGCGGTCCAGGTGTCGAGATAGTCCAGCGGCAGGTCGTGCCAGGCGATGTTGGCGACGTTGCCGATCAGCTTGCGGTTGCTGTCCAGCAGCAGCGGGAAGCCGCCGATCAGGTTGTCCTTGGCCGCCTTCAGCTCGGCGGCGGTCGGGCCCTCAGCCACGAACTTCGCGAGCACTTCGCGCGACACCTTGACGGCCTCTTCGGCCTGGTCGGGACGGGTCTGGAAGCCGATGCGGAACGCGCCTGCCTCGAGCCCAGGCGCGAAGCCGCTGTAGATGCTGTAGGTGAGGCCGCGCTTCTCGCGCACCTCGTTCATCAGGCGCGAGACGAAACCGCCGCCGCCCAGCACATAGTTGCCCAGCGTGAGCGCGAAGTGGTCCGGGTCCTTGCGCGGATAGCCGGGCTGGCCGATGAGCACATGGGCCTGCGCCGAGTCGAAGGCGATGCGCTCGTTCTTCGGCGCAGTCAGCGCAGCAACCGGGGCGACGGCCGGCAGCGGCGTGCAGGCCTCGGGGCCGGGCAGGCGCGACAGCAGCGTGGTAGCGATGGTCTCGGCCTCCGCGCGCGTGACGGCGCCGACGATGCTGAGCTTGGCGCGGCACGGCACGATGAGCTGCTGGTAGCGCTGGCGCATGGCGGCGGTGTCGATGCGCGCGAGCGTCTCTTCCGTCACTTCCTGGCCGTAGGGGTGCGTGCCGTACACGCCTGCAGCGAAGGCGCGGCCAGTAACGGTGGCGGGCTTGGTGTTGGCCTCCTTGATGGCGGCGTTGATGCGCTCGCGTTCGCGCTGCCACACGTCGTCGGGGAAGGAGGGTTCGCCGATCTCGCGCGCGGCCAGCGCCACCGCCTTGTTCAGCAGCGCCGGATCGGACAGCGAGCGCAGCGAATAGCTGGTGCGATCGGTGCCGGCGCTCACGTCGAAGCTGGCGCCCAGATCGGCCCAGGCTTCGCCCAGCGCGTTCTGGTCGAGCGCGGGCTCGCCATTCTTTCCTGCACGCACGCCCTTCTCGACCATGGTCGCGGTCACGCTGGCCAGGCCGGCCTGCGCGGCGGGGTCGCGACGGCTGCCGGCGTCGAAATCGATCTGCGCGTCGACGATCGGCAGCGCGTTGGTCGACACGAGATAGATCTTCGCGCCGTTGGCCAGCGTCCAGTGCTGGATGGGCAGCGCGGCCTGCGCGCCGGTGATGCCCGCCACGGCGACGGCACCCGCGATCAGGGCGCGCCGCGCGGTCTTCATGAAAGTCTTCTGCATGGGAATCGTCACCTTTCAGCGCATCTCGCCCGCGGGCGCGGCGAAGCCACGGCCACGCGGCTTGGCCTCGGGTGGCAGGGGGCGCAGCGTGGCGACGGTGAGCTGGTCGTCGCCGAAGTACTTTGCGGCCACGGCCTGCACCTGGGCGGCCGTGACGGATTGCAGCCGCGCGACGATGCGCTCGCTGGCATCCAGCGGCAGGCCCTGGATCCAGTTGCTGCCGAGCTCGCGTGCCTGCGCCATCACGGAGTCGCGCTTGTAGGTCTCGCTCGCCACCCACTGGGTCTTGACGCGGGCCAGTTCGGCCTCGCCCACGCCCTCCTTGGCGATGCGCGCGACCTGGGCACGCAAAGCGGCCTCGACCACCTCCGCGCTCTTGCCGGCGGCCGGAACGCCGTCGAGCACGAAGAGCTGCGGGCCGCGGCCGACGAAGCCCGAGTAGGCGCCCGCGGAATCGGCAACACGATCGGGCCCCTGGGTCAGCGCGCGGTCGAGCCGGGCGCCGGAATAGCCGTCGAGCACGGCCGAGAGCACCACCAGCGCCCAGGCGTCGCTGTTCACGTCGTCGATATTGGCGAGCTGCGGCACGCGGTACGCGAGCGACACGTAGGCCTGTTCAGCCGGGGCCTTCAGCTCGATGCGGCGGATGCCGCGCTGTGGCGGCTCGATGCGCGGCTTGCGCGCGGGCACGGCGCGCGAGGGGATGCGGCCGTAGTACTTCTCGGCCATGGCGCGCACCTGCGCCACGTCGACGTCGCCGGCTACCACGAGCACAGCGTTGGCGGGCACGTACCACTGCTTGAAGAAGGCGCGCGCATCCTCGGGCGTCATGGCGTCGAGGTCGCTCATCCAGCCGACCACGGGGCGATGGTAGGGAGAGGCGGTGAAGACGGCGGCGTTCTGCTGCTCGCCCAGCAGGGCGCGCGGCTGGTCTTCGGTGCGCAGGCGGCGCTCTTCCTTGACCACCTCGATCTCGCGCTTGAACTCGTCGTCGGGCCACTGGTTGTTGGCGAAGCGGTCCGATTCGAGCTTCATCACCTGCTCCAGGCTGCCGACCGGGATCTGCTGGTAGTAGCCGGTGTAGTCGCGGGTGGTGAAGGCGTTTTCCTGGCCGCCGAGGGCGGCCACGCGGCGGGAGAACTCGCCGGGCTTGATGTCCTTGGTGCCCTTGAACATCATGTGTTCGAGCGCATGGGCCACGCCGGAGGTGCCGTCGACCTCGTCGATGGAGCCGACGCGGACCCACACCATCTGCACCGCCGTCGGCGAGCGCCGGTCGGGCTGCACGATCAGCGTCATGCCGTTGGCGAGCGTGAATTGCTGGGGACCGGGAGCCGCGGCGGCGGCTGCGGCGGAAGGCGAAGCGGATTGAGCCTGGGCAGGCACGGCCCATGGCGCCAGGAGCGCCATCGCCAGCACCGCACCAGACGCAGCGCGGCGTGGCGGGAGGTGTTTCATAGAATGGCTCGGATTGTAAAAAGCTCCCGATGTTCAGTTTCTTCAAGAAAAAACCGCCTGCCGAGGCCCCCGACGCGCCGGCGCCCACCCCGCCCACCCCGCCGACCCCGGCGGCGCCTGCCCCGGAGCCCGCGCCCGCACGCTCGGTGTTTTCGCCTTCGAGCTGGTTCGGCTCGAAGCCGGCGGCGGAAGAAACGCCGGCGCCCGCACCCGTCACCGCGCCAGCGTCCGTACCGGTTCCCTCCCCCGCTCCCGCACCGGTCGCTGCCCCGGTCGTGCCACCCTCCCCGGCCCCCGCTCCTTCCGCAACGCCTGCGCCCGCGCCGACTCCGGTGGCCGCCGCGCCGGTTGCCGAACCCGTGATCGCCACCGAGCGCAAGGGCTGGTTCGACAAGCTCAAGACCGGCCTGCGCAAGACTGGCACCGGCATCCAGGCCGTGTTCGTCAACGCGAAGATCGACGAAGAGCTCTACGAGGAGCTCGAATCCGCCCTGCTGATGGCCGACACCGGCGTCAAGGCCACCGAATACCTGCTCGACGACCTGCGCGGCCGCGTGAAGCGCCAGATGGCCACCGATGCCTCGCAGGTCAAGGCACTGCTGGCCGAGACGGTGGCCGACCTGCTGAAGCCGCTCGAGAAGCCGCTGGTGATCGGCCAGTTCACGCCCACCGTGATCATGGTGGCCGGCGTCAACGGCGCGGGCAAGACCACCTCCATCGGCAAGCTCACCAAGCACCTGGCCGACGAAGGCGCCTCGGTGCTGCTGGCCGCCGCCGACACCTTCCGGGCGGCGGCGCGCGAGCAGCTGCTGGTCTGGGCCGACCGCAATACCGTCGAGATCGTGAGCCAGGAAGGCGGCGACCCGTCGGCCGTGAGCTTCGACGCGGTGAACGCCGGCCGGGCCCGCGGCAAGGACGTGGTGCTGGTCGACACGGCCGGGCGCCTGCCGACGCAGCTGCACCTGATGGACGAGCTCAAGAAGATCAAGCGCGTCGTCACCAAGGCCGACGGCACCGCGCCGCACGAGGTGCTGCTGGTGATCGACGGCAACACCGGCCAGAACGCGCTGGCGCAGGTCAAGGCTTTCGACGAGACGCTGGGCCTCACGGGCCTGGTCGTGACCAAGCTCGACGGCACGGCCAAGGGCGGCGTGCTGTGCGCCATCGCGCGGGAAAGGCCGATCCCGGTCTACTTCATCGGCGTGGGCGAGAAGCTGGAAGACCTGGAAACCTTCAACGCCCGCGAGTTCGCGCAGGCGCTGCTCGGATAAAAAAACGGCCCCGGCTTGCGCCGGGGCCGCTCACTTTTCTCTCTCCCCTACCTACTACTCCATCGCGAGCGACGCGATGCAGTGAAGATAGGTCACGGCGCCGACACCCGCCAGTGTCGAAAGTCATGGGCGCAGCCGAACACAACGTCTACGCGCCGCATCAGGCGTTAAAACTAATACAAATGAATTCAAATGCAGGCTGACCCGTTGCAGCCGGCTGGTGCTATCTGGCAACGGCAATCTCGGCCATGGCCTGCAGCAGCAGGTCGGCCACCACCGGCTTGAAAAGCACCGGCACTTGCGACTCGCGCACGCGCTGCAGCCGGTCGGGCGAGGTTTCGCCGGTGATGAGCAGCAGCGGAGTCGCCGCGCCATCGGCCTGGCTCAGCCGCAAGCCCGCATCGAGCCCGTCCGCGCCATCGGCCAGACGGTAGTCGCACAGCAGCAGATCGAAGGGTCTGCCCTCGCGCGTCGCCTGGCGCAAGGCTGCCGCGGCGCCGGCTTCGTCCGACACGGCGTAGGCGTCGATGGCGTGGGAGCGCAGCAGGCCGGTCATGGCCTCGCGGATTTCCAGTTCGTCGTCGAGCAGCAGCACGCGGCCGGGCAACGCCAGCGTCGACACCTTGCGCTCCCCGGCGGAGGCGACCTCGTTCATGGAAGCGGGCGCCAGCCCGGCCTGCGCCCGCTCGGGCGCACTCGCGACGGGCACCACCACGCGGAAATGCGTGCCGCGCCCCGGCCGCGAATGCATCTGCACCGGGTGGCCCAGCAGCCGCGACAGCCGCTGCACGATCGACAGCCCGATGCCCAGCCCCCGCGAGCGGTCGCGGCCCGGATTGTTGATCTGATAGAACTCTTCGAAGATCCGCCCCGACTGCTCGGGCGGGATGCCGATGCCAGTGTCGCGCACCTCGATCCATACCGCCTCGCCGCGCTCGCGAGCGGTGACGGTCACGCCGCCGCGCGTCGTGTACTTGAGCGCGTTGTCCATCAGGTTCGACAGCATGCGGTGCAGCAGCTGCGGGTCGCTGTGCACCCACAGGCCGCTGGCGCGCACGCGCAGCTGAAGCTCCTTCTGTTCGGCGCGCGCCGCGAAGGTGTGGTTCAGCGGCAGGAACAGCGCGTCGAGCTGCACCGGCTGCGGCGCGGGCGTGATCACGCCGGCGTCCAGGCGTGACACATCGAGCATGGTGTCGAGCGAGGCGCCCAGCGCGTTCACGGCGCGCATCAAGCGCTCGGCGTTGCGGCCTTCGGGGCGGTCGCGCAGTTCGTTCTCCAGCGCGGCGCCGAACAGCGCGATGGCGTGCAGCGGCTGACGCAGGTCGTGGCTGGCGGTGCCGAGGAAGCGGGTCTTCTCTTCGCTCGCGCGCTCGGTGGCGGCGATCTGCTCGCCGAGCCGGGCGGCCAGCGCCTCGTTCTCGAATCGCAGCATCAGCGATTCGGTCAGCAGCTTATGCTGGCCGATGCCCGCGTACAGCGTGAGCAGCAGGTAGGCCGCGCCGGCCGCCGCCAGGAACAGGTGCAGCCCGTCTCCCTGCCAGGCCAGCGCGGTGATCATGCCCAGCGACATCGGCATGGTGTAGCCGAAGAGCGCCGGCTTCAGCGGCCACAGCGACTGCGCCGCCCGCGCGCAGCTGCCGACGATCACCGCCATCAGCAGCGAGGTCATCGGCAGGTTGTTGTGCGGCACGATGAGCCAGGGCACCACCGCCGTGACCATGCTCACCAGCGTGACCACCCGCGAGATCTTGCGTGCCCAGTAGGCGCTCTCGCGCACCGGACGCGAGGGGGTCCAGCGCGGCGTGAAGAAGACGTAGATGTCGGCCATCAACAGGCCGGCGAGCCAGAACAGCAGGCTCGGGTCCTTCAGCTGCGAATAGATGATGCTGCCGAACACGACCACGAAGGCCATGTGCGTGAGCGTCGAGATGCCGTAAGTGCTGTAGACAGAGGCGACGTGCTCGCGCAGCACCCGCTGGCCGAGCGCGTGGTCGGCGGTCGGGGCGTTCGGCGCGGCGGGCTGCACGCTCAATGCAGGGTGCTGATCAGCTGGGCACGCGAGCGCATGCCGAAGAGCAGCAGGATGGTCGAGACATGGTTCTTCACCGTGCCTTCGCTCAGGTTCGCGAGCTGGGCGATTTCCTTGTTGGCCTTGCCTTCGAGCACCCACTGCAGCACCTGCATCTGCCGGGGCGTGAGTTCCTGCCAGGCGCTGGCGTGGGCGAACTCGGCATATCCGCTGAGTGCCTTGCCGGGCATGGCCGGGGCCGCCGGTTGCTGCTGCTGTTGCGTGGCGTCGGGGCCGCCGTCGAGCAGGCCGCAGGCGCGGATGAAGCTCACGACCTCCTTGAGATCGGCCGACTTCGGCAGGAAGGCGGCGGCGCCCAGCGCGAGCACGCCTTGCGCCAGGGTGCTGTTGCCGGTGCCCGAGAGCACGACGATCCGCGCCTCGGGAAAGCGCATCCGGAACTCGGCCAGGCCGCTCAGGCCGTGGGTGTCGGGCAGAGCCAGGTCGAGCAGCACAAGGCCGATGGAAGCCCGGTGGGCTTCGTAGAGCCTGAGCGCATCGGCGACGTTGCTGGCCTCGAAGACCTCGATGCGCGCGTCGGAGGGACCGGCCTGGGCCTGCACCAGGGCGCAGACACCCAGGCGCAGCAGATCGTGATCGTCCACGACGAGGATCGCCCGGGGCGTGCGGGTGGCCGTACCGGTCTCCGCGGCCGGCGACTGGGATGCGGGTGGAGAGTCGAAGGGAGGCACATGCCGATCTTAGCGATGTAACCTTCTTGTGACAGTGTAGAAAGTCACGGCAACAACCGTGGCTGTAGTACCTTATGCTACTTATTTGATAGCATTTTCACATGGCGGCCGCCCTTGCCATCGGGCTTCTCTGTGGGCACCATCGAAAGTCTCGCCGCATCGCACGGCGCCCACGGAGACTTTCCATGACGCACACCGCTGCCGCCCCCCTCGAGTCGAGTGATCGCAAGGTCGACCGGCTGCTCGCCCACTACGAGGAGAGCCACCGCAATCCGACAAACGAGCTGATCCACTTCGCGGCCATCCCGGCCATCATGCTGAGCATTGTGGGACTGCTGTTCGCGATCCACCCCTGGGTGGCCTACGCCTTCGTGGCGGCCAGCCTCGTCTACTACGTCCTGCTGCGGTCCCCCGCTTTCCTGGTGGCCATGCTCGTGCTGACCGCCCTGGCCCTGGTGCTGGTGCATGCGATGGGGGGACTTGTATTGCCGGTTTCCGCCGCTATCTTTGTAGTGGCCTGGGTCTTCCAGTTCGTGGGCCACAAGATCGAAGGCAAGAAGCCCTCGTTCTTCGAAGACATCCAATATCTCTGGGTCGGTCCCCTTTTCGTCTTGTCCAAGCTCTTCCTAAGATTGGGCATCCGCTGGTAGCCATAGGCTATTCCGGCGATAGAAATTCAAGGGAACCCTTGGATTAGCACTCCCTCTAACCGAGTGCTAATATGGCCAACACAAAGGAGTTCCCCCTGATGACAACGCTGTCTGGAGTCTCTGCCAACCAGCTGGCCGTCGCCAACCCGTGGTCGATGGTTCCCCCGCTGGGCAACCTGGACGCCTATATTTCGGCCGCCAACCGCCTGCCCATGCTCACGCTCGAAGAAGAGCAAGGCTACGCACGCAAGCTGCGCGACCACAACGATCTCGAAGCCGCCGGCGCGCTCGTGCTGTCGCACCTGCGCCTCGTGGTCTCCATTTCCCGCCAGTACCTGGGCTACGGGCTGCCGCACGGCGACCTGATCCAGGAAGGCAACGTCGGTCTCATGAAGGCCGTGAAGCGCTTCGACCCCGACCAGGGCGTGCGGCTCGTGAGCTACGCCATGCACTGGATCAAGGCCGAGATTCACGAGTACATCCTGAAGAACTGGCGCATGGTCAAGGTCGCGACGACCAAGGCCCAGCGCAAGCTGTTCTTCAACCTGCGTTCGATGAAGCAGGGCTTCAAGGCCGACTCTGCCGCTGCCGACAACGGCACGCATCGCGAAACGCTGAGCTCCGACGAGGTTTCGCAGATGGCTACCCGCCTGAACGTGAAGCCCGAGGAAGTGCTCGAGATGGAAACCCGCCTCTCCGGCGGCGACGTGATGCTTGATCCGGGCCCGACGGACGACGGCGACGAAGCCTTCGGCCCGATCGCCTACCTGGCCGACGCCTCGCAGGAACCGACTGCCCTGCTCGAATCGCAGCAGCGCGACCGCCTCTCGAGCGACGGCATCGCGACTGCGCTCGAAGCGCTGGACGACCGCAGCCGCCGCATCGTCGAAGAGCGCTGGCTCAAGGTCAACGACGACGGTTCGGGTGGCATGACGCTGCACGATCTGGCTGCCGTGTACGGCGTGAGCGCCGAGCGCATCCGCCAGATCGAAGTGGCGGCAATGAAGAAGATGAAGAAGGCCCTCGCGGACTACGCGTAAGTACCTTCCCCCTTCCACAAAGACAAAGCCCGGCAGTGCCGGGCTTTTTTCATTGTCTGG
Organism: Variovorax sp. 278MFTsu5.1; assembly: GCF_048305045.1. Classification (NCBI taxonomy): domain Bacteria; kingdom Pseudomonadati; phylum Pseudomonadota; class Betaproteobacteria; order Burkholderiales; family Comamonadaceae; genus Variovorax; species Variovorax sp. 278MFTsu5.1. The sequence goes on from NZ_CP157622.1 coordinate 5,751,154, forward strand.
ACAGCGTTCGCAGCGCCCGCTTCGCGATGTAGCGGGTCTCGGCTGCATCCGACTCCGCCAGCCAACGCGCGCAGAGCTTGTCGACCCACTCGGGCTGGCTCTTGCTCGCGTCGTTGAGCCAGTTCGCCACCGAGTTCTGCACATAGCGGCTGGTGTCGGCGCGCAGCGGTTCGATCAGCGGCAGCGCGCGCCAGGGCTCGGCCTTGAGCACCTCGATCTGCGCGCACCACACGCCGCGCGGCCGCGTGAGTTCGCTGGCGAAGCGACGGATGTTGGGGTCGGCGTCGCGCACCCAGGGCTGCAGCAGCACGAGCGCCTCGTCGAGCGATGCATTCACAGCGTCGCGCACCGCCATCCACGCGATCTCGCGCACGCCGAAATGCGGGTCGGCGGCGAAGCGGCGCACCGACTCCAGTTGCGCCGCCAGCGGCAGGCCCGAGAGCGTGACCCACTGCGCAGCCCAGCAACGGGCCACGTCGCTGGCGTGCGTGGCCAGCCGGTGCGCGACGGCATCGCGCTCGTCGTGCAGCGCGGCCAGGTCGTAGAGCGCACGCGCGATGTGCCCGTGCCGCTGCATCGGCTTGAAGGCGCCCAGCATCGCGATCGTGTCGGCCAGCCGCTCGCTCTGCGCGTCCAGCCCGATGTGCCCCGCCACGCTGCGCGCCAGCCGGGGCAGTTCCAGTGCGAGGAATTCGTTGAGATTGACGGTTTCGATCAACCCGTCGTTGAGGGCATCGAGCACCTCGGGCGGGATCAGCGCGATGCGGAACGCGCCCTTGCGCCCCTTCAGGTGCCCGAGGGGATCGATGGCGGACATCGGGTGGCGGCCCCTTTCAGGAAGCCAGCAGGGTTTTCAGGTCGGACACCATCGGCGCCACGCCCGCGCCGTAGCGCGCATAGAGCCGCAGCCGGCCCTGCGTGTCATAGACGTAGCTGGCGGCCGAGTGGTCCATCGAGTAGCTGGTCGGCGTCTTGCCGTCGACCTTCTTGTAGTAGACCTTGTAGTCCTTCGCGACCGCAGCCAGCTGGTCGGCCGTGGGAATCAGCGCGACGAAGCTCGGGTCGAACGCGCCCATGTAGGCCTTGAGCACCTCCGCGGTGTCGCGAGCCGGGTCGACCGTGATGAACAGCACCTGCAGCTTGTCGCCGTCCTTGCCGAGCTGCTGCTTGACCTGGGCCATCTCGGTCATGGTGGTCGGGCAGACGTCCGGGCACTGCGCGTAGCCGAAGAACAGCACGACCACCTTGCCCTTGAAGTCGGCGAGCGTGCGGACCTTGCCGTCGGCGTCCTTCAGCGAGAAGTCCTTGGCGTAGTCGGCGCCGGTGATGTCGACGGCATTGAAGCTCTGCCTGGTCTCGCTGCACGCCGAGAGACCCAGGCCGAGCGCGGCGCTGACGCCCACCCAGCCGGCGCCGGCAGCCATCAGTCGAAGAGCGTTGCGCTTGTTCATTGAAACTTGATGCTCACTGGATGTAGTGATCCACCAGCAGCGCCAGGAACAGCACGCTCAGGTGGATCAGCGAGAAGCGGAAGGTCTTGCGCGCCAGCGCGTCGGAGTAGTTGCGCCACAGCGCGAAGGCATAGCCGGTGAAGCCGATGCTCACCGCGATCGCCACCGCCAGGTACAGCCAGCCGCTCATGCCGTGGATGAACGGCATCAGGCAGGCCGCGAAAAGGATGAAGGTGTAGAGCAGCACCTGCAGCCGCGTGAACTCGTTGCCGTGCGTCACGGGCAGCATCGGAAGGCCGGCCTTGCGGTAGTCCTCCACGCGGTAGAGCGCCAGCGCCCAGAAGTGCGGCGGCGTCCACAGGAAGATGATGAGAAAGAGAATCCAAGCGCCCGGATCGAGGCTGCCCGTCATCGCGGCCCAGCCCAGCACAGGCGGCATAGCACCCGAGGCGCCGCCGATCACGATGTTCTGCGGCGTGAGCGGCTTGAGGATCACGGTGTAGATCACCGCATAGCCAACGAAGGTGGCGAAGGTCAGCCACATGGTCAGCGGGTTGACCATGAACCACAGCAGCGCCGAACCCGCCGCGCACAGAAGCGCCGAGAACACCAGCGCCTGCCGGTCGCTGAGCTCGCCGCGCGCCGTCGGGCGCCAGGCCGTGCGCTTCATCTTCGCGTCGATGCCCTTCTCGACCAGGCAGTTGAAGGCCGCGGCCGCGCCGGCCACCAGCCAGATGCCGATGCAGGCGACCACCGCGCGCTTCACCTCGGCCCACGAAGGCAGCCCCGGAACGGCCAGCACCATGCCGATCAGCGCGCAGAACACGATCAGCTGCACCACGCGCGGCTTGGTCAGCGCGTAGTACTGGCGCAGCACGTTGGCGCTGGCGGTTTGCTGAACGGAAATCGGGGTGCTCACGCGGCGGCCTTCCTTTGACTGTTGTTGTTGCGACCGGCCGTATTTTCACTGGCATGGGCGATCTGCGCCGCCGGAGCGCGCCGGCTCTCGCACAGCGCCCAGGTGAGCACCACGGCGAGCGCCGCGGCGCCGCCGGTATGGAGTACCGCAGCGGCCAGCGGCCAGCCGAGCAGCACGTTGCCCAGGCCGGTGGCCAGCTGCAGCAGCGCGAGGCCCGCGAGCCACCGCGCCTGCGGGCGCAGCGCGCCGATGCGGCGCATGCGCCAGGCCAGCACGCCGAGCGCGACGAACACCGCGTAGGCCATCAGCCGGTGCGCGTAGTGGATGGCGGTGAGGGCGGAAAAATCGAGCGGCTGGCCGTCACCGGTCACGCCCAGGTGGCGCCAGATCTCGAAGCCCTGCGCGAAATTCATGGTCGGCCACCAGCTGTCCTGGCAGGTCGGGAACTGCGTGCAGGCCAGCACCGCGTAGTTGGTGCTGACCCAGCCGCCCAGCGCGATCTGCAGCACGAGCAGCACGGTGGTCGCGATGAGGCCGTTGCGCAGCGCGGGCGACACGGGAGTGGGCAGCCGGTCGGCGGCCGCCTGCCGGTAGTGCACGGCCTGGATGCACAGCAGCGCCAGCAGCACCACGGCGCCGAGCAGGTGCAGCGTGACGATCGCGGGAAACAGCTTCCACGTCACCGTGAGCGCGCCGAAGGCTCCCTGCAGGCACACCCAGACCAGCGTGAAGGCCGGCCACCAGGCGCTCAGCGTGGCGTGGTGCCCGCTTCCGTCCGTCGAGGAAGGCGGTGCGAGGCGCTGCCGGCGGCGCACGATCCAGGTGGCCGCGGCGAGCGTGAGGATCAGCACCCCCACCCCAGTGGCCAGGTAGCGGTGGACCATCTCGACCCACGCCTTGCTGTGCGTGACCGGGCCGGTCGGCTGCGCCGACTGCGCCATCGCGATCTCGTGGCGTGCGCCGTGCGGACTGGCGTTGCCGTAGCAACCCGGCCAGTCGGGGCAGCCCAGGCCCGAATCGGTGAGCCGCGTGAAGGCGCCGAACAGCGTCAAGTCGAAGGTGAGGAAGAGCGTGAGCACCGTCAGCGCATGCAGCCGCCGCGCTGGTCCACTGCCTGCATTGCGGCGCCACACCCACACCAGCGGCCCGAGCGCGATCAGCACGCCGACCGCCATGAGCCAGGCGATGGGCGTCAGGTCGTAGAGCGAGCTCGTGGTGTCCATGCGGCGTCCGTCGTGCCGTCAGCGGCCGGGTTCGTCCCACGACGCCGAGGCGCGCAGCAGGCGGTCGAGGTCGCGCTTGGCGCGGCTCGCGCCGGCGACGTCCATGCGGGCGGGAAAGCGCATCATCCAGTTGCCCATGGGATCGACCACATAAAGGTGTTCGGCCAGCGAGTGGCCTTGCGCGGGCGCTAGCCATTTCGCGAGCTGGTCGGCCGGCACGCGCAGCACGGTCGCGCCGTGCAGGCCGTTGTTCAGGCGCTCGGGCACGGGAGCGGCGTCGCTCACCAGCCAGACGCGGTCCATGCGATCTTTCTCGCGGCCCAGGCTCTCGCGCAGCTGCCGCGCCAGATAGAGCTGCTGCTCGCACAGCGTGTCGCATGCGGCATCGGCCACCGTCACCAGCAGCCACTGGCCCTTGAGCGTGGCAAGGTCGACGGGTGCGCCGCCTCGGTCGGTGGCGACGATCTTCGGCAGCTCGCGCTGCGGGTCGATCAGCTCGCCGTAGACGCTACGCCCCTCGGGCCGGATCACGTAGTACGTGAAATACGAGGCGATGACGGGCGATGCGCACATCAGCATCACCGCGATCATCTTCCAGCGTCCCATGGCCGTGCGCCGGCCCTCCGCGCCGTCGAGCGCCTGGTTGGGCGACGGCATCGAATGCACCGTCAGGCCCAGCGGCTCGTCAGAAGCGGCCATCGCGTGCGCGGCGCCTTGAGCGGCGGATGGGCGTGATGAATTGGAACCAGACATAGAGGATGACGACGAGGGCCGACAGGCCGAACCACTGGAATGCGTAACCGTAGTGCCTCTCGAGGCCCAGTGCCGGCGCCGGCCAGTCGCGCTGCAGGCCCTCGGAAGCCGGGCCGCCCTGCTGCAGCGACACGTCGGTGCGCAGGGGCAGTCTGGTTTCGGCACGGAAGGCCTCAAGGTCGAGATTCTGCCGGATGGGCGAATACCCTTCGGCGACCGGTGCCGCAGCGGTGGTGGACGCCGGGGCCGAGGCCGCCGCGGCAGGCGCGGAGGCTGCGGGCACGGGCGCCGGCGCGGCGGAGCCCAGTTCCAGCAGGTGGCTCGGCGGCGGCTCGATCAGGCCGGTGACTTCGACGATGCCGGCCGGCGTCTCGACCGCGCCCAGCTTCGTTCGGTCGACGAAATTGCGCTGGATCCAGCCACGCTGCACCATCACCGTCTGCTCGGTGCCCTCGAGGGCGAAGGGCGTCAGCACGTAGAAGCCGGGCGTGCCGTACATCTGGCGGTTGTCGAGATACACGGTCTGCGGCGTGAGCCAGAGGCCGCGCAGGCGCACTGCGCGATGCATCGCGTCGGAGGCCTTGCCGAGGGCGAGGAACTCTGCCTGCGTCAGCGGCGGCTTCAGCTTCTCGGCATCGATGCTGGCCTGAAGCGCTTCCTTCTGGGCGGCGCGCGAGAGCTGCCAGCGGCCCAGCGAAATGGTGGCCGACACGGTCAGGGCGGCGGCAATGGTCATCACCCAGAAGCGGCCCCGGCGCAGGCGAGGTTCGTCGGGATACAGGGATACGGGAGTCACTGGAGGGGGCGGGGCGTGCGGCCGATAATGCGGGTCATGAAATACTTCGTCGCCCTGGTGTTCGTGGGCATCTTCGCGAGCCTCGCGTTTGCCCTGTACTTCATGCTGAAGGACGGGCGCAACGGGCGCGCCAAGAGCGGCGGCATGGCGCGCGCGCTCACCGTTCGGATCGGCCTGTCGGTGTTTTTGTTCCTCTGCATGCTGCTCGCCTGGAAGTTCGGATACATCCAGCCAACCGGGCTCCCGCTCGGCAAGTAGATGATGCTCATGCCAGGAGAACCAAGAAAAAGGCGCCTTACGGCGCCTTTTTCTTGTCATGCCGCGAGGTTCTTCGCTCAAAGCCAATAGACCAGCAGATAGAGGCCGAGCCAGACCACGTCCACGAAGTGCCAGTACCAGGCCGCGCCCTCGAAACCGAAGTGACGCTCGGGCGTGAAGTGGCCCTTGCGCAGTCGCAGCGTGATGAACAGCAGCATCAGCATGCCGATGAACACGTGCAGGCCGTGGAAGCCGGTCAGCATGAAGAAGGTCGAGCCGTAGGTGCCGGAGCTGAGCTTGAGGTTCAGTTCGGTGTACAGGTGGTGGTATTCATAACCCTGCACGCCCAGGAAGATCACGCCCAGCAGCACGGTGAGCCACATGAAGCGGATCGTCTGCGCGCGATGGCCGGCGCGCAGCGCGTGGTGGGCGATGGTGAGCGTCACGCCCGAGCTCAGCAGCAGCGCGGTATTGATCGTGGGCAGCCAGAACGGGCCGACGGTCTGGAAGGGCTCGACGATGCCTGCCGGCGAGGCGGTGGCGCCGGCGGCGACGCTGGGCCACACGGCCTTGAAGTCGGGCCACAGCAGCGCGTTGTCCAGGCTGCCGAGCGACGGCAGCGCGTGAGTGCGTGCCCACCACAGCGCGGTGAAGAACGCGCCGAAGAACATCACTTCCGAGAAGATGAACCAGCTCATGCTCCAGCGGAACGAGAGGTCGATCTTGTGGCCGTACTGGCCGCTCTCGCTCTCGCCGATGGCGGCGCGGAACCAGACGAAGAGCGTGCCGAGCCAGATCACCATGCCGGCCAGCAGGGACCATGCGCCCCACTGGTGGCCATTGATCCATTGCGCGGCGCCAAGGATCACGAAGAACAAACCGATCGCGGCCGAGACCGGATAGGCCGAGGGGCCCGGCACGAAATAGTAGGGCGTGGTGCCGTGGGTGGTTGAACTCATATCAGCTCCTGGCTCTCTTTCTTCTCTTCTCGGTTCAATGGATTCTGCTTGCCGTGGAAGGCTTCTTTTCCGTCAGGCCCCGGCCGACGCGACCACATGGCGCACCAGCAGCACGAGGACGACCACGAAGACCACCACCGCCACGAACGCCACCGCGATGATGTGCAGCGGGTTGAGCTTGCGCAGGTCTTCCTGGTAGGCGCTGTTCTTGCGCACCCCGAAGAACGACCAGCCCACCGCCTTCACCGTGTCCCACAGCGAAGCCTTCGGCCGGTTCGACGGATCGGTCACGAGCGCGGCTCATTCGCGGTGCCGGAAACTGCGGCCACCGGGGCCGCGGGCGTCTTGCCGCCCACCTCGAAGAAGGTGTACGACAGCGTGATGGTCTTCACGTCCTTGGAAATCTTCGGGTCGATCACGAACGCGACCGGCCACTGCTTCTTCTCGCCCGGATCGAGCGTGTACTGGTTGAAGCAGAAGCACTCGAGCTTGTTGAAGTACGGCGCGGCCTGCTGCGGCGCGTAGCTCGGGATGGCCTGCGCGGCCATGCGGCGGTTCTGCACGTTCTGGAACTCATACATCACCGTGTTGAGCTCGCCCGGGTGCACCTGGATGGTCCGCTCCGCGGGCTTGAAGTCCCACAGGCCGCCGCGCACGTTGGAATCGAACTCGACCGTGATGGTGCGGCTCTTGTCGACCTGCGTGTTGTCGGGCACGCGCACGTTCTTGCCGCCGCTCGCACCGCCGGGCACCTCGAGCTCGGACAGCGCGAGGATGTTGATGCCGGTCATCTCGCAGATCGCGCGGTACATCGGCACCAGCGCATATCCGAAGGCGAACATGCCGCAGGCCACGACGGCCAGCTTGCCGACCATGCGGACGTTGGCGCGGCGGATGCGAGGACCGAGGCTCATGCGCGTGTGCTCCCGTTCGTTGTCTGCTCGAATGCCCGGTCAGCGGCCGCTGAACCAGACCATGCGGACGATGAAGCCGATGAAGAACACCACGGCGATGGAGGCCAGCGTGAGCCCCATGCGGCGGTTGTTCCTTTTCTGCTCGGGCGTCATCGTGCTGCGTAGGCTGACAGTGCGTTCAACCGATCACCTTGGTGGCGGTCGCGTCGAGCTTGGGCGGGTTCTCGAAGGTGTGGAACGGTGCCGGCGACGGCACTTCCCACTCGAGGCCCTCGGCAGCTTCCCACGGCTTCTGGGCAGCCTTCTCGCCCTTGCCGCGCATCGTGGGCAGCACGATGAACAGGAAGAAATACAACTGGGCAAAACCGAAGAAGAAGGCACCGACAGACGCGACGGCGTTGAAGTCGGCGAACTGCATCGGGTAGTCGGCGTAGCGTCGCGGCATGCCGGCCAGGCCCAGGAAGTGCATCGGGAAGAAGGTCACGTTGAAGGAGATCAGCGACCACCAGAAGTGCACCTTGCCGCGCGTCTCGTTGTACATCACGCCGGTCCACTTCGGAGCCCAGTAGTAGAAGCCCGAGAACATGGCGAACAGCGAGCCGGCCACCAGCACGTAGTGGAAGTGGGCCACCACGTAGTAGGTGTCCTGCAGCTGGGTGTCGATGGGCGCGACGGCCAGGATCAGGCCGGTGAAGCCGCCCATGGTGAACACGAAGATGAAGCCGACCGCGAACAGCATGGGCGTCTCGAAGGTCATCGAGCCCTGCCACATGGTCGCGATCCAGTTGAAGATCTTCACGGCCGTGGGCACCGCGATCAGCATGGTCGCGTACATGAAGAACAGCTGGCCGGTCAGCGGCATGCCAGTCGTGAACATGTGGTGAGCCCACACGATGAACGACAGGATGGCGATCGACGAGGTGGCGTACACCATCGAGGCGTAGCCGAAGAGCTTCTTGCGGGCGAAGGCCGGCACCACCTGGCTGATGATGCCGAAGGCCGGCAGGATCATGATGTAGACCTCGGGGTGGCCGAAGAACCAGAAGATGTGCTGGTACATCACCGGGTCGCCGCCGCCGGCGGGGTTGAAGAAGCTGGTGCCGAAGTGGCGGTCGGTCAGCGTCATCGTGATGGCGCCCGCGAGCACGGGCATCACGGCGATCAGCAGGTAGGCGGTGATGAGCCAGGTCCAGCAGAACATCGGCATCTTCATCAGCGTCATGCCGGGGGCGCGCATGTTGAGGATGGTCACGATGATGTTGATCGAGCCCATGATCGACGAGGCGCCCATGATGTGCATCGCGAAGATGCCGGCGTCCATCGAGGGGCCCATCTGCAGCGTGAGCGGCGCGTACAGCGTCCAGCCCGCGGCGGGCGCGCCGCCGGGCATGAAGAAGGAGCCCACCAGCATCAGCGCCGCCGGGATCAGCAGCCAGAAGCTGAAATTGTTCATGCGCGCGAACGCCATGTCGGAGGCACCCACCTGCAGCGGGATCATCCAGTTCGCGAAGCCCACGAAGGCCGGCATGATCGCGCCGAACACCATGATCAGGCCGTGCATGGTGGTGAACTGGTTGAAGAGCTCCGGGTTCACCAGCTGCAGCCCGGGCTGGAACAGCTCGGCGCGGATCAGCAGCGCGAGCACGCCGCCCACCATCAGCATCGTGAAGCTGAACAGCAGGTACAGCGTGCCGATGTCCTTGTGGTTGGTGGCGAACACCCAGCGGCGCCAGCCGGTGGGCGCGTGGTGGTCGTGATGCTCGTCGTGTGCGTGGTCGCCGTGGCCTGCTGCGTGACCGTGGGGGTCGAGAACTGCGCTCATTTCGTTGTTCCTTGCAATTTCTTCGTCGCGGGGCGCTCGCGCATCACTTGGCGCGCAGGGCCAGCACTTCGGCCGGCTGCACCAGCTGGCCCGTCTTGTTCGACCAGCTGTTCTTGGTGTACGTGGCCACGGCCGCGAGGTCGGTATCGCTCAGTTGCTTCCAGGAGGGCATTGCACCGTTGTTCTGGCCGTTCAGCAGCACCGTCAGCTGGACCTTGTGGTCGGCGTCGGTCACCTTGGCCGAGCCGTCCAGCGGCTTGATCGGGCCGGCGCCCTTGCCGTTGGCCTGGTGGCAGGCCGCGCAGTTGGCGGCATAGACCTTCTCGCCGCGCGCGAGCATGTCGGGCAAGGTCCAGACCTTGGTCGGGTCGTCGAGCTTGGCGGCAGCTTCCTTGCGCTTGGCGGCCACCCAGGTCGTGTAGTCGGCGGCCGAGACCACCTTCACGTGGATCGGCATGTAGGCGTGTTCCTTGCCGCACAGTTCCTGGCACTGGCCGTAGTAATCGCCCACGGTCTCGGCGCGGAACCAGGTGTCGCGCACGAAGCCGGGGATGGCGTCCTGCTTGAGGCCCAGTTGCGGCACGGCGAAGGCGTGGATCACGTCGTTCGCGGTGGTGATGATGCGGACCTTCTTGTTGACCGGCACGACCAGCGGGTTGTCGACCTTGAGCAGGTAGTCGTCGGGCATCTGGCCCCTGGCGCCCGCGTCGGACATGGCGCGCTGCGAGCTGTCGAGCGTGGAGATGAAGGCCAGGCCCTCGCCTTCGCCGTTCAGGTAGTCGTAGCCCCACTTCCACTGGTAGCCAGTGGTCTTGATCGTGAGGTCGGCGTTGGTGGTGTCCTTCTGGGCCACCAGCACCTTGGTGGCGGGCAGCGCCATGATGATGACGATGAGGAAGGGCACGATGGTCCAGATGACCTCGACCACCACCGATTCATGGAAGTTGGCGGCCTTGTGGCCCACCGACTTGCGGTGCTTCCAGATGGAATAGAACATCACCGCGAACACGCCGACGAAGATGACCGTGCACAGGATCATCATGATCGTGTGGAGCAGATGCTGCTCCTGCGCGATCTTGGTCACGCCGACCGGAAGATTCAACTGGCGCACCGAAGGGCCGCCGGGCAGATCGTTGACTGCGTGCGCCGCGCTGCTGAAAGCCGCGCCGGCCGCCAGCAACAGATTCGCCGGCCTGTACTTATTGCGCCAAATGCTCTTCATCGTGTTCACGTTTCTTCAATTTTTCGACAAACCCAACCGTGCAGCACTGCGCGAGCCCCCTCAGGCGCCACGCAACGCCATTCGAATCTCGCGGGCCAAGGCCGCACGCAACTCCGGGCGTACATAGCGCCCCACCCTGACCGATCGACCCTGCCCCGAGACCTCGATCAGCGAGCGATCGCCGGTCTGGGGTTCGATCCGCACCTGGTGCGGAAGAAATTCCGTGCGCTCGTAGTGCCCGCCGTTTTCGAGCTCCACGACGAGCCGTCCCTCCTGCAATGCGATCTTCTCGCCGTCTGTCGCATGCCGTGCGTAGACCATGAACGCAAACCCGACAGCGGCCAGTTCGAGCCAGGCAAAAGGCAGCACCATGGGCGCACCGTGCAGCCAGAACAGGGTGCCGATGCCGAGAGATACCACGCACAGCGAAGCGTAGAGCCAGCCCAGCTGGCTCGGCGTCACCGAGCAGTTGCGCTTCAGGAACCAGTGGATGCTCTGGCCTGAAACGGTGGCAAATCGAAACACGGAATTCGACACGGGCGAGTTCAGCAAATCGGTGCGTCGACGGTCGCCAAACCCTCTCGTACGAACAGGATCCGACACCCCTCGATCGCGGGACAATACCCGCGAGTTTCACGCAACGGCGGATTGTAGCGGGTAGATACCTGCGCCCGAGTGCCCTGTGGGACGCCTACGGGTCACTACTAGTAGGCAAGAAACGCCCTGTACGACTAGCGTTTCCGGCACGCGTTTTCCACACGCGCCCGCCGCGATCGCTCAGGCGCCCGGACGCCCGCGCTGGAGCATCGATCGCATCTCGCGCAACGACACCGCGCTCTCGGCCGCGAGCGACACGCGCGGCACCGGCTTGAACGCGTGGCCGTAGACGACCTCGAAGGTCAGCGCGATGCGCCCGTCGCCGCCCTCGGCCGGCGCAAGTTCGGGCAGCGCCTTCTTCAACGACTGGAGCCAGCCCTTGCCCCGCAGCGCCGGAAAGCGCGCCGGATGCAGGTTGCGGCCCAGCGTGCGCAGCTCGGCCAGCGCCGCCTCGGGCGTGGCCCAGGTCAGCACGATGCGCTCCATGTCCATCACCGGCTCGGCGAAGCCGGCATGCACCAGCATGTCGCCCCAGTCGTGCATGTCGGTGTACTCGTGGCCCGCGGCCGGCCAGCCGAGGCGGGCATGCAGCGCGCGCAGCTCGCGCACGGTGTCAGGGCCGAGGCAGGAGAACATGAGGAAGCCGTCGGTCGCCACCAGCCTGTGCCAGTGCGAGATCAGCGCCTCGGGGTCGGCCGCCATGTGCAGCGACATGTTGGCCCAGAGCAGGTCGACACCGTCTTCGGGCGGCGCCTCGAAGCGCGCCTTGCCGGCCTGCCAGCGCCGCGCGCTCCACCACGGCGCGGCGAGCGCCTGGCCGGTGGCGGCGGCGAGCGCGGGCTCGGGCTCGATCACGTAGGAGGCCGCGTCCTTGTAGCGGCGTGCGACAAGTTCATGGGCCTCGAGGCCGCTGCGCAGCGGCGCCCAGTCGGCCCAGTGGCGGGGCTGGGCCTTGATCCATTGCAGCCGGTCTTCCATTCGGCGGCCGATTTCCTCGTGCAGCCAGGGAGAGGCGCCATCGGCGGGCGCGAGCCGGCGCCAGCGGGCGGCCGCCGTGGCATCGATGGTCGGCGGTCGTCTTGTGGGGTCGGTGGCCATGGGGCCGTGAGTATATTGAGGCGATGTCCAGCCTCCGGGCCATGTGGCCTTTCGCTCCTCTTTCCCCTTTCGCGTCGTTCGGCTCGCTGCTGGCGCGGCTGCCCAGCCAGTGCACGGTCTGCCGCGCCTGGCCCTCGCGCCCCGTGTGCGACGCCTGCGTGGCCCGCTTCGCACCGCCAGCCGCGCGCTGCGGGGGCTGCGCCCTGCCCGTGCCCGATGGCGTTAGCCGCTGCGGCGAGTGCGTGAAGAACCCGCCGCCGCTGGATGCCTGCCTCGCAGCCTGCACCTACGCCTGGCCCTGGCCGGACGCCATCGCCGCCTTCAAGTTCCGTGGCGAGGCCGGCTGGGCCGGTCCCTTCGCCACGCTCCTGCGCAGCGCGCCCTGGGTGGAGCCCGCGCTGGAAGCCGGCGACATCGTGCTGCCGATGCCGCTTGCGCGCGGCCGATTGCGCGAACGCGGCTTCAACCAGGCGCACGAACTGGCACGCCGACTGGCGCCAACGAAGACCGACGCCACCCTGCTCCTTCGCACGCGCGAAACGCCGGCGCAGAGCGGCCTGTCGCGCGCCGAGCGGCTGCGCAACCTGCGCGGCGCCTTCGCCGTCGAACCGCTGCGCGCCCACAAGCTGCGCGGCCGGCGCGTCGTGCTGGTGGACGACGTGATGACCAGCGGCGCATCGATCTTCACCGCCGCAGAGGTGCTGCGGCAGGCCGGCGCGGCCCACGTCACCGCCATCGTGCTCGCCCGGACCGATCCGCCGCGCTGAGCCTCGTGCCGCCCCGCCGACAATCGCCGCATGTTCAATATCGTCCTGGTCCACCCCGAAATCCCGCCGAACACCGGCAACGTGATCCGGCTCGCAGCCAACACCGGCTGCAAGCTTCACCTCGTGGAGCCGCTGGGTTTCTCGATGGACGACCGCCTGCTGCGCCGCGCCGGTCTCGACTATCACGAGTACGCCGAAGTCAGGCGCCACGCCGACTGGCAGGCCCTGCTCTCGGCCGAGCAGCCGGCCACCGATCGCATGTTCGCGCTCACCACGCGCGGCTCGCGTCCGGTGCACGACATACGCTTCCAGCCCGGCGACTGGCTGGTGTTCGGCTCGGAAACCAGCGGCCTGCCGTCCGCGCTGCGCGACGGCTTCCCCGAGGCCCAGCGCCTGCGGCTGCCGATGCGCGAGGGCCAGCGCAGCCTGAATCTCTCGAACGCGGTGGCGGTGACGGTGTTCGAAGCCTGGCGGCAAAACGGCTTCGGCTGAACCATCGGCCGCCCCTACGGGCAACAGGGGCGGACACATCCGACCGGCGAGGTGCGCCGTAAGGAAGACATGCCGGCCATCAGCCGGCCGGCATTTGCTCCATCCACCACCTTGCTCCAAGGAGTCCAGCCATGAACGCCAAGCCGATTGCCCTCGCCGCCTTCGCCACGCTCGTTTTCGCCAGCGGCGCGCAAGCCTTCCAGGGAGAGCAGAACCCGCTGCCGCCCGCGCCGTTCCAGTCGACGCTGTCGCGCGCGCAAGTGCAGGCCGATGCGCGCCAGCCGCTGCAGATCGGCAACGGCGGCACCGGCGTGACGCAGGCCAGGAACGGCAATACCGACCGTGACGCAGTGCGCGCCAGCGCCCGCAGCATCACCCGCCAGGGCGCAGCCACCTATGGCGAAGTGACCGACCGCCGGATCTAGAAAGAAAGAGAAAAGAAGACCGCCGCGCCTTCAGCGGTAGCGGCGCACCACCGACTCGGCCACGCAGGCCGGCTTGGCGGCACCCTCGAGCTCGATGGTGGTTTCCCAGGTCATCTGGAAACCATCGTCGGCGATGGGCTCCGCCGTCAGCAGCTTCATGCGCGCCCGCAGGCGCTTGCCCACCGGCACCGGCGACATGAAGCGCACCTTGTTCAGGCCGTAGTTCACGCCCATGCGCGACTCGACCACGTCCAGCGCCGTCTCGTAGAAGCGCGGCAGCAGCGACAGCGTGAGAAAACCATGCGCGATCGGCCCGCCGAAGGGGCCGGCCTTGGCCCGCTCGATGTCGACGTGGATCCACTGGTGGTCGCCCGTCGCCTCGGCGAACTGGTTGACCTGCTCCTGCGTGATGGCGATCCAGTCGCTCACGGCGACCTCCTGGCCGACGCAGGCGGCGAGATCCTGAAGGGTCTGGAATGTCTTCTTGGTCATGCGGGGCATTCTGGCGTCTGGGGTCGCCGCGCGGCTGTCGGCCTCGCGACAACCGGGATCAGGGTAAACCGGGAGCAGGCAGCACGCCGTTCAGGCGTCGAGCCATTCGCAGATCGGCTGCCACTGCTCCAGGTCGCGCTGCACGCGCCCGGGTGCGATGTCGAACAGCGTGAGCCCGCGCGCGGCCAGCTGCACGTAGTTCTGCGTGTCGCGCAGCTCGCCGATCACCGGCACGCCAAGCCCCGCGATGAACTCGTGGAGCCGGTCGGCCGCCAGCGTGCGGGCGTTCACCCGCATGCCGACGAGGCCGATCTTCGTCTTCTCGGCGCGGCGGTTCTCCAGCAGCCGGTCAAGGAAATCGCGCGTGGCGTAGATGTCGAAGATGCTGGGCTGCAGCGGCACGATCACCCGGTCGGCCAGCGCCAGCACTTCCTTGAAGCGCCAGCCGTGCAGGCCGGCAGGGGTGTCGAGCACCGCGTGCGTGGTGCCGCGCGGCGGGCGCACCACGGTGCTTTCGCCGGTGGCTTCCCAGGTGGAGATCGGCCGGGCCATCGGCGGGCGCAGGCCCAGCCACAGGCGTGAGGACTGCTGGCGGTCCACGTCGCCCAGCATCACGGCATGGCCGCGGCTTGCGAAGTAGCCCGCGACGTTCGTCGCGATCGTCGACTTGCCCACGCCCCCCTTGGGATTGGCGACCAGAACCACCGGCATAAAAGCACTCCTCCAGAACGGCAACAGCGCAAATGGTAGTCGCTGAGCGTTTTTGCCCGGCGAAACGCCTTGCAGCGTGCTCTTGAGATATGTTCGCGGGATGACGACAACAACACCGACGGGAACTCCCGCCGAGGGCGCTGAAACCGGCTCCGGCGGCATCTATGTGCTGGCCGCGCACCCCCACTGGCGCGACTCGCGCGTCAACCGCCGCATGCTCGCAGCCGCGCGCGGCGTGCCGGGGGTCGACGTCAACGACCTCTACGGCAGCTACCCCGATTTCGCCATCGACGTCGAGGCCGAGCAGGCCCGGCTCGCCAGGGCCAGCCTGGTGGTGCTGGTGCATCCGATCCAGTGGTACTCGATGCCCGCGCTGCAGAAGCTCTGGCTCGACGACGTGCTCGCCTACGGCTGGGCCTACGGCCCCGGCGGCACCGCCCTGCAGGGCAAGGACCTCTGGCTGGTCGCAACCACCGGCAGCCCCGAGGCCAGCTACCACCCGCAGAACTACCACCGCTATTTCTTCGACGCCTTCCTGCCGCCCTACGAGCAGACCGCCGCGCTGTGCGGCATGCGCTTTTTGCCGCCGATGATCTTCTACGGCGCGCGCAGCGCCGGCGAGGCGGCGGTGAAGGCCCACGTCGACACCTTCGCCCAACGGCTGGGCAGCTATCCCGACTGGCCGGAGATCGAGGAGATCGACGCCTGCATCGCCTGCCCCGTGCCCGAGAGCGACCGGCCTGCCGACAACGACGAGGTCGGCAAGGTGGTCTCCGACGCATTCCGCGCGGCGATGACCCATGGGCTGGCCACCACCACAGCCTCCACTGGCGGAAACGGGAAGGCGGCCTGAATGGAACACGCACCCGCCTGGCTGACCAACAGCCTGATCTACCTGAGCGCCGCCGTGCTGGTGGTGCCGCTGTCGAAGGCCCTCGGACTGGGCTCGATCATCGGCTACCTCGTGGCCGGCATCGCCATCGGCCCCTGGGGGCTGGGGCTGGTCTCCAGTGTCGAGGACGTGCTGCACTTCGCCGAGTTCGGCGTGGTGCTGATGCTCTTCCTGGTGGGCCTGGAGCTCGAACCCAAGCGCCTGTGGAACCTGCGCCGGCCCATCTTCGGCTGGGGCACGGCGCAGGTGCTGAGCTGCGCCGCCGTGCTGTTCGCGGTCGGCTGCGCCGTGGGCGCCAGCTGGCGCTTGGCGCTGGTGGCGGCGCTGGGCCTGGCGCTCTCTTCCACCGCCATCGCGCTGCAGGTGTTCGGCGAGCGCAACCTGCTGAAGACGCCCAGCGGGCAGGCCGGCTTCTCGATCCTGCTGTTCCAGGACGTGGCGGCCATTCCGATCCTCGCGCTGTTGCCGCTGCTGGCCGGCGCCACCGCGGCAGAGCAGTCGATGACCGGGCTGGAGCGCGCGCTGGAGGCAGCGAAGATCATCGGCGTTATCGGCGGCATCATCCTCGGCGGCCGGCTGCTGCTGCGGCCCATCCTGCGCTGGATCGCGCGCAGCGACACGCCCGAGATCTTCACCGCCGCCGCCCTGCTGCTGGTGGTGGCCATCGCGGCGCTGATGCAGCTGGTGGGCCTGTCGATGGCGCTGGGCGCCTTCCTCGCCGGCGTGCTGCTGGCCGAGAGCGAATACCGGCGCGAACTCGAGACCGACATCGAGCCCTTCAAGGGCCTGCTGCTGGGCCTCTTCTTCATCGCGGTGGGCATGTCGATCAACTTCGGCGTGCTGATCGCGAGCCCGTGGATCATGGCGATGCTGGTGGTCGGCTTCATGGTCGTCAAGCTGGTGGTGATCTACGCGCTCGCCAAGGCCATGGGCATCGCCTACCAGGAGCGGCCGGTGTTCACGCTGCTGCTCGCGCAGGGCGGCGAATTCGCCTTCGTGGTGTTCCAGGCGGCGGGCCCCGACGTGCTGCCGCCCGAGGTCACCTCGCTGCTGATCGGCGCGGTGGCGCTGTCGATGCTGCTGTCGCCGCTTCTGCTGGTGCTGCTCGACCGGTTCGTGCTGCCGCGCTACAGCCGCAACGGCGGCACCAAGCTAGAGGAAATTTCGGAGCAGCAGGACGCCAAGGTGCTGATCTGCGGCTTCGGCCGCTACGGCCAGATCGTCGGGCGCATGCTGATGTCGCAGGGCCTGCGCGTGACGGTGCTCGACCACGACGCCGACACCGTCGAAGGCCTGCGGCAGTTTGGCTTCCGCGTGTTCTACGGCGACGCGACACGGCTCGACCTGCTGCGCACCGCGGGCGCGGGCACGGCCAAGGTGATCGTGGTGGCGGTGGACGATATCGAGCAGTCGCTCGAAATCGTCGACCTCGTGAAGGAGAACTTCCCGCAGGCGCGCATCATCGCGCGGGCCCGCAACGTGACGCACCTGTTCCAGCTGCGCGACCGCGGCGTGACGGAGGTAGAGCGCGAGGTGTTCGAGTCCTCGCTGCGCAGCGCGCGCTCGACGCTGGAGGCGCTGGGCTGGCCGGCGCACGAAGCGCGCGAATCGGCGATGCGCTTCCGTCGCCGCAACATCGAGCTCAGCAACGAGATCTATCCGCACTACAAGGACCGCGCCAAGCTGATCGCCGCCAACAAGGCCGGCCGCCAGCAGTTCGAGGAGCAGATGGCGCGCGAGCGCGAGGAGCGCCAGCGGCGGCTGGGGCGCGACTGGGGCAAGCTCGACGACGAGGAAGTGCCGGCATCGGAAGCCGAGCCGGAATCGCAGTCCGCGCCCTGAGCGCAGGCGCAGCTAGATCGGCACCGTCAGGTACACGCCCTCGCGGCCCACCAGCGGCGCGCGCGTGGGCATGAAGATCGTGCAGTCGTCGCAGGGCGAGCGGATCTCCTGGCCCGCGTCGGTCGCGATCAGCTCGCCCTTGCGGAAGACTTCGAAGCCCAGCACCGGTCGAGCGAAGGCGAAGCTCTCGGTCTTCACCATGTGCACTTCGAGCAGGCGGAAGCGGCGCGCGGGCGCCTTCCGTTCGGCGCCCGGCGGCGGCTCGACCAGCCCCAGGTGCGCGAGGAAGCGCAGCGTCACGTCGGTCGCCAGTTCGGCCGCCGCCCGGCTGAAATGCTGGCCGCATTCCACGACCACCGCGCCGCCGTCGACGCCCTCCTCGCCATGGCGGCCGTAGGCCGTCACGCCCGTGCCCGGGGCGCCACCCACCGGCATCACCAGGTGCACCAGCGGATCGCCGATGGCCAGCGCCAGCCCGGCGTTGCGCTCGAACTCCGGGTATACCCAGAAGGGCTGCACCGGTGCGCGGGTCGAATGGATGTCGAGCACGTAGTCGGCCGCGTCCAGCACCGGCCGCAGCTCGCGCGCGCGGCGCAGTTCGGGGCTGTCCTCGCTGCCATCGAGCATGGCCTTCGACCAGATGCGGTTGAGGTTGTGCACCAGCTGGCGGTTCTCGTAAGGCAGCGTGATGTCGAAGGCGTTGTAGGCCTCCACGTTCGCGAAGCTCACGGTGAGCGTGCCGGTCTTCGGCCGCACGCCGGTGTCCAGCAGGTGCGTGGCGGCGACCATGCCGCAGATCTCGTTGCCGTGGGTCAGCGCGTTGACCAGCACGTGCGGCCCCGGCCGTCCCGACTCGAAGCGGTGCACGTAGTCGATGCCTGTGTTTCCCTGCCGGTAGGCTGAGATGTCGCGCGGCAGCACTTCCAGCGGCGCCGTGTCGGGCGCGAAAGATGGCTCTGTCATGCGGCGCTCACTCGCCGCGGATACCGGCGCGCTTGACCAGGTCGCCGTAGACCGCGAGCCGCTCCGACATCATGGCGGTGAACTGCGCGGGCGACTGAGCCTCGGGCGGCAGCGAGCCGCGCGACTGCAGCGCCTCGACCATCGAGGGCTGGTCGGCCACCGAGCGCACGGCCTTGTGCAGCGCCTCGACGATCTCGGGTGGCGTCTTCGCGGGCGCGGCCAGGCCGATCCACGAAGTGGTGTTGAGCACCGGATAGCCCAGCTCCGCGAAGGTCGGGATGTCGGGTAGCGCCGCCACGCGCGTGGGCGCGGCCACGGCGAGTGCGCGCAGCTTGCCCGACTGGATCAGCGGCAGGAAGGGCGCGAGGTTGTCGAGGCCGAACTGCACTTCGTTCGAGATCAGCGCGGTGACCAGGGGGCCGCCGCCGCGATACGGCACGTGCGTGGCGTTAAGCTGCAGCTGCGACTTCATCAGCTCCACGTTGAGCTGCCCCATGCTGCCCGGGCCGGCGCTGCAGAAGTTGAGCTCGCCGGGGCGCGACTTCACCAGCGCGATGAATTCCTTGAAGTTCTTCGCGGGCACCGCCGGATTGACCAGCAGCACGTTGATCGAGCGCGCGAGCTGGCTGATCGAGGCGAAGTCCTTGATCGGGTCGTAGCCCGGGTTGGGCTGGGTCAGCGGATTGGCCAGGTGCGAGCTCTGCGACGAAGCGACCAGCGTGTAGCCGTCGGGCTTGGCGCGCGCCACCTGCGCGCTGGCGATGGAGCCGCCTGCACCGGCGCGGTTGTCGATGACCACCGGCGTACCCAGCGCCTTCGCCAGCGGATCGGCGTACAGCCGCGCGATCAGGTCCACCGAACCGCCCGCCGGGAACGGCACCACCAGCGTGACCGGCCGCGAGGGCCAGGCCTGCGCGTGCGCCGCCAGAGGCAGCACCGATGCGAGGCCGGCGGCGAGGAGCTCGCGGCGGCGCAGTGCCGCGGCGGTGAAGAGGGATTCCATGGGGCGTCCTGTCGTGCAATAGAAAGTGCGCGCATTGTTGCAAGATGATTTCATTTTTGCAATGACCATTGCAAAATCGGGTGTAACAGCGCTGCGCGTGCAGAATGCCCCCGACCATGAACCTGAACCAACGCATCGCGGGCTACGGCAGGAAGCTCACCCGGAGCGAGCAGCGCCTGATCGACGAACTGCAGACGCGCTACCCGCAGGGCCTCCTCGAATCTGCAACGAGCCTTGCAAAGAAGGTGGGCACCAGCGCCTCGACCGTGGTGCGGCTGCTGGCCAAGCTGGGCTATCCCAGCTACGCCGACGCACAGATCGAGGCGCGCTCGGAGGTGACCGCGCGGCTGTCGTCGCCGGCCACGCGTGCGGACGCCGTCATCGCCGACGACGCCTCGGTGCGCAGCTGCCTGGACAACGCGCTGCTGCACGACCAGCACAACCTGGCCTCGACCTTCGCGGCGCTCGACGTCGCGGCCTTCGAGGGCGCGGTGCGGCTGCTCACGCAGCGCAGGACGCGCGTGCACGTGACCGGCCAGAGGCATGCCGCCGCGCTGGCCGGCCACCTCTCGCTGCACCTGAACATGTGCCTGCCCGACGTTCGCCCGATGAACGGCGGCGGCCCGTTGCTCCTGGAAGACCAGCTGCTGTGGATCGGCGAGAACGACGTGCTGCTGGCCCTCACCTTCAGGCGCCACGGGCTCGCCACCGCGCGCGCGGTCAGGTACTTCAGGGAGAAGGGGGCGAAGGTCATCGTCATCACAGACGGCCCGTCGGTCGCTGCGGCCTCAGCGGCCGACCATGTGATGCTGGTGCGCACGTCGAGCGCGTCGCCCTTCGATTCGTACACGGCGGCGCTGTCGCTGTGCAACGCGCTGGTTACCGCCGTCGTGCAGCGGCGCAAGAAGGAGCTGGGCGCAGCGCTCGAACGTGGCGACGCCCTGTGGGAACAGCACTGGAACGACACGGCCGCGCCGGCCGGCCGTTCGCGCAAGACGGCTTCAGCCGGCTGACGGCGCGGGAGCGGCCGGCGCGGCATCGAGCCGCAGCAGCCGCATCGCGTTGCCCTTGAGGATGCCGGGCATCACCTCGGGCTTGAAGCCCGCGTTCTCGAAGTCGCGCATCCAGCGGTCCGGCGTGATCAGCGGGTAGTCGCTGCCGAAGAGCACGCGGTCCTTCAGGAGCGTGTTGGCGTACTGAACGAGCTGCTTCGGAAAGTACTTGGGGCTCCAGCCCGACAGGTCGATCCACACGTTGGGCTTGTGCGTGGCCACGCTCAGCGCCTCGTCCTGCCAGGGGAAGCTGGGGTGCGCCATGACGATCTGCATGTCGGGGAAGTCGATGGCCACGTCGTCCAGGTGCATCGGGTTGCTGTACTCCAGCCGCAGGCCGCCGCCGCAGCGCATGCCCGAACCGATGCCGCTGTGGCCGGTGTGGAAGATGGCCGGCAGGCCGTATTCGGCGATGACCTCGTAGATGGGCCAGGCCATGCGGTCGTAGGGGTGGTAGCCCTGCACCGTGGGATGGAACTTGAAGCCCTTCACGCCGTGCTCCTCGATGAGCCGGCGCGCCTCGCGCGCGCCCATCTTTCCCTTGTGCGGATCGACGCTGCCGAAGGCGATCATGATGTCGCTGTTGTTCTTCGCGGCCTCGGCGATCTCCTCGTTGGGGATGCGGCGGCGGCCCATGTTCGATTCGGCGTCGACCATGAACATCACCAGGCCGATCTTCCTCTCGCGGTAGTACGCCACGCTCTCCGCAATGGTGGGCCGGCCGCTGGAGCCGAAGTACTTGTCGGCCGCGCGGTCGTATTCCTCGCCGTAGTTGTCGAACGGGTTCCAGCAGCTGACTTCTGCGTGGGTGTGGATGTCGATCGCGATCAGGTTCTGATGGTCCATGCGCTGTCTCCTGTACGGGTAAATCCCTAGTCTCCGGGGGCTCCAAATTCCTTGAATTGATTATTTCCCATAACCATAATTCGACGCAACCCCGGACCCCATCATGACCAATCCAGACCTCCAACTCGACATCCGCGACGAAGTCGCCATCGTCCGCCTGACGCGCGGCTCCAAGCGCAACGCGCTGTCCGACGGACTGATCCTCGCGCTGCGCGACACCTTCGAGAAGCTGCCTTCGACCGTGCGCGCCGCGGTGATCGACGGCGAGGGGCCGCACTTCTGCGCCGGCCTCGACCTGAGCGAGCTGAAGGAGCGCGACGCCGGCCAGGGCATGCAGCACTCGCGCATGTGGCACGCCGCGCTCGACCTGATCCAGCACGGCCCGGTGCCGGTGATCGCCGCGCTGCACGGCGCGGTGGTCGGCGGCGGGCTCGAATTGGCAAGCGCCTGCCACATCCGCGTGGCCGACCGCACCACCTTCTACGCGCTGCCCGAGGGCTCGCGCGGCATCTTCGTGGGCGGCGGCGGCTCGGTGCGCATCCCCAAGCTGATCGGCGTGGCCCGCATGACCGACATGATGATGACCGGCCGCGTCTACAACGCCGAGGACGGCGAGCGCGCCAACTTCGCGCAGTACCTCGTCGACGAAGGCCAGGCCTTCGACAAGGCTTTCGAGCTCGCCAGGCGCGTGGCCACCAACGCGCCGCTCACCAACTACGCGCTGATGCACGCGCTGCCGCGCATCGCCGAGCAGTCGGCCGACCATGGCTTCTTCACCGAGGCGCTGATCTCCGGCATCACGCAGGCCGCGCCCGAGGCCAAGCAGCGCGTTCGCGACTTCCTCGAAGGACGCGGCGCGAAAGTGAGCAAGGGATGAGCGCCCCCGCCGTCCGCTACCGCCCGCTGGTCTTCGGCGTCACCCGCGCGGTGCTGCGCGACGGCGCGCCGGGCACGCAGTACCTGAGCGCCGAAACGCCGCTCGCCCCCTACCGCGAACGCATGACCGACCGCCTCGCCCACTGGGCAGAGCGCACGCCCGACCGCACCTTCATCGCCCGCCGCGAACGGCTGGCCGACGGCAGCACCGGCGACTGGCTGCGCGTGAGCTACGCGCAGGCGCTGGAGGAAGCACGCGGTATCGGACAGGCACTGCTGGAGCGCGGCCTGAGCGCCGAGCGCCCGGTCGCGATCCTCAGCGAGAACGGCATCGAGCACGCGCTGATGGCGCTGGGCTGCCTCTACGCCGGAGTGCCCTATTGCCCCGTCTCGCCCCCCTACTCGGTGGTGAGCCAGGACTTCGAGAAGCTGCGCCACGTCTTCGACACCCTCACGCCCGGCCTCGTCTTCGCGAGCGACGCGGCGCGCTTCGCCAAGGCCATCGCCGCCGTCGTGCCCACCGGCACAGAGGTCGTGCTGGCCGAGGGCAGCCTCGAGGACCGGCCCGTCACCGCGTTCAGCGCCCTCGCCTCCACGCCGGCCACGAGCGCCATCGACGAGGCGATGCGCGCCACCGGCCCCGACACCATCACCAAGTTCCTCTTCACGTCGGGCTCGACCAAGATGCCCAAGGCCGTGATCAACACGCACCGCATGTGGTGCGCCAACCAGCAGCAGCTGCGCCAGTCGATACCCGCCCTGGGCGACGAGCCGCCCGTGCTGGTCGACTGGCTGCCCTGGAACCACACCTTCGGCGGCAACCACAACGTGGGCATCGTGCTGGACAACGGCGGCACGCTCTACATCGACGACGGCAAGCCCACGCCCGCCGGCATGGCCGAGACGCTGCGCAACCTGCGCGAGATCGCGCCCACCATCTACTTCAACGTGCCCACCGGCTTCGAGGCCATCGCGCAGGCGATGGAAACCGACGAGGTGCTGCGGCGCAACCTGCTGTCTCGCGTGAAGATGTTCTTCTACTCGGGCGCGGCGCTCTCGCAGCCCGTGTGGGACAGCCTGCACAAGACGCAGGAGTCGGAAGTGGGCGAGCGCATCGTCATGGGCACCGGCCTGGGCATGACCGAATCGGGCCCCTTCGCGCTGTACGTGACAGGCCCCGACGTGAAGTCGGGCGACGTGGGCCTGCCTGCGCCGGGCATCGAGCTCAAGCTGGTCGAGGTCGACGGCAAGACCGAGGTGCGCTACCGCGGCCCCAACATCACGCCCGGCTACTGGCGCGCGCCCGAGGCCACGGCCGAGGCCTTCGACGAGGAAGGCTTCTTTTCCACCGGCGACGCGGTGAAGTGGATCGACGAGAACAACATCCATCGCGGCCTGCGCTTCGACGGCCGCATCGCCGAAGACTTCAAGCTCGCCACCGGCACCTTCGTGAGCGTGGGCCCGATGCGCGCGAAGATCATCGCGGCCGGCGCGCCCTACGTGCAGGACGCGGTGCTGACCGGCATCAACCTGAAGGAAGTGGGCGCGCTCGTCTTCCCGACGCAGAAGGTGCGCGAGCTCGCCGGCCTGCCGGCCGGCGCCACCATGCGCGAGGTGCTGGAAAGCGCACCCGTGCAGGCGCACTTCCAGCAGGTGGTCGACACGCTGGCCGCCGCCGCCACCGGCAGCGCCAACCGCATCGCGCGGCTGCACCTGATGGCCGAGCCGCCGTCCATCGACAGGGGAGAGGTCACCGACAAGGGCTCCATCAACCAGCGCTCCGTGCTCAAGCACCGCGCCGCGCTGGCCGATGCGATGCACGACGGCAGCCTGCCGTTCACCCTGAAGCCACGCTGAGCCTTTCCACACTTTTTCTGGAGACGAGACAAATGAAGATCGAAGGACAAGCCGCATTGGTCACGGGCGGCGCATCGGGCCTGGGCGAAGCCACCGCGCGCGAGCTCGCACGGCTGGGCGCCAAAGTCGCCGTGCTCGACCGCAATGCCGCGCTCGCCGAGAAGGTGGCGGCCGAGATCGGCGGCATCGCCTGCGCCTGCGACATCACCGACACCGACAGCGTGAACGCCGCGCTCGACAAGGCCGAGGCCGCGCACGGCCCCGCGCGCATCCTGATGAACGTGGCCGGCATCGGCAGCGCCAAGCGCATCGTGGGCAAGGACGGCAGCCCCGCGCCGCTGGAAGACTTCGTGCGCGTGGTCAACATCAACCTGATCGGCGGCTACAACATGGCGCGCCTGTTCGCCGCGCGCTGCGCGAAGCTGGACGCGCTCGACAACGGTGAGAAGGGTGTGATGCTCTTCACCGCCTCGGTCGCCGCCTTCGACGGACAGGTGGGCCAGCAGGCCTACAGCGCCTCCAAGGGCGGGCTGGTCGGCATGACGCTGCCGATGGCGCGCGACCTCGCGCAGCACGCCATCCGCGTGTGCACGGTGGCGCCGGGCATCTTCGCCACGCCGCTGCTGCTGGAGCTGCCCGAGCCGGTGCAGCAGTCGCTGGCCGCCTCCATCCCCTTCCCGCCGCGCCTGGGCAAGCCCTCGGAGTTCGCCGAGCTGGCCTGCCACATCGTCACCAACGGCCACCTCAACGGCGAGGTGATCCGCATCGACGGCGCGCTGCGCATGGCGCCGCGCTGAGGCCCTTCCTTCTTTTTCGCGTTCGTTCCGCCCGCTTCACAACGTACCCAGGAGACACCGATGACCTTCAAGAAGACCACCCTCGCCGCCGTGCTGGCGCTCATGGCCATGGGCCTCGCCCATGCCGACATCACCGTGGGCGTGGTGCAGCCGCTCACCGGCCCGGCCTCGGGCCTGGGCATTCCGGTGAAGAACGGCATCGCCATCTGGCCGAAGACCATCGCGGGCGAGGCGCTCAAGGTGGTGGTGCTCGACGACGCCACCGACCCGACCACCGGCGTGAAGGACGCGCAGCGCCTGGTCACCGAGGACAAGGCAGACATCATCATCGGCTCCAGCGCCACGCCCGTCGCCATCCCGATGGCCGACGTCACGGCCGAGTCGGGCACGCCGCAGCTGTCGACCGCGCCGGCCGGCCTGCCGCCGGGCAAGGACAAGTGGTTCTTCCGCCTGCCTCAGTCGAACGACGTGATGGCCTACGCGGTGGTCGCGCACATGAAGAAGCAGAACGTGAAGACGGTCGGCTTCCTCGGCTACACCGACGCCTACGGCGAACTGTGGCTCAAGGCGCTGACGGCCGAGGCCGCCAAGAACGGCATCAAGATCGTCGCCACCGAGCGCTTCGCGCGCGCCGACACCAGCGTGACCGGCCAGGTGCTCAAGCTCACCTCGGCCAATCCCGACGCGATCCTGATCGTGGCTTCGGGCAGCGGCGCCGGCATGCCGCAGAAGGCGGTGATGGAGCGCGGCTACAAGGGCAAGGTCTACCAGACGCACGCCGCCGCCACGCAGGACCTGATGCGCACCGCGGGCAAGGACGCCGAGGGGACCTTCGTGGTCTCGGGCCCCGCCACCGTGGCCGAGCAGCTGCCCGACAGCCATCCCTCGAAGACCGCCGCCGTCGCCTTCGTGCAGGGCTACGAGAAGGCCTACGGCCCCGGCTCGCGCAACCAGTTCGCCGGCCACGCGGCCGACGCGCTCACGGTGCTCGAGAAGGCCGTGCCGGTCGCGCTCAAGAAGGCCAAGCCCGGCACGCCTGAGTTCCGCGCCGCGCTGCGCGACGCGCTCGAGGGCATGGGCCGCACGGTGCTCGCGCACGGCGTGCTGAACTGGACGGCGCAGGACCACTGGGGCTACACGACCGAGACCGGCGTGATGCTCAAGGTGGTGAACGGCGCGTTCAAGGTCGAGCAGTAATCCCCTTCTTCAGCCGCATCGAACACACGCCATGGATCTCTCGATCGCCAGCATCCTGACGCTGGACGGCCTCACCAATGGCGCGATCTATGCCCTGCTGGGCATGGGCATCGTGCTCGTCTTCACGGTGACCCGCGTCATCTTCATTCCGCAGGGCGAATTCGTGGCGTACGGCGCGCTGACGCTGGCGATCTTCCAGACCGGCAAGACACCGGGCACGGTGTGGCTGCTGCTCATCCTGGCCGGCGTCGCGGCGCTGATGGACCTGGTCACCACCTGGCGCCACAACGGCAGCGCGGCGGCCGGGCTGAAGGCTGCCTTGCGCACGCTCGCGGCACCCGCCGTCATCTGCGCGATCTCGGCCTGGGCCGGCCCACGCAACCTGCCGATCGGCGTGCAGGCGCTGCTCACTGTGTTCATCGTCACGGCCTTCGGTCCGCTGGTGTACCGCGTGGCCTACCAGTCGCTGGCGGGTGCGAGCTCGCTGGTGCTGCTGATCGTCTCGGTGGGCGTGCACTTCGCGATGACCGGGCTGGGCCTGCTCTTCTTCGGCGCGGAGGGTTTCCGCAACCCGCCGTTCTGGGACGAGCGCATGGCGCTCGGGCCTCTCAACGTGAGCGGGCAGGCGCTCATCATCTTCGGCATGTCGGCCGCGCTGATCGTGCTGTTGTACCTGTTCTTCGAGCGCAGCCTGTACGGCAAGGCGCTGCGCGCCACCGCCGTGAACCGGCTGGGCGCTCGGCTCATGGGCATCTCCACCCAGGCGGCCGGGCAGCTCACCTTCGCGATGGCGGCGCTGATCGGCGCGCTCTCGGGCCTGCTGATCGGTCCGACCACCACGGTGTTCTACGACTCTGGCTTCCTCATCGGCCTGAAGGGCTTCGTGGCCGGCGTGATCGCAGGCCTGGCGAGCTACCCCGGCGCGCTCGTCGGCGCGCTGGCCGTGGGCGTGATCGAGTCCTTCGGCTCCTTCTGGGCCAGTTCGTTCAAGGAAGTGATCGTGTTCACCATCATCCTGCCGGTGCTGCTGTGGCGCTCGCTGAAAAGCGGCCATTCGGACGAGGAACATTGACATGGAAGCACTCCTGAATCCCTCGACGGCACATGCGCCCGACAAGAGCGCGCTGCGCACCTGGGGCCCGCTCGCGCTGGTGCTGGTGCTCATCGCGCTGCCGCTGCTGCCGCTGCCCGACTTCTGGATCATCCAGCTCAACTACGTCGGCATCTACACGCTGCCGGTGCTGGGCCTGGTGCTGCTCACCGGCGTGGGGGGCCTCACCTCCTTCGGGCAGGCGGCCTTCGTGGGCATCGGCGCGTACACCACCGCCTACCTCACGGTGAACACCGGCCTGTCGCCATGGGTCACGCTCTTCATCGGCATGGCGCTCACGGGCATCAGCGCGGCGATCATCGGCGCGATCACGCTGCGCATGTCGGGGCACTACCTGCCGCTGGCCACCATCGCGTGGGCGCTGTCGCTCTACTACCTCATGGGCAACCTGGAGGCGCTGGGCAAGTACGACGGCATCCTCGGCGTGAAGGGCCTCACGGTGTTCGGCTTCGAGATCGGCCAGCAGCGCATGTTCTATGCGGTGGTGTGGATCTTCGCGCTGCTCGCGGCCTTCGCGGTGATCCGCCTGCTCGACTCGCGAAGCGGCCGCGCCATCCGCGCGCTGGCCGGCGGCTCGCAGATGGCCGAGGCCATGGGCGTGAACACGCTGCGCTTCAAGATCGGCATCTTCGTACTCGCCGCCCTCTTCGCATCGGTCTCGGGCTGGCTCTTCGCGCACTTCCAGCGCACGGTGAACCCGTCGCCCTTCGGGCTGAAGATGGGCATCGAGTACCTGTTCATGGCAGTGCTCGGCGGCGCGGCCCACGTGTGGGGCGCGATCGCCGGCGCGGGCGTGGTCAAGCAGCTCGAAGACCAGCTGCAGGTGCTGCTGCCCAAGCTGATCGGCACGGCCGGCAGCTACGAGCTGATCGTCTTCGGCATCATGATCGTGCTGGTGCTCAAGTACCTGCCCGACGGGCTCTGGGCCTTCGTCGACCGCCGCCTGCCGCGCCCGCGCCGCGCGGTCGACTGGCGCGATGCCGGCGACCTGCCCGCGCGCGCCAGGCCGGCCGCCGGCGAGGTGGTGCTCGACGTGCGGGCCATCCGCAAGACCTTCGGCGGGCTGGTGGCAGTGAACGACATCAGCTTCCAGACACGCGCGGGCCAGATCGTCGGCCTGATCGGTCCGAACGGCGCGGGCAAGTCGACCACCTTCAACCTGATCACCGGCGTGCTCGGGCTCTCGGGCGGCGCGGTGAGCTTCCGCGGCGAAGCCATCGGCGGGCTGGGCGCGCGGCAGATCGCGCAGCGCGGCGTGTCGCGCACCTTCCAGCACGTGAAGATGGTGGCCGACATGACGGTGCTGGAGAACGTGGCGCTGGGCGCCCACCTGCGCGGGCGCAAGGGCGCCGTCGCCGCCATGCTGCGCATCGACCGCGCCGAGGAGCGCGCGCTGTTCCGCGAGGCCGAGCGCCAGCTGCAGCGCGTGGGCATGAGCGACTACCTGCACGAGCTCGCGGGCAACCTCGCGATGGGCCAACAGCGCCTGCTGGAAATCGCGCGCGCCCTGTGCGCCGACCCCGCCCTGCTGCTGCTCGACGAGCCCGCCGCCGGCCTGCGCCACAAGGAGAAGGAAGCGCTGGGCAAGGTGCTGCGCCAGCTGCGAGGCGAGGGCATGAGCATCCTGCTGGTCGAGCACGACATGGGACTGGTGATGGACATCTGCGACCACATCGTGGTGATGGAATTCGGCACGCACCTGATGGAGGGCACGCCCGCCGAGGTGCAGGCGAGCGACAAGGTGCGCGCTGCGTATCTGGGAACGGAGCACTGACATGACATCTCCATTGCTCCGCATCCGCGGCCTGCACGCCGGCTACGGCCGCGCCGAGGTGCTGCACGGCATCGACCTGCAGGCCGGCCAGGGCAGCGTGGTCACCGTGATCGGGCCGAACGGCGCCGGCAAGTCCACGCTGCTGAATTCGCTGATGGGCGTGCTGCCTTCCAAGGGCGTGATCGAGTTCAAGGGCCAGCCGGTCAACGGGCTGTCGCTCGAGGAGCGCGTGATGCTTGGCATTGCGCTGGTGCCCGAGAAGCGCGAGCTGTTCGGCACCATGCCGGTGGAAGACAACCTCGTGCTCGGCGCCTTCCGCCAGGTACGGATGCGCAACCGCCAGTGGCGCGACCGCATCGACGAGGTCTACACGCTCTTCCCTCGCCTGAAGGAGCGCCGCGCGCAGCTGGCCGGCACGCTCTCGGGCGGCGAGCGGCAGATGCTGGCGGTGGGCCGCGCGCTGATGTCGCGCCCCACGCTGCTGATGCTCGACGAGCCCAGCCTGGGGCTGGCGCCGCTGGTGGTGCAGGAGATCTTCCGCACCGTGGAGGCCCTGCGCGCCACCGGCGTGACCATCCTGCTGGTGGAGCAGAACGCGCGCGCCGCGCTCGAGGTGGCGGACCACGGCTACGTGCTCGAGATGGGCAACGTCAGCCTCGAAGGCGAGGCGAAGAAGCTGGCCGTCGACTCGCGCGTGATCGACACCTACCTGGGCGCTGCGAAGAAGGCCGCCTGAACGAACGACAACGCCGCGATCCGCGCGGCAAGGAGACCACCGCATGAAGAAGCCCCAGCGCCGCTTCCACCCTGCCCTGTGCGCGACCGCGCTCGGCGCCGCCGCGCTGCTCGCGGCCTGCGCGAGCCGGTCCACCGCGCCGCCGGCTACGCATGCGCCGCTGGCGGCCGCACGCCCCGGCACGCTGCAGTCCTGCACCGACCTCGCCGCCCGCGCGGCGCTGCCCGGCACCGTCTACACGTCGGCCACCGAGGTGGCGGCCGGCACCGTCACGGTCGGCGGCGTCGCGATGGCGGCACCCGCGCACTGCCTCGTGCAGGGCCGCATGAACGAGCGCACCAGCCCCGTCGACGGCCAGCGCTATGCCATCGGCTTCGAGATGCGGCTGCCGGTCGCCTGGAACGGCCGCTTCTTCTACCAGGCCAACGGCGGGCTCGACGGCGTGGTGGTGCCCGCGCTCGGCGGCATCGGCGGCGGCGGACCGCGCAGCAGCGCGCTGCAGATGGGCTTCGCGGTCATCAGCTCCGACGCCGGCCATGCGGGTTCGATGGGGCCGCGCTTCGGGCTCGACCCGCAGGCGCGGCTGGACTACGGCTACAACGCGGTCGCGCAGCTCACGCCGATGGCCAAGAACCTGATCGCCAAGGCCTACGGACGCGGGCCCGACCGCTCGTACATCGGCGGCTGCTCCAACGGCGGGCGGCATGCGATGGTGGCGGCCGTGCGTTCGGCCGGCCAGTACGACGGCGTGCTCGCGGGCGACCCCGGCTTCAACCTGCCGAAGGCGGCGGTGGCGCAGCTCTACGGCGCGCAGCAGTACGCGGCGGTGGCCAGCGCGAAGACGCCCGCGGGCCAGCCCGACCTGCAGAGCGCCTTCACGCCCGCCGAGCTGAAGCTGGTGGCCGACAAGGTGCTGCAGCGCTGCGATGCACTCGACGGCTTGGCCGACGGCATCGTGTCGGACGTCAACGCCTGCCGCACGCGCTTCGACATCCAGCGCGACGTGCCGACCTGCGCCGCCGGCACGCGCGACGCCATGTGCCTGAGCGCGCCGCAGAAGAACGCGCTCGCCAACGTGTTCAAGGGCGCGCGCAACAGCGCGGGCCAGCCGATCTACAGCGGCTTTCCGTTCGACGCGGGCGTGAGCGGCGCCAACTGGCGCGAATGGAAGTTCGCGAGCCCGCCGACGCGCGACGCAGGCGCGGTCGGCTTCATCTTCAGCACGCCGCCTCTGGCCGACCGGCCGCAGGGCCTGCCCTTCGCGCTGGGCTTCGACATGGACCGCGACGCGCCGCGCATCGCAGCCACCGACGGGGTGTTCCGCGAGTCGGCGCTGTCGTTCATGACGCCGCCCGACGCGGCCAACCTGGGCGCGCTGCGCGAGCGCGGCGGCCGCATGATCGTCTACCACGGCACCAGCGACCCGGTGTTCTCGTCCGACGACACGCAGGCCTGGTACGAGCGCGTGCGCGCCGCCAACGGCGGCGATGCCTCCTCGTTCGCGCGCTACTTCCCGGTGCCCGGCATGAACCACTGCGCGGGCGGTCCGGCCACCGACCAGTTCGACATGCTCAGCGCGCTGGTCGACTGGGTCGAGCAGGGCAAGGCGCCCGCATCCGTTACCGCCTCGGCACGCGGCGCGGGCACGCCGGTGCCGAATGCCGAAGTGCCTGCCAGCTGGGCCGCGCAACGCACGCGGCCGCTGTGCCCCTATCCGCAGGTCGCCACCTACACAGGCGGCGACGCCGAGCGCGCAGGCAGCTTCGCTTGCAAGCTGCCCACGCCCTGATATCTAGCCAGTTACCGAGCCTCCGATGGATTACCAGCCCCGCCCCGATGACGTCCGCTTCCTGCTGAATGCGGTGCTCGATGCGCCCGCGCGCCTTGCCGCGCTCGCGCCCTTTGCCGAAGTCGACGAGGCGCTGCACTCGCAGGTGCTCGAGGAGGCCGGGCGCTTCGTCGGCGAAGTGGTCGCGCCGATCAACCGGGCCGGCGATGAAACGGGCTGCAGTTTTTCCAATGGCGAAGTCACCTCGCCGCCTGGCTTTCGCGAGGCGTACCAGGCCTTCGTCGACGGCGGCTGGCCCGCGCTCTCGGCTGCGCCGGAAGACGGCGGCCAGGGCCTGCCGGCGGTGCTCGAAGCGGTGCTCTACGAGTGGCTGGCCGCCGCCAACCACGGCCTCACGATGGCGCCCGGTCTGCTGCACGGCGCGTACGCCTGCCTCAAGCACCACGGCAGCGACGAGCTGAAGCAGCGCTACCTGCAGAAGATCGCCACCGGCGAATGGCTCGCCACCATGTGCCTCACCGAGGCCCACGCAGGCAGCGACCTGGGCCAGGTGCGCACGCGCGCCGTGCCGCAGGCCGACGGCAGCCTGCGGGTCAGCGGCAGCAAGATCTTCATCTCCGGCGGCGAGCACGACCTGACGCCGAACATCGTCCACCTCGTGCTGTGCCGCCTGCCCGATGCGCCAGCCGGCCCCAAGGGCCTGTCGCTGGCGCTGGTACCCAGGCTGCTGCCCAACGGCACGCGCAACGCGGTGCACTGCGAGCGCATCGAGGAAAAGATGGGCCTGCACGGCAGCCCCACCTGCAGCATGCGCTTCGACGACGCCACCGGCTGGCTGGTCGGCGAGCCCGGCCGCGGGCTGGCCGCCATGTTCGTGATGATGAATTCGGCGCGCCTGCACGTGGCCCTGCAGGGCATCGGCCTGCTCGACGCGGCCTGGCAGAAAGCCGACGCCTACGCGGCGGAGCGCCGCCAGATGCGCGCGCCGGGCCCGGTGCCCGCGAGCCGCGGCGGCGAGAGTGCCGACCTGATCGCCGAGCACCCGGCGGTGCGCCGCATCCTCGACACGCAGCGCGCCTGGATCGACGGGGCGCGCACCCTCGCCTACCGCAGCGCGCTGATGCTCGACGTGGCCGCGCACGACGCCGACCCCAAGGCCCGCGAGCGCGCGCAGCGCTGGTGCTCGCTGGTCACGCCGGTGCTCAAGGCCGCGTGCACGCACCAGGCCTCCCATGGCGCGAGCGAGTGCCTGCAGGTGTTCGGCGGCCACGGCTACGTGCGCGAATGGGGCATCGAGCAGATCGTGCGCGACTCGCGCGTGACCATGATCTACGAGGGCACCAACGAGATCCAGGCCATCGACCTGCTCGTGCGCAAGGTGCTGCCCGACGGCGGCGCCGCCATGTCGGCCGTGCTGCTGGAGCTGCGCGACACGCTGGACGCCTCCCGCGAGGCCGACGCCGACGTGCAGCGCCGGCTGGCGCAGCTGCGCTACCTGGGCACCACCGTGGCCATGGCTGCGCATGCCGACCCGGCGCTGCCGTACGAGGTGGCCGACGACTACCTGCGCTCGACCATGCTCGCGATGCTGGCGTGGGCCTGGGCACGCATCGAGACGGCCTCGCCCGGCGACGCGGAGAAGGCGCGCGTGGCGGCCGCCTTCAGGCGCTGGGTGCTGCCTGAATTCGAGATGCGGATGGGCATCGTCAAGAAGGCCTGCGAAACGGTGGCGCTGACCCATGCGGCCGCGCCCGGTGGCGGTGTCTCCAACTAGCCACTCCGGGCGTTCGCGGGCGTCCGGGCGGGGTTACGCTCGGGCCATGGCCTCCACCCCGAAATCCGCTCCCGCCAAAGGCGAGCAGGCCGCGGCGCCGCAAGGCAAGCCGGACCGGCTCGATGCGCGCATGCTCGAAACCCTGGTCGGCTACAACGCCCGCCGAGCCTGGCTGATCGTCAGCGCCTTCTTCGCGGAGCGCATGGCGCCCTACGGGCTCAAGCAGATCGATTTCTCGGTACTGTCGCTGCTGGCGCACAACCCCGGCGCCACTTCGCGGCAGCTGTGCAATGCGCTGGACATCCTGCCGCCGAACCTCGTGAGCCTGGTGGCGACGCTCGACAGCCGGGGATTGATAGAACGCCGGCCTCATCCGCATGATGGCCGCGCGGTCGGGCTGCATCTCACGGCGGCCGGAGAGGCGCTGATCCGCGAGGCGGAGCAGACCGTGATCCAGCTGGAAGCCGATGCCAGCGCCAAGCTCACGGCGCGGGAGCGCGAGACGCTGATACGGCTGCTGCAGAAGATCTATCTGTAGCAGCGGTCGCGGGCTTCACAGACCCCGCTCGACCATGTCGATCAACTGCTGGCCCAGCTTGTAGGCCGCTTCGGGCGGCATCTCGCGCAACGGCCCGTCGATGATGAGCAGCGCCAGCCCGTGCACCGCGCTCCACGCGCAGTACTCGGCGTTCGGGCGCCGCGCCGCATCGAGCACGCCGGCATCCACCAGCCGGTCGATGGCCTTGCCCAGCAACTGGAACGGATCGAGCCCGCTCTCGCCGGCCTTGCCTGGGCCGAGTTCGCCGCGCCCCTCGTCGGAGATCACGAAGGCCGTGCGGAACAGGCCCGGCTCGGCCTGGGCGAAGCGCAGGTAGGCGGTGCCGATGGCGCGCACCTGCCCGCGCGCGAAGTCGGCGGGGGGCTGGTCGCAGGGCTGGGCCGCCAGTTCCTTTTCCATCGCCTGGGCCGCCGCGGCCAGCGCCGCCTCGCGCACCGCGAGCAGCAGTTCCTGCCGGCTTTCGAAGTGCCGGTAGGCCGCGTTGGGCACCACGCCGACGCGCCGGGTGGCCTCGCGCAACACGACCGCGTCGGGACCGCCGTCGCGGGCCAGTTCGATGCCTGCTTCCAGCAGCGCCCGGCGCAGATCGCCGTGGCGATACGTGCTGCGGGCGGGCGGCAGGCTCTCGGGGACGTTGTTGAGCTTCATCGCTTCTCCATGTGGACACTGTCCATTATCTCTGCTATTCTTTGTGGACGGTGTACACAAAGTAATCCGATTGTTTGCGGCCCGAGACACCGGGGGCCTCCGAGTCACCTCTTCAGTCCAAAGGAATCGTCATGAAAGTCCAGTCGTATCTCTCATTCGAAGGCCGCTGCGACGAAGCGCTCGGCTTCTACAGGAAGGCGCTCGGCGCCGAAGTCACCCAGCTCATGCGTTACAAGGAAGCACCCGCGGGCACCCCTTCGGAGAACGCCGAAGCCGGCTGTGCCGGCGGCACGCCCGATGCCGAGAAAGTGATGCACGCGGTGTTCCGCATCGGCGAGACCGAGCTGATGGCCTCCGATGGCCGCTGCTCGGGCCAGCCGAAGTTCGAAGGCGTCATGCTCGCCCTCACCGCCAGCACCGACGCCGAAGCCGTCAAGTGGTTCGACGCGCTGGCCGAAGGCGGACAGGTCATGCAGCCGCTGATCCCGACCTTCTTCACCTCCAAGTTCGGCATGCTGACCGACCGCTTCGGCGTGGGCTGGCTGCTGGTCGTCGCACAGCCTGCCTGATCGCACCCGCCCGCGCCGCCAATCTTCCGGAAGCCCCGCCATGCTCAAGAAAATCGCCCTCGTCATCGTGCTCGCGATCGCCGCGCTGCTGATCTTCGCGGCCACCCGGCCCGACACTTTCCGCGTCGAGCGCACCGCGCGCATCGAGGCGCCGGCCGAGAAGATCTTTCCGCTGATCGACGACTTCCACCGCTGGGGCGCCTGGTCGCCCTACGAGAAGCTCGACCCCGCCATGAAGCGCAGCTTCGGCGGCAGCGCGAGCGGCAAGGGCGCGACCTATGCCTGGGAAGGCAACGACAAGGCCGGCGCGGGCCGCATGGAGATCGTCGAGTCGGCGCCTTCGTCGAAGGTCGCGATCAAGCTCGACTTCATCAAGCCCTTCGAAGGCCACAACACGGCCGAATTCACGCTGCAGCCCCAGGGCAATGCGACGCAGGTCACCTGGGCCATGTACGGCCCGAGCCCCTACGTCGCCAAGCTCATGGGCATCTTCTTCAACATGGACCAGATGATCGGCAAGGACTTCGAGACGGGCCTTGCCAACCTGAAGGCCGCCACCGAAAAGTAATTCCCGAAAGGAAAAATCATGCCCCACATCCACGCCTACCTCACCTTCGACGGCAACGCAGCCGAGGCCATGCGCTTCTACGAGAAGACGCTGGGCGGCACCATGCAGATGATGATGACCGTCGGCGAAGCGCCCGACACCGAGCAGTTCCCGCCCGAGGCGAAGAAGCGCATCATGCATGCCTCGCTCGCCTACGGCCAGGGCATCCTCATGGCCTCCGACTCCATGCCCGGCCAGCCGTACGAAGGCATGAAGGGCTTCGGCGTCGCGCTGACCATCGAGACCGTGGCCGAGGCCCGCCGCGTGTTCGACGCCTTCGCCGAGGGCGGCCATGTCGGCATGCCCTTCGAGAAGACCTTCTGGGTCGAAGGCTTCGGCATGGTGACCGACCGCTTCGGCACTCCGTGGCTCATCAACGGCGGCAAGCCGCTGGTCTGAGCCGCTTCCTGTCCACTCCAAGAAACCCGCTTCCCATGACCAACCAACTCGACAGCCGCAAGCGCTGGCTCGCATTGATGGTGCTGTGCCTCGGCGTACTGATGATCGTGCTCGACACCACCATCGTGAACGTGGCCCTGCCCTCGATCCGCACCGACCTTGGCTTCACCGAGACCTCGCTGGTCTGGGTGGTGAACGCCTACATGCTGACCTTCGGCGGCTTCCTGCTGCTGGGCGGCCGGCTGGGCGACCTGTACGGCCACCGCCGCGTGTTCCTCGCGGGCCTGGTGCTTTTCACGGTGGCATCGCTGGCCTGCGGGGTCTCGACCTCGCAGGGCCTGCTGGTGGCGGCGCGCGCGGTGCAGGGCCTGGGCGGCGCGGTGGTGTCGGCCGTGTCGCTCTCGCTCATCATGAATCTCTTCACCGAGCCGGCCGACCGCGCAAAGGCGATGGGCGTGTACGGCTTCGTGTGCGCCGGCGGCGGCAGCATCGGCGTGCTGCTCGGCGGCCTGCTCACCAGCACGCTGAGCTGGCACTGGATCTTCCTGGTCAACCTGCCCATCGGCATCGCGGTGTACGCGCTGTGCGTGGCGCTGCTGCCCAGCGCGCGCGGCCATGCGCACGGCGAGAAGCTCGACGTGGCCGGCGCCATCACCGTCACGCTCTCGCTGATGCTCGCTGTGTACGGCGTGGTCAACGGCAACGAGGCCGGCTGGGACTCCACCCAGACGCTCGGCCTGCTCGGCGCCGCCGTGGTGCTGCTGGCGATCTTCATCGCCATCGAATCGCGCGTGCAGCATCCGCTGATGCCGCTGGGCCTGTTCAAACTGCGCAGCGTGTCGGTGGCCAACGTGGTCGGCGTGCTGTGGGCCGCGGCCATGTTCGCGTGGTTCTTCATCTCGGCGCTCTACATGCAGCTGGTGCTGAACTACACGCCAATGCAGATCGGCCTGGCCTTCCTGCCGGCCAACATCATCATGGCGGTGTTCTCGCTGGGCCTCTCGGCAAAGATCGTGATGCGCTTCGGCATCCGCAAGCCGCTGGCGGCGGGGCTGTGGCTCGCGGCCATCGGGCTGGCGCTGTTCGCGCGCGCGCCGGTCAACGGCAGCTTCGTGCTCGACGTGCTGCCCGGCATGATGCTGCTTGGCCTGGGCGCGGGCATGGCCTTCAACCCGGTGCTGCTGGCCGCGATGAGCGAGGTGAGCCCTGCCGACTCGGGCCTGGCCTCGGGCGTGGTCAACACCTCGTTCATGATGGGCGGCGCGCTGGGCCTGGCCGTGCTGGCCAGCGCGGCGGCCGCGCGCACCGCGTCGATGGAAGCCGCCGGCGCGCAGATGCCGCTGGCGCTCACCGGCGGCTACAACCTCGCGTTTCTCGTCGGCGCCGTGTTCGCGGCGGCGGCGGGTCTGCTCGGTGCCTTGCTGCTTCGCTCCGCCATGCCGGGGCAGATGCAGAACAACGAAGAAACAGCGGCACCCCAGGGAACGGCGGCATCGCAATGAGCGGCAACGTGCCATGCAGCCGCCGGTCTTCTTTCTTCAACGGTTCCACAGACTCTTCAGGAGAACAAACATGGCTCGCTATGTAGACGGCTTCATCATCGCCATCCCCACGGCCAACGTCGAGGCCTACCGCAAGCTGGCGCGCAAGGCCGGCAAGGTGTGGATGGAGTACGGCGCGCTCGAATACGTGGAGTGCATCGCCGACGACGTGAAGCCGGGCAAGCTCACTTCATTTCCGCAGAGCGTGAAGCAGAAGCCCGACGAGACCGTCGCTTTCTCGTGGATCGTCTACAAGTCGCGCAAGCACCGCGACACGGTCAACGCGAAGGTGATGGCAGACCCGCGCATCGCCGGTATGGACCCCAAGTCCATGCCCTTCGACGGCAAGCGCATGATCTTCGGCGGCTTCAAATCCATCGTCGAGTTCTAGGCTCGCCCCCAGGCTTCGCGCACTTCGTGTCGCTACGCCACCCCCCTACCGGGGGCAACACCTGCGGCCCGGCAAAGCCGGTTCCGCGGTGTTCGCGAAAAGGCCTCGCTTCGCCGGCCTCAGGCCAGGAAGCCGTCATAGACGAGCTTGAGGCCGGTCAGAAACATCCCGAGATAGACGAAGCGATAGAACCACGTCGCATCGATGCGCCGCGCGATGCGGATGCCGACCCACACGCCGAAGGGCGCGATCGGCATCAGCACCAGCGAGGTGGCCAGCGTGCGGAAGTCGAGCAGGCCGAGCCACGCGTAGGGAATCCACTTGCTGAGATTCACCACGAAGAAGAAGTAGGCCATGGTGGCCGTGAAGATCACCGGCGAGAGCCGCAGTGGAATCACGTAGGCGTTGATCGGCGGCCCGCCCGCGTGGGCGATGAAGCTGGTGAAGCCCGACACCGTGGTCAGCACCGCGCCGACGCCGCGCGAGGGCAGCGGATCGTCGGGCTTCGGCGGAAACAGCAGGCGCTGCGCCAGAAAGAGCAGCGTGAACACGCCGACGATGCCCGCCACAGTGTGTGCCGAGAGCATGCGAAACAGCAGCGTGCCGATCACCGTGCCCAGCAGCCCGAAGGGAATCAGGAACTTCAGCAGCGAGCGGTCGAAGTCGCGCCGGAACGCGGCAAGGCCCAGCACGTCCATCAGCAGCAACAGCGGCATCAGGATCGCCGCCGCCTGCGGCACGGTGACGGCCAGCGCCATCATCGGCACCGCCAGCGAGCCGAAGCCCGCGCCGAAGCCGCTCTTGCTGATGCCGAGCAGGAGCACGGCGGGAATGGCGACCGCGTAGAAGTACGGGTCGGTGATCAGGGGAAAAGCCATGGAGGGAGGAAGCAGCCGCACAAGCCCCGCCATCGCGGCGGGCCTGCCGAGCGTAGCAGGACGGTGCCGGCCGCGCCCGCCAGGGGACTACTCCGTCCGCTGCAGAACAGCCGCTATCCCTGCTTCAGCGGATTGAGCACGAAGTCGAAGTCGAGCCGCCAGCGGCCGTTGTCCTGCTTCGTCCAAGGCGCGACCAGCGACTGGCGCACCGCGAACACGGCATCCGAGTCGAGGTACTCGTCGCCCTCGCGGAACACGTGCGTGATGAGCCGCTCGTAGCCCGGCGCCTCGATCTTGAAATGCAGGTGCGCGGGCCGCCACGGATGGCGCTTCGTCGCGCGCAGCAGGTCGCCCACCGGCCCGTCGACCGGGATCGGATACGCCACCGCCACCACGCTGCGGAAGTGCAGCGAGCCGTCGGGCCCCGTGCGCAGCGTGCCCCGGTTCTCCGCGTGGTCGAGCCCCGCGTGCTGCACGTCGTAGTGCCCGCCCGCATCGGCCTGCCAAACATCGACGACCGCATTCGCCACTGGCTCGCCGTCGAGACCGCGCACCGTGGCGAACACGTCGCAGGGCTCGCCCTCGGCGCCGTTGGCCACGTCGTCGCCATGCTCGTACTCGGGCGCGCCATCGAAATAGAAGGGGCCGAACACGGTCGCCTCCGTGCAGCCGGCCGGCTTGTCGTTGTTCATCGCGATGGTGAGCATCGAGAGCCCCAGCACGTCCGACAGCAGGATGAACTCCTGCCGCTTGTCGTCGCACTTCCGGCCCGTGGCCGTAAGGTACTGGATGCCCTGGAACCACTCGTCCTCGGTGAGCTTCACCTCGCGCGCGAAGGCGTGCAGGTGCTGCACCAGGCTGGTCAAGATCTCGCGCAGGCGCGGATCGGGCGTGTCGGCGAAGCGCGCGAGCACGGCCTGCGTGATGTTGTCCTGGTTGAGGTTGCGCATCGTGGCTGTCTCCATGTTGTCCGGTCGAACTTCGACTTCGCCAGACTGTAGGCCGCTCGCCGCGCCGGTTGAAGCACCCCGGGCGCAAATGATTTTTCCGTGCAGCGGAAAGGTCGCTCGCCCTGTGGCGGCGTTCCGTCTGCGGCTGGCTATCGGGGAGACGCGCTCACCGCTTCCGGCCGCTGTCACCACAGGCCGGGGAGCAACCTCCAGCGCACGCGACCGGCATAGTCCGCGTAACCGGAAAGCTCTGCCTGCAACAGGCGATCTTCCCAGGAGGTTCGCAGTACCAGCAACGCCGAAGCGAGCGCGGCGGGCAGGAGCGCCCACAGCGAGCCCAGCGCGAGCGCCATGCCGAAGAACAGTGCGAGCGCCGCGGCATAACCCGGATGCCGGATGAACCGGTAAGGCCCCACATCGATCACGCACTGATGGCGCTCCGACTGGATTCGAACGCCGGGCTCGAAGAAAGGATTCACGGCCTGTGCCCAAGCGGTCATTGCGATCCCGGCGAGCAACGCGACGTGCCCCACCACCATGACCCAGGCCGGCACTGGTGACCACTGATAGCGCCCGGCATCGAGCGCCGCGACGGGAAGAATCGCCACCATCGCCGGCAGGATGACCGCAAGCAGCGCCTTGTCCCAGTCTTTCGTCCCCGGCTGGAAGCGACTGCGTGCACGATAGATCATCGGGTTGACTCGCGCGAGCACCAGTGCCGAGACACCGAACCCAAGAAGCAGCACTGCAAGGAACACCCACCCAGGTCGCCAGCCGATGGAGCCTGCGGGCAGGAAGATCAGGACGAGCAAGGCCAGC
Organism: Variovorax sp. 278MFTsu5.1; assembly: GCF_048305045.1. Taxonomy (NCBI): domain Bacteria; kingdom Pseudomonadati; phylum Pseudomonadota; class Betaproteobacteria; order Burkholderiales; family Comamonadaceae; genus Variovorax; species Variovorax sp. 278MFTsu5.1. Next base: position 5,791,923 of record NZ_CP157622.1, read on the forward strand.
GGCAGGCCGATCGCATAGGCGATCGCTGCAGGCGGTGAGATCGATGGCGGTTGCCTGGGGGCTTCCATGACTGGTGCTCCTTCCGGGGTCATCCGATCCGGCGCGCTTCTTCGTCATTGCGCTGCCGCGCGCGAGCCGATGACGTGCGTTGCGGGTCTCGATGATGTGGTCATCATGCCGGATCAGGCATGTCAATTTTCTTCAAGACAGGCGTTTCCTGCGCTGCAAGAATGGCTTCATGCGAGAAGACGGACACCGTGAAGAAGCACTCGGGCCTGATGGCCTCCGATCCCGCAACGCGCTGCGGGACGACGCACGCTTCTTCACCTCGGGGTGCATGACAGGCGAGGAACGGGTGGACTGCCTGACCGCAACCTTCAGGAAGCACCGCTATGCCCTGCATGCGCACGAGACTTTCGTGATCGGAGCGATCACCTCGGGCTGTGGCACCTTGTGGCTTCAAGGTACGCGGCATCGCGCCAGCCCGGGAGACCTGACGCTGCTCAACCCGGAAGACGTGCACGACGGGACGCCCCATGACGACACGGGCTACAGCTACCGGGTGACCTACCCTTCCGCGTCGCTCGTTCAGCGCCTGGCGGCCGAGATCACCGGCCATGAAGTCCAGCCGCATTTCCGGTGCCGGGTGATCCGGGACCCCGCCGCGGCCACTCGCCTGGTGGCCGCGCACCTGGCACTGGAGACCTATGGCTGGTCGCTGGGCACGGAGGAAGCGCTGCTGCTGGCCTATGCCTGCTGCCTCGAGCGACACGCCGAGCGCTTCCGCCCCGAGGCCCCGCGAGGCCGGGAGCAGCAGCGAGTGTCCAGGGTCAAGTCGATGCTGGAAGATCAAGCCACGTCGAGCGGCGTGTGCCTGGCCGACCTCGCCGGCGAAGTCGGCGTGAGCCGGTTCCACCTGATCCGCATGTTCCGCAATGAAGCGGGGACCACACCGCACGCCTATCTGGTCGGCCGCCGCATCGAGGCGGCAAAGCGCCGCCTGCGCCGGGGAGAAGCGCCGATCGCCGTGGCGTCGGCAACCGGCTTTGCGGACCAGGCCCACCTGACACGCGTCTTCAAGGCCAGGGTCGGCGTGACGCCCGGTGCCTACAGGGACGGGGTGTCGAAATGAGGCCGCGCGAAGGCCCCGCCTCATCCGCGGCTCCGCCGGATCGCCGACCCTCCTCGCTCGCCACAGCCGCCGAAGGCGCAAGGGACATCCTGCCTGCGGTGATGGTCGCGGTTCCGATCGGCCTGCTGCTCGGAGCCCTGTGCAGGTCCAAGGGCATCCACGCCGCAGAGGCCGGATGGATGTCACTGCTCGTCAACGCGGGTGCATCGCAGTTCGCGGCGGTCCAGCTGTGGGCGAACGACGGGCCGAGGCTCGGGCCGATCCTGCTGTCCACCTTGCTGATCAATGTGCGCCACGCGCTGATGAGCCTGACCCTCGTTCCGAAGCTCGCGAAGGCCGGCATGACGCGCCTGCGCATGTGCGTGGCGCTGGCCTTGCTCACCGATCCGACATGGGGATTCGCAGAGCAGCGTGCGCGCGCGGGCCTGCCGGTCACCTGGTCCTACTGGATGGGCCTGGCGCTCGTCTTCACGGCCGCGTGGGCTGGTGCGACCATGGCCGGCGCGTGGCTGGGCGCCTATCTCGGCGATCCCCGGCAGATCGGCGCGGACTTCGCGCTGGCGGCCTTGTTCATCGGCATGACGGCCAGGTTCTGGATGGGGTGGCGGCGCACCGGTTTTGCCATCGCCGCCAGCGGCCTGTCGTCGGCGGCCGTGTTCCACACCCTGGGTGCGCCGTGGCACGTGATGGCCGGCGCCATGGCCGGCATCGCGGTGGCCTACTTCGCGGCGCGGCCGGAGCAAGCACAGGAGCCGCAGCCCGCATGACGTTCCACGCGACAACCCTCGACGCGATCGCGGCGATGGCCATCGTCACCTATCTCACCCGGGTCGCCGGCATGCTGTTGGTGCGCGGGGATCGGTTCGCCGTCCGCGGCCGCGCGAAAGCAGCCCTGGATGCCATACCGCCCGTCATGTTCGTCACGATCATCGCGCCGACCCTGCTGGTCACCGGCTGGCCGGAAACGCTGGCGGGCCTGCTGGCGGCGGTGGCCTCGGTCCGCCTTCCGCTTCTCGGAACGATCCTGGTGGGCGTCGTTGCGGTGGCCGTGCTGCGTCTTGGCCTCGGCATGGCAGGTGCGCCATGAGTGTCCGCGAGTACGGCAACCACGGCTCGGATCGGCTTCCCGGTTCCTCGATACCCTGGATGCGATGAGCCCGGCCATACATTCCTTCCTGACGTCGAGCGATGCGATCTTCGAAGTGCACGACCACGACGCCGTGGTGAGCTTCGCTGAAGCGCAGCGCCTGCTTCCCTTCGATCCCGACGCGATGGTCAAGAGCCTGGCCTTCCGCCTGCCGGGCGATCGCTACGCGATCGCCGCCATGCGGGCGGCCGAGCGCGCGGACTACAAGAAGATCGCCGATGCACTTGGCGTGAGGAGAGCGGATCTCCACATGGCAACGGACATGGAACTGGCACAGTTCCTCGCGATGGTCCCGGGAGGCGTCGTACCCTTGCCGATCAACGGGGCACGGGTAGTCGTCGATTCGGGAGTAACGGCAATGGAAACGATCTATTGCGGCACGGGGCGGAACGATTCGACCCTGCAGATTCGCAGTGCCGAACTTGTCCGGGTAAGTCGCTGTGCGCTGCACGACCTCGTCAAGCGGTGATCGCCCGCACTTGCCGGACTGAGTCCAGCATTGCCGGTCGCGGCTCTTCGTTTGATCGCCAGAGTCAACGGGTCGGCCGCGTCTGAGCCCAAGAGATTCCTCGCAGCCATCAGGGCGCAGCCGCCGGCAGGCAGCCCCGCAGCTCTTCCTGCACATCGCTGCCCGGCAAGATGCCCCAGCGCACCCGCACACTGCGCGCATCGTCCTCGCCCGCCCAGGGCAGGCGCAGGCTGCCGGAGCAGCTGGCGGTGGCCAGCAGCGGCTCCAGCAGCGCGCCCTCGGAGCGGAACTCCGGCGTGTCGAGGATCAGCACCATGCCGCCCTCGCGCGCCAGCGCATCGGGCGGCAGCCATGGCGAGGTGCGGGGATCGCCGTCGATCAGCAGCTGTACGTCCGGGTCCATGTGCAGCACCACCGCGCCGGTGAACCAGGTGTCGCCCACCATGAGCGTCAGCGGACGGTCGCCGGCGCGCTCATGCCACACGGCCTGAACGGCTTCGGCGATCTGCCCCGATGGCAGGTTGGCGCGGGTGATGTAGCCATGGCGCGCGCTCCAGACGCCATCGACCCAGGCCTGGCCGAACGATCCGGCGATGTGGAGGATGGCAGCCACAGTCAGCGTGCCGACCCATCGGCGGCGCGTCCAGCGGTCGGCTTCGAGGCCCGGCACCACCATCACGGCCCACACGGCGACCGGCAGGAAGAAGGTGCTGAGCCACGAGGCCACCAGCCGCATGTGGAGCAGCACCGACATCGCCAGCACCAGGCACAGCGGCCCGAAGGTGGCCCAGGCGAGGAAGCGGCGGTCGAAGCCGCCTTGCGGCGTCTTCTCCTGCGCCGTGCCGCGCTCGCGCGTGAACCACGCCCACGCGACGAACAGCAGCATCGGCGACAGGCGAGCGACCTGCACCAGCAGGATGCGAAGCGGCCGCGGGTGCACATGCTTCAGCAGCGGCCCCGACGGATGCACCGAATGCCGCGCATAGCCGATGGTCTGGTCGCCGTGCTGCAACAGCCATGCGAGATGCGGCGCCATGAGCAGCAGCGCCACGCCGCCTGCGCGCAGCAGGTCGCGGCGCACGCGCGCGTCTCGCCACGATCCCTCGCGCAGGATGAAGCCCGCGCCCACCGCGAACTGCACCAGCGCGCTGTACTTGGTGAGCATCGACAGCGCCGCGAACACGCCGAGCCAGAGCCAATCGAAGCGGCCGCCTGCCGAAGGCCTGCGCAGCACGCGCCACAGCATCCACCAGTAGCCCGCCATCGGCAGCAGCTGCACGGTGTTGTGGTTGAAGATGGTGGCGCGCTGCACGTGGTAGGTCACCAGCGAGCCGAGCAGCACCGCGAGCGCCGCCCGCATCGGCGGCATCATGCCCAGCGACCAGCGCCACATGATGTAGAGCGCGCCCACGCCGCAGCCCACGCCGGCGGCATAGGTCAGCCAGGGCTGGCGGCCGGCCAGCAGTACCGGCAGGCCCATCAGCCAGCTCGGCAGCGGCGGGTGTTTGTAGTAGCCCCATTGCATGCTGCCGCCCCAGAAGAGCTCCTCGACGTTGTCCCAGGGCGGCGTCTCGTAGAACGTTGCCATGGGCAGCGTCCACAGCACCACCAGCGCCAGCAACGCGACGACGACCGCGCCATTCAGGGAAAGATGCCGCGCGAACGCGGGCGTCGGACGGGCGCCGGGAGGGATCAGCCAGGAATTCATTGCCTCCCTTTGTAAAGCTGCAGTCCTAACGGCACCTGACCAACCCGCCATCCCCTGCACTCCCCGGCACATAGAATCGCCAGCCTGCCTGCAGGCGTCCGGGCCCCGGTTCAGCCCAGGATCGGCCCGCAAGTCTCGGAGACACACAACCCATGGACCGCTGGACCGAAATCGCCCTGCTCGTGCAGATCGCCGATGCCGGCAGCCTGAGCCGCGCCGCCGAGGCGCTGGGCCTCTCGAACGCCGCCGCCAGCCGCCACCTGAGCGCGCTCGAGGCACGGCTGGGCGCGCGGCTGGTCGAGCGCAACACGCGCCGGCTGTACCTCACCGACACCGGCCGCGAGTTCTGCGGCCGCGCCCGCACCATCCTGGCCGACCTGTCGGACGCCGAATCGGCGGTGAACGCCACCGCGCTCAACCCCACGGGCACGCTGCGCGTCACGGCATCGCTGTCGTTCTCCATCCACCACATCGCGCCCCTGCTGCGCGAGTACACCGACCGCTACCCGGGCGTGACGGTGCACGTGGAGGCGGCCAACCGCTACTTCGACCTGATCGACAACAACATCGACGTGGCGATCCGCACCCGCGAGTTCGAGCCCGACTCCAACGTCACCATCCGCCGGCTCGGCGAGACGCGGCGCATCCTCGCGGCCTCGCCGCGCTACTTCGCGCAGCACGGCTTTCCGAAGACGCTGGACGAGCTGAAGCGGCACAAGCTGCTGATCTACACCCATGCCAACAACCCGAACGAGCTGCGCTTTCGCCGCGGGAAGGAGACGCACACGGTGTCGGTCACGGGCCTGCTGGAGTCGAACGACGGCCAGGTGCTGCGCGCGGCCGCGCTGGACGGCATGGGCATCCTGGTGCAGCCCACCTACATCGTCTACGACGACATCGTGGCCGGCCGGCTGGTGCCCACGCTGGACGACTGGGACCTGCCGCACCTGACGATCAACCTGGCCTACCCGAGCCGCAAGCACCTGTCGGCCAAGGTGCGCAGCTTCATCGACTTCATGGCAGCCCACTTCCGCAAGATGGACTACGAGCGCAAGTGGACAGGCAGGTTCTAGGCTCGCCCCCAGGCTTCGCGCACTTCGTGTCGCTGCGCCAACCCCCTACCGGGGGCAACACCTGCGGCCCGGCAAAGCCGGTTCCGCGGTGTTCCACGAAAGGGACTGCACCGCAGCCAATGCTTGAAACATGTGCGTAAACGCACATTCCGCATTTCCGCAGCCCCGCACACTGGAACCGCAACCGTCGCATCCCGCGGCGGACCCACCGTTTCCACCCTGCAAGGATCTGCCATGAACACCCAGGCCACCGCCGCCAACACCCCGCGTGCGCCGATCGCGTCGCCGCTGTCCGCCCTCTCCCCCTCCACGCTGGACGATTCCGGCAAGCTGCTGATCCGCGTGACGGTCGGCTTCCTGGTGCTGCTGCATGGCATCTTCAAGATCTCGGCCGGCGTGGGCTTCATCGCCGGCATGCTGGCCAAGGCCGGCCTGCCGGGCGGCATCGCCTACCTGGTGTACGTCGGCGAGATCGTCGCGCCGCTGCTGATGATCGCGGGCCTCTACACCCGCGCCGCCGCCGGCGTGGTGGTCATCAACATGCTGGTGGCCTTCGGCCTCGTGCACATGGCCGATTTCTTCGCGCTGACCAAGCAGGGCGGCTGGGCGCTGGAACTGCAGGGCCTGTACCTGTTCGGCGCGCTGACCGTGGTGCTGCTGGGCGCCGGCCGCTTCTCGCTGGGCGGCACCAAGGGCCGCTGGAACTGATCGCCTTCCGGCTCAGCCGGCGTCGCCGCGTACCTGCGAGACCATCGCCTCCAGGCGGGCCACGTCGGCGACCAGAAGGGCCTTGTCGTCCTTGCGCAGCACGCCGCTGCGCGCCAGCACGTTGAGTTCGCGGGTCACCTGCTCGCGGTTGGTGCTGATCTGGCTGGCCAGCGCCGCGTGCTTGGGCGCCGGGTCGAGCCGGGCCTGGTTGCCCTCCACGCCGGCGGCGCGGGCTAGGCGCAGCAGCTCGGCATGCAGCCGGTTCTGCACGCCCAGGGTGCTCAGGTCGATCACCCGCTCCGAGAGCTGCCGCACCAGCGTCGCCAGCCGCAGCATCACCCGGCCGGCCACCAGGGGCTCGTCGCGCAGCAGGGCCATGAAGGAAGCGCGGTCGAGGCTGGCGACCACGCTGGGCTCCAGCGTGACCACGTCGGCGGAGCGCGGGCCGCCGTCGATGGCGGAGATATCGCCGAAGTGCTCGCCCGCTTCGGAGTCGCGGAAGGTCACCTGGCGGCCGTTGGCCGAGTAGGTCGTCACCCGCACACGGCCCGAGACCAGCAGGAACACCTCGCCCTGCTGCTCGGCACGCAGCAGCAGGGGCTTGCCGGCCTCCACGCTGTGCCACAGGCATTGCTGGGCCAGCAGGTCCAGCCGCTGGTCGGAAAGGCCTTCGAGCAGCGCGATCTGGCGCAGCGCGAGGCTGGAGCGGGGGGTAGGTTCGGGTTTGGCCATGCCGGGGGACGGTAGGGGCGCGCGCATTATGCTCGGGTGCCGCTTCGAACCCGTTCATGGACAGACGTTCCCCCAAAGCCGTTGCTGCCGACACCTTTTCGCTGAGACCGCCCACACGGCGCAATCTCCGCTGGGCGAGCGGGCTGGTGCTGATGGCCTACGTCACGGCGCACCTGCTGAACCATTCGCTGGGCATCTATTCCTTCGCCGCCGCCGAGACCGTGCTGCGCGGCGTGCAGGCCTTCTGGCACACCCTGGCGGGCACCGCGCTGCTGTATGGCGCGGCCGCCACGCACCTGGCGCTGGCGGTGGTCGCCCTGTGGGAGCGGCGCACGCTGCACATGCCCCCGCTCGAAGGCCTGCGCGTGGCGCTGGGCTTCGCACTGCCGCTGCTGCTGGCCACGCACCTCACGGCCATGCGCGGCGCCTACCTGGCCTACGGCATCGAGGGCTCGTATGCCCGCGTGGTCTGGGGCCTCTGGGACTGGCAGGGCGCGGCGGCACAGCTGCTGATGATGCTGGCCGCCTGGACGCACGGCTGCCTGGGCCTGCACTTCGCGCTGCGGGCCAAGCCGGTATGGAGGCGCTTCTCGCACCTGCTGCTGGCCGTCGCGGTGGTACTTCCGCTGACCGCCGCGATGGGCTTCGTCTCGATGGGGCGCGAGTTCCAGTGGACCGGCGTGCCGCCGACCGCCCTCCCCACGGCCGAACAGGGCAAGGCGCTGGGCGCAGCCGAGAACGCGATCAAGTGGGGCTACGGGCTGGCGCTGGTCGCGCTGCTGGCAGCGCGCTGGGGCCGCAACGGCCTCGCGCGCTGGTCGCGCCAGCCGCAGGTGGCGCTGCGCTACCCGGGCCGCACGGTGCATGTTCCGCATGGCTGGAGCGTGCTGGAGGCGAGCCGCTCCCACGGCATCGACCATGTGTCGATCTGCGGCGGACGGGCGCGCTGCTCCACCTGCCGCGTGCGCGTGGCCGGCCCGGCCGACCACATCGGCGAGCCGGGCCGCGACGAGCGGCGCACGCTCGAGCGGGTGCGCGCGCCGGCCGACGTGCGGCTGGCCTGCCAGCTGCGCCCGCGCGGCGACATCGAGGTCACGCCGCTGTTCGCGCCGCTGCCCAACGAGGGCCGGCCCGCACCGGTCGGCAGCTTCGGACGCGAGCGCGACGTGGCCATCCTCTTCGTCGACCTGCGGCGCTGGTCGGGCCTGTCGGAGCGGCAGTGGCCCTTCGACCTCGCCTACGTGCTCGACCGCTACTTCGCCACCGTGGGCGCGGCCGTGCGCGAAAGTGGCGGCGTGCCCAACCAGTTCATCGGCGACAGCGTGATGGCGATCTTCGGCCTCGACTGCGACCTGCCCACCGCGTGCAGGCAGGCATTGCGCGCCACCGAGCTGATCGGGCAGCGCATGGACGCATGGAGCGAAGGCTTCGAGGCGCAGTTCGGCCAGCGGCTGGAGTTCGGCATGGGCCTGCACGCGGGCCGCGCGGCTGTCGGCGAAGTGGGCTACCTGGAGACCACCACCTTCACCGCCATCGGCGAAGTGGTCAACACCGCGAGCCGGTTGCAGGATCATTCGAAGACAGCAGCGTCACGCCTCGTTGTGTCGCTGTTCGCGGCCGAGAAGGCCGGTGTCGCGCACGCCATGGGCGCGGCCGAGACGCTTACGGTGCGCGGCCGCTCCGAGCCGCTGGCGGTGCTCTACGGACAGCACGCGGCAGCCTCCGCCCTCTGACCAATCGCCGAAAGCGGTGCGCAAACGCACAGCGCCGGCCGCGATGCGGTTTCACACTGCATCCCGTGGCAACGACGAATGTCCGCCGCCCACACCAGTCAGCAAAGGGACTCGCATCATGAACACCAAGCAACGCATCGCCGCTCTCTCCGCCATCGCATTCGCCATGCTCGGCGCAGCGGGCGCGGTCCACGCCGAAACCTATGAAGGCGTGCATCCGATCACCTCGTCCGTCAGCCGTGCAGACGTACGTGCCGAAGCCGTGGCTGCCGCGCGCGCCGACAACCCCTACGCCGATGGCGCCAGCGCCGGTCCCGCTCCGGTGATCGCCTCGTCGGCCAGCCGCGCCGCTGTGCGCGCCGAAGCTGTCGCCGCCGCGCACAACGACAACCCGTACGCCGAAGCCGCTTCGTCGGGCGTGGCCCCGATGGTGGCCAGCACGGTCGACCGTGCCACCGTGCGTGCGGCAGCACGCGCTGCAGCCCGCGGCGACGCACTGCCGCTCTGATCGGCCCAAATCGCTCGAAAGGAATCCCGCAATGAACAACAAGCAACGCATCGCCGCATCCGCCCTCGCCGCAGCCTTCGCCATGCTGGGCGCCGCCGGCGCGCACGCCGAAGCCTATGAAGGCGTGCAGCCCCTGACCTCCTCCGCCAGCCGCACCGACGTGAAGGCCGAAGCCGTCGCCGCGACGCGCGAAGGCAACGCCTATTCGGACACCGCCGCCGAAGGCGCCGTGGCCTTCAAGTCCACGCTCGACCGCAGCACCGTGCGCGAGCAGGCCGTGGCCGCCGCCAACAACCCGCTGCAAAGCCTGGACCGCCGCGCCTTCTACCGCGACGAAGTGCCCGCTGCCTACAAGAAGCCCAGCGTCTCGTTTACGCAGCAGGCTGGCCTGCCGGTCACGGCACGCCCCTGACGCACTGGCGTTGCCTCAGGGCCGCACGCCTTCCCAGGCGTTCTGCAGCAGCGCGCGGATCGCCGCGCGCTCCAGCGGACGCGGGTTGGGGTACTGGTTCTTGAGCGCGTGCTCGCAGGCCAGGTCCAGGTCGGCTTCCTTCATGCCGATGTCGCGCAATGCGACCGGCGCGCCGTTGTCGCGTGCCAGGTCGTAAACGGCCTGCGCGGCGCCACCGCTTCCCCCAAGTGCCTTCGCGATCTTCGCCATGGCTTCGGGCGCAGCCCCGGCGTTGTAGGCCAGCGCGTGCGGCAGCACGATGGTGTGGGTCTCGGCATGCGGCAGGTTGAAGCTGCCGCCCAGCGTGTGGCACAGCTTGTGGTGCAGCGCCATGCCTACATTGCCCAGCACCGTGCCGCACAGCCATGCGCCGTAGAGCGCGTCGCCGCGGGCGGCCGGGTCCTTCGGCGTGGCGCGGATGGCCGGCAGCGCGCGGCCCAGCGCGGCGATGCCTTCCTGCGCCATCAGGTCCATGATCGGGTTCGAATCGACCGCATAGAGCCCCTCGGCCGCATGCGCGATGGCGTTGATGCCGCTGGTCACGCTCATGCCCACGGGAAGGCCGAGCGACAGCTCGGGGTCGTAGATCACGGTGCGGGGCAGCACGCGGAAGTCCTTGCCGGTCTTCTTCATGCCGGCTTCGGTGATGCCGTAGATCGGCGTCATCTCGGAGCCCGCGTAGGTCGTCGGAATCGCCAGGATCGGCAGGCCCGAGTCGAGCGCGATCGCCTTGCCCAGGCCGGTGGTGGAGCCGCCGCCGATGGCCACGGCGCAATCGGCGCCGAGCCTGGTGGCCACTTCCCTCGCCTCGCGCGCGGTCTCGATGGGCACATGCATCACGGCGCGGTCGAACACGCCGGCCGCATGGGCGCCGAGCATGTCGGCCACGCGCTCGGCCTGCGGGCGCTGCTCGGGCGTGGAAAGCACCAAGGCCCGGCGCGCGCCCAGCGCATCGATCTCGCGGGCCAGGTGCTGCAGCGAGCCGGCGCCGAAAACCACCCGCTGGGGGGCGCTGGTGTAGATGAACGAGGGTGTGGTCATGGCTTTGGCCTGTGTCTCGGGTCTTTGCTCGAACGGATCTGTCTGCCGCCCGGCTCGCGCCGGGACATCCACGATACGCCGGCTCGCCCCTCGCTAAATGGCGGAAAACGGAAAGGAGTTTTCCGCTCAGCCCCTGGAGCCGGCCCCGCGCTCGACCGTCGAGACGTAGGCGATGAGCACCAGGAAGCCGCCGACCATTGCCACGTTCTTCAGGAAGTTGTTGAGCTGGCCGGCGAACTGGGCCGCGTCGGCCGCCCAGAAGGCATGCGCGGCGAAGGCCGTGGCCAGCGTGAAGAGCGCCAGCGCCGAAGCCACCCATCGCACCTGCCAGCCCGCGATCAGCAGCAGCCCGCCGCCCACTTCGAGCGCGATGGTCAGCGGCAGCACCACGTCGGCCAGCGGAATGCCGAGCTTGCCGAAGTAGCCCAGCGTGGCGCCGTAGGTCAGCAGCTTGCGCACGCCCGCGACCAGGAAGATCACCGCCATCAGCACGCGCGCGGCCAGGACCAGGCCGCTGCGGGCCTGGGCGTTGTTCATCGTTTTCGTCATTTCGTTGCTCCGGAAGATGCCTGGCGCGCGGTGGCGCCGGTGAATTTCAATCGCCCCATGCACAGCACCATGGCGCAGGACAGCAGCGCCGGCACGGCCGCCGCGAAGAAGAGCGCGCTGTTGCTCCAGTGCAGCCCGATGAGCCAGCCCGCCAGCACCGGCCCCGCGATGGAACCCGCGCGGCCGATGCCCAGGCTCCAGCCCATGCCGGTGGCGCGCACCGTCGTCGGGTAGACGCCCGAGGCCAGCGCGATGAGCGCCGGCTGCGCGCCGACCACGCAGAAGCCGCTGACCGCAACCACCGCGAGCAACAGCAGCAGGGGCAGCGCCGGCTGGCCGATGACCGCGATGGCCACTGCCGCCACCGCGAACACCGGCACCAGCACGCGGTAGAAGCCCACGCGGTCGATCAGCGGCCCCATCGCCACCGTGCCGACCACGCCGCCCACCTGCAGCAGCGTGCCCACCAGCACGGCGGTGCTCGCGCTGTAGCCTGCTCCGGCCGCGATGGTGGGCAGCCAGTTCGCCAGGAAGAACAGGTTGAGCAGGTTCATGAAGTTGATGCCCCACAGCAGCAGCGTGGCCGGCCCGCGTCCGGCGCGGAAAAGCTCGACCACCGGCGCGCCGTCCTGCTTCGCCTCGTGCACCACGTAGCGCGTGCCGGGCCCGGCGGGCACGCTGGGCGCGATGCGGTCCAGCCACTGCTGCACGCGGTCGAGCTTGCGCCCGCGCAGCACCAGGAACTGCATCGACTCGGGCATGTAGCGCCACATGAGCGCGGCGATCAGCAGCGGCACCACGCCGCCGAAGACGAACACCGCCTGCCAGCCGCCCCGGGGGATGAGCACCGCCGAAATCAACCCGCCCAGCACCGCGCCGCCGGTGAAGCCGCAGGACACCCACATCATCAGCGTGACGCGCCGGCGCTGCGGGCTGTACTCGCTGGCCAGTGCGCTCGCGTTGGCCATGATGCCGCCCAGCCCGATGCCGGTGATGAAGCGCATGGCGAGCAGCTGGTCGAGCGTGTGCGCGAAGGCGGTGGCCAGCATGCACAGCGCGAAGAACACCGTGGCGCCCAGCAGCACCGGGCGCCGGCCGATGCGGTCGGCGCAGACGCTCAGCACCAGCGAGCCAACCAGCATGCCGAGCAGGCCGGCGCCGAACACCGGGCCCAGCGCGGCCTTCTCGATGCCCCAGGCCTGCACGATGGCGGGCGCGACGAAGCCCATGGCCTGCACATCGAAGCCGTCCATGACGACCGCGCAGCCGACCAGCAGAAGAATCCATTTCTGGAAGGCGCTGACGGGGTGGCTGTCGATCAGGGCTGGTATGTCGATCGTCGCAGCGGCCGCGCCGCCGCCGCCCGCCTCTATGGATGCCGAGTCGATCTTCACGCGCCAGCCCCGTCGCTGTCGGCGAGGCAGCTCGCGGCGGTCCATCCGTAGAGCCATTCGAGCGCGTCGTAGAAGCGCTCCTGCGGCCTGCCGGTCCACATGCTGTTGCGCACCAGCCGCTCCACGCCCTTGGCGTGGTAGATGCGGCCCATCTCCCGCGCCGACAGCACCACCCGCGCGGTGCGGGCGACGCGGGAGCGCTCGTACAGCGCGAGCGCTCGTGTCCAGTCACCGCCTTCGCGCCGCAGGGCCAGGCCCAGCGTCACCGCGTCCTCGCAGGCCATGCACGCGCCCTGGGCCAGGTACTGCACCATCGGGTGTGCCGCATCGCCCAGCAGCGTGGCGCGTCCGAAGGTCCATTGCTCGATGGGGTCGCGGTCGGCCGTGGAGTAGCGCTTCCAGGCCTTCGGGATGCGCAGCAGTTGCTGCACCCGCTCGCAGGTCGAGCGGAAGTAGCGCTGCACTTCGGCCGGGTCGCCGTCCATCGAGCCCCATTCTTCCGGCTGGTCGCTGTGGAAGGTGACGGCGATGTTGAACTTGTCGCCGCCCTTCAGCGGGTAATGCACCAGATGGCAGTTGGGGCCGACCCAGATGCAGGGCGCTGTGAAGCGCAACGCTTCGGGAAAGTCAGCCGTGTCGACCACAGCGCGGAACACCACATGGCCCGAGACGCGGATGCTGTCGCCCACGTACTGCTGGCGCACCGCCGAGCGCACGCCGTCGCAGCCGATCACGGCCTGGCCCTCGTGGCGGCCGCCCTGGGCATCGATGAGCGTCACGCCGCCTTCGTCCTGCTCGATGTGCACCACCTTGGTCGAGGTGAGGAACTCGATGCCCTCGGTGGTCGCCTTCACGCCTTCGAGCAATGCGCCGTGGATGTCGGCACGGTGGATCACCGCATAGGGGTTGCCGAAGCGCTCGCGGAAGCGCTCCGACAGCGAGATGCCCGCCACGCGCTTCGCGTCGATGGCGTCGAACATCACCATCTCTTCGGTGTAGACCGCCTTGGCGCGCAGGTTCGCGCCAACGCCCAGCGCATCGCAGGCCGCGAAGGCATTGGGGCTGAGCTGGATGCCCGCACCGATCTCGCCGATCTGGCCGGCCTGCTCGATCACCTTCACGCGGTAGCCCTCGCGCACCAGCGCCAGCGCCGCGGCGAGCCCGCCGATGCCGCCGCCGGACACGAGCACGGGGCGGTTGTCTTTGTGCCGGCTCATGTCACTTCAGCCCGAAGAGCTTGACCGCGTTGTCGCGGCCGATCTTGCGGCGGTCGTTCTCGCTGATCTCGCACCTGTCGAACCAGCGCGCCGCGTCCTCGTGCTTCTCGAACGGGTAGTCGACCGAATACATGATGCGGTCCGCGCCCACCTCGAGCATGGTCGACAGCAGCGTGGGCGTGCGGAAGTTGCCGCTGGTCGTGATGTGGACGTTGCTTCGCAGGTAGTCGCCGATCTCCCTGTCGCAGGGCATGCCGCGGCGGCCCTTGCGCAGGATGTGGTCCACGCGCCAGATGTTGAACGGGATGCCTTCGCCGAAGTGGCCGAGGATCATCTGCAGTTCCGGGTGGCGGTCGAAGAGGCCGCTCGAGAGCAGTCGCAGCGCGTGGATGCCGGTTTCCACCGCGAAGGCCCAGGTCGGACCGGTGAGCCAGTGCGCGCCTTCGTAGATGGGCTCGCGGCCGAGCAGCGGATCGCGCGGGTGCATGTAGAAGGGCTTCTTCAGCGCCGCGGCCACGGCCCAGAAATCGGCGAAGCGCGGATCGTCGTAGTAGACGACGGTGTTCTCGTCTTCCACCTGCGAGAAGCCGTTGACCAGGAAGCCGTGAAAGCCTAGCTGCGTGACGCAGCGTTCCAACTCGCGCGCGGCAGCCTGCGGGTCCTGCATGGGCAGCGCGGCGAAACCGCCGAAGCGCGTCGGGTGGCGGGCGATCTGCTCGGCAAGCACGTCGTTGGCGCGGCGGGCCACGTCGATGGCGCGCTGTGCGTCGGGAATGCCCTGCACCGCCGGCGAGTTGAGCGAGAGGATGGACAGCTCGGTGCCCCACTCGTCCATCTGCTCGATGCGCTGCTGCTCGAAATCGAGCAGGTTGCTCTTCAGCGTCTGCCACACCTCTGGGCGGGCGTAGACCTGCGAGTCGCCGATGGTCAGGTCGATCGCGAAATGCTCTTCGAGCGCAATCTTGTTCTTCATTGGGGAAATCACTCCGGTTTGATGTTGAGCTTGTCCAGCACGTCCTGCCAGGTCTTGCGGTCCTCGGCGATGTAGCGCGCCAGCTGTTCGGGGGTGCCGGGCCTCGGATAGGTGCCGAGCTCGCGCGACTTGGCCACCACGTCGGGCAAGAGCAGGGCTTCGTTCATGTCCTTGTTGAGCCTGGCGAGCACCTGCGGATCGACGCCCTTCTTCGCGATGACGGCGAACCAGCCGTGCGCGACGGCGCCGGGTACTGTCTTGCTCGCTAGCGGGAACTGCTCCAGCCCGGCTTCCACGCGGTCGCCCATGCTGGCCAGCACGCGCATTCGGCCGCCCTGCACGTTGCCGGCGACCACGTTGTAGGTCTCGACCATCATCTGGGTCTGGCCGCCCAGCGTGGCCTGCATGGCCTGCGCACCTCCCGGGTAGTGCACTTCGAGGAACTGCGCGCCCGACTGCAGGCCCAGCAGCGCCGACGCGAGGTGCGGCGCCGTGCCGCGTCCGTTGTCGGCCACCTCGATGCCCTGCGGCCTGCCACGCGCGGCGGCGATGAAGTCGGCCAGTGTCTTGTACGGCGAATTGGCGGGCACCGCGAGCATGAAAGGCGCGACGGCCGCGAGCGTGACGGGCACGAAGTCGCGGTTGAAGTCGTAGCTCACTCCCCTGATGGTGCTGGGCGCCACCGAGATCGCCGAGCCCTGCACGAAGCCGAAGGTGTAGCCGTCGGTCGGCGCCGCGAGGATCGCGTTCATGCCGATCACGCCGCTGCCGCCGGGCTTGTTGTCGACGATCACCCCCTGCCCCCACTTCTCGCCGAGCCTGGCGCCGACGTGGCGGATCAGCACGTCGGGCGCGGAGCCCGCCGGAAACGGCACCACGAAGCGCACGGCCTGCGACGGCCATTTCGCCGCGCCCTGCGCATGAGCCGGCGGCAGCGCCGACAGCAGGGAAAGTGAAACGGCCCATGCGATGGCACCGCGGCGGGAAGGCGTCCGGCTCATTTTCATCTCCATATTTGCTTGATTATTCAAGTAATTGCGGCGGACTATATACTTGATTGTTCAAGCATGTCTAGATGAAAACCCTCCCCCAAGACCACGACCTCGAGAAGGCCATCCCCTTCCTCCTCGCACGCGCCGGCGCTCGCATGGGCAACGCCTTCGCGAAGGCGCTCAAGCCCTACGGACTGAGCCTGAGCGAATGGCGTGTTTGCGCCTCGCTGCAGCACACGCCGCGGCAGACGCTGTCGGAACTGGCCACGCACGCATCGACCGACCTGTCGGCGCTGTCGCGCATCGTCGACCGGCTGGCTTCGCATGAACTGGTGGCGCGCGAGAAGTGCGACACCGACAAGCGCGCGGTGCGCATCGCGCTCACCGAGCGCGGCCTTGCGTTGACGCTGGAGCTGATTCCGCTCGCGCAGCACTACGAGGCCGTCGCGACCTCGGACTTCACTGCAGCCGAAGTGAAGACACTGCGCGCGATGCTGCTGCGCCTGTACGCGAACGCCACGCCGCTCGCCTGAGCGGGTGGCACCCGTTTGCCTGCTTCAGGCAGGCGAGACCTGCACCGTACAGGCCTGGCGGCTCTCGGCGATCGCGAAGCGCACCGGCAGGAAGCGCTCGATCACCGCGCAGTTGGTACGCGTGTGCTCCGTCACCTCGCTGCAGGTGAAGGCGCCGGCCTTCCTGCTTTGCCACGCGGCGAGCGCCAGCAGCAGCGCCAGCTGGTCCGCCAGGTGCGGACCGACAGCCGCCTCGCTCTTCTGGAAAGAGCGCAGTTCCTTCACCAGCCCATGCGCGACCTGCTCTGCGCTCAGCGACTTCTCGCCGAAGGCGGTGAACACCTCCGTCACGTGCTCGTAGGCCAGCGTGGCCAGCAGCGCGTTGCCCGGGCCTTCGTTCTGGCGCACCGAGCCGAAGCGCAGTTGCTCGCTCGACCAGCCCATTGCGCCACCCAGCGTGTCGAGCTCGCGCGTCGGCACATGGCGCGGGATGCCCGGTGCCAGGCACTCCGCATAGCTAGAGAGATTCGCGCCGCGCGCCATCAGGTCGAAGGGCTGCAGCGCACCAGCCGCAGGCACGATGGCCGCCTCGACCTCGCCGCCGCCGGCCGGATAGAAACCGCAGCGGCGCAGCGTCAGCTGCAGGTCGGCGCCGAGCCGGCGCACCAGCGGCGCGAACGCGCGCTCCAGGAAGTGGAACGGCGGCGCCATCGGGTTGTGCGTGCCGCCGCTCAGATGCACGCGGCTCTGCGCGCCGGCCAGCAGCAGCGGCGGCAGCACGGTCTGCAGCACCAGCATGCAGCTGCCGGCGCCCGAGATCGCGAAGCGATACTCGCCCGCGCGCACTGTGCCGGGCACGAAACGCAGCGACTGCGAACCCAGCTCGGCGCCATCGACTTCCGCGCCGCTGATCGCGGCCGCCGCGTTCACGCACGCGAGGTGCTGGCGCATCAGGCCCGGCTTGGCGCGGCCTGCGCGGATCTTCTCGATGGACATGGGCTGGCCCGTGACCATCGACAGCGCGAGGCTGGTGCGCAGGATCTGGCCGCCGCCCTCACCTTGGGAGCCGTCGAGTTCAACCATGCGCGGCCTCCTTCTCGCTCTTCTTCGCTTCGAAACGCAGGACCGTTTCGTACAGGAAGGCATCGAGGCCGGCCTGCTCGGACTGCGGCAGCGGCGTCACCGGCTGCGCGGCATTGGCTGCCAGCTCCGACTCGATGAACGCGTGGATGCCGGGCCAGCGCGGGCTGGTCGCGGCCTCGCCGGCGCGCATCTTCACTTCGAGCAGCGCGTTGATCTCGCCGATCAGCGCGGCGTCGCGCACCGGGTCGAGCGTGCGCTGCGCAAGGTCGGCGAAGCGCATAGGCGGCACACCGGGCTGCGAGCGGATCCAGCGCGCGGCCAGCAGCGGACGAAGCACGTAGAGGTATTTCTTGTAGCGCACCTCGTCGGCCTGCAGGTGCTCGCGGAAGTTCTTCCTCGCCATCGAGCTGTAGTGGTGCCAGCCGCGCGCGTTGGAGAACACCGCCTCCGACAGTTCGCGAAAGCGCGGCATCGCCGTCGCGTCGTCGCGGTACACGACGGGCGAGCGCAGCCATTCGAGCAGCGTCGGGTTCGACTCGCGCATCAGGCCCAGGGCCTTGCGCAGGTCCCATCCGTTGATGTCGAGGTCGCCGCTGATCGGCACCTCGATCACGTCGCGGCGCGGCGCCACCGTGAGATACCACGGCAGGCGGTTGACGTAGATGAAGCGCACGTCGTAGTCGCTGTCGGGCGAGGCGAAGCCCCAGCCTCGGCTGCCGGATTCGCAGGCGAACAGCACACTCACGTCGTGCTTCGCCTCGATGTCGCGCAGGGCCTCCATGATCTGCGCGCGCATGGCGGGCTCGATCGGATGGGCGGAGCGCAGGAATTCTTCTTCGGTACTCATCTTCGATTCTTCTTTCTTCTTCTTTCTTTCGTCAGGCCCGCGTGACGGTCACCTTGCCGGCACTGTCGAGCTCGTAGACATCAAGGTCGTTGGCCAGGAACGCATGGCCGCGGTAGTGCGCCAGCGTCTCGGCCATCAGCGCCGCCATGCCTTCCCCGTTCTGGTGGCGCGCGCTGAAGTGCGTGAGGATCAGGTTCGGCACTTCGACGGACTGCGCGAACTCGGCCAGCAGGCGCGCCGAGCTGTGCATCGGCCCGGGGCCGACCTTGTCGAGCGCGTCCTGCGTGAACGTGGCTTCATGCGCCAGCAGCTGCGCGCCCTGGCAGGCTTCATGGAGCATCGCCGGCTCGGCGTTGTCTCCGCCGAGCACGGCGACGGCCGTGTCGACCTGCGTATCCACGAAATCAGCGCTGTGCAGCGTCTCGCCGTTGAATGACACATCCTCGCCGTTCTGAAGCGCACGCCATGCCGGTCCGGGCGGCAGTCCGACAGCTCGCAGCGCCTCGGCCTTGAGCCGCACCCGCCGCGTCTCGACCTGCACGCGATAGGCGTGGCTCGGCACGCGATGCCGCAGCACGTGGCGCTCGATGCGCAAACCGGGCATGTCGTACACCAGCGCTTCGTTCTCCAGATCGACATGCTCCACCTCGTAGGGCAGATGCAGGTCGGTCAGCCGTCGCGTGGCCTCGAACCATTCCCACACCGGCAGCGGCGCGATCAGCTTCAGCGGCTTCGTGCGCTTGCCCATGCCGGCACTCGCGAGCAATCCCGGCAGGCCATAGCAATGATCGCCATGCACATGCGTGATGCAGACGGCGGCCAGGTCGTTCAGCGACAGCGGGGTCTGCAGCACTCGGTGCTGCGTACCCTCGCCGCAATCGACCAGGAACCAGTCGGCGCCAAGCACCGTCTGCACCGCAAGCCCGGAGACGTTGCGGTGGCGCGTGGGGGTGCCGGAAGAGGTCCCCAGGAAAGTCAGTTTCATCATCGTCGTCAAGGCCATCGCTCCCTGTTCAGCAGCGCGCTCCTTGCCGCATCGGCGGCAACGCGCTCCCAGGCAAAGTATCGGCGACCTCCCTCGGGACGAGCCGCCATCAACTCATGCAGCTTCGCGAGGTTCGCTTCGCCTCCCCAGCGAGCCATGGTCTGGATCGCCACGACGCGCAGGCTCCACCATTTGCTTTCAAGCGCAGCCTCGATTTCGGTGACGGCGCTCGCGGTCGGTTTTGCATCGCCCAGCGCACGAAGGCGATCCGTCTGCTCGCGCAGGAGGCTCGCACCCGGCGGCGCGTTGCGCAGACGCTCGCGCCGTGCGCGCCGACATGCGAGGCATCGCACGGCGCGGCTATCGATATGCCCATGCACGACCTCGTACCACCACTTCTGCTGCTTGGCCGTCCACACTTCTTCAGCGCCGCAATCGCGGCAGGTGAAGGGGCGGGCTGCATAGAACGCAGGCAGCACACCATAGGTGTTGTTGTATTGCTCCAGGACGAACCGATCAGCCGGCTCGCAGCCGAGCGCGGACCCGAAATCGGGCTGCGGCAGGCGAACATCTTTCTCGCGCAGATGCGCGGCCGACGCTGCTGCGGCTCGCTCGAGGCGCCGCGCCTTGATCTCGGCACGGCGCTGCTTGTTGCTCTTCTTCATCTCTCGGACCTTTCCCAAACGCGAGGTGCCGCGAAGGAGGGCCCGAGCCCTCCTCCCTACGTCACCCCAGCCATGAGGCCGTGCACCGGCCTCGAATTCATCCCTTCACGCATACGACCTGCTTGAGCGTGTAGACCACCTCCACCAGGTCCTTCTGCGCATCCATCACCGCGTCGATGTCCTTGTAGGCCATCGGGATCTCGTCGATCACGTCGGCGTCCTTTCGGCATTCCACGCCTTCGGTCGCGGCGATCTGGTCGGCCACCGTGTAGAGCTTCTTGGCCTTGGTACGGCTCATCTTTCGACCGGCGCCGTGGCTGCAGCTCATGAAACTCTCGGGGTTGCCCTTTCCGCGCACGATGTAGCTCTTGGCGCCCATGCTGCCGGGGATGATCCCCAGCTCACCGGCCTTTGCGCTCACCGCGCCCTTGCGGGTCACGAGCACGTCTTCGCCGAAGTGCGTTTCGCGGCTCACGTAGTTGTGGTGGCAGTTCACCGCTTCCACGTGCGCTTCGAACGGCTTGGTGATGACCTTGCGCGCGGCCGCGACCACGCGCTGCATCATCACTTCGCGATTCGCTCGCGCGAACTTCTGGGCCCAGCCCACCGCGCGCACGTAGTCGCCGAAGTACTTGGCGCCTTCCTCGAAGTACGCCAGGTCCTGGTCGGGCAGGTTGCGCTGGTGCTGCTCGGCGTCCTTCTTCGCGAGTTCGATGAAGTGCGTGCCGATGGCGTTGCCCACGCCGCGCGAACCCGAGTGCAGCATGAACCACACGGAGCCAGCTTCGTCCAGGCACACCTCGATGAAGTGGTTGCCCGTACCCAGCGTTCCCAGGTGCTTGTGGTTGTTGGTGTTCTTCAGGCGCGGGTAGTCCTCGCAGATCGCGTCGAACTCGTCCACCAGGCCGGCCCAGGCCACGTCGGTCTCGTTGGGAGGCGTCTCCCACGAACCCTTGTCGCGGCCCATGCGCTTGGGGTTCGAGCCGTGCGGCACGGCCTCCTCGATCGCCGAGCGCAGCGGCGCCAGGTTGTCGGGCAGGTCGTTGGCATGCAGCGTGGTCTTGCACGCCATCATTCCGCAGCCGATGTCCACGCCCACCGCGGCCGGGATGATGGCCTTGAAGGTCGGGATCACCGAACCCACCGTTGCGCCGATGCCGTAGTGCACGTCGGGCATGGCCGCGATGTGCTTGAACACGATGGGCAGGCGGGCGGCGTTCTCGAGCTGCTTCTGCGCCTCGTCTTCCACTGGCACGCCGCGGGTCCACATCTTCACGGGAACGCCGTTGGCGACTTCGTGCAGGTTGTAGTTCTTGCTCTGTTCCATTTTTCTTTCTCTCTCTCTCTCTCTTTGCTATCTATCTATTCATTCTTCACGAACGACTGGTGGACACGGCGGGATTCGAACCCGCATCAATACGGCGACCGTGGTGTTTCAATCCAGCGGCCCAGTCGACGATTGGAAACGCGCGCCAGTGACAGACCCGTCATCGGAGCCAGCACCTGCATCCTCAACCTTGCTCGTCGACCGACTTGCCCGCCGCATCCGGTGCTACCCGGACTGCCGGCAATATCAACATTTTTGGCAGTGGCGCTCCCTTCTGTGCCTGCGTGCCCGTATCCCTTTTTTCCTTCAGAACTCAGGAACCGTTCGGCCGAAGCGTCACCAGTCCGTTGAGCACCTGGTCCAGACCGCCGACCACCGAGATCTTGTCGATCCGTTCGGCCACGCGTTCCAGCGTTTCAAGTTCCTTCATCCGCAACGCGACAGGGTTGCCCTCCATCACCTTGGCGGTGTTCAGCAGCGAGCGCGTGGCCGCGGTTTCCTCGCGGCGACGGATCACGTTGGCCTGGGCCGACTTCTCGGCCTCCACCACCTGCGCAAGGATGGTCTTCATCTCACCCGGCAGGATGATGTCCTTCACGCCCACGCTTTCCAGCACGACTCCCGAGCCTTCCAGCCGCTCGCGCACCTGCGCCAGCACGGTCTGGTCGATGGCTGCCTTGTTCTCCAGCAGCGCGTCGAGCGTCTGCTCGCCGACCGCGGCACGCAGACCGAACTGCAGCTCGCGATACACGTGCTCCGCCGGCTTGGGCATCTGCGCCAGGGCCTGCCGCACGTCGAGGAAACGCCATACCGCCGACAGGTTCAGCCGCAGTCCCACCTTGTCGCGGGTCAGGATCTCCTGGCCGCTCACTTCGGCGATCTGCGAACGCAGGTCCACGGAGGTCACCGACACCTGACGGTTGAAGCGCCAGAAACCGTGGTTTCCAGGCGGCAGCAAGGCCTGCATCTGCCCTTCGAGCGTCAGCACACCGGCATGGAACTCTGGCACCTGCACCAGCAGTACGCCCTCGAGCCCCTGCACCGCGCGCGGACGCAAGGCCACGCTCTGCAGCTTTGCCAGCAACTCGGCCGGCAGACGCGCATCGGCGGAAACATCGATCACGTCGATGCGCTGCTCGCGCAGCCCACGCCAGTAGAGCTTGCGGGTAGAGGGCGGCAGGATCTGCACAAGCACGCCCTCCTCATGACGCAGGCCGACCTGGGTTTCGCCCAGCGACACCTGCACGAACTCGCGTTCGACCAGCTCCGGCTCGCGTGCCAGGAAGTAGTCGGCCAGCTCGTGCTCGAACACCGGCTCGGCGAGCGAGAAGCGTTGCAGCTGGACGGTGTCGAAGCCCGCGAACACGCGGTGCTTTCCCGGTCCGAGCAGTCGCTCGAAGTCGCCGTTGCGCAGCAGCAGTGCGCGTTCGTTCTTCTTGATGGTGTATTGGTTGAAGCCCAGCATTCTTTTTCTCCTCTTTGTTCGGTTCGACTGTTCGTTTCGTTCTCGTCGGCCAGTCGTCATTCATCCATTCATTCGATCCAGGCCCTCGAAAGGGCAGGCGGCGGACACTGCGGCGGTCAAGGCCTGTCATGCGGCGGTCGCGCGGTTCGGTAGGTGCCTCCCGTCGTTGCATCGCAACGTCCTCACCTCCCTTGCCGTCGATGGCTGCACGCAGTTCCTTGACACGCACGCGGCGCGCAAGCCGCCTGCGCTTGGCACTGTGTCGCGCGCCGCAAGGCTTTGAGGGCCTTGCGCCGTCGCTCCGGTGTGCCGGGGCGGGGGGCTTTCGCCCCATCAGATGGCGGTGCGAGCACCGCCAGGGTTTTTCGCGGGAATCGAACCCACAACGCCGTGCGGTTGGCACGGTGCTCAACCATGAGCAGAACTGAAACAAGTTCAGTTGCCAGTCAGTTCAACAGCGGCATACCGCGAGCCCAAGACAGGATCTGGCCTGCGGCACCGGGCCGCTTTCACGCGGCACCTGCGAGCGGATGAACTGCATCCGACGGGTTGTCTATTGCACCCAGCGTGCCAGGCGACGGCGAGAGAGGCAAAAAAGCGTTCGAAACTCACGCAAGCCGTTGATATGAATAGACAAATTCTTCTTTATCGACCGGTGCACGTCATATTCGATCTGCTAGCATTCAACCGATTTCTATAAATTTAGCTAGATCTTTATTTCATGAAGCCAATCGTCGTCATCGGCTTCCTCGGCACCCAGCTCGATGCCGGCCAGGGCGCGGGCCGCTGGAACAAGTGGCGCCCCACCGTCTCGCTCGCTCAGCACGAGGACATGGTCGTCTCGCGCATGGAGCTGCTCTACACGCTGCGGCACAAGGCGCTGGCCGAGGTGGTGAAGGCTGACATCGCCACCGTGTCGCCCGAGACCACGGTCAACCTCGTGCCGCTCGACCTGGCGGACCCCTGGGACTTCGGCGAGGTCTACACGCGCCTTTACGACTGGGCGCGCGGCTACAGATTCGAACCCGAGCGCGAGCAGTACTGGACGCACATCACCACCGGCACGCACGTCGCGCAGATCTGCATGTTCCTGCTGTCCGAATCGCGCGTGGTTCCAGGCGTGCTGGCGCAGACATCGCCGCCGAAGAAGCAGCGCGAGGGCGAAGCCGGCAAGTGCACGCTGATCGACCTCGACCTGTCTCGCTATGACGTGATCGCGCGGCGCTTCGACGCGGAGCAGCGCGACGCGGTCGCCTTCCTGAAGAGCGGCATCGCCACGCGCAACGCGCGATTCAACGCGCTGATCGACGAGATCGAGCGCGTGGCGGTGCGCTCGCGCGCGCCCATCCTGCTGGTGGGGCCGACGGGCGCGGGCAAGTCCTTCCTGGCGCGGCGCATGTTCGAACTGAAGCAGTCGCGCCACCAGATGACGGGGCCTTTCGTCGAAGTGAACTGCGCGACGCTGCGTGGCGACGGCGCGGCCTCCACGCTCTTCGGCCATAAGAAGGGCTCCTTCACGGGCGCCGCCGCAGACCGCGCGGGCCTGCTGCGCACCGCGCACCAGGGCGTGCTCTTCCTCGACGAGATCGGCGAGCTCGGCCTCGACGAGCAGGCGATGCTGCTCAAGGCCATCGAGGAGAAGCGCTTCTTCCCCGTGGGTGCCGACAAGGAAGTGGAAAGCGACTTCCAGCTGATCGCCGGCACCAACCGCGACCTGCGCAGCGACGTGGCCGAGGGGCGCTTCCGCGAAGACCTGTTCGCGCGCATCAACCTCTGGACCTACGACCTGCCCGGCCTCGCGCAGCGGCCGGAGGACATCGAGCCCAACGTCGACCACCTGCTGGCCATCCACGCCACAGAGAACAACCGCGTGGTGCGCTTCAACGCAGAAGCACGCGCCGCCTACCTGCGCTTCGCGCAAAGCGGCGAGGCGGTCTGGAGCGGCAACTTCCGCGACCTCTCGGCCAGCGTGACGCGGCTGGCCACGCTGGCCGACGGCGGGCGCATCCCGGTCGCGCTGGTGGAAGCCGAGATCGCGCGGCTGCGCTGGCTGTGGAAGCACGCGGGCGCCGTACCGCCCACTACCGAAGGCGTGGATCTCGATGCCCTGCTCGGCGAGGAACGCAGCGCAGCGCTCGACCTGTTCGATCGCCTGCAGCTCGAAGCAGTGGTGCGCGTCTGCCGTCAGTCGCGCAGCCTGTCGGATGCGGGCCGCCAGCTCTTCCAGGCTTCGCGCGCGCAGCGCAGCGTGGTGAACGACGCCGACCGGCTGCGCAAGTACCTCGCCAAGCACGGCCTGGAATGGAGCCGGATCGCGAACGCCTGAGCTATCCTCCGCCGCCATGGCCATCTCCGCATTCGCCGTGAAGGTTCCCGCCGCCGAGCCCATGGTGGGCGATCTGCGCCGCCTCTACGACGCCACCGTGGCCCTCGGAGTGCCTGCACACATCACGGTGCTCGTTCCTTTCATGGACCCGGCGCGGATCACGCCCGAAGTCCTGGAGCGTGCGAGGCTGGCCTTGAACCGGACGACTTCGTTTTCCTTCACGCTGAACAGGGTCGGGCGTTTTCCGGAGACCGCGTACCTCGCGCCGGAGCCCGCGGCACCTTTCATCGAAATGACGCGAGCGCTCGTGGAAGCGTTTCCCGACTTTCCTCCGTATGGCGGCGAGCACGACAGCATCGTTGCGCATCTGTCGGTTGCGCATGGCAGTGCACCCGATGCAGATGCTGCGGCGGTCGAACTGCAGGCCCGGCTTGCCGCGTCGGGAGCCGAGCATGCGAGTTGCACGGAAGTCGCGCTGATCGAGAACTCGACGGGCAACTGGCGGGACATGCACGTCTTTCATCTGCAGCGTGCAATCCAGCCAATACCCTCCATCCGATAAGAACAACACATGTCAGAAATCTACATAAGCACAGACGTCGAATCCGACGGCCCCATCCCCGGCCCGAACTCGATGCTCAGCTTCGGCTCGGCCGCCTACACGGCCGACAAGCAACTCGTTTCCACCTTCAGCGCCAACCTTCACACGCTGCCCGGCGCGCAAGCCGATCCGAGGACCGCCGCATGGTGGAAGACCCAGCCCGAGGCCTGGGCCGCATGCCGCACCGATCTTCAGGACCCCGCCCACGCCATGAAGAACTACGTGGGCTGGCTCAAGGGCCTGAAAGCGCGGCCGGTGTTCGTCGCCTATCCGGCGGGCTTCGACTTCCTCTTCGTCTACTGGTACCTGATGCGATTCGCGGGCGAGAGCCCGTTCAGCCATTCGGCGCTCGACGTCAAGTCGTTCGCAATGGCGATGCTCAAGCTCGACTACCGCGACAGCACCAAGCGCGCGATGCCGCGCCGCTGGTTCGACGCCGGCCTGCCGCACACGCACGTGGCGCTCGACGACGCCATCGAGCAGGGCGCGCTCTTCTGCAACATGCTCGCGGAGAACCGCGCGGCATCCGCCGGCGGACGGCTTTCATGAAGGGCGGCGCGCTGCGTCGGTGGTTCGCAAGGCTGGCGCTGTGCACGCTGCCGCTCATGCTGGGCGGCTGCGTGCAGTCGATGTTCTATTACCCGGACAGCGTGCGCTACGAGACCCCCGAGGCTCTCGGCATGCGCTACGAGAACGTGCAGTTCGCCAGCGCCGACGGCACACGCCTGAGCGGCTGGTTCCTGCCCGCCGAGAACCGGCAGAACCCGAAGGAGGCCAAGGGCACGGTGGTGCACTTCCACGGCAACGCGCAGAACATGAGCACGCACTGGCGCTTCGTGGCCTGGCTGCCGAAGCGGGACTACAACGTGTTCGTGTTCGACTACCGCGGCTACGGCCAGTCGGAAGGCAAGCCCGAGCCCAAGGGCGTCTTCGAGGATTCGAACGCCGCGCTGAACTACGTGCGCTCGCGCAAGGACGTGGACCCCGAGCGGCTCTTCGTCTTCGGACAGAGCCTGGGCGGCACCAACGCGATCGCGGTGGTGGGCTCGGGCAACCGCGCGGGCGTGAAGGCCGCGGCCATCGAGTCGACCTTCTATTCCTACTCGTCGATCGCCAACGAGAAGCTCAGCGGCGCCGGCCTGCTGGTGAGCGACGAGTACGCGGCCTCGAAATACGTGGCGGCCATATCGCCCATTCCGCTGCTGCTGATCCACGGCACGGCCGACCAGGTGATTCCGCCCTCGCACTCCAAGCGGCTGCTGGCCGACGCGCGCGAGCCCAAGCGGCTGATCGAGGCGCCGGGCGCCGCGCATCTCGAACCGATGACGGCCCTGCGCTATGGCGCGGCCTACCGCAAGGCGCTGACCGAGTTCTTCGAGTCGGCACTGCACCCGCTACAGCAATGACGACTGCCATGAAGCATTTCGACGAAGCCGCCACCCGTGCGCCGCTGGCCTTCGACCGGCTGGTACCCGCGCTGCGCGCGGCCTTCGCGGCGGGCGCCCAGGTGCCGCCGCGCCACGTGCACGCCATCGACACCACAGCCGGCGCCAGCGGCAGGGGCACCGTGCTCATCATGCCGGCATGGAGCGACGCGGGCTTCCTCGGCATCAAGACGATCAACATCTTCCCTGGCAACAGCGAGCGCGGACTGCCCGGCCTGCATGCGACCTACGTGCTGTACGACGCGTGCACCGGCGTGCCGCTGGCGATGATGGACGGCAACGAGATCACCGCGCGCCGCACGGCCGCGGCCTCGGCGCTAGGCGCGTCGTTCCTGGCGCGCGCCGATGCGCGCCGGCTGCTGGTGCTGGGCACCGGCCGCATCGCACGCATGCTGCCCGCCGCGCATGCGAGCGTGCGGCCCATCGACGAACTGTGGGTGTGGAACCACCGGCCGGAAGGCGCGCAAGCGCTGGCCGCGCAATGGCGCGCCGAGGGCTGGAACGCGCGGGCGGCAACGGATCTGGAAGCCGCCGTGCGTCAGGCCGACATCGTGAGCTGCGCCACGCTAGCCACCTCGCCGCTGGTGCGCGGCGAGTGGCTGGCACCGGGCTCGCACCTGGACCTGATCGGCAGCTTCACGCCCGCGATGCGCGAAGCCGACGCTCGGTGCTTCGACGGCGCCCTGACCTGGGTCGACACCGAGGAGGCGCTGCAGAAATCCGGTGACCTGCTCGACGCGATGGCCGCCGGCACGCTGCGCGCGGATGAGGTGCAGGGCACGCTGGCGATGCTGTGCCGCGGGGAGCACCCTGGCCGCACGAACGATGCCGGGCGCACCGTGTTCAAGGCCGTCGGCAGCGCGCTGGAAGACCTGGCCGCTGCCACGCTCGTGTGGCAATCAGGCGACGCCATCTAATACTTATGGCTTGTTTTCCGCTGTGTTTTCCTACATCCGGATACGTCTTGTAGCCAATAGCGCACGCAGCGCATCGCGAGTACCGTGCTCCTCACGCCATCGAATCGGGGGGCACGACATGCTGAGCACCGAACACAAAGCCAACATCCTGCGCAAGGCCGGATACACCGTGCCCGCAGGTCCGGGAAACCCCAACAGCCCCTACCAGACGGCCCAGTGCTGGGCGAAAGCGATCGACACGCTCTACGTGACGTACGCCGCCAGCCGCGCAGCCAAGAGCCTGCGCGACGCGGAAGAGGCCCGGATGCTGGCGCTGCTGCAGCTGCGCTCGGCCAAGGCCTGGGCCTGACGGCCCGTGCGGCCTCAGGGCTTCTTCTGCTTTTCGGGCGCGTCGCCGCTGCCGCCGCGCGAGAGCTGGCCCGCCTTCATGGCCTCGCGGTTCGCCGCACGGCGCTTGGCGGCGGCGGCCCGGCGCTCTTCCCTCGACATTTTCGGTGCGGTCGTCGCGCGCACTTCGCCCTCCTGCATCTGCGGCCCACGGGCGGCGGCTGCGCCATCTGCGCGGCGCTCCTTGCGAGCCTCGGCGCGCTCCGCCCTGGTGGTGGGCGCCACGGGTCGCGCCTTGCCCTGCGCCGGATCGGCTTCGCCGGAAGACTGTGCGGACGCCACCTGCACGACCATCATCTGAGCCAGGGCCAGGCAAGCCGGCACGAGCATTTTTTTCATTGCGATGACCTTTCAGCACCCGCGACGGCACGGGGCCGGGGCATTGTGGTCAGGGTCCGGGGGCGGTGTCCACACCGGCAACCCGCATGCCGATGGAGCTTCAGTCCGTACGCTGGCGGTCGCCCAGATAGGCCAACACCAGCCTGAGGAGTTCGGTCCTCATCGCCGGAGCATCCAGGTCGCCGCGGCGCGCCGCCGCGTGGACCGCGCCTTCGACCGCGGACGAGAGCATGCGGGCCGCGATGTCGGCATCGGCGCCGTCTCCCGGCCCACCGCTTTCAACGACGAGTGCCCGGTAGCGGCGCTGGTATTCGGCCTCGAACTCGGGGTAGGTCGAGCGCGCGGCGAGCGGCACCTCGTCGACGAGCACGCGGTGCAGCGCCTGGTCGACCGAATGGGCGGCGATGACCCCGTCGACGAAGCGCTCCACGCGGCGCGAAAGCGGAGCCGAAGCGTCGACATCCGCATCGGAACCGTTCAGCGCCGCCAGCACCTCGTCGAGGTGACGCTGCCGTATCGCCTCGGCGATGGCCAGCTTGTCCGGGAAGTACTGGTAGAGCGAGCCGACGCTGACGCCAGCCACCGCCGCGATCTCGTTGGTGGTGAACCGCGCCCATCCGCGGCGCGCCAGAACGCGAGTTGCGGCCTCGACGATGGCGTCCACCGTGACGCGCGAACGCTGCTGCCGGGGCGCTTTGCGCATGGTCCTGCGCTGTGGGGGAATGCGAGTACCCAAGTTCGAGGCTCCACTCAAGAATGGGAGCGCACGCCAGGCGTGCGTTCAACTGTCCGAAGGGAGATTGTGATGAGTACGCAGACGCTTCTGGCCTCGCTGTTCCGCTACAAGGCCTGGGCCGACGAGGGCCTGCTGGCGGCCCTGGCCGATCTGGCGGCCAACGGCCCGGCCGACGAGTACCGCGCGGCCGCACGCGTGCTCAACCACGGCCTCATCGTCGACCGCATCTTCGTCGCTAACGTGCAGCGCAAGGCACACGGCCACACCGCGACCGGCGCGCCCGAGCCGCCGCCGCTGGAAACGCTGGCCGAGGCGGTGCGGGAAACCGATCGCTGGTACATCGACTACGTCGCGCGCCTGAACCCGCGCGAGCTGGAGGAAGGCATCGAGTTCACCTTCACCGACGGCGCGCCGGGCCGGATGTCGCGCGAGGAAATGCTGGCCCACGTGGCGACTCACGCGGGCTATCACCGTGGAGAAGTCGGCCGGATACTGACCCGGCTCACGGGCTCGTCGCCGCCGGACACCTTCACCGGCTTCCTTCATCGGGCCGAACCCGCTCGCCGCGAGCGCAACGCATAGCGGCGGCGTCTCCCGTCCTCGGGGGCCACGGCCCGCCGGCTTACTTGCCTTGTGCCGATTGCAGCACCGGGTTCTGCATGGTCGAGATGACCTTGCTGTTGACGCGCGAGCCGCTGGTCACGTTCTGGTCGGGCGCCGCGGCGGTGGCCATGGCTTCCTGGTAGACCTGCGCCGGGTCGCGGCTGGAGGTGAACGGGTCCGCGCCGCGCGAGCCGCGCGTCACGTTCTGGTTGGGCGCGTGGGCGGTCTCGACGGCCTGCCTGTACATGGCTTCGGCATCGGCCGTGGACGTGAACGGATCGGCGCCGCGCGAACCGCGCGTGACGTTCTGGTCCTTGGCGTGGGCGGCGGCGATGGCTTCGGCTTCGACGGCTTCGCGCGTGCGCTGCTGGGCCTGGGCAGGCACGGAAGCGATGGCGAGCAGGGCGAGCGTGGCATCGAGAGCGATCTGGGAGGTCTTCATGGTTCGGTCTTTTCTGTGAGTTGCCTGTCGGTCCGTAAGAGGCTTGCCCGGGGATACGGGAAAACCCTGAGCGAGGCTATTCAGCGCAAAAGGCAGATCCGTGACGCCCCCGCCCCGAGCACCGGCTCTCGCGCGCGCCCTGCAGCCTCTGCGAACTTCTGTTAACCGACGCGGCCCGGTCCGCCCGTTTCCTGCGCCGCGAACGCACTTCGGGCTTGCGCGCGGGCCATCGCTTCTGAGACAGTCGCCCGGGCCACACCCGGACCGCCCCCCGTCTCCATCGGAAAGAACGAAGGGAAAACCGCAACCATGGGAATGTTCGACTTCCTGAAGAAGAAACCCGCCATGCCCGAGACGCTCGAGGAAGGCATGGCCTCGCAGGCCAAGGACTTCGTCGGCGCCTTCTCGCAGCCCGGCGCGCCCATCGACGGCTCCCGGCTCGACTACACGGCCCCCTCGCTGGCGCTTGTCGACCGCGTGCTCGACGACTTCTTCAAGCAGCAGGCGCCGCTGCCGGACGATCTGCACTTCCTCGCATCGGCCTACGTCTTCGAGGTCGCGCGCCGAGAGTTCGGCGGGCGCTATTTGCGCGGCGACGAGGACAACCCCTTCGTGCTCGTCATCGGCGAGGGCGAATCGCAGGTCGGCGTGTGCGTGATGGGCAAGGTGCGCGGACGGGCCACCAACGGCCCCGAGGACGACCTGGGCTTTTTCTACGCCGGCATCGCGCCCACGGTGGCACGCGGCGTGCGCGCGACCATCATCTGAAGCCACGGCGCCGGCCGCGGTCACAGCCGGCTGCTACCCGCCGCGCCCTGCTCCTTCGAATAATCCGGAAACGGCCCGCGCCCGGTGCGCCGGGCCGCATTCCAACCTCATCCGAAGGAGACAAGAGACATGGCGCGCAAGATCCTGATGCTCTGCGGCGACTACGCCGAAGACTACGAAACCATGGTGCCTTTCCAGGCCCTGCTGGCCGTGGGCCACACGGTGCATGCGGTGGCGCCGGACAAGAAGGCCGGCGACTGGGTCCACACCGCCATCCACGATTTCGAGGGTGCCCAGACCTACAGCGAAAAGCCGGGCCACCGCTTCACGCTGAACGCCAACTTCGCCGACGTCCGCCCTGAGGCCTACGACGCGCTGGTCATTCCGGGCGGCCGCGCGCCGGAGTACCTGCGCATGAACACCCGCGTGGTTGAGATCGCGCGCCACTTCCTGGCCGCCGACAAGCCGCTGGCGGCGGTGTGCCACGGCGCCCAGCTGCTCGCGGCCACGGGCCTGCTCAAGGGCCGCAAGGTGTCGGCCTATCCGGCCTGCCAGGTGGAGGTGGAACTTGCGGGCGCCGAGTACATGGGCATCCCGGTCGACCAGGCCGTGACCGACCGCAACCTGGTCACCGCGCCCGCATGGCCGGCGCACCCGGCATGGCTCTCGCAGTTCCTCGTGGTGCTGGGCACGCGCATCGAGCATTGAACTCCCGGCGGGCGGCGCGGCGCGGCGCTACAGTGCGGCGTCGCCACCTTCCTTCAAGCAAAGGAGACAGCCACCATGTGCGAAGTCTTCATCAGTGCCGATCCGCAGAGCTATGACGCGCGCACGCGCTCGGTGCGGCTGCACGGCGTCGTCACCAGCATCCGGCTGGAGAACCTGTTCTGGCAGGTGCTGGAAGAAATCGCGCGGCGCGACGGCATGGTCGTGGTGCAGCTCATCGAGCGGCTCTACGACGAGCTGGTGGCCGCGCGCGGCGAAGTCGGCAACTTCGCCTCGTTCCTTCGGGTGAGCGCCCTGCGCTACGAGGCGCTGCTGGCGCAGGGGCGCATTCCCGCCGACAACTCGGTGGCGATCCGTTCGCTCGATGCCAAGGCGGTGCTGCACGAGCTGCCCGAGGGCTGGGGCAGCCCTCTGCCTGACCAGGCGCGCGTGCACACGCTGCACGTGGCAGCGCGGCGCCAGGCCTAGCGATCAGTCCAGCGAGACGTTCGCCTTGCGGATCACGTCGGTGAAACGCTTCGTCTCGCTCGCCACGAACTCGTCGAACTGCGGGCGCGTGGTCGGGAAGGGCTCGTAGCCGAAGCTCTTGAACTTCTCCAGCACGTCGGGCTCTGCCAGCCCCTTCTCGATGTCGCGCTTGATCTTCTCGGTGACCGATGCGGGCAGGCCCTTCGGCACGGCGATGGCGTTCCAGCCGATGACCTCGAAGCCCTTCGGGCCGCCCGACTCGCCGACCGTCGGCACGTCGGGGAAGGCCGCCACGCGCTGGGGCGCGGCAGCGGCCAGGAAGCGCAGCTTGTTCGCGCGCTGCAGCGGGCCGGCGGTGGCGCTGCTGCCCAGCGCGAAGGCCAGCTCGCCGGTGGCGACCGAGGTGTAGAGCTGCGTGGTCTCCTTGTAGACGATGTGCTCCATCTGCGTGCCGGTGGCCGACTCGAAGAGCTCCGAGCCCAGGTGCACCGGATTGCCGACCGACCAGGAGCCGTAGTCGAGCTTGCCGGGGTTGGCCTTGGCGTCGGCGATCAGGTCGCCGATGGTCTTGTACTTGCTGTTGGTGGCGACGGTGAAGAAGAAGTAGGTCTTGAACAGCGGCAGCAGCGCGTCGAAGTCCTTGGCGGTGTCGTAGGGCAGCTTCTTGAAGAGCGCCGGGTACGCGGCAAGGTGAACGTTGTCGAGCACGATGATGTCGTGGCCGTCCTTCGCGCCGCGTTTGAAAGCGTCGATGGCGATGAAGCCGTTTCCACCGGGGCGGTTCTCGACCACCACCGGCTGGCCCCACGCGCGCGAGAGCTTGTCGGCCACCAGCCGCGCCACGCCGTCGGGTCCGCCGCCCACCGGGAACGGCGTGATGATGCGCACCGGCTTGGTGGGAAAGGACTGCTGTGCGAGGGCCGTTGTGGGCAGCAGCGCCGCTGCGGCCAGTGCGAGCGTTGCGAGGCCAGCGCCGCGGCGCGTTGTCTTCCTGGTCGACGTGTCGTTCATCCTCTGATCCTTCTCTTTCATCCTCTTCGGTTAAAAAAATGCCATCGGGCCGCTGTTGCTGCGGCTGCCGATGGCCTTGTCTTCTTGCTTCTCTGGTTGTTTTCGTTGCGTGGCCGCCCGATCGGCGGCGCTGTTGTCGTCAGACGCGCTCGAGGATCACCGCGATGCCCTGACCCACGCCGATGCACATGGTGCAAAGCGCATAGCGGCCGCCGCCCTTGTGCAGCTGGTTGACCGCGGTGGTGGCAAGGCGCGCGCCGCTGGCGCCCAGCGGGTGGCCCAGCGCGATGGCGCCGCCGTTGATGTTGACGCGCGCGTCGTCGTCCTTCAGGCCCAGCAGGCGCAGCACGGCCAGGCCCTGCGCGGCGAAGGCTTCGTTGAGTTCGATCACGTCGATCTGGTCGAGCTTCAGGCCGGTGAGCGCCAGCACCTTCTGCGTGGCGGGCGCGGGGCCGATGCCCATCACGCGCGGCGCGACGCCGGCGGTGGCCATGCCGACCACGCGGGCGCGCGGCGTGAGGCCATGCTTGGCGGCGCTGGCTTCGTCGGCCAGCAGCAGCGCGCAGGCGCCGTCGTTCACGCCGCTGGCATTGCCGGCGGTGACGGTGCCGTCGGGGCGCACCACGCCCTTGAGCTTGGCCAGCGACTCGAGGCTGGTTTCGCGCGGATGCTCGTCCTTGTTGACGATGATCGCGTCGCCCTTCTTCTGCGGCACGGTCACGGGCACGATCTCGGCGTCGAAGAAGCCCGACTTCTGCGAGGCCACGGCGCGCAGCTGCGAGTTCAGCGCCATCAGGTCCTGCGCTTCGCGCTCGATCTTGTAGTCGGTGGCCACGTTCTCCGCCGTCTCGGGCATGGAGTCGACGCCGTACTGCGCCTTCATGAGCTTGTTGACGAAGCGCCAGCCGATGGTGGTGTCGTACACCGCGTTGTTGCGGCTGAAGGCGCTCTCGGCCTTGGGCATGACGAAGGGCGCGCGGCTCATGCTTTCGACGCCGCCGGCGATCATCAGGCCCGCTTCACCGGCGCGGATGGCGCGTGCCGCGGTGCCCACGGCGTCGAGGCCCGAGCCGCACAGGCGGTTGATGGTGGCGCCGCCGAGTTCGATCGGCAGGCCCGCCAGCAGCGCCGACATGCGCGCGACGTTGCGGTTGTCCTCGCCGGCCTGGTTGGCGCAGCCATAGAGCACGTCGCTCACGGCCTGCCAGTCGACGTTCTTGTTGCGCTCCATCAGCGCCTTCAGCGGCACGGCGCCGAGGTCGTCGGTGCGCACGCTGCTGAGCGAGCCGCCGTAGCGGCCGAAGGGGGTGCGAACGGCGTCGCAGATGAAGGCTTGGTTGGTCATGGATGTCTCTGTTTGAGGAAAGTTGAATTCGGGTACCGAACGCAGAGGGCGCGAAGGTTACGCGAAGGTCGCAGAAGGAAAACCATAAAAGGCTTTCATGGTCTTCTCTGCGACTTCTGCGTAGTTTTTGTCTTCCTTCTGCGTTCGGCTGTCCGCCTTAAGCGGCGATGGGCAGACCCACGAGCTTCTCGAGCTCCT
Source organism: Variovorax sp. 278MFTsu5.1 (assembly GCF_048305045.1). Taxonomy (NCBI): domain Bacteria; kingdom Pseudomonadati; phylum Pseudomonadota; class Betaproteobacteria; order Burkholderiales; family Comamonadaceae; genus Variovorax; species Variovorax sp. 278MFTsu5.1. Next base: position 5,826,946 of record NZ_CP157622.1, read on the forward strand.
CGCGGCTCAGGCCGTCGACCAGGTCGACGAGCTTCAGGCCCTGCGGGGTGCATTCGAGCGTGGCGAGGTCGGAGTACACGCGCTTGACGCAGCCGATGCCGGTCAGCGGATAGGTGCATTCCTTGACCAGCTTGCTCACGCCCTGCTTGGTGAGCAGGTCCATCATGACCCAGGTCTGCTTGGCGCCGATGGCGAGGTCCATCGCGCCGCCGACGGCGGGAATGGCGTCCTTCTCGCCGGTGTGCCAGTTGGCGAGATCGCCGGTGGCCGACACCTGGAACGCGCCGAGCACGCAGATGTCGAGGTGGCCGCCGCGCATCATCGCGAAGCTGTCGGAGTGGTGGAAGAAGGAGCCGCCCGGCAGCAGCGTGACGGGCTGCTTGCCGGCGTTGATGAGGTCGTAGTCTTCCTCGCCGGCCTCGGGCGCGGGGCCCATGCCGAGGATGCCGTTCTCGCTCTGCAGGATGACTTCGCGGCCCTTGGGCAGGTGGTTGGCCACCAGCGTGGGCTGGCCGATGCCCAGGTTGACGACGGCGCCGTCGAAGATGTCCTGCGCCACGCGGGCGGCGAGCTGGTCCTTGGTGCGGCGGGTGTAGTTCGTGCTCATGGTCATGCTGCCTTCTTGAAGCCGCCGGCCTGGGTGGCGACGCGTTCGATGCGCACCACCTGGTGCACGAAGATTCCCGGGGTGACGATGGTTTCGGGGTCGAGGGTGCCGAGCTCGGCGACGTCGTGCACGGTGGCGATGGTCTTCTTCGCGGCCATGGCCATCACCGGGCCGAAGTTGCGCGCCGCCTTGCGGTAGACCAGGTTGCCCCAGCGGTCGCCGCGCTCGGCCTTGATGAGCGCCACGTCGCCGTGGATGGGGTATTCGAGCACGTACTGCTTGCCGTCGATCTCGCGGGTCTCGCGGTTGCCCGCCAGCTGCGTGCCGTAGCCAGTGGGGCAGAAGAAGGCACCGATGCCGGCGCCGGCGGCGCGGATGCGCTCGGCAAGGTTGCCCTGGGGCACGAGTTCGAGCTCGATCTTGCCGCTGCGGTAGAGCCCGTCGAACACCTGGCTGTCGGCTTGGCGCGGGAAGCTGCAGATGATCTTGCGCACGCGGCCGGCCTTGAGCAGCGCCGCGAGGCCGGTCTCGCCGTTGCCCGCGTTGTTGTTGACGACGGTGAGGTCCTTGGCGCCCTGCTCGACGAGGCCCTCGATGAGTTCGTTGGGAATGCCGGCGGTGCCGAAACCGCCGATGAGAACCGTGGCGCCGTCGGGGATGCCAGCCAGGGCATCGGCGACCGAGCGCGCGATCTTGTTGATCATGAAGCCTGTCTCCGGGAGTGAAGAAAGAGAACGAAGAAAAGAACCTGCCTGAACGCTCCGGCCGATTCTGCGAATTGCCGATTTGTTCGTCTAAAGAACATTTGTTCGTATAATGAATTCTAGAGAGGAAGACGAACCATGGCAACCCACCCGTCACAACCCGAAACACCGGCCCCCGGCGACAGCTACGTGCAGTCCTTCGCGCGGGGCCTGCAGGTGATCCGCTCGTTCAGCGCCAATGCACCGCACCAGACGCTCAGCGAGGTGGCCGCCGGCAGCGGGCTGACGCGCGCGGGCGCACGGCGCATCCTGCTCACGCTGCAGACGCTGGGCTACGTGGTGACCGACGGCAAGCTCTTCACGCTCACGCCGCGCATCCTCGACCTGGGCTTCGCGTATCTGTCCTCGATGCCGATCTGGAACCGCGCCGAGCCGGTGATGGAAGCGCTGGTGCAGCAGGTGCAGGAGTCCTGCTCGGCCGCCGTGCTCGACGCGACGGACATCGTCTACGTGCTGCGCGTGCCGACCAAGAAGATCATGCACATCAACCTGGGCGTGGGCTCGCGCCTGCCGGCCTACTGCACCTCGCTGGGCCGGCTGCTGCTGGCCGACCTCGACGACGACGAGGTGCGCGCGCGGCTCGAGGCCTCGAACATCGAGGCGCTGACCAAGCACACGCTGACCGACATCGACGCGCTCATGGCCAAGGTCGCGCAGGCGCGCAAGCAGCAGTGGTGCCTGGTGAACCAGGAACTCGAGGAAGGCCTCATCTCGGTGGCCGCACCCGTGGTCGACAGGCAGGGCCGCATGGTGGCCGCACTCAACATCAGCGGCCAGGCGAACCGCACCAGCGCGAAGGCGATGCAGGAGACCATGCTTCCCGCGCTGCGCGAAGCGGCGGACCGGGTCTCGCGGATGCTCTGAGCGAGGCCGATCCGCGCTGGACAGGACCGAACGACGCAAAACGAACGACGGGAAGCGAACGACGGAGAGCGAAAGCCGAAAGGACATTCACGGACAGGTCACATCGACTTCCTAGATTGCACCCCTCACAACAACACCGGAGGGTCCCGATCATGTCCAGTCGCTTCATCTCGCTCAGCCTGCCGCGCCATATCGCAATCGCGGCCATCGCATCCGCAGTCCTCGCCGCATGCGGGGGTGGCGGCAGCGGAAGCGGCATCGTCCTTCCGCCCGTGGCGGGGATACCCGCTCCTTCGCCTGCTCCGGCGCCCGCCCCGGCCCCTGCTCCCCAGCCGTCGCCGGATCCTTCCGCGGGACTGCCGCACAAGCTCACCGGCTGGGCCTCGCTGCCCGCGTCGTTCCGCCAGCCCGGCCCGACCACCGGCCAGTTCATCACCGCCGCGCTCGGCGTAACGCCGCCCTTCGTCGACGGCCAGCCGCTTCCAGGTTTCTCGGCACTGCTGAAGAACGACGACGGCACCTGGACCGCCATGCCCGACAACGGCTACGGCAGCAAGAGCAACTCCGGCGACTTCGTGGTCGGCTTCTACAACGTCAGCATCGACTTCCGCACCGCATCCAACGGCACGACGGTGCCCGGCACCGTGAAAGTCAACAGCCACGTCGCCTTCAACGATTCCAAGGGCTTCCTGAAGGACGGCAAGGGCGTCGACCTGAAGATCACCGCCGACTTCGCCAACTACCAGACGGTCTCGGGCAACAACCTCGTCGACAGCGGCAAGCCGGTGGATCCGCGCATCGTCAGCGGCCGCCTGCTGACGGGCTTCGATCTCGACGTGGAGTCGATCGCCCGCGCGAAGGACGGCACATACTTCGTGGGCGAGGAATTCGGCCCCTACATCCTTCACTTCGACAAGGACGGCACGCTGATGGGCGACCCGGTGCCGCATCCCTTCCTGCGCAGCCCCTCCAACCCGCTGGTGATGAACGAAGGCGCCACGGTGACTTCGCTTTCGAGCCGCGGCTTCGAGAGCCTCGCCTTCAACGGCGACAAGACCCGCCTCTATGCGGTGCCCGAAGCGGCGCCTTCGCTGGCGTCGCTGCGCCCGGTGGCCGATGACGAGCGTTACCTGAACTTCCTCGAGTTCGATCCCGCCTCGATGCTCTACACCGGCAAGAACCCGGTCTACAAGAAGGACGGCCCCGCCAAGGACAACCAGATCGTCATCGGCGACATGACCAACATCGGCGGCAACAGGTTCGTGCTGATCGAGCGCGACAGCCTCTACGGCTCGAAGGCCGTGGTCAAGCGCCTCTACATGGTCGACCTCGACGTGAAGGACGCCGACGGCGTGCTGAAGAAGACGCTGCTGGTCGACCTGCTGAACATCTCCGACCCGGACGACATCGGCGGCCCGCTGGCCAACGTCGCGAACGGCAAGTTCAGCATGCCCTTCGACTCGGTCGAGAGCGTCGAGGTGGTGGACGACTACACGCTCGCCGTCGCCATCGACACCAACTTCCCGACCGAGGACAGCCGCGTGCCCGGCAAGCCGGACGACACCGAGATCATCACGATCCGCTTCGAGCAGCCGCTGTTCAAGCGCGCCGCGTCGAAGACCTGAAGACGAGCCCGGTGTGGAATCCGGAGGGCATCAGCCCTCCGAGTGGATGCCCTTCATGATGATCACGCCACCCAGGCGCGTGGTGTCGGCGCGCATGCGCTTGGCCAGCGTGTCGGGCGAACCGGGCTGGGCCTGCCAGCCGGTCTTCAGCAGCGCCTGGCTCACGTCAGGCGAGCTGATGACTTCGACCAGCGCTGCATTGAGCTTGGCGACGGCCGCGGGCTTCATGCTCGCGGGCGCGGCCAGCGCGGTCCAGATTTCCAGGTCGGCGCCGCGCACGTCGGCGTCGCGGATGGTGGGCAGTTCGCCCGCCAGCGGACTGCGCTCGGGCGAGGTCACGCCGATGGCCTTGATCTTTCCCGATTTGATGTGCGGCAGCGCGAGGCCCGGCGGCAGCAGCGCCAGCTGAATCTCGTTGGCCAGCAGCCCCGCGATGACCTGCGGATTGCCGGTGTAGGGCTTGTGCTGCGCGGTGATGGCCGCGCGGCTCTTGATGAGCTCCATGCCCAGGTGGCCCACCGTGCCCACGCCCGGCGTGCCGTACTTGCCGCCGCTGCCGAGGTTGCGCACCCACAGCAGTTGCTCGGCCGATGTCTTGCCCGTGGCGCTGCCCGATACCGCCAGCACCAGCGGCGCGGTGCCGATCAGGCCGACCGGCGCGAAGTCTTTCTCGGGGTCGAAGGTCAGCGCGGGGTTGAGCAGCTTCGCGATGGTCAGGTTGCCGTTGATCAGCGCTCCGACGGTGTGATCGTCGGTGGCCTTCGCCACCTGGTCGGCCACGGTGTTGCCGCTGGCGCCGGGCTTGTTCTCGACGATCACCGGCTGGCGCAGGATCTTCGACAGCGGCTCCGCGATGGCGCGCGCCGCGAGGTCGGGCGATGCGCCAGCGGGAAAGCCCACGAGGATGTGAAGGGGCTTGGTCGGCCAGGAAGCCTCGCCGGCGCTGTTGTTGCGTTGCTGCTGAGCCCACGAAGTCTTCGCAAGCAGCGAAGCGGCAATGGCTGCCGCGCCGCCTTCGAGCAGGCGGCGTTTGGTGATCGTCAAGATGACTCCAGGAGAGTGAGAAGAACGGGAACGTGCTTACATTGTGTTTACACAACGTTACAGGACGACGATGTTTTTCGCAAGTCCGAAGTGCCTTCCCGTCAGGGTCTCTCGTGTAGGAAAGTACTAGCGCACCGCCGATGTGCCAAGCAGTTTTCGCTGCGTGGGGAACAGCGACCAGCCCCAGCGCTGCTGCGCATATCCCCACAGCCCCTGCTTGAAGAACAGCGTGACGAGGATCGCGAGCAGCCCGAGCCCCAGCAGGTACCAGGTGCCGTAGTCGCTCAGGAACTTGTTCAGCGCCCAGAAGATGAGCGCCCCCACCAGCGGCCCCTCGATGCGCCCGATGCCGCCGATCACCACCATGAAGATGGCGAAGGCCGTCCAGTTGACGCTGAATGCCGCATCAGGGCTGATGCGCAGGTTGCCCACGAAGTACAGCGCGCCCGCGAGCCCCGCGCCGAAGGCCGCGACCACGTACACCGCGAGCTTCATGCGCGCCACAGGTATGCCCTGCGACTCCGCGGCCACTTCGTTGTCGCGTATCGCCAGCAGCGCCAGCCCGCGCTTGCTGCGCAGGAACAGGTACACCAGCGCAACCGCCGCGACCACGCAGGCCAGCGCCATCCAGTAGGTCGTGCTCTCGCGCATCGCCTTGTCGATGCCGCGCAGCGCGGTCAGCGTGGTGCCCGAGCCGCCGCCCACCGCCGACGCGTTGGCGAAGCTCAGCCTGAACACCTCCGCGATGACCCAGGTGCCGATGGCGAAGTAGCCGCCCGAGAGCCGGAACGCGACGAAGGACACCGGCACCGCCACCACCCCCGCCGCCAGCGCCCCCAGCGGGATCGCCACGAAGGGATTCACGCCCGCGAAATTGCCCAGCATCAGCATCACGTAGCCGCCGAAGCCGAAGAAGGCCTGCTGCCCGATGCTCACCATGCCGCCGTAGCCGGCGAGCAGGTTCCACATCATCGCGAAGATGAAGTAGCAGGCGATCTCGACGAACTCGCGCATCCAGCTCGACTCGCCCCACAACGGCAGGCTCGCCGCGACGAGAACGATGGCGATGCCGGCGATCAGCGCCGCGCGGCTCGCGGCCGTCGCACGTTCGACCGCGACGATGGGAGGAGGCATGTTCGTCATCCGCGCGTCCTTGGAAAGAGTCCCTGCGGCCGCAGCACCAGCACGGCGAGGAACACGATGTGCCCGAACCAGATGCCCCAGCCCGGGTCGAGCCTGAAGCCGATCTGCTGCGTGATGCCCAGGATCATCGCGCCCGCCAGCGTGCCCCAGAAGGAGCCCATGCCGCCGATGATCACCGCCTCGAAGGCGAAGAGCAGCAGCAGCGGCCCGTCCGAAGGCGACACCGTCGTGCGCATGCCCTGCAGTGCTCCGGCGATGGCGATGAGCACGAAGGCGATGGCGGTCGCGAGCGCGTAGACCTTCTTCGCGTTCAGCCCCATGAGCTCCGCGATCTCGCGGTCGTCCGACACCGCGCGGAACGAACGCCCCAGCGCCGTGCGCGCGAAGAGCCATTGCAGCGCGCCCGTCGCGGTCAGCGCCACGGCCAGCACGACGAGCGGCAGCACGCCCACCGACATCGCCTCGCCCAGCGCGACGCCCTGCGTGCTGAGGCCGCCGGTCTCGATCGCGCGCGGGTCGGCCGAGAACAGCTCCAGCAGCAGGTTCTGGATCACGATCGACAGGCCGAAGGTGACGACCAGCGAGGGAAGCGGATCTTTTCCGAGCGTGCCGTTGAGTACGTAGCGCTGCAGCAGGTAGCCGAAGCCGAAGGCAACCGGCAGCACCGCGAGCGCGACCAGCCATGGCGCCTCGCCGCCCGTCAGCGACATGCCCGCGATGACCGCGAACGCGCCGAGGATGATGAAGTCGCCCTGCGCCGTGTTGGTGAGCCGCATCACGCCGAACATCAGCGACTGCCCCAGCGCGAAGAGCGTGTAGAGGCCGCCGAGCAGCGCGCCCTGGACGAGGGTCTCAAGCATGGGCCGCCTCCGCGATGCCGAAGTAGGCCTGCGAGATCTGCTCGCGCGTGAGGTCGGCGGAACGGCCTTCGAGCGATACGCGGCCTTCCTGGAAGCAGTAGACGCGCTGCGAGACCTGCCGCGCCATGGTCACGTCCTGCTCGACGATGACGACGGTCATGCCTTCCGCGGTGATGGCCGGCATCGCTGCATAGATCTCGCGGATGACGATGGGCGCGAGGCCCAGCGAGAGTTCGTCGCACAGCAGCACCTCGGGGTTGCTCATCAGCGCGCGGCCGAGCGCGACCATCTGCTGCTGCCCGCCCGAAAGCGAAGTGCCCGGCTGGTTGCGCTTCTCGGCGAGGATGGGAAAGAGCGCGTACAGCCGCTGCAGGTTCCACGGCCCCTTGCGCGAAGGCGTTGCGCCCATCAGCAGGTTCTCCTCGACGCTGAGGCTCGGAAAGAGCCTGCGGCCCTCGGGAACCATGGCGAGCCCGCGGCGCACGATGTCGCCCGGCGGCAGGCCGCCGATGGGCTCGCCCTTGAAGCGGATCGCGTCGCGCGGCGAGCGCACCAGGCCCGTGAGGCTCTTGAGGAAGGTCGACTTGCCCGCGCCGTTGGCGCCGATGATGGCCACCAGCTCGCCGCGCTCCAGCGAGAAGTCGATGCCGAAGAGGGCCTGCGCGTCGCCGTAGAAGGCCTTCAGCGCACGGGTGTCGAGCAGCGCGCTCATGCCTCCATCCCCATGTACACGCGCCGCACCTCGGGGTCGTTCATCACCGCGCGCGGCAGGCCTTCGGCGAGCTTCTGCCCGAAGTTGATGACGAACAACCGGTCCGCCAGCGACAGCAGCGCATGCACGACATGCTCGATCCAGATCATCGTCACGCCGCGCGCCTTGATGCGCTTGAGCTCGCCGACCAGCACCGCGGCCTCGGGCTCCGTGAGGCCGCCCGCGATCTCGTCGAGCAGCAGCAGCTTGGGCCGTGTCGCCAGCGCGCGCGCCAGTTCCAGCCGCTTGCGGTCGAGCAGGGTCAGGCCGCCCGCCGGCTTGTTCGCATGCGCCATCAGGCCCGTCTGTTCCAGCACCTCGTGCGCAGTGCCCCAGGCCTCGCGCTCGGTCTGCTGCCCGCCGAAGCAGGCGGCGGTCACGAGGTTCTCGAACACGCTCATGTTGCCGAAAGGCTGCGGCACCTGGTAGCTGCGGCCGATGCCGGCATGGCAGCGCTGGTGCGGCTTCAGCCGCGTCACGTCGCGGCCGGCATATTCCACGCGCCCGGCGTCGACGCGCACGTCGCCCGAGATCAGGTTGAACAACGTGGTCTTGCCCGCGCCGTTGGGCCCGAGGATGCCCAGCGTCTCGCCCTCGGCCACCGCGAGCGTGATGTCGTCGGTGACCTTGAGCGCGCCGTAGGATTTGCTCACGGCATGCAGTGCCAGCAGCGTCATGGCGTTCCCGGGTTCACAGCGGCCGCAGCTTGCCGCCGGTGGGAATGCTGGTCGCCGCCTCGTTGTTCACGATGGTCAGCTCCACCTTGTACTTGCTGCCCTTGCCCCACTGGCCGAGCACCAGCGGCGTCTTGCTGACATTCTTGAACGGCCCCTGCCCGCCCCACTTCACCGGCCCGACCACCGAGTTGATCGCGGTCGATGCCACCGCGTCGCGCACGTCCGAAGCCTTCAGCGACTTCGCACGGCCCAGCGCATTCGCCGCGACTTCGAAGAGCGCGTGCGCGAAGCCGATGGGCTGGGTCCACTGCTTCTTCGTGCCGGCCTCGTAGGCCTCGGCCAGCGCTTTCGCGCTCTGCTGCGTGAGGCTCGAGGTGAACGGGTGCGAAGGGCTCCACCACACCTCGGTCGAGAGGCCGTCGCCCAGGTCGCCCAGCGCCTCGATCGCGCCGGGGAACAGCAGCGCCTTGCCCAGCGTGATGACCTTGGGCTTGAAGCCCTGCTGCCGCGCCTGCGTGAGGAAGGTCTTGGCGTCGGGCGGGATCACCACGCCCGTGACGATCTCCACGCCCTCCTTCTTGAAGGCCGCGATCTGCGCGCTGAAGTCCTGCGTGCCGTTCTGGAAGCGGCCCGGGTCGGTGAGCGTGAAACCCATCTGCGAGAGCGGCTTGGGAAAGCCCAGCTCCTTGTCGCCCCAGGCGTTGCCGTCGCCGTCGTTCGGGAACAGGCCACCCACCTTCTTGTTGGTGGCGAGCGTCTTCCAGCCGTTGGTGAAATTGGCGATGACGTCCTCCAGGCCCCAGAACATGTGATACGTCCAGTTGAAGCCTTTCGCCGGGTCGCCCTTGCGGCCGAAGAACCACGGCTGCCACGGCACCACGCTGGAGATGCAGGGCACCTCGTTGAGTTCGCAGGCGTCGCTCACCGGATTGGCGGTCTCCGGCGTGCCGGCCGTGAGCACCAGCGCGACCTTGTCCTTCAGGATCAGGTCGTTCGCCACCTCGCCCGCGCGGTTGGGGTTCGACTGGCTGTCCTTCAGCACGATCTGCACCGCGTACTTCTTTCCGCCGACGCTGATGCCGTCCTTGAACGCCGCCTTCATCTGGTCGATGACCCACTTGTCGGCCTCGCCGAAAGGCGCGAGCGGCCCGGTCTGCGGCGACACGTAGCCGATCTTCAGCGTGTCGGCCGCGAACACCAGCGGTGCCGCGCCCGATGCCACCAGCGCGGCCGAGGCCTGCGTGAACTGTCTGCGGTTGAATGCCATGGTTGTCTCCGTTTCTTCTGTCGTTTTCTTCTTTCCGCCGCTTCAGGGGGTCAGCGCGCGAAGTGCGGCGGAATCTGCGCGTCGACGTTCACCCACACGCTCTTGACCTGCGTGTACTCGCGCATCGCGTCGAAGCCCATCTCGCGGCCGTAGCCGCTCTGGCCGACGCCGCCGAAGGGCGAGCCGGGGTTCACGCGCTTGTAGCTGTTGATCCAGACCATGCCGGCGTGCAAGTCGCGCGCGACCTTGTGGGCGCGCTGCAGGTCGCGGGTCCACAGGCCGCTGCCCAGGCCGTAGTCGGTGCCGTTGGCGATCTGCATCGCCTCCTCGTCCGACTTGAAAGTGAGCACGGTGACGAACGGGCCGAAGACTTCTTCCTGCGCGACGCGGTCCTTGTACGACTTCGCTCGCATCACGGTGGGTTCCACGTAGCAGCCTTTGGCCAGGTCGCCTCCGGGCGACCTGCCGCCCGCCAGCAACTCACCGCCTTCGCCCAGCGCCACGTCGACATAGCTCAGCACGCGCTCGCGGTGCTGCGCGCTGGTGAGCGGCCCCATCTCCGTCGCGTCGTCCAGCGGGTTGCCCAGGCGGATCGACTTGGCGAGCGGAATGAACTGCGCGAGGAATTCGTCGGCGATCTTCTCGTGCAGCATCAGCCGCGAGCCCGCGATGCAGGCCTGCCCCTGGTTGTGGAAGATGGCCCATGCGCTGCCGTTGACGGCCGCCTGCAGGTTCGCGTCCTCGAAGACGATGTTCGGCCCCTTGCCGCCGAGTTCCAGCTGCACCTTCTTCAGATTGCCGGCGCTGGCCTGCACGATGCGCCGGCCGGTGGCTGTGCTGCCCGTGAAGGCGATCTTCGCGATCTCCGGATGCTCGCCGATGTACTGGCCCGCCACGCTGCCGAGCCCCGGCAGCATGTTGACCACGCCGGGCGGCAGGCCGGCCTCGGCCATCAGCTCGGCGATGCGCAGCGAACTCAGCGGCGTGATCTCCGCCGGCTTCATCACGATGCAGTTGCCAGCCGCGAGCGCGGGCGCCATCTTCCAGCTGGTGAACATCAGCGGGAAGTTCCACGGCACCACCTGGCCGACGATGCCGACGGGCTCGCGCAGCGTGTAGTTGAGGAAACCCTCTTCCACCGGGATGGTCTCGCCCTGGAACTTGTCGGCCATGCCGCCGAAATAGCGGAAGCACGCGGCGGTGCGCGGCACGTCGAGGCGGCGCGAATCGCGGATCGGATGGCCGGTGTCCAGCGATTCGAGGCGCGCGAGTTCCTCGGCATTGGCCTCGATGAGGTCGGCCAGCTTCAGCAGGATGCGGCCGCGATCGGCGGCGGCCATGCGGCTCCACTTGGGAAAGGCACGCTTCGCCGCGGCCACGGCCTTGTCGACGTCGGCCTTGCCGGCGAGCGCCACGTCGACGATGGGCGTGTTGTCGTGCGGGTTCAGCGTGGCGAGGGTCTCGCCGGACTCGGCGTCGACGAAGCGGCCGTCGATGAAGAGCTGGCGGCGAATGGGCGTGCGCAGGCCTGCCGAAGCGGCGATGTCATTGGGGTTCATGTCTTTGCATTCCTCCCTCTCCCCTTGGGGAGAGGGTCGGGGTGAGGGGGCGTTCAGGGCGCAGCGGCGACCCTCACCCCAGCCCTCTCCCGCTCGCGGGAGAGGGGGCCATTCAGAACTGGACCGGAATCTCCGGCGACTCGCCCTTCTGGATCTCGTAGACCAGGCTGGGCGAGCCGTTCTCCCACACCAGCAGCATCGAGCGCTTGGGGCTGAAGCCCTGGTGGCGGCAGTAGGCGGGCATGGCGGCCATGTCGCCGGCCTTCATGATCACGCGGGCCATGGGCCTGCCGGTGTTCTTGTCGCCGCAGTCCCAGTGGATCTCGTCGGTCATCTGGAAGAACCACTCGACGCGGTCGTTGCCGTGGATGATCGGCAGGATGTGCTCCTCGGTGGTCGGGCACATGTAGCTGTGCTTCACCACCGAGGTGAAGCTCGGGTTCCAGGTGACCTGCGAGCGGCTCAGGAAGCCGAAGAGATTGAAGGCGTGCACCTCGTTCTCGAAGCCGGGCTCGGGGTGCAGCTCGGGCTGGCCCTGCGGCACGTCGGCAAAAGCGCGGTTGACCGGCGCGCCGCGCTCGTCGCTGCGCAGGTCGAGGTCGCCCTTCAGGCCCACGCAGCGCTTGGCGAGCTCGCGCGCCCTGGTGATCTTGGCGGTGTTGTTGCCGTTCTTGCGGCCATAGGGCGAGCCGGTTTCCTGCGGCGCGGCGAAGGGGTCGAAGCTCTCGTTCGTCCAGTCGTCGAGCATGGCCTCGAAGGTGGCGCGGATCTGCGCGGTCGGGAAGTTCTCCAGCAGGTCGATGCCCGCTTCCTTCATGGTGCCGTTGAAGCTGCCGGCGTACAGGTCGACCGACTCGTAGTGGTTGACGGTGCCGAACACGTCATCGAAGTTGACCCAGCCGTAGAAGAAGCCCCACGCCACGTCGCGCATCAGCGCGCGCAGGTAGCTGCCGGCGTCCATGGTGTGGCTCATGGGTCGGCCGTCGCGGGTCTTCCAGCCGATGTGCACGAAATACTCGTCGCGGCGGAAGCTGAAGCTGCCGAGAGAGAAGTCCTTGTAGCCGAGCGTGGTGTCGGGCTGCGACGCGATCACCTTGGCGAGTTCTGCGGGTGCGTTCATGGTGTTTTCCTTGTCTGGTCGAACAGGTGGCCTGCATCCTTCGTGGAACACCGCGGAACCGGCTTTGCCGGGCCGCAGGTGTTGCCCCCGGTAGGGGGTTGGCGTAGCGACACGAAGTGCGCGAAGCCTGGGGGCGAGTCAATGTGCTTGGCAGATGTCGGCCCACTTCTCGATCGAGAGATCGCCCTTGCAGCTCTGCAGCACGATCACGCCCGGCTCGCCGGCATTGCGGAACTGGTAGGCGGTGTTCTTGGGCAGCAGCCCCTGGTGGCCGCGCGAGAGCTTCATCCAGCCCATCTTCTTTCCCCTGGGCTCGCCCTTCACTAGCACGGCGCCGTTCTTGTCCTTGTCGGCCACCGCCTGGCTCTCGTCGAGCTGCACGAGGTGCACCTCGACGTCGCCGTCCATCACCAGCGCGAACTCGTCGTGCGCGCAGGTGTACCAGGGCGAGGCGCCTTCGGCGCGCAGCGTCTCCAGCACGTAGATCTGGTTCTGGCCGAACACGACCTTCTCGTACGGCTTGCTGAGGCTCGCGATCTCGAAGCAGTTCGAAAAGGCGTAGTGGCGCACGTCGTCGTCGATGGGCTCGACGTGGCCCTTCTCGAAGTGCTTGAGGGATCCGAAGCGGGTCTTGTAGGTGGCGGTGGATTTGGCGGCTGTCATGGCTTGTCTCCTTGGGTGAGCGAACTCTAGGAGCCATGCGGCGGCACCGGTAGGGACCAGTTTGGAAGAGGATTATTCGGAGCTTCCGAATAATCGCTGGGGTTTACCCCGGTTCGGCCTGCTCACCAAGAGCGAGTCATAGGACTTGTTCGCGAGACGCCGCGGAACCGGCTTCGCCGGGCCGCTGGCGTCGCCCCCGGCGAGGGGGTTGGCGCAGCGACACGAAGTGCGCGAAGCCTGGGGGAGTACCTAGGTCATCCGCTGGTGCGGCTGAACTCGATGAGCTCCGACGGGATGAGGCCACGCTCGATCAACGTCGCATCCCACGGAGGAACGCGCGTAAACCGGGTGGCGATGTGCTCGATGAAAAGGCGCAGCTTCAGCGCATTGCGCGAGGTGCCGGCATACACCGCGCTCAGCGAGAACGACGACAGCTGGTGGTCGGCCAGCACCACGCTGAGTTCGCCGCGTGCGATGGCGTCACCCGCCACCAGCGTGGGCAGGCAGACGATGCCCGCATGCTCCAGCGCATATTCGCGCAGCAGGTGCACGCTGTTGGTCAGAAGCGCCGCGGCGAGGTAGATGGTGGTCTGCTCGCCGCCGTGGTGGAAGGTCCAGCGGTCGCGCGTGGGGTAGCCCGAATAGAGGCCCAGCTTGTGCCGGTGCAGTTCGCGCGGCGTGGCCGGCGTGCCGTGTGCCTTCAGGTACGCCGGCGTGGCGCACAGCACCCGCCGCACAGGGAAGAGCGGCCTGGCCACCAACTCCTGCGAGGCCGCGGGAAAGATCTGCAGCGCGCAGTCGACGCCCGCCTTCACCGGGTCGGCCACCGCGTCGCTCACGATCAGTTCCAGGTGGATGTCGGGGTAGGTCGACTGGAACTCGCGCAGCAGCGAGGCGAAGCGTCCCAGCACCATGCCGGTCAGCGCATGCACGCGCAGCGTGCCAGAGGGCGTACCGCGCGCATCGCGCATCTGGTCGACGATGCTGTCGGCGCGGGCCACCAGCTCGGTGCAGTCGCGCAGGAAGGCCTGGCCCATGTCGCTGAGCCGCACCACGCGCGTGCTGCGATGGAAGAGCGGCGCGCCGAGGAACTCCTCGAGCTGCTTGACCCGCGTGGTGACGACCGAATTGGCCACCCGCAGCTGCCTTGCGGCTTCGGCGAAGCTCTGGGTCTGCGCGACACGAACGAAAGTTTCAATGCTTTGGAGGCGGTCCACGGCGGCACTGTACTGCGGGGCCGCCCTGCGCGGGGGCTTCGGGCGGCGTTGCGGGCAAGCCTAAAGGCCGCGAAAGCCCCGTCATCCCTGTATCGGGGGGTTACCCGCCCCACTTACAATCCCTGCCGCATCACCCACCCCTACGAGGTCTTGTCCGCAATGCCCAAGAGCCCCAGGCCACGCGCCCGTTTCAGCTTCTCCCCCACCGTGCGCGCCCTGCTCCTGGCCGCGGCCACCTGTGGCGCCGCCCTTCCGGCGCTGGCCGCCATCGAGCATGAGGAAGTCGACAAGCTCATGCAGGCCGGCAAGCTCGACGAGGCCATGGCGAAGGCCGAGGCCTTCCTGAAGGACAAGCCGCGTGATCCGCAGATGCGCTTCCTCAAGGGCGTGATCCAGCTCGACACCGGCAAGCGCAACGAAGCCATCGCCGCCTTCACGCAACTCACGCTCGACGCGCCCGAACTGCCCGAGCCGTACAACAACCTCGCGGTGATCTACGCGAGCCAGAACCAGTTCGACAAGGCCCGCGCCGCGCTGGAAAGCGCGATCCGCACCAACCCCAGCTACGCCACCGCCCAGGAGAACCTCGGCGACGTGTACGCCCGGCTCGCGAGCCAGGCCTACAGCAAGGCGCTGCAGCTCGACCAGAACAACACGGCCGTGCAGCCCAAGCTGGCGGTAATCCGTACGCTCTTCACGCCGACGCCGCCCGGCGCCAAGCCGACCGCGCTGATCGCCGCCGCGCCCGCGCCGGCCCCGGTTGCAAAGGCAGCGCCTGCGCCGGCTCCGGCACCTGTCGCTCCGCCGCCGCCCGCCAAGGTCGCGTCCGCTCCCGCACCGGTGGCCGCCGCACCCAAGGCACCGGAAGCTGCACCGGCTCCCGCGCCCGCTCCGGCAGCCTCGGCGACCAACACCGCCGCCAATGCCGAAGTCGAATCGGCCGTGCGCGCCTGGGCCTCGGCCTGGGCCAGCCAGGACATGGACCGCTACCTCGCGGCCTACGGCTCCGACTTCACGCCCGCCGGCGGCCAGAGCCGCAAGAACTGGGAAGAAGACCGCCGCGCGCGCATCGTCGGCAAGTCGAGCATCAGCGTGAACATCGAGAACCTCGCGATCAAGGTCGACGGCCAGAACGCGACGGCCAGGTTCCGCCAGATCTACCGCGCGGACAATCTCAATGTTTCGAGCCGCAAGACGCTGGAGATGCAGCGCTCGGGCAATCAATGGCACATTCGCAAGGAAAGCGTCGGCGGCTAGTGGCAGACATCGTCCGGCAGGGCCGGCTTCAGCATCCCCCTTTTCGTCTGCGCAGCGGGCAGCAACTGCTCGCGGCGCTTGCCGCCGTTTCCGCACTGATGTTCGCGGCGCCCGGTGTCGCGCTGGCTTCGAACGCCGCCGGCAAGACGGCCAAGACAAGCGGCAGCGTCCACAAGGAAAAAACCAGGGCGAAGGGCCCGGCTGCCAATGCACGGTCCACGGCGCGTGCCGGTGCGGCCGGACGCCCCTCTTCCGTCAAGGAAGCGAAGGAAGCCCGCAGCGCCAAAAGCAGGAAGGCCGGTACCGCCGTTGTTGCAGCAGCCGCGACTTCGGCGACCGCCGCCAGGACCACGCGCAAGCCTGCACCCGCAGGCGCCATCCAGGAAGCCAGCAACGCCGAAGCCCGCCTGATCGCGGTCTACGAAATGTTCGGCCGCGGCCAGACCCGCCCCGCGCTGGCCAAGGCGCGCGACCTGGTGCGCGACTATCCGAACTTCCAGCTCGCGCAACTCGTCTACGGCGACCTGCTCGCGGCGCAGCTGCCGCCGTCGAACTCGCTGCCCGACACCGCCAGCATCGCGAAGATGCGCGGCAACCCGGCCATGGCCGAACTGCACGAGGAATCGAAGCGCCGCCTGCAGGCCCTGCGCGACCGCCCGCCGGCCAACACCGTGCCCTCGCAGTTCCTGGCGCTGTCCACCCGCAGCCGCTACGCCATCGCCGTGGACGCATCGCGCTCGCGGCTGTACCTGTTCGAGAACTCGGACAAGGGCCTGAAGCTCACGGCCGACTACTACATCTCGGTCGGCAAGGCCGGCACCGACAAGGTCACCGAAGGCGATGCGCGCACGCCGCTGGGCGTGTACTACATCACCAGCAGCCTCGATCCGAAGTCGCTGAAGGACTTTTACGGCGCGGGTGCCCTGCCCATCAACTACCCCAACCCGTACGACGTGCGGCGCGGCAAGACCGGCGGCGGCATCTGGCTGCACGGCACGCCGCCGCAGCAGTTCGCCCGGGCGCCGCTGGCGAGCGACGGCTGCGTGGTCATGGCAAACCCCGACCTCAGGCAGCTATTGCGAAAAGTGCAAATCGGCGCCACCCCGGTGGTGACCGCGCGCAGCCTGCAATGGATTTCGCAACCGCAGGCAGAAAAAGAATCCCAGTCAATTACAAGTGCTATCAACGGCTGGAAAGACGCCCGCGCCAGCGGAAATGAAGCGCAATTGAAGAAATTCTATTTGCCCGATTTCCAGCGCAGCAGCAAGAAATCCAATGAGGGAATTTCAGTCGTCGACGACGAAGTGAAATATGCGCAGGGCAAGCGCGTCCAGCTCAAGGACATGTCGTACCTTCACTGGAAGGACGGCGACGACACCATGGTCGTTACCTTCGGCGAAGTGTTCGAAGGCGAGAAGAGCGGACGTTCCCGTCGCCAGTACTGGTTACGCCAGGGTACCGACTGGAAGCTCTTCCACGAAGAAATCCTGGGCTGAAGCCCGGCCCGAAACCCTCCCGCCGAAGGGGCGACCCCCTCAAACTCGTGACTTTTTGCTCACGAGTTGGGCCTTTTTTGACCGTTACATCTGGGGCTTCGGACCCCATGCTACGTAACGCGTAACGGGTTTGTTCCCGTAACACCCCCGCTCCGAGCGTTCCCTGCGGCGTTACGCCACATCCCCCCTTCATGGGAGGCGCCATGTGGCCTACAGAGGGAAAAATTCGTTTCCTAATCGTTAACCAGTTGACCAGGCCACTCCTGGCTCGGGCTGGCGAGAGGCTGGCCGCTATCCTGCTTTACCCCTTTCGGCTAGCACACTCTGACGAAAGTCTTGCGGGTTTGCCTTGTTGATACACGGAGTTACGCTGTATAACATCCACCTCGCAAGCCTTTGTTAACACTTCCTGAAAGGGGAAATCATGCTTAGCTCTATTGCTCGTTTTTTGCGCGATGAAGAAGGCGCGACCGCAATTGAATATGGAATTATTGCGGGGCTTATTTCCGTTGCCATCGTTGGAGTTTTGGCAGGAGAAGATGGTCTAGGTGCCCGACTGGCCAAGGTCTTCACGGACATTACCAGTGAGTTGAAGACTACCGTCAAGTAAAAACAAGTGCCGGCATTGACCTGCTTGTTCTGGCTGCTCTGTGTTGCCGTATATGACTTCCGAAAGCGCCGTGTTCCCAACTGGCTGGTCCTGTCCGGAGTTGTCCTGGCTCTGGCAATCCTCGGCCTCGGGGCGCAGCCTTTCGGCATCGGCTGGACAGCAGCACTCGCAGGCGCCGCATCAGGCTTCGGTTTCCTCTTGCTCTTCTACGCAATGGGGCTCATGGGAGCAGGCGACGTGAAATTCGCTGGTGCTCTCGGACTTTGGGTCGGCATGTCCGCCTTGGTGCCGATCTGGATCATCGCCAGTCTGTTCGCAGGATTGCACGGAGCCCTCTGGCTCGCCCTGCAGCGCTGGCCCTTCTTCCCACGGCTTGCCCTGATCCTTTCGGGCCCGCCCTCCCCCTCCGCTGGCGGCAGATCGCCAAGCCGGGCTCGCTTCATCCCTTACGGGGCCTACCTCGCACTGGCCACGGTGGCCTGGATGTTCTGGGGACGACAGAGTTAGCAGCCATACGCCTCTGTCACCGCAGGCCATTCATTTCCCATTTTTCATGATCGCTTGCCCTCACCCTCCAGCCCGCCGCACATGATCAATTTCTCCAAAATCATCGCAGCCATCCTGGTACTCCTGGCCATCGCGCTGGGCGTCTATGCATGGATGCTGAGCCGGCAGGCGCCCGTGCCAGTGACGACAGCCGCCAACCCGGCGAACGTTCCCGCCAAGACCCAGCAGACGCTTACATACCCCGTCGTGGTGGCGTCCAAGCCCCTGCCTGCCGGCCTGGCCATTCCCGCGGATGCGCTACGCGTGGAACGGCTGACGATCAATCCCGTTGGCGCCTTCCAAGACGTGAACGTTGCGACGGGCCGAGTTCCGGTGCTCGACCTCGCCGAAGGCACGCCGGTGATGGAGAACCAGTTGGTCTCCGGTCTCGCGCTGCGCATCAACGAAGGCGAGCGTGCCGTGGCGGTCAAGGCCGACGAGGTCATGGGCGTAGGCAACAAGATCCAGCCCGGTGACTTCGTGGATGTTTTCATCACGCTCAAGTCGGACGGCAAGGACGTGGATCGCAGCCAGGCGCGACTGCTGCTCGCACGCAAGCGCGTGCTGGCTTTCGGCAGCGCCTCCGTCGACGGCCTGCAATCCAAGTCGCCGGACAAGGCAGCCGCACAGCAGGCCCAGCGCAACGAACAGGCCCGCACCGCCGTTCTCGCCGTGCCTGTCGACGAAGTGAACCGCCTGACCATCGGCGACGCCAGCGGCCGCCTGATGCTCGCCCTGCGCAACCCGACCGACATGTCGGAGCCCGATCCGAAGCTCTTCGCCGAGTTGCCCACCGCCCTGCAGCCGTCCGTTTCCAAGGCCGGCGAGCCGCGCCGCACACCTCTCGAAGGACTCGACCGCGCCCAGGCCGGCCTGACCGCCGCAGACCTCGTCACCGGCGGCAAGGGCCCGGGTGTCCGCCCGCAAGCCATCGAAGTGCGCGCCGCCACCAACGGTGCCCCGCGCGCGGCCGGTCCCGCGCGAAGCGGGCTTCAGGTCGAAGTCATTCGCGGCGAACGCAGCGAGACCGTGAGCTACTGAGCAGGCAGCCAGCCGGAATCCGCCATCCAGGAAAACAACACATGCACACCACGCCTCGCGAGCAGTCGACACGTGCCACTCGCAGCCTCATGAACACTTCCTCGCGGCTGCTGCGCCCGTCCCTGATTGCCCTGTGCGCGATGACACAAGCCGTCTGGTCCCCGGTAACGGTTGCCGCCGACGCGCAGCCGGCGCGCACACAACCGCAACGTCCCATCGTGCTGAGCGCGGGAACCCAGCAGGAGCTGGTGATCGACAAGGGCATCGACCGCATGGCCATCGGCGACGAGGCGGTGGCCGGCGTCACCATCACGCGCAAGACGCAGAGCTCGCCCGCGGCACGGCTGATCGTGACCGGCAAGGCCGCGGGCCGTACCTCGCTGATGGTCTGGGAAAAGGGCAGCGCGGCGGCAACCAGCTACGTCATCGAGGTGCGGCGACGCACGGCAACGTTGGCCGGATCGATGGACAGCATGACCGCCCACCAGCAAGCGCGCGACACCGCGTTGGCCAGCGCCGCCGACAAGGCCGATCTGATCGACCGCTCGGTCGTGAACGTGCGCAGCAGCACCGTTCAGGTCGAAGTGAAGGTCGTGGAGTTCAACCGGAGCGTACTCAAGCAGGCCGGCCTGAACATCTTCAGCACGCGTCCCAACTCGAGCGGGTTCAGCTTCGGCGTCTTCTCGCCCTCATCGCTGGCGTCCGCGACCTTCGCCTCCAACGGACAGCTCAGCGGCGAATACAACAACCCGCTTTCGCAGGCCTTCAGTCTTCTCTTCAACTTCAGCAAGGCCGGCATCGGCCTGAACGTCGGCTTCCTCGAAGGCAACGGTATGGCGCGCGTTCTGGCCGAGCCCACGCTGGTGGCGCTGTCGGGACAGAGCGCGAGCTTCCTGGCCGGCGGCGAGCTGCCAATTCCGGTGCCGCAGGGCCTGGGCACCACGAGCATCGAATACAAGCCCTTCGGCATCGGCCTCACGCTCACGCCCACGGTGCTCTCGAACGAGCGCATCGTGCTGAAGGTGGCACCTGAAGCCAGCGACCTCGACTACACCAATTCCCTGAGCCTCAACGGCGTCGCCGTGCCCGCCATCACCACCCGCCGCGCCGATACCACGGTGGAGTTGGGCGACGGCGAGAGCTTCATCATCGGCGGCCTCGTAAGCCGCACCACCACCTCGAATGCGGACAAGGTCCCACTGCTGGGCGACCTGCCGATCCTGGGCACCTTCTTCAGCAAGAACAACTACCAGATGAAGGAGAAGGAGCTGGTGATCCTGGTCACTCCGCACCTGGTCAAGCCCATCGCGCGCGGCACCGACCTCACGCCCTACCTGCCCGGCACCGCCGAGCAGCGCGACGGCGCGGTGTGGCGCTCGTACTTCCTGGGCGGCGCGATCGACACGCCCGTGCCCGGCTTCTCCCGCTGACCGACCCGACATCGATGACCCGGAACATGCATCGCAGGCTGGCACCATGAACGCACCACGCGACAGCATCCCAGAAACAGGCAGCGAGACCTATCTCTTCGCGTCGAGCAATGGCGGCCACATCACCTGGCTGACCGACGCGCTCGGCACCCTC
The DNA here is from genome assembly GCF_048305045.1 of Variovorax sp. 278MFTsu5.1. Lineage (NCBI taxonomy): Bacteria > Pseudomonadati > Pseudomonadota > Betaproteobacteria > Burkholderiales > Comamonadaceae > Variovorax > Variovorax sp. 278MFTsu5.1. Next base: position 5,847,641 of record NZ_CP157622.1, read on the forward strand.
GGCTCCGTGGTGGTCCTGCCGCCGGACACGAAGTCGATCGACGAACGCATCGCCCTGCTGGGGCCGGTGGCGGTCTTCATCGACTTCTCGCCCGACCAGGGCGCCACCGCGAGCCAGCTCCACCAGCGCCTGAAGCGCGACTGGCCCACTCTGCCGGTGCTGGCCACCGGTGTCTCCGCCGAGCCCGCCGCCATGCTCTCGGCGCTGCGCGCGGGCGTGGACGACTTCATCGACATGGCCGCGCCGCCTACCGACGCCGTGGTCACGCTGCGCACATTGCTCGAGCGGCGCAGCACGCTCCAGGGCGGCACGCGCGGCAGCACGCTCGCACTGCTGGGCGCGCGCGCGGGCCTCGGCGTGACCACGCTGGCCACCAGCCTGTCTCTCGCGCTGAACGACCAGCTCACGCAGGCGCCGCAGCGCCCGCCGGGCCGCAGCTCGCGCCATGGCGTGGCCCTGCTCGACCTGGGCCTGCCCGCACGCGACGGCCTGCTCTACCTCGACACGCAAAGCGGCTTCAGCTTCGTCGACGGCGTGCGCAACCTGCGCCGCCTCGACCAGACGCTGCTGCACACCGCGCTCGCGCACCACACCAGCGGCGTGGCGATCCTGCCGCTGCCCACGAGCCTGGCGCAGGTGCGCGAGATCTCGCATGCCGACTCGGTCTCGCTGATCAAGCGCCTCGCGGACTTCTTCGACTTCCAGATCGCCGACCTCGGCGGCTTCTCGACCATCGACTTCATGGCCCAGACCGTGCGCGAGGCGCAGCAGGCCTGGGTGGTGTGCGACCAGAGCATCGGCGGCATCGTCTCCACCGCCAACATGCTCAAGGAGTTGCGCACGCGGGGCATCGAGACCGAGCGCCTGTCGCTGGTGGTGAACAAGTTCGACAGCCACGTGGGCCTCACGGCCAAGGACATCGCCGAGCGGCTGGAACTGCCGCTGCGGCACGTGCTGCCCTCGCGCAGCGCACAGCTGCTCGCCGCCGCGAGCCGCGGCGAGATGCTGGTGCGCACCGCGCGCAGCGACCCCTACTCGCAGGCCGTGACCGGACTCGCCCGCAGCCTGCACCAGGAATACATGTCTGCCTCGGGCCAACCCCCGGCCAAGGATCCACGCTGGGTTGCGCTCATGTCGCAGGTCACCGGCCTCTGGAAGAGTTCACACGAAGGTTGAGCCCATGTCCACCGATATCGAATTCGCCGACGACGACCAGGCGTTCATCAACTCCCAGCAGTTCCAGGACATCAAGAGCTGGACGCACGACCACCTGCTCAGCCGCATCGAGGAGCTGGGCGCCGAGTTCGGCCGCTGGTCGCGCGCGTCGATCCAGCAGTTCGTCGAGCTGGAGGTCGACAGCTTCGTGCGCCTGCGCCGCGTGCCGATCAACGACCGCGAGATGCAGCTCATCTCCGACGCGCTCACCAAGGAGCTCGCCGGCTTCGGTCCGCTGGAAGACCTGCTCAACGACCCGGCCGTGGAAGACATTTTGATCAACGGCTACCAGAACGTGTACGTGTCGCGCCACGGCGTGCTGGAGCGCGAGACGGTGCGCTTCGCCGATTCGGAGCATGTGATGCGGATCGTGCGGCGCATCCTCGCGCCTCTGGGGCGCCGGCTCGACGAGTCGAACCCGATGGTCGACGCGCGCCTGCCCGACGGCGGGCGCATCAACGTCATCATCGAACCGCTGGCCATCGACGGCCTGTCGGTCTCGATCCGCAAGTTCCGCAAGGAGCCGCTCACGCCGGCCGACCTGGTGAAGCTCGGCACCTTCGACGCGGGCATGGCGCAGCTGCTGGAGATCGCGGTGCGCGCGCGCTGCAACATCCTCGTGAGCGGCGGCACCAGCTCGGGCAAGACCTCGCTGTTGAACGCACTGGCCAGCTTCATCCCGGCGCGCGAGCGCGTGATCACCATCGAGGACACGGCCGAGCTCTCGCTGGGCACCAGCCACGTGGTGCGGCTGGAGAGCCGCCCCGGCGGCTTCGACGGCCAGGGCGTGGTGTCGATCCGCGACCTGCTGCGCAACAGCCTGCGCATGCGGCCCGACCGCATCATCGTGGGCGAGGTGCGCGGCGCCGAAGTCATCGAGATGATGCAGGCCATGAACACCGGCCACGAAGGCTCGATGGGCACCATCCACGCGAGCTCGCCGCGCGAATGCCTGTACCGCCTGGAAATGCTCGCGGGCTTCGCCGGCTACCAGGGCAGCGAGGTGAGCCTGCGCCGCCAGATCGCCAACGCCATCGACTTCATCGTGCAGATCGGGCGCCTCTCGAACGGGCAGCGCCGCATCATCTCGCTGAGCGAGGTCACGGGCGTGAACGACAACGTGGTGGCGATGCAGGAGCTGTACCGCTACGAACCGATCGTCTCGCCCGACGGCGAGGAGCGTGACCGCTGGGTGTCGCTGGGCATCGCGCCGCACTCGCCGAAGATCACGCGCTTCCGCCAGTCGCTGCAGCGCGCGGCGCAGCATGGAGGAGACAACCGTGCGTGAAGGCCTGCTCGTCGCGTTCTGCATTGCGCTGCTGCTCGCGGCCGCTGGCCTGCTGCTGTGGCAGTGGGCGAAGAACCGGCAGGGGCGGCAGGCGACGGGGCGGCACCTGAGTCAGCAGATTCAGGCGTCAGCGGCGGCTTCGGCAGCCGATGCTCCGCCGATTCCAATGCCGCTGCGCGACATGCCGGGCGACGGCCTTGCCTCCAGCCTCACCACCGACCCATGGCTGGACACCGGCGCAGCCCCCGTCGCGCCGGAGCGCATCAGCCTTGTCGAACGAGTGATTCCCGGGTGGATGGTGGGCGTGATCGAGCCACGCACCATCGCCTTCGCACTCGCGGCCATCGTCGGCATCGTCGTGCTCGTAGGCTTGCTGATCGGATGGCTCGCGGCACTGGGCGTGCTGTTCCTTCTGGTGCTGCTGACGAGCTTCGCACTGTGGCTGCAGCTGCAGAAGTTCCGCCGCAAGCTGATCCACCAGCTTCCCGGCTACATCGACGCCATGGTGCGGCTGATCACCATCGGCAACTCCACACAGGCGGCTTTCCAGCTCGCGATCGCCACCACGCAGGCGCCGTTGCGCGGCCACCTGGAACGCGCGGCGGCACTGGTGCGCGCGGGCGTCGATCTCGACCGCGCGCTGCACCAGACGGCGGACAACGTGCGCATCGAGGAGATGTACCTGCTCGCCTCCATCCTAGGCCTGGGCGTGCGATACGGCGGCCGCGCCGACCTGCTGTTGGAACGCGTGAGCAACTTCATGCGCGACCGCGAGCAGGCCGAGCAGGAACTGATCGCGCTGTCTTCGGAGACGCGTCTTTCGGCCTGGATCCTGGGCCTGCTGCCGGTGGCGGTTGGTGCCTTCCTGATCCTCACTAACCCCAGCTATTTCATGGGGATGTGGAACGACGGCACCGGCCGCATCCTGATCTTTTCCGCGGTGGGCCTGCAGCTGACGGGTGCAGCGCTGCTCTACCGTCTGGCGAGGCTGGCATGACGGCGCTCACGTCCAGCCAACTGACCATCTACAGCATCGTTCTGCTGGCGCTGGGCTTGCTGGTGGGCGCCGCGGCGCTCATCGCGGCCGAGCTTCGCCGCACGCGCAGCGGGCAGGTCATCGGCCGGGCCATCAGGCAGGCGGCCGGAGCCGCCGATCCGGGCTCGAAGTCCGCCGTCGAACTCGCCGTGGATCAGGACGCCCCTCCCAAGCCCGAACTCGACCTGCCCTTCCACTGGCTGGACTCGAAGCTCGGCCGTGCGCTGGTGGCGGACGAAGACCGCAACCTCATCGACCAGTGCGGCTTTCCTTCGAAGCGGTCGCAGCTCATCTTCCTGGTCACGCGGATCTCGCTTGCCTTCGTGCTCCCGCTGCTGGCCTATGTCTTCTGGAGCGGCGGGCATGTGCGCAGCACCGTCACCATCGTCCTCGCCACCGCGACCGCCGTCGGCTTCATGGCGCCCAAGTGGGTGCTCGGCCGCATTGCCGCCGGCCGGCGCGAGCGCGCGGCGCAGGAGCTGCCCCTGTTCATCGACTTGCTGCGGCTGTTGCAAGGCGTGGGTCTGAGCCTGGACCAGAGCCTGCAGATCATGGCGACCGACTTCCGCCATGTGCTGCGGGTGCTCGGCTTCGAGCTGGCCATTGCCAACGCGCAGTACAGCCAGGGCCGCACGCGCGAGCATTCCCTGCATCGCCTCGCAACGCTGCACAGGAACGAGAACATGCGCGGCCTCGTCTCGCTGCTGGTGCAGGTCGACAGACACGGTGGCGCGGTGCAGGAGCCGCTACGCATCTACAGCGACCGGTTGCGCGAAAGCCGCCGCTCCGAGATGAAGGAACGCATCGGAAAGATCACCGTGAAGATGACAGGCGTCATGGTGACCACGCTGCTGCCGGCACTGGTCATCGTCACCGCGGGACCGGGCTTCATCGCAATATTCCGTTCACTGGGAGCCATCAGCAAATGACACCCCTCGATCTCCCCGGGCGCACGGGCCGCGCCGGCCGTCTGCTAGCCTGCGGCGTCGCGGTGGTGGCCGCCGTCGCAATCACCGGATGTGGCGCGCTCAAGGACCAGTACGCCGCTGCTGCCGATGCGCAGCAGCGCGCCTCCGCCGAAGCGGCCGCCGAAACCAAGGCAGGAGCCTCCGTCGACACCAAAGCCACCTATCTCAAGCTCGTCGAGCAGATGCAGAAGGAAGGCCTGTGGTTCGCCTCGCTGGCGCACATCGATGCACTGGAACAGCGATGGGGCGTGTCGCCCGAGTCGACCCGCATGCGCGCCGATGCCCTGCGCCAGACCGGACAGGCCGCCGCGAGCGAACAGGCCTACAAGCGCCTGGTCGGCACGCCGCTCGAAAGCGCCGGCTACCGCGGCCTCGGCCTCCTGGCCGGCACCCGCGGCAGCTTCGCCGAAGCCGTGCAACTGCTGAAGCAGGCCCAGCGACTGACGCCCACCGACGCAGCCCTGCTCAGCGACCTGGGCTATGCCAACCTGCGCGCCGGACAGATCGACGAAGCACGGTTGCCGCTGATGCAGGCGCTGCAGCTGCGCCCCGACAGCGCCCAGGCACAGTCGAATCTCGCGCTGTATCTCGAAGTCACGGGCCAGAGCGAACAGGCCGACAGGCTGATGGAAGCCAACCGCATGTCCGCCGCGGCACGCGCGGCGGTGCGCGACGCAGCGCAGCAGCTGCGCGCGGGCGGTACGACGCCTCTCGCAGCTGCCCGCGCCGCGCTGCCTTCCGTTGCCATCGTGCGCCCGCTTCCCGCCGCCACCGAGCCGGCGCGCGAAGACAGTATGGCAACGCAGCAACAGCCGCTGATGCTCAAGGCCTCGCGCTGGTCCAGCAACGGTGGCATCCGCACGGCCAGCCAGCTCAACCCCGTTGCAGTAGATGCCGCGGCCGCCATTTCGCCGACCCCGACCTCACGAGGCACCCAATGAGAAGAGAAGAAAAAAAGCAGGCGCGCGCCGTCGCTACGAACGGTCTGGCCATGCTGTCCGCGTTCGGCATCGCAGCCGTGCTGATGGCTTTCGGACCCGCGGTGAAGGCACAGCAGCAAGCACAGCCCACACCCGCGAAGGTCCAGGAATCGAAGGCCCCGGCCGCCGCTGGTACCGCAGGCCCGGCCACTCCCGACCCGACGCCCGCGCAGGGGCAGGAAGGGATGGACGAGGAGGACTACGTCATATACGAACCGCTTCAGGTGGGCGACGCCACGCATGATCTGTTCGCATGGCAGCGCGGCGGCGAGATCGCCTCCACAACGCCGCGTCCTATTGCGGGCAATGTCGCGACGCGCAGCTACGAACGCTACCTGAAGAGCTTCGAATTTCCCATTCCCGAGCGCATGAGCTCGACCGTCAAGCAGACGGGCAGCGGCTCAGGCTCCAGCTCCATCCCGAAGTAGGCGGCCACGCAACCAGCACAGACGCAGTAGGCGCGCCATGGACAGCTCCCTCCGACTTCGCAACCGCAACCGTGCACACGGCCAGCGAGGCGCGTACGCCGTCGAGTTCGCCATGGTGTTCCTGATCTCCTTTTCCCTGCTGTACGGCGTCATCACCTACGGCATGCTGTTCGCGTTCCGCATGGGGTTGCAGAACGCTGCGGAAGATGGTGCCCGCGCGGCGTTGCGCTACCAGCCCACTCTGAATAAGCGTAAGGATCAGGCCACGGCGACTGCAATGTCCAGCAGCAGCTGGATGCCGAGCAAAGTGGCTCCAGGCGTCGAAGCAACAGTGTGCGAGGTGCTGACGAACAACTGCGCAAACCCCGCATGCACTACTTGGGATACACGATGCCAGATGATCGTGACCGTCACGGCCAACAATCTGCAGCAATTGCTGCCACCCTTCCCCAGCTTTGCAATGCCTGACCAGATTGTCGGCAAGGCAAACATGCTCCTCGATGGGAGAGTTCCTTGACTGCTGGTCGATATTCGAATGGCAAGAGGCGCCAGACTGCCGGTGGAATGCAGCGCGGCGTGGCTGCCATCGAGTTCGCGATGGTCTTTGTCATCCTGTTCAGCGTGCTGTATGCACTGGCGACCTTCGGAGCGGTGTTTTATGTGCAGCAGTCGATCACGCGAGCATCGGAAGAAGGGGCGCGGACTGTGGGCCTGCTTACGCCAGCACCAACTGCAGGCGATCAGCGCGTCAAGGATGCTGTGTACGACTCACTTGCCAACTCGATAGTGGTTCCCGCGTCGGCCAACACCAGCATTGCAGCGCGACGCAGTTGGATCATCGCCAACGTTCCGGTGGACGTGGCCCGCAGCACTCCGAGCAGCCCGGGAGCCTACATCCGCTATGTAGTCACCGTAAGGTACCCCTATAGCGCAAACCAGCTACTACCCACGATTCCACTGGTGGAGCAATGGATGCCCGATCAATTGCAAAGCCGGACAACCGCCGCGCTTCAAGCGTCTTGAAGGGCATCTTCGACATGAACGCTGCATTTCAGAATCACCCTCGCCACAAGCGAATCCGTGGTTCGGTCCTCATCAACACGGCAATCGCGATGAGCTTGATCGTCATCACTCTGATCGGTACCGAGATCGGCTTCATGTACTTCATGAAGCGGGAATTCCAGAAGGCGGCGGACCTTGCCGCGCTGGCGGGTGCACAGCAGATCCGCAGCGGCTGCACCGCAGCGAGTACCGCGGCGCAATCGAACGCAAACGGCACCTCGGCAAGCGATACGGCACGCAATATGCCTATTGGTTTCTCGCTGGTCGCAAGTGAAGTGCAATGCGGCTATTGGGACAGGGCCACCAGCTTCCAGTCTCCCGCGACCTCCGGCACTCCGAATGCAGTACGTGTGAGCTTTCAGAAGGAGACTGTGAAACTTCTGCCTTTCTTCGACGGCAATCGCATCATCAGCGTCAATGCCGTGGCTGCACTGAGTGCTCCGCTTGCTTCATTTTCCATCGGCACCAAGCTCGTCGAGATCAGCGGCGATTCACTGCTGGGACGGGCGCTCAAAGGCATCGGCCTCAATCTATCCGGCTCATTGGTTGGCTATGACGGTCTTGCCCAACTGAAAGTGACACCGACTGGCTTGTTGGAAAAACTGGGAATACCAGTCAATGCAGACATCACCGTAGGGGAGTTGAATGCACTTCTCAACGCAAAGACCGTCACGCTCGCCCAGTTATTAGACGCAACGGTACAAGCGGCAGGTGCTGACAACGACTTGCTGGCAAGCAACATCCTGTTGCTAAACGCCATCCAGGCCAAGCTGGGCCTCTCAGGATTGACTGTTCCCCTGGGATCCCTGCTACAAATCACAGCACCCGATGGCCCGGCGGGCGCAGCATTGGATGTGGGGATCAATGCACTCGATATTCTTTCTACCGGTATCGGTATTGCCACGCAAAAACACGCCATCGCGATCAACGACTTGAGCGCAGCAAATCTCATCAAGTCCCGGGTTGCACTGATCGAGCCGCCCTCAATCGCCGTAGGCGGTGTCGGAGCGACTGCGTACACCGGGCAACTAAGAACCTATGTCCAGATCGATACAGGCAATCTCCCCATCGTGGGCAGCCTTGTACGGCTGAAACTGCCGATCATGATTGACGCAATCAACGGCAAGGGAACTCTCACGCAGATGTGCACGCCCGAGTTGAGAACACCAGCAGGCGTCGATCGTGCACGCATCGACGTGCAAGCATCGATTCTCAAGGTCTGCGTAGGTAAGCCGGGAGCTGATCCCGCGAAGGAAGATGAGATTTTCTCAACCAGCGCCAGCTGCGAAACCAATCTTCAGAACGAGCAGTTGCTGAACGTGGGGCTCCTTGGCATCAATTTGGTTTCGCTCAACACTCAACTCAAGATCGATGCGTTGCCACTTCCGCCGAACTCCGCCGTGATATTGGCACAGTCCGAGACCGGCACGCTGGGCAACGATCTGCTAATTGGAACGACCGTTTCGAATATCACCAATGCCTTGCTGGCATCACTCTTGGCAAATTCACTGAGCCAATCAGCGCCCCTGACCGATGCACAGCGCCAGGCCATGGCGACGGATCTTTGGGGAAAACCTCCTTGCGGTGCGAACGACAGTGCTTGCCGAAAAGCACGACTGACAACGGTCAACAACAGGATCACAACAGCGGCCAACGGTCTCGGCGGTTTTCTCGGCAACTTGGGCACAGATACAGTGAGCATCTTGAACCAGCTGCTGACACTGGATGTCGCCGGTCTTATTTCTGGAATCCTCAATTTGGTGGGTGGCCTTCTCAACAATGTAGGAGACGTACTAAACGGCATCCTTGGTGGCCTCCTAGGCAATACATGCACAGGAGGAGGCCTACTCGGCGGCTATGGCTCGGATGCCGGATGCATCAGCAAGATCGCGGACAGCTTGAAGAATTCGTCCAGCAGCGGAAGCGGGTCGACACCGAATGCAGTTACCTCCCTAGTTGGCTTCTTGCTTCAACTGTTGCAGCCGATTCTTGACGCCCTAGGCACCCAAATACTCACTCCTCTACTGCAGAACGTCCTCGGACTTCACCTGGGTCAAGTAGACGTCAATCTCCGTACTCTGGATTGCAATGCCGCACCATCGCTCGTCTATTGAGTTGCCCCAATCTGCAGACCTAAGCGTCGACCAATTCAAGCGTTCATGACCTCCCCCGCCAATTTCGACGAACTCGACCTCTTTGTCTGGGAAGGCAAGGCAGACATCCTCGACCGCATCGCGCGGTGCATGGCGAGCTTCGACGTGGAGGTCATCCGGGCCGACGGCATGCCGACGCCGCATCCGGAGCAGGGGGCTGCGCTGCGGCCTTCGGTGGCGATCATCAGCGTGACGGTCATCGACGGCGGAGGGCTGGCGCATGCGACGGAGCTGCTGCAGGGCATGCCGGTGATCTGGGTGGCGGCCGGCTCGCGCGAGCGCGACTCGCGCACCTATCCGCCCGAGTACCTGCACGTGCTGCCCTACGACTTCACCTGCGCCGAGTTGCGCACGATGGTCGCGAAGCTGGTGCGCCAGCTGCGTGCGCGCGAGGTGGCGCCACAGGCGCCCGACGTGCTGGTGGCGCATTCCGATGCGATGAAGGCGCTGCTGGCCGAAGTGGGCGCGTTCGCCGACTGCGACCACAGCGTGCTGGTGCGCGGCGAAACCGGCGTGGGCAAGGAGCGCATCGCGCAGCAGCTGCACCTGGGCCACCAGCGCTACGGCAAGGGCGCGTTCGTGGCGGTGAACTGCGGCGCGATTCCCGACGGTCTTTTCGAGTCGCTCTTCTTCGGCCACACCAAGGGTTCTTTCACGGGCGCGGTGCATGCGCATCGCGGCTACTTCGAGCAGGCCACGGGCGGCACGCTGTTCCTCGACGAGATCGGCGACCTGCCGCGCTACCAGCAGGTGAAGCTGCTGCGCGTGCTGGAAGACAACGCGGTCACGCGGCTGGGCGCGACGGCGCCGGTGCGGGTGGACTTCCGGCTGGTGGCGGCCACCAACCGCAACCTGCGCGAGATGGTGGCCAGCGGCGAGTTCCGCGCCGACCTGTTCTACCGCCTCGCGGTGATCGAGCTGCACGTGCCCAGCCTCGAGGAGCGCGGCGAGATCGACAAGATCGCGATCTTCAAGGCACTGCTGAGCAACGTGCTCGGCGACGAACTCGAAGCGCTCGGCGAGACACCGCACTGGCTCAGCGATGCTGTTGCCGAGACCTACTTCCCCGGCAACGTGCGGCAGCTGCGCAATCTCGCGGAGCGCGTGGGCGTGATCGCTCGGCAGCTGCACGGCTGGGACCAGAACCTGATCCAGCGCGCCATCGCGCTCACGCGCGGAACGCCGGCACCGGCTGCATCGGCCGGCAACGGCATGAACGGCAATGGCGGCGGCCTCGGCGCGATCGACGGCAGCGCCGACCGCAAGGGCTGGAACAGCAGCGAGCGCAACCGCATCATCGCGGCGCTGGAGATCAACGACTGGAAGCGCCAGGACACGGCGCAGCACCTGGGCATCAGCCGCAAGGTGCTGTGGGAAAAAATGCGCAAGTACCAGATCCTCGACGGCGAACCGGGCATTCCGGAAGAACAATAGGCTCTCCCCCAGGCTGCGCGGCACTTCGTGTCCGCTTCGCCAACCCCCTTCCGGGGGCAACACCTGCGGCCCGGCAGAGCCGGTTCCGCGGTGTTCCCGAATTGGCTTCGCTTCGCTTGCCTCGTGTTTATGGGATCGAGAGACGTTGTGCTCTGCGTAGCGCAGGCGGCGCGCCGGCTGCTCCCGTCGCGCGTTCGGCCACCACCGGCTCGCTCGCGCAGGCCGTATTGCTCGAGATGCACAGCTTCGCAAGCAGCCCGTCTTCGGTCAGCACCTGGCGGCTAGGCGCGCCGAAGAGGCGGTCGATCCAGTTGTTGGGGCCGTTGGGGTCGATGCGCAGTTCGCCGGTGGTGCGCGCCAGGCGCAGCTCGGAGATGCGCAGGTCGAAGACGCCGTCGACGTAGTCGAACAGCAGCGTGTAGTAGTCGAGCTGGGCGTCGAGCACCTTGGGCAGGGTCTCGCGGCCGAACTCCATCAGGCGGCGGCGGCCGCGGAAGGCCTGGCCGGCGGTGCTGACGGCTTCCATCAGCTGCTTCTCGCGCTCGCGGCCCGAGACGGTGCGCGACCACGAGGCCGACGTGAGCTCGAACAGGTTGAGCTTCACGCCCTCGAGCTTGGCCTCCTGGTTGGCGACTTCGGCCAGCGCCGACTTCATGCGCAACTGGCGGTCGAAGCCGTTGCCGAAGTTCCAGTTGAGTTCGAAGGCGGCGCGCGTCGGGTCCTGCGGAGAAACGCCGCGTGGGTCGCGGCTCTTCACGAGCACGGCGTCGAGCGTGGGGTAGAGGCTCGCATCCTGCTGGTCGGCAAGCGCCCTCGCCCGCTCGATGCGGCCCAGCGCCTCGGCGATCTCGGTGCTGCGCGACTCGGCACGGCGCAGCGCCTCTTCCTGCGAGCCGATGCGCCACTGCACCGGCGCCGCGAGCACCGGCAGCGATTCGGCGTTCGGCGAGAACTTGAAGTAGTTGCGGAACTTGGCCATCGCCTCGTCGCGCTGCGCCTCGAAGTCGGACTCGCGCGCGGCCACCAGCGCGCGGCGCGAGGCCGCCATGTTCAGGTCGTTGTCGCCGCTCACGCCCAGCGCCACGCGGCGGGCCTCGGCCTTCGAGAGTTCGGCCACCACCTCGGTGGCCTTGTGCGCGATCTGCTTCTTGAGGTCGAAGCGCTGCACCTGCAGGTAGGCGGTGAGCGCGTCCAGCACCACCTTCTGCGAGGTGGTGACGACGGCCTCGTCGTCGGCCTGGTTGCCGGCTTCGGCGGCGCGCTGGGCGGCGCTCATGGCGCCGCCGTCGATCAGGCTCACGCGGGCTTCGGCTGTCAGCACCGTGTAGCTCTGCGTCTTGGCGTTGGCCGCGCCGCTGTTGTAGTTGCCCGATGAGGTGCCGACCTTGAACTTCGGATAGCGCGCCTGCTTGGCGGCGTCCACGCCGTAGCTGCTGGTGTTGGCGGCCGCCTGCATGGTCTGCACTTCGGGGTAGTCCTGCGACAGCGCGATCAGCGCCTGCTTCACCTGCTGCGCGTAGCTGGCGGCGCCGAGCGAAGGCGGCGACAGCCTGCGCGCGACCGTGAGCCTGGCGGCGCTTTCCATCTCCTGCTGCTGCAGCAGGTGCTCCGGCAGCGGCTGTTGCTGCTCCTGGGCGTACGCAGGCGGCAGCGCGAAGCCCGCGCACAGCGCCGCGCAGACGGCGCCGGTGCCAACGCGGCGCAGATCGACCGGTTTGCGGTACTTCATGGTTCGCGGAAAGCTTCGCGGCGAAGCTTGAGAACAGGTCGCAGGATGTACCAGATGAACGGGTCGGTGCCCACGCGCAGGTCCACCTCGGACTCCATGCCGGCGGTGATGCGGTTCTCGACGCGGCCCACGTGCGACTGCGACATGCTGATGAGCAGCCGGTAGTAGGGCGCGCCGTTGGAGATGGCGGGGTCGCGGTCGGCGTCGGCCGCCACCAGCCTGACCTTGCCGTCGACCGCGCCGTAGCGCAGGTAGTCGTAGGCGGTGATCTTCACGCGCGCCTCCTGGCCCACTTCGATGAAGCCGCGGTCGTTGGGGTTGAGCCGCGCCTCGACCATGATCTCGTCCTCGTCGGGCACCACTTCGAGAATCGATTCGCCCGGCTTCACCACCCACCCCGGGCTGGAGTTGCGCAGCCCCTTCACGATGCCGTCGGAAGGCGCCTTCACCACGGTGCGCGAGCGCTGCGTGCGCGCACGCGCCAGGTCTTCGCTCAGGCTCGCGAACTGGCGCTCGACGGTGGCCAGTTCGTCCGACGCGCGGCGGCGGAAGCGCCCCTCGGCCTCCGCCATCTTGGCCTGCGCCTCGGTGATGGAGGCGTTGGCGGAAACCACGCCCTGGCGCGCCACCGCGAGTTCGCTGCGCACGCTCTCGGCCTGGCGGCGCTTCTCCAGCACTTCGACCTGGCCCACCAGCTTCTCGCTGAGCAGCTGTTCGGAAATTTCCAGCTCCTTCTGCATCAGCGCGAGCCGGTCGCTCAGGCCCTTGACCTTGGCCTCCTGCTCCAGCTTCTTGCTGCGCGCCTGCTCCAGGCCCGACACCGCGCCGGCCATCACGCCGCGCTGCTCGAGCGCGCGCGCCTGGTAGGCGCCGGTCTCGCCTTCGAACACGCCCTCGTCGATGTCGGTCGCGAAAGACTGCCGCGTGAGCGGCTGGCCACGGCTCTCGGCCATGAGCCGTACGCGCGTGGCCTGCGTGGCGGCGTAGCGGGCGGTGAGCTCCTCGAGGTTGAGGCCGCTGCCGCCCAGGTCGATCTCGACCAGCGACTGGCCCTGCTTGACCTTCTCGCCCTCCTTCACCAGCACGTTGCTGACGATGCCGCCTTCCAGATGCTGGATGGATTTCACGCGGTCCGAAGGGATCACGCGGCCTGGCGCGACCACCACGGTCTCCATCGGAAAGCCGAGGCCGACCAGCGCGAGCACGGCGATGGCACCGCCGATGATCCACTGTCGCCGCCTTCCCTGCGGCGAGGTCTGGGCCGCGCGCTTCTCGTTCTCGTCCTGAAGAATCTGCGGCAGGTCTGATTTCAAGTCGCGTCCCCGATCACTCTTCGTTCGTCACTCATCACATCGCCAGTCGATCACGCCATCGAGCGGGAAGCCGGGGAGGCTCCCGCCGCGCCGTCCTCCGCGTCGCCCAGCGCCACCAGCGGCTTCTTCACGCCGAACAGCTTCGGCACCATCACCGCCGCCGTGCCCTGTTCCACGTTGCCCATGCCGGTGACGTGGTAGACCACGTTGGCGGCCGAGACGATGCGGAGCGAGTGCGTGACCACCACCACGGTGCGAACCTTGGCCACCGCAAGCAGCGTGGCGAGCAGGTTGCGCTCGCTCTGGAAATCGAGGTCGTTGCTGGGCTCGTCGAGCACCAGCACCGAAGGCTTGCGCAGGAAGCTCATGGCCAGCGCGAGCTTGCGCCGCTCGCCCACCGACACGCCGGTGCCGCCTTCGCCGATCATGGTGCGGTAGCCGTCGGGCAGCCGCGAGATGAAGTCGTGCGCGCCCGAGAGCTTGCAGGCTGCGACGATCTGCTCGTCGCTCTGGCCCGGCGCGTTGCGGCGCATCACGTCGATCATCGATCCGCCGAACCAGTAGACCTCCTGCGAGAGATAGCTGATCCAGCGCGAGAGCTCCTCGCGGCCGAACTGCGAGAGGTCGTACTCGCCGATGCTCACGATGCCGCGCGTGGGCGTGTACAGGCCCGACAGCAGCTTCACCAGCGTGGACTTGCCCGCGCCGTTGCGCCCGACGATCACGTGCAGGCCGCCTGGGCCGATGTCGAGGTCGACGTTCTCCAGCACCGGCTGCTGCGCGGTCTCGGTGAAGCTGAAGCTCACGTCCTTCAGCGTGATGCGGCCCAGCGGTTGGGGCAGCGTCATGCCCGTGGGCGGCTTCTCGACCGGCTCGCGCAGCACGGTCTCCAGCCGCTTGGCGGCTTCCTTGGCGGTGGCCAGCGAGCGCCAGTTCGACACCAGCCCGGCCACCGGCTGCAGCGCCTTCAGCGCCAGCATGTTCGATGCGACCAGACCGCCCACCGTCATCCACTGCTCCATCACCGAGACGGCGCCCACGGTCACGACGACGACCGAGAAGACGGTGAGCAGCACGGTGGTGCCGTCGCGCGCGGTCTCGATCTGGCCGTTCTTGCTGAAGCTCTCGCCGAGCCAGGCGTTGTAGGTCTGGCGCCACATCTCGATGGTGGGGCCGTCGTTGGCCTGGGCCTTGAGCGTCTCGCGCGCGTTGCAGATCTCGGCGGTCACGCGTTCCAGGCCGCGCCCGCGCTGCACTTCCTCCACGCGGCCGGAACGCACCTCGTCGGCCCACCACCACGCCAGGAAGGACATGATGCCGAGGAACAGCACCACCACCGGCAGCACCGGCAGCGCGACGATGCCGATGACCACCAGCGCGAAGACGGCCATGGGCAGGTCGAAGATGGATTGCGCCAGCCCGCCGGTGATGGTGCCGCGCACCGAGGCCACGTCGCGGAAGTACAGGTGCCACACCGACGCCGGCCGCGCTTCCAGCGCGCGCAGCGGGCGGCCCAGCATCGAGTTCAGCAGCGCGCCCGAGACGCCGTGGTCGACGATGGCGCCCGCGTTGCGCAGCAGGCGCGAGCGGCGCGTGCGCAGCCAGAATTCGATGCACAGGAAGAACAGGATGCCGCTGACCAGCGCGGCGAGCGTGGAAGTGCCGCTGCGCGAGAGCACGCGGTCATAAACCTGCAGCAGGAAGATGGAAGGCAGCAGCCCGAACAGGCTGATGGGCAGCGAGCGCCATGCCGCGCTTTTCACCAGCGGGTAGGCCGCGCGGAACGCGGCGTTCAACGCACCCGCGTAGGGACTGGCGCCGGGCTCGTCCGGGGTCTCGGCAACCAGTTGGCTGGGCAGGAGGAACTTGATCATTGTAAAGAGCCGGTCCGTCGTGCAGTGACGCCTGCCTCATTATCAACTGTTACCCAGCTGTTACAAGGCAAATATTCACTCGCGGTGCGCTTCAAACACACATCAGCACGGCAACCTCTGCCCCTTCGCCACATCGGCCCTGATCCCGTGAACCGGCACCGGTTGCGCGGCGCTTCCCGTTACCGCGCAACCGGCCGGCCTCCCTGCGCTGACCTCCCCTTTTCGCCCCGACGACAGATCCTGCGCGAACACCAGCGCGATGTTGGCGCACAGCAGCATGCAAAGCACCCATGCGCACAGCAGCTGCAGCCAGCCCAGCCACCAGTGGCGCGCGACCGGCTGTCGCTTGACCGGAGCCTCGTATCCGAAGGCCGAGTGCAGAAGTGCGTTCAATCTCATGGCAGTGCTTTCAAAACCCGGGCGAGGCGCGAAAGGCCCACGCCCGCGGAACTCTTCGCCAGCACCCAGTCGCCGGGCTGAAGCAGCCCGCCGAGCGCTGTCGACAGATCGGATACATCGACGAACCAGTGCGAGCGGACCTTGGTGCGGATGCGCGCATGCAGCGCGCGCATCAGCGGGCCGCACAGCAGCACGCGGTCGGGCTGCGATGCGAGGAGCTCGGCCTCGAGGTCGAGGTGATGGCGTTGCGCGGCGGGGCCGAGCTCCTGCATGTCGCCGAGGATCGCCACGCGCCGCGCCGGCTCGCAGGGTGCCTGCGACAGCAGCTCCAGCGCCGCGCGCATCGAGCTCGGGTTGGCGTCGTAGGTCTCGTCGATCAGCTTGAAGCTGCCGCCGCCGATGTGGATGGTGTGCAGCGCGCCGCGTCCGCCCGGCGGCTCGAAATGCGCGAAGGGCTCGACCGCAGCGGCCAGCGGCAGGCGCATGGCCTGCAGCGCGGCGAGCGCGGCGATGGCGCTCGCGCCCATGTGCCGGCCCGGCGCGTTCAGCCGCAGCTGGAAGGGCTCGCCCGCCACCAGCGCCTGCACCTCGCCGTGGTCGAAGGCCAGCAGGCGCACGTCGGCGTCGCGGTGCTCGCCGCAGGTCACGATCTGCAGCTGCTGCGCCATCGCCGCTTCGGCGAAGGTGGCGAACTCGGGCATGTCGCGGTTGAGCACCACCGAATCGCCCGGCGCCATGGCCTGGAAGATCCGGCTGTCCATGCGCGCGGCGGCCTCGCTCGGGCCGCGGTGCTTCTGCGACGCGGCGGAAAGCCCCGTCACCACGACGAGCGAAGGCCGCACCAACTGGGCCGACGCCGGCATGTGCGAGGTGCCCATCTCCAGCACCCAGTAGGCGGCGTGCCTGGGCATGCAGGTCATGTTCCACGCGATGCCCGAAGGCAGGCTCACGTTGCCCTCGGGCTGGCCGACCTCGCCCCACACTGTGAGCGCGCCGGCCAGCATCGCGGCCACGGTACTGCTGCCCGCGCCACTGCCGAGCACGCCGCACACGCGGCCGGTGAACTCGGCGCGCGCATGGTCGCCGAGCTCCAGCACCGCCTGCAGCACGTTCTGCACCTTGAGCACGGGCACGCGCTTGTCGAGGTGCGGCTTGGGGTCGGAGCACAGCACCGCGGCGGCCGGCTGCAGCACGCCCTTGAGCGTGACGGCGGCCAGCGGCGTCCTGGAAGGCCGCGTCTGGTGGTCGAACACCACGCGGCCCTTGCGCATGAAGGAGCGCTGCGCCACGCCCGCGGCGCGCCAGCCGTCCTCGGGCTTGACGATCCACTCGCCGCCGGTCACGCGCGCCATCTCGCTGGCGGTCCACACGGCGCCGTCGTCGCGTCCGCCACCGGAGCCCGTGCCCGCCGCACCGGGCGCCGCGCGGCGCTCCACCAGGTAGCGGTGGTAGGCGGCGAAGCCCGAGAGGTACTGCTCCACGTCGTCGATGCGCACGCGGAACGAGTGATGGCGGATGAAGAACGAGCCCACCACCGCCGAGGGCCGGCGGAAGTACATCGCCATCTCGGGCCAGAAGAAGCCGTTGAGCAGGTAGTGCGCGCGGTAGTCGAGCGCGCGGTAGAACTTCTCGGTGTCGAGTTCGTCCAGAAGGTGCCGCATCGCGGGCATGCCTTCGAGCCGCTGGAGCATCTGCTGCGCGGCCAGCATGAGTTCGAGCAGCGTCGGGAAGGTGGTCTTCCGGTCGAGCACGAAGTCGAGATACCCCGCCACGTTCTGCAGGCCGAAGCGGAAATACTTCTCCTGCGGGCTCCAGTGCGTGAGTTCGCACACGCAGCAGCTGAGCCAGTGATCATGCGCCTGCCAGTGCTGGCTGGCGATGAAATGGTCGAAGGCCTTCTCCACCACCGCCAGCCACTGCGGCTCGCGCGTGAGCGAGTAAAGGCGCATGAGCGCGAAGGCCGCCTCGCCGTCGTAGTAGATGATGCGCGAGGCCTGCTTGACCGTGAGGTCGGCCGCGTGCAGCACGTGGTTGAAGCGGCCGGTGGCCGCATCCTGCATCGAGGCGATGCCCAGCGCGAGCTTCTCCAGCAGCGGCAGCCAGCGACGCGTGTCCATCAGCTCGCAGTACTTCACCAGCGCGAGCACGCAGGCCGCGTTGCCGCCGAGCTTGATCTCGCCGCCGGTGTCGACCAGGAAGGCCACCGCGCGCCCGTCGAGCAGCGTGTACTCGCGGATCAGCGAGATGGTGAGATGGTCCAGCGCCCGGTCGATGGCCGCGCGCAGCGTCTCGTCGCGCGTGAGCTCCCACGACTCGAGCATCGCGTAGACCGCGCTCGCGTGGCGCATCGCGTCGTAGGTGGGAATGCGGCGGTCGAAGCACGGGAAGTAGCCGTACACGAAGAGGCCGTCGCTCTGCACCTGGCGCGCCAGGTACGACGAGCCGCTGCGCACCAAATCCATCACCGACTGCGGATTGAGCGCCGGCAGCTGCCTGCGGCCCGCGTCGAGCCCCGTGCCCACGAGCTTGTGCACCACGCCGTCGGGCTGGCAGAACACGCCCACGGTCGCCAGCAGGTAGACGGGCTGGTCCGAGGGCATGTCCAGCGGCGGCGAGCACTCGAAGCGCGCCTGCCCGTAGACCTCGAAGTTGCGCGCGTTCACCACCGAGTGCGCGATGGTCGAGTCGCCGCACAGCATGGCGTTGGCATTGAGTTCCTGCTCGGTGAAGGCGAGCGTGAAATCCTTGTCGAAGGCCAGGCCGAGGCGGAAGTAGTTGCGCTTGACGGCCGTGAGCTGCGTCTTGAACTGGGCCCAGTCCATAGGGCTCGCGCCCTCGACCCAGTCGATGCGCAGCCACGGCGAGACGATGCCGCGCTCGCGCACCCAGCGCTCGACGTGGCCGGCGCCTTCGCGCCACGCGGTCTCGAAGTCGGCGGCCCGCGCGTGCACCACGTGCGCGCGCTGCGCGCCGTCGCTGACCGAGAAGAACAGCGTGAACGCCGGGTAAGGCGCAGGCAGCGCCGCGCACACCGACGCGAGGCGTTCGTGGCAGGCGTGGAGCTGGTCTGGGAAGGACATCATTCGGCCCCGTTCGGATGCGGGAAACCGGCCACGCCCGTCATCTGCTTTCGCTCTGGTGACTTGTGCGTGGTCCGGGGACTGCCACCACCGAGGTCATCGCGGTGACCCGGCTTCAGCGATAGCTGAATTCGGCTCGGCGATTGAGCTGATAGCCCTCCTCGGTGGTCTCGAGCGATGCCGGTTTCTCCAGGCCCCAGCTGATGGCCTCGATGCGCTCGGCGGGCACGCCCAGCTGCGTGAGCGCGCGCTGCACCGCGTCGGCGCGGCGCTGGCCCAGAGCCAGGTTGTATTCGCGGCCGCCGCGCTGGTCGGTGTGGCCTTCGATCACGACCCTGCTCTGCGGCCGGTTGCGCATGAAGCTGGCGTGAGCTTCCACGACGTTCCGGTCGGCGGGCCTGATGTTGTATTTGTCGAAGTCGAAATAGACGATCTTCGGCACGCCGGCCGGTCCGTTCTGCACCGGTGGCGGCGGTGCCGGCTCCACCTTCGGCACCGCGGTCGCAGCCTTGTTCGAGTAGTAGTAGGTCGCATCGTCACGGCCGGTCTTGGGGGCCGCGCAGCCCACGAGGACTGCGCCGAGCGCGACGATGGCCACTGTCTGGAAATTCTTCTTCATATCGGTCCTTTCGCGGGACAGGCCGGTGGCGGCCTGTCCCTGGTGCTGCGGCAAGCTCCCTCGCCCCTCTTCCTTCTTGTGTTCTTTCTTCCGGTGTCCGCCGATCAGCCCAGCAGGCCGTGGAGGATGTTCGTCACCGGCGAAACCGTGTGCTCCACCAGGCTGGTGATCGGCGTCACGACTTCCGTCACCAGCGGGGTGACGGCATGTTCGACGCCGCTCGTCACGTTGCTGACGGCATCCGTCACCGGGGCAGCCGCCGTCGTGGCGCCAGACAGGATGTCGGTCACCGGCGCCGTCACGTCGTGCGCCGCGCTGGTCGCATTCGAGACGATCGGCGAGACGGCATCGGTCACGCCGCCAGCGACTTCGCTCACCGGCTGCAGGATGTTCGCCACCGGGCCGTCGCCACCGGTCAGGCCGCCGAGCAGGCTGCCCACCAGGCCGTCCTGGCCCAGGAGGCTGCCGACGAGGCCGTCGTTGCCGAGCACGCCATCCAGCAGGCCGCCCGTGTCGCCACCGGTCACGGAACCGAGCAGGCCGCCGACCAGGCCGTCGCTGCCGAGCACGCCATCCAGCAGGCCGCCTGCGTCGCCGCCGGTCACGGAACCGAGCAGGCCGCCGACCAGGCCGTCGCTGCCGAGTACGCCATCCAGCAGGCCGCCAGCGTCGCCGCCGGTCACGGAACCGAGCAGGCCGCCGACGAGGCCGTCGCTGCCGAGTACGCCATCCAGCAGGCCGCCAGCGTCGCCACCGGTCACGGAACCGAGCAGGCCGCCGACGAGGCCGTCGCTGCCGAGTACGCCATCCAGCAGGCCGCCAGCGTCGCCACCGGTCACGGTGCCGAGCAGGCCACCGACGAGGCCGTCGCTGCCGAGCACGCCGTCCAGCAGGCCGCCAGCGTCGCCGCCGGTCACGGAACCGAGCAGGCCGCCGACCAGGCCGTCGCTGCCGAGCACGCCGTCCAGCAGGCCGCCAGCGTCGCCGCCGGTCACGGAACCGAGCAGGCCGCCGACCAGGCCGTCGCTGCCGAGCACGCCATCCAGCAAGCCGCCAGCGTCACCGCCGGTCACGGAACCGAGCAGGCCGCCGACCAGGCCGTCGCTGCCGAGCACGCCATCCAGCAGACCGCCAGCATCGCCGCCGGTCAGACCACCCAGCAGACCGCCGACAAGGCCGTCGTCACCAAGCACACCGTCGAGCAGGCCACCAGCGTCGCCACCGGTCAGGCCACCCAGCAGACCACCGACCACGCCGTTGTCGCCGAGGACGCCGTCGAGCAGGCCGCCGGCGTCGCCGCCGGTCAGGCCACCCAGCAGGCCGCCGACCAGGCCGTCGTCGCCGAGGACGCCACCGAGCAGACCGCCGTCCCCACCGAGCACGCCGCCCAGCAGGCCGTCGTCACCCAGCACACCGCCGAGCAGGCCACCGTCGCCGCCCAGCACGCCACCCAGCAGGCCGTCGCCGGACAGGACGTTGGCCACGCCGTCGGTCAGGTAGTCGACTTGCGCCGTGACGCCGTTCAGCAGCGCGGCCGTCGTGTTCGTGCCGAGCAGCTGGTCGG
This sequence comes from Variovorax sp. 278MFTsu5.1, assembly GCF_048305045.1. Classification (NCBI taxonomy): domain Bacteria; kingdom Pseudomonadati; phylum Pseudomonadota; class Betaproteobacteria; order Burkholderiales; family Comamonadaceae; genus Variovorax; species Variovorax sp. 278MFTsu5.1. The sequence goes on from NZ_CP157622.1 coordinate 5,868,783, forward strand.
TCAGCGGGCTCAGCAGGCCGGAGGCACCGCTCGCCACCTGGCCGACGAGGCCGTCGACCGGGTCGAGCACGTTGGGATCGTTTTCCGAGAAGCTGGTGCCGAGCACCGGGCCCAGCAGGCCGTCGACCGTGTCGGTCAGGCCGTCGGCGACGCCTACCACCGGTCCGAGAACATTGGTCAGGCCGAGCCCGCCCAGCGCGCCTTGGCCCAGGCCGTCGACCAGGTTGCCGAGCACGCCGTCGGCCGGGTCGAGCAGCGCCGCGCCGGTACCGGGGGTGCCGCCACCGCCGACGCCGTCCAGCAGACCGCCGAGCAGGCCGCCGACGATGCCGTCTTCACCGAGCAGGCCACCGACCGGGCCCTCTTCGCCCAGCACGCCGCCGACCAGGCCGCCAGGCCCGAACAGGCCGCCGGCGATGCCGCCGTCGCCGAGCACGCCGCCCAGCAGGCCGTCGTCACCGAGCAGGCCGCCGACAAGACCGTCGTCGCCGAGCAGGCCACCCACGAGGCCGTCGCCGCCCAGCAGGCCGCCGACCAGGCCGTCATCGCCCAGCAGGCCATCGCCACCGAGCAGGCCACCGGCGAGGCCGTCATCACCCAGCACGCCGCCGAGCAGGCCGTCATTGCCGAGCACGCCGCCCAGCAGGCCGTCGCTGCCCACCACGCCGCCGAGGAGACCGTCGTTGCCGAGCAGGCCACCCACGAGGCCGTCGTCACCCAGCAGGCCGCCGACCAGGCCATCGTCGCCAAGCACGCCGTCGAGCGCGCCACCAAGCAGGCCGCCTTCGCCACCGAGCAGGCCGCCCAGCGGGCTGTCGGCGAGGATGCCGGAGATGGCGCCGTCCTGGCCCAGCAGGCTGTCGACCAGGCCGCCGTGGCCCAGCAGTTCGCCGGTGAGGCCACCGCTGCCCAGCACGTTGGCCAGGGTGCCTTCGCCGCCCACCAGGCCGCCGACGAGGCCGTCGTTGCCGAGCAGGCCGCCCACCGCGCTGCCGTCGCCGAGCAGGCCGCCCAGCAGGCCGTCGTCGCCCAGCAGGCCGCCGGTCAGGCTGCCCACGGCGCCGTCGCCGAGCAGGCCGCCCACGACGCCGTCGCTGCCCAGCACGTTGCCGAGCACGCCGCCCAGGGCGCTGTCTTCACCGAGCAGGCCGCCGACGACGCCGTCCTCGCCGAGCAGGCCACCGACCAGGCCGTCTTCGGCCAGCAGGCCGTTCACGAGGCTGCCTTCGCCCAGCACGTTGTCGAGCGTGCCGCCCAGCAGGCCGTCGTTGCCCACGAGCTGGTCGGTGAGGCCGCCGAGGCCGAGCGCGTCGGTCAGGCCGCTGATGATGCCGTGGTCGCCGATGAGGTTGGTCAGGCCGTTGTCCAGCGCGTCGGTCAGGTAGTCGACCTGGCCCGCCACCGTGCCGAGGATGGCGCCGGTCGCACCCTGGCCCAGCAGGTTGTCGAGCGTGGGGCTCAGCGAGTCGCCCAGCAGGTCGGTGACGCCGCTCACGGTGTTGTCGATCGGGTCGAACTGGTTGGGGTCGTTCGGCGTGAACTCGCTGCCCAGCAGCGGAGCCAGCACGTCGTCGAGCGTGTCGGTCACGCCATCGACCGCGTTGGTGACCGGGGTGAGCGAGTCGCCCAGGCCGAGTGCGCCGCCAAGGCTGTCGGTGACGTGGTTGACGAGGCTGTCGCCGGGGTTGAGGAGGGCGTCTGCGTCGGCATCGGCATCGGCATCCGCATCGGCATCCGCATCGGCGTCCGCATCAGCATCAGCATCGGCGTCCGCATCAGCGTCGGCATCCGCATCCGCATCGGCGTCCGCATCAGCGTCAGCGTCGGCATCGGCATCGGCATCGGCATCGGCATCGGCATCGGCATCGGCATCGGCATCGGCATCGGCATCGGCATCGGCGTCAGCGTCAGCGTCAGCGTCGGCGTCGGCGTCGGCGTCGGCGTCAGCGTCAGCGTCGGCGTCAGCGTCGGCGTCAGCGTCAGCGTCAGCGTCAGCGTCAGCGTCAGCGTCAGCGTCAGCGTCAGCGTCAGCGTCAGCGTCAGCGTCAGCGTCAGCGTCAGCGTCAGCGTCGGCATCGGCATCGGCATCGGCGTCCGCATCGGCGTCACCGTCCGCATCCGCATCGGCATCGGCGTCCGCATCCGAGTCGGCGTCCGCGTCGGATTCACCGGGGTTGTTCGGGTTGCCCGAGCCGACGAGCAGCGGAACGACGCTGTCGCTGCCGCCGCCACCGCCGCTCAGGGCAGCGCCCAGCGCCGCGGCGCCCAGGGCGCCGAGTGCGAATTCGCCCAGCCCGATGCCACTGCCGGCAGCGAGCTTCTTGGTGACGGCCAGTGCAGCGGCGTCGGCGTCGCTATCGGGCGGGGTCACCTGCAGGTCGCCCGAGGCGACATCCACGTTCACCTGTTCGAGGCCGCCGGGCAGCTTGGTCGAGCCGATGGTGGCGTCGGTGCCGCCGGTGAACACACCTGCGAGCGGGGCCTTGTTGGTGGCCGATCCGGGGAAGAGGACATTGGCGTGGCCGTCCTGCGGGACGAGCACGCGGTCGCCGGCCATCAGTGTCTGATTGCCATCGACGGGAATGCTGACACCGTCGCGCATGACGGTGACGCCGGGCGTGGCGTTCGATAATGTGCCGATGCTGGCCGGGGCGGCAGCTGCGGCAGGAGCGGCCGGGCTCACCACGCCGGGAGTACCCAGCGGAGTGACGGTGGCCTGGGCGAGAACCACAGGGGCAGCGCCAGCGGCGGCAAGTCCCTCGGTCGAGTTGGTCGATGCTTGTTGAGCGGTCATTGGGCAGCCTCTGTGACAAAAGATGCCTACTCAGGGGCAACTAGCGTGCCGCTTTTGCGAGGCGCCATGCCGAAGCTGCCTCGAACACCGCAACTCGTTGATTCGTATGGAAAATTTTCTTTTTGCAGGGCCTCCGGCGGGGTGTGGAAACAGCTCGTAAGGAGGTCAATCGGCGATTCGTTACGTTACGAAGTAACGCCGCGTACCCGGAACGTCCGACACATCCGAGGCACCGCGAAGCCGCCGAAAAAGCAGTTCGCGCCGGCCCCTCCCTCTCATCTTTTCGCCACCTCTATATAGATATATGTTCAACCCCTCCCAGGAAGACGTGCGCCGCTTCTTCTGCGACGTCTACGCCAAGCACCGCCAGGGCCTGCCGATGGAAGCGCTCGAGACCATCGCCGCCGGCTGGATCGACCAGCACCCCGAGTACCACGAAGACCTGGCCGACGCCGACGCGGCGGTGGCGCGCGTGTACGACGGCTCGAACGGACGCGAGAACCCGTTCCTTCATCTGTCGATGCACCTGTCGATCAGCGAGCAGTGCTCCATCGACCAGCCGCGCGGCATCCGCCAGGCGGTCGAGCTGCTGGCGGCTCGGCGCGGCTCGCTGCTGCATGCGCATCACGAGGCGATGGAGTGCCTTGGGCAGATGATGTGGGAGAGCCAGCGCGCCGGCCGGCCGCCGGATGGCGAGGGTTATGTGGCCTGCGTGCAGCGCCGGGCGACGAAGGACTAGCCGCCACGCTTGCGCTTTGCCGCGGGAGGCACGCTCCCCTGCTGCTTCGCCGCCTCGCGCAGCAGCGCGGCCATGGCGGCTCGCAGGGCCGAGGGCTCGGCATCGCTGCGCTGCAGCAGTCCGACCGGCTCTTCCGTGCCGGCCGTCTCGATGCGCAGCCGCACGAGGCGCCCATCGTCCAGTTCGCCGCGCGCGGCGCCCAGCGGCGTGATCCACACCGCATCGGACACCGCCACCAGCGCGCGCGCCACCGCCACGTCGAGCGTCTGCAGCGTGTTGGCCGGCAGCACGAGACCGCGCGCCGAAAGAAAGCTCTCGGTGTTGTGGCGCGGGATCGTGCCTTCGCCGTACACCACGAGCGGATAGGCCAGCACCGCCTGCACCGACACCGCCTTGTGCGCCAGCGGATGGCCCGCGCGCACCGCGAAGACCAGCGCCTCGGTGTGCAGCAGCTCGAAGCTCAGGCCGCCCATCAGGCGCGGATCGCTCATGCGGCCCACCACCAGGTCGAGCTCGCCGGCGCGCAGCTCGTCGAGCAGCGCGGCGTTGGCAGCGCTCTTCACCACGATCTGCACCGAGGGGCGGCTGTCGCGCAGCCGCGCCAGCGCCTGCGGCAGCAGGGCCGGCGCCACGCTGGGCAGCGCGCCGATGCGCAGCCGCTCGATGCGCTCTCCCGCCGCCGGCGCCACGGCCTGCGCACTGGCGTCCAGCGCCTCCAGCACGCGCAGCGCGTGCGCGAGCAGCTGTTCGCCGGCAGCCGTGAGGCCCTGCACGCCGCGCCGCCCGGCGTTGCTGCGCTCGACCAGCCGCGTGCCGGCAATGGCCTCGAGCTCGGACAACGTCTTCGACACCGCCGGCTGGCTCAACGCCAGCCGCCCGGCGGCGCGCGCGAGGTGGCGTTCCTGCGCCACCGTGACGAGGCAGCGCAAGTGCCGCAACTGCACGTTGCGCACGAAGTCCTGGCGAAGATCGGTGAGGGGGTCTTTCAATTCCTGATGGTTATTGAAAACGCAGCAATCTTCAATTTACATCATCGGATGCCGCTTCTAAAGTGGCGGCTTCCGGATTCGTCCCACGACAGGAGACAACGTTGACCAAGATCCAGGGCCCCTCGCCCATCCTCACGCCGCGCGACTGGGATGCCCACCCCAGCTACATCTACCCCGGCTACAAGTCCACCGTGAAGCGCGGCCCGCAGAAGCCGCTGATTCCGCTGAAGGCCTCGCTCGGCGAACTGCAGCAGCCGGTGTACGGCCACGACAGCATCGGCGAGTTCGACCACGACCTCACGCGCAATGCGCGCAAGAACGGCGAGCCGCTGGGCGAACGCATGATCCTCACCGGCCAGGTGCTCGACGAGCGCCGCCGCCCGGTGGCCAACACGCTGGTCGAGCTGTGGCAGGCCAACGCCGCCGGCCGCTACGTGCACAAGGTCGACCAGCACGACGCGCCGCTGGACCCCAACTTCCTCGGCGCCGGCCGCTGCCTGACCGACAGCGAAGGCCGCTACCGCTTCCTCACCATCAAGCCCGGCGCCTACCCCTGGGGCAACCACCCCAATGCCTGGCGTCCGCAGCACATCCACCTGTCGCTGTTCGGCCAGAGCTTCGCGAGCCGCCTGGTCACGCAGATGTACTTCCCCGGCGACCCGCTGCACCAGTACGACCCGATGATCACCGGCACCCCCGAGCGCTACCGCAACCGCCTGATCGCCGACTTCAGCCTCGACATCACCGAGGACGGCTACGCACTGGGCTACCAGTTCGACATCGTGCTGCGCGGCGCCGACGAGACGCCTTTCGAGAACCGCTGAGCCAGGAGACACACCATGCTGATGACCGCACTGGAAGCCGACTTCGGCCAGACCCCCTCGCAGACCGTGGGCCCCTACTTCGCCTACGGCCTCACCGCCACGCAATACGGCTACGACTTCGACCAGCCCTTCGACGCCGTCCTCGCGCTCGACAGCGCCAAGGGCCAGCGCATCCGCCTCGAAGGCCGCGTGCTCGACGGCGACGGCAACCCGATCAACGACGCGATGGTCGAGATCAGCCAGCCCGACGGCGAAGGCCGCTATCCGCAGACGCCCGAAGAGGCGCGCGCCATGGGCTTTCGCGCCTTCGGCCGCGTCGGCACCGGCACGCACGAGGGCAACCGCTTCGTGTTCCACACCGTCAAGCCCGGCGCCGAGTCGCCCGGCGAGGCACCGCACATCAACGCGATCGTGCTGATGCGCGGCCTGCTGCTGCATGCCTTCACGCGCATCTACTTCAGCGACGAGGCCGAAGCCAACGCGAAGGACGCGGTGCTGCAGAGCGTGCCGGCCGACCGCCGCCACACGCTGATCGCCGAGCGCGTAGAGCAAGGCGGCGCCGTCACCTACCGCTTCGACATCCGCATGCAGGGTGCCGACGAGACGGCGTTCTTCGACGTCTGATCCACCTGATCTCTCAGGGAAATCCCGGACACAAAAAAGCCCGCTGACGCGGGCTTTTTGTTTCTGGAAGCGCTCGGCCTGCTTATTCGGCGCCGTGGTGGATGCGCGACTCGGGCACCGTCTTCAGCTCGCCCGGCAGCGAGCTGATGTAGCTGGCCAGCGTCTTGAGTTCGGCGTTGGTGAACTTCTTCTCCTCGACCTGCTGGCCCATCACAGCGTTCGAACGGCCCAGGTGCGAGTTGTTCTTCACGCGGTACGACTTGAGCGCGACGAAGAGGTAGTCGGCATGCTGGCCGGCCAGCTTGGGCACGGTGCCGTCGTTGGGCGTGTTGAAGTTGGCGCCGTGGCACTTGGTGCAGCTGTTGTCGGCGTTGCGGGTGATGAGGGCCTCCACGTTGGCCGGCGTGGGCTTGGCCAGCGTGGCGGGAGGTGCGCTGCCGTCCTTCAGGCCGAGCTGGCTGTAGTAGGCGGCGACGTCGGCGATGTCCTGGTCGGTGAGCGTGTCCGCGATGGCGCGCATGGTGGGATGCTTGCGGTCGCCGCCCTTGTACGCGGTGAGCGCTGCCGTGATGTACGTGGCGCTCTGGCCAGCGATCATCGGCACCTTGTGAATCTCCGGGAAGCTGGCCTGGTAGCCGATGATGCCGTGGCAGCCCACGCACATCTGTACCTTCTTTGCTCCGTCCTGGGCCTTGCCAGTGACTTGTTGGGCTTCAGCCGAGACCGTCACGGAAGCGACAGCAAGGGCAAACATCGTGGTCAACAACTTGTTCATTTTGCGCGCACAATCTCGTGGAGAGTACAGTTTTTCGGATCAACATTCGATTATATGCAGGGGTCCCCTGGAACCCTGTGCAGGCCAACCCTGAGGCTGCACGACGCACATCGGGTGTGTTCTTTTCTCCACCCCAGCCTTCGCTCCACCCATCGCACTCATGAAATTCCAGGGCTCAGACAACTACGTCGCCACTCAGGACCTGATGCTCGCCGTCAACGCGGCCATCACGCTCAAGCGCCCGCTGCTCGTCAAGGGCGAACCCGGCACGGGCAAGACCATGCTGGCCGAGGAAGTGGCCCAATCGCTCGGACTGCCGCTGCTGCAGTGGCACATCAAATCGACCACCAAGGCGCAGCAGGGCCTCTATGAATACGACGCCGTGAGCCGCCTGCGCGACTCGCAACTGAAGGACCTCGACGGCGGCGAGCGCGTGAGCGACATCAACAACTACATCGTCAAGGGCGTGCTCTGGCAGGCCTTCACCGCCGACCAGCCGGTGGCGCTGCTGATCGACGAGATCGACAAGGCCGACATCGAATTCCCGAACGACCTGCTGCGCGAAATCGACCGCATGGAGTTCTACTGCTACGAGACGCGCGAACTCATCCGCGCCAAGCACCGGCCGGTGGTGTTCATCACCTCCAACAACGAGAAGGAACTGCCCGACGCCTTCCTGCGCCGCTGCTTCTTCCACTACATCAAGTTCCCCGACGCCGAGACGATGAAGCACATCGTCGCCGTGCACTTCCCCGGCCTCAAGCAGGAGCTGCTCGCGGCCGCGATGAAGACTTTCTACGACGTGCGCAACCTGCCCGGCCTGAAGAAGAAGCCCTCCACCTCCGAGCTGCTCGACTGGCTCAAGCTGCTGGTGGCCGAGGACATCCCTCTCGAAGCGCTGCAGAGCAAGGACGACAAGGTCGCCGTGCCGCCGCTGGTGGGCGCCCTGCTCAAGAACGAGCAGGACGTGACGCTCTTCGAGAAGCTCGTCTTCATGCAGCGCAACAACCGCTGAACCCATGAGCGGCCAGAAACACTCCACCAGACAGCTGATGAAGCTGGGCATCGCTCAGGCGGTGCTCTTCATGGTGGGCGCGATGCTGGGCCGCGGGCTCGGGCTGCTGCTGGGTTTCGACGCTTTCGGCAGCGGCGAATACAACAAGCGGGAGCTCATCGGCATCGCGCTGATCGGCCTGGGCGGCGGCGCAGGCGCACAGGCCGCGCGTGTCTGGTACACAGGCAAGTACGGCGACCCGCGCGGCTGAAGAAGGACACGACCGGAGAGTGGGAGAAGAAGAGATGGCTTTCGTCGAACCTGTCACGCTGAAGGCACGCGGCATCGCGCTGGTGCCGCTGTCGCTTGACCACGAAGAGGGCCTTCGCGCCGCGGCCGCCGACGGCGAGCTGTGGAAGCTGCGCGTCACCTCCGTGCCCGAGCCGGAGAACACCCGCGCCTACATCGAGACCGCGCTCAAGACCGCCGACCGCTTCGCCTTCGCCGTGACCGACGAGGCCACCGGCACCGTACTCGGCTCCACCAGCTACCACGACATCCTGAGCGCGGTGAAGCGCGTGGAAATCGGCTACACGTGGTACGCCGTGCGCTGCCAGCGCACGCACGTCAACACCACCTGCAAGCTGCTGCTGCTCGCGCATGCCTTCGACGCACTGGGCTGCAACGTGGTGGGCTGGCGCACCGACAACTTCAACTTCGCATCGCAGCGTGCCATCGAGCGGCTGGGCGCCAGGAAAGACGGCGTGATCCGCGGCAACGCGATGCGCCGCGACGGCACCATCCGCGACACCGTCATGTACAGCCTGCGCGCGGGCGAGTGGCCCGAGGTGAAGGCGCAGCTGCTGTACCTGCTCGACAAGCCGCGCGGCTGAAAGAAACACAAGGAGCACCCCATGCTCATCGACTTCTTCTACACCCTGCGCTCGGCCAAGCTGCCGGTGTCGGTCAAGGAATACCTCACGCTGCTGGAGGCCCTGCAGGCCGACGTGGTGGGCCCCAACTCCGACGGCGCCTACGGCATCGACGACTTCTACTACCTCTCGCGCACCGCGCTGGTGAAGGACGAGAAGCACTACGACAAGTTCGACCGCGCCTTCGCCGCCTACTTCAAGGGCGTGGAGATGCTGACCGACTTCACCAAGGAAGTGCCGCTCGACTGGCTGCGCAAGACGCTGGAGCGCGAGTTCACGGCGGAAGAGAAGGCCAAGATCGAGAAGATGGGCTGGGACGAACTCATGGAAACGCTCAAGAAGCGCTTCGAGGAGCAGAAGGAGCGCCACGAGGGCGGCAGCAAGTGGATCGGCACCGGCGGCACCTCGCCCTTCGGCAACAGCGGCTACAACCCGCAAGGCATCCGCATCGGCGGGGCGGGCAAGAACCGCAGCGCCGTGAAGGTGTGGGACCAGCGCGCCTACAAGGACTACGACGACACGCAGGAACTGGGCACGCGCAACATCAAGGTCGCGCTGCGCCGGCTGCGCAAGTTCGCGCGCGAGGGCCATGACGAGGAACTGGACCTCGACGACACCATCCACTCGACCGCCGCCAACGCCGGTTTCCTCGACATCAAGATGCGGCCGGAGCGCCACAACAACGTCAAGGTGCTGCTGCTGATGGACGTGGGCGGCACGATGGACGAGCACATCCAGCGCGTGGAGGAGCTGTTCTCGGCCGTGAAGACCGAGTTCAAGCACCTGGAGTTCTTCTACTTCCACAACTGCGTGTACGACTTCATGTGGAAGAACAACAAGCGCCGCTTCTCCGAGAAGTTCGCCACCTGGGACATCCTGCGCAAGTACAACAAGGACTACAAGCTCATCTTCGTCGGCGACGCGACCATGAGCCCCTACGAGATCCTGCAGCCCGGCGGCAGCGTCGAATACAACAACGAGGAAGCCGGCGCCGAGTGGATACAGCGCCTCACGCACGCCTTCCCGAAGTTCGCGTGGATCAACCCCGAGCCGCAGGGCGTGTGGCAGTACCGCCAGAGCATCGCGGTGATGCAGCAACTGATGTCCAACCGCATGTACCCCCTCACCCTGCGCGGGCTCGAGGAGGCGATGCGCATGCTGTCCAAGTAGGACGATGCCGCCGATCCGGCGGGGCCTTCAGGAACCGGCCGGGCTTGCTGTCAGAATCCGCCCATGGTCAGGGCGGTTCCTGTTTCTTCGCCGGCGTGGTGGCCGGCTTTGTTTTTGTGCGGCGTCCTGCTCTTGCAAGGCTGCAGCCTGCTGCCGAAAAAGGAATCCGCCGAAGAAAACAAACCCATGGCCGGCCTCGTGCGCAGCGGCGCAGCGGGTGCCGGCACCACCGGTGCCGACAAGGACGAGAAGGAAGACGGCGGCAGGAAGGCCGGTGACAAGCGCGACGCCTTCACCGTCGACGTGCGCGGCCCCGAAGCCGTGCGCGACTACCTCAAGCTGCATCTCGAAATCCAGCGCTACCGCGAGCTCGACGACCTCGGCGCCACCGAGATCTCCCGCCTCATGGTGGCCGCAGAGGCCAACGCCCGTGAACTGCTCGCCACGCTCGGCTACTTCACGCCCACGCTGACGCTCGAACTCAACGAGACGCCGCAGGGCGAAAAGGCCCCGCGCGAGATCGTCATCAACGTCTCGCCCGGCGAGCTCACCAAGGTGAGCAACGTGCAGATCAGCTACGCCGGCCCCATCGCCGACGACCCGGCCGCCGAGTCGCAGCGCGACACCATCCGCACCGCCTGGGCCCTGCGCGCCGGCCAGCCCTTCACCCAGCAGGCCTGGGACGACGCGAAGACCACCGCGCTGCGCAGCCTCACGGCGAAGCGCTTTCCCACGGGCAGCATCGCGATCAGCCGCGCCGAGGTCGATGCCGACCGCAGCGAGGCCCGCCTGAGCGTCACCTACCAGTCGGGCCCGGCCTACAAGTTCGGGCCGCTGGTGCTGCGCGGCATCCAGCGCTACGACCCCGACGGCGCGCGCCGCATCGCGCGCCTGCCCAGCGGCCAGGACTACGACCAGCAGAAGCTGCTCGACGCCCAGCAGCGCCTGGCCAGCAGCGGCTACTACGACTCTGTGTTCCTCACGCTCGACACCGACGGCGGCAACCCGCTGGCCGCGCCCGTCATCGCGCAGCTGCGCGAGGCGCCGCTGCAGAAGGTGGTGCTGGGCGTGGGCTTCACCACCGACAACGGCCCGCGCCTGTCGATCGACCACATCCACAACCAGGTGCCGCTGCTGGGCTGGCGCGCCGTCTCGCGGCTGTCGGTGGACAACGACATCAAGTCGCTGTCCACCGAGCTGAAGGCCATTCCCGACGACCGCGGCTGGCGCTGGTTCGCGGGCGCGGAGCTCAAGAGCGAGCAATCGGGCAGCTACGTGGTCGACAGCGGCCGGCTGCGCGGCGGGCGCAGCAAGTCGGGCGACCACATCGACCGCAGCTATTTCCTGCAGTACGACTACGCGCAGAACCGCGGCACCAACGCGCCGCCCTCGGCCTCGGCCGTGACGGCCAACTGGGGCTGGACCGGGCGCTACTTCGACGACAACTCCGTCCCCTCGCGCGGCTACGGCCTCGCGCTGGAGGTGGCTGCCGGCTACACGCTCACCGGCGAGCAGGTGCCCTTCACGCGCACCTACGCGCGCTGGCTCGGCGTGCTGCCGCTGGGCTCGGCCGAGGACAAGGAGCTGCGCGCGCGCCGTAGCCGCCTGCAGCTGCGCGTGGAGGCCGGCGCGGTGTCGGCGAAAGAGAGCGCGCAGATCCCCTCCACGCTGATGTTCCTGACCGGCGGCGACACCACCGTGCGCGGCTACAGCTACAAGCAGATCGGCACCGTGCGCCCCGACGGCACCACCGTCGCCGGCCGTTACCTCGGCGTGGCCAGCGTGGAGTGGCAGCGCCCCTTCGTCTACAACAACAAGCTCACCGAATGGGAGAGCGTGGTGTTCGTCGACGCCGGCGCCGTGGCCGACAAGCCGGGCGAGCTCAAGCCCAAGGTGGGCGTGGGCGTGGGCGCGCGCTGGCGCAGCCCGGTCGGGCCGGTGCAGGCCGACCTGGCCTACGGCGTCGACTCGAAGAAGTTCCGCCTGCACTTCCGGCTCGGCTTCACCTTCTGACGCGACGCGAGCCAGATGCAGACCGACGTCCAGACTCCACGAATGCCCCCTCGCCGCTCGCGCGCGCGGCGTGCGATGCGCGCCCTGGCCTGGACCGTCGCCGGCCTGTTGCTGGCCGTGGTGCTGCTGGTCGCCGGCGCATGGTGGTGGCTGGGCTCGGACACCTCGCTCGCCTTCGCGCTCGCGCAGGCGGCGCAGCGCCTGCCAGCCGGCCAGACGCTCGAAAGCCGCGACGTGAGCGGCTCGCTGCGCACCGGCGGCCACATCGGCTGGCTCAAGTACCAGAGCGACAGCATCGCCGTGGAGGTCAACGACGCCACCATCGGCTGGCAGTTCGCGCCGCTGTTCCAGCGCAAGGTGCAACTCGGCGAAGTGCACGCGAAGCAGGTGCTGATCGAGAAGCGCGGTGCGCCCAGCGACAAGCCCACCGAGCCGCTCGAGCAGCTCGCGCTGCCTGTGGAAGTCGATCTGCCCTTCCGCATCGACGAGCTGCGCTGGGCCGGCCCGCCCGTGCTGCAGGCACTCAATCTGTCGGGCAGCTACAGCTACAAGGCCGCCGAACACGCGCTGGAGGTCAAGGGCGTGGACATCGCCGGCGGCCACTACAGCGCCCGCGTGAAGCTGCAGGGCCCCGCGCCGATGGCCATCGACGCCGCGCTCGACGGCCGCGTGAAGGCGCCGGTGGCCGAGGACCACGACATCGACGTGCTGGCCGCCGCCACCGTCAAGGGCACGCTCGCCGGCACCGGCGCGCGGCTGCAGGTGGCAGCCGAGCTGAAGCCCGCCGAGGAGAACGCCGACGCCCCCATGGAGGCCAGCCTGCAGGCGCAGATCGCGCCCTGGCTGCCCCAGCCGGTGATCGACGCGAAGGCCGACCTGCGCAACCTCGACGCATCGAGCCTGTGGCCCGGCGCGCCCGAAACGCGGCTCACCGGCACCGTCGAGCTGCAGCCCGATGCCGACACCGGCCCCGCAGCCTGGAAGGCCTCGGCCGACATCCGCAACGCCCTGCCCGGTCCGTGGGACAAGGAGAAGCTGCCGCTCGAACAGCTGCTGGCCAGGGTCGGCTTCGACGGCACCAGCTGGACCATTTCCGAAGCCACCGTGCGCGCGGGCGGCGGGCGCATCGACGCGGCCGGCAAGTGGAGCCCGGCGCCCTCGCCCTGGCAGGCGCAGGCCACCGTGCGCGGCGTGAGGCCCGCGGCGCTGCACAGCGAGCTTTCTGGCGCACCGGTCAGCGGACAGATCAAGGCCGAGCAGAAGGACAGCACCATCGCCTTCGACGCCAGCCTGCGCGCCGAGGGCGGCGGCGCGGGCAGCAAGGCCCTGCCCGGCTTCGCGCTCGACCGCGCGCTGGCCCAGGGCCAGTGGAAGGACCAGGTGCTCGACCTGCGCACGCTGCGCATCGATGCGCAGCGCGCCAGCGTCGACGGCCGCCTGCAGGTGCGCGTGGCCGAGCAGGCCGCCAGCGGCAAGCTGGCCCTCGCCCTGCCCGGCGGCAGCGCGCAGGTCGAAGGCCGCATCGCGCCCGATTCGGGCAGTGGCGAGATCAAGGCCGCCATCGACGACGCCGACACCGTGCAGCGCTGGGTGCAGGGCCTGCCGGGGATGTCCCGCGTGTTCGGCAACGCCGGCGCCAAGGGCTCCGCGAAGCTCGACGCCAGCTGGCAGGGCGGCTGGCGCACCATCCAGCGCCGGCTCGAGAGCCCCGACGCACCCGCTCCGCGCGGCGTCGCCGAACCGAGCCTGAAGGCCGCACTCTCGGTGCCGCGCCTCGACCTCACACTGCCCTCCGAGCAGCCCGGCGCAACGAACACCGACATCCAGCTGCGCAACCTGCAGGCCGATCTGGCCGGCAGCCTCGCGCAGGCCACGCTCGCGCTGAAGGGCGAGGCCGCCACCGGCACGCAGAAGTTCGACATCGACACCCGCGCGAGCGGCGGCATCGCCGGTGCCGGCCAGTGGCGCGCGGCGCTGGCCAGCCTGAAGCTGCAGGCGCAGGACAGCGCCCGCCCCGGCGCGCCATGGGTGCTGGAGCTGGGCCGCGAAGTCACCGCGACCATCCGGACCGCGAGCGGCAATGCGCCGCGCCTCGACGTGGAAGCCTCCGCCGCCTCGGCCACGCTGCGAGGCCCCGTACCGGGCACGGTGCGCATCGACTGGCAGCCGCTGCGCTTCAGCCAGAGCGGCGCGGCGCCCAACCGAGTGTTCCGCGTGCAGTCCAAGGGCCAGCTGCAGGGCCTGCCGATGGCCTGGGCCAGCGCGCTCGGCGCCAATACCGCGCTCGGCGAATACGGCATCAGCGGCGACCTGATGTTCAACGGCGACTGGGACATCGACGCGGGCGACACGCTGCACGCCAAGGCCCGCCTCGCACGCCAGAGCGGCGACATCCGCGTGCAGGCCGGCGAGGCCGCACTGGTCACGCGCATCACCAGCACCGGCACGGGCACCGCGAGCGAGCGCACGATGAATTCCGCCTCGGCCAGCGGCGACGCGCCCAGCACGCCGGCCGGCCTGCGCCAGGCCGAGCTGCGCCTGGATGCCGACGGCGACGCGGTGCGCGCCGTTCTCGCGTGGGACAGCGAACGCGCCGGCAAGATCGACGCCGACATCAACACCCGCGTGCAGCAGCGCGCCGGCGGCTGGCAGTGGGCGCCCGACGCGCCGCTGGGCGGCACCATCAAGGCCATGCTGCCGAACCTGGGCGTGTGGTCCATGCTCGCGCCTCCGGGCTGGCGCATTGCGGGCACGCTGGACGCCAACGCCACGCTCTCGGGCAACCGCGCCGCGCCGCGCTGGAACGGCACGCTGGGCGCCGACAAGCTCGCGCTGCGCGCGCCGGTGGAAGGGCTGGATCTGCGCGACGGCCGGCTGCGCGCCACGCTCACCGGCGAGCGCATCGAGATCACCGAATTCACGCTCAAGGGCGGCGCCGGCAGTTCGGCGCGCATCGGCGGCCAGAGCGGCAACCGCAGCACCGCCGCCAGCGAGGCCCGCACCGACGGCGGCACGCTCTCAGCCAGCGGCGAGCTCGCCTGGGGCCCGGCCAGTGGCTCGGCCTCCGGCATCCGCATGGCGCTGCAGGGCCAGCTGCGCGCACTGCGCGTGCTGGTGCGCACCGACCGGCAGGTCACGCTTTCGGGCGACCTGCAGGCGCGGCTGGACAACGGCCAGTTCACCGTGCGCGGCAAGCTCAGGACCGACCGCGCCGTCATCATCCTGCCCGACGAGACCGCGCCCAGCCTGGGCAGCGACGTCGTCGTGCGCTCCGCCGCCAAGGACCGCGAGGCCGCCGAGGCGGCGAAGCGCGAGGCCGCCCGCGCCGACGCACAGGCCGCGAAGCCGCAGACCGCCAAGCCGCCGGACATCACCGTCGAGTTCGACCTGGGCGACGACTTCGCGGTGCAGGGCCGCGGCATCACCACGCGCCTCGAAGGCAACCTTGAGATCCGCAGCACCCGGCTCGATGCGCCGCCGCGCATCACCGGCGAGGTGAAGACGGTGAAGGGCCAGTACCGCGCCTACGGCCAGCAGCTCGACGTGGAGACCGGCATCGCGCGCTTCAACGGCCCCTTCGACAACCCGGCGCTCGACATCCTCGCGATCCGCCCCAACCTCTCGCAGCGCGCGGGCGTGCAGATCACCGGCACCGCGCAGTCGCCGCGCGTGAAGCTGTATTCGGAGCCGGCGCTGTCCGATGCCGAGACGCTCTCATGGGTCGTGCTGGGCCGCGCCTCGGCCACCAGCGGCGGCGAATCGGCGCTGCTGCAGCAGGCCGCGCTGTCGCTGCTCGGCAAGATCGGCGGCGCCTCCACCGGCGGCAGCCTCGCGAGCCGCTTCGGCCTCGACGAACTCGGCTTCAAGGGCCCGGGCGACGGCGGCGACCTGCGCGAATCGGCAGTGACGCTGGGCAAGCGCCTGTCGAAGGACTTCTACATCACCTACGAGCGCAGCATCGGCGGCACCTTCGGCACCCTCTTCATCTTCTACGACCTGACGACGCGCCTCACCCTGCGCGGCCAGGCCGGACAGACGAGCGGCCTCGACCTGATCTACACGGTCAAGTACGACTGAAGCGGAATCGGGATCGGGCAGCCGAACGCAGAGGTCGCGAAGGTTGCGCGAAAGTCGCAAAAGGAAAACCAGAAAATGGTTTTCTGTCTCTTCTGCGGCCTCTGCGTAGCTTTTGTATTTCTTCTGCGTTCGGCTGTCCGATCCCTTCCCCCGGCCCGCTCCCGACTTCGGCCTTGACCCGCGTCTTGCGCGCGTGATAAGAACCGTCCCTCGCCTTCACCGAGGAGCGACCACGATGAAAAGAGTTGGAGACAAGGGCGAGAGCCTTCGGAACTTTCCAGATGGCTCTCGGACATCCGCCCCGCCGGGGCTCTCGCGCATCGCCCTCACGCGAGGCGCATTGCGCGGCACGATCGCGCTGATCGCGGGCCTCGCGCTCGTGGCGTCCGTCCCCTACTGGGACGGCATGCACTTTCCCGTCACCAGCCTCGTGATCTACGTCGCGGGCATGGTGTTCATCGCGATGCCGCTGTGCCTCTACTACGAGTCCCTGCTCATGGCGCAGGCAGCAGCGTCGCCCGATGGCTGCGAAGCGCCGATGCCACGATAGGCATCAACTGCGGCGTCTTGCCCGCATCGAAATCGCGCAGCAGCTGGATGCGCATGCTCGGTGCCCAGAACGACTTCAGGTGCGCGGCAATGGCCTGCGTGGCCGCGCCCGCGTCGCTGGGCGACTGCGCCTGGAAGAAGCTGCCGATCTGGTTGGCCATCTTCACGAGTTGCGCCGATTGATCGTGCTCCATTTGGTTTCCGGAAAGTTGTAGCGTTGAAAAAGGGAACGGCTCAGCGCAGCCGCTGAGGGTGGCTGTACACGCCAAGATCTTCCTGCCGCACGAAGCCCACCAGCGTGAGCCCCGCGCGCTGCGCCGTGGTCACCGCGAACGAGGTCGGCGCCGACACGGCGGCCAGCAGCGGCGCGCCGGCCATCGCGGCCTTCTGCACCATCTCGAAGCTCGCGCGGCTGGTGACGGCGATGAAGCCGCCGGACGCATCGACGTCGTTGGCCGCGAGCGCGCCCACCAGCTTGTCGAGCGCGTTGTGGCGGCCCACGTCCTCGCGCAGCCACATCACCTCGCCCTCGGGCGAACACCACGCCGCCGCGTGCACCGCGCCGGTGGCTTCCTGCAAGGTCTGCTGCGAAGGCAGCTGCGACATCGCCCGGCCGATGGCCTCGCGCTCGAAGCGCACGGCGGCATCGTCGCGCAGCACGGGAATCTCGCGCGACACTTGCGTCAGGCTTTCGGTGCCGCACAGGCCGCAGCCGGTGCGCCCGGCCATCGAGCGGCGGCGCTGCCTGAGGCGCGCGAATGCGGCGCTCGACACCTGCATGTGCACCGTGAAGCCCAGCGCCGACTGCTCGGCCTCCACCGAATAGAGCTCGTGCGCCTCGTCGAGGATGCCCTCGCTCAGCGAGAAGCCGAGCGCGAAGTCTTCCAGGTCGAGCGGCGTAGCGAGCATCACCGCATGCGAGATGCCGTTGTATTCGAGCGCGACGGGCACCTCCTCGGCCACCCAGTCCTGCACGTCGAAGGGCCGGCCGCCGCGCACGCCGTGCACGGGCAGCAGCTGCGCGCCTTCGCAGAAGCGGACCGTGTCTGCGGCCTGCATGGTCATGCGCGATGCATCCTCACTTGGCCGGCACCGTCTCGTTGCTCTGGTGCGAGGCAGCGGCGAGCAGGTCGTGCTGCGTCCGGTTGAAGCGGCTGTACTCCTGCTGCCAGGCCGAAGGCTGCATCACCGGCGCCACCTGCACCGCCGTGACCTTGTACTCGGGGCAGTTGGTGGCCCAGTCGGAGTTGTCGGTGGTGATCACGTTCGCGCCCGACTCGGGGAAGTGGAAGGTGGTGTAGACAACGCCCGGCTGCACGCGCTCCGACACCGTGGCGCGCAGCACCGTCTCGCCCGCGCGGCTCTGGATGCCGACCCAGTCGCCTTCCTTCACGCCGCGTTCCTCGGCGTCGTGAGGATGGATCTCCAGCCGGTCCTCGCTGTGCCACTGGTTGTTCTCGGTGCGCCGCGTCTGCGCGCCCACGTTGTACTGCGAGAGGATGCGCCCGGTGGTCAGCAGCAGCGGGAACCTGCGCGTGACCTTCTCGTCGGTCGCCACGTACTGCGTGACGATGAACTTGCCCTTGCCGCGCACGAAGCGGTCGATGTGCATGGTGGGCGTGCCGTCGGGCGCGTTCTCGTTGCAAGGCCACTGGATGCTGCCGAGCTCGTCGAGGCGCTTGTAGCTCACGCCGTGGAAGGTGGGCGTGAGCGCGGCGATCTCGTCCATGATCTCTTCCGGGCTCTGGTAGTCCATCGGATAACCCAGGGCCTGCGCGAGCTTCACCGTCACTTCCCAGTCGGCATAGCCCGCCTTCGGCGGCATCACCTTGCGCACGCGCGAGATCCGGCGCTCGGCGTTGGTGAAGGTGCCGTCCTTCTCCAGGAAGGAGGAGCCCGGCAGGAACACGTGCGCGTACTTGGCGGTCTCGTTGAGGAAGATGTCCTGCACCACCACGCATTCCATGGCCATCATCGCGGCGGCCACGTGCTGGGTGTTCGGGTCGGACTGCACGATGTCCTCGCCCTCGCAGTAGAGGCCCTTGAAGCTGCCGCCGATGGCGGCATCGAACATGTTGGGAATGCGCAGGCCCGGCTCGGGGTCGATCGGCACGCCCCAGGCGGCCTCGAACGCGGAGCGCGTGGTGCTGTCCGACACATGGCGGTAGCCCGGCAGCTCGTGCGGGAAGGAGCCCATGTCGCAGGAGCCCTGCACGTTGTTCTGGCCGCGCAGCGGGTTCACGCCCACGCCCTCGCGGCCGACGTTGCCGGTGACCATCGCGAGGTTGGCGATGCCCATCACGGTCGTCGAGCCCTGGCTGTGCTCGGTCACGCCCAGGCCGTAGTAGATGGCGGCGTTGCCGCCCGTCGCGAAGAGCCGCGCGGCCGCGCGCATCTCGGCGGCAGGCACGCCGGTGACCGCCTCGGTGGCCTCGGGCGACTGCTCGGGGCGCTCGACGTACGACTTCCATTCCTTGAACGAGGCCGTGTCGCAGCGCTCGGCCACGAACTCTTCGGCCATCAGCCCTTCGGTCACGATGACGTGCGCCAGCGCGGTGACCACCGCCACGTTGGTGCCGGGGCGCAGCTGCAGGTGATGCGCAGCCTGGATGTGCGGCGACTTCACGATGTCGATGCGGCGCGGGTCGACCACGATCAGCTTCGCGCCCTGGCGCAGCCGCTTCTTCATGCGCGAGGCGAACACCGGATGCCCGTCGGTCGGGTTGGCGCCGATCACCATGATCACGTCGGCCTTGTCCACAGAGGCGAAGGTCTGCGTGCCCGCCGACTCGCCCAGCGTCTGCTTCAGGCCGTAGCCCGTGGGCGAATGGCACACGCGCGCGCAGGTGTCGACGTTGTTGTTGCCGAAGGCGGCGCGCACCAGCTTCTGCACGAGGTAGGTCTCCTCGTTGGTGCAGCGCGAGGAAGTGATGCCGCCGATGGAGTCGCGGCCGTACTTGGCCTGCAGGCGCTTGAACTCGCTGGCCGCATAGCCGAGCGCGGTCTCCCAGCTCACCTCCTGCCACGGGTCGCTGATGTTCTTGCGGATCATCGGCTTGAGCATGCGGTCCTGGTGCGTGGCATAACCCCAGGCGAAGCGGCCCTTCACGCAGGAGTGGCCCTCGTTGGCCTTGCCGTCCTTCCACGGCACCATGCGCACCACCTCGTTGCCCTTCATCTCGGCCTTGAACGAGCAGCCCACGCCGCAGTAGGCGCAGGTGGTGATCACGCTGTGCTCGGGCTGGCCGAGCCAGATCACCGACTTCTCCTGCAGCGTGGCGGTGGGGCAGGCCTCGACGCAGGCGCCGCAGCTCACGCACTCCGAATCCATGAAGGCCTCGTCCTGGCCCGGCGACACGCGCGACTCGAAGCCGCGGCCGCTGATGGTCAGCGCGAAGGTGCCCTGCGTTTCCTCGCAGGCGCGCACGCAGCGGTTGCACACGATGCACTTGGAAGGGTCGTAGCTGAAGTACGGGTTCGACTCGTCCTTCTCGCTCTTGAGGTGGTTGGCGCCGTCGAAGCCGTAGCGCACGTTGCGCAGGCCGGTCACGCCCGCCATGTCCTGCAGCTCGCAGTTGCCGTTGGCCGAGCAGGTGAGGCAGTCGAGCGGATGGTCGGAGATGTAGAGCTCCATCACGCCCTTGCGCAGCTCCTGCAGCCTGGGCGTCTGCGTGCGCACCTTCATGCCGGCTTCGGCGGGCGTGGTGCACGAGGCCGGGAAGCCCCGGCGGCCCTCGATCTCGACCAGGCACAACCGGCACGAGCCGAAGGGCTCCAGGCTGTCGGTGGCGCAGAGCTTTGGCACCTGGATGCCCGCGTCCACCGCCGCGCGCATCAGCGAAGTGCCCGCGGGCACCGTGACTTCGTTGCCGTCGATCTCCAGCGTCACCTCGCGCTCCGATTCGCGCTTGGGGGTGCCGTAGTCGATGTCCTTGAGATGGTTCAACATGTTGGGGGCTTTCACTGAGGCCTGAGGCAAATGCGGGAGCGGATATCCGAACGCAGAAGTCGCGAAGATCTCGCAGAAGTCGCAAAAGGAAAACCCAAAATGGTGTTTGTCTCTTCTGCGATTTCTGCGTAGTTTTTGTATTCCTTCTGCATTCGGCTGTCCGTATCCGGATGCGTCATGTCAGGCGGCCTTTCTATCGGGAGCTTCGATGCCGAAGTCCTGCGGGAAATGGTCGAGCGCCGAGAGCACCGGGAATGGCGTCATGCCGCCCATGGCGCACAACGAGCCGTGGACCATCGTGTCGCACAGGTCGCGCAGCAGCATCACCTGCTGCGGGCGGTTCTGGTTGCCGCGGATCTTGTCGATGACCTCCACGCCGCGGGTCGAGCCGATGCGGCAGGGCGTGCACTTGCCGCAGGATTCGAGCGCACAGAACTCCATGGCGTAGCGCGCGAGCTTCGAGAGGTCAGCCGTGTCGTCGTGCACCACGATGCCGCCATGGCCCACGGTGCCGCCCACGGCCGCGTAGGCCTCGTAGTCCAGCGGCAGGTCCCACTTCGATTCGGGCAGGTAGGCGCCCAGCGGACCGCCGACCTGCACCGCCTTGATGGGCCGGCCCGAGGCCGAGCCGCCGCCGTAGTCGTACAGCAGCTCGCGCAACGTGACGCCGAAGGCCTTCTCGACCAGGCCGCCGTACTTGATGTTGCCCGCCAGCTGCATCGGCAGCGTGCCACGCGAGCGGCCCACGCCGTAGTCGCGGTAGAAGGCCGCGCCGCGCGCCAGGATCAGCGGCACGCTGGCCAGCGTGATGACGTTGTTGATGAGCGTGGGCTTGCCGAACAGCCCCTCGATGGCCGGCAGCGGCGGCTTGGCGCGCACGATGCCGCGCTTGCCTTCCAGGCTTTCGAGCAGCGCCGTCTCCTCGCCGCACACGTACGAGCCCGCGCCCTTGCGCACCGCGAGCGAGAAGCGCTTGCCCGAACGCAGGATGTTGTCGCCGAGGAAGCCCGCCGCCTCCGCGATGCGGATCGCCTCGTTCAGCGTGGCGATCGCATGCGGGTACTCCGAGCGCACGTAGATGTAGCCCTGCGTCGCGCCGGTGGCGAGGCCCGCGATGGTCATGCCCTCGATGAGCATGAAGGGGTCGCCCTCCATGGTCATGCGATCGGAGTACGTGCCCGAGTCGCCTTCGTCGGCATTGCAGACGATGTACTTCTGCGCGGCAGCCGTGCCCAGCACCGTCTTCCATTTGATACCTGCGGGAAAGGCCGCGCCGCCGCGTCCGCGCAGGCCGGAGTCGAGCACCTGCTGCACGATGTCCTCGGGCGCGAGCGCCAGCGCGCGGCGCAGGCCGGCGAAACCCTCGTAGGCCTGGTAGTCGGTGAGCGACACCGGGTCGGTGATGCCCATGCGCGAGAAGGTCAGGCGCTCCTGCTTCTTCAGGTAAGGGATCTCCTCGGTCGGGCCGAGCGCCAGCGGATGCCTGCCGCCGGTGATGAAGCCCGCGTCGAACAGCCCCGCCACGTCGTCGGGCGTCACCGGGCCGTAGGCGATGCGGCCGGCGGGCGTGTTCACCTCCACCAGCGGCTCGAGCCAGAACATGCCGCGCGAGCCGTTGCGCACGATCTCCAGCATCAGGCCGCGCGCCGCTGCCTCCTTCGCGATGCAGCGGGCCACGCGGTCTGCGCCGGCGGCGAGCGCGGCCGAGTCGCGCGGAACGTAGACGGTGATGGTGCTCATGGGTTGACCTGCGCGACCAGCGCATCGAACGTGCGGGGCGTCATGCGCGCATGCGGCTGGTCGTCCAGCGTCATCGCAGGCGAGGAGGCGCACAGGCCGAGGCAGAAGGCCGGCTCCAGCGTGAACGCGCCGTCCTTCGTGGTGCCGTGCGCGCTGCAGCCCAGACGAAGTTCCGCATGGGCCAGCAGCGCATCGGCGCCCATCGACTGGCAGGCCTCGGCGCGACAGATCTGGATCACATGGCGGCCCGCGGGCGCGCTGCGGAAGTGGTGGTAGTAGGTGACGACGCCGTGCACCTCGGCGCGCGAGAGGTTCTGCGCCTCGGCGATCACCGGCACCGCGTGGGCGGGGATGTAGCCGAGCGCGTCCTGCACGTCGTGCAGTATCGGCAGCAGCGCGCCGGGTTCGTTCTCGTGCGCATGCAGGATGCGCTGCACGGCGGCGAGTTCGCTCGCCTCGTGCCCCTGCTGCGCCTGCTGAACCTGTTCTTGTCTCATGGTCCGTCCGATCTGCTCCGCTGCGTGAAGCCTTCGAGGCCTTGCAGGCGGAGCTGTTTTCATCGTGGTTCGTCACGGGTTCGACGTCGCGAATTCGACGCGAATCCCGTGGTCGTCCGCTTGGGGATCAATGTCGATGAATCGGGCGTCGGGGGCCTTGACACAAGTCAATTTCCGCCGAAACAAGCACGGTGCCAATGCACACAAACCCTGCGGGCGCGCAGGGTTTCGCAAGGACCGGGAGAACTGCCTGAAAAACCCTATCGGGCGGAGGCTTCGCGCGCCCTGCGCAGCTGCGCTTCGGCTTCTTCGTCGCCCACCTCGCCGGTGACCTTCGCGGGGCGGCCCGCGATGCGCGAACGGTCGGGAAAAACCTTGCCTTCGGTGAGCAGCGAACCGGGCTCGACGATGCATCCGCGGCCCACCACCGAGCCGTTGAGCGCGACGGTGTTCTCGCCGACGACGGCGCCGTCGCCCACGGTGCAACCGTGCAGCATCACGTGCGGGCCGACCATCACCTCGGCGCCGATGGTGAGCGGGAAGCCGGGGTCGGCGTGCAGCATCACGCCCGCCTCCACCTGGCTGCCGCGGCCGACGGTGATGGGCTCGTTGTCGCCGCGCAGCACCGAGTGCGCGCCGATGCTGCAGCCGGCCACCAGCACGACCTGGCCGATCACGCTGGCGCTCTCGGCCACTCGGGCGCTGGCGTCGATGACCGGTTCATGCGCGTCAAGTCGGTAGATCGTCACTGCAAAGGCTCCTGTTCATCGGCAAAAGGCCCCGCCATCTTCATGGCGGGGCCGCGGGGGAAAGGCGGATGCCCGGATGGTACCGGCGCTGCCGCCTTCGGTGGTGTGCAGGTGTTCTATTCGGTGCTATTCGGTACGGCTGGCCTCGATGTGCTTGCGGCGCATCGGGCGCAGCACGAACCAGGCCATCAGCGCCGCGAGCGCATTGACCGCGCTGGCCGCGATGAAGACGGCCTGCCAGCTGCCTGTGGAGGCGGCCAGCACGCTCGACAGGGGCACCAGCAGCGAGGCCGTGCCCTTGGCGGTATAGAGCATGCCGGCGTTCGAGGCCGCGTACTTGGAGCCGAAGGTGTCGGCGCAGGTCGAGGGGAACAGGCTGTAGATCTCGCCCCATGCGAAGAACACGATGCCCGTGAGGATCACGAACAGCAGCGGGTTCTGGCCGTAGTGGTAGAGCATCAGGATGCCGACCGACTCGATCGCGAAGGCGATGAACATGGTCTGCTCGCGGCCGATCTTGTCCGACACCCATCCGAAGAATGGCCGCGTGAGGCCGTTGAGCACGCGGTCGATGGCCAGTGCGAAGGTCAGCGCGGGCAGCACCAGGCCCATGATGTTGACCGGCACGTCGATGATCTTGAAGTCCTTGGCGATGGGCGCGAGCTGCGCGGTGGCCATCAGGCCGCCGGCCGCCACCATCACGAACATCGCGTACATCACCCAGAACACCGGCGAGCGCAGCACCTCGGAGGGCGCGTAGTCGCGGCGCGACTGCTGCACGGCGCGGTTGTTGGAAGCCTTGGCGTGGTCGGGCGCGCGGGTCAGGAGCCATGCGAGCAGGAACACGATGAGTCCCTGCCCGATTCCAAAATAGAGAAAGGCTGCCTCATAGCCGCTCGACTTGATCATCGCGGAGATCGGGATGATCGTGAGCGCAGAGCCCGCACCGAAGCCCGCGGCGGTCATGCCCGCCGCGAGGCCGCGCCGGTCGGGGAACCACTTGAGCGCATTGCCCACGCAGGTGCCGTAGACCGCGCCCGCGCCGATGCCGCCGATGGCCGCCGCCACGTACAGCAGCGCCAGCGAGTCGGCGAACGAGTTGAGCACCCAGCCCACGCCGCAGAGCACGCCGCCCACCAGCACCACGGGACGTGGTCCGAAGCGGTCGACGAGGTAGCCCTCGATGGGCACCAGCCAGGTTTCGGTGAGCACGAAGATGGTGAAGGCGACCTGGATCGCGGCGCGGCTCCAGCCGTGCTTGTCGGCGATCGGATTGACGAAGAGCGTCCAGCCGTACTGCAGGTTGGCGATCATCGCCATGCAGACGATGCCTATGAGCAATTGGCCCCATCGGTACGCCTCGGATCGGGTCGCGTTGGCGCCATAGGTTTCGGACGGGGGGTACATCGCGGCGTTGGAACCTGCGATCGTGGAGGTGGGCCGAGTCATGGAGTTGTCCTTGGTGTTTTCGTTGAAATCCGACGGGCTGCCAGAGCAGAGCAATCAGTCGAGCGAACTGTGCGCATCGACGGGCGACGAGGCTTCGTTGACATCGATACACGGCATTGGAATCACCAGTTTTCTGCGCGTGAATGACTGTCGGACCGAGCGACTCAAAAACTCTTGACCTCAGTCAAGTTCACACGAATCGCGCCCTCGGCGAACCCCCGAGGTATCCCTAGCACGAGGCACTGATTCCTCTCTGGAAATCGCACCGCGCGCGATGCGCACGAGAGGCCGCTGCGATGCGTGTCGAACGGCCTCTCGCGCATCGCATCAAGGAACAGAAATGGATGGAGGAATTTCGATGATTCGCGCGTGATGGTTGCGCGCCATTTTTCGATGCACGCATCGGCTCTTGGGATGTCCCTCGATGGCTTCGCGATGCGCGTCGCGCGCGGCCGATGCTCTTCCGATCGGCTCTGGCAGGGGGAACTTTCACCCCATGACGGGACCCTGTCCGACAGGGAAAAAATTGACCCAGGTCAAGAAACGCAAAAATCGCGTTTGCCCTCGTCTAGGGTAAACCCTAAAATTCAGGGTAATCCCTTCGGTCTTTCCGATTCAGTTTCAGATTCTTTTTTTGGAGCCATCAAATGAGCCACACGACCCTGAATTCCAACGCGCTGCGTGCCCCGTCTTCTTCCTCGGCCGCCGGCAACGTCATGCGCGAGCTGTTCGCGGTGATGCCCATCGTGATCTTCTACAAGGCCGCTCGCGCCGCGCTGATGCAGCGTCGCTCGTCGTTCGTGCAACGCTGATCCGCCGCACGCAGCAGCCAGGCAATCCCCGCAAGGAGCGCGCGCGAGTCACTCGCCGCGCTCTTTTTCCTTGGGGCCTTCGAACGGGACGATCTGCGCGATCAGCGCGGGCCCGTCGCTCAGCAGGAACTCCTTGAAGGCCTGCGCCACCGGCGGCAGCCGCTTGCTGCGGCGATGCACCACGTACCAGTTGAGCATCAGCGGAAATCCCTGCACGTCGAGCACGCAGAGGCTGCCGGCGCGCAGCTCCTGGCTCACGGTGTGGGCCGACACGAAACTCACGCCCATGCCCGCGATCACCGCCTGCTTGATGGTCTCGGTGCTGCGTATCTCCATCGCGACGTTGATGCCGCTCAGGTCGCCGCCGAAGCCGTCCTCCATCGAGTGCCAGGTGTCGGACGCCTTCTCGCGTACCACGAAGGGCTCGCGCATCAGCCGCGCCCGCGGGATGTTTCTCTCTCGCGCCAGCGGATGACCGGGCGCCGCGACGATCACGTAAGGGTGCGGCGCAAAGGGCTGGTTGACGGTGTCCAGGTCGGTGGGCGGGCGCACCATGATCGCGAGATCCGTAAGGTTCTCCGCGATGTGGGTCAGCAGCTCCGCGCGGTTGTGGACCGTGAAGTTCAGCGTCACGCCCTGGTGGCGGCTCGCGAACTCGACCAGCAGGCGCGGAAAGAAGTAGTCGCCCGCGCTGATCACGCCCACGTTGAGCTTGCCGCCCGAGACGCCCTTGAACTGCATCATCGCGTGCTCGGCCGCCTCGAACTGCTGGATGATCGCGCGGCTGATCTGCAGCAGCTCGGTGCCCGCGGGCGTGAGGTAGATCTTCTTGCCGAACTGCTCGAAGAGCGCGTTGTCCGCATGCTCCTCGAGCTTGCGCACCTGCGTGGAGACGGCGGGCTGCGTGAGGTGCAGTTCCTCGGCCGCGCGCGAGAAGCTCAGCAGCCGCGCCACCGCCTCGAAGACCTTCATCTGGCGCAGGGTCGCGTGTTTCATCGCAGGGCCTTCGAAGCTGGGGGCGCTCAGCGCGGTATTCGGGCGACGTGCAGCAGGTTGGTGGTGCCCGACTGCCCGAAGGGCAGGCCCGCCACCACCACCACGTCGTCCCCCTCCTTCGCGAAGCCCTCGGTGCGCGCCGTGCGGCATGCGCAGTCGATCATCTCCGCCACGTCGTGCACGTCGTCGACCAGCACCGCGTGCACGCCCCAGACCATCGCCATGCGCCGCGCTGCGGCCACGTCGGGCGTGAGGCTCAGGATGGGCACCGCCGGGCGCTCGCGCGCCGCGCGAAGGCTCGTGAAGCCCGACGACGTGTAGGTCACGGTGGCGGCCGGCGCGAGCAGCGAGGCCACCTGGCGCATCGAGGCGCACACCGCGTCGGCCGTGGTGGAAAGCGCCGCATCGTGCGTGGCGTCGATGCCCGTGCGGTACGACGGATCGGCCTCCACGCGCGCGATGATGCGGTCCATCATCGCGACCGCCTCCAGAGGGTACTTGCCCGAGGCCGACTCGGCCGAGAGCATCACCGCGTCGACGCCGTCGTACACGGCGGTCGCCACGTCCGACACCTCGGCGCGCGTGGGTACCGGCGAGACGATCATCGATTCGAGCATCTGCGTCGCCACCACCACGGGCTTGCCGCGCTTGCGGCATGAACGCACGATCAGCCGCTGAAGCTCCGGCACCTGCTCGGGCGGCAGCTCCACGCCGAGGTCGCCGCGCGCCACCATGATGCCGTCGCACAGCGCGACGATGGCATCCAGGTGCTCGATGGCAGCGGGCTTCTCCAGCTTGGCCATGATCCAGGCACGCGAGCCGATGATGGCGCGCGCCTCCTCGATGTCCTCGGGCCGCTGCACGAAGGAGAGCGCGACCCAGTCCACGCCCATCGAGAGCCCGAAGGCCAGGTCGTCGCGGTCCTTGGGCGTGAGCGGAGAGATCGGCAGCAGCACGCTGGGCACGTTGACGCCCTTGCGGTCGGAGATGTCCCCGCCGACCAGCACCGTGGTTTCGGCGAAGTCGGGGCCATGGCTGTCCACGCGCAGGCGCAGCTTGCCGTCGTCGAGCAGCAGCTCGGTGCCGTTGTGCAGCGCGGCGAAGATTTCCGGGTGCGGCAGCGGCGCACGGCGTGCATTGCCACTGGCCTGGTTCATGTCGAGCCGGAAACGCGCGCCCGCGTCGAGATGCGCGCGTCCGCCCTCGAAGGTGCCCAGCCTCAGCTTGGGCCCCTGCAGGTCGAGCAGGATGCCGATGGGCCGGCCGTGCTCCTTCTCGAGCCGGCGGATGGTCTCGATGCGGCGCGCATGGTCGTGCTGCGTGCCGTGGCTCAGGTTCAGCCGGAACACGTCCACGCCGCGCCCGAACAGCGCGCGGATGGCCTGCTCGTCGGTGGTGGCCGGGCCGAGGGTTGCGACGATCTTGGCGCTGCGCGTGCGTCTCATCGAACGCCTCCGGTACCGAGGGCATGGCTCCCTCTCCCCTCGGGGAGAGGGTTGGGGTGAGGGCTGGCGGCGCTGGTCGAGGCAGGGCTTGTGCGAGGGCCGTCACTCTCACCCCTGCCCTCTCCCCGAGGGGAGAGGGAGAAACACCGTCCGCTCATGCCGCGATCTCGTCGAGCTTCACCCGGCCACGCTGGTCTTCCATGGTGCGCGCGAGCAGCTTCACAAGGCTGTAGACGGTGTCGATGTGCGGCGTCGGCGTTTCGGTGAGCCGTGCCAGCTCGACCACGGCGCCGACCAGCGCGTCAATCTCGGGCGCGCGGCCCGCTTCCACGTCCTGCAGCATCGAGGTCTTGTGCTTGCCGACCTTCTCCGCGCCCGCGATGCGCTTTTCCAGCGTCACGCGGAACTCGATGCCGAGCTTGTGCGCGACGGCCTGGGCCTCGCGCATCATTGCCGCGGCGAGCTCGCGCGAAGGCGGATACTGGCAGATGTCCACGAGCGTGGAATGCGCTAGGCTGCTGATCGGGTTGAAGGTGAGGTTGCCCCACAGCTTGAGCCAGATCTCGGCGCGGATGTTGTCGAGCACCGGCGCCTTGAAACCCGCGCCGGTGAAGCAGGCCGACACGCGCGCGACGCGCTCGCTGGCCGAGCCGTCGAGCTCGCCCACCGGGAAGCGGTCGCCCTCGATGTGCCTGACCACGCCGGGCGCGATGAGCTCCGAGGCCGGATACACCACGCAGCCGATCACCCGCTGCGCTGGGATCTTCGCCGCGAGCGTTCCCGATGGGTCGACGCTGCGCACCGGCGTGCCTTCGAGCGTGCCGCCATGCTTGTGGAAGTACCAGTACGGGATGCCGTTCTGCATGGTCACGACCACCGTGTCCGGCCCGAAGAGCTTCGGCACGTCGTTGGCCACGGCCTCGACCTGGTGGGCCTTCATCGCGAGCACCACGATGTCCTGCGGGCCCGCCTCGTCGTAGCGGTCGGTGGCCTTCACGTTGCGCGCCACCTGTTCCTCGCCTTCGGCCGAGACCAGCCTGATGCCGTTGCGGCCTATGGCTTCGAGGTTGGCGCCCCGCACGATGAACGTGACGTCCTCGCCGGCCAGCGCGAGTTTCGCGCCGACCAGTCCGCCGATGGCGCCTGCGCCGATGATTGCAATCTTCATGTCGTCGATCCCCAAGAGTTGAATTCCTTGCGCGACCCTTCGGCTGCGTTCAGCCGAAGCGGTTGCTGAGCTTTCCGATGCCGCCGATCTCGATCTCGACGAGGCTGCCGGGCTTCATGGAGCCGACGCCGATCGAGGTGCCGCAGAGGATCACGTCGCCGCGATGCAGCGTCATGTCCTGCGAGATGAGGCTCACGAGCTGCTGCACCGAAAAGCGCATGTCGCTGATCGGGTAGTTCTGGCGCTGCTCGCCGTTGAGCGTGGTGGTCACGGTGAGCGTGGCGGGATCGAGGCCGGTGGCCACCACCGGGCCCATGGGGCAGAAGGTGTCGAAGCCCTTGGCGCGCACCCACTGCGCGAAGGACGCGTCGCGGTTGAGGATGTCGGCCACGGTGACGTCGTTGGCGCAGGTGTAACCGAACACGTGGTCGAGCGCGTCGGCTTCGGAGACGGCGGTGGCGGTCTTGCCGATGACGATGCCGAGCTCGCCCTCGAACACCACCTTGCCGTCGCACAGCGGCTTGCGGATGGGCGCGCCGGGCGCGAGGTACGAGTTGGGCGTCTTCAGCAGGTACAGCGGCTCGGCCGGCACCGGCAGGCTCAGCTTGGCGCCCAGCGCGTGGAAGTTGTTCCACAGCGCGATCACCTTGGTCGGCTCGGTGGGCGTGAGCAGCTGCAGCCCCGCGAGCGCGAACACGCGGCCCGTGGGCTCGGAGCTGCCGAACATGTCGCCCTGCCGCTCGTGCACGGCGTCGCCCTCGAGCGTGCCGAAGCCGATGCCGCCCGCGTGCTCGAAGCGGACCCATTTCTTCATCTGCTGCTGTTCCATGTTGTTGTCGTCTTTCTGGATGTTGAGGATTCGGGTCCGCCGCCGTTCGATCGGTCAGTCGAACGGGAGGTAGTCGGGCACCACGAGCGAGGCGAGCAGCTTCCCCATGTCCGCCGGATTGCGCGTGACGTGGATGCCGCACTCCTTCATCACCGCGAGCTTTTCCTGCGCCGTGCCGCGGCCTCCGGAGACGATGGCGCCCGCATGGCCCATGCGCTTGCCGGGCGGTGCGCTGGCGCCGGCGATGAAGCCGACCACGGGCTTGGTCATGTGGTCGCGTATCCAGCGCGCGCATTGCTCCTCGGCGTCGCCGCCGATCTCGCCGACCATGATCACGGCGTCGGTGCGCGGGTCGTCGTTGAACATCTTCAGCACGTCGATGTGCCGCAGCCCGCCGACCGGGTCGCCGCCGATGCCCACCACCGTCGACTGCCCGATGCCGAAGCTCGCCAGCTGGCTCGCGGCCTCGTAGGTCAGCGTGCCGGAGCGCGAGACGACGCCGATGCGCCCGCGCTGGTGGATGTGGCCGGGCATGATGCCGATCTTGATCTCGCCGGGCGTGATGAGCCCCGGGCAGTTGGGCCCCAGCAGCAGCGTCTTGCGGCCCTGCATGCGGTGGCGCGTGCGGATCATGTCGCGCACCGGAATGCCCTCGGTGATGCAGATGACGAGGTCGAGTTCGGCATCGACGGCCTCATCGATGGCGGCGGCCGCGAAGGCCGGCGGCACGTAGATCACCGAGACCGTCGCGCCGGTCTCGGCCTTGGCTTCCTTCACCGTGCCGAAGATCGGGATGCCCGCCATCGACTGGCCGCCCTTCATCGGATTCACGCCCGCCACGAAGCAGTGCCTGCCGTTGCCGTATTCGAGGCAGGCCTGCGTGTGGAACTGGCCCGTCCTGCCGGTGATGCCCTGCGTGATGACGCGGGTGTGCTTGTCGATCAGGATGGACATGCGGCAATCTCCATCGGCTGTTGCTGGAAACAGGAGCGGTTCATCGCGGGCGCTCCCAGTTGCTGGCCGCGCCGATGGCGCGCTGCGCGGCCTCGGCCATGTCGTCGGCGTTGATGATCGACAGGCCCGACTGCGCGAGGATGGTCCGGCCCAGGTCCTCGTTGGTGCCTTTCATGCGCACGATCAGCGGCACCTTGAGGCCGGTCTCGCGCACCGCGTCGACCACGCCGTGCGCGATCACGTCGCACTTCATGATCCCGCCGAAGATGTTGACCAGCACGGCCTTGAGCCTCGGGTTGCGCAGCATCAGCCGCACGGCCTCGGCCACCTTGTCGGCCGTCGCGCCGCCGCCCACGTCGAGGAAGTTGGCGGGCTCGCCGCCGTAGAGCTTGATGGCGTCCATCGTCGCCATCGCGAGGCCCGCACCGTTGACCAGGCAGCCGATGTCGCCGTAGAGCGCGATGTACGAGAGCCCGGCGTCCGAGGCCTCGATCTCCACCGGGTCTTCCTCGTCGAGGTCGCGCATCGCGACGATGTCGGGCTGGCGGAAGAGCGCGTTGTCGTCGAAGTCGAACTTGGCGTCGAGTGCGATCACGCGGCCGTCGCGGGTGAGTACCAGCGGGTTGATCTCGGCCAGCGAGGCGTCGCTGCCGTCGAAGGCCTGCCAGAGGTTCTGCATCAGCACGCGCGCCTGCACCACCGCGCGGTCGGCAATGCCGATGCGTCGCGCGATGCCGTCCGCCTCGGCCACGCCGAGGCCGGTGTCGGGGTTGATGAAGAGCCGGTGGATCTTCTCGGGCGTGCGCGCGGCCACTTCCTCGATGTCCATGCCGCCTTCGCTCGAAGCCATCAGCGCCACGCGCTGCGAATTGCGGTCGACCACGAAGCCCAGGTAGAGCTCCTTGTCGATCTCCACGCTTTCTTCCACCAGCAGTTGCTTCACCACGCGGCCCTCGGGGCCGGTTTGCGGCGTCTGCAGCGTCATGCCGAGCATCTGGCCGGCGTGGCGCCGCACCTCGTCCACCGACCAGGCCGGCTTCACGCCGCCGCCCTGGCCGCGGCCGCCCGCGTGGATTTGCGCCTTGACCACCCAGGCGCGCCCGCCGATGCGGCTGGCGGCCTCGGCGGCCTCGTCGGGCGAGCGGCAGACGAAGCCGCGAGGCGTTGCCACGCCGTATTGGCGCAGCACTTCCTTGCCCTGGTATTCGTGGATGTTCATGGCCGCAATTGCACGGAATCGTTAATTGGAATTCAGGCGCCAAGCTCGACGCCGTGGCTTTCAGCCCAATTGAAATAGCTCGACGAAGCCATTTCGCGCTTGCGGTGGATTTCCTTCTTCTGCTCGATGGCCACGGCGAGGAATTCCGCGTCGTAGGCCTTCAGCAGGTGCGGCTGCTCGGTCTTCAGGTAATGGCCGATGCGCGTATTGGCGTCCTCGCCCAGGCCCATCAGGCGGTCATAGGTCTCGCCGTCCCAGTGCCAGCGCAGCCCCAGCTCGAAGAAGGCGGCGTTGTAGGCATTGCGCTCGATCTCGTCGCGCCAGTATTGGATGGGTGACTGGTTTTCCATGATCTTCTCCTTGAATGAATGCCGGATCGATGAATAAGATGGGCAATTCCGGCGAGTTCAAAATGTAGAAGCGATGGACGATAAATAAAAATCAAATGAATTTATAAAAACCATTCATTGCAGGTTATGGGTGGAAATTCCGAAATTCCAGCCAGATCGACAACCGGCAATTGATTCGAATCCGGGCGCGCAGGCGCCCTCCGCGTTACCCGCGAACAGGCAGCGCGCCAGGAAAAAGGAAAACGGCAAGAGGCGGCGGCCCGCGCCGCCGGGCCTCAGATCACGCGTTCGGCCCGCAGGGTCGCCAGGGCGTCCGCGTCGTAACCGAGTTGCCTGAGCACTTCCTCGGTGTGTTCGCCGAGCAGCGGCGAGCGCGTCACCACCGTCGGGCTGTCGGACATCTTGATGGGGTTGCCCACCGTCAGGTATTTGCCGCGCACCGGGTGGTCGACCTCGACGATGGTGCCGGTCTCGCGCAGCGACTCGTCCGCGGCGATCTCCTTCATCGAGAGGATCGGTCCGCACGGAATGTCGTACTCGTTGAGGATGTCCATGGCCTCGAACTTGGTCTTGGTCATGGTCCACTGCTCGATGCGCGCGAAGATCGGCTTCAGGTGCAGCAATCGCGCCGCCGGCGTGGCGTAGGCCTCGTCGGTGATCCAGCCTTCCTCGCCGATGACCTTGCACACCGCCGGCCACACGGCCGCCTGCGTGATGAAGTAGATGTAGGCGTTGGGGTCGGTCTCCCAGCCCTTGCACTTGAGGATGGAGCCGGGCTGGCCGCCGCCCGATGCGTTGCCCGCGCGCGGCACTGCGTCGCCGAACTTGCCGTCGGGGTACTGCGGGTACTCGTGCATGGTGCCGGTGCGCTCCAGCCGCTGCTGGTCGCGCATCTTCACGCGGCACAGGTTGAGCACCGCGTCCTGCATCGGCGCGAGCACCTGCTGGCCACGCCCGGTGCTGTTGCGCTGGAAGAGCGCCGCGAGAATGCCCAGCGCCAGGTGCAGGCCGGTGCCGCTGTCGCCGATCTGCGCGCCGGTCACGAGCGGCGGGCCGTCCTCGAAGCCGGTGGTGGAGGCCGCGCCGCCCGCGCACTGGGCCACGTTCTCGTAGACCTTGCAGTGCTCGTACTTGCCGGGGCCGAAGCCCTTGACCGAGGCGACGATCATGCGCGGGTTGAGCTTCTGGATGTGGGCCCATGTGATGCCCATGCGGTCGAGCGCGCCGGGCGCGAAGTTCTCGACCAGCACGTCGCAGGTCTTGATGAGGCTGTCGAGAACCTCCTTGCCCTTGGGGTTCTTGGTATCCAGCGTGATCGAGCGCTTGTTGTGGTTCAGCATCGTGAAGTAGAGGCTGTCCGCGCCGGGAATGTCGCGCAGCTGGCCGCGCGTGGCGTCGCCTTCGCCGGCGCGCTCGACCTTGATCACGTCGGCGCCGAACCAGGCCAGAAGCTGGGTGCAGGTGGGGCCCGACTGCACGTGGGTGAAGTCGAGGATGCGCACGCCCTCGAGTGCTTGGCTCATTGACTGTCTCCTTCTCTGATCATCGTGGCTTCGACTTCTACCAGACGGGCGCGGAGTTTGCGCTCCTCGGCGAAGCGGGCTGTCTCGTCGCGCACGATGGCGACGATGCCCGTGACTTGGTGATCGGCGGAGAACAGCATCGAAACCGTGAAGGCGATCGAAAGGGTGCGACCGTCCTTGTGCAGCGCGGGAACGCGCAGCAGGTCGGCGCCGTACTTGGTGACGCCGGTTTCCATGGTCTTGTGGTAGCCGTCCCAGTGCCGCTGGCGCTGCCTCTGCGGAATGATCAGGTCGAGAGACTGGCCGAGTGCCTCGGCCTCGCTGAAGCCGAAGATGCGTTCGGCGGCGCGGTTCCACAGCGTGATCGCGCCCTGCGCGTCGCACACCATGATCGCATCGCCGGCGCCTTCGACGAGCTGCTTGAAATCGACATTCGCTTGCATGTGAACCTCCGGCGCTTCGTTCAATCCAGGCCAGGCTCCCGCAGCAGCCTCCCCCAGTTCCAGGGACACCTCGGAACCGGCTCCGCCGGGCCGCAGGTGTCGCCCCCTGGAGGGGGTTGGCGCTGCCACACGAAGTGGGCAAGCCTGGGGGTGGGCTTCTACACCGCCTTGGCGGCGTGCAGGCCGGCGATCTGATCCTGGCTGTAGCCGAGCTCCGCCAGCACTTCGTCGGTGTGCTCGCCCAGCAGGGGCGACGCGGTGACTTCGGGCTTGAGGTCAGAGAACTTGATCGGGCTGCCGATGGTCCAGTAGCTGCCGCGCTCCTTGTGCGGGACTTCGACGATCGAGCCGCTCTTGCGCAGCGACTCGTCGTGCAGCAGTTCCTTCATCGAGAGCACCGGGGCGCACGGAATGTCGTACTTGCGGAAGATGTCCACCGCCTCGAACTTGGTCTTGTCCTTGATGAAGTCCTCGATGGTGGCGAAGATCTGCTCGATGTGCGGCTGGCGGGCCTTGGCCGTCATGTAGTCGGGGTCGGTCTTCCACTCGGGCTTGCCCAGCGCCTCGCAGATCGGCTCCCAGGCGTGGCCCTGCACCGTGAAGTAGATGTACGCGTTGGGGTCGGTCTGCCAGCCCTTGCACTTCAGGATCCAGCCGGGCTGGCCGCCGCCGCCGGCATTGCCGCCGCGCGGCACGACCTTGTCGGCGAACGCACCCATCTCGTGCGGGTACTGCGGGTATTCCTCGAGGTAGCCCACGCTGTCCAGGCGCTGCTGGTCGCGCATCTTCACGCGGCACAGGTTGAGCACGGCGTCCTGCATCGAGCAGGCCACCTTCTGGCCCTTGCCGGTCTGCTGGCGGCCGATGATGGCCGTCAGGATGCCGATGGCCAGGTGCATGCCGGTGTTGGAGTCGCCCAGCGCCGCAGCCGAGATGGTCGGCACGGAATTGCCGCCCTTCCACCAGCCGGTGGTGGAGGCAGCGCCGCCGGCGCACTGCGCCACGTTCTCGTACACCTTCAGGTCCTCGTAGTGGTGGCCTTCGCTGAAGCCCTTGACCGAGGCGACGATCATCTTGGGGTTGAGCTCCTGGATGCGCTCCCAGGTGAAGCCCATGCGGTCGAGCGCGCCGGGGCCGAAGTTTTCCACCAGCACGTCGGATTCGCGGATCAGCTTCTCCAGCACGGCCTTGCCCTCGGGCTTCTTCGTGTCCAGCGTGATCGAACGCTTGTTGCTGTTGAGCATGGTGAAGTAGAGCGCGTCGACGTCGGGGATGTCGCGCAGCTGCGAGCGCGTCACGTCGCCCGCGCCGGGACGCTCCACCTTGATCACGTCGGCGCCGAACCAGGCCAGCATCTGCGTGCATGCGGGACCGGCCTGCACGTGCGTGAAGTCGATGATCTTGATGCCGTTGAGGGGCTTGTTGCTCATTGGGATATCTCCTTGAATGAAACGGAACGCGGGTTACTTCTTCTTCGCCGTGGCGGGGTTCAGGCTCGTGATGCGGCCGCTCTCGGTGCCCGCCGTCTCGTCGATGACGGCGTTGATGAGGGTCGGGCGGCCCGAGGCGACGGCCTCGGCCAGGGCCTTCTGCAGCTCGTCGGCGGTGGTGGCGTTCACGCCCACGCCGCCGAAGGCTTCCATCAGCTTGTCGTAGCGCGCGTTCTTGACGAACACGGTGGGCGCCACGTCGCTCGTGCCGCTGGGGTTCACGTCGGTGCCGCGGTAGACGCCGTTGTTGTTGAAGACGATCACGCAGACCGGCAGGTTGTAGCGGCAGATGGTTTCCACCTCCATGCCGCTGAAGCCGAAGGCGCTGTCGCCCTCGATGGCGATCACCGGCTTGCCCGTGACCACGGCCGCGGCCACGGAGAAGCCCATGCCGATGCCCATGATCCCCCAGGTGCCCACGTCCAGGCGCTTGCGCGGCTCGTACATGTCGACGATGCTGCGCGCGAAGTCCAGCGTGTTGGCGCCCTCGTTGACGACGATGGCGTCGGGCCGCGCCTTCACCTGGTCGCGGATCACGCTCAGCGCGCTGTGGAAGTTCATCGGCGAGGGCCGCGCGGCCAGCGTGGCGGCCATCTTCGACAGGTTCTTGTCCTTGCGCTCGGCGATGGCGCCGGTCCATTCGGCCGGCGGCTTGGCCCACTTGGCGTCGATGCCAGCCAGCAGCGCGGCCACGCAGGAGCCGATGTCGCCGATCACCGGCGCCTCGATGGCGACATTGCTGTCGATCTCGGTCGGGGCGATGTCGATCTGGATGAAGCGCTTGGCGCCCTTCTCTTGAGCCCAAGTCTTGCCCTTGCCGTGCGAGAGCAGCCAGTTCAGGCGCGCGCCGATCAGCACCACCACGTCGGCTTCCTGCAGCACGTAGGAGCGCGCGGCCGATGCCGACTGCGCGTGCGTGTCGGGCAGCAGGCCCTTGGCCATGGACATCGGCAGGTAGGGAATACCCGTCTTCTCGACCAGCGCGCGGATGTCGGCGTCGGCCTGCGCGTAGGCGGCACCCTTGCCGAGCAGGATCAGCGGACGCTTGGCGCCCTTGAGCAGCTCGAGGGCGCGGTTCACCGCGTCGGCAGCGGGGATCTGGCGCGGCGCGGCGTCCACCACCTTGATGAGCGAGGCCTTGCCGGCGGCCGCTTCCATGGTCTGCGCGAAGAGCTTGGCCGGCAGGTCGAGGTAGACGCCGCCCGGACGGCCCGAGAGCGCGGCGCGGATGGCGCGCGCGATGCCCACGCCGATGTCCTGCGCGTGCAGCACGCGGAAGGCGGCCTTGCACAGCGGCTTGGCGATGGCCAGCTGGTCCATCTCCTCGTAGTCGCCCTGCTGCAGGTCGACGATCTCGCGCTCGCTGGAGCCGCTGATGAGGATCATCGGGAAGCAGTTGGTGGTGGCGTTGGCAAGCGCGGTCAGGCCGTTGAGGAAGCCGGGCGCCGACACGGTCAGGCAGATGCCGGGCTTCTGCGTGAGGAAGCCGGCTGCCGCCGCCGCGTTGCCGGCGTGCTGCTCGTGGCGGAAGGAGATCACGCGCAGCCCTTCGGCCTGGGCCATGCGCGTGAGGTCGGTGATCGGGATGCCGGGCAGGCCGAAGATGGTGTCGATGCCGTTGAGCTTGAGGGCATCGATGACGAGGTGGAAGCCGTCGATGGTCTCGCCCTCGGGCGCGTTGTCTTCCGTCACGCTCTTGAGCGCGCGCACCACCGCGTCGCCGTCGGCGTCACGGGTTTTCGCGGACTTGAGGGCTTCGCTCAGCGTGGTGGTCGCCTCTTTCTCTGTTCTGACTGAAGACATGTCTCTCCTTCTGCATGGGTGAATGGCCGAGGCCCGAGCCGCGACTATGATTCGGGCCAAACTTTCGGCCGTTGACCTCGGTCAACTTTCCCGAAAACGGCGCCGGCCCCGATGACCGGCGCCGGCAGCGAAATCGAGCAAGACGGTGACCATGACGACGTTGGAAAACCATCCGGAGAAGAACATCATTCGCGCCCAGCTGCGGCAGAACGTGCTTCTCAAGGACCTGAGCGAAGCCGACCGCGCGGAGCTCGAGGCGCACCTGGTCATCGTGGACGGCAACAAGGGCGAGTTCCTGCTGCACCAGGGCGTGCGGGAGATGGAGCAGTACTTCATCCTCGACGGCATCCTCAAGCGGGTGGTGAGCAACCCGGAGGGCAAGGAAATGATCCTGCGCTTCGCCGACGAGAACGACATGGAGACGAGCTACGCCGCGCTGCGGCTGGGCACGCCCACGCCCTACGGCATCGTCTGCGTGACCAAGGCGCGGGTGGCGAGCCTGCCGCTGAAGGAGTGGATCGCCTTCTTGAACAGGCATCCCGAGACCAAGGAACTGTTCGAGTTCCTCGTGATGCGCGGCATGAGCGAGATCATGGCGCACACGATCACGCTGCACCTGCTCGACGCGGCCGGGCGCGTGCACCGCTTCATGCGCAAGCACCCGGAGCTGGAAGACCGGATTCCGAGCAAGGAACTGGCTTCGTATCTGAATCTCTCGGCGGAAACCCTTAGCCGGCTGCGCAAGCGCGGGAAGATCTGAGTCTGTCTTGGCATTGGTTCCCTCTCCCGCTTGCGGGAGAGGGTCAGGGTGAGGTGAGGGTGCGGCGGCTTCCATCGCAGCACCATTGGTAAGTTCCAGCGCCCTTCCCTCACCCCAGCCCTCTCCCGCACACGGGAGAGGGAGCAAGACCGAATACAGAGCCCGGCGCTCAGGTCTGCTTCGCCGAAGCAAAGCGCCGCGTGCTGGCCATCAGCCTCAGCTGGTTGTGCACGCCGCTCACGCCCGAGACCTCAGCCGCGACAGCCTCGGCCTGCGCCCGCTCGTCGGAATTCAGCACGATTCCGCGCAGCAGCAGTTCGCCATGATTCGCGGTGATCGTCACGTTGATGTCCCGCGTCGCCTCGTGCTCCTTCAGCGCCGCGCGCACGCGCGCCTCCAGCGCCATGTTGGCAAGCAGCGCACGCGAGGCCGGTGTCTCCGCGAACTCGGGGCGGTTCACCATCAGCCTGATCTGCTCCACGCAGCTTTCCACCGACAGCCGGTCGGTGTTGAGCACCAGGTCGTAGAGCACCGGGTCGCCCCAGGTCACGCCGAACTGCGCGTGCATGCGGGCGGCGTGCGCCTGGTCGCTGCGGCGGATCTCGGCTTCGGCGAACTCGGCGTCGTCGGTCTCGAGGTCGCCCATCAGCCACTCGACGCGCTTCTTCATCGAGCGCGTGATGCGCACGCACGCCACGTGCGGCACCGGCCGCAGCAGGCAGGTGGCGCCCCAGCCGCGCAGCACCACGTTGCCGCGGTCGGCCAGCGCGAAGAGTTCTTCGGCGGTGTAGAGCGCCACGCTGCGCCGGTCGGTGGTGAGGCGCTCCACCAGGCCTGCCTTGCCGCTGCGCAGCCGGCCGATGAGGCTGGTGGAGACCTGCATGCGGTCCGCGACGTGCTCGATGACCTCGTGGCGCATCACGGCGAGGCCCAGCGTCTCGGCGAGTTTCAGCGAAACATCCTTCGCGAGGGAACCCATCTCCTGGGTCAGTGCGATCACTGGCATGTGCTGGCCTCCTTCGTCAATCCACCGGCCGTTCGACGGCGAACTCGTCGGCCTTCTTCGGCTTCCTGACGAAGGCCAGCGCCTTGGAGATCAGCGGCCAGAACAGCAGCACCAGCGCCAGCGTGGTGATGGTGCCCACCAGCGGGTTGGAGAACATCACCATCACGTCGCCCTGCGACACCAGCATGGCCTGGCGGAAGGAGTCTTCCGCCTTGTCGCCGAGCACCAGCGCCAGCACCAGCGGCGCGAGCGGGAAGTCGAGCTTCTTGAAGAGATAGCCCAGCACGCCGAAGCCGAGCATGAACCAGATGTCAAGCATCGCGTTGTGCACGGTGTAGGCGCCGATGGCGCAGATCACGATGATCACCGGCGCGATGATCGAGAACGGAATGCGCAGGATCGATGCGAAGAGCGGCACGGTGCTCAGCACCACGATCAGCCCGACGATGTTGCCTAGGTACATGCTGGCGATGAGGCCCCAGACGAAGTCCTTCTGCTCCACGAAGAGCAGCGGCCCGGGCTGCAGGCCCCAGATCAGCAGGCCGCCCAGCAGCACCGCGGCGGTGGGCGAGCCGGGAATGCCCAGCGCCAGCATCGGCAGCAGCGCGCTGGTGCCGGCGGCGTGCGCGGCGGTCTCGGGCGCGACCACGCCCTCGGTCTCGCCGGTGCCGAACTTCGCGCCCTTCTTCGACATCTTCTTGGCGAGGCCGTAGGCCATGAAGGAAGCCGGCGTGGCACCGCCGGGCGTGATGCCCATCCAGATGCCGATGAGCGAGCTGCGGATGGAGGTCATCCAGTACCTGGGCAGCTGCTTCCAGGTCTGCCACACCACCTTCGGATCGATCTTGGCGCTCTTGCCGGAGAACTTCAGGCCCTCTTCCATCGACAGCAGGATCTCGCCGATACCGAACAGGCCGATCACCGCGATCAGGAAGTCGAAGCCGCGCATCAGCTCGGGCTGGCCGAAGGTCAGGCGCAGCTGGCCGGTGACGGTGTCCATGCCCACGCTGGCGAGCGCGAAGCCCAGCGCCATCGACGCGAGGATCTTGAAGGGCGAGCCCTTGCCCATGCCGACGAAGCTGCAGAAGGTCAGCAGGTACACCGCGAAGAACTCGGGCGAGCCGAACTTGAGCGCGAACTTCGCGACCAGCGGCGCGAGGAAGGTGATCATCACCACCGCGAGGAACGCGCCCACGAAGGAGGACGTGAACGCGGTGGTGAGCGCCGCGCCCGCCTGCCCGTTCTGCGCCATCGGGTAGCCGTCGAAGGTGGTGGCCACCGACCATGGCTCGCCCGGTATGTTGAACAGGATCGAGGTGATGGCCCCGCCGAAGAGCGCTCCCCAGTAGATGCACGACAGCATGATGATGGCCGAGGTCGGCGACATCGTGAAGGTGAGCGGCAGCAGGATCGCCACGCCATTGGCGCCGCCGAGCCCCGGCAGCACGCCGATCAGCACGCCGAGGATGATGCCGAGGAACATCAGGCCGATGTTCATCGGCGAGAGGATCACGTAGAAGCCCTGCATCAGGGCACTGATTTCTTCCATTTCGCTTGTGCTCCTTGGTTCGGGTTCAGTAGCCGAGGAATCGAAGCGGATCGAGCGCGCCCTTGAACAGCGGCACCTTGAACCAGACCTCGAACATGCAGAAGAAGAGCGCGTTCACGGCCAGCGCGGCGAACACGCTCTTGAACCACGCGTACTTGCCCAGCACCATCATGAAGAGCGCGATGTAGATCGCCGACGCCACGTAGATGCCGAGGAAGGAAATCGCCAGCACGTAGACCGTGGCGGGCACGAGCACCGACAGCACGCGCCTGAGCTGCACCGAGTCGACGAAGACCGCAGTGTTGCGGTTCTTGCCAAGCAGCGACTGGTAGAGGATGCCGGCGCCCGAGATCGTGATGATCACGCCGATGAAGAACGGGAAGTAGCCCGCGCCGGGGCCGTCGGTGGTCCAGCCAGCGCCGAGCTTGCGCGCCTCGAAGACCACCACCAGGCCGATGACCAGCAGCGCCACGGCCACCGCCGCTTCTACGAGGTGGGTGGAGATGCCCGTGCGCGCCGGGCCCCCGGATGATTCGTCGTGCTCCATGGAGCCCCCATCGTGGTTGTTTGAAAAAGGAGGAATCGGCGTGCGCCCGCGGCGCACGCGCCCGCTGCCGCGGGGCGCGGCAGTCGGTCGTCGGCGGTCTGCCCGCCTACTTGTTGCTCGCGAGGAAGCCCGCGTCGGACATCAGCGTGCGGTGCGTGGTCTCGGCCTCGGCGAGCCACTTCGCGAAGGCGTCGCCGGTCATGAAGGTCGGGTTGAAGGCGCCCTTCTCCATGTACTCCTTCCACTCCGGCGTGGCCGCCACCTTGGTCAGCAGGTCCTTGTAGAAGGCGAGCTGGTCGGGCGTGACGCCGGGCGGCATGAAGATGCCGCGCAGCATCGTGTACCTGGTCGGCACGCCCGCTTCCTTGCAGGTGGGGATGTCGTTCCACGACTGTGTGTCGGTGACCTTGGCCTTGAAGGGCATGCGCTCGTCGTCGAACACGCACAGCGCGCGCAGCTTGCCCGCGCGCCATTGCGCCACCGCCTCGATCGGGTTGTTCACCGTCGACTGCACGTGCCCGCCCACCAGCTGCACCGCCACCTCGCCGCCGCCCTTGAACGGCACGTAGATGAATTTGGTGCCAGTGGCCTTCTCGAGCGCGACCGTGATGATCTGGTCTTCCTGCTTCGAGCCGGTGCCGGCCATCTTGAACTTGTTCGGCCCCGCGGTCTTCACCGCCGCGACGTACTCGCCCGCGCTCTTGTAGGGCTCGGAGGCGTTGGTCCACAGCACGAACTGGTCGAGCGCCAGCATCGCGACCGGCGTCATGTCCTTCCAGTTGAAGGGCACGCCCGTGGCCATCGGCGTGGTGAACAGGTTCGACAGCGAGATGACGATCTTGTGCGGATCGCCCTTTGCCTCCTTCACCGCCAGGAAGCCCTCGGCGCCCGCGCCGCCGGACTTGTTGACGACGATCAGCGGCTCCTTCATCAGCTTGTATTTGATGACGATGCCCTGCAGCAGCCGCCCCATCTGGTCGGCGCCCCCGCCGGTGCCGGCGGGAATCACGAACTCCACCGGCTTGGTGGGTTCCCATGCGAAGGCAGGCGCGGCACCGGTCGCCAGCGCCATCGCGGCGGTTGTCGTGGCAAGAACGGCAGTCGCGCGGCTCAGAACATTCAAGGCGATCTTCTTCATCAGGTTGTCTCCTGTGTAGTGATTTCGCTCTTTTTTGTTCTTGAATCTGAGCAGAGATGCGAACGGGCACGATGGTGCGCGCCAGCGATTCGAGGCGGCTTGATCGCGGTCAACTTTTTGCAGATTTCGTATCGGGGTAAGCCCGCGCTGGCGATGCGCGAGGGGCCGGGCGCGGCCCCGGCCGGGGCTGTCATCGCGAACCCTATAAAATCGCGGGCGCACCGCAGCTCGCCGCTTCGTGCATCCCCATCCGGTCTTCGTAGTTCAATGGATAGAACGGGGTCCTCCTAAGACTCAGATACAGGTTCGATTCCTGTCGAAGGCACCACCAGATCGCCAAGTCGTTGAATCGCAACGGCTTTTCAAGACCCCAGGCAGGCCCGGCGCAAGCCCCGCCCACACGCGGGTCCGGGTCAACGACCAGTCACACGCCCTCGGTCTAATCCGCGCGTGACATCAGACGCCCACCTTCTCCTCCCCTCCTCCGGCTCCCGCAACATCCTCGGTCGCCGCCTCCTGTTCACCTTCTCGGCCGTCCTGCTGCTGACCCTCGCGGGCTCCGGCATCGGCATTCGTTCGCTCGCCAAGGTCGACGAGGCCACGCGCGAAGCCATCCAGCAGCGCGGCGTGTCGGAGCGCATCGTGGCCGACGCCTACCGCCTGCAGGCGATCAATGCCGAGCGCTACAAGGCGATGGCGCTGAGCTCCGAACCCGAGGTCGGCGAGATTCTTGCGGCGGACATCCGCGCAACCGCCGCCAGTTACGACGAACTGATCAAACAGCTCGACCAGCGACTGCACGACGAGGCCGACCGCGCATTGCTCGCGCAGGCCGACGCCGCCGCCAGGGACTTCGCGGGCGCCGTCAAGGAACTGATCGCCGCGCGCGACTCGGGCCTCACCGAGCGCATCCGCAACGTGTACGCGCAGCGCTTCCAGCCCAGTTCGGCCGCGCTGCTGGCCGCCGTTTCCAGGCTCGCGCAATCGCAGCGGCTGGCCATCGACGTGGCAGGCGAGCACGTCGCCGAGCTGAGCGCCTCCGCGCGCATTGCGCTGGTGCTGTTCAGCGTGGCCGCGCTGCTGCTGGGCGGTGTGCTGGCGCTGGGGCTGATGCGCAGCATTGGCAGGCCGATCAGGCTCGCGAGCGACACAGCCGGACGCGTGGCCACCCTCGACCTGCGCCAGGACATCGAGGGCCACTCCCGCGACGAGGCGGGCCAGATGCTGCAGGCGCTGGGCGCCATGCAGGGCGCACTGCGCGAGCTGGTGCAGCGCGTGCGCGAGTCGGTGCAGAACGTGCGCACGGCGGCCGCCGAGATCGCGCACGGCAACTCGGAACTCTCGGCACGCACCGAAGGCGCCGCGGCCAGCCTGCAGCAGACGGCGGCGGCGCTCGGGCAGGTCATGCACAACGCGCAGCAATCGAGCACGGCCGCCGGCGAGGCCGAACGCATGGCCGGGGCCGCCGCCAC
Organism: Variovorax sp. 278MFTsu5.1; assembly: GCF_048305045.1. Taxonomy (NCBI): domain Bacteria; kingdom Pseudomonadati; phylum Pseudomonadota; class Betaproteobacteria; order Burkholderiales; family Comamonadaceae; genus Variovorax; species Variovorax sp. 278MFTsu5.1. The sequence continues at coordinate 5,913,151 of NZ_CP157622.1, forward strand.
GGTCGCAGCGCAGGGCGGCGAGGCGGTGTCCCAGGTGGTGAGCACCATGCAGGACATCCGGCGCGAATCGCACAGGGTGGCCGACATAACCGGCGTGATCGACGCCATCGCCTTCCAGACGAACATCCTGGCGCTCAATGCCGCGGTCGAGGCTGCGCGGGCCGGCGACGCGGGACGCGGCTTCGCGGTGGTCGCGTCTGAGGTGCGGCAGCTGGCCACGCGATCGGCCGCGGCTGCCCGCGAGATCAAGGGCCTGATCGAGAACTCGGTGCAGCGCATCGAGTCGGGCACCGCGCTCGCCGACGACGCTGGCCGCACCATGGGGCGCATCGTCGCTTCCATCGGCCAGGTCGCCGACACGGTCGGCGCCATCACGATGGCGACGCAGTCGCAGGTGCAGGACATCGCCCAGATCGACGCCGCCGTCGCCCGGCTGGACGAAATGACGCAGAAGAACGCGGCCATGGTCGAGGAATCGGCCGCCGTATCGGAAAGCCTGCGCGACCAGGCCCGCAACCTGGGCACGCTCATCAGCCAGTTCGTGCTGCCCTGCGACGTAACGCGCGACGCACTGCCCTCGGCACCGCGCCGCGACTTCTCCCGCGACATCCCGGTGTCGCCGCGGCTGCGGCCCGCGGCCTGATCCGCGGCCCGGCGGCTGCTTGCGCCCCGGCCTTCGTTACGTACTGACAAGGTAACAGCGCTACGTAACAAGTGCCGAAGTGCGTCCGCCCGGCGCTTTCATCGCGACGTGGCTCCGGCAAAAATCTCCATGTAAATCAACAGTTTGCGCGCACCTTGCCCCACGCCGGCGCCTGCGCAAAAAAGCGGCACACAAGTTGCCCCGTCAGCCACTCCCACTACCGAGGAGGCTGCCATGGCGGATGCCAACACAACGATTTCTTCGATCGCCGGAGGCGCCGACAGCAGTGCCGCCACGCCGGTGATCCTCGCGCAGGCGACGGTCCGGCCGGTCGCTCCCATGGGGGCGGCCACCGCCGCCTCGGCAACACCGGCTGCGGCGCCGGCCGGCATCGGGTCACTGTCGAATGCGACGCCCGGCACGGTCGTCATGCGCGACGGCGTGGCGATTCCGGTGTCCGGCAACCAGACGCTGATGGCCGGCGACCGCGTGATCGTTCCGCAGGACGGCCATGCCAACGTTCTATTTCCCGGATCGGCCACCAACAAGGCACCCCTGGCCGGCGTGTTCACGGGCGGCACGGACGCCACCATCAGCTCGACCAAGCTCGCGAGCGGCCTGGAGCAGGTGAACGTGGACGTGGCCTCCGGCGACCTGGAAGTGACCGCGCCCGACAGCGACGCCGAAGCCGCCGCGCTCGCGGTGAGCAAGAAGACCGCTGCCGGCAGCGGCATCGGGCTGGGCGAATTCGCGCTCGGCGCGCTGGGCGCCGCCGGGCTCGCGGCGGCACTGGGCGGCGGCGGGGGCAGCGACGGCGCGGTCCCCTTCTTCGTTCCGGGCATCGGCGAAAGCGATGCGGATGCAGACGCGGACGCCGATGCCGACGCGGATGCGGATGCGGACGGCGACTCGGATGCGGATGCCGACGCTGACGCCGACGCCGACGCCGATTCGGACGCCGATGCCGATTCGGACGCGGACTCCGATGCGGACGCCGACTCGGACGCCGACTCGGATGCCGACGCCGACGCGGACGCCGACCACCTGCTCGACCCAGGCGACGGCGCCGCCGACCATCTTGTCGGAGCCCTCGACAACCTGCTCGGCCTCGGCGGAGGCGGCGGTACGGCCGCCGCCGCGCGCAGTGCCGCGGTCACGAGCTCCGCGCCCACGCTCTCGTCGCTGATGCCCACGGTCGACGGCCTCACCGACCTCGTGGACGACGTGCTCTCGCCCATCGCGGGCAACGAATTCAGGCCCGACGATCCGAACGCCTTCGACCCGCTGGACGACACTGTCGACGGCATCACCGCCGACCTCGGCGGGGTGCTCACACCCGTGGTCGACGGCCTGCTGGGCGCCGGCCTCACCGGCGCGCTCATCGGCTCGCTGAACGGCCAGGTCGACTACCTGACCGACGCGCTCGGCAACATCCTCGACAACCTGCTCGGTGGCGACGGACTGCTCGGCGGCGTAACCACCGGCCTGGGCATCGACGGCCTCGTCGACCAGATCGTCGGCGACGAAGGCGTGGTCAGCCAGGTGCTCGACGGCCTGCTCGGCGAAGGCAGCCTCGTGGGCAGCGTGCTCGGCGAAGACGGATTGGTCGGGCAACTGCTTGGCGACGGCGGCTTGCTTGGCGGGCTGCTGGGCGGCGTACTCGGCGGCGATGGCGGCCTCCTCGGCGGCGTGCTGGGCGACGACGGCCTTCTGGGTGGCCTGCTGAGCGGCGACGACGGCCTGCTCGGCGGTGTGCTGGGTGGCGATGGCGGCCTCCTCGGCGGCGTGCTGGGTGACGACGGCCTTCTGGGTGGCCTGCTGAGCGGCGACGACGGCCTGCTCGGCGGCGTGCTGGGTGACGACGGCCTTCTGGGTGGCCTGCTGAGCGGCGACGACGGCCTGCTCGGAGGCGTACTCGGCGGCGACGGCTCGCTCGCCGGCCTGCTCGGCAGCGAGGGCCTCACCGGCGGCTTGCTGGGCGGCGACGGGCTGGTCGACAGCCTGCTCGGTCCCGACGGCGTGGCCGGCGGACTGCTTGGCGCAACACCCCTCGGCGGCTTGCTCGGCGGCGAAGACGGCCTGCTCAGCGGCGTGCTGGGCGACAACGGCCTGATCGGCGGCCTCCTCGGAGGAGACGGCCTGCTGGGCGGGGTTCTTGGCGACGACGGCCTCCTCGGTGCCGATGGCCCGCTGGGCGGTCTGCTCGGTGGCGATGGTGGCCTGCTCGGCGGCGTGCTGGGTGATGGCGGCCTGCTGGGCGGCGTGCTGGGCGACGACGGCCTGCTGGGCGGCGTACTCGGCGGCGATGGCGGCCTGCTCGGTGGCGTGCTGGGTGACGACGGCCTGCTGGGCGGCGTACTCGGTGGCGATGGCGGCCTCCTCGGCGGCGTGCTGGGCGACGGCGGCCTGCTGGGCGGCGTGCTCAGCGAAGACGGTCTCGTCGGCGGCCTGCTGGGCGGCGTCACCAACGGCGATGCCGGTGGCCTGGTCGGTGGCCTCCTCGGTGAAGACGGCCTCGTCGGCGGCCTGCTCGGCGGCATCACCAACGGCGATGCCGGTGGCTTGGTCGGTGGTCTCCTCGGTGAAGACGGCCTCGTCGGCGGCCTGCTCGGCGGAGTGACCGGCGGCGGCAACACCGGCGGCCTGCTGGGTGGCGTGCTCGGCGAAGACGGCATCGTGAACAACCTGCTCGGCGACGAAGGCCTGGTCGGCAGCGTGCTGGGCGCAGACGGCCTGGTCGGCCGCCTGCTCGGCTCGCTCGGCGGCGACGACGGCCCGGTGGCCAACGTGCTGCAGTCGGCGACCAGCGAAGCGGCTGCTCCGGCGGCGAATGCGGCCTCCAGCGCGGCGGCGCCGGCGACCGACATCCTGGCCGGCACTTCCGGCACCGTGGCGCCGGTGGTCGAGACAGTGGCCCACGTGGCCGAAGGCGCGGCCGGTGCAGTGGCCTCCGGCGTGGGCGAAGTCGTCGCGCCGATCACCAGCCAGGTCGAGCAGACGGTGAGTCACGTGGTGAACCCGGTCACCAACATCCTGCACGGCCTGCTGGGCTGAGCCTGCCACCCGCTCGCCCGCTGCCGGCCCCGGGGTGCCGATGTAGGCAGGCGCTCACGCACTTGCCTTGCAATGTCCCGCATGGGCGGGCGCTGCGCAGGGTCAATGTGGAGGTTCCGTGGATCCCGGTTCCTCCTCACGACGCATCCGTGCGTCGTTAAGCGCTCCCTCGAGGGGCGCTTTTTTTTGGGGGGCGTGCGTGAACGCCGCCGCTCCTCAGCGGATCAGGCTCATCGGCGCGACCTGCGGCGTCACCTTCTGCTCGGTCGCCGTCAGCAGCTGGCCGTTCGATTCCTTCCAGCACATGAGGTTGGTGGTGCCCGAGCCCGCCGGTCCCGGCGCCTGTATCGATACCGCCTTCCATCCCTTGCAGACGCCGCCGACGGTGGTGGGGCGGTCGAGAAACACGTAGTCGGTGCCGGCGTCGATGCGCAGCACGCCCGCCACGCCGGGCGGAAGCGGCTTGCGCGTCTGGGCGGACGCCGCGCATGCGGCCGTGGCCATGGCGATGCCCAGGAAGAAGATGCGAGTGCGCCCCATGCGTGCCGCTCCGGTTTGACGAACGCCGATGTTATGGCCGGCGACACCGCGCGGCGAGCGCATCCATGCCCGGCCCGCCCTCATTGGCCTCACACCACGCGGTGCTCCTCCACCACGAAGGCCGTGATCTCCGCAAGAAAGGTGAGCGCATGCGCCATCGTCACCTGCCCTTGCGGCGATGCGAAGGCCGCATCGAGCGTGCCGGGGTTCTCGAACCACAGCTCGACGATGCCGTCGATCGGCAGCTCCGCGTAGCCGCAGGGCGTGCCCTTCACGAACTCGCGCGCGGTCACCACGTTCTGGCGGTAGCCGCTCACGCCGGGCATGCGGCGCACGTGGTCGGCGTGCACCTTCCATTCGCGGCGGAAGTCTTCTTCCGACTGCTCGACGGGCCGGCGCAGCAGCGAGATGCGCTTGAGCAGCCCCTCGGGCTTGGGCGGCGGCGCGATCACCTCGGTCTGCGCGACGGTCACGATGTGCAGGCCGCCCAGAAAGCGTTCCTCGTCGGCGCGGATGGCGGCGGCGAGCTCGCCGCGGTTGAAGGCAGCGTCGGCCTGCTTCGCCTCGTCGAAGCCCAGCTGCGAGAAGCCGTCGAAGTCCCACGGCCCGCGCGCGAAGTCGATGCCGCGCTGCAGCCGGTCGAGCACGAGGTTCTGCCGGTAGCCGCGCAGCGTGGGCAGCTGCGCCACCAGCGGGCCGTGCCTGTCGCGCCAGTGGCTGCGGAAGGCCTCGTCGGTCCATTCGGGTTTCTTGCGGATCAGGCCCATGCGCAGGGGCGTCGGTTCGGTCATCTGCTTGTCTCCTTATCGTTGATTTGCAAGGCGGCTTCGGCCTCGGCGCGCGCTCGCGCGAGGCCGGGCGCGCGCTTGGCCAGCCACACGCCGTGGCGCACCGGCCAGCGCTGGAAGCCGGGGTCCGCACCGAGCGTCGCGGCCGCGTGGTGCGCCCAGTAGGGGTCGAGCAAGGCCTCGCGGCCCAGGGCGACGAGATCGGCCTGCCCGGCGGCGACCACTGCCTCGGCCTGATGCGCGTCGACGATCATCCCGACCGCCTGCGTGGGCACCTGCGCCTCCTGCCGGATGCGCGCGGAGAACGGCACCTGGAAGCCCAGTCCGCGCGGCACCGGCAGCGCGCGCGTCTCCTCGGTGAGGCCGCCCGAGGAACAGTCGATCACGTCGACGCCGCAGCGCTTGAGCTCGCGCGCGAGCACCACCGAGTCGTCCAGGTTCCAGCCATCGGGCGTGCCGTCGACCGCCGAGAGGCGGCAGAACAGCGGCTTCTCCGCCGGCCACGCGGCACGCACGCGCTGCGCGATCTCCAGCGCGAGCCACATGCGGTTGTCGCGGCTGCCGCCGAGTGCATCGTCGCGATGGTTGGCGTTGGGTGAAAGGAAGCTGGCGACGAGGTAGCCGTGCCCGAAATGCAGCTCGACCACGTCGAAGCCCGCCTTGTCTGCGCGCACCGTGGCATCGACGAAGCGCTGCACCACCGCCGCGATGCCATCGGCATCGAGCGCGCGCGGCACCGACCAGCCCGGCCCCGCCGCGATCGCGCTCGGGCCCAGGCGCTCCCACGGCTCCTCGTCGGCGGCCATGCGCGCATCGCCGAGTGCTGCGCCACCCTCCCACAGCGGCTCGCTGCCCGCCTTGCGGCCTGCATGCGCGAGCTGCACGCCGATGGCGCTGCCCTGCGCATGCACGAAATCGACCACTGCCTTCAGCGGCGCGATCTGGCTGTCGTTCCACAGGCCGAGGTCGGCGGTGCCGATGCGACCGCGCGGATCGACCGCGGTGCTCTCGGTGAGGATCAGCCCCGCTCCGCCGAGCGCGAACTTGCCGAGGTGAACCATGTGCCACGGCGTGGCATGGCCGCGCTCGGCGGCGTGCTGGCACATCGGCGAAATCACGACGCGGTTGGCCAATGCGAGGCCGCGCAGTTGCAGGGGCTGGAACAGCAGGGGGAGAGAGTCGGTGGACATGGATGGAAGAAATCAGGGTGCAGGCTTGGGCACGGCGGCGGCTGCCGGCCGCGTGCCCAGCCACGTGCCGCTCATCACCGCGGCGAAGCCGAACAGGTGCCACCAGCTCAGCACCTCGCCCAGCAGCAGCGCCGCGACCGCGACGCCGAACACCGGCACCCAATAGAGAAAGACAGCGGTGCGCGCCACGCCGATGACGGAGATGGCGCGGTTCCAGATCAGGTTGCCGGCGGCGGTGGCGGCCACGCCCGAGAACAGCACCAGCACCCACGGCCACGCACCCGGGAACAGCTGCGCCGCGCCCAGCGGCGAGGGCCCCAGCAGCGTGTGCAGCACCAGCATCGCGGTGCCCATGACGTAGATGCCCCAGCTCATCGAGAGCGGATCGATCTGCCGCGCCAGGCGCTGCACGCCTACGCCGCCGACCGCGAAGCTCACCACCGACAGCGCCAGCAGCAAATCGCCCAACCCCGCGTGCGACAGGCTCGCGCCCGGATGGCTGAGCACGACCGCGGCCACGCCCGCGAAGCCCAGCGCCACGCCGAAGAGCCGCCGCGCCGTCAGCGCCTCGCGGAACACCAGCGCCGCCATCAGCGCCGACACCAGCGGACTCAGCGCCATGATCAGCGCCCCGTTGGTGGCCGTCGAACGCTGCAACCCCAGCGCGAACAGGATCTGGTTGGCGTACACCATCAGGAAGCCGCAGCCGGCAAGTGCCGCAAGACGCCGCATGCCGAACACCGGCACCCCGCCGCGCCGCCACAGCAAGATCGCGCTCAGCGCCACGCACGCCACCGCCATGCGCAAGGCCGCCAGCGGCAGCGCCTCGAAGAAGCCCGTCAGCACCTTCACCGCCGACACGTTCACGCCCCACACGAGCATCCCCAGCAGCAGCCAGGCCTGCACGGCGGGGGGTGTAGCGCCCGGAGAGGTCGATGAAGATGACGACGGCGCAGGCTGGTTCATTTCAATCGTTCGGCAAGAGACGACCGTACGCCACGGCCCGAGCAGCGAGGCCCCTTCGCGGGCTCCCGCGGAACCGGCTCTGCCGGGCCGCAGGGTGCGCCCCCGCGAGGGGGTGTCCGAGCCACACGAAGTGGGCGAGGCTGGGGGTGATCAACAGTCCTGGGGTGGTCAACCTTCCAGCTCGTTCCACATTTCGATGTCGCGCTCGGCGGTCCAGATGCGCGGGTGGACGTGACCGGTGGCCTCGTCGTAGGCGCGCGTCACGTCGAACGGCATGCAGTGGTCGAAGATCACCCAGTGGCCGTACGTGGGGCGCAGCGCCGCTACGGTTTCCTTGTAGATCGCGTTCAGCGTCTTGCCCTGCGCCACGCCGTTGTTGACCAGCGTGTACACGTCGGAGATGAAGGCGCGCGTGGAGGCGATGGCCTTGCGCACGTCGGCGGCGTTCTCCAGCGCGGCGCCGCGGCCGGGCACCAGCTTCTCGAAGCCGAAGCCCGCGAGGCGGTCGAGCGTGGCGGGCCAGTCGCGGAAGTAGCAGTCGCCGGCGTAGGCGGTGCTCTGGTACTCGACGAGGTCGCCCGCGAAGCAGATCTTCTGGTCTTCGAGGTAGGCGATGGTGTCGCCCTTGGTGTGGCCGCGGCCCACCTGCGCGATCTTGACTTCGAGCTTCTTGCCCAGCCACACGCTCATGGTGCCGTCGAAGGTCATGGTGGGCCAGGTCAGGCCCGGCGGCACCGACTCGACATTGCGGAACAGGCGCGGGAAGCGGCCGATCTCGCTGGCCTTGTCCTGCTCGCCGCGCTCCACGATCAGGTCGTAGGTGTCGCGGCTGGCGATGATCTGCTCGGCGCCCTCCTTGAAGTAGGCCGAGGCACCCAGCACGCGCACCGCGTGGTAGTGCGACAGCAGCACGTACTTGATGGGCAGCGGCGTCACTTCGCGGATGCGGCGGATCACGTCCTGCGCCATCGCGGGCGTGGCCTGGGTGTCGACCACCATCACGGCCTCGTCGCCGATGAAGATGCCGGTGTTCGGGTCGCCCTCGGCGGTGTAGGCATAGGCGTTCTCCGAAAGCCGGGTGAACGAGACCTTCTTTTCCTCGAGGTCGGCGTGGCTGGCGAATTTCTTGGTGGTCATGGGAGTTCCTTTGAAATGAGCGATGCGAGTCAATGCGTGCCGAGGTACGCGGACTTCACCTTGGGGTTGTCGAGCAGCTCGCGGCCGGAGCCTTCGAGCGTGATGCAGCCGGTTTCGAGCACGTAGGCGCGGTCGGCCACGCCCAGCGCCTGCTTGGCCATCTGCTCGACCAGCAGGATCGTCAGGCCCGAGCTGCGCAGCTGGCGGATGGCATCGAAGATGTCCTTGATGATGAGCGGCGCCAGGCCCAGCGAGGGCTCGTCGAGCAGCAGCAGGCGCGGCTCGCTCATGAGCGCGCGGGCGATGGCCAGCATCTGCTGCTCGCCGCCCGAGAGCGTGCCTGAGGGCTGGTGCTGTCGCTCCTTCAGGCGCGGGAAGCGCGCGAACTCGCGCTCGATGCCGCGCTCCACGAAGGCCTTGTCGCCGCGGCGCGAGTAGGCGCCGAGCATCAGGTTCTCGCGCACCGTCTGGTCGGGGAACACGCCGCGCCCCTCGGGCGACAGCGCCACGCCCAGGCCCACGCGCCTGTGCGAGGGCACGTGGGTGCAGTCGTTGCCGTCGATGAGCACGCGGCCCTCGGCCACGGGCTCCAGGCCGACGATGCTCTTGAGCAGCGTGCTCTTGCCGGCGCCATTGGCGCCGATGATGGTGACGACCTCGCCCGCGCGCACTTCCAGGCTCACGCCCTTGACGGCCTCGATGGCGCCGTACGAGACCTTCACCGATTCGATTTTCAGCATGATGGTTTCGGTCTTTCTGCTCAGGCGGGCATGGCCGTGGCCAGTGCCTCTTCTTCTTCGTCGTCCACGCCCAGGTAGGCCTCGACCACGCGCGGGTTGGCCTGAACCTCGGCGGGCCTGCCCTCGGCGATCTTGATGCCGTAGTCGAGCACGATCACGTGGTCCGAGATGGACATCACCAGGTCCATGTGGTGCTCCACCATCAGGATCGACACGCCGCACTTGCCGATGCGCAGCAGCAGCTCGCCGAGCTCGGCGGTCTCCTGCGGGTTGAGGCCGGCGGCCGGTTCGTCGAGCAGCAGCAGCTGCGGCTCGGTGGCCAGCGCGCGCGCCAGCTCCACGCGGCGCTGCAGGCCGTAGGGCAGGCTGCCGGCGGGCCAGTGCGCGAGGTGGCCGAGGTCGACCAGGTCGAGCAGCTGCAGCGCGCGCTCGCGCGTCGCCTTCTCCTGCCGGTTCGCGGTGGGCCAGGCCACCAGCGACGACAGGAAGCCGTTGCTCATGCGGCTGTGGCGGCCGAGCATGACGTTGTCGAGCACCGAGAGATCCGCGAACAGGCGCAGGTTCTGGAAGGTGCGGCCCATGCCCATGCAGCAGATGGCATGAGCCGGCTCGCCCACGATGTTGCGGCCCAGGAAGCGGATCGAGCCCGCGTCGGGTTCGATCACGCCGGTGAGCATGTTGATCATGGTGCTCTTGCCCGCGCCGTTCGGCCCGATCAGCGCATGGATGTGGCCGCGCTGCAGGCGGAAGGACACGTCCTGCGCCGGCTTCACGCCGCCGTACGACTTGGTCACGCCCTGCACCACCAGCAGCTCGCCTTCGCCGCCGGGGCCGATCTGCCCCGGAACGCCGTTGCCGCCAGCGCCCTCGCCGCGATGGCGCGATTTCATGAACCACTTGTTGAACAGGCCCACCACGCCGCCGGGCATCACGTACAGCGCGAACAGCAGCAGGAAGCCGTAGACGAAGTGCTGCGCCGAGGGCCAGCGCGCCAGCAGCGCGTCGGTCAGCGTGAGCAGCACCGCGCCCACCAGCGGCCCGTACATCGAGCCCGCGCCGCCGAACAGCACCAGCAGCAGGATGAAGATCGACAGGTGGAAGGTGATGAAGTCGGAGTTGATGTACTGGTTCTGCTGCGCCACCAGCGCGCCCGCGATGCCGCAGGTGACGGCCGCGACCACGAAGGCCATGACCTTGGCGCGGTACACGCGCACGCCCACGGAAGACGAGGCGATCTCGTCCGCCTGCAGCGACAGCAGCGCGCGGCCGAAGCGGCCGTTGAGCAGGTTGCGCAGCAGCAGGTGCAGCGCCGCGCACAGCACGATGCCCAGGATGACCCACTGCGTGGTATCCAGCGGCGCGCCCTTCCAGGTGAGCGGGCGGATGCCGTAGATGCCCTGGGCGCCGCCGAACACGTCGGTCCATTCGCCCACGAGCTTCTCCACCACGATGCCGAAGGCCAGCGTGACCATGGCGAGGTACGGCCCCTTCACGCGCAGCGAGGGCAGCGCGATCAGCACGCCGCACAGGCCCGAGATGACGGCGGCCAGCGCGAGCGCGAGCCACGGGTCCATGTCTGTGCGCGAGGTCAGCAGCGCCACGCCGTAGGCGCCGGCCGCGAACAGCCCGGCCTGGCCGAGCGATTTCTGCCCCGCGTAGCCCACCAGCACGTTCATGCCGGCGGCGCAGAGGTAGTAGACGCACATCATGAAGGCGATGCGCAGGTAGTAGTCGTTGCCCGACATCGAGACGATGCCGCAGAGCACCGCCGCGACCAGCACCACGGCGAGAGGATGGGCGAGGCGCTTCATACCTTCTCCACCGTCGAGCGGCCGAACAGGCCCGTGGGGCGGAAGGCCAGCACCAGGATGACGAGCGCGAACACCGCCACCTCGCGCCACTGCGCCTGCCACAGGTTGACCATCGACTCGAGCACGCCGAGCAGGAAGCCGCCGATCACGCAGCCGCGCGGGTTGCTCAGGCCGCCGATCATCGCGCCCGAAAAGCCCTTCAGGCCCACGGTCAGCCCCATGAAGAGCGATGCCTGCGCGATGGGCGCGAGCAGGAAGCCCGAGAGCCCCGCCAGCGCCGAGCTGACGACGAAGGCGCCGATCATCATCGCGTTGGTGTTGATGCCCATCAGGCTGGCGACGTTGCCGTTCTGCGCCACCGCGCGCATCGCCTTGCCGACCATGGTGCGGTTCATCACGCGGTCGAAGCCGAACATCACGACCACCGCCACACCCAGCGTGAGCAACTCCTGCGGGCGCACGCCCACACCGAACATGCGGATCACTGTGTCGCCCACCGGCGCGGGCACCACCACCGGCTTCGGGCCCCAGATGGCAAGCCCCACGCTCTGCAGGATCACGCCGAAGCCCAGCGTGCTCATCACCCAGGCCATGCCGGGGCGGCCGGCGAAGGGCCGCACGCCCAGCACGTAGAGCAGCCAGCCCAGCAGGCCCATCACGCCGAGCGCGGCCAGCAGCGCGAACAGCTGCGCGCCCGCGCCGGGCACGGCGTCGCCGAAGGTGGTGGAGCTCAGCGGCTTGCCCAGTACCAGGAACAGGGCGCTCATGCCGATGAAGGCGCCGGCCGAGACGAACTCGCCGTGCGAGAAGTTCAGCGTCTTGGTGGTCGTGAACGTGATGCTGAATCCCAGCGCCACCAGCGCATAGGCACCGCCGACGGCGAGCCCGCTGATGAGCGCCTGCAGGAGCGCTTCAACCATGGTGTGTATCTCCGTTGCGAGACGGCGCCGGCTGCCGCGCGGGCACGCCGGTCGCTTCGCCTCTTCTTTTCTGTCTTGCTTACTGCTTGAAGTCGGCCGGCTTCAGGCCCTGGATCAGCGCGTCGGTGTAGGGCATCAGCTTGCCGTCCTTCCAGCGGATCCAGACCAGGTCCTTGGCGGTTAGCGCTTCGTGATTGGTCTTGCTGAAGGGCTTGTCGTAGGTCTTGAGCACGCCCTGCACCGGCGTCTTCAGGTCTTCGAGCGCCGCGCGCACCGCTGCGCCGTCGGTGCTGTTGGCCTGCTTCATGGCTTGCGCCAGCAGCTGCATGGAGTCGTAGCCGTGCAGCGCGAAGGAGAACGAGCCCGGCGCCTTCAGCTTGGCACCGATGCGGTCGAAGAGCTTCTGCTGCGCGGGCGTGCGGGTCTCGCTCACGGTGCGCATGAAGATCGGCTTCTCGGCGAGCTGCTTGCCGGCCGCGTCGTAGAAGGTGATGTTGTCGGCGGCCCAGGAGGTCAGCGTCAGCGGGAAGTAGTTGATCTTCTCCATGCTGCGCACCAGCTGCGCGATGGGCGTGCCCTGCGCCCACACCACCACGGTGTCGACGTTGGCGGCCTTCATCTTGCTCAGCTGCGAGGTCATGTCGGTGTCGCCGACGCCGAAGCGCTCGGTGGCGGCGATCTTGATGTCCTGCAGCTTGGCGATCTCCTCCATGTCCTTCAGGCCGCCCTGGCCGTAGCCGGTGGTCTCGGCCATCAGGCCTACCACCTTGGAGCCTGCGGTGTTCTTCTTCACGTAGGCCATCAGCGCGGCGACCTGCTCGCGGTCGACCATCGAGACGCGGAACATGTAGTTGTCGGCGCCGGGGCTCATCGGCTTGGTGATGTCGGTGCCCGAGCCCACGTTGCCCAGCACGGGGATCTTCTTCTGGTTGGCGATGTGCTTCCACGCCATCGCGTTGCCCGAGTTGGTGGGGCCGAAGACGGCGACCACCTTCTCGTTGTCGATCAGGTCGCTCATGTTCTGGATCGACTTCGGCGGCGCCGAGACGTCGTCGCGCGTGACCAGCGCCAGCTTCTTGCCGAGCACGCCGCCTGCGGCGTTGATGTCGGCGATGGCCGCCTCCATGCCCAGCACCGCGGCCTGGCCGCTCTGGGCCGAGGGCGACGCGGAGAGGTCGCCGTTGTAGCCGACCTTGATGTCCTGCGCCATGGCACCGGTAGCGCCGGCCGTGAAGGCGGCGAACGCGGCCGCGGCGAGCAGCGTCTTGTACAGACGGATGGTTTTCATTTTTTGTCTCCTGAGGTTGACGGACGGGGAAGCGGAAAAAAACAAAAGGGGGCTCAGACGGCGAGGAAGCCGCCGTCCACCGGCAGCACGATGCCGGTGACGTAGCGCGACATGTCGCTGGCCAGGAAGATCACCGGGCCCACCAGGTCTTCGGTCTGGCCGACGCGGCCCATGGGGATGCGCGTCATGAACGACTCCAGGCGCTGCGGGTTCTCGCGGGTGGCGGCGGTCATGGGTGTCTCGATCACGCCGGGGGCCAGCGCGTTGACGCGCACGCCAGCGGGCGCGAGTTCCTGCGCGAGCGACTGCGTGAGCATCTTGATCGCGCCCTTCGACGGCGAGTAGCCCAGGCTCGCGCCCTGCCCCGCGTACGCGGCAATGGAGGCGATGTTGATGATCGAGCCCTTCGTCTGCTTGAGCACCGGGATGAAGGCCAGCGTGGTGTTGAAGGTGCCGTGCACGTTCACGTCGATGGTCTTCTTCCAGTTGGCAGCGGCGTTGGGGCTGCTGGTGTTCTCGCGGATGATGATGCCGGCGTTGTTGACCAGCAGGTCGACGTTGCCGATCTCCTTGCCCACGCGCTCGGCCAATGCCTGGCAGGCTTCGGGCGCAGTCACGTCGAGCACGAAGGACCAGGCCTCGCCGCCCGCGTCGCGCACCAGCTGCGCGGTCTCGCGCACGGTGGCGTCGTTCATGTCGGTGACGACCACGCGCGCGCCGGCTTGCGCCAGGCCCAGCGCGAGCGCGCGGCCGTTGCCCTGGCCCGCGCCGGTAATGAAGGCCAGGCGGCCTTCGAGCAGGCGGGGTGCGACGGTGGATGGAAAGGCCATCGGTGTCTCCTTCTCTCTATATATGTGTGGGTGTATGACGCTCAGGCGGCGCGGCTGACCGGCACGGCCTCGCGCTGCTCCACCTTCAGCTGCGCCGTGGCCTTGGCTTCGGCCTGCGCGACCTGCAGGCCGGCGACATAGCCGAAGGTCAGCGCCGGGCCGAGGGTGATGCCGGCGCCGGGGTAGTTGCCGCCCATGACGCTGGCGGCGTCGTTGCCCACCGCGTAGAGGCCCTTGATCGGCTGGCGGTTGGCGTCGAGCACGCGGGTCTTCTCGTCGGTGACGAGGCCGGCGAAAGTGCCGATGTCGCCGATCACCAGCTTGATGGCGTAGTAGGGACCGTTCTCCAGCGGCGCGACGCAGGGGTTGGGCGTGATGTTGGCGTCACCCTGGTAGCGGTTGTAGGCCTTGCTGCCCTTGCCGAAGGCGGGGTCGTCGCCGGTGCGCGCGCCCTTGTTGAACTCCTGCACGGTGGCTTCGAGCGTGGCGGGCGCGATGCCGAGTTCCTTGGCCAGCTCGCCGACGGTGGCGCCACGCTTGAGGTAGCCGCTCTTCAGGTGCCGCCCGATGGGCAGCGGCGCGGGCGCGACGCAGCCCAGGCCGTAGTCGCGCAGCGCCTTGTGGTCGCACAACAGCCAGGCCGTGACCTCGGGCTCGCCCTCGCAGGCCTTGACCATCGCCTGCACGAAGTCGTGGTACGAGTTGCCTTCGTTGGTGAAGCGGCGGCCCTTGGTGGTGACAGCGATCACGCCGGGCTTGGCGCGGTCGATGAAGTGCGGCATCACGCCCTTGCTGCCGTCGGGGCGCGTGGTGACCGACGCGGGCACCCACGCCGCGGCATGCGGGATGGTGCCGTCGACGCGGCCGCCCACGGCCTCGGCCAGGCGCAGGCCGTCGCCGGTGTTGGTGGAAGGCGATGGCGAGTAGTGCTCGCGGCCGGTGGGCGCATGCGGAAAGAGTTGCTTGCGGCGTTCCACGTCGTAGGGGAAGCCGCCGCAGGCCAGCACCACGCCGCGCTTCGCGACCACGCGCACGTTCTGGCCTTCGTGCTGCACCACCGCGCCGGAGACGCCGTCGTACTCGACCACCAGCTTCTTCACCGGCGACGAGAGCCACACGGGGATGTTCTTGTCCATCGCGGCCTTGGCCAGGCGGCCGGCCAGCGCATTGCCGTTGGTCAGCGTCATGCCGCGGCCGTGGCGCAGCACGTCGAGGAAGTGGCGGCTCAGGCGCTTGGTCACGTACCAGAACGAGGTCGGCGACTTGAAGGCCCGCATGAAGTGTTTGATCTCGGGGCCCGAGCCCAACATCATCCCGAACACGGTGAGTTCGGGCAGCGGCGGCGCCAGCTGCTTGATACGCTTGCCGAGCTCGCGGCCGTCGAACGGGCGCGTGACCATCGAGCGGCCGCCCTGCTGGCCGCCCGGCGCCTCGGCGTGGTAGTCGGGGAAGACGGCCGGCATGTCGAACTGCACGCAGGTGTTGCGCGTGAAGAAGTCGATGGCCTTGGGGCCCATCTCCAGGAAGGCGCCGACGCGCGCGGCGTCGAAGTGCGTGGTGGCCTCGTGCTTCATGTATTCGAGCGCGGCGCCCTCGGGCTCGTGGATGCCCTGCTCCGTGGCCAGGCGCGTGCCCGGAATCCACAGCCAGCCGCCCGAGCGCGCGGTGGTGCCGCCGAAGCGCGGTTCCTTCTCGACCACCAGCACCTTCAGCCCCTGCGAAGCCGCCGTGACCGCTGTGGCCATGCCCGATGCGCCGCTGCCGACGACGAGCACGTCGCATTCGAAAGTGTTCTGTTCCATGTCTCTGCCTGTTCGCGTGTTTGTGTAAGACCTAAGTTGCGGCGCAGTTTAGGCAGCGACGTTGATATGGTCAAGTCTCTTCGTTACTATCAGATGTTCAATCATCATCGATTGAATACGACAATATCAGTAGAAACCCTGATGGCTATACTCGCCCCCACTCTCACTCCCCACGCCGGGCGCCCCATGGAAAAGCCAAGACGTGGCATTCAGTCCGTCGAAATCGGAACGCAACTGCTGGTGGCGCTCGGGCGCCACGTCGCGCCCATGGCGCTGCGCGACCTGGGCAAGGCCGCGGGCGTTCCCGTCGGCAAGGCGCACCCCTATCTCGTCAGCTTTTTGAAGGTCGGCTTCGTGGTGCAGGACAGCGCGGGCCGCTACGAGCTGGGCCCGCTGGCGCTGCAGTTGGGGCTGGCCAAGCTGCAGCGGCTCGATCCGATCAAGGAGGCGTCGCCACTCATCGAGCAGCTCGCCTCGGAGACCGAGCAGAGCATCGCGGTGGCGGTCTGGGGCAACTTCGGGCCGACGGTGGTGCGGCTGGAGGAGCCGATCCATCCGCTGCACGTGAACCTGCGCACCGGCACCGTCATGTCGCTGGCCTACACCGCGACGGGCCGGCTCTTCGCGGCCTACCTGCCGCCCAAGGTGGTCGAGAAGATGATGCTGGAGGACCTGGCGCGCACCCGCCCCGCGGACGGCCGCGGCGCCACCGCCGAGCTGTCGCGCGCCGAGATCGAGGCCCTGCTGGTCGAGACGCGCCTGCACGGCATGTCGCGCACGCTGGGCCAGCCAATCCCGGGCATCGACGCCTTCTGCGCGCCGGTGTTCGACTCGACCAACAACCTGGTGCTGGGCATCACCGCCATGGGTCCCGAGGCAACCTTCGACCGCGAATGGGACGGCCGCGTGGCCGTGCCGCTGAGGGCCTGCGCGCTGGAGATCTCGCGCCGGCTGGGCTTCGTGCCTACGGGCGAGCAGGCCTGATCGCGGGTCTTCACCGGCTTCCCGGCAAAAGAAAAAGGCGCTTCGACGAAGCGCCTTTTTCTTTTGGTTCCGGCCGGTCAGTGCGTCTCGCGGCGCAGCTGCTGCACGTCTTCATGCAGCGAGTGCGCCCATTCGCGCCGGTCGCGGCCGTGCGGGTCCTGCGGCTCGCCGAAGCGCACGATGGCCAGCAGCGGCGGCGCGCGCAGCGTGTTCCACAGCGAGACGACGAGGTTGTCGTCGTCGATATAGCGCGGCGCCTGGCTGGTCTCGCCGGTGGCGGCGTCGGCGAAGCGCAGCGCGGCGGGCAGCACCGGCGCGCCCGAGGAGATCGACGCCTGCAGCAGGTTCGCGTGGAAAGGCAGCAGGCCCCGGCCGTCGCTGGTCGTGCCTTCGGGGAACACGCCGATCAGGTCGCCGTTGCGCAGCGCGTCGGTCATGTGGTGCACCACGCGCAGCGCGTCGCGGCGGCGTTCGCGCTCGATGTAGAGCGTGCCCGAGCCGTTGGACAGCGTGCCGATCAGCGGCCAGCCCTTCACGTCCGACTTCGACACGAAGCGCACGTGCCGCGCGGCATGGATGGTCGTGATGTCCAGCCACGAGAGGTGATTGCAGATCAGCAGCACCGGCCCCGTGGGCGGCGGCGTGCCCTGCACCACCAGCGTGATGCCCATGAGCTCCAGCATGCGCCGCGACCACGCCTGCACGCGCGCGTTGCGCTCGGCCTGCGTGAGCTTCGGGAAGGTGAAGCGGATCGTCCACCAGCCCGAGGCCGCGTGCGCCACCGCGCGCGCCAAGCGCCAGCAGGCTTTCAGCGAATGAAGCATCGGCGCCCGGGCCCCTCTCAACCGTGGACGATGCGGCCGGCCACCAGCGTGTGGCGCGCACGGCCCTGCAGCGGGTAGCCGGCAAAGGGCGTGTGCTTGCCCTGGCTCCTGAGCGCGCCGGGCTCCACCTGCCATTCGAGCGCGGGATCGGCGATGCACAGGTCGGCCACGCCGCCTTGCTGCAGGCGGCCGATGCCGGCGCCCGCATCGGTGGCGCCCAGCAGGCGCGCGGGCGCAGCGGTGACGACCTCGATGGCGCGCGCGATGCCCGCGCCGCTGCGCTCGCCCCAGCGCAGCGCCAGCGGCAGCAGCAGCTCGAGCCCGGTGGCGCCCGCCTCGCTCTCGGCGAAGGGCAACGTCTTGGCGTCGGCCTCCACCGGCGTGTGGTCGGACACCAGCGCGTCGATGGTGCCGTCGGCCAGCGCGGCCGAGAGCGCGTCGCGGTCGCCCTGCTGGCGCAGCGGCGGGTTCAGGCGGGCGCGGCTGTCGAAGTAGCCGATGTCGGTGTCGGCCAGGTGCAGCGAGTTGATGCTGACGTCGCAGGTGATCGGCAGCCCCTGCGCCTTGGCCTGGCGCACCAGCTCCACGCCGCGGGCGCTGGAGATGCGGCACAGGTGCACGCGTGCGCCGGTTGCTTTCATCAGCTCGACGATGGTGAAGATGGCGATGGTCTCGGCCGACACAGGCACGCCCGCCAGGCCCAGCCGCGTGGCCAGCGGGCCGCTGGCGGCGACGCCCTTGCCGAGGTCGCGGTCCTGCGGGCGCAGCCACACGGTGTAGCCGAAAGTGCTGGCGTAGGAGAGCGCGCGCTGCAGCACCTGCGTGTCGCCCAGCGGCACGTCGGCCTGGCCGAAGCCGATGCAGCCGGCCTCGGTGAGCTCGGCCATCTCGGTCAGCACGCCGCCGGCCAGGCCGCGCGTGAGCGCCCCCAGCGGGAAGAGGCGCGCGGCCTGCAGCTTCTCGGCGCGGAACTTGAGCATCTCGACCAGGCCCGGCTCGTCGAGCACCGGGTCGGTGTCGGGCGGGCACACGAGGCTGGTCACGCCGCCCGCGATGGCCGCGGCCATTTCGCTTTCGAGCATGCCTTCATGCTCATAGCCGGGCTCGCGCAGCCGCGCGGCGAGGTCGACGAGGCCCGGCGCGACGATGCAGCCTGTGGCGTCGATGGTGCGTTCGGCCTTGAAGCCTGCCGGAATGCTGCCGCCGATGCCGGCGATCTTTCCGTCGGCGATGGCGATGTCGGCCTGCTTGTCGATGCCCGACGCGGGGTCGACGACGCGGCCGTTGGCGATGTGGATGTTCATGCGTCTGTACTTCCAGTGACAGTCATGGCCTTTTCGGGAAACACCGTGGAACCGGCTTCGCCGGGCCACTGGTGTTGCCCCCGGCAGGGGGTTGGCGAAGCGACACGAAGTGCGCGAAGACTGGGGGCGAGCAACATTTCTATGCTTCGTTACCTGCGACGATGCTCATTACCGCCATCCGGACCGCGATACCGAAAGTGACCTGCGGAAGGATCACGCTCTGCTTGCCGTCGACCACGGCGGAGTCGATCTCCACGCCGCGGTTGATGGGGCCCGGATGCATCACGATGGCGTCGGGCTTGGCCAGCTGCAGCTTTTCCTGCGTGAGGCCGAAGGTCTTGAAGAACTCCTGCGACGAGGGCAGCAGCGCGCCGCTCATGCGTTCGTTCTGCAGGCGCAGCATGATGACCACGTCGCAGTCCTTGATGCCCTCTTCGAGCGTGTGGCACACGCGCACGCCCATGCCGGCCATGTCGCCGGGCACCAGCGTCTTGGGGCCGACCACGCGCACTTCGGCGCAGCCCAGCGTGGTGAGCGCGTGGATGTCGGAGCGCGCCACGCGCGAATGCAGCACGTCGCCGACGATGGCGACCGTGAGGTTCGAGAAGTCTTTCTTGTAGTGGCGGATCGTGTACATGTCGAGCAGCCCCTGCGTCGGGTGCGCGTGGCGGCCGTCGCCGGCATTCACCACGTGCACGTGCGGCGCGACGTGCTGCGCGATCAGGTAGGGCGCGCCCGACTCGCTGTGGCGCACGACGAACAGGTCGGCCGCCATGGCGCTCAGGTTGGCGATGGTGTCCAGCAGCGACTCGCCCTTGGTGGCCGAGGAGCGCGCGATGTCGAGGTTGATGACGTCGGCGGAGAGGCGCTTGGCCGCGATCTCGAAGGTGGTGCGCGTGCGGGTGCTGTTCTCGAAGAACAGGTTGAACACGCTCTTGCCGCGCAGGAGCGGCACCTTCTTCACCTCGCGGTCGCTCACGCTCGTGAAGTTGGCGGCCGTGTCGAGGATGTGCGTGACGATGTCCTTGGGCAGGCCCTCGATCGACAGCAGGTGGATCAGCTCGCCGTTCTTGTTGAGCTGGGGATTTCGCTTGTAGAGCATTTACTTGTTCTCCTCCACCTTGAGGCTGAAGGCACCGTCGTTGGCGCGTGCGAGGGCGAGCAGTTGCGTGTCGGGCAGTGCCAGCGTAGTGGCGGCGAAGTCGGCGGCCACGGGCAGCTCGCGGCCGCCGCGATCCACCAGCACCGCGAGGCGCACGCTGGCCGGACGGCCGAAGTCGAACAGCTCGTTGAGCACCGCGCGGATGGTGCGGCCGGTGTAGAGCACGTCGTCGAGCAGCAGCACGTCGGCGCCGTTCACGTCGAAGGGCAGCGCGGTCTGCACGCTGGCCGAGAGGCCGCGGCGCGAGAAGTCGTCGCGATGCATCGCCGACGAAATGATGCCGGGCGCGCCGGGCAGGCCCAGGTCCTTCTGCAGCCGCTCGACCAGCCAGGCGCCGCCGGAGGTGATGCCGACCAGCTTCGTTTCGGGGCGCATTAGCGGCTTCACGCCGGCCAGCAGGTCGAGATACAACGCCTCGGCGTCAGGAACGACAGAACTCACGATGATTGCTCCACGGCAAGGCAAGGGAAACGGAAAGTTCGGGGAACACCGTGGAACCGGCTTTGCCGGGCCACCGGTGCTGCCCCCGGCGAGGGGGTTGGCGAAGCGACACGAAGTGCGCGAAGCCTGGGGGAGAGCCTCATTCCTGGAGACTCCTGAGGAATTGCTCCAGGATGATGCAGGCCGATGCCGCGTCGGCATCGCGGGCGCCTGACGACAAGGCCTCGGTGGTGCTGTAGCGCTCGTCGACCTCGAACACCTGGAGATTGAAACGGCCGCGCAGCTGGCGCGCGAACTTCTGCGCGCGGCGGGTGTTCTCGTGCGCGGCGCCGTCGGGGTGCCAGGGCACGCCGATCACCAGCGCGTCGGGCTGCCATTCCTTGATGCGCGCCTCGACCTGCGCGAAACGCGCGTCGCCCTCGGCCTTGATGGTCGGCTGGGGCGTGGCGGTGCGCAGCAGCCGGTTGCCGCTGGCCACGCCCGTGCGCTTCAGGCCGAAATCGAAGGCCAGGAAGCTCTGGAAATGGGCGGGAACAACTGCAGGTGCCGGGGGCTGGGCACTGTCAGACATCGCCGGTCCAGTCACAGGGACAGGGGGCCGCCGCGCACGGCCGCCCGAAGCGGCCGGCCCGCCCCCGGAAGGGGGTTGGCGAAGCGACACGAAGTGCGCGCAGCCTGGGGGTGAGCCGAGTTCATCATGCGTGTCCGGCGTCGGGAGAGAGCTTCCAGGCCTCCAGGCCCAGCAGCATCAGCGCCTTGTCGTAGCGCTGCTCGATCGGGGTGTCGAAGATCACGGCCGGGTCGGCGCCCACGGTGAGCCAGCTGTTCTCGGCCAGCTCGGATTCGAGCTGCCCTTCGCCCCAGGCCGCATAGCCCAGGGAAACCAGCACCTTGCGCGGACCCGCGCCGGTGGCCAGGGCCTCCAGCACGTCCTTGGAAGTGGTCATCTCGAGCCCGCCGGGGATGGTCATGGTCGAGGCGTAGACGGATTCCTCGGGCTTCTCGGCCTGAGCGAAGACCGGCTCGTGCAGCACGAAGCCGCGCTCGGTCTGCACCGGGCCGCCCTGGAATACGGGGGCCTCGCCCAGCTCCGGGCGGGCCAGGTGCAGCTCGATCTTCTCGAACAGCACCTTGAGGTTGATGTCGCTGGGCTTGTTGATCACCAGGCCGAGCGCGCCGCGCTCGCTGTGTTCGCAGAGGTACACGACGCTGCGGTTGAAAGTTTTGTCTTCCATCCCGGGCATCGCTATCAAAAAGTGATGCGTGAGGTTCATCGGGGCAGAATCGGCGGCCATATGCCTCCGATTTTACTGGCCGTCGACAAGACCTATCCCAAAGGGCTCATGTGGTTCCGCCGCGACCTCCGCGTGGACGACAACGCCGCCCTCTACCGGGCGCTGCGGGCCTGCCGTCAGGTGCTGTGCGTCTTCGTGTTCGACAAGGCGATCCTGGACGCCCTTCCCACGGCCGACCGCCGGGTCGAATTCATCCGCGAATCGCTGGTGGAGCTCGAGGCCGAATTGCGCGCGCTGGGCGGCGGGCTGATCGTGCGGCACGCGGTGGCGGCGCAGGAGATCCCGGCACTGGCCCGCGAGCTGGAGGTGCAGGCGGTCTTCGCCAACCGCGACGACGAGCCCGACGCGCTGGAGCGCGACGCCAAGGTCTTCGGCGCGCTGGCCAATGCCGGCGTGACCTTCCACACCTACAAGGACTCGACCGTCTTCGACCGCGACGAGGTCATGACCAAGACCGGCCAGCCCTACACGGTGTTCACGCCCTACAAGCGGGCCTGGCTGGCCAAGCTCGACGCCTTCTTCCTGAAGTCGTACCCGGTGCGCAACCACGCCGATGCGCTCGCCCCCTCGCCCCAGGGCTGGGGCGATCCGGTGCCCACGCTGCACGAGATCGGCTTCGAGAAGACCAACCTGTCGGCGCTGGAGATCCCCACCGGCACCAGCGGCGCCGGCAAGCTCTTCGAGGACTTCTTCGAGCGCATCGACCGCTACGACGAGGCGCGCAACTTCCCCGCAGTGCGCGGCCCCAGCTACATGGGCATCCACCTGCGCTTCGGCACGGTGTCGATCCGGCAGCTGGCCAGCGTGTCGCACCAGCTCTCGCTGCAGGGCAACACGGGTGCGGCGACCTGGCTGAGCGAGCTCATCTGGCGCGACTTCTACTTCCAGATCCTGGCGCACTTCCCGCACGTGCACCAGGGCGGCGAGTCGAAGAGCTTCCGCCCCGAGTACGACAAGATTCAGTGGCACCACGGCAAGCACGCCGACCAGCTCTTCGACGCCTGGTGCAACGGCCGCACCGGCTATCCGCTGGTGGACGCCGCCATGCTGCAGATCAACCAGAGCGGCTACATGCACAACCGCCTGCGCATGGTGGCCGCGAGCTTCCTGTGCAAGGACCTGGGGCTGGACTGGCGCCGCGGCGAGGCCTACTTCGCGCTGCACCTGAACGACTTCGAGCTGGCCTCGAACAACGGCGGCTGGCAGTGGGCCAGCTCCAGCGGCTGCGACGCCCAGCCCTACTTCCGCATCTTCAACCCGGTCACGCAGAGCGAGCGCTTCGACCCCGAGGGCAAGTTCATCCGCCGCTACCTGCCGCAGCTGGCGGGGCTGTCGAACACGGCGATCCATGCGCCGTGGCTGGCCTCGCCGGTGGAGCTGGAGGCCGCCGGCATCAAGCTCGGCGAGACCTACCCGAAGCCGGTGGTCGACCACGCCGAGGCGCGCGAGAAGACGCTGCAGCGCTACGGGGTGGCGCGGGCGAAGGCGCTGCAGAAGTAGAAATAGAAATAGAAAGAACCGGAAAAAGAAAAGGGCCTTCGAGAAGGCCCTTTTCTTTGATGGAGCGCGGCGCGTCAGGCGGCAGCCGCCAGCGCCGGTTCGCTCGTGTACGCCCGCACCAGGCGCAGCAGCTCCTCTTCCGAGTACGGCTTGCCGAGGTAGTGGTTCACGCCCAGCGTGCGCGCGTAGTCGCGGTGCTTCTCGGCGATGCGCGAGGTGATCATGATGATCGGCAGCTCGGCCAGGGCCGCGTCGGCGCGGATGTTGCGGGCCAGGTCGAAGCCGTCCATGCGCGGCATCTCGATGTCCGACAGCACCACCGCCGGGCGTTCCTGCTGCAACCGTTCGAGCGCCTGCAGGCCGTCGGCCGCGAGGGACACGCGATAGCCTTCGCGCTGCAGCAGGCGCTGCGTGACGCGGCGCACGGTGATGGAGTCGTCCACCACCAGCACCAGCGGGATCTGCGGCACCACCGGCGCCAGCGCCTGCGACGGCTCCTGCGGTGCGCCGTGCTCGACCGCAGCGGTCGCGGCCTGCGCCGCCGAGGTTGCCGCGATCGCGGCTGCGGCCTGGCGCTCGCGCGCCTGCTCGCCATGCACCGCGGCCAGTGCCACCGGGTTGTAGATCAGCGCCACCGCGCCCGAGGCCAGCACCGAGATGCCGGCCAGGCCAGGCAGCCGCGCCAGCTGCGGGCCGAGGTTCTTCACCACGACTTCCTGGTTGCCCAGCACTTCGTCCACGTGCAGGGCGACGCGCTGCGCCGCGCTTCGCACGACCACGATGGTGTTGTTCTTGGCCAGGCCGTGCTCGCTGCGGGTGGACGCCTGCAGCAGCGCGCCGGTCCAGTAGAACGGCACGTGCTCGCTGCCGAAGGGATGGCTGTTGTTCAGGTAGGCGGCCTCGAGGTCGGTCGAGCCCACGCGCTGCACCAGTTCCACCAGGTTCGACGGCACGCCGATGGACACCTCACCCGCGCGCAGCATCACCACGTGCGTCACGGCGGTGGTCAGTGGCAGCACCAGCTTGAAGGTGGTGCCCTGGCCCTGGGTGCTGTGCGTCTCGATGCGGCCGCCGAGCGCCGCGATCTGCGCGCGCACCACGTCCATGCCGATGCCGCGGCCGGCGAGTTCGGAAACCTGCCCCGCCGTCGAGAAACCGGGCTTGAAGATCAGCTCGGTGGCCTCTTCGGCCGTGAGTTCCTGGTCGGCGCCCAGCAGGCCCAGCGTGCGGGCACGCTCGGCGATGCGCTTGTGGTCGAGGCCGGCGCCGTCGTCGCGGAAGCTCACCGACACGTCGTTGCCTTCGTGGTGCAGGTCGATGACGATCAGGCCGCTGGCGTCCTTGCCGGCCTTCTCGCGCACGGCCGAATCCTCGATGCCGTGGGCCACGCAGTTGCGCAGCAGGTGCTCGAAGGCAGGCGTCATCCGGTCGAGCACGCCGCGGTCCATTTCGATGGAACCGCCGACGATGTCCAGACGCACCTGCTTGCCGGTGTCCTTCGAGGCCTGGCGCACCACGCGGTAGAGGCGGTCGGAGATGCCTTCGAACTCCACCATTCGCGTGCGCAGCAGGCCGCGCTGCAGTTCGCGCGTCTGGCGCGCCTGCACGCTGAGGTCGTCTTCCGTCGCCTGCACCGTCTTCTGAAGGGTGCGCTGCACGGTGGCCACGTCGTTCACCGACTCGGCCATCATGCGCGTGAGCTCCTGCACGCGGGTGAATCGGTCGAACTCCAGCGGGTCGAAGCTCTGCTGCGAGTCCTTGGCCTGCGCGAGGCGCGACTGCATCTGGCTTTCGGCCTGCACTTCGATGTCGCGCAGCTGCTGGCGCAAGCGGTCCAGGTTGCCCGTGAGGTCCGACAGCGAGCCGCGCAGCTGGCCGAGTTCGGCCTCCAGGCGCGAACGCGTGATGATGACCTCGCCGGTCTGCGCGACCAGGCGGTCGAGCAGCTGGGTGCGGATGCGCACCGCCTGGCCGGTCGCGGCACGCAGCGGTGCCACCAGGGCGGCTGGCGCGGGGCGCGGCTGCAGCGTGGCGGGGGCGTCGGCCGCTGCCGCTTCGGGAGCCGCAGCGGCTTCGGCGGCGGGCTGGTCGTCCAGGCTCGCCACGGAGGCGGCGGTCTCGTCGTTCGCCGGCACGCCGGCTTCGGGCGCCTGGGATGCGACGGTGACGGGCGCCGCCGAGGTGGCCGCGGCCACGATCTGGGCCAGCTCGACCTGCGTGGCGTCGTCGGCCGCGCGCAGCGCGTCGAAGGTGGCCTGCAGCGTGTCGAGGCGCATCAGCAGCTTCTCGATGTCGGCCCGCTCGGCGCCCTGGGAACCCAGGACCTCGATCTCGGACTCCATGCGGTGCGCGCGCTCGCCCAGGCGCATGGCGCCGGCCAGCCGCGCGCTGCCCTTGAGCGTGTGCAGCGTGCGCAGCACCGAGGCACGCGGCGCGCTGTCGTCGGGGTGGTGCGCCCACTGGCGCAGCGCTTCGCCGAGCTGGGGCAGCAGTTCGGCCGCCTCTTCCTCGAAGATGGGGAACAGGTCGACGTCGACCGCGTCGGCCAGGTCGATGGCGTCTTCGGAATCGTCCAGCGCCACGTCGGCGACCGGCTCGCTGACCACCACCTGCGGCAGCGGACGGGCTTCGGCGCGCATGGCCACTTCGGTGGGCATCGGCGAGTTGGCGATGTCGCGCAGCGCCTGCAGCGTGCCTTCCGCCGGATCGCGCAGCAGGCCGACGGCGAACTGGTGCAGCAGGCGGCGCAGTTCGTCGGCCGCGGCCACCAGCACCGTGCCCTGCTCGCGCGTGCCGCTGCCCTGCATCTGCAGGTGCTGCAGCGCGGCCTCGAACAGGCGGGCCATGCCCGACAGGCTGTGGAAGCCGACGGTGGCCGAGCTGCCGGCCAGCGAATGGGCCAGCGCGATGGTCGAGTCGGGCATGCGCTCATGCGACTCGAGCGCCCACTCGCCGACATCGGTGGCGAGCTGGCGGGACCATTCGTCGGCCTCGTTGAGGTAGACGTTGTAGAGCTGGATGCCGATGCGCAGCGGGCCGATGACCTTGACCTGGTCGTCGGCGCTTTCCTGCGGCACTGCAGGAGCGGCGGCTTCGATGGCTTCGACGGGCTGAGCCGCCTCGACGCTCGTCACAGGTTCCGGCGCCGGGGCCTCGACCGCATCGGCGACGAGGATCTGCGCCTCGGCGGGAGCGGCCGGTGCCTCGAAGATGGGCACGAGGGCTTCCTCGGCCGCAGCCACCGGGGCAGGCTGGGGTTCGGCTTCGGGCTCGACCGCCAGTTGCGGCTCGGGCACGGCGACCGGCTCTTCCACCGGCAGCGGAGCTTCCACCGCCTCGACCACTTCGGGAACGGAAACTTGCCCCGGCTCGACGACGGGTTCCGCAGCCTGCACGGGCAGCGGCTCGGGCTCCCATTGCAGATCGGGCAGGCCGGCGGTGGTGGGCACGGTGGCGGCGATGGGTTCGGCCGCGGGAGCCGGCGGAGTCGCCAGTTCGGCGGGTTCCTGCTTGAGTTCGACGGTCGCGGGCGTCCTGGCGGGCGGCGCGAGGAAGTCGAACATCTCGCCGCTGGGCAGGACCAGCGGCGCGGGTTCTTCGGCCTGCGGCTTGGCATCGAAGTCGATGAAGTCGGTCGACGTGAAATCGTCGTCGGCCTCGGGCGTGCCGGCCTTCGCGGGCTCCGGCACCTGCCAGTCCAGGGTCTGGAGCGGCGGGATCTCGGGGGCCGCGGCCGGTGCAGGCGCCTGCACGGGCGCCGGAGCCTGCGTGGTGAACGACAGGTCCGGCAGGTCGGGCAGGCGCAGGGGCGGCAGTTCCGCCGCGACCGGTGCGGGCGCCACTGGCGCGGGAACTTCGAGCGGCGCGGGCGCGGACATCGGCGCCTCGGCGGCGATGTGGCGCGCGGCGACCGCCAGGGCCTCCGCGTCGGCCACGCGCACCGGCGGGGGCACGGGCTCGCCGGCCAGCAATGCATTGGCCACGCGGCTGAACGGCGCGGACTTCCAGCCCTGCGCGGAGCCCGCGGCGATGGCTTCGACCCACTGGCCGAAGTCCTTCATCGTGCGTTCGGTGCCTTCCAGCAGCGCCGGCGTGGCGGGGCGCTGGTCGGCCAGCCAGGTGTTGAGCACCTGTTCGAGCGACCATGCGGCATCGCCGAACTCGGTGAGGCCGACCATGCGCGAGCTTCCCTTGAGCGTGTGGAAGGCACGCCGCAGGATCGTGAGCTCCTCGGTGTCGTCCGGGTAGCTGCCGAGTTCCTCGATGGCGGCCAGGCCGTTCTGCACGACCTCGCGCGCCTCTTCGAGGAAGATGTTCTGCAGGTCGTCTTCTTCGAGCTCGGTGACTTCGGTGTCGGGCAGCTCGGCCGGGCCGGTGATCTTGTGCGTCCAGCTGTCGGCCTTCTTGCTGAATTCCTCGATCGGCGAAGGCTTGGCCTTGGGCGCGGCGAGCGCCGCGAGCTTGGAGGCGATCTGCGCGTCGACTTCCTCGATGCTGAGCACGGCCTCGGCGGCGGGCGCCTGGCCCGCGGCGGCGCCCTCGCCGCTCTCGGCCTCGGCAGCCTGGCGGCCCATCAGCGGCTTGAGTTCGCCCGCGTCGGCGTCGAACACGAACAGGCGCTTGGCCAGCGCGGGCTGGTAGCCCAGCATGTCGATCAGGAAGCCCAGCGCGCCGAGGTTGTTGCCCAGCGCGTCGAAGCCGGCCATTTCCTCGGCCGGCGAGGTGCTGACGAGCATCGCCTCGACGTCCTCGCGCATGCGCTGGACGGTGAGCGCGGCCTGGTCGAGGCCGAGCACGGAGAACACGCCGCGCATCTGCATGAGCTGCGTCGGCACGGTGCGCAGCAGGCCCTTTTCGGCCGGGCGGCGGAAATACTGGTCGAGCGACTTCTCGAGTTCGCTCAGGTGGCTGCGCAGCTCGTCGACCACGGTGCCCATGGTCTGGCGGTCGCTCACGCGGCGGTAGAGGTCCTCCATCCACGGCTCGAGCGGCTCGGAGTGGCCGCCGGCGCGCACGCGCTCGATGCGGCCCGCGAGCTGCAGCGTGCGGGCGGTGAGCTGGGGATCGCTCGGGTCGAGGTCTTCGAGCGCGGCTTCGAGGTAGAGCACCGAGGTGGCGACTTCCATCGCGAGCTCGGTACCCGGCGCCTGGCCGGAACGCACGGAGGCCTCGACCGCGTGGGTCAGGGCCTGCACCATCGGCAGGCTCGGCGGATGCAGCTTCTGCAGCGATTCGCCCAGCTGCGCGAAGGTGTCCGCCACCTGGCGGGTGCGGGTGATGTCGCCGCCCGAGAGCGCCGACCACATTTCCTTGGCGGTCTCGATACGCTTGCGCGCTTGCTGCAGCACGAGCGGATCGAAGCGGCCGAACTGCTCGACGTTGTAGTCGACGCGCTGTTCGCCCGAGATGCCCCAGGCGGTGCGCACGGTGCGCAGCGTGGCGGCATCGTCGCCCACGGCGGGCACGGCCTGCGCGCAGAAGAAGAGCAGGTCCTGGCCCAGCCGGTCGGACACGAGGCTGTCGCCGCGCGCGAGCGTGGCGTATTGCAGCAGCACACGGGAGGCGGCGCGCTTGACGTAGGCGTCGGGCTGGATCAGCCCCGCTGCCAGGGCCTCGAAAAAGCCCGCGGCCAGGGTCCAGAAGCTGGAGACGCGAGGCAGCAGCGCGCCGCGGCCGAGGCCCAGGCACAGCGCATGCAGCCGGCGCGCGGCCTGCGTGTCGCCGCTCTTGACGAGCTGCAGCACCTCGCGGTCGAGGCGCGAGCGCACGGCCGGGTCGTAGGCGACGGCAGCCTGCGTGACCGCGGGCTTGATCTCGACCCAGCGCCAGGCGGTGCTCCACAGGTCGGCCGGGTGCACGCGCTCGTTGCCGACCAGTTCGAGGACGTCGCGGTACTGCGGAAACAGCGCGACCGACGACACCGGCTTGCCGGCCAGCAGCGCGCCGAGGAAGTCGGTGACGGCGAAGCCCGCACGCTCGATCTTGAGCACCGCGGCTTCGGTGCAGCGCTGCGGCTCGGCGATGAAGCCCTGCACCGCGAACTCGATGGCGCCGAGCACCAGCGCGGGCGAGGAATGCCCCACCATCTGGAGCGCGCCCACAGCCTGGTGCAACTGCTGGCGGGCCATCTGCAGCGGACCGGCCTCGGGCTCGGACGCGGCGGCATCCACTTCGCGAACGAAGCGCCGCAACGACTTGCCTACACCGTCAAGGGATTTCTGGATTTCTCCCAGCACCCAGGCCAGCGGCCCGAGGTCTTCGGTGACCGGCGTGTTGCCGGCGTGAGGGGCCGTGGCAGGGGTTTGAATCGACACGTTGGGTGCTCGCCGTTCTTTGACTGTCAGTTTTTCAATGGGCGCGATGCGCCCCGAATGCACAAGGCCGTCGCGGCCGCTTCACGGAACACCGCGGAACCGGCTTTGCCGGGCCGCCGGTGTTGCCCCCGGAAGGGGGCTGCCGCAGCGACACGAAGTGCGCGAAGGCTGGGGGAGAGCGTCATCACGCAATCTTGAAACGGGCAACCGATCGGCGCAGTTCTTCGGCCATCTGCGAGAGTTCGCGCACCTGCTGTGCCGTGGTACGCGTACCTTCTCCGGTCTGTTCCGTCACCGCGAAGATGTGCTGGATGTTCGCGGCCACCACGTTGGCCGAATCGGCTTCGCGGGAGGCGGATTGCGAGATCTGCTCGATCAGGTCAGCGAGTCGGCGCGACACGCGGTCGATCTCGGACAGCGCGGTACCCGCGTTGTCGGACAGCTTGGCCCCTTCGACCACACCCTGCGTGGAACGCTCCATGGCGCCCACCGCGTCCTGCGTGTCGGTCTGAATCGCCTTCACCAGCGCCGAGATCTGGCGCGTGGCGTCCGCGGAGCGTTC
The DNA here is from genome assembly GCF_048305045.1 of Variovorax sp. 278MFTsu5.1. Taxonomy (NCBI): domain Bacteria; kingdom Pseudomonadati; phylum Pseudomonadota; class Betaproteobacteria; order Burkholderiales; family Comamonadaceae; genus Variovorax; species Variovorax sp. 278MFTsu5.1. The sequence continues at coordinate 5,943,246 of NZ_CP157622.1, forward strand.
GGCCAGCCGCTGAACTTCTTCCGCCACCACCGAGAAGCCTCGGCCGGCTTCACCGGCGGACGCTGCCTGAATGGCGGCGTTCAGGGCCAGCACGTTCGTCTGTTCGGTAATGTCCGAGATCAGCTCCGTGATTTCACCGATCTCCTGCGAGGATTCGCCCAGGCGCTTGATCCGCTTGGAGGTTTCCTGGATCTGGTCGCGGATGGAGTTCATACCGCCGATGGCGTTCTGCACGGCCTGCAGACCCGACGACGCAGCCTGCAGCGACTGGCGCGCCACGGTGGCGGACTCTTGCGCCTGGGTGGACACGCCGTTGATTCGCTCGGCCATGGTCAGCACCGACTGGCCGGTTTCGCGAATCTCGCGCAGCTGTTCGGTCGATGCCGCCAGCAGTTCGGTGGAGGTGTTTTCCACCTGCGACGTCGTCTGCGCCACGCGGGTTGCCGTGTTCTGCACGTTGCCCACCAGCAGTCGCAGTTCTTCCACCGTGTAGTTCACCGAGTCGGCGATGGCGCCGGTGATGTCCTCGGTCACGGTCGCTTCCTGCGTCAGGTCGCCTTCGGCCACTGTCTGCAGTTCGTTCATCAGCCGAAGAATGGCGGCCTGGTTGGCGTTGTTCACGCGGCTGGCTTCGTCGGAAGCCTGTTCGGCGGCCAGACGCTCGCGTTCGGCGACGGCGGCGCGTTCGCGGCCTTCGCGCACCTGCACGAAACCGATGGCGCCGGCGAGTGCCAGGGCGGCCAGCGACAGCACGAACAGCAGCACGATGGTGCCGGCGCCCAGGCCGGTGCGGGCGGAGAGCTTTTCCTGCAGGTCGCCCAGCGACTTGCGCAGCGGCTCGCTGTCGGTCAGGATCGATGCCTGCGCTTCGCGCGCGGCCACCAGGCCCTGCAGGTTGCCCAGAATGGCCGATGCCTGCGTGCGCATCTGTTCGTAGGTCTTCAGGATGGCTTCGAGCTGCTGGCGCGTCTGCGGGTCCTTCGAGCCGGGGAAGCGCTGCTGCGCATTGCCGTCGAGCAGGCCGCGGGTGGTTTCCTGGAAGGTGTTCAGGTCCTTGCCCAGCAGGAACACGGCGTCCGGGTTCACACCCTCGACCGTGAAGAACTCGTTGGTCGACTTGCCGATGCGCTGCGTCAGCATCACGAGCTGGCCGGCGGCCGAGATCTCAGGCAGCGTGGCGTTCTGCTGCATCTTCAGCGAGGCGACGGTTTCCGTCATCTCGAGCAGCGTGGACGACTGCTGGTTGATGTCGCGCAGAGCGGCACCCACCTGCGTCAGGATCTGGCGCTGGGCCAGCACGACCTTGGCGCTGGCGTCGGCACGGGTGACGAGGGGATTGATCTTGTTCATCTCCTCGTCGTACTGGTTGCCCACGCGCTCCAGGCGCAGCGAGTCGTCGCCGTTGGTCAGGCCCTGCACGCGGCGCGTGAGGTCGTCCGCGGCGTCCTTCACTTCGACGAAGGCCGAGGCGCTGCCCACGAGGGCCTGCGAGATCGACTTGGCGAGACGCTGCGACTGCATCAGCGACTGGCCGGTGGCCGCCACCTGCTGCGCGAGGCGTTCGGCGCGAAGAATTGCGGAGCCTGCGACCAGCAGCAGCAGCAGCACCACGACCGCCAGCATGATGGCCAGGATACGCTGCTGCTTCGCGGGGTTGGAGCCCGCGCGGCCGCCGGTGGCGTCGGACGCGACTTCGGCAGGCGCGGCGCCGGGCTCGTTGGCTGCGTCGCCGCCGCCGGGCAGGTCGACGTCGCCGAAGCTGGTGTCGGGGGCCGCGGAGCCCTTCCTGGCGAGGCGCACGGTTTTCTCGTCCGGAACCTGGACGGTATCGACATCGTCGAGCGATATCGAACCGGAGCCATCGACGCGGGCCTTGTCGTTCCCGTTGTTCACGGGCAGTAATTTCTTGAACTTGTCGGCGATCGAGCTCACGGTCGGTCCTTCAGGTGGTTTCCGGTACGGCGTGCGGCGGCACTACGCACCAATGCTCAAAAACTGGGGTTGCTGCGAAAGCGCCTGCAGGTTGACTTCCTGCCAGCGCTCCCCCGCTGCATCGGTAAACAGATGCCCGTGCCAGGCAGGTGCTTCTGCGCCAGGAGGCTCGGATGCCGTGAAGGCCTCCGCCCCCCGCAACCCCGCCAGTCGATCGACCAGCAAAGCGCAGTTGACTTCGAGCAGCTCGTTGAAAGCAACGAGCCGCGACTGGATGCGCGCCGCCTCGGTGGCGGCCAGCGCGACAGGAACGCCGGTGGCGAACGCCGCAAGCTGCACGACGCCGTAGAGGCCGCCGCGCAGGTTGGCAACGCCGAGGAACCACGGCTGCGTGTAGGGCACGGGCTGCGGCGGCGTCCAGGGAAAGATCTCGCCGGCGTGTCCCAGCGGAAAGAGGTATTTGCCCTCGCCGGCCTCGACCGCCAGCCAGGTGGCAGCCACCCCCGTCGTGCGAGCGGCCTGCAGGCGGCTCGCCAGCCGGGACTGGAAGGCTCTCAGAGCATCGCGATTCGCCATGGACTCGGCAGGCTTTCGCTCAGTTCAGGGCGCTGATCTTGGACATCAGGTCGGCGGCGTTGACCGGCTTCACGATGTAGTCGCGCGCGCCCTGGCGCATGCCCCAGACGCGGTCGGTCTCCTGGTTCTTGCTGGTGCACAGGATGATCGGGATCGCGGCGTACTTCGGGTCGCGGGCGATGGCGCGCGTGAGCTGGAAGCCGTTCTGGCCGGGCATGACCACGTCCATGAGGATCAGGTCGGGGTGCTCTTCCTCGAGGCGGCGCATGGCGTCGTCGGCGTTTTCGGCCGTCTTGACGGCGAAGCCGTTCTTCTGGAGGAGGTCGGACAGGAACACCAGTTCCGTCTTGGAGTCGTCGACGACGAGGATTTTTCGAATGGGCATTACTGCACTTCCTGTTGAACGGTGCCAAACTGCTGCACGGCCTGCAGCAGCTGGTCTTTGGTGAAAGGCTTGGTCAGGTAGTCCTGGGAACCGACCATGCGGCCGCGTGCCTTGTCGAATACACCGTCTTTCGACGACAGCATGACGACCGGGACGTTGGAAAAGTGGGCGTTGCGCTTGATGATGGCGCAGGTCTGGTAGCCGTCCAGGCGCGGCATCAGGATGTCGCAGAAAATCAGATGCGGCTTGTGGTCGTTAACCTTGGAGAGCGCGTCGAAGCCGTCTTCGGCGAGAAGAACCTCGTGCCCACCCTGCTTCAGAAAAATCTCGGCACTGCGCCGGATGGTGTTGCTGTCGTCAATGACAAGCACCTTGTAACCAGATCCATTCGGGCCCATTGCAAACGCTCCTGCTCATGAGACTTGGAAGCCCGCCGCGCCGAACATCGACGCAGACCGCGTAGCTCTATCTATGCCATGCTTTCAGATTTCAACCATTTCGAAGTCTTCCTTGCGCGCACCGCACTCAGGACAGGTCCAGTTCATCGGAACATCGGCCCAGGCCGTGCCTGCCGCGATGCCATCTTCCGGTACACCAACCGCTTCGTCATAGATCCACCCACAAATCAGGCACATCCAAGTTTTCGTGTTCATCGGAGCTTAAAGTCCTTGTTCATTAAATGCAACGAGTGTATCTATGCGTATCTCTCTGGCAGACTGTAAACGTCGCGCCTATGCCACCATCCAGAGGATTCCGCACGGCGTATGACCATCTACTTACTTCCAGCAGACGACGCCCGCAAACCGGGCGATCTTAACGACCCCTCGCAGGATGCCGGCGAGCCGGCCGAGCACGACCTGAATCCCCCCTGCGTGCTGGTGTTCAATGCCAGCGATCCCAGCGGTGCGGGCGGGCTGGGCGCCGATGCCCTGGCCATGGGGTCGGTAGGCGCACACATCCTGCCCGTCGTCACGGGCGCCTACGCCCGGGACACAGCCGAGATTTTCGATCACTTCCCCCTCGACGAGGAGGCCATCGCCGAGCAGGCGCGCGCCATCCTGGAGGACGTGGAGGTACAGCTGATCAAGGTTGGCTTCGCCGGCACCACCGAGGCGCTGAGCACCATCGCGGAAACCGCCGCCGACTATCCGGAGGTGCCCGTGGTGGCCTACATGCCCAACCTTTCCTGGTGGGACGAGAACCTGATCGAGCCCTATCTGGACGCTTTTCGCGAGCTCGTCCTGCCTCAGACGACAGTGTTGGTTGGAAACCACAGTACCCTGTGGCGCTGGCTGCTTCCGGACTGGAACGGCGACCGTCCGCCCGGCGCGCGCGACATCGCCAAGGCCGCCGGCGAGTTCGGCGTGCCCTACACGCTGGTCACCGGCCTGATGCTGCCCGACCAGTTCATAGACAACGTGCTGGCCTCGCCGCAGTCGGTGCTCGCCAGCGAGAAGTACGAGCGGCTCGAGGCCGTCTTCGCGGGCGCGGGCGACACCCTGTCGGCCGCGCTGGCCGCCCTGCTCGCCAGCGGCACCGACCTCGTGGCAGCGACCACGGAAGCGCTGGCCTACATGGACCGCTGCCTCGACGCGGGCTTCCGGCCGGGCATGGGCCACGTGCTGCCCGATCGCCTCTTCTGGGCCGAGCCCGAGCCGGAGGAAGGCGACGACGATCCCGACGCCCCGCCGGACTTCGCCCTGCCCCCGCACGACACCCGGCACTGAAAATGTTGCTCGCCCCCAAGGCTGCGCGCACTCCGTGTCGCTTCGCCCCTACCGGGGCGGCCGTGCGCGGCGGCCCCCACTGAAAACCTCTGCTGAGTCCCGATGCCAAGTACTGATCGCAACGACATTCTTTTCGAGCGCGCCCGCGCCGTGATTCCCGGCGGCGTGAACTCGCCCGTGCGCGCCTTCAAGGCCGTGGGCGGCACGCCCCGCTTCGTCCAGCGCGCCCAGGGCGCCTATTTCTGGGACGCCAACGACAAGCGCTACATCGACTACATCGGCTCCTGGGGCCCGATGATCCTGGGCCACGGCCACCCAGCGGTGGTCGAGGCGGTGCAGAAGGCCGTGGTCGAAGGCTTCTCGTATGGCGCGCCGACCGAGCGCGAGGTCGAGCTGGCCGAGGCCATCCTCGCGCTGGTGCCGTCGATGGAGATGGTGCGGCTCGTGAGCTCGGGCACCGAGGCCGCCATGAGCGCGCTGCGCCTGGCGCGCGGCGCCACCGGCCGCAAGAGCATCGTCAAGTTCGAGGGCTGCTACCACGGCCATGCCGACGCGCTGCTGGTGAAGGCCGGCTCCGGCCTCGCCACCTTCGGCAACCCCACCTCCGCCGGCGTGCCGCCCGAGGTGGTGCAGCACACCATCGTGCTCGAGTACAACAACCTGCAGCAGCTGGAGGAAGCCTTCGCGCTGCACGGCAAGGACATCGCCTGCCTGATGATCGAGGCGATCGCCGGCAACATGAACTTCGTGCGCGCCGCGCCCGAGTTCGCGCGCCGCTGCCGCGAACTCTGCACGCAGCACGGTGCCCTGCTGGTGTTCGACGAGGTGATGACGGGCTTCCGCGTGGGCCTGCACGGCGCGCAGGGCGTGCTGGGCATCAAGCCCGACCTCACGGTGCTCGGCAAGGTCATCGGCGGCGGCATGCCGCTCGCGGCCTTCGGTGGCCCTCGCGCGATCATGGAGCAGCTCGCACCGCTGGGGCCGGTCTACCAGGCGGGCACGCTGTCGGGAAACCCGGTGGCCACGGCCTGCGGTCTCGCCACGCTGAAGGAGATCGCGAAGCCCGGCTTCTACGAAGCGCTCGGCAAGAAGACGCGCTCGCTGGTCGAAGGGCTCAAGGCCGCCGCGGCGGCCGAAGGCCAGCCCTTCAACGCCGACAGCGAAGGGGGCATGTTCGGCTTCTTCCTGATGAAGGACCTGCCGCAGAACTATGCCACCGTGATGACAACCGACAACGCGAAGTTCAATGCGTTGTTTCACGGTCTGCTGGATCGCGGCGTGTATATTGCGCCCGCGCTTTACGAAGCAGGCTTCGTGAGCGCGGCACACAGCGACGACGACATCGCCGCCACCATCGAAGCCGCACGACAAATCTTCAGGACACCCTAGCCCACCATGAACTCCCTGCGCACGCTGCCGGCCCTGAGCATCGCTCTTCTCATCCCCGGCTTCGCGGCGGCGCAGGATTCGTCCTTCGATCCGAAGAACATCTGGATCAACCCCGGCTTCTACTCGGCGCACTTCGACGGCGGCAAGGGCCTGGAGAACGTCAACCAGGGCCTGGGCTTCGAGTACCCGCTGAACGACACCTTCCGCGTCACCGCGGGCACCTTCCGCAACAGCGACCGCCGGCAGTCGAACTACGTGGGGCTGTATGCGCTGCCCTTCGAGTTCTACGGCGTGAAGTTCGGTGCGGTGGTGGGCGGCTTCGACGGCTATCCCAACTACCGCAACGGCAACTGGTTCCCGGCCATCCTTCCGGTGGCCGCCATCGAAGGCAAGAACTGGGGCCTCAACATCGCCTATGTGCCGACGATCAAGAACCGGCTGTACGGCGCCGTCACCTTCCAGCTGAAGTACCGCTTCGGGGAATAGGCTCGCCCCCAGGCTGCGCGCACTTCGTGTCGCTTCGCCAACCCCCTACCGGGGGCAACACCTGCGGCCCGGCAAAGCCGGTTCCGCGGTGTTCTGGAAGGGCGTCAATGCCTGAAGTGGCGCACGCCGGACAGCACCATCACCACGCCGCGCTCGTCGGCAGCGTCGATGACTTCCTGGTCGCGCATCGAGCCGCCCGGCTGGATCACGCAGCTCGCGCCCGCGTCCACCACCACGTCGAGGCCGTCGCGGAACGGGAAGAAGGCGTCGCTGGCCACGGCCGTGTCCTTCAGCGAGAGGCCGGCGTGCTCGGCCTTGATGCTGGCGATGCGTGCCGAATCGAGGCGGCTCATCTGGCCTGCACCCACGCCCATGGTCATGCCGTTGGCGCAGAAGACGATCGCGTTGCTCTTCACGTACTTGGCGACCTTCCATGCGAAGAGCAAGTCCTGCAGCTGCTGCGGCGTGGGCTGCTTCTTGCTGACCACCTTGAGGTCGCTGGCGGCGAGCTCGTGGTTGTCGGCCGTCTGGATCAGCAGGCCCGAGCCGACGCGCTTGACGTCCATGGCGTTGCGGCCGTTGTCCCAGTCGGTCGTTCCACCCTTGGGCAGTGCGATTTCCAGCACGCGCACGTTGAGCTTGGCCTTGGTGGCCTGAAACACCTCGAGCGCCTCGGGCGTGTAGCCGGGTGCCATCAGCACTTCGACGAACTGCTTGGCGATCTCCTGCGCGGTCGCGCCGTCGACCGGGCGATTGAAGGCGATGATGCCGCCGAAGGCCGAAGTCGGGTCGGTCTTGAAGGCCTTGGCATAGGCCTCGGCCGCGTCCTTGCCGATGGCCACGCCGCAGGGGTTGGCGTGCTTCACGATCACGCAGGCAGGCACGTCGAAGCTCTTCACGCACTCCCATGCCGCGTCGGCATCGGCGATGTTGTTGTAGCTCAGCTCCTTGCCCTGCAGCTGCTTCGCCGAAACGAGCGAGCCGGGCGCCGGATGCAGGTCGCGGTAGAACGCGGCCTGCTGGTGCGGGTTCTCGCCGTAGCGCAGGTCCTGCACCTTCACGAAGCGGCCGTTGCTCTGCGCGGGGAAGAGCGAGCGCTTGGGAGCGGGCTGGCCGATGCTGGCGTCGAAGTCGATGGCCGAGAGGTAGTCGCTGATCGCGCCGTCGTAGTCGGCGATGCGGTTGAACGCGGCCACCGAGAACGCGAACTTGGTCTTGTCGCTGAGCTTGCCGTTCGCCTTCAGCTCGGCCAGCGCCACGGCGTACTGCGAGGAGTCGGTGAGCACGCCCACGTCCTTCCAGTTCTTGGCCGCGCTGCGCACCATGGCCGGACCGCCGATGTCGATGTTCTCGATCGCGTCTTCCAGCGTGCAGCCGGGCTTGGCCACCGTGGCCTCGAAGGGGTACAGATTGACCACCAGCAGGTCGATGGTGTCGATGCCGTGCTGCTGGATGGCCGCGACGTGCGCGGGCAGGTCGCGGCGCGCGAGCAGGCCGCCGTGGATCTTCGGATGCAGCGTCTTCACGCGGCCGTCGAGCATTTCGGGAAAGCCGGTGTGGTCGGCCACCTCGGTGACGGGCAGGCCCGCGTCGGCGAGCAGCTTGGCAGTGCCGCCGGTGGACAGCAGCTTGATGCCCAGCGCATGCAGCGCCTGGGCGAATTCGAGGATGCCGGTCTTGTCGGAAACGGAGATGAGTGCGGTCTGGGCCATTGGATATGCCGGGGAGTTGTTTATTTCAGGAGTTTGTGTTCGACCAGCTTCTTGCGAAGCGTGTTTCGGTTCAGGCCCAGCCATTGAGCGGCCTTCGATTGATTGCCCTCGGCGCGCGTCATCACGACATCGAGCAGGGGTTTCTCCACCACGCGCACGAGCATCTCGTACATGCCGTCGGGCTCGGTGCCGCGCAGGTCGCGGAAATAGCTGTCCAGACTGGTGCGCACGCAGTCCTCGATGTGTTTCTTGCTCATTGCTTCTTCTTTTCCTCTCTCAGTGGACGGCGCAGGCCGTCTCCTCTTCTTCGCCCGGCGCGAGGTCGTCCGCGGGGCGGTGCACGGGCATGCGGTCCATGTGGTCCGCCAGCCCGTCGAAATAGTCGCCGACCGCGCGCAGCTGCTCGGCACAGTCCTCGATGGTGTTCATGCGCGCGCGAAACGCCTCGCCGTCGGGCAGCGTGCGCACGTACCAGCCGATGTGCTTGCGCGCCGTGCGCACACCGCTGTAGTCGCCGTAGAGCGCATAGTGCTCCACCAGATGGTCGAGCAGCAAGCGGCGCACTTCCACCACCAGCGGCGGCGCGCGGTGCGTGCCGGTTTCGAGGAAGTGCGCGATCTCGCGGAAGATCCACGGCCGGCCCTGCGCGGCCCGGCCGACCATCACCGCGTCGGCGCCGGTGGCCGCGAGCACGTCGCGCGCCTTCTCCGGTGAATTGATGTCGCCGTTGGCCACCACCGGCACGCGCACGGCGGCCTTCACGGCGGCGATGGTGTCGTACTCGGCGAAGCCCTTGTAGCCCTGCTCGCGCGTGCGTCCGTGCACGGTGAGCATCTGCACGCCGGCCGACTCGAAGTCGCGCGCCAGCTTCACCGCGTTGCGGTGCTCCAGGCTCCAGCCGGTGCGCATCTTGAGCGTGACCGGCACGCCGAAGGGCTGCGCCGCGTCGACCACGGCCTGCACGATCTCCAGCGCCAGCGGCTCGTCGCGCATCAGCGCCGAGCCCGCCCACTTGTTGCAGACCTTCTTGGCCGGGCAGCCCATGTTGATGTCGATGATCTGCGCGCCGCGCTCGATGTTGTAGACCGTGGCCTCCGCCATCATGGCCGCGTCGGTGCCGGCGATCTGCACCGCGATGGGGCCGGGCTCGCCGTCGTGGTTGGCGCGCCGAGAGGTCTTGAGCGAACCCCAGAGTTCCTTGCGCGAGGTGACCATCTCGCTGACCGCGTAGCCCGCGCCGAGCTCGCGGCACAGCATGCGGAAGGGCCGGTCCGTCACGCCGGCCATGGGCGCGACGAACAGGCGGTTTTCCAGCGTGTGGTTGCCGATCTGCAAGGTCATTTGGAAGGGGAGCGTGCGCGTTCGGCTGCTGAAAAATGAGGCACGATTGTAGCCACGCCGCATTTCAGCGACTGAAACGATTTGCGCCTCGGTACCCCGTACAAATACCGGTGCGCGCCGGGGCTTTCTCCCACGCGGTTGCGGCGCGGGCGCTGCCTATACTGCGCCGACCCTATGCAAGCCTGGCTCGACTCCCTCCTTGCCCTGCTGGCGCTGCCGCAGGTCGGCCTCTCCACGCTGTTCGTTGCGGCCTTCGTCTCGGCGACGCTTCTGCCGGTGGGCTCCGAGCCATTTCTCTTCGGCCTGCTCAAGCTCAACCCCGACATGTTCTGGCCCGCCATCGCGGTCGCGACAGTGGGCAACACGCTGGGTGGCGCGGTCGACTGGTGGATGGGCTACGGCGCGCACAAGGTGGCCGACAAATACTCGCACTCGAAACATCATGTGCGCGTTCTGGGCTGGCTCGAGAAGCTCGGCCCGAAGGCCTGCCTGCTGAGCTGGCTGCCGCTGGTGGGCGATCCGCTGTGCGCGGTGGCGGGCTGGCTCAAGCTGCCGTTCTGGCCATGCGTGGCCTATATGGCGATCGGGAAATTCCTGCGCTACGTCACGATGACGGTCGCGCTGCTGTACGTCTTTCCATCCTGAAGCCGCCGCCTCGGCTCAGCTCAGCAGCTCGTAGGGCCCGCCGCGCTCCAGCGCGCGCTTGTACGCGGGACGCGAGTGGATGCGCTCCAGGTACGCCATCAGCTTCGGCCGCTTCGCATCGAGCCCGCCACGCGCCTGCGCGGCCTCGACCACGAAGCTCATCTGGATGTCCGCGCCCGTGAACGCATCGCCGGCGAACCACTCGCTCTTGCCGAGCTCGGCTTCCATGTAGTTCAGATGGTTGGCGATGTTCGGATGGATGAACGCCGACTTCGTCTTCGCCGCGATCGCCTTGGCCACCGGCCGCGCGAAGAAAGGCATCCTGCTCGTCTCGATGCGGTCGAAGATCAGCTTCATCAGCAGCGGCGACATCGCCGTGCCCTCCGCGAAATGCAGCCAGTAGCGATAGCGCACCGCCTCCGGCGAACCCGCGGCGGGCGCGAGCCGGCCATGGCCGTAGCGCTCGATCACCGTCTCGATGATCGCGCCCGACTCCGCGAGCGTCAGTCCGTCATCCGTCGTGACAACCGGTGACTTCCCCAGCGGATGAACGGCCCGCAGCGAAGCGGGCGCCAACATGGTCCGCGGATCGCGCTGGTAATGCACGATCTCGTAGGGCAGCTCCAGCTCTTCGAGCAGCCAGAGCACGCGCTGCGAGCGGGAGTTGTTGAGGTGGTGGACGGTGAGCATGGGGCGGGGCCTGGAAGAAGACAGGGCGCGCGGAGTCTATCCAACAACCCCGCGCCGTCGATTCACTTCACGCCGGCTTTGCGCAACTCGTCGGCCGTGACACGGACCGGCTTCTGGTCTCGCTGCACCACGATGGCGGTGTTGGTGCGCACTGCGGCTTCCCGCGCCGCCCGCGCAGCGCGCCGGATCGCAATCAGCGAAGCCGCAAGATCCTTGTCCTTAGCTTGTGCCAGTTGCTCATTGGTCATGGTGCTTCTCCCCATTCGATGAGTGCCGGCTCTTCACCGGCGTTGTCGTACAGAGCCCAGGCATCGACCGCTCCGCGGTAGCTGTCGTCGAAATTCCTGCGCCCCGACACGAAGCGACGGCGAATCACGTCTTCAGGAATGTGATGACCACCCTGGCGAACACGCTCCGCCACACGCGCAATCGCAAATTCTGCCGTCGGGAGCGCCAGGAAGAAAAGGCTCACGTGGTAGCCCGAGGCTCTCCATGCACCGATGTGACGCAGATAGCCCAGCCCCGACAAGGTGGTTTCGAAAGCGAAGCTCTCCCGCCGACGGACGCATTCCGCGATTTCCTCCAGCATCAGCCGACCGGCCTTGATGGCTTCCGCTTCCGGAGCGAAGGGAGACAGTCCGGCTGCGATCAGATCCGCATTGATGAAACGCGAAACCTGCGCCTCCTGCGGAAGGAAGGCGCGGGCGAAGGTAGTCTTGCCCGCGCCGTTGGGGCCCGCAATGATGACGATCTTGGGACGGCTCATCAGAGGGGCATTTCACCCGGCGGGAATCAGGAACTGAACAGGAAGTTCATCACGTCGCCATCCTTGACGACGTATTCCTTGCCTTCCGAACGCATCTTCCCCGCGTCCTTCGCGCCCTGCTCGCCCTTGTAGGCGATGTAGTCCTCGAAGGCGATGGTCTGGGCGCGGATGTAGCCCTTCTCGAAGTCGCCGTGGATCACGCCTGCCGCCTGCGGACCGGTGTCGCCGATGTGGATGGTCCAGGCGCGCACTTCCTTCACGCCGGCGGTGAAGTAAGTCTGCAGGCCCAGCAGCTTGAAGGCCGCGCGGATCAGGCGGTTCAGGCCCGGCTCTTCCTGGCCGATCTCGGCGAGGAACATCTTCTTGTCCTCGTCGTCCATCTCGGCGAGGTCGGCTTCGATCTTGGCGCAGATGGCGACCACGGGCGCGCCCTGCTTGGCGGCGTACTCGCGCAGGCGGTCGAGGTACGGGTTGTTCTCGAAGCCGTCTTCCGACACGTTGCCCACGAACATCGCGGGCTTGGCGGTGATCAGCGTGAAGCTCTTGACCAGCGGGCGCTCTTCCTTGGTGAACTCGAGCGCGCGCACCGGCGTGTTCTCGTTCAGCGCGGCCTGGCAGCGCTCGAGCAGGCCGACCAGCTTCTGCGCGTCCTTGTCGCCCGAACGGGCCACCTTGGTGTGGCGGGCCAGCGCCTTCTCGACGGTGGCGAGGTCGGCCAGGCACAGCTCGGTCTGGATCACCTCGATGTCGGAGATCGGGTCGACCTTGCCGGCCACGTGGACGACGTTGTCGTCATCGAAGCAGCGCACCACATTGACGGTGGCATCGGTCTCGCGGATGTGGGCCAGGAACTTGTTGCCCAGGCCTTCGCCGGTGCTGGCGCCGGCCACCAGGCCGGCGATGTCGACGAATTCGACGATGGCGGGCACCACGCGCTCGGGCTTGACGATCTCGGCGAGCTGGTCGAGGCGCGGATCGGGCACTTCCACCACGCCCACGTTGGGTTCGATGGTGCAGAAGGGATAGTTCTCCGCCGCGATGCCGGCCTTGGTCAGCGCATTGAAAAGAGTGGATTTACCGACGTTGGGCAGGCCGACGATGCCGCATTGCAAACTCATGGGAGGTCCTCTTGGATAACCGCGAATTTTAGGCGAGCATGGTTTGGCGCCCGTCGGACAGGTCTTCGAACAGCATTCGAGCCCCCGGATGCATCAGGGTAAGACCCAATCGGCAAACGTTTGCGCAAACGTTTCCCTCAGTTAACATCGGCGCCCCGGCAAAGACCGGCGCACCCGTTCCGATCAACCTATCCCAGGAGACATCCACCATGAAGTTCACCCGCCGTACCCTGCAAAGCGCTGCCGCACTGACGCTGCTGGGCGCCATGGCCGGAACGCCCGCCTTCGCGCAGGACAAGCCCAAGGTCGCGCTGGTCATGAAGTCGCTCGCCAATGAGTTCTTCCGCACCATGGAAGACGGCGCCAAGGCGCACCAGAAGGCCAACGCCTCGAAGTACACGCTGGTGGCCAATGGCATCAAGGACGAGACCGACACCGCCGCGCAGATCAAGATGGTCGAGCAGATGGTGGCGCAGAAGATCAACGCGCTGGTCATCGCGCCGGCCGATTCGAAGGCGCTGGTGCCCGCGGTGAAGGCCGCCATCGACAAGGGCATCCTGGTGGTCAACATCGACAACCAGTTCGACGCCGCCGCGCTCAAGGAAAAGGGCATCCAGGTGCCCTTCGTCGGCCCCGACAACCGCGCCGGCGCCAAGCTGGTGGGCGACGCGCTCGCCAAAGAACTGAAGGCGGGCGACAAGGTCGGCATCATCGAAGGCGTGTCGACCACCTTCAATGCGCAGCAGCGCACGCTGGGCTACCAGGACGCGATGAAGGCCGCCGGCGTGACGGTGGTGGGCGTGCAGTCGGGCCAGTGGGAAATCGACAAGGGCAATACCGTGGCCGCCGGCATGATGCGCGAGCACCCCGACCTGAAGGCGCTGCTCGCGGGCAACGACAGCATGGCGCTGGGCGCCGTGGCCGCCGTCAAGGCCGCCGGCAAGACCGGCAAGGTGCTGGTGGTCGGCTACGACAACATCGGCGCCATCAAGCCGATGCTCAAGGACGGCCGCGTGCTCGCCACCGCCGACCAGTTCGCCGCCAAGCAGGCGGTGTTCGGCATCGAGACCGCGCTGAAGGCCCTCGCAGAGAACAAGAAGCAGTCGGAAATGCCCGCCGAGGTGAAGACCGACGTGGTGCTGGTCACCAAGGACTCCAAGTAAGAAACCGGAAAGAGCAGACGTTGACAGCATCCGCCGCCATGAATCTCACAACGGCCCTGCCCGTGCTCTCCCTGAGCGCCATGGGCAAGGACTATGCGGCGCCGGTGCTGGACGACGTCTCGCTCGTGCTCAACCCCGGCGAAGTGCTGGCCCTCACGGGCGAGAACGGCGCCGGCAAGAGCACGCTGTCGAAGATCGTCTGCGGCCTGGTGCAGCCCACGCGCGGCCGAATGCTGCTCGACGGCAAGCCCTTCGCGCCCACCTCGCGTCGCGACGCGGAGCGCCTGGGCGTGCGCATGGTCATGCAGGAGCTCGGCCTCGTCACCACGCTGTCGGTGGCCGAGAACCTGCTGCTCGACCGCCTGCCCAACAAGACCGGCTGGATACGCAAGGCCAGGCTGCACGAGCTGGCCGCGCGCCAGCTCGCCAAGATCGGCATGCAGAACATCGACCCGGCCACGCCCGTGGCGCGGCTGGGCATCGGCCAGCAGCAGATGGTGGAGATCGCGCGCAACCTGCAGGACGACACGCACGTGCTGGTGCTCGACGAGCCCACCGCCATGCTCACGCCGCGCGAAACCTCTCACCTGTTCGAGCAGATCGACCTGCTGAAGGCCCGCGGCGTGGCCATCGTCTACGTCTCGCACCGCCTCGAGGAGCTTCAGCGCATCGCCGACCGCGTGGCGGTGCTGCGCGACGGCCGGCTGGTGGATGTGCGCGCCATGGCCGGCGTGCGCGAATCCGAACTGGTGCAGCGCATGGTGGGCCGTGCGGTGCACGAGCACGAGGGTCGCGACCGCCGCGTGGCGGGCCCGGTGCTGCTGAGCGCGCGCGGCATCGGCCGGGCGCAGGTCGTTCGCGACGTCGACATCGACCTGCGTGCGGGCGAAGTCATGGGCCTGGCCGGCCTGGTCGGCTCGGGCCGGACCGAGCTGGTGCGCCTGCTGTTCGGAGCAGACCGCGCCGACCGCGGCGAGATCACGCTGCATGCCGACGGGCAAGCCACGCACCACGTCCGCAAGGGCTGGCGCTCGCCGATGCAGGCGATCCGCGCGGGCATCGGCCTGGTCACCGAAGACCGCAAGTCGCAGGGCCTGCTGCTGCCGCAGTCGATCCGCGTCAACGCCACGCTGAGCGACCTGGGCGCGATCTCGCACGCCGGGTGGCTGCGCGGCGCCAAGGAACGCGGCATCGCGCGCAAGCTGGTGGAACTGCTGCGCATCCGCTCGCGCAGCATCGAACAGCCGGTTTCCACGCTCAGCGGCGGCAACCAGCAGAAGGTGGTTTTCGCGCGCTGGCTGCACCGCGAATGCAAGGTGCTGCTGCTGGACGAACCCACGCGCGGCGTGGACGTGGGCGCGCGCGCCGACCTCTACGCCGAACTCGACCGCATGACCGACGCCGGCAAGGCGCTGCTGATGGTGTCCAGCGACCTGCGCGAACTCATGGCCATGTGCGACCGCATCGGCGTGATGAGCGCCGGGCGCCTGGTCGCGGTGTTCGAGCGCGGAGAATGGACCGAACAATCGCTGCTGGCCGCGGCATTCAGCGACGCGACAGGACACGCAGCAGCAGCCAATCCGCCGACGGTATCCCCCGTTTCCGATCCGATCCCGGTCACCGCCGACACACCATGAACGCCGCCTCTACGACATCCAACACGCCGCCCGCGCCCTCCGCGCTGAAGGGCCAGCTCGGCACCTACCTGGGCCTCACGGTCGTGCTCGTGGGCATGATCGCCCTCTTCGGCTCGCTCAGCGAATACTTCCTGACGCGCGAGACCTTCGTCTCCATCGCGAATGAAATCCCCGCGCTGGCCGTGATGGCGATCGGCATGACCTTCGTGCTGATCATCGCGGGCATCGACCTGTCGGTGGGTTCGGTGCTGGCGCTCAGCGCGGCCGTCACCGCGGCCGCCATCCTCGAATGGAAGCTCTCTGTGCCGCTGGCCGCGGCGCTCGGGCTGGCCACGGGCCTGGTCTGCGGCACGGTCACCGGCGCGGTGTCGGTGGCCTGGCGGCTGCCGAGCTTCATCGTCTCGCTGGGCATGCTGGAGGCGGTGCGCGGCGGCGCCTACCTCGTGACCGATTCGCGCACGCAGTACGTGGGCGACGCCATCTCGGGCCTGGCCGCTCCGTGGATCGGGGGCATCTCCGCCGCCTTCGTGCTGGCGGTGGTGCTGGTGGTCATCGGGCAGATGGTGCTCACGCGCACCGTGTTCGGCCGCCACGTGGTGGGCATCGGCACCAACGAAGAGGCGATGCGGCTGGCGGGCGTCGATCCGCGGCCCATCCGCATCATCGTGTTCGCCGTCACCGGGCTGCTGGCCGGGCTCGCGGGACTGATGCAGTCGGCCCGCCTCGAAGCCGCCGACCCGAACGCGGGCGTGGGCATCGAGCTGCAGGTGATCGCGGCCGTGGTCATCGGCGGCACCAGCCTGATGGGCGGGCGCGGCTCGGTCGTCAACACCTTCTTCGGCGTGCTGATCATCGCGGTGCTGGAAGCCGGCCTCGCGCAGGTGGGTGCCAGCGAGCCGAGCAAGCGGATCATCACCGGCGCGGTGATCGTGGTGGCGGTGATCATCGATACGCTGCGCCAGCGCCGCGTGGAACGCCGGCTGGCCTGATCGCCGCCGCCCATCCAGCAAGAGGAATAGAACCATGGCCACCATCAAGGACGTCGCGCTGAAGGCGGAGGTGTCGGTCACCACCGTATCGCATGTGGTCAACGACACGCGCCACGTGAGCGCCAAGGTGCGCGAGCGGGTGGAGCTCGCCATCCGCGAGCTGGGCTACGTGCCCAACGCGATGGCGCGCAGCCTCAAGAGCAACACCACCTCGACGCTGGGCATGCTGATTCCCAACAGCTCGAACCCCTACTTCGCGGAGATCGTGCGCATCGTGGAGGACCGCTGCTTCGGCGCCGGCTACACGCTGGTGCTGTGCAACACCGACGACGAGCCCCGCCGCCAGAGCGTCTACCTGCAGGTGCTAGCCGAGCGCCGCATCGACGGGCTGATCGTGGTGTCGACCGGCGAGAGCGGCGACAACGACTTGGCGAAGCAGCTCAATGGCCTGCGCGTGCCGACCGTGCTGGTCGACCGCGAGATCGCCAACCCCGTGTGCGACCTGGTCGAGACCGCCCACATGCAGGGCGGCCTGCTCGCCGTGCGGCACCTGCTGTCGCTGGGCCACAAGCGCATCGCCTGCATCGGCGGCCCGGTGGGCGTGATGCCCAGCGAGCAGCGCATCGAGGGCTGGCGCATGGCGCTGGCCGAAGCCGGCGCCGCGCCCGGCATCGCCAGCACCGATTCGCTGCTGTGGCGCGGCGGCTTCACCAGCCAGGGCGGCTACGAGGCGATGCACGCCATCCTGCGCACCGAGCAGAAGCCCTCGGCCGTGTTCGTCTGCAACGACCTGATGGCCATCGGCGCATTGCGCGCGGCGCACGAGAGCGGCGTGCGCGTGCCCGACGAGCTCTCGATCGTCGGCTTCGACGACATCGAACTCTCGGCCTACACCAGCCCCGCGCTCACCACCGTGGCTCAGCCCAAGGAGCGCATCGGCGCGCTGGCGGTCGACATGCTGCTGGAGCGCGTGGGCGGCAAGCGCCGCGATGCGCGCAAGGTGGTGCTGCAGCCGGAGCTGTGCGTGCGCGCCTCCACTGCGCGCCACGCGAGCTTCCGCGAAGCCCCCGCTCCCGCGCCGGCTGCCGCCGAAACGCCCTCCCAGCAACCCCGAAAGTCCCGCACCTCGTGAGCCTGAAGCCTTCTTCCAGCAGCAGCACCGATGGCCGTGCCGCGGCACCGCGCATCGTGGTGTTCGGCAGCCTCAACATGGACCTGGTCGTGCGCGTACCGCACGCGCCGGCCGCGGGCGAGACCCTGCTGGGCCATTCGATCGCCGACATTCCCGGCGGCAAGGGCGCCAATCAGGCGGTGAGCTGCGCGCGCCAGGGCGGCAGCGTGCGCATGATCGGCTGCGTCGGCGACGACGCGCACGGCAAGGCGCTGCGCGATTCGCTGGAGCGCGACGGCATCGACACCGCTTACCTGCGCACCGTTGCGGGCGAGCCCACCGGCACCGCGCTGATTCTGGTGGAAGACAGCGGGCAGAACCGCATCGTGATGGTCCCCGGCGCCAACGCACGGCTGGAGGCCGACGAGGCCACGCTGAAGCAGCAGGTGCAGGGCGCCGCCTTCCTGGTGGCGCAATTCGAGACGCCGCTGGACCAGGTCGCGCGCGCCATCGCGGTGGCGCACGAGACAGGCTGCAAGGTGCTGCTGAACCCTTCGCCCGTGCAGGCCATCGCCGAGCCGCTGTGGCCGAAGATCGACACGCTGGTGGTCAACGAGATCGAGGCACAGACGCTTTGCGGCCAATCCGCCGACAGCCCCGAGGAGGCCGCGCATGCGGGCCAGGCACTGCGTGCCAAGGGCATCGCGCGCGTGGTCGTCACGCTCGGTTCCCGCGGCGCGGTGGCCGTCGATGCCGACGGCGCGCGCCACCACCCGGCACCGAAGGTGCAGGCGGTCGACACGACGGCGGCCGGCGACACATTCCTGGGCGCGCTCGCCGTCGCGCTGGGCGAAGGCCAGGGCTTCGACGAGGCCGTACGCCTCGGAATCCGCGCAGCGGCACTTTGCATCCAGCAGCCGGGCGCCCAGCCCTCCATTCCGCAGCGCGACGCCGTGCTGCGCAGCCCCATGCCCCCCGACTGGATCAAGCTTTGAAACGCACCGCCCTGCTGCACGCCGAACTCTCCCACGTGATCGCCTCGCTGGGCCATGGCGACATGCTCGTGCTCGGCGACGCCGGCCTGCCCATTCCCGACGGCCCGCGCCGCATCGACCTTGCGGTGGCGCGCGGCGTGCCGACGCTCGACGAGGTGCTGCAGGCGGTGCTGTCGGAGATGCAGGTGGAAGCCATCGTGATTGCCGACGAAGCGCTCGGCGATGCGAAGAAGCTGCCCGGCTGGTATCCGCGATCGCTGGGCATCGAGCCGCAGACGGTGTCGCACGAGGAATTCAAGCGCCGCACCGCGAAAGCCCGCGCCATGGTGCGCACGGGTGAATGCACGCCCTACGCCAACATCATCCTGATCGCCGGCGTGAAGTTCTGAGGCGCCACCCGGGCGCCATCGCTCACTCGAACTTGTAGTTCGCGCCCACCGGCTGCCCGACCTTGAGCGTGTGCTCCACGCCCTGGATCACGATGCAGTTCATGCCGAAGGTGATGCCGCCGTCCACGCGCGCGTCGGCGCGGTAGGTGCGCAGCGTGTTGCCGACTTCGGGGCTGCTCAGCGCGGTGGCCGGGTCGATGTCGGGAATCGGGCAGCGCGTGCAGGGCTTGACGGGGCGCAGCTCGGCCTCGCCTTCGCCGGTGGTGATGTGCAGCGCGTCGACGCGGTCCTCGTCGTGCGACTCGATGCCCGCGAGCACGATGTTGGGCCGGAAGCGCTCGATGCCCACGGCCCCATGGCCCTGCGCCGCGAGGCGGTCGTTGAGCTCGGCCAGCGAGCCCTCGCTCGCCACCAGCAGCGCGTAGCCGTCGGCGAACTGGGTCTGCGACTCCACGCCGTCGGTCCACTTCATGCTCGACAGGCGCCTGTGCTCGGGGTCGAAGCGCACGAGGCGCAGCGCCTGCGGCTTTCCGGGCTCCGAGAGGAAATCGCTGAACCACTGCGCGGCGATGTCGCCCATGTCGTAGGCGGCGACTTCGTCCTTCCACACGCGCACCCGCACCGGCTTCTCGACCCGGTCGAAGGCCAGGTGCAGCGCCAGCATGCCGGGGGCGCGCAACACCACCTCGGTGTGCTTCATCTGCGGCTTGATGAGCGCCATGCGCGGCAGCTGCCGCTGGGTGACGAACTCGCCCTGCGCGTCGACCACCATCCAGGCCCGGTCGAATTCCAGCCCCGTCTCGGTCAGCAGCATTTCGGGAAGCTCGACGCCGGCGCAGGACTTGACGGGGTAGACGAACAGGCGCGAGATGGTGGCTTCGAGGTCGAAGGCGGGCTGGGAGGCGGACACGGTGGGGGTTTCCTTGGAATTCGGCCGCGATTGTCCCGCATCGCGGCGGTGGCATGGCCTTGGCTCGCCGGGGGAAAAGACCCCGGGGTCGCACTGGGCGGGCAACTCCTACAATCGTTTCCATGGCTCTCCCTCCCGAAGTTTGCATTCGCGGCGCCGGCATCGTCGGCCGTACGCTGGCCCTGCTGCTCGCACGCGAGCGCGTGCGCGTCGCGCTGGTGGTGCCGCCGGCCACGCAGGGCAAGGAAGACATCCGCGCCTATGCGCTCAACACGGCCTCCCGCGCATTGCTCGAATCGCTGCGCGCCTGGCCCGACGCGGCCCACGCCACGGCCGTGCGCGAAATGCTGGTGCATGGCGACGAGGGCGGCCGGGTGCAGTTCAGCGCCGCGCGCCAGAAGGTCGATGCGCTGGCCTGGATCGTCGACGTGCCCGCGCTCGAAAAGCAGCTGGCCGACGCTGTGCGCTTCCAGCCCCAGATCGAAGTCGTGGCCGAGCCCGTGGCCGCGCCGCTGACCGTGGTGTGCGAGGGCAAGGCCAGCACCACGCGCGAGGCCCTCGGCGTGAGCTACGAGGTCACTCGCTATCCGCAGCACGCCATCGCGGCCCGGCTGGAAGCAGCGCAGTCGCACGACGGCATCGCGCGCCAGTGGTTCAACGACAAGGGCGAGGTGCTCGCGCTGCTGCCGCTGGACGGCACGCACGGCAGGACGGTCGCGCTGGTGTGGTCGGCCGACCAACTGCGCGCGCCGGGCCTGCTCGCGCAGGGCGACGAAGAGTTCGCCGCCGCGGTCACCGAGGCCAGCCACAACGCGCTCGGCGCGCTCCGGCTCACCAGCGAGCGCGCCGCCTGGCCGCTGGCCCGCGCCATCGCCGACCGCTGGACCGGTGCCATGCCCGGCCAGCCGAACCGCTCGTGGGCGCTGGCGGGCGACGCCGCGCACACGGTGCACCCGCTCGCCGGCCAGGGCCTGAACCTGGGACTGGCCGACGCCGCCGAGCTGGCCTGCGTGATCAAGAACCGCGACTACTGGCGCAGCGTGGGCGATGCTCGGCTGCTGCGCCGCTACGAGCGCGCCCGCCGCACCGACGTGCTGCAGATGAGCCTCGCGACCGACGGGCTGCAGCAGCTCTTCGCGCACGACCTGGGCCCGCTGCAGGCCTTGCGCAACTGGGGCATGCGCGGTTTCGACCGCACGCGCCTCGTCAAGCACTGGATCACCGCGCAGGCCATGGGCCTGAAGGCCTGAGGCCCTACCCCTTCGACTGAATCCCGACCGAACAAACGGACTTCCGATGACACTCGTACGCAACCTTCTTCTCGCCGCCTGCACGCTCGGCGCGGTCGTGACCGCCACCGCGGGCGAAGCCGAGATCCGCAAGAACCTGCCCTCGCGCATTCCGCAGTTCCCGGCCATCGACGAGGTGTCGAAGTCGCCGGTCCCGGGCGTGTACGAAGTGCGCGTGAACGGCTCGCAGATCTTCTACACCGACGAACAGGGCAACTACCTCTTCCAGGGCAACCTGATCGACGTGAAGGCACGCAAGAACCTCACCGAGGAGCGCGTCGAGAAGCTCAGCGCCGTCGCCTTCGACCAGTTGCCGCTGAAGGACTCGATCAAGATCGTGCGCGGCAACGGCAAGCGCAAGCTGGCCGTGTTCGAAGACCCGAACTGCGGTTACTGCAAGCGCTTCGAGAAGGACATGAAGACGGTCGACAACGTCACCGTGTACCTGTTCCTGTACCCCGTGCTCGGCCCCGATTCGAACGTCAAGTCGCGCGACATCTGGTGCAGCAAGGACAAGGGCAAGGCCTGGAGCGACTGGATGGAATCGAGCACCCGCCCGGCCACCGCGCCCTCGAGCTGCGACGTGACCGCGCTGCAGCGCAACGTCGACTTCGGCCGCAAGTACAACATCACCGGCACGCCCACGCTGATCTTCAGCGACGGCACGCGCACGCCGGGTGCCATTCCCGCGGAGCAGGTCGAGAAGCAACTCGCCGCGTCGTCCAGCTGATGGCGACGAAGGCCCCAGCGCGGCACGCGGCAGGCGTGCACTACCGCGTCGAGTGCGCCGACCCGCACGCGCATCTGTTCGGCGTCACCCTCACCATCGACGCGCCCGCCGCGCAGCAGCGCGTGTCGCTGCCGGTATGGATTCCTGGCAGCTACCTGGTGCGCGAATTCGCGAAGAACCTGCAGGGCCTGCGCGCCACGCAGGGCCGCCGCAAGCCGGTGCTGACGCAGCTCGACAAATGCAGCTGGCTGGTCGAATGCACACCCGGGCAGCCGCTGGTGCTGAACTACCAGGTCTGCGCGTACGACAACTCGGTGCGCACCGCCTGGCTCGACGCCGAGCGCGGCTTCTTCAACGGCACCAGCGTGTGCCTGCGCGTCGAGGGACAGACCGAATCGCCGCACGCGATGGAGATCGTCGCGCCCGCGCATGTCGATGGCGACAGCCCGCGCTGGTCGTGCGCCACCGCGCTCGTGCCGCTGAAGGCCGACAAGCACGGCTTCGGCAGCTACATCGCCTCGGGCTATGACGAACTGGCCGACAGCCCCGTCGAGATGGGCGCCTTCTGGAGCGCCGACTTCGAAGCCTGCGGCGTGCCGCACCGCTTCGTGGTGGCCGGCGCAGCCGCCTCGTTCGACGGCGACAGGCTCATCGCCGACACCAAGGCCATCTGCGAGGCCGAGATGCGCTTCTGGCACGGCGACAAGGTCGGCAAGCGCGGCGGTGCGAAGCCGCCGATCGACCGCTACGTGTTCATGCTCAACGTGGTCGACGACGGCTATGGCGGGCTCGAGCATCGCCATTCCACCGCGTTGATCTGCAACCGGCGCGACCTGCCGCAACTGGGCGAGAAGAAGAAGCAGCCCGATGGCTACACCACGCTGCTGGGGCTCATCAGCCACGAGTACTTCCACACCTGGAACGTCAAGCGCATGCGGCCGGCGGAGTTCGCGCGCTACGACTACAGCCAGGAGAACTACACGCAGCTGCTGTGGTTCTTCGAGGGCTTCACCAGCTATTACGACGACCTGCTGCTGCGCCGCGCCGGGCGCATCGACGACGCGGGCTACCTGCGGCTGCTTAACAAGACGATCAACCAGGTCATGCAGACGCCCGGCCGGCTGGTGCAGCCGGTGGCCGACGCGAGCTTCGACGCCTGGGTCAAGTACTACCGCCAGGACGAGCAGACGCCCAACAGCACGGTGAGCTACTACACCAAGGGCGCGCTGGTGGCGCTGTGCCTCGATCTCACGCTGCGCCACGAAGGCAAGGGCACGCTCGACGACGTGATGCGCCACCTGTGGAAGCACAGCGAGGGCGGGCCGATCAGCGAGGAAGACATCGCAGCCGCGCTCGAAGCGGTGGGCGGCCGCTCGTACGGGCAGGAACTGGCGCGCTGGGTGCATTCGACGGAAGAGCTCCCGCTCTCGCTGCTGCTGCGCTCGCACGGCGTGGCCACGCTCGAAGACCCGTCTCAGCCGGCGCAGGCGCTGGGCCTGC
Organism: Variovorax sp. 278MFTsu5.1; assembly: GCF_048305045.1. NCBI lineage: Bacteria > Pseudomonadati > Pseudomonadota > Betaproteobacteria > Burkholderiales > Comamonadaceae > Variovorax > Variovorax sp. 278MFTsu5.1. The sequence continues at coordinate 5,966,726 of NZ_CP157622.1, forward strand.
GCGTGGCCGAAGCCAACGGCGGCGTGCAGGTGAAGGTGGTGCTGCGCGGCGGCGCCGCCGAGAAGGCCGGGTTCTCTGCCAACGACGAGTGGATCGGCATCGAGCTGCCCGCATCCGGCAGGAAGAGCCAGCAGCGACCGGCGCAGGCCTGGCGCATCGCCAAGCTCGACGACCTGGCGCTCTACCTGGGCGATGCGACGAAGTGCACCGCCATCGTGGCGCGCGACCGCAAGCTGATCAGGCTACCGCTGGCGCTGCCGACCGGGGTGACCACCTGGCGGCTGTTCTCGCACGATGCCGGCAAAGTGACGGGCTGGCTGGGCGGCTAGCCGTTTTCTCCTGCCACCACGGGGTGGCGCACGAACATCATCGGCTGGGGTTCGCCCACCAGCACGCAGGGCTTGCCGGTGCGCCGGCAGTGGTCCTGCACGCGCCAGTAGGCGCCGTGGCTCACGCACCCGGTCTGGCAGATCACGAGATCGGCCGCGCGCAGGCTGGCTTCGAGCGCGGGGCCGTCCGCATCGTCGCCGCCGTCGTGATGCAGGTAGCGGCCACCGGCGATCTCCACCAGCTGGCGCGCGAGCGAGGTCGGCGCCTCGTCGCCCTGCCCCACGCACAGCACCGCCTTCTCGCGCAGGTCGGCCGGCGCAGGTGCCCCCGACGGCTTCAGGTGGCGCTTGCTGCCCGGCATCAGCAGCGCATGCAGCCGCTTCGGCAGCGCACCGCCCGCGGAGGCTCGCGCCGCGAGCTCCTCGCGCACGATGGCGATGGCCGAATCCCGCGCCACCAGCGCGCCGCGCAGCCGCACGATCTGCGCTTCGAGCTTTTCGACCAGGGCTGCCTGCTCGACCAGCAGGCGCGAGCAGCGCTCCTGAACGCGGGCATAGGCCCGCAGCAACACGGCATGTTCTTGCATCGGGAACTCCATGGCGGGCATTCTAGATGAGAGCAATTCTCAATTGAAGCAATCCGCAGCGGATCACCCCGCCGGCCATGCTGGGTATAGTGAAGCGCGTTTTTCTTCCCCTTTCCCGTTCCCCCCGGAGACACCATGAGCTACGAAAACATCGAAGTGCGGACCGAAGCAGGCAAGGTCGGCATCATCACCCTCAACCGCCCCAAGGCCCTGAACGCGCTGAACGACGCGCTCATGACCGAGCTGGGCCAGGCCCTGAAGGCCTTCGATGCCGACGACGCCATCGGCTGCATCATCCTCACGGGCAGCGAGCGCGCCTTCGCCGCCGGCGCCGACATCGCGGCGATGGCCAAGTACAGCTTCATCGACACCTACAAGGGCGACTACATCACCCGCAACTGGGAAACCATCCGCTCCATCCGCAAGCCGGTGATCGGCGCGGTGGCCGGCTTCGCACTCGGCGGCGGCTGCGAGCTGGCGATGATGTGCGACTTCATCATCGCGGCCGACAACGCCAGGTTCGGCCAGCCCGAGATCAAGATCGGCGTGATCCCCGGCGCCGGCGGCACGCAGCGCCTGCCGCGCGCGGTGGGCAAGAGCAAGGCCATGGACATGGTGCTCACTGCCCGCATGATGGACGCGGCCGAAGCCGAGCGCGCCGGCCTCGTCAGCCGCGTGGTGCCTTACGAGAAGCTCGCCGACGAGGCACTGGGCGCGGCGCTGGTGATCTGCGGCTTCTCGCAGATCTCGGTGATGGCGGCCAAGGAATCGGTCAACCGCGCCTTCGAGAGCGGCCTGAGCGACGGCGTGATGTTCGAGCGCCGCCTGTTCCACGCGCTGTTCGCCACGCAGGACCAGAAGGAAGGCATGGACGCCTTCCTGACCAAGCGCCAGCCCGACTTCAAGAACGCCTGACGGCGGAATTGCTCAGTCAGCGCTGCAGCAGCGAACGCAGCGCGTCGAGCGCCTGGGCCGGCGGCGTGCCGACCAGCGCCGCGCCGCCGGGCTGCGGCGTCCAGCGCACCTGGTCGCCGGCGATCTCCAGCACCGCGACCAGCGACTTGCCCCGATAGAGCTCGAGCCGCGCCTCGACCGGCGCGGCCAGCGGCTCGTCGGGCGCCGTGGCCGATCGCGCCACGGTGCCCACCAGCGCCGCCAAGCCTTCGATGTCGCCGCGCTCGCGCCGCACGCTCTCGCCGTTGCGCGTGAAGCCCAGGGAAGTCCAACGATCCAGCGCCGAGAAAGGCGCCGCGCCTCGCGGCGCAATGGCCTTCGCCGCCGAAGGAGCCGGCGCGGATGGACGCACCGCGCCGGAGGCACCCGCGCGGGCGTTGTCCTGCTGCGCGAGCACGGGCGCGGAATCCTGAAGCGGTTCGCGATACGCCGGCGCGGCGCCAGGTGCGGGCGCAGGAACCGCGGCCGGCGGCGGCACAGCAGGTGCGGCCGCCGCAGGCGCACCCGCCGCGTAGGCACGGCGCCGCTGTTCCCCCTCCGTTTGCGCTTCACGACGCTCATCGCGGGCGATGGGAGCGGGAAGCGGTGCCGGCGCAGCCTGCTCGGCGACGACCGGAGGCGGCGGAGCCGGTGCGATCGATGCAGACGGCGAGACGGGAGCCGGAGCAGCCGGGGCAACCGGAGCAACAGGTGCGGCAGGCGCCGCCTGCAGGAGCGGGGGCGCCGGCTCGGCTTTCCGTGCGGCATCCACGCTCGCCGTGTTGGCGGCCTCCTTGGGCGCCCTTTTGGCTGAAGAGTCTGCCGACTCGCGCGCGATCCTGGCGCGCTGTTCCGATTCAGGTGCAGGTGCTGCGGGCGCTCTGGCGGGAGCGGGAGCAGGCGCCGCCGCTGCGGGCGCTGCCTGCGTCTCCGCCTGTGCAGTGGCTGCCTCTGCTGGAGGCGCGGCTGGCTTCGGTACAGCCGGTGCGGCAGGCGCGGCCGGGGCAGTTGGTGCTGGTGCAGGCAGCGCTGCAGGTGCTTGTGCCGGCGCCGGCGCAGTCGCTTCGCCCACCCGCGCCTCGCCATCGAGCCGCGCATCCGGCACGGGCTCCTTGTGCCAGAGCACCGTCACGAAGGCGGCAACCAGCACGGTGGCGAAGGCGGCATTCCACGGCATGCGCGCATGCGGCCCGCCGCCACCGAAGAGACGGCGCCACCAGGGCGCTGCGCTCGCGTTGTTGGCCGCGGGGCCTGCGTTCGCAGGCGCGGCGGCGAGGTTGTGCGCCATCTTCAGGATCGCCTCGCGCGTGCGCGGATGGGGCGTGGCCTCGCTGTCTGGCGCATGGTCGAGCGCGCGGCGCAACGCCGGGTCGCGCAGGTCGTCGAACCCGGAGTTGTCGTTGTTGCCGCCGCTCATGCCCGCTTCTCCAGCACCGACAGGTAGCGTTCCATGCAGCCGCGCAATTTCTGCAGGCCGTAGCGCAGCCTGCTGCGTACGGTCTCGAAGCCGATCTCCAGGCTCGCGGCCAGCGCCTCGACGGTCAGGCCATCTTCGTGATGCAACAGGAACGCGGCGCGCTGCTCGGCCGGGAGTTCGTCCAGGCAGGCGAGCAGGCGGCGGCCCGCGGCGCGCCAGAACGCGAGCTCCTCCGCCGAGGGATGCGACGCCGCATCGGCCGCCGCGCCGCGCACGCCGTGTTCGAGCGTGGGCACGGGGCTGTCGTCATCGTCCGCATGCGCTTGGAGCGTCACTTCGCGCCCGCTCACGCGCAGGCGGTCCATGGCCAGGTTGTGCGCGATGGTGAAGGCCCAGGTGCGCCATGTCGCGCCCTGCGGCGAGAAGCTCTCGCGCGCCGAGATGATCCGCACCCAGGTGTCCTGGAACACTTCGTCGGCCTGCGCCGCGAGCCGCGCACCCAGCAGACGCTTGACGAAGCGGAACAGCCCGCCCTCGTGGCGCGCGTAGAGCACGTCGAACGCGGCAGCGTCGCCCTGCGCATAGGCCAGCATCAACTGATCGTCGGGCATGGCCTGGCGCTCGGGGGCGTTCTTGGCTGAAGGGGCGCGGGGAAGCGCGGACATCGGAGGATTTTCACCCGAGCTTGTACGGGCGAAGAGGCACACCGGGGTTCGAGGCGGCAAAAAATTCGCGGCCGGCTAACCCCGACGGCGCAAGCAGGCCGTATCAGCCAGCACCCAACCACCCGGAGTGCTTCCATGACCCAGCCTTTCGTTTACCGGTTCAGCCGCCCGCTCGTCGTGCTGCTGTGCGCCCAGCTGCTGCTGGGCGCCAGCGGCGCCACCGAAATGCCCGCCATCGGAAGCTCCGTGCGCTGGCCGACACCCGCGCCCGACAGCCGCACGCTGCCGACGCAGACGGTGCCGAACTTCGATGCCCCTTCCGCCACGCACTGCGCACGGCCGGTACGGACCTACGAGACGCCGGGCATGCCGCGCGTCTCGGGCGCGCGGGAAGAGCGCAGGTACGCCGAGCTGTCGAAGGAATACAGGGCGAGCCCTGCGGTCGTGCCTTCACCCACGACGCCAAAGCCGACGGCGACGCCAGCGGCCAAGTCGGCACCGGCTGGAGCAGCTCTCGCGGATGCCATCGCGGAGGCGCCGCCGGCCCCGGTAGCACCCGTCGCGCCCGCCCCCGCGGCTCGCGCGGCCGGCGAGCTTCAAGCGCCTGTGCAAGCCCAGCGCCCGGCCAACGAACCCGTCACCGCCGGCATGGTCGACGACAACGCCGACTTCAGCGAATACCTGGCCTTCCACGGCCGCACGCAGGTCCCCCATCGCGAGCGCGACATCAGCGCGCGCTACCTGCTGCAGGTGCGCGATGCGCGCGGCACGGTCGTGCCCGATGCCGAAGTGGCCGTGCAAGCCGCCAACGGCGCCGCCATGTGGGCCCGCACCGATGCGGGCGGGCGCGCGTGGCTGCATCCGAACGCCTTCGACAAGGCGCAGAGCGCGGTCTATGAAGTCACCGTGCGCAAGAACGGCCGCCAGAGCACCGTTTTTCTGCAGCGCGGCCAGAAAAACGCGGTCGACGTGGTGCTGGGCGGCAAGCCGGGCGCCGTGCCCGCGCGCGCGAGGCTCGACCTGGTCTTCCTGATCGACGCCACCGGCTCGATGGATGACGAGATCGCCAAGCTCAAGGCCACCCTGCGCACCATCGCCGACCAGGTCGCCAGGCTGCCCAGCCGCCCCGACACCTGCTTCGGCCTCGTGGCGTATCGCGACCGCGGCGACGAGTTCCTCGTGCGCCGCCACGACTTCACCAACGACCTCGACGGCTTTCAAGGCGTGCTCGACGCGCTGCGCGCCGCGGGCGGCGGCGACTACCCCGAGGCGATGAACGAGGCGCTCAACGAAACCGTCCACAAGCTGAGCTGGCGCGGCAACGACACCACGCGCCTCGTGGTGCTTCTGGCCGACGCGCCGCCGCACCTCGACTACGGCGGCCCGCAATACGACGACGACATGGTCGCCGCGCTGGGCAAGGGCATCAAGGTGTTCAGCGTGGGCGCATCGGGCCTGGACAAGCAGGGCGAATACATCCAGCGCCAGATTGCGCAGTACACCGGCGAGCGCTTCGTGTTCCTCACCTACAAGGACGCGGCCAACCCGGCGAGCGGCCCGGGAACGCAGACCGTGCACGACGTCGGCAACTATTCTGTGCAGACGCTGGACAAGCTGATCGTGCGGCTGGTTTCCGAAGAATTGGGCAGGTTGCCGTCGGGTGGTTGAGCGGCCGCAAAAGTCTGGGCTATAATCGCGGGCTCGGTGAGCAACACACCGAACGGCTCTTTAGCTCAGTCGGTTAGAGCGATGGAATCATAATCCACAGGTCCGCGGTTCGAGTCCGTGAAGAGCCACCAAAACAACCGAAAAAGCCTTGCAGGTCAACGACTTGCAAGGCTTTTTTCTTTGCCGCGCGAGGCTGGCCGATAATCCGGAGGATGCCTGCGCCACCCCTTCGACCCACGCCTGACCGCCTCGGCAGGGGATTGCGGCGCCCGGCCGCCGGGCTGATCCGGTGGGTGCTGCTGTGGTTCGCGCTGTCGCTCGGCGCGGCCGTAGCCTCCCCGCTCGTGCATCCGCAGGCGGTGGAACTGGTCTGCTCGAACGCCGGATCGCTCAAGGCCATCGTGCACACCGACGACGGCGCACAGGAGCTGGGCGCGGGCCACATGGACTGCCCGCTGTGCGTGCTCACCGGCGCCCCGCCGGCGACCACGCCCATCGTCGAGCTGCCGGTGCTCCCGCCAGCGGCCCGCGTGCCACGGCCGACTCCGTCCGCGCACATCGCAGCAGCCACCGCGGCGCCGCTGCCGGCACGCGGGCCTCCCTCGCTCCTCTGAGGCTTCTTCCCCAGTTCCCGCACGCGTGATGCCGCGGCGGGCCTCCATACGAGGCCTGTCGCTCATCCATCGCATGCGCTTGTGCAACGAATCCATCGGCGCCCCGACAGGCGCCGGAGCGAGTCCATTCAATGACCAGAAAAGAATCCATCCAGCCGACGCGTCGCCGCCTGCTGCTCTCAGGCGGCAGCCTCGCCGTGCTCACGACCCTCGCGGCCTGCGACAAGGTGCTGCCCACCCGCTTCAACGGCGTCGACATCACCGGCGCCAGCTACGCGACAGACTTCCGCCTGACCGACGCCGACGGCCGCGAGCGCACGCTGGCCGACTTCAAGGGCAAGGCCGTGATGATGTTCTTCGGCTTCACCCAATGCCCCGACGTCTGCCCCACCGCCCTCGTGCGCGCGGCCGAGATCAGGAAGCTGCTCGGCAGCGATGGCGAGCGCCTGCAGGTGATCTTCGTCACCGTCGATCCCGAGCGCGACTCGCCCGTCGTGCTCAAGGCCTACACGCAGGCCTTCGACCCGAGCTTCATCGGCCTGTACGGCGACATGCAGCGAACCAGCGAGACCGCGAAGGACTTCAAGGTGTTCTACCGGAAGGTGCCCACCGGCTCCTCGTACACCATGGACCATTCGGCCTTCAGCTATGTGTTCGACCCCAAGGGCAAGATCCGCATCGTGCTGCGCCACGAGCAGAGCGCGCAGGAGTGCGCCGAAGACCTGCGCAAGATCCTGCGGTCCGCCTGAGGGCCTGCGCCATCGCACACAGATTCAAACCAAGGAGATCAAGATCATGAAGAACCGTATCGCACACATCCTCGCCATCACCAGCGCCGCGCTGCTCACGGCGCATGCGGCGAACGCGCAGGTCACCGTCAAGGACGCATGGGTGCGCGCCACCGTGCCGCAGCAGAAGGCCACCGGCGCGTTCATGCAGCTCAGCGCCGCGAAAGACACGAAGCTGGTCTCGGCCAGCTCGCCCGTCACGCCGGTCGTCGAAGTGCACGAGATGGCCATGCAGGACAACGTGATGCGCATGCGCCAGATCCCCGAGCTCGAGCTGCCGGCCGGCAAGACCGTCGAGCTCAAGCCCGGCGGCTATCACGTGATGCTGCTCGACCTCAAGCAGCAGGTGAAGGAAGGCGACACCGTACCGCTCACGCTCACCTTCGAGGGCAAGGACGGCAAGCGCGAAACGCTGGAGGTGAAGGCGCCGGTGCGGGCGCTGAATGCCTCGGCGCAGCCGGCGGGGCATGGCGGGCACAAGCACTGAATCCGCCCCGCGCGGCCGGCCACCCTTGCGCCTGGACAGGCCAGAGGGAATACCCTTTTTCGGTGATGGCGCTCACCCCCGGAGATCAGAAGAATTGTTGACAAATATTCACAATCCATCCCGTCGCCGGCCGGCTCCTTCGTGGGCCGGGGTTCCCCGGGGCGCATGAGTTGTCCAGGGTGCCGGGAGGCGATCTCGCCGTCCCGGCTCCGGCTGGCCGACACGGCGCGGCATCGACGGCCGAGGGAGGTGATCACAGGGGTCCTTCAGTGCCGCTCAGATACCTTCTCCATCTGGAGCATGCCAACCTGCCGATGCACGTGACCGACGCGCAGGACGTGCGGCGCGTGTCCGTCCTGAAGGCCACCGGCCTCATCGAAGCCGCCATCGATCCGGCCTTCGACACCGACCACGGCAGCTACAGGCTGGCGCAGGCGGCGCTGGTGGTCTGCATCACGGAGGAAGGGCATGCCGAGATCGAAAAGCTGCGCGGCCACCGCGGCGGCACCGACCCGGCATCGAGAAGAAAGAAGGCGAAGACGCGCCTGGAGCCACTGGACTACCTGCGCGCCATAGAACGTTCGGCCTTCCCCCTGCGGGTGGAGGACCCGCAGGAGATCAGCTGCGTCGGCGTACTGAAGCAGGCCGGGTTCGTCGATGCGGCCATCAGCCCCGGGCTCGCCTGGAAGGACGCTGGCGGACCGCCGCAGGAGCTCGCCGTGATCCGGCGCATCACACCGTTCGGACGGGCGCAACTCGCGCGTGGCGCCGCCAAGTAGTTTCGCGGCATCCGGAAGATCGCGAACGGGCCGGCATGCGCCGAGCCCTCCGGTTTGCATACATTCGCGCGTGCCCTGGGCCTTTGGTCTACACGCGGCGAGCACACCGATCCGGGTGCCTATTCAAGAGGCAACGTGGTGGGAAGCCACGCCAGTTCTCGCTCCGCCTCCCAGCCTCCACCCACAACTCACAGAGTTGTCCACAGAAAAATCTAACAAGTCACTGAACTGTCAAACGGATGTCGTCGCAACGTAACCTTTGAACTGTTCGCGCAGCCTTGTCTTCAGCAATTTGCCGGTGGCCGTATGCGGCAGGCTGTCGACGAAGACCACGTCTTCCGGTAGCCACCATTTCACGACGCGCTCGGCGAGGAATGTGAGCAGTTCCTCGCGAGTGGCTTCCATGCCCGCACGCTTCACCACGATGAGCAGCGGACGCTCCTGCCACTTCGGATGCGCGATGCCGATCACCGCCGCCTCGGCCACCGCGGGGTGCAAACTCGCCGCGTTCTCGAGATCGATGGACGAGATCCATTCGCCGCCCGACTTGATGACGTCCTTCGCGCGATCGACGAGCTGCACGTAGCCATCCTCGTCGATGTTGGCCACGTCGCCCGTCGGAAAGAATCCTTCGGCGTCGAGCACCGATCCTCCCTCGCCCTTGAAGTAACCGCTCGCGATCCACGGACCGCGCACGTGCAGATGGCCGAAGGCCTTGCCGTCGTGCGGCAGGCGCTGGCCGTCCTCTCCCACGATCTTCAGCTCCACGCCCCACACGCCGCGGCCCTGGCGCATCTTCACGCGCATCTGTTCTTCCCTGGGCATCGACAGGTGCTTGGGCAGCAGGTTGCCGATCACGCCGATGGGGCTGGTCTCGGTCATGCCCCAGCCCTGCACGAAGTCGGCGCCGAAGTCGCGCTCGAAGCGCTCGATCATGCTGCGCGGCGTGGCGGCGCCGCCCACGCCGATGCGCTTCAGGCCGATGGCGCGCGTGTCGATCTCGGGGTGCGCATCGAAGTACTGGAACAGCATCAGCCAGATGGTGGGTACGGCCTGCGAGAAGCCGACCTTCTCGTCGCGCATGAGCTCATACAGGCTCTGGCCGTCCATGTGCGGGCCGGGCATGACCAGCTTCATGCCGGTCATCGCCGCCGCATACGGCATGCCCCATGCGTTGGCGTGGAACATCGGCACCGCGAGCAGCAGCGTCATCTGCGAGTTGACGCCGAACGTGTCGGGCGCGCACTCCATCAGCGAGTGCAGCACGGTGGAGCGATGCGAATACAGCACGCCCTTCGGATTGCCCGTGGTGCCCGAGGTGTAGCAAAGCGACGATGCGGTGCGCTCGTCGAACTCGGGCCACTCGTACTGCTCGCTCTGCGAACCGACGAGTTCGTCGAAGCACAGCAGGTTGGGCACGTCGATGGCCGGCATGTGCGCGCGGTCGGTCATCGCGATGAAGGCGCGCACCGACTTCAGCGCGGGCGCGAGCTTCTCCACCAGCGGCGCGAAGGTGGTGTCGAAGAACAGCACCTTGTCTTCCGCGTGATTGACGATGTAGTCGATCTGCTCCGGAAAGAGCCGCGGGTTCACCGTGTGGAGCACAGCGCCGGAACCCGACACGCCGAAGTACAGCGCCAGATGCCGCCAGGTGTTCCACGCGAGCGTGCCCACGCGGTCGCCGCTCTCGATGCCCAGCGTCTCCAGCGCATTGGCCACCTGCTTGGCGCTGCGCTGAATCTGCGCGTAGTCGGTGCGGTGCACCGGCCCCTCGACGGTGCGGCCCACGATCTCCGCATGCGGATGAAAGGTGGCCGCGTAGTCGATGAGCGACGAGATCAGCAGCGGGCGGTCTTGCATCAATCCGAACATGTCTTGTCTCCTGTACGCTGGCCGGATGCTAGGCAGCGGCCATGCCGTGCGGCATCGTCGGAAGAGACGATTGAGGCCATCCGAGGGTTGCCCCTAGCATCGACCCCCAAGAGGACTTTGGAATGAACGTTCAGGACGCCATCGCCACCCGCCGCTCGGTGCGCGAGTTTCTCGACACGCCGGTGCCCGGCGAAGTCATCCGCCGCGTGATCGAACAGGCGCTGCGCGCGCCTTCGGGCGGCAACCTGCAGCCCTGGCACCTGCACGTGGTGGGCGGCGAGAAACTCGCAGAGCTCAAGGCCATCATGCGCACGCGCGTGAAGGAAGCGCCCGCCGGCGAAGGCAGCGAGTACGACATCTACCCGCGCGAGCTGGTCGCGCCCTACCGCGACCGCCGCTTCGCAGTGGGCGAGGCGATGTACGCGCGCCTGGGCATTCCGCGCGAGGACAAGGCCGCGCGCCGCGAATGGTTCGCTCGCAACTACCAGTTCTTCGGCGCGCCGCTCGCGCTCTTCTGCACCGTCGACCGCCGCATGGGCCCGCCGCAGTGGTCCGACCTGGGCATGCTGCTGCAGAACGTGATGCTGCTTCTGCGCGCCGAAGGCCTGGACAGCTGCCCGCAGGAATGCTGGGCGATCTACCCGCAGACCATCGGCAGCTTCATCGGCCTGCCGCCCGAGCGCATGCTCTTCACCGGCATGGCCATCGGTTACGCGGACCGCAGCCGGCCGCTCGATGCGCTGGTCACCGAGCGCGCACCGCTGTCGGAGGTGGCGGAGTTCGTCGGCATCTGAACGCGATGCTTGCAGCGGAACGGATCGTGCTAGCCCTCGTGGCACAACGAACAGCACGAGACGCCGCATGCTCATCGCACAGATCTCCGACCCGCACATCCGCCCCGCAGGCCAGCTCTACCAGGGCGTGGCCGACTCGAACCGCATGTTCGGGGAAGCCATCGACCACCTGCACGCGCTGGACCGCCGGCCCGACCTCGTGCTGCTGACGGGCGACCTCGTCGACGAGGGCCGACCCGAGGAATACGCGCAGGCGCGGCGCCTGCTCGCGAAGCTGGAGATCCCGTACCTCGTGATCCCGGGCAACCACGACCGCCGCGAGAACTTCCGCACCGCCTTCGCCGACCACTCCTACCTGCCGGCCGAGGGCGCGCTGCACTACTGCATCGACGAGCACCCCGTGCGCATCGTGGCACTGGACTCGTGCGTTCCCGGCCACCACCACGGCGGCGTCGACGCGCAGGGCCTCGCATGGCTTCAGCGCACGCTGGAGGCCCACCGCGCCAAACCCACGCTGCTGATGCTGCACCACCCGCCCTTCGTCAGCGGCATCCCCTACATGGACACGTACCGCTACATGGACACGCCGCCGCTCGAAGCCATCGTGCGCGGCGCCCCCAACATCGAGCTGGTGCTGTGCGGCCACGTGCATCGCACGATGCTGCGGCGCTGGGCGGGCACCGTCGTGTGCGCCTGCCCGAGCAGCACGACCGAGATCGCGCTGCAACTGGCCGAAGGCGCGGCGCCGGCCTCGTACATGGGACGGCCGGGCTGCATGCTGCACCTGTGGAGCGACAACCACGGCATGGTGAGCCATGTCAGCCACATCGGTGCGATGGAAGGACCATTTCCATTCGCCTGAGCGAGCCGGCGTTCGCGCGCTCAGGATCTCTTCAGGCAAGGCGGACAGAATCCGCCCGGGTTCCGCAAGGAACGACGCAGCCACCCAAACAACGCAGGGGCAGCCCCGATCGACCAGGAGAGATTCGATGCAGAAACAACAACAGCCCTACTGGTTTCCCGCCAAGCGCTACGGCTGGGGCTGGGGGCTTCCCAATCGCTGGCAAGGCTGGGTGGTGGTCGCCGTCTACGCCGCGCTGGTGCTGACGGCCGTGTATTCGCTTCATCCCGAACAGGAGCCGCTGCGCTTCTTCCTCGGCCTCGCGATTCCGACGCTCGCGCTCGTCGCGGTCTGCTGGCTCAAGGGCGAGCCGCCGCGCTGGCGCTGGGGCGACGAAGACAACGGGAAATAAGCCGCCAGTGCCCCTCGGCGCGCAGAATGTTGCCGGGGATCGTGCTGGCGAGCGGGGCGGTGAGGTGGGGAGCGACGCAGGCGGCACGCTCTTCGACATGGCAGCCTCGGGTGACGCGGGCAGAATGCGGCGGATCATCGCGACCGAAACCCGCACGACATTCGTCCCATGCCCCGAACCCTCTACTGCTGGCGCTGCCAGACCGACATGCCGATGCTCACGGAGGAAGAGTGGCAGGTCGCCCATCCGATGGGCTACATCGCGCAGATGACGCAGTACCGTGAAGAAACCGGCTGCAGCCTTGCCGAAGCCCGTGAGCGCGGGCTCGGCTACCTGACGGTGGCGGCTTACGAGCGCATCACCGGCTACAGGGAGACCAACCCGAATGCGATCCTGCATCACCGCCTGAGCCTGTATGGCCCGCCATGCCATGAGTGCGGCAAACCGCTTCGCACACCTGCAGCCCGCTACTGCGCAAGCTGCAATGACCCGCGCGTCGACGCAGCAACGCTCGACGCGAGTACGCCGGAATGAACCGAGAGGGCGCCGGCTGACAAGCTCCCGGCCGTCGTTGCGGATCAGGCCGCTGCGATGACGCGATCCCGCCCCATCGCCTTCGCGCGATACAGCGCCGCATCGGCCAGCGCCAGCACGTCGTCGATGCCGGTGCCGCCGGAACTGCTCTCCCCGGCCGCCACGCCGATGCTCACCGCCATCGCGCCGACGACGGCCATGGACGAATCCGCCGGGAAGGGCTCGCCCACGGCCTGCCTGAGGCGCGCCGCAATTTCCATCGCCTCGGCCTTGCCGGACTCTGGCAGCAGCACGACGAATTCCTCGCCGCCGTAGCGGCCGAGCACGCCCTTGTCGCCGATGGCGCGCTGCATGCGGTGCACCGCCTCGCGCAGCACGGCGTCGCCCATCTGGTGGCCGAAGCGGTCGTTGATGTCCTTGAAGTGGTCCAGGTCCACCATCAGCAGCGCGCCGCGGCGCTCGCCCGAGGTGAAGGCGCCCTTGCAGGCGTCGAGCACCGCGCGGCGGTTGAGCGCGCCGGTCAGCGGGTCGCGCGTGGCCAGGTATTCGAACTCGGTGTGCACGCGGTCGGTGGCCATCAGGATGGCGGCGATTGTCAGCAGCAGCACGGTGAACGAGTACATGCTGATGTAGAGCGACTGGATCCAGGAGCCCTCCATGAGACCGCTGCCCGCCATGCCCGCCACCACCGACACGAAGCGCAGGGCCGCCACCAGCGCCTGCGCCAGCAGCAGCCCCGTCATCAGCCGCTTGCCGAACACGCGGCCGGTGTGCCGCATGTACAGCAGCGCATGCCGGAAGAACAGCGCCGACACCGCCAGGGTGACGAACAGCAGCCGCATCTCGAAGTCGGGCTTCACGATGCCGAACCAGAAAAGCGCCACCGCCAGGACGCAGTTCAGCACCGTCCAGCCCCGGGTGTCGCTGCGGCCGAACAGGAACTTCTGGCTGCCCGCGTAGTACAGGATGCAGGCCTGGTACAGGACGAAGTTGGCGACGACGATGGTGAGGAAGTCGGGGAAGTAGCCGCGCGCCGCGAACAGCATGGTGCTCACGAACGCCACCAGCGGCGCCCGCGCCCATTCGGCCAGCCCCTGGATGCTGCGCGGGTAGCTGCGCTGCATGAAGAAGACCACGAGCGCCATCACGACGCCCATGACGCCGGCCAGCAGGATGACGGAGCGAGGATCGAGGATGGATGGCGATGCGCCCATGGAGCCCGATTATGTTGGCATCGGCCAACCCCTATCCCGCGGCCCGGTTCCGCAGGCCCGGGCGGGGCCGCTGCTCAGGCCTTTCGGAACACCGGCTCGCGCTTCTCCAGGAAGGCTCTCACGCCCTCGGCGAACTCGGGCCGGTCGAGCAGCTCGCGCTGGCGCTGCGCCTCGTGGCGCATTTGCGCCACCAGCGGCTGGCCGGCGGCAGACTCGTACACCGCGCGGATCTCGCGCGCCGCATGCGCGGGCAGCCGCGCGAGCCGCTGCGCCACCGACACGGCCTGCGCGCGCAGTTCGGCATCGTCCACGCAGGCCCACACCAGGCCCCATTGCGCGGCCTGCTCGCCCGAGAGCCGCTCGCCGAGCAGCGACATGCCCACGGCCCGCGCGCGGCCCACCAGCCGTTCGAGGAACCAGGTGGTGCCCAGGTCGGGCACGATGCCCAGTCTCGGCATGAAGGGCAGGTAGAAGTAGGACGAGCGCGCCGCGATCACCACGTCTGCCGCCAGCGCCACGCCCACACCCGCGCCCGCCGCCGGACCGTTGATGGCGCTCACCACCGGAAAGGGCATGCCGCGCAGGTCCTCGATGAGCCGGTTCGACAGCGCCTCCATCGCATCGGCCGTGCGCTGGCCGATGCTGCCGTCCCCGCCGCCGGGGCCCATGCTCGACAGGTCTGCGCCCACGCAGAAGGACTTGCCCGCGCCGGTCAGCACCAGCGCGCGCACCGTGCCCGCCTGGCCTTCCTTGCGCAACTGCGCGAGCCTGCCGCGCAGCGCCTGCTGCAGCCCGGCCGTCAGCGGATTGAGCCGCTTCGGGATGTTGAAGCTGACGATCTCCACATCGCCTTCGCGCTCGCACAGGATGGGGTCTTCATCCACGGGACCCATGCCTTGCTCCAAGGCCGTCACAGCCGCTCGACGATGGTCACGTTGGCCATGCCGCCGCCCTCGCACATGGTCTGCAGGCCGTAGCGCTTGCCACGCTGGCCGAGCGCGTGCACGAGCGTGGTCATGAGCTTGGTGCCCGACGCGCCCAGCGGGTGTCCCAGTGCGATCGCGCCGCCGTTCACGTTCAGCCGCGCGGGGTCGGCATCCAGCGTCTGCAGCCAGGCCAGCGGCACCGGCGCGAAGGCCTCGTTGACTTCGTACAGGTCGATGTCGGAGATCTTCATGCCCGCCTTCTTCAGCGCGCGCTGCGTGGCGGGCAGCGGTGCCTCCAGCATGATCACCGGGTCGTGCCCCATCACGCTCATGTGGTGGATGCGCGCGAGCGGCTCCACGCCCAGCGTCTTCAGGCCGCGCTCGTTGACCACCATCAGGCCGCTGGCGCCGTCGCAGATCTGGCTGGCGGTGGCCGCGGTGCAGCGCCCGCCCTCGGCGATGAGCTTCACGGCGGCGATGCTCTCCAGCGTGGCGTCGAAGCGGATGCCCTCGTCGACGGCGTGCTGCTCGCCGGGCTCGGCGCCGTCGGCCATGCGTACCGCCACGGGCACGATCTCCTGCTCGAAATGGCCGGCCCTGGTGGCGGCGATGGCGCGCCTGTGGCTTTCCAGCGCATAGCGGTCGAGCTCGTCCTTCTCGATGCCGTAGTTCCTCGCGATCATCTCGGCGCCGGTGAACTGGCTGAACTGCACGTCGGGATAGCGCTTTGCCATGAGCGGGCTCACGTAGAAGCCCAGCCCGTTCTTCAGCGGCAGCGTGACGGGCATGCCCATGGGCACGCGCGTCATGCTTTCCACGCCGGCGGCGATCACGATGTCCATGGTGCCCGACATCACGGCCTGCGCCGCGAAGTGCAGCGCCTGCTGCGACGAGCCGCACTGCCGGTCGACCGAGGTGGCCGGCACCGATTCGGGCAGCTTCGAAGCGAGCACCGCGTTGCGCGCGATGTTGGAAGACTGCTCGCCGGCCTGGTCGACGCAGCCCATGATGACGTCCTCGACCAGCGCCGGGTCGGCGCCGGTGCGCTCCACCAGCGCGTTCAGCACCTGCGCTGCGAGGTCAGCCGGGTGCCAGCCGGCGAGGCGGCCGTTGCGGCGGCCGCCGGCGGTGCGCGCGGCGGCGACGATGAAGGCTTCGGGCATGCGAGTTCTCCTGTCTGTATCTGTGTGGATGTAGGGATCGGATCAGCGCGGCGCCATGCGGATGGCCCCGTCGAGCCGCACGCTCTCGCCGTTGAAGTAGCCGTTGGTGATCATCAGCTCCGCCAGCGTCGCGTATTCCGCCGGGTTGCCCAGGCGCTTCGGAAACGGCACCGACGCCGCCAGCGCCGCCTTCACGTTGTCGGGCGCGCCCTGCAGCAGCGGCGTGTCGAAGATGCCCGGCAGGATGGTGTTGACGCGGATGCTCTCGCTCATCAGGTCGCGCGCGATGGGCAGCGTCATGCCGACGATGCCGGCCTTCGATGCGGTGTAGGCCGCCTGCCCCATCTGCCCGTCCTGCGCCGCCACCGAGGCGGTGTTGACGATGGCGCCGCGTTCGCCGTCCTGCAGCATGCCGAGCGTGAGCATGCCGGCGGCCGACTTGGCGATGCAGCGGAAGGTGCCGACCAGGTTGATCTGGATGATGCGGTCGAAATTCGCGAGCGGAAAGTGCTTGATCTCGCCGGTGGCCTTGTCGCGGCTCGCGGTCTTCACCGCGTTGCCGATGCCGGCGCAATTGACCAGCACGCGCTCCTGGCCGTGCGCCGCGCGCGCCCTGGCGAAGGCGGCGTCCACCTGCTCCTCGGAGGTGACGTCGACCTTGCAGAAAATGCCGCCGAGTTCCTTCGCCAGCGCCTCGCCCTGCTCGGCGTTGAGGTCGAAGAGCGCGACTTTCACGCCGTGGCCCGCGAGGCGGCGCGCGGTGGCGGCGCCCAGGCCCGAGGCGCCGCCGGTGACGACGGCCGCAATGCTGGAATCGAGTTGCATCTGCTGGTGTCCTTGAGGTGTCTTGAATGGTTTGTCCACATCCAGTTTAGGAAGCAGAATCGGCCGCACACATCGTCGGAAACGACGGGATTTCAGCGCCGCATGCAGCCGCCCACACCCCGCATCCTCGAAACCAAGCTCAATCCCCCGGCCTTCGTCGCCACGCAGGTGCCGCGCACCGCGATCGGGGAAGAGGTCGCCTCGGCGGCCGTGAAGCTGGTGCTCGTGCGCGCGCCGGCCGGCTTCGGCAAGACCACCGCCATGGCGCAGATCCGCGAGCGCATGGAGGCGCGGAGCATCGCCACCGCGTGGCTCACGCTGGACCGGGCCGACAACGACGTCTCGCGCTTTCTCGACTGCCTGGCCGAGGCCGTGCAGCGCCTGGGCGTGGAGGAGGCGCGCGGCAACAACAGCAACCCCTTCGACGCGGTGGCCGCGCTGGCGGCGCACGAGTCGCCCTTCACGCTCTTTTTCGACGACTTCGAGCGGGTGCAGGAGCCGGCCGTGCTGGGGCTGGTGCGCGAGATCGTCGAGCACCTGCCGCGCAGGGGGCAGATCGTGATCGGCTCGCGCAGCCTGCCCGACCTGGGCCTGGGCCGGCTGCGCGCACGCGGGCAGCTCACCGAGATCGACACCGACCGGCTGCGCTTCAGCCTGGAGGAGACCGGCGCCTTCTTCGGCCCGCGCCAGGCGCTGCCGCCCGAAATGCTTTCGCTGCTGCACCGCAAGACCGAGGGCTGGGTGGCGGCGATCTGGCTCGCTTCGATGGCGCTGGAGCGCCACGGCACCGGCACCGAGACCGCCACCGCCACTGCTTTTGTCGAGCGCTTCTCGGGCTCCGACCGCGCGGTGGCCGAGTACCTGGCCGAGGACGTGCTCGCGCACCAGCCGAAGGAGATCCGCGACTTCCTGCTGCGCACCAGCATCCTGCGGCAGCTCGACGCATCGGTGTGCCAGGCGCTGTGCCCGCGCGTGGACTGCGCGGCCATCCTCGAGCGGCTGGCCGCGTCGAACCTTTTCCTCACGCCGGTGATGAGCGGCGACGGCGACGCGTGGCGCTATCACAGCCTCTTCGCCGACTTCCTTCGCGCGCAGCTCGCGCGCGAGATGCCCGGCGAGCCGGCGCGCCTGCATCTCGCGGCCTCTGGCTGGTACGAGTCGCACGGCCGCCCGGTGCCCGCCATCGACCACGCCATCGAGGGCGGCGACCATCCGCATGCGCTGAATCTGCTCGACCACCATGCCGCGCAGTTCCTCGAAGAGGGCCGCATGCGCATGCTGGCGCGCTGGTTCTCGGCCATTCCCGAGCACCAGCTGCGCGAGCACCCCTTCCTGCAGCCGATCTCGCTGTGGGCCACCTGCTTCACCCACGGCCCATGGGACGCGATGCGGCAGCTCGACGCATCGGGCTGCCTCGACAGCCCCATCGCCGAGGTGCGCGCGAGCGCCCACACGCTGGTGCCGCTGCTGCTGGCCATGCAGGACCGCCACGACGAGGCCTACGAGGCCGGCCGCCTGAGCCTGGCGCGCCTGCCCACCGGCCTGGCCTTCGCCGACAGCGTGCTGCTCAACGCCATGGCCCACATCCTCGCGGTACGCGGCGACCAGCACGAGGCGCGGCGGCTGCTCGACGCCGCGCGGCGCGAGCAGGGCAACAGCGCCTTCAACCGCATGTACACCGAGTCGCTTGCGGGCCTGTTCGACCTGCACGAAGGCCGGCTGCGGCAGGCCACCGCGCGGCTGCGCATGGCGGTCGATTCGACGCATGCCGTGTCGTACAACCACAGCCACGGCAACGCGTGGGCCGGCGTGCTGTATGCGGGCGCCGTCTACGAGACCAACCAGCTCGTGCAGGCCGAGCGGCTGCTCAACGTCTACCTGCCGCTGGCACGCGACGTGGGCCTGCCCGACCACATGATCCTGAGCCACGCGATGCGCTCGCGGCTGGCCTTCCACGCGGGCGACATCGACGCGGCCTTCCAGGCGCTCACCGAGCTCGAGTACCTGGGCCACGCGCGCCAGCTGCCGCGCGTGGTGGCTGGCGCCAAGCTGGAGCGCTCGCGCATGCTGCTGCTGCAGGGCAACGGCCCGGCCTCGCACGACGAGCTGCTGCGCGCCGACGACCCCACCCTGTGGGAACGCGAGCGCCGCCAGCGCCTGCCCGCGCACGACCTCGACTATCTGGCGCTCGCCAAGGCGCGCTGGGAGATCGCCTTCGGCGACGCGCGCATGGCGCTCTCGGTGCTCGACGCCGAACTGCACGCCGCGCTCGCCGTGGCCCGCAACCGCCGCGCGCTCAAGCTCAGGGTGCTGCGCGCCCTCGCCCTGCAACGCGCCGGCGACCCGGCCGCCGCCACCGAGGAGTTCGCAGAGGTGCTGCAGGCCGCGAGCCAGGAAGGCTTCATGCGGCTGATCCTCGACGAGGGCCCGGCCGTCGGCACGCTGGTGCACCGCTGCGCCGCCGCGATGCAGGAAGGCGGCGGCGACCCGATCCTCGCCGACCACCTGCAGCGCCTGCTGCAGGCCGTGGGGCCGATGGCGGCACCGGCCGAGTCGGAAGCGGCGGCCGGCGACGCCATCGAGGAGCCGCTCACGCGCAAGGAAATCCGCGTGCTGCAGCTGCTGGCCGAGGGCTACTCGAACAGCGCAATGGCCGAGAAGCTCTTCGTGTCCGACAGCACCGTGCGCACGCACCTGCGCAACATCAACATGAAGCTGGACGCGAAGAGCCGGACGCAGGCGGTGGCGATCGCGCGCAGGCTCGGTGTCATCCGATAGCCTTACATCCGGCCTTTTTCGGGCACCGCGCCCCCCCTGAACTACGGATTCCGGTGATACCCCGCCGGTGCCTGCGTCCCTAGCATTTCCCTCTGTGTTCCAACTGCCGCGATAGCGCAAGGCGCATCGCGGCGCATGGGAATACCGGCCCGGCGCCGCACCCCGAGGCGCCCGGCAGGAAGCCATGCAAGAACCAGAGAGCGGACTCAAGCCGAAGCACCATGCCCAAAGGAATCCCCAACCCCGCAGCCATGTACGGCATCTACCCTCGCAGCTGGGGCTACGAGGTGTCGATCGTGCGAAACGGAAAGCGCTACTTCCAGCAGTTCGGCCGCGCCAGCTACGGCGGCGACGCGCAGGCGCTGCGCCAGGCGCAGGAATGGCGCGACGGCGTGGTACGCAGCGTGCCGCCGGTGCCGCGGCGCACGCGGGCCGAGAAGCTGCGCATCAACAACACCACGGGCGTGTCGGGCGTGTTCTGCCAGGTCGCGCCCGGCGGCAGGGTGCGGGCCTGGGTCGCCAAGACCTACATCGGGCAGGACGAGATCCTGCGCACCGACTTCCCCGTGAACACGGTGGGCGAGGCGGCGCAGGCGCTGGCCATCGAGGAGCGCGCGCGCCAGCTCGAGCGCATGGACGGGCTCGCCAAGCTGCATCCGGCCGAGGAGAGCATCCGCACGAGCCCGCCGTCCGCTCCCGCCGGGCTGCTGGCCCCCAAGCGCTCGAAGTCGGAGATCAGGCGCAGCACCAATTCGAGCGGTGTGAGCGGCGTGCACTTCAAGGCGCCGAACCCGGGCCATCCGGGCTACTGGCTCGCCATCACGTACACGGCCGGCCGCGGCAGCGTGAGCAAGGCCTTCTCCATCAAGGAGCACGGGCCCGAGAAGGCGAAGCAGCTGGCCATCGAGGAGCGCCAGCGCCAGCTCGAGGAGAAGCTCGCGTTCCTGCAGCAGGACAGCAGCGTCGCCGCCAGGAGGCCGCCGCTTTCCATTCCCTTCCTGCTCGACCAGCCTTCGCAGGCATCCTCGCTGCAGCACGGCATGGCTGCCGGCGGGACAAGGCCGCCGCAGTGAACCCGCCCGCTTCCGGGACCGGCTCCGTTGGCGCGGCTGCCGGCGGATATGCGCGCCCGGCGCGCTCCCGCGAAGATATTTTTCCGATCTGTTGCGCGCGAGCGAATTCGTGGCGGCGCTTCGGCCAGAATAGCTGCGAAAAATGCGCGCCGAAGCGAGACGCGCAAGCCGGGGAGCCCATCGGAATCAGCATCGGCGATGCTGAGTACGGAAGTAGCAGCATCACGTCGAGAATGCCCAAAGGTGTCCCGAACCCGGCAGCCATGTATGGCATCTACTCCAGGTCCTGGGGTTTCGAAGTTTCCATCGTCCGCAACGGCGTGCGCCATCACAGGCTGTTCGGCAAGGCCAGCTATGGCGGCGCGGAACAGGCGCTGCTCCATGCGCAGGACTGGCGCGACCACATCGTGCGCAGCGTGCCGCCACAGCCGCGCAGCGCGCGCGCCGAGAAGCCCCGCGCCAACAACAGCACCGGCGTGACCGGCGTGTTCCACCATCTCGCGCCGGGCGGCCGCGTGCGGGCCTGGATGGCCAAGACCTACATCGCGCCCGACGAGATCCTGCGCACCGATTTCTCCGTCGCCGAGCTCGGCGACGCCGCGCAGGCGCTGGCGATCCAGGAACGCGCGCTGCAGCTCAAGCGCATGACGGGACTGGCGCACATCCA
This sequence comes from Variovorax sp. 278MFTsu5.1, assembly GCF_048305045.1. NCBI lineage: Bacteria > Pseudomonadati > Pseudomonadota > Betaproteobacteria > Burkholderiales > Comamonadaceae > Variovorax > Variovorax sp. 278MFTsu5.1. The sequence continues at coordinate 5,988,092 of NZ_CP157622.1, forward strand.
CCCGGCGGAGGAAGCGATCCGCATGGGCCTGTCGGCCCACCCCGCCGGGCCGCGCGAACCCAAGCGCTCCAAATCCGAGATCACCCGGCGCAACAACACCAGCGGCGTGAGCGGCGTGCATTTCAAGACGCCGAACCCCAGCCACCCCGGCTACTGGCTGGCCATCACCTACACGGCGGGCAAGGGCAGCGTGAGCAAGGCCTTCTCGGTGAAGACATACGGCGCGGAGGTGGCGAAGAACATGGCCATCGCCGAACGTGCGAACCAGCTCGCCGACAAGCGGCGGGCGACCGGCAACCAAGAAGAACGGCAGAGAGGAAAAGCCGAGCAGGGAGCCCGAGCGGCATCCGGCGCGCGGCGGAACAACTGATGAGGTCATTGCAAGAAAAAGGCTTCGCGAAGACTGCGAAGCCGGGGAGCGGCTCGCCGATGAGGCACAAGCAACTGCACCAGCTGCTGCGCGTGGCGTCGCACCTGATGGACCAGGCCGCGGCCGAAGTACACGCCACCGACCTCGGCCCGGTGGACGAGAACATCCAGCGCATCGGCCGCGCCCTGATCGAGGTGATCGAGGTGCAGCGCCAGATCTACGCCGCGCAGCCGGAACTGCAGCCCAAGACGCTGGCCGCCACATCGCGCGAAAGCGACGCCAACCGGCTCTTCACCCAGTTCACGATGGAGGCGCTGGAACTGGAGGACGCGGGCAACCCCGAGGCGGCGCGCGAGAAGTACACGCAGTTCATCGGCCTGTCGCCCTCGTATCCCCACCGCGAGATCGCGCGGGCGGAAATCAGGCGGCTGTCGTGACCCGGCCGGGCTCAGAGCGCCCCGCCTTGGAAAGCCAGGGACTCAGAGCGCCCCAACTTGGAAAGCCAGGGCTCAGAGCGCCCTGGCGATCACCTCCTTCATGATCTCGTTGGTGCCGCCGTAGATGCGCTGCACCCGCGCGTCGGCGTACATGCGCGCCACCATGTATTCGTTCATGAAGCCGTAGCCGCCGAAGAGCTGCAGGCATTCGTCGACCACGCGGCCCTGTGCTTCCGAGCCCCAGAGCTTGGCCATGGAGGCGGTGGCGGTGTCGAGCCTGCCGGCCACGAGGTCCTCGATGCAGCGGTCGATGAAGGCGCGGCCTACCTTGATCTGCGTGGCGATCTCGGCGAGCTTGAACTTCGTGTTCTGGAACTCGGCCACCGGCTTGCCGAAGGCCTTGCGGTCGCGCACGTAGTCGAGCGTGGCCTGGTAGGCGCCTTCCATGGTGGCCAGCGCGCTCAGGCCGATGATGGTGCGCTCGTAAGGCAGGTCGCTCATGAGCTGGAAGAAGCCCTGGCCCTCCACGCCGCCGAGCAGCGCGTCGGCGCCAACGCGCACGTCGTCGAAGAAGAGCTCGGAGGTGTCCTGCGCCTTCATGCCGATCTTGTCGAGCACGCGGCCCACGCGGAAGCCCTCGCAGCCTTCGGTCTCCACGATGAGGATCGAGGTGCCCTTCGCACCCTGCGTCGGGTCGGTCTTGCACACCACCAGCACCACGCCGGCCAGGAAGCCGTTGGTGATGAAGGTCTTGGAGCCGTTGACGACATAGCCGCCGTCCTTCTTCTCGGCGCGGGTGCGCACGCCCTGCAGGTCGGAGCCCGCGCCGGGCTCGGTCATGGCGATGGCGCCCACCATCTCGCCGCGCGCCATGCGCGGCAGGTAGTGGCGCTTCTGCTCCTCGGTGCCGTGGTTGAGGAAGTAGTGCGCCACGATGCTGTGCACCGAGGTCGCCATGCCGGTGAGCGCGCGGCGCGACATCTCCTCGTAGAACACGGCCTCGTGGCGGAAGTCGCCGCCGGCGCCGCCGTATTCCTCCGGAATGTCGGCGCACAGCAGGCCGAGCGCGCCGGCCTTGCGCCACACCTCGTGGCCCACATGGCCGCGCTTGCGGGCTTCCTCGTCGTGCGGGAGCACTTCGGTCTCGATGAAGCGCACCACGTTGTCACGGTACAGCTCCAGGTCTTCGTCGCTCCAGGAGCGGCGGAAATCGATGGCCATCTTGTCTTCCTTTGCTTTTCCTTGTTTCTGTCGTGTTCCGCAGGCTCAGCCGACGCGGCGTTCCCTGCCGGCCCAGAAGGGTTCGCGCAGCTGGAACTTCTGCAGCTTGCCGGCCGCCGACAGCGGCAGCGCGTCGCGGAACTCCACGCTGCGCGGGCACTTGTAGTTCGCGATGTGCTCGCGGCAGTGGGCGATGACGGCATCGGCCTCCAGCGCCATGCCCTCGCGCCGCACGATCACCGCGTGCACGCGCTCGCCCCACTTGTCGTCGGGCACGCCGATCACCGCAGACATCAGCACCTGCGGCATCTGCGCGATGGCGTTCTCGACCTCGGCCGAATAGACGTTCTCGCCACCGCTGACGATCATGTCCTTCATGCGGTCGACCACGTAGACGAAGCCCTGCTCGTCCATGTAGCCGCCGTCGCCGGTGTGCATCCAGCCGCCGCGCAGCGCGGCCTCGGTCTGCTGCGGCTTGTTCCAGTAGCCCTTCATCACCATCGGGCCGCGCGCGACGATCTCGCCGACCTGCCCGGGAGGCAGCTCCTTGTCTTCGCCATCGACGATGCGCACCTCGGCGATGGGCACCGGCGTGCCCGCCGAACGCAGCAGGCGATCCCGGTCAGGACCGGGCAGATGGCAGTGCGGCGAGAGCGCCGTGACCACGGGCGACAGCTCCGTCATGCCGTAGACCTGCGCGAAGGCGGCGCCGGGAATGGCGCGCATCGCCTGGTCGAGCAGCGCGGCGTCTATGGGCGCGGCACCATAGAACAGCAGCTGCAGGCTCGACAGGTCGAACTCCGCGAAGCGCGGATGCTCGACCACGCGCTTGATCATCGTCGGCACCATGAACATCTCGGTGATGCGCGCGGACTGCACGGCCTGCAGCACCGCCAGCTCGTCGAACATCGGCAGCACGTGCGTGGGCGTGAGCCGCAGCATGTTCTGGATGGTGGCGCCGCAGCCGGCCACATGGAACATGGGCGCGGCGACGAGGGCTACCGCGTTCTGCGCATCGCGCGGCAGGGCCGCCACCGTGCTCAGCGCGTTGATGCAGAGGTTGCCGTGGGTGAGCATCACGCCCTTGGGCTGCCCGGTGGTGCCGCCGGTGTACATGATGGCGGCGAGCTCGTCGGAGTGGTGCGGTGCGTCCTCGACGGGCTCGGCCTGCGCCAGCAGCGCCTCGTAGCCGACCATGCCCTCGGGCACCGCGCCGTCGCCGCAGTAGACCACGGTGCGCAGCGAGGCCGAGAGCTGGCGCAGTGCCGGCACCATCTGCACGAACAGGTCGTCCACCAGCAGGATGCGGGTGTCGCAGTCGTCCAGCGAGTAGGCGACCTCCTTCGGGTTCCAGCGGATGTTGACCGGGTTGATCACGCCGCCGCCCCACCAGGTGCCGAAGAAGTATTCGACGAAGCGGTGCGAGTTGAGGCTCATCATGCCGACGCGGTCGCCGCTGCCCATGCCGAGCTGTTTCAACACGGCGCCCAGGCGCGCGACGCGATCGGCGAGCGTGGCGAAGTCCAGCCGCGTGGCGCCGCACACGATGGCTGCGGCCTTCGGCTTCTCGCGCCGGCCCTTGTGCAGGGGTTGGGTGAGGAACATGGTTGCTGTCTCCGTTCTCTTTTTCCTTCTTCAAGCCCCGCACAGGGGCGCGATGGCTTCCGCCGCCACGCCCCAGCGGCGCAGCACCGTCGGGCCGTCGTCGCGCGCCGCGGGCTGCGGCACCACGGGCGCGGTGCGGCTGAAGCGCGGCGCCGGCGCGGGCTGCACCACGCCGCCCACGTTGGCGAAGGTGCCGCGCGCCACGTTGTGCGGGTGCTCCGGGGCCTCGTCCCAGTCGAGCACGGGCGCGAAGCAGGCGTCGCTGCCCTCGAGCAGCACGCACCACTCGTCGCGCGTGCGGGTGCGGAACACGTCGGCCATGCGCAGCTTGAGCAGCGGCCAGCGGTCGGCGTCCATCTGCGCGTCGAAGGCGGTGTCGTCGGCGATGCCGCAGCGCTCGCGCAGCAGCGCGTAGAACTGCGGCTCGATGGCGCCCACCGCCACGTACTTGCCGTCGGCGCAGGCGTAGGTGTCGTAGAAGTGCGCGCCGCCGTCGAGCATGTTCTCGCCGCGCTGGTTGCTCCACTGGCCGGCCGACCTGAAGCCGTACATCATGGAAGACAGCAGCGCCGCGCCGTCGGTCATGGCTGCGTCGACCACCTGCCCCTGGCCCGAGCCCTTGGCCTCGTGCAGCGCGGCGAGGATGCCGAAGGCCAGCAGCATCGCGCCGCCGCCGAAGTCGCCCACGTAGTTCAGCGGCGGCACCGGCGGCTCGCCCGCGCGGCCGATGGCGTGCAGCGCGCCGCTGATGGCGATGTAGTTGATGTCGTGGCCCGCCGCATGCGCGAGCGGACCGTGCTGGCCCCAGCCGGTCATGCGGCCGTACACCAGCCGCGGGTTGCGCGCGTGGCACTCGGCGGGACCGAGCCCCAGCCGCTCCATCACGCCAGGACGGAAGCCCTCGATGAGCACGTCGGCCCTGGCGATGGCGTCGAGCACCGATTGCGCGGCGCCTTCCGCGCGCAGATCGACCTGCAGCGTGCTGCGCCCGCGCGCGAGGATGTCGTGCGGCGCAGTGCGCGTGCCAGGCCGCTCGATGCGGATCACCTCCGCGCCCATGTCGGCGAAGAGCATCGCGCAGAACGGCCCCGGGCCGATGCCCGCCATCTCGATCACCCGAAGGCCTTGCAGTGGACCAGCCATGGTGCGTCTCCTGTGTGTGGAGGCATCTTGGCGCCGGGCCCACGGCGCCGCATCGTCGAAAGCGACGAATGCGCGGCGCTATGCCATCGCGGCGGCGGCACGCAGCTTCGCCACGCGCCGCAGATGCCACGAAGGCGGGCCGAACTGGCCTTCGATGAGCGTGGCGCGGCGCACGTAGTGGCCCACCGCCAGCTCTTGCGTCATGCCCATGCCGCCGTGCAGCTGCACCGCGCCCTGCCCCACGGCCTTGCAGGCCTTCGCGGCGGCCACCTTGGCGGACGAAACGGCGCGTGCGCGTTCCGGCGCGGATGCCGTGTCGATGGCTTCACCCACGCTGGCGGTGAGCGCCGCCGCCTGTTCCAGCGCCATGTGCATGTCGGCCAGCCGGTGCTGCAGCACCTGGAAGCTCGCGATCGGCACGCCGAACTGCTTGCGCTGGCGCACGTAGTCGAGCGTGTCGCGCATCAGGCGGCGCATGACGCCGACGGACTCGGCGCAGACGGCGAGCGTGGCTTCGTCGAGCGCCTGTTCGATCTGCGGCAGCGCGGCGCCTTCCGTGCCCAGCAAGGCATCGGCGGGCAGGCGCAGGTCGTCGAGGGCGATGTCGGCTGCGCGGCCGCCGTCGCGCGTCGGGTAGGCGCGAAGGCGCAGGCCGGGCGCGTTCTTCGGAACGACGAAGAGCGAGAGGCCGGCACCGCTTCGCGCGCTCAAGAGCAGGTGGCTGGCCCATGGCGCGGCGTGCACCACGGCCTTGCGGCCGTCGAGGCGGAAGGAGCCGTCGGCATCGCGCACGGCTTGGGCCTGTACTTCGGCGCGGTCGTGCCGGCTCTGCGGCTCGGCATGCGCAAAGGCGAGTACGGCGTCGCCGGCGACCACGCGAGCGAGCAGCGCATCGGCCCGCGTGCCGGGGTTGCGCTGCAGCAGGCTGGCGCCGATCACCATCGTCGACAGATAAGGCTCGGCGGCGAGCGCGCCGCCCAGCGTTTCCATCATCGCGAGATGCGCGGCCATGCCGCCGCCGAGGCCGCCCTGCGACTCGGGCAGTGGCGCGCGCAGCAGGTCGAGTTCGGTGGCGAGGCCGCGCCAGAACGGCGGCGGCGCGTCGTCGGCCTTGCGCAGCGCGTACAGGCGCTGCTCGAAGCCGTGGTTGTCGTCGAGGTAGCGCGCGAGGCTGTCGCGCAGCATCGCCAGGGTGTCGTCGCGTTCGGTGGTGGCGTTCATGGAGCGGCTTCTCTCTCAGTTCGCCAGCAGATGGGCAGCGACGATATTGCGCTGCACCTCGTTCGAGCCCGCATAGATCGAGGCCGCGCGGTCGTTGAGGTAGGCCGACATCGAGAACACGGCATCCTCGGGAACGGGCAGCGCGCCGCCCTGCAGGCCGTCGTCCAGCGGCAGGTCGGCGGCGGCGTAGTGGGCGGCGATTTCGACGCCCAGCTCGGTCAGCCGCTGGCGCAGCTCGGAGCCCAGCACCTTGCCCATCGACGGGCGGATGCCGTGCGGCTCGCCGCGGGCCTGGGCGCGCAGCGACTGCAGCTCGGTGGCCTCGAGCGCGTCGATGGCGCATTCGGCTTCGGCGAGGCGCAGGGCCATGTCGTCGGCTTCACGCGTGTCGCCTGCCGCGAAGGCCGCGTCGGCGGCTTGCTGCAGCCGGCGCAGGCGCGCGCGCAGCATCGGCGCCCACGCGCCGCCGCGCTCGTGCTGCAGCAGGTACTTGGCGATGGTCCAGCCCTGGTTCTCCTCGCCGATGAGCCCCTCGGCCGGCACGCGCACGTCGTCGAAGAACACCTGGTTGAGCTCGTGGTCGCCCGAGATGCTGATGATCGGCCGGATGGTGATGCCCGGCGCCGGGATGTCGAAGCACAGGAAGCTGATGCCCTGCTGCGGCTTGCCGCCCGACGCGGTGCGCACCAGGCAGAACATGCGGTTGGCGTACTGGGCGTGGGTGGTCCAGATCTTGGTGCCGTTGATGACGTAGTGGTCGCCATCTCGCACGGCCTTGCACTGCAGCGAGGCGAGGTCGGAGCCCGACTGCGGCTCCGAGTAGCCCTGGCACCAGTAGTCCTCGCCCGAGCGGATGCCGGGCAGCCAGGCGCGCTTCTGCGCCTCGGTGCCGAAGGCGATGATCACCGGCGCGACCATGCCCGGGCCCATGGGCGCGCGCGCCGGCGCGTCGGCGGCCGCCAGCTCGGCCGAGAAGATGTAGTGCTGCATCGGCGTCCAGCCGGTACCGCCATGCTCCACCGGCCAGTGCGGCACGCTCCAGCCGCGCCTGGCGAGGATGCGGTGCCAGCGGTTGCCGTATTCGTAGTCGCTGAAGATGCCCGAGCTGCGCCGGCCGGCGGCGCGCAGCTCGGGCGTCAGCTCGCGCGCCAGGAAGTCTCGAACCTCGTCGCGGAATGCGGTTTCCGCGGCCGTGAGTGCCCAGGCCATGTGTTTGTCGTCTCCAATCGGGATGCTGCGGCGAGTGTGATGCCGGCGGGGGCCGGTGGCATCGTCGGATCGGACGAACGTGGTTTGGCCGCCAGCGACCTACGGATTCCAGTGGACTTTTGTTTTCATCCGGGATAGTCCGATACGCCGCCGCGCCGCTTCCTGTTTCAATCTGCCGGGGAGTCGTTCCGGGCGCAGAAAAATGCGCCGCGCTGAAGGAGCACCGCAGTGAGCACTGTCATTCCCGGCTTCCCGCACGCCAGCGTCGAGCGGCTGTGCGACTACGAACTGCCGGAACCGCCTGCCGCCGCCTCCACCCTTTTCCAGAACCTGCCGGAAGCCGACGGCCCCGAGAAGCTCGCGCTGGCCTGGTGGCTGTGGATGGACGAGCTGGGCAAGAGCATGTTCAGGCACTACGACGCCTGGCGCGAGCAGCTCGGCCACGCGACGGCGAACGGCCCCGATCGCAAGGGCTGACGACCGGCCGCCAGGCTCAGGCGGCGACGGCTTCGCGCTGCGGCACCGCCTTAGCAGGCACGGGCATGTGCTTGGCCCAGTCGATGATTTCCAGCGTGCCGTCGGCATGCTCGGCCAGCGCCGTGAGGCTTTCGACCCAGTCGCCGTCGTTGCAGTAGAGGATGCCGTCGATGTCGCGCATCTCGGCATGGTGGATGTGGCCGCAGACCACGCCCTGCGCGCCGCGCTTGCTGGCCTCGCGCGCCACGGCCACTTCGAAGTCGCCCACGTAGCTCACGGCCCGCTTGACCTTGCCCTTGAGGTACTTGGACAGCGACCAGTACGGCAGCCCCATGCGCGCGCGCAGCGAGTTGAGGTGGCGGTTGAGCTTGAGCGTGAACTCGTAGAGCGAGTCGCCCACGTAGGCCAGCCACTTGGCGCACTGGATCACGCCGTCGAACAGGTCGCCGTGGATGATCCAGAGCTTGCGGCCGTCGGCCGTCTCGTGGATCCACTCGTCGGCCACGTCGATGCCGCCGAAGTTGTGGTGCAGGTACTTGCGGGCGAACTCGTCGTGGTTGCCCGGGATGAAGATCACGCGCGTACCCTTGCGCGCCTTGCGCAGCAGCTTCTGGATCACGTCGTTGTGCGCCTGCGGCCAGTACCAGTGCCGCTTGAGCTGCCAGCCGTCGATGATGTCGCCGACCAGGAACAGGGTCTCGCACTCGGTGTGCTTGAGGAAATCGAGCAGGGCCCGGGCCTGGCTGCCGGGGGTGCCCAGGTGCAGGTCGGAGATCCAGAGGGTGCGGAATTGCAGTGGCGGACGCCCGCGATCGTCGTCCTCGGGGTCGAGGGCCCGGGTCGCGGTGTCGCGCCATGCGCGAAGGAAAGCGTCGTCGCGTTGCATGGCCGGGTAGGCTCCCACCGCCGGGTGACCATACGATGGCGTCCCCGTGACATCCCGATGACTTGTCGCAGCGCAGCAACGCACAATCGCGCGATGCGACCTGGCCAGATCATCGTTCTAGCGACCCCTGTCTTCTTCCTGCTGATGGGGATCGAATTCGCGGTCGGCCGCGCGCGTGCCCGCCGTGGCACGGGACAGGACACCTACCGCCTCGCCGACGCCGTCAACAGCGTCGGGCTGGGCATGCTGAGCCAGATCAGCGCGGTGCTCACCGGCCTTCTGCGCATCGGCATCTACACAGCCGTGTACTCGTCGATCGCGCTCTTTCCGCAGGAAGCAGCGAAGGAGTTCTGGACCGCCTGGTACGGCTGGCTGCTGGCGCTCGTGTTCTACGACTTCTGCTACTACTGGCTGCACCGCATGGGCCACGAGTCGGCCGTGCTGTGGGCCGCGCACGTGGTGCACCACCAGAGCCAGCACTACAACCTCTCGACTGCGCTGCGCCAGACCTCCAGCGGCGCGCTGCTGGGCTGGATCTTCTACCTGCCGATGGCGGTGGCGGGCGTGCCGCCGCTGGTGTTCGTCGTGGTGTCGCTCGTCGACCTGCTCTACCAGTTCTGGGTGCACACCGAGCAGGTGGGCAAGCTGGGCTGGTTCGACCGCTGGTTCTGCTCGCCTTCCAACCATCGCGTGCACCATGCGGTGAACGACCGCTACCTCGACCGCAATTACGGCGGCGTGCTGATCGTGTGGGACCGCATGTTCGGCACCTTCCGCGAGGAGGACGAGCGCTGCGTCTACGGCACGCGCGGCGGGCTGCGCAGCTGGGACCCGCTGTGGGCCAACGCCGAGGTCTACTGGGCGCTCGCGAAGGATTCATGGCACGCGCGCAGCTGGGCCGACAAGCTGCGCGTATGGATCAGGCCGCCGGGCTGGCGGCCGGCCGACGTGGCGGCGCGCTTTCCGAAGCCGCCCTTCGACATCGCGAAGGTGACGCGCTACGAACCGGTGGTTAGCGCGGGCGTTCAGTGGTTCGCGGGCATCCAGTTCCTGCTGCTGGTCGGGTGCGCGGTGGTGTTCCTGTGGTTCTCCGACCTCCTGCCGCTGTCGCATTCGGCCGTGTGGCTGGCCGCGCTGACGGCCATGCTGTGGGCTATCGGCGGCGTTCTGCAGGGGCGGCTGTCTGTCACCGAGGTGCTGCTGATCGAGGCCTGCGCGCTTGCCACGGCCAGCGCGGCACTGGGCATCGGCTGGCTGCACTACCTGTTCAAGCCGCTGGCGCTGTCGATCGCGATCTTCCTCGCGGCCCGGCGGGCGCTTTCGGCCGGCCCGATCACCGGCTTCGATGGCCTGCTGCTGGCGGGCCTGGTCGCCTCGCTGGCAGGCGACGTGCTGCTGATGGGGCCGGGCGGGATGTTCGTGCCGGGCCTCGTGTGCTTCCTGCTGGCCCACCTTGCCTACATCGCGCTGTTTCGCATCGGCGTGGGCCTGTTCCCGCGGCCGGGGGCGCTGGCGGCCACGCTGCTGGTCGGCGCGGGGATGTACGCCTTTCTCTGGCACGGCGGGCTGCCTGCGGCGCTGCGGATCCCGGTCGGCGCCTACGTGGTGGTGATCGCCTGCATGGCGGCGCAGGCGATCGGGCGCGCCGCGGTGCTGCGCCGGGCCGACCCATCGGCCCCATGGGTGGCGGTGGGCGCGTGCTTCTTCATGCTGAGCGACTCGCTGCTGGCAACCAACAAGTTCGTGGCGCCATTGCCGCTGGCGCAGCTGTGGGTGCTGGCGACGTACTACGCGGCGCAGGTGCTGATCGTGCGGCACGCCCGGCCCAAGGCCTGACTTCGGCTCGCTCGCTCCCCGCTGGACCTAATCGGCGCAGCGCTGGATTTCCACCGTCGAGTGGCGGATCTCCTCGTGCATCGAGAAGCAGGCCCGCACCTCGTCGGCCGTGAGCGTCGGCGAGTGGGTCACCACCGTGAGCGCGCAGGCATACGCGTCGCGGCCCACGCGCCAAACGTGCAGGTCGGCCACGCGGGTCTCGGAGTCGGCCAGCAGGGTCTCGACGCCTTCCCTGATCTCCTGCGTGACGGGGTGGTCCATCTCGCGGTCGAGCAGCACCTTGCCGGTTTCCTTCAGCAGTCCCTTGGCCCAGACCGCCACCAGCACCGCGCCGACGATGCCCATGGCCGGGTCGAGCCAGGCCCAGCCGTAGAACCAGCCGCCCAGCAGCGCCGCGATCGCGAGCACCGAGGTGGCGGCGTCGGCCACGACGTGCAGGTAGGCCGAGCGCAGGTTCAGGTCGTGGCCATGGTGGTCGTGATGGCCGTGCCCATGGTGATCGTGCGCATGGCCGTGGTCGTGCCCGTGATGGTGATGCGCCCCGCCCAGCAGCCGCGCGCAGACCAGATTGACCACCAGCCCCAGCACCGCCACCGCGATCGCTTCGGGGTAATGGATGGCCGAGGGCGACCACAACCGCTCCAGCGAGCCCACCACCATCAGCGCCGCCACACCCAGCAGCGCCAGCGCGCTCGCGAAGCCGCCGAGCACCTCGATCTTCCAGGTGCCGAAGGCGAAGCGCGGGTCGCGCGCGTAGCGGCGCGCGGCGGCGTAGGCGAAGGCGCTCAGCCCGATGGCCAGCGCGTGCGAGCTCATGTGCCAGCCGTCGGCCAGGAGCGCCATCGAGTTGAACCACCAGCCGGCGCCGATCTCGACGACCATCATCGCGAAGGTGATCCACATCACCAGGCGCGTGCTGCGCTCGGCGGAAGAGGTGTCCGCGCCGAAATGGTGGTCGTGCTGCCAGGCGCTCAGGTCATGGGTGTGCATGGAATTCAGGCTCCAAAGAGATCGGGACCGTCGGCGGCGCGGCCCGAAGGCGGCGCCACGCCCAGGTGGCGGTAGGCGGCCAGCGTGGCGATGCGCCCGCGCGGGGTGCGCTGCAGATAGCCCTGCTGGATGAGGTAGGGCTCGATGACGTCCTCGATGGTGTCGCGCTCCTCGCCGATGCTGGCGGCCACGTTGTCCAGGCCGACCGGGCCGCCGTCGAAGCGGTGGATGACGGCCTCCAGCAGCTTGCGGTCCATCAGGTCGAAGCCCTGCGGATCGACGTCGAGCATGGCCAGCGCGCGGTGGGCGATGTCTTCGGTGATGCGGCCGGTGCCCTTGACCTCGGCGTAGTCGCGCACGCGGCGCAGCAGGCGGTTGGCGATGCGGGGCGTGCCGCGCGAGCGGCGGGCGATCTCGAAGCCGCCGGCCGGGTCGGCCTCAACCTTGAGCAGGCCGGCGCTGCGGTGCACGATCAGCGCCAGCTCCTCGGGCGTGTAGAACTCCAGCCGCGCGACGATGCCGAAACGGTCGCGCAGCGGGTTGGTCAGCATGCCGGCGCGGGTGGTCGCGCCCACCAGCGTGAAGGGCTGCAGGTCGAGCTTGATGCTGCGCGCCGCGGGGCCCTCGCCGATCATGATGTCGATCTGGTAGTCCTCCAGCGCGGGGTACAGGATTTCCTCGACGACCGGGCTCAGCCGGTGGATCTCGTCGATGAAGAGCACGTCGTTCGGCTCCAGGTTGGTCAGCAGCGCCGCCAGGTCCTTGGGCTTCTCGAGCACGGGGCCGGAGGTCTGGCGCAGGTTCACGCCCAGTTCGGCGGCGATGATGTGCGACAGCGTGGTCTTGCCCAGGCCCGGCGGGCCGAAAAGCAGCACGTGGTCGAGGGCTTCCTGCCGCTTGCGCGCGGCGCCGATGAAGATCTCGAGCTGCTCGCGGACCTTGGCCTGGCCGACGTATTCGTCGAGCAGCTTGGGGCGCAGGGCCCGTTCGATCGCCTCCTCGTTGGGCGAAGCGGGGGCTGCGGACACCACGCGTTGGGGAGCGGGCGCGAAATCGTCTGTCTGGATGGTCATTTGCTGGGGGTGTGCGACTACAAGTTTAGTCCCGAGCGCCGCGCCGGGCCGCCCCAAGCAAGCGAGCGCCCCCTCGGGGGGCAGCGAGGACACGCAGTGCCGAGCGTGGGGGCCTGTTCTTCGCTGGCAGAATGCTTCGGCCATATAACGAACGAGGGGAAGCCAGCACGTGTCGATCTACGAACTGAAGCCGCGTTTCCAGGCCCTGCTGCGGCCTCTGGTGATCCGGCTGCATGCGATGGGCGTCACCGCCAACCAGGTCACGCTGGCGGCATGCGCGGTATCGGTGGCGCTCGGACTCTGGCTCTTCTTCGCGGCGCCCTCGCTGGCGGCCTTCGGGCTCATCCCGCTGTGGATGTTCCTGCGCATGGCCTTCAACGCCATCGACGGCATGCTGGCGCGCGAGCACAACCAGCAGAGCAAGCTGGGCGCCTTCCTCAACGAACTGACCGACGTGGTCTCCGACGCGGCGCTGTACCTGCCTTTCGCGCTGGTCCAGCCCTTCGGCGGCTTCTGGGTCGGCACCGTCATCGTGCTGGCCGGGCTGAGCGAATTCGCCGGCGCGCTGGGCCCCACCGTGGGCGCCTCGCGCCGCTACGACGGCCCGCTGGGCAAGAGCGACCGGGCCTTCGTGTTCGGCGCGCTCGGCCTGTACGTGGCGCTGGGCGGGCCGCTGCCGGGCTGGACGGCCTGGCTGATGCCGCTCGTGGCCGCGCTCGTGGCCTGGACCATCACCAACCGCATCCGCCGGGCGCTGGCGGAGGCAGACGACAAGAATCAGACAGGGACTCAATGACGAACACCACTCCACGCATCGCCGAGGAACTCCACTTCCAGACGCACGACGGCGAATCGCTCTTCTATCGCCGCTGGCCCGCCACGGGGGCCGCGCGGCGCGGCGCCGTGCTGCTTTTCCACCGCGGCCACGAGCACGGCGCGCGCATGGCGCACCTGGTCGACGAGCTCGACCTGCCCGACTTCGACTTCTACGCCTGGGACGCCCGCGGCCACGGCCGCTCGCCGGGCCAGCGCGGCTACAGCCCCAGCTTCGGCAATTTGGTGCGCGACGTGCAGACCTTCGTGCAGCACATCGGCGCGGTGCACGGCGTGCCCGAGCAGGACATCCACGTGGTCGCGCAGAGCGTGGGCGCGGTGCTGATCGCCACCTGGGCGCACGACTACGCGCCCAAGGTGCGCGGCCTCACGCTCGCCTCGCCGGCCTTCAAGGTCAAGCTCTACGTGCCCTTCGCGCGGCCCGGCCTGGCGCTGATGCACAAGCTGCGCGGCCTGTTCTTCGTCAACAGCTACGTGAAGGCGAAGTTCCTCACGCACGACCCGGAGCGCATCGCCAGCTACGAGAGCGACCCGCTCATCAGCCGGCCGATCGCCGTCAACATCCTGCTGGGCCTCTACGAAGCGGCCGAACGCGTGGTGGCCGACGCCAACGCGATCACGCTGCCGGTGCAGCTGCTCATCTCGGGCGCCGACTGGGTGGTGCACCACAAGCCGCAGCACCAGTTCTTCGAGCGGCTGGGCAGCGCCGTGAAAACCAAGACCGAGCTGCCGGGCTTCTTCCACGACACGCTGGGCGAGAAGGACCGCGCGCCGGCCGTGGCGCAGATCCGCGAATTCATCCTGCAGCGCTTCGACGAGCCCGCCGTGCCGGTGGACCGCCGTGAGGCGCATTTGAGCGGCGAGACGGCCGACGAGTCGCGCGCGCTGGCCGAGCCGCTGTCGCCCCTGTCGCCGCGCGGCGCCTACTGGGCCATGACGCGCGCCGGGCTGAAGCTGGGCGGCACGATGTCGGAGGGCATCAAGCTGGGCCACGAAACCGGCTTCGACTCCGGCAGCACGCTCGACTACGTCTACCGCAACCATCCGCAGGGCAGCTCGTTCATCGGCCGCTCCATCGACAAGACCTACCTGGAATCGATCGGCTGGCGCGGCATCCGCCAGCGCAAGATCCACGTCGAGGAGCTGCTGCGCATCGCGATGGAGCGGCTGGCCGAGATGCACCGCGAGGTGCGCGTGATGGACATCGCCGCCGGCCACGGCCGCTACGTGCTCGACGCGGTGCAGGCCAGCCCGGTGAAGGCCAGTTCGATCCTGCTGCGCGACTACAGCGACATCAACGTGCGCGACGGCCGCGCGCTCATCGCCGAGAAGGGCCTGGAGGACATCGCCCAGTTCGTGCAGGCCGACGCCTTCGACCGCATGAGCCTGGCCAGCGTCACGCCGCGGCCCACGCTGGCGGTGGTGTCGGGCCTGTACGAGCTCTTCCCCAACAACGAGATGGTGCGCCGCTCGCTCGCGGGCGTGGGCGACGCGGTGGAAGACCGCGGCTACCTGGTCTACACCGGCCAGCCCTGGCATCCGCAGCTCGAGATGATCGCGCGCGCCCTCACCAGCCACCGCCAGGGCGAGGCCTGGGTGATGCGCCGCCGCACGCAGTACGAAATGGACCAGTTGGTGGAAGAAGCGGGCTTCCGCAAGATCGACCAGCGGGTCGACGAGTGGGGCATCTTCACGGTGTCGCTGGCGGTGCGCGTCGCGCAATGACGACCGCCCCGCCGGCACGACGGCCCTGGAAGCGCGCAGCCGCCTGGCTGGTGCTGCTGGGGCCGCTGTTCTACGCGACCTACGGCTTCGCCAACTGGTGGGCCACCACGCGCGCCAACGTGCCGTCGATGGCTTTCGAGTGGGAGCGGCATGTGCCGTTCTGGCCTTGGACCATCTTTCCGTACTGGACGATCAACGCCTTCTACGCGCTGTCGCTCTTCCTCGCGCGCAGCAAGCATGCGCTCGACCGCCACGCGCTGCGGCTGCTGACGGCCACCATCGTCGCCTGCACCTGCTTCGTGCTTTGGCCGCTGCACTTCAGCTTCGGGCAGCCGCCGGTCGACGGGGCGCCGGCCTTCCTGTTCAACGCGCTGCGCGGCTTCGACCAGCCCTTCAACCAGGCGCCCTCGCTGCACATCGCGCTGGCGGTGATCCTGTGGGACTGGTATCGCCAGTTCCTGAAGCCGCTGTGGGCGCGGCTGGTGCTGCACGTGTGGGCCTTCGCCATCTGCGCGTCGGTGCTCACGACCTGGCAGCACCACTTCATCGACATTCCGACCGGCGCGCTGCTCGGCATCTTCTGCGTCTGGCTGTGGCCGCTGGAGCGCGTGGTGGCCATGCCGCGCGCCTGGCGCACCACCCGCGATCCGCAGCGCTGGAAGCTGGCGGGCTTCTACGCGGTGGGCGCGGCGCTGTTCCTGGCGGCGGCGCTCTACGGCGGCGGCATCGCGCTGTGGCTCGCCTGGCCGGCCGCCTCGCTGGCGCTGGTGGCGCTGAACTACGCGGGCTTCGGCGCGCGCGGCTTCCAGATGGACGGCCATGGCCGCATGGCCTGGGCGGCGCGGTGGATGCTCGCGCCCTACCGGCTCGGCGCCGCCATCAACGCCTGGCTCTGGACGCGCAGCCTGCCGGCCTCGGTCGAGATCGTGCCGGGCCTGCGGCTGGGCCGCCGGCCGACGCACGCCGAATGGCTGGCGGCCGGTCGGCCCCGGCTGGTGAGCCTGTGCGCCGAGCTGCAGCTGCCCGCCGGCGTGCCGCACGCGCGCTGCGTACCTATCCTCGACCTGACGGTGCCACCCACCGTGCGCCTGCAGCGCGCGGCGGCGGTCATCGAAGGCCAGCGCAGGAACGCGGACGGTGCCACAGTGTGGGTCTGCTGCGCGCTCGGCTTCTCGCGCAGCGCGGCGGCGGTGATCGCCTGGCTGGGCCGCTACGGCGCGGCCGGTGGCGTCGCCCAGGCCGAGGACACGGTGCGCCGGGCACGGCCGCAGATCGTGCTGCGGGATGCGTGGCGGGTCTCCCTGGAGCCGTTCGAGCCCTTGCAGGAGGTGCCGCACCATGACCGATGACAACGACAGAACCACATGCGCCGCGCTCGCGGCGCTGCTGCGCGCCATGGCGCTGCTGGCCCTCTGGGGCTTCGCGCTCACCTGCATCTCGGCGCTGGTGCTCGCGCTGACGCTGCGTTCGCTCTCGACCACCGCCACCATGGGCTTCGGCGCCGTCGTCATCCTCGGCGCGCTGGAGCGCTACTTCGCGTTCCGCCTGCGCTTCGACGAGGCGCTGTTCGACGGCCTCGCGCGCAACACCGTCGCCTCGCTCGAGGCGCTCGATCGCGCGCTCTCCTCGCTCGGGCTGCGCGAGCCGCCGCCTTCGCAGCATGCGCCCCGCCCGCTCGACGACCGCGTGCAGGGCACCCGCCAGCTCATGCAGCGCCACGCCATCGTGGTGGCCTGCCAGAGCGCCTTGTTCCTACTAGCCTTGATGACACAGGACTTGTCATGACTCTCCCCCAGGCTTGCCCACTGCGTGTGGCCTCCTCCCCCCTCGCCGCGGGCCGCACCGGCGGCCCGGCAAAGCCAGTTCCGCGGTGCGCACCGAACCAGGCGTTCACGCCGGAGGCGACGCTTTGAGCGATAGCACGGACAAGCCCGAAAGCACCGTGCTGCGGCGCGGGCTCGCCATCGTGGCGGGCAAGCTCATCATCGGCGCGGCGGGGCTGCTGACCGGCGTGCGCGCCATCTGGTCGGGCACCACGCCCAAGGCCGAGCAGACGCTGTACTTCGCCAACCACACCAGCCACGGCGACTTCGTGCTGCTGTGGGCCACCCTGCCGCCCGACCTGCGCGCGCTGACGCGGCCGGTGGCGGGGCAGGACTACTGGATGGCCTCGAAGCTGAGGCAGTTCATCGGCATCGACGTGTTCAACGCGCTGATGATCCGCCGCGACGGCTCGGGCCAGGGCGAGAACCCGGTGGAGCAGATGAAGCAGGCGCTGGACGCTGGCGACTCGCTCATCATGTTCCCCGAGGGCACGCGCAACACCGGCGACGAGATCCTGCTGCCCCTGAAGAGCGGCCTCTTCCACCTGGCGCGCGCCTGCCCCAACGTGCGGCTGGTGCCGGTGTGGATCGAGAACCTCAAGCGCGTGCTGCCCAAGGGCACGCTGGTGCCGATTCCGCTGGCGTGCACGGTGCGCTACGGAGCGCCGATCTCGCTGGCAGAGGGCGAGGACAAGACCAGCTTCATTGCCCGCGCTCGCGCCGCCATGCTCGACCTGCGGCCCGAGTACGACCGCATCGAGGAGAACGGTACGGCCGGCAGCCAGAACGGCAACGGAGGAGCCGCAGCATGATCGAGCTCTCTCCCTTCGCGTGGACCACGCTCAAGCTCTTCGGCGGCGTGGCCGGCGTGCTGGTGCTGGCCTCGGCCATCGGCGCGCTGCTCAAGTGGAAGGTGGCGCACGGCCAGCCGCACTCCGTGATCGACAACCTCAACTCGCGCGTCAACGCGTGGTGGGTGATGGTGGCGGTGATCGGCATCGCCTTCGCCTTCGGCAAGGGCGGCGTGATCGTCCTGTTCTACCTGATCTCGTTCTACGCGCTGCGCGAGTTCATCAGCCTGGCCTACACGCGCCGCGGCGACCATGCGCCGATCGCGCTGGCCTTCTACCTCGCGCTGCCGGGGCAGTACTTCCTGATCTGGATCGACTGGTACGGGCTCTACGCCATCTACATCCCCGTCTACGCCTTCCTGCTGTTGCCCATTCTGGCGGCGGTGGGCGGCGACACGCGGCGCTTCCTGGAGCGCACCTCGAAGATCCAGTGGGGGCTGATGGTGTGCGTGTTCTGCATCAGCCACGTGCCCGCGCTGCTCACGCTGCAGATTCCGGGCTTCGAGGGCCGCAACCTGCTGCTGATCGCCTTCCTCGTGATCGTGGTTCAGGGCAGCGACGTGCTGCAGTACGTGTGGGGCAAGCTCTTCGGCAAGCGCAAGGTGGCGCCCGAGCTCTCGCCCTCCAAGACATGGGAAGGCCTGGTCGGCGGCGTGGCCAGCGCCACCGCGCTGGGCGCGGCGCTGTACTGGGCCACGCCCTTCAACCCATGGCAGGCGGCGCTGATGGCGCTCACCATCTGCCTCATGGGCTTCTTCGGCGGGCTCGTGATGTCGGCCATCAAGCGCGACCGCGGCGTGAAGGACTGGGGCTCGATGATCGAGGGCCATGGCGGCATGCTCGACCGGCTCGACTCGGTGATCTTCGCGGCGCCCATCTACTTCCACGCGCTGCGCTACTGGTGGGTGCCATGAGCAAGGCGCGAGAGCAAGAAGAGCGCGTCGTGCACGAGGCGCCCCTGGAGTGCGCCAACGCAGCCGCGTGGGCGCGCTGGCTCGGGCGCCACCACGCCAGCGCCGCCGGAATATGGCTGCGCATCGCGAAGAAGGACAGCGGCATCGCCTCCGTCGACTACGCCGCCGCGCTCGAAGAAGCGCTGTGCTGGGGCTGGATCGACGGCCAGCGCAGGAGCGACGACGCGCAGTACTTCCAGCAACGCTTCACGCCACGCACCAAGCGCAGCATCTGGTCGCAGATCAACCGCGCCAAGGTGCTCAAGCTCATCGAGGAAGGCCGCATGCAGCCGGCCGGCCATGGCGAGATCGAACGCGCCAGGGCCGACGGCCGCTGGGAGGCGGCTTACGAGGGCGTCAGCGCCGCGACGGTGCCGCCCGACCTGCAGGCCGCGCTCGACGCCAACAAGAAGGCCGCGAAGTTCTTCGCCACGCTCGATTCGCGCAACCGCTTCGCGGTGCTGTTCCGCATCCAGGGCGCGAAGAAACCCGAGACCCGCGCGCGCCGCATCGCGCAGTTCGTGGAGATGCTCGCCAAGGGCGAGAGGATCCACCCCTGAGCCTCATCCGGCTCCTCCTCAGGTGCCGGCGGCGATGCGCGCCAGCCGGTCCGCATCGACGATGCGGATGCGCTTGTAGCGCATGTCGATGGCGCCCTCTTCCACCAGGCGCCCCAGTTCCTTGTTGATGGTCTGGCGCGACAGGCCCAGCATGGCCGCCAGGTCGTTCTGCGACAGCCGCACCAGCGGGCCCCCGGCGTCCTCTGCGGTTCCAGGACCCTGCCCGCCGTAGAAGTGGACCAGGCTCATCAGCGTGGCCGCCACACGCCCGTGGATCGAGTTGAGCATCTGGTTCTGCAGCAGCACGATGCTCAGCCGCTGGCGCTGCAGGCCCAGCTTGGCCACGTCGCGCCACAGCACCGGCTCGGCGTCGAGCACCGCGATCACCGCGTCGCTGGGCAGGTGGACGATCACCGAATCCTCGTGCGCGTGGTAGTCGTAGGCCAGCGGAACGTCTTCCAGCAGCCGCACCAGCGGCGCCACCTGTCCCGGGCCCAGCAGTGCGTTGACGTACTTGCGGCCGTTGGCGCTCATGCTGCTGATCTCGAGGCAGCCCGACACCACCACCAGCAGCTCGCGCCGGTGGCGGTCGTGCGCGAGCACCTGCGTGCGCCGGCTGTAGCGCTCCATGCGCGCGGACTTCATGAGCTCGGTGCGGCGCGCGTCGGGCCAGCGCGAGAACAGCTCGTTCCAGCGCAGTGCGCGCTCGATGAGCGCGGCGCTCTCTTCGGCGTTCCTGGGGGTGGAGCGGGGCGATCGGGTCAGCGGGTTCTCCCTGCCGTGATGTTCATGAATCTGTCAAAGCGTTGACAGATTCGGGAGGGCGTCATTTCTATCGTAAGCACCGGACATCCACAAGCACACAAGCGGCACCGCCATGCATCCGCATGCGGCAAGCCCTACCGGAGACAAGCAGCACATGAAGAAGACAGCCGCCGCCGGCCTCGCGCTGGCGGCCTACTCCTCGCTCACCCTGGCCCAGAGCAGCGTGACCATCTACGGCACGGTCGACCTCTACATGGCCTTCGCCAAGTCGGGCATCACCTCGTCGAAGCGGCTCGAAGATGGCGGCCAGACCGCCTCGCGCCTGGGCTTTCGCGGCACCGAGGACCTCGGCGGCGGGCTCAGCGCGCATTTCACGCTCGAAAGCGGCTTCGCGCCCGACACCGGCAACGGCACGCTGCCCGGGCCGGCCATGTCGTTCAGCCGGCAGTCCTTCGTGGGCCTGTCGGGACCGTGGGGCCAGATCGATGCGGGCCGCATGTACACGCCGATGTTCTACACGCTGTTCAAGGCCGACCCGTACGGCGTGAACTCGGTGTTCTCGCCGATCAACCTGGTGGCCGCCACCGACGCGCAGCCGGGGCTCACGCCCTTCGCCGCGCGTGCCAGCAACATGGTGCGCTACCGCACGCCGGCCAGCAGCGACTTCTTCGCGGACATCGCCTACGCGCCGGGCGAATCGAGCGCGCCCAGCCACCAGAGCGGCAACTTCTACGGCGGCAGCCTGGGCTGGTCGCGCAAGCCCTACTACATCGCCTACGCCTTCCAGCGCGCGCGCTCCGGCTCGGCCGCCGCGCCCGTTGCCGAACCGGCCACCACCACCTACCAGGCACTGAGCGGCGCCTACGAGCTGCCGGACATCGGGCTGCAGTTCTATGCCAACTACGTGCGCAACAGCTCGAACCTGCCGCGCGTGCCCACGGCGAAGCTCGCGAGCCTGGGCGTCACCTACAACGTGACGCCCGCCTCGAACCTGATGTTCGAGGCCATGCAGCGCAAGGTGGACGGCACTGGGCGCGCACAGCTGGCCTGGACGCTGGGCTACGACTACTACCTGAGCAAGCGCACCGTGCTCTATGCGCGCTGGCTGCGCCTGCTCAACCGGCACGGTGCCTCGGCCTCGCTCGCGACCATCGCCGTCGCGCCCGACAGCGGCGCCGGCGTGCGCGTGCTCGCCGCCGGCATCCGCCACAACTTCTGAAACCGCTCCTCTTTCCTCTATCCATGGATTTCTTCTCGTCCCAGGCCGAATCGCTCTCGGCCCTGTTCGCGCCAAGCTCCATCGCGGTGGTCGGCGCCTCGTCCAGCCCGCAGAAGATCGGCGGCATCCCCATCGACTACCAGCGCCGCTTCGGCTTCGACGGCGCGCTCTACCCGGTCAACCCCAACGCCGGGCGCATCCAGGAGCTGCAGGCCTGGCCCGACCTGCGGTCCATCGGCAAGCCGGTGGATCTGGCCATCCTCGCCGTGCCCGCCGCGCTGGTCGACGGCGCGCTCGACGACGCAATCGCCGCGAAGGTGAAGGGCGTGGTGCTGTTCTCGTCGGGCTTCGCCGAGACCGGCGCCGAGGGCGCGGCCGCGCAGGCGCGGCTGGGCGACAAGGCGCGCGCGGCCGGGGTGCGGCTCATCGGGCCCAACTGCCTGGGCTTCATGAACATCGCGC
Source organism: Variovorax sp. 278MFTsu5.1 (assembly GCF_048305045.1). NCBI lineage: Bacteria > Pseudomonadati > Pseudomonadota > Betaproteobacteria > Burkholderiales > Comamonadaceae > Variovorax > Variovorax sp. 278MFTsu5.1. The sequence goes on from NZ_CP157622.1 coordinate 6,009,752, forward strand.
GCCATGTCTACGCGACCTTCTCGCCGGCGCCCGGCGTGGGCCGCGTGGCGGCAGGGCGCATCGGGCTGGTGAGCCAGTCGGGCGCGTTCGGCGCGTATGCGTACTCGATGGCGCGGGCGCGCGGCGTGGGCCTGTCGCTGTGGGCCACCACCGGCAACGAGGCCGACGTGCAGTTCGCCGACTGCCTCGCCTGGCTGGCGCAGGACCCGGCCACCGACGTGATCATGGGCTACATGGAAGGCTGCCGCGACGGCCCTCGCCTGCGCGCCGCGCTGGCCCTCGCGCAGGCGAACGGCAAGCCGGTGGTGATGGTCAAGGTCGGCAGCACGGCGCTTGGCGCGCAGGCCGCGGCCTCGCACACCGCCGCGCTGGCAGGCGACGACGCGGTGTATGACGCTGTGTTCCGCCAGTACGGCGTGCTGCGCGCGCGCAATCTCACCGAGTTCTTCGACCTGGCCCACAGCGCGGCCGTGGCCGGCCGGCCGCGCGACCGCTCGATCGGCCTGTTCACGCTCTCTGGCGGCGTGGGCGCGCTGATGGCCGACGAGGCCTCGGCGCAGGGCCTGGACGTGCAGCCGCTCAGCGATGCGGCACAGGACACGCTGCGCAGCTGGGTGCCCTTCGCGGCGCCGCGCAACCCGGTCGACATCACCGGGCAGGTCACCAACGACATGAGCCTGCTGGAGCGCAGCGCCCGTGTGATGCTCGACGACCGGGGCTTCTCATCGTGGATGGGCTTCCTCGCGGCCGCGGGCGCGTCGGACGCCTTCTGGCCGGTGCTGCGCGAACTGGTGGGCTCGCTGCGCGCGGCCTATCCCGACACGCTGCTGGCCATCAGCACGCTGCTGGCGCCCGAGCGCCGCGCGGAGCTGGAAGCGATGCGCTGCCTGGTGTTCGCCGATCCCTCGGACGGCATCCGCACGATCGCCGCGCTGGCCGGATTGAAGACCGGCGTGCGGCCTTCGACGGTCCCGGCTCTCGCCTCGAATCCGCTGAAGCTGTCCCCCGGCGCCATGTCCGAGCCCGACGCGCTGGCGCTGCTTGCCGAGGCCGGCGTGCCGGTGGTCGAGCACCGGGTGGTGCGCAGCGCCGACGAGGCAGCCGCAGCCGCCGAGGCCATCGGCGACGCGGTGGTGGTGAAGATCGTCAGCGCGGACATCCCGCACAAGTCGGACGTCGGCGGCGTGGCGCTCGGGCTGCGCGGCGCGGCGCAGGCGCGCGAGGCCTTCGAGCGCACGCGCGACCATGCCCTTTCGGCACGGCCTGATGCGCGGCTCGACGGCGCGCTGGTGGCGCGCATGCTGACCGGCGGCGTCGAATGCATCGCGGGCGTGCACCGCGACCCGGTGTTCGGGCCGGTGCTGATGTTCGGCCTGGGCGGCATCCACGTCGAGACGCTGCGCGACGTGTCGCTGCGCGCGCTGCCGATCACGCGCGACGACGCGCTGGCCATGGTGCGCGAGCTGCGCGCCTTCGCGATCCTCCACGGCGCGCGCGGGCGGGCGCCGGTCGATCTCGAATCGATCGCCGATGCCCTGTGCGCGCTGGCGGGCTTCGCGCTGCGCGCAGGCGATTCGCTCGACAGCGCCGAGATCAACCCGCTGATCGCGCGGCCGCGGGCCGACGGCGGCTGCGTGGCGGTCGATGCGCTGATCGTCGGACGCGCCGCATGAACAACCACGGGAGACAGACCGCATGACGACATCGAAGAGACAACTTGCCATGCTCGGCATCCTCGGCATGGGCGCCGCCATCGCGCACGCCGAAGCGCCCTTTCCGTCGAAGCCGCTGCGCATCGTCGTGCAGTACCAGGCGGGCGGCTCCACCGACATCCTCGCGCGCATCGTGGCGGAGGGGCTGTCGAAGCGGCTGGGCCAGCCGGTGGTGGTCGAGAACCGCAGCGGCGCGGGCGGGATCATCGGCACCGACTACGTCGCAAAGAGCGCGCCCGACGGCTACACGCTGCTGCTGACGGTGCCGGGCCCGGTCACCGCGAACATGGTGCTCTACAGCAAGCTGCCCTACGACCCGCGCACCGACCTGCGCATGGTCTCGGACATCGCCACCACGCGCACCGTGCTGGCGGTGCATCCTTCCGTGCCGGCGAAGGACTTCAGGAGCCTCATCGCCACGGTGAAGGCAGCGCCCGGCAAGTACACGATGGGCTCGTGGGGCCCGGGCACGCAGCCGCACCAGATCCAGGTCTACATGGACAAGACCTACGGCCTACAGACGCTGCACGTGCCCTACAAGGGCGAGAGCCCGATGGCGGTGGACCTGATCAGCGGCGTCATCAACATGACGGTCGGCTCGGTCACCACGCTGCAGCCGTACATCGCGGCCGGCAAGCTGCGTGCGCTCGCGGTGGCCGGCCCGCGCCGCGCCAAGGCGCTGCCCGACGTGCCGACCTTCGCCGAGCAGGGCTACGCCGACGAGGTCTATGCGCTGACCGGCCCGACCTCGCTGATGGCGCCCGCGAAGACGCCCGACGCGGTGGTCGAGCGGCTGGGGCGCGAAGTCAGCGCGGTGATCCGCCAGCCCGAGGTCAGCCGCCGCATCGAGGAACTCGGCGCCGAGCCGGTGGGCAACCTGCCGGCCGAGGCCACCGCTGCCTACAAGGCATTCCTTCCCGTGACGCTGCGGCTCACGCAGGCCACGGGCGTGAAGCTCGATTGAACCGATCCATGAACTCCAGCAAAGAGACATCCCGATGACCGCTCCCGATTCCACCGTCACTGCCGCGCGCAAGGCGCTGGCCCGCTCCATCGGCCTGGCTGCCTTCGTCTACGGCTATCCGCTCACCGAGACCTACCGCACCTGCGCGATGCAGACCGCGCCCCGGGGTGAGCGCCGCACCGGTGCCTCGCACGGTTCGGACGTGCGCGCGCCGGTGAACACGCTGCACCATGCGCCGCGCCCTTCCACCGATGAAGACCGCGACGTGGTGACGCCAGCCAACGACCTGCTCTACACCATCGCCTGGGTGCACCTGGCGCAGGGGCCGATGCTGCTGACCGTGCCCGCGTCGTCGCGCCACCCGGGCCGCTACTTCGTGCTGCCGCTGTATGACGCCTACACCGAGAACTTCGAGAACCTGGGGCCACGCAACTGCAACCCCGAGGGCGAGACGGTGGTGCTCGTCGGCCCCGGCGGCACGGTGCCGGCATCGCTCGCGGGCCACCGCGTGGTGCGCTGCCCGACCGACCTCGTCTGGCTGATCGGCCGCATCCTCGTCGGCGACGAGAGTGACTGGCCGGCCGCGCGCGCGCTGCAGTCCGAGATCAGGCTGGAGCCCGCCCCCGGCACAGTGCTGCAGGAACGGCCCGCCGCCGTCGAACACTGGGACGGCCCGGCGGTGGATGCCATGGCCGCCGCCTTCGAGAACGGTGAGCCGGCCGCGCAGGTGGCGCCGCGCTTCTTCATCAACATGTGCCTGGAGCTCGCGGAGGCGCCGGGCCGCGTGGAAGACCGCGCGCTGGTCGCCTGGTTCGGCCAGGCCGGGCTGCGGCCGGACGCCGCCTTCTCGTGGGACACGCTGGACGAGCCCGCGCGCGAAGGGCTGATCGAAGGCTTCGCCGAAGGCGTGCAGCTGGTAGGTGCCGCGGGCCGCAACCGCCGCCCCAAGCCTTGGTCGATGACGCCTTCCACCGGCCGCTACGGCAACGAGTTCCTCGGCCGCGCCCGCACCGCCTACCTGGGCCTGGGCGCGCTGGCCACCAGCGAGGCGGTGTACGCCGCCGCGCACTACGACGAAAAGCAGGAGCCGCTGGACGGCCAGCGCAGCTACACGATGCGCTTCGAGGCCGATGACCTGCCGCCCGCAGATGCCTTCTGGTCGGTGACGCTCTACGACGCCGACCGTTTTCTCTACCCCAACGAGATCAGGCGCCACGCGATCGGCGACCGCACGCCCGGACTGAAGCGCGCGGCCGACGGCAGCCTGGAGCTCAGCCTGAGCCACGCGCGCCCGGCCGACACATCCAACTGGCTGCCCGCGCCGGCCGGCCGCTTCTACCTGATCCTGCGCATGTACTACCCGCGCGAAGGCGTGCAGAGCTGGCGCATTCCCGCCCTGCAGGCGCGGGAGGCCTGAGCGATGCAGACGACAACCATCGACGACGAACTGCGCACGCTGGCCGAGAAGGCCGTCGTCTACGCCTTTCCGCTATACGAGATGAGCCGCATGCGCGCCGCCACCTCGCCGCAACGCACCGACAGCGCCGGCGAAGCGCCCAAGCCCCATCGCTGGTGCAACGTGTTCACCCACGCGCGCCAGCTGCTGGGAGCGGGCAAGAGCCGCGTGGTGACGCCGAACAACGACACGCTCTACACCAACGCATGGCTGGACCTGGGCGACGGCCCGCTGGTGATCGACGTGCCCGACACGGCCGGGCGCTACTACGTGCTGGGCCTGCTGGACTTCTACACGAACCCCTTCGCGCATATCGGCCAGCGGCTCACGGGCACGGCCGCGCGCTCCTTCCTCGTCACGCCTCCGGGCTGGCGCGGGGAAGTGCCGGCCGCGTTCGCGCAACCCGGCTCGCACATCGAGGCGCCGACGCGCTGGCTGTGGGTCATCGGCCGCATCCTGGTCGACGGGCCGGGCGACGTGCCCGCAGTCAATGCGCTGCAGGATGGCTTCGTCGTGCGCACGCTCGGCGACTGGCGGGCCGGCAAGGCGGCATCGATGTCGAAGCACTTCGACCCGGCCTGCGACCCGAAGGCGCCGCTGGGCGCCGAGAACTTCGCCACCCAGGTGAACCGCGCGCTGCGCGAGAACCTGCCGCCCGCGCGCGATGCCGCTGTGCTCGCCCGCTTCGCGCGGCTCGGGCTGGGCCCCGATGCCGGCACGCCCGACGAAACGCAGCTCGGCCTGCTGCAGGACGCGCTCGATGCCGTGCTGCCGCGCCTGCGCAATGCGCAGTCGGGCACCACGGCGCCTTCGGGCTGGGTGCAGATGCCGCTGGTCGAAGGCAGCTTCGGCGACGACCACCTGGCGCGCGCGCTGGTGGCGCTCAAGTACATCGGCATGCTCGAAAGCCGCGAGGCGACCTATCCGCTGGCCTGGCACGACGCCACGGGGCGCAAGCTCGAGGGCAGCGGCCGCTACACACTGCGCTTCGCGCCGGGCGCGCTGCCGCCGGTCGAAGCCTTCTGGTCGCTCACGATGTACGACAGCCGCGACTACATGCTGGTGGACAACCCCATCGACCGCTACGCCATCGGCGACCGCACGCCGGCGCTGCGCCGCGATGCGGACGGCGGGCTCACGCTGCACATCCAGCATGCGAGCCCCGAGGGCGAGACCGCGCGCGCGAACTGGCTGCCGGCGCCCCCCGGCGATTTCTACCTGTGCCTGCGCGCCTACATGCCGCGCGAGGAAATGCTGGACGGCCGCTATGCGCTGCCGGCGCTGGTGCGTATCGCGGAGGCCGCATGAGCACCAACAACAGTACGGGCAACACTGAACAGGAAAAGCCCTTCCTCATCGTCGGCACGGGCACCGAGACGGTTGCGCCGGGGCTGCACATCCTGCGCGGGCAGGGACAGTCCTTCGTGGCCGAGACCGATGCCGGCCTCGTGGTGATCGACGCCGGGCCGGGCGGCGCGGTGACGCAGGGCATGATCGACGCGGTGCGCCAGATCAGCAACGCGCCGCTGCATGCGCTGTGCTTCAGCCACGGGCACGTGGGCTACAACTCCGGCGTGCCGATGTGGCTCGCGCATGCCGCGCAGCGCGGGGATGCGCCGCCGCGCGTCATCGCGCACCGCAACGTGCCGAAGCGCCACGCGCGCTACCGCGAGACCGAGACGCTGCAGCACCGCATGGCGGAGATCCAGTTCAACCGGCCCGCCGGTTTCTTCGACCACCGGCTCGCCATGCATCCGCCCACGGAGATCTTCGACGACCGGCTGCAGATCGGCCAGGGCGACAGCCGCATCGAGCTGCGCTGGGCACCTTCGGAGACCGACGATGCGATCGCGCTGTGGAGCCCGTCGCAGCGCGTGCTGTACGGCGGCGCGGCGCTGATCGACTCGATTCCCAACATCGGCACGCCGTTTCGCACGATGCGCGACACGGTGCGCTGGGCCGACACGCTCGAAGCGCTCGCCGCGCTCGGTGCGCGCAAGGCGGTGCGCGAGTTCGGCGCCACGCTCGAAGGCGAGGAGCAGGTGCGGCACGTGCTCACGCACACCGCGCGCGCGCTGCGCTGGCTGCGCGCCGAGGTCGTGCGGCTGATGAACGAGGGGCACAACGAGCGCGGCGTGCTGGCGCGCATGCGCTTTCCCGACGAGCTGTTCGGCGTCGAGTGGATGAAGCCCACCTATGGCGACCCCGGCTACATCGTGCGCGACATCTACCGCTCGGAGAACGGCTGGTGGGACCGCAACCCGACCTCGCTGCATCCCGAGGCGCCGGAGGCCATCGGCCGGGCCGTGGCGGAGGCCATCACCGACAAGCGCGGCGTGATCGTGCGGGCGTGCGGCTTCGCGAAGGAAGGCCGCTGGCAGCTCGCGCTGCACGTGATCGACCTGCTGGCCACGGCCGAGGGCGACGCGCCCGAGATCGTGGAGGCGCGCTCGCTGAAGGCCGAATGGCTGCGCGAGCGCGCGCGGCAGGTGCCGAGTTACGTCTCGCGCAACCTGTATCGCGTGGGCGCGGACATGATCGAGCAGGGAACGCAGGCGCGCTTCGGCATCCACTGACAAACAGGTGGATAGATAGAGAGTAGAGAGACCAGGAGACAAGACATGAGAAGCACAACACTCCTCCGACGCCATCTGCGCACCCTGGCCGTGGGGGCGCTCGCGGCATGGGCCGCAGCCTCCGGCCATGCGCAGGGCAGTGCCGACGCGTATCCCGACAAGCCGGTGACGCTGATCGTGCCGACGGCGGCGGCGGGCGGCACCGACACCATCTCGCGGCTGATCGCGGACGCGCTCTCCAAGTCGCTGAAGCAGCCCTTCATCATCGACAACCGCCCGGGCGCCAACGGCATCCTCGGCACCGAACTCGCAGCGCGCGCCACGCCCGACGGCTACAAGCTGCTGTTCACCTACGCGGCGGCGATGGTGGTGAACCCCAGCCTCTACAGGAAGCTGCCCTACGACCCGCTGAAGGACTTCGCGCCGGTGGCGCAGATCGGACGCGGCGGCAACCTGCTGCTGGTGCGGCCGGACCTGCCGGTGAAGACGCTCAAGGAATTCGTCGCCTATGCCAAGGCCCGCCCCGGCAAGCTCAACTATTGCTCGTGGGGCAGCGGCTCCGGCGGCCACCTCGCGATGGAGAGCCTCGGGAAGCAGGCCGGCCTGTCGATGACGCACGTGCCCTACAAGGGCAGCGGCCCCTGCGTGCAGGACCTGATGGGCGGGCAGGTGGATGCGGCCTTCGCCGACATGTCGTCCACGGTGGAGCTGGTGCGCGCCGGGCGCCTGAAGGCGCTGGCCAACAGCGGCCCCTCGCGCATCCCGATGCTGCCCGACGTGCCGACGATGACCGAGGCCGGCTACCCCTTCGGCAATTACTCGTGGTACGGCGTGCTGGCGCCCGCGAAGACGCCGCCGGCCATCGTGAAGAAGCTCAACGCGGCGGTGAACCAGGTGCTGAAGGACCCGGCCGTGGTGCAACGGCTGCGCGAACTGAACTTCACCGACCTGCCGCAGAACACGCCCGAGCAGTTCGCCGCGACGATGCAGAAGGACCTGCACGACTGGAGCGTGCTGGTGAAGGACATCGGGCTCACGCTGGAGTGAAGCCCCGGCCGCGCCCGCCTTACTTGGCCAGCGACTTCAGCGCCAGCTTGATGCCCTCGCTCACCGCCACATCCTTGGGCAGCGCCTTCAGCGCGAGCGCGGCTTCCTTGTCGCTGTAGCCCAGCGCGACCAGCGCCTGCAGGATGTCGGCCTGCGCGTCGGAGGCGGCGTGCGCCGGCAGGCCGATGTCGGCGCCGAGCTTGCCCTTGAGCTCCAGCAGGAGCCGCTCGGCCGTCTTCTTGCCGATGCCCGGGATCTTCACCAGCCGGCCCAGCTCCTGCGTGGTGATCGCCTGCGAGAGCTCGCCTACGCTCATGCCCGAGAGCAGGCCCAGCGCGGTGCGCGGGCCCACGCCGGTGATCTTGATGAGCTGGCGGAAGGCTGCACGCTCTTCCGCCGTGCCGAAGCCGTAGAGAATCTGCGCGTCCTCGCGCACGACGAAGTGCGTGAGCAGCGACACCTTGGTGCCGACGTTCGGCAGGTTGTAGAACGTGCTCATCGGCACGTCGACTTCGTAGCCGACGCCGTTGCAGTCCACCACCACCTGCGGCGGATTGCGCTCCGCCAGAATGCCGGTCAGTTTGCCTATCATTGGCTCCCCCCCGTTGCTTGCTCACTTCGTGTAGCCGCTTCCCCCCTCAAGGGGGCGACACCGGCGGCCCGGCGAAGCCGGTTCCGCGGTGTTCCCCGCCTTGGACTGCGTTTTTTCGAGCGTGGCTGGTCTTGCATAGGGCTGCCGATTAGATGGAAATGGATACCGCGTGATTCTGCGACACACCTTTACCCCCCTGAACAATTCGCGCCTCAGCCACCTGTGCGGCCCTCTGGACGCGCACCTGCGCCGCATCGAGGACGCGCTGGGCGTGAAGATCGCGCACCGCCACGAGCAGTTCAAGGTCGACGGCCCCAAGGCCCCCGCGCAGCGGGCCATGGACGTGCTGCAGGCGCTCTACGAGATCGCCCAGCGGCCTATCGACGCTGCGGTGGTGCAGCTCACGCTGGCCGGCGACGGCGGCATGCTCGAAGGCGACGAGGACGTGGCGATGCTCGTCACCCGCCGCGGCGACCTGCGCCCGCGCACGCCCACGCAGGCGATCTACCTCGACAACATCGCCAAGCACGACATCACCTTCGGCATCGGCCCGGCCGGCACCGGCAAGACCTACCTGGCTGTGGCCTGCGCGGTCGACGCGCTGGAGCGTGCGGCAGTGCAGCGCATCGTGCTGACGCGCCCGGCGGTGGAAGCGGGCGAGCGGCTGGGCTTCCTGCCCGGCGACCTGACGCAGAAGGTCGACCCCTACCTGCGGCCGCTGTACGACGCGCTCTACGACCTGATGGGTTTCGAGAAGGTGCAGAAGGCCTTCGAGCGCAACGCGCTGGAGATCGCGCCGCTGGCCTTCATGCGCGGGCGCACGCTGAACAACGCCTTCGTGATCCTCGACGAGGCGCAGAACACCACGCCGGAGCAGATGAAGATGTTCCTGACGCGCATCGGCTTCGGCGCGCGCGCGGTGGTGACGGGCGACGTGAGCCAGATCGACCTGCCCAAGAACCAGTTGAGCGGCCTGATCGACGCCGAGCGCGTGCTCAAGCGGGTGAACGGCATCGCCATGACGCACTTCACCAGCGCGGACGTGGTGCGCCATCCGCTGGTGGCGAAGATCGTCGATGCCTACGACGGCCAGCGCAAGCGCGCGGGAGGCCACTGAGATGGCGGCATCGAAGCTCCCGGCGCTTTCGCTCTCGCTGCAGTTCGGCCGCTTCAAGGGCGTGGAGCGCCATCGCGCCGCGCTGCCGCGCCACAGCGTGACGCGCTGGATACGCCATGCACTCGACATCGATGGCGAGATCACGGTGCGCATCGTCGATGCCGACGAAGGCCAGCGACTGAACCGCGAGTTCCGCGGCAAGGACTACGCGACCAACGTGCTCACATTCGACTATGCGCAGGGCCCGCTGGTGATGGCCGACCTGGTGCTGTGCGCGCCGGTGGTCGCGCGCGAGGCGAAGGAGAACCGCAAGACGCTGGCCGACCACTACGCCCACCTGCTGGTGCACGGCGCGCTGCATGCGCAGGGCTGGGACCACGAGACCAGCGAGGCCGACGCCGACGAGATGGAGGCGTACGAGATCGAGATCCTCGCGGGGCTGGGCATCCGCAGCCCCTACGGCAAGTAGGCAGCGGGCCGCGGCGCTACGCCGTCATCTGCAGCGGGATCGTGACTGGCCCGTCGTTGAGCAGGTGCACCTGCATGTCGGCGCCGAATTCGCCGGTGGCCACCACCGGGTGCGCGGCGCGGGCCTGCGCCACGAAGTATTCGTAGAGGCGCCGGCCTTCGTCGGGCGGCGCGGCCTGGATGAAGCTGGGGCGGTTGCCGGCGCTCGCATCGGCCGCCAGCGTGAACTGGCTCACCACCAGCAGGCCGCCGCCGATGTCCTGCACGCTGCGGTTCATCTTGCCGGCCTCGTCGGCAAAGATGCGCAGCTTGAGGATCTTGGCGAGCATGCGGTCGGCGAGCGCGTCGACGTCGCCCCGCTCGGCGCACAGCAGCACGAGCAGGCCCGCATCGATGGCGCCGACGGTGCGGCCGGAAATGTCTACGCGGGCATTCGCCACGCGCTGGAGAACGGCTTTCATAGGGGGTGATGTTCGCCGGCCTGGGTGGCGCGGGCTTCCATGGTCAGGGGCAACAGCTGGATGGTGACGCGCAGGCCGGGCACGGCGTCCATGAGCGCCTGCTCGAGTTCGTCGCGCATGCTGGCGGCGTGCTGCAGCGTCCAGTCGCCGGGTACGTGCATGTGCAGGTCGGCAAAGCGGCGCTGGCCGGCGCTGCGCGTGACCATGTCGTCGAAGCGCAGCCGCCTGCCTTCGGGCACGCGGGTAGCGAAGGCGTCGATGGTGGCGCGCACGGTGGCGAGGGTCTCGGGGTCGAGGGCCTTGTCCATCAGGCCCTGCGAGGAGCGCCACACCAGCTTGACGCCCTCGCGGGCGATGTTCAGCGCGACGCCGATGGCCAGCACTGGGTCGAGCCAGAGCCAGCCGGTGAGCATCACGCCGACGATGCCGACCAGCACGGCGGCGGAGGTCCAGACGTCGGCCATCAGGTGGCGGCCGTCGGCCTCCAGGGCGATCGAGCGGTGGGCGCGCGCCGCGCGGAACAGCAGGAAGGCCAGCCCCGCGTTGAAGCCCGAGCTGAGCACCGACAGCGCCAGGCCCCAGCCCAGCTGCTCCAGCGGCTGGGGCGACAGCAGGCGCTGCACCGAGACCCAGAGGATGGCGACGGCGGCCCCGACGATCAGGATGCCTTCGAAGCCCGAGGAGAAATATTCGGCCTTGTGGTGGCCATAGGGGTGGCCATCGTCGGCCGGCCGCTCGGCGATGGTCACCATGGCCAGCGCGAAGACGGCGCTCGCGAGGTTTACGAAGGACTCCATGGCGTCCGAGATCAGGCCCATGGAGTTGGTCATGTAGCCGGCCAAACCCTTGAGCGCGATCGTGATCAAAGCCACGGCAATCGAGGCGCGCAGCAGCGTCTTAGGGGTAAACATCATGCAAATGCCATCAGGAATGGAGCAGGAAGCAACGCGAAAAGCGGTAAAAGACCGCAGAAACAGCCTGAATTATCGGCCTCGTGTCCATATGTAACGCCTTCGCATTAATAATGTTTGGCAAACGTTGCGCAACTGTTATTCGCAGAGAGCCAGATGATGAAAAACCTCGTGACCGCCCTCGGCGGCCTCGCCATCGCGGGAGCCGCCATGCTGGCGCAGGCCCAGACGCCGCCGGCCGCACCCGCGGCCTCCCCCGCGACTGTTCCCGCTCCGGCACCTGCTCCCGCTCCAGCAGCGCCTGCTCCCGCAGCAGCCGTGCCGGCTCCAGTGCCCGCCGCTGCCGCCGCCAAGGCCGATCTCCAGGCCGGCTTCGTGAAGTCGGTGCGCGGCAACGTCCAGCTGCTCAACGGCGCGGGCGCCGCCCGCACCGCCAGCCCCGGTGACGCGCTGGGCGCCGTGGACCGCATCGTGACCGGCCCCGACTCCTCCGCCGCCGTGGTGCTGCGCGACGACACGACGCTGGTGGTCGGCCCCTCCTCGCGGCTCGATCTCAAGGAATTCCATTTCGACGGCACCACGCGCGAGGGCGGCATCCTGCTGTCGCTGCTGCGCGGCTCGATGCGCATGATCACCGGCCTCATCGGCAAGACCAACCCCGACGCGGTTCGGGTCGAGACGCAGACCGCCACCATCGGCATACGCGGCACCGACTTCATCGTGCAAGCCGACGGCCAGCCATGATGAAGACGCAGATGCCGAAACTCCAATCCTCCCGTTTCCCCTCCCTTCTCGCGGCCACGCTGGCCGCAGCGCTTCTGGCCGCCTGCTCCACGCCCGGCACGCGTGTGGTGCTGCTGCCGCAGGCCGACGGCAGGCCCTCGGCGGTGGTGGTTCGCGCCAAGGACGGCGAGGAAGTGCTCTCCACGCCCTACCAGCGCGCCACGGCCGCGGTCGGCGCCAAGGGCGCACCGGTGGTCGACAACGTCGATCCGGCCAAGGTGCAGGCGGAGAACAAGCCGCTGTTCGACATGCGCCCGCCCCCGCCGCAGCGCTACACGGTGTACTTCGAACTCGGCGGCACCACGCTGACGGCGGCGTCGCAGCAGATCATGAGCGAGGCGCTGGCGGCGGCGCTGGCGCGCAGCGGCGGCGACATCGTGGTCACCGGCCACACCGACACCAAGGGCAACGGCGACCAGAACGACGAGTTGTCGCGCCGCCGCGCGCAGGAAGTGGCCCAGCTCTTCGTGGAGCGCCAGTTCCCGGCCAACCGCATCGAGGCCGTGGGCCGCGGCGAACGAGACCTCGCCATCCAGACCGCCGACGACGTGGACGAGCCGCGCAACCGGCGCGTCACCATCGAGGTCCGCTAATTAGATATGAGAGGGATCGAGCAGGTCGCCCCGGAGGGCGATCAGTTCAGGGTCACGCGCGCGAACTTGCGCTTGCCGACCTGAACCACGTAGCTGCCTGCAGGCAGCTTCAGCGCCTTGTCGCTGACCACGGTGGAATCGATGCGCACGCCGCCACCGTCGATCAGGCGGTTGCCTTCCGAGGTCGAGGGCGCGAGGTTCGCCTGCTTGAGCACCTGGGCGATGCCCAGCGGGGCGCCCGAGAGCGACACCTCCGGAATCTCGTCCGGCACGCCGCCCTTGCTGCGGTTGATGAAGTCCTGCTCGGCCGCATCGGCCACCGCCGCGCTGTGGAAGCGGGTGGTGATTTCCTTGGCCAGCGCGACCTTGGCGTCCTTCGGGTTGCGCCCACCCTCCACCTCGGCCTTCAGCGCCGCGATCTGCTCCAGCGACTGGAAGCTCAGGAGCGTGTACCAGCGCCACATCAGGTCGTCGGAGATCGACAGCACCTTGGCGAACATGGTGTTGGCGTCTTCGCTGATGCCGATGTAGTTGTTCTTGCTCTTGGACATCTTCTCGACGCCGTCGAGCCCTTCCAGCAGCGGCATAGTGAGGATGCACTGCGGTTCCTGGCCGTATTCCTGCTGGAGATGGCGGCCGACGAGCAGGTTGAACTTCTGGTCGGTGCCGCCCAGCTCCAGGTCACTCTTGAGCGCGACCGAGTCGTAGCCCTGCATCAGCGGGTAGAGGAATTCGTGCACCGAGATCGACTGGCCGGCCTTGAAGCGCTTGTTGAAATCGTCGCGCTCCATCATCCGGGCCACCGTGTACTTGGCGGCCAGCTGGATCATGCCGCGGGCGCCCAGGGGGTCGCTCCATTCGGAGTTGTAGCGGATCTCGGTCTTCTCGGGATCCAGCACAAGGCTGGCCTGCTTGTAGTAGGTCTGGGCGTTGGCCTCGATCTGCTCGCGGGTGAGCGGCGGGCGGGTACTGTTGCGGCCGGAGGGGTCGCCGATGGTGGTGGTGAAGTCGCCGATCAGGAAGATCACCCGGTGGCCCAGGTCCTGCAGCTGGCGCATCTTGTTGAGCACCACGGTATGGCCGACGTGAATGTCCGGCGCGGTGGGGTCCAGGCCCAGCTTGATGCGCAGCGGGGTTCCGGTGGCTTCGGAGCGCTGGAGCTTGCGCACCCATTCGTCCTGCGGCAGCAGCTCGTCGGCGCCCCGGAGGGAGATTTCGAGCGCGCGTCCTACACTATTCGAGAGGCTCATGGATGTAACAGAATCGGCCTTTACGGGCTTTTTTAGCTGATTTTTGGGGTGCCGAAGCTATACTCAGCCCGACTTTTCTAGCGCCGAATTCTAAGCGGCGCTCTTTCCGCACCGTCTCCTGCCGCCCTGAACGTTACTGGGCCTTGCAGCACGGACCTGCAGAACCTGAGCTGGAATTCATAGTTTGATCAACGGCATCCTTGCCGCCGAGGAGCTTCTCGCTTCCCGCGTGGCTTACACATTCCGGACGTACCCCAGGCAGATCACCGCGATCATCGCGGGCGCGCTGCTGAGCGCCGGCACCCTCGCGGTGGCCTCCCTGGGCCCCGACGCATCCGACCTCCCCGTCCACCAGATCCTCGAAGCCACGGCGCCCGTCTCGTTCGCCGACCAGAGCGAATCGCTCGAGAACTTCAGCTTCACCCTCTTCCGCACCGACGTCACCCGCTCCAGCGACACGGCCGATGCGCTCATGAAGCGCCTGGGCATCTCCGACCCGGCCGCCACCGCCTTCGTGCGCGGCAGCGTCGAGGCCCGCAACGCGCTCTTCTCGCGTGCCGGCCGCACCGTGACGGCCGAGGCCACGCAGGAAAACCAGCTCAAGAAGCTCAGCGCCCGCTGGATTCCCGACGGCGACGGCGGCTTCAAGCGCTTCGTCATCGAGCGCACGCCCACCGGCTTCTCGGGCGTCACCGAGCGCGATTCGCTCACCCCCGGCACGCGCCTGGCGAGCGGCACCATCCGCACCTCGCTCTTCGCCGCCACCGACGACTCGCGCATCCCCGACGCAGTGGCCAGCCAGCTCGCGGACATCTTCGCGGGCGACGTCGACGTGCGCAACCTGCGCAAGGGCGACCGCTTCGCCGTGGTGTACGAGACCTTCGAAGCCGACGGGCAGGCGCTGCGCAGCGGCCGCGTGCTGTCGGCCGAGTTCGAGAACAACGGCAAGATCCACCAGGCCGTCTGGTTCCAGCCCCCGGGCGCGGGCCAGAAGGGCAGCTACTACCGCCCGAACGGCGACAGCCTGCGCAAGGCCTACCTGGCGACGCCGGTCGAGTTCTCGCGCGTGTCCAGCGGCTTCGCGATGCGCATGCATCCGATCCTGAACAGCTGGCGCCAGCACAACGGCATCGACTACGCAGCGCCCACCGGCACCTCGGTGCGCTCGGTCGGCGACGGCACGGTCGACTTCGCCGGCACGCAGAACGGCTACGGCAACATCGTCATCATCAACCACCGCAACAACCAGCAGACGGCATACGCTCACCTGAGCCGCATCGACGTCAAGGCCGGCCAAGCGGTGAGCCAGGGCCAGACGGTCGGCGCGGTGGGCTCCACCGGCTGGGCCACCGGCCCGCACCTGCACTTCGAATTCCGCGTGGGCGGCGTCTACCAGGACCCAGCCTCCATCGCACAGGAAGGCGGTGCTCCGATCACCGCCGCCATGCGTCCCGCCTTCGAGCGCGTTGCCGTGGGCGCGCGCACCGAGCTGGCCGCGGCCTTCTCCGTCATCCAGGCCAGCGCCGACTGACCTCCCGGCGATGGCGGCCGAGGAGCTTTTCATCGGCCTCATGTCGGGCACCTCGCTCGACGGCGTCGATGGCGTGCTAGCCGACTTTTCGGGCGGCCGCATCGCGGTCAAGTCCTACGCCACAGCCCAGTTTCCGGTGGCACTGCGCGCCGAGCTGCTGGCGCTGAACACGCCGGGCGACAACGAACTCCACCGCGCGGCGCTGGCCGGCAACGGCCTGGCCCGCGCCTACGCCGGCGTCGTCGCCCAGCTGCTGGCCGACAGCGGCACCGATGCCGGCGCGATCACCGCCATCGGCGCGCACGGCCAGACCGTGCGGCACCGGCCGCTCGAGTTCGACGAAGTCGGCTACACGCTGCAGATCAACAACCCCTCGCTGCTGGCCGAGCTGAGCGGCATCGACGTGGTGGCCGACTTCCGCAGCCGCGACCTCGCGGCCGGCGGCCAAGGCGCACCGTTGGTGCCGGCATTCCACCGCGCGCTGTTCGGCAGGCCGGACGAGACGGTTGCGGTGCTGAATATCGGAGGCATTTCCAACCTGAGCCTGCTGCCGGCCACCAACCGGCCGGCAGGCGCGCCCACGGTGCTCGGCTTCGACTGCGGCCCCGGCAACGCGCTGATGGACCACTGGTGCCAGGCCCATCAGGGCCAGCCCTTCGACCGCGGCGGCCAGTGGGCGGCCAGTGGAAAGGTGCTGCCCGGCCTGCTCGCGCAGCTTCTGGCCGACCCGTATTTCGCCCGGACCCCGCCCAAGAGCACCGGCCGCGACCTGTTCAACCCCGCCTGGCTGGCCGCGCAGCTCGGCACCGCGGCCATGGCGCCCGAAGACGTACAGGCCACGCTGGCCGAACTGACCGCGCATGCTTGCGCGGCGGACCTCAAGAGCTACGGAAAAGATAGCAAGCTGCTGATCGTCTGCGGCGGCGGCGCGCTGAACGACCACCTGCTCGCCCGGATGCGCGCCCTGCTGCCAGGCGTGACGGTCGCGGCTTCCACCGATCACGGGCTGCCGCCCCTGCAGGTCGAGGCCGCCGCCTTCGCCTGGCTTGCCCGCGCAACGGTGCGCCGCGAGCCGGGCAACCTCGCCAGCGTGACCGGCGCGCGCGGCGCCCGGGTGCTGGGCGCGATCTACCCCGCCTGACCCGATCAGCCCTGGCCGGAAACCTCCGGCTGCGCCGGGTGCGGCGCACGCACCTCCGAGGGCAGATGCCAGAAGATGAGCGCGGAAGCGATCGTGATGAGCCCCATGGTCGCAAAAGTCGCCTGGAAGGCATCCAGCGTATGGGCCGGCGTGTCGGTGCCGAAGACACCGTTGTAGCCCGCCAGCACCGCGCCCGCGGCGGCCACGCCCATGCTCATCGCGAGCATCTGCACCATCGACAGCAGGCTGTTGCCGCTGCTGGCCGTGCTGCCGTCCATGTCCTTCAGCGTGATGGTGTTCATGGCCGTGAACTGCAGCGAATTGACCGCGCCGAAGGCCAGCAGCTGCAGCACGTGCAGCGCCATCGGCTGGCCCGGCGCCGTGAGCCCGAAACTGGCCATGGTGCAGCCGACGAGGATGGTGTTGACCACCAGCACCTTGCGGTACCCATGGCGGGTGATCAACGGCGTGGCGAAGCGCTTCATGGCCATGCCGGCCAGCGCGATCGGCAGCATCATCAGCCCGGCGTGCACCGGCGAGTAGCCCATCGACACCTGCAGCAGCAGCGGCACCAGGAAGGGCATGCAGCTGCTGCCCAGCCGCGAGAACAGGTTGCCGATCAGGCCGATGCTGAGCGTGGGCACGTGGAAGAGCGAGGGCGCGAACAGCGGCTCGGGCGTGCGCGCGGCGCGCAGCCAGTAGCCGGCGATGCTCGCGAAGCCGAAGATCAGCACCACCATCACCCCGCCCTGGCGCAGGCCCACGCCGTCGAGCGCGAGCGAAATCGCCACCATGCCGAAGGCCAGCATCGCGTAGCCCACGCTGTCGAAGCGCTTGAGCGCCGCGCCCCGCAGGTCGGGCATGTACTTCAGCGTGGCGATGCAACCGGCCAGCCCCACGGGCACGTTGATCAGGAAGATCCAGTGCCAGGAGGCGTACTGCACCAGCCACCCGCCCAGCGTGGGGCCCAGCAGGGGCCCGATCAGCCCCGGGATGGCCACGAAACTCATCGCCTGGAGAAACTCCCCGCGCGGCACCGTGCGCAGCAGCGACAGCCGCCCGACAGGCAGCAGCAGCGCTCCGCCGAGCCCCTGCACCACCCGCGCCGCCACCAGCTGGCCCAGGCTGTGCGACAGCGCGCACAGCACCGAGCCCAGCGCGAACAGCACGATGGCCGAAAAGAAGATGCGCCGGGTGCCGAAGCGGTCGGCGATCCAGCCCGAGGCGGGGATCAGCATCGCCATGGTGAGCGCGTAGGCCACCACCACCGACTGCATGCGCAGCGGACTCTCGCCCAGGCTCGCGGCCATCGCGGGCAGCGCCGTGTTGATGATGGTCGCGTCGAGCGTCTGCATGAAGAAGCCGACGGCCACGAGCCACAGCAGGCTCCTGCGAACGGGTTGATCGGCGGGCTCAGCCTCGGGAGTCGTCATGGCGCGAAAGGAAACGGGAACGAAAAAGCCGCCCGAAGGCGGCTTTCTGGGGGGAGGCTGGTCAGCGGCATCCAGGCATCAGGCCGAGAAACTCGACCCACAGCCGCAGGTGCTGGTGGCGTTCGGGTTCTTGATCACGAACTGGGCGCCTTGCAGGTCTTCCTTGTAGTCGATCTCTGCGCCGACCAGGTACTGGTAGCTCATGGCATCGATGAGGAGCGACACACCGTTCTTGGTCATGGTGGTGTCGTCTTCGTTGGTGATCTCGTCGAAGGTGAACCCGTACTGGAAGCCGGAGCAGCCGCCACCCTGCACGAACACGCGCAGCTTGAGGTCGGGGTTGCCTTCTTCGGCGATCAGGTCGGCCACCTTGGCTGCCGCGCTGTCGGTGAAGATGATCGGCTCGGGCATCTGGGTCTG
The DNA here is from genome assembly GCF_048305045.1 of Variovorax sp. 278MFTsu5.1. Classification (NCBI taxonomy): domain Bacteria; kingdom Pseudomonadati; phylum Pseudomonadota; class Betaproteobacteria; order Burkholderiales; family Comamonadaceae; genus Variovorax; species Variovorax sp. 278MFTsu5.1. The sequence goes on from NZ_CP157622.1 coordinate 6,028,207, forward strand.
GATGTTTTCGGCTACGGCGCTCATGGGCTAATAACTCCTTGGGGGGCCGGATGTGCGGCCAATGAAACGAATCCTACTGCAATGACGCGATCCCGGCAGGCCATGGCCGGCTCGCACCCCATTGCAAGTGGGGTCGGAGCAACCCGGTACCAGGGGCCTCCAACGAAAAAGCCGCCCGAAGGCGGCTCTTGTTCGCTCGCAGGAAGCGGATCAGCGCTTGCTGAACTGCTTGCGGCGACGGGCGGAGTGCAGACCGACCTTCTTACGTTCGACTTCACGTGCATCGCGCGTGACGTAGCCAGCCTGGCTCAGCACCGACTTCAGCGCTGCGTCGTAGTCGATCAGCGCGCGGGTGATGCCGTGGCGGGTAGCGCCGGCCTGGCCCGATTCGCCGCCGCCGTGCACGTTGACCATCACGTCGAAGGTTTCGAGGTTGTTGGTCAGCGCGAGGGGTTGCTTCGCGATCATGATCGAGGTTTCACGGCCGAAGAAATCCTGGATGTCCTTGCCGTTGACCGTGATCTTGCCCGAGCCCTTTTTCAGAAACACGCGGGCGACGCTCGATTTGCGACGGCCGGTGCCATTGTTCCATTCACCAATCATTCTCAAGGCTCCTTAGATTTCCAGCGTCTTGGGCTGCTGGGCGGCGTGCGGGTGCTCAGCACCACCGTACACCTTGAGTTTCTTGATCATTGCGTAACCGAGCGGGCCCTTGGGCAGCATGCCCTTGACAGCCTTTTCCAGGGCGCGGCCCGGGTGCTTCGATTGCATGTCGCGGAAGTTCGTCGCCGTGATACCGCCCGGGTAGCCCGAGTGACGGTAGTACACCTTGTCGATGGACTTGGCGCCGGTGACGCGCAGTTGCGATGCGTTGATGATGACGATGAAGTCACCGGTATCGACGTGAGGCGTGTAAATGGCCTTGTGTTTGCCGCGCAGACGGAGAGCAACTTCGCTGGCTACTCGTCCGAGGACCTTGTCGGTCGCGTCAATCACAAACCACTCGTGCGTCACGTCAGCGGGCTTTGCGCTGAACGTTTTGGTCATGAGTTTTCTCTTGAAAAGAGGGTTTGGCGGGCCCTTTTCCACGGTCGGCGTTCCTCTGACGGGAATCTCTTAGGTGGGTTTCGAAGTCTTCGCCGCGGGGCCACAAAAACGCTGCGAAGCCCGTGATTATACGAAGAATGGCCCTGGGCGGGCAAATTCGCCCGTATCCAGCCCCAACACCGTTACCATCCTCCCCCTATGTTCAGTTACCGCCACGCCTTCCATGCCGGCAACCACGCCGACGTGCTCAAGCACACGGTGCTGATTGCCACGCTCGACCACCTGCTCGAAAAAGAGGCGGCGCTGACGGTCGTCGACACCCACGCCGGCGCCGGCCTCTACCGCCTGGACGGCGACTACGCCGGCACCAGCGGCGAGGCGGCAGACGGCGTCCTGCGCCTTCTTTCGGACAAGAAAGAGCCCGCCACGCTGGCTCCTGCGACAAAGCCTGCTATCAAAAAGGCAGCACCCGAAGCCGAAGCCCCGCTGGCCGACGCCATTGCCCGCTACCTGAGCGTGATCAGCGACTTCAATCCCAAGGGCGGCGCCCGCGTCTACCCCGGCTCGCCCTTCATCGTGCAGCACCTGCTGCGCGACCACGACAAGCTCAAGCTGTTCGAGCTGCACCCCACCGACGCGCGCACCCTGGACGCCAACATCGCCCAGCTCGAGGCCGGCCGCCAGATCGCCGTGCTGCGCGAGGACGGCTTCGGCAGCGCCACCAAGTTCCTGCCGCCGCCGTCGCGCCGCGCGCTGGTGCTGATGGACCCCAGCTACGAAATGAAGACCGACTACGGCCGCGTGCTCGACTTCATGGCCGAGGCGCTCAAGCGCTTCGCCACCGGCACCTATGCGGTCTGGTATCCGATCATTCCGCGCCCCGAGGCGCACGATCTGCCTCGCCGGCTCAAGACGATGGCGACGAAGGCCGGCAAGTCGTGGCTGCACGCCACGCTGACGGTCAAGTCCAGCAAGATCACGAAAGATGCCGCCTCGGGTGAAACGCACCGGCCGGGCCTGCCGGCCAGCGGCATGTTCCTGATCAACCCGCCCTACACGCTGAAGCCGATGCTGGCGGCCGCACTGCCGCAGCTGGTGGAGCGCCTGGGCCAGGACCGCAACGCCGCCTTCTCGCTCGATTCGGGCGGCTGAGCCGGCCGAATCTCCCAACCTTTACTTGCGACGCCGGGGCGGTACCGCCGCCTTGCGCCGAACCGGAACCGGTGCCCGCGCCCGTTGCTGCGACGGCTCGCTCGACGCCGCCGGCGCCGCTGCATCGCCGGCTTCCACCGGCAAGCCGCCGCAGCGCATGCCGTCGCGGTCGACGACCGTCAGCGCCACCTGCTTGATGCCCAGCCCCGTCAGGCCGATGCGGTCGGCCGCCGCGCGGCTCAGGTCGATCACCCGGCCTGCCGCGTACGGCCCGCGGTCGTTGATGCGCACCAGCACCTCGCTGCCGTTGACGAGGCTGCGAACGCACACGCGCGTGTTGAAGGGAAGGGTCTTGTGCGCCGCCGTCATGGCGGTCATGTCGAAGCGCTCGCCGCTGGCGGTCTTGCGCTGGTGGAACTGGATGCCGTACCACGAGGCGCCGCCGCGCTCGAAGATCTCGCGCGGCCCGTCGTCGGGCACGCCGTCGTCCGGCGCCTGCTCGCCCGTGCCCGAGACAGCGAGGTCATAGCGCACCGCCGGCACGCTGGAGCGCGCGGCCGCGCCCGGAGGCACCGCGATGGCGCGAGGCAGGGGCAGCAATTTCGCGTTGCCCTCGGCGTCGGTCGCAGGCGGCATGGCGCATCCCGCGAGAACGCAGGTCGCCGCGGCAAGCGCCGCCCGAAGCCCCGCGCGCCCTCTCAATCGAGGCGCTCCAGCACAGCCAGCGTGGCCGCCGACTGGTTCATCGTGTAGAAGTGCAGCGCCGGTGCGCCGCCTTCCTGCAGGCGCGCGCACAGGTCGGTGACCACGTCGAGGCCGAAGGCCTTGATCGACGCCGTGTCGTCGCCGAAGCCCTGCAGCCGCAGGCGGATCCAGCGCGGAATCTCGGCGCCGCAGGCGTCGGAGAAGCGCATGAGCTGCGTCGAGCTCGTGATCGGCATGATGCCCGGCACGATCGGGGTGTCGAGCCCGAGCTTGCGCACGTCGTCGACGAAGCGGAAGTACGCCTCGGGGCTGAAGAAGTACTGCGTGATCGCCGAATCAGCGCCCGCCTTCACCTTGGCGGCGAAGGCCTGCAGGTCGGCCTCGGGCGAGCGGGCCTGCGGGTGGATCTCGGGGTAGCAGGCCACCTCGATGTGGAAGTCGCGGCCGGTCTCCTCGCGGATGAAGCCGACGAGGTCGCTCGCGTACTGGAACTCGCCGCCGATGCCGTAGCCGCTGGGCAGGTCGCCGCGCAGGGCCACCAGGCGCTTGACGCCCATGGCCTTCAGCTCGGCGAGCTGCTCGCGCACGGTGGCGCGCGTGGCGCCGATGCACGAGAAGTGGCTCGCGGCGTCCACGCCCTCGGCCAGGATCTCCTGCACCGCGCCGAAGGTGCCCTGGTGCGTGGAGCCGCCCGCGCCGTAGGTGACCGAGCAGAACTGCGGCTTGCGCGCATAGAGCTGCTGGCGCACCGCACGCAGCTTGACCGCGCCTTCGGGCGTCTTGGTCGGGAAGAATTCGAAACTCAACGGAAGGCGCACCTGCGTCTCCTTAGGAACCGTTCGCGCGCACGGCGCGCTCGGCATGAATGAAAAACTCGCGGTTGCCGTCGCCACCGGCGATCGGGCTGTCGAACCACTGCAGCACCCGCAGGCCGAGCGCCTCGCAGGCATCGCGCAGGCGCTTCTCGACCACCGCGTACATCGACTCGTCTCGCACGATGCCGCCCTTGCCGACCTGGCCCGGTTGCAGCTCGAACTGCGGCTTGACCAGCATCAGCAAGCGGCCCTCGTCGGCCAGAAACTCGACCACCGCCGGCAACACCAGCGTGAGCGAGATGAAGGACAGGTCACCCACGACCAGGTCGAAGCGCGACTCGCCCTCCTCGCCCAGATCGTCGGCCGAGAGAGCGCGCGCATTGACGCCCTCGATGGCCACCACGCGCTCGTCCTCGCGCAGCCGCGCATGCAGCTGCCCATGGCCGACGTCGACGCCCACCACCCTGGCGGCGCCGCGCTGCAGCAGGCAATCGGTGAAGCCGCCGGTCGACTGGCCCACGTCGAGGCACAGCTTGCCGGCGGCGTCGATACCGCTCGCCGCCAGAGCGCCTTCGAGCTTGAGCCCGCCGCGCGACACGTAGCGCGCTTCCGCCGCGTCGAGCAGCTCGAGCTCGGCCGATTCGGGCACGTCGTCCTTGTTCTTGACGACGTCGCGCCACGCGTCGCCCGAGCCCGCATCACGCCAGCGCAAGCCGCCGGCAATGAGCCGCACGGCCTGCGAACGCGATGCGGCAAGGCCGCGCTCCACCAGCAACTGATCGGCGCGCATGCGTTGGCTGTCGCCGCTCAGTAGCGGTAGGTGTCCGGCTTGTAGGGGCCGTTCTTGTCCACGCCGATGTAGGCGGCCTGCGTGTCGGTCAGCTCGGTGAGCATGGCGCCGACCTTCTTCAGGTGCAGGCGCGCGACCTTCTCGTCGAGGTGCTTCGGCAGCACGTAGACCTTGCCGGCCTGGTAGGCGTCGGGCTTGGTGAACAGCTCGATCTGCGCGATGGTCTGGTTCGCGAACGACGACGACATCACGAAGCTCGGGTGGCCCGTGCCGCAGCCCAGGTTCACGAGACGGCCCTTGGCCAGCAGGATGATCTTCTTGCCGTCGGGGAACTTGATGTGGTCGACCTGCGGCTTGATCTCTTCCCACTCGTACTTCTCGATTGAAGCGACGTCGATCTCGTTGTCGAAGTGGCCGATGTTGCAGACGATGGCCTGGTCCTTCATGGCGGCCATGTGCTCGTGGCGGATCACGTCGCGGTTGCCGGTGGTGGTCACGAAGATGTCGGCCTTGTCGGCGGCGTATTCCATCGTCACGACCTTGTAGCCTTCCATGGCGGCCTGCAGGGCGTTGATCGGGTCGATCTCGGTCACCCACACCTGCGCCGACAGCGCGCGCAGCGCCTGGGCCGAGCCCTTGCCCACGTCGCCGTAGCCGGCCACGCAGGCGATCTTGCCGGCGATCATCACGTCGGTGGCGCGCTTGATGCCGTCCACCAGCGACTCGCGGCAGCCGTACAGGTTGTCGAACTTGCTCTTGGTGACCGAGTCGTTCACGTTGATGGCGCGGAACAGCAGCGTGCCCTTGGCCGACATTTCGTTCAGGCGGTGCACGCCGGTGGTGGTTTCTTCGGTCACGCCGATGATCTCGGCCGACTTGCGGGTGTACCAGGTGCCGTCGACGGCCAGCTTGGCCTTAATGGCGGCGTAGAGGATGCGCTCTTCCTCGCTGGTCGGGTTGGCGAGCACGCTCTGGTCCTTCTCGGCGCGCTGGCCCAGGTGCATCAGCAGCGTGGCGTCGCCGCCGTCGTCCAGGATCATGTTCGGGCCTTCGCCCTTCGAGCCCTTGGCGCCGAAGTCGAAGATGGCGTGGGTGTAGTCCCAGTAGTCCTTGAGCGACTCGCCCTTGATCGCGAACACCGGCGTGCCCTTCTCGGCGATGGCGGCGGCGGCGTGGTCCTGCGTCGAGAAGATGTTGCACGAGGCCCAGCGCACCTGCGCGCCCAGCGCCTGCAGCGTCTCGATCAGCACGGCCGTCTGGATGGTCATGTGCAGCGAGCCGGTGATGCGCGCGCCCTTCAGCGGCTGCGACTTCGAGAACTCCTCGCGGATGGCCATCAGGCCGGGCATCTCGGTTTCCGCGATGCGGATTTCCTTGCGGCCCCAGGCGGCGAGGGACAGGTCGGCGATCGCCTGGTCGGCGGTCGAAACGGGGGTGGGTTTGAGAACAGCGCTCATGGGAACTCCAACAAAACTGGTTTGAAGATGCCGCTGCGTACGGAAAAAGACTCACCGCAAGAACAGCGGGTGAGCGTCGTTGCGATGTGGTCCGAGCCTCACGCCTGATGGCGCTGCAACGCTCCTCGGAGCGGCGGATTGTAGACGGGGCACGAGCGGGCGCCAATGCTCGGGGTTTGGCCGGCATTTGTCATCCCCGGCATGTCATTGACCTCTGGTTACGATTTCAACAGGTTCGGTTCAGGAGCCGCCGGCTTGCTGCCGAGCCCACTTGAAAACAAAAGGACACGACATGAGGAAGAGGATGACGAGGTATCTCGCGAGCTGGGGCATGGTCGCCTTGCTGGCGGCCTGCGGAGGGGGCGGAGGAGGAGGAGGCTCCGGCCTCTCGCTGTCGTCGGGCGGCAGCGGGAAACCCGAGGTCGCGGCAGCCAAGACCCTGGGCACGCCCGACGCGCGCAACGGCAGCTACCGCGTCTACGCGGCCAACGGCACGCAGCAGCAGCTCTCGGTCGATTTCGACGCCGGCAGCTACACGATGACGGACAACCTCGGCGCGGCCGAGTCCGGCACCTTCGCCGAAGACTTCACCGAGCCCGGCACCTACGTGTTCGCGAGCGGCCGCATCACCACCGCGGCCAACACCTCGCGCTTCCGCGTGACCACCGACACCATCGTCGGCGCCTTCCCGTTCCAGACCGCGTACTCGAGCCCCGCTGCCTACGCCGCGCAGCCCTTCGTGGCGGCGCGCGACTTCGTCACCACCGCCGCGCTGATCGACGGCACCTACAACCGCTTCAGCATCACGCGCAGCCCCGGCGGCGTGCAGGACTCGACGATCCTCTCGATGCGCCTGTCGGGCAGCGGCACGGTGCTGGAGTTCTGCAACGACTCGATCATCTACAAGATCGACCTCTGCCCCGCCGCCTCGAAGCGCACCTACGCCGTCACGCCGGGCGTCGACGATGCCTGGGTCGCCACCAACGTGGCCAACAGCAGCGACGTCGCCAACTTCCGCGTGGCGCGCATCGGCGGGCAGAACGTGTACCTCGGCGGCGGCGTCAGCGTCTCGCCGGCCCAGCAGTTCATGCGCATCGGCCTGCCCGAGTCTTCGAGCTGGCCGACCACGCGCGGCATCGGCTCATCGACCACGGGCAGCTGGGGCACGAACCTGATCAGCACCACCAGCTCGGTGCGCACCTCCACCGGCACGGACGACACCTTCGGCACCCTCACGATGCCGGTGGACAGCACGGCCTACACGAACCAGCCCCTGGGCATCCGCGGCGTCAACTTCACCGGCGCGAGCAAGTACTTCGCGATGCAGGTCGGCGAGCTGTCGGTGCTGGTCGGCGCACGCAACAACACCGCCACGCAGGGCTACATCCAGCTCAACCTGATCGACACCGGCGCCACGCCCGACGCGCGCAACGGCCGCTACAAGGTCTACGCTACCAACGGCTCGCGGCAGACGCTGGCGCTGAACCTCGACAGCAAGCGCTACGAGATGACCGATGCCGCCGGCGCCGTCGCGTCGGGCAGCTTCGCGGAGGACACCACGGAAGCCGGCAGCTTCGTCTTCGACAGCAGCCGCATCACGAGCCCCGCGAACACGGCGCGCTTCCGCTTCACGACCGACACCGTGGTCGGCGCGTTCCCGTTCGCGGTCGCGCAGGTCACACCCGAGAGCTACGCCGTACGGCCCTTCGTGGCATCGCGTGCGCTGGTGAAGGCTCAGGTGTCCCTCGACGGCACCTACAACCGGCTGGGCATCAACATGACGGCCACCGGCGGCGACTCGTCGATCACGCAGATCCAGATCACCAACGGCGGCACCTTGCTCTACCTGTGCAACGACAACGTGATCTACCGGATCGACAACTGTCCTTCCGCATCCGTGCTGACGTACACCGTGTCGGCTGGCACCACCGTGGACACCTGGCGCATCGTGAACGTGGCCAATCCGTCGGACAACGGCACCTTCGCGGTCGCGCGCGTCGGAGGCGAGAACATCTACCTCTCGGCCGGCAACGTGGCGTCGACGCCCCCGAGGTCGGTGTTCCGCATCGGCCTGCCCGAACGCGCCACATGGCCCACCGTCATCGCGCGCGGCGGCGCCACCAGCGGCGGCTGGGGCAGTACCGGCCTCGACGCTTCGTACTACACGCGCACCCAGACGCTGCCCGACGGCACCAGCGCCACGCTCGCCGCGACGCTGGGTTCGATGGGCACGAACGGCCCGCTCAACATGCGCGCGGCGACCTTCACCGGCCCGAACTACCACTTCGCCAGCCAGAGCAGCAAGCTCTTCGCGATGGTCGGCTCGCGCAACCCGGCCACGGCCGGCGCGATGGAGATCGACCTGATCGACTGACGCCGCGGGCGCTTCGCCTAAAGGCCAGGAAGGCCGCATGCCGCGCTCGTGGCATGCGGCCTTTTTTCATTGCTCATTCAGGCCTAAGACGGCCGCCTGCACGTTTCGCCGACGCGACGTACATTGGCCGGCCCACAGCCCCTCCCCTGAAAAGCCAACATGCAGATCCACTCCTCCAGCACGCCCAGGACCTTGCTCTCGGCCCTTGCTGCCGCCGCCGGCCTGACCGCCGCCCTGCTTCCGGCCATCGCGTCCGCCCAGAGCGCCGACACCGTCCGCATCCGCGGCACTCTCGTGCGCGTCGATGCGAACACCCTGGTCGTGCAGGACCGCACCGGCGAGGTCGTCTCGCTCGCGCGCCCGGCCGACCTGTCGGTATCCGAGGTCTATCCGGTCAAGCTCTCGGACATCAGGCGCGGCAGCTTCATCGGCACCGCCGCCATGCCGCAGGCCGACGGCACGCAGAAGGCGCTCGAAGTGGTCGTGTTCCCCGAGGCCGCGCGCGGCACCGGCGAAGGCCATCGTCCATGGGACCTGCTGCCCGAAAGCACCATGACCAACGCCACCGTCGCCGACCTGGCCGCGGCGCCGAAGTCGGTACGCGGCGGCCAGCAGCTGCACCTGACCTACAAGGGTGGAGAGAAAACCGTCGTGGTGCCGCCCGACGTGCCGGTGGTCACCTTCCGACCCGGCACCGATGCGCTGCTGGTACCCGGCGCCCGGGTGCTGGTCAATGCGCAGGAGAAGAACGGTACGCCCACGGCCTTGCGCGTGACGGCCGGGCGCAACGGCTTCGCGCCGCCGATGTAGCCCCGAAGCCGGCAACGAACGCGGGCACGCACCCAAGGGAAATCCCGCAGGCATTTTTGTCGCTGCGGCGACCTCCGGCGCACCGGCGCGGCGTATCGTGGCGAGGGATTTTTGCCGTCAGGCTGGTCCTCGCCATCCAAACGTCCACCGTCACAGGAGATTCCGCACCATGGCCACTGCCAAGAAAGCCGCCGCCAAGAAGACCACCGCCAGCAGCAGCACCAGCACCGCCGGCGCGAAGAAGGCGGCGCCCGATGCCGCGGACATGCTCAATCCGCTGAAGGGCATGGCCGACCGGCTGCAGAGCCTCAACCTGACCGGTGGCGCCGGCAAGCTGCTGGAAAGCGGCCGCAAGGACCTGGCGGCGCTGATGGAGGCCAACGAGAAGTCGTACAAGGGCCTGCAGACCGTCGTGCAGCGGCAGACGGAAATGATCAAGAGCGCCATCTCCGAGTGGCAGACCGCCGCCAAGGAAATGCCCGGCAAGGACCCGAAGGAAAACCTCGCCAAGCTCGACGAGCTCGGCCGCCAGTCGTTCCAGCGCGCCATCGACGACATCAAGGAGCTGGCCAACCTCGCCGCCAAGTCGCAGGCCGATGCCTTCGACGTGGTGCGCCAGCGCATCCAGGCGAACGTGGACGAAGTGACGAAGATGCTGCAGCGCAAGTAATACGCTTGCGCGCCCGGCCATGACCGCAGCCCCGCCCCGCGTCGAACAACGCACGCGCGCCAACGGCATCGAGCTGGCCTGGGACAGCTTCGGCGATCCGGCCGCCGAGCCGCTGCTGCTGGTCATGGGCCTCGGCGCGCAGATGGTGGCGTGGGACGACGCCTTCTGCGCCCGGCTCGCCGAGGCCGGCGGGCACCGCGTGATCCGATTCGACAACCGCGATATCGGCCATTCGACGCACCTCACGCTGCTGGGCGTGCCCGACATCCAGGCGCTGATGGCGCAGGCGATGGCCGGGCTGCCGCTGCGAGCGCCCTACGACCTGCGCGACATGGCGGCCGACTGCGTCGGGCTGCTCGACGCGCTGGGCATCGCCCGGGCGCACATCGTGGGCGCCTCGATGGGCGGCGCCATCGGGCAGGAGCTGTGCATCCACCATCCGCAGCGCATGCTGTCGTTCACCAGCATCATGTCGAGCACCGGCGCGCCGGGACTGCCGCCGCCCACGCCCGAGGCGATGGCAGTGCTGTTCTCGCCGGCGCCGACCACCTTCGCGGCCTACCAGGCGCACTACGCGAAGGTGTGGCGCGTGCTGCGCGGACCCGGCAGCTTTCCGCTCGACGAAGCGCGCGACGCCGAGAAGGCGCAGCTCGTCTTCCTGCGCGGGCTCAACCCGGCCGGCGTGGCGCGGCAGCTCGCTGCCATCCTCGCCTCGGGCAACCGCAAGCCCGCGCTGCGCAACGTGCGCGTGCCCACGCTGGTGATCCACGGCGACGACGACCCGCTGGTGCCGGTGGCCTGCGGCGTCGACGTGGCCGATGCGATAGCGGGCTCGCAGCTGCTGCGCATCCCCGGCATGGGGCATGCGTTGCCGATCCCGATGTGGCCGCAGATCGTCGACGCCATCGCGGCGCACACGGCGCGGCACCCAGGCGACTGAAGCAGAAGAAACAACAAGGCGACAAGGGAGCATCCGCCATGACGAACAAGTTCTCCCCTCTCGACCCGATGGCCATGTGGCGCGAACTCACGGCCCAGTGGGAAAAAAGCACCAACGAGTTCGCCAACGAGACCATGGCCTCGGACCCGTTCCGCCAGGGCATGCATGGCGGCATGAACGCCTCGCTCACCGCGCAGAAGGCGCTGGGCGAGCTGATGGCGCGCTATCTCACGATGCTGAACCTGCCGACGCGCGCCGACCTGCAAGTGCTGGGCGAGCAGCTGCAGCGCATCGACGATCATCTGGCGCGCATTGCCCGCGCCGTGGAGGGCGGGCCCGCTTCCTCCGCTGCGGCAGCGCCAGGACCGCGCCGCACCCGGCAGCCTCCGAAGGCAGCACCTGCAGAACCTGCGGCGGCGCCCGCCACCCCGCGCCGCACGCGCAAGCCCCCGGCAGGAAAGCGCCAGGCATGAGCACCACCGCCGACACGCCCTTCGCCCTGCCCGACATCGCGGTCGACATGGCCGCCGAGATCGAGCGCGCGATCCAGCGCAACCTCAAGGGCCTGGACTTCCTCACCACCGCCGCGCCCGCCGTCGGCCAGACGCCCAAGGACGAGATCCACCGGCGCGGCACGCTGAGCCTGTACCACTACCGGCCCATGGCCGACGAGATCTACCGCGTGCCGCTGCTGATCGTGATGGCGACCACCAACCGCGGCTACATCCTCGACCTCGCGCCGGGCCAGAGCATGGTCGAGCACCTGCTGCTGCAGGGCTACGACGTCTACATGATGGACTGGAACGCGCCGCGCCCGCAGGAGAAGTACCTGCGCATCGAGGACTACGTGCTCGACTTCATCCCCGATTCCATCCGCCGCGTGCAGGAGCGCTCGGGCGAGGAAGACGTCACGCTCGTAGGCTACTGCATGGGCGGCGTGCTCTCCACGCTCTACGCCGCGCTGCATCCCGGCGGGCCGATGAAGAACCTCGCGCTCTTCACCACGCCCATCGACTTCAGCCGCATGAAGCTGTTCCACGCGTGGTCGGACCGCCGGTATTTCGACGTCGACCGGCTCATCGACACCGTGGGCAACGTGCCGCCCGAGATGCTCTTCACCTCCTTCGACATGCTGCGCCCCGCCGGCCGCAGCGCGGGCATGGTGCAGCTGTGGGACAACATGGACAACGACGAATTCGTCAAGTCGTACCGCATGTTCGACCGCTGGGGCAACGAGATGCTGCCGCTGGCCGGCGAGTACTTCCGCCAGACCGTCAAGGAGCTCATGTGGGGCAACAAGCTGCACAAGGGCGAGCTGGTGCTCGACGGGCAGAAGGTGCAGCTGAACAACATCAAGGTGCCGGTGCTGCACGCGCTCGCGCAGCACGACCACATCGTTCCCTACGAGGCCGGGCAGCCGCTCGTGGCCGGCGTCGGCTCCACCGACAAGGAGGAGGTGGTGCTCAAGGGCGGCCACGTCAGCCTCGCCGCCGGGCCCAACGCGGTGCGCCGGCTGTGGCCCAAACTGGACGAATGGCTTGGAGTGCGATCGACATGAGCATCACCACCGTGACCGACTCCTTCTCGCGGACCTACCCGCGCACCGTGACCAGCAGCGAGGGCAGCATCGTCCTGCGCCTGATGGCCGCCGAAGACGCCGATGCCGTGCTCGCCTTCGCGCAGGCCCTCCCGGCGCACGACCTGCTCTTTTTGCCGCGCGACATCACCCAGCCCAAGGTGATGAACGCCTGGGTGCGCGCCATCGAGCGCGGCGACATCGACAGCGTGCTCGCGGTGCGCGAAAAGGCCGTGCTCGGCTGCGCGGCGGTCATCCGCGATCCGCACTCCTGGTCGAGCCACGTCGCCGAACTGCGCGTGCTCGCCGCGCCCGAGCTGCGCGGCAGCGGCCTGGGCCACAAGCTCGCGCGCGAAGCCTGCGCGCTGGCCATCGAGCGCGGGGCCGAAAAGCTCGTCGCCCGCATGACCGTCGACCAGCGCGGCGCCATCGCGGTCTTCCAGGCCCTGGGCTTCAAGCCCGAGGCGCTGTTGGGCAAGCACGTGAAGGACCGCCAGGGCATGGCGCACGACATCGTGGTGCTGAGCCAGGACGTGGCGCGGTTCGAGGCGCAGATGCGGGCGTACGGGATGAACGAGGCGCTCGGGGGCTGAAATGCCCCTGGAACGGGGGCGGCGGGGCCGGAAACCGCCGGCCTTTTAAAATCGCGGATTCCCCCCGCAGATTGCCCACCTTGTCTTTCGTAGCCGAAACCCGCCGCCGCCGCACCTTCGCGATCATTTCCCACCCTGACGCCGGCAAGACCACGCTGACTGAAAAGCTGCTGCTCTTCTCCGGCGCGATCCAGATCGCCGGCTCGGTGAAGGCGCGCAAGGCCTCGCGCCATGCCACCTCCGACTGGATGGAGATCGAGAAGCAGCGCGGCATCTCGGTGGCCTCGTCGGTGATGCAGATGGTGTACCGCGACCACGTCATCAACCTGCTGGACACGCCGGGCCACAAGGACTTCTCCGAAGACACCTACCGCGTGCTCACCGCCGTCGACTCGGCGCTGATGGTGATCGACGCGGCCAACGGCGTGGAAGCGCAGACGCGGCGGCTGATCGAGGTCTGCCGCCAGCGCGACACGCCCATCATCACCTTCGTCAACAAGATGGACCGCGAAGTGCGCGAGCCGCTGGACATCCTCGACGAGGTGGAGCGCGAGCTGGGCATGCCCTGCGTGCCCATGACCTGGCCGGTGGGCCAGGGCAAGAGCTTCCGCGGGATCATGAACCTGCGCACGCAGGCGATGACAGTGTTCGAGTCGGGCAGCGAGCGCCTGCCGCAGGACTTCGAGACCATTCCGCTGAGCGAGCGCGATACGCTGGTCGAGCGCTTCGGCGCCGACTTCGAGACCGCCATGGAAAGCATGGAGCTCGCCACCGGCGCATCGCCCGCCTGGGACCGCGAGGCCTTCCTGGCCGGCAAGCAGACGCCCGTGTTCTTCGGCTCCGGCGTGAACAACTTCGGCGTGATGGAAGTGCTCGACGCGCTGGTCGACCTGGCGCCCTCGCCACGTTCGCGCACCAGCACCACCCTGGTCAACCGCCAGCCGGTGACCAAGGAGATCCAGCCCGAGGACAAGGACTTCGCGGGCGTGGTCTTCAAGGTGCAGGCCAACATGGACGCCAACCACCGCGACCGCATCGCCTTCGTGCGCATGGCCTCGGGCAAGTACACGCCGGGCATGAAGCTGAAGGTGCAGCGCACCGCCAAGGAACTGCGCCCCACCAGCGTCGTGACCTTCATGAGCCAGCGCCGCGAGGCAGTGGAAGAGGCCTACGCGGGCGACATCGTGGGTTTCACCACCCACGGCGGCGTGCAGCTGGGCGACACCATCACCGATGGCGCCAGCCTGCAGTTCACAGGCCTGCCCTTCTTCGCGCCCGAGCTCTTCATGACCGTGATCCTGAAGAACCCGCTGCGCACCAAGCAGCTGCAGCAGGGTCTGGCCCAACTCGGCGAGGAAGGCGCGATCCAGGTGTTTCGCCCCGAGATCGGCGGCCCGATGCTGCTGGGCGCGGTCGGCCAGCTGCAGTTCGAAGTGGTGCAGCACCGCCTGAAGGCCGAGTACGACGCCGACGTGCGCCTCGAAGGCTGCCAGTACACCGGCGCACGCTGGATCACGGCCGACACGCCCGCCGAGCTGCGCGAGTTCGTCAACGCGTACCCGCAGCGCATGGCGAAGGACGCGGCGGATACGCTGGCCTTTTTGTGCACGTCACCTTACGACGTGCGGCTGGCGCAGGAGCGGTTTCCGAAGATCCACTTCCATCCGCTGCGCGAGCATGCGGGGCTGGCGCTGCAGAGCGCGGGGTAAAGAGACGGGATCGGGCAGCCGAACGCAGAAGGAAGACAAAAACTACGCAGAGATCGCAGAAGAGAACCTGGTCATTTCTGGATTTGTCCTCTGCGACTTCTGCGTTCGGCTTTCCTGCCGGTTCGCAGTCCCTCAACTGCCCGTCGACGCATAGCGGCGCAACCCGAAGCGCCACACCCCGAAAGCCGCCGCCAGGAACACGAACCCGGCGAGCGGCGACACCAGGCCCACCCACGCCGGCGCCCCCAGCGGGTCGGCCTTTCCCAGGATCGCCAGCACCGGGTAATAGGCCACGCAGGCCAGCGGCACGATGAAGGTCAGCACGCGCCGGAACCAGCGCGCATAGAGCGCCAGCGGGTACTGCGCGGCCTGCACGCCGCCGTAGGTCAGCACGTTCGCGATCTCGAGGCTCTCGACGGTCCAGAAGGCCAGCGTGCCCTGCAGCACCAGGATGCCGAGGAACAGCGCCACGCCGCCCGCGATGGCGATCAGCGCGATGGCCACCGCGCCCGGCGTCCACGCGATGCCCATCTGCTGCGTGGCGAACGCCACCATCGCCAGCCCCTGCAGCAGCCGGCCCAGGCGGCTGATGCGGAAGTCGTTGCCCATCAGCTGCAGCGCGAGCGGACGCGGCCGCAGCAGCAGGCGGTCGAAGGCGCCGGTGCGCAGGAACTCCGTGCCGAGCACGTCGAAGCCGCGGCCCAGCGCATCGGCCAGCGCGAACATGCAGTTCACCAGCCCGTAGAACAGCGCCACCTCGCCGATGCGCCAGCCCTGCACGTCGCCGAAGCGGTGGAACAGCGCCCACACGGCGATCACCTCGATGCCGGTGCCGAGGAACTGGCCGACGGTCAACATCAGCGCCGAAGCCGGGTAGCGCGCCTGTCCGCCAAGGGAGGCACCGACCAGCCGGAAGAAGAGCGGAATCGATCCCATCGCGCTCACCTGCCCTTACCCGCCCTGCACCTGCAGGCCGCGCATGGTGCAGCCCATGGCGAAATGGCCGAAGGCCACGAGCACCGCGATCCAGAAGACCTGCAGCCCCAGCCCGCCGATGGCCTGCCAGCCCTGCAGCTGCCCGAAGTACAGGCGCGCCGGAATGTCCATCAGCCCGGCCAGGGGCTGCAGCAGCAGCGCGGTCTGCCAGCCGTCGGGCAGCATCGCGAGCGGCAGCAGGTTGCCCGAGAACACGATGACCACCGGCGTGGCGACCGCACTGATGCCGCGTTCGTTGAGCGCGGCGGTGGCCGCCACGTTCAGCAACATCACCATCGACGTCGACAGCAGCAGCGCCAGCACGGCCGACAGCACGAACGCGAGCCCCGCCGCCACGCCCGCCGGGAGCTGCCAGGCCCACTCGCCCAGGCCGAGCAGCGGCAGCGCGACCATCGCGAAGGCCGCCATCAGCGCCACGCGCGGCAGCACGCGCGCGGCGATCCAGCCGGCGCTGCGCGCGAACCACAGCGCGTAGGCGTCGACGGGCCGCAGCCGATCGTAGGCGACGGCGCCGGTGCGAACGGCCTGCGCCACTTCCGGATCGCCCAGCCAGGGCAGCAGCACGAGCAGCCCCTGGGCGAGCCAGGTGTAGGTGATGGCTTGGGCGAGCGACATCGAGCTGCTCGCACCTGTGACTGCCGCATGGCCGTAGAAGGCCGCGAACACCATCACCTTGATGCCGCCCCACCAGCACTGCGTGGCGAAGCCGGCGAGCGCGGCGGTGCGGTACTGCAGCATCTGCAGGAAGCGCGATGCGAAGGCCGCGAGGTACGGGCGCGCAAGATCGCGCGGGCTGGCCGCCGTCATGCCTCTGCCGCCCCGTGCATGGCGTAGAAGCGCGCGATGACGGCTTCGATCGCCAGCCCTTCGAGGCGGATGTCCTCCACGGGGTGCGCGGCGGCGATGCGCGCTATGAGCGCTGGCGCCGCGGTCTGCGATGGATCGAAGTCGAGCACCAGCGTCTGGCCGTCGCGCGAATGCACCCTGGCGCCGGCCACTTCCACAGGCAGTTCGGCACCCTGCGCGAAATCGACGACGAGGCGCCGCTCGGCCATCACCTGCGCGCGCAATGCCTCGACGGGGCTGTCGGCCAGCACGCGGCCGTGACCGATGATGATCACGCGACGGGCCAGCGCCTCGATGTCGTGCATGTCGTGCGTGGTCAGCAGCACGGTGGTGCCGCGCTCGCGGTTGGCGCGGCGCACGAAGTCGCGCACCGCGAGCTTGGAGGGCGCGTCGAGGCCGATGGTGGGCTCATCGAGAAAAAGGATCTCGGGCTCGTGCAGCAGCGCCGCGGCGATCTCGGCGCGCATGCGCTGGCCCAGCGAGAGTTGCCGCACCGGCTGCGCGAGCACGCGCTCCAGGTTCAGCAGCGCCACCAGCTCGTCGCGCGTGCGGCGGTAGCGCGCGGGGTCCACGCGGTAGATGTCGCGCAGCAGGTCGAAGCCGTCGCCCACGGGCAGGTCCCACCACAGCTGCGTGCGCTGGCCGAAGACCACGCCGATGCGCGCCACGTGGCGCTCGCGGTCGGCGAAAGGATCGCGCCCGTCGATCTCCACGCGCCCGCCGTCGGGGCGCAGGATGCCCGAGAGGATCTTGATGGTGGTCGACTTGCCCGCGCCGTTCGGCCCGATGAAGCCCAGCAGCTCGCCGCGCTCCAGCGCGAACGACACGCCCGACAGCGCCTCCACCGTGCGATGGCGGCGCTGCACGAGGCCGCGCAGCGCGCCGATCACGCCAGGGTCGCGTTCGGAGATGCGGTAGGTCTTGCGGAGGTCGTCGACGAGGATGTGGGGCATGACGGGCGCCGCGCCGGCCTCGATGGCACGGCGGGGGGCGGGATGCTACACGAAAGCGCCGGTACGATCGGCGCTCCCCCTGCATTGCTCTCTCCATGCCCACCTTGCCTTCTTCGCCCCACCATCTGCTGCCGCTGGCCCAATGGCCGCAGGCCGCGCGCGGTGCGCTCATCGGCGTGTTCACCGACATCGACGACACGCTCACGTACGACGGCGCCATCACGCCCGATGCGCTGCAGGCGCTGGGCGATCTGAAGGCGGCGGGGCTTTCGGTGGTGGCGATCACCGGCCGGCCGGTGGGCTGGAGCCTGCCCTTCGTCAACGCCTGGCCGGTCGACGCCATCGTGGCCGAGAACGGCGCGGTCGCGCTGCTGCCCTCGGCCGATGGCAAGGTGGAGAAGCGCTACCAGCAGGACGAGCCCACGCGCGCGGCCAACTTCGCGCGCATGCAGGCGGTGCTGGAGCGCATCGAACGCGAGCTGCCGGGCGTGGGTCGCGCCACCGACTCGCCGGGGCGCGAGACCGACATCGCCATCGACCACAGCGAGTTCGTGCAATTGAGCGACGCCACCATCGCGCAGGTGGTGGCGCTGATGCGCGGCGAGGGCATGCACGCCACCGTGAGCAGCATCCACGTCAACGGCTGGTACGGCGACAACGACAAGCTCGAAGGCGCGCGCTGGATCGTGCGCGAGCTGTGGGGCCGCACGCTCGACGGCGAGATGGACCGCTGGGCCTACGTGGGCGACTCCACCAACGACCAGCTGATGTTCCGCAGCTTCGCGCACAGCATCGGCGTGGCGAACGTCGCGCGCTTCGTGCCGCAGTTGGAGCACCTGCCGCGCTACGTGACGCAGGCCGAACGCGGCACCGGCTTCGCCGAGGCGGCGAGCGCGATTCTCTCGGCGCGCTGAACACCGCCGGACGCTGCGGACAAACAACACTCTGCGCGAAAAAATACGGACGAAAAAAAGCCCGCACGAGGCGGGCGAAGGGACCGTTCGATGGGGTCCTTGGAGAAAACAGTCTCGGGGTTCGCTGCGATCAGAAGCTGTGGCGGATGCCGAACTCGTAGCCCATCGACGACTTGGGCTGCAGCGCCACGCGGTTGTACGTTGCCACGTACGACGGGCCGGCGCCGACTGTGTTGCCGGCACCGTTCTTGTTGGTCACGCGCGCGATCGTGCCGTAGAGCGCGGTGCGCTTCGACAGGTTGTGCACGTAGCCCAGCGCGAACTTGTTCGACTTCGGGTCGGGGGTGTTCACGGCGAAGAGGGCCGGCACACGGTTGTAGTCGTACTTGACCTGCGAGTACGAGGCGCGGATCTGGCCCGGGCCGATCGGCACGGTCACGCCGATCAGGTAGCCGGTGAGGTCGGTGCTCGGCACCGGTGTGAAGATGTTCAGCGGATCACGCTGGTCTTTCGAGCGCGAGTACTCGCCGAACAGCTTGGCCACGCCGAAGTCGTAGGTCGCGCCGAGGTTGAAGGTCTTGATCTTGCCCGGACGTGCCACGACGGAGGAGCCTGAACCGGAGGTGAAGCTGGTGTCGTTCTGCGCGTAGCTGACGGCGACGTCGACCGGGCCCGAGGCGTACCCGACGCGGCCGCCGATATGGCGGCCGGTGTTGGTGCGGTCGGCGCCGGTGATGGTGTCGGGGGACATGCGGGTGATTTCGTGGAAGCTGTAGCCCAGGTTGCCGTAGAAGCCGCCCAGGTTGCGCGGCAGGAAGTACTGGACCATGTTGCCGGCGCGCTTGTAGGTGCTGTTGCTGCCGTAGCCGGTGCCCGAGAGGCTGCCTTCGTTGGCGTCGATGATCAGCGAGCCGCCGATGCCGGTGTCGCCGAATGGATCGAACTGCTCGTCGTTCAGCACGGTGGCGGTCTTGTCGCGGCCGATGCGGAACTCGCCGAAGCTGCCGGCAAGGCTCACGGTGGAGCGGCGGCTGAAGTTGGAGACGCCGGTGGCGCCGTCGTCGTTGGTGATCGGGGCTTCGAGCCAGAAGCTGGCCGACAGGCCGCCGCCGAGGTCTTCGACGCCGCGGAAGCCCAGGCGGCTGGAACTCAGGCCCGAGTTGGCCAGCTCGGTACGGCTGGCCTTCACGCTGTAGTAGGGGGTGAAAAGGGTGGCCGGGACCGACTCGCTCTTGTTCGAGACGTTGCGGTAGGCCGCATCGACGACGCCGAACAGCGTCACGGTCGATTGCGCCGACGCGGCACCGCAGGCTGCCATCGCAGCCAGAACAAGCAGGGATTTTTTCATTCGTATCACTCCAGGATGGGGAAGTTGCCGCTCCGATGCCGGATGCAGCTGCTGAGAGCCCGGGCTTTTGCGCCACAAGACTGCATCGGAGTGTTTCCATCGCGGAAGACAAACGAATTACATAGGGCAAGTACCCACCCCCGAAGGGCCAAGCCTCTTGACATAGGTGTCCTGACTGTTTCCTGACCCGGAACGCCGTTCCGGCCACTCACTCGCTCATGGGCAATTCGCGCTGCCGGCGTCGCAGCACCATCCACTGGCTCCACGTGCCGAAGGCGGCGATCAGCAGCAGCACCGCCGCATAGCCCTCGGCCGTGTTCAGCAGCCCCAGCGGCGCCACCAGGAAGCCCGCGAGCATGGCCGGCAGGCTGAACGCGAGATAGCTCACCACGAAGATCGCCGCGAAGAGCTCGCCGCGCTCGTGCGATTGCGCCATCGGCGCCAGCGTCTGCACCAGCGCCGAGAACGCGCCGCCGAAGCCGATGCCCGCTACCGCCGTGCCGACGAAGAAGAGCGCGAGCGAACGGGTGGCAAGCGAGGCCAGCAGCAGCACCAGGCCGAGCGCGATGCTGGCCATGCCGACGATGGCCGGGCGCGGAGCCGCAAGGCGGCCGAGCAGCGTCGGCGCGATGGCTCCCATGCCGGAAAGCACCGCCACCGTGAGGCCGTTGACCACGCCGTTGTCGATGCCGAACACATGCAGCATCAGAGAAGGCGCCAGCGACAGGTACAGCCCGCCGAGCGCCCACACCACGATGAACACCGGCAGCCCGCGCGCGAACTCGGCGCGTGCCTTCGCCGGAATCGACACGCACGGCACCAGCGAGGCCAGCGCCCCGGCGCGCGGCGTGACGGTCTCGGGCATCCACAGCACCACCGCCGCGCCCAGCACGAACACCGCGGCCAGCACGCCGAACACCAGCATCACCGGCTGCACCGAGAACTTCACCGCCATGCCCGTGAGCAGCGCACCCGCGGCAAGGCCTGCAAGCGGCGACACGCTCGTGATCAGCGCCCCCAGCCGCTTGCGCGAAGCCGGCGCCGCCTCGACCACCGCCGCGCTCAGCGCGCCGCTCGCGATGCCGGTGGCGATGCCCTGCACCACGCGCGCGACGATCAGCCCGCCGATGCCGTTCGCCAGCAGGAAGAGCCCCATCGCCACCGCCTGCACCACCAGCGCCGACAGCACCACCGGCCGTCGCCCGATGTGGTCCGACAGCGACCCGGCTACCAGCAGAGAAACCAGCAGCGCGATCGCGTAGACCGCGAAGGCCACCGTGAGCAGCGACGAAGAGAAATGCCAGGCGTGCTGGAACACCACGAACAGCGGCGAAGGCGCGGCAGCCGCGAAGAAAAAGGCGAACAGCACAGCCGCGAGCAGCGGAAAGGCCGCGCGCTGCGGCAGGCGCCAGGGCCTGGAGCGCGCCGCGAGGTCGGCGGTGGCGGAAGCGAGTTCGGGGCAGGAGGACGGCATGGCTAATCCTTAATGCAACTTTTTTTGCTTTTGTGATTCTAGACATGCGAATCCTCTAAAGCAAATATCTTTGCGTTAAAGTCCAGACCATGACCGACATCGCCCTCCCCAACAAACGCCCCGGCGGCCGCAGCGCCCAGGTGCAGGCATTGGTGCGCACTGCCCTCGAAGAACTCGTGGCGGAACAAGGAAGGGAGCGCGTCACGGTGCCGGCGGTGGCCGAGCGCGCGGGTGTCAGCGCCTCCAGCATCTACCGGCGCTGGGGCGACCTGCAGGGGCTGCTGGCCGAAACCGCAACCCATCGGCTGGACCCGAACCGCCCACTGCCGAATACGGGAACACTGCGCGCCGACCTGGAAGCCTGGGCGCGCGAACTCATCGAGCACCTGGCCAGGCCGTGCAATACCTCGTTGCTGAAAGCCGCGGCCGCGCTGGCCAACGATGGCGCCGACACCGACTGCCTGCGCAACCGCCGCAGGGAGGCGCTCACGCTTGTCGAGCAGGCCCGCGCCCGCGGCGAGCCCGCACCCGAGCCGCAGCAGGTGATCGATCACCTGATCGCGCCGATCGTGTTCCGGCTGGTGTTCGGTGGAGACGGGGTGCAGCCGGAACTGGCGTCCCGGCTGGTGGACGAGCTCTTCGTCCTCAGTTCGTCTTGACTTCCTTCGCCAGCCCCAGCTTGTCGATGATGGCCTTCTCCTTCACCACCGTGTCCTGCGCGAACTTGGTATAGGTGGCCGAGCTCATGTAGTTCGGCAGCATGTCGTAGCGGCCCAGCGCGGCGACGTAGCTCGGCTCCTCCATCGCCTGCTTGAAGGCGTCGTGCAGCTTCTTCACCACCTCGGGCGACGTGCCCTTGGGTGCGCCGATGCCGAAGGGCGAGTTCTGCACCACGTCGTAGCCGAGTTCCTTCAGCGTGGGCGCGTCGGGGAACTTGGCCAGGCGCTTCTCGCCCCAGGTGTTGAGCACGCGCAGCTTGCCGGCCTCGACCTGCGGCGCGAAGCCGGTGCTGTCGGCCGCGGCCATCAGCTGGCCGCTGACCACCGCGAGCATCAGGTCGGCACTGCCCTTGTAAGGCACGTGCTGCAGCTGGATGCCGGCCTTCTGCGCGACGATCTCGGTCGTCAGGTGCGGGCTGGTGAGCGTGCCCGTGGAGCCGTAGGTGAGCTTGCCGGGGTTGGCCTTGGCGTATGCGACGAAGTCGGCCCAGGTCTTGAAGGGGCTGTCGGCCGGCACGACGATGCCGAAGGCGTAGCCGGTGACGTTGATGACGTAGGTGATGTCCTTGAGCGGATCCCAGTTGATCTTGGTGGTGTAGCCCAGGCGGAACACGCCCAGCGGAATCTGCGCGACGGTGTAGCCGTCGGGCTGCGCGGTCTGCAGCGCCTGCGCGGGCAGCGTGCCGCCGGCGCCGGGCTTGTTGTCGATGATCACCGGCTGGCCGAGGATCTTGCTCGCGTTCTCCGCGAGCTGGCGCATGGTGATGTCGGTCGGGCCGCCCGCCGGGAAGGCGATCACCAGCTTGATGGGCTTGGCGGGAAAGGCCTGCGCGAGCGCCGCCATCGGAAAAGCGAGGCCGCCGGTTGCGGCGAATGCGGCGGCGGTACGGAGGAAGGTGGAGCGGCGGAGCATGGCTGACTGGGTCCTGACTTGGGAAAGCGCCGATTGGGCCCCGCCGCACCGGCGAAGGCAATCGGGGCTGCCCTGATTTCCGTGGGAAACAGGGGCGAATTCCGGCGTCCGAGTCGCCTGCGCGTCAGCTGCTAGGCCTGCGCGAAGCCTTCGATCACGTTCGCCGCGTTGACGCCCACCTCCGCCACCGCGTAGCCGCCCTCGAACACGAACACCGTCGGCAGACCGGCGCGTGCCAGGTCCTCGCCCATGCGCAGGTAGTCGTCGCTCTTCAGCCTGAAGCCGGAGATCGGGTCGCCCTCGAAGGTGTCGACGCCCAGCGAAACCACCAGCGCGCCGGCCTTCACTTCGACGATGCGGGCCAGCGCGGTTCCCAACGCGGCGCGCCACGCGGTGAAGTCGGTGCCGCGCGGCAGCGGCAGGTTGTGGTTGAAGCCCTCGCCCCGCCCGGCGCCGCGCTCGTCGGCATGGCCCAGGTAGTAGGGATAGTCGGTCAGCGGATCGCCATGCAGGCTCGCGAAGTGCACGTCGTCGCGCTCGTAGAAGATGGCCTGGGTGCCGTTGCCGTGGTGGTAGTCGACGTCGAGCACGGCCACGCGTTCGACGCCCGCGTCGCGCAACGCCTGCGCGGCGACGGCAGCGTTGTTGAGGAAGCAATAGCCGCCGAAGAAATCCGCGCCCGCATGGTGGCCCGGCGGCCGCGTGAGCGCGAAAGCGGCACGCTCGCCGCCGATGACGCGCTGCGCCGCGGTCCACGCGCATGCCGCGCCGTGGCGCGCCGCCGTCCAGCTGCCCGCCATCAGCGGCGTGCCCGCGTCGAAGGAGAAAAGCCCCAGGCGCGCCGGAAAGCTCTTCGGCAGCACGTCGCTGCGCATGCCGCGCGTGGGCCAGTACGAAGGCAGCGCGTCGCGCGTCGCGTTGGACGGGTCGAGCGCCACCCACTCCTCCCACGCATGCGCGATGAAGTCCAGGTAGCGCGGCGCATGCACCTTGGCCAGCACCGCTTCGTCGAAGGCATCGGGCGCCTGCAGCGGGCCGATGTTCCTGCGCTCCAGCTCATGCCTCACATGATCGACGCGCGCGGGCACCTCGAAGCACGGCACGAGCTCGCCGCGGAACATCTCGACTTTGCCTTGGTGAAGAACGTGCTGGTCGTTGTAGATGGTGAGCATGAAGATGTGCGACAGAAGCGGCTGTGGCGAAGCCGCCCATCATGCCGCACGCCGCAGCACCGCCCGGCGCCTTCCGGAGGCCGTGAGCCCGAACAGGTCCTTCGGGTCGTCGAGCTCCGGCACCAGCGCGATCTGCCGGCCGATGCCGCGCTCGGTCGCGATGCGCTGGATGTAGCGCAGCGCCGTGTAGTCCTCCAGCGCGAAGCCCACCGAGTCGAACAGAGTGACCTGCGCCGCGCTCTCGCGCCCCGGCACCTCGCCGAGCAGCACGCGCCAGAGCTCGTGCACCGGGAAGTCGGCGGCCACCTGCTGGATCTCGCCCTCGACGCGGGTCTGGGGCTCGTACTCGACGAACACGCGCGCCTTGCCGAGCACGCCGGGATGCAGCTCGGTCTTGCCGGGCGAATCGCCGCCCACCGCGTTGATGTGCATGCCCGGCTCGATCATGTCGGGCGTGAGCACCGTCGCGCGCCCCTGGTAGGCGGTGACGGTGGTGACGATGTCCGCGCCGCGCACCGCCTCGGCCACCGAGCGGGCGCGCACGATCTCCAGCGGCGTGCAGGCCGCGAGGTGGCGCACCAGCTTGTCGGTGGCATGCGGGTCGATGTCGTACACCCGCACTTCCTCGATGCCCAGCAGCGCATGGAAGGCCAGCGCCTGGAACTCGCTCTGCGAGCCGTTGCCGATCAGCGCGAGGCTGCGCGAATCGGGCCGCGCCAGTGCCTTCGCGGCCATCGCCGAGGTGGCGGCCGTGCGCAGCGCTGTGGTGAGCGTGAGTTCGGAAAGCAGCACGGGGTAGCCCGTGTCGACCTCGGCGAGCACGCCGAAGGCCATGACGGTCGGCAGCCCGACCTGCGTGTTGTGCGGATGCCCGTTGACGTACTTGAAGGCATAGGCGCCGTCGTCGGCCACCGGCATCAGCTCGATCACGCCGAGGTGCGAATGGCTCGCCACGCGCGCCTTCTTGTCGAACTCGCGCCACCGCATGAAATCGTCGCGCAGCGCGTCGGCCAGCGCGGTGAGGAACTGCGGAACCCCGGTCTCGTCCACCAGGCGGACCAGGCTGTGAACATCGATGAAGCGGGTCATGACATGGCTCCTTGCGTAGCCCCGCCGCGGCGCTTCATCCCATCGCATGTTTACTCCACCATGGCTGATTCAGGATGCGCCTGCGCCAAGGGTTGAGAGCCATTGTGCGCCTGCTCGCGAACCTTTGCGAGCCCTCTGCGGCTGCCGCCTTCAGTCGCTGCGGCGCTCCTCGATGCTGCGCTCCAGGAAGCGCCAGAGGCGCTCGTCCTCGCTGAAGGCGACGTTGAAGCGCAGCCAGCCGGTGGGGCGCGGGTTGACCAGGAACAGCTGGCCCGGGCCCAGCATGATTCCCTCGGCCGCGGCGCGCCGCGAGAGCTCGGCGCTGTCGGTGATGTCCGGATGCCGGGCCCAAAGGTACATGCCGGCCGCGGGCTCATGAAACAGCTCGAAGCCCAGTCCCCCCAGCCGCCGCGCGACACTGCCGTGCGCCTGCGCGAGGCGCTCGCGCAGGGCCTTGAGATGCTTGCGCCAGCGGCCGTCGGTCACGGTGCCGAAGGCCAGGCGCTCGGTGATGTCGGACGATGTGAGGCCCGAGATCATCTTGAGCTGCGCCAGCTCGTCGAGCAGCTCGGGCTGCGCGATGACGTAGCCGACGCGGATGTTCGGCGAGATGGTCTTCGAATAGCTGCCCACGTACACCACGCGGCGCAGCTGCCCCAGGCTGGCCAGCGAGGGACGCATCGACGCGTCCATTTCGGCGTAGATGTCGTTCTCCACCAGCGTGAAGTCGTGCGCCTGCGCGAGTTGCAGCAGCTGCACCAGCTGGGGCAGCGAGGCCATGGAGCAGGTCGGGCTCTGCAGCCGCGGCTGCGTGAAGAAGGCCTTGGGGCGGTGCACCGCCAGCAGCGCTTCGAGCGCGGGCATGTCGTAGCCCGAGGGAGTGCGCGGCACGCCGACGATCTCCACGCCCAGGAAGCGCAGCATGAACATCAGGTTCGGATAGCCGGGATCGTCCACGAGCACGCGGTCGCCCGGCTTGAGCAGGCGGCGCGCGACGAGATCCAGCGCCTGGCTCGAGCCCTGGGTCAGCAGCACCTGGGCGGCCTCGACCACGATCTGCTGCTCCGAAAGCGCCTCGGCCGTCGCCATGCGCAGCGCCATGTGGCCGAAGGGCAGGCCGTAGCCGCCGATGTCGCTGCCTTCGGAGGCCAGGTGGCGCAGGCTGCGGCGCATGCCGTCCTCGAAGAGCCAGTCGTGCGGCAGCCAGCCGCAACCGGGCTTGAGTGGCAGGTTGCGGTTCTCGAAGATCTGCTGGAGATACCACCGCGCGTCGAAGCGGGGGTCCGCGCGGGGCGCGCTGGCCGTGCCGGCGGAGCTCTCCTCGCTGCGCCGCTTGACGAAGAAACCGGCGTTGGCCCGCGAGACCAGCAGGCCCTGCGCCACCAGCCGGTCGTAGGCTTCGACCACCGTGAAGACGCTGACGCCATGGGCGGCGGCGAAGGCGCGGATCGACGGCAGCTTGGTGTCGGCCTTGAGCTTCTGGGCGCCGATCAGGCCGCGCAGCCCTTCCACGATCTGGCTCACCAGTGGCGTCGGCTGTTCGGGGCGAAGAATGAGCATCGGGGGTGTCTCCGGCGGTCCGGCCTGCACCATATTGAGGAAAGTATGTACAGGATACAAGACCAGTACAGTCCTCCGGACGACCGCTTCCGGTGTACATGGCCGGTCCGGATCGGGCGACCTAGAGTGCCGGCATTCCCTTCCTTCCAGCACTCAAGCACAGGTCGTCCCCCATGCAACGCGAACCCCACCTCAGCAACGCCGCCCTCATGACCCGCCGCAGCGCGGCCGTCGCGCGCGGTGTCGGCCAGGCCCATGAAATCTTCGTCAGCCGGGCCGCCAACGCCGAGCTCTGGGACGTCGAGGGCCGCCGCTACATCGACTTCGCGGGCGGCATCGCGGTGCTCAACACCGGCCACTGCCACCCGGAGATCACGGCTGCAGTCAAGGCGCAGGCCGAGCTCTATTCGCACACCTGCTTCCAGGTACTGGCCTATGAGCCCTATGTGGAACTGGCCGAGCGCCTGAATGCACTGGCACCGGGCGCGTTCGCGAAGAAGTCGGTCTTCCTGAGCACCGGCGCCGAGGCGGTGGAGAACGCGGTCAAGATCGCCCGTGCCCACACCCGGCGCCCGGGCGTCATCGCCTTCACCGGCGGCTACCACGGCCGCACGATGATGACGCTGGGCCTCACCGGCAAGGTCGCGCCCTACAAGGTCGGCTTCGGCCCCTTCCCGGGCGAGGTGTTCCATGCGCTGTACCCGAACGCGCTGCACGGCGTGAGCGTGGACGAGGCCCTGCATTCGGTCGAGCTGCTGTTCAAGAACGACATCGAGCCCGAGCGCGTGGCGGCCTTCATCCTGGAGCCGGTGCAGGGCGAAGGCGGCTTCTACGTGGCGCCCAACGATTTCGTCGAGGGCCTGCGCGCGCTGGCGGACCGCCACGGCATCCTGATCATCGCCGACGAGGTGCAGACCGGTGCCGGCCGCACCGGCACCTGGTTCGCCAGCGAGCAGTGGCCGGTGGCGCCCGACCTGATCACCACCGCCAAGTCGATGGCGGGCGGCTTCCCGATCTCCGGCGTGGTGGGCCGCGCCGAGGTGATGGACGCCCCCGCCCCCGGCGGCCTGGGCGGCACCTATGCCGGCAGCCCCATCGGCTGCGCCGCGGCGCTCGCGGTGCTCAAGGTGTTCGACGACGAGCAGCTGCTGGCGCGCAGCCGTGCGCTGGGCGAGCGGCTCATGGCCGGCCTGCGCCGCATCGCGGCGGGCGAGCCGTCCATCGGCGACGTGCGCGGGCTCGGCGCCATGGTGGCCATCGAGCTGTTCGAGGAGGGCGACACCGCGCGGCCCGACGCCGCGCTGACCCGCAAGGTGGTCGCGGAGGCGGCACGGCGCGGGTTAATCCTGCTGTCATGCGGCACCTACGGCAATGTAATTCGCGTGCTGGTGCCGCTCACGGCATCCGACTTGCTTGTGGACGAAGGCCTGGCGCTTCTCGCGGACAGCTTCGCCGCACTGCGCTGATCGACCGATCCTTTTCCTGAATCCTCCATGACCGCAGAACCCTTGGTGCGCTTCCAGCGCGTCCAGAAGACCTACGACGGCGAGCACCTGGTGGTGCGCCAGCTCGACCTGGACATCCACCGCGGCGAGTTCCTGAGCCTGCTCGGCCCTTCGGGATCGGGCAAGACCACCACGCTGATGATGCTGGCGGGCTTCGAGTCGCCGACCTCGGGAGAGATCCTGCTCGACGGCAAGCCGATCACCCGCACGCCGCCGCACAGGCGCAACTTCGGCATGGTCTTCCAGAACTACGCGCTGTTCCCGCACATGAGCGTGGGGCAGAACGTGGCCTATCCGCTCACCGTGCGCAAGGTGCCGAAGGACGAGCAGCAGCGCCGCGTGCAGCGCGCGCTCGACATGGTGCAGCTGCGCGGCATGGCCGACCGCCTGCCCGGCCAGCTCTCGGGCGGCCAGCAGCAGCGCGTGGCGCTGGCGCGGGCGCTGGTGTTCGAGCCCCAGCTGGTGCTGATGGACGAGCCGCTCGGCGCGCTCGACAAGCAGCTGCGCGAGCACATGCAGATCGAACTCAAGGACCTGCACCGCCAGCTGGGAGTTACCTTCGTCTACGTGACGCACGACCAGGGCGAGGCGCTCACCATGAGCGACCGCGTGGCGGTGTTCAACGAAGGCGTGATCCAGCAGCTGGACACGGTCGACCGTCTCTACGAGACGCCTTCCAACCGCTTCGTGGCCGGCTTCGTCGGCGACAACACCGTGCTCAGGGGCCAGCTGGGCCAACGCCAGGGTCATGGCGGCGAGCATGCCGAAATGACGCTGCCCGACGGCCGCGTGCTGCACGGGCTCAACGTGAGCGGCGCGGCTTCTGGCGCGGCCGTCGAGGCCTGCATCCGCCCCGAGCGCGTGGTGCTGCACCGCCGCACGGACGTGCAGCGCGCCAACATGCTCGAGGCCGAGGTGGCGCGCGTCATCTACTTCGGCGACCACCTGCGGCTGCTGTGCAGCGTCGGCGGCGGCCAGGCCGACGCCACCGTGAAGCTGCCGCTGGACGGCCTCGACGGCGCCGCCGCGCCGCGGGCCGGCGAGGCGGTGGTGCTCGAGTTCCCGACCGCGCACGCGCGCATCTACGCCCCCTGAAGCCGGCCTTCCGTTCCCGTTCGCATTCCCCCTCGTTCCCGTTCATCACCCAGGAAGATTTCCACCATGAAAAAGACACTTCTCGCCTGCACCGTCGCCGCCAGCTTCGCCCTGCCGGCCCTCGCCCAGCAGCAGCTCACCGTGGTCAACTTCGGCGGCGCCAATGCCAACGCCCAGAAAAAGGCCTACTACGAGCCCTACGAGAAGACCGGCACCAAGATCGTCGCGGTCGAATACAACGGCGAGCAGGCCAAGATCAAGGCCATGGTGGAGACCAAAAAGGTCACCTGGGACGTGGTCGAGGTCGAATCGCCCGACGCGGCGCGCGGCTGCGACGAGGGCCTCTTCGAGAAGCTCGACTATTCCAAGATCGGCACCAAGTCCGACTTCCTGCCGGCCGCCGTCACCGACTGCGGCGTGGGCCTGTTCGTGTGGTCGACCGTGATGGCCTACAACGGCGAGAAGCTCAAGACCGCGCCCACGAGCTGGGCCGATTTCTGGGACGTGAAGAAGATCCCCGGCAAGCGCGGCATGCGCAAGGGCGCGCGCTACAACCTCGAGTTCGCGCTCATGGCCGACGGCGTGAAGCCGGCCGACGTCTACAAGGTGCTCGGCACCAAGGAAGGCGCCGACCGCGCATTCAAGAAGCTCACCGAGCTCAAGCCCAACATCCAGTGGTGGGAGGCCGGCGCGCAGCCGCCGCAGTTCCTGGTGGCCGGCGACGTGGTGCTGACCACCGTCTACAACGGCCGCATCGACGCGGCCAACCGCGAAGGCCGCGACCTCAAGATCTACTGGCCGGGCGGCATCTACGACCTCGACTACCTGGTGATCCCCAAGGGCGCGCCGAACAAGGAAGCCTCGCTGAAGTACATCCAGTTCGCGATGCAGCCCGCCAACCAGGCGGTGTATGCCCAGAACATCGCCTACGGCCCCACCAACACCAAGGCGCTGGCCTCGCTCAGCCCCAAGGTGCTTGCCGACCTGCCGACCTCCTCGACCAACGCCAAGGACGCGCTGCAGTTCAACGTCGGCTTCTGGGCCGACCAGGGCGAGGCGCTGGAGAAGCGCTTCGCGGCCTGGGCCACGCAGTAAACCGGCAGACGAACCAGCGAACGCGAAAGAGGCCATGCACGCGGCAACGTCTGTTCCCCCGGTTCCAGCGGAAGCGCCCCCCGGCGAACTGCGGCGCGCACTGGCGCGCGCCGAGGCCCGCCGCAAGTGGCGCGCCTTCGCGCTCACGGCGCCGCTGCTGGTGTTTCTTCTGCTGACGCTGCTGGTGCCCATCGTGGCGCTGCTGCAGCGCGCGGTGGAGAACCCCGAAGTGGCCAACGCGCTGCCGCGCACCGTGCGCGCGCTCGACGGCTGGAACCGCAAGGAGGCGCCCGCGCCAGCGGCCTATGCGGCCATCGCGGCCGACCTCGGCCAGTTGCCCGACAGCTCCGACGCGGGCGCCCTCGCGCGCCGCCTCAACACCGAGATCGCGGGCGCCCGTTCGCTGGTGATGGGTGCCTTCAGGGCGCTGCCCATCGCCGGCACGCCGGAGGAGATCAAGGCACGCATGCTGGAGCTCGATCCGCGCTGGGGCGAAGCGCCGTACTGGCAGGCGATCGCCAAGAACGGCTCTCGCTGGACGCCCGACTACCTGCTCGCCTCGGTCGACCTGCGGCGCGACGTGGCCGGCGAGGTGGAGCGCATGCCCGCCGACCAGCGCGCCTTTGCAGGCATCCTGCTGCGCACCTTCCAGATCAGCGCCGTGGTCACCTTCTTCTGCCTGCTGCTGGCCTATCCGCTGGCGTGGTGGCTGTCGACGCTGCCGGCGCGCAAGGCCAACGTGCTGATGATCCTGGTGCTGGTGCCGTTCTGGACGTCCATCCTGGTGCGCGTGGCCGCATGGATCGTGCTGCTGCAGTCCGAGGGCCTGGTCAACCGCGGCCTGATGGGCATCGGCCTCATCGACCATCCGCTGGCGCTGCTGTTCAACCGCACCGGCGTGATCATCGCGATGGTGCACATCCTGCTGCCCTTCATGATCCTGCCGCTGTACAGCGTCATGAAGAGCGTGCCGCCCACCTACCTGCGCGCAGCCGTCTCGCTGGGCAGCTCGCCGCTGGCGGCCTTCTTCCGCGTTTACGTGCCGCAGACCTACCCCGGCATCGGCGCCGGCGCGCTGCTGGTCTTCATCCTGGCGATCGGCTACTACGTGACGCCGGCGCTGCTCGGCGGCGCGGACGACCAGATGCTGAGCTACTACATCGCGCGCTACACCAACGTGGAAATCAACTGGGGCATGGCCTGCGCGCTGGGCGCCGTGCTGCTGGTCGCCACGCTGCTGCTGTACGCCGTGTACCGCCGCATCGGCAAGGCCGAGCTGAGCCTGGGCTGAGCAGCCACAAAGACAGGAGTCATCATGCTGAAGCTCCCCCAATTCCCGGCCTACGCCACCTTCGCCGACAAGCTCGGCTGGTGGCTGGTGCGCGCCGGCTGCGTCGCGGTGCTGGCCTTCCTGCTGGCGCCGATCCTGGTGGTGATTCCGCTGTCGTTCTCCGACAGTTCGTTCCTGGCGTATCCGATCCCGGGCTGGTCGCTGCGCTGGTACCGCAATCTCTTCGACTCGCCCGAGTGGGCGCGCGCGGCGCGCAACAGCTTCATCGTCGCGCCCGCCGCCACGGTGCTGGCCACCGTGCTGGGCACGCTCGCGGCGGTGGGGCTGTCGCGCACGAACTTCGCGTTCAAGGGCCTGCTCATGAGCGTGCTGATCTCGCCGATGGTCGTGCCGATCGTGGTGGTCGGCGTAGCCACCTACCTCTACTTCGCGCCGCTCGGTCTGGCCGACACCTACCTCGGCCTGATCGTGGTGCACGCGGCGCTGGGCGCGCCCTTCGTTCTGACCACCGTGCTCGCCACGCTGGCAGGCTTCAACCAGAACCTGGTGCGCGCGTCGCTGAGCCTGGGCGAGACGCCGTTGCGGACCTTCATGCGCGTCACGCTGCCGGTGATCGCGCCGGGCGTGATCTCAGGCGCGCTGTTCGCCTTCGCGACCTCGTTCGACGAGGTGGTGGTCACGCTGTTCCTCGCGGGGCCCGACCAGGTCACGCTGCCGCGCCAGATGTTCACCGGCATCCGCGAGAACATCTCGCCCACCATCGCCGCCGTGGCGACGCTGCTGATCATCTTCACCACCACGCTGCTGCTCGCGCTCGAATGGCTGCGCGGACGGCGGCGCTGAACACTCCATTCGCGCGATGCCCTCCACGACCCCGAACCAGCCGCTAGGCGGCAACACCATGCCGCGCTTCGCCGGCCCCGGCACGATGATGCGGCTGTCCCCGGCAACGTCGCCGGAAGGACTGGACGCCGCGTTCATCGGCGTGCCGCTGGACATAGGCACCTCCAACCGCCCCGGCGCGCGCTTCGGGCCGCGCCAGATCCGCGCCGAGTCGGCGCTGCTGCGCCCCTACAACATGGCCACCGGCGCCGCGCCCTTCGACCGGCTGAACGTGGCCGACCTGGGCGACGTGCCGATCAACACCTATTCGCTGGACAAGTCGCTGGCCATCATTTCGGCCTTCTACGACACGGTGCTGGCAGCAGGATGCGCCCCGCTGACGCTGGGCGGCGACCACACCATCGCACTGCCGGTCCTGCGCGCGGTGGCGCGTAAGCACGGCCCGGTCGCGCTGGTGCACGTGGATGCGCATGCGGACGTGAACGACGACATGTTCGGCGAGCGCATCGCCCACGGCACGCCGTTCAGGCGCGCCGTCGAAGAGGGCCTGCTGGCCTGCGACAAGGTCTGGCAGATCGGCCTGCGCGGCACCGGCTACGCGGCCGACGATTTCGACTGGCCGCGCGCGCAGGGTTTCACCGTGGTGCAGGCGCACGAGGTCTGGTACCAGTCGCTCGCGCCGCTGATGGCGCAGGTGCGCGAGCGCATCGGGCCCGCGCATCCGGTCTACATCAGCTTCGACATCGACGGCATCGACCCCTCGTTCGCGGGCGGCACCGGCACGCCCGAGATCGGCGGGCTCACCGTGCCGCAGGCGCTGGAGATCGTGCGCGGCTGCCGCGGCCTGAACGTGGTGGGCGCCGACCTGGTGGAGGTCAGCCCGCCCTACGACACGAGCGGCAACACCGCGCTGCTGGGCGCCAACCTGCTCTACGAAATGCTCTGCGTGCTCCCCGGCGTGCCCTTCCGCTGACACGGCCGCTGCCCGCGCAGGCCATTACCGGTTACTCATTCATTCCTTCCTTCCGAGACAACACGAGAACATGGACACGAAGACTTCTCCCCTCGCGCTGCTGAACGACCCGACCCTGCTCAAGACCGATGCGCTGATCGCCGGCGAGTGGACGAAGGGTGCCAGCCGCTTCGACGTGAACGACCCGGCCACCGGCCGGAAACTGGTCGACGTGGCCAACCTCACGCGCGCGGATGCCGCGCATGCCATCGCCGCCGCGAACGGGGCGCTCGCCGCCTGGCGCGGCAAGACCGGCAAGGAGCGCAGCATCGTGCTGCGCAAGTGGTTCGACCTGCTGATCGCCAACACCGAGGACATCGGCCGCCTGATGACCGCCGAGCAGGGCAAGCCCTTCGCCGAGGCCAAGGGCGAGGTCGCCTACGGCGCGAGCTTCATCGAATGGTTTGCCGAAGAAGCAAAGCGCGTGAACGGCGAGGTGCTGCCGCAGTTCGACAACAACCGCCGCCTGCTGGTGATGAAGCAGCCCATCGGCGTGTGCGCGGCGATCACGCCGTGGAATTTTCCGCTCGCGATGATCACCCGCAAGGTGGCTCCGGCGCTCGCTGCCGGCTGCACGGTGGTCATCAAGCCGGCCGAGCTCACGCCGCTGACCGCGCTGGCCGCGGCGGAGCTGGCCGTGCGGGCCGGCATTCCGGCGGGCGTGCTCAACGTGCTCACGGCCGACAGCGCCAACAGCATCTCGATCGGCAAGGAGCTGTGCGAGAGCGACGTCGTGCGCCACCTGAGCTTCACCGGCTCCACCGAGGTGGGCCGCATCCTCATGAGCCAGTGCGCGCCGACGGTCAAGAAGCTGTCGCTGGAACTGGGCGGCAACGCGCCCTTCCTGGTGTTCGACGACGCGGATGTGGATTCGGCCGTCGAAGGCGCGATTGCCAGCAAGTACCGCAACGCCGGCCAGACCTGCGTTTGCGCGAACCGGCTGTACGTGCAGGAGGGCATCTACGACGCCTTCGTCGAGAAGTTCGCGGCCAGGGTCAAGGCGCTCAAGGTCGGCAACGGCTTCGACGACGGCGTGGTGCAGGGCCCGCTGATCGAGGATGCGGCCATCGACAAGGTGCAGCGCCACGTCGACGACGCCGTCGCCAGGGGCGGCAAGGTGCTGGCCGGCGGCCACAGGATGCAGGGCCAGTTCTTCGAGCCGACCGTCATCGCCGACGCCACGGCCGACATGCTGTGCGCGCGCGAGGAAACCTTCGGCCCCTTCGCGCCGGTGTTCCGCTTCAAGACCGAACAGGAAGGCATCGACGCGGCGAACAATACCGAGTTCGGCCTGGCGAGCTATTTCTACACGCGCGACGTGGGCCGCATCTTCCGCGTGGCGGAGGCGCTGGAGTACGGCATGGTCGGCATCAACGCCGGCGTGATCGCCACCGAGCACGTGCCCTTCGGCGGCGTGAAGCAGTCGGGCCTGGGACGCGAGGGCTCGCACCACGGCATGGACGACTACGTCGAGATCAAGTACCTCTGCCTGGGCGACATCCAGAAATAGGACGGGAAGGAGGACGGGCGCGCCTCTTCAGAAGCGCCTCTTCAAAGGCCTATGCGTTCAGGTGGAAAGGCGCGTTCGCGAACAGCTGCACGCCGTGCAGCAGCGCGTCCTCGTCGAAGTCGAAATTCGGGTGGTGATGCGGGTGCACGATGCCCTTGGCCGCACTGCGCGCACCGATGAAGACGTAGGCGCCCGGCGCATGCTTCAGGAAGGCGCTGAAATCCTCGCTGTTCGGCAGCGGCTTGATGGTCTGGAGCACCGCGGTAGCAATGCCCTGCTTCACCACCGCGCGCATCCGGGCGGCCACCGAAGCATCGTTGACCACCGGGCTGTAGCCGCGGATGTACTCCAGCTCGCAACTCGCGCCGTGCGCACCCGCCACGCCGTTGGCGATGCGCTCCACGAGCGCCGGTACCAGTTCACGCACATGCTCGCTGAAGCAGCGCACCGAGCCCCAGAGTTCCACCGTGTCCGGAATCACGTTGAAGGCCGTGCCGCCGTCGAAGCGGGTGACCGACAGGATCACCGCCTCGTGCGGATCGACGTTGCGCGAGACCACGGCCTGCAGGTTGCAGACGATCTGCGCGCCGATCATGATGGGGTCTATGCAGCGGTCGGGATTGGCCGCATGGCCTCCACGGCCGTGCAGGCGCAGCACGAAGCGGTCGGAGCTGGCCAGCGCCGGCCCGTCGAGCACCGCGATGCTGCCGGTGTCCAGCGTGGACATGACGTGCGCCGAGATCACCTGGTTCACGCCCTTCATGACGCCCGCATCCACCATCTGCTGGGCGCCGCCCGGATGCTGCTCCTCGGCGTGCTGGAAGAAGAAGCGCACCTCGCCCGGCACCTGCGCGCGCAGGCCGGCGAGGATGCGCGCCGCGCCCAGCAGCATCGCGGCGTGGCCATCGTGGCCGCAGGCGTGCATGACGTTGGGCTTTCCCGAAGCGTAGTCGCAGCGCTTGCGATCCTGCAGGGGCAGTGCGTCGATGTCCGCGCGCATCGCCAGCGTGCGTCCTTTCCTGCCGCCGGCCAGCCGCGCGAGCAGGCTGGTCGGCGTGGGACGGCTCACTTCCAGCCCCTTGATGGCGGCAAGCTCGCGCTCGAGGAAGTTGGCGGTATCCACCTCCTTGAACGACAGCTCCGGGTGGCGGTGCATGTGGCGTCGCCATGCGACGACCTCGGCATGCTGGCGCTGCGACTGTGCGTCGATGGTTTCGGCGATGTCGCCGAGCGAGAAACGCGTGCTGAATACGTTCATGGTGCCGTCGCTCACTCGGGGCTGATGCCCGCGGCCTGGACGATGCGGCGGTTGCGAGCCAGCCCGCTTTCGATCTGCGAGTGGAAGGCATCGGCGGACCCGCCGACGGCCTCCGCACCCACCTCCTTCAGGCGCGCGACCAGCGCCGGGTCGCGCAGTGCGGCCACGGCCGCGTCGTGCAGCTTCTTCTGAATGGCGGACGGCGTCTTCGCCGGAGCCACCAGGCCGAACCAGGTCATCGCAAGCTCGTTGAGATCCGGCTGGCCGAGCTCCTTGAGCGTGGGCACGGAAGGCAGCGCCTCCAGCCGCTTCGGGGCGCCCACCGCGAAGGGCAGCAGCTTGCCGCTCTTGATGTGCGCGGCCGACGAGGGGTGCTGGTCGATCGACACCAGGGTCTCGCCCGCCAGCGCCGCCGTCAGGGCGGGCCCCATGCCGCGGTACGGAATGTGCCGCAGCTTGATCCTGAGATCGGTGTTCATCGCCTCGATCAGCAAGTGGCTGATGGAGCCCGGGCCCGAGGAGCCCATGTTGTAGAAATCGGGCTTGGCGCGCACCTCGGCGATCACCTGCTCGAACGTGCGCCCCGGGAACGACGGATGCACCATGAACACCGAGGGCACGGTCGCCAGCATGGTGATCGGCGCGAGTTCCTTCAGCGGATCGACGCGGTTCGCCTTCAGCAGGATCGGGTTCACCGTCAGCGTGCTCACGGTGCCGATGCCGATCGTGTAGCCGTCCGCATCCGCGCGGGCCAGGGCTTCGGAGCCGATCATGCCGCCGCCGCCCGCACGGTTGTCGACCACCACCGGCTGGCCCAGCTCGACCTGCATCCTGTCGGCCACCAGCCGGGCCACGATGTCGGTCGAGCCGCCCGGCGCGAAGGGCACGATCAGCTTGACCGGTCGCTGCGGATAGCCGTCCTGCGCGGACGCCTGGAGCGCGAACGAGCCCAGCAGGACCAGGAGGGCGGCGAGCCGGCGACGTGAGGATTGCATGAGGTCGGTGGTCCGTGTAAGACGAAAGTGGGCGGATTATGTTGACGCCTTCGACCGGCTTCCAATAGATTCGCGGCCACTGCGATAAGCAAACCCGATACCCCAGGTCCGCCATGTCCAACGCGACGCCAGCCTCCTCCGTCCTCTACGCCCGGCTGGTCGCCAAGGCGCGCCTGCGGCACCTGCAGCTGCTGGTGGCCGTTGCCGATTCGGGCAGCGTGCGGCGCGCGGCCGAGCAGATCGGCATGAGCCAGCCCGCCGCCACGCAGGCGCTGGCGGACATCGAAGGCCTGCTCGCCGCGCCGTTGTTCGAGCGCCACGTGCGGGGCATGCGGCTCACGGCCGCGGGCCGCGCGGTGGTCCCGATGGCGCGCAACACGCTGAGCGCCTTGCGCGCATCGACCGACACGGTGCACGCGCTGCAGGCCGGCGCGGGCGGCGTGCTGCGTGTGGGCGCGATCACGGCCGGCGTCTCCGGGCTGCTGTGCCGGGTGCTGCCGTCGTTCGCAGCGCGCTACCCGGCCCTGCGCATCGAGGTGCTGGAGGCGCCCGGCGATCAGCTGCTGGCCGACGTGATGTCCGGCCGCGTGGACATGGCGCTGTGCCGCCGGCCGCGCGAACTGCCCGCGCCCTGCACCTTCGAGCGGCTCGCGCCGGACGTGCCCTGGATCGCGGCGGGCCGCCGGCATCCGCTCGTGCGCAAGGCCCAGCCGACGCTGGCCGATCTGCGCGCCGCGCGCTGGATGGAGCCTGTCCGGGGCATCGGCGTGCGCCGCGTCTTCGATGCGCTCTTCGACCCGCCCGACGCGCCGAAACCCGAGTTGCATCCGATCTCGACCACCTCGCTGCCGCTGGTGCTCGAGCTGCTGCGCAGCCACCGCGTGCTGACGCTGGTGCCGCGCAGCATCATCGCGCCCTTCGTCGAGTGGGGCCTGGTCGCACGCGTGCCCTACGAGTTCGGCGGCGAATTCGAGGGCCTCGGCGTGCTGCAGAGCCCGGAGAACGACAGCCCGGCCGTCGCCGCCTGCCTGGCGGCACTGCGCGAGGCCGCCCGCTCGGAAGGCCCCGCCTGAGCGGCGGCGCTCAGCGCGCCAGCACGGGCTTCAGCGCGACGCCCGTGTGCGTGCCCAGCCGCACCACCTCTTCGGGCGGCGCCGACGCGACGACGCGCCCGCCCGCGCTGCCGCCCTCGGGCCCGAGGTCGAGGATCCAGTCGGCCTCGGCGATCAGGTCGAGGTCGTGCTCGATCACCACCACGCTGTGGCCGCCGTTCACCAGCCGGTGCAGCACGTGGATCAGCTTCTCGACGTCGGCCATGTGCAGGCCCACGGTCGGCTCGTCGAGCACGTACAGGGTGTGCGGCGCCTTCTGGCCGCGGCGGGTGATGTCGTCGCGCACCTTGCTGAGTTCGGTCACCAGCTTGATGCGCTGCGCCTCGCCGCCCGAGAGCGTGGGCGAGGGCTGCCCCAGCGTGAGGTAGCCCAGCCCCACGTCCTTCAGCAGCTGCAGCGGGTGGCTGATGTTGGGCATGCTCGCGAAGAACTCGACGGCCTCGTCGACTTCCATCTTCAGCACGTCGCCGATGCTCTTGCCACGCCAGCTCACGGCCAGCGTCTCGGGGTTGAAGCGCGCGCCGTGGCACACCTCGCAGGGCACCTTCACGTCGGGCAGGAAGCTCATCTCGATGGTGCGCACGCCCGCGCCCTCGCAGCCCGGGCAGCGGCCTTCGCCGGTGTTGAAGCTGAAGCGCGCCGGGCCGTAGCCGCGCGCCTTGGCCTCCAGCGTGTCGGCGAAGAGCTTGCGGATGGTGTCCCAGAAGCCGATGTAGGTGGCCGGGCAGCTGCGCGGCGTCTTGCCGATGGGCGTCTGGTCGACCTCGAGCACGCGGTCGACGGTCTCGTAGCCCTCGACCTTGCGGCAGCCCGCCCACGCGGGACGCTTGCCGGCGGCGTCGGCGTCGCGGCCGGCCTTGGTCGAGCGCTGCGCCACGATGGCCTGCACGTTGGCCAGCAGCACGTCGCGCGCGAGCGTGGACTTGCCCGAACCGCTCACGCCGGTGACCACCACGAGGCGGCGCAGCGGCAGCGTGGCCGTCACGTCCTGCAGGTTGTGCAGGTTGGCGCCGTGCACGGTGAGCCATTCGCCGCTCTCCTCGGCCTTGGGGTCGGGCGAAGGGATCAGCCGGCGCGCCTGCAGCGGGTGCCGGATGGCGTCGCGCAGGTAGCGGCCGGTCTGAGAGTCGTCGGCCTTCTGGATGTCGGCGACCGTACCCTCGGCGACCAGGCGGCCGCCGCGCTTGCCGGCGCTCGGGCCGATGTCGATGATATGGTCGGCGCGGCGGATGGTGTCCTCGTCGTGCTCCACCACCACCAGCGTGTTGCCCTTGTCGCCGAGCTTGTGCAGCGCGTCGAGCAGGATCTGGTTGTCGCGCGCGTGCAGGCCGATGGTCGGCTCGTCGAGCACGTAGCACACGCCCTGCAGGTTGCTGCCGAGCTGCGCCGCCAGGCGGATGCGCTGCGCCTCGCCGCCCGAGAGCGTGGGCGCGCCGCGGTCCAGCGTGAGGTAGCCCAGGCCCACCTCTTCCAGGAACTCGAGCCGGCTGCGGATCTCGGGCACGAGGTCGCGCGCGATCTCGGCTTCTCGGCCGCTGAGCGCGAGCCCCTCGAACCACTGGCGCACCTCGGTCACGCTCATGCGCGCGAGTTCGGTGATGCCGATGCCGCCCGAGCCGTCGGCCGCGGTGCCGAAGCCCACGGCGCGCGCCGTGGCGTTCAGGCGCGTACCCTGGCAGGTCGGGCAGGCCACGTCGGCCAGGTCTTCCACCTCGGGCTCGGCGAAGGTCTGCTCGCGGCCCTTGTCGTCGCCGGCCAGCACGGAGTCGTCGAACACCTTGCGCTGGTCCTTGCTGAGCTTGACGCCGGTGCCCACGCAGTCGGGGCACCAGCCGTGCTTGCTGTTGTAGCTGAACAGGCGCGGATCGAGCTCGGCGTAGCTGGTGCTGCACACCGGGCAGGCGCGCAGCGTGGAGAACACGTGGACGCGGCCGATGCCGGCGGCGGACACGCCCGCCATCATCGCGGCGCGCAGCCCGTCGAGTTCGCTGAGCACGTGCACCACGCCCTTGCCGTGCTCGAGCGCCTTGGCCAGCGCCGCGCGCAGCTCGTTCTCGTTCGAGGGCAGCACGTCGAGGCTGGCCACCGGCAGCTCGATGCTGTGCTCCTTGAAGCGGTCGATGCGCGGGAAGCCGGTGGTCGGCAGGAAGTCGCCGTCCACGCGCAGGTGCGTGAAGCCGCGCGGGCGCGCCCAGTCGGCCAGCTCGGTGTACACGCCCTTGCGGTTGGTCACCAGCGGCGCGAGCAGGCCGATGTGCTGGCCCTTGAAGTTGCGCATGAGCTGCGCGGCGATGCTGTCGGGGGTCTGCGGCTGCACGGCCGCGCCGTCGTGGATGCAATGCTGGATGCCCAGCTTCACGTACAGCAGGCGCAGGAAGTGCCACACCTCGGTGGTGGTGCCCACCGTGCTCTTGCGGCCGCCGCGCGACAGGCGCTGCTCGATGGCCACCGTCGGCGGAATGCCGTACACCGCGTCCACCTCGGGCCGGCCCGCCGGCTGCACGATGCTGCGCGCGTAGGCGTTGAGCGATTCGAGGTACCGGCGCTGCCCTTCGTTGAAGAGGATGTCGAAGGCCAGCGTCGACTTGCCCGATCCGCTCACGCCCGTCACCACGCTGAACTTGCCGCGCGGAATGTCCACGCTCAGGTTCTTCAGGTTGTGCTCGCGCGCGTTGACGATCTGCACCGCATCGGCACCCGGCGCCGCCTTGGCGTTGGCGATGTAGCGGCGCGCGGCGCGCTCGGCCACCTTGTAGGCCTCGGGGCCGATGGCGAGTTCGTAGTCGGCCAGCGCGGCTCCGGTGAGCGAGGCGCGATTCTCGCGCAGCTGCTCGGGCGTGCCCTCGGCCACCACCTGCCCGCCGCCCTCGCCGCCTTCGGGGCCGAGGTCGATGAGCCAGTCGCTCGCGCGGATCACGTCGAGGTTGTGCTCGATCACGATCAGCGAATGGCCGGCGTCCAGCAGCTTGCGCAGCGCGCGCATGAGCCGCGCGATGTCGTCGAAGTGCAGGCCCGTGGTGGGCTCGTCGAACAAAAATAGCGTGCCCTTGCGCGCCACCGACTGCTTGCTGGCGGTGGCGTTCTTCGCGGCCTCGGCCAGGAAGCCCGCGAGCTTCAGGCGCTGCGCCTCGCCGCCTGAGAGCGTGGGCACGGGCTGGCCGAGCTTGACGTAGTCCAGGCCCACGTCGGAAATGGGCTGCAGCACGCGCAGCACGTCGCGGTCGGCCTCGAACACCGCCGCGGCCTCGGCCACGGTGAGTTCGAGCACGTCGGCCACGTTGTAGCTTTTTCCCTTGCGCTCCACGCGCACTTCGAGGATCTCGGGGCGGTAGCGCTTGCCGTCGCAGTCGGGACAGCGCAGGTACACGTCGGACAGGAACTGCATCTCGACGTGCTCGAAGCCCGAGCCGCCGCAGGTCGGGCAGCGCCCGTCGCCGGAGTTGAAGCTGAACTTGCTCGCGGTGTAGCCGCGCTGGCGCGAGAGCGTGGCCGTGGCGAAGATTTCGCGGATCGCGTCCCACGCGCCCACGTAGCTCGCGGGGTTGGAACGCGCGGTCTTGCCGATGGGAGACTGGTCGACGAACACCACGTCGCCGAGGTGGTCGGCGCCGAGCAGGCGGTCGTGCGCGCCGGGCGTCTCGGTGGCCTTGCCGAAGTGGCGCATCAGCGCGGGCGCCAGCACGTCCTGGATGAGCGTGGACTTGCCCGAGCCGCTCACGCCGGTCACGCACACCAGGCGCGCCAGCGGGAACTCGACCGTCACGTTCTTCAGGTTGTGCTCGCGCACGCCTTCGAGGATGAGCCGGTGCGTGTTCTCGCTCACCAGCCGCTTGAAGCCCATGCCGATCTTCTTGCGACCGCCCAGGTACAGGCCGGTGAGCGTGTCGGCGTCGCGCAGCTGGTCGGTGGTGCCGTCGAACACCACCTG
Source organism: Variovorax sp. 278MFTsu5.1 (assembly GCF_048305045.1). Classification (NCBI taxonomy): domain Bacteria; kingdom Pseudomonadati; phylum Pseudomonadota; class Betaproteobacteria; order Burkholderiales; family Comamonadaceae; genus Variovorax; species Variovorax sp. 278MFTsu5.1. Next base: position 6,070,473 of record NZ_CP157622.1, read on the forward strand.
CCCGCCGCGCGCGCCGGGGCCGGGCCCCATGTCGATCACGCGGTCGGCGGCCAGCATCACGGCCGGGTCGTGCTCGACCACCACCAGCGTGTTGCCCGCGTCGCGCAGGCGCAGCATGGCTTCGGTGATGCGGTTCATGTCGCGCGGGTGCAGGCCGATGCTGGGCTCGTCGAGCACGAAGAGCGTGTTGACCAGCGAGGTGCCCAGCGCCGTGGTCAGGTTGATGCGCTGCACCTCGCCGCCGCTGAGCGTGCGGCTCTGGCGGTCGAGCGTGAGGTAGCCGATGCCCACGTCGTGCAGGTAGCGCAGGCGGGTGGTGATTTCCTCGAACAGCAGCTTCAGCGCCTGGATCTCACCCTCGCTGGCCGCCTGGCCGTTGCCGTGGTGCTCGATGCGGTCGAAGAGCTGGCGCAGCCGCTCGATGGGCAGCAGCATCAGGTCGTGCAGGCACAGGCCCGGCAGCGCCTCGAGCTGGGCGCGCGTCCATTTCACGCCGTTGGGCATGAAGCGCTTCTCGGGCGGCAGGACGGCGTCGGCGTCTTCCTTGCTGCCGATGCGCCACAGCAGGCTCTCGAGCTTGAGGCGCGCGCCGCTGCAGGTGGGGCACGGCGTGTAGCTGCGGTACTTGGACAGCAGCACGCGGATGTGCATCTTGTATGCCTTGCTCTCCAGGTAGCCGAAGAAGCGGCGCACGCCGTACCACTGCTTGTTCCAGTTGCCTTCCTTGTAGTTGGGCGTGCCCTCGATCACCCAGTGCTTCTGCTCGTCGGTGAGCTTGTTCCAGGGCGTGTCGCGCGGGATGCCGGCCGCCTCCGCGTGGCGCATGAGGTCGTCCTGCGCCTCCTTCCAGGCGGGCGTCTGGATGGTCTTGATGGCGCCGGCGCGCAGCGTGAGCTTGTCGTTCGGAATCACCAGCCCCAGGTCGACGCCGATCACGCGGCCGAAGCCGCGGCAGGTGTCGCAGGCGCCCACGGCCGAGTTGAACGAGAACATCGACGGGATCGGGTCGGCGTAGCGGATGTCGCTCTCGGGGCAGTGCAGGCCGGTGGAGAACTTCCACACGTCGGTCACTGCGTTCTCTTCCGAGCCGGTGGCGTGCACCGTGACGCGCCCGCTGCCGCGCTTGAGCGCCACTTCGATGGCTTCCACCACGCGCGAGCGCTCGGCGCCGGACGCACGGAAGCGGTCGGCCACCACGTCGAGCACCTTGCGCGGACCGGTGGGCGTGGCCACCTCGCGCTCGGACTGCACGCGCGTGAAGCCGCTGGCGGAGAGCCACTGCGTGACTTCCTCGGCCGTGGTGCTCGCGGGCAGCTCGACCGGGAAGGTGACGACCAGGCGCGGATCACCCGCAGCGGCCGCGCGCTCGACGATCTGCGCGTAGATGCTGTCGGGCGAATCGTGGCGCACCGGCAGCGCGGTCTCGCGGTCGAACAGGTTGGCCGCGCGCGCGAAGAGCAGCTTCAGATGGTCGTTCAGCTCGGTCATCGTGCCGACCGTGGAGCGCGAGGAGCGCACCGGGTTGGTCTGGTCGATGGCGATGGCGGGCGGCACGCCTTCCACCTTGTCGACGGCCGGCTTGTCCATGCGGTCGAGGAACTGGCGCGCGTAGGCGGAGAAGGTCTCCACGTAGCGCCGCTGGCCTTCGGCATAGAGGGTGTCGAAGACGAGACTCGACTTGCCCGAGCCGCTGGGCCCGGTGACCACCGTCATTTCGCCTGTGCGGATGTCGAGATCGAGGTTCTGGAGGTTGTGCTGGCGCGCGCCGCGAATCCGGATGGAGCCCTGTGTCATGAGTGCCTTGGGGGGTGGGGCAAACATTCTAGGGAGTGCCTCGTGACGGGTTTGCGCACTACGTCACAAGGTCGGTGGCTGCGCAGGGGTTTGTCCGGATGGAGTTAAAAACACTTTCAGAAACAAATAGCACATTTGTTTTCACGTTCGCCCGGCCGGGCGCCAGCATTGCTTCGAAAGGACTCCATGACGAAAACGCGCACGCTCTGCGCCGCCGCCCTGCTGGCCTTCAGCGCCCTGGGGGCGTCTGCCCAGATCCTGATCGGCCAGACCGCCGGCATGACCGGCTCGGTGGCCGCGAGCGTGAACGAGACCATCGGCGGCGCGAACCTGGTGATCGACGCGGTCAACGCGCAGGGCGGCATTCATGGCGAGAAGATCGAAGTGCTGCGCATGGACGACGGCTTCGACGTGAAGCGCGCCAGCGAGAACGCACGCGTGCTGATCGAGGAGAAGAAGGTGCTGGCGCTCTTCATGAGCCGCGGCACGCCCCATTCGCAGGCGATCATTCCCTGGCTCGACAAGAACGACGTGGCGCTCATCGGTCCTTCCACCGGCGCGATGGTGCTGCACAAGCCGCTGCAGAAGCACGTGTTCAACGTGCGCGCCACCTACCAGCGCGAGGCCGAGAAAGCGGTGCAGCACCTGCTGACCATCGGCCTCACGCGCATCGCGGTGGTGCACGTGACCGACTCCTTCGGCACCGACGCGCTCGAAGGCGCGATGACCGGCTTCAGCAAGGGCAACGCCAAGCCGACCGTGATCATCCCGGCCGACCGCGACAAGCCCGACTACAAGACCATCGTGCCCGCCATCAAGGGCGCCGACGCGCAGGCCGTGGTGTGGATCGGCTCCGGCGTGGCCGTGGTCGACGGCATCAAGGCGCTGCGCGCCGCGGGCTCGGCCGCGCAGGTGGTCACGCTGTCGAACAACGCCTCCTCGGGCTTCATCAAGCAGCTCGGCGACGCGAGCCGCGGCGTGATCGTGACGCAGGTGTTTCCCAACGAGCGCTCGCTGGGCCATCCGATGGTGAAGGAAGCCCTGGCTCTCGCGCAGGCCAGGGGCCAATCGGAACTGTCGCCGGCCGCGCTCGAAGGCTTCGCCTCGGCCAAGGTGCTGGTGGAGGCGCTGCGCCGCGCCGGCCCCAAGCCCACGCGCGCCAGGATGGTGGCCGCCCTCGACAGCCTGCGCGGCTACGACCTGGGCGGCGGGCTGGAGGTGAGCTATTCGCCCACCGACCACAGCGGCATCGATTTCGCGGACCTCTCGATCATCAGCGACGGTCGCTTCAAGCGTTGAGTCCCCGCCCCGAGAGGGGCGAGTTTGAACGGCCCGCCGGCACAACCGGCGGGCCGCTTTTTTTCCGGGCGCTGGAAACCTTGGTTTGACAGGGTTTGCGCGAGCTAGCGAGACGTGACGTTCAGCAACACATTACACAGTTTCTGACAGAGGCGACCGCTTCCTGGAAAGGCTTTGCTCGATGAAGAAGACGTTCACGTCCTGCGCCGCTGCGCTGTTCCTGGCCATGATGGCGCCGGGGGCGGCGGCCCAGATCCTGATCGGCCAGTCGGCCGACCTCTCGGGCCCCGTGGCGGCCAGCGTCAAGGAAACGATCATGGGCTCGCAGCTGGTCATCGACCAGGTCAACGCCCAGGGCGGCATCAACGGCGAGCAGATCGAGGTCATCCGCATGGACGACGGTCTCGACGCCAAGCGCTCGCTGGAGAACACGCGCGTGCTCATCGAGGACAAGAAGGTCGTCGCGCTGCTGCTGAACCGCGGCACGCCCAACACGCTCGCGGTGATCCCGCTGCTCGACAAGTACGGGGTGGCGCTGGTCGGCCCCTCCACCGGCGCGATGGCGCTGCACAAGCCGCTGCAGAAGAACATCTTCAACGTGCGCTCCACCTACCAGCGCGAGGCAGAGAAGGCGGTGCAGCACCTGCAGACCACCGGCATCCAGCGCATCGCCGTCGTGCAGGCCGACGACTCCTTCGGCAAGGACGCGATGGAAGGAGCGAACAAGGGCTTCGAGAAGGCCAACCTGAAGCCGGCCGTGGTGGCGCTGGCCGACCGCAACAAGCCCGACTACGCAGCCATCGTCCCGCAACTCACCAAGGCCAACGCGCAGGCGGTGCTGTGGATCGGCTCGGGCACGGCCGTGACCGACGGCGTGAAGGCGCTGCGTGCTGCCGGCTCGGCGGCGCAGATCATCACGCTGTCGAACAACGCGGCCTCGGGCTTCATCAAGGAACTGGGCTCGGCCAGCGCGGGCGTGATCATCACGCAGGTGCTGCCCTACGAGCGCTCCTTCGGCCATCCGCTCATCAAGGAAGCGTTGGCGCTGGCCAAGGCCAAGGGCCAGAACGAACTCTCGCCCGCGCTGCTCGAAGGCTTCGTCGCCACGAAGGTGATGGTGGAGGCTCTGCGCCGCACGGGGCCGAAGCCCACGCGCGCGAAGCTGATCGCCACGCTGAATGCCTTCCAGTACGACGTGGGCGGCGGGCTCGACATCAGCTACTCGCCGACCGACCACACCGGCATCGACTACGTAGACCTGTCCATCGTCAGCGACGGCAAGTTCAAGAGATAGGCTCGCCCGGCCTCACTTCGGCGCGGCGGCGGGCGCGGGTTCGTGCGTGGTGGTGTCGCCACCATGCTTCTCGCCCGACATGTCGACCTTGTCACCGGCCTTCGAGATCACGTACAGGGCAATGGCGGCGAAGATGACGAAGCCGACGACGAGTTTCCACATGGGTTTTGTCTCCTGGATGGTTCAAGAAAAAGGCCTCATGCGGTCGGCATGAAGCCTCTTTGTTGAACGGAGGGCGGCGCCCTCCTGCCTGTTCTTCGGCGACGGTCAGTCGTTAGCGTAGATGTCCACGTCCTTCGTCTCGCGGATGAAGAGTGTGCCCACCACCAGCGTGATGCCGGCGATGATGATCGGATACCACAGGCCGTTGAACATGTTGCCGGTCGAGGCCACGATGGCGAAGGCGGTGGTCGGCAGCAGGCCGCCGAACCAGCCGTTGCCGATGTGGTAGGGCAGGCTCATCGAGGTGTAGCGGATGCGCGTGGGGAAGAGCTCCACCAGCATCGCGGCGATCGGGCCGTAGACCATGGTCACCAGCAGCACCAGCCAGAACAGCAGCACCACCGTCAGCACCTTGTTCATCTTCGCGGGGTCGGCCTTGGCCGGGTAGCCGGCGACCTTCAGGTCTTCGGCCACGCCCTTCTTGAAGGCGGCGATTTCCTTGACGGAGTTCTCGTCGAACTTCGAATTCACGACGTTGCCGACGGGTGCCTCGACCGACTTGTCGCCGATCTTCACGATGGCCTTCGAACCCGGCGCGCCGGCCACGTTCTCATAGCTCACCGAGTTCTGAACCAGGTAGCGCTTGGCGATGTCGCACGAGCTCTTGAAGTCGATCTCGCGCGCCACCGGGTTGCCCTGGAAGGAGCAGGTCGCGGGGTCCGCCGTCACCGTCACGCCGGCGGTGGCCTGTGCGCGGGCCAGGTCGGGGTTGGCGGCTTCGGTCAGCATCTTGAAGACCGGGAAGTAGGTGACCACGGCCAGCAGGCAGCCGGCCATGATGATCGGCTTGCGGCCGATCTTGTCCGACAGCGTGCCGAACACCACGAAGAAGGGCGTGCCCAGCAGCAGCGCGGCGGCGATCATCAGGTTGGCCGTGGTGGCGTCGACCTTCAGCTGCGCCGTCAGGAAGAAGAGCGCGTAGAACTGGCCCGAGTACCAGACCACCGCCTGGCCGGCCGTCAGGCCCACCAGCGCCAGGATCACGATCTTCAGGTTCTTCCACTGGCCGAAGGATTCGGCCAGAGGCGCCTTGGAGGTCTTGCCCTCGGCCTTCATCTTCTGGAAGGCGGGCGACTCCGACAGCGTCAGGCGGATCCACACCGAGATGCCCAGCAGCAGGATCGACACCAGGAACGGCACGCGCCAGCCCCAGTCGTTGAAGGCCGCCTCGCCCATGAACTCGCGCACGCCCAGGATCACCAGCAGGCTCAGGAACAGGCCGAGCGTGGCGGTGGTCTGGATCCAAGAGGTGTAGGCGCCGCGCTTGCCGTGCGGCGCGTGCTCGGCCACGTAGGTGGCGGCACCGCCGTACTCGCCGCCGAGCGCGAGGCCCTGCAGCATGCGCAGCGCGATCAGGATCACCGGCGCCGCGACGCCGATGGTCGCGTAGCTGGGCAGCAGGCCGACGATGAAGGTCGACAGGCCCATGATCAGGATTGTCACCAGGAAGGTGTACTTGCGACCGATCATGTCGCCCAGCCGGCCGAACACGATGGCGCCGAACGGACGCACCAGGAAGCCGGCGGCGAAGGCCAGCAGCGCGAAGATGAAGGCGGCGCCCGCATCCAGGCCGCTGAAGAACTGCTTCGCGATGATCGCGGCCAGCGAACCGTAGAGGTAGAAGTCGTACCACTCGAACACGGTGCCCAGCGAGGAGGCGAAGATGACTTTCTTCTCCTCCGAGGACATGGGCCGGGGGGCCGGGTGCGGCACTCCCCTCGAATCTAGTGTGGCTGCCATTGGTCGTCTCCTGTGTGTATGCGTTCATTCGTTCCCGGAATCCGGGACCGTGCGGCATTCTTGGAGGCGCGACTGACCCGAGCCTTTCGCGAAACTGAACCGGCGCTTACGGTTTAGGGTGAAACCCGCGCAGCACGTTTCAGCCTGTAAGAAATCGGGGCGCTTTTCCGGCGCCCGCGGGTTTGTACTCAGCCCTGTTTGCTGCTGCGCAGCAAGGCCGGGCGCTGGTCCGCCCCAGCCCACTCGGGGCCGTCGAACCACGCATCGCCCGACAGGTAGGCGCGCAGCATCTGCAGGCCGTCGAAACCCCAGAACAGGCGGCCGTCGACCACGTAGGTCGGCGTGCCGAACACGCCCTGGCGCAGGGCCTCTTCGGTGTTGCGCTTGAGCAGGGCCTTGCTCTCGTCGCTGTTCGCGTCGCGCTTCGGCCCGAGCTGCGCGGTGAGCGCGGCGAGCCGCGCGGGGTCGCCCGCTTCCTCGCCGCCGCGCCACACGTGGCGGAAGATGGTCTCGGCCACGAGGCGGCTGATGGTGCCGTCGTCGCCCGTGGATACCGCCAGCCGAAGGTGCGCCAGCGGGTTGTAAGGATGCGAGGCCGGCATCCGGATCTCGATGCCGTGCGTGTGGCCCAGCCAGAGCACGTGGCGGTAGGTCCAGCCGCGCTTCGACGGAATTTCCGCCGGCCCGAGCTGGCCGTGCTGCTTGAGCAGCGCGCCCAGCAGCACCGGCCTGTAGGCCACGCTGTAGCTCAGGCCCTCGAGCGCTTCGGGCAGGTGCTCGAAGGCGAGGTGCGCGTAGGGCGAGATGAAGTCGAGATGGAAGTCGATGTGCTTCATGGGCTGCTGTCTCCTGGGTTCGCCGCGGGCACGCGCCAGATGCCGGCCTTCGCCCGCAACTCTATCGCCCGCCACACGTGGCGCCGGGTCTCGTCTTCCATCCTGCTCCAGCCCGCGATCTCGGGGATGGTGCGCAGGCAGCCTTCGCAGAAACCGCTCAGGCGATCCATGCGGCACACCGAGCAGCACGGCGAAGGCACATCGCCCGCCGCGGCCTGCACCGCCACGGCGCGTTCGGCCAGCGTCTCGGCTTCCGCGAAATTCACACCACGTCGGCCACCGGCGCGCCGGTGAGCTTCTCGAGGTCGTGCGGGCGCAGCTGGAACACGGCGTGCGGATGGCCGGCTGCCGCCCAGATCTCCTCGAAGCGGAAGAGCTCGCGGTCGATCAGCACCACGGGCGGCGTCAGGTGGCCCACGGGCGACACGCCGCCGATGGTGAAGCCGGTGCGCGACTTCACGAAGTCGGCGTCGGCGCGGCCGGTCTTGCCGACCAGCGCGTCGACCTTCTTCTCATCCACGCGCTTGTCGCCCGAGGTGATGACCAGCACCGCCGACTCGTCGCTCTTGCGCCGGAAGATGATGCTCTTGGCGATCTGCCCGACCGCGATGCCGAGCGCGTCGGCCGCCTGCTGCGCGGTGCGGCAGGCGTCGTCGAGCATGCGTGGGGAGTGGGGGTGGCCGGCATCCTGCAGGGCGCGGGAAACGCGCTGGACGCCTTCAGGGAGGTTATGGAGTTCGGATCCGCACATGATGGCTTCGAATCTATCAGGCTGCCGGGCCATGGGCGCGGGCTCCGTCAGGCGCTGCGCTTGAACAGGAACAGCATCGCGCCCATCGCCATCAGCACGCCGCCGAAGACGCGGTTCTGCGCGCGCCGTGCGCGCACGCTGCGCAGCATGCCCTGCAGCCGCGCGGCCAGCCAGGCGTAGCCGTGCATCACGGTCACGTCGACCATCACCGTGGTGGCCAGCAGCACCAGCAGCTGCAGCCACAGGGGCCGCGTCGGCTGGATGAACTGCGGCAGCACCGCGGCCATGAAGACGATGCCCTTGGGGTTGGTCACGTTGGTGAGGAAGCCGCGCAGCACGCGCTGCGGTGCCGTGAGGTCGGGTTCAGCCGCCTGCGTCGCGCCGCCCTCGATCTTCGCGACGGGCGCACGCCACTGGCGCCAGCCCAGCCACAGCAGGTAGCACGCGCCCACCACCTTGACGACCAGGAACGCGCTGGCCGAGGCGGTGAGCACCGCACCCACGCCAAGGCCGGCCACCAACAGGATCACCGCGAGCCCCAACTGCAGCCCCACGATGGTCGCCGTGGTGCGCCGCACGCCGTAGCTGAGCCCGTGGCTCATGCTGAGCACAGCGCCCGAACCGGGCGACACCGCGATGACGCAACTGGCCACCAGGAATGCAAGCCACACATGCAGATCCACTGACTACTCCCGCTTATCTATCTGTTCGATTCAGCGCTTCAGCCGGCCCGCTTGGTGCGGATGGCCTTCGAGGCGCGCGAGTTCGGCTCGCGGCCCAGCGCCTCGCTGATGTAGACGCCCGCGTCGATCAGCCTGTCGAGATCGATGCCGGTCTCGATGCCCATGCCGTGCAGCATGTAGACCACGTCCTCGGTCGCCACGTTGCCGGTCGCGCCCTTGGCATAGGGGCAGCCGCCCAGGCCGGCGGACGACGACTGGAAGTTCCACACGCCCAGTTCGAGCGCCGCGAGCGTGTTGGCGAGCGCCTGCCCGTAGGTGTCGTGGAAGTGGCCGGAAATGGCGTCGACGCCGAAGTGCGCCAGCGTGGCTTCCATCGCGGCCTGCACCTTGCGCGGCGTGCCCACGCCGATGGTGTCGGCCACGTCCACGCGCTGCACGCCGATGCCCTTCATCAGCTGCGCGAGGTAGCCGACCTTGGCCGGCGCGATCTCGCCCTCGTAGGGGCAGCCGACCGTGCACGACATCGCGCCGCGCACACGGATGCCCTTCTCGAGTGCCGCCGCCACCACGGGTGCGAAGCGCTCGATGCTCTCGGCGATGGAGCAGTTGATGTTCTTCTGGCTGAAGGCCTCGCTGGCGGCGCCGAACACCACGATCTCGTCGGGCCACTCCTCGCGCGGCGCGGCGATGGCCGCCTCGAAGCCCTTCATGTTGGGCGTGAGCACCGAATAGAGCACGCCGGGCTTGCGGCTGATGCCGTGCATCACCTCTGCGTTGTCGGCCATCTGCGGCACCCACTTGGGGCTCACGAAGCTGGTGACCTCGATCTCTCTCAGGCCCGCGTCCTGCAGGCGGTGCACGAGGCCGATCTTCACTTCGGCGGACACGGGCTGCTTTTCGTTCTGCAGGCCGTCGCGCGGGCCGACGTCGACGAGCCTGACTTGGGTGGGGAGTTTCATGGGATGTCTCTTGTATCGCTTGAGGATGGAAGACCGCCTTCGATTGTCGGCCACATGGAAATCCCCTGCCTGGTACAGAAGCCGGGGAAGGTAGCAATGCGCGCCTGCGAGGTTGCAAATGGCGCCAGGCGATCGGTACTAGGCCGTTTCCCTTTGCTCGAAGCCGTCGGGCGGGGCCTGAGCCGCGATGGCACCGGCCGGAACGCCGACATCGACCGCATCGACGCGCGCGCCTTCCGGCCCCTGGCGCGCCCAGCGGATCAGCTCTTCCACCGCAGAAGCCTCACCGGCCACGAGCGCCTCGACGCTGCCGTCGCGCCGGTTGCGCACCCAGCCGCGCACACGCAGGCGCTTCGCCGCCTGCACCATCGACCAGCGATAGCCCACGCCCTGCACGAGGCCGCGGATGGCGAGATGGCGGGCGACGGTGTTCATGGCTCCAGAGAGATCAGTACGACTTGGGCAGCCCCAGCGCCTTTTCGGCGATGAAGTTCAGGATCATCTGCGGGCTGACGGGCGCGATGCGCGGGATGTAGCTCTCGCGCAGCAGCCGCTCCACATGGTATTCCTTCGCGTAGCCCATGCCGCCGAGCGTGAGCACCGCGTTCTGGCAGGCGTCGTGCGCCGCCTCGGCCGCGAGGTACTTGGCGGCGTTGGCCTCGATGCCGCAGGGCTCGCCCGCGTCGTAGAGCGTGGCGGCCTTCAGCATCATCAGGTCGGCCGCCTCCAGGTTGGCCCAGGCGCGCGCCAGCGGATGCGCCACGCCCTGGTTCTGGCCGATGGGCCGGCCGAACACGACGCGCTCCTGCGCGTACTGCGATGCGATGCGCAGCGCCGCGCGGCCGATGCCGATGGCTTCCGCCGCGATCAATATGCGCTCGGGATTGAGGCCGTGCAGGATGTATTCGAAGCCCCTGCCCTCCTCGCCGATGCGGTCTTCCTCGGGCACTTCGAGCCCGTCGATGAAGAGCATGTTGGAGTCCACCGCCGCGCGGCCCAGCTTGTGGATCTCGCGCACTTCGACGCGGGCGCGGTCCAGCGGCGTGTAGAACAGCGTGAGGCCCTGCGTGGGCTTCTTCACCTGGTCGAGCGGCGTGGTGCGCGTGAGGATCAGCATGCGGTCGGCCACCTGCGCGGTCGAGATCCAGATCTTGCGCCCGTGCAGCACGTAGCCGCCATCGGGCTGGCGCACCGCCTGCGTCTTGAGGCGGGTGGTGTCGAGCCCCGCGTCGGGCTCGGTGACTGCGAAGCAGGCCTTCTCGGTGCCCGCGATCAGCGGCGGCAGGAAGCGCTGGCGCTGTTCCTCGCTGCCGAACACCACCACCGGGTTGAGCCCGAAGATGTTCATGTGCACCGACGACGCACCCGACATGCCCGCGCCCGATGCGCTGATGGCGCGCATCATCAGCGCCGCCTCGGTGATGCCCAGCCCCGCGCCGCCCTGCGCCTCGGGCATGGCGATGCCGAGCCAGCCGCTCTCGGCCACGGCGCGGTGGAACTCGTGCGGGAACACGGCGCGGTCGTCGTGGTCGCGCCAGTAGTCGATGGGAAAGTCCTCGCAGAGGCGTTCGATGGCGGCGACCAGCGAGCGCTGGTCTTCGTTCAAGGAGAAATTCATTCTTCGCTGTCTTTCGTCGGTTCAGGTTGCAGCGTGGCGCCGCCTTCGAGCATGCGGGCGATGGCCTCTTCGCCGTAGCCCGCCTCGCGCAGCAGCTCCACGCTCTGCTCGCCGATGCGCGGCGCGGGGCGGCGGATGGCGGCCGGCGTGGCGCTGTAGCGGCCGACCGGCGCGAGCGTGCGGATGCGGCCCTCGCTCGGATGGTCGAGCTCGGGATAGAAGCCGACGGCGCGCAGGTGCGGGTCGTCGAGCAGGCTTTCGGTGCTGTGCAGGCGCGCGACCGGGATGTCGGCGGCGGACAGCGCGGCAAACCATTCGTCGCTGGTGCGCGTGGCCATCACCTCGGCCACGAAGGCATACACCGCGCCGATGTTCGCGGCGCGCGCGGTATGCGTGCCGAACATCGGCGAGTCGCGCAGTTCGGGCCGGCCGATCACGTCGAAGAAGGCCTGCCAGTGCTTGTCGTTGTAGATCAGCACGCTGAGGTAGCCGTCGGCCGTGGCGTAGGGCTTGCGGTGCGGCGCGAGCAGGCGCGCGTAGCCGGTGGGCCCCAGCGGCGGCTCGAAGCTGTGGCCGCCGAGGTGGTCGCCCATCACGAACTGCGACAGCGCCTCGAACATCGGCACCTCCACCGCCTGGCCCTTGCCGGTGCGCTGCGCATGCAGCACGGCCGCGAGCAGCGCGATGGCCGCCTGCAGCCCCACCGCGCGGTCGGCCAGCGTGACGGGCGCGTAGCGCGGCGCGCTGCCGCTTTGCTGAGCGAACAGCGAGGCGACGCCGGCCGCGCCCTGGATCAGGTCGTCGTAGGCAGGCTTGCCCGCATACGGCCCCTGCTCGCCATAGCCGAATGCGCCGAGGTAGACGATCTTCGGGTTCACCGCCGACACCGCCTCGTAGCCCAGCCCGAGCCGCGCCATCGCCTGCGGCCGCGTGTTGTAGATGAGCGCGTCGCAGCCCGCGGCCAGCCGCAGGCAGGCCTCGCGGCCCTCGGGCTGCTTGAGATCGAGCACGATGGAGCGCTTGTTGCGGTTGAGGTGCATCGCCATCGCGCCCATGCCCGGGTTGCGCATCGGGCCGACGGCGCGCAGGTTGTCGCCGCCGGGCGGCTCGACCTTGATGACGTCGGCGCCCAGGTCGCCCAGCGTCTGGGTGGCATAGGGGCCCATCACCACGGCCGTGAGGTCGAGGATACGGATGCCCTGGAGAGGTCCGCCGGCGCTCATTCGGGCTGGATCCCCGCCGCCTGGATCAGCTTCTTCCACTTCGCCAGTTCGGCAACCGTGAACGCGCCCAGCTCTTCAGGAGTGCTGCCGAAGGCATCGAAACCCAGCTTCGCCACGCGCTCGCGGAAGACCGGGCCGTTGGCCATGTCGGCCAGCACCTTGTTGAGCTTCAGCACGATGTCGCGCGGCGTGCCCGCCGGCGCGAACACGCCGTTCCACGAGGTGATGTCGAAGCCCTTGAGTTCGGGCGTGTCGGCCAGCGGCGGCAGTTCGGGGAAGAGCTTGGTGCGCTCCTGCGTGGTGACGGCGATCGCCCGCATCTTGCCGGCCTTCACCGTGACAAGGCCCGCCGCGAGGTCGACCACCATCATCGACACCTGCCCGCCGATCAGGTCGGCGATGGCCGGCGGCGTGCTCTTGTACGGCACGTGCAGCATCGGCACGCCGCTCATGCGCGAGAGCGTGGCGCCGCTCACGATGCCGGTGCTGTTGCCGCTCGCGTAGGTCAGCTTGCCGGGATGCGCGCGGCCCCAGGCCAGCAGCTCGGCCACGCTCTTCACGGGCAGGTCATTGTTCACCACCAGCATGAAGGGCAGGTTGCCCATGCGGCTGACGGGCGCGAAGTCTTTCACCGGGTCGTAGGGCAGCGACTTCATCAGGCTCGGGTTGGCCGAGTGCGTGGTGTTGGTGGTCATGAACAGCGTGTAGCCGTCGGGCGCCGCCTTGGCGACGTACTCGGCCGCGATCACGCCGTTGGCGCCCGCCCTGTTGTCGATGATGACCGAGGCCTTGAGCGCATCGCCGAGCATCTGTCCCGCGATGCGCGCCACCGCATCGGTGCCGCTGCCGGCCGCGAAAGGCACGACGATGCGTATGGGCTGCTTCGGATAGCCGTCCTGCGCGAAGGCCCAGGGCATGGCGCCCGCGAGGCCCGCGGCGGCGCCGATGGAAATGAAACGGCGACGGTTCGCCATCGCGGCCGGTTGCCCGGTCGCGTTCTTCGTTGTCTGCATGGTTTGTCTCCGGTTGTCGTTTGCTGTCGCTTCAGGGCCGGATCACGCGCTCCGGCGATTCCTCGTAGGGCGGGCTGTAGATCACCAGCACGCGCACCGGCTCGTCGCTCACCACGGTGAAGGTGTGCATCGCGTCGGCGGGAAAGAAGCAGCTGTCGCCCGGGTGCAGCTCCTGCCGCTGGCCGCCCACCTCGGCGACCGCGCGGCCTTCGAGCATGTAGCAGACCTGCTCGATGCCCGGGTGCGCATGCGGCAGCGCGCCCTTGCCCTTCTGGATGTGGCCCACCAGCACTTCGAGCTGCCTCGCGCCCACGGTCTCGGGGCCGATCAGCCGCTTGTTCAGCGTGCCGGTGTGGTTGGCGGGGTGGTAGCCGGCGATCTCGGCCTCGCGGACGAAATAGCGGGGGGCTGCTGCTGTCGTTGCTGTCATCGGGGGCTTTCGTTCTTGGGTTCGATGGCGAGGCAGGCCGAGCGCAGCATCGCGGCGATCTCCTCGATGCGCGCCTCCATGCGGTAGCGCGGACCTGCGACGGAAATGGCGTAGGCCTCGCCGCCGATGCGCAGCGGCCAGGCCAGGCCGATCAGGTCGGGAATGCTCTCGCCGAGATTGCCGTACCAGCCGCGCGTGGCGGAGCGCTGCAGTTCGGCCTCGATGGCGTCGGCGGTGGTGAGCGTGGCGTCGGTCAGCGGCGCGAGCGTCGCGCCTTCGAGCAGCCGGCGGCGCTCGTCCGGGTCCAGCGTTGAAAGCAGCGCGCGGCCGATGGAATTGGCGTACGCCGGGCGCGTCTCGCCCGACTCGGCCGTGTAGCGGATGCTCTGCGGCGCGCTCAGCACTTCCAGGTACACCACCTGCCCCGCGTCGCGGAACTTGCCGAACACCACCGTCTCGCGCGCCGCGTCGCGCAGCTCCTCCAGCGTGGCCTTCACCCGGTCGAGCACCGGGTCGTGGGCGGCGATGACCTGCGCCATCGCCAGCAGCCGGCCGGTCGGGTAGTAGCCCTGGCGGCGGCCGGTCTCGTACATGTAGCCCTGCTCCTCGAGCGTGCGGATCAGGCCCAGGCAGCTCGACACCGGCATGTCGAGCAGGCGCGCCATCTCCGAAAGGGCCAGCGGCTGCTTCTCGCGGGCGAAGAGTTCGACGATCTCGATCACCCGAAACGCGGTTTTCACAGTCATGAAAATATTTTCATACTTGTGAAAAATCAGTGTTTCAGGGTTTCCCCTGCCCGCGATGCACTCCGGCAGGCCCGGAGAGGGGACGCGCCCCCGTCGTCAGTAGCCGCGCACCGGATCGACCACGCCGGCGATCGGCAGCCCCTGCTCCATCGCGCGGATCTTCCCGGCGATCTGCGCGATGGACTCTTCGCGCAACGTGCGTGCCGAGCCGTGCGGCGTCACGGTGATCTTCGGATGGCGCCAGAAGGCGTGGTCGGCGGGCAGCGGCTCGACCTGGAATACGTCCAGCGTCGCGCCCGCGAGCCGGCCGGCGTCGAGCATCGGAATCAGGTCGTCTTCCACCAGGTGGCCGCCGCGCGCGATGCTGATGAGGTAGCCCCCCGGCCGCAGCTTGCCCAGCGTGTCGCGGTTGAGGATGCCGCGCGTCGCATCGGTCAGCGGCAGCAGGTTGACCAGCACGCGCGTGGACGAGAGGAACTCGTCGAACTGCGCCTCGCCGCTGAACACGCGCACGCCCTCGATCTCCTTCGGCGAGCGGCTCCATCCCAGCACCGGGAACTCGAACTGCCCCACGGCCTTCGCCACGCGCTCGCCGAGCACGCCCAGGCCCATGATGCCCACCGGAAAGTCGCGCCGCATCCTCGGCTTGCGGTAGCTCCACTTGCCCTCGCGCGCGTCGGCCTCGTAGGCGTCGAATTCGCGGAAATGGCGAATGAGCGTGTGGCACACGTACTCCGCCATCTGCACCGACATGCCCGCGTCGTCGAGCCGCACGATGCGCGTGTGCGCCGGCACCTTCAGCTTGAGCAGCGCATCGACGCCCGCGCCGATGTTGAAGATGCCGCGCAGCTTCGGCTGCTCGTCGAGGAACTCCTGCGGCGGCGCCCACACCACGGCATGGTCGGCCTGCGGCGCGCCGGGCTTCCAGGCTTCGATGACGGCATCGGGGAGTTCGGCCTTCAGGCCTTCGATCCAGGGGTCTGGGCGGTTGTCGGTGAGGTAGACGGTGATTCGCATGGGCACGCATCTTAGGTCGCGCCCGCGTCGCCATCGGCTTGTGCGGGCACTGGCCATCTCCTATCCTCGAACGCCCACCTCAGGAGACTCTTGGAATGATCAAGTTCAGCGTGATGTACCCCCACACCCCCGGCGCACGGTTCGATCACGACTACTACCGCGACAAGCACATGCCCATGATCAAGGCCCGCATGGGCGATGCATGCCTCTCGTACGCCATCGACAAGGGCCTGTCCGGCGGCGCGCCGGGCTCCGCGCCCACCTACGTCGCCATGTGCCACGTGTTCGCCGAATCGGTCGAATCCTTCCTGAAGGCCTTCGGCCCGCACCAGAAGGAGGTCAGGGACGACGTGAAGAACTACACCGACATCGTGCCGCTGACGCAGATCAGCGAAGTGGTGGTGGGCTGACCGAAAGAGCCCTGACGCGGCCTCAGCGCGGCGGCCGCTCCAGCGCCACCCAGCGCTGCACCGACGGCCGCTGCCACTGCCTGTCGGCATAGGACGCCAGCCGCTGCGGCACGGCGTCGCCGTTCATCACCAGGCGGTTGAGCATCAGCGCCAGGTCGACGTCGGCGATCGACCAGTCGCCGAACAAGTTTTCCGCGCCTTCCGGCAGCAGCGCCTGCGCGACCTGGAAGAGCGTCTGCGCCGCGCGGTGCGCGGCCGCCGACAGTGGAGCGCCCGCCGGAGCGTAGAAGATCACCTCCGTGGAGCGTTCCTGCCGCACCGGCATGAGGTCGCTGCGAAGCCAGGCCTGCAGCTGGCGCGCACGGGCGCGGGCACGGGGTTCGGAGGGATACAGCGCCGTCCCGGCGAAAGTCTCGTCGATGTACTCGGTGATGGCGGACGATTCGGAAAGCGCGAAATCTCCATGCACCAGCGTCGGCACGCGCTGGGTCAAGGACAAACGGGAGAAGCCGGCCGCCCGGTGCTCCAGCGCACCCAGGTCGACCGGGGAGATGTGGAAGTCCAGTTGCTTTTCGTTCAGCGCCACGTACACGGACATGGCATAGGGGCTGGCGAACTGGGCGTCCACATGGAGGCGTAGCGGGTCCGGCATCGGGAAGAAGGCTCCTGCGCGAATGGGGGCCTGTAAAACAAAAGGCCTTGAAGCGGTAGGTGCGCGATCTTACTGACTGATTCTTAGCTGGCGCGTCTTAGCTGGCGCGGCGGCGGCGCCACAGCACCCGCGCCAGCCAGCCCAGCGGCAGCACCACCAGCAGCAGCCACGGCAGCACGGCCGCGATGAAGGTGATGAGCGAGCCCACGCTTTCCGACAGCACCGAGCCCGCGTTGCGCAGCGCATTGCGCATCGGGCTGTAGCCGTCGCCGCCGCTCACCAGCGCGCGCCTGGCCGTGAACTGGATCTGGATGTGCTGCTTGCTGGTCTGCTGCGCCAGCACCTTGCGCTGCGTGGCGATGGCGTCGAGCTCGGCCTGCGTGTCCGACAGCGTGCGCTGGATGGCCAGCAGGTCGGTCATGGTGCGCTTGGTGACGGTGTCGCGCAGCATCGCGCGCAGGCTGTCGCGGAATTCGGTGCGGTTCCTGATGCGGGCCTCGACGTCGATCACTTCGGCGGTCTTGTCCTCGCTGGTGGTGGTGTGCGAGACCACGCTGGCCACGCCCGCCAGGCCGCCGAGCAGCTTGTCTACGTCGGCGGGCTCCACGCGCATCTCCAGCATGGCGTTGCCGGGCTGCTGCGGCGTCTCGCGCAGCAGCGACGACGACAGCAACTCGCACTTCAGCGTGCCGCAGAGGTCGCGCACCTTGCCCCAGGCATCGGCGAGCTGGTCGGCCGGCACCTCGACGTTCAGCTCCTGGCGCACGGCCAGGAAGCGCTGCAGGGGTGTGTCCTGGCTGTTCCGGGACTCGTCGGTGGCCGCCTCGGCCGACCGCATCCGCATGTCCGCGCCGCCTGCGTACCCGCTCGCGGCCTGCATGGGCGCGGGCGGCGGGGCCGGCTCGGAGAGCACGGCGGCCGCCCGCTTCTCCTCGCCGTTGCGGCCGCAGCCGGCCAGTGAAAGAGCCGCGGTCAAAGCCAGCAGGGCGATGCCCGCTTGGCGGCGGACGGAGAAACTGGGCATGCGATAGGTCATGGAAGGAGTTCCCTTGAATGTTGACTACCGCAGCTCATACGGGCGGGCGCCCGCAACGGGGTTAACTTTTTTCAGGCTGCCGCAGCGGCTGCGGCGCTCATGCGCAGCAACTCGTCGCCTTCGGCCACCTGCTCGCCCGGCGCAAACATCAGTTCCTCCACCGTGCCGTCGGCCGGCGCGGCGATGGTGTGCTCCATCTTCATGGCCTCCATCACTGCCAGCGGCTGGCCGCGGCTGACCTTGTCGCCGGCCTTGACCGCGAAGGACACCACCTTGCCCGGCATCGGCGCGGTGAGCCGGCCGCCCTCGGCCTGCGTGTCGCCGGCATGCGCCAGCCGGTCGATGGCGGTGATCTTCGTCGCACCCTTCGAGGCGAAGACGTGGGCCACGGCGCCGTCGAGGTGCACGTCGAGCGTCTGCCGGCTGCCCGCGAACTCCACCTCGAACTCGCCGGTCGGGAACCGGCCGATGACCAGCGGGCCCGCAACGCCACCGGCTTCGAGCCACAGGCCGCCGTCGCGCTTGTAGGTCAGCAGCGCGGTCTGCTCCGCTCCGCGGAACTCGAAGTCGAAGTGGCGCCGGTACTCGCCCAGCGAGCGCCAGCCGTCGCGCCGCGCAAAGGGATCGGGCATCTTCCCGGGCCATTCGCCGATCAGCGTGCGCGTGATCGCGGCGGCTGCCGCCAGCGGCAGCCCCAGCGGCTCGCGGTCGAACAGCACCGCGCGCTCGCGCTCGATCAGCGCGGTGTCGAGGTTGGCCTTCGAGAACGATTCGGTCGCCAGGATGCCGCGCAGGAACTGCACGTTGGTCGCCACGCCCACGATCTGCACCTGCGCCAGCGCGGCGTCGAGCCGCGCCAGCGCCTCTTCGCGCGTGCTGCCGTGCACGATCAGCTTGGCAATCATCGAGTCGTAGAAGGGCGAGATCTCGCCGCCCTCGCGCACGCCGTCGTCGATGCGCACGCGGCTGCGCTGGAAGGCCGTGGCAGCAGGCTTGCGGTAGACGCGCAGCGTGCCGGTGGCGGGCAGGAAGTTGTTGTCGGGGTTCTCGGCGCAGATGCGCGCCTCGATGGCGTGGCCGTGGATCTGCAGCTCCGACTGCTTCGCGGGCAGCGCCTCGCCCGAAGCCACGCGCAGCTGCCATTCGACGAGATCCTGACCCGTGATGGCCTCGGTCACCGGATGCTCCACTTGCAGCCGCGTGTTCATCTCCATGAAGAAGAAGTTCATCTCGCCGCCCTCTCGCTGCTCGACGATGAACTCCACAGTGCCTGCGCCAACATAGTTCACCGCGCGCGCCGCAGCAACCGCAGCCTCGCCCATCTGCTTGCGCATCGCCTCCGTCATGCCAGGCGCGGGCGCTTCTTCGAGCACCTTCTGGTGGCGCCGCTGCACCGAGCAGTCGCGCTCGAACAGGTAGACATAGTTGCCGTGCGTGTCGCCGAACACCTGGATCTCGATGTGCCTCGGGCGCTGCACGTACTTCTCGATCAGCACCGCGTCGTCGCCGAAGCTGTTGATGGCCTCCCGCTGGCAGGAGGCGAGCGCGGCGGCGAAGTCTTCCGCCCTGTCGACCGCGCGCATGCCCTTGCCGCCGCCGCCTGCACTGGCCTTGATGAGCACCGGGTAGCCGATGCGGTCGGCCTCGCGCTGCAGCAGTTGCGGGTTCTGGTCGTGCCCGTGATAACCGGGCACCAGCGGCACGCCGGCCTTTTCCATCAACTGCTTCGACTCGGCCTTCAGGCCCATGGCCTTGATGGCCGAGGGCGGCGGACCGATGAAGACCAGGCCCGCGTCGGCGCAGGCCTGCGCGAATTCCTCGTTCTCGCTGAGGAAGCCGTAGCCGGGGTGAACCGCCTCGGCGCCCGTGGCCTTGGCGGCCTCGAGGATCTTTTCCCAGCGCAGGTAGCTGTCTTTGGGCGCGCTGCCGCCAAGATGGACCGACTCGTCGCAGGCACGCACGTGGTTGGCGTGCGCGTCGGCGTCGGAATAAACGGCGACGGTGCGGATGGCCATGCGGCGGGCAGTTGCCGCGACGCGGCAGGCGATCTCGCCACGGTTCGCAATGAGGATCTTCTTAAACATTCGGAGTGTCTCCCGGAGGATTCTTTTTCAGTTGAAACGCGGGCACCACGCCCGGATCGGGCCGGCCGCTGAAGATGCGGGCCACGCGGGCGAACAGCGCCTTGAGGAAACGCCAGCTCTTGCGGATGAGCCACACGCTCGCCACCAGCACCAGCACGAACAGCACGAGAAATACGAAGGGATGCGCCACCGCGAGCCACAGCCCCGCGGGCACCATGGTGTCTTCCGCCAGCGAGGCGCCGACGTTCGAGAACGGCTCGGGCGAGGTGTTGATGGCCGCGCGCGTCGTGGCCTTGGCCGCATGCGCCGTGGCCGCAAAGCTGCCGCCCAGCAGCGCCGCCACGATGGCCATCACGCCGTGGTCGACACCGAACACGCTGGCCGCGAGCGCCGCGCCCGCCGGGATGCGGATGGCCGTGTGCACCACGTCCCACAGCGAATCGAGGCCCGGGATCTTGTCGGCGAAGAATTCGATGAACACCATGAAGCCGCTGGCCGCGATCACTACCGGATGCGCCAGCATCTGCAGCCCGCCGGGCAACGGCACCCAGCCGAAATAGCCGGCCAGGCCCGTCAGCAGCACGACGAGGTAAAGCCGCACGCCACTGGCCCAGCCGATGGCGGCGGCCAGTGCGAGCAGCTGCGGCATGTCGAGGCTGGTGTTCATGGCGCGACCTCCGGAGAATGGGTCTTCAGGACTTGCTCGCCTCGAGCCACGAGGGCTTGCGCTTCTGCAGGAAGGCCTGCACGCCCTCGCGGCCTTCATCGCTGGCGCGGATGTCCGCGATGCCTTCGACCGTCTGCGCGATCAGCGCGTCGTCGATCTCACGGCCCGCCACGTCGGCGATCAGCTTCTTGCAGGCGCGCACTGCCGCCGGGCTCGCACCGGTCAGCGCCTTCAGCAGTTCGTCGACCTTCGCGTCGAGCGCGTCGGCGGCCACCACCTCGTGCACGAAGCCGATGCGATGCGCCTCGGCCGCGGTGAAGCGCTCGGCCGTGAGGAAGTAGCGCTGCGAGGCGCGCGTGCCCATCGCGCGCAGCACGTAGGGGCTGATGGTCGCGGGCACGAGGCCGATCTTCACTTCGCTCAGGCAGTACCAGGCGGTGTCCACGCTCACGGCCATGTCACAGGCCGCCACCAGCCCCATGCCGCCCGCGTACACGTCGCCCTGCACGCGCGCGATAGTCGGCTTGGGGCACTCGGCGATGGTGCGCAACATTTCGGCGAGCTTGCCCGCGTCGGCGATGTTCTCGTCGCGCGTGTAGTCGGCCATGCGGCGCATCCAGTTGAGGTTCGCGCCCGCGCAGAAGGCCGGGCCGTTCGCGCCGAGCACGATGGCCTTGACCTGCGGCGCGGCGCCGGCTTCGGTGAAGGCGCGCGTCAGTTCGGCGATGACGACGTCGTCGAAGGCATTGCGTGCGTCGGGCTGGTCGAGCCAGACGCGGGCGATGGCGCCGTCGAGGCTCAGCTGGAGCTTGGTGTATTCGCTCATGCCAGCCTCCTCACATCCGGAAGATGCCGAATTTCGGCTCCGGCACCGGCGCATTGCGCGCGGCTGCCAGGCCCAGTGCCAGCACGCGGCGCGTGTCGGCCGGATCGATGATGCCGTCGTCCCACAGCCGCGCGGTGGCGTAGTAGGGGTGGCCCTGGTCTTCGTACTGCTGGCGGATCGGCGTCTTGAAGGCTTCTTCCTCCTCCTTGCTCCAGCTGCCGCCCTTGCCTTCGATGCCGTCGCGCTTCACGGTGGCGAGCACGCTCGCGGCCTGCTCGCCGCCCATCACGCTGATGCGCGCGTTGGGCCACATCCAGAGGAAGCGCGGGCTGTACGCGCGGCCGCACATGCCGTAGTTGCCGGCACCGAAGCTGCCGCCGATGATGATGGTGAACTTGGGCACGTTGGCGGTGGCCACGGCCGTCACCATCTTGGCGCCGTGGCGCGCGATGCCCTCGTTCTCGTACTTGCGGCCCACCATGAAGCCGGTGATGTTCTGCAGGAACACCAGCGGGGTCTTGCGCTGGCAGCACAGCTCGATGAAGTGCGCGCCCTTCTGCGCCGACTCGGAGAACAGGATGCCGTTGTTGGCGACGATGCCCACGGGCATGCCCTCGATCTCGGCGAAGCCGCACACCAGCGTGGCGCCGAAGCGCGCCTTGAACTCGTGGAACTCGCTGCCGTCGACGATGCGCGCGATGATCTCGCGCACGTCGAAGGGCTTGCGCGTGTCGGTGGGGATCACGCCGTAGAGCTCCTCGCTCGGGTACGCCGGCTCGCGCACCTCGCCGCCCGCCGGGGCCTCGGCAGTCTTGGCGTTGAGGTTCGCCACCGCCGAGCGCGCGAGCGCCAGCGCATGCAGGTCGTTCTGCGCAAGATGGTCGGCCACGCCGGAAAGGCGCGTGTGCACGTCGCCGCCGCCCAGGTCTTCCGCCGTCACCACCTCGCCCGTGGCCGCTTTCACCAGCGGCGGGCCGCCCAGGAAGATGGTGCCCTGGTTCTTCACGATGATCGATTCGTCGCTCATCGCCGGCACGTAGGCGCCGCCGGCCGTGCACGAGCCCATCACCACAGCGATCTGCGGGATGCCTTGGGCGCTCATGTTGGCCTGGTTGTAGAAGATGCGGCCGAAGTGCTCGCGGTCGGGAAACACCTCGTCCTGGTTCGGCAGGTTGGCGCCGCCCGAGTCGACGAGGTAGATGCACGGCAGGCGGTTCTGCTCGGCGATCTCCTGCGCGCGCAGGTGCTTCTTCACCGTCATCGGGTAGTAGGTACCGCCCTTCACCGTGGCGTCGTTGCATACGATCATGCAGTCCACGCCGTTGACGCGGCCGATGCCCGCGATGATGCCGGCGCCCGGCGCCGACTCCACGCCCTTGCCATCGAGGTACATCGCATGCGCGGCCAGCGGCGCGATCTCGAGGAAAGGCGTGCCCGGGTCGAGCAGCTCGGCCACGCGGTCGCGCGGCAGCAGCTTGCCGCGCGCCGTGTGCTTGGCGCGCGCGGCCTCGCCGCCGCCCTGCTCCACTTTCGCGAACTGCGCGCGCAGGTCGTCGACCAGTGCACGCATGGCTGCGGCGTTGGCCTGGAAGTCGGCCGAGCGGGCATTGAGCTTGGTTTCGAGTTGGGTCATGGGTATTCGGAATTCGGAAGCGGGAACCGAACGCAGAGAGCGCAAAGGTTTCGCAAAGGTCGCCAAAGAAAACCTTCAAACAGGATGATGTCCTTCTGCGACTTCTGCGTACCCTTGTCTTTCTTCTACGTTCGGCTGTTCATGGACGGCCTCTACGCTGTACGAGCTTCGTCCAGCCCCAGCTGCGCCTTCATCTCGTCGCGGATCTTGAATTTCTGGATCTTGCCGGTCACGGTCATCGGGAACTCGGCGACGAAGCGGATGTACTTGGGCACCTTGTAGTGCGCGATCTGGCCCTTGCAGAACTCGCGGATGTCTTCCTCGGTGGCGCTCTGGCCGGGCTTGACGATGATCCAGGCGCACAGTTCCTCGCCGTACTTGCGATCGGGCAGGCCGACGACCTGCACGTCCTGCACCTTCGGATGGCGGTAGAGGAACTCCTCGATCTCCCGCGGGTAGATGTTCTCGCCGCCGCGGATCACCATGTCCTTGATGCGCCCGACGATGTTGACGTAGCCCTCGGCGTCCATGGTGGCGAGGTCGCCGGTGTGCATCCAGTGCTCGGCGTCGATGGCCTCGCGGGTCTTGGCCTCGTCGTCCCAGTAGCCGTGCATCACCGAGTAGCCGCGCGTGCACAGCTCGCCCGACTTGCCCGGGGGCATCACGGCGCCGGTCTCGGGGTCGACGATCTTCACCTCCAGGTGCGGCTGCACCGTGCCCACGGTCGACACGCGGCGGTCCAGCGGCGTGTCGGTGCTGCTCTGGCAGCTGACGGGGCTGGTCTCGGTCATGCCGTAGGCGATGGTGATCTCGCTAAGGTGCATCTCGCTGACCACGCGCTTCATCACCTCGATGGGGCACGGCGAGCCGGCCATGATGCCGGTGCGCAGCGTCGACAGATCGAACTCCTTGAAGCGCGGATGGTCGAGTTCGGCGATGAACATCGTGGGCACGCCGTGCAGCCCGGTGCATTTCTCGGCCTGCACCGTCTCCAGCACGGTGAGCGGATCGAAGCCGTCGTTCGGATACACGATGGCCGAGCCGTGCGTGAGGCAGGCCAGGTTGCCCAGCACCATGCCGAAGCAGTGGTACAGCGGCACCGGGATGCACAGCCTGTCGGCCGGCGAGAGCTTCATGCACTCGCCGATGAAGAAGCCGTTGTTCAGGATGTTGCGGTGCGTGAGCGTCGCGCCCTTGGGAAAGCCCGTGGTGCCGCTGGTGAACTGGATGTTGATGGGGTCGGTGGCCTTCAGCGTCTTCTGCACCTGCGCGACGCGCGGGTCGTTGGCGTCGCCGCTGGCGAGCAGCTGCGAGAAGCGCTTCATGCCGGGTTGCTCCTCGCCCTCGCCCGGCTTCGCGTCGATCCAGAAGGTGTGGGCCAGCTGAGGCAGCTTCGCCGGGCCCAGCTCGCGCAGCATGCCGAGGTAGTCGCTGGTCTTGAACTGCGCCATCGTCACCAGCGCCTTGCAGCCGACCTTGTTGAGCGCGTATTCGAGCTCCGAGGTGCGGTAGGCCGGGTTGATGTTGACGAGGATCAGGCCGGCCTTGGCGGTGGCGATCTGCATCAGCACCCACGGCACGTTGTTGTGCGACCAGATGCCCACGCGGTCGCCGGGCACGAGGCCCAGGCCCAGCAGCGCGCTGGCAAGGCGGTTCGATTCGGCCTGCAGCTCGCGGTAGGTGTAGCGCTTGCCTTCGTGGCGGCTGACGAGCGCCTCGCGATCGGGCTGCTTCGCGACCATGTCGTCGAAGAAGTCGCCGATGGGTTGTTCGATCAGCGGGACATCGGTGGCGCCCTTGTTGTAGCTCTCGGTCAATGCGGCGGTCATGCTCATTTCCTTCCTTGTCTCCTTCGTCCGGCACCTTCCCCGCTGGGGAAGGCGCAAAACATCCTAGGCCGTTTCGGAGAAGAGCTCGCGACCGATCAGCATGCGCCGGATCTCGCTCGTGCCCGCGCCGATCTCGTACAGCTTGGCGTCGCGCCACAGCCGCTCGACCGGGAATTCCTTGGTGTAGCCCACGCCGCCCAGCGTCTGGATCGCCTCGCCGGCCATCCAGGTCGCCTTCTCGGCCGAGTACAGGATGGCGCCGGCCGCGTCCTTGCGGAAGGTGCGCGCATGGTCGTTGCGGTCGCAGGCCTTGCCCACGGCGTACACGTAGGCGCGCGTGGCCTGCCAGGTCGAGTACATGTCGGCGATCTTGCCCTGCATCAGCTGGAACTCGCCGATGCTCTGGCCGAACTGCTTGCGCTCGTGGATGTAGGGGATCACCGCGTCCATGCACGCGGCCATGATGCCGAGCGGGCCGCCGGAGAGCACGGCGCGCTCGTAGTCGAGGCCGCTCATCAGCACCTTGGCGCCCATGCCTTCGCCGCCGAGCACGTTCTCTTCCGGCACTTCGCAGTTGTCGAAGAACAGCGGATAGGTGTTGGAGCCGCGCATGCCCAGCTTGTCGAGCTTGGTGCCGGCCGAGAAGCCCTTGAAGCTCTTCTCGACGATGAACGCCGTCATGCCGCGCGCGCCCATCTCGGGCTCGGTCTTGGCGTAGATCACCAGCGTGTCGGCGTCGCCGCCGTTGGTGATCCACATCTTGCCGCCGTTGAGCACGTAGTAGCCGTCCTTCTTCTCGGCCTTGAGCTTCATGCTCACCACGTCGGAGCCGGCGTTGGGCTCGCTCATGGCCAGCGCGCCCACGTGTTCGCCGCTCACCAGCTTGGGCAGGTACTTCTTCTTCTGCGCGTCATTGCCGTTGCGGTGGATCTGGTTCACGCACAGGTTGGAGTGCGCGCCATACGACAGGCCCACCGAGGCCGATGCGCGCGAAACCTCTTCCATGGCCACGATGTGGGCCAGGTAGCCCAGTTCGGTGCCGCCGTACTCCTCCTTCACCGTCATGCCGTGCAGGCCGAGGTCGCCGAGCTTCTTCCAGAGGTCGTGCGGGAACAGGTTGTCGCGGTCGATGTCGGCGGCGCGGGGGGCGATCTCGTTGGCGGCGAAGTCCTGGATCGCACTGCGCAGCGAGTCGATGGTCTCGCCCAGGTCGAAGTTCAGGCCGGGATCGTGCATGGGGTTTGTCTCCTCTGAGGTCGGCGCGCAGAGCTACCCGCGCGGAATGGCGCTTGCTTGAAAGTCCGCAGCTTACGCTTCGCTGCGCCTCAATTGGCGCCACAATGGTTGCAAATTGCGCCACGACCCGCCGCCCAAGCCATGCCCCCCCCGTCGTTCCTCCGCCCCACCCGCGCCGTCACGCCGATGGCCTTCGTGAGAGCCATCGTGCAGGCCTACGAGCGCTACGGGAAGGACCCAGCGGAGGCACTGAGGGTGGCACAGATCACGCCGCGCGAACTGGCCCGGCCGGGGGCGCGGGTGACGGCGGCGCAGTTCGAGGCGCTGTCGAGCCACGCCATGCAGGAACTCGACGACGAAACGCTCGGCTGGTTCTCCCGGCGCCTGCCCTGGGGCAGCTACGGCATGCTGTGCCGTGCTTCGCTGAGCTCGCCCAACCTGGGCGTGGCCCTCAAGCGCTGGTGCCGCCACCACCGGCTGCTGACCGACGACATCGGCCTGTCGCTCGACGTGGCCGGCGGCGTGGCCACATTGCGCATCGCCGAGAACCGCCCGCTCGACGACGCCTTCCGCGAGTTCTGCCTGGTGACCATCCTGCGCTTCGTGCACGGCTACATGTGCTGGGCCATCGATTCGCGCATCTCGCTGCGCCATGCGGCCTTTCCGTTCGCCGCGCCGCCGCACAGCGACGCCTACCCGCTGATGTTCGCACCCGACGTGCGCTTCGGCGCGCCGCAGGCCGGCATCGCCTTCGACGAGCGCTACCTTGCCCTGCCCCTGCAGCGCGACGAACGCGCGCTGCGTGCCATGCTCAAGCGCGCGCTGCCGCTCACCATCCTGCAATACCGCCGCGATCGCCTGCTGGGCCAGCGCGTGCGCGAGCTGCTGCGCTCGCGCACCAACGAGGCCACCACCGCCGAGGCGCTGGCCGCGCTGCTCAACGTGTCGGGCCGCACGCTGCACCGGCAGTTGCACGAGGAAGGCACCTCGCTGCAGGCGCTGAAGAACGAGGTGCGCCACGAGATGGCCGTGGATCAATTGCGCCGGACCAACCGCCCCATCAAGCAGGTCGCGCTGGCCGTGGGCTTTCGCAACGAGAAGAGCTTTTCGCGCGCCTTCCAGCAATGGACTGGGCAGGCGCCGCGCGACTTCAGGCAGCGGGACAAATAGGCGCTGCGTTCGGCTGCGGGGTCAGCCAGCCCGCGCCGGCAGTGGATGCTCTTCGCGCAGCAGTGCCTCGAACGCCGAGACCTGCCAGGCGAACTCCTCGGCGAAAGCCTCGGGATCGGTGATCGCATAGGCGCCGTATGCATAGACGGTTGCGTAGGCCGCGTACTCCGCGGCCTGCAGTGCGCGGCCGGCAACCGCCTGGAACACCGCATAGGTCGCCGAGACTGCCGCATGGGCCGTTCCGTCGATGGAGCGGGAACCCGGATGGCTTCCTGCCACCACAGCCATCCGCTGTTCGGCCAATGCCAGGGCGGCGGAGTTGATCTTGCCTTCGAGGAATGCGCCCAGCGTGTCCAGCCCTTCCAGGGCCTCCGGCGACTCCAGCAGGTGCCGCACACGCTGCACGCACGCGAAGCCGA
The DNA here is from genome assembly GCF_048305045.1 of Variovorax sp. 278MFTsu5.1. Lineage (NCBI taxonomy): Bacteria > Pseudomonadati > Pseudomonadota > Betaproteobacteria > Burkholderiales > Comamonadaceae > Variovorax > Variovorax sp. 278MFTsu5.1. The sequence continues at coordinate 6,098,060 of NZ_CP157622.1, forward strand.
AACGCAGCCGCAGCAGCCGCCGCGCTTCCGAGTCGAGATCGGCCGTCTTCGCGAGCTGATGCAGTTCGGCGTTCATGGGTTCGCGGCGCTGCACCGATGGGCAGGCACCATGCCGGGAGCGGTCAGGCCGGCCGATCGATCAGCGCCAGCGCATCGGCGATGGACTTGCTGTCCTCCGGACGCACCAGCTTCGCGACTTCCTTGCCGTCGCGCATGAACACCAGCGTGGGCCACAGCCGCACGTTGAACGAGCGGCCCAGCGGGCGGCCGCTGCCGTCTTCCACCTTGATGCGGCGCACGTTCGGGAACTGGGTGAATGCTTCGGTGATGTTCGGCTGCGCGGCCTTGCAGATGCCGCACCAGTTGGTGCCGAACTCGACCACGGCGGGACCGGTGAGCGCGTCGATCTCGCTGCGCTCGGGCTGCTCGGTTTTGTATTCGGAGGTCATGGATGTGCTTACTTCCTTCCTGCCTGCCTTCGGCTCGGGGTTGGCTCGGGGGTGCCCGGGCTTCCTCCCGCATTCCAACAGAAACTCAGGCCGCCTGCAGCCCGTACCCCGAAAGCAGCGCAGGCAAATCGGACATGTCGCTGAACACCCTCACCGCGCCCACGCTCAGCAGCGGCCCCGGCCCGCTGTGGCCCGATTCGCCCGTGCTGTAGCCGAACACCGTCGCGCCCGCCGCCACGCCGGCCATCGCCCCGGTGACCGTGTCCTCGACGATGGCGCAGCGCGCAGGGTCCACCTCCAGCGCCCTGGCTGCGGCGAGGTACACGTCGGGGTGCGGCTTGGAGCGCGGCATCTCGTGGCCGCTGAAGATGCGCCCTTCGAAGTACTCCAGCAGGCCGACCTTGGCGAGCTGCAGCTCGACCTTGTGGCGGTCGGCGCCCGAGGCGCAGGCGATGCGGCCGTCGAGCCTGGCGTGGATCTCGCGGATCGCTTCGGGGGCGCGCGGAATGGCGACGAGGTCGCGCTCCAGGGCCTCGTTGCGGCGAGCGCGGAAGGTCTTGAGCCAGTCGTCGGTGATCCTGAAGCCGGTCTTCTGCTCGATCAGTGCGGCTTCGTCCTTCACGGCCTTGCCGGTGAAGGTGTTCATCGATTCTTCGGTGGTGATCTGCCAGCCCAGCTCGCCGAGCATTTCGGCGAGGACGCGGTTGGTGATGGGTTCGGAGTCGACTAGGACGCCGTCGCAGTCGAATAGGACTGCTGAGAAGGGGAAAGGGGACATTGTGTTTTTGGGCCTTTGGAGTGCCGTTGATGGTAGCAATCGGCTTTTGGGGTTTGCTTTCCGGGGCCGGGTCTCGGCCCGGCGGCCGACTCACTTTCTTTTGCTTCGCTGTATGGACCGGGGACCTGGGTAACGGGTGTGCGCGGACATAGGAAACACTCTGGCAGGTTATCGCCTTGCTGTCAGGCAGTTCAAGTCCAGTCGCATGAACGGCTGATGGCAGAAGAACACGTCGAAGTGGCCGTCGTGTTGTGGATCCGCGCGGAATGCGATGGGCAGTTTCAGAAGGCAATTTGGCACCTTCAGCTTGTGGCCGCGGAAGCTGGCCTCGCCGTTGTGCTTGACGATCACCACCGTGTCCCCCTGCTGGTACTCGATGGGAGCCAACGCCCGCGGATAGGGCCTGGGGCTGATCGCGTAGCGCTTGGCGGGCGTGAGAAGGTCCAGCGCGTCGTGTGGGCGCTCGTGGTTGTAGATGCCGCGCCAGCGCTCGAAGGCCGCCTGGGCCTGGCCCAGATCGGCGAAGCTGCGCCCGGCGAGCACCTCCGTGTTCAGCGAGCGGTGGAAGCGTTCGATCTTGCCGTTGGTCTGAGGGTGGTACGGCGCGCTGTGGCTCAGCCGAATCCCCAGCCTGATGAGCCACACGCCCAGCTCGGACAGTCCATGCGCCGGTTGACGCGGAGCGCCCCAGGGAGCGCCGTTGTCCGTGTTGATGCGCACCGGCAGCCCATAGCGGGCAAAGACCTGCTCCAGGTGCGGTCGCACACTGTCGGTGCCCACGCTGGGACAAGCCCTCAGCGCGAGATTGAAGCGCGAATGGTCGTCCAGCACGGTCAGTGGATAGCAGCGCGCCGCAGCCATGGCGAAGTCGCCCTTGAAGTCGATCTGCCACAGGGCATTGGGCTGCTCGTGCTCGAAGCGGCACCAGTGTTCGCTTGCCTTGCTGGACTCTGGAGTGATCAGCCCATGGCGATGCAGGATGTTGGTGACGGTGCTGGGCGCAGGAACCTCGCCCAGGCCCTGGTCGGCCAGCCGGCGGGCGATCTTGCGGCCACCCCAACTGGGGTGGGCCAGCCGCAGCTGGACCACGGCCTGCTCCAGCGCATCGGTGCTGCGCGTAGGAGAGTTCAGCGGTCGCGTGCTGCGCGGTGTGCATGCTTGCGCCATGCCTTGCAGCGCATGGCGCTTGAGCAGCGAATAGCCGGTCTTGGGGCTGATGCCGAAGCGCCGGCACAGCTCGCGCCGGTTCGCCCCCTCCTGCAAAGCCAGTTCCACGAACTCTCGCTTGGTGTCCATCAGGTCTCTCGGTTGCCAGGGCATGGGGCACTTCCTCGGTCATCTCGACCCAGAAAGTGTTTCCTATGTCCGCGCACACCCGTTACCCAGGTCCCCGGTCCATACACTTCGCCAAAAGAAAGTAAGCAAAGAAAAGGCGACCCTACTGTCCGCGTCCCTCCGCTTCGCTACGGGCAACCTGCGGTGCTCGACGTAGGAGGGGGTCCGCAGAACTCGCTCCACTGCGTTGCGCTCAGACAGCTGCGGCCCTTGTCCCTCCTACGTCTGCGCTCCTCGGCGCAGCCAGAAGGGATCTCCACGCGCCATCGCTACGCTCGGCTTCTGAACAGCCTTGGACTGGCCTTCGCTTCGCTCGGCCGGGGATACAGGTTCAGAACTAGTCTTGACGGCGCCAGCAGCGCGCGCAGCAACCTCACCGCCCCATTCCAAGCACGGCAGGCGCGAAGCGCCTGTCGTGCCCCGGGGGCCGAGCGAAGCAAAGGCCCGGGCATCTCCCCTCCCCTCTGGCTGCGCCGAGGAGCGCAGCGTTTCGCGGATCAGGGCTCGCAGCTGTCTGAGCGAAGCGAGTTCTGCGAGACCCCGCGAAACGCGAGCACCGCAGGTTGCCCCTTCGCAAAGCGAAGGGGTCGCAGACAGTGGGGTCGCCTTTTCTTTGCCTACTTTCTTTTGGCGAAGCAAAAGAAAGTAGGTCGCCCGCCGGGGCGAGTCCCGGCCCCGGGAAACAAACACCCAGCCAAAAACTCAACGAGCGTGCGTAACACCCCCGTCAACCACCAACGTAGACCCCATCACATAGTCCCCAGCCCGAGAGGCCAGGTAGATGGCAGCCCCAGCCATGTCTTCCGGCACCCCGATCCGCCCCGCAGGAATCCGCCCCTTGATCTCATCCCCATGATCCCGAGCCACCTTGTTCATATCCGAAGCAAAGGCCCCAGGCGCAATCGCACTGACCACGATGCGATCCTGCGCCAGCCGCAGCGCCATGCGCCGGGTAAGCTGAATCAGCCCCGCCTTGCTCGCCGCATAGGAGTACGTCTCCTGCGGATTGACCGAGATCCCGTCGATCGACGCAATGTTGATCACCTTCGCCAGATGGTCGGTGGCGGCTTTCTTGAGCATCGGCGTCAACGCCTTGGTCAGGAAGAACGGCGTCTTCAGGTTCAGGTCCACCACCTTGTCCCATCCGCTTTCCGGAAACTCCTCGTACGGCGCACCCCAGGCGGCACCGGCGTTGTTCACGAGGATGTCCAGCGAGCCTTCATGCTTCGCATAGGCATCGACCAGCGCCTGCGCCCCCTCGACCGTCGACACGTCGGCCGGCAAGGAAACGCAATGCCCGAAAGCCGACAGCTCCTTCGCCGTCTGGTCGCAGGCCGCGGCCTTGCGCGCCGAGATGTAGACGCGCGCGCCCTGCGCGAGGAAGCCCTCGGCGATCATGCGGCCGATGCCGCGCGAGCCGCCGGTGATGAGCGCGGTGCGGCCCTTCAGCGAGAAGAGTTGGGTGGTGTCCATGGTGCGGATGTCTCCTGAAAGAGTGATCGGATTCAGGAAACCGAGCTTATTGCGCGCCGCTCCGCGCGCGCGTCACCTCGGTGTCAGCAGCAGGCTGCGGCGGCTGCCGAAGCTGCGTTGCGCCCCCGTCACCGGGTCGACGAAGGAGAGCGAACGCGCGAGCAACTGCATGGGCCGGGCGAAGTCGTCGGCGCCCTCGGGCAGCAGCACGGGATAGATCGGATCGTTCACGATCGGCATGCCCAGCGCCAGGCAGTGCACGCGCAGCTGGTGCTTGCGGCCGGTAATGGGCGACAGCCGCAGCAGCGCAAGGCCGTCCTGCACGTTCAGCACTTCGATGCGGGTCTCGGAGTTGGGCTCGCCGGGCTCCTCGCGTACGCGCATGAAATGGTCGTCGTCCACAAGGCGGCTGCGGTAGACCTCCGGCACCGACGACACGCCCTCCCGCCACGGCACCACGGCCTCGTAGTGCTTGACGATGCGGCGCTCCGGAAACAGGGACTGGTAGACGCCTCGTGTCGCGGGCTTCACCGAGAACAGCACCAGCCCCGAGGTGCTTCGGTCGATGCGGTGCAGCGGCACGAGGTCGTCGAGCCCCAGCTTGCGCTTGAGGCGCACCAGCAGGCTTTCCTTCAGGTACTTGCCCTTGGGCGTCACGGGCACGAAGGGAGGCTTGTCGACGACCAGCAGCTGGTCGTCCTGGAAGACGACCTCCTCCTCGAAAGGAATGCTCACCTCGCCGTCGAGCGTGCGGTAGTAGTACACGCGCAGCGGCGACTGGTAGCGGCGCGCGGCGGTCACGGGCACGCCGTGCTCGTCGACGACGTCTCCCGCCTCGATGCGCTCCATCCAGGCCTGGGGCGTGATGACGGGAAAGCGCTCGATCAGGAACTCCGCGATGGTCGGCCAGGCGCCGTAAGGCAGGCCGATGCAGCTCGGGCCCACGCCGTCGCGCGTGGGCAGTGGCATCTGCGCAGGGCGGCGACGGGTCATGGCTGGAGGGCGTGCTGCTGCAGTATCGACAGGGCTTCGGCGAAGGTCGGGCGCGCTGCTGCGTCGGGGTGCAGGCAGCGGCCCTTCAGCCTTGCGGCCTCCGGCGCAGGCACGTCGATGCAGCGGTCCAGAAGTTCTTCCAGCAGGCAGCCGAAGGCGCGCACCTCCAGCGCCTGGAACGCCTGTGTCTGCCTCGCATCGAGCGCGCCGGTGAGCCATGCGGCGCCGAAGTCGCCCAGGCGGCCGCCGCCTTGCGCATGCCACAGGATGTTGTGGGCGTAGAGGTCGCCGTGAAGAATCCCGCGCGCATGCAGATGCTGCATGGCCGAGGCGATGTCGCGTGCGATGCGCATCGCCTCGCCGGCGGTCCACTTCGCCTCTTCGGCGTAGACGTCGCGTGTGCACGACGCAAGGCTCGGCGGCCCGGCGAGCGTAGCGAACGCGGGATCGACCAGCGCCATCACGAGCCCCTCCGTGCCTTCGGGGTGTCCGTCGATGCGGCTCTGCGCGGCGATCAGCGTGGGGTGTGCGCCGGCCGCGATGCTGGCGGCCATCTCGCTGTGCGGCCAACCGTCGCTGGTGACCGCGCCCTTGAAGAGCTTGACTGCCACCGGCCGTGAGTCAGCACCCAGGGTTGCCCGATGGATCACGCCCGATGCGCCCTCGCCAAGCTTTTCGCCCAGCGTGAGTTCGCTCCAGTCGACATGCGGCACCGACTGCGCCACGATGGCCGCATCCTCGGCCTGGGTGTCGAACGGATTGCCGGCGCAGGCGAGCCACGACAGGCGCGGCAGCGATGGCAGCCACCCGGGCAGCGTCTCGAAGCGGTTGGCGGAGATGCGCAGCAGTTCGAGCTGCTCGAACCTCGCCATCGAATCAGGCAGCGTGCGCAGGCGGTTGCCTGCGAGCATCAGCTTCTGCATCCGCGTGCATGCGCCAAGCGAATCGGGAAGCTCTTCGATTTCGTTGTCGGTGAGGATCAGCCATCGCAGCGAAGGCGGCAGCGCATTGGCCGGTACGGTGCGGATGCGGTTGGCCTTGAAGCCGACGATGTCGAGGCCGTTACAGCGGCCGATGGATTCAGGCAGCGTGGTGAAGCGGTTGTCGGAGCAGAACAGCACGCGCAGCCTGCGAAGGCGGTACAGGTCGTCGGGCAGCGTTTCGAGCGCGTTGCCCGACAGGTTCAGCACCTCCAGCGAATCGGCAAGGTCGAAGACCTCGCGCGGAAACTCGGTGAGTCCGCACGAGAGATCGATTCGTGTTGCGCCTGCCAGCCGGCCCGCGCGCAGCTGAGCCAGCGTGTCCATCGGCCGAGTCTAAGCCTTGGGGCCGAAGCGGTAGATACCGTCCTGGCCCAGTTCGCGCTTCACCTGGCCCGAGAACCACAGCAGGTGCAGGTGCGCCACGGTCTCGCCCATCGCGAAGGTCATCTGGTGCAGGTCGAGCTCGCGCCTGAACAGGATCGGCAGGCCCTCGGCGGCCGTGAGCGCGCGCGCCGTGCAGGCTTCGAGCAGCTCGGCCAGGCGGTCGCGATGGTGCTCCTGCAACTGCTCGACGCGGCGATGGATGCCCCGGAACGGCTTGCCGTGCGAAGGCAGCCCCAGTGTGTCGGCAGGCAGCGACTTGAATTTCTCGATGCTGTCGAGAAAGAGTCGCAGCGAGTTCGCCTCGGGCTCGCCTGCGTGCACGCTCACGTTGGTGGAGATGCGCGGCAGCATCATGTCGCCGCCCAGCAGCAGCTTGAGCTCGTCGCAGTACAGCGAAATGTGCTCGGGCGCGTGGCCATAGCCGCTGATGCAGCGCCAGGCGTGGCCGCCGATGTCGACGATGTCGCCGTCGAGCATGCGCACGAAGCTGTCGGGCACCGAGGGCACCATGTTCGCGTAGTAGTTGGTACGCGCCCGTATCTTGGCGACCGACTCGGGATCGGTCAGGCCGTGCGAGGCGAAGAAGCGCGCCGCCTGTTCGCCGCCCGCCAGGGTGTCGCCGGCGGTGCTGAGCACGCGGGCCACGTGGTAGTCGGTGGAACTGATCCACAGCGGTGCGTTCCAGCGCTTGCACAGCCAGTCGGCCAGGCCGATATGGTCGGGGTGCATGTGGGTGACGATGACGCGCAGGATTGGCATGCCCTGCAGCTGCGTCTCGAACACCTGCTCCCATTGCGCGCGCGCCTCGTCGCGGGCGATGCAGCAGTCGGCCACCGTCCAGCCCTCGACGCCGTCGATGCTGTCGCGAAGCAGCCAGAGGTTGATGTGGTCGAGCGCGAAGGGCAGCCGCATGCGGATCCAGCGCACGCCGGGCGCCACTTCCAGGGTCCGGCCGGGCTCGGGGAGCGTGTCGCCGAGGGGGTAGTGGAGTTCGCGTTCGAGGAGGTTCATGTAAGATTGACGTTTACGTAAACGTCATGAATCAAGGGCACCATTGTAGGGATCGCGGCGAAAACCTGCTGTCGCGCCCGTAACGTCCCCCGAACAAGGCACTTTTCCGCCACCGCCGTCATGCCCGCGCAGACCTTCACCATCAGCCAGCTCGCGAAGGAGTTCGACCTCACCACGCGGGCCATCCGCTTCTACGAGGACATGGGCCTGCTCTCGCCCGAGCGCGCCGGCCTGCAGCGCATCTACAGCTCGCGCGACCGGGCCCGGCTCACGCTCACCCTGCGCGCCAAGCGCCTGGGCCTGAGCCTCACGGAGGCCAAGGACATCCTCGACATGTACGACAGCCCGCGCGACACCGTCCCGCAGCTGGAAAGATTCCTCGGCGTGCTGGGTGCCCACCGGGCCCAGCTCGAAGCGCAGCTGGCCGAACTGCAGGCCAATCTCGCCGAAGTGAAGGAGCACGAGAAGAAGGGGCGGGCAACACTCGCCAAGGCGCAGAAAACCAAGGCACAGAAGGCCGGCAAGGCCCAGAAACCGGCCGAAGCCAAGGCCTGATACACCTCTCACCGACAATAGCCGACTATGTCCGAAAAATCCGACAACCTCGACGACCTCTTCGCCCACAACCGCGCCTGGTCCGCGCAGATGGAACGCGACCGGCCCGGCTTCTTCACCGGCCTGGTGAAGCAGCAGACGCCGCGCTACATGTGGATCGGCTGTTCCGACAGCCGCGTGCCCGCCAACCAGATCACCGGCCTGGAACCGGGTGAAGTGTTCGTGCACCGCAACGTGGCCAACATCGTGGTGCACTCGGACCTCAACGCGCTCTCGGCGATCCAGTTCGCGGTGGAGCACCTGAAGGTCGAGCACATCATGGTGGTCGGCCACTACGGCTGCGCTGGCGTGAAGGCCGCCTTGAGCGGCGCGCGCATCGGCCTGGCCGACAACTGGATCCGCCACATCCAGGACGTGCGCGACCGCCACCACGTGATGCTGGAGAGCCTGCCCGACGAGGAAGCCCGCGTCGATGCGCTGTGCGAACTCAACGTGGCCGAGCAGGTGGTCAACGTGGCCGTCAGCACCGTGATGGTCGATGCCTGGGCCCGCGGCCAGAAGGTCAAGATACACGGCTGGACCTTCGGCGTGCACGACGGCCTGCTGCAGGACCTGGGCCTGAGCGTGGACGGCACCCAGCCGCTGGACGCCGCCTACAAGGCCACCGTGCAGCGCATCCGCCACAAGTGGAGCAAGCCGGGCGAGGTGGTGCGTTCGATCGGGGCCCAGGCCGCGAACAGCGGCTCCGAGCCAGCCTGATACCGGGCGGCTCGCAGCCTTTCATCCGCAGTCTCGCGCCGCCATGTTCCCGCAGCGCCTCGACTCGCCGCTGGCCTACGACATCGCGAAGGCGATGATGGACGGCTTCAACCGGCACTACCGGTTGTTCAGGGCCGAGTCGGCGCGCGCCAAGCACCGCTTCGAGACCGCCGACTGGCATGGCCAGCAGCGCGCGCAGCGCGAGCGCATCGAGTTCTACGACCTGCGCGTGAGCGAGGCCGTGGCCCGGCTCGAGAAAGAGTTCAAGGCAGGCGACCAGCCGATGGACGTGTGGCACCAGATCAAGCTGCACTACATCGGCCTGCTGGTGGACCATCACCAGCCCGAGCTGGCCGAGACCTTCTTCAACTCGGTGACCACGAAGATCCTGCATCGGGCGTACTTCCAGAACGACTTCATCTTCGTGCGCCCGGCCATCAGCACCGAGTACATCGAGCCGCGAGGCGCGCCCACCTATCGCCCCTACTACCCCAAGCCCGAGACGCTGGCCGACACCGTCGAGCAGATGCTCGACGACTTCGCGCTGATCGGCAGCTTCGCCAGCAAGCGGCGTGACGCGGAGCGCGTGGCGCACGTCATCCTGGGCCGCTTCAACCAGGTCAAGCTGCGCGCCAACTTCCAGCTGCAGGTGCTGTCGGGCCTGTTCTTCCGCAACAAGGGTGCGTACGTGGTCGGCAAGATCATGAACGGTTTCACCGAGCTGCCCTTCTCGCTGCCCATACTGCACGACAGCCACGGCCGGTTCTACATCGACGCGGCGCTCTTCGGCGAGGACGACCTGCAGATGCTCTTCAGCTTCGCGCGCGCCTACTTCATGGTCGACATGGAGGTGCCCTCCGCCTGGGTGCAGTTCCTGCGCTCGCTCATGCCGCGCAAGCCGCGCGCCGAGATCTACAACGCACTGGGCCTGGCCAAGCAGGGCAAGACGCTCTTCTATCGCGACTTTCTTTCGCACCTGAACTACTCGAGCGACCGCTTCCGCATCGCGCCCGGCATCAAGGGCATGGTGATGCTGGTGTTCGACCTGCCTTCGTTCCCGTTCGTGTTCAAGGTCATCAAGGACTTCTATCCGCCGCAGAAGGACACCACGCGCGAGCAGATCAAGGGCAAGTACATGCTCGTGAAGCAGCACGACCGCGTGGGCCGCATGGCCGACACGCTGGAATACAGCGACGTGGGCTTTCCGCTCGACCGCTTCGAGCCCGAGCTGATCGAGGAGATCCGCAGGTTCGCGCCCAGCCAGCTGGAAATCGGCGACCGCGACGGCAACGGGGAGATGGAAGTCGTGGTGAAACACGTCTACATCGAGCGGCGCATGATCCCGCTGAACATCTACCTGCAGGAAGCCTTCGACACCCTGGCCGCCCCCGAGAGCCCGGCGCATGCGAAGCGCGCGAAGGACCAGCTCGAACATGCGGTCGTCGAATACGGCAACGCCATCAAGGACATGGTGGCCGCCAACATCTTCCCCGGCGACATGCTGTGGAAGAACTTCGGCGTCACGCGCGGCGGCAAGGTCGTGTTCTACGACTACGACGAGATCGAGTACGTCACCGACTGCCAGTTCCGCAAGGTACCCACGCCGCGCAACGAGGAAGACGAGATGAGCGGCGAGGTCTGGTATTCGGTGGGCCCGAAGGACGTGTTCCCCGAAACCTTCGAACCCTTCCTGCTGGGCAACAAGGACGTGCGCGCGGCCTTCATGGCGCACCACGCCGACCTGCTCGACGCCGCCTTCTGGCAGCACCACAAGGAACGCATCCAGGCCGGGCAGATGCTGGACGTGTTCCCCTACGAAGAGTCGCAGCGCTTCAGGCACGAGGGGCACGCGACGCACTTCTGACCTCTCGTTTCTTTTCCGATTCCGCTTTCACATTTCCGAAGGAGACCTCCATGTCCGAATCCATCGTCATCGTCGGCGCCGCCCGCACCCCCATGGGCGGCTTCCAGGGCGATTTCGCCTCCCTTTCCGCGCACGACCTCGGCGGCGTCGCCATCAAGGCCGCCGTCGAGCGCGCGGGCATCGCGCCCGACAGCGTGGGCGAGGTGCTGTTCGGCAACTGCCTGATGGCCGGCCAGGGCCAGGCCCCGGCGCGCCAGGCGGCCTACAAGGGCGGCCTGCCCGACAGCGCGGGCGCCGTCACGCTCAGCAAGATGTGCGGCTCGGCCATGAAGGCCGCGATGCTCGCGCACGACCTGCTGCTGGCGGGCACGCACGAGGTGATGGTGGCAGGCGGCATGGAAAGCATGACCAACGCGCCCTACCTCATGCTCAAGGGCCGCGGCGGCTACCGCATGGGCCACGACCGCATCTTCGATCACATGATGCTCGACGGCCTCGAAGACGCCTACCAGCCGGGCCGCTCCATGGGCACCTTCGGCGAGGACTGCGCCGCCAAGTACAAGTTCACGCGCGAGCAGCAGGACGCCTTCGCCATCGCCAGCGTCGAGCGCGCCAAGAAGGCCACCGACACCGGCCTCTTCAAGGACGAGATCGCGCCCGTCACCGTGAAGGGCCGCGGCGGCGAGACCGTGATCTCGGTCGACGAGGGCCCGGGCAAGGTCAAGCTCGACAAAATCCCCACGCTCAAGCCCGCGTTCAAGAAGGACGGCGGCACCATCACCGCCGCATCGAGCTCCTCGATCAACGACGGTGCGGCCGCGCTGGTGATGATGACCGAGTCGCACGCGAAGAAGATCGGCGCGAAGCCCATCGCCCGCATCGTCGGCCATGCCACGCACGCGCAGCAGCCCGAGTGGTTCTCCACTGCGCCGGTCGGCGCCGTGCAGAAGCTCTTCGCCAAGACCGGCTGGAAGGCGCGCGACGTCGACCTCTGGGAAGTGAACGAAGCCTTCGCCGTGGTGCCGATGGCGCTGATGCACGAACTCGACGTTTCGCACGACATCGTCAACGTGCACGGCGGCGCCTGCGCGCTGGGCCACCCGATCGGTGCCAGCGGAGCGCGCATCATGGTCACGCTGATCCACGCGCTGAAGGCGCGCGGCAAGACGCGCGGCGTGGCGACGCTGTGCATCGGCGGCGGCGAAGGCACGGCCGTGGCACTCGAATTGGTTTAAGTCAATATTGGTCAAAATTCGAAATTAATTGACAATTACCGTCTAATTCCGAAATAGCGCAACTTCTTCTTTTTGCTTAATTTTCTCTGATACCATCCGCGCGCCGATGATCGCTGCGACCTGAGAGGGCTCGCGCCGGATGGAAATCAGGAAAGAAAATGAATAAGCAGAGAGGAGCCGGTTGCGCATTGAACTCGGGCCATTGGGCGATCACGGAGGAGCTGTTCCGGGGATTGCTCGACATCCTGAAGTTTCCGGCACTAGCCGTGTTTGCGGTGCTTGTGGTTGCATTCCTGGCACTGCAGAAGTCACCTGCCGAATTCGTCACTGCCAACCCCGACGATCTGCTCCTGAAACTGGCGGCTTTGGGGCGCGAAGGCAAATCAGTCCTGTGCAATCCCGAAAATATCGAAAGATATCTCTCCATTCGGATTGACAAGGCGGGAGCCTCCGGCAACGCTACGTTCAATTCCGCGGCCACCGTCAATGCCCCCGATCAAACTATCGCCGGAAATTATTCAAAATTCCAGTCCGGCGCCAGCACCGTCTGCAGGCTCCAGCTTCAAATAGCTGGGCACCGGTTCTGCGACACAGATTCCGCCCGCGCACAGCGCCTGATTGGCCGCCGGGTCCAGACCCGGCTGGCGGTGCCGGGCGAAGCCGGCGTCTATGACCACGGCTACGAGCTGACGCGCGACGCGAGCGAGCGGACCCTCATCGGATGGCGGGAGCCCAGCCGGTCCTGCCCCGCGGATGTCGAAGTCGTCGTGGCGGTCCGCTGAATGGCGCGCGACGACCGTCGCCCGCCGCAATGGCCGGCCGTGCTCGCGGGGACGATCTTCTTCGCCGCGTCGGCCCTGTTGCTGTACGAATCGGTGCGCGAATACTTTCCCCGCAACGACCTGCGCTCCTTCGACGAGCGGCGCGGCAGGCTGCTGAGTGCCGAAAATCGCGCGGCCTACGAGCGCGAACTGTTCAGCGAGCTGTCCCAGTGGAATCGCCTCAGCCGACGCTACCCGACGGAGAGCGGCACCGTCCACCGGGAAAGGCGATGGCGGCAACTCGCGGGCGAAGGGTTCGAACTGGCGCACATCGCCTTGCAGGTGCTCGAGCCCGATGGCGGGTATGTCTATCCGCTGGAAAAGCCGATGCGGCGGCTGCAGGCGCTCGCGGAGCAGGGAGACACCGGCGCGATGTGCCTGATGACCGCGCTGGTCGCCCAGGTCAATAAAGCGCGCGTGTCCGGCGAGCATGCGGAGATCGCCAGAAAGTGGCTGCTGCAGGGCGCGGAACGCGGTCACGCGGAATGCCGGTTGCAGTTGGGGCGTCGACTGCTCCTCGGCATCGACGGAATGGACAGGGACACGGACCGAGGCCTGTCCCTGGAATTCGCTGCCCGGCGAACCGGATACGCCCATGACGTCGACGGGTTGGTGGCCTATTTCCAGCAGCGCTGGTCGACCGAGCCGGCCGATCTCACGAGGCTGTACTGCTGGCTGTCGATCGAAGGACAGTCCCGCCTGGCCGACGGATCGCAGAAGATGCTCAGGCTGATCCGCGTCGAGGCGCAACGCCTCGAGTCCGACCGGCTGAAGGCGCTGGCGGACCAGTTGGAGAGCACGCACCTTTCGCTGCAGGCATGCGTCGATATGGGCTCAGGCTGAGACAGCCCCGGCGGCGGGGGCGATGCCTAGAATCAGAGTTTCGCTTTCAAATCTGCCTGGAGACTTCGTTCATGTACTCGGCCCTCCCCCGCAACACCGTCGCCGCACTGGTTGCCCTCGCGTTCCTGGCACCCGCTGCCGCCCTGGCCCAGAAGCGCGACAACGTGCTGTTCCAGGCCGCCACCGACGAGCAGCCTGCGGTGATCAAGACGCTGGAGAAGCTCGTCAACATCGAGACCGGCACCGGTGACGCCGAAGGCATCGCCGCCGCGGGCAACTACCTCGAAGCCGAGCTCAAGAACCTGGGCTTCACCGTCACGCGCAGCAAGTCGGCCGGCCTCGTGGTGGGCGACAACATCGTCGGCAAGATCAAGGGCCGCGGCGGCAAGAACCTGCTGCTGATGTCGCACATGGACACCGTCTACCTGAAGGGCATCCTCGCGAAGGCGCCCTTCCGCGTCGAGGGCGACAAGGCCTACGGCCCCGGCATCGCCGACGACAAGGGCGGCAACGCGGTCATCCTGCACACGCTCAAGCTGCTGAAGGACTACGGCGTGCGCGACTACGGCACCATCACCGTGCTGTTCAACACCGACGAGGAAAAAGGCTCCTTCGGCTCGCGCGACCTGATCCAGGAAGAAGCCAAGCTGGCCGACTACGTGCTCTCCTTCGAGCCCACCAGCGCCGGCGACGAGAAGCTCTCGCTCGGCACCTCGGGCATCGCCTACGTGCAGGTCAACATCACCGGCAAGGCCTCGCACGCGGGTGCCGCGCCGGAGCTGGGCGTGAACGCGCTGGTCGAGGCGTCCGACCTGGTGCTGCGCACGATGAACATCGACGACAAGTCGAAGAACCTGCGTTTCAACTGGACCATCGCCAAGGCCGGCAACGTCTCGAACATCATCCCTGCCAGCGCCACGCTGAACGCGGACGTGCGCTATGCGCGCAACGAGGACTTCGACGCCGCCATGAAGACGCTGGAAGAGCGCGCGCAGCAGAAGAAGCTGCCCGAGGCCGACGTCAAGGTGATCGTCACGCGCGGCCGTCCGGCCTTCAACGCGGGCGAAGGCGGCAAGAAGCTGGTCGACAAGGCGGTGGCCTACTACAAGGAAGCCGGTGGCACGCTGGGCGTTGAAGAGCGCACCGGCGGCGGCACCGACGCTGCCTATGCGGCGCTCTCGGGCAAGCCCGTGATCGAAAGCCTGGGCCTGCCGGGCTTCGGCTACCACAGCGACAAGGCCGAGTACGTGGACATCAGCGCCATCCCGCGCCGGCTGTACATGGCCGCCCGCCTCATCATGGACCTGGGCGCAGGCAAGTAAGGCACGAAAAGAAAAGACAGGAGACAACGCCATGCTGCTCAGCGCCGACCAGGAAGCCATCCGCGACGCGGTGCGCGACTTCTCGCAAGCCGAACTCTGGCCCAACGCCGCGAAGTGGGACCGAGAGCACAGTTTTCCCAAGGAAGCGCACCAGGGCCTCGCGGCGCTGGGCGCCTACGGTATCTGCGTGCCCGAGGAGCATGGTGGCGCGGGCCTCGACTACCTCACGCTCGCGCTGGTGTTGGAGGAAATCGCCGCCGGCGACGGCGGCACCAGCACTGCCATCAGCGTGACCAACTGCCCCGTCAACGCCATCCTCATGCGCTACGGCAACGCGCAGCAGAAGAAGCAGTGGCTCGAGCCGCTGGCGCAGGGCCGGATGCTCGGCGCCTTCTGCCTCACCGAGCCGCAGGCCGGCAGCGATGCGTCGAGCCTGCGCACCACCGCGCGCAAGGACGGCGACGGCTACGTGATCGACGGCGTGAAGCAGTTCATCACCAGCGGCAAGAACGGGCAGGTCGCCATCGTCATCGCGGTGACCGACAAGGGCGCTGGCAAGCGCGGCATGAGCGCGTTCATCGTGCCCACCGACACGCCGGGCTACAACGTCGCGCGGCTGGAAGACAAGCTCGGCCAGCACAGCAGCGACACCGCGCAGATCAACTTCGACGGCTGCCGCATTCCGCGCGAGAACCTGATCGGCGCGGAGGGCGAGGGCTACAAGATCGCTCTCGGAGCGCTGGAAGGCGGGCGCATCGGCATCGCCGCGCAGAGCGTGGGCATGGCGCGCAGCGCCTTCGACGCCGCGCTGGCCTACGCCAAGGAGCGCCAGGCCTTCGGCGGCTCCATCTTCGACCAGCAGGCCGTGGGCTTCCGCCTCGCTGAATGCGCGACGCAGATCGAGGCCGCGCGCCAGCTGATCTGGCACGCGGCCAGCCTGCGCGACGCCGGCCTGCCCTGCCTGAAAGAGGCCGCCATGGCCAAGCTGTTCGCAAGCGAGATGGCCGAGCGCGTGTGCAGCGCCGCCATCCAGACGCTGGGCGGCTACGGCTACGTGAACGACTTTCCGCTGGAGCGCATCTACCGCGACGTGCGCGTGTGCCAGATCTACGAAGGCACTTCGGACATCCAGAAGCTGCTGATCCAGCGCGCGTTGGCGTGACGTGAGCGAGCACCGAGGGCGACGCCCGGGCTGGTGGTACGCCGCGGCATTCGTGCTCGCGGCGCTGGCGGTCTGGAGCTTCGCCATCGAGCCGCGCTGGGTGGCCGCGCGCGTCGAGCCCCTGAGCTCGGCGCAATGGCAGGCGCCCGCCGGCCTGAAGGTCGCGGTAGCTGGCGACTGGCATCTCACATCCCGCTCTGCATGGCGCATCACCAGCGTGGAGCGCGCCGCGCGCATCATCGACGAGATCAACGCCGCGCAGCCCGACGTGGTGCTGCTGCCCGGTGACTTCCTCGCGGGCACCGGCGAGGACGACGAGCCCCTGCCCATCGAAGATATGGCCGCCGTGCTCGGCAAGCTGAAGGCGCCGCAGGGTGTGTACGCGGTGTTGGGCAACCACGACTGGTGGCACGGCGGCGAGCGCACGGCAAAGGCACTCGCCGCACAGGGCATCCGCGTACTGGAGAACACCTCGGCGCGCCTGCCCGGCCACGACATCTGGGTGGCCGGCATCGGAGACCATTCGACCGGCCATTCGGATCCGATGCGCGCGCTGGCCGGCATCCCCGCCGATGCGGCGACGCTGGTCATGATGCACGACCCCTTCAGCTTCGCGACCATGCCGCGCACGCGCGGGCTGGTGGTGGCCTCGCACACACACGGCGGGCAGGTGAGCGTACCGGGTTATGGCGCGCTGATCGTGCCGGGCGCCGCCCCGCGCGAGTGGGCCTACGGCTGGATCACGCACAAGCACAGGCGCATGTACGTCACCAGCGGGCTGGGCGTCAGCATCCTGCCGGTGCGCTTCAACATGCGGCCCGAGTGGGTGATGTTCCGGTAGAGCTGCGGGCCGCCTCTGCCGCCTGTCATCGGTTTGGATGACAGACAGGTGCCGCGCGCCGGCGCACCATGGCCGCCTCTTTCCCGGAGGCCCTTGCCATGACCGTTCAGAAATCCATTTCCCTTGCCGCTCGGCTGGCCCTTGTGCCGTCCGCCGTCGCTCTCGCCCTCTCCGCCCAGGCCCAGCCGGCGACGCCCGACATCGCGACGCTGACTGCAACAGAAGCCGTGCGGCAGCTGTGCGCAGGCACCGTCACCAGCGAGCAGCTGACGGCCGCCTACATCGCGCAGGCCAAGGCGAAATCGAACCTCAACGCGTTCATCACCCTCGACGAAGCCGGTGCGCTGAAGCAGGCGCGCGCCGCCGATGCGCAGCGCAAGCGCGGCGGTGCCTGCAAGCCGCTGGCGGGGCTTCCGGTGGCCATCAAGGACAACATCCAGGTGCAGGGCCTGCCCGCCACAGCCGGCACACCGGCGCTCAAGGGCTTCGTGCCTGCCGCCGATGCGCCGGTGGTGGCCAGGCTGCGCGCGGCCGGCGCCGTCGTGCTCGGCAAGACCAACATGCACGAGCTGGCCTTCGGCGTCACCGGCTACAACCCCGCCTTCCAGACCGGCGCCGAGGTGGGCGTGCGCAATGCCTACGACGCCAGCCGCATCGCGGGCGGATCGTCGTCGGGCAACGGCTCGGCACTCGGCGCACGCATGGTGCCCGCCGCGCTGGGCACCGACACGGGCGGCTCGGTGCGCATTCCCTGCGCATTCAACGGCTGCGCCTCGCTGCGCCCGTCGGTGGGCCGCTATCCGCAGCAGGGCATCGCGCCGATCTCGCATACGCGCGACACCGCCGGGCCGATGGCACAGTCGATGGCCGACGTGGCGCTGCTCGACAGCGTCATCGCCGGCGGCGCACCGCCGAAGCCCGCGAACCTCAAGCGCGTGCGCCTCGGCGTGGTGCCGGCCTTCCAGGCGAATCTCGATGCCGACACGCGCGCGGCCACCGATGCCGCGCTCGAAAAGCTGCGCGCTGCCGGCGTCACGCTGGTGAACGTCGAGATGCCGAAGCTCATGGAGCTCAACGGCGCCGTCGGCTTCCCGCTCGCGCTCTACGAGGCGAACGACGACATGGCGGCCTATCTCGCGACATACCGCACCGGCATCGACATCGCGCAGCTCACGGCCGGCATCGCGAGCCCCGACGTCAAGGGCACCTTCGAAGCCTTCGTCATCCCGCGCAAGCTGCCGGCGCCCAGCGGCGTGGTGGATGCGAAGCCGGTCTACGACAACGCGATGCGCGTCGCGCGCCCCGCGCTGCAGAAGCTGTATCGCGACACCTTCACGAAGAACAGGCTCGACGCGCTGGTGTTCCCGACGGTGCCGCGCGTGGCGCTGGCGGCCGCGCCCGAGGCCAGCAGCCCCGAGAACTTCGGCGCGCTGATCCAGAACACCGACCCTGGCAGCAACGCCGGCATCCCCGGCATCCAGCTGCCTTCGGGCATCGGCGCGACGACGGGCCTGCCCGTGGGCCTGGAGCTCGACGGCCCCGCCGGCAGCGACCGCAGGCTGCTGGCCGTGGGCCTCGCGGTGGAGAAGGTGCTGGGACGGCTGCCCGCGCCGAAGTGACCGGCTGCGGGTGTCAGCGCAAGGCCGCCAGCGCCGAGCGGCGCTCGATGCCCAGCTTGTCGAAGATGCGGCGCAGGTAGGTGCGCACGGTGGGCACGCTCACCGCCATGCGCCGCGCGATCTCCTTGTCGGTGAGCCCTTCGCGTACGCAGCGGGCCACCTCCTGCTCGCGCGCACTCAGCAGCGCATCGGAGGAGGCAGGTGCATGCGATGAAGGCATGGCGGCAGCGGCGGCACGCTGCGCCCGCTGTAAGGCACCGATGAACGCCGGCTCGATCAGGTCCAGCAGCGCCTTCTCGTGATCGCCGAAATCGCCGCGCCCCTTGCGGCGCCAGATGCGCAGGTCGCCCAGTGCCCGGTCGCCCTCGAAGGCGTGCAGGTTCATGCCCCAGTGCAGGCCGTCGCGCGCGAGGAAGTCGTTGAAGAAGGGCGTGCGCATCAGCTCGCGCTGCGGCATCACCTCGGTCACACGCGTGGCACGGCGGCGCGACTGCAGCACGAAGGTGATCGGGTCGTGGTGCTGGTGCCACTGCGCGTAGGTGTCGAGGTTCGCCGGGTCCATGTGGATCGCCACGCGCGAGCCGAAGCTGTTGCCCGCCGCGTTCCAAACGAAGGAGGCGAACTGGTCGGCGTGCAGCAGGTCGAGCAGAGCCCTACCGAGGCGCTCGCGGATCTCGTGCTCGCCACGGTCGTCCTCGGCCAGCAGCGCGAAGACGCCGCGCAGGGCCTGCTGTTCGGGGGCTGTGAGGTACATCGCGGGCTTTCTCGACGGGCTAGGGCAACGCTATCGTTTAGCAAGCGCCGCGCCAAGGGTGGATGCCCGGGGACCGGGCCGGCCGGTGCGCAGGCGCTGCAGGAGCCCATCCGCCGCTAGCGGCCTTCACCGGCTCCGGGCTTGCCCTGTCGGAGGCTGGGCCGCGGGGTGTTCCAATAGCAGTCTTCATGAGTGCCTCCGTCCCTTTCTCCGGGCCTTGCCCCTGCGGCCGAACCGACCGCCGCGACAAGCCCGTCGCCCATGCCCAATGCTGCGGCCGCTATCTCGACGATTTCGACGGCACGCCCGCGCCCGATGCCGAATCGCTGATGCGCTCGCGCTATTCGGCCTTCGTGCTGGAGCGCGGCGAGTACCTGCTCGCCACCTGGCATCCCTCGAAGCGCCCGGCCTCCATCGAGTTCGAGCCGGGCGTCAAATGGCTCGGGCTGGACGTCCGCGCCCGGTCGGTGCTCGATGCGGACCACGCCGAGGTCGAGTTCGTCGCGCGCCAGCGCGGCCCCTCCGGCGCCGCCACGCGCCTGCACGAGCGCAGCCGCTTCGTGCGCGAGGACGGGCGCTGGTACTACCTCGACGGCGACCTGCGGTAACAACCCGCGGGTTGACGCGCCGGGCCGAGGCTCGCACAATCGGCCCCGCTCCGGGGTGCACGCATGTGGCGTGCTGAGATGGCAAAGCTGCCGACCCGCGAACTTGATCCGGGTCATACCGGCGTAAGAAGAGCTGCACTCCCTGACTTCGGTCCGTCCACCTTCCCGTGACGGGCTTCTGCCGAAGACCACCGAGCGATTGCGGAGCACCCTTTCCTCAACAAGGAGTGCCTCCGATGAATGCCCCCGACAAGTTCACCTCGCTGCTTTCGCTGACGCGCGAGCCCTTTCCCGCGTCGCACAAGTGCGTGATTCCGGGCAGCCGGCCCGACCTGTTCGTGCCCGTGCGCGACGTGCAGCTGACCAACGGCGAGACCGTGTCGCTCTACGACACCTCCGGCCCGTACACCGACCCGAAGGTCGAGATCGACGTGCGCCGGGGCCTGCCCGACGTGCGCGGCGCGTGGATCGCCGAACGCGGCGACACCGAGAGCTACGAAGGCCGCGTGCACCATGCGCTGGACGACGGCGCCAAGAACGAAGACCGCGACGCCCAGCGCCTGGCCGAACTGCGCGCCGGTGCCTCGGCGCTGCAGCGCACGCCACGCCGCGCGAAGTCGGGCGGCAATGTCACGCAGATGCACTACGCACGCCGCGGCATCGTCACGCCCGAGATGGAATACGTCGCCCTGCGCGAGAACGGCAAGCGCGAGTGGATGGCCGAGTACCTCGCCAACGAGGAGCGCGCGAAGCGCGTGGCGGGCAACCCGTTGGGCGCGAGCATTCCGCGCATCATCACGCCCGAGTTCGTGCGCGACGAGGTGGCGCGCGGCCGCGCGATCATTCCCGCGAACATCAACCATCCCGAGGTCGAGCCGATGGCCATCGGCCGCAACTTCAAGGTGAAGATCAACGCGAACATCGGCAATTCGGCCGTCACCTCGAGCATCGAGGAAGAGGTGGAGAAGCTGGTGTGGGCCATCCGCTGGGGCGCGGACAACGTGATGGATCTTTCCACCGGCAAGAACATCCACACCACGCGCGACTGGATCGTGCGCAACAGCCCCGTGCCGATCGGCACCGTGCCCATCTACCAGGCGCTCGAGAAGGTGGGCGGCGTGGCCGAGGACCTGACCTGGGAGATCTACCGCGACACGCTCATCGAGCAGGCGGAACAGGGCGTCGATTACTTCACCATCCACGCCGGCCTGCGCCTGCCCTTCATCCACCTGACGGCCAACCGCATGACGGGCATCGTGTCGCGCGGCGGCTCGATCATGGCCAAGTGGTGCATCGCGCATCACAAGGAGAGCTTCCTCTACACGCACTTCGAGGACATCTGCGACATCATGAAGGCCTACGACGTGAGCTTCTCGCTCGGCGACGGCCTGCGCCCCGGCTCGGGCGCCGACGCCAACGACGAGGCCCAGTTCGCCGAACTGCGCACGCTGGGCGAGCTCACGCAGATCGCCTGGAAGCACGACGTGCAGACCATGATCGAAGGCCCGGGCCATGTGCCCATGCACATGATCCAGTCGAACATGGACGAGCAGCTCAGGCACTGCCACGAGGCGCCCTTCTACACGCTGGGCCCGCTGACCATCGACATCGCGCCGGGCTACGACCACATCGCCAGCGCGATCGGCGCGGCCATGATCGGCTGGGCCGGCACCGCGATGCTGTGCTACGTGACGCCGAAGGAGCACCTGGGCCTGCCCGACCGCGACGACGTTAAGCAGGGGATCATCGCCTACAAGATCGCCGCGCACGCCGCGGACGTGGCAAAGGGGCACCCGGGCGCGCGCTCGCGCGACGACGCGCTGAGCAAGGCGCGCTTCGAGTTCCGGTGGCAGGACCAGTTCAACCTCGGCCTCGACCCCGACACGGCGCGCGAATTCCACGACGAGACGCTGCCCAAGGATTCGAGCAAGGTGGCGCACTTCTGCTCGATGTGCGGCCCCAAGTTCTGCTCGATGAAGATCACGCAGGAAGTGCGCGAGTACGCCGCGAAGAAGGGCGTGGCCGAGGATCAGGCCATGAGCGAGGGCATGGAGGAGAAGTCGAAGGAGTTCATGGCGGGCGGGGGTGAGATGTACATCCCCATCAAGGCCGTGTCCTGAAACGTTGACCCCGGGGCCGGGGCGCCCCGGCCTCAGTTCCAGCGTGGAACCGCTTCGTCCTTGAGCTGCTGCCGCAGCACGTCGTAGTCGGGCACCACGCTCTCCACGGTCTCCCAGAAGCGGTGCGAGTGGTCCATCACCCGCAGGTGGGCCAGTTCGTGCGCCACGACGTAGTCGATCACCGGCAGCCGGAAGTGGATCAGCCGCCAGTTGAGCCGGATCGACCCGTCGGCGCTGGCGCTGCCCCAGCGCGTTGCCGCGTTGGACAGCGACAGCTTCTGCCACTGCACGCCGAGCAGCGGCGCGAAGTGGTCCAGCCGCTCGATGAACAGCTTGCGCGCCTGCCGCATGAGCCAGGCCTGCGCGGCGTCGCGGATCTGCGAGGGCTCGGCGTTCTGCGAGACGGCCAGCCGCAGGATGCGCGGCGCGCCTTCCTCGGTGGCCGCGTCCAGCGTGCCACCGACGCTCGCGAAGCCGTGCTTGGGATCGAGCCGCATCACGACCGGCTCGCCCAGGAACGGGAAGGCTGCGCCGTCCTTCCATTCGATGCGCGTGGCTTCCACGCGCGCGAGGCGCTGTCGCGTCTCCGTGAGCTTGCGCAGGATCCAGTCCGACTTCTCGTGGATGGCCGCATCCACATCGCGCAGCGCGACCCAGCGCGGCGCGCGCACCGACAGCCCTTCGGCCCCCACCAGGAAGCCGATGGTCTTGCGCTTGCCGCGCTTGAATTCGTAGGCCACGCGCGCGGAGCCCAGCACCACTTCGCGCGTGGCCTGTGGGTGCGCGAAGTTCGCGAGCGTCAGCGTGTCGGCCAGCGGCACCGCGGGCGGCGCATCCGGATCGACGGGCGCGGGAGGAAGGATGGCCGCGTCCGGCAGCACGGAAGGCGGTACCGCCGGCTTCGGCTTTCTCGGACGGCGCGGACGTGCCGGCGCGGGCGCCGGGGGCGCGAACTCGCTCCCCAGCCCCTCGAACAGGTCCATCGTGAACCGGAGCAATCCCCCCATGGCGGGCCTTCTGGTTTCTGTCGTTCTACCGGCGGCCCGCGCCCGTCAGCTCACCGCTTCCTGCCGCGCGGGCCGGGGCGGGCTGTCCACGTAGGCCTCGGGGTCGAGGCGGCGCATCTCGGCCTCGATCCATTCCTCGACCTCGCGCATCAGCTCGTCGGGCTTGCGGCCCACGCTGGGAATGGCCGGGCCGATGGACACGTCGACCACGCCCGGGCGCTTGATGAAGGCCTTGCGCGGCCAGACCTTGGCCGAGGTCACGGCGATCGGGATCACCGGCACGCCGGTCTCGCAGGCCAGCCGCGTGCCGCCGCTCTTGTAGGTGCCCTTCTGCCCGCGCGGGATGCGCGTGCCCTCGGGGAACATGATGATCCAGATGCCCTGCGCGAGCAGCTTGCGGCCCTGGTTCACCACCTTGTTGAAGGCCTGCGCGCGCTGGCTGCGGTCGATGTGGATCATGTCCAGCCGCGCCATCGCCCAGCCGAAGAAGGGGATGTAGAGAAGTTCCTTCTTGAACACGTAGGCCAGCGGATGCGGCATCAGCGTGGGCATCAGGAAGGTCTCGAGCGTGGACTGGTGCTTCACCAGCAGGACCGCGCCGGCGAGCTTGTCGGTCGGCAGGTTCTCCATGCCGCTCACGCGGGTCCTGATGCCCAGCAGCACGCGCGCGCCGCCGATGGCCCAGCCGAGCCAGCGTACGGCCATCCAGTAGAGCGGCACGCCGCGCTTCCAGAGCGAGCTGACGCACATGATGATGCCCCAGGGCACCACGGTGACGAGCATCCACAGTGCGTGGAGAACGGAACGGAACAACGCCATCAGACAGCCACCTGCAGTGCATCCCGCGCTTCGCGCGCGAGCAGAAAATCGACAAAGGCGGCGAGGTCGTCGTGGACCATCGTGTTCGCCGGGTATTCGGAAGGAAGCGGATCCACGCCGCGGCAGGCGGCGCCCATGCCGGTGAGCAGCAGGTGCGGCTCGCAGCCGGCGGCCGCGCCGGCCTGCAGGTCGCGCAGGCTGTCGCCGCAGGTCGGGATGCCCTTGAGATCTATGCCGTAGCGGTCGCCGATCTGCAGGAACAGGCCCGGCTTCGGCTTGCGGCAGTCGCAGTTCTCGTCGGGGCTGTGCGGGCAGTAGAACACCGCGTCGACCTTGCCGCCCACGGCCGCGAGCATCTTGTGCATCTTGGCGTGCATCGCGTTGAGCGAGGCCATGTCGAACAGGCCGCGCCCCAGGCCCGACTGGTTCGACGCGATCACCACGTGCCACCCCGCATGGTTGAGCCGCGCCACCGCTTCCAGCGCACCGGGCAGCGGCGTCCACTCGATGTCGCTCTTCACGAAGTCTTCGCGGTGCACGTTGAGCGTGCCGTTGCGGTCGAGGATGACGAGTTTCATGAGCTTTTCCCCGCTTCGATGCTGCGCCGCCCGATCCAGTCGTCGATCTGCGCCACAGGATATTTCGCCCCGTCCAGCAAGGCAGCACGTTCGTGCAGGACGGCGGTGTTCACCAAGTCGAGCCTGAGCAACTCGCGCACGAAGTCGGCATCCTTCTCGCGAGCCGCCACGCACTTCGACAGCGCCAGGTCGTGCAGATCGGGACAGACCACCGTCAGGTCACCCAAGTAGTGAAGACTGGCACGCTGCATCCAGTCGCCGGGCATCACTGCCGTCTCGGGGCCGACGCCATCGGCGTGGTATCCGAAGGTGTCGTCGAAGCTGGACAGTGCGCCGATGGCACCGTCGATCAGATCGGACTTCTCGGGGTGCAGGGCGGGATAGAGATCGAGCTCCCGCGACACCAGCAGGCTCGGCGGTGCATCCTCCAGCAGGAAGAGCAACGCCTGGCTGCCGATCACGACGAACGACTGCTCCTGCGCAATGGCTGCGGCCGCGCGCAGCACATGCTCGGCTTCGCTACGCTGCATGTGTGCCCTGCCGCGCCGCGCGCAGGAGTTCGCCGCGCTCGCGCTGCGTCATGAGGACGCCAACAGGAGAAACATTGCGCAGCGCCACCGCGTGATCGTCGGTACCGCAAGTGGCCTCCTCGATCGCATCGACGCCGGCAGCGAGCATGGCGCGCCACTCGTTCCAGTAAGGATCGGACCGCGTGGCACCGGCCCGCGCCTGCCACCGCTCGAGCGTCGCGGAAACATCCGCGATGCGCGCAGGCTCCGCCCGCAGCCGGGACACTGCAAGGCGATGCGCCTGAAGCAGGAAGTCGTCGATCTGTTGCTGGCGGTTCATGGCCGAATTATCGAGCGCCGAAAATCAGACCGCCAGCCGCTCGAGCTGCGCCACCCGGTTCATCGCGGCGTGCAGCGACATCAGCAGGCCCAGCCGGTTCAGCCGCAGGTCGGCCTGCTCGGCGTTGACCATCACGCCGTCGAAGAAGGCATCGACCGGCTCGCGCAGCGCGGCCAGCGTCTGCAGCGAGGCGGTGTAGTCGCCGGCGTCGAACTGCGCGTTGGCGGCGGGCACGACCTGCGCCATGGCCGCGTGCAGCGCCTTCTCGGCGGGCTCCTGCAGCAGCAGCTCGCTGACGTGCGCGTCGGCCTCGGGAGCCTTCTTGAGGATGTTGCCGATACGCTTGTTCGCTGCCGCGAGCGCTGCGGCGGCCGGCAGGGCAGCGAAGGCGCGCACGGCGGCCAGCAGCTTGGGCACCTCGCCCAGGCGCTGCGGGCGCGGTGCCAGCACGGCCTCGACCTCCTGCGCGCTGGCGCCCTGCTCGCGCAGGGAACCCGCAAGGCGGTCGTAGATGAAGTCGACGACCTGGCCAACGTCCTCCGCCGCCTTGTGCAGCGGGAACTCGCCGGTCTTGCCGATGGCGTCGTCCAGCGCCGTGCGCGCGTCGCTCACCAGCCTGGTCAGCTCCAGCGGCAGGTCTTTCTCGACCAGCATGCGGATCACGCCCAGCGCGTGGCGGCGCAGCGCGAACGGGTCGCGGTCGCCCGTGGGCAGGTTGCCGATGCCGAACATGCCGACCAGCGTCTCGAGCTTGTCGGCCAGCGCCACCACGAGGCCCACGGTGTTGCGCGGCAGCTCGTCGCCGGCGAAGCGCGGCTTGTAGTGGTCCTCGATGGCGTCGGCCACCGACGCGTCGAGGCCGTCGTGCAGCGCGTAGTAGCGGCCCATGATGCCCTGCAGCTCGGGGAACTCGCCGACCATGTCGGTCACCAGGTCGGCCTTGGCGAGCTGGGCGGCCTGCGTGGCATGCGCGGCGAGGGCCGCGTCGCCGAGCTTCTCGGCAATGCCGCGCGCGATGCGCATCACGCGCTCCACGCGCTCGCCCTGCGTGCCCAGCTTGTTGTGATAGACCACCTTGCCCAGCGATTCGACGCGCGAGGCCAGCGACTTCTTGCGGTCCTGGTCGAAGAAGAACTTGGCGTCGGCCAGGCGCGGGCGCACCACGCGCTCGTTGCCGCCGATGACCGCGCTCGCGTCGTCGGGGCTGATGTTGCTGACAACGAGGAACTTGTTGGTGAGCTTGCCCGAGGCGTCGAGCAGCGGAAAGTACTTCTGGTTGGCCTTCATCGTGAGGATGAGGCACTCCTGCGGCACTTCGAGGAACTCGCGCTCGAAGCTGCAGACCAGAACGTTCGGGCGCTCGACCAGCGCGGTCACTTCGTCGAGCAGGGCGTCGTCCTCGATGGGCACCGAGCCGCCGCCGGCCTTCACCGCGGCCGCCGCGAGCTGGCGCGCGATCTCGGCGCGGCGCGTCTCGAAGCTCGCGATGACGGCGCCTTCCTCCTGCAGCTGCAACGCATAGCTGTTGGCATCGCGCAGCACCACCGGATCGACCGCCGCCTCGAAGCGGTGGCCGTGCGTTTCGCGGCCCGCCTTCAGGCCCAGCGCCTCCACCGGAACCACGGCATCGCCGTACAGCGCCACGAGGCCGTGCGCGGGTCGCACGAAGCTCACGCTGCTCCAGCCCGGCAGCTCGCAGCCGCTTTCGAGCTGGTAGCTCATGACCTTGGGAATCGGCAGCTTGGCGATGGCTTCGGCCAGCGCCTTCTGCAGGCCCTCGGCCAGCGTTGCACCCTTGGCGGTGCTTTCGTAGAACAGGGCCTCGGCCTTGCCGTCCATCGCGCGCTTGAGGCCGGGCACGGCGGAGGCGTCGGCGCCCAACGCGCCCAGGCGCTTCAGCAGAGCGGGCGTAGGCTGGCCCGAAGCGTCGAGGCCCACGGCCACGGGCATGAGCTTCTGCGACACGGCCTTGTCAGCGGCGCGTTCGGCCACGTGCGTGATGTGCGCGGCCAGGCGGCGCGGCGAAGCGTACGGCGTCAGCACCGCACCGGCGTCGGCAAGGCCCTGCGCCACGAGCTGGTCGCGCAGCACGCCGGCAAAGGCGTCGCCGAGCTTCTTCAGTGCCTTCGGCGGCAGCTCTTCGACAAACAGTTCGACCAGGAGGGAGTTCTTGTTCATGGGGGTCGTCATCGCTCAGGCAACCTTCTTCGGCGGGATCTGCGCGACCCACTCGCGCGGCGCCATCGGGAAGCCCAGGCGCTCGCGGCTGTCGTAATAGCTCTGCGCCACGCTGCGCGCGAGGTTGCGGATGCGGCCGATGTAGGCGGCGCGCTCGGTCACGCTGATCGCGCCGCGCGCGTCCAGCAGGTTGAAGCTGTGCGCGGCCTTCAGCACCTGCTCGTAGGCGGGCAGCGCGAGCTGGGCTTCCATGAGGTGCCTGGCCTGCTTCTCGTGCGCGTTGAAGGCGGTGAACAGGAACTCGGCGTCGCTGTGCTCGAAGTTGTAGGTCGACTGCTCGACCTCGTTCTGCTTGTAGACATCGCCGTAGCTCAGGCCGTCGGTCCAGGTGAGGTTGTAGACGTTGTCCACGCCCTGCAGGTACATGGCCAGGCGCTCCAGGCCGTACGTGATCTCGCCGGTGATGGGCTTGCAGTCGATGCCGCCGACCTGCTGGAAGTAGGTGAACTGCGTCACCTCCATGCCGTTGAGCCAGACTTCCCAGCCCAGGCCCCAGGCGCCGAGCGTGGGGTTCTCCCAGTCGTCCTCGACGAAGCGGATGTCGTTCTTCTTGAGGTCGAAGCCCAGGGCCTCGAGGCTGCCGAGGTAGAGCTCGAGGATGTTCGAGGGCGCCGGCTTCAGCACCACCTGGTACTGGTAGTAGTGCTGCAGGCGGTTGGGGTTCTCGCCGTAGCGGCCGTCCTTGGGGCGGCGGCTGGGCTGCACGTAGGCGGCTTTCCAGGGCTCGGGGCCCAGCGCGCGCAGAAAGGTGGCGGTGTGCGAGGTGCCCGCGCCCACTTCCATGTCGTACGGTTGCAGCAGCGCGCAGCCCTTGTCGGCCCAGTACGACTGCAGTTTGAGAATGATTTGTTGGAAGGTCAGCATGGATCTGCGTGAAGGCGGCCGCCCGGCGGGAGAAGACCCCGCGGCGCAACGAACCGGCTATTTTACGAGGCAGCGGGCAGTCAGGAACGGGCCGCTATGCTCCTGCCCTTCCCGCCGAACCCCCAGCCCTGTCGCCCGAACGCCCCACTCATGCCCGTTGACCATGCCGCACTGATCGCCCTGGGAGAGCGCCTCGGCGCCCAGGCCTGGCCCGGATTCCTGGTTCTTCTCGCCCTGCTGACCCTGGTCGCCGGCATCGCCGCATGGGGCTTCGAGCACCTGCGCCGCCGCCGCGCGGCGCAACCCGAGCCGGGCGCCGGGCTGCTGTTCGGCGGGCTGGCCATCGGTGCGGCGGCGGTGCTGGCGCTGGCCTGGGTATTCGCCGAAGTGGCCGAGGGCCTTGGCAACGGCCGGCCAATGGGCCTGCTGGACGAGACGATCAGCCATTCCGTGGGCGTGAATACGCCACCGGGCGTGCGCGAGGTGTTCTCGTGGCTCACCCACCTTGCCGACCCGATCACCGTGGTGCTGCTGTGCACCGGAGTGGCGATCGCGCTGTGGCTGCGCGGGCACCGCGGCTTCGCTGCCGGCTGGGTCGCGGCCACGGTCGGCAATGCACTGCTGAACCACATGCTCAAGCACATCTTCGAGCGCGCCCGGCCGGTGCATGACTTCGGCTTCGCGCAGGTCTCGGGCTACTCCTTTCCGAGCGGCCACAGCTCGGGCTCGATGGTGCTCTACGGCATGCTGGGCTACCTGGGGCTGCGCATGCTGCCCGCGCGCTGGCGCGTGCCATCGGTGATGGCGGCGACGGCCGTGATCGTCACCGTGGCCTGCAGCCGCATCTTCGTGCGGGCGCACTTCCCGAGCGACGTGCTCGCGGGGCTGTGCTCGGGCGCCGCATGGCTGGCGATCTGCATCGCGAGCATCGAGTACGCGCGGCACCATCGCGGAACGGACCGCCGATAGAAAGAAAAAAGGCCGCTGCGGCTTTCACCGCTGCGGCCTTGTTCTGCAGAGGGGCGCCATGCGCCCCGGGGGAGATCAGTACTCCCAGAAGATGCGCTGCAGTTCCTTGGTGTTGTTCGTCTTGGTCAGGGCGACCATCGCCAGGATGCGCGCCTTCTGCGGACGCAGGTCGTGCGCCACCACCCAGTCGTACTTGTCGTCGGGCTGCTCGGCGTTGCGGATCACGAAGCCGTCGGGCACGCGGGCGCTGCGGATCACGATCACGCCGTCGGCGCGGGCCTTCTGCAGGTTCGGAACGATGCGGTCGGCCACCGAGCCGTTGCCGGTACCGCCGTGGATCAGCGCCTTGGCGCCGCTCTTGGCGATGGCGTCGATGGCCACCGAGCTCACGCCCTCGTAGCCCATGGCAATTTCAACCGGCGGCAGCGCGGTGATGCTGTCGATGTCGAACTCCGAGTTCATGGTGTGGCGCTTGACCGGGGCGCGGAACCAGTAGTTGCGGCCTTCGACGATCATGCCCAGCGGGCCCCACTGGCTGGAGAAGGCGTTGGTCTTGATGTTGACGTTCTTGCTCACGTCGCGGCCGGTGTCGATGTTGTCGTTCATCGTCACGAGCACGCCCTTGCCCATCGCGTCCTTGCTGCCCGCCACGTTCACGGCGTTGTACAGGTTGAGAGCGCCGTCGGCCGACAGCGCGGTGCCCGGGCGCATCGAGCCGACCACCACGATCGGCTTGTTTGTGTGCACGGTCAGCGTGAGGAAATAGGCGGTTTCTTCCAGCGTGTCGGTGCCGTGGGTGATGACGATGCCGTCCACGTCCGATTGCTTCGACAGCGCCGACACGCGCTTGGCCAGCGTCATCAGGTTGTCGTTGGTGAGGCTTTCCGACGCGACCTGGAACACCTGTTCGCCGCGCACGTTGGCGACCTTGGAGAGCTCAGGCAAGCCGGCGATCAGCTTCTCGACGCCGACCTTGGCGGCCGCGTAGGTGGCGCTGTTGACGGCCGAGGCGCCGGCCCCGGCGATGGTGCCGCCGGTGGCGAGGATCACCACATTGGGCAGCGCCTGTTGCGCCTGCGCGAGCGCGCTGGCGGCCAGCAGCGCGGCGCCGGCCGCGAAGGCACGGAAACGGGGAGAGAGGTACATAAACAACTCCTGTGTTGAATGGAATTTTTCGAGGCGGCGAGGAAGATACAGGAACCATGCCCGCATGCCCTGCCCGCTCATGCCGGCATGGCATGCGGTCATGCCAGGGGTACCGGTGGTATTACCATCGACCGCGCGCACCGCCGCTCGCCCACCCGCCACCATGAACGCCGATCCCGCCGCCCTTCCCGTCTCGACCGCCCAGGAAATGCCCGCGCCCGACGGCCCCCTGTCGCGCGCAAGGCCCGGGCGCGAACGCATCATGGCGGCGATCCGCACCGCGGCGGTCACGGAGTTCAGCCTGCATGGCCTCAAGGGCACCTCGACCCAGGCCATCGCGGCGCGCGCCGGCCTCACCAAGCCCCAGCTGCACTACTACATCGCCGGCAAGGAAGAACTCTACGAAGAGCTGCTGATGCAGGTGCTGCACGCATGGAAGGTGGTGTTCTCCTTCGAGGACGCGAGCGACCCGGCCACGGTGCTGGGCGACTACATCCGCAAGAAGCTGGACCACGCCATCGACAGCCCCGAGATGTCGCGCATCTTCACGCGCGAAATTCTCGACGGCGGGCGCAACCTCGACCGCTACTGGCCCAACGCACGGGCCTGGACGCAGAAGAAGATCGACGTCATCAATGGCTGGATCGCACGCGGCCAGATGCGCCCGCTCGACGCACGCATCCTGCTGATGCACATCTGGGCCATGACGCAGAGCTATGCCGACTACGCGATCCAGACGCGCGTGATGCTCGGCCTGCCGCCCGACGCGCCCTTCGACCGCGAGCCCATCGCGCGCGAGCTGGTGGCCTTCGTGCTGCACGGCTGCGGCATCGAGGCCTGAGCGCCGGCTGCGGTCGTAGCCAATTCTTTCTTCTTACTCCTCTTCCCGCCTTCCTTCCGCTTCCTGCAACGCAGTGACTTTGTGCACTGTGTTCGGTACGCCCGCGCGCCTACCTTCGCACGCTTCGCCGCCCAGCCTTCTTTTTCTTCTTTCGCGGCGGCGAATCACGAACAGACAAACAGGAGTAGAGGATCATGAAAGCGAGATTGTTCTTTGCCGCGCTCGCGACGGCAGCACTGGTGGCCTGCGGCGGCGGCGGGGGTGGCGGCAGCAGCTTCGACCCCGGGCTCTTCAGCCAGATACCCCCTCCGCCGAAGGAGCCGCCGCCAAAGGAGCCGCCACCTGAAGAGCCTGGCCCCGGCACCAATCCGACGCCCGTCAACGCCCACTACAAGTGGGTGACCTTCGAGCAGGACCGCGATCCGGACGTCGATCCGGCCGAGAAGCGCTACGACGACTACATCGCGCTGCTGAACCGCGAAGGCGCCGCGGGCTATCGCTATGTCGAAGGCACCCTGGGCGGCAACATCGTGCGGCTGCAGGACAAGTTCATGGTGGTGAAAGACGTCGACACCACCTACAGCTATGAGTACAAGACGATCGAGCTCGACATCCTGACGCCCGACCTGCTGCCGCGCCTGCTGCAGCAGATGAAGGACCAGGGCGCGCAGGGCAAGGTCTTCGTGCAGCTGATGCCGCAGCTGAAGATCCTGCCGCCGCCGAACAGCAACCCCGTGTTCGGCGTGCTCTACCGCAAGGACATGGGCTCATCGGCCACCTACGACTACAACTCCATCCCGATCCCGACCACCACGGTGGACATGGTGAACGCGGCCAACGCGCAGGGCGCCAACGGCTTCAGGCCGTGGTTCGCACCCAGCACCATCAACCACGAGAGCGCGTATTTCTTCATCAAGGACCTGAGCAGCCCGGCCCGCTACGAGATGAAGGCCGTGATCAGTCCGCTGAGCGTGGTCGGCGGCGACTTCCCCGACGTCCCGAAACAGATCCGCGAACAGGGTGCGCTGGGCTACCGCCTGCTGAAGGAGCGCTTCCTGACCGACGAGGGCAAGACTTCGAGCTTCTTCCTCTACATGAAGGACCTGACGCAGGCGAGCACCTTCGAGTACGAGTTCCCCAAGGCCAACAACATCTACTTCGGTCTCGATGAAAACAACATCATCCAGGCGAACGAGCAGACGGCCAACGGCCTGCGCTACTTCGGCAACCCGGACGAGCCGATCTTCTTCCGGTCGCTGAACTGCACCGGGGCGCTGTGCCTGTCGCCGGACAACACCGAGATCGGGAACCAGGACTGAGCGCCGAACGACCGGCCGCCGTCTAGAGGCCATGCACGACCCAGGCGCCTGCAGGCGCCTCGGGTATGTGCACGGTGTGCTCGCCGGGCCGGTCGAAGCTGTACTCGCGCCCGCCGATGGTGATCGACCTCATGTTGGTCCAGACCAGATAGTCGTATCCCTCGGGGGTTCGCGTGGCCTGCAGCACCTGGAACACAGGCGCCACGCTCACCACGAGCCGTACCCGCGCCGTCGCTGTGGCCGGGCCGGCGCTGCTCTCCGCCGCGCACACCAGCGGCGCGAATGCGACCAGCGCAGCCAGGGCGGCGCGCGCCGGTTGAAACCGATTTCCCGTCATGAGGCCCGATCCGTTGTCGTGCGTCGCAAGGACGCGAGGCGCGGGCGCGGCAGGGGCGCCCGGCATCCGGATATCGGCAGGAATGGAAAGAAATGCAGGGCCCGCCGGAGAAACCGGCGACTGGCCGGCAACTGGCCGGCGGGCCCGGCCGGTCAGTAGGTCACCGTCACCCGCGTGGCATTGCTGCCGTCGCCGGCTGCAGCACTCGCGGACTGCGGCGAAGCGCCGCCCGCGGTCGCGGCCATCGCGCTGACGGTGCCGTGCAGGGCGGTGCCCAGGCTTGCACGGCCGTCGGCATCGGTGCCAGGCACCATGAAGGTCGCTTCTCCGACCTTGTCGAACCGGTACTCCCGCCCCTTGATGACCACCGACGCCATGTTGGTCCGCACGCGGTACTCGTGCCCGCCGTTCACGGGCCTGATCTCCAGCACCTCGAAGGTCGGGAGCACGTTGATCGTCAGGTTGAAGCGGCCGGCCGCCCTGTTCGCTTCGCGCGCCGGCTCGGCGGAACTCAATTGCAGCGGCAGGGGCAACACGAGCAGCAGCATGCCTGCGGCCGCCAGTGGTGGTGCCGTTCGCGGCGACCGCAGCGCAGCCGCCCTCGCAGTTCGCCTGTTTCCGGGCATGGGAACTCCTATCGTCGCAACCTGGGAGGCATCGGATCGATGCCCAGTCAGGCTTATCGGCAGAGTCGCGGAAAAATGAAGGCCGTGAGGCCCCATTCTTCACACATTCCCGCAATTTGCCAGCGGGCTTCCCGTTTCGCTCGCCCGGGCTCGGCCCGGACCCGGATTCAGTAGGTCACGGTGACCGTCACGACGTCGAGGTAGCTGTCCGGCCGCACGTTGGTGCTTGCGCCGAGAACGCGGCCATACAGGGGCAGCGTCTGGACCTGGCCGCTGCCCGTACCCCCCATGGTGTTGGTTCCCGCGATGTTGCCCCAGGCATTCGTGCGCCCGGCGTTGCGGTAGAGCTGGTACGGCACCGTGTCCGTGTTGCCAGGCACGCCCCCGGTCGGCGTCATCGCCCCCGCACCATTGGCCACGTTGTTCGACGGCGTCAGCCCGACCGTGTAGGAGGTGGGCGTCGTGCAGGTCACGTAGATGTTGCCGAGCTTGTCGATGTTGGCCCCGCCCGGCAGGCCCGCGACGGAGCCGAAGTTCAGCGGATCGGCCGTGACGACGCAGCTCTTGGAGATGGTGGCGCTGACGATGAAGGCGAACTGGTCCGCCAGCGTCGTGCCGCACGTGGTCGGGGGCGCGTTCGTGCTCGACGTCAGCGTGATCGAGGTGTGGATGCCGGCGAAGTTGTCCTGATAGGAGCCCGGGGGCACAGTGCTCTGGCCCGCGAGCAACTCACCGCGCATCGTGGCGGTGCCCGAGGTGGTGGTGGACCGGGCGGGAATGGCGATGTTGATGGTGAACGGGTTCGGCACCGCGGCGTTGCCGTTCGAGCCCCAGATCGTGCTGCTCGTCCCCTGGTAGAGCTGGAACTTCAGGCTGTCGCCCGCGGTGTTCTTCATGACGCGCGGATTGAAGTTCGTGAGGCCCTCGTTGCCGTCGCCGATGTTGAAGCAGACCCTGGCGTACTCGGTGGTGTTGTTGTTGCCGCTCTTGGTGCAGGTGTAGCTCAGCGTGGCGTTGGCGGGCGTGGCCGTGCCGGCAACCAGGTCGACCGCGCCGAAAGCCACGGCCGTCATCGATGCCGTGCAATTGATCGACGCCTGGGCGCTGCCCGCCGACAGCAGCCACAGCAGCGCGCAGAACATGGGCAGGCGCAGGGCCCGCAGCGTGCGGATCAGAAGACTCATGGCGTCTTGGCCTCCCTGGTGCAGCGCAGCGGCCCGATCTGCGGGACTGCCGCGCCTTCCTTGCGATAGTCGAAGCTGGTCCGGCAGACGCCGTTGGGCGTCTGCACGTCGAGCGTGTTGCGGGCCTGCAGCGACTCGAGATACACGGCGCCGTCGAAGCCCACCAGCGCCGGCTCGCCGCCCTGTGCGTTGGCTCGCACGCGACTGCCCAGCGGCAGCGGCTTGCCCGCCTCGTCCACCAGCAGCAGCGCGGCCGCGCTGACCGGCGTGATGCCGAAGCGCACCAGCGTGCCGGCCCGGTCGCTCGGCGTGGCGACCGTCTTCACGCGCTCGATTCTCACGTCGGCGGGCAGCTGCATCGGGTCGATGGACAGCTGGTTGTTCTGGTAGGAGCGAAGCGGCGCCACCAGCAGCATGCCCTTGTCGTCCGTGGTGCCGATGTCGCGGTTTTCCAGCCTCACGGGCACACCCGCGATGCCGTCGGTGGAAACCACCGCGAAGGCGTCGTCGATGCGCCGCGCCGCGAAGGGCTGGCCGCCCATGAACGCGATCGAGCCGGTGGCGCCCGCGTAGGCGAAGCGGTTGTCGCCGAGCACGCTGATGCCGGCCATGGCGCGGCCGTAGCGGCCGAGGTAGTCGATCTCGGCCTGACCGCCGTTCTGGCCGCCGCCCTGGCGCAGGCCCGCTCTCCAGCCGATGCCGCCGTCGCCCGGCATGGAGCTCTGCGCATCGGCGGTGTAGACCGTCTTGCCGTTGTCGCGCTGGACGCCGGCGCTGGCCGTGATGTTGCCGTCCAGCGCCCAGGTGAAGCCGACGAAGAGGCTGCGCTCGCGGCGGTTGTCGAGGTTCTGGTTGAGGCTCACGTTCATCGAGGCGCTCTTTCCGATGGCCCGGAACCAGTAGACGCTGGCCATGCGCGTCGCCTCCTGCGCCGGGTAGCGCAGGTAGAGGTAGCTCAGGCCGAAGCTGCCGAGATCCTTTGTCGTGTAGCCGATGGATGCACGGCCCGAGCCACGGGCCGGTGCGCTGCCGTAGAGCGAGGCGACGTCGCGGTACTCGCCGCGCGTGCGCGTGCCCTCGACCGCGAAATTGAACTGGTTGTCGCGCCAGCTGTAGCCTAGGTTGAGCAGCGAGCCCTGCTCGCCGCGATAGCTGCTGTGCGCCACGGCGCCCGTGAACACGCCGCTCTGCCCGATCAGCCATGCGCCGCCGACACCACCCTTCACCAGCCCCTTGGTGGTCTCGCCGTGCGCCTCCAGCGTGAAGCTGTTGCTCACGCCGTAGCGCCAGGTGCCGGTGGCGGCGGGGTCGCTGCCGTAGTCGTTCGAGCGCAGGCCGTAGTTCCTGCGCACCATGCCGAGATCGACGGACCAGTCGGACAGGCCCTCCTGCAGCAGGCGCTGCGTGTCGTACAGCGAGAAGTCGAGGGTCGTCGCGCGCCCGAAGGCGTCGGTGAGAACCACCTGGGCATTGCCCGCGCCGTTGATGCTGGGCACCGTGTTCAGCTGGAAGGGCCCGGCAGGGACCTGGCCGGTGTACTGGCGCAGGCCGTTGATGTAGAGCTCCACCTGCGAGGGCAGCGTGGCCGAGCCCAGGAAGGCCGGCAGCGGGGTCGTCGTGCGATAGGGCTGCAGCGAGAAGTTGCGCGAGAGCTGGATGCCGCCGATGCGGGTGGAGCGCGACCACGGCAGCGACGCGGTGGTGGTGTCGCCCACGCGCAGCGTCAGCATGTCGTCGGGGAAGGACTGGCTCCAGGTGGTGTCCAGCCGCACGGAGTCGTGCTTCCAGTCTTCGTTGTCGGAGCGGTAGGCGCGCGACATCATGGTGCTGGTGAACACGCTGCTTCCGCTGAAGGCGCGAACTTCGGCCAGCGCGTTGAGGCTGGTGCTGTTGCCGCGGCCCTGCGTGCCGTAGAGGTCGTAGTTCAGCAGCAGGCCGGGCGAGGCGCTGGCCTTGGGGGAGGCGACCGTCGAGGTGTTCACCACCGTCGTGGGCAGGCGCAGCACGTCGGCGGGCGCGTTGATGGCGACGCTCTGCCTTGCGGCGTCGTAGGCGACCTTCACGCCGGGAAGGCTGTTGAGCCTCACCGGGTCGGACGCGCCCGGCGGCAGGACGAAGCCCAGTTGCCGCAGGGTGGAGGCGCTGGTCCAGAGCTCGCGATCGCGCAGCCCGAAATGCACCAGCCCCTGGGGGTTGCCGTTGAGGCTCAGTTCCAGGTAGAGGTCGCTCCCGGTCGGGCCGGTGAGGTCGCTTTCCGCAGCGGATGCAACCAGCCACGGGCCCGGTCCGGCTGCAGTCTTCTCGGCCTGGGCGTCCAATGACGCCAGGCCCGACAGAAGCAGCAGTGGGAGCAGACGCTCAGCGGACGCGTGGAAGTGGCGGAATCTTTTCCTGCGTCGCGTTGCCATTGATCTTCGTTTCCAGAACGCCGCCGGTGGCGAAGGCCTCCGCGGGGGTCTTCAAGGGCCAACGCATGTTCGCGCCCGGCAGGACGTAGCCCATCAGGCCGGCGTGCACCGGAGTGCGCTTGCCGGCGGTATCGACGAAATCCAGATCGGCGAGCTGGGCGTGCATGCCGCCGCCGTTGGCGACCTCGAGCACCGTCTGGCTGCCTTCGCGGCGCAGCGACCAGCTGAGCTGGGGTGCGGCCGGCTGCGCGCCGGCGGCTGCGATGAAGATGGGCACCGAGTAGCGCAGCACCAGCTGCAGGCCCTTCTTTTCCTTCATCTCGACGGGCAGTTCGTCGATGACTACCCGGTACGAATTCTCGACCGCGCCGGCAGGAACCCCGGTGCGGATGACGCGGATCAGCTGCCGCTCGGACGGTGCGAGCTGCACCATCGGCGGGCTCACGAGGAGCTCGCGCGAGGGCGTGAGCTTCTCGTTGCCGGCTTCCTGCGACCACTGGTAGACCCGCACCTGGGCGTGCACCACGTCGTCGCCGGTGTTGCTGAGCCATAGGCCATCGGCGCTCTGCGTGGCCTGCAGCGTCAGCGTGACCGGAGAGACCTGCAGCCCGCTAGCCGAGGCGGCCGCGTGCGCCAGCAGGGCGAACGCGAGGGCAAGGGTGTGGCGCAGCAGGCGGTGCACGGTCGGCCTCAGGCAATGGATCAGTAGTTGACCTGGACGGTCACGGTGTCGGCGTAGGCACCAGGCGTCACGTTGGCGCTTGCGACCGTTGCGAACACGGGGATGGACTGGGCCGTGCCGGTGCCGGTGCCGGCCACGCCGTTTCCGACCGAGGTGGGCGTGGCGGTGTTGCCCCAGATGGGACCCGTCGCGCTCACCGAGCGAAGCTGGTAGGCAATGGTGTCCGGGCCAGCCACGATGGGACTCATGAAGCCGGCGCCGGTGGTGTCGGTGGCAGCGGTGCTCGAAGGCTGCAGGCCGATGTTGTAGGGCGTCGACTTGGAGCAGGTCACGCTGATGTTGCTGCTGGCCGACAGGGCGGTGGCGGTCGAGGTGACCGAGCCGAAGTCGATGTTCGAGGCCGCACCCGCCGTGACCGAGCAGGCCTTGGTCACGGTGATGAGGACCTTGAACGTGGAGCTGGCCGTGTCGGCGATCGCCGCGCTGGCGGCCAGAGCGGCCAGGACGGCTGCAACGATGAGGGAAGGTTTTTTCATGAGGACGGACTCTCGGGTATCGAACGGTTGATGAAGAGAGAATGAGGCCCAAAGTTCACAAATTTGGGACTGTGAATTTTAGTTAACAATTGGAAGAAAGAGTGAGCTGTTGTTACGGAGACAGCAAAATTCGCTCGCCCAGGCACTCGTTTCCCGGCCTCGCGTGACTTTTGTTACGAAATTCGGCCACTCATCCAGCAGCCTTCCGACAGTTCCGTAGCGCGGCCGCCACGCCGCCCCAAGCCGGTGCACCCGCACTGGCACGTCGCTTGCATAACCTGACCACTTGCTCTGATTAAGCGGTCAAACACACCATGCGAGTGCTCGTCGTCTACTGCCATCCGGTCGAAACCAGCTTCCACGCCGCCCTGCACCAGGAGGTCTTGAAGAACCTTCGCGCGGCCGGGCACGAGGTGGACGACTGCGACCTCTACGCCGAAGGCTTCAACCCAGTGCTGTCGCGCGAGGAGCGCCTGGGCTACCACGACGTGCCCTCCAACCAGCTGCCGCTCGCGCCCTACGTGGAGCGGCTGCTGTGGGCCGAGGGCATCGTGTTCTGCTTTCCGACCTGGTGCTTCGGGCTGCCGGCGATGCTCAAGGGCTACTTCGACCGGCTCTTCATGCCGGGCGTGGCCTTCGACATCAGCGACCCGGCCAACGTGAAGCCGATGCTCACGCACATCAAGCGCATCAGCGCCGTCGTCACCTACGGGCGGCCGCGCTGGATGGCGATGTACATGGGCGATCCGCCGCGCAAGATCGTCACGCGGTACATGCTGCGGCTGACCGGCCGGCGCGCGAAGGTGGACTACCACGCCCACTACCACATGAATGTCGCCACCGAGCCCCAGCTCAAGCGCTTCATGGCGCGCGTGGGGCAAGCCATGGCGCGCTTCGCATGAGCGCGCCATCGCTCCTCGACAACGTGCGCCTGCCGCGCTGGCTGCTGCCGGCGGACTGGCCGCAGCGCGATGGCGTGCCCGAACTCGCGCGCGTTGCGATCGAGGCCGGCCGCGTGCGATCTGTCGACCCCGCTGTCGCCGCCACGCCCTCCGCCTGGAACCTCGGCGGCGCACTGGTGCTTCCCTGCTTCATCGACGTCCACACGCACCTGGACAAGGCCTTCACGCTGCCGCGCATGAAGCAGGTGCAGCCCGGCCTGCTCGGCGCCATCGACGCGATGCTCGCCGATCGCGTGCACTGGACGCCGGCCGACGTGCGCGAGCGCGCCTCGCGCGGCCTGCAGTGGGCCTGGGAATGCGGCACCTCGCACCTGCGCACGCACGTCGACTGGTGGGAGCCCGATGCCGTGCCGATGGCATGGCCGGTGATGGCCGAGCTGGCGCAGGAATGGGCCGACAGGGTGCGGCTGGAGCAGGTGAGCCTGATCAAGCTGCCGCTCTTCGAAGACGCGGCTCAGGCCATGCGCCTCGCCAGGCAGGTGAAGGCCACCGGCCCGCACGCGCTGCTCGGCGGCTTCGTGCACTCCACCAACTGGAGCGAGAACGCGCTGCGCAACCTGCTGGTGTCGGCGCAGGCCTGCGACCTGGACATCGACCTGCACGTGGACGAGGAGCTCAACGCTTCGGCAGTGGGCCTGCAGACCACCGCCCGCATCCTGCGCGAGATCGGCTACGAAGGCCGCGTGGTCTGCGGCCACATCTGCGCGCTCGCGGCCCAGCCCGAGGCGCAGGCGCTCGCCACGCTCGACGCCGTGGCGCGCGCGCCGATCACGGTGGTGTCGCTGCCTGCCACCAACCTGCTGCTGCAGGATGCCGTCACCGGCCGCACGCCGCGCCTGCGCGGCATCACGCTGGTGAAGGAAGCGCGCGAGCGCGGCATTCCGCTGCTGTTCGCGAGCGATAACGTGCAAGACCCGTTCTGCCGCGTCGGCAGCTTCGACCCGGTCGAGGCGCTGGGCACGGCCGCGCTGGTGGCGCAGCTCGACGAACCCTTCGACGAATGGTCGCAGGCGCTGTGCCGCAGCGACTGGCTGCGGCGCCAAGCCGCTCCTGCGAGGCCCACACTGGTGGGCCAGGGCGCCGACCTGGTGCTGTTCACGCAGGCCGACCGCCACGGCTGGCCCTCGCGCACCGCCGGCCGCGTGGTGCTGCGCGACGGCCGCGTCACGCACGGCGACGCGACGCCCTTCCTCCCCCGGTAACGAACACACAAGGACACCTTCCCATGCTCCACGGCTACATCCCGCCCCACCGCTTCCTGCCCTACCTGAGCTGGACCGAAATCGCCGCGCTGCCCGACCGCGAGAACACCGTCATCGTGCTGCCCTGCGGCGCCATCGAGCAGCACGGTCCGCACCTGCCCTGCTCGGTTGACAGCGTGATCTGCTCGGGCGTGATGGGCAAGGCGCTCGAAAAGCTCCCCGCCGAGGTGCGCGCCTTCGCGCTGCCGACCATCACGTATGGCAAGTCGGAAGAGCACCTGCACTTCCCCGGAACGATGACGCTGACCGGCACCACGCTGCTGTCGACGGTGATCGAGATCGGCGAATCGGTGTACCGCTCGGGCTTTCGCAAGCTGCTGTTCGCCAACGGCCACGGCGGCCAGCCGCAGGTGCTCGAAATGGCGGCGCGCGAACTGCGCCTGCGCCACGGCGATTTCGTGGTGGTGCCGCATGGCGTGTCGCGCCTGCCGAGCGCGGCCAGCAAGCAGGTCAGCGAGCAGGAGAAGAAACTCGCGATGCACGCCGGCCATTCCGAGACCGCGCTGATGCTCGCGCTCGCGCCCGAGACGGTGCACATGGAACATGCGGTCGCCAACTTTCCGCCGCCCTTCCCGATCAAGCTGCTGTCGGCCGACGGCCGCCCGGCCTGTGCATGGACCTCGCGCGACTTCGGCCCGAGCGGCGTGATCGGCGACCCGACCACCGCCACGCGCGAGCAGGGCGAGGCCATCCTCGACACGCTCTCCGACAGCTGGGTGCAGGCGCTGACCGAGCTGCACGCACTGCGCTGGGTGGTGCGCGAGGAAGCCACCTGGGAGCGCGGACACCAGCAGGGCTTCATCCAGCAGCGCTTCGAGCCGGCGGCCTGAGCCCGCTTCTTGCAACGGCCGCTTCTTCCTTTTCCTTCGTCTTCCTCAACCCCCTGCCCCAGAGAGGTCCCCATGCGCTCCTTCGCACTGTCCATCGCCGGCGCCGCCGCCATCGCATTCCTCGCCGCCGCACCCGCGCAGGCCGAGGACAAGTTCACCTACATGACCAACTGGTACGCGCAGGCCGAGCACGGCGGCTTCTACCAGGCCGTGGCACAGGGCATCTACAAGAAGTACGGCCTGGACGTGACCATCAAGATGGGCGGCCCGCAGGTCAACATCACGCAGATGATGGCCGCCGGCCAGGCCGACTGCATCATGGGTTCGAGCGACATCCAGATGATGCAGGTGCGCGAAGGCGGCGTGCCGGTGGTCAACGTGGCGGCCTTCTTCCAGAAGGACCCGCAGGTGCTGATCGCGCACGACGACGTGAAGAAGTTCGAGGACCTGAAAGGCAAGACACTGCTGATCGGCGCGCAGGCCCAGCGCGGCTACTGGCCGTGGCTGAAGGCCAAGTTCGGCCTCACCGACGAGCAGACCCGCCCCTACACCTTCAACATCCAGCCCTTCGTGGCCGACAAGAACGCGGCGCAGCAGGGCTACCTGACCTCGGAGCCCTACGCCATCCAGAAGGCCGGCGTGAAGAGCACCGTGCTGATGTTCAGCGACCACGGCTTCCCGGCCTACGCGACCACCGTGTCGTGCATGGAGAAGACGGTGAAGGACCGCAGCAAGCAGGTCGCCGCCTTCGTGAAGGCCTCGGCGGAGGGCTGGAAGAGCTACCTCGCCGACCCGGCGCCCGCCAACGCGCTCATCAAGAAGGACAACCCCAACATGACCGACGACCAGCTGGCCTACAGCGTGGCCAAGCTCAAGGAGATGGGCATGGTCACCGGCGGCGACGCGGCCAGGCTGGGCATCGGCGTGATGACGGATGCGCGCGCCAAGGCGAGCTACGACTTCCTGGTGAGCGCGAAGCTGCTCGATCCGTCGAAGGTGGAGCTGGCGAAGACTTACACGACCGAGTTCGTGAAGGACGCCAAGGTCATCCCCTGAACCTTAACGACGCGCTGCGCATGAACCGAATCGACCCCCACACGTTGGCACCGCCCCCGGAGCACTCACCCGCCGTACCCGCGGTGGAAGTGCTCTCGGCCGAGAAGACCTATCCCAACGGCACGCAGGCGCTGCTGCCGGTGGACCTGTCCATCGCCGAAGGCGAGTTCGTCACCCTGCTCGGCCCCTCGGGCTGCGGCAAGAGCACGCTGCTGAAGATGGTGGCGGGCATGCTGGAGCCCAGCGACGGGCGCCTGCTGGTGTGGCGCCGGCCGGCGGCGCAGCTGCACGACTGCCCGCGCAAGATGTCCTTCGTGTTCCAGTCGCCCACGCTGATGCCGTGGGCCAGCGTGCGGACCAACGTCCGCCTGCCGCTGGACCTGGCCGGCGTGCCGCGCAAGGAGGCCGATGCGCGGGTGATGGAATCGCTCGCGCTCGTGGGTCTGGAGAAGTTCGCCGACACGCTGCCGCGTGCGCTCTCGGGCGGCATGCAGATGCGCGTGTCGATCGCGCGCGGCCTCGTCACGCAGCCCGACCTGCTGCTGATGGACGAGCCCTTCGGCGCGCTCGACGAGATCACGCGCCACAAGCTCGACGCCGACCTGCTGGAGCTGTGGCGCAAGAAGAAGCTCACGGTGATCTTCGTGACGCACTCGATCCACGAGGCGGTGTTCCTGTCGAGCCGCGTGGTGATGATGGCCGCGC
The DNA here is from genome assembly GCF_048305045.1 of Variovorax sp. 278MFTsu5.1. NCBI lineage: Bacteria > Pseudomonadati > Pseudomonadota > Betaproteobacteria > Burkholderiales > Comamonadaceae > Variovorax > Variovorax sp. 278MFTsu5.1. The sequence continues at coordinate 6,141,187 of NZ_CP157622.1, forward strand.
GGCCCGGCCGCGTGGTGGAGGAGTTCCGCATCGACGAACCGTATCCACGCAGGGCCGACTTCATGGTCACGCCCGAATTCGCGCGCTACGCCAAGCAGCTGCAGGACAGCCTGCTGCGCGCCAGCAGCACCGACGAGGAGGCCGCGCGATGACTGCCAAGACCCTTCCCCTGCTGGCTCAGCCGCGCGTGCAGCGCGTGCTCTACCCGGTGCTGATCGGCGTGGTGCTGGTCGCCCTCTGGCAATGGCTGGTGGTGGCGATGGAGTTGCCGCCGTACCTGGTGCCCTCGCCCTACCTGATGATGCAGACGCTGGTGACCGACTGGGCGCCGCTGGGCAACGCGCTGCTGGTCACGCTGAAGATCACGGTGCTGTCGTTCCTGCTGGCCACGGTCGCGGGCGTGCTGATCTCCTTCCTGTTCGTACAGAGCAAGCGCATCGAGACCGCGCTCTTCCCGTACGCGGTGCTGCTGCAGGTCACGCCCATCGTGGCGGTGGCCCCGCTCATCATCATCTGGGTGAAGAACCCGGTGGCGGCTATGACGGTGTGCGCGGCACTGGTGGCGCTGTTCCCGATCATCAGCAACACCACGCTGGGCCTGCGCAGCATCGACCCCGATCTGCAGAGCTACTTCAAGCTCAACCGCGCGACGCGCTGGCAGCAGCTGGTGCGGCTGCGCATTCCGAGCGCGCTGCCCTACTTCTTCGGCGGCCTGCGCATCTCCAGCGGTCTCGCCCTGATCGGCGCAGTGGTGGCCGAGTTCGTCGCGGGCACCGGCGGCTCGGGCGCGGGGCTGGCCTACCAGATCCTGCAGGCGGGCTTCCAGCTGAACATCCCGCGCATGTTCGCGGCGCTGCTGCTCATTTCCCTCACCGGTGTCGCGCTCTTCGTGCTGATGGCCTGGCTCACCAAGCTGGCGCTGGGCTCGTGGCATGCGAGCGAACTTTCCCAGGACTGACCTTGACCATGAACGCCCCTGTTTCCGCCATCGAGCAACTGCTGCTCGAACTCCCCGACCTCGACTGGATCACCGACGAGAGCCGCGTCACGCGGCTGTCCTCCGATTTCTCGTGGTTCAGCCCCGTGCTGGTGCGCCAGCTCAAGGACAAGCGCGCCGACGTGGTCGTGCGGCCGCGCACCGAGGAAGAGATCCGCGCGGTGGTCGGTGCCTGTGCGCGCCGCTGCGTGCCCATCACCATCCGCGGCAGCGGTACCGGCAACTACGGCCAGACCACGCCGCTGGCCGGCGGCGTGGTGCTCGACATGACGGACTACAACAGCTGCCTGTGGGTGCGCCCCGGCGTGGCGCGCGCACAGGCCGGCATCCGTCTCGGCGAACTCGAGAAGCAGACGAAGCCCACGGGGCAGGAGCTGCGCTGTGTTCCATCGACCTACCGCAGCGCGACGCTGGGCGGCCTGTTCGGCGGCGGCTTCGGCGGCGTGGGCTCCATCAACTACGGGCCGCTGGGCGCGCCCGGCAACGTGATCGGCATCCGCGCGATGACCATCGAGGCCGAGCCGCAGGTCGTGGAGCTGCGCGGCGCCGACGCGATGCGCATGCACCACCTGTGGGGCACCAATGGACTGGTGCTGGAGCTGGAGATCGCGCTGGCACCCGCGCATCCGTGGCTGGAAACACTGGTGACCTTCACCGACTTCGAAAGCGCGCTGAACTTCGCCGACAAGCTTGCGCATGCGCCGGGCATCGTGAAGCGCGGTGTCACTTTCTTCGCGGCGCCGATCTCCGACCATCTGTCGCAACTCGCCGCGCACCTGCCCAAGGGCTGCCACACGGTGCTGTCGCTGGTGGCCGAGTCGTGCGAGCCCGCGATGCTGCAGCTGGCGGAGGCCCACGGCGGCACCGTCGGCTACCGCAAGACGGCGGCCGAGGTGCAGAAGAGCAATCGCACGCTGATGGAATTCACCTGGAACCACACGACGCTGCATGCGCTGAAGATCGATCCGAGCCTCACCTACCTGCAGAGCGGCTTCGTTCCGGGCCGGCACGTCGAGCAGGTCATCGAGATGGAGAAGCTGCTGGGCGGCGAAACCGGCGAGGTGATGATGCACATCGAGTTCCTGCGCAACGTGGCCGGCCTCATGACCTGCAGCGGGCTGCAGCTGGTGCGCTTCAGCACCGAGGAGCGCCTGCAGGAGATCATGCGCATCCACCGCGAGCACAACGTGCACATCAACAACCCGCACGTGAACATCGTCGAAGACGGCAAGGCCGGCGGGCCGCTGCCGCCGGAGGTCATCGAGGTGAAGAAGCGTTTCGACCCGCTGGGCCTGCTGAACCCGGGCAAGCTGCGCGACTGGCCGGTGAAGGCGGCTCCGGCAGCCTGACCGTTTTCAGTCGCGGCGACGGCCCAGTACCCAGGCCACCGCCACGATGGCCATGGCCAGCAGCCACAGCGGCCAGAGTCCGAGGGGCGCCACCCAGCGCGCGAAGGGCGTGAGGCCGCGACGGCCTTCCACCGTGGCTTCGAGCACGCCGCGCGTGAGACGCGGGAGTTCGTGCGTCACGCGGCCCTGGGCGTCGATCACCACGGTCGCGCCGGTGTTGGTGGAGCGCACCATCGGCCGCGCGAACTCGAGCGCGCGCATGCGCGAGATCGACAGGTGCTCGTCGATGGCCACCGTGTCGCCGAACCAGGCGATATTGCTCACGTTGAGCAGGATGGTGGGCGCCGTGCCCTCGTCGCGGAAGTTCGCGCCGATCTCATCGCCGAACAAGTCCTCGTAGCAGATGTTCGGCGCGATGCGCTGGCCCTGCCAGACGAAGGGCGCCTGCGCGAGCCCGCCGCGCGCGAAGTCGCCCAGCGGGATGTTCATCATCTGGATGAACCAGCGAAAGCCCAGCGGAATGAATTCGCCGAAGGGCACAAGGTGGTGCTTGCTGTAGGCATAGGGCTGCTCGTCGCCGGGGCGGAACCCCAGCACCGCGTTGCTGTAGGTGCCCTGCCCTCCCAGCGGCAGGCCGACGATGGCGGCCTGGCTGCCCTGGCTGTAGCGGGCCTTGATCGCTTCGAGATAGCCGGCGGGCAGCTGCTGCGGCAGCAGCGGCAAGGCGGTCTCGGGCGTGACGACGAGCGAAGCCTTCGCATCGCGCAGCTGCTCGCCGTACCAGCGCAGCGCGGTCTCGATGCCGCCGCCGGGAATGAATTTTTCGTCCTGCGGGATGTTGCCCTGCAGGAGCGCGACGCTCAGGTTGCCGGCCGCGCCTTTCGCGCCTCGCACATCGTCGCGCAGCGCGGGCACGAGGTTCGGCACGGCGAACACGAATGCGATCAGCACCACGCCCTGCACGGCTTCCGCGATGCGCAGCGGGCGATGCAGCGCGACCAGCGCAACGGCCAGTGCTGCTGCGGCGCCGATGCCGTACACGCCCACCCATGGCGCAAGCGCCGCTAGCGGCCCCTCGACATGCGCGTAGCCGCCGGCGCCCCAAGGGAAACCGGTGAACCAGCTGCCGCGCACCAGCTCGGCCAGCGTCCAGAGCGCCGCAAAGACCAGCGCGCCCGCCACCCGCCCCTGCGGCCCCTTCACCACGAACCATGCAGCGGCGACCGCGTAGTACAGGCCCAGCGCGGCAGCCAGGGCGAGCACGGCGATGGCGGCCAGCGGCGCCGGCAGGCCGCCATAGGTGTGCATCGAGATGAAGAGCCACCAGAAGCTGCCGGTGAGCCAGGCGGTGGAAAACAGCCAGCCGTGCAGCCCGGCACGTCGCCAGCCTGCGCCCTGCGAACGCAGTCCGTCCAACAGCCAGACGAACGCGCCAAGCGACAGCAGCTGCAGCCACCACAGCGGTTTTCCGCCGGCCGGCGAAGCCATCGAGAGCGCCTGCGCAAGCCCGGCGGCGACGAAGCCGAGCGGACGGAGGAAGGAGGCGAAGGAGGAAGCCGGCGCGCGAGCCATCAGTCGGCCGCGTCGCCGCCGCGCGCCGGAGACACCTTGAACCAGCGCACCGCGCCGCCCTTGGTGTGCAGCACGACGAAGTCGAAGCCGCCGATCGCATGGTGCTCGCCGCGCTTGGGCACGTGGCCCATCTCGTGCGCGATCAAGCCGCCGATGGTGTCGAAGTCTTCGCTGAGCTGTTCTTCGTCGAACACGATGCCGAAGGCCTCGGCGACGCGCTCGATGGGCGTGTCGCCCGAGACGCGGTAGGTGTGGTCGGCCAGGCCGAAGATGTCGCCCTCGTCCTCGGCGATGTCGAACTCGTCCTCGATCTCGCCGACGATCTGCTCGAGCACGTCCTCGATGGTGATGAGGCCGGCCACGCGGCCGAACTCGTCGATGACGATGGCCAGGTGGTTGCGGTTGCCGCGGAACTCGCGCAGCAGGTCGTTCAGGCCCTTGCTCTCGGGAACGAAGGTGGCCGGGCGCAGCAGCGCGCGGATGTTCAGGCCAGGCGCGCGCTGCAGCTTGAGCAGGTCCTTCGCGAGCAGGATGCCGATGATGTTTTCCTTCTCGCCCTCGTACACCGGAAAGCGCGAGTGCGCGGTGTCGATGACGAGATGCAGCAGCGCGTCGAACGGGGCGTCGATGTTCACCAGGTCCATGCGCGGCGCGGCGACCATCACGTCGCCGGCGGTCATGTCGGCCATGCGCAGCACGCCTTCGAGCATCACGCGCGACTCCGCGCCGATCACCTCGTTGTCCTCGGCGTCTGCCAGGGTTTCGATCAGCTCGTCGCGCGAATCGGGGCCGGGGTGGATGAATTCGGCGAGTTTCTGGAGAAAGCTGCGCTTGTCTTCCCGTTCGACGGGAGCGCGTTCAGGGTGAGGTTCGGCCACTGCGGGAGGGCGGAGTTGAGGAGGGACAAGGATACCGGATTGCGTGTGACACGCTCTACCGGGCCCTCCCCGAGGGTAAGTACGGAAGCAGCCGCCAGGGCCGCGGAGCTCAGGGCGCCGACTTCTTCCGGGCGTCGCGCATGCCGCTGCGCACCTCCTGCAGGCTGGCCAGGAAGGCCCAGAACTGCTTGGCCCGGCTCTTGAGCGCGAAGTCGACGGCGGCGTAGTGCTCCAGGGCGATCTCGCTCATGCGGCTGTCGAAGGTGGCGCTGGGCAGTTCGAGATGAGCCTCGGCTTCCGAGCCGCTGCGCACCACGGTGGCACCGGCGTTGCGGGCGATCTTCAGCATGGCGGCGTTCTCGCTCAGCGCATGGATGAAGAGCATGCCCACGCCTTCGTTGCGCGCCACGACCACCGCACGCTCGAAGAGGCGGGCGCCGTAGCCGCGTCCGCGGGCATGGGCCGACACGGAAACGCCGAACTCGGCGCAGTCGCTGTGCTGGTCGCCGGGGGCGAAGGCCAGGTGGGCCATCGCGATCAGGTCGAGGCGGCGGTTGTAGATGCCGAAGAGCTCGTCGCGCTCGAAATCGAGGCTGTCGACGTAGCGCTGGATCTGCTCGTCGGCCGCCGCGTAGCCGAAGCGCAGGTAGCGGTCGTGCGGAGCGAGGTCGAGCAGGTGGCGGGCGATGCGCTCGCGTTCGCGGGGGCCGATCGAGCGGATCGGCACCATCACCGGTTGAGGCGCGCTGACTGCGCGTGGTTGCGCCTCAACCATTGGCGCCTTCAGGAAAGAGCCAATGCCGAGAGACGCTTTGAGAAGGGTCTTGGCGGTAAGCATGGCTCCAATGTAAGGGTTTTCACCTAAACAACAAGTTCACAAGGTTAATCCGGGGACACATTCGTGACCCCTTACCAGAACGTGTGGCGCCATCGCAACCAAATTGTGGCTAAACAGGCACAGCTGTTGTGGCCTTGACACGGTCGAGCACGAAGCTGGTCTTGCAGTCTTCAACGCTCGGGTGCTTGAGCAGGGTGTCCATGATGAAGCGGCTGTAGTGAGCCATGTCGGCGACCACCACGCGCAGCAGGTAGTCCATGTCGCCGGTGAGAGCCGCACATTCGACCACCTCGGGCCAGGTCTGCACGCTGGCGCGGAACAGGTCCATGGGGTTGCGCTTGTGGGTCTCGGTGTGCTTTTCCAGCCGCACGTTGAGGTAGGCGGTCAGCCCCAGGCCGACGGCTTCGGGCTGGACCAGGGCCACATAGCGGTCGATCACCCGATGCTCTTCCAGCCGCTTGACCCGGCGCAGCACGGCGCTGGGCGACAGGCTCACCTGCTCGGCGATCTGGTCGTAGGTGGCGCGGCCGTCTGCTTGCAGCGTGCGCAAAATGAGCCGATCAATCTTGTCCAGTGCTTCCATTTCGCCATTCTTGCAGCTTTACTGCGCAAGAGCCACCATGAGCGCGTGGAAACGCAGAAAACCTGAGAGGCATCCACCCTACATTGCATGACCGGCCGATTTCGCGCCCCATTTCATTCGATCCGTTCCATTCCCCACCTCTACCGGAGACCGCACATGAGCCTTGCCGACGCCCCCGCCTTCACGCCCTGGGAGAACCCCATGGGCACCGACGGCTTCGAATTCATCGAGTACGCGGCACCCGATCCGGCCGCCATGGGCAAGGTGTTCGAGCGCATGGGCTTCAAGGCCGTGGCCAAGCACCGCCACAAGAATGTGCTGCTGTACCGCCAGGGCACGATCAACTTCATCATCAACGCCGAGCCCGATTCGTTCGCGCAGCGCTTCGCGCGCCTGCACGGCCCCAGCGTCTGCGCCATCGCCTTCCGCGTGCAGGACGCCAAGTTCGCCTACGAGCGCGCCATTTCGCTGGGCGCCTGGGGCTTCGCCGACAAGGCCGGCCCGGGCGAGCTGAACATTCCCGCCATCAAGGGCATCGGCGACAGCCTGATCTACCTGGTCGACCGCTGGCGCGGCAAGAACGGCGCGAAGCCGGGCGACATCGGCAACATCGGCTTCTTCGACGTCGACTTCGAGGCGCTGCCGGGCCTGACCGCCGAAGAGGCGCTGGCACCCGTGGGCAACGGCCTGACCTACATCGACCACCTGACGCACAACGTGCACCGCGGCCGCATGAACGAATGGGCCGAGTTCTACGAGCGCCTGTTCAACTTCCGCGAAGTGAAGTACTTCGACATCGAAGGCCAGGTCACCGGCGTGAAGAGCAAGGCCATGACCAGCCCCTGCGGCAAGATCCGCATCCCGATCAACGAGGAAGGCAAGGAGCAGGCCGGCCAGATCCAGGAGTACCTGGACATGTACAACGGCGAAGGCATCCAGCACATCGCGATGGGCTCGGACGACCTGTACCAAACCGTCGACGCCCTGCGCGCCAACGGCGTGAAGCTGCTGGACACCATCGACACCTATTACGAGCTGGTCGACAAGCGCATTCCCGGCCACGGCGAAAGCGTGGAGGAGCTGCACAAGCGCAAGATCCTGATCGACGGCAAGAAGGACGCGCTGCTGCTGCAGATCTTCAGCGAGAACCAGCTCGGCCCGATCTTCTTCGAGTTCATCCAGCGCAAGGGCGACGACGGCTTCGGCAACGGCAACTTCAAGGCGCTGTTCGAGAGCATCGAGCTCGACCAGATGCGCCGCGGGGTGCTGAGCGCCGCAAAATAAGGGCCCCATCCCTTATTCACGCTTCTGGAGCACGCATGCGCAGCTGTACGCCTTCGATCGGTCTGACCTTCATTGCGGCGGCAGCCGCCCTTCTTTCGGGCTGCGCCATGGCCCCGGCCGCCACCGTGCCGGTGGCCGGGGCCTCGCACCTGGACACGGTGCAGAAGGCCGCGGTACTGCGCATCTGCACCCCGGGCGACTACAAGCCCTTCAGCTTCCAGAAGCCCGACGGCGCATTCGAGGGCATCGACGTCGACCTGATGACCGGCTTCAGCGCCAGCCTCGGCGCGAAGCCCGAGTGGGTCAAGACCACCTGGGCCAACCTGCTGCCCGACCTGGCCGCCGGCAAGTGCGACATCGCCGTGGGCGGCGTGTCGGTCACCACCGACCGGCAGAAGCGCGCCTTCTTCAGCGCGCCCTACATGGTCAACGGCAAGACGCCGATCGCGCGCTGCGCCGACGTGGCTAAGTACCAGAGCGTGGCGGCCATCGACCAGCCGTCGGTGCGCGTCATCTTCAATCCGGGCGGCAGCAACGAGCGATTCGCCCGCGCCAACTTCAAGAAGGCCAAGCTCACGCTGCACGGCGAGAACGTGACGATCTTCGACGAGATCCTCGCCAACCGCGCCGACGTGTTCGTCACCGAGGCGGCCGAGGCCATCACGCAGCAGAAGCTCAAGCCCGGCCTGTGCGCGGTCAACCCCGACAAGCCGCTGCAGTACGGTGAAATGGCCTGGATGCTGCCGCGCGACGACGTGGCCTTCAAGTCGTATGTCGACCAGTGGCTGCACCTGCAGCAAGCCGGCGGCGACTTCCAGCGGACGATGGACCGCTGGCTCAAGTAAACCTTCCTCCTCCGAGATCGCTTTTTCATGGACTCCCCCGCCGCCGCAGTTGTCACCCCCGCCGTCTATGGCGCCTCCGACCGCCCTCCGCGCGGCGACTACTCGCGCGGCGGCGCGGTGCTGGCCGACTACACCTGCCCGCAGGACTGGGCCAGCTACACGCCGGCCGACCACGACACCTACCGCCGCCTCTACGAGCGGCAGGTGGCGCAGCTGCCGGGCCTGGCCTGCGACGCCTTCATCAATGCGCTGCCCTCGCTGGGCGTGAAGGACCGCATCCCGCGCTTCGACGAGCTCAACGAGCGGCTGCGCAAGGCGACAGGCTGGGAGATCGTGGCGGTGCCGGGACTGATCCCGGAGCTGCCCTTCTTCACGCTGCTGGCGAACCGCAAGTTTCCGGTGACGGACTGGATCCGCAAGCCCGAGGAGTTCGACTACATCGTCGAGCCCGACGTGTTCCACGACCTGTTCGGCCACGTGCCGATGCTGTTCGACCCGACCTTCGCCGACTACGTGCAGCGCTACGGCCAGGGCGGCATCAAGGCGCACGAACTCGGCGCGGGCGAGAAGCTCGCGCGGCTCTACTGGTACACGGTGGAGTTCGGCCTGATCCGCCAGCCGGACCGTCTGCGCGCGTACGGCGCGGGCATCCTCAGCTCGGTAGGCGAACTCAGGCACGCCGTGCTCAGCGACGAGCCGCGCCGCCTGCCGCTGGACCTGCTGCGCACCATGCGCACGCGCTACAAGATCGACACCTACCAGGCCAACTACTTCGTGATCGACAGCTTCAAGCAGCTGTTCGACCTCACGGAGCCCGATTTCACGCCGCTGTACGAGTCGCTGAAGGTCGCGACCGACATCGAGGCCGGGGTGTTGCTGCCGGGCGAGTCCGGCAAGGCCTGAAACCTCGAAGGGTTGTTCGCACGCGCAGCTATCGCGCGCGTGACAGCGCACACCCCTTCCCTAGGACAAGCCCGCTGGTCGCGGAGGCAGGGTGCCTTCCACAATCCGCGCCAAAGGAGCTTGCATGCAGACCAACACATCCGCGCGACAGAACTATCCGGCCGGCGTGCCGCACGAGATTCATCCGGAGCAGTACCGCTCGTTGCCCCAGATGTTCGACGAGGCCTTTGCCCGTTATGCCGACAGGCCCTTCTCGGTCTGCATGGAGCGCTGGATGTCTTACGGCGAGCTCGATGCGCTGTCGAAGGCGCTGGGCGCCTGGCTGCAGTCGCGCGGGCTGGAGCCTGGTGCGCGGGTGGCGATCATGCTGCCGAACATCCCGCAGTTCGCGGTCACCATGTGCGGCGTGCTGCGCGCGGGATACACGTGCGTCAACGTCAATCCGCTGTACACGGCGCGGGAGCTGGAGCACCAGCTGAAGGACTCCGGCGCGACGGCCATCGTCATTCTTGAAAACTTCGCGTCCACGCTCGAGAAGGTGATCGAGCGCACGCCGGTGAAGCACGTGGTCATGACCTCGATGGGTGACCTGCTGGGCGGCCTGTACGGCGCGTGGATCACGATGGCCGTGCGCCACCTCGCGAAGCTCGTGCCGGCTTACAAGCTGCCGCTGAGCGACGGGCGCAGCGTGACGCCGTTCAGCCAGGCGATTGCCGAGGGACGCGGCCGTACGCTGGGGCCTGACCAGAGCACGCTCGATTCGATCGCTTTCCTGCAATACACGGGTGGCACGACCGGCTTGTCGAAGGGCGCGGTGCTGACCCACCGCAACATCGTCGCGGCCACGCTGCAGGCCGAGGCCTGGTTCACGCCGGCACTGTCGCGCGCGGGTGACCTGGCGAAGGTCAACAGTATCGCGGCGCTGCCGCTTTATCACATCTTCGCGCTGACGCTGTGCCTGCTGGTGATCCGCCAGGGCTCGCACATGACGCTGATCCCGAATCCACGGGACTTCAACAAGTTCATCGCGGTGCTGAAGAAGCGGCCCTTCCACATGCTGCCCGCGGTGAACACCTTGTTCAATGCGCTGCTGATGCATCCGGAGTTCAAGTCGATCGACTTCTCGACGCTGTTCGTCTCGCAGGCGGGCGGCATGGCCGCCTCGGAAGGCACGGCGCGCAAGTGGTTCGAGGCCACTGGCTGCCCGATGATCGAAGGCTGGGGCATGAGCGAGACCTGCGCGATCGGGACCAACAACCCGGTATCGAATACCGAGTTCACCGGGACGATCGGGCTGCCGCTGCCCAGCATCGAGATCGCCATCAAGGATGACGATGGAAACTCGCTGCCCGTGGGCCAAGCCGGGGAGCTCTGCATCAAGGGGCCGAACGTGATGACGGGCTACTACAACCAGCCGGCCGAGACTGCCGCGGCTTTCACTGCCGATGGCTTCATGCGCACCGGCGACATCGCGGTGATGCAGGAAGACGGGTACAGCCGCATCGTCGACCGCAAGAAGGACATGATCCTGGTGAGCGGCTTCAACGTATTCCCGAACGAACTGGAGAACGTGATCTCGCTGTGCCCGGGCGTGGTGGAGTGCGCGGCGGTGGGCGTGCCCGATGAGAAGCAGGGCGAAGCCATCAAGGTCTTCGTGGTCCGCAGGGACCCGGCGCTGACCGAGGATGCGGTGCTGCAGTATTGCCACTCGCAGCTCACGGGCTACAAGCGGCCGAAACACATCGAATTTCGGGAGTCGCTGCCGAAGACCAATGTCGGGAAGATCCTGCGGCGTGAGCTTCGCGTCAATGCAAACGCCTGAGCGGCACAGATGAGCCCTTCGTCGGCTGGCGCCGGGCTGCCGGCGGGTGTCGTTGTGTTCGAGCGGGGGTGGCTGTCTTCGAACAACGTGCTGTTCGTGGCCGGCGAAGAGACTGCGCTGGTCGACACGGGGTACGCCGCGCACGCCGAGCAGACCTTGGCGCTGGTCGAGTCGGTACTGGGAGAGCGACCGCTCGACCGAATTCTGAATACGCATCTGCACAGTGACCACTGCGGAGGGAATGCTGCGCTGCAACTGCGATATCCAACGGTTCGCACCGAGATTCCGCCAGGAGAAGCTGCATTTGTGGAGAGCTGGAACCAGCAGGGGCTGAGTTTTCTGGCTACCGGGCAGACTTGTCCCAGGTTCCGATTCACAACGCTGCTGCTGCCGGGGAGCGATTGCGTGCTTGGCGGCAGGCTGTGGCAGGTGCACGCGGCACCGGGGCACGATCCTCACTCGGTCATCTTGTTCGATGAGCAGTCGCGCACGTTGATATCAGCGGATGCGCTGTGGGAGAACGGGTTCGGTATCGCGTTTCCAGAACTGGCGGGGGAGCCGTCGTTCGGAGAAGTAGGAGCGACCTTGGACCTGATCGAGAAGCTGGCGCCGGAACGAGTGATTCCGGGGCACGGAGCTGTGTTCGACGATGTTGGGAAAGCGCTGGCTGTTGCGCGTCAGCGCCTGGAGAAATTGATAGGCGATCCGGCCAAGCATGCGCGGCATGCCATCAAGGTCTTGATGAAGTTCAAGTTGCTGGAAGTGCAGACCATCTCGACAGCCGGATGGAATGCCTGGTTGCACGGCACGCCCTATCTCGAGGCGATCCGATCACGCTTTTTCAGTGACGTCGAGTTGGGTCGGCTGACTGGCGATATCTTGGCGGAGCTGGTCAGCGCTGGCGCGGCCGAAGCGAGCCACACAGATATCCGCAATCGGTAATTGGTGTACCCCGCGCCAAGCGTTTTGCTTCACTTTTGGCGCTCTCGGAGCATCTGATCCGTCTCCTGGCGTTTTTTCTTGTTTGTGCTGTGCAAAGCAAAAACCCCCGATCGCGATGGACCGGGGGTTTCTGGGGCTGTAAGAGCCTGACGATGACCTACTTTCACACGGGAACCCGCACTATCATCGGCGCTGAGTCGTTTCACTGTCCTGTTCGGGATGGGAAGGAGTGGGACCAACTCGCTATGGTCATCAGGCATAAAGGGTTGTCTGGTTGATCACATGATCAATCAGACGAATTCATAGAGTTTGGAATCAGTTTTGGCGAATTGTTTTGAATGCGTCAACTTGGCATAACACCTTGATCTGACTGATCAAAGTTATAGGGTCAAGCCGCACGAGCAATTAGTATCAGTTAGCTTAACGCATTACTGCGCTTCCACACCTGACCTATCAACGTCCTGGTCTTGAACGACTCTTCAGGGGGCTCAAGGCCCCGGCAGATCTCATCTTGAAACGAGTTTCCCGCTTAGATGCTTTCAGCGGTTATCTCTTCCACACTTAGCTACTCGGCAATGCCACTGGCGTGACAACCGATACACCAGAGGTGTGTCCACTCCGGTCCTCTCGTACTAGGAGCAGGCTTCCTCAAATCTGCAGCGCCCACGGAAGATAGGGACCAAACTGTCTCACGACGTTTTAAACCCAGCTCACGTACCTCTTTAAATGGCGAACAGCCATACCCTTGGGACCGGCTACAGCCCCAGGATGAGATGAGCCGACATCGAGGTGCCAAACACCGCCGTCGATATGAACTCTTGGGCGGTATCAGCCTGTTATCCCCAGAGTACCTTTTATCCGTTGAGCGATGGCCCTTCCATACAGAACCACCGGATCACTATGTCCTGCTTTCGCATCTGCTCGACTTGTCAGTCTCGCAGTTAAGCACGCTTATGCCATTGCACTATCGTCACGATGTCCGACCGTAACTAGCGTACCTTCGAACTCCTCCGTTACGCTTTGGGAGGAGACCGCCCCAGTCAAACTGCCTACCATGCACTGTCCCCGATCCAGATAATGGACCTAGGTTAGAACCTCAAACACACCAGGGTGGTATTTCAACGTTGGCTCCACAAGATCTAGCGACCCTGCTTCAAAGCCTCCCACCTATCCTACACAGATCTGTTCAAAGTCCAATACAAAGCTACAGTAAAGGTTCATGGGGTCTTTCCGTCTTTCCGCGGGGAGATTGCATCATCACAAACATTTCAACTTCGCTGAGTCTCAGGAGGAGACAGTGTGGCCATCGTTACGCCATTCGTGCAGGTCGGAACTTACCCGACAAGGAATTTCGCTACCTTAGGACCGTTATAGTTACGGCCGCCGTTTACTGGGACTTCAATCAAGAGCTTGCACCCCATCATTTAATCTTCCAGCACCGGGCAGGCGTCACACCCTATACGTCCACTTTCGTGTTTGCAGAGTGCTGTGTTTTTAATAAACAGTCGCAGCCACCGATTTTTTGCAACCCGTTCATGCTCCGTTGTTCACTTCACACTAATAGGGCACACCTTCTTCCGAAGTTACGGTGTCAATTTGCCGAGTTCCTTCTCCTGAGTTCTCTCAAGCGCCTTAGAATACTCATCTCGCGCACCAGTGTCGGTTTGCGGTACGGTCGTTGTTAGCTGAAGCTTAGTGGCTTTTCCTGGAACCTCGTTCAATCACTTCACCAGCAAGCTGGCTCGATCGATGGCCTCGGTATATGTGCACCGGATTTGCCTAATGCACGCCTACATCCATCTAAACCGGGATATCCAACACCCGGATGACCTATTAAGATCCGTCCCCACATCGCACTAACAATCGGTACAGGAATATTGACCTGTTTCCCATCAGCTACGCATCTCTGCCTCGCCTTAGGGGCCGACTCACTCTACGCCGATGAACGTTGCGTAGAAAACCTTGCGCTTACGGCGAGGGGGCTTTTCACCCCCTTTAACGCTACTCATGTCAGCATTCGCACTTCTGATACCTCCAGCACGCTTTACAACGCACCTTCACAGGCTTACAGAACGCTCTCCTACCACTTGCAATAAATTGCAAATCCGCAGCTTCGGTAACTGGCTTAGCCCCGTTACATCTTCCGCGCAGGACGACTCGATCAGTGAGCTATTACGCTTTCTTTAAATGATGGCTGCTTCTAAGCCAACATCCTGACTGTTTTAGCCTTCCCACTTCGTTTCCCACTTAGCCAATTTTAGGGACCTTAGCTGGCGGTCTGGGTTGTTTCCCTCTTGAGTCCGGACGTTAGCACCCGGTGCTCTGTCTCCCAAGCTGTACTCTTCGGTATTCGGAGTTTGCCTTGGTTTGGTAAGTCGCCATGACCCCCTAGCCAAAACAGTGCTCTACCCCCGAAGGTAATACTTGAGGCACTACCTAAATAGTTTTCGGAGAGAACCAGCTATTTCCAAGTTTGTTTAGCCTTTCACCCCTATCCACAGCTCATCCGCTAGTTTTGCAACACTAGTCGGTTCGGACCTCCAGTACCTGTTACGGCACCTTCATCCTGGCCATGGATAGATCACTTGGTTTCGGGTCTACACCCAGCGACTGATCGCCCTATTCGGACTCGATTTCTCTACGGCTTCCCTATTCGGTTAACCTTGCCACTGAATGTAAGTCGCTGACCCATTATACAAAAGGTACGCAGTCACCCTTGCGGGCTCCTACTTTTTGTAAGCACGCGGTTTCAGGATCTATTTCACTCCCCTCCCGGGGTTCTTTTCGCCTTTCCCTCACGGTACTAGTTCACTATCGGTCAATGATGAGTATTTAGCCTTGGAGGATGGTCCCCCCATATTCAGACAGGATTTCTCGTGTCCCGCCCTACTTGTCGTTAGCTCAGTACCACACAGGTCATTTCACGTACGGGGCTATCACCCGCTATGGCCAGCCTTTCCAAGCTGTTCCGTTATGTCTTGTGCTATCACTAACAGGCTTCTCCGATTTCGCTCGCCACTACTTTCGGAATCTCGGTTGATGTCTTTTCCTCGAGCTACTGAGATGTTTCAGTTCACCCGGTTCGCCTCGTTACCCTATGTATTCAGATAACGATACCTTTCGGTGGGTTTCCCCATTCGGAAATCTCCGGATCAAAGCTAATTTGCCAGCTCCCCGAAGCTTATCGCAGGCTATCACGTCCTTCGTCGCCTATCATTGCCAAGGCATCCACCACGTGCTCTTATTCACTTGACCCTATAACTTTGACGTTTCCTCACGGAAACCAAAGTCAATCAAGGAATTGCCAGGTCTTTCACCTGACGCGTTATGCCGTCTTCAAAAATCGATTTGATTCGAAATTGAAGTTTCTTTTGACGCAATCAAAAATTCTTGCTGCTGATGGCACGGTCCGCACTAAACCTTTACGAATGTGCGGTTTCCATCAGCAGCGCTGATTCGACTCTATGAATTTTTAAAGAACAGCCGATTGATCAAGAGATCCTGATCAACAACAAAGAAGCCTCATGCTTTCGCAGGAAGCCGCTTTGGTGTTGAGTAAGCATCGAGTTGTTGGTGGAGGATGACGGGATCGAACCGACGACCCCCTGCTTGCAAAGCAGGTGCTCTCCCAGCTGAGCTAATCCCCCTCAACTCTCACACGAGATATCAGAAGATTTGGTGGGTCTAGTTGGGCTCGAACCAACGACCCCCGCCTTATCAAGACGGTGCTCTAACCAGCTGAGCTACAGACCCATATCGATGACCTTGACGATCTCGACTTCTTCCAACAACCGATAAGTGTGGGCGTTTAAATTAAATTGCCTGTTTCCAGAAAGGAGGTGATCCAGCCGCACCTTCCGATACGGCTACCTTGTTACGACTTCACCCCAGTCACGAACCCTGCCGTGGTAATCGCCCTCCTTGCGGTTAAGCTAACTACTTCTGGCAGAACCCGCTCCCATGGTGTGACGGGCGGTGTGTACAAGACCCGGGAACGTATTCACCGTGACATTCTGATCCACGATTACTAGCGATTCCGACTTCACGCAGTCGAGTTGCAGACTGCGATCCGGACTACGACTGGTTTTATGGGATTAGCTCCCCCTCGCGGGTTGGCAACCCTTTGTACCAGCCATTGTATGACGTGTGTAGCCCCACCTATAAGGGCCATGAGGACTTGACGTCATCCCCACCTTCCTCCGGTTTGTCACCGGCAGTCTCATTAGAGTGCCCAACTGAATGTAGCAACTAATGACAAGGGTTGCGCTCGTTGCGGGACTTAACCCAACATCTCACGACACGAGCTGACGACAGCCATGCAGCACCTGTGTTACGGCTCTCTTTCGAGCACTAAGCCATCTCTGGCAAATTCCGTACATGTCAAAGGTGGGTAAGGTTTTTCGCGTTGCATCGAATTAAACCACATCATCCACCGCTTGTGCGGGTCCCCGTCAATTCCTTTGAGTTTCAACCTTGCGGCCGTACTCCCCAGGCGGTCAACTTCACGCGTTAGCTTCGTTACTGAGTCAGTGAAGACCCAACAACCAGTTGACATCGTTTAGGGCGTGGACTACCAGGGTATCTAATCCTGTTTGCTCCCCACGCTTTCGTGCATGAGCGTCAGTACAGGCCCAGGGGATTGCCTTCGCCATCGGTGTTCCTCCGCATATCTACGCATTTCACTGCTACACGCGGAATTCCATCCCCCTCTGCCGTACTCCAGCAATGCAGTCACAGATGCAGTTCCCAGGTTGAGCCCGGGGATTTCACAACTGTCTTACATCACCGCCTGCGCACGCTTTACGCCCAGTAATTCCGATTAACGCTTGCACCCTACGTATTACCGCGGCTGCTGGCACGTAGTTAGCCGGTGCTTATTCTTACGGTACCGTCATTAGCCCTCTTTATTAGAAAGAGCCGTTTCGTTCCGTACAAAAGCAGTTTACAACCCGAAGGCCTTCATCCTGCACGCGGCATGGCTGGATCAGGCTTGCGCCCATTGTCCAAAATTCCCCACTGCTGCCTCCCGTAGGAGTCTGGGCCGTGTCTCAGTCCCAGTGTGGCTGGTCGTCCTCTCAGACCAGCTACAGATCGAAGGCTTGGTGAGCCTTTACCTCACCAACTACCTAATCTGCCATCGGCCGCTCCATTCGCGCAAGGTCTTGCGATCCCCTGCTTTCATCCGTAGATCGTATGCGGTATTAGCACAGCTTTCGCTGCGTTATCCCCCACGATTGGGCACGTTCCGATGTATTACTCACCCGTTCGCCACTCGCCGCCAGGATTGCTCCCGCGCTGCCGTTCGACTTGCATGTGTAAGGCATGCCGCCAGCGTTCAATCTGAGCCAGGATCAAACTCTATAGTTCGATCTTGATTTTGCGCCCCATCTCGCGATGGAGCAAAACTCACAAAAACGGAATTGAAGTGAACTTCACTTCTATTCTCATGAGCGTTTTAAGTCTTGCGACTTGTTCCGAAGAACTTGTGCAATTACCTTCAAACGCCCACGCTTATCGGCTGTAATTTTTTAACGATCACCGAAGCAACTTGTCGCTTACTTCGTTTGCTTGCTGCGATCAGCGAAGCCTTGTAGTCTAGCACGATTTTTAAAGAATCGCCAAACTTTTTTCGCTTTCCATTTCTTCGTTATTCGCAGCTCACAACTCTCATTGTCAGCCGCCGAAGTCATTTCAGCGGAGCCTTGTAGTCTAGCACGATTTTTTCAAATCAACCAAACTATTTTGGCTTTTCGCATCCACCAACTTCTCTCGCAACCCGCAACTTTCATCGCAAGTCGCTGAAGCAGTTCGTTTCAGCGAAGCCTTCGATTATGCACTGTTTTTTCAAACCGCGTCAACTTTTCGAAGACTTTTCTTCGCCCCGTCCAACCAGCCCCTAAGAACCTGCAAGACCCGAACACCAGGAGGCATTCAGCAGCGAAGCCCACGAGTATATGACAGATTTGTGCTTGCGCAAGACACTCGTGGAAGAATCTTGGATCGGCGTCGCAGCGGGCTCTTCTCTGCTCTATCTATATGGAGGAAGAAACACTCCCCAGGACGGCTCGGCATCCCCTCCTCCGATAATCCGCGCCACATGGCACTCATCACACTCCTCGACGCGCAGCTCGCGTTCGGTCACGTCCCGCTGCTGGATCATGCGGACTTCTCTCTTATGGAATCGGAGCGCATCGGCCTGATCGGCCGCAACGGCGCGGGCAAGTCCTCCCTGCTCAAGATACTGGGCGGCCTGGAGAAGACCGACGACGGCACCCTGCAGCTGCAGCAGAACCTTCGCGTGGCCTACGTCGCCCAGGAGCCTGCGCTCGACATGGATGCAGACGTCTTCGCCGCCGCCAGCCAGGGCCTGGCCCCGGTCATCGCGCTGCGCGATCTCTATCTCTCCGGCGCCGACGGCCTCGACCTCGACGCACTCCAGTCCCAGATCGAGGCCTTCGACGCCTGGAACTGGGAGCAGCGCGTCGAGGAGACGCTGCACCGCCTGCACCTCGACCGCAACGCCCGCGTCGGCTCTCTCTCAGGCGGCACCCGCAAGCGCGTGGCCCTCGCCCAGGCTCTCGTGGCGGCTCCGGACGTCCTTTTGCTCGACGAGCCCACCAACCACCTGGACCTCGACTCCATCGAATGGCTCGAGCAGCTGCTGATCGACTTCAAGGGCAGCGTCGTCACCGTCACCCATGACCGCAGCTTCCTGAACCGCGTCGCCACCCGCATCGTCGAGCTCGACCGGGGCAAGCTCGGCTCCTACCCCGGAAATTTCGAGCAGTACCTCGCCCAGAAGGAAGAGCAGCTCGCCCAGGAGGCGGTGATCAACGCCAAGGCCGACAAGCTGCTGGCCCAGGAGGAAATCTGGATCCGCAAGGGCGTGGAAGCCCGCCGCACCCGCAGCCAGAGCCGCATCACCCGCCTGCAGGAACTGCGTGCCAGCCACGCCGCCCGACGGAACGTGCAGGGCAGCGTCAACATGGACGTGGCCTCGGGCCAGGCCAGCGGCAAGATCGTGGCCGAGCTCACCGACGCCACCAAGTCCTTCGGCGACAAGACCGTGATCCGCAAGTTCAGCGGCACCATCCTGCGCGGCGACAAGGTCGGCCTGCTCGGCCCCAACGGCGCGGGCAAGACCACCCTGCTGAAGCTGATCCTCGGCGAGCTCGAGCCCGACAGCGGCAGGATCCGCCGCGGCACCAACCTGCAGGTGGCGTACTTCGACCAGATGCGCGACAAGCTCGACCTCGACGCCACGCTGGAAGATTTCATCAGCCCCGGCAGCGAGTGGATCGAGATCGGCACCCAGAAGAAGCACGTCAAGAGCTATCTCTCCGACTTCCTCTTCTCCCCGGCGCGCGCCAACTCGCCCGTGCGCTCGCTCAGCGGCGGCGAGCGCAACCGGCTGCTGCTGGCTCGCCTGTTCGCGCGTCCGGCCAATGTGCTGGTGCTCGACGAGCCGACCAACGACCTCGACATCGACACCCTCGAGCTTCTCGAGAACCTGCTGCAGGACTACGACGGCACCGTGTTCCTTGTGAGCCACGACCGCACCTTCCTCGACAACGTGGTCACCAGCACCATCGCGTACGAGGGCGACGGCCGCTGGCGCGAGTACGAAGGCAGCGTTCAGGATTGGCTGACGCAGTCCAAGCGCGCCCGCGAGATTGCCGAGCAGCGCCTTGCCGCGGCAGCGGCAGCCGCACCGGCCGCGGCTCCCGCCCCTGCGGCGGAAGTGCCCGCTCCGAAGGTGGCGCCAGGCCTGCGCAAGAAACTCTCTTACAAGGAGCAGCGTGAACTGGACGCGCTCCCCGCCCAGATCGCGGCCCTCGAGACCGAGCAGCAGCGCATCACCGAGTTGCTCGAGCTGGACGGCGGCGCCATCTACGCCACCGACTCCTCGCGCGCAGCCGAGCTGGCGGAGCGCCACGCCAAGATCGACGATGAACTGCTGGCCGCCATGGAGCGCCAGGAAGAACTCTCCGCCGGACGCTGACAGCCAGGCGCGCCTGCCGTCCGACGCGCGGCGGGCGCCGACTAGGCTATATATGCGGCACCCCTCCAAGCCCGGGAAAGCCGCATGCCTTCATCCTTTCAGACGTTCTTCCGCCGGTCGACGGCACTGCTGGCGCTGCTGACCCTCGGCGCCTGCGCGCAACTGCCGCAGAACGTCGATCGCCCCGTCTCGACCGCCATCGCCGCGCCGGCCACCGGCACCGCGCTGGCCGACCTGGTGCAGCAGCGCCGGCAGGCCGAGAAGGCCCGCTACGAATCCGGCTTCCTTCTGCTGGGAGGTCCGCAGGCGGCCTACGGCAGCCGCCTCGCGCTGATCGAAGGCGCACAGAAGACGCTGGACCTCCAGTACTACGCGATCCACGCCGACGCCAGCACCGGCCGCCTGGTGCGCGGCCTGCGCGCGGCCGCCGAGCGCGGCGTGCGGGTGCGCGTGCTGCTCGACGACTTCCACTCCACCGGCCGCGACGCGCTGGTGCTCGGCCTGGCCTTCATTCCCAACATCCAGATGCGGCTGTTCAACCCGCTCGCGGGTTCGCGCGATTCCACCTTCAGCCGCCTGCTCAACTCGATCGACGACGCCTCGCGCATCCAGCAGCGCATGCACAACAAGCTGTTCCTGGCCGACAACGTGCTGGGCGTGACGGGCGGGCGCAACCTGGGCGACGCCTACTTCGGCAACGCGACCAATGGCAACTTCGTCGATGTCGACGTGCTGGCCGCCGGCCCCATCGTGCAGGACCTGTCGCGCAGCTTCGACAGCTACTGGAACAACGAGCGCGCCTACCCGGTGCAGTCGCTGGTCACCCGCGAGGAGCTGCAGGCCATGCGCGACCGCGCGCGAAAGGCCGCCAAGGAACTGGCCGAGGAATCGGCCCGGCAGCAGGAAGGAGGCGCCGGAACGCCCACAGCCGAACAGCGCGCCCGAGCCTGGGACGAGAAGCCGCTCGACCTGCGCACAGCCACCTTCGTCTGGGCGCCGGCCGTGATGCTGGCCGACAAGCCCGGCAAGATTCCCGCCGACTCCGGCCCCGGCAACGCGAAGGCTCCGGGCCTGGTGGTCAGCCGTCCCGACGACAAGGCCGGAAGTTCTCGCGGCCCGGCCTCGCTGGAAGCCGCCTCCGACATCGCAGCCAGCGGCGACACCGTGGTCGAGGGACTGCTGCAGCTCATCGGCCAGGCACGAACCGACCTGACCATCATCTCGCCCTACTTCGTGCCCGGAAAGGACATGCTGCAGGCCTTCTCCACGGCCCGCGCCCGCAACGTGCGCATCCGCGTGCTGACCAACTCGCTGGCCTCCAACGACGCGCCGGTGGCGCACGTGGGCTACGCGCGCCACCGCGAGGAACTGCTGAAGATGGGCATCGAGCTCTACGAACTGCGCAGCGAGCAGGCGAGCTTCGGCAATGTCTTCGGTTCCTCGGGCGGCAGCAGCGCCCCCGGCGAATCGCGCGCGATGCTGCACTCCAAGGTGCTGGTGATGGACGGCCGGCTGCTGGTGGTGGGCTCGATGAACCTCGACCTGCGCTCCCAGCTGCAGAACACCGAGATCGCACTGCTGATCCGCAGCAACGAGCTTTCGCGCGCCGCCACCGAGCAGATCGAGCGCGGCATGCGCGAGCGCTCATGGCGCGTCGAGCTGGTCGACGGCTCGCTGGTGTGGCGCGCGCCCCAGGGCAGCGGCCTGAAGGACGCCACCACCGAGCCCGACGCCGGCGCCATGCTGCGGCTGATGCTCAAGCTCTTCGGGCCGCTGGCGCCCGACCAGCTGCTCTGAGAGCGGAAGCGGCACCGGTCAGTGCTTGTGCTGGTGCGCCGCACCGGCCGCGCCGCCGGCATCCGCGCCTTCGGGCGCACCCACGGGCAGCGTCACGTCGAGCGTGGTCTTGGCGCCCTTGGCGTCCTGGAAAGTCAGCGTCATCGGCACGGTCGCGCCTTTCGCCAGCGCGCCCTTCAGGTCCATCATCATCACGTGGTAGCCGCCGGGCTTGAGCTCGACGGTCTGGCCCGCGGGCAGGTCGAGGCCGGCCGAGAGCTCGCGCATCTTCATGGTGTCGCCCTCCATCTTCATCTCGTGCACTTCGGCGACACCGGCGGCCGGCGTGGAGATGCCCACCAGCTTCGCGCCGGTGGGTGAGGTCAGCTTCATGAAGGCGCCGGTGCCGCTCTGGCCCGGCACCGACTGGCGCACCCAGCCGTCGCGCACGTCGACCGTGGCCACGCCCTGCGCCACCACGTTGAGCTTCGCGGCCGGGCTCTTCAGGCCGGCGGTGGAGCTGCCCGAGGCCGGCACCTCGGCCCAGTCGGCAGCGCCCACGTCGCAGGTCTGAAGCACCTTGAACCACAGCGTGCCCGGCGTGGCGGGCACCTTGCCGCGCAGCACGAACTCGGCGCGCTCGCTGCCGGGCAGCGCGTTCCCGGGCGTCTCGGCGGTCCAGCGGACCTCGCCTTCGCCGTCCTTGGCGCCCTTGTGCACGTCGAGCTTCCAGCCCTTGCGCGCCTGGGCGTCGCTCAGGATGAAGCCCCTGGGCAGGCGCACGGCCAGGCCGGTGGTGGCCTTGGCGCCTTCGCAGGCGTGGCCGACGCGGAAGGCGGCGTCGTAGTCGCTGCCGACGGTCACGCCGCCCGGGCGCAGGGTGACGTGCGCCACCGCGGCGCCCATGCCGGCCAGCATGGCGCATGCGGCGGTGGTCCTGAGGATGGCCATCGAAGTCGTTTTGTTCATGTCGTTTGGTCCTTGCGGTTGGAACGGGGAGTCATCGATCAAAGGTCGAACTTGAGTTCGGCCACGTAGGTGCGCTGCGGATACGGGTGGAAGGCCCAGTACTTGTTGTTGTTCAGGTTGTCGATGCCGAAGGAAGCGCTCCACTGCCGGTCGATCCGGTAGCGTATGCGCGCATCGACCACGAAGAACTTCGAGAAGCCCATGTACGCGAAGCCGTTGGGGTCGCTGTTGTCCAGGGTGCCGTACTGCCTGCCGTTGTAGCGCGCGCCCACGGTGTAGCTCCAGCGGTCGTCGGGCCGGTAGGTGGCCAGCAGCGTGGCGCGCACCCTCGGCACGCGCGGCTGGTCGTGGCCGACGCTGGCCGCGAAGCCGTTGTTGGCGGCGATCTTCGAGCGGGTCAGCGTGAGGCTGCCGCTCAGGTCCAGCCCGCGCACGCCGACGTCGACCGCGTTCAGCGCCACCTCCAGCCCGCGGGTGCGGATGGCGTCGACGTTCTGCACGGTGCTCACGAGGTTGGTGAGCGCCTGCGTATAGAGCGCGTCCCTGGTGTTCTCGAAAAAGAGCGTGGTGCGCAGCACGCCGTCGAGCCCCCAGCCCTTGAGGTCGCGCTCTGCCGTGAGTTCGGTGGTCCACGAGCGCTCGGGACGCAGGTTCGGGTTGGTGTTGACGATGCGGTTGCCGTCGATGGAGCCCTGGTAGAGCTCGCTCACTGTGGGCATGCGCACCGCGCGGCCGGTCGAGGCCTTGAGCAGCCAGTCGGAGGTGGCCTGCCAGGCGATGGCCGCCTTGGGCGAGCCGTAGCTGTTCTTGCGCGGCGCAAAGTTCAACAGCGTGCTGGCGTTGCCGAGCTGGCCGCCGTAGGCCTCCCAGCGCTCGTGGCGCAGGCCGAGCGTGGTCTTCCAGTCCTTCGCGAAGCGCCAGGTGTCCTGCACGTAGAGCGACTGCAGCCGGGTGTTGCCATTGAAGGCCGAGAACGGCGAGACGGGCGAGCCGCCGATCCAGTCGAGCGTGTTGCCGACGCTGGTGCGAAGCCGCGCCGTGTCCTGCTGGAAGCCGAAGTCGACCACATGCGTGCCCACGCCCTCGGCCGAGCCGGTGGGCCGCCAGGTGCCGGCCGCCTTGAAGGTGTTCCAGCCAGTACCGCCCATGTCGGTGGTGCGGCCCGGGCCACCGCCGAAGGCGCCCGGCAGCGGCGTGGTGGGCGTGCGGGAGGTGTCGCGCGAGTAGTCGTAGAGGCTGGCCGCCACCTCCCAGTCAAACACGCCGCCGGTGTGGCTCTTGACCGAAAGCCCGTGCATGTAGTGCGTGAGCGCGGTCTCGGTGGGCGCTAGCGCGGCACTGGGGGAATCGAGGTTGTAGCTGCGCCCGCCGATGTTCACCCGCCCGCCGTACACCGGCCGACCGAAGGCGTCACGCAGCCAGGTGTCGACGCCGCCGTGGGTGGTGTTGTTCCATGCGCCGAGCGTGTAGGTGGCGCGCACGGTGGGCGAGAAGTCGTAGGCCAGCTTGAGCTTGGCCTGCTCCTGCGTGGTGTCGTAGATGGTGGAGCCGCCGACCAGCCACCAGGGCTGGTTCGACGGGTTCAGGCCGCCCACCGCGCCGGTCACCGGCGTGCCCGCGTTGCCCACGGTGCCGGCGCTCACAAGCCGGTTGCCGAACACCAGCGCCTGCCCCTTGCTGTGCGTGCGCGAGGCGCTGAGCCACCACGACCAGTCGCCGCTGCGGCTGCCCAGCGACAGGTCGAGCTGCTGGCCGGCCGGCGAGGAATGGCTGTTGTAGAGGTCGAAGTTGGAGACGAAGCCGCTGAGCTTGACGTGTGCCTCGAACTTGGTGGGCATGCGCGTGACGTAGTCGACCACCGCACCCACCGAGTTGCCGGGGTAGGCCGCCGAGAACGGCCCGTAGAGCACGTCGACGCGCTCGATCTCCTCAGGCGACACCATGCCCCAGCGCGGCGCATAGGTGGCGCCGTTGCCCAGCGGGTTCGACAGCATGATGCCGTCGGCGTACACCATCGAGCGCGCGCTGTTGCCGGTGCCCGAGGCGCGCGTGGCGAGCACCGCGTGGTTGAAGTCGCCGATGTAGCGCTTGCGCACGACCAGGCTCGGCAGGTACTTCAGCGCGTCCTCGCTGTCGGTGGCGTTGACGGTCTCGACGATCTGCTCGTGCGTCACGCCCTCGATGGTGGTGGGGATCTGCGCGGGCAGCGAAGTCGGCCGGCCGCCGGTCACGGTGATGGTGTTGAGCGAGCGGCCGCCGGGGCCGCCTTCAGACGCCTCGGCCGGCTGCAGTTGCTGCGCCAGCGCGGGCGCACCGAGGGGAAATGCCATGGCGATCGCCAGGGCGCGGGAATGCTTTTTCAAGAGGAACCTTCTCCACGAAGCTTCGAACCGGACAGGCCGGACAAGCCGCGCACGCGCTTCGGTCGCGCGTGCACGGCTACGGTTTTGAGAGCGTCAGGAGAAGGTCGGGGGCCCGCGCGCCGGCAGCGGCGCCGCGGTGGCCGCGGCAAGGCGCGCGGCGGGAATGGGCTGGACCACGCGGCCCAGCGGAAGGGGAAGATCGAAAACCGGGGCGGCCATGGCCGGCGGCGGTGCGCCGGTCAGCACGCACAGCGGGCAGTCCATGTGCGAGGCGCCCATTTCCTTCACGCCGTCCTCGGTGTGGACCACCACCTTGATGGAGCCCGCGGCGGAGCAAACCAGCTCCATGGCCTGCGGGTTCACCAGCGGCGACGCCACCGCCACGCCCAGCGACATCACGAACCACAGCAGCAGCAAACGCCCGGCGAGGGCGATGGAGCGGGTGGATCGGTGCAGCGCGTGCATGGCGGCCGCGATTATCTGCGCACTTTGCCCTTGGCGGCAGGGGCCGGGGCCTTGGAAGGCGCGGCCTTGCCGGCTGCCTTGGCCGGCGCGCGGGCCCCGCCCCTGGGCGCGGCGGGCGCCGCCTTGGCCGACTTTCCGCCTCTTGCGGCAGCCGCGGGCGCCGCCTTTGCGCGCTGGCCCTTGACCGCCTTGCCGCCGCGCGCGGCCCTGGGCGCCGGCGACGGCGCCGCGAGCGCGGGCATCGGCTGCGCGGTCTGCTCCTGCGCGTTGGTCAGCACCGGCGTCACGGTGAAGCCGCGCGCCGCCATCAGCGTCGGCAGGCCCTGCGGGCCGATCATGTGCAGCGCACCGACCGCGGCGAACACGCCCTTGCCGCTGGCGTGCAGGCGTTCGATGCCGTCGGCGAGGTTCGGATTGCGGTCGTCGAGCAGGCGCTTGAGCAGCCGCTGCTCGGCGGGCGTGTTGAGGCAGTCGCACCACTCGGAGTAGCGGGCCAGCCGGGCGGCATCGCTGCGGGCCCAGACGTCGGCCAGCTCCTTGATCTGGCCCCGCAGCTTGCCCGACTCGAGTTCGTCGAGGGCCGCGTCGACCTGCTCGGCCTCCTCGGCTTCGGAATTGCCGGTCAGCACCTTGAGCTGGTCTTGCGCATTCTCGAGAGCGACGATGGGCTTGTTGCCGTTGCGCGCGGCGACGGCCAGCGTCTCGTCCACGCCGAATTCAGGATAAAGGCCATCGGCACGCCCCACCAGCCCGGCCAGCGCCGTGACCTGCAGGATCGGCTGCAGCTTCGACAGCGAGCCCGGCGGCACGCAGGCTTCGCTGTTCTGGCGCTCCAGCCGGCGGGCGCGCTCGCCGCTGAGCATGCGGGCCAGCAGCTCGGGGTCGGCCGGACGGGCCATGGCGCGCGCGGTGGCTTCGTCGCGCATGTCGAGTTCGAGGGCGACGGTGTCGCTCTGCGTCAGCGCCTTCTGGATGGTGGGGCCGGGCCGCACCCAGTCGCCACGGCCGATGTGGATGGTTCCGTACAGCCACGAGGTGCGCCCGTCGCGCTCGATGCGCCAGAGCACGCCGCGGTCGACGCCGTTGCGCATGGCAACGCCGGGCTTCTCGAGGCTGGCGATGGCGGAAGGCGGGCAGGCGGCCTGGGCCGCCCCGAAGGTGAAGAGGAAAGCGATGCCGCACAGGGGCGCGGCGAGGATCCGGAGTATCCGCAATGCTTGCTCCACGATGAAAGAAAGTCCGGCATTCTCACAGCACCGCTGCCCATAATCCGAAACCATGCAAAGCATCTTCCACCTTGCCTTCAATGTCCGCGACCTCGACGGCGCCCGCCGCTTCTATGGCGGCGTACTCGGTTGCGCCGAAGGCCGAAGCACCGACACCTGGGTCGACTTCGACTTCTTCGGCCACCAGATTTCCCTTCATCTGGGCGAACCCTTCGCCACCGCCCGTACCGGCCGCGTCGGCGACGTGATGGTGCCCATGCCGCACTTCGGCCTCGCGCTCGCGCTGCCCGACTGGCAGGCGATGGCGCAGCGGCTGGAGGCCGCCGGCACCGAGTTCGTGCTGAAGCCGCAGGTGCGCTTCGAGGGACAGCCCGGCGAGCAGTGGACGATGTTCTTCCACGACCCGTTCGGCAATCCGATCGAGGTGAAGGGCTTCCGTTCCCTGGACTCCCTCTACGACAAGTAAGCAAATGATCCCGCGCCCGGCCGCCGTCATCGCGCCCCTGGCGCTGCTGTGCGCCACCCTCGCGCACGCCCAGCTCGACTGCGAGCTCAACGGCCGCCCCGTGAACCCCGACAACGGCAGCAGCACCGCCGGCAAGACCGGCCTGCTGCGCTGCAAGGACCGCGCGAGCGGCGAGCTGCAGCGCGAGGAACAGATACAGAACGGCGTGTCGATGGGCCTGGTGCGCATCTACGAGAAGGGCAAGCTCGCCAGGGAGCAAAGCGTCAACGCCAAGGGCAACCTGCAGGGCCGCGCCCGCGAGTTCTCGCCCACCGGCCGCGTACTGCGCGACGCCACCTACGACGATGGCCAGGAGCGCGGCCTGGTGCGCAGCTTCTACCCCGACGGCAAGCTGCGCCGCGCGATCTTCTATCCGACCTCCGACACCGGCGGAGGCAACGAGCGCGCCTCGGTCGAGTTCACCGAGCACGGCCAGCTCTCGGCCCTGCGCTGCGCCGACGCGCCCACGCTGGCGCCGGTGGTCGACGACGCGAAGCTCTGCGGCTTCTCGGGCACCGGCCCCTCGCAGGTCGACCTGTTCGACGCGCGCGGCATCCTGCGCTCGCGCCTCGCGTACGTGTCGGGCAAGCGGGTGCGCGCGCAGAGCTTCTACGACAACGGCAAGACCTCGTCGCTCGACGAGACGGTGGGCAACCAGCGCGTCGAGCAGAGCTTTTCATCGGAAGGCGTCAAGCGCCGCGAGACCGCCTTCCTGCTGGTGGAGCGCACGAGCATCCGCGTGCGCGAGCAGGCCTTCTCCGAAAAGGGAACGCTGGTGCGCGACCAGCGCTGGAACAGCGCGGGCGAACCGATCGTCGACGACAGCTACTACCTCAACGGCCAGCCGCGCAGCAAGTCGGCCTACAGCAGCAGCGGCGACACGCGCACCGTCGAAGTCACCGAGTTCTACGACAGCGGCCAGCGCGCCGCGCAGGGCCGCTACGAGATCCAGGGCCGCAACCGGCAGATCCCGGTCGGCACCCACCAGCGCTTCAGCGAGAAGGGAACGCTGCTGGCCGAGTCGAGCTTCGACGCCAAGGGCCGCGTCACGCGCGAGCGCGTGTGGGACGAGAACGGCGAACTGCAGCGCGACGACGAAGTCTTCGAGGACGGCTCGCGCAAGGCATATACAAGGTAACGCCCCCAGGCTCCGCGCACTTCGTGCGCTGCGCCAACCCCCTACCGGGGGCAACACCTGCGGCCCGGCGAAGCCGGTTCCGCGGTGTCCCGCGAAAAGAGCTGCTCCTGGCGAGCTCAGTCCAGCTTGATTCCTGCCTGCTTGATGATCGGGCCCCAGCGCTTCGATTCCGCGCGCGACAGCGCCGCGAACTGTGCCGGCGTGCCCGGCATCGCTTCCATGCCGAAGTCGTCGAAGCGCTTCTGCACGGCCGGCGTGCCGAAGGCCTTGTTCAGGTCGCCGTTGAGCTTGCTGACCACCGCCGCCGGCAGGTTGGCCGGGCCCAGGATGCCCTGGAACGCGAACACCTCGGTGTTCGGCACGCCCACCTCGGCCAGCGTGGGCACGTTGGGCAGCGGCTTGCTGCGCGCGCCCGAGCCGATGGCCAGCACGCGCACCTTGTTGGTCTGCATGATCGGCAGGCCCGAGGCCAGGTCGAGGAACATGCAGGGCACCTGGCCGCCCATCACGTCGGCCATGGCCGGCGCGGCGCCGCGGTACGGGATGTGGGTGATGAAGGTGCCGGTGCGCACCTTGAACATCTCCATGGCCAGGTGGTGCGGCGAGCCGTTGCCGGGCGAGGCGTAGTTGACCTTGCCAGGGTTGGCCTTCACGTACGCGAGGAACTCCTTGAAGTTCTTCGCCGGGAAGTCGGGGTGCACGACGAGCGCCAGCGGGAACTTGCCGATGGCGCCGATGTAGGTGAAGTCTTTCTCGGGGTTGAAGGGCAGCTTGCTGAACAGGTGCTCGTTGAAGGCCAGCACCGCGTTGTCGGCCGACAGGATCGTGTAGCCGTCGGGCTTGCTCTTGGCGACGATGTCGGCGCCGATGTTGGTCGAGGCGCCGGGGCGGTTGTCCACCACGATCTGCTGGCCCAGCGTCTGGCGCATGGCCTCGGCCAGCACGCGCGCGATCACGTCGGTGCCGCCGCCCGCCGGATAGGGCACGACCCACTTGATGAGCTGTGCGGGGTACTCCTGCGCGCGGGCGAAGGGCGATGCGGCCATTGCGGCGCCGGAGGCGAGCGTGGCGAGAAGGGTGCGGCGATCCATGGAATCAGTCTCCAATCTGCTGGTTGTATGTATGTCGTTCCGGAAATCAGGAAGCGGACAGCGATGGTACGGGCAGAGCCCGCAGCGCGTCGGCCAGTGCGGCGCGGCAGCGTGCCTCGTCGCCGACCTGCTCGAACAGCAGCAGCGCGAGCCGCGCGAGGAACAGCGATTCGCGCTCGGCGCCGGCTTCGGTGATGGCGCGGGCGCACTCGGCATAGAGGCGGTCGCGGGCGTCGGGTTGGAGCTGCGGTGCGGTGGTGGTGGTCATGCGGAAATCTCCCGGGCCGCGCGGGCCAGTGCGGGTTGCAGGGCGCCGGCCGGCAGGCGATGCCAGCGGGCGGCCACGTGGCCGTCGGGGCGCAGCAGGTAGACGGCGCCGTCCCTTGCGCCCAGCGCTTCGAACACGGCAGGCGATGCGTGCGCGTCGGCCCCATCGATGCCCGGGCTCGCGATGCTGCGCACGACGAAGGGCAGCGCGCCCTTGCGCGCCCGTTCCACATCGGCGGCAGGCAGCGCGACCAGCTCGGGCCGCAGCACCAGCAGCGTGAAGCTGGGCGCGATCCAGTCGGTGAGATGGCCGCGCTCGAGCTGCTGCTCGGGCATCGCCTCGCCCGGCAGCGGGCCGGCGGGCAGCGCGTCGCTTTCGCTCGACAGCGGCGATGCCGCATAGCGCACCGCCTGCGTCTGGCGCGGGTTGATGAGCTGCGCGATGCCGCGGTGCTCCTCCGACAAAGACAGCGCCGCCTCGCGCAGCAGGTCGAAGCCGCGCGAGGGCGGCGACATGAATTCGGTGCTGCGCATCGCGTTCTCGGCGTTGACGTGGAAGGCCTCGATGCGCTCCTGCGAGTACGAATCGAGCAGCTCGGCCTCGGACAACCCCTTCGCGACGAAGGCCAGCTTCCATGCGAGGTTGTCCGCGTCGTCGAAGCCGGAGTTGAGCCCGCGCACGCCGAATATCGGCATCGCATGCGCCGCGTTGCCCGCGAAGACGACGCGGCCGTGGCGGTAGCTTTCGAGCGTCATCGCGCCGGCGCGGTAGACCGAGGTCCACACCGTCTTCCATGGCAGGTGGCCTTCGCCGATGGCGTCGAGGTGGCGCTGCACGAACTCGGCGATGGCGGCCGGCTGCAAAGCCTCCTCGGTGCTCTGGCCGGGGCGCAGCTGGTAGTCGATGCGCCAGATGTCGTCGGGCTGGCGGTGCATGAGCACGGTCGAGCCGGGGTTCCAGGGCGGGTCGAACCAGGCGCGGCGCTCGGTGGGGTGGCCGCTCTCGAGCTCGATGTCGATGATCACGTAGCGGCCTTCATAACCCGTGCCTTCGAGCGCGAGCCCCAGCGACTTGCGCACGAAGCTCTGGCCGCCGTCGCAGGCCGCGAGCCACTGGCCGCGCAGCCGGTACGCGCCTTCGGCATTGCGCACGTCGAGCGTCACACCCTCCTCGTCCTGCGCGAGGCCGGTGAGCTCGGTGCCCCAGCGTATGTCGACGAGCCCCGGCGTGCGCTCGTTGCGGCGCAGGATCTCCTGCAGCAGGTAGTGCTCGGCGTAGTACTGCTCGAGGTTGATCATCGGCGGCAGCTTCTGCCGCTCGTCGTGCGGCATCTCGAAGCGGAACACCTCGGCGGTCTTGTAGAAGCTGCGTCCGCCGGTCCAGGGCAGGCCCTTGTCCATGAAGGCGCCCAGCACGCCGAGCCGCTCCATGATCTCCAGGCTGCGGCGCGAGATGCAGGCCGCACGGCTGCCGACGCACACGGTGTCGTCGGCTTCGAGGATCACGCTGCGCACGCCGTGGTTCGCGAGCCCCAGCGCGAGCGCCATGCCGACCGGTCCGCCGCCCGCGATCACCACCGGATGGCTGGCGGCTTCGATGCCGTCGGGGCCGAGTTCCGGCGTGCGGGTTTCGTAGCGCGTGTAGTGGAAGGCGCCGACCGAAGGCGGCAATCCGGCATCGGCGCCGGGCTTCGGCGGCACGGGGCCGTTGGCGGCATCGCCCAGAGTGGCGGCGGGGGAGTTCGTCATGCGGCGGGATTGTCCCGATGCGCGGCGAGCGGCAATGTCATAACTTCGTACGAAGTGTTTACCCGCATGCGCACCCTCTTCTACTTCTTTCGTCACCGATGAGACGCTGGCGCATCCACCCTTCCGAGGACGCCGCGCTGGCCGCCGCCGTGGTCGGCGACGTGCTCTCCGGCGTGGGCACGCCGCTGCTCGCGACCAGCTACCTCAAGGCCATGCAGCGCGTGATGCCGGTGACCTTCTGCACCGTGTTCGTGGTCGACGCGGCCGGGCGCATCGAACTGGTGTCGGCCGCCAGCAGCTACGGCAGCACGGCCGAGCGCACCTCCGAGCGCTACGTGGCGCAGCGCTTCGACCTGCTCGACCCGAACATGGCCTGGCTCGCCGCACGCAAGCTGCCCAGGCGCGCGCAGCTGTGGATGGGCCACCAGCGCGCCGACGAGGTGGCCGATCCGGTGTACCGCGCCGCCTGCTATGGCGACGTGGGCATCCGCGAACGCGCGTCGGTGCTGTTGCTTCAGCCCACGGGGCAGCGGGTGGCGGTGAGCTTCTATCGCAGCCTCGCGCAGCCGGAGTTCGGCGCGGCGGATTTCGCGCTCATCGAGGCCCATGCCACGCTGCTGGCCGACGCCACCGCGGCGCACAGCCGCAGCGCGGTCGGCGCCCGCAAGGCGGTGGAGCCCGCCCTGGCTGAAAGGCTGCTGCGCCTGAGCCTGCGCGAGCGCGAGGTCATCGGCCACCTGATGGCCGGCCGCACCGCCAAGGAGGCGGCACGCGAGATCGGCGTGGAGCTGACGACCGTGCGCACCCACCAGTACCGGGCGTTCCGGCGGCTGGGGATACGGTCGCAGAAGGAGCTGCTGCGCGGCGCGGGGCCGCACTGAGCGGGCCGCTTCAGTCTTCCGGGGTTTCCGCTTCGGCCTGTGGAGGTTCGTCGCCGGACTGCGGCTTGACCAGCGACACCGGCGCATCCTTCGGACGCCCCGCGGTGGACACGATCTCCTGGTCGATCGCGCCGAAGATCGAGCGCCCGTCCAGCCCCTTCATCTCGATGCGGATGGTGTCCCCGAACTTCATGAAGTCGGTGTAGGGCTGGCCGGTCTGGATGGTCTCGATGCAGCGCTTCTCGGCGATGCACGAATAGCCCTTGGGCCACTCCATCTGGCCGTCCTTCTTCTCCACGCCCTTGTTGCTCACGGTGCCGCTGCCGACGATGCTGCCGGCGCGCACGTTGCGGGTCTTGGCGATGTGGGCGATGAGCTGGCCGAAGTGGAAGGTCATTTCCGGGCCGGCGTCGCACATGCCGACCTTGCGGCCGTTCCAGCTGCTTTGCAGCGCAAGGTGCACGCGGCCGTGCTGCCAGGCCTCGCCGAGTTCGTCGAGCGTGACGGCCACGGGGCTGAAGGCGGTGGCGGGCTTGCTCTGGAAGAAGCCGAAGCCCTTGGCGAGTTCGGCCGGGATGAGGTTGCGCAGGCTCACGTCGTTGGCCAGCATCACGAGGCGGATGCCGTCGAGCGCCTGGTCGGGCGTGGCGCCCATGCGCACGTCGCCGGTGATGACCGCGATCTCGGCCTCGAAGTCGATGCCCATGGCCTCGCTGGGCACGACCACGTCGTCGGTCGGGCCGAGGAAATCGTCGCTGCCGCCCTGGTACATCAGCGGGTCGGTGTAGAAGCTCTCGGGCACCTCGGCGTTGCGCGCCTTGCGCACCAGTTCCACGTGGTTGATGTAGGCCGAGCCGTCGGCCCACTGGTAGGCGCGCGGCAGCGGGGCCATGCACATCGAGGGGTCGAAGGGAAAGGCGTGGCGCGCGCGGCCGGCGTTGAGGCTCGCGTACAGGTCCTGCAGCTGCGGGCTCATGAAGCCCCAGTCGTCCAGCACCTGCTGCAGCCGGTTCGCGATGCCGGTGGCGTAGTGGGCGAGCGTGAGGTCGCGCGATACGACAACGAGCTGGCCGTCGCGCGAGCCGTCCTTCAGGGTGGCGAGTTTCATGATGCGGTGCGTGCGTGAGGACTGGAGCGGGCCGCCGGCACGGGCCGGTCGCCGCTCCCACTTAAACTGGTTGAACGGGCGGCAGTTTACCGAGGTGGTCTTTGGTGAACCTCCGGGCCGGCGCCCCACTCCACTTACCGATGCCGACGCTCGTCGCCCCTTCTTCCTCGCCGTCGCTGCCTCCCGGCCTGCCGGGGCGTCCGTCGTGGCGGGTGCTGATCGGGCTGACGTTGCTGGTGGGGCTGGTCCACCTGCTGCTGCTCGGGCTGGCGCCGATGGCCATCGGGCCGGAGCCCTCGCCGCTGGCGAACAAGTTCAGCACACGCACCATCGTGATCGCGCCGCCGGCCGCCGAGGCGCCCGCGCCGGCAGCCGCCCCTGCGGAAGCGAAGCCCGCACCCCCCCCGAAGCCCAAGCGGCCGCGCGAAGCCTCGGTGCCCAGGCCGAAGCCGGCACCGAAGCCGGCCCCCGCCGAGCCGTCGCCCGAACCCGAGACAGCCGCGACACCGGCACCCGAAACGCCCGACCTGACAGCCCAGGCCGCTACCGATTCAGGAGCAGCACCACCCGAAGCGGCGGGCGGTGCGCCGGCTGGGGCGCCGGCTGGGGCGACATCGCCTTCCGGCGGCAGCGGAACCGGCACCCAGGCGGCGGCCGGCGGCGAGGCCTCGGGCACCATCGCCGGCACCCAGGCGATGAAGATACCGGGCTCGGTCACGCTGGACTTCGAGGCCACCGGCCAGAGCGGCGCCTCCCCCCAGCGCGGCGTGTTCGGCGAGCTGGTCTGGCTGCAGGACGGCACCCGCTACGACGGCCGGCTGACGCTCAAGGCAGTGTTCTTCACCCTGCTCAACTGGCACAGCACCGGGCGCATCGGCCCTTCCGGCCTGGAGCCGGAGCGGTACTCCGAAAGCCGCAAGTCCGAAGTGGCCTCGCATTTCGTGCGCGACCAGAACCAGATCGTCTTCAGCAACAACGCGCCCCCGGTGCCGCTGCTGCCGGGCGCGCAGGACCGCATGAGCGTGATGATGCAGCTCGGCGGCCTGCTGGCGGCCAGCCCGCAGCGCTATCCCGCCGGCACCAGGATCTCGGTGCAGACCGTGGGGCCCCGGGACGCCGAAGTCTGGGTCTTCGTGGTCGGCGAGGAAGAAAAGCTCAGCCTGCCCGCCGGCGAATTCATCGCCCGCAAGCTCACCCGCGACCCGCGCAAGGCCTTCGACAGGAAACTGGAACTCTGGCTGGCCCCGGAATACGGGTATCTACCCGTGCGGATCAGGCAAACCGAGGCCAACGGGGACTTCGCTGACGCGCAGTTGCGCAAACCCCTGCCCTCCGGCCCGCCCAATTGAGGAGAAAGTCACGCTAACGAAGCGAAAGGAGCCAGAGATAGGCCAATTAGCCAGTTGGTTTTACAGATAGACAACCTATCTTGAAACTGGCGCGTTGATTGCTATCTAACCCCCATGAACGCCATCGACATTCTCACAGGGCCCGCCATGAACATGCTTTATGACTCGGAGTCTTTCGTCGTCGTCCACGTGCAGCCCAATGAAGGCGAGGAGTCCGCGCAGCCGAACATGCCGGTCCTCGAACGCCATGGCTTCGAGATCGTGGACAAGCGTTCGGGCAAGGAGGTGTACCTCGACGGCTCCTGGGCCGAGCTGTTCCAGCAACAGATCGCCGCCTGGCAGCTCAACACCCCCACGCAGGAAGAGGTGGAAGACACGCTCGAGGGCTACGCCGAACTGGCGCACACCCCGGTCCTGGTGCACTGAGCCCGATCCGGCCGGTTTCCCGAGAAATCACCAAAAAGCGCCCCTCGGGGCGCTTTTTTCATTCCTTGCCGGCCTGCTCGCAGCGCCCTCAGCGGTAGATCCACCGGAACATCGGCCCCACGATCAGCAGCACCGCCACCAGCCGGCAGACCTGAAAGGCCGTGACCACCGGCACACCCAGCTGCAGCACCTTGGCGGTGATCGACATCTCGGCGATGCCACCCGGCGAGGTGCCCAGGATCACCGTGGCCGGGTGCAGCCCCGTCGCCCACGCCAGCAGCCATGCCACGCCACCGCAGAGCACCAGCATGCCGAAAGTGCCCAGAACCACCGAGCCCAGCCAGCGCGGCGCCGTGTGCAAAAACTCCCGGCTGAAGCGCACGCCCAGGCTCACCGCGATCACCAGCTGCGCCGCGTTCGACATCCACGTGGGCACGGCCGACAGCGACTGGCCCGCGATGGTGAAGCCCATCGCCACCAGCAGCGGCCCGATGAACCACGGGTTGGTGCGCTTCAGCGCGCGCATCGCGATCGCGCCGATGCCGGTCGCCGCCGCCAGCAACGCGAGGCCTCCGGGACTCACTTCGCGCACGCCGGGCGGGTTGATCTCCAGCCCGTGCAGGCCGCTCCACTGCATCGCGAACGGGATGGTCACCGTCACCACCACCAGCCGCAGGCTGTGCGCCGCGGCCACGAGGTCAGTGCGCGCGCCGGCCGACTCGGCCATCAGCGTCATCTCCGAGGCACCGCCGATGGCGCCGGAGAAGTAAGTCGTGGCTCTCATGGATTTCGCCGGCACCTGCGGCATGCGCGACGCATGCATCGCGTGCAGCCAGCGCCCGAATCCCATGCCCAGCAGCAGCGCCCACGCGATCGCCAGCACGATCGCCCACCAGACGCTGGCCACCAGCGCCACCACGTGCGGCGTGAAGTACAGCCCCAGCGCGGTGCCGATGGTCCACTGCCCCGCGTTGCGCAGCGGCGTGTAGCTCGCGGTGGGTGCGCCGGCAATCGAGGCCAGCGACACCGCGAGCAGCGGGCCGATCATCCAGGGCAGCGGCGTGCGCAGCGCCAGGCACGCGCCCGCGGCAGCGAGCGCCAGCAGCAGCGTGGCCAGCATGCGAACGGGATATCGGGAAGACACGGACCGGAAGAAGGGACGACAGGGAAAAGCGGCGGCGGACGGCACCGCGGGCGCGCGCCGGGGGCATAGTATGGCGCGATGCTTCTTCCTCACCGGCCCGCTCGGGCTTCCTGGCTGCCGCTGCTGCTCCCCCTCTTCGCCGCGGCCGCGCTCGCGGGCTGCTCGGCGCTTTCCAGCCTTTCCGCCTCGGGTGCCGATGCGCCCGACGCCCCCATCGCGCGCCGCGTCGCGGCACTGCAGCCGGTCGATGCCCTGCTGCTCGGCGAGCAGCACGACGCGAGCGAGCACCACGTCATCGAGCGCGAGACCGTCGAGGCGCTGGCCGCGCGCGGCCACCTCGCCGCGCTGGCGCTGGAGATGGCCGAGGAAGGCCGCAGCACCACGCAGCTCGCGTCCACCGCCACCGAAGCGCAGGTGCAGGCCGCGCTCGACTGGAGCGACAAGGCCTGGCCCTGGGCCAGCTACGGCCCCGCCGTGATGGCCGCCGTGCGCGCCGGCGTGCCGGTGGTCGGCGCCAACCTGCCGCGCTCGCGCATGAAGAACGCGATGGCCGACGTCTCGCTCGACGTCCAGCTCAACGGCGAGGCCTTCACCGCCCAGCAGGACGCCGTGCGCGACGGCCATTGCCGGATGCTCCCCGAATCGCAGATCGTTCCCATGACCCGCATCCAGGTGGGCCGCGACCGCGCGATGGCGCAGGCCATCGTCAAGGCGAGGAAGCCGGGCCAGACGGTGCTGCTCATCGCCGGCGCCGGCCACGTGGTGCGCGCGCTCGGCGTGCCGCAGCACCTGCCCGACGACGTGAAGATCGCCACCGTGCGGCTGCTGGCGGCACCGGCCTCCGCGGCCGGCCCCGAGACCGGCGACTACGACCGCATCTGGCGCACGCCGCCCCTGCCCGAGAAGGACTACTGCGCCGAGTTCAAGCGACAGGCCAGGCCGCAGCCCAAGACCTGAAGAAGAAAGAGAAGAGAAAAGAAAAAGCCGCCGGCCCGAAGGCCCGCGGCTTTTTTGTCGCCCTCGGAGCGCGGCAGCTCAGCGCGAGGTGATCGTCGACACGGCCGAGTTGCCCGTCGCCGACGCCGTGATCTGGTTGCCCGTGGTGCGCAGCGTGCTGTTGCCCACCGGGCCCGAGACGGCGACGCCGAAGTTCACGCTGGTCACCGTGGCCGTCACCGCGCCGCTGTTGACCTGGTAGTTGCCAATGGCCGCGCTCGGCGCGCCGGTGTTCAGCGCCGTCTGCGTCACGCGGTTGGTCGCGCTGTTGCCGAAGGCCTGCGCGGCCAGCGTATTGCCGGTGACGCCGGCCGTGCCGTTCGACACGCCCGCGCCGGTGCCGTTGAGCGCCACCTGGTAGCTGGCGCCCGTGCTCGTGGCCGTTACCGCGCCCGCGTTGTTCTGGCTGTTGAGGATTGCCGCGCTCGCGCCGACGTTCAGTGCCAGCGGCGCGCCGATCAGGCTCGACGAACCCACCGTGGCCGCGCCGCCGTAGCTGCTGCCGGCGCTGGATTCCAGCACGTTGGTCGCCGCATTGCCGCGCGCCAGCGCCGCCGTGGTGTTGCCGTCGAGCGAGACGGTGCTGCCGTTGAGCGGCACCGCGCCCGCCAGCGTGGCGTTGGTCACCGTGCTCGAAGTCGCCGTCACGCCCGCCGTACTGCCCTGCACGTTGAGGATGCCGGCGCTCGCGCCCTGCGTCGCGCTGCTCGCCACCGTGGCGGTGTTGGTCGCGCGGTTGGCCGCGGCTTCGGCGAAGGTGCTGTTGCCCGAGATGGTGAGCGCGCCGTTGGCCAGCGTCGTCGTGGGCGCGGCGTTGTCGTCGTTGTGGATCGAGGTGGCGGCCGTGCTGCTCACAGTCGACGCGGCCGTCTGGCGGTTCGACAGCACGTGGTCGCCGGTGGCCGACACGTTGTCGGGGCTGCCGGTCTCGGCGAGTGTGGCCGAGCCCGTCGCGCCCGCCGGCAGCGTGTTGACCGCGCTCACGCCCAGCGTGTTGGCCGCGTCGTTCATCACGCCCAGCGCGGCGTTGCTGTTGCCCGAGAGCCGCACCGTCGAGCCGGTGGAGCCCGCCGGCGCGAACACTTCGAGCGTGGAGGACGCCGTCACCGCCGCGGTGCCCGACTGGCTCGACTGCAGCGCGGTGCGCGCGCCCACGTTCGAGCCCGCCAGCGCCACGCTGTTGAGCGCCGTGTTGGCCACGGCCTTGGCGCTCTGGCTGTTGTTGGTCACGCCCAGCGTCGAGGTGCTCACTGCGGACAGCGGCGCCGAGTCGATGCCGATGACGCCCGTCGCGGTGGCCGACACCGCGCCGGAGCCCACCTGCACGTTGGCCAGCGCATGGTCGGCCGACACCGCCACGGCCGAGGCCGGTCCGCCCGTCGCGGTGGCCGATGCCGGCACTCCGCCGGTGATGGCGCCGCTCTTCACGTCGATGCTGTTGGTGGCGGCGCTGCCGGTGGCTGCGGCGATGGTGCTGTTGCCGTCCAGCGTGGCGCTG
Organism: Variovorax sp. 278MFTsu5.1; assembly: GCF_048305045.1. Classification (NCBI taxonomy): domain Bacteria; kingdom Pseudomonadati; phylum Pseudomonadota; class Betaproteobacteria; order Burkholderiales; family Comamonadaceae; genus Variovorax; species Variovorax sp. 278MFTsu5.1. The sequence goes on from NZ_CP157622.1 coordinate 6,180,153, forward strand.
CTGCCCGCCAGCGCCGAGGGGCCGGTCAGCGTGAGCTTGGTCGAGTTGTTGGCGTTGGCGGTCACGGCCGCGCTGCTGTCCTGCGCGTTCAGCACTGCCGTCCTGGCCGACTGCGAGGCACCGCCTGCCAGCGATGCCGCGTTGGTCGCGCGGTTGGCCGAGGCCTCCGAATACGTCGTGTTGCCCGAGGCGGCGAAGCTGCTGTTGGTCAGGCCGGAGTTGCCGGGCACCAGGCGGTCTTCGTTGTAGATAGCTGTGTCGGCCGTGCTGGTGACCGAGGCGCCGGCCGACTGGCGGTTCACCAGCACCTGGTCGCCCGCCGCGATGGTGTTGCCCGGCAGCGGTCCCTGGGCGATGAGCGCCGGCACCGGCAGCGAGCCCGAGGTGCCGCCCGAAACGGAGAGCTTGTTGCTCACGTCGTTGATCACGCCCAGCGCCGTGTTCGCGTTGTTCGACAGCTTCGCCGCCGAGCCCGACACCGAAGCCGGCGCGAAGGCCTGCATGAAGGAGCGCGACTCCACCGCCGCCGTGCTGCCCTGCGAGGACATCAGCGCGGCGCGGGCCGACACGTCGGTGGCCGCGAGCGCGATCGCGTTGCTGCCGGTGTTGGCCACGGCCTTCGCGCTCTGCGTGTTGTTCGAGACACTCAGCGTCGAGCCCGAGATGACCGCGCCCGGCGCCGTGTCCACGCCGAAGGCCGCCGCCGCCTTGGAAGAGACGGTCGGGCTCGTCACCAGCTGGATGTTCGAGAGCGCATGGTCGGCCACCGCGCCTGCGATACCCCCGATGTTGGCCGCGCCGCCCAGCGGCAAGCCGTTGCCCACCGCGATGGTGTTGCCCTTCACGTCGATGCTGTTGGCCGCGGCGTTGCCGGTGGCCGAGCCGCCGGCGGAGTTTCCGTCCACCGTGACCTGCGAACCCTGGATGCTCGCGCCGCCCAGCACCGCTTGCACGCCGTCCTTGTTGGTCAGCAGCGGGCCTTCCTGGCCCGTGAGCGAGCTCACGGCGGCGCTGGTCAGCTGCAGGTTCTGCACCGCGCTGGTGGTCGAGACGCCGACGGCATCGATGGCCACGCCGTTGGCCGCGCTGTTGCTGGTCGCGCCGGCCAGCGTGGCGTTGCCGGTGGCGGCGATCTTCGAGTTGCTGACCGCGCCGCCGACCACGACATTCACTTCAGGCCCGCCGCTGCGCTGCGCCGACACCGTGCCCTGGCCCGACTGCGCGTTCTGCACGCTGAAGGCGGCGTTGGTGGCGAGCGCGTTGCCCGTGAGCGTCGCGCCCGACAGCGAGAGACCCGAGGTGTCGATGTTGTTGCCCGTCACCTTCACCGTGTTGCCGGTGGCGCGGCTGCCGTAGGCCAGCGCCTCCGCCGTGTTGCCCGAGCTGGTGACCGAGCCGCCGGTCAGCGTGCCCGTGACCGTGGTGCCCGCCACCACGCCGCCGGCCGCGATGGCCGAGACGACGGTGCCCGCGCCCGCCACCGCCTGCGTGTTGGTGACGTTGGCAACCGCGGCATTCGCGCCGCTCACGTTGTTGAGCTTCAGCGTCACGCCGCTGGCCGCGTCGTTGCCGTAGGCGGCGGCGACGAAGGCATTGCCGCTGTTGGCGACGCTGGCGCCGGAGACGTTGCCGGCGACAGCGGCCGCGAAGGTATTGGCGCCGGTGGCCGCCGAGTTGACGTTCGCCTGCACCGACTGGTCGTTCAGCACGCCGTAAGCAGCACTCACCGTGGGGAGCGCTCCTGCCGAGTTGCTGAAGGGCAGCCCGCTGAGCGCATCGACGGTGACGTTCGAGGCCGGCGTGATGCCCAGGCCGGGCGCCGCCGCCAGGTTGCCCGAACTCACGCCCAGCGTGTTGGTGGCCGAGTTGCCATAAGCGATGGCGCGCTGCAGGTTGTCGGTGAGCGCGGCCGAGCCGCCGGCGAGGTCGCCGTTCACCAGCAGCCGCGCCTCGGGGTTCGACAGCCCCGCGCCGACGGCCGAGTTCGCGTCGTTCATCTGCACGCTCGCGATGCCCGCGCCCGTGCCCACCGGGTTGCCGGCCAGCGTGAGCGTGTTGGTGGCACCGCTGCCCAGCGCCACGGCTTCCTGCCGGTTGCCGTCCAGCACCAGCGTGCTGTTGGCGACCGGCACGCCGCCACCATTGGCGACCAGCCAGATCTGCGAGCCGGCGTTGACCGCCGCGACGCCGCCGCCGTAGTTGCCCTGCAGGTTGGTGAGCGTGGCCGAGCCGCTGGCGGACACGCGCCCGTCGGAATCGGTGCCGCCCGTGAGCGCGGCATTGCCCGTGCCCAGCGCCACGGTACCCGCCTGCAATGCCAGGCTCTGTGTGATCTGGTTGCCCTGCGCGCTGGCCGCCGAGATGTTGTCGGAGACGCTGACCGAGCTGCCCGTGGTCTGGCCCGTGCCGGGCGACTCGCCGGTCTGCGCGGCGATGACCGAAGGCAGCAGCAACGCGCTGACCGGTGCATTCAGGTTGGCCTGCTGGTTCGACACCGCGGCGGTGCCGGTGAACGAGGCCGCGTTCTTGCCGGTGGCGATGCTGCTGGAGGCCGTGTTGCCGGCGACGGTGGCCGTGATGCTGTTGTCCGCCAGCGTGACCGCGCTGTTCTTGCTCGACTGCACGCCGGCCAGGATCTGCGCGCCCATGGTCTGCGCGACAGTGGTCACGCCGAGGTTGCCCTGGCTGTTGACGATGGCAAGGTCGCTGTTGACGTTGCTGGTGACGCCCGCGCCGTTGTGGATGCTGTTGTTGGACGCCGTGGCCGCCGTGCCGCTGCCCGCGACGCTCACGTCGCCGATCAGGATGCGGTTGCCCGCCACGCCGGCCGTGGCGCCCAGCGCCTCGTTGCCCGTGGCCTCGCTGGAGATCGCGTTGCCCTGCACAGAGAGCGAGCCCTGCAGCACGTTGGAGCCACCCGCGGGCGCGCCGCTGACGATGCCCATGACGACCGAGCCGGCGTTGGTGGCCGAGCGCGTCGCGAGGATGCCGTTGCCGTTCGCCTGCAGGTTCGCGACCACCGCCGAGCCGGCGAAGGTCGGCGCGCCGCCCGACTGGATCTCGGCCGTGCTGCTGGCGCTGTTGGCCTTGAGCACCGCCGAGATCGAATTGCGTTCCAGCGACGCGGCCGTGGTCAGCGTGTTGCCCGCGTTCGCGGTCAGCATCAGGTCGACCATGTTGCCCAGCACCGCCGCACTGGAGCCCTGCCCCGTGGCCGACTGCAGCGAGGTGACCACGATGTTGCCCTTGGCGTCGAAGAGCTGCGCGCCCGCCGGATAGGTCAGCACCGAGGTGCCCGGCTGCGCCGGCGCGGCGACGGCGGCCGCGCCCGAGATCACCGAGCTGCCGCTGTTGAGCGTGGTGGTGGCCGAGATGGTGTTGTCGGCATTGACCACGCTGCCGGCCTGCAGCGTGCTCGATTCGGAGGCGAGCTTGCTGCCGGTCACGCCGCTGTCGATGACGCCGGTGTTGGTCGCGACGCCGAGCGTGGCCGCATTGTTCACCGGCAAGCCGGGCGCGGCCTGGATGCCGTTGCCGAAGGTGTTGCCGGTGGCGGTCGCGCCTATCAGGTTGCCGCTGGTGCCGATCGCCACCGGGTTCGGGTTCGACGGCGTGCCGGTGGAGGTGGTGCCCACGGTGGCGCCGGTGATGGTGGCGTTGACGTTGGCCGAGTTGGTGATGCCCGCATTCACCGAAGGCGTGCCGGTGGCGGTGCCGCTGTAGGCCGCGTCCACCGAAGTCTCCGCGGCCTGCGCGCCGGAGGCCGCCGCGATCAGCGCCATCGCGACTGCGCTGCCGATGCTGCTGCGGCTGAACATGGGCGCGCGTGCGGCCCGGCTCTGGATCTTGCGTGCTTTCATGTCGTGACTCCTCGGATGTTGGATGCGGTCTGGCTTGGAAAACGGATGGACGCGCGATGCGCGCAACGCGCTGAGAGCAGGTCAGTCGCCCTTGACGGCGCCGTCGGAAGAAGACGAAGGCGCCGAGCCGCTGACCACCGGGCTGCCGATGCGCAGCTTGGCGATCTCCTGCAGCCCCGGGCCGTCGCGATGGATCGATGTGTCGGCCGCGTCGGGCCGCCAGGTGATGCTGATGGCGCCCGGCGCCACGCCGCGGTTGGCCAGCGCCGAGGTCACGGCCGCGATGCGCTGGTCGGTGAGCTCGTCGCGCTTGCGGGCGTCCCAGTTCTCGGTGTCGCGCGCCACCAGCACGATGTCGGTGGTGCCTTTCTTGGCCGCGCCGGCGATCTGGTCGATGAGCGCGAGCGAGGCGCCGCCCAGCGTGGTCGCGCCGAAGTCGAAGGGCACCTGCGTCGCCGTGCCCGTGAGGCGCGCGCCGCCCGCACCGCCAGCATTGACGGCCACGCCGCCCTGCGCCACTGGCGAGGTGACGGCCGCGCCGCCCACTGCGGCATCGCCGGGGTTGTCGACCTTGCGCAGATCGGCTGCCGGCGTGAGCGGAATCGGCTCGCCGCCGCCCGGGCGCATCGTCATGCAGGGCCGGTGGTCGACCTGCGTGACGGCGGCCATCAGGCGCACCACGCCCTCCTCCAGCGCGGCGCGCACGCCCATCTGAACCGGTTCCTGGCCCTTGGCGCCGATGTCCACGTCGTACAGCTTGCTGCCGAAGAAGCGGAACACGTTCAGGCCCACTTCGTAGCCGTTGAACTGCTTGGTGAGGCTCACGGTGCGCACCACCATCAGCGACCTGGTGTCGACGATGCGCAGGTCGATGCTCACCGACTGGCTGAAGGTGCGCGCCTTCACGCCCACCTGGTTCACGCCGAACTCGGCGCCGCCCGAGTTGATGTTGTAGTTGAGCTCGGTGATGCCGCCCACGATGAAGTAGTCGGACTTGTTGATGGTGCCGCCGAAGTACGGCAGCCACGGCACGTTCTGCCCGCCGTTGGGGCCGCCGAGCTGGTGCGTGCGGCCGTCGCCGAGCTGGCGGCGGTCGGCATACGCGAGCTCGCGCTCGGCGATCACCGGGTCGAAGCGCTCGGCGATGCTCACCGCGCCGCCGAGCTTGCCGAGTGCCGAATACACCATCAGCGCCCCACCCTGCGTGATGGCATTGCCCTCGTTGATGCTGTACTTGCCGGTGTAGTCCTTCACGTCGCCCACGCCGATGATCACCGGTGGGCGCCGCGTGGCCGCGATGTGGTCGGCGTAGCAGGCGAGCACCGCCTCCATCGGCGTGACGTTGTCGCGCACCGAGGGGCCGAGCACCACGGGTGCCTCGTTCGGTGCGAAGCGCTGCTGCGGCGCGGAGACGCAGCCGGCCAGCGCCAGCGTGGCGGCGGCTGCGAGGGCAAGGGTGCGTGCGATGCGGTGTTGCATGTCGCGCTCCTGCTCAGTTGAGCACGCCGAAGGCGCAGGCCGAGCTGCCGCCCACGCTCGCCGTCTGCGCGCCGTTGTTGCCCTGCGCCGAGTTCAGCGCCTGGTTGGCCGCGCCCTGCACCTGCGAGCTGGTACCGCCCACGATGCCCGATTCCACCGCGCCCGAGTTGGCCTGCGAGGTGCCCACCGTCGCACCGCCCAGCGTGCCCACCGCCGTGCGGCTGTCGTTGCCCGATGCGTTCGAGGTTGAGCCGGCGGTGCTCGGCGAATTGGCGACCGTGCTGTTGTTGCCGTCGTTGCCGGTGGAGGTGGCCGAGACGTTGCAGTTGTACTGGCGGCCGATGTAGTTGTTCGTGTTGTAGACAGGTGCCGAGTAGTAGCCGCTCTTCTGCTTGCGGATCATGTCCTGGATCGCGGCCTGGTTGACCTTGTCGGTGCTGGTCTGGAACTGCCATGCGGCGTTCTCGCCGACGTTGTTGGCGTGCGCAGCCAGAGGCATGCACAGCAGTGCCCAAAGAAATACGCGTTGCATGACGGTCCCTCTTTCGAAGACACACCCGATGAAGTCACGAGTGCTGTGTTTCGCGAGGGGATGCTAGGCACCGGCCGCGGTGGCCGGTATCCCTGGAACCGGTAGGCGGCATCCCGCGAACCGGTGGAAATGGAAAAGCGGGAAGCCGTGGCTCAGAACGCGAGCCGCATGGTCTGCGATGCAGCGGCCGCGCCTGCCGACCCGGCATCGGTGGCGGGCAATGCGCCCTCATGCTGCAGCAGCCGCTGCTTGCGCACGACACCGCCCGCGTAGCCCTTGAGCTCGCCGTTCCTGCCGATCACGCGGTGGCAAGGCACGACGATGCTGACGGGATTCGATCCGTTGGCCGCGCCGACATCGATGGCCGCGCGCGGATCGTCGAAGCCCAGCTGCTTCGCGAGTTCGCCGTAGCTGGTGGTGCGGCCCGCCGGAATGCGGCGCAGCGCGGCCCACACCTTGCGCTGAAGCGCGTCGCCCAGCGTGGCTACGGGCAGCGCTTCGATGGCGGCGAGATCGCCGTCGAAGTAGCGGCGCAATGCATCGGCCACCGCATGCGGTGCGGCGCTTCCTTCAGCCAGTTCGAACTCGCCTTCGTGCAACTGGCGCAGAAGACGATGCAGGCGGGCGCGATGGTCCGCGTAGTCCAGCGCATGGATCGCGCCGGCGTCGTCGACGACGAGAAGGAGCCCGCCCAGCGGCGACTCGATGCGGCTCAATTGCAGCTTCAGCATGATCGTGTCCTCGGAAAAGAGAAGGCGGCGGGGCCGCGAACATTCACATGCTGCGCGTTCCCCGCCGCCTTTACTCGCCGTATCCGGACATCGATCTGCGGCTGCCGCCGCATGTCCTTTCAGCGCTTGTTCAGGCGTGCGCCTTGATCGAATCGGCCAGCGTGTTCACCAGCGTGTCGATGTGCGACTTCTCCACGATGTACGGCGGCGCGATCACCAGCACGTCGCCCGCGGGCCGCACCAGCGCGCCCTTGTGGAAGCAGTCGAGGAAGATCTCGTAGGCGCGCTTGCCCGGCGTGCCCGCGATGGGCGCGAGCTCCACCGCAGCGGCGAGGCCGAGGCTGCGGATGCTAATGACGTTGGGCAGGCCCTTCAAGGTGCTGTGGAAGGCGTCGCCCAGCACCTTGCCCATTTCGCCGGCGCGCGTGAAGAGGTTCTCCTGCCTGAACAGATCGAGCGTGGCGATGGCAGCTGCGCAGGCCACCGGGTGGCCCGAGTAGGTGTAGCCGTGGAAGAACTCGACCACGTGCTCGGGCGCGTCGGTCTTCATCATCGCGTCGTAGAGCTTGTCGCGGCAGATCACGCCGCCCAGCGGGATGACGCCGTTGGTCACGCACTTGGCGAAGTTCAGCATGTCGGGCACCACGCCGAAGTAGTCGGACGCGAAGTTGGTGCCCATGCGGCCGAAGCCGGTGATGACCTCGTCGAAGATCAGCAGGATGCCGTGCTTGTCGCAGATCTCGCGCAGGCGCTTGAGATAGCCCTTGGGCGGCAGGTACCAGCCGGCCGAGCCGGCCACCGGCTCCACGATGATCGCGGCCACGTTGCTCGGGTCGTGCAGCGGCAGGATGCGCGTCTCGAGCTCGACCAGCGGGTCTTCGGCCCACACCGGCTCCTCGTTGTGGATGTAGGCGTGGTTCACCGGATCGTGGATGAAGCGCATGTGGTCCACGCGCGGCAGGAACGCCGAGCCGAACACCTTGCGGTTGCCCGGGATGCCGCCCACCGACATGCCGCCGAAGCCCACGCCGTGGTAGCCCTTCTCGCGGCCGATGAACACGTTGCGGTGGCCCTCGCCGCGCGCGCGGTGGTAGGCCAGCGCCACCTTCATCGAGGTGTCGGCGGCTTCCGAGCCCGAATTGCAGAAGAGCACCTTGTTCAGGTCGCCCGGGGCCAGCGAGGCGATCATCTCGGCCGCCTTGAAGGCGCGGTCGTTGCTCACCTGGAAGGCGGTGGCGTAGTCCAGCGTGTCGAGCTGCTGCTTGATCGCCTCGTTGATCGGCTTGCGGTTGTGGCCCGCGCCCACGCACCACAGCGACGAGATGCCGTCGATCACCTTGCGGCCGTCGTGGGTGGTGAACTCCATGCCGTCGGCCGCCACGAACACCCGCGGGTCCTTGCGGAAATGACGGTTGGGGGTGAAGGGCAACCACTGGTTGTCCATGTTGAAGTCCTGGTAGGCCATGTCTCGCTCCTGCGGTTGGGTTATCTGGGAGGGGAAAATCGCGATTCTGGCACCCCTGCCACAATTACGCCCCTGATGACGACCTCTACGCCCACCTCGCCCGCCTACATCCTGAACCTCTACTGCCCCGACCGGACGGGCATCGTGCACGCCGTTTCGGGCTTCCTGCTCGAGCACGGCGCCAACATCGAGGAGGCGGCCCAGTACAACGACCACGACACGGGTCTTTTCTTCATGCGCGTGCGCTTCGCCTGCGGCGCCCACAGCGAGGCCGTGCTGCGCGAGGAGCTCAAGGCCTTCGCCACCGGCTTCGGCATGACGCTGCAGCTGCACGCGGCCGCCGAGCCGATGAAGACGGTCATCATGGTCAGCAAGGAAGGCCACTGCCTCAACGACCTGCTGTTCCGCTGGAAGAGCGGCCTGCTCGCCATCGACGTGCGCGCCATCATCTCGAACCACCGCGACTTCTACCAGCTGGCCGCCAGCTACAACGTGCCTTTCCACCACATCCCGGTGACGGCCGCGACCAAGGCGCAGGCCGAGGCAAAGCAGCTCGAAATCATCGAAGCCGAGGGCGCCGAACTCGTGGTGCTCGCGCGCTACATGCAGATCCTGAGCGACAACCTCTGCCGCAGCCTCTCGGGCCGCGCCATCAACATCCACCACTCGTTCCTGCCGAGCTTCAAGGGCGCCAAGCCCTACTACCAGGCCCACGACCGCGGCGTGAAGCTGATCGGCGCCACCGCCCACTACGTGACGGCCGACCTCGACGAAGGCCCGATCATCGAGCAGGACGTGGCCCGCGCCGACCACACCGATACGGTGGAAGACCTCACGGCCCGCGGCCGCGACACCGAAAGCCAGGTGCTGGCGCGCGCGGTGAAGTGGCACAGCGAGCACCGGGTGCTGCTGAACGGGCACCGCACGGTGGTGTTCCGCTAACTTGGACTGAAGCCAAGGCCCGCCGGAAGGCGGGTGTAGCATCTCGCGCCAGAAAAAGAGGAGAAGGCGTGATGTTGCGACGTTGGATCGGTGGGGTGTTGCTGGCAGTGCTTGCGGCCGGCCTGTTCGGGTGCTCGGCCAGCGGGCCCCGGTTTTCGGAGATGGCGGGCAGCATGCCGTCGCTGGGTGAGAACGAAGGGCGGATTTACTTCTATCGAAATTCCATCGTAGGCATGGCGGTCCAGCCCGATGTCTCGGTCAACGGCCAGGTGGTGGGCACGTCGCGCCCCAGCAGCTTCTTCTACATCGACCGCCCGGCCGGCACCTACCGGGCCAGCGCCCGGACCGAGGCCGAAGGCACGATCGACGTCGTGCTGCGGCCGAAGCAGACCGCCTATGTCTCGATGAGCATCAGCATGGGCATCCTCGTCGGACATCCGAACTTCGAGCGCGTTTCCGAGGCCGAGGGCCGGAAGGAACTGCAGTCGCTGGCCTACGACGATGCCTTCGCTTCGACCCGGACGGCCAAGGCTTCCGCCGCCGTACCGCCTGCAAACGCTACGACAGCCCCCGCGCCCCCTGCTCCAGCGGCGGTGAGCAAACCCGTGGCCCCCGCGGCAACGGTGGCCGCCGCGCCTCTCGCCCCTGCCCAGCCGACGGCCGCAGCCGCCGCATCGCCGCCTGCCACTCGCGCCACGGCACCATCAGCGCCCGAGGCCACTCCTTTTGCCAAGACTTCCCTTAACGATCTGCGCTTGCTCCTGCAGGCCAACCGCTGAGACGCGTGCGATGAAATACCTGTCTTTCCCGGCGCTTGCAGCGCTCGCCATCGCACTGCCCGTGCTGACGGCCTCCGCGCAGGAGGCGCGCAACACCGCCACACTTGCGCCCGACGTGCTTTTTGCCCGCGTCTCGCCCAGCATCTGGGTGGTGCAGGCCAGCGACGCACAAGGCAAGGTGCTCGCCACCGGCAGCGCCGTCTCCGCCGCCGCGGGCACCGCGGTGACCAGCTGCCAGTTGCTCGCGAAGGCCAGTACCGTGACGCTGAAGCGCGACAACGTGAGCTACGGCGCGGCGCTGGCCCTGCCGGACGTGGAGCGCGACCTGTGCCAGTTGCGCATCTCGAACCTGCCCGCTACGGTCGCCGAAGTGGCCCCAGCCAACGCATTGCAGGTCGGCATGCCGCTCTACGTGATCGGTGCACCGCGCGGCAGGGAACTGACGCTGGGTGTGGGCATGCTCGGGGGTATCCGCCGCAGCGCAGCGGGCGAGGTCGAAGCGCTGCAGCTGGCTGGCTCTGCGGAAGCAGGACTCGGCGGTGCCGGAGTGTTCGATGCGCAGGGCCGGCTCGTGGGCCTGCTTCCCGCATCGGCCGCGAGTGCGCCGACCGCGAACCTCGCGATGCCGGCATCGTGGATCGCGCAGTTGCCCGAACGCGGAGGGCGGGCGATCGAGAGGCTTGCTTCGCTGCCTGTCTCCAGTGCGGCCAGCGGCGCCGCCGCAACCGGCACTGGCGGTCCGGCAAGCCTGGTGGCGGGTCGGCCCAGCGTCATCGAATACCAGTTGCACGACCGTCTCACCAACACCTACCGCAAGGTGGTCTACAGGATCGACCCCTCGACGGACGAGCAGATCAGCTTCAACAACGGCGGCTGGGTCGAGAAGCCGAACGGCGAAGTTGTCAGCGTCACTTCGGCCATCGCGGGCGAATTCGATTCGGTCATGCCGCCAGGCGGCTGGGCCAAGGAGAACCTCAAAGAAGAAGCTGCCTGGAGGGCCCGCTACAGCTCCACGCTGGGCGGCTCGCGCTCAAACATGGACCTGAACGCGACGGTGATGGAAGACACCGCGCTGACCATTGGCGGCAGGGAACACAAGGTCGTGCGCATCGAGTACAGGGGGTACACGCAGCGCTTCCCGAACGCTGGCTCGGTGTTCGGAAACCAGTACGGCCGCTATGTCGCGAACGTCTGGTTCTCGCAGGAACTGGGGCGCGTGGTGCGCTTCGAGGCAGAGACCCGGGGCGGTGCGGGGAGCGTCGCCTTCCAAGTCCGGGAAACCCTCGAGCTGGTCAGCATCCGCTAGAGGGTTCCCTCGAGCAGGGCTGCTGCATTGCGGCAGCCCCGCTCAACCGGTCGCATCAGTTGCGATTCGGATTGTTCGGCCGACGGTCATAGCGGTTCGGCACGCCGTCGCCGTCACGGTCCCAGCGGCCCCTGTCGTAGACCCAGCGGCCGCCGTCCTGGCGCCACTCCGGCGGACGGTAGGCGTAGCCCGGGCGGGCGCGGACCCAGCCGCCGCCGATCCACACGTGGCGGCCACCACGCCACTCGTAATGTCCCGGCGCCCACACGTAGCCGCGGCGCGGCGGGGGAACGCGCTCATAGCGCGGCGGAGGCGGCGGCGTCTGGATGGTGATGACAGGCTGCGCCTGCACGGCCGTCGGAACGGTCAATGCGCCTACCGACAGAAGCGATGCAGCGCCGACAGAAAGAGCCAATGCAAGTTTTTTCATGAAGAACTCCTCATGAGTTGTTGGAGGAGCCTTCATGCTGCCCAGCCCTTGTGAACCTCCTGTAAGCCGTGCACGAAGTCTTGTGTAAAGCTGTGACGCGCCTTTGGGGTCTTTTTGGCTCTTGCTAGCGCTCACTCACACGCGCAGAAAGCCCGAAAAAGGCTCATTCCTGCAGTTCGCGCAGGTCGATGGCCGCCGCCATCGCCGCATGGCCGGCCTTGTTGGGGTGCAGGTGGTCGCCCGAATCGAACAGCGGGTTCAGCGCCTGCGGGTCGGCCGGGTCACGCAGCGCGGCGTCGAAGTCGATCACGCCGTCGATGTCCTGCTTGCCGCGGATCCAGCGGTTCACTGCCTCGCGCATGGCCTCGTTCGATTCGCTCCAGTAGGGCGTATTCCTGAACGGCGGCACGGTGCCTATCAGCACCTTCACGCCCTTGGCGCGCGCCTGCTTCACGAGCTGCTGCAGCCCCTCGGTGATGCGCTCGGCCGTCGGCATGTCGCGCGGCTTCAGTTCAGCGCCCGGCACCTTGGCGAACATCGCGCGGCCGATGTCGTTGGTGCCCAGCAGGATGATCGCGTGCGTCGCGCTGCTCTGCTTCAGCACGTCGAGCTCGAAGCGCGAAAGGCCGCTGGGCCCGATGCCGTCGGCCAGCAGGCGGTTGCCTCCGATGCCCAGGTTGAGCACGGCGACGTCCTGTCCGCCAGGCTGGGTATCGCGCAGGCGCGTGGCCAGCATGTCGGGGTAGGCGCCGGTGGTGGCCTCCGTGGTGCCCGCCGTGATCGAATCGCCGAATGCCACGACGGTGCGAACGGACTTGGTGGTGAGCACGTCGAGCCCCGTCACGATCTGGTTGAGCACCAGCGTCGCCGGGTTCCTGAGCTTCGGTGTCATCACCGCGTTGCCGGCCGTCACCCACGTCGTGCCCGACTCCACCATCGACACCGTGGCGAAGGGCGTGGCGCGATCGAAGAAGGCGCTCACCATCACGGTCTGGCCCGCCTGCACCGGCAGGTCGATGCCGTCGCTCCAGGCCTCCGCGCCCGGGGCGATGGTGAGGCTGCTGCGGCCGCCGAAATGAAGCACGCGCAGCGTTGTCGGCGAGAACGCCTCGGCACCGGTGCCGCGCGCAACGCTCGCCGCGGCGATGCGCAGCGGCGTCTTGCCGAAACGATTGGAAAAACGGATGCGGATGCGCTCTCCGTCGAGCGACAGCTCCACCTTCTGGCGAAGCGTCTGCCCGCGCAGGTCATTGCCCGCGGGCGACGAGTAGCCGCCGCCGCCGGGGCTGGCGGCCATCTCGGCGAAGTCGACGGGCGCAACGGCCCAGCTCGCGACCCAGTGCGCCTCGGCAGGCTGGCGCGGACGCCCGTCGGGCGTGACGGCATGCACGCCGACGGCCAGCAGGGCAAGGAAGGAGGCAGCCACCCAGTGTGCGACGGCCACGTCGCGAAGGCGGGCCGCCCATCGGGAAAGCAGGTTCATGCACGCAAAGCGAATCAGTGTACGGAGCCACCGATCCCCCGAACGTGACGAGGTCTAAAGCCCGGTTACCAGGTGTCTACGTAAGCGACGGCCGCTCCTTGCGCCTTCGTCGCGGAAGACAGCCCACGCACCAACCAGGTGCGCGTGTCGGCCGGGTCGATCACTGCGTCGATTTCCAGCGTCTGTGCCATGTGGATGGCCTCGCCGTTCTCGTACTGCTGCGCCACCAGCTTTTTGAACAGCGCATCGCGCTCGGCGCCTTCGGGCGCGGCGGCCAGCTCCTTGCGAAAGCCCAGCCGCACGGCACCTTCCAGCCCCATCGCGCCGAATTCGCCCGTGGGCCAGGCCACCGTGAAAACAGGCGCATCGAAGCCGCCGGCCGTCATCGCCTGCGCGCCCAAGCCATAGCCCTTGCGCAGCACCACGGCGAAGAAGGGCACGCGCAGATGCGAGGCCACCATGAACATGCGGCACACGTGCCGAACCTGCGCCTGCGCCTCGATCTCGGGCCCGACCATGAAGCCGGGCGTGTCGCACAACGAAACAATTGGAAGGCCGTGCGCATTGCACAGCTGCATGAAGCGCGCGGACTTGTCGGCCGCCTCCACGTCGATGGCGCCGCCCAGGTGATGCGGGTTGTTGGCCATCAGCCCGACCGGCCTGCCCTCGATGCGCGCGAGCGCGGTGACGATGCCCGCGCCGAAGCCCGCGCGCAGCTCGAGCAGCGAGCCGGTATCGGCCACGCCGCGCATCGCGGCGCGCACGTCGTACACGCGCAGGCGGTTCTCGGGCACCACGTGGCGCAGCGTGCGCGGGTCGGCGCACTGCCAGCCGGTGGTCGCGCCCTGGAAGTACGAGAGGTACTGCTTCGCGGCGGCCACGGCCGCGGCCTCGTCCTCCACCAGGATGTCGATCACGCCGTTGCGCGACTGCACGCCGCTCGGCCCGATCTGCTCCGGCGCGAAGGTGCCGAGCCCACCGCCCTCGATCATCGCGGGGCCGCTCATGCCGATGTTGCTGCCCTTGGTGGCGATGATCACGTCGGCGCAGCCCAGCAGCGCCGCATTGCCCGCGAAGCAGCGGCCATGCACGATGCCCACCACCGGCACCTTGCCCGAGAGCGCCGCGAACTGGCTGAAGGTGTGGTTGTTGAGGCCGGCCACGATCGGCATGTCGGTGTCGCCCGGCCGCCCGCCGCCGCCTTCCGCGAACAACACCACCGGCAGCTTCAGCTGGTGCGCCACAGCCAGCAGCCGGTCGGTCTTGTGGTGGTTGCGCATGCCCTGCGTGCCGGCCAGCACGGTGTAGTCGTAGGCCAGTACCGCGCAGCGCGAGGCCTCGGGACCGAACTGCTTCGCGTTGACGCTGCCCAGCCCCGTGACCATGCCATCGGCAGGCGTGTTGGCGATGAGGTCTTCCAGCGTGCGCCGCCGCGTCTGCGCGGCGATGGCGAGCGCGCCGTATTCGATGAAGTTGGCGGGGTCGCAGGCGGTGTCACACAGGTCCGCGATGTTCTCTCGCGCGGTGCGCCCGCCCTGTGCGTGGCGCTTGTCGACGGCCGCCTTGCGGTTGGCGTCGAGCGTGTAGGCATGGCGGTCGATCACCTTGCGCAGGTCGGGGCGGATCGCGTCGAGGTCATGCTCGGCGCGTGCCTCGGCCTGCACGGCCTGCGCATCGACGGCTTCGAGCTGCACCAGCGACTGCCCTTCGACGAGATAGTCGCCCGGTGCGGCCAGCAGCGCCACCACGCGGCCGGCCACCGGCGCGTGCAGAAGGTGCTCCATCTTCATCGCCTCGAGCACGCCGAGCTGCGCGCCGACCGGCAGCACGTCGCCCACCTCGACCTCGAACTGCACCAGGCGCGCGGGCATCGGTGCTTTGACCGTGAGTTCGTCCGACTCGTCATCGGCAGCGACGGCCGCCTGCCCGGTCGGAGCAGCCACCGTCTTTCGCACCTGCTTCTCCAGCGTCGACGCGGCGGCGAGCAGATCGCCCAGATGCGCCTCCACGAAGCGCGTGTGCACCGCCTGCGTCGCGAACTCGGGCCGCGCCGCGATGGCGCGCAGCAGCGCGAGGTTGGTGGCGATGCCGTCGATGTGGCACTCGTCGAGCGCGCGCAGCGAGCGGCGCAGCGCGTCCTCGAAGCGCGGCGAGGGCGAATGCACGATGAGCTTGGCGAGCAGCGTGTCGTAGTGCGGCGAAGGCGCGAGGCCCGCATAGCCGTGCGTGTCCACGCGCACGCCGGGGCCGGCCGGCAGGTCGAAACGCGCAAGCGTGCCGCCCGAGGGCCGAGCGTTGCCCTGCGCATCGAGGGTCTCGGCGTTGATGCGCCACTGCACAGCGAAGCCGCGCTGCAGCGCCGTGCGGCCGGCCTCCACGCCGAGTTCGGAAAGCGGCTGGCCGGCGGCCACGGCGATCTGCAGCTGCACCAGGTCCAGCCCCGTCACCGCCTCGGTCACCGTGTGCTCCACCTGCAGGCGCGGATTCGCCTCGATGAACACGAAGGGCAGCGTCGCCGATGCCGCATCGACCAAAAACTCGAAGGTGCCGAGCCCGCGGTAGCTCACCGCCTTTGCCATGCGCAGCGCGGCCTGCGTGACCTGCGCGCGCAATGCCTCGGGCAGCGACGGGCTGGGCGCGATCTCCACCAGCTTCTGGAAGCGCCGCTGCAGCGTGCATTCGCGCTCGCCGAGGCTGGCCACGGCCTTGCCGTCGCCGATCACCTGCACCTCGATGTGCCGCGCGTTGAGCATCAGCCGCTCGACGTACACGCCCTCGATGCCGAAGGCCGCCCTGGCTTCGGACATGCAGCGCGCATGCGCCTCCGGAAGCTCCTGCACATCCAGCACCGCGCGCATGCCACGCCCGCCACCGCCGCCGATGGCCTTGACCATGACGCCCGCGCCCTGCGCCTGTTGCTCGGCGAAGAAGGCCTGCGCCTGCGCAAGCGTCACGGCGCCGGCGCTGCCGGGCATCACCGGCACATCGCATTGCGTGGCGAGTTCGCGCGCCCGTGCCTTGTCGCCGAACAGGCCGAGCTGCTCCGGCGTGGGCCCGATGAAGACCAGGCCCGCATCCGCGCAGGCCTGCGCGAAATCGGCGCGCTCGCTGAGGAAGCCGTAGCCGGGATGCACAGCGTCGCAGCCCTGCGCCTTCGCCACCGCGATCAGCGCTGCGGCATCGAGGTACGCGGCGGGGCCGGTGGCATCGAGCGCCACCGCCGTGTCGGCCAGTTGCACATGCAGCGCGGCGGCGTCGTCGCGCGCATGCACCGCCACGCTGGCGATGCCCAGGTCGCGCAGCGCGCGCACCAGGCGCACCGCGATCTCGCCGCGGTTGGCAATCAGAACTTTGGAGAACAGCAAACGGAACCTCTCAGCTTTGGTCTTTGAGCAGGCGGCGCAGCACCTTGCCCGCCCCGGTGGTGGGCAGCGCGTCGATGAAGCTCACCGCGCGCGGCGCCTTGTAGCTCGCCATGTTGTCGCGCGCCCAGGCGATGAGCGCCTCCGCATCGAGCTCGGCGCCGGTCTTGCGCACGATGAAGGCCTTCACGACCTCGCCTTTTTCCGCGTCGGGCTGCGCGATGACCGCCGCCTGCGCCACCGCCGGATGCTTGATGAGGATGGTCTCGACCTCCTCGGGGAACACGCTGTAGCCCGAGACCTTGATCATTTCCTTGAAGCGGCCGATGAAGGTCAGGTAGCCGTCGGCGTCGATCTTGCCCATGTCGCCCGTGTGCACCCAGCCGTCGCGCAGCGTGGCGGCGGTGGCCTCGGGCTTGTTCCAGTAGCCCTTGAAGGTGCCGGGGCTGGTGAGCACGATCTCGCCGACCTCGCCCGCGGGCAAGTCGGCCTGCGTGTCGGCATCGACGATGCGGATCGTCACGCCCGGCACCGGCACGCCCTGCGTGCCCCAGCGCGGCGCATGGTGCGGCGTGTAGGTGTCGCAGGTGTGGGTCTCGCTCAGGCCGTAGGCGGCCTCGAAGGACGTGCAGTTGGGCGCATGCGAGCGCCACTGCAGCGCCAGCGGCTCGGTGAAGGCGATGCCGAAGCTGGTCACCGGGTTCATCTTCAGGCTGCGCAGGTCGAAGGACGCGATGTCCGGCACCTGCATGCATGCCACGTTCATCGGCGCGATGCTGTACCACCAGCTCACCTTGTACGCGGCAATGGCCTGCAGCGCCGCGCGCGGATCGAAGCGGTGCAACAGCACCGAGGCGGCGCCGGTGAGCACCGGCACGTTGACGCCCATCAGCATGCCGGCGATGTGATACAGCGGCGCGATCGAGAGCAGCCGGTCGTCAGGCCCAACGCCGTTGCAGTCGGCCGCTGCGCGCGTCTTGAAGAGCGCGTTGCCGTAGCTCAGCATCGCACCCTTGGGCAGTCCGGTGGTACCGGATGTGTACGTCATGAGCGCCACGTCGTCCATGCCGATGGCCACCGGCTGCGGCTTCGCATCGGCGCGCATCACGGCGAGGAAGTCTTCGCAGTCCTCGGGCACGCTGTGTTCCGCCCTGCGTTCGGCGGCGAGTTCGGCCGGAAGGTCGAGCGCAGGATCGGCCGGCAGCAGGTCGGCGTAGTGCACCACGAACACGTGTTCGAGCGAGCTCCCGGGCTGCACCTTGCGCACCACCGGCAGGAGCGGCGCGGCCGCGACGATCACGCGCGCCTTCAGGTCGTTGACCTGGTAGGCCAGCTCGTGCTCCTTGTTGAGCGGCCCGCTCGGGCAGACGATGGCGCCGATCTTCTGGATGCCGAAGTGCGCCACCAGGTACTGCGGGCAGTTGTTGAGGAAGAGCACCACCGGCTCGCCCTTCTCCACGCCCAGCGCCTGCAGCCGCGCGGCGAAGGCGTCGCTGGCGCGGTCGAGCGCGCCCCAGCTCGTCGCGTGGCCGTACCAGATGCAGGCGGGGCTGTCGCCGCGCTCTCGCGCGTGGGTGCGCAGGTACTCGTGCAGGGGCTGCTGCGGGCGGTCGGGCAATGTCTCCATGGCGTCACTTTCTCAGGGTTATCGATAGCAGCCCGCAAGGGGCTGGCGCTTGCCAATGGTGCATGGTGCACGAACAATCCTACCCATGGGTATAACTTCCGCGACACGGCAAAAACCCTCTGGCTCCGCAGACCAGAGCGGCGTCACGGCGCAGCCGCACCTGCCCCAGGGCACGGGCCGCCAGCGCGCGGCCACGCAGGGCACCGACACGCAGCGCGAGCGCATCCTGCAGGCGGCCGCGCAGCTCTTCGCGGCACAGGGCTACGCCAACACCACCATGGCGCAGATCGTGCGCGAGCTGGGCATGACCAAGCCCTTCGTGTACTACTACTTCCGCGACAAGCAGGAGATCTTCGAGACGCTGTCGTGGCGCCCCGCGGTCGACTGCTTCACCGCGCTCGACTTCGCCGCAACCGATCCGCGCCGCGCAAGCGAGAAGGTGCTCGACGGCCTGGAGCGGCTGATCCGCGCGACCATCTCGCACCACCCGGTGGCCTTCTTTCCCTACCGCGAGCCGCAGGTGTACCGGCCCGAGTACATCGCCGCGCAGAAGAAGCTGGCGCATCACTTCTACGAGCGGCTGTGCCCGCTGCTCGAAGAGGCGCGCGCCGACGGCGACCTCGACTTCACCGAGACAAAGATCACCGCGCTCGCGGCCTGCAGCCTGCCGGGCTTCCTCTACAGCTGGTACCGCCCGGGCGGGCGCCTCTCGCCCGACGAGGTGGTGGCCGAGCTCACGAAGCTGGCCAGCCGCGTGATCGGGCTGCGAACGAAGAACTGAAGACAACACCTCCGGAGACAAAGCACCATGAAGTTCAGGAAAGCGCCTCTGGCGCGGATCGCCCTTGCCTGCCTGCTGGCCGCGGCCGGCGCATCGCATGCCCAGCAGGCGACCTACAAGATCGCCTACATCGACCCGCTGTCGGGGCCCTTCGCCAACGTGGGCGAGCTGATGCTGATGCACACGCAGTACGCCATCGAGGACATCAACGCGAAGGGCGGCGTGCTCGGCGGCACGAAGCTGCAGCTGCTGCAGTTCGACAGCAAGCTATCGGCCCAGGAAAGCCAGAGCGCGCTGCAGGCGGCGATCGACCAGGGCGCGAAGGCCATCGTGACCGGCGGCTCGGGCTCCTCGGTGGTCACGGCGCTGGTGCAGTCGGTGGCGCGCTGGAACCAGCGCAACCCGGGCAAGGAGCTGATCGTGCTGAACCACTCCTCCATCGACCCCGAGATGACGGGCAAGGCCTGCAGCTTCTGGCACTTCCAGACCGAGGCCAACACCGCGATGAAGATGAAGGCGCTGGCCAACTACATCAAGAAGACGCCCGAGGTGAAGAAGGTCTACCTGCTGAACCAGGACTACGCGCACGGCAAGCAGTGGGCGAGCTACGGCCGCCAACTGGTGGGCCTGGCGCGGCCGGACATCCAGTTCGTGGGCGAGACGCTGCACCCCATCGGCCGCGTGAAGGACTTCTCCCCCTACATCGCCAACGTGAAGCAAAGCGGCGCCGACTCGGTCATCACCGGCAACTGGGGCCAGGACATGACGCTGCTGCTGAAGGCCGCGGGCGATGCCGGCTACAACCTGCGCTACTTCAACCACAGCGCGGGCTCGGTGCCGGGCACGGTCACGGCCGTGTCGCAGGCCAGGCTGGGCCAGCTGACCTGGGTGGCCGAATGGCACCCGGGCGAGGCCGACACGCCCAAGGTGGACGCGCTGGCCAAGGCCTACAAGGCCAAGACCGGCAAGGACTTCCTCGCGCCCCGTATCGACATGACGCCGCGCCTGCTGGCCGCGGCCATCAACAAGGCCGGCTCCACCGACACGGTGAAGGTCGCGCATGCCCTGGAAGACCTGAACTTCGACTCGGTGGTGGGCCCCGTGCGCATGCGCGCCGAAGACCACCAGCTGCTGCTGACGCAGGTGGTCAACACCATCGTGCCGGTGGACGGCAAGACGGTGAAGACCGGCTGGGAAGGCACCAACTACGGCTTCCGCACCGACGCGGTCTATACCGGCAACGAGCTCGCGCAAGGCACGGAGTGCAAGATGGTCAGGCCCTGAGCGTGCACTTTCTTCGCGACTGCTGAAGAGGACGGGGGTTGTAAGGGAAACCCCGTCCTGCCTGCCGCCTGTGCCGTCGGGATACTCCGGCTTCGAAGCCCGGATATCAGAGGCGGGTCCATTCCAAAGGCACAACAAGACCATGGCAGGCAAAAACTCGCTCCATCCGATCCCGCATCCGGCGAAGAAACCCTTCGTCGGCAACCTGCTGTCGATCGGCTCCGACTCTCCCGTGCTCGACATGTGGAAGATCGCGCAGGACCTGGGCGGCATCTACTGGCTGGACATGCCGGGCATGCCGGTGATCGTGGTGTCCTCGCCCGCGCTGGTGGACGAGCTCTGCGAGGAAGAGCGCTTCGACAAGAGCACGCGCGGCGCGCTGCGCCGGCTGCGCGCGGCCTCCCACGGCCTCTTCACCTCCGACACGCACGAGGAGACCTGGTCGAAGCCGCACAACATCCTGCTGGCCAACTTCAGCCAGCGCGCGATGCAGGCCTACCACCCGATGATGCTGGACATCGCCGGGCAGCTGGTCACCAAGTGGGAGCGGCTGAACTTCGACGAAGAGGTGGACGTGGTGCGCGACATGACCGCGCTCACGCTCGACACCATCGGCCTGTGCGGCTTCGGCTACCGCTTCAATTCCTTCTACCGCGAAGGCTTCCACCCCTTCGTCGACGCGATGGTGCGCACGCTGGAGACGGTGCAGAACCGCCGCGGCCTGCCGCTGGAAGAGCTGATGCTGAAGAAGGAGCTCGCCCAGCAGCGCAAGGACATCCGCTACATGCACAAGATGGTGGAAAACATCATCGAGGAGCGGCGCACGAGCGGCGCCGACATCGCCACCAAGCCCGACCTGCTGAGCTACATGATCGCAGGCGTGGACAAGAAGAGCGGCGAGAAGCTCACCGACAAGATGATCCGCGACGAGTGCATCGAATTCCTCATCGCGGGGCACGAGACCACCAGCGGCCTGCTCTCCTTCGCCATCTACTTCCTGCTGAACAATCCCGACGCCATGGCCAAGGCGCAGGCCGAGGTCGACAGCGTGTTCGGCCCTGACACCACGCAGAAGCCCACCTACGCGCAGGTCAACCGCCTGCAGTACGTGATGCAGGTGCTGAAGGAGTCGCTGCGCCTCTACCCCACGGCGCCCGCGATCTCGATGCGCGCAAAGGAAGAAACGAAGATCGGCGGCCAGTACACGATCAAGAAGAACAACATGGTCATCATGCATGCGCTGGCGCTGCATCGTGACAAGGGCATCTGGGGCGAGGACGCCGACCGGTTCAACCCCGACCACTTCAGCCGCGAGGCAGAGCGCGAGCGCCCGGTGAACGCCTTCAAGCCCTTCGGCAACGGCCAGCGCGCCTGCATCGGGCGGCAGTTCGCGCTGCAGGAGGCGGTGCTCACGCTGGGCATGATCCTGCAGCGCTTCAACCTGGTGGACCACACGGGCTACAAGCTGAAGATCAAGGAAGCGCTGACGATCAAGCCCGAGAACTTCAGGATCAAGGCGCTGCTGCGCGACCCGGCCACGCGCCCGCGCGGCAACATGAGCGACGCGGCCGCGGCGCCGGTACAGCCCGCCAAGGCGGCCGAGCGCAAGCCGCAAGCGGCGCGCCATGGCACCTCGCTGCTGGTGCTGCAGGGCTCCAACCTCGGCACCGCCGAAGACCTGGCACGACAGCTCGCCGAGGCCGGCGAGATGCGCGGCTTCTCGACGCAGCTGGCCTCGCTCGACGACTACGCCGAACGGCTGCCGGCCAACGGCGCGGTCGCCATCGTCTGCGCCTCGTACAACGGTGCCGCACCCGACAACGCGGCGGAATTCCACCGCTGGCTCGACAAGGCCGACGACTCGCTCAACGGCGTGCGCTTCAGCGTCTTCGGTTGCGGCAACACCGACTGGGCCTCCACCTACCAGGCCGTGCCGCGCCGCATCGACGAGCGGCTCGAGGCGCTGGGCGCCGCGCGCATCCACTCGCGCGGCGAAGGCGATGCGCGCGAGGACATGGACGGCGCCTTCCAGGACTGGAGCGACGCACTCTGGCCTGCGTTGTCGAAGGCCTTCGGCATCAAGACGGGTGCCGACATGCCCGCGCAGAGCGAGCCGCTCTACACGCTGGAAGAGCTGCCGCCGCCGCAGAAGAACGCGATCGTCGATGCGCTCGGCGCGGTGGCGATGCGCGTCATCGAGAACCGCGAACTGCAAAGCGGTGGCAACGGCGAGGCCGGCCGCTCCACGCGCCACGTCGAGCTGATGCTGCCCGAGGGCCTCGTCTACCGCGCCGGCGACCACCTGAGCGTGGTGCCGCGCAACAGCCCGGCGCAGGTCGAACGCGCGATGGCGCGCTTCGGCTTCGACCGCACGGCCCATGTGCGGTTGCACGCGGCCACGGGCCGCAAGGCGGCGCTGCCGGTGGAGCAGGTGATCGCGGTAGACCGCCTGCTGGGCGACTATGTCGAGCTGCAGGACGTGGCCACGCGCAAGCAGATCGCCACGCTGGCGGCGTACACCGAATGCCCGTTCACGAAACCCAGGCTGGAGGCCCTCTCGGGCAGCGACGAGGCCTCGCAGGCCGCATACAAGGCCGAGGTGCTGCACAAGCGCAAGTCGCTGCTCGACCTGCTGGAAGAGCACCGCGCCTGCCAGGTGCCGTTTGCCGTGTTTCTGGAGATGCTGTCGCCGCTCTCGCCGCGCTACTACTCGATCTCGTCCTCACCCGCGATGACGCCGGGCCGCTGCAGCGTGACGGTGGGCGTGGTGAGCGGGCCCGCGAAGTCTGGCATCGGCACCTTCGAGGGCGTGTGCTCCAACTTCCTGGCGCGCACCGAGGCCGGCGACACGGTGCACGGCGTGGTGCGCGAGACCACGGCCGAAGGCTTCAGGCTGCCGGAGGACGCGACCCAGCCGCTCATCATGATCGGCCCCGGCACCGGGCTCGCCCCGTTCCGCGGCTTCCTGCAGGAGCGCGCGGCGCAGGCCGAGGCGGGCACCGCGCTCGGCGAGGCGCTGCTTTTCTTCGGCTGCCGCCATCCCGAGCAGGACTTCATCTATGCCGACGAACTGCAGGCCTGGGCGCATCGCGGCCTGATGAAGCTGCACACCGCCTTCTCGCGCGCCGGCGAGCGCAAGGTCTACGTGCAGGACCTGATCCGCGAGCAGGCCGCACACGTGTGGAAGCTGCTGGAAGCCGGCGCGGTGGTCTACGTGTGCGGCGACGGCTCACGCATGGAGCCCGACGTGCGTCGCACGCTGAGCGACCTTGCGCGCGAGCACGGGCACGACAGCACCACGTGGATGGACAAAATGATCGCGGACCAGCGCTACGTGCTGGACGTGTGGGCGGGGAACTGAGGCGGCGGCGGAAGCTCAGGCTTCCAGCGCTGGGGCGAAGGCGTCGAGCGTGCCGCGCACGCACCAGCCGTCGGCGGTCAGCGCCATCACCCTGTCGGAGAGCCCTTCGGACCCGGCAGCCGCCCTGAGCTTTTCGGCGGCAGCGCACATGCGGCCCAACGCTTCGGCGCCGCCGCGGCTCTCGGCGAAGTAGACGACGTCGCGACTCGGCACCACCGCGATCAGCTCGCCCTCAAAGCCCTGCGCAAGCTGCTGCCAGAGATCGGGCAGCAGCAGCATGCAGGCCTCGAAGCCGTCGCCCGCGACGAGTGCCCTGTAGCAGCCGAAATCCCGCGTGCGGACGTTGGGCGCCACGAGCCGCAGCATGTTGTCGATGGCCAGTTCGTACATCGACTGCGTGTCGAGTCCTGTCTCCAGCAGCCCCTCGCGGGTCAGCGTGACGAACCGCGCCGAAGTGTCGACCACGAAGCTCACCAGCAGGTCGGAATCCGCGGCAAGGGGAAAGGCCACCGGCTCGTGCGCTTCGCGGTTGCCTCCGAGCGTCTCGATCAGTTCCAGCACCGGCCGCATCGCCTGCTCCACGAAGCCGGCATGCCTGATGCGGGGGTAGATGGGCGGGAGGCTGTGCATGGTGCGCCATTGTTTTGGGCGGACCAGCGGCGCCACAAGTGACGGAAGTCATGGCTCGCCGCAATCTTGCGCACACGAACGCAAGAACGCCGGAAATGCCCGATCTGTAGCAATCTATCGTCTTACTGGTGTTTCAGGCTCGAATTGCTACGATTTGCTTCGTCAGCCAAGAACCCAAGAACTCCAGGGAGATTCCATGTCTGTCGGCGCAGCGCAGCTTGCGCGTGTCCTTACCGCTTCCTCGTCCGCCATGCCTACGCTCGGCAATGCGCCGGCGCTGGAACCCATCGCCATCGCGGGCGACGAGGGCCTGAGCAGCCTGTTTCGCTACACGCTGACGCTGGCCACGCCCGAGCAGCAGGGCTACAACGAGCGGCAGGCGGCCAACGTCGCCATCAAGCAGCTTGTGGGCGAAATGCTGGCCGCGCACATCGTGCTCGACGGCCGCCCGGGCTCCGGGCCGCAGCAGCGCCACATTTCGGGCCTCGTCACACGCGTACGCTTCCTGCGGCTGGAGAACCGGCGCGCGCTCTACGAAGCCGTGATCGAGCCCTGGCTCACGCTTGCCACGCGCACGAGCGACTACCGCATCTTCCAGAACCAGAACGTGCTGGACATCGTCAGGACGGTGCTCGGCAAGTACAGCCTGCCCTTCGAGGTCCGGGCAACGCGCAGCTATCCGCCGCGCGAGTTCCAGGTGCAGTACGGCGAGAGCGACCACGACTTCATCGCCCGGCTGCTGCACGAATGGGGCCTGTACTACTACTTCGAGCACGAGGAGAGCAGCCACAAGCTGGTCATCGTGGACGAGATGGCCTCGCACCAGCCCTTCGCCCACGAGGGCTACCAGAGCATCCCCTTCCACCCTGCGGACGCGACCGTGCGCGAGGAGCACTGCGACCGCTTCAACGCCTGCGAGGAGCTGCAAAGCGGCCGCTGGGTGACGGACGACTTCGACTTCACGCGCCCCAAGGCCGAGCTGCAGCAGATCAGCGCCATGCCGCGCAAGACCGCGCAGAACACCTGGGAGCGCTATGGCTGGCCGGGCGACTACGTCGTCGAGTCCGAAGGCGAGCAGCTGGTGCGCACGCGCATGGAGGAGACCGGCAGCCAGGGCGAGCTCGCCAGCGGCTCGGGCAACCTGCGTGCCGTGGTGCCGGGCTGCCTCATGACGCTGGAGCGGCATCCGCAGAACGAATCGAACCGGCAGTACCTGGTCACGCATGCCCATCTGCAGCTGCAGGACGTGGGCGACGCGAGTTCGCAGCAGGAGTTCGAGTGCCGCGTCGACTTCGACGTGATCCCCGCGAGCAAGGTGTTCCGCCCGCCGGCACCGTCCGTACCCCGGCCGCGCACCACGGGTCCGCAGACCGCCATCGTCACCGGCCCCGCGGGCCGCGAGATCTGGACCGACGAGTACGGCCGCGTGAAGCTCAGCTTCCACTGGAACCGCTACTGCACGAAGGACGAGAACAGCTCGTGCTGGGTGCGCGTGTCATCGCCCTGGGCTGGCACCAACTTCGGCGGCATCCAGATCCCGCGCATCGGGCAGGAGGTGATCGTCGACTTCGAGAACGGCGACCCCGACCGGCCCATCGTCACCGGCCGCGTCTACAACGCCGACAACATGCCGCCGTGGACCCTGCCCGACAACGCCACGCAGAGCGGCCTTCTCACGCGCAGCTCCGAGGGCGGCAGCGAGGCAAACGCCAACGCCTTGCGCTTCGAGGACAGGAAGGGTGCCGAGCAGGTGTGGCTGCACGCCGAGCGCAACCAGGACATCGAGGTCGAGCACGACGAGACCCATTCCGTGGGGCGCGACCGCAGCAAGAAGGTGGGCCGCAACCAGATGGCCACCATCGGCATGGCCTACATGCACAACGTGGGGCTGGCCAAGATGGTGAACATCGGCCTGGCCTACTCCTTCAACGTCGGCATGCTGCGCAACACCGTGGTCGGCATGATGGACAACACCATGGTCGGCAAGACGCAGACCACCAAGGTCGGCGAGAAGTACCTGCTGTCCGTGGGCGGCGACAAGGGCAGCCACATCGAGATGGACGGCAAGACCATCTCGCTGCGCGTGGGCGCCTCGGTGCTGCAGCTCAAGGCCGACGGCTCCATCGCGGTCACGGGCAAGAAAATCAACATCACCGCGCAGGGCGACGACGTGACCGTCAACGGCGAGCACATCTGGCTCAACCCGAAGGGCGGTGGCGCGGCGCTGCAGCCGAACGCGGTGCCCACCCCGCCGCCGGCCGAGCCTCCGGGCAGCCCGCTCGCGAGCCTGGGCGCGCTGATGGGCGGCAACCCGGCCGACCTGCTGGGCAAGGCGGGGCAGCTCGCGTCGATCGCGCAGCAGGTGGCCGGAGGCGCTGGCGGTGGCGGTGGAACGGCAGGCCAGGTGACGCAGGTGCTGGGCACCGTCTCCGCGGCCGTTTCTGCCGGCATCGGGAAGATGGCTGCAGACAAGGACGACAGCCATGGCTGAGCCCGCGTCGCCGATTCCCGAGCCACGCCTCGCGCAATTGCGCAACGCGACGCCCTTTCCTCACTTCCAGTTCGACAAGATGGGCAAGGGCCGGCGCTTCCACGACGTGGTGGTGGTGTGCGCGAGCTTCGTTCTCGCGCCCGGGCGCCTGGAGCCGGCAGCGTTCCACCGCGGACCGGTCTTCGCCGACGAGCCGTGGGACGCCGACCATGCCACGCTGTCGAGCCTGCGCGCCGCCACCGACGTGCTGCTGCGCAAGCCCGGTGCCGACGTCTACGTGACGGGCACCGCGCACGCCCTCGGCTGGACGCCGTCGAGCGAGTGGCATGCGCAGCTGCTGGTGCGCCGGCAGGAGGAAACGCTGCTGCACAAGGCGCTGCGCCTGACGGGCCCGCGGCACTGGAGCTGGCACGAGGACACCGCACAGCGCGGCCTGTCCGATCCGCAACCCACGCTCGCCGTGCCTCTGCGCTATGAACTCGCCTACGGCGGATGGGGCTTCGACCAGGGAGACGATGAAGCAGCTCAGCCTCGCACGCACGCAGCCAATCCCTGCGGCACCGGATGGTTCGGCAGCGCAGCCCGCGAAGACCACCCCGGAGCGCGCCATGCCGCCGGGCTGCCGTTCTTCGGACCGCAGATCGAATACGCCGGCGCACCGCTGCAGCACGCCAACCAGGAGGACGCGCAGCCCGCCGGCTTCGGCCCCATCGCGCGCTTCTGGCAGCCGCGTTTGGCGCTGGCCGGCACCTACGACGACGCCTGGCTCCAGCGTCATGCCGGACAGCCGTACATGGACTACGCCGACGATTTCGACGAGCGCTTCTTCCAGTACGCGCCCGCCGACCAGGTCGTGGCCGGCGGCCTGCGAGGCGACGAGTCGGTGCGCATGAGCGGCTTCTTCGCCTCCGCGCCGCATATCGAGTTCCAGCTGCCGCAGCTGTGGATCGAGGCGCTGTGCAGGGACGGCGATGGCACGGAGCGCAGCGAAGCAATGCGGCTCGACACGGTGCACGTCGACCTCGACGAGATGCTCGTGCATCTGACCTGGCGGCTCACGCTGGACCAGGCGCTCGATACGGTAGCGGTCGACCTCTTCCACCGGCAGCTTGCCGAAGTCATCGCAACCGATGGCAATGCCCGCCAGGAAGAGGTGTCGGCATGAGCACCGAAAAACACATCGCCGACGCCGAGTCGGGCTTCATGGTGGTCAACGTCGTGCCCGACTTCTGCATCGTCGGCAAGCAGGTCGTTCCCTTCGATATCGTGTCGATCCTCCCTCCGGAGAAGGCCGCCTACTCGCACACAGTGTTCGCGCGCAGCGAAAAGGTGCTCATGGTCGACAGCATCGTCAAGGGCGTGGCAGGCAATGCGGGCAGTGGCGTGCGCTCGGGCGTCTCGCTCGGCGCGGGCAACGTGAAGATCATCTCGGGCTCGCAGACGGTCTTCGTCGAAAGCCGTGCCGTTGCCCGCCATGGCGATCTTTGCGAGATGAACGGATCGGCCTGATGAGTTCGACCCCCGACGACAAGAAGACGCTGGGACAGGTGCTGTCCACCTCCTCTTCGTCTTCGTCCCCCTTTTCGACCCCGGCCTTCAACAGCAACGGCACCCTCGGCAGGGTGCTGACCTTCGAGGTGCCCAAGGGGCCGATGCTGCGGCGCCGACCCGGCATCTGCAGTGAACGGTATGAACGGGAGAAGGCGGAGTTCGAGAAAATCCCATGGTACGAGCGGATGTTCATCGGCAACGGCCGCGACGCGCGCCTGGAACCGACCGACGCATTGCAATCGGCCAAGACCTTCCAGCGGGCATGCGAACAGATGCCCGACGAGATCCCGAAGGCGGCGCTGGACGACAAGCTCCAGCAGCTGAACGACCACTACAGCGGCAAGAATCCGCTGCCGCCGGAACAAGCCCTCGAGCTCAGGAGAAGGACTTCCTTCCTCCAGGACGTCTACACGCCGGGGCCTCGCTGGGAGAACAACATCTCCGGCGCCGAAAGCGCCTGGCTGAGCGAGCAGAACCTGCGCTTCGGCAATTCGCTGGGCATCGCACTGCTGGGCCCGCTATTCGGGGCACCCGGTGCGGCCACGCGTGTGCTGGGCGGCTCGGAGCAGCAGGTCGCCGCGGCCAATCAGTTCGGGGCCAGTGCGTTCGAATCTGCGGCCGCCGTCACCGTGCTTGGTGGGAAACCTGCTGCCGAGCCCCTGCCCCGGCCTGGGGGCACCGCGAAGAATGCGCCCCTGGAACCAGTGAGCAGGCCGGTGGAGGGCAAGCCGTCTTCGTCACGGCCGTCCACCGGACAAGCGAAGGAAACAGCTCCGGCGGACGGTGTCGTCGTCACTCAGAAAGCCCCCTTGCGAGCCGAGTACGAAGCCAAGGTCCGTTCCCTGAAGGACAAGGAGGCGGAAATGCGAAACGCCGGCAAGAGCGAAGAGGAAATCGCAAGACAGCTGCATGCCGACAGGCGCGCGCTGGGCGTCCAGTACAAGGACCTCACCCCCAAGGAAATGCTGGACAAGATCTACGAGAGAAATCTGACCAAGTACGGCGACAAACTGGGCCCCACCATCGACTGGCTGCAGCAACGGGGGAAATCATGGAGTCAGATAATTGAATCCGCCACACGAACTGGCGGGAAGGACCTGGGACTTTGATGACCATGAATGAAGGCACCGCCTTTACCGCCATCCTCGGCGACGAATACGACGAGCAGCTGCGCGAGAAGCTTGCGAAGGCCCTGCGGGAGATGGGGGCCGTTCTCGACGGCCACGACTGGTCCGTTGCCGGTTCGCAGGAGATAGACAGCTATTCGGTGACCATCGCCGACCAGCATCTCCTGGTCGAAGCCGAAACCTTCGTCGGCCTGTCGATTTCAGGCTCCAGGGAACTGGTCGACGAGGTCATGGCCCATCTGGCCAAGGCTTGAGAAAGACCTGGGCGACCGCAACGGCGGGGCTGCGGGCGCCCGAAACTCAAGCGCCCCGATACGGATCCGGATACACCAGCGGCCCCAGCACCCCGCGATTGAACGGCTTCCACTGCCCCTCCGGCTGCGCCAGCCGGTCCGCCACCGCATAGAGCACCGCCGGGTGCGCGCCCAGTCCAAGGTGGCTGGCGATGACTTCGATGTTCTCCGACTGCGGGCCGGTCTTCTCGATGCTGCAGCGCCATGCGACGACGCCGTCGGTGCGGCTGAAGATCGAGGTGGTGGGCACGGGCGGCGTGGGCTGCACGAACTTCATGCGGCGCGGGTCGTGCGAGCTCTGGCCGCTCACGCCTTCGTACACGCGCCATGCGTTGGTGGCGCGCGGGCTGCCCGAGAAGGGGCTGCCCAGGGTGATGACGTCGCGGATCATGTGCGAGTACGACGAGGCCAGCATGCGTGCGTACACGCCGCCGAGGCTCCAGCCGATGATGCTGACCTTCTGGCCGCTGTCGTCGTGCAGCTTCTTCAGCAGTTCGACCATGCCCTGCTCCACGCCTTCGCGCGGGCCGAAGTTGCGCCCCTGGCCCCAGCCGTGGGCGTCGTAGCCGCGGCTGCAGAGGTAGCGGCGCAGCAGCAGCGTGGAGCCGTCGCCGGCCACCAGGCCCGGCAGCACCAGCACCGGGTGCCCGTCGCCGCGCGGCGTGAGCTGCAGCAGCGGCCACATGGCGATGCCCGCACCGGTCTCCCACAGCGCGCGGCCCTCGGCCAGCAGCAGCAGGCGCGACGGCGGGGTGAGGTCTTCCTTGGCGTAGGTGGCGGTAGCGCTGGTCATGATGGATGGCTCCTTTGTGGTTCTTTTATCTGCTTCAGAACGAAGGTGAGGCCGGCAAAGCGAATGCCCCGTCGGACGGCAGCGACATTTATCCGAGGTATTTGGCCCTCAGGTAATCGAGGTAAGCCCTCGATTCGCCGGAAACATACGGGGAAACCAGCGTGAGCGTGTAGAAGGCCGCAAGGCCCGGGTCGGCCTGCGCCAGCGCCTCGCGCCCCGGCACCAGCCGCTCGAACGAGAGCCAGCAGGTGGTGGTGAACACCATCTGCAGCGCCAGGATGCGGGCCTGCTCGGCACTGGTCTCGATGACGCCCGAGGCCACGAGGCTCTCGCACAGCGTCTGCGCGGCCAGCAGGTTCTGCGCGGTGAGGGCCTGCGCGCGCTGGCCCAGGGCCGGGTACTCGCTGGCCAGGAAGGCCATGTCGCGGTAGATGAAGCGGTATTCGTCGATGGCCTCGAAGCGCAGGTGCAGCGCGAGCCAGAGGTCGTCGATGGCCGCGATGGAGCCCGACGAGCCGTTCAGGGCCTCCAGCCGCTGCTCGAAGCGCCGGAACAGCCATTCGACGATGAGCTGCTTGGCCTTGAAGTGGTAGTGCAGGTTGCCCGGGCTGATGCCCAACTCGGCCGCGATCTTGTGGGTCGACACGGCCGCGAGGCCTTGCGCATTGAAGAGCGCCAGGCTGGCCTGCAGGATGCGGTCGCGCGTGGTGTTGGAGCTGGCCACAGGCGGCTTGCTGCGTTGCCTGCCGTTCAGCGCTTGCCGCGCCCGCGGGATGTGCCTGCGCCTGCGCCCGCGCCCGTGCCGGCTTCGAGCTGCGCCACGCGCTCGCGCAGCCTGGCCACTTCGTCGCGCAGGGCCTGAACCTCGGCCGCGTCGGGCATGCCCAGGCGTTGCATGGCGGTGGCGACGCGCTGGTCGAACACGTCCTCGAACTTGCGGATGCCGAAGCTGTCGAGGCCAAGGCTGGGGACCTTGCCCTGCCCGATGCCGAGCAGGCCTTCGATCACGTTGGCCTGGCGCTTGGCGACGTCGTTGCGCACGTTGTCCAGCGCCTTGAGGCCGGCGCGCAGCAGGCCCTCGGCCTTGCTGCCCGTCTGCTCCGCCGCCTTCTTCGCGGCGGGGGCCTTCTTCTTCGCAGCCGGCGCCTTCCTGGCCGCCTTCGCGGGCGCCGCCCTCTTCTTCAACCTTGCAGTTTCGTCGGGACGGGTGGCCATTCGGTGCTCCAGATGCCGGAAGAAAAATGAAAAGGGGCGCCATGCGCCCCAGGATCAGGCCGCCTTGCGGGCAGCAGCGCGGCGAACCGGCTTCTTGGCGGCGGCGGCCTTGGCCTTCACCGTGCGGACCGGCCTGGCGGCTTCTTCGGCGCCGTTCACGCGGGCTTCGATCTGCTTGGTGCCGGCGGCGATGCGGTCGGCGATCTGCACCGAGACGGTGGCCAGCGGCTGGTTCAGCGCGCCGAGGGCATTGATCACCGAGGTGGCGACCGGCGATTCGACGCGGGCCACGCGGCCGGCGACGGCTTCGATGCCGCTGGTGGTGCCGGCGGCGACGCGGTCCATCACCGAGACGATGCGGCCGGTGTCGATATCCACGCGGTTGGCCAGGAAGCCGTTGATCTTCTCCTGCGCGCCGATCAGGTTGGCCTTGACCTGCTCGCTCACCAGCGGGAGCTGGCGGCTGCCGAGGAATTCGCTGTAGCGCGAAGCGGCGCCGCCCAGCAGGCGGTGCACGCCGGCGCGATAGGCGCCGACCAGGGTCTTGCCCGCGTCGTTGTACTGGCCGACGACGTGGACGGCAGCGGAGGCGATGGAGGTTTGCGTGGACATGATGAAGATTTCCTTGAAGTTGATGGGCTTCGCGAAGGAAACAGAGGGACTGGATCAGTCGCGATGGGCCTATCTTCTTCCAGGGGGCCTAGGCCTGGAAAACTAGAACAGTCGGAAAACTAGTCCAACTGCCCCAATTTTCTTTCCGGGCCTGCCCCTTGTGCCGGTCAGGCCGCGGCGGCCCTGGGCGCGGAGCCCGAAGAACGCTTGGCCGGGGCGGCCTTTCGGGCCAGAGCCTTGGGCGCGGCCTTCTTGGCAGGGGCCTTGGCCGGTGGCTTGGCGGCCGCCTTGGCAGCCGCTTTCGCAGGTGCCTTCTTCGCCGCGACCTTGACCGGGGCCCTCTTGCGAGCGGCTGGCTTCTTCTTTGCGGCGGCAACGGGCATGGCTTCGGCCTCGTCGTCCGAGGGCTCCGCCACCGTCTTCGGCGGCACCGGCGCGGGAGCGGCGCCGGCTGCGGCCGGGTGCTTCTGCGTGAGCTCCATCAGCAGCTTGTGCTCGGCCAGCATGTAGTCGCCGATCTCCGTGATGTCGGGCACGGCGCGGCGGCAGGCGATGAGGCCGTAGTCCATGCGGCCGTTGTAGCTCTGCACCGTCACGTTGAGTGCCGTGCCGTGGCTGGCGATGGACACCGGGTAGTAGCAGGTGACCAGCGCGCCCGCGAAGTACATCGGGAAGGGCGCGCCCGCCACGTTGGAGATGGCGACGTTGGCCGCCGGCGGCAGCAGGTTGACGATGCCCGAGCGCCCCACCATCGACGCGATGCCCGACACCAGCCAGGGCGCGGCGAAGGTCGGAAAGTCGTCGAGGATCACCGCCTTGAAGCGGTTCATGGTCGACTTGGAGCTGGTCGACGAGGCGTTGATGGCCTTCAGCCGCTGGATCGGGTCGGTGATGTCGCTGGCCAGGCTCACCAGGATCATGCTGGCCTGGTTGTTCGCCGTGTCGTCGCCCGCCTCGCGCAGGCTCACCGGCACGCCGGCCACCAGGGGCTTGGCCGGCAGCTCGTTGTTGTCGGCCAGGTAGTGGCGCAGCGCGCCCGACACGGTGGCCAGCACCACGTCGTTGAGCGACACGCCGAAGTGCTTGGCGATGTACTTGGTCTCGGCCAGCGAGATGGTGCGCCCGGCGAAGGTGCGCTGGTTGGTGATCGACACGTTGAGCGAGGTGCGCGGCGCGAAGAGGTTGAACTTCTTCGGCGCGGCGGCCGCATCCTTCTCGGCCGCCTTCTCGTCGGGCCTGGCAAGTCCGCTGATGGCGCGCGCGATGGCCGGCGCCATCTTGAAGAGCTTCACGTACTGCTGCGCGGTGTTGCGCAGCGCCGCGGTAGCGAGTTCGGCCATGCCCAGCTGGTAGTTGTTGCCGCGCGGGCGCGAGCGCGGCGGCTTCACCACCCGGCCCGTGGCCTCGAGGTCGAAGATGGCCTTGCCCACTTCCACGCCGGCCTGCCCGTCGATGCCCGCGTGGTGCACCTTGGTGTAGAGCGCCACCTGGCCGCTCTTGAGGCCGTCGATGATGTAGAACTCCCACATCGGGCGGCTGCGGTCGATGAGCGACGAATGCAGCCGCGCCACGTACTGCTGCAACTGCCGGTTGGTTCCGGGCTTGGGCAGCGTGATGTGGCGCACGTGGTAGTCGAGGTCGATGTCGTTGTCTTCCACCCAGACCGGATTGGTCATGTCGAAGGGCATCAGCGCGAGCTTGCGCGTGAACACGTCGGCCAGGTGGATGCGGCTGGCCATGAACTTCTTGGCGTCCTCGTAGAAGTCGCCCGTGTAGCCCTTGGGCAGGTCGAGCACGTTGAGCGAACCCACGTGCATCGGCATTTCCGGCGTTTCCAGGTGCAGGAAGGTGGCATCAAGACCGCTCAGGTGTTTCATGTGTAGTGTCTCCTTGGTGGGGCATGAGCCGCTTGGCAGGATACCGTGCGCATCGCGTTCCCGGGCCCTCCCTTATTCAGTGTTTCCACCGAGGGCAGGCACCGGCGCGACAGGGGTTTGCCCCAGTAATTCCAAAGTACGGATACTGAAAAAGGCACCGCAACAACTGCTCACAAGACGCGGTGTCTTTCACGGCGCCTCCGTACACTGGGGCCATGACATCCAGCCTCCCCCCGCAGCAGCATCAGCAACAGGACGAAGACGAGAACCTCTGGCTAGAGGACATCGATGGCGAGAAGCAACTGGCCTGGGCGCGTGCCCAGAACGCCATCACGGTTCAGGCCTACGCGCAGTCGCCCGCGTTCGAGGCGCTCCAGCAGGGCATCCTCGAGGTGCTCGACTCCGACGAGCGCATTCCGATGGTCCGCAAGATCGGCCCGCGCTTCTTCTACAACTTCTGGCGCGACAAGGAAAATCCGAAGGGCATCTGGCGCCGCACCACGCTCGACGAGTACCGCAAGCCCCGGCCCGAATGGGAGACCGTGCTCGACATCGACGCGCTGGCAGCGGCCGACGGCGAGAACTGGGTCTGGCACGGCGCCGACTGCCTGGAGCCCGAGTACAGGCGCTGCCTGATCTCGCTGTCGCGCGGCGGCGCCGACGCCGACGTGGTGCGCGAGTTCGACCTGGAGGCCAAGCAGTTCGTCGAAGGCGGCTTCTCGCTTCCGGAGGCCAAGAACCACGTCGGCTGGAAAGACATCGACCACCTCTACGTGGCCACCGACTTCGGCCCCGGCTCGATGACCAGCTCCAGCTACCCGCGCATCGTGAAGGAGTGGCGGCGCGGCACGCCGCTCGAAGGCGCGGTGACGGTGTACGAAGGCCTGCACGAGGACATGTCCGTCAGCGCCTGGCGCGACAACACGCCCGGCTTCGAGCGCGACTTCGTCTCTCGCCAGATGGACTTCTACGAAAGCGAGACCTGGCTGCGCGGCACCGACGGCAAGCTGGTGAAGATCGACGTGCCCGACGATTCCAACACCGACATCACGCGCGAGTGGATGCTCGTCGAGCCGCGAGAAGACTGGACCGTGGGCGGCGCCACCTACAGGTCGGGCTCGCTGCTGGCCGCGAAGTTCGACGACTACATGGCCGGACGGCGCGAGCTCACGGTGCTGTTCGAGCCCGACGACACCACCGCGCTCGACGACTATTCGTGGACGCGCAACCATCTGCTCCTCAACGTGATGCACGATGTGGTGAACCAGCTCGAGGTGCTCACGCCGCCCGCGGACGGCAAGGGCCCGTGGAAGCGCGAGAGCCTGGGCGGCGCGCCTGAACTCTCGACCATCGCTGCGGGCGGCATCGACGAGGACGAGAACGACGACTACTTCCTCACAGTGAGCGGCTTCCTGCAGCCGACCACGCTCTACATCGGCACCATCCGGCAGGGAGAGCCGCAGGTGATCAAGGACAGCCCCTCCTTCTTCGACGCCTCGCGCCATCGCGTAAGCCAGCACTTCGCCACCTCGAAGGACGGCACGCGCGTGCCCTACTTCGAGATCGCGCCGAAGGACCTGAAGGCCGACGGCACCAACCCCACGCTGCAGTACGCCTACGGCGGCTTCGAGATTCCGCTGCAGCCCGCCTACAGCGGCAGCATCGGCCGCGCATGGCTGGACCAGGGCGGCGTGTACGTCGTCACCAACATCCGCGGCGGAGGCGAGTACGGCCCGCGCTGGCACCAGGCCGCGCTGCAGGAGAACCGGCTGCGCACCTGCGAGGACTTCGCGGCCGTCTCCGAAGACCTCATCGCCCGCGGGATCACCTCGCCCGCGCACCTGGGCGCCATGGGCGGCAGCAACGGCGGCCTGCTGATGGGCAACATGCTCACGCTGTACCCGCACCTGTACGGCGCCATCGTGAGCGAGGTGGCGCTGCTGGACATGCGCCGCTACACGCAGCTGTCGGCGGGCGCCTCATGGATCGCGGAGTACGGCGACCCCGACCAGCCCGAGGAGTGGGAGTTCATCCGCACCTTCTCGCCCTACGAGAACGCGAAGCCGGGGCTGGCCTGTCCGCCCGCGCTCTTCACCACGTCCACGCGCGACGACCGCGTGGGCCCGGTGCATGCGCGCAAGATGCACGCGAGGATGAAGGCGCTGGGCTACGACAGCAGCTTCTACGAGAACCTGGAAGGCGGGCATAGCGCGGCCACGGACAACAAGGAGTCCGCCTTCATGGACGCGCTGGGCTACGCATACCTGTGGCGACACCTGAGGAATTGAAATGAGCAATGCCAACGTCACCCTCGAACTGATCGGCGCGCCCACCGACGTAGGCGCCAGCGTGCGCGGAGCGGGCATGGGCCCCGACGCGCTGCGCGTGGCGGGCCTGCCCGAGGCGCTCGCGCGGCAGGGCTATGCGGTCGTCGACCGCGGCAACCTCGCGGGGCCGGCCACGCCCTGGACGCAGCCGCCGAGCGGGCTGCGGCATCTCGACGAGGTGATCGCCTGGAACCGCTCGGTCTACCAGGCCATCGACACGGCGCTGGGCGCCGGCCACGTGCCGCTGATGATGGGCGGCGACCACTGCCTGGCCATCGGCTCGATCAGCGCGGTGGCATGGCATGCGCGCAAGCGCGGCAAGAAGCTGCGTGTGCTGTGGCTCGATGCGCACTCCGACGTCAACACCGAGGCCACCAGCCCCAGCGGCAACCTGCACGGCATGCCGGTGTCATGCCTGCTGGGCCATGGGCCGGCGGTGCTCACGGGCTGGAGCGGCGAGCGCGCGGCGCTGCAGCACGACGCGATCCGCTTCATCGGCATCCGCAGCGTGGACGGCGACGAGAAGGAAGCCATCCGGACGCTGGGCCTGAACGTGTTCGACATGCGCCACATCGACGAGCACGGCATGCGCACCACCATGACCGAGGCGCTGCAGGACGTCGACGAGGACACCCACCTGCACGTGAGCTTCGACCTCGACTGCCTCGACCCCGCCGATGCGCCCGGCGTGGGCACCGGCGTGCGTGGCGGGCCCACCTACCGCGAGATGCAGCTGTGCATGGAGATGATCGCCGACACCGGTCGGCTAGGCTCCCTCGACGTGGTGGAGCTGAACCCCGCGCTCGACGTGCGCAACCAGACGGCCGAGGTGGCCGTGGAGCTCATCGAGAGCCTGTTCGGCAAGTCGACGCTGGTGAGGTAGAAAAGCTCAGGGCCGCTCGACCTGCGCCGCCTTGGCGCGCGTGGTGTAGCCCTGGTAGGCCGGCAGCGCGACGGCAGCGAGGATGCCCAGCACCGTGATCACCGGCAACAGCCATGCGCCGATCAGCACGCCGATGCCGTTGGGCGGCGGCGGCGCGCCGAAGCGGTTGCGGCCCTTGGTGCCCGACTTGAAGACCCAGATCAGGGCGACGAACGGAATCAGCGCCAGCAACAGCATCCAGCCCGACCAGTCCATGTCGTGCGAGCGCTGGATGCCGGTCAGCACATAGAAGACCAGGTACGGAATCGCCAGCAGGAAGGTCAGCCCGCCGATCACGCCCTCGGAGCGCGCGAGGCCGGTGAAGCCGAGGATGCCGCCCATCACCGCGGCAGCGATGATGAAGATGATGTACGAAAAAAGCGTGTACGCCAGGAAGCGTGCCCGGCCGATGCGGCCCTTGGCGGACCACAGCTTCACGGGCTGCACGGCATCGGAGCCGCCCTCGTACACGTCGGCCACCGTGGAGCGGGGCGCGGCGTACGGATTGGGATTGGTGAAATCGGTCGTCATGTGCTTCTCTCTCCTCTGATTTATGAAGAACCCATTGTGGGCAAAGACCTTTACAAAAGGCCAGCCCTTTTGACCGCGTGGTAACGATTCACCAGCGCCACCGCAAGGTCGGCCGGCTCCACGTCGACCGACAGCGGGTCGTTGCCCACCACGCGCGCGAAGGCGTCGCGGCGCGACTGCTCGAACAGGTGCGCCGCCGCCACGTCGACCGCGTCGCGCGCATGCACCAGCGGCTGACTGGCGATGCGGCCGAGCACGCGCTCGCGCAGGCTCGCGACCAGCACGAGATGCTTGCGGCGCAGCAGCTTGATGGCGGGGCGCAGTTCGGCCGCGTCCTCGTCGCGGAAGTTGGTCAGCACGATGACCAGCGCGCGCCGCTTCTGCACGCGCAGCAGCTCCTGCGCGGCCAGCAGGTAGTCGGAATGGGTGGCGCCGGGCTGGATGTCGTGCAGCCGGTTCATCAGCGCGTTGAGCGTGGCGCTGCCCTTGCGCGGGGCGAAGTCGCGGCGCTCTTCGGGCGGGCAGCCGAAAGTCATGGCACCGACTTCGTCGCCCTCCTTCAGCGCGACGTAGCTCAGCAGCATCAGGGCGTTGAGGGCTTCGTCGAAGTGGCTGTTGCTGCCGGCCTGCTGCGCCGGCGCGCCTTCGTCGGCGCGCATGCGACGGCCGCAGTCGAGCAGGAACAGCACGCACTGGTCGCGGTCGTCCTGGAACTCGCGCACGATGGGCCGGCGCTGGCGCTGCGTGGCCTTCCAGTCGATGTGGCGCAGCGAGTCGCCGGTCTTGTAGTCGGCCAGCTGCCGGAAGTCGGTGCCCAGCCCGCGCTGCGCATAGGTCTTGATGCCGATCTGCGCGAGCCGCCGGTCGCCCGAGAGCCAGGCATAGCGCGCGAGCGCGGCGAAGTTCGGGTACACGCGCAGCCGGCGCGGCTCGCCGAGCGTCCGCCGCACTTCGAAGCAGCCGAGGCGGGTGCGCCAGCGCAGCTGGGTGGCGCCGAACTGCGCCACGCCGCGCTGCGTGGCGGTGGCCGTGTAGCGGATCGCGACGCGCGAGAGCGCCGGCACCACGTGCTCCTGCGGCAGGCCCTCGAAGGCGAAGTGCGTGTCGAGCTCGTCGAACACCGACACCCGCCAGGCCTGCGCGCCTTCGTTCACCAGCGTGAGGGTGAGCACCGTGGGCACGCCCAGCGAGAACGCGCCCGGCAGGTTGCGCTCGATGCGCAGCGGCGCGGCGCGCCAAAGCCGCAGGCTCTGCCAGAGATCGGCGCCCGCCAGCACGAAGCCGAGCGCCAGCAGCACGCCCGCCACGACGGCGACGTAGTCCACCGGCACGCCCAGCAGCAGCGCCACCGTGGCGGCGACACCGAGGCCGGCCAGCGCCAGCACGGGCGCGCGCGCGGGGATCGGAATGGCAGCTCGCATCCGCGCTGGGCTTACAGCCTTGGAGCTTCCACGCTGTCTCGCGCGGCACGCAGCAGCGTGTCGACGCTCAGGCCTTCAAGCTGCGCATCGGGCGAGATCATCACGCGGTGCCGCAGCGCCGGCAGCGCCTGGCGCGCCACGTCGTCGGGCGTGATGAAGTCGCGCCCGGCCATCAGCGCGGCGGCGCGGGCGGCGCGCACCAGCGCCATGGTGCCGCGCGGGCCGGCACCCGACGAAAGCCCCGGCCAGTCGCGCGTGGCGCGCGCGATGCGCACCGCGTAGTCGATCACACGCTCGTCGGTCTGCACCAGGCAGGCCAGCCGCTGCAGCTCGAGCACCTGCGCCTCGTCGAGACAGGGGCGCACGGCTTCCAGCGGAAACTGGTTGCCCGCGCGCTGCCGCGTGGTGAGCTGCACGATGGCGTTCTCCTCGCTGTGGCTCGGAAAGCCGATGTCGATCTTCAGCAGGAAGCGGTCGAGCTGCGCTTCCGGCAGCGGATAGGTGCCCTCGGTGTCGATCGGGTTCTGCGTGGCCATCACCATGAAAGGGCGCGGCAGCGCCATGGCCTTGCCTTCGAGCGTGACCTGGTACTCCTGCATGACTTCGAGCAATGCGCTCTGGGTCTTGGCCGGGGCGCGGTTGATTTCGTCGGCCAGCAGCAGGTTGGTGAACACCGGGCCCTGGTGCACGCGCAGGGTGCCGAGGCTGCCGTCGCCGCGCGATGCGATGTCGAGCACCGCGTGGCCGGTGACGTCGGAGGGCATCAGGTCGGGCGTGAACTGCACGCGCGAGTAGCGCAGCGTCATGGCCTGCGCGAGCGCCCGTGCGAGCAGGGTCTTGCCCAGCCCCGGCACGCCCTCGATCAGCACGTGGCCCGAGGCCACCAGCGCCACCAGCGTCTGGTCGACCGCCTCGAGCTGGCCGACCACGGCCTGGCCGACCTCGGCGCGCAGCGTCTGCAGCCACTGGGCCGCACGCGTCAGTTCTTCGGGTTGGATGGCTTGCATGGGCGTCTCTCGGTTCAGGATGAGGATGAGGAGGAGGAAGAAGAAGGTGATGAAGAAGAAGTCCGCGGCGTGAACGGCCCGTTCGCGTCGAGCCGGCGGCGCGCGGTCTCGAGCACTTCCAGCTCGATCGCCATCGCGCCGGCGTGGCGGGTGCGGGCCCCGTCCATCGCGCGCAACAGCATCGCCGGCTCCAGCCCCGTTGCCTGCGCGATGGCGGCTGCTCGCGCCGCCGCATCGCGAAACGCGTAGCCGCGCAGCTGCCGGCGAGCCGATTCGTCGAGCGCGCGCAGCTGCGCAACGTGCAGCGCGCCCGGGCCGTGCGCATGCAGGAAACCGGCGGTGCCGCGCACCTGCTCGGCCATGGAGCGCCGGTGCGTGCCGGCCGAAGGCGCCAGCGGCCCGAAGCGCACGGCCGCGCGCCAGAGCGCGGCGAGCAGCGCCAGCAGCCCCACGACCATTGCCACCCAGCCCTTCTGCCAGAGCCACAGCATGAAGGGCTCACGCGCCTCCTCGGCGACGAACCAGATCTCGGCACCGCCGCGCGCCTGCACCGCCGCGGCGGCGAACAGCGCGTTGTCGCCGCGCAGCAGGCTGTCGTTGTGCCAGAGGCCCCAGGGCATCACGGTGACGGTGCCGCGCCCGACGCCGACGCGGATCGCCTCGGTGCCGCGCGGTCCGGTCGCGGTCCACAGCGCGGGCGGCTGCCTGTCGGCGGGCCGGTAGCGCGAGGGCGACCACCATGTGCAGAGCCGGTAGCTGCGTCCGCCGGCGAAGCTCGCGGGAACCGTTGCGGGCTCGTTCACCGTGTGGCAGTCCGCGTCCCTGGCGGACGGGTCGGGAATGCGCGGGATGCCCGATTTCCGCCTCTTCTTCGGCTCGGGCGTTTCCTTCTCGTTCTTTTCTTCCGATGCAGGCGGCTTCTCGCGCACCAGCGGCAGCCAGTCTTCGAGCTGGTCGCCGCCGACCAGGTAGCCCGGCATCACGAGGTGCCCGCCCTGCTCGACCCACTGGCGCAGGCGCTGCCCGCGCTCGGGAAACATGTCCCAGTGGCTGGAGCCGAGCACCAGCCGCGCCCGCGCGGGCGGCATGGCGTCGAGGCTGTCGCGCTTGACCACCTTCATGCCGAGCTCGCGCAGCATCGCCTGCGCACCGTAGAAGCGGTTCGTCCTGGCCTCTCCGCTCGCGGGCGTCGACACCTCGGTGTCGGCCCATTCGGTGGCGGAGACCAGCCAGAAGCCGGCCAGCGCCAGCACGAGCACCGTGAGGATGCGGGCCACCCATGCGTTCATGCGGCCGCGCCCTTCATCAGGCTGTCGTCCAGCTCGGCAGCGGCCGCCTTGGCGGACAGGTGCAGGTCGAACTCGCCGCAGATCGCCAGCACCTGCGCGGTGGACGGCAGCCGGCCGCCGTACGCCGCCAGTTGCCACGCCTCGATCAGCCGCACGAAGAAAGCCTGCGCGTCCGGCGACAGCCGGGTCGAGGCCAGCACCACGCACTCGCCCTCGGTGCTCGCGGCGCGCACCGGCACCGCATGCGCATGCACCAGCCGCGACAGCGCGCCGCGGTACAGCAGCGACAGCGCGGGCCGGTGCT
Source organism: Variovorax sp. 278MFTsu5.1 (assembly GCF_048305045.1). NCBI lineage: Bacteria > Pseudomonadati > Pseudomonadota > Betaproteobacteria > Burkholderiales > Comamonadaceae > Variovorax > Variovorax sp. 278MFTsu5.1. Next base: position 6,221,965 of record NZ_CP157622.1, read on the forward strand.
GGCCACGCTGCCAGAGGCCGGCGGCGGCATTGCCGATGTCCTCGGGCAGGCTCTCGGGCCGGATGTCGAGGCTGCCCACGTGGCTGGGCAGCGGCGCCTTGCCGGGCCGCGTGCCGCCGGCGCGCACCCTGATCCATCGATGAAGGCGAACCGCCAGCCAGGCCAGCGCCAATGCGGCCAACCCCCAGATCAGCCAGCGCGCGCCCTCGGCCACGGCCCGCACGAAGTCGCGCAGCCAGTCGAGGCTGTCGGTCTTCTTCTCTGGCTCTTCCTCTTCCTCGTCGCGCTCCTTGAAGCGCAGCTTCTTCTCGGTCCTGGTGCCGGGCATGTTCGGGTCGGCGCGGACCTTGTCGGCGGCGGCCTGCACCTGCTCGCGCGTCAGCACCGTCTCGGCCGCGGTGGAGGTCGCCGGCAGCATCAGGCTGGCAGCCCACACGGCCAGCACCGCTGCCGCAACGCGAAGCCCGCGGATATCAACGGAATCCACGACGGAACTCCTGTTCGATGTCCCACGCTTCCAGCTCGACCCGGCGGTTCAGGTACATCGCGAACCCGGCCGCCACGTAGAACGGCTCCAGCACGCCGACGACCAGCGCATACGCGCCTGCCGTCAGCAGGCTCTGCACCGTCGAGTCCGACTGCGTGAGCCAGTTGAAGAGATCGCGCGAGCTGCCTTCGGGCGCGAACCAGAACAGCAGCGACAGCAGGCAGATGTCGAGCGCCATCTCGACGTTGGCGAACACCAGCTGCATGCCGGTGGCCGAACCGCGCCGTCCGCTCAGCAGCTGCGCGCGCCGCTTGCGCCGTGCGCTTCCGCGCTGGCCCTCGAGTTGCTCGATGGCCTGGGTGAACGAGCGCCAGGGCGAGAAGCGCCGCCACAGCAGCGTGCGCAGCAGCTGGCCGCCCCACACTGCCCGGCGGTTGGCCCAGAGGTCGGACCAGCGCGTCTCCTGCCCGAACACGGCGCGCGAATGCACGAAGAGCAGGCTGCGGTCGAGCCAGGGCTTGAGCCAGAAGATCAGCAGGCTGGGCAGCCAGCCGGCGATCTCGACCGTGCCAAGGGCCAGCAGCACCATGACGATGTGCACCGGCAGGAAGGTGCGCCACACCGAGCGCGCGTGGCTGCGCACCAGTTGCGCGCCGAGATCGGCGGCCTCGGCCATGGGTCGCGGCCGCAGCGCGATGGCGAGGCCGTCAACCCGCATGTTCGTCCCCTGTCTTCGCGGCGGCGCTCGGCCGGCCTTGCCAGCCCAGGTAGGCCAGCACCAGCACCCAGCAGGCTCCGCCCACGCCGTACTTCACGGCCGGCGCGATCCATCGCGCCGACGACCAGAAGGCTTCGACCGCGGCGGCGATCAGCAGCAGCCCGATCACCCCGTAGACGATCACCACCGCGTGGCGCGCCGCCAGCCGCAGCGCCTCGAGCCGCGTGTGCCGTCCGGGCGCCACCCACGAATAGCCGAGCCGCAGGCCCGCCGCGCCCGCCAGCACGATGGCGGTGAGCTCGAAGGCCGAGTGCGTGACGACGAAGGAAAGGAAGTTCTGGGCATGCCCCGCCGCGATGAGGTAGCCGCCCACGGCCCCGATCTGCACGCCGTTGAACACCACCACCGCCGCGCTGCCCACGCCGGCGAAGATGCCCGCCGCGAAGCAGCGGAACCCGATGCCGATGTTGTTCATGATGTAGTAGCCGAACATCTGCCAGTCGTCGTCCGCGCTGCGCGTGCGGCCCAGCGACTCGGCGCTGTCGCCGTACATGGAGTCGAACTCCTGCACCGAGCTGGCGTCGAGCAGGTGCAGGATGAAGCCCGGGTCGCGCCAGGCGGCCCAGCCCGCCATCAGCAGCGGCAGCATGAACATCAGCGCCGACACCAGCAGGTAGATGCGGTGCGCGCGCACCGCCTCGGGAAAGTCGACCAGCGCGAGCCGCCCGAAGCGGGCGAGGCCGTAGTCGTGGCGGCGGTAGATCAGCCGGTGCGCGCTCTGCGTGAGGCCCTCCAGGCGCTGCGTGAGATGGATCGGATAGGCGCGCGCCTGCGCCAGCGCGAGGTGCTCGCACACGCGGCGGTACAGCGTGGCGAGCCGGGCGCCGTCGAACTTGCGCTTGGTCTCGGCCGTGCGGATGACGGCTTCGAGCTCGGCCCACAGGGGTGCGTAGGCGGCCTCGAAATCGAGCGGGGTCATCGCACCGCCCTTCCCTGCGCATCGGCACCGGAGCGCCGACCCAGCACCCACTGCGCCACGCCTAGCAGGCGCTGCGAGGCCGAGGCGCCGGTGGTGTCGGGCCCGAGCACCGGTTCCGCGACGCGGGCAAGCTCGTCGAAGCGCTCGGGCGTGAGGCGGGTGGCGCGCCCGGCCCACGAGACGATGGCCATCTGCTCGCGCGCCGACAGCGGCCGCGCGGGCGCCTGCGGTTCGGCCGGGGGCACGCTGCCGTGCAGGCTCACCTGGTCGCTGAACACCACCAGCGTGCCGGCGGCCAGGTCGCCCAGGCGCTTGCTGTCGTGGCGCCACAGCATCGACACGATGCCCGCACCGTAGAACGAAGGCACGAAGTCGGCCGCGCGCAGCAGGTTGCGCGTGAGCGCGGCGGCGGGCGTGACGGGCAGGCCCGAGTCCATCACCACGCGCAGGCCCATCACGCGCTTGCCGGGCGTGGCGGCCGCGCGCGTCAGCTCGAAGACCACAGGGTAGAACCACTCCAGGCAGAAGTAGGCGATCAGCAGGATGCCGAAGCCCATCTTGCCCAGCATGCCGACGCCGATGGAGATCGCGACGAAGATGCCGAGCCGGATCGCGAAGTCGATGAGGTAGGCCAGCCCGCGCGCGACCAGCCCGGCCGGGCGCAGCGAGAGCGCGATGCCTTCAGGGGTCTCGGCGGTGTAGAGCGTGTCGAGGCGCACTGGCGTCGCGCCCGGCTCAGGCTTGCAGCACGACGGTGTCGGCGATCTGGTCGTGCAGGCAGCGGCGCGACGCGCGGAAGATGAAGAGGCAGTCGATCAGCACGTAGATCGGCCCGAGCAGCGGCCAGATGCTGGTGAAGAACATCGGCCCGTCGCGCAGCGCGAGGATGCGGCCGATCTGCGCCTGCGAGCCGTCGGGCCGCGCGATGCGGATCTTGAAGAGCGCCTTGCCGATGGTCTGGCCGCGGGTGGCCAGCAGATAGCCGTGCAGCACGAGATAGAGGACGACGCCGGAGGCCGCGCTGGAGATGCGGGGCTCCCACATGCCGAGGCCGTCGTCTTCCCAGAGATTGATGGGCGTGAACTTCGCGAGGAGCCAGATCGCCACGATGGAGATGCCCGCGTCGAGCATCGCGGCGAGAAAACGCGTGCCGCGCGATGCGAGCTCGCCTGACTGGCCCCCGCCCGGCTGCACCACGTCTTCCACATGGGATTGCGGAGGCGCGTAGCGCGCGTCCTGCGACTGGTCTTCCATGCCCGTCCCTCTCCGAAACGAATGAATTTTCGGAAGATTCTAGGGCGGTTCGATGCCCGCTCCGGCCGGCCGGCTAAGCAGGCGGGCGCGCGGCGAGCGTGGTTTGCAGGCGCCGCAGGTCGTCGAGCAGCAGGTTCAGCGGCGCCGCCAGCAGCGCGTTCGAGGCGCCTTCGCCCGACGAAGCCTGTGCTGCGCAGCGGGCCAGTTCGTCCAGGTCGGACGGCGCGGGCTTGCCTTCGAGCGCGTCGGCCATGCCCGCAATGGCCGCGCCGGCCGCCTGCGCGGCTTCGGCCCGCGTGCCGGGCGCCAGGCGGAACACGCGGTCGAGCACCGTGGCGTCCTGGAAGATGCGCGCCGCCAGCCGGGCCTTGTCGCGATAGCTGCCGCTCGTGCCGCCCCGGCGCCACCATCGCGCTTCGAGGTCGGCGCTGCCGGCGAGCGCCCCCAGGCGGACCAGCGCGGCGCGCGTACCTGCCTGGATGCGCTCGATCTCCCCGGCATCGGTGGGACGGCGCGAGGCGGACATGCGCCTAGCGATGCCGCGCAGCAGCGCCGCGCAGCCCTCGTCGAAACGCGCGCCCGCGTGGTACTCCGACATCACCGTCGAGACCACCAGTGCCACGCCCACGCCGATGCCGATCTGCACCATGCGCAGCAGCGCCACCTGCAGCGGCGAATGGCCGGGAATGCCGCCGGCAGACAGGATGATGAGCGCCGCCACCGGCGCGCTGCGCATGCCCGGCACCGAGGCGCTGGCGAAAGCGAGCAGTACGACGAGGGCCAGCGTGGTCGCGATCGGCTGTGCGCCGTGATGCTGCAGCCAGACGCCCGCCATGCCGACCAGCGCGCCAGCCGCGGTGCCGCGCACGCGGTCCCAGCCGGCGTCGAGCGTGGAACCGGCGCTCGGGCGCATGACGATCAGCACGCTCATCACGGCCCAGAAGCTCTCGGGCAGATGCAGCGCGGTAGCGACGCACCATGCGATGGCCACCGCCGCGGCGAGCTGCACGCCGGGACGCCAGCGGCCGTTGCGCCAGGGGTCGGCGAGGCGTTGCAGCGCGCGCGTGCCGTTCATGGCCCGGGAGGCTTCGCGCCGCCGTCGAGCGCGGCCGAAATGCCGTCGATCAGCCCGCAGGCTTCGAGCAGCAGGGCGCGCTGGCCTTCATCGAGCGTGGCTCCGATCGCCTCGGCCAGCGCCGCCTCGCGCGTGCGCATGATCGCCTTCAGCCGTCGCATGCCCTCGGGGGTGAGCGACAGCAGCCACTGGCGCCCGTCGGCCGGATGCGGCGCGCGGCCGATCCAGCCCTCGGCTTCCAGCTCGGCCAGCAGCCGGGTCAGCGACTGGAGCTTGACGCGCTCGAACCCCGCCAGCGCGGTGGGCGTGCACGGCCCGTGCCGGTGGAGCTGGCCCAGCACGCTGAGCTTGGCCACGCTCGGCCCCTCCGGCGTGGCACTGCCGCCGCGAAGCTGGCGGGAGAGCAACGACACCGAGGAGCGAAGACGCGAGGCGCATTGCGCCGTATCTGGGACGGTGGAAGCCATGCCCGGATTGTAAGACGCGTCTTGGTATCCAGGCCTTTCGGCGTCAGCCCCGATTGGGCGATGAAGTCACAGGGTAGGTGACGGCCGGCGCCGGCTCGGAGGCCGGAGCGATGGCGGGCGCAGGCATGGGCACCGGGGCCGGCGATGCGACCGGCGTTTCCTCGGGCTTGGTCGCGGCCTCGTCCTCGGCTTCTGCCTCCGGGCCTTCCAGGAAGCGGTCGAGCAGCGCGAAGAAGCGGTCGTAGAAGCGCTCGTCGGTCAGCGTCTCGCTCGCCACTTTCACCATCGCGTCGTCGCTGCCCGAGAACGGCAGCGAGAGCGAGCCGATAGCGCCCACGCCGAGGCTCGCCGAGTTGTTCACCTTCTTGAGCCCGTAGCGGTCCTGCAGCGCGGTGGCGAAGGCCACGGTGCTCCTGCTCGTCTTGCCGCCGCGGGTGCTCTCGCGCGCGCAGACCACGCGGAACTCGACTTCCACATGCACCTCAGCTGCAGGCTGGAAGCTCTTGCGCCCGGTCACGAGGTCGGAGTTGGCGGCCGTGATCATGTAGCCCTGGCTCAACAGCGCACGGCGCGCGGCCTCGCAGGTCTGGGCCTCGGTGGCCTCGTAGTCGCGGGTGTGGGTGGTGGTGGAGCCGAAGGCCTCGGGTTCGTAGTTGACCCGGCGGGAGCTACTGCCGCAACCGGCGAGCACGAGAACGGCGCAGAGCAGGCCCAGGGCGAGAACCGGTTTACGGACCGGGGCACGGATGGCGAACAGGGAATTGGAGTGCATGGACGGCATGAAGCGGCGAATGCTAACCGGCGGCCTTGCCGGCAAGCCTTCGAGCGCGCCCGTGCAAGCGCGTTCCCGCCGCAATGCCGAAATTTTCAGGACCAGGGCAGCACGTGATGCGCGCGCACCCGCGTCGCCGCGATCAGCCGCGCGTTCGGCGCATCGGTGCTCTCCACCCAGGCGCGCGCTTCTTCGGCGCTGCGGCCGAACTGCTGGTGGCGGCGCACCAGCCGCGCCTCGCGCACCGCGTCGTCGATGTCCACGTACCAGACCTCGTCCAGCATCGCCGCCGCGCCGGCCCATGGGCCCACGTCGTGCAGCAGGTAGTTGCCTTCGGTGATGACGAGCTGCGTCGAAGGCAGCACCGCGATCGCGCCGGCGATCGGCTCCTCGATCTCGCGGCGGAACTCGGGCGCGTAGACGATGCCCCCGTCGGGCCGCTGCTCGCGCAGGCGCTGCAGCAGCGCGACGTAACCGGCGCTGTCAAAGGTGTCGGGAGCACCCTTGCGGCCGGCGCGTCCGAGCCGTTGCAGCTCGACGTTGGCCAGATGGAAGCCGTCCATGGGAACGACCTGGGCACGCTCCGCGCCCACCGCCTGCAGGAGCGCCGCCGCGAGCGTCGACTTGCCAGCGCCGGGCGCGCCGACGAGCCCCAGCAGCCGCCGCTGCCCGCTGGCCATCAGGGCCTGCAGGCGGGCGGCGCTTTCAGGGGGAAGTTCAGGAAGTGAGGGAAAGTTCTGCGCGGGAGGAGTGCTCATCCCCCTGAGCGTAGCTTCTCTGGGCGTCAAGAAATCATCAGCCAGCGGAAAGGCTCTCGAGCGCGACTCGCGCGCTACACGAGCAACGCCGTCATTTCAGGATCGCACGAAACGTCAGGCTGATGCGCTCGCCAACGCCTTCGGCCTTGGGAATGGCGTGGAGCCACTCCCGTTGGACGGCGTCGGACATATAGAGCAGCGAGCCGTGGGAAAGCGGGTAATGGAAGCGCAAGCTGCTGTCGGCCTTGCTGCGGTATGCGATAGACCGGGTGGCCCCGACCGATACGATGGCGACGCCGGTGCCGGGTGCCAATGCCGCGATGTCGTCCGAATGGAAGCCCATCGACGACGCGCCATCGGCATAGTGGTTCAGCAGGCAATTGTTGGGACGGAACCCGAGCGTGGCTTCGATCCTGCCGCACAGGACTTCCAGTTCCGGGGGAATCGGCACCGCCTCATAGGCAATCTGCGAATAGTCGTAGGGCACGCCGAAGCTGGCGGTCTTGCGTGCGCGCATGCGCTCGTCCCACGTCACCGCGGACCGAAGCCATTCAAGAAGGGCATCGGGCGACGCGATGAACGCGGGATCGAGGTGGATGGGCGGGCCGCTCATGGGCCCGCAGGATACAGGGACCGTTGCTTCGCGATCAGGGATACAGGCCGCGCTCCTGGCGAGCCATCAGGATGCGCTCGCAGGCCACCGCGTAGGTCGCAGTGCGCAGCGTGATCTTGTGCTTGTCCGCCGTGTCCCAGATGTGGTTGAGCGCGTTCATCATGATGCGGTCGAGGCGCACGTTGATCTCGTCCTCGTCCCAGAAGAAGGACGAGAAGTCCTGCACCCATTCGAAGTAGCTGACCGTCACGCCGCCGGCGTTGCAGATCACGTCGGGCACCACCAGCACGCCGCGCTCGGCGAGGATGTCGTCGGCCTGCGGCACGGTGGGGCCGTTGGCGCCTTCGAGCACCAGCTTGGCGGTGGTCTTCTGCGCGCGTTCGGCGGTGAGCTGGCCTTCGAGGGCAGCCGGAATGAGGATGTCGCAGGGCGTGTTCCAGAAGTCCTCGTTCGGCACGATGTCGCCGCCGGCCTTGAAGCCGACCACGCCGTCGGTGCGCGAGATGGGCACGAGCTTGGCGAGGTCGAGGCCGTTGCTGTTGACGATGGTGCCGGTGTGGTCCTGCACGGCGACGATCTTGGCGCCGGCCTCGGCGAAGAGTTCGGCCGCGACGGAGCCCACATTGCCGAAGCCCTGCACAGCGATGCGCGCGCCGCGCAGGTCCATGCCGAGGCGGCGCGCGGCTTCGCGGCCGGTGACGAACACGCCGCGGCCGGTGGCCTTCACGCGGCCCAGCGAGCCGCCCAGGTGCAGGGGCTTTCCGGTGACGACGCCGGTGGCGGTGCCGCCGACGTTCATCGAGTAGGTGTCCATCATCCACGCCATGATCTGCGCGTTGGTGTTGACGTCGGGCGCGGGGATGTCGGTGTGCGGGCCGATGATGATGCCGATCTCGCTGGTGTAGCGGCGGGTGACTTTCTCGAGCTCCTGCAGCGAGAGTTTCTTCGGGTCGACGCGGATGCCGCCCTTGGCGCCGCCGTACGGCAGGTTCACGGCAGCCGTCTTGATGGTCATCCAGGCCGACAGGGCCATCACTTCTTCCAGCGTGACGTCGGGGTGGAAGCGGATGCCGCCCTTGCCGGGGCCGCGGCTCATGTTGTGCTGCACGCGGTAGCCCTCGAAGTGGGCGATGGTGCCGTCGTCCATTTCGATGGGCACGTCGACGATGAGCGCGCGCTTGGGGCGCTTGAGGGTTTCGACCCAGCGGGCCAGCGGGCCGAGGTACGGCACGACGCGGTCGACCTGCGAGAGATAGGTGCCCCACGGGCTGTTGGCTGTAGGACTGACGAAGGAGAGTTGTTCGCTCATATGAGTTCCCTTGCTTGGTTTGTTAGGGTGGCTGCAACGATAGACCTCCGCCGCGCGTTGCGCCATGGCTTATGCGCGCCGCGGAGGCGGTTATGCAAGAGAGGTTGGCTGGCCTGCCGGGTCGACATTGCGCCGATGTAATCGCGGCGTGCGGAGGCTGACCGGCTCGCTTCCTAGATTGGCATGGTCGCGCCATCCCGGCGACGACGGACAACCAGGAGATACCGACCATGCCGCACCGCAAGATTCTTGTTTCTTCCTCCCTTCTCGCCGCCGTCGCGCTGACTCCGCTGGCAGCGTCCGCCGCGGGCGAATACCACTTCGCCCCCACCGAGGCCGGCGTGACGCGCTATCCCGATCACGCGAAGCAGGATCCGTCGCGCGACAGGGTCGTGGCAGAGCTGGCAACGGCGCAGAAGCAGCCCGCCTGGAACAACGTGAGCCGCGGCGCGCCCTGGCCTGCCGCGCGCACCGGCCAGCCCGCCACGCGCGAAGCGGTGGAGGCCGAGGCCATCAAGGCGATGCGGGCGGGAACGATCCCCTCGGGCGAGCGATAGGCATGCGCCACATCCGTAGATGACAGAAACGTCATCGACGGGTTATCGACCCAGCAGATCCGCTTCGTAGAGTTGGCTTCACCAACCATGGCAAACCAACCGACGTCACACATCAAGGAGTAACGAATGAGCAAGCAAGCTTCCGCCACCCGTCTGATCGGCACCGCCGCCCTCGCCGCCCTGCTGGGCACGATCGCCGCGCCGAGCTTCGCCGGCAACTACGCCGAGGGCGATCCGCGTCCCGCGCCGCTGGTCTCCTCGACCACACGCGCCGCCGTGACCGCCGACGCGGTGCAGTGGCTGAAGACCGCGCCCACGCAGGGCTACACCAGCGGCTACGAGCAGCAGGCGGTGGTGGTGTCGGCCAACTCCCGCGCCGCGGTGGCTGCCGACACGCAGCTGTGGATCCGCTCGGGCCTGGCGGCCAGGCAGAGCGGCGAGGCCGGTGCCGACACGATGAGGCCCGGCTACCGCGAGGCCGCCGCCGAGTACGCACGACTGCGCGCGAGCCCTGCCTACAGCGCACTCGTCGACCAACTGAAGAACCAGCAAGCGGCCGCGCAACCGCAGACCCAGCTACGCTGACGGGGATGGAATGCCTCGGCCCCTTCGCTCCTTGGGTAAGCGAGGGTAGGCCGGCGGCAGTTCCTTGGTTCTATCTCCTATAGCCTGCCTCCATAACCCGCATCTTTTGCCACGAATCGATGCCCGAGCCGGATAATCCTCCGATGCTCGACCTGGACCGCATCGATCTGCGTCTGCTGAAGATCCTTCAGGAAGACGGCCGCATCACCAACCTCAAGCTCGCCGAGGCGGTGGCGCTTTCGCCCACGGCTGTGCTGGCGCGGGTGCAGCGGCTCACGCGCGACGGGTTCATCCAGGGCTATGAGGCGCGGCTCGATCCGCACAAGCTGGGCCGCGGCTTCACCGTCTTCGTCGAGGTGCTGCTCGACCGCACCACGCCCAACGTGTTCGACCAGTTCAAGGCCGCGGTGCAGGTGCGCGACGAGATCATGGAATGCCACATGGTCGCCGGCGGCTTCGACTACCTGCTCAAGACCCGCATGGCCGACATGGCCGCCTACCGCGAGTTCGCGGGCACCGTGCTGTGGCAACTGCCCGGCGTGCGCGAAACGCGGACCTATGCGGTGATGGAAGAAGTGAAGAACAGCGCGCGGCTGCCGCTGGGGGTGTGAGCCGGGCCTGTCAGGCCGGCTTGGCGTAGTTGCGGCCGCCGAAGATCGCGGTGCCTACCCGCACCATCGTGCTGCCGGCGCTGATCGCGGCTTCGAGATCGCCGCTCATGCCCAGCGAGAGTGTGTCGAGCGCGATGCCTGCGTCGCGGATCGACTGGTACACCGCATGCGCGCGCAGGCACAGTTCGCGCTGCGCTTCGAAGCCGGTGGCCGGCTCGGGAATCGCCATGAGCCCGCGCAGCCGGAGTTGTGGCAAAGCCGCCACAGCGCGCGCCAGCGCGAGCGCCTCTTCCGGAGGCACGCCGGACTTGTTCGCTCCGCCGTCCACATTAACCTGAAGGCATACATGCAGCGGCGGCAGGTGAGCCGGGCGCTGGGCCGAAAGGCGCTCGGCGATCTTCAATCTGTCGATGCAGTGGACCCAGTCGAAGTGCTCGGCCACGGGCCGCGTCTTGTTGCTCTGGAGCGGCCCGATGCAGTGCCATTCGAGGGAAGAACGCAGGTCGGCGAGTGCTTCGATCTTGTCCAGCCCCTCCTGCACGTAGTTCTCGCCGAAGGCCGACTGGCCCGCCGCATGCGCCTCGCGCACGGCCTCGGGGCCGAAGGTCTTGGACACCGCCAGAAGGCGCACTCCGGCCGGGTCGCGGCCGGCCGTTACACATGCCTTCGCGATCCGGTTGTTTACTTGCTGGAGGTCGTCGCCAATCATCGTCATAATCGTCCAAAATCGTATCAAAACGTCACGAAACCCGAGCCGAGGAGCCCCGTGGACATCACCCAACTGCTGGCGTTCAGCGTCAAGAACAAAGCCTCCGACCTGCACCTTTCCGCGGGCCTGCCGCCCATGATCCGCGTCAACGGCGACGTGCGCCGCATCAACGTCGACGCGCTCGACCACAAGGGCGTGCACGCCATGGTGTACGACATCATGAGCGACACGCACCGCAAGCACTACGAAGAGTTCCTGGAGGTCGACTTCTCCTTCGAGATCGACGGCCTCGCGCGCTTCCGCGTGAACGCCTTCAACCAGGCACGCGGCGCGGCCGCGGTGTTCCGGACCATTCCGTCCAAGATCCTCACGCTCGAGCAGCTGAACGCGCCGAAGATTTTCGGTGAACTGGCGCTCAAGCCGCGCGGGCTGGTGCTGGTGACGGGCCCCACGGGCTCGGGCAAGTCGACCACGCTGGCGGCGATGATCAACTACCTCAACGAGAACGAGTACGGCCACATCCTCACGGTGGAAGACCCGATCGAATTCGTGCACGAGTCGAAGAAGTGCCTGATCAACCAGCGCGAGGTGGGGCCGATGACGCTGTCGTTCTCCAACGCCCTGCGCTCCGCGCTGCGCGAAGACCCCGACGCCATCCTGGTGGGCGAGCTGCGCGACCTGGAGACCATCCGCCTGGCGATGACCGCCGCCGAAACGGGCCACCTGGTGTTCGGCACGCTGCACACCTCCTCGGCCGCCAAGACCATCGACCGGATCATCGACGTGTTCCCGGGCGAAGAGAAGGAAATGATCCGCGCCATGCTCTCGGAGTCGCTGCAGGCCGTGATCTCGCAGACGCTGTGCAAGACAAAGGACGGCCAGAGCCGCGTGGCGGCGCACGAGATCATGCTGGGCACCCCGGCCATCCGCAACCTGATCCGCGAGGCCAAGGTGGCGCAGATGTACTCCACCATCCAGACCGGCCAGGGCTCGGGCATGCAGACGCTGGACCAGAACCTGACGGAACTGGTGCGCCGCAATACCATCTCGGCAGCGGAAGCCCGCGGGAAAGCCAAGATCCCCGAGAACTTCCCCGGCTGACCCCAGGCCCTCCCGGAGCAAAGACATCATGGAACGCGATCAAGCCAGCCAGTTCATCAACGACCTGCTCAAGCTCATGGTGAGCCGCAACGGCAGCGACCTGTTCATCACCGCCGACTTCCCGCCGGCCATCAAGGTCGACGGCAAGGTCACCAAGGTTTCGCAGCAGGCGCTGGGCGCGCCGCACACGCTGGCGCTGACCCGCTCGATCATGAACGACCGCCAGACGGCGGAGTTCGAGCGCACAAAGGAATGCAATTTCGCGATCTCGCCCACCGGCATCGGCCGCTTCCGCGTGAACGCGTTCGTGCAGCAGGGCAAGGTCGGCATGGTGCTGCGGACCATTCCCGCCAAGCTGCCGACCATCGACGGCCTGGGCATGCCGCAGGTGCTGAAGGACGTGTCGATGACCAAGCGCGGCCTGTGCATCCTGGTGGGCGCCACGGGCTCGGGCAAGTCGACCACGCTGGCGGCGATGATCGACTGGCGCAACGAGAACTCCTACGGCCACATCGTGACGGTGGAAGACCCTGTCGAATTCGTGCATCCGCACAAGAACTGCGTGGTAACGCAGCGCGAAGTGGGCATCGACACCGACAGCTGGGAAGCCGCGCTGAAGAACACGCTGCGCCAGGCGCCGGACGTCATTCTGATGGGCGAAATCCGCGACCGCGAAACCATGGAGCACGCCGTGGCTTTCGCCGAAACGGGCCACCTGTGCATGGCCACGCTGCACGCCAACAGCGCCAACCAGGCGCTGGACCGGATCATCAACTTCTTCCCCGAAGAACGTCGCGCGCAGCTGCTGATGGACCTGTCGCTGAACCTGCGCTCGCTGGTTTCGCAACGGCTGGTGCCAACGGAAGACGGCCTGGGCCGCGTGGCCGCAGTGGAAGTGCTGCTGAACACGCCGCTGATTTCCGACCTGATCTTCAAGGGCGAGGTGGGCGAGATCAAGGAAATCATGCGCAAGAGCCGCAACCTGGGCATGCAGACCTTCGACCAGGCGCTGTTCGACCTGTTCGAGAGCCACTCGATCAGCTTCGAGGACGCCATCCGCAACGCCGACTCGGCCAACGACCTGCGGCTGCAGATCAAGCTCAACAGCCAGCGCGCGCGCAGCACCGACCTGGCGGCGGGCACGGAGCACTTCGCGATCGTCTGAGGCCGCGGAAGGCCGGCCTCCGCCGCACGACGCCTGCGGCGGAATGGCCTTAAGCTGTCGCCCCATGAGCAGCATCAACCCCCGCACCTACGAATCCATCCCCGCGCGGACCGTGGCCTTCCTCGGCCTCGGCGTCATGGGCGGCCCGATGGCCGGCCACCTGGCCAGGGCCGGCCACAGCGTCACGGTCTACAACCGCACCGCCGCCAAGGCGCAGGCCTGGGCCGAGGAATTCGGCCCGCCCGGCCGCCACGCCGCCACCCCGCGCGAAGCGGCCGCCGGCGCCGACATCGTGTTCTGCTGCGTCGGCAACGACGACGATCTGCGCTCGGTGGTGCTGGGCGACGACGGCGCCTTCGCCGGCATGAAGAAGGGGGCGGTGCTGGTCGACCACACCACCGCCTCGGCCGACGTGGCGCGCGAGCTCTCCAAGGCAGCGCAGGCGCTGGGCCTGCACTTCATCGACGCCCCCGTCTCGGGCGGCCAGGCCGGCGCGCAGAACGGCGCGCTCACCGTGATGTGCGGCGGCGACGCGGCGGTCTTCGAGCGCATCAAGCCGGTGGCCATGGCGTTCTCGCGCGCAGTCACGCTGCTGGGCGAGAGCGGCGCCGGCCAGCTCGCGAAAATGGTCAACCAGATCGCCATCGCGGGCCTGGTGCAGGGCCTGTCGGAAGCCATCGCCTTCGGCCAGCGCGCCGGTCTCGACATGGAGGCCGTGCTCGGCGTTATCAGCAAGGGCGCAGCCCAGAGCTGGCAAATGGAGAACCGCGGCAAGACCATGATCGAAGGCAAGTTCGACTACGGCTTCGCGGTCGACTGGATGCGCAAGGACCTGGGCCTGGTGCTCGACGAAGCCAAGCGCAACGGCGCGCGCGTGCCGGTGACGGCGCTGGTCGACCAGTTCTACGCCGACGTGCAGCAGGCCGGTGGCCGGCGCTGGGACACCTCGAGCCTCATCACGCGGCTCAAGTGACGCAATGAAGAAAGCCCGCATCAGCGGGCTTTCCTGTCTTGGCGTGCCGGATCTTCAGCGCACCGGCGAGGTCGTCACGCCGTTCGAGGAAGGCGCCGGCGTCGACGAGCCCGCGGGGGGCAACGGCTCCATCGGCGGCAGCGGCACGCGCGAGGTGGACGACGACGAGGGCGCGGACGGCGTTGCCGAAGTCACCGGCGCCGGCCCCGTGCCACCGCGCTGCGCGGCAGCCTGATTCGCCGCCTGGCTGGCCGCCAGATCGGCTTCGCTCACGACCTCGACCACGCGCACCACCTTCACCACGCCCGACACGCCGCGCGTGATCTCGGTCGCGCGATCGGTCTCGCGCCGCGTGGCGATGCCCATCAGGTAGACCACGCCGCGTTCGGTCACCACCTTGAAGGAATTGGCGAAGATGTCCTTGGCGTCGAGCAGCGAGGCCTTCACCTTGCCGGTGATGTAGAGGTCGTTCGAGCGGTCCTGGAAGGTGCTGGAGGAACCGACGGTCAGCTCGTTGACCACCGAGCGCACGTTCACGATGCGGCTCACCTCGTCTTCGACGCGGCGGCGGTCGGCATCGCTGCCCACGGCGCCGGTCAGCAGCACCTGGCGGTTGTAGCTGGTCACGCTGACGTACATCTGGTCGTTGGCGATGTCGCGCACGCGGGCCGCGGCACGCAGCTCGATGCCCTGGTCGTCGAGCTGGGCGCCCGAGCTGCGGCGGTCGGTGGCCACCATGCCCACGCCCACCACGGCCGCGCCGCCCACGACGAGCGGCACGCAGGCGGAAAGGCTCGTGACCAGTGCGGCGCCCAGTGTCAGGGCCAGTGCGAAACGTTGGGTCGATGTCGTCGTCATGGTCTTCAAGGTCATGAGGAAGCTTCCTGTTCTCCGAGTAGCTGGGCGTCCACGCCGTCGCAAAGGCAGTGCAGTGCGATCTGGTGGATCTCGTGGATGCGCGCCGCACGCTCGTGCGGCACGCTGATCTGTACGTCCGTCTCGCGCAGGGCGCGGCCGATGGCCCCACCTGCGCCCGATGCCGCGTTGCCCAGCAGCGCGACGACGGTCATGTCGCGCTCGTGCGCCGCGGCCACTGCTGCCAGCACCGATGCCGACTGGCCGCTGATGCTCAGAGCGAGCAGCACGTCGCCGGCCTGGCCGAGCGCGCGCACCTGGCGGGCGAAGCGGTCGGCGTCCGTTGCTTCGGCACTGTCGGCGCCTGGGTCGGTTGCATCGCCGGGCAGCGCGATGGCGCCGAGCTCGGGCCGCTCGCGTTCGAAGCGGCCCACGAACTGCGCGGCGAACTGGGCCGCCAGCAGCCCCGAGACGCCGGCACCGCAGGCGAGCACCTTGCCGCCGCTGGTCACGCAGGCCAGCAGGGCCTGCATCGCTTGAGAGATGGGTTTGCTGAGTACCGGCCCGGTCTGGTACTTGAGGTCGGCACTGTCGATGAAGTGCTGCTGAATCCGTTGCTCGAGCATGGGGCGGGATGATAACTGGGGGCTGTGAAACAAGACGTTCGAGTGTGGAGCCTGCATTGCGGCTTCAGTTCCCTCGGGCGGCGCGTCAGCCGGCATCGAAGGCGGCCTGCAGCCAGGTTATCTTGTCTTCCACCAGCACCACGTCGAAGCGGCAGGGCGGCACCGTGCGCAGCCGGCTCAGGTAGTGCTGCGCGGCGAACACGATGCGCCGCTGCTTCGGCCCGGTGATGCTGCCGCCCGCGCCGCCGTGCGTGCCGGAGCTGCGATGGCGCACTTCCACGAACACCAGCGTGCCCGTGGGCGAGGGACGCGGATCGCGCATGATCAGGTCGATCTCGCCGCCGCCGCGCCCGGGCGTCCGATAATTGCGGGCGAGCAGCACGAGGCCCGCGTCCCGCAGGTGGTCGAGCGCGGCGTCTTCCGCCGCATCGCCCCGATGCTTCGTTGTGGTGTCGGTCTTCATGGCCCTCCCTGGCCGGCTCTCGAGAGTCTTCTTTTTCCTGCTTGCTGCCTGTTCGTTCCGACGGAGAAACCCCTTGGCTTCACTCGCTCCCGCCTCTTTCGGCGCAGCCCTCGCGGCAGCTCATGACGCCGCGGGTGCGCAGCATTATCCGCAGGGCACGCTCTACGTCGTCGCCACGCCCATCGGCAACCTGGCCGACATCACGCTGCGCGCCCTGCACGTGCTGCAGTTGGTCGATGCCGTCGCCTGCGAGGACACCCGCCACACGCAGAGCCTGCTGCGCGCCTACGGCATCGACCGCCCCGGCTCGCAGCTGCTGGCGGTACATCAGCACAACGAGGCCGAGGCGGCGCAGGCGGTTGTCGCGCGGCTCGCGCAGGGCGAGCGCATCGCCTACGTCAGCGACGCCGGCACGCCCGGCGTGAGCGACCCCGGCGCGCGGCTCGCGGCCGCGGTGCGCGCCGCCGGACAACGCGTGCTGCCGCTGCCGGGCGCCAGCAGCGTGACCACGCTGGTCGGCGCGGCGGGGCTGGTGGCCGAGGGCGGCCACGACGGCAATGCCAGCAGCGCTTTCGTCTTCGCGGGCTTCCTGCCGAGCAAGGCCGGCGAGCGCGATGCGGCCGTGCAGGCGCTGTCGAAGGAACCGCGCGCGGTCGTGCTGCTGGAGGCACCGCACCGCATCGAGAACCTCGCGCGCACGTTGGCCACGCTGGGCGAGCGCCGCGTCACCGTGGGTCGCGAGCTCACCAAGCAGTTCGAGGAAATCGCCACCGTCGCCGCAGGTGCCCTACCCGACTGGTTCGCCACCGACCGCGACCGCACGCGCGGCGAGTTCGCGCTGGTGCTGCACCCCGTGGCCGTGAGCGGTGACGGCGGGGCCGAAGGCGAGCGCGTGCTGCGCCTGCTCCTGACGGAACTGCCCGTGAAGACGGCCGTGAAGCTGGCGGCGGAGATCAGCGGCGCCCCGCGCAATACGCTGTATGACGCCGCGCTGCGCATCCGCGACGAGGCGGAGCAGAACTAGCCGTCCAGTTCGGCGTAACGCCTGAAGATGCCATCTTCGTTGAACGCGATACGGCGCGGACTCTGCAGATAGTCATGCACGCGCTGGCGTCGCTTGACGTTGGCATGCAGCCTCTCCACCGCGGGCGTGGCGGCGAGTGCCCGCGCCGATGCCTTCGGAAACGCGTAGCGCAAACCGTCCACAAGCTGGAACAGCGACAGGTCGGCGTAGGTCAGCGTGTCGCCCACCAGATGCTGGCTGCCCGCAGGGTTGCGCTGCAGCACGCGCTCGAACCAGCCGAGGAACTTCGGTATGCGCTCCTCGCGAAAGGCCTTCGCGCGCTGCACGGCCGCGTCGCGCTGGTCTTCGTAATAGGCGCCGACCGAGATCGGATGGTGCGTGTCGTGCGCCTCGGCCACCGCATCGGCGATGGTGAGCTGCAGCTGGTGCGTCCAAAGCCCGTCCGATTCGCCTACGCCCGACAGGCCGAGCCTGGGGCCCAGATACAGCAGGATCGCGGCCGTCTGCCCGACCACGATGTCGCCATCGACGAGGAACGGCGGCGCGAAGGCAGGGCGCGCGGCCTCCGGGTCGTCCAGCCGCTCACCCAGAGCGGATCCGCCACCGCCCTCGCCCTCCGGCAAGCGCGCCACGTCGACGTAGTCCGCGCCGGCAGCTTCGAGCGCGAGCCGGACGAATTCACCTCGGCCCTGGATGGTGGGCCAGTAATGGAGTTGGTAGGGCATGCGGGAGATGGTGGCACGGGAGGGGAGCGGGGGCAATCACGGGCGCGGCGCAGCGAGGGGCGAGGCTTAGCGCAACAGCACCTCCAGTGCATTCCGTGATTGAAGCTCTTGCTCGAGTCCCTCTTCAAGGAGCGCGAGTGATCGGAGGAAGGAGCGAGCAGAAGGCTCGCTCGATCTCCTTCGTTTTCGAAGACGCCTTCAACAACTGCGGATAGGTTTTCACCTTTCTTGCACCTACCGTGAAGCTCATCATCCGAAAGGATTTCTCTCCGTCGTAAAAAATCATCCCATCCAATCCATCGCCGACATTTCTCTCAAGATGCCTGAAAGACCGCAATGTACGGCTCAGCTCAGCGAAGGATTCACCATCGCGCTCCATGAAAACTCTTCTGAGCAGATCATCTGGAATTTTCAAGCGGCGATTATTTAAATACAAGATCGAATCATTATTCCTCCATTGAATATCGCAAGCGAAATCGATGCGATCGCTATTCGCGAAATCCTTGATTTTTTCCGTTATCTCTTGGCTGACATCGGCATTCCCAAGACTACCCCATGCGATGAAATGATCGCTTCGCGATCCGGCAAAAGAGTTAAATGGAAGAAAAATGAAAGTTGCGAAGGCAATAACGCTGCCCGCGCGCATCCAAACAGTACTCATCTTCACCCCCTTGTAGATTTTCTAGATCTGATCCTTGTCTTTCGGCCTGCGAGCAAAATCAAATATGCTATTGAGCTCACCACCCGGATACATCGATATAGGCCCCGCCTTCATATCGCTATGGAGCGCGAGTGATCGGAGGAAGAAGAGCACAAAAAGCCTCTTCCACATCCTCTTTCGACGGCATATCCCCCTTCGAAGCAATGGCCAGTGACTCAATGCGATGCCTCCCTCTTGTGAAACTCATCATTTTCATTTCGGGCTGACCCGTGTAGACGATAAGCCCGTCGAGGCCTTCATGATGTGGAAACTCGTCGTCTCTGTAGTTTTTCAAGGCAGCATTCAGGTGCTTCAACTTCGCTTTGCTTTTTTTCAGGAAAATATCTCTAACCAACCCATCATCTATCAGCGCTGGGCGCCTCTTCATGTATAAAAGCGAATCGCCCAACTTCCATTGGTCATCGCAATTGATGGATTTTCGAACCACAAAATCAGCGATCATCTGATCGACGACTGATTTATTGAGAGAGCGATCGAGGTTCACCCATACAACGTAGGGCCCACCCGCATAACCTGCCACAGCGATAGAGGGAAGCAATAAAACGAAGGAAAGTATTTTTCGAAATGGAAATTCGAAAGAACGGAAACTGATGTTTTTCATATCATCGAAGCGAAGGAGTTGTATTAGCGTCGGCACTTTTCGCAACTTCTATTCCCATCGCCTTATTGATTTCCGCAGCACTCCGCTCCTCGATCCCTGGGTCCAGAAGATCTTTCTTCGCTTGCTCATAGTAGGCAATCGGAACAAAATACTTCAGGTAGCTCGGGCTTCCCTTGTGCTTCACACTTTCCCCTTTTTTGTTTTTCGTCACGAATGGAGCGACGGGAAGGATGTTGAAGTACGAAAAATTGATCTGCTGCCCCTGATTTCCTCCTAGCAAGATCAATCCATTTGATCCATTTTTGGCATATACAAATCCGACATGTTGTCCCGTCCCAGATAAGGACGTGACCATGGCGACGGCCCCGTAGATGGGCTTTTCCAGCTCTACGAACAATGGATTTCTGATCTTTTTTCTGTCCTTCCCACTTTCTTTCTTGGGTCCGTCCACTTCATAGAATCCATGTGCGCGTGCCTTTGCTATTTTTCGTTCTGGAAAATTTTTATTTTCTATAGGATAGTTTGCTCGCATCAAACACCAATTCACAAAGGCAGCGCACCATGCGCTTTTTCGACCGAACATGGATTTGACGGTGTCATCAATTTCTATGTGATAGTTGATCTTTTCCTGCAGCGTGAGCTCCGTTTCACCTCGCCTGAGCTTCGCCTCCGCGATTGCAATCGGCATCCATGGCGCACGTCCAGATACCGGATTAATCAACGCCAGAACCTTCCCCTCCCCCTCTTTCGAACGCGCTGAATCCGAAGAGCCGATTGCCGTGGGAACAGGCGGGGGCGCCGGAGAAACAACGGGCCGCTTTGGCAGAGCCGCAGGGCTTGCAGTTGTGCTCACAGAGGGTGGCTTGGTCACCGTGGTCGGGTGAGGAGCGGGCGCCTCGCTGCCAAGCCTTCTCCTCTCACTCCCGCTGATCAGTAGCACCTCACCGGGATAGATCCTGTCGTGCCCCCGCTCGTTGGCCTCCCTGATGGCTTCCACGCTGGTGCGATACAGCTTCGCGATCTTCCAGAGGCTGTCGCCCGGCTGGACGACATAGCTCATGGGCGTTCTCTGCCCAAGGGTCGAGCTGTTGATCTTTTCCGAGCCGGCGACGCCCTTCCACCTCTTGAATCTCGCCAGCAGGTTGAAATCCTTTCCGACGTCGCCCTCGATGGTTCCGACCGTCACGGCCTCCCTGCTCTTCGGATCCGCCACCTTGACGTGCACGGCCGACTTGTCGGCGGGGTGAATCACAGGAGGGAATCGCCCTGCGGCATCGGACTTGACGGTTTCCTCCTTGCCTCCTCTTTGCAGAATGATCTCCGTGCCGGGCAATGGCTGGCTGCCGTCGGTCGCGTTGATCCTGCTCACGGCAACCCAGGTTTCCTTCCTGGTCCCGGCGTTGGCGTGAAACCCCTCGATCTCCGCGATGCTGCTCACGATCTTTTCGAGTTCGGCGTCGCTGCACTCGCCGATTTTTCTGCCGGCCGGAATGCCACTGGTCTTGAGCAGATCGCGCACATATTTTTCCGTGTCGTTTTCCTTCTTCGGGGCGTAGATGGGAATGGCTTCCGGAATCGTCCTGTCGCCATGCAGGCGCTTCAAGTTGGCCTTCAATTCCTCTCGCCCCGCGTCTTCGTCGGGAAAGATCAGGAAGGTCCTGCCCGATCTGGTGGTGGCGAATCCGACGTAACCCTTGGCCTTTCTGGGCGCGGGCACGCCATCAACCATCCGGGCAGTCAGGTCGCCGGGATTGTTGATGCGCCACGGCAGCGTTCCGCCCGAGCGCAGCAGGTGACGGCCGTCTTCGCAGATGAATTCGGCGACTTCGATGTTGGGGTGGTAGGTTGCAGATATCAGTCTGGACATGCGGGTGTTTCCCTAGCTCAAGCCAAGCCGTTCAGGTGGGCTTCGATGGCGGACTCGGAAAGAAAGTGGCCGGGGTCGAAAGCGCCTGCAGCCGCTGCATACATGGAGCCTTCCGCTCCCGGCGATTCGGTCTCGCCGCCGTCATCGGCCCGGTCATCGTCTTCCGCGCTGTCTGGCTCGGAGCGGATCGTCGGAACGGGCGTCCAGTCCCACGCTTCCTCGCCCACCACCAGCACCGCCTCGTCCGGCGTTTCGAACGCGACGCGGGGCAGCCGTCCGTCGTCGGGAATGACGCCTTCGGCCAGCGTTTGGCGCTTCTCGCCGAGGATCCGGTAGGGCAGCCCCGACATGCCCGCGTGCTTGAAGATCTCGTCGCTGCCAAGGGGCGCGAAGCGCACGCTGTACCTGTCGTCGTGGCTCACGCCTTCCATGCGACGGCGCTTGGCCATGTCCATCGGCCCTGCATAGCTGTGGGTGGCCGCGTGCTCGCGCCAAAGGCCCTGGGTGCCGTGTACGATGCCGGAGGCACTCCACCTGGAAAAGCTGCCGCCGCCGTTGATGACGACCTCTTCCTTGGCGCTGATGCTGATCCTGTCGGACTCCATCTTGATGTCGAGCCTCGCCAGCAGGTTGATGCTGTTCTGCAGGGCGACGATGTCGATGCCGGCCGTGGCTGCGGTCAGGCGGATGGCCTTGTATGCGAAAAGGCGTACGGCTTCTTTCACGCTCACCAGAAAGCTCCTGCCGGCGCTGATGCTGGTGTGCCCGCCGCTGCTCAGCGCGTTGTGCGTGATGCTGGCGATGTGGGTGGCGCCCGCCGCCGTGCTCTGGATGCCTGCCGCACTGGCGAGCACTAGGTGCGGTTCGCGGAGTTCAGGGAAATCTCCCTGCCGCGAATGGCGGCCCTTGATCGCATCGTTCTGTTCCTTGAGGGCCTGGGTGACCGCGTCCTGGTCGCCCGCTTCGTGCGCTTTCGCTTCCTGCGCGGTCCGGCTCTGCCGTTCATGCAGGTCGCGCGCGGCCGTCAGGCGTGCGACTGTTTCCCCAAGATCGGTGATGTGCGCATCGGCTCCGGGCCTCGGCTCGGTGCTGAGCAGCAAGCCCCTTGCTGCGCGCACCGCGGCATGGCCATCGGTACGCAACTCGGCGCCCTCGCCGCGGTCGTCCTTGCGGCCTGCCGTGTCGTCGATGCGCCCGATGTGGCCGAGGCTCAGGCTGCTGCTGAGATGGTCGCTCTTGAGCTGTGCCTGGATCTTTCCGGGTTGATCGTCCAGCACCAGGTGGTTGCCGCGCGATCCGCCTGCTGCACCCGCCTTCAATTCACGGCTGCGCAGGCCCGATAGGTTCTGCTGGTCGGGCAGCCGCCACGCGGGCATGTTCTCGGCATTGAACACACGGCCGGTGATGATGGGACAGTCCGGGTCGCCGCCGAGGAAATCGACGACCACCTCCTGGCCGACGCGCGGCAGCGCAGCCGCCCCGAATGTCTCTCCGGCCCAGGCCATGGATACGCGGATCCAGCAGCTGGAGTTCTCGTTGCGTTGCCCGATGCGGTCCCAATGGAACTGCACCTTCACGCGGCCGTACTGGTCGACCCAGATCTCTTCGTTCTTCGGCCCGACGACGATGGCAGTCTGAGGTCCGCGGGTGCGGGGCTTCGGAGTGACGCGCGGCGGGCGCCACGCGTGGCTCACGGGCTGCGCATCGAAGCAGAAGCGCTGGACGGAGCCTTCGCCGGCATCGGCGCCTTCGGTGGCCCGGAGGTTCTCCCGCAACTCGTAGTCGACGGCAGTCAGAAGGTACTTGCGGTTCTGATCGTCCCTCGGATGGCCCGCCAGCTCGAAGATGCAGCCCGGCGCGAGTTCTCGCCTGTTGGAGCGGCCGCTGGCAACGCTGCCACCGCTCAGTTGCTCTTCGACGCGGGTGCGTGCACAGGCCTCGCCGTCGTCGTAATGCCTGTACCCACCGGGCCATTCGTACAGCTCGAGCTCGTCGTGCGAGTGGCCGGTGCGCAGCTCCCGCCGGCTGGAGAGGTCGGCCTTTGGCTTGAGCGGGTCGTAGTCGTTGGTGAAGTGCAGGCCGGAACGGACTTCTTCGCTCGTGCGCCACTCATGGATGCGTTCGTTCGAGCCATCGCCACCGCCGGTCATTCCCGCCTTCTCCAACGGATGAAACCGCACCGTCTCCCCTCCGGGCATCGGATCGTGCGAGCCCAGCACGTCATCCGCAAACACCAGCACCTGCCGCTGAGCCTCATGCCGGAAGTAGTAGTAGATGCCTTCCAGCTCGCACAGCCGCGAGACGAAGGAGAAATCGCTCTCGCCGTACTGCACGCAGTACTCCCACACGCGGTAATCGCGGGCCAGCCGCTTCTCCATGGGGTAGCCGTAGGCTTCGAGCACGTCGGCGACGATGTCCGGAACGGTCCTGCCCTGGAAGATTCGGAAGTCGCTGCGTCGCGTCGCGAGCCACAGCCATGGGCGCAGCTTCATTCGGTAGAAGCTATGGCGTGCGTCCTCTCCGGCCAGGCCGAAGGACGCGACGACGCCGCCCAGGTAGCGCGTGCCGCCGCTCTCGGTCTGCATCGCCAGGGTAACGGTCTTGCCGAGCAGCATCTTCGGATCGACGCTGTTGCTGCTGCCCAGCAGTTCCACATCGAAGTCGTGGAGCCGGCTCAGCGCCTCGCGGCCGGTCAGCCAATGGAATTGCAGCGCTTCCCGCAACGGGGTCTGAATGGAAACCCGGCGCGTCATCGCACCACCGCGGACGCAACGGCGCACGGCGCCGGGCGAACGTGCCGGCGCGTGCCATCGAAGATGGACATGGATCCTCCCTGAAATCATTCGTTGCCGCTCTGTTCGGCGGCATGTTTCGTCGGAGTATCCAAGTGCGCGGCGTCTTTCGTTCGGCGCCGACGAATGCTTCAGCGGATTCGTGAACGAATGCGCGCAGCGGCTGCGACGCCTCTGTGTGCGTCGGATCGCAGGTGTCGAATGTTCACAAGCCGCATGGGACGCGGCCGATGCGGATCACGCGTTCGCGAACCTGTCCGCGTACGCGCGGAACATCGCGTTGCGCTCGTCGAGCGCCTCCTGCGTCGCGGGCACCATGATCGGCGCGCCTTCGCTCGCGAAGGCCTGGCACTGCTCGACATACGGCCGCAGCTTCTCGTGATAGACCGGCGACGCCGCAGCCATGTCGCCGCCGTGCTCGGTCCAGGTGTTCGCCAGGAGTTCCGCCGAGACCATCGCCAGCGTCGTGCCCATGCCCGACAGCAGCGCGGCGCAATGCCCCGCATCGCCGATGACCGCGACATTGCCCTTGATCCAGCCCGGCATGCGCGTCTGGCTCACCGAGTCGAAGTAGAAGCCCTTGGCATCGGGGTCGATGAAGGCCGCGCGCATCGCAGGCACCTGCCAGGCATCCACGCGCGAGAGGAACCGGCCGAGCAGCCTGCGCTGCGCATCGAGGTCGCGGTAGTCGTAGTCGATCTCGGGGCTGGCGACGATCATCATTCCCTGCGGCCCGTCGCCGGCGTCGCGCACGGCGATGGTGAGGCCGGGCACGTTGAGCATCGCCCGGCGCCATGGCCGGCCGGGCGGCAGATCGACGAGCGCGACGTAGTGGCCGAAGTGCCGCACGTAGTCCCTCTCAGGCCCGAAGGCCAGCCTGCGCACGTTGGAGTGCAGGCCGTCGGCGCCGACGACCAGGTCGTAGCGGCCCCTCGCGCCGTCGGTGAAGCCGATGTCCACTCCGCCCGCTCGATCGTCGAGCGACACGATCGAAGTCCTGAAGCGGAACTCCACGCCCGACGGAATGGCGTCCAGCAGGATCCGGTTGAGGCGGTCGCGCGTGATCTCGATGTCCTCGTCCGTCTCGTTGGCGAACCAGCGCAGGTCGAGCGAAGCGACCTGCGCTCCGCTGCCGTCGAGCACAGGCGCCGGCTCGGCGATGGCGACCTTCTCCTCGGCGATTCTCTGCAGGAGGCCCATGCGCTGCGCGGTGGCGAGCGCGCGGCCGCGAACGTCGATGGGCGCGCCGCCCGGGCGCAGCCCGTCGGCGCGCTCGACCACGGTGACCCGGTGGCCCAGGCGGGCGAACCAGTAGGCGGCCGACAGGCCGGCCATGCTGGCGCCGGAAACGAGTACGTCCATGGGCTGATCCTCCTTCTGCGGCTAAAGCTTGAATTCCCGAGCCATCTGGATCACCGCCTGCTTGTCGAAGGCGTTGATCTCGTCGATCAGTTCGTTGGTGAACAGCCGGTTCGGGTCGCCGAGTTCGCTCGCGAGCTTGGGGTTCTTGCTGGCCTCGGCGGCCATCTCGACGTTGGCCTTCCATTCGGCCGTCGACGATGCGCCCATGCGCTGGTCGGGGTCGTCGGGGCGGCGCATCCAGCTGTTCTTGCGGTCCTTCAGGATGAAGGCGAGCTCCTTGCGCGCGTCGTCCTCGCTTCGGCCCTTGGGCCGGCTCTCGGGATAGACCGCCCAGTGCAGGTCGATCGCGGCTTCGAGATTCGCGTTCGAGAACAGGGTCGACTTCGCGATGCCGCGGAACAGCGCCACCAGCGACTTGCGGTCCTCCTTGAGCATCTTGCGCGGCACGCACATCCAGCCCGAGCCCACCTGCGCGAACCTGGGCGTGAGCGGCACGTAGCGCAGCTTCGTTCCCACCAGCTCGATGCGGGCGGCTGCGGTGTCGAAGGCCACCATCGCGTCCACGCGGTCGTTGTCGATGGCCGCGCCGGCCGGCGCGCCGTCGCCGATGGCGATGTACTCGCAGCCGTCGTCCTTCAGGCCCAGCTCGGCCAGCATGGTCCTGGTGATGACGATGCCGGTGTCGCCCTGGCTGCGCACGCCGATGCGCTTGCCCGCGAGGTCGGCGGCCGACTTGATCGGGCTGCCGGGCTTCACCACGATGACGTTCGCATTGCGCGGCAGCCACTTGTAGACGCTCACCAGGTCGAGCGACGGGTCCTTCGCCATCGCGGGCAGCAGGATGCCCGGCACCGCCGGCCCGAAGTCGACGTGGCCGGCGCGCAGGCTCTGCAGCGCCTGCGTCATGCTCGACATGTTGACGTACTCCACGTCCACGCCGCCGGGCTTGTAGAAGTTCAGCTTCGGGTGCTGGCCCGCGGTGCAGAAGCACTGCTGCGGATCGTTCACCGCCGCGGTGTTAGCCACCTTCATCACCCGCACACTCTGCGCCAGCGCCGGCAGGCTCCCGGCCAGGCCCAGGGCGCCGAGGCCCAGGCCGAAATCACGTCGCGTCAACATGGCTCGCTCCTTCATACGGAAAAACGGGAATCCAGGAATCCGGGGATGCAGCGCTCAGACGTTCACCGTCCGCTGCGAGGCGTCGACCGGCATCCAGTGCAGCACGCGGCGCTGGATGCGGCGCAGGAGGTCGGTCATCACGATGCCGATCACCGACAGCACCACGCACACCGCGAAGCTGCCGCCGGTGTCGGCCTGAGCTTCCATCTGCAGGATGAGCACGCCCAGCCCCGCCTGCGCGCCGACGAACTCGCCCACCACCGCGCCGACCACGCTGAAGGCCGCGGCCATGTTCAGCCCCGCGAAGATGTAGGGCAGCGCGCTCGGGAACTTGGCCTTGCGGAAGATCTGCCACTGCGTGGCCGAGAGGGAGCGCAGCAGGTCTATGCGGTCGGGGTCCACCGCCTTGAAGCCCGCGATGCTGGTCACCAGCACGGGAAAGAAGGTGAGCAGGCAGATGATCATCACCTTCGAGCCGATACCGAAGCCCAGCCACACCACGATGATCGGCGCGACCGCCACCTTGGGCACGCTCTGCAGCGCGGCGACGTAGGGCTCCAGCAGCGCCTCGACCCGCGGCATCTGCGACACCACGATGCCGATCGCGAGGCCGACGCCGCTGCCGACGAGAAAGCCCAGCAGGATCTCGGTCACGGTCACGCCGCCGTGGTACCAGAAGCCGTCCTTCGCAAGCGGCCCGGTGGCGAGGCCGCGCCACAGCGCGACCAGGATGTCGCTGACCGGCGGCACGAGGTGCTGCGGCACCTTGAAGAACCGCACCCCTGCTTCCCACGATCCGAGCAGCGCGGCGAGCAGCAGGATCGACTGCACCCGCGTCGAGGCGAGCGGATTGGCGCGGCGGCGCGGCCTGGGGCCGGCCGCGGGGGCCGGCGCGCGGTCGCCGGATAGCGCAGGAGGGTCGGACTTGGCGAGCATGGCGGTGGTCATCTGGTGGCCTCTTTGAATCGAACGGACGGAATCAGTCGAACGAAGCCGCATGCGAGAAGCGTTCGCGGATCGACGCGGATGCGGCAGCGAAGGCGGGGTGCGACATCACGTCCATCGAGCGTGGACGCGGCAGGTCCACGGGCAGCACGCGCTCCAGCGTGCCGGGGCGCGGCGACATAACGAAGACCCTGTCGCCGAGGAACACCGCCTCGGGAATCGAGTGCGTGATCAGCACCACCGTCTTGCCGCTTTCCATCCAGATGCGCTGCAGTTCCAGGTTCATGCGCTCGCGCGTCATGGCGTCGAGCGCGCCGAAGGGCTCGTCCATCAGCAGGATCTTGGGATCGTGCAGCAACGCCCGCGCGATGGAGGCACGCTGCTGCATGCCGCCGCTGAGCTGGCGCGGCAGCTTGTGCTCGAAGCCTTCGAGCCGGACCATCTGCAGCAGCTGCATCGCGCGCTCGCGCGCCTGCTTCGCGGGAATGCCCAGCACCTCGGCGGGCAGCATCACGTTCTCGAGGATGGTTCGCCAGGGCAGCAGGATCGAGCTCTGGAACACCACGCCCACGTCGCGCCGCGTGCCGCGTATGGGCTGACCGTCGAGCACGACGCGGCCCATGCCGTAGTCGAGCAGGCCCGCGAGGATGCGCAGCAGCGTGCTCTTGCCGCAGCCGCTGGGCCCGACGATGGTCACGAAGCTGCCCTGCTCGATGCTGCAGTCGATGTCCTTCAGCGCGAGCACGCCTTCGCTTGCGTCGCCGAAGTGCTTGGATAGCCCTTCGATGCGGATGTAGTCGGCGCGGCCGCGCGCGCGGTCGTGGTTCGTGCTCATGGCCTGGCTCCTTCGGGTTTCAGTTCTTGAGGAAGCGCACGATGTGCTGCGCCAGCATCTGCGGCGCCTGCATCGCGGTGACGTGGCCGATGCCGGGCAGCAGTACCGCATCGGCGCCGCGGATGCGGCCGGCCATCGATAGCGTCACGCTCGGGGGCACCACGCGGTCGAGTTCGCCGGCCAGCACCAGCGTGGGCGCGACGATGTCGGCCACGCCGCGCTCGATGGCGGTCAGCGCCGTCGCCATCCGCCGCGCGGAACGTGCCGAACCGGGCCGTGCGCTCGCGAAGATGCTCCGCAGTTCGGGCCGCTGCTGCAGGAAGGCTTCGGGGAAGAACCATGTCGCCAGCTCTTGCGCCGTGGCCGGCAGCCCGCTGCGCAGCTCGGCCAGGCGCTTCGCGTCGGGGCACAGTTCTTCGTAGGGCCTCGGCAGCGGCCAGGTGCTGCCGAGCACGAGGTGGTCGACCGAGCGCGGATGCAGCAGCGCCAGCGCCTGCGCCACACGCCCGCCGAAGGACGAGCCGAACACGTGCGCGCGCTTGAAGCCCAGCGCCTTGATGAGCCGCTGTGCGTCGTCGGCAAGATCGGCCAGGGTCGATGCGCGCTGCGGCCCTTCGGTCTCGCCGCAGTCGCGCTGGTCGTAGGCGATCACGGTGAAGTGCTTCGACAGATGCGGCACCAGCGCCGAGAACATCTGGCGCGAGGCCTCGGCGCCATGCATGAGCACCAGCGGCGGGCCTTCGCCCTCGCGCTCGAAGGCGACGCGCAGTTCGCCGGCCTGCAGGAAGCCGGTCATGCCGCGCCCCCTTCCCCGCCCTGTCGATCTTCCTGGTCCATCCAGAAAGTCATCTCGATCTTCAGGCCGCGCGGGTCGTGCAGAAAGAGCTGGTGGATTGGCCAGCCCGGGATCGGCGCCTCGGCGAACGCGACGCCCTGTGCGCGGAGGTGTGCGCGCATCTCGGCGAGCCCATGGGCGCGGAACGAGATGTGGTCGACGTGGCCGGTGACGGGCTCGACCGGCTCGTCGGGCGTCGAGAGATGCGCGTAGAGGTGCACGATCGGCTGGCCGTCCGCATAGAGCCAGGCGCCGGGCGCGGGGATCCCCGGCCGCGCGCCGACGGTGAGGCGCATCACGCGGGTGTAGAAGTCCAGCAGGGGCGGCAGCTCGTGCGGCGCGCAGCGGATCGTGAAGTGGTGCAGGGCGGTCACGGGCATGGCGTTTCCTCGAAGCTGTAGGCCAGTCGGGGCGCGACGGGCACCCAGCGCGCGGCGGCGAGCGCCAGCATGCGGATGCCCAGCACTTCCTGCGGCAGCCAGTGCTCGCGCGTGCCGAAGACGTTGAAGGTGGCGAAGCAGGTCCGCCCTTGCATCAGCGGCACGTTGACCACGCTGCGCAGGCGGTAC
Source organism: Variovorax sp. 278MFTsu5.1 (assembly GCF_048305045.1). Classification (NCBI taxonomy): domain Bacteria; kingdom Pseudomonadati; phylum Pseudomonadota; class Betaproteobacteria; order Burkholderiales; family Comamonadaceae; genus Variovorax; species Variovorax sp. 278MFTsu5.1. The sequence continues at coordinate 6,251,437 of NZ_CP157622.1, forward strand.
TCGCGCATCTGCTCGAAGTCGTCGAAGTTGCTCGCGAGCACGTGCTCGCCCTCGCCGACGAACACACGGCCGCGCACGAAGAGGCATTCGCTCCACGGCGTGAGCGTCTTGCGCTTCGCGCCGTTCACCGGAAAGCTCGACGCCTCCGACGAATAGAAGCGGCGCAGCAGGACCTGGCCTGCGGCGTCGCCGTCGGTCGTCACGTTCTGCTGGATGCTGAAGATGCTGCCGGGCGCGACCTGCAGCCGCCGCTGGTCGATCAGCCGCATCGCCTCGCTGGCGTCCTGCGTCTCGGCCAGGGAGTCCAGGAAGGCAGCCGTGATGGCGGTGGCGGAGGTCGCGGAGGTCGCGGAGGTGGCTGGCGGTGCGGTGGTCGGGTCCATGCAAAAAGTCTAGGACCCTCGATTCACCAAAGTGAAATAATTTCTGATAGCCCGATAACCGTGGAGTTATGGCCTTGTCCACCGCCCGCGACCCCGCCGCCGAACTGCAGCGCACGCTGCTGTCCCGCCTCAAGCTGCGCCAGCTTTCGCTGCTGCAGGCCATCGACCGGCACCGCACGCTCGGCCGCGTCGCCGCCGAGATGCAGCTGAGCCAGCCCGCGATCACCAAGGCACTGCACGAGGTGGAAGACATCTTCGGCAGCACGCTCTTCGAGCGGACCAGCAGGGGGCTGGTGCCCACGGCCGCGGGCGAGGCGGTGCTGCGCTATGCGCGGCGCTGGCTGGCCGAGCTCGAGGCCACCGCGCGCGTGCTCACCTCGCTCGAGGCGGGCCGCGCCGGGCGGCTGCGGCTGGGCTTCACGCAGCAGGTGCCGCAGCAACTGATGTCGGCTGCACTCACCCACCTGCTCGACCGCACGCCGCGCATTTCGGTGATGGCGCGCGAAGGCACCACCGACGAACTGGTCGCGAGCCTCGTCGCGCGCGAACTCGACTGCGCCATCGGCCGCTCCTACGACGGCGACGCGACCGGGCTGGTGCAGGAGGCGATCCACGAGCAGGAGCCCTGCCTCGTGGTCGGCGCGAAGAACGTGCGGCGCCTCTCGCGCGGCCCGCTCGACTGGGCCAGGCTCGCGCAGCTCGACTGGATCCTGCCGCCGCCCAACACGCCGATGCGCAGGACCTACAACGCGATCTTCGTCGGCGCGGGCGTGCAGCCACCGCTGCCGATCCTGGAGACCACGTCGATCCGCAGCATCGAGACGGCGCTGCGCCAGGAGCCCAACGCGATCACCATCTTCGCGCGCGACGTCGTGGCCGGCATGGAAGGCACGGGCCACCTGGCGGCGCTGCCCCACCGGCTGAGCTGGAACCTGCCGCCGGTGAGCTTCTTCACGCTGAAGGAACTGGAGGCGCACCCGACGGTGCAATCGCTGCGCGCCGCGGTCGTCGAGACCGCGCGGCGCATGAAGCGCGCGGCGGGCTGAGCGCCGACACCGTGGCCGGCGAACACGGCGACCCGGCGTTCCCTTTTTCTCTTTCTCTGTCCCGCCTTTCTTCTCTACTTTCTTTCTTATTTAAAGATAGTAGTAGTAGATAAGGGTAAACCCTGTCTGTGGAAAGTGTCGCTTTTTCCTTGCGCGACAGGGACTTGCGGTGGCCGTACCGCTGTGAGCGCGCGTGCTTCGGTGCTGCATCGGAAATGGGAACAACATCCGGCAAGCGGCTGCGACTGTGGATAACGCATGACTTGTACCGGGACTGTCCCCAGGTTTTCTGTCGGTGGCCTCCCCTCGTCCGGATCGCGCTGACCGCGAACGAGGGACCGGAAAACAAAAAAGCCGGACACCTTTGAAAGTGTCCGGCTTGGTAGCTGGTCCCGCCGCCAGGAATCGAACCTGGATCTCAGCCTTCGGAGGGCCGAATTCTATCCGTTGAAATACAGCGAGAAATTGGGATCCGGTTTGCACCGGAGTCCGACATTATCGCCTATCAGACGACGACAGTTTCGGCCTCCGCCGCAGCCGCGGCTCCCAGTTGCGGCCGGGCGAAGCCGAGACCCGCCAGATAGACCCTGAAGGTGCGCCTTCCCGTCGGCACGAGGTCGAAAGCTTCCGGATCGAGCAGCCAGTTCTGGATGAGCCCGCTGATCAGCGCGTGCAGCCCCTGCGCCGCCACATGGCCCGGCACCGGCAGCTTGATGCGGCCTCGGCGCGCGGCCATGCGCAGAGCCTTCTCGAAATCGGCGACGCAGGCGTTGCGCGCATCCAGGTGGCGCTGCTGCACCGAGGCCATGTCGTGCGTGTATTCGACCTTGTGGGTCGCGATGTCGAACACGCGGCGCACCTGCAGGTCGGTGGTCATGAGGTTGAGCGCGTGGACCATTCCTTCCTCGATCTCGGCGAGCGGGTCCTCGACGTTGGGCGCGGTGGCGGCCGCCCTCGGCGTGGTCTCCAGCGGCAGGATGACGCGCTCCATCATCGCGTTGAAGAGATCGGCCTTGTCCTTGAAGTGCCAGTAGATGGCGCCACGCGTCGCGCCGGCCTGCTGCGCGATCTGCTGCAGCGTGGTCTGCGAGACGCCTTGCGCCTGAAACAGCAGCTCTGCGGCGTCGAGCAGACGATGCCGCGTGGCCAATGCTTCTTCCTTCGTACGACGTGCCACCAAGTCTCCTGATTTGTAAAGACAACGCCCTCTATGTATCGTGGGGCCATTGCTCGGCTGTCACTATACATCCATGAATGTATGTAAACTAGCCGGCTTCCCCGATGGCCCACCTGGCCGTACAGGTTTCCGGTTCGCCCCGCGAACGCGCCATCTCCCGTCTTCGCTTCAAAGGAATCGCATGCCTCTCTTGCATGTTTCGCGCCAATCGTCCTTTTCGCCGCGCCTCGCGACCGTGGCCGCCGTCGTCCTGCTGGTCCTCGCGGGCTGTGGCAAGAGCGACGCACCCGGAGGTCCGGGCGGCGGAGGCGGTGGTGGTGGCGGTCATCCCGCGCCCGAAGTTGGCGTGGTCGTGGCCGCGCCGACCGACGTCGGACTTGTTACCGAACTGCCCGGTCGCCTCGAAGCCTCCCGCGTCGCCCAGGTCCGCGCCCGCGCATCGGGCATCCTGCTGAAACGTGAATTCCGCGAGGGCAGCGACGTGAAGGCCGGCCAGCTGCTGTTCCGCATCGATCCGGCGCCGCTGGTGGCCGCCGCCCAGAACGCCCAGGCCACGCTCGCACGCGCCGAAGCCAACGCCGTGCAGGCCAAGGCCCTGGCCGACCGCTACAAGCCGCTGGTCGAGGCCAACGCGGTGAGCAAGCAGGAATACGCGACCGCCGTCGCATCGCAGAAAACCGCCGAAGCCGACGTGGCCGCCGGCCGCGCAGCGGTGCAGACGGCCAAGATCAACCTCGGCTATGCCGACGTGACCTCGCCCATCGCCGGTCGCATCGGCCGCGCCCTCGTCACCGAAGGCGCGCTGGTGGGCCAGGGCGACGCCACCGAGCTCGCCGTGGTGCAGCAGATCAACCCGCTGTACGTGAACTTCACGCAGTCGGCCTCCGACGTGCTGAAGCTGCGCAAGGCCGTGGCCGACGGACAGTACAAGCGCGCCAGCGGCGACGAAGCCGCGAGCATCCGCGTGGTGCTGGAAGACGGCACCGACTACCCGCTCGAGGGCAAGCTGCTGTTCTCCGACCTCACGGTCGATTCCACCACCGGCCAGGTCACGCTGCGCGCCGAAGTGCCCAACCCCAAGGGCGAGCTGCTGCCTGGCCTGTACGTGCGCGTGAAGCTCGAGCAGGCCCAGGCCACCAACGCGATCACGGTGCCGCAGCAGGCCGTCACGCGCACCCAGCAGGGCGACACGGTGTCGGTGGTCGACAAGGACGGCAAGATCAGCAAGCGCACCGTCAAGATCAGCGCCGCAAAGGACAACCAGTGGGTCGTGCTCGATGGCCTGAAGGCCGGCGAGCAGGTGATGGTCGACGGCTTCCAGAAGCTGCAGATGATGCCGCCCGGCACGCCGGTGAAGGCCGTGCCCTGGACCAAGCCCAACCCGAATGGCGGCGGCGCAGCGGCCAAGCCCGCCGCCGAGGCAGCCTCGCCCGCGGCACCCGCCGCGGCTGAGAAGGCTCCGGCCGAAAAGAAGTAATCAGGAGCGCGCCCGCAAATGGCCAAATTCTTCATCGACCGACCGATCTTCGCCTGGGTGATCGCACTGTTCATCCTGGTGGTGGGCGGCGTGTCAATCACCCAGCTGCCGATCTCGCAGTACCCGCCGGTGGCGCCGCCCGCCATCGTCATCAACGTCGCCTACCCGGGCGCCTCGGCACAGACGCTCGAGGACAGCGTGCTGTCCGTCATCGAGCGTGAAATGAACGGCTCGCCGGGCCTGATCTACATGGAATCGGTGGCCCAGGCCGACGGCACCGGCTCCATCACGATCAGCTTCGAGCCCGGCACCAACGACGACCTCGCGCAGGTGGACGTGCAGAACCGGCTGTCGCGCGCGACGCCGCGCCTGCCCTCCGCCGTGACGCAGCAGGGCGTGCGCGTGGACAAGTCGCGCAACAACTTCCTCATGTTCGTGATGCTGTCCTCGGACAACCCGAACTTCGACCCTGTGGCGCTCGGCGATTACGCCGCGCGCAACGTCGTGCCCGAACTCCAGCGCGTGGTCGGCGTGGGCCAGGCGCAGCTCTTCGGCTCCGAGAACGCGATGCGCGTGTGGATCGACCCGGCCAAGCTGCAGGGCTTCAACCTGTCGGCCACCGACGTCAACAACGCCATCCGCGCGCAGAACGCGCAGGTGTCCTCGGGCACGCTGGGCGACCTGCCCAACATTCCCGGCCAGGCCATCGCGGCCACGGTGACGGTGAACGGCCAGCTGGTCAACGTCGAGCAGTTCAAGAACATCGTGCTGCGCGCCAACACCGACGGCTCGACCGTGCGGCTGAAGGACGTGGCGCGCGTGGAACTCGGCGGCCAGTCGTACGCCACCTCGGCGCGCCTGAACGGCGTGCCCGCGGTCGGTGTCGGCGTGCAGCCCACGCCCAACGGCAACGCGCTGCAGTCGGCCAAGGCGATCCGCGCCAAGATGGCCGAGCTCGAGCGCTACTTCCCGCAGGGCGTGAAGTGGGCCATTCCGTACGACAGCTCGCGCTTCGTGCAGATCTCGATCAGCGAAGTGGTCAAGACGCTGCTGGAAGCCGTGGCGCTGGTGTTCCTCGTGATGTTCCTGTTCCTGCAGAACTGGCGCTACACGATCATCCCGACCATCGTGGTGCCGGTGGCGCTGCTGGGCACCTTCGCCTCGCTGCTGGCGCTGGGCTTCTCGATCAACGTGCTGACCATGTTCGGCATGGTGCTGGTGATCGGTATCGTGGTGGACGACGCCATCGTGGTGGTGGAGAACGTCGAGCGCATCATGAGCGAGGAGGGGCTCTCGCCGCTCGAAGCCACGCGCAAGGCGATGCGGCAGATCTCCGGCGCCATCATCGGCGTGACGGTGGTGCTGATCTCGGTGTTCGTGCCGCTGGCCTTCTTCGCGGGCTCGACCGGCAACATCTACCGCCAGTTCTCCGCGGTGATGGTGGCCTCGATCGCCTTCTCGGCCTTCATGGCGCTGTCGCTCACGCCGGCGCTGTGCGCCACGCTGCTCAAGCCGGTGGAAGCCGGCCATCACCATGAGAAGACCGGCTTCTTCGGCTGGTTCAACCGCGGCTTCGCACGCACGGCCAAGGGCTACGAAGGCATCGTCGCGCGCATCCTGCGCCGCGCCGCGCGCTACCTGGTGATCTACGTCGCCATCATCGGCGCCGTGGCGTTCACCTACAGCCGCCTGCCGAGCTCGTTCCTGCCGCAGGAAGACCAGGGCAACATCATCGTGAACGTGCAGCTGCCGCCCGGCGCCACGCAGGAGCGTGCGCTTTCGGTCATGCAGCAGGTCGAGGGCTTCATCCTGAAGCAGCCCGAAGTGCAGAGCATGGTGGGCGTGATGGGCTTCAGCTTCTCGGGCCAGGGCCAGAACGCGGGCCTCGCCTTCGTGACGCTGAAGGACTGGGAAGAGCGCAAGGATCCGGCCCACTCGGCCAGCGCCCTCGCGGGCCGCGCCTTCGGTGCGCTCTCGGGCATCCGCGACGCCTTCATCTACCCGCTGAGCCCGCCGCCCATTCCCGAACTGGGCAACGCCAGCGGCTTCAGCTTCCGCCTGCAAGACCGCTCCGGCGCGGGCCATGATGCGCTGATCAATGCGCGCAACCAGCTGCTGGGCATGGCCTCGCAAAGCAAGGTGCTGGCGCAGGTCCGTCCCGACGGCCTTGAAGACGCGCCGCAGCTGCAGATCGACATCGACCGCGACAAGGCGAACGCGCTGGGCGTGAGCTTCGACGCGATCAACGCGACGCTGTCGACCGCACTGGGCTCGAGCTACATCAACGACTTCCCCAACCGCGGCCGCCTGCAGCGCGTGGTGGTGCAGGCCGACGCTCCGGCGCGGATGCAGCCCGACGACCTGCTCAAGCTGAACGCCAGCAACACGCAGGGCCAGCCTGTGCCGCTGTCGGCCTTCGCGACCACCAAGTGGGTCACGGGCGCCACGCAGACGGTGCGCTACAACGGCTATCCGGCGATCCGCATCAGCGGCGACGCGGCACCGGGCTACAGCACCGGCGCGGCGATGGCCGAGATGGAGAAGCTCGCATCGCAGCTGCCCGCCGGCTTCGGCTACGAATGGACCGGCCAGTCGCGAGAAGAAAAGCTCGCCGGCTCGCAGGCCATCATCCTGTACGGCTTCGCGATCCTGGCGGTGTTCCTCTGCCTGGCCGCGCTGTACGAGAGCTGGTCGATCCCGCTGTCGGTGATCCTGGTGGTGCCGCTGGGCGTGCTGGGCGTGCTGGTGGCAACGATGCTGCGCGCCTATTCGAACGACGTGTACTTCCAGGTGGGCCTGATCACGATCATCGGCCTGTCGGCGAAGAACGCGATCCTGATCATCGAGTTCGCGAAGGACCTGCAGGCGCAGGGCAAGGGCATCATCGAGTCGGCCCTGGCCGCCGCCCACCTGCGGTTCCGCCCGATCATCATGACCTCGCTGGCCTTCGGCCTGGGCGTGGTGCCGCTGGCGATCGCCTCGGGCGCCGGCTCCGCCAGCCAGCGTGCCATCGGCACCGGCGTGCTGGGCGGCATGGTGACAGGCACCGCGCTGGCCGTGATCTTCGTGCCGGTGTTCTTCGTGGTGGTGCGCAGCCTGTTCAAGGGCAGCGCGCGCCAGCACGAGGCCGACAAGCGGCATGCAGAAGCCGCAGGCATCTCCGCGGAGGAAACCAAACATGACTGAACCCGGGCACACCCCCAGGCTTCGCGCACTGCGTGTCGCTACGCCCACCCCCTTGCAGGGGGCAACACCTGCGGCCCGGCAGAGCCGGTTCCGTGGTGTTTCCCGAACAGGCCGCGCAGTGCGTGCAGCGCGAGCGGCCATGGAGTCGCAATGACAATGACGAAATTCATTCCAACGGCACTGGCCGCGGCAATGCTGCTGGCCGGCTGCTCGCTGATCCCGACCTACGAGCGCCCCGCCGCGCCGGTGCCCACCACCTACCCGGGCGACCCGTCGCAGCCTCCGGGCCAGGCCGCGGCCACCCTGCCGTGGCAGGACTTCTTCACCGACCCGCGCCTGGCGGGCCTGATCCGCACGGCGCTCGCGAACAACCGCGACCTGCGCGTGTCGGTGCTCAACATCGAGCAGGCGCGCGCGCAGTTCCAGATCGAGCGCTCGAACCTGTTCCCCGCGCTCGGCCTGACGGGCACGGGCTCGCGCTCGAGCCCCAACGCCTACCAGGCGATCGACCCGAGCCAGGGCAGCGTTTCGTCGCAGTACGCCGTCAACTTCGGCTTCACCTCTTGGGAGATCGACTTCTTCGGCCGCATCCGCGCGCTGAAGGACCAGGCGCTGGCGCAGTACCTCGCCACGGACGAGACCCGCAAGGCGGTGCAGATCAGCCTGATCGCGTCGGTGGCCAACGGCTGGCTCACGCTGCTGGCCGACGACGAGCTGCTGGAGATCACGCGCCAGACCATGGTCACGCGCGAGGAGTCGGTGCGCCTCACGAAGCTGCGCTTCGACAACGGCGTGTCGTCCGAACTCGATTTCCAGTCGGCGAACTCGGCGCTGGAAACCGCGCGTGCCGCCTATGCGCAGCAACTGCGCGCCCGCGCACAGGACGAGAACGCTCTCGCCCTGCTGCTGGGCGCGCCGGTGCCGGCCGATGCCACCGCCGGCGGCGCCAAGGGCCTGGACGGCATCAAGCCGATGCCCGACGTGCCGGCCGGCCTGCCTTCGGACCTGCTGGCCGAACGTCCCGACATCCGCTCGGCCGAGCAGCAGCTGATAGCGGCCAACGCCAACATCGGCGCGGCGCGCGCGAACTTCTTCCCGCGCGTGTCGCTGACGAGTTCCATCGGCACCGCGAGCAGCGAGTTCTCGGGCCTGTTCGACCGCGGCTCCAAGGCCTGGTCCTTCGCGCCCACGGTGACGCTGCCCATCTTCGACGCCGGCCGCAACATCGCCACGCTCGACTCGGCCAAGGCCGGGCGCGAGATCGCGGTGGCGCAGTACGAGAAGTCGATCCAGACGGCGTTCCGCGAAGTGGCCGACGCACTCGCGGGCCGCGCGACGCTGGGCGAGCAGGCGCGCGCGCAGCGTGCGCAGGCCGACGCGGAAGCCGTGCGCTTCAAGCTCTCCGACCTGCGTTATCGCAACGGCATCGCCAGCGCGCTCGACCTGCTCGACGCGCAGCGCTCGCTGTTCACTGCGCAGCAGTCGGCTGTGACGACGCGCCTGCTGCAGCTGCAGAACCAGGTCACGCTGTACAAGACGCTGGGTGGCGGCTGGGCCACGCGCGACAGCAACGACGCAGCAGGCGGCAAGGGCTGAGGAAGCTCCCGGCGTCCCGGAGTGGCCGAGACGCCAAGGCGTCCCATAAGGGAGGTCCCTTGCTCCTGCCGGCAAGGGCTCTCTCTATAATCGCCGGTTGGTTAGGAAAAGCCCCCCGACGAGCCCCCGATAATTGAGGACGCGAATGAGCGCAGACCCGCATTACCAGGCCACAGAAGAAGCCCACACCGGGCCGATCAAGAACCCGAAGCAACTGCTGCTCGCGGTATTTTTTTCCTTCATTGCCCCGATCCTGATCATCGTGGGTCTTGTCTCCTACGTGGTCTCGGGCAACAAGCCCGCCGGCACCGCTCAGGGCGACAACATGGCGCTCTACGGCGTCACCAAGGAAGCGCGAGACCGCGAAGTGGCCGAGCGCCTCAAGAAGGTCGGCAGCATCGAGATCCGTGACGCCAACCGCCCACTCGCAGCCGGCGAGGCCGTATTCAAGGCCCAGTGCGTCGCCTGCCACGGAGCGCCCGGCATCCCCGGTGCCCCCCACCTGAACGACGCGGCAGCCTGGGGCCCGCGCATCGGCCAGGGCTACGCAACGCTGCTCGAACACGCCCTGAAGGGCAAGGGCGCCATGCCTCCACAGGGCGGCGGCGACTTCGAAGACCTCGAAGTCGGCCGTGCCGTGGTCTACATGGCCAATGCCGGCGGCGCCAAGTTCCCGGTGCCGGATCGCCCTGCCGCAGCCGCGGCGCCGGCCGAAGGCGCTTCGGGCGCGGCGCCTGCCGAAGGCGCTTCGGGCGCGGCGCCTGCCGCACCGGCGAGCGCGCCAGCCAAGTAAGCGTTTTCCCTAATCAGCCAAAAGAAGAAAGCCGGCCCAGCGCCGGCTTTTTCTTTTCCGCTCAGGTGTGCGGGACGGCTGCGTGGCGTCCGGCCGGGCTCAGCACGTGTCCGAAACGCGCGGGCAGATCGCTGGCCTGCACCGTCTCCGGCGTCCAGATTCCGCGTTCGACAGCCTCGGCTGCGATGCCCACGTCCTGCGTGTGCACCAGCCCGAGCCCCAGCGGCGAGGCCAGATAGAGCCGTCCGTCCTCGTCGAGCAGGCAGCCCGACACCGTGACCGCCGCGCCCGTATGAGCGGTGACGGCGAAGCCCCCGCTCGCATCCTCGGCGACACGCCATACCAGCGGTGCCGCCTCCAGCTCCACGTACACGCGCTGCGGTCCGTTCTGGAAGAACCACTGTCCTTCGTCGTCGTGCTCGTAGTTGCGGTGGATGAATTCGATCAGCTTGTCGTGCCGCAGCATCGAGCCCTTGGCCGTGCGGAACGGGCCCTGCGCCTGGGTGCGGTCGTCGCGCATGTACCAGTTGCCGCGCGCATCCAGGCCCAGCCAGCCGTAGCAGTGCGGCACGTTGGGCCATTTGGCGAGCGCCTGCTTGACGATGTCATCCATGGCGTCATTCTCGTCCCGGCGGCAAGCCCCCGCCGTCAGCGGAGGCGCCGCCGTGCAGTTGCAGCCAGCCACCGACCTGTTCCGGCATGCCCCGCACATGCCCTGGCGGCAGCCCCATCGGAAAGCCGACGTGCCCGCCGTGCTCGGGCTGCCACAGCGTGACGTGCGAACCGACTTCGCCAGGCCTTGGCAGGCTGCGCGCCGGAATGAATGGATCGTTGCGCGCATTCACCACCAGCGCCGGCACGCGGATGGAGGCCAGGTGCGGCTTGGCCGAGCCCCGCGCCCAGTAGTCGTCGGCATCGCGAAAGCCGTGCAGCGGCGCGGTGAAGACGTTGTCGAATTCGTAGAGGTTGCGCGTGGACACCAGCCTCTCGCGGTCGAACAGGCCCGGAAACTGCGCAAGCTTGGCCAGCGCCTTGGGCTTCATGGTCGACAGGAACATGCGCGTGTAGACCAGCTTGTTGAAGCCCTTGCCGATGGCCTCGCCGCCCGCGGCGAGGTCGAGCGGCGCACACACCGAGGCGACGGCACTCACCACGCTGGAGGCGGTCTCGCCTGCTTCGGAAGCCCATCGCATGAGCGCATTGCCGCCCAGCGACACGCCGGCCGCCAACACCGGCCCACCACCCTTGCGCGCGTGCTGCTCGCGCATGCGCGCGAGGATCCAGCCGATCTCCTCGAAGTCGCCCGAGTGGTACGCGCGCGGCGCGAGGTTCATCTCGCCACTGCAGCCGCGGAAATGGGGTACCGCGAAGGCCATGCCGCGCGATGCCGCGAAGGTTGCGAAGGCCTCGGCGTAGTGGCTGCGCGACGAGCCTTCGAGCCCGTGGAACAGCACCAGCAGCGGCCGCGCGCCGGGCATCGGCGCGTCGACGAAATCGACGTCGATGAAGTCGCTGCCATCCGGCGTCGACCAGCGCTCGCGCCGGTAGGCCGGCGCCTGGCCTTCGAAGCGGCGGGCATAGAGCGCGGCCCAGATGGTCTGCAGGTTGCCGCCGGGCAGCCAGCGCGGCGCGGCGTAGTCCATCGGCTGAAGGGAGGTTCCGGCAGAGGCAGCCGGAGAGAAGGAAGCGACCGGAGAAAGCATCAATCGATCAATGCAGGACCTGGGGCGGATCGTTGGCGTCGTCCGGCTCGCGCGCGGTGCCGGGGCTCGCATGGTGCGCCACCATGCGCCAGCCCTGCGCGGTCTTGTGATAGACGTTGGTGGCCAGCACGAAGGCATGGCGCGGGCCTTCGGCGGTGAGCACCTCGATGCGCTCGAGCACGTTGTGCACCGCGCTCGCGAGCGAATCGATCTTGCGCACCCGCGCGGGCATGGCGTGGATCGCACCGTTGCCGAACATCTGCTCGAAGGCCGCGCGGATCGCCACGGCGCCCACCAGCCTCGGGCCGCCGGGGTGCACGCAGAACACCTCGTCCTCGTCGGCCCAGCAGGCCATCAGCGCGTCGATGTCGCCGCGCTGCAGCGCTTCGTAGAAAGCCGCCTCGACGTCGTCGGCAGTGCCGCCGATGGCCGCGGCGGCGCGGAGTGGGGTCTTGGGCATGGCGTGATTTTGCCGCGTGCTCCGTGACGCGGGCGCTGCACCGCTTTGGCCCCGGCCGCACCGCGGTGCCGCAGCCCGGCCGAATCTTCTGCTCCGTTTTGGACCAAATGGTCAAAAGGAAAGCGTGGATTTTCCGCAAACCATTGATATCAAAGAACTTATTCATCTGGCACGGCGCATGCAAGGAGCCTCCCGAACCCGCAACAGGAGCCCTTCCAATGAACGTCGGCATCTTCATTCCCATCGGCAACAACGGCTGGCTGCTTTCCGAGAACGCGCCGCAATACAAGCCCAGCTTCGAGCTCAACAAGCAGATCACACTGAAGGCCGAGCGCTACGGCGTCGACTTCGCGCTGTCCATGATCAAGCTGCGCGGTTTCGGCGGCAAGACGGAGTTCTGGGACCACAACCTGGAGTCCTTCACGCTCATGGCCGGCCTCGCCGCGGTCACCAGCAGGATCAGGCTCTTCGCCACCGCGGCATCGCTGGTGATGCCCCCTGCCATCGTGGCGCGCATGGCCTCCACCATCGACTCGATCTCCAACGGCCGCTTCGGCCTGAACCTCGTCACCGGCTGGCAGCGGCCCGAGTACTCGCAGATGGGCATGTGGCCCGGCGACCAGTTCTTCGGCACGCGCTACCAGTACCTGTCCGAATACATCCAGGTGCTGCGCGACCTCTGGGGCAAGGGCTCGTCCGACTTCAAGGGCGACCACTTCAAGATGGACGACTGCCGCCTCAGCCCGCAGCCGCAGGCCGACATGAAGGTGATCTGCGCGGGCCAGAGCGACGCGGGCATGGAGTTCTCGGCGAAGTACGCCGACTACAACTTCTGCTTCGGCAAGGGCGTGAACACGCCCAAGGCCTTCGCCCCCGCGGCCGACAAGCTCATCGAGGCCACCGCGAAGACCGGCCGCAAGGTCACCACCTACGTGCTGATGATGGTGATCGCCGACGAGACCGACGAGGCCGCGCGCGCCAAGTGGGAGCACTACAAGGCCGGCGCCGACCACGAGGCCATCGCATGGCTGGGCCAGCAGGGCGCGGCCGACACGAAATCGGGCGCCGACACCAACGTGCGCCAGATGGCCGACCCGACCTCGGCTGTGAACATCAACATGGGCACGCTCGTCGGCTCCTACGTGAGCGTCGCGCGCATGCTCGACGAAGTGGCCGAGGTGCCCGGCACCGAGGGCGTACTGCTGACCTTCGACGACTTCGTTCAGGGCGTCGAGGCCTTCGGCGAGCGCATCCAGCCGCTGATGAAGAGCCGCGCGCATGTGCAGAGTCCCGTGCCCTCGCAGGCGGTGCCCGAGCGCCTCGCAGCCTGAGCAGGAGCGCCAGATGACCACTCCGGCACGCAACACCACCCTCACGTCGAACACGCCCGTGGGCGCGCCGCGCGCACCCGGTGCGCCCGCGCCGCTGGTACTGCCCGCGCGCCCCGAGCCGCTGGCGCTGAACGCAAGCGACTCCGCGCTGATCGTGGTCGACATGCAGAACGCCTACGCCTCCATCGGCGGATACGTCGATTCGGCCGGCTTCGATATCTCCGGCGCGCAGGGCACCATCACCAGCATCTCGCGCAGCATCGCGGCGGCGCGCGCGGCCGGCATGCTGGTCGTGTTCCTGCAGAACGGCTGGGACGCGAACTACGTGGAAGCCGGCGGCCCCGGCTCGCCCAACTGGCACAAGTCGAACGCGCTCAAGACCATGCGCGCCAGGCCCGAGCTGCAGGGCAAGTTCCTCGCCAAGGGCGGCTGGGACTACGAGCTCATCGAGCAGATGAAGCCCCAGCCCGGTGACATCGTCGTGCCCAAGACGCGCTACAGCGGCTTCTTCAACAGCACGCTCGACAGCACGCTGCGCTCGCGCGGCATCCGCCACCTGGTGTTCACCGGCATCGCCACCAACGTGTGCGTCGAATCGACGCTGCGCGACGCCTTCCACCTCGAGTACTTCGCCGTGATGCTGGAAGACGCCACGCACGAGCTCGGCGGGCCCGCCATCCAGAAGGCGTCGGTCTACAACGTGGAGACCTTCTTCGGCTGGGTGTCCACGACGGAGCACTTCTGCAGCACCTTCGCGCCCTCTCTTGCCACCCAAACCACTCCGGCCGAAGCGGCCGTTGCCTGATTTCCCTTCCCATCTTCTTCACCAAGGACTTTCCAGCATGCCCAAGCAAGCCATCATCCCTCCCGGCACCGGCGTTCCCATCGCTCCCTTCGTCCCCGGCACGCTCGCCGACGGCGTGCTCTACGTGTCGGGCACGCTGCCCTTCGACAAGGACAACAACGTGGTGCATGTGGGCGACGCGAGCGCGCAGGCAAGGCACGTGCTCACCACCATCAAGGGCGTGGTCGAGGCCGCCGGCGGCACCATGGACGACGTCACCTTCAACCAGATCATGCTCAAGGACTGGGCCGACTACGCGAAGATCAACGCGGTGTACGCCGAGTTCTTTCCCGGCACCAAGCCCGCGCGCTACTGCATCCAGTGCGGCCTGGTGAAGCCCGACGCGCTGGTCGAGATCGCGTCGATCGCGCACGTGGGCAAGAAGGCCTGAGCTTCATGAGCGCGCTGCACTACGAGGTGCACGGACCGTCCGATGCAGTGGCCACGGTGCTGCTGTCGTCGGGCCTCGGCGGCTCGGCCGGGTTCTGGCAGCCGCAGCTCGGCGCGCTGATCGCCGCAGGGCATCGCGTCATCGCCTACGACCAGCGCGGCACCGGCCGCAGCCCCGCCGCGCTGCCCGAGGCCTACGCCATCGCGCACATGGCGCGGGACGTGATCGAGATACTCGACGCGACGAACACCTCGCGGTGCCACTTCGCGGGCCATGCGCTAGGCGGCCTCGTCGGACTGCAGCTCGCGCTGGATGCGCCTTCGCGCATCGCGAGCCTCGCGCTCGTCAACGCGTGGTCGGAGCCCAACCCGCATTCGGCGCGCTGCTTCGATGCACGGCTCGCACTGCTGGGCGCATGCGGTCCGCGCGCGTACGTCGAAGCGCAGCCGATTTTCCTGTACCCCGCCGCATGGGCCGCCGAGAACGCGCAGCGCGTGGCCGACGAAGTCGACCATGCCTTCGCGCACTTTCCCGGCGAAGCCAACATGCGCGCGCGCATCGCCGCCCTGCGGGCCTTCGACGTGGATGCGCGCCTCGCCGACATCTCTGCGCCCACGCTCGTGGCCGCAGCCAGGGACGATGTGCTCGTGCCCTGGACCTGCTCGCAGCGCCTGGCCGACGGCCTGCGCGACGTCACGCTCGACTTCGTGCCGCACGGCGGCCACGCGCACTGCGTGACCGAGGCCGAAGACTTCAACCGCAGCCTGCTCGACTTTCTTTCGCGGGTCAGTGCACCCGCCGTTCCAGCATGACCACCACCATCTCTTCCACACTCGACGACGCCGCGCTCTCGCTGCTCTTCACCGGCGCGCGCAGCCACAACGGCTGGACCGATGAACCCGTTACCGATGCCCAGCTGCAGCAGATCTACGCACTCGCGAGCCTGGGCCCCACCTCGGCCAACTGCTCGCCCGCGCGCTTCGTCTTCGTGCGCACGCCCGAAGGCAAGCAGCGCCTCGCGCCCGCCCTCTCCAAGGGCAACCTCGACAAGACCATGGCAGCGCCCGTCACCGTGATCGCCGCGTGGGACCGCAAGTTCTACGACAGGCTGCCCACGCTGTTCCCGCATGCCGATGCACGCAGCTGGTTCACCGGCAGCCCCGAGGCCGCGCACGAGACGGCCTTTCGCAACGCCAGCCTGCAGGCGGGCTACCTGCTGCTCGCGGCGCGGGCGGTCGGACTCGATGCGGGCCCGATGTCGGGCTTCGACAAGGCGAAGGTCGACGCGGCCTTCTTCGAGGGCACCGACTGGACCGTCAACTTCCTCATCAACCTCGGCCACGGCGACGCGTCGAAGGTGTTCGGCCGCCTGCCTCGGCTGTCCTTCGACGAGGCCTGCCTGCTGGCCTGAAGGAGTCACGCGAGATGCTGCACAACGCCATGGCCTCGAACCCTGCTCCATCGTCACCCAACCTTGCCCTGTTGCCGCAGGGCCTGCAGAAAGCCGACTACCGCAACGCGATGGCGCGGCTGGGCGCGGCGGTGAACATCATCACCACCGACGGCCCCGCAGGCCGCGCGGGCTTCACCGCATCGGCCGTGTGCAGCGTGACCGACGAGCCGCCGACGCTGCTGGTATGCCTGAACCGCTCGGCCTCGGTGTACCCGGCGTTCAAGGCCAACGGCGTGCTGTGCGTGAACGTGCTGGCTGCCGGGCACCAGTCGCTCTCGGCGCTATTTGGCGGCAAGACGCCGATGGACGAGCGCTTCGCCGCCGCGCGATGGGGCAGCAAGACCACCGGTTCGCCGATGCTCGACGACGCGGCCGTGTCCTTCGACTGCCGCGTGGTGCACGCGACGAGCGCGGGCACGCACGACGTGCTGTTCTGCGAAGCCGTCTCCATCGCCATCGGCGGGGCGGCGCAGGGGCTCATCTACTTCGATCGCCGGTATCACGAGATCGCTGCGCCGCCGCAGCACTGACCCGTTTTCTCCCCTCTCCCCTCTCCCCTCGGGGAGAGGGTTAGGGTGAGGGGGCAACGGCGCTCGCAACAGCAGCAGTGACTTTCAGGCCGCCACCCTCACCCCAGCCCTCTCCCCAAGGGGAGAGGGAGCAAGACTCAGCGCGGCACGATGCCCTGCAGCACGATGCGCTGAACGTTCTCGACGGTCTGCTCGAAGAACCCTTCGTCCTCCAGCGTATGCCCCGACAGCGCCTGCACCTGCACGCCGAAGTCCGCGTAGTGCTGCGTCATCGCCCACAGCGCGAAGATCAGGTGATGCGGATCGACAGGCGCCAGCTTGCCTGCATCGATCCACGCGCGGATCACTTCCGATTTCTTCTCCACCAGCGTGCGCAGTTCGCGATCGAGCTCGTCGCGCAGCAGCGGCGCGCCCTGGATCATCTCCAGGCAGAAGAGCCGTGACGCGTCGGGCCTGTCGCGCGAGACCACCAGCTTGCGGCGGATGTAGTCGCCGATGGCCTGGGCCGGATCCTGCTCGGCGCTGAAGCCGCGCAGCGGTTCGAGCCACAGTGCGAGCAGGTCGCGCAGCACATTCACGTAGAGCTCTTCCTTGTTCGCGAAGTAGTAGAGCAGGTTGCTCTTCGACACGTCGGCGCGTGCGGCCACCTGGTCGATGGAGGTGCCATGCAGGCCGAAGCGCGAGAACAGCCCCAGCGCGGCGCCCAGGATCGCGCTGCGCTTGTCCTCTATCTGACGCAACCGGCGGTTCACTGCGGAAGCGCTTCGCACCGCGGGCTTCGCGCGCTTGCGCGCCGGGCTCTCCTTGCCGGCATTCGCAGCCAGCGCTTTTGTCTTCGGCATCTTCCCTCGCTCTTGATCTGATCGTGAATCGACAAACGCGCACCACTGTAAGGCCACGGTGCATCGCCTTGCGCCGCGACCGCCTTCGCAACGCATTCCCGCGCACCATGCTGACGCGACGGATGCTGTTTGTCCATTTGGTCCAACTGGCACAGACGTTGCATGGCGAAAGGCATGCCAAGCATGAGGAACCTGCCATGACCCTGCTTTCCGTACCCATCATCGATCTCGCGCCCTACTTCGCCGGCACCGCCGAAGGCAAGGCGGAGGTAGCGAAGAAAGTCGACGAAGCCTGCCGCAGCATCGGCTTCCTCGTCATCACCAACCACGGCATCTCGCCGGAGCTGATCTCGCGCGTGTCCTCGCTCTCCCGCAAGTTCTTCGACATGCCGCTGGGCGAGAAGCGCAAGGTCGATCGTCCGCGCGAGGACGCGGTGCGCGGCTACAGCGCGGTGGGCGAGGAAGGCCTCTCCTACAGCCTCGAGGAAGCGGCGCCTGGCGACCTGAAGGAGTCGTTCTCCATCGGCCCCTCGAACGTGCCCGACGACGACTACCACCGCGGCCCCGCCGCCGGCCCGCACTTCGAGCCCAACAGCTGGCCGCCCATCGAGGGCTTCAAGGAGGCCTACGAGCAGTACTTCGAGGCGATGAGCGATCTCTCGCGCTCGCTGATGCGTGTCTTCGCGCTCGGCCTCTCGCTGCCCGAGACCTTCTTCGACGACAAGATCGACAGGCACATCAGCATGTTCCGCGTGCTGAGCTATCCGCCGCAGCGCGAGCAGCCGCTGCCCGGCCAGTTGCGCGCGGGCGCGCACAGCGACTACGGCAGCCTCACCATCGTGCTGCCCGACGACAAGGGCCTGCAGGTGTTCAACAAGGCCGGCCAGTGGGTGGACGTGCCGCAGGTCGAGGGCGGCCTCGTGGTCAACATCGCCGACCTCATGATGCAGTGGACCAACGACCAGTGGGTGTCCACGCTGCACCGCGTGATCAACCCGCCCTTCGAGGTGGCAAGCACCAACCGCCGGCAGTCGCTGGTGTTCTTCCACCAGCCCAACTACGACGCGATGGTCGAGTGCCTGCCGAGCTGCCTCCCACCGGGCGAAGAGCCGAAGTACGCGCCCATCTCCTCGGGCGACCACCTCACCTCGAAGTTCGTCAAGCAGACGACCTTCGGCGGCACCAAGGTCACGGCCTGAGCCCCTCCGAACCCATGGCCCATCTCTCCTACGTCAACGTCTTCGCCAAGGACGTGGTCGCGCTCAGCGGCTTCTACCAGCGCGTATTCGGCTTCAAGGAGATCGAGGCGATCCGCTCGCCCATCTTCCGGGGGCTGGACACCGGCAAGTCGAGCCTCGGCTTCAACGCGCTCGATGCCTACGAACTGCTGCACCTGAGCGAGTTCTCCGACACGCGCGGCGTGAAGTTCCTGCTGAACATCGACGTCGACAGCCAGGCCGACGTCGATCGCATGGTGCCCGTCGCGCTCGAGGCCGGCGCCACGCTCGTGAAGGCGCCGTACGTCACCTACTACAGCTGGTACCAGTCGGTGCTGCTCGATCCCGAGGGCAACGTGTTCCGCATCAATTTCATGATGTAGCGGCGCGCGGCCTTCCTTCCCTCTCTTCTCCCTCTTCCGCCTTCCTCTCCCTCGTCTTCACGCTCCTCACGAAAGGTTGCTCCATGCCGCGCATTTCCTCCAACGGCCCGGCCCTCGGCCTGGCACTGACGCTCGCAGCCTGCGGCGCCTCGTTCTCGCTGCCGGCCGCGGCCGACGGCTTCACGCTGAAGGACAAGCCGAAGATCGCGATGCTCTACTTCGGCCCCAAGAACGACGGCGGCTGGACGCAGGCCTTCGACGAGGCCCGCGTGAAGATCGAGAAGGAGATCGGCCAGAAGATCCAGTTCGTGGAGAACGTGCCCGAGGACGCCTCGGCCATCAAGCCCGCGGCGGAGAAGTTCATCCAGCGCGGCGCCAACATCGTGATCGGCACCGCCTTCGGCTACTCCGACAGCTTCAAGGACCTGGCCGCGAAGTACCCCGACGTGGCCTTCCTCAACGGCTCGGGCACCACCAACGGCAGCAACCTCGAGTCGTTCTACGGCCGCACCTACGAGAGCCAGTACCTCTGCGGCATGGCCGCCGGCGCGGCCTCGAAGACCGGCAAGCTGGGCTTCGTCGCGGCCAACCCCTTCGGCGTGGTGAACTGGACCATCAACGCCTTCGCGCTCGGCGCGCAGAAGATGAACCCCAACGCCACTGTCAACGTGATCTACACCGGCGCGTGGAACGACCCGGTGAAGGAACGCGCAGCGGCGGCCGCGCTCATCGACCAGGGCGCCGACGTGATCGGCCAGCACGTGGACAGCCCCACGCCGCAGATCGTCGCGCAGGAGCGCGGCGTGTACGGCACCGGCCACCACCGCGACCTGCGCCAGTTCGCGCCCAAGGCCACGCTGTGCTCCTCCGTGTGGGTGTGGGACCGCTTCCTGACGCCGGAGCTCAAGAAGATCATGGCCGGCGGCTGGAAGCCCGCGCAGTACGGCGCCTTCATCGAGATGAAGGACGGCGGCACCGACATCGCCGGCTTCGGCCCGGCCGTGCCCAAGGACAAGGCCGCGCTCATCACCGCCGAGCGCGACGCGATCATGAAGGGCAAGCAGATCTATGCCGGCCCGCTCGCCGACCGCGATGGCAAGGAGCGCGTGGCCAAGGGCGCCGTTCTTTCGGACGCCGACCTCTGGAAGATGGACTGGTTCGTCAAGGGCGTGGTCACGCAGAAGTAGGCCCGCAGACAAGGCAAGGCCGCACATGCCCAACGCGCTCGAACTCACCGGCATCCGCAAGACCTTCGACGGCTTCGCGGCACTGACCGACGCCCACTTCGCAGCGCGCTGGGGCGAGGTGCACGCGCTGCTCGGCGAGAACGGCGCAGGCAAGTCGTCGCTGATGAACATCGCGGCCGGGCTCTACGCACCCGAGGCCGGGCAGTTGCTGGTGGACGACAACCCGGTTCGCTTCACCGGCCCGCGCGACGCGGCGAAGCACCGCATCGGCATGGTCCACCAGCATTTCAAGCTGGTGCGGCCTTTCACGGTGGCGCAGAACATCCTGCTCACCGCGCCGCCGCCGGCGGAGTTCCAGAGCCATGGCGAGCGGCTGCGCGAGATTTCGCGCGACATCCGCAACAAGGCGGCGGAGCTGGGCTTCGACATCGATCCCTCGAAGCGCGTCGATGCGCTGTCCGTCGCCGAGCAGCAGCGCGTGGAAATCCTCAAGGTGCTGCTGGCGGGCGCGCGCATCCTGATCCTCGACGAGCCCACGGCCGTGCTGACCGACCAGGAGGCCGCGCGCCTGCTGCAGACGGTGCAGGGCCTGGCGCGCAAGGGTGCGGCGGTGGTGCTGGTCACGCACAAGATGGCCGACGTGAAGACTTATGCCGACCGCGTGACGGTGATGCGCGGCGGCCGCACGGTGGCAACGCTCCAGCCCTCGGAGACATCGGTGGCCGAGCTGGTGAAGCTCACGGTCGGTGAATCGATCGCCGCGCAGGGATTTCAACCGCCGGCGGCCCCGCGCGGGCCGGTGCGCCTTTCGGTGCGCGGCCTGCGCACGCCCGCATCGCCCGAGGGCCGCCGCGTGCTCGACGGGGTGGACCTCGACCTGCATGCGGGCGAGATCTACGGCCTCGCCGGCGTGGGCGGCAACGGACAGGGCGAGCTGGCGGGCGCGATCATGGGCCTGGAGGGCGAGCCTACCGAAGGCGAGATGCGGCTCGAAGGCCATGGCGACCTGAAGACCATGCCCGCCTCGGTACGCCGGAGCATCGGCATCGCGGCCATTCCCGCCGACCGCTACGGGCTCGCGCTCGCGGGCGGCCTCTCGGTGGCCGAGAACTACGCCATCGGCCGCGTGCACACCGGCCGCTACGGACCCGTGTGGCGCCTGCGCCGCGGCCGCATCCAGAGCGACACGCAGGAAGCGGTGCGCGCCTTCGATGTGCAGGGCGTGCGCTCGGTCGCGCAGAAGGCGGCGCTGCTCTCGGGCGGCAACGCGCAGAAGCTGGTTCTGGCGCGCGAGTTCGGCAAGTCGCCTACGCTGGTGCTCGCGCACAGCCCGAGCCGCGGGCTCGACGTGCGCGCCAGCGCCGAGGTGCACGCCAGGCTGCGCGCTGCACGCGACAGCGGCGCGGCGGTGCTGCTCATCAGCGAAGACCTCGACGAGGTGCTGCAGCTCGCCGACCGCGTCGGCGTGATGACGCGCGGTCGCATCGCCGGCGAGTTCGCGCAGCCCGCGGACCGCCAGGCCATCGGACAGGCGATGGTGGACCATGGCTGAAGCATCGCTCTCCGCCGACATGGCCCCGTCGCACAAGACAACGGCAGCGCAACAGCCCCAGCCGCTCGCCGGCCGCCGCTATGCGCTGGAGATCCGCCAGCACATGGCCTGGCACTGGCAGGCTCTGATCCTCGCGGCCGCGCTGCTCGCGGGCTTCGCCATCTCGGCGGCGATCCTCATCGCGGCGGGCGTGCCGGCCGACGAACTCGCCAACGAGTTCGTGATGCAGACCTTCTTCGACGGCCAGAACTTCCGCGCCGTGCTGTTCCAGGCCGCGCCGATGATCCTCGTCGGCCTCGCGGGCTGCGTCGCCTTCCGCGCGCGCTTCTGGAACCTCGGGCTCGAGGGCCAGATGATCTGGGGTGCTATCGGCGCCACCGCCATCTCGATGTGGCAGATCGGCCCCGAGAACTTGCGCCTGCCGCTGATGTTCATCGCGGCCATCGGCTGCGGCCTGCTCTGGGTGCTGGGCCCCGCATGGCTCAAGCTCAAGCTGGGCGTGAACGAGATCATCTCGACGCTGATGCTCAACTACATGGCCGCCAACTTCCTGCTGCACCTGGTCTACGGCAGCTGGAAGGATCCGAAGGACAACTTCCCCTACTCGCCGCAGTTCCGCGTGTTCGAGCGCCTGCCCGAGCTGGGCGCGGGCATCGGCAGCTCGATCCTGCTGGCGGGCATCGTCGCGCTGCTGGCGTGGTGGCTCGCGAGCGTGAGCCGCATGGGCCTGTACCTGCGCTTCGTCGACGCCAATCCGCGCATGGCGCATGCCAGCGGCGTGCCGGTGCGGCGCACCATCTACGGTGCGGTGCTGCTGTCGGGCGCGATGGCCGGGCTCGCGGGCTTCGCCGTGGCAGCGGGGCAGGAAGGCCGGCTCACGCAGGCCTTCTACCAGGGCTACGGCTTCTCGGGCATCCTCATCGCCTTCCTCGCGCGCAACAACCCGCTGGCGGCCACGGTGGTGGCCCTGCTGGTGGCAGCGCTCTTCGTCACCGGGCGCAGCCTTCAGGTGTTCTACCAGGTGCCGTTCTCGATGGTGCAGCTGATCCAGGCGGTGATCGTGGTGTGCGTCGCGTCGAGCGACTTCTTCATTCGTCACCGGCTGCGCCGCGTGGGCGGGGAGACCGTGCAATGAACGGCGGCATCGTCCTCAACTGGCTCGCGAGCACGCCGGACTTCGCGGTGCCCTATGCGCTGGCGGCGCTCGGGCTCATCGTCTGCGAGCGCGCGGGTGTGCTCGCGCTCGGCGCCGAGGGGCTCATGCTGGTCGGCGCGCTGGCCGGCATCGGCGCGCAGATCGTCATCGGCCAGCCGGCCGTGTCGCTGGTGCTCGCGATGCTGGCGGCCAGCGTGGTGTCGGTGCTGTTCGCGGTGATGGTGATCTGGCTGCGCGTGAACCAGGTGATCGCCGGGCTCGCGCTGGTGTTCTTCTGCCAGGGGCTCACGGCGCTGGTGGGCTCGATGGCCGAGTGGACCAACCATGCGACCGAAGGCATCGGCACGATGGGCCTGTGGCCGCTGTCGCTGCTGCCGGGGGTGGGCAGGCTCTTCGAGCAGAACGCGATGGTGTGGCTCACGCTGCCGATCTTCGGCGCAGTGGCGTGGTTCTTCGCGCGCAGCTCGGCCGGCCTGCGGCTGCGCGCGGTGGGCGAGAACCCGGAGGCGGCCGACGCGGCGGGCATCCGCGTGACGGCATGGCGCTTCGCGGCAGTGCTCGCGGGCTCGGCGCTGGTGGGGCTGGCGGGTGCCTACATCTCGGTGGTCAGCACCAAGCTGTGGATCGCGGGCATGACCGGCGGGCGCGGCTGGATCGCCGTGGGCCTCGTGATCTTCGCGCGCTGGTCGCCGTGGAAGGCGCTCGCCGGCGCGCTGCTCTTCGGCTGCATCGAGGCGCTGATTCCCCAACTGGCCGCGGCCGGCGTGCAGCTGCCGCAGTACTTCGTGATGATGACGCCGTACGCGGTGACGCTCGGCGTGATGGTGTGGGTCGCGCTCTCGCGGCGCGGCGCCGACGAAGAGCCCGGCGCGCTGGGACAACCCTATGTGAGAGAAGAACGCCGATGAAGGCCTGGGTCTACAACGAGGAGCGCGAGCTCGACGCAGCGCGGTTCGCCGACTACCTGAATCCGGCCAACACGGCTGTCGTTTCCATTGACATGCACCGCGGCCACCTGGACGACAGCCCCGACTGCCCCTGCCCCGCGCCGCGCGCACGCGACGTGGTGGCGCCCATCGACGGCTTCCACGACGCGGTGCGCGCGCTGGGCGTGCGCATCGTGCACGTCAGGTCGGTGCTGCGGCCCGGCGGCGTGGACGACATCAACGGCATTCCGTCGGCATGGCGGCGCACCTTCCCTCTGCACGTGGGCGAGATTCCGAATGCCGACGCGCATGCCATCGAGGGCTCGAAGTGGACCGAGTGGGTCACGCGCGTGGAGCCCGGCGACATGCGCGTGGACGGCAAACGCCGGCTCTCGGCCTTCTACCCGACCGACCTCGACTTTCTTCTGCGCAACCAGCGCATCGAGACCGTGGTGCTCGACGGCGGCTTCACCGACTGCTGCGTGCTCAACACCGCCTTCGACGCCAGCAACCGCAACTACCGCGTGATCGTGTTGCGCGACCTCGTGCGCGGCACCGATGCGCACCTGGAAGACGCGGCGCTCGCGATGGTGTCGCTGCACCTGGGGCTGGTGATGGATTCAGAAGAGCTGCTGCGGGTGTGGCGCGGCTGAATCTCAGCCCGGCACTCCGAGCCAGCGCGCGGCCACCGCCGGCATGTCGCCCTGCGCGGATTCCCACACCAGCTCGGGTGCCGCCACATGCACGCCGGGCGGCGCGATGCGCAGCGCCACATCGACCAGCTCCGCCACCTTCACCGCGCGCACCGGCTGCTCGCTGCTGGGCACCATGAAGCGCACCACCGAAAGCATCCACGCGGCCAGCCGCTCGAAGGGGTTGGCGATCTTCGCGTTCACCGGCTTGCGCGCCGAGCGCACGAGGATCACGCGCTCGAAGCCGCAGGCCACCACCGCCTGCTCGTCGAGGCTCGCGAGGCCGCGCTTGAGCGCTTCGGGCAGCCGGCCCTGGTCGTGCGGCAGCACGATGGCCAATGTCTGCACGCCGCAGGCACGCAGCCAGCGGGCCAGCTCGGGCAGCTCGGAAGGCTCGGGCACCCACAGCGCGCGCTCGCGGTCGTGGTACAGGCGCGGCGGGTCGAAGGCGATGATGGCGGTGTGGGCCGAGGTCAGCGGCCATTGCGCGATCGGCTGGGCCGGGCTCAGGTAGGTCTCGACGCCGCGCAGCCCGTCGCGGATCGGCTCGCGCGCCAGCACGCGGGTGTGGGCATGGCGGTGGCTCCCCGCCAGCCGGCGCAGCAGTTCGGCGCCCAGCGCGCCGGTCGCGCCCGCGATCAGCAGCGTGCCGAAGGCATCGGAGGCAACGGGCATTACCGCACGGTTGGCGGCTTGCAGGGCTTGCAGTGGATCAACGGCCATGGAGCCGCCTATGCTACCTTCCGCATCTTCTGCGGAGGTAATGCAAATGATGATGAAGCGCTGGTTCCTGATTCTCGCGGCGGTCCTGTCCCTGAGCGGATGCGGCTACAACCAGTTCCAGTCCCTCGACGAGGCCAGCAAGTCGGCCTGGAGCGAGGTCCTCAACCAGTACCAGCGGCGCGCCGACCTCGTGCCGAACATCGTGGCCACCGTGAAGGGCGAGGCCAGCTTCGAGCAGGACACGCTCACCAAGGTGATCGAGGCGCGCGCCAAGGCCACCTCGATCCAGGTGACGCCCGAGACGCTCAACAACCCCGAGGCCTTCAACAAGTTCCAGCAGGCGCAGGGCGAGCTCTCGTCGGCGCTGTCGCGGCTGATGGTGGTGTCGGAGCGCTACCCCGACCTGAAGGCCAACCAGTCGTTCCGCGACCTGCGCGTGACGCTGGAAGGCACCGAGAACCGCATCACCGTGGCGCGCAACCGGTACATCGAAAGCGTGCAGGAGTACAACGTGCTCGCGCGCAGCTTCCCGACCAACATCACGGCCAAGGTCTTCGGCTACGCGACCAAGCCCAACTTCTCGGTGCAGAACGAGGCGCAGATCTCCACGCCGCCAACGGTCGACTTCAGCGCACCGAAGAAGTAAGCCGGCAACCCGATGGCCATCGCCGCACTGCTTCGCCGCGCGCTGGCCGCTGTCGTTCTCGCGGCCCTGGCCGGCGTCGCGCTGGCCCAGGGCCTGCTGCCGATCCCCACGCTCACCGCACGCGTGATCGACCAGACCGGCACGCTCGACAGCGCGCAGCGCAACGGCCTCGAAACCAAGCTCGCGGCCTTCGAGCAGCGCAAGGGTTCGCAGATCGTGGTGCTGATGGTGCCGACCACC
This sequence comes from Variovorax sp. 278MFTsu5.1, assembly GCF_048305045.1. NCBI lineage: Bacteria > Pseudomonadati > Pseudomonadota > Betaproteobacteria > Burkholderiales > Comamonadaceae > Variovorax > Variovorax sp. 278MFTsu5.1. Next base: position 6,277,371 of record NZ_CP157622.1, read on the forward strand.
GCGCCCGAGGACATCGCCAGCTACACGCAGCGCGTGGGCGATGCCTGGAAGATCGGCCGCAAGGGTGTCGGCGACGGCCTGCTGGTCGTGGTGGCCAAGGACGATCGCAAGATGCGCATCGCCACGGCCAAGGCGCTCGAAGGCGCGGTGCCCGACCTCGCGGCCAGCCGCATCATCGACGAGGAGATGAAGCCGCGCTTTCGCAACGGCGACTTCGCAGGCGGGTTGAACGCGGCGGTGGACCGGCTCATCGGGCTGGTCGATGGCGAGCCGCTGCCAGAGCCGTCGCGCAACACGGGCGGGGGTGGCAACGAGGGCTTCGACTGGGAGAACCTCGCGATCTTCCTGTTCGTCGGTGTCTTCGTCGGCGCGCCGATCGCGCGCGCCATCTTCGGCAAGAAGCTGGGCACGATGTTCATCGGCGGCGGCGTGGGCGTGGTGGTTTTCTTCATCACCACCAGCATCGCCATCGCGGTGATCGCGGCGCTGGTGGCACTGATCGTCTCGCTGGTCGCGGGTACCGGGCGTCCGGGCGGGGGCGGGGGCGGCGGCTGGAGTTCCGGCGGCGGAGGCTGGGGCGGCGGTGGTGGCGGCTTCAGCGGAGGTGGCGGGGGCGGCGGTTTCAGCTCCGGCGGTGGCGGCAATTTCGGCGGCGGTGGCGCGTCGGGGGACTGGTGAACACGATGCAAAGCACCAACACGAAGCCCTCTGGCAGCGAAGCGGGCCTCTTCACCAAGCTGGGCCGCATCTGGCGCCATCGCTGGATCGATGAATCCGAGGTGCGCCGCGCGATTCCTGCGGCAGCGCTGGAGCGCCTCGCGGGCCGCGTGACCGCGAGCGAGCGGCGCCACAGCGGCGAGATCCGCATCTGCGTCGAAGCCGGCCTGCCGATGTCCTACCTGTGGCGCCATGCGGTGCCGCGCGAACGCGCGGTGACGCTGTTCGGCAAGCTGCGCGTATGGGACACCGCACACAACAACGGCGTGCTCATCTACCTGCTGCTGGCCGAGCACGCCATCGAGATCGTGGCAGACCGGGGCATCGACGCACATGTCGACGATGCCGAATGGGCCGCGATGGCACAGCGCATGAGCGCGGCCTTCCGCGAAGGCCGCTTCGAGGACGGGCTCACGCAGGCGCTGGAAGAGATTTCCGCGCTGCTTGTCGAGCACTTTCCGCTGGCCGAGGGCGAAGTGGACGTGAACGAGCTGCCCGATGAACCGGTGGTGCTCTAGCAGCCATCGCGCGGTGGCACAGCCCACACCGCGTCGCCACCAACCGCATGAAAGCGCCGCCCCGGCGCAGATTCCATCAGCCACCCGCCCGTGAACTCGCCGAAGGCCGGCAGCACGGCCTGCTGCCCGTCGCTCGCGAAGCACGGCAGCCGCACGCTGTCGCGCCCTCGCCCCTGAAGCCTGCAGACCGGATGCAGATGCCCCGCGAGCACGAAGTGCGTGGCATGCACCTGCGGATGGTGGCAGCAGGCGAAAGGGCCCAGCAGGAAAGGCTCGTCGACCACCTCGATGCCGAGTTCCGGCGGCGGATCGCCCGCACGGCTGTCGTGGTTGCCGCGCACCAGGGTCATGGCAATGGCCGCGTGGAGCGAACGCCAGGCCTCTACGGCGGCCAGCACCGTGCGCGCCTGCGCCGCATGCAGGAAGTCGCCTAGGAAAACGATGCGCTGCGGCTCATGCTTCTGGATCAGCACATCGAGCCGCGCGAGGTTCTGCTGCGTGGTCCCGCCCGGCACCGGCTGGCCGAGCGCGCGATAGGTCGCGGCCTTGCCCAGGTGCAGGTCGGCCACGAACAGCACGCGCCGGCCGGGCCACCACAGGGCACGCTCGGGCAGCAGGTGCAGCAGCTCGCCCGCCCAGTGCACGGCGAGCGGCGAGTTGGATGTATCGGGGGATGTCACCCGGCCAGTGTCGCAAAACCTGCGATTGCCTTGCAAAGGCCCTCCAGAGCCCCCATTTGCCTGCCATGACCGAATCGCCCCCGCTGCACATCGTCTGCCCGCACTGCCACACGACCAACCGCGTGCGCGCGGCGCAGCTGGGCAGCGCCCCCGACTGCGGCAGCTGCCACCGCCCGCTGTTCACCGGCCATTCGACGGCGCTGGCGGATGCCGCCACCTTCGACCGCCACATCGCCCGCAACGAGATTCCGGTGCTGGTCGATTTCTGGGCGCCCTGGTGCGGCCCCTGCCGCCAGATGGCGCCGGCCTACGAGCAGGCCGCAGCCCAGCTGGAGCCCTACGTGCGGCTCGCCAAGGTCGACACCGAGGCGGTGCCCGCGCTGGGCGCGCGCTTCAACATCCGCAGCATCCCGACGCTGGCGCTGTTCCGCGGCGGCCGCGAGGTGGCGCGGCAGGCCGGCGCGATGGGCACGGCCGACATCGTGCGTTGGGTGAAGGCGCACGGCGCGGGCTGAGACTAGAGCGGCGGCAGCGGCCTTGACGGCCGCGGCGGCCGCCGGCGGTCGCGCCGCTGGCTCACCGGCTTCGGCGGCTTGCCCGGCCCTTCTTGCCCGAAGGCCAGCGTTCCCTTCACGCGCTCCACGCCGCCGGCCGTGACCGCGCCGCCCGCGGCCTTCTCGAGCTGCTCGACCATGCGCGCGATGCGGTCGGCCACGTTCTCGTTCGACAGCTTCTCGCGGAACAGCTCCACCATCAGCGGAAACGAGAACGGCGTGGGCCGTGCGAGCGGCTTCAGCACCAGCCGCTGCGTGGCGATGCGCTCGAGGCTCGCGCGCAGGCGGCCGATCTCGAGCTCCTGCGCGAGCAGCTCCTGCTCGGCCTGCAGCAGCAGCCTGTTGCCGGGGTCGTACTTGCGGAACACCTCCCAGAAGAGCGACGACGAGGCCTGCAGCTGCTTGCTGCTGCGCTTCTCGCCCGGATAGCCCTGGTAGATGAGGCCCGAGACGCGCGCGATCTCGCGAAAGCGCCGCTGCGCCAGCTCGCCCGCATTGAGCGAAGCCAGCACCTCGTGCAGCAGCGCCGCGCGCTGGTCTTCGCCCTCGCCGTGGGGCAGCGTCAGCACCCGCGGCAGCAGCGCCGGCCAGTCGACCTCGGTCGCGCTCAGCAGCTCGAAGCCGTAGTCGTTGACCGCGATCGAGAAGGTGCGCGCCTCGTGCTGCGCAACGCGCCACGCCAGGAGGCTTGCGAGCCCCAGGTGCACGTGCCGGCCCGCGAAGGGATACAGGAACAGATGCGATCCCTCGCGCGTGTTCAGCGTCTCGGCCAAGAGCGTCTGCGGCGTGGGCAGCGCCGACCACTGCTGCTGTATCTCCAGCAGCGGGCGCACGCACTGCAGCTCGGGCGAGTCGTAGCGACCTTCGCCGGCCTGCGCGAGCTGCTGCACCACCGCGTCGGCCAGGGTGTTCGACAGCGGCATGCGTCCACCGCCCCAGCGCGGCACCGCGGCACGCTTGCCGCTGGCGCGCCGCACCCAGGCCGTCATGTCGTGGATGCGCACGAGTTCGAGCATGCGGCCGCCGAACAGGAAGCAGTCGCCGGCCTTCATGCGGGCGACGAAGCTCTCTTCCACGCTGCCGATCTTCGAGCCGCCGACGTATTGAACCGAGATGCTCGCGTCGCTCACGATGGTGCCGATGTTCATGCGGTGCCGCCGTGCGAGCCGCGCATCGGGCACGCGCCAGACGCCCTCGGCATCGGGCACCACGCGCTTGTAGTCCGGATAGGCCGCGAGAGACGGGCCGCCCTGCGCCACGAACTCCAGGCACCACTGCCAGTTCTCGCGCGAGAGGCTTTCGTAGGCCGCCGTGCCGCGCACTTCCTCGTAGAGGTCGTCGGGCACGAAGCCGCCGCCCAGCGCCACCGTCACGAGGTGCTGCACCAGCACGTCGAGCGGCTGCTCGGGCGAATGGCGCGCCTCGATGTGCCCAGCCGCGATGGCGACGCGCGCGGCCGAGCCTTCCACCATCTCCACGCTGTGCGTGGGCACGAGCGTGATGCGCGAAGGCCGGCCCGGCGCATGGCCCGAGCGGCCCGCGCGCTGCAGCAGCCGCGCGACGCCCTTGGGCGAGCCGATCTGCAGCACGCGCTCCACCGGCAGGAAGTCCACGCCCAGGTCGAGGCTGGAGGTACAGACCACCGCCTTCAATTCGCCGCTCTTCAGGCCCAGCTCGACCCACTCGCGCACCTCGCGGTCGAGCGAGCCGTGGTGCAGCGCGATGAGACCGGCCCACTCCGGCCTGGCCTCCAGCATCGCCTGGTACCAGATCTCCGCCTGCGAGCGCGTGTTGGTGAAGACCAGCGTGGTGCTGCTCGCGGCGATCTCCTCGATCACCTGCGGCAGCATCGTGAGGCCCAGGTGGCCGCCCCACGGAAAGCGCTCGGCGACGCCGGGCAGCAGTGAATCGACGACGAGCTTCTTCGGCACCTGGCCCTGCACGAGCACGCCGTCCTCATGGCCCAGCAGCGCGTGCATCGCCTCGTGCAGGTTGCCCAGCGTGGCCGACATGCCCCAGACCGCGAGGCACGGGTTCCAGCGCCGCAGCCGCGCGAGCGCCAGTTGCACCTGCACGCCACGCTTGTTGCCCAGCAGCTCGTGCCACTCGTCGACCACCGCCATGCGAACGTGGCCGAGCACCTCGCGCGCATCGGCCCGCGCGATCAGCAACGAAAGGCTTTCGGGCGTGGTGACGAGCACCGTGGGCAGGCGCTGGTTCTGCGCGCTGCGCTCGGCCGACGTCGTGTCGCCGCTGCGCGCACCGGCGCTCCATGGATGCACGTCGGCGCCCAGGGCTTCGAGCGGCTGCTGCAGAGCCCTCAGCGTGTCGGCCGCCAGCGCGCGCATCGGCGTGAGCCACAGCACGGTGAGCGGCTCGGCAACGGGGCGCGCATTCGGCCGCGTTTTCGGCGGCGCATCCGCCCGGGCGTTCGCCGAAGCGGCTGCCTTGCGCGCCCGCATGAACGCCTGCAATGCCCCGAGCCACACCGCATAGGTCTTGCCCGCGCCGGTGGTGGCATGCAGCAGGCCCGACCTGCCATCGGCGATCGCCTTCCAGACCTCGCGCTGGAACTTGAAAGGCTTCCATCCGCGCCCGGCGAACCATGCATCGAGCGCGGCCTTGACGGCCTTGCTCCTTCCCCCTTTGGGGGAAGGTTGGGATGGGGGCAGACGGCCTTCAACAGGCGGCGCCTTCTCGATACGCCGCGTGCCCCCACCCCTGCCCTCCCCCAGAGGGGGAGGGAGTGAAGACGGGGCTTGAGGGTCACTGCTCATTCGGGCAACAACGCCGCCAACGTCTGCAAGGTATCGGCCTCTTCCACCGGCTTGTCCTCGCGCCATCGCAGCATGCGCGGAAAGCGCACCGCGATGCCGCTCTTGTGCCGCGTGCTGCGCGCGATGCCCTCGAAGCCGAGTTCGAACACCAGCGTGGGCTTCACGCTCTTCACCGGCCCGAAGCTCTCCACGGTGGTCTTGCGGATGATCGCGTCCACGCGCGCCATCTCGGCATCGGTGAGGCCCGAGTAGGCCTTGGCGAAGGGCACGAGCCTGCGGTCCTCCTGTCCGGGCGGGCCGTCCCACACGGCGAAGGTGTAGTCGCTGAAGAGGCTGGCGCGCCGGCCGTGGCCGCGCTGCGCGTAGATCAGCACCGCATCGACGCTCAGCGGATCGATCTTCCACTTCCACCACACGCCCACGTCCTTGGTGCGGCCCACGCCGTACTGCGCGTCGCGGCGCTTGAGCATCATCCCTTCCACGCCCATGGCGTGCGCCGCTTCGCGCTGGCGCGCGAGATCGGGCCAGTCGGCCCCGGCGAGCACCGGGCTCGGCAGCAGCGAGGGATGGTCCATGCGCGCCACCAGCTCGTCGAGCAGCACTCGGCGCTGCGACTGCGGCAGCGCGCGCAGGTCGCGCCCCTCCCATTCGAGGATGTCGTAGGCCAGCAGCACCACCGGAATGTCGCGCAGCAGCTTTGCGCCCAGCGTCTTGCGGCCGATGCGCTTCTGCAGCTCGGCGAAGGGCTGCACGCGGCCCTCGCGCCAGACGACGATCTCGCCGTCGAGCACCGTGCCATCGGGCAGCGCCTCGCCGAGCGTGGCGAGTTCGGGGAAGCGCTCGGTCACCAGTTCCTCGCCGCGCGACCACACCCACGCCGCGCCCGCGCGCTTGACCAGCTGCGCGCGGATGCCGTCCCATTTCCATTCGACGATCCAGTCCGAGGGCGGCCCCAGCACCGCGTCGAACTGCTCCAGCGGCAGGTTGAAGGGATGCGCAAGGAAGAAGGGGTAAGGCTGGCCGCTGGTCTTCTGCTCCTGCTCGCTGCCCGTCTCGGGTGCGATGAGCGCCTGGTAGTCGGCGGCCCGGGGCCGCCCGCCGATGTGCGTGTAGCCCATGAGCCGCTGCGCCACGCGCTTGGCGTCGATGCCGCCCACGGCCGCGAGCGCCTGCGTGACCTGCAGCTTCGACACGCCGACGCGGAACGCACCGGTGATGAGCTTGAAGTACACCAGCCGCTCCTCCGGCGCGAGCTGCCGCCACTGCGCGCGCAGGCGGTCGGGCAGCTCGTCGGGCGTGTTCTTCGCGGCATCGCGCAGCGGCAGCAGGTGCTGCTCGACCCATGCGGCAAGGCCCAGGTCGTGCGCGTCGGTGGGCGGCGGCAGCAGCAATGCGATGGTCTCGGCCAGGTCGCCCACAGCGTCGTAGCTCTCGTCGAACAGCCACTCGGGCAGGCCCGCCGCCTCCTGCGCGAGCAGCCGCAGCAACTTGACGGGCACCAGCTGGCGCGGCTTGCCGCCGGCAAGGAAGTAGACGGCCCAGGCGGCGTCAGCCGCATCGGCTTCTCGCAGGTAGCGCTGCAGGGCGGCCTGCTTGGCGAGGTTGGAGGTGCTGGCGTCGAGCTCGTGGTACAGCGCGGCGAAGGCCTTCATGGCATCTCTCCTTCCCCCTCTGGGGGAAGGTTGGGATGGGGGCTCCCGGCCTCCCCATCGAGCGCCGCCTGCCCCCTCCCCAGCCCTCCCCCGGGGGGGGAGGGAGTCTCTTGATCATCTTCATCGCCGTACTCGGTTTTGAACGACTGCGCATCGAGGCCGTTCTCGCTGAGCCACCGCACCATCACCTGCACGCTGCCATGGGTGACGAAGACCCGCTCGGCACCCGTGCCGGCGATGGCCTGCTGCAGGCCGGGCCAGTCGGCATGGTCGGACATCACGAAGCCCCGGTCCACGCCGCGCCGCCTGCGCGTGCCGCGCAGCTGCATCCAGCCGCTCGCGAAGGCGTCGGCGTAGTTGCCGAAGCGCTTCATCCATGGCGAACCCTGTGCCGAGGGCGGCGCGAGCACCAGCGAACGCTTCAGCAGCGCGGCATCGACGCCCTCGCCGTCGGCACGCAGGGTGGGCGGCAGCGCGACGCCGGCCGCGCGGTACACGGCATTGAGCGGCTCCACCGCGCCGTGCACGACGATGGGCCCGATGCTCGCGTCCACGCCGTGCAGGATGCGCTGCGCCTTGCCGAAGGCATAGCAGAACAGCACCGATGCGCGGCCGGCTTCGGCGTTGGCGCGCCACCACGCGTCGATCTGCGCGAACAGCACCGGCTGCGGGGGCCAGCGGTAGACCGGCAGGCCGAAGGTCGACTCGGTGATGAAGGTGTCGCAGGGCACCGGCTCGAACGGCGGGCAGGTGCCGTCGGGCTCCGTCTTGTAGTCGCCCGAGGCCACCCACACGCGCCCGCCGTGCGCGAGCCGCACCTGCGCCGAGCCCAGCACATGGCCCGCAGGGTGCAGCGAGACGCGCACGCCGTGGTGCTCGATGGCTTCGCCGTAAGGCAGCGTCTGCAGCGCGATGTCGCGTCCCAGGCGCGCGCGCAGCGTGCCTGCGCTGTCGGTGTGGGCGAGGTAGTGCCCGTGCCCGGCGCGCGCGTGGTCGGAATGCGCATGGGTGATGACCGCGCGCGCCACCGGCCGCCACGGGTCGATGTAGAAATCGCCGGGCGGGCAGTACAGGCCCTCGGGCCGGGCGACGACGAGAAGGTCTTCTTCCTGCTTTGCGGGAGGCATGGCACGCCATCGTAGGCGCTGCCGGGGTTTGGCGCCGCCGAATGACGGGCGCAAAGCGTTGTGGGCGGGCTCCTACCCTAGGGTCGCTTCGGACGGTTCTTCGCCATGTCGAGCACATTCATCTTCATGCCGTTGGGCATGACCATGTCGCCCGGCTTCTGGTCGGCCTTGCAGGGGCCGATCCATTTGGCCTCCATCACGCTGTGGCCCTCGGCGCGGCCCATCAGCGGCGGGTTGTAGCTCGACTTGCTCTCCATGCGGTAGGCGGTGCCGAAATCGCCGCTCATCACCGCGTGCGATGTGGCGACGGTGTTGCCGATCTTGCAGACCGAGTCCATGACCAGCTTGCCGCCGTCCGAGCTCAGCTCCTGCTTGGAGCACAGGTCCTTGCCCATGCCCTGGCCCATGTCGCGCAGCGCCTTGTCGCTGGCCGCGTCGATGCATTGCTGCATGGTGTGGCCTGCTGCGGCGTCCTTGCCGCCGCTGCCGTCGCCCGTCCGGATCTCCCAGAGGCCTGGCTTGCGCGCGGGAAAGTCGAGCGCGAGCGCCGGCACTGCGAGGGCACCGGCCGCCAGGCAGGCCACGGCGGCGGAAAGACGGATGTTCATGGCGGGCTCCCCCGGCGGTGTACGGCGATGCCCGGTTTTTACCGCGCGCGCCGCCGCGGCGGTATATCGCGATCGGCCTACGCCGGAACAGCCGCCGTGCCGCGCCGCCTCGTGGCAACGCCGAACGCCACGCCCAGGGCGAAGCCGCCGAGCACGTCGATCAGCACGTGCTGTCGCACCGCCATCGTCGAATAGACGATGCCGGCGGCCCAGGCCACGTTGATGGCGCGCAGCCAGAGCGGCGCCCCCACCGCCCGCAGTTGCCGCGCCAGCACCACGCAGCTGAACACCGAGAACGACACATGCAGCGAGGGGAAGGCGTTGCCGGCCGAATCGACCATCTTGAGGAACTGCAGCGAGGTGCCCGGCGTGGTCTCGACCACGAAGTTGGGAATCGCCGTGGGCATGAACCAGAACACGAGCAGCGCCAGCAGCGTCATGGCCGCGCAGCCCAGCGAGAAGCCGGTCAGTTCGCGCATGTCCCTGGCCAGCAGCACCGGCAGCGCGATGTAGCCCCATAGCGATAGATACACCGGCAGCAGCCACGGCCAGAAGGCGATCAGCCGATCGACGGGCGTGAGGGGCAACACCCAGGCCTGGCCCGCGTTCTTCATGATCCAGAAGTACAGCGGGAAGAAACCGAGCGTGGCGACGGTGTTGCCGACCAGCTTCAGGGGGAACAGCGTGATGCTGCGCTTCCACAATGCCGCGAGCCATGGCGGCACCATCGAGGAAGACGATGCGGAAGAAGACGACGAGGACGTTGCGTCGGACGCGGGAGGTGTCATGGAGGCCTGGGCAGCGCGCCGCGCGCTACCAGGGCGTCCACTTTAATTCGCTTTTCGCCGAAGCCACCGTGCGTTCGATGAAGCGCACGCCGCGCGCACCATCCTCCACGCGCGGATAGTCCGCAGCCAGCGGGTCGGCAGTACGCCCTTCGAGCCTTGCGCGGATGTCCGCCGCCACGCCCGCGTACACGTTCGCGAAGGCTTCGATGAAGCCCTCCGGGTGCCCGGCCGGCAGCCGGCTCGCGCGTTTCGCGGACTCGCACAGCCACGGCGCGCCGCGCGTGAGTACCTGCAGCGGCCCGTCGTGCGGCAGGTGCACCAGCCGGCTCGGTTGCTCCTGGTGCCATTCGAGCGTGCCCAGCGTGCCCGACACGCGCAGGCGCAGGTCGTTCTCCAGGCCGGTGTTAATCTGCGAAGCGATGAGCACGCCGCGCGCGCCGCCCTCGAAGCGCAGCAGCAGGCTGCCGTCGTCGTCGAGCATGCGCCCCGGCACCAGTGCACCGAGGTCGGCGCACAGGCTCTCGATGCGCAGCCCGGTGACGGTGGCCACGAGGTTCTCGGCATGCGAGCCGATGTCGCCGATGGCGCCGGCCGCGCCGCTGCGCGCGGGGTCGGTGCGCCAGTCGGCCTGCTTGTTGTCGCCGCTGCCCTCGACGTGGCTCGCAAGCCAGCCCTGGTTGTATTCGACGACGACCTTGCGCACCTCGCCGATGAGGCCCGAGCGCACCATCTCGCGCGCCTGCCGGACCATCGGGTAGCCGGTGTAGTTGTAGGTGACGCCGAACACCGTGCCCTTCTTCGCGACCGTAGCGACCAGCGCGTCGGCCTGCTCGCGCGTGTGCACCAGTGGCTTGTCGCACACCACATGGAAGCCCGCCTCGGCGAAGGCCTGCGCCACCGGGAAGTGCACATGGTTGGGCGTGACGATCGACACGAAGTCGATGCGCTCGCCCTTGGGGCGCTTGAGCTCGTCGGCCAGGAGCGCCTGCCAGTCGCCGTGGTTGCGATCGTCGGCCAGGCCGAGGTCGCGGCCCGAGGCGCGCGCCTTCCCGGGGCTGGACGAGAGCGCGCCCGCGACGAGCTCGATCTGCCCGTCGAGCGCCATGGCCTTGCGGTGCACGGCGCCGATGAAGGCATCGCGGCCGCCGCCGACCATGGCGTAGCGCAGTTTGCGGGGAGGTGTGTCGGTCATCGATCGTCTCGGCGTTTCCGGAAACTGTTCCCTCTCCCCTTGGGGAGAGGGCTAGGGTGAGGGTGGCGGCATTTGCACACGCACCGTTTTCGCCGTCGCCGCAGGCCCTCACCCCAACCCTCTCCCCGGGGAGAGGGAGCAAAGCAGGCCCGCCGCTTCGGGACATCAGAAAGGCGAATTGGGGTGGTAGAAGTCCTTGGCGTTTTCCTTGGTGATGAGCACCGAAGGAATGATCGTGGTCGCCGGCAGCTTCTCGCCCTTCAGGCGCGCTTCTGCCGTGAGCTTGATCGCGTCGTAGATGAACTTGGGCGAGTAGCTCACGTCGGCCGTGATGCGCTTGTCCTTGCCGTCCATGATGGTCTTGACCATGCCCTTGGCGCCCGCGCCGCCGAAGATGATCTTGATGTCGTCGCGCTTGGCCTGCTCGATGGCCTTGAGCACGCCCACGGCCATGTCGTCGTCGGCGGCCCAGATGGCGTCGATGCTCTTGAAGCGCGTGAGGTAGTCCTGCGTGACCTTGAAGGCGTCGTCGCGGTTCCAGTTGGCGTACTTGGCGTCGAGCAGCTTGATGTCGGGGCTGTTCTTGAGCACCGCGTTGAAGGCATCCATGCGCTCGTTGTCCAGCGTGGTCGCGATGCCGCGCAGCGCCACCACGTTGCCCTTGCCGTTCAGCTGCTTCACGATGTATTCGGCAGGGATCTTGCCGAAGGCCGTGTTGTCACCGGCCACGTACGCATCCTGCGCACTGGTGTCGGTGAGGCCGCGGTCCACCACCGTCACGTAGGCGCCCTTGGCCTTGACCTGTGCTACGGGCTTGGTCAGCGCTGCGGATTCGAAGGGGAACACGACCAGCGCGTTGATCTTGGTGACCGTCGAAAGGTCCTGCAGCTGGTTGGCCTGCTCGGGGGCGTTGGCGGCCGTCTTGATGGTGATCTTCAGGTCCTTGTGTTCCTTCTCCAGGTCCTTCTTCGCCTGGTTGGCCCAGTAGTTGATGCCGCCCATGAAGCTGTGCGTGGCGGCCGGAATCGAAACGCCGAGGTTGACCTTCTCCGCGGCGAGCGCGGGCAGGCTGGCGAACGCGGCGGCGGCAACCGCCGTGAATGCGAGGCGTCGGGTGAAAGTCGTCATGCTGGATGTCTCCTCTTGGTTGATGGAACGGAACGGGAAAGAACTAGCGCCGGCCGCGCTGCAGGAACGCGACGATGATGATCACGAAGCCCTGCACCGCGGCGTTGAGGTACACGCTGATGATGCTGGTGAGGTTCAGGATGTTGCTGATGACCGAGAGCAGCACCGCGCCCACCACCGTGCCGGTGATGCTGCCCGCGCCGCCCTTGAGCGCCGTGCCGCCCACGATCACCGCGGCGATGGCTTCGAGCTCCCACAGCAGGCCGGTGGTCGGCGAGGCCGAGCCCAGTCGCGGCACGTACAGCAGCGTCGCGATGCCCACGCACACGCCGAGCAGCACATAGGTGAGGATCTTCACGCGGTCGACGTCCACCGCCGCGTAGCGCGCCACCTGCTCGTTCGAGCCGATCGCCTGCACGTAGCGTCCGTAGGCCGTGCGGTTGAGGATGAGGCCGCCCACGATGGCGACGATCACGAACACCCACACCGGTACCGGGATGCCCGCGAGGCTCGCGTAGTACACCGGCGCGTAGAGGTCCGACAGCTCGTTGTCGAGCGTGAGCGCGCCGCCGTCGGCGAAGTACGTGAGGTAGGCGCGGAAGATGCCCAGGGTGCCCAGCGTCACGATGAAGGGTTCGATGCGCCCCTTGGTGATGAGCAGGCCGTGCGCCAGCCCGAACACCGCGCCGAGCACCACGGCCAGCACCGCGCCCATCACCACCGCCAGCAGCGGTGAGCCCGAGGCCGGGCCGGCCCAGTTGATGAACATGATCACGCTGCCCGCGATGAGCGCGGCCATCGAGCCCACCGACAGGTCGATGCCGCCGGAGATAATCACGAAGCACATGCCCACGGCGATGATGCCGATGAAGGCCGTGCGCGTGAGCACGTTCATCGCGTTGTCGACGGTTGCGAAGTCGCCGTTCAGCAGCGTGCCCGCGATGCACAGCAGCACCAGGCCGATGACCGGGCCCAGGCCGTGCAGGCGCTCGGTCCAGCGCGGCTCGGTCTCGCTGCGGTGCGCGGCGGCTTCAGGCTGCGGCTGTGGTGTCTGCTGTTCCGGTGGCATGAGCGATGAGCTCCTCTTCTGTCAAATGCTCCGCGTCAAGCGTGGCGACCAACTTGCCTGCCCGCATCACCGCGACGCGGTGGCACAGGCCGATCAGCTCCATCAGCTCCGACGAGACGACGATCACCGCGAGCCCTTCGCGGGCGAGTCGCTGGATCAGGAAATAGATGTCGCGCTTGGCGCCCACGTCGACGCCGCGCGTGGGCTCGTCGAGCACCACCACCTTCGGCCTGGGCTGCAGCACCTTCGCGAGCGCGAGCTTCTGCTGGTTGCCGCCCGACAGCGACGAGGCCTTCACGTCGAGCGAGCCGGTGCGGATGCCGTAGTCCTTCACCGCCTCGGCCAGCGCGCCGCGTTCGGCCTCGGGCTTGAGCCAGGGTTGCGCGTAGCGCTCGAGCGCCATGAGCGTGAGGTTCTGGCGCAGGCCGAAGTTGACATGCAGGCCCTTGCCCTTGCGGTCTTCGCTCAGGTAGGTGAGGCCGTGCCGAGCAGCGTCGCGCGGATTGCGCCAGCCATTGCCGTGGGGCACGGGCTTGCCCAGCATCTCGACGCTGCCGCCGCTGGCGGGCCGCAGGCCCAGCAGGCCCTCGAAGAGCTCGGTGCGACCCGCGCCGACGAGGCCCGCGAAGCCGAGGATCTCGCCGGGGCGCACCTCGAAACTCGCGTCCTGCGCCCAGCCGGGCACGCTGAAGCCTTGCACGCGCATGGCGGGCTCGCCGGACGTCGTCACCGCATCGCGCGGCGGGTACAGGTCGGCCAGTTCGCGGCCCACCATCAGGTTGGCCATCTGCTGGCGCGTGACATCGGCCGTGGGCGCGCGCGCCACGAAGCGGCCGTCGCGCATGACGATGACTTCGTCGGTCACCTGCTCCACCTCGTCGAGCTTGTGCGAGATGTAGACGATGGTCACGCCGTCGGCGCGCAGCTGGGCGATCAGCTTGAAGAGGCGCTCGGTCTCGCCGGGCGTGAGCGTGGCGGTGGGCTCGTCCATGACGAGCAGGCGCGCGCGGCGGGCGATGGCCTTCGCGATTTCCACGAGCTGCTTCTCGGCGACGATGAGCTTGCGCACCTTGGTGCGCGGGTCGATGTTCAGGCCTACGGCCGCGAGCGCGGAGGCGGCGTCGCGCTCCATGGCGGCATCGTCGAGCAGCCAGCCTTTCTTCTTTTCATGGCCGAGAAAGATGTTCTGCGCCACGTTCAGGTCTTCGGCGAGGTTGAACTCCTGGTGGATCAGCACGATGCCCAGCGCCTCGGCGTCGCGCGAGCTCGCGAACTGCCGCGGCTGTCCGTTGATCTTCAGGGCGCCGCCGGTGGCCGACTCGTAGCCCGACAGGATCTTCATCAGCGTGGACTTGCCCGCGCCGTTCTCGCCGAGCAGGCCGTACACGTGCCCGGGCGCGAGCGCGAAGCTCACGCCGTGCAGCACCTGCACCGGGCCGAAAGCCTTCACGATGCCGTCGAACTCGACAGCGACGCTGCCTTTGCCGCTCATGCCCGCGTCGGTCATGGCGCCACCCCGCGTGCCTTCAGCGTTTCCTGCATCGCGAGCACGCCCGCGCCGATCAGGCCGCCCTGCATGCCCAGCGGCGTGTACTGGATCTCCAGGTGCCGCGTGGAAAGCGCCAGCGAGCGCTGGTACACGCTCTGCCGCACGGCAGCGAGGAACAGCGGCCCGATGCGCGTGATGCCGCCGCCGATGAACACGTGCGACGGATTGAAGAAGTTGACGACCGAAGCGAGCATCTGCCCGATCAGGCTGCCGGCGCGCTGGATGATGGCGTTGGCGGCCGTGTCGCCGCCGCGGCTGGCCTGGCCCACGTCGATCGCGTCGATGCGGCCGTGCTGGCGCAGGACCTCGGCCAGCGCGGCGCTCTCGCCGGCCTCGGCGGCCTGCACCGCCATGCGAGTGATCGCCGGGCCGGCGGCCATCGCCTCGACGCAGCCGAGGTTGCCGCAGTGGCAGCGCGGGCCTTCCTGGTCGACGCAGATGTGGCCCACGTCGCCGGCCGAACCGGCGGCGCCGCGGTACACCTCGCCGTGGCAGACGATGCCGCAGCCGATGCCGGTGCCGATCTTGATGACAAGGAAGTTCTGCAGCGAGCGCCGCAGACGCCACAGCTCACCCAGCGCCATGAGGTTCACGTCGTTGTCGACGAAGACGGGGGCGGCATAGTCCTCGCGCAGGTAGTCGCGGATCGAGAAGCTGTCCCAGGCCGGCATCAGCGGCGGGTTCACGAGCTGGCCGATCTCGAAGTTGACCGGGCCGGGCACGCCGATACCGATGCCGAGCACGTCCTTGGGGCCGTGGCCACAGCGGGCCAGCAGCTCGCGCATCAGCACGCGCACACGGGCCAGCACGACCGCAGGGCCCTCGCGTACGTCGGCGGGTTCGTCGTGCTGGGCGAGCACGCTCAGGTCGGGCCGCAGCACGGCCACGTCGAGGCTGGTGGCGCCGATGTCGACGCCTACGAGCACGCCGAGTGCGGCGTGCAGCTGGAGGTTTTCGGGGCGGCGTCCGCCCGACGAGCGCTGCAGGCCGGCTTCCGCCAGAAGGCCCTGGTCGACGAGGCCTGCGATCAGCCCGTTGGCCTTGCTCTTGGAAAAGCCCAGCTGCTCCGCCATGGCATGGCGCGAACCACCGGCCGACCAGAAGGTCGTTTCCAGCAAACGCATTTCGTCCGCAGTGATGCCACTCCAGGGTGCCACGCGCCTTGTCTCCGGTGTTCTTTGTCTTGCGCCAGCGGTCATTGCCGCTGGACGAAGGCGAATACTAGGTGTCGGGCTTCAGCCGGACAAGGCCGAACTTCGACCTAATTCAGGCCAAATGACAACGATGCCAGGCGCACGGTGGACGAAAAAAAGCCGCCTCGAAGGGCGGCTTCTTGGGCTCCGACGAAGGAGCTTATTTTTTCTGACGGTACTTGCGCAGCGCCGCGATCTGGGCGGCCATCACGGCCAGCTCGGATTGGGCCATCGCGATGTCGATGTCGCTCTTCGCGTTCTTCAGCGCTTCTTCTGCTGCGGCCTTGGCCTGATTGGCCTTCTCGTCGTCGAGGTCCTTGCCGCGGATCGCGGTGTCGGACAGCACGGTGACTGCGTTGGGCTGCACTTCGAGAATGCCGCCGGCCACGAAGACGAACTCTTCCTTGCCGTCGGCGGTTTCGATGCGCACGGCGCCGGGGCGGATGCGCGTGATCAGCGGGGTGTGGCGCGGGAAGATGCCGAGCTCACCGGCTTCACCGGGCAGCGCGACGAACTTGGCTTCGCCCGAGAAGATCGACTCTTCCGCGCTGACCACGTCCACATGGATGGTGCCTGCCATGGTGATTCCTTCTTAAGCGACCTTCTTGGCCTTCTCGAACGCTTCGTCGATGGTGCCGACCATGTAGAACGCCTGCTCGGGCAGGTGGTCGGCTTCGCCGTTCACGATCATCTTGAAGCCGCGGATGGTTTCGGCCAGCGGCACGTACTTGCCGGGCGAGCCCGTGAACACTTCGGCCACGTGGAATGGCTGCGACAGGAAACGCTGGATCTTGCGGGCGCGGGCCACGGCCAGCTTGTCTTCCGGAGCCAGTTCGTCCATGCCCAGAATCGCGATGATGTCGCGCAGTTCCTTGTAGCGCTGCAGCGTGCCCTGCACGGCGCGGGCCACGTTGTAGTGCTCTTCGCCGACCACGTTCGGGTCGAGCTGGCGCGAGGTCGAGTCCAGCGGGTCCACGGCGGGGTAGATGCCCAGCGAGGCGATGTCACGCGACAGCACCACGGTGGAGTCCAGGTGGGCGAAGGTGGTGGCAGGCGACGGGTCGGTCAAGTCGTCGGCGGGAACGTACACGGCCTGGATCGAGGTGATCGAGCCGACCTTGGTCGACGTGATCCGCTCCTGCAGGCGGCCCATTTCCTCGGCCAGCGTCGGCTGGTAGCCCACGGCGGAAGGCATGCGGCCCAGCAGTGCCGACACTTCGGTACCGGCCAGCGTGTAGCGGTAGATGTTGTCCACGAAGAACAGAACGTCACGGCCTTCGTCGCGGAACGACTCGGCGATGGTCAGGCCGGTCAGCGCCACGCGCAGGCGGTTGCCCGGGGGTTCGTTCATCTGGCCGTAGACCATCGACACCTTCGAGTCCTCGAGCTTCTCGAGGTTCACGACGCCAGAGTCGGCCATCTCGTGATAGAAGTCGTTGCCTTCGCGGGTACGTTCGCCCACGCCTGCGAACACCGACAGACCCGAGTGAGCCTTGGCGATGTTGTTGATGAGTTCCATCATGTTCACGGTCTTGCCCACGCCGGCGCCACCGAACAGGCCCACCTTGCCGCCCTTGGCGAACGGGCAGACAAGGTCGATCACCTTGATGCCGGTTTCCAGCAGGTCCTGCGAAGGCGACAGTTCGTC
Source organism: Variovorax sp. 278MFTsu5.1 (assembly GCF_048305045.1). Taxonomy (NCBI): domain Bacteria; kingdom Pseudomonadati; phylum Pseudomonadota; class Betaproteobacteria; order Burkholderiales; family Comamonadaceae; genus Variovorax; species Variovorax sp. 278MFTsu5.1. The sequence continues at coordinate 6,294,571 of NZ_CP157622.1, forward strand.
GTACGCGGGAGCCTTGCGGTGGATGGAAGCGGTGAGCTCCTGGCCCACGTCGCCGCGCTCGTCGATCGGGCGGCCCAGCACGTCCATGATGCGGCCGAGGGTGGCCTTGCCGACCGGCACGGTGATGGGAGCGCCGGTGTTGGTCACGACCAGGCCGCGACGCAGGCCGTCGGACGAGCCCAGTGCAATGGTGCGCACCACGCCGTCGCCGAGCTGCTGCTGAACTTCGAGGGTCAGCCCGCCGCCTTCGAACTTCAAGGCGTCGTAGACCTTGGGCATCTGGTCACGCGGGAACTCCACGTCGACCACGGCGCCGATACATTGGACAATTTTTCCTTCAGCCATGGCGTTTCCTTCTGGATGGATCTCAATAAATTTGCGACAGGTTCTTGCAGAAGCGTCCTGCTGCCAAAACGGGCCGCTTTTGCAAGAAAGCCGGACAGGCCGGCATCCTTGAATTTCTCTTTGCAGTCTTCGCTGTCAGTACTTCATCAGCACTTCATGGCCGTCGCCTGTGCGGCGAAAGCGTCCGAAGCAGCCTTGCAGGCCTGGCCCAGTGCAGCCTTGTCGGCGCCCATCGAAGCCCAGGTGGCCTTCGTCTGGTCGAGGCTTGCCTTCATGGCGTCGGCAGCAGCACCGCTTTGCGAAGCGACGCAGGTCTGCACCTTGGCCAGGTAGTCGTTGCATTCCTGCGGCAGATCGGCGGCGGATGCCGTCGGAGCTGCGGCGGGAGCAGCCGCCGGCGCTGCTGCAGGAGCGGGCGCGGGTGCCGGAGCGGGCGCTGCAGGTGCAGCGGCTGGAGCCGGTGCAGGCGCGGGCGCCTCTTCCTTCTTGGAGCAGGCGGTCAGAGCGGCAGCAACAGCCACCAGAGCAAGCATCTTCTTCATTTTGCGCAGAGTCCCCTAAAAAAGGCCTTGGGTTATCAGGAACGCGGAACGCCCCTGATCAGCAACGCGGCCTGTTGCATTGCCTCGATCAAACGCCCGCGGCAGCGGCCGCGCCGGACACGATTTCCGACAGTTCCTTCGTGATGCCGGCCTGGCGGGTCTTGTTGTAGACCAGCTTCAGCTCGTTGATCACGTTGCCTGCGTTGTCGGTCGCGGCCTTCATGGCCACCATGCGCGCCGAATGCTCGGACGCCATGTTCTCTGCCACGGCCTGGTACACCAGCGATTCCACGTAGCGCACCAGCAGCTCGTCGATCACGCTCTGCGCATCGGGCTCGTAGATGTAGTCCCACGAGTGATGCGCCGGATCGGCCTGCAGCGTCTCGGCCTTCAGCGGCAGGAGCTGTTCCACCATCGGCTCTTGCTTGATGGTGTTGATGAACTTCGTGTAGCACAGGTACACCGCCGACAGCTTGCCTTCGGCGTAGGCGTCCAGCAGCGTCTTGACCGGCCCGATGAGCTTGTCCAGATGCGGCGTGTCGCCCAGCTGCGTCACATGGGCCACCACGCGGGCGCCGATGCGGTTCAGGAAACCCAGCCCCTTGTTGCCGATGGCGACCGACTCCACCACGTTGCCTGCGGACTGCGCTTCGCGCAGCTTGCTGGTGACAGCACGCAGCAGGTTGGTGTTCAGGCCGCCGCACAGGCCCTTGTCGCTGGTCACGATGATGAAGCCGACGCCCTTGGCGTCGTTCGTCTTCATGAAAGCGTGGGTGTACTCCGGGTTCGCCTTGCCGAGGTTGGCTGCGATGTTGCGGATCTTTTCGCTGTAGGGGCGAGCGGCGCGCATGCGATCCTGCGCCTTGCGCATCTTGGAAACCGAGACCATTTCCATGGCCTTGGTGATCTTCTTGGTGTTTTCCACCGATTTGATCTTGCCGCGGATTTCCTTACCAGCTGCCATGAGAGCTCCTTCTTGCGTCGGTCAAGGCGTCGATCAGGCGAACGACTTCTTGAACGAGGTGACGGCGGCCAGCAGTTCGGCTTCCGATTCCTTGTCCAGAGCCTTGGCCTTCTCGATCTTGTCGAGCAGCGCGGCGTGGCTGGACTTCAGGAACTGGTGCAGGCCGTGCTCGAAAGGCAGCACCTGCTTGATTTCGAGGTCGTCCATGAAGCCCTTGTTCACGGCGAACAGCGACGCGCCCATCAGCGAGATCGACAGCGGGCTGTATTGCGGCTGCTTCAGCAGTTCGGTCACGCGGGCACCGCGGTCGAGCTGCTTGCGGGTGGCTTCGTCGAGGTCGGAAGCGAACTGCGCGAACGCAGCCAGCTCACGGTACTGCGCCAGGTCGGTACGGATACCGCCCGACAGGCCCTTGATGATCTTCGTCTGGGCCGACGAACCCACGCGCGACACCGAGATACCGGCGTTGATGGCGGGGCGGATACCTGCGTTGAACAGGTTGGTTTCCAGGAAGATCTGGCCGTCGGTGATCGAGATCACGTTGGTCGGAACGAAGGCGGACACGTCGCCGGCTTGCGTTTCGATGATCGGCAGCGCGGTCAGCGAACCGGTCTTGCCCTTGACTTCACCCTTGGTGAAGGCTTCGACGTAGTCGGCGTTCACGCGGGCTGCGCGCTCGAGCAGGCGGCTGTGGAGGTAGAACACGTCGCCGGGGTAGGCTTCGCGGCCCGGGGGACGACGCAGCAGCAGCGACACCTGACGATAGGCGACGGCCTGCTTCGACAGGTCGTCATAGACGATCAGCGCGTCTTCGCCGCGGTCGCGGAAGTACTCGCCCATCGTGCAGCCCGAGTAGGCCGCGACGTACTGCATTGCAGCCGATTCCGAAGCCGAAGCCGCGACCACGATCGTGTAGTCCATGGCACCGGCTTGTTCCAGGGCGCGCACCACGTTCTTGATCGACGAAGCCTTCTGGCCGATCGCGACGTAGACGCAGGTCATGTTCTGACCCTTCTGGTTGATGATCGCGTCGATCGCCACGGCGGTCTTGCCGGTCTGGCGGTCGCCGATGATCAGCTCGCGCTGGCCACGGCCCACGGGCACCATCGAGTCGATGGACTTCAGGCCGGTCTGCATCGGCTGGTCGACCGACTTGCGGGCGATCACGCCCGGTGCGACCTTCTCGATCACGTCCGTCATCTTGGCGTTCACCGGACCCTTGCCGTCGATCGGCTGGCCCAGGGCGTTCACCACGCGGCCGATGAGCTCGGGGCCCACCGGCACTTCCAGGATGCGGCCCGTGCACTTGACGGTGTCGCCTTCGGAGATGTGCTCGTACTCGCCCAGAATCACGGCGCCGACCGAGTCGCGCTCGAGGTTCAGGGCCAGGCCGAACGACGGAACGCCGTCGGCAGTGGCCGGGAACTCCAGCATTTCGCCCTGCATCGCGTCGGACAGGCCGTGGATGCGCACGATGCCGTCGGTCACCGACACCACGGTGCCTTCGTTGCGGATGTTGGCACTGACCCCGAGGCCCTCGATGCGGCTCTTGATCAGCTCGGAAATTTCTGCGGGATTGAGTTGCATGACTCTTTCCTTCTTTCTTTGTAAGGGGCCGGGAGCCGTCAGGCCACCAGCGCAACTTTCATTTGTTCAAGGCGCGCTTTGACGGAGGTGTCGAGCACCTCGTCGCCGACCACCACACGGATGCCGCCGATCAGTTCAGGCTCTTGGCGAACCGTGACCTGGAGCTTGCGACCGAAGCGCTTCTCGAGCGCGGCCGACACGTTGGCCAGTGCCGCGGCGTCGATCGGGAAGGCGCTGTAGACCACGGCGTCGGACGAACCGCTCTTCGCGTTGGCGAGTGCCCGGAACTGCTTCGCAATTTCCGGCAGCACCGAAAAGCGCCCGTTCTCGAGGAGCGCGGACAGGAAGTTCTGGGCAGGAGCGGCCAGCGGTGCACCGAATGCACCGGCGACCACGCCGATCACCTGTTCGGCCGTGGCCTTCGGGTTCTCGGCGAACTGCTGGAGCTCCGGATTGGCCGCGATGGCGGCAATCTTTTCGAGCCAGGCGCTGGTTCCGGCAACGTCGGACGACGAAGCCTTGAAGAGCGCCTCGGCGTAGGGGCGTGCAATGGTGGCGAGTTCTGCCATGGCTTCTATCAGAGTTCGGTCTGCAGACGGGCGAGCAAATCGGCGTGAACGCCCGCATTCACTTCCTTGCGCAGAATCTGCTCCGCGCCCTTGACTGCCAGTGCCGCCACCTGCTCGCGCAGGGCTTCACGGGCCTTCAGTGCCTGCTGTTCGGCTTCGGCGCGTGCGGCTGCAACGATCTTGTTGCCTTCCTCGGTCGCGCGGGCCTTGGCCTCTTCAACGATGGCCTGGGCGCGACGTTCGGCGTCGGCAAGACGTTGTGCGGACTCGTTGCGGGCCTGGCCCAGTTCGGCTTCCACGCGCTTGTTGGCGGCGGAAAGCTCGGACTTGGCCTTGTCGGCTGCAGCGAGGCCTTCGGCGATCTTGGCAGCGCGTTCGTCCAGCGCCTTCGCGATCGGCGGCCACACGTACTTCATCGTGAACCCGACCAGGATCAGGAACACGATCATCTGAACGATCAGGGTACCGGTAATGCTCACTTTTCACCCTCTCTATGGGATTGAATCGAAGCCATTCGCTAGCAGGCTAGAGAACGACGACGCAGGTCCGACGAGAAAGACTTACTTCGGCAGGTTGGCGATTTGCGACAGGAACGGGTTGGCCGTTGCGAACCACAGGGCGATACCGGTGCCGATAATGAACGCGGCGTCGATCAGACCAGCCAGCAGGAACATCTTGGTCTGGAGTTCACCCATGAGTTCGGGCTGACGTGCGGCCGACTCGAGGTACTTGCTGCCCATGATGCCGATGCCGATACATGCGCCCACAGCGCCCAGACCGATGATCAGGCCGGCGGCCAGTGCAACAAAGCTAATAACTTCCATGATGACTCCTAGAGGACTTTGGTTGAAGAGAAAAACAAAAACAAGAACGAAAGCGACTGATCAGTGGTGATCGTGGGCCTGGCCGATGTAGACCAGCGCCAGCATCATGAACACGAAGGCCTGCAACGTGATGATCAGGATGTGGAAGATGGCCCAGGCCGTGCCCGCGATGATGTGGCCGATGGCCAGGCCGATGCCGGTGGCCGAGAGCGACCAGGCACCGCCCATCAGGGCGATCAGCAGGAAGATCAGTTCGCCGGCGTACATGTTGCCGAACAGACGCATGCCGTGCGAGACCGTCTTGGCGACGAACTCGATCAGCTGCATGGCGAAGTTGAAGGGGTACAGCGCCCAGTGGTTGCCGAAAGGTGCGGTGAACAGCTCGTGCACCCAGCCGCCCAGGCCCTTGATCTTGACGTTGTAGTAGAGGCAGACCAGCAGCACGGCGACCGACATGCCCATCGTCACCGAGAGGTCGGCGGTGGGCACGACGCGCAGATAGGCGTGATGCGGATCTTCACCGGCGAGGTGGAAGATCTTGGCCCAGATCGCCGGGAACAAATCGACCGGGAACAGGTCCATTGCGTTCAGCAGGAAGATCCAAACGAAGATCGTGAGCGCCAGCGGGGCCACGAACTTGCGGCTGGTGGCGTTGTGGACGATGCCCTTGGCCTGCTGGTCGACCATTTCGACGAGCAGTTCGACAGCCGCTTGAAAACGGCCGGGAACACCCGAAGTGGCCTTGCGGGCAGCCAGCCAGAGCAGCCAGCAACCCAGGATACCGAGCGTGATCGAGAAGAAGAGAGAGTCGAAGTTGAAAACCGAGAAGTCGGCCACACCTCCGGGCTTGGAGCTTTGCAGGTGCGTCAAGTGGTGAATGATGTATTCACCAGCGGTCTGACCATGTTCCGCAGCGTTTTCAGCAGCCATTCGGTTACTCGTCTCTCAGTTTCCGGCGCCGGGGCGAGAACATCACCGCCAACCAGGCCGCCTTCATTGTCACCACCAGGCCGACCAGCATTGCTGGCCAGCTCAGCGCCGTAATCAGCCTTGGCGCAGCAATCAGCATTGCCACGGACAAGGCCATCTTGACCATTTCCCACAGGAAGAACCCGAACACCGCAGTGCCCGGATTCAGGGAGGAAAACCGGCCGGTCAGCCCGCGCGCGAAGACCGCCGATGGAACAACCACCGCGATCGCGCCATATGCGGCGGACCAGCCCAGATTTTGCCTCCCCGTCAGCCCCCAGGCGGCCAGAGCCACCACCAGACCGACAACCAACTGACCCGCGATCACCCGCCACGGGGAAATCGATGGGTTCTTTGCACGCAGTTCACGCGCCTCATCGGCGGTCAACGGCTTGAATTCTGTATCAAGGCCTTCAGTGGCCTCCGAGTCACGACGGGCGATTGTTTTCATTTCGAATGAAGCCCGGATGACGACCCAGAATTTCTACAAAGCCATTGATTATAAGTAAAAACCCAGCCTGTCCCGCCACCCGCGCTGTCGCGCACGCAAAACGGCGCCGCATTCCCTGACGGGAGCCCGACGTGGCGCGCGCAACCATAATTCCGGCATGCACCCTATCACCGACGCCCTGCCCGCCACGCTTTGTTACCTCGATGGCGAATACACCGCGCTGCGCGACGCGAAGATCAGCGTCCTCGATCGCGGCTTCATTTTCGGCGACGGTGTGTACGAATACGTCCCCGTCTACTTCGGCCAGCCCTTCTGCTTCGAGGAGCACATGGCCCGCCTCGACCGCTCGCTTGCCGAGCTGCAGATCGAGAACCCGCTCTCCCTCGCGCAGTGGCGCGAGATCGTGATGCGCCTCGTAGCGCCCGCAGGCGACGCACCGCAGTCGGTGTACTTCCAGGTGACACGTGGCGTAGCCCCGCGCGACCACGCAATGGTGCGCGGCCTGCGCCCTACCGTGTTCGTGATGGTGAACCCGCTGCCACCCATTTCCGACGCGATCCGCGCCAAGGGCGTGGCCTGCGTCACCGCGGCCGACTTCCGCTGGCAGAAGGCGCACATCAAGAGCACCAGCCTGCTGGGTGCCGTGCTCGCTCGGCAGATCAGCGTGGAGGCCGGCGCGGCCGAGACCATCATGTTCCGCGACGACTGGCTCAGCGAGGCCTCGTCGAGCAACGTGTGGATCGTGAAGGACGGCAAGCTGATGGGCCCACCAAAGAACAACCTCGTGCTCACCGGCATCCGCTACGGTCTCTTCGAGCGCATGAGCAAGACGCTCGGCATTCCCTTCGAACTGCGACCCATCTCGCGCGAAGAAGTGTTCGCCGCCGACGAAGTGATCATCTCCTCGGCCAGCAAGGAACTGCTGCCGGTCGCCACGCTCGATGGCAAGCCTATTGGCAATGGCCGCCCCGGCCCCATCTACGAGAGCTTGTACAAGGCCTACCAGGAGGCCAAGGTACACAACGCTCGGAAGCAGCAAGAGCAGAAACACGGAGCCCCGGCATGACCGACAGCAACACCCCCGCCACCGAAACCACCTCGATCCCCGATCCACGCAAGGAATCGCTGATCGAGTACCCCTCGCAGTTTCCGATCAAGGTGATGGGCGCCAAGGTCGATGGCTTCGTGCACGCCGTCACGCAGATCGCCGAGCGCTTCGACCCGACCTTCGACGCCACCACCGTCGAGTTGCGCGACAGCAAGGCCGGCAACTACCTCGGCGTGACCATCACCGTCACGGCCACCAGCCGCGAGCAGCTCGACGACCTGTATCGCGCGCTGTCCTCGCACCCGATGGTCAAGGTCGTGCTCTGATGCCCGGACTCTCGGCGCGGCAGGCCCTGCGATGACCGACACCGCCGCCGCAATCGCCGCCGCCATCGAGCTGCGCCCGCTAGGCCGCGTCGACTACGCCGACACCTTCGCTGCGATGAAGCAGTTCACGCTCGAGCGCACGCCCGACACGCCCGATGCGCTATGGATTTGCGAGCACGACCCGGTCTTCACGCAGGGCATCGCGGGCAGGCAGGACCACATCCTAAACCCCGGTGCGATTCCGGTCGTGCAGACCGACCGTGGCGGCCAGGTCACCTTCCACGGCCCCGGCCAAGTGGTGGCCTACCCGCTGATCGACCTGCGCCGCGCGGGCTACTTCGTCAAGGAGTACGTCTACCGCATCGAGGAATCCGTGCTGCGCACGCTGGCCCACTTCGGCGTCACGGGCCACCGCGTGGCGGGCGCTCCAGGCATCTACGTGCGCCTGGACGACCCGTTCTCGCACGCGGCACTGACCGGCCCCATGCCCGCGGCCGACCCGTTCCGCGGTCTCGGCAAGATCGCCGCGCTGGGCATCAAGGTGAGCCGCCACGCCACCTATCACGGCGTGGCGCTCAACGTGCGGATGGACCTCGAACCCTTCTCGCGCATCAACCCTTGCGGCTACGCGGGGCTGCAGACGGTCGATCTTTCTACAATCGGCATCCAAACCACATGGGAAGAAGCCGCCACGGTGTTGGGCCAGAAGCTCTGCACCTTCCTGGCGCCTTGACACACCAATGAGCACCACCGAAGTCGTCCCCGCACCCGTAGTGAGAGAGGCCCAGAGCGCCGAAACCTACAACCCCCTGGCCAAGCAGAAGGCGGCGGCCAAGCTGTCGCGCATTCCCGTCAAGGTGGTGCAAAGCGGCGAAGTGCTCAAGAAGCCCGACTGGATCCGCGTCAAGGCCGGCAGCCCCACCACGCGCTTCTACGAGATCAAGCAGATCCTGCGCGAGAGCAACCTGCACACCGTCTGCGAAGAGGCCTCCTGCCCCAACATCGGCGAATGCTTCGGCAAGGGCACGGCCACCTTCATGATCATGGGCGACAAGTGCACGCGCCGCTGCCCGTTCTGCGACGTGGGCCACGGCCGCCCCGACCCGCTCGACAAGGACGAGCCGATCAATCTCGCGAAGACCATCGCCAAGCTACGCCTGAAGTACGTGGTCATCACCAGCGTGGACCGCGACGACCTGCGCGACGGCGGCAGCCAGCACTTCGTGGATTGCATCCGCAACATCCGCGAGCTCTCGCCCACGACGCAGATCGAGATCCTCGTGCCCGACTTCCGCGGCCGCGACGACCGCGCCCTCGAGATCCTCAAGGCCGCGCCGCCGGACGTGATGAACCACAACCTGGAAACCGCGCCGCGCCTCTACAAGGAAGCGCGCCCCGGCAGCGACTACCAGTTCAGCCTGAACCTGCTGAAGAAGTTCAAGGCGCTGCATCCCAACGTGCCGACCAAGAGCGGCATCATGGTCGGCCTCGGCGAGACCGACGAAGAGATCCTGCAGGTCATGCGCGACATGCGCGCCCACAACATCGACATGCTGACCATCGGCCAGTACCTGTCCCCGTCGGGCTCGCACCTGCCGGTGCGCCGCTACGTGCATCCCGACACTTTCAGGATGTTCGAGGAAGAGGCCTACAAGATGGGCTTCAGCCATGCAGCGGTGGGTGCGATGGTGCGTTCGAGCTATCACGCCGACCAGCAGGCGCACGCCGCAGGCGTCTGAACTGGGCCCACCGGCTCAGGGCAGATCCAGCCTGTACCCCACCCCATAGATCGACCGTATCAGCTCCTGCCCCTCGCCCACCGCATCGAGCTTGCGGCGCAGGTTCTTGATGTGGCTGTCGACCGCGCGATCGGTCACGGCGCGCTGGTCGGCGTGCACGTGGTCGAGCAGCTTGTCGCGCGAGAGCACGCGGCCGCGCGCGTCGGCCAGGGCCTTCAGCAGGCGGAACTCGATGGGTGTGAGCCCCAGCGGGTTGCCGTGCAGCGAGGCCTTGTAGGCCTGCTCGTCTATCTGCAGTGGCGACGAGGCCCCGCGCGCGGCGTAGCCGCTTCGCCGCAACAGCGCCTTCACGCGCGCCACCACTTCGCGCGGGCTGAAGGGGGTCTTGCAGATGTAGTCGTCGGCGCCGAGTTCCAGGCCCATCAGGCGGTCGGCCTCCTCGACGCGCGCCGTGAGCATGATGACGGGCACATCGCTGAACAGCCGCAGCTCGCGGCACACGCTCATGCCGTCCTGGCCGGGCAGCATGACGTCGAGCAGCACCAGGTCGGGCCGGCGTGCCTTCACCGCCGGCACCGCTTCCAGCCCGTTGGCGAGCCATTGCGAGCTGTAGCCCGAGGCCTGCAGGTAGTCGGCGAGCAGGGCCGCCATGCGCGGCTCGTCCTCGACGATCAGGATGTGCGCGGGGGCGGCCGCGCCGGGAGTGTCGTTCATCTTCCTCGTTCTCCTCTCCTCAAACCTTCGGCAGGCGGATCGCGATCCACACGCCGCCCAGTGGCGAGGCCTTGGCCTCGATGGTGCCGCCGTGCGCCTCCACGATGCTGCGGCAGATGGCCAGGCCCAGCCCCGCGCCGCCGCTGGCGCGGTTGCGCGAGCCTTCTCCGCGGAAGAAGCGTTCGAACAGGCGCGGCAGCAGCGCGGCGTCGATGCCCGGTGCCGAATCCATGAAGTCGATGGCTACCTCGCTTCCTTCTTCCCGTGCCTCGATGCGCAGCACGCCGCCCGCGTCGGTGTAGCGGCAGCTGTTGAGCACGAGGTTGCTGAAGAGCTGGTGCATGCGCCGCTCGTCGGCGAACACCGAAAGCGGTTGCGCCGGCAGCGCCAGATCCAGCCGCAGGCCCGCCGAGGCGAGCCGCTCGCGGAACGCGTCCACGCACGGCTCCAGCAGCTCGCGCACGTCGGCGTCGGCCTTGCGGTACGCGAGTGCGCCCACGTCGGCCATCGACAGGTCGTAGAGGTCGGTCACGAGCTGGTTGAGCATGCCGACCTCGTGCTGCAGCGACCGCACGGCCTGCGCGTCGAGGCGGCGCACGCCGTCTTCCATGGCCTCCAGCTCGCCGTGCAGCACGCCCAGCGGCGTGCGCAGCTCGTGCGACACGTCGGCCATGAATTCGCGGCGCATCTGTTCGTTGCGCTGCAGCGTGTTGGCCAGCGAGTTGAAGTCGCGCGCGAGCTGTCCCACTTCGTCCTGCGAGGCCACGGCCACGCGGCTCGCGTAGTCGCCCGCCGCCAGCCGGTGCGTGGCCGCCGCCACGCGCTTGACGGGCGCCAGCAGCACCCGCGCGATCCACCACGCGATGCCCGCGGCCAGCAGCACGCAGAGGCTGCCGATGACCCAGCTCGCGCGCAGCTGGTTCTGCTGGAAGCGCTGGTCGCCGGCCTCGCTCACGCTCTGGAAGGGCATCATCGCGACCCAGCCCACGGTCTTGCCGTCGACCACCACGGCGCGCTCGACGGCACCTTTGCCCACTTCCCTGAAGCCGATGATGACGCGCCTGTCGGTGTCGAGCAGCGAAATGCGCAGCACGGCGCCCGTCAGGTCCGACACCAGCGCCGGCGAGCGCCCCGGCTCGAAGTGATCGCCCAGCACGGAAGGCGCGGGCCGCATGATCTCGAACCAGGGGCGAGGGTTGTCGCGCAGGAAGTCCCAGTTGCCGTGCTCGCGGTAGGCAGCCACTGCATTGGGCACCACCGCGTCGAGCCGCTCCACGCCCTGCTCGTTGAGGTAGCCGACGAAGCCGCGCTCGAAGTTCCAGCGCGAGGCCGCGCCCATCGCGACCACTGCCAGCACGGCGGTGGCCAGCACGGCAAGAAAGAGCTTGGTGGTGATGCCGATCTTCTTCATGAAGGCCCACAAGATAAGCCAGATGCCGTCCGCGCGGTGCACTGCGCGCCCATGGCCGCGCAGGCCCCGGGGACCTTCAAATTGGCTCCACATTCGCTGAAGACCATGGGTTCCAACCTGATTGGAACCCCTCTGAACATGTCTTCCCGCTTCATCCGCACCGGCCTCGCGTGCGCCCTGGCCGCTGGCCTGCTGGGCGCCATCGCGGGATGCTCCGGCTCATCCGCTTCTTCATCGTCCGCCCCGCCCCAGGGCGCCCCCGCCGCTCAGGTGAGCGTGGTGACGGTGCAGCCCCAGAACCAGCCCGTGACCACCGAACTGTCTGGCCGCACCCGCGCCCGGCTGAGCGCGGAGATCCGCCCGCAGGTCGGCGGCATCGTGCAGCAGCGCCTCTTCGAAGAAGGCGCGCTGGTCAAGGCCGGGCAGGTGCTCTACCAGCTCGACCCCGCCACCTACAAGGCCGCCTACGCGAGCGCGCAGGCCAGCGTCGCGAAGGCTGAAGCGACGGTCAACGCCGCGAAGGTCACGGCGCGCCGCAACGCCGAGCTCGCGAAGATCGAGGCCGTCAGCCAGCAGACCAGCGAGGACAGCCAGGCCACGCTGCAGCAGGCCGAGGCCGACCTTGGCGTGGCCCGCGCGGCGCTCGACACGGCGCGCATCAACCTCGGCTTCACGCGCATCACCGCGCCCATCGCCGGGCGCATCGAGGCCTCCACGGTCACGCCGGGCGCACTGGTCACGGCCAGCCAGACCACGGCGCTGACCACGGTGCAGCAGCTCGATCCGATCCACGTCGACGTGACGCAATCGACCACCGAGCTGCTGCGGCTGCAGCGCGAACTCGCGGCCGGCACGCTCAAGAGCGGCGGCGAGAAAGGCGAAAGAGGCGAAGCCTCGGTGAAGCTGCTGCTGGAAGACGGCACCGCCTACGCCCATGCCGGACGGCTGCAGTTCTCCAGCGTCACGGTGAGCGAAAGCACCGGCGCGGTCACGCTGCGCATCCTGGTGCCCAACCCCGAACGCACGCTGCTGCCCGGCATGTACGTGCGCGCGGTGCTCGAAGAGGGCGTGGCCGAGCAGGCGCTGCTGGTGCCGCAGCAGGGCGTGACGCGCACCGCCATCGGCGATGCCTCGGCACTGGTGGTCACGGCCGACAACAAGGTCGAGAAGCGCGCGCTGAAAGTATCGCGCGCGGTCGGCAACCGCTGGCAGGTGACCGAGGGCCTGAAGGCGGGCGAGCGCGTGATCGTCGAGGGCTCGCTCAGGGTGAAGCCCGGCGACACGGTGAAGCCCGTCGCGGCCGATGCCACAACGGTGGCGGCCGCTGCAGCAGCCCCTGCGGCGCACTGAGGAGGCCCGCGCATGGCACGCTTCTTCATAGACCGGCCCATCTTCGCGTGGGTCATCGCCATCGTCATCATGCTGGCCGGGGCGATGTCCATCGGCACGCTGTCGCTGGAGCAGTACCCCGACATCGCGCCCACCAAGGTCAGCATCAACGCGACCTACACGGGCGCGTCGGCCAAGACGATCGAAGACTCGGTCACGCAGGTGATCGAGCAGAAGATGAAGGGCCTCGACCGGCTGGTGTCGATGTCGTCGAGCAGCACCTCGTCGGGCACGGCGCGCATCGAGCTCACCTTCGAGGCCGGCACCAACGCCGACGTGGCGCAGATGCAGGTGCAGAACAAGCTGCAGCAAGCCGAGTCGCAGCTGCCGCAGTCGGTACAGAGCCAGGGCGTGACGGTCACCAAGTCGGGCACCGACTTCCTGATGATCGTCTCGGTGGTCTCCGAGGACGGCAGCGCCTCGGCCACCGACATCGGCGACTACATCTCCAGCAGCCTGCTCGACGTGGTCAGCCGCATCGACGGCGTGGGCGACGTGCAGGCGCTGGGCTCGGGCTACGCCATGCGCATCTGGCTCGACCCGGCCAAGCTGCAGAAGTATTCGCTGATGCCCTCGGACGTGACGAGCGCGCTTACCAGCCAGAACACCGAGGTGTCGGCCGGCCAGCTCGGCGCGCTGCCGGCGGCCTCGGGCCAGCGGCTCACGGCGACGATCACCGCGCGCAGCAAGCTGCGCACCGCCGCGCAGTTCCGCGAGGTGATCGTCAAGTCCGACTCCAGCGGCGCCATCGTGCGGCTGGGCGACGTGGCGCGCGTCGAGCTCGGCAGCGAGAGCTACACCATCGCCAGCCGCTTCGACGGCAAGCCCTCGGCCGCCATGGGCGTGAAGCTGGCCACCGGCGCCAACGCGCTCACGGTGTCGAACGCGGTGAAGGCCAAGCTCGCGGAGCTGGGGCCCTTCTTCCCCAACCAGATGAAGGCCGTGGTGGGCTACGACACCACGCCCTTCGTGCGCATCTCCATCGAGGAGGTGGCCAAGACGCTGGTGGAGGCGATGGTGCTGGTCGTGCTGATCATGTACCTCTTCCTGCAGAACCTGCGCGCCACGCTGGTGCCCGCCATCGCGGTGCCGGTGGTGCTGCTGGGCACCTTCGGAGTGCTGGCGCTGATGGGCTACTCGATCAACACGCTCACCATGTTCGGCATGGTGCTGGCTATCGGCCTCTTGGTGGACGACGCCATCGTGGTGGTTGAGAACGTCGAGCGGCTGATGACCGAGGAAGGGCTCTCGCCGAAGGAGGCCACGCGCAAGTCGATGCGCGAGATCACCGGCGCGCTGGTGGGCATCGCGCTGGTGCTGTCGGCGGTGTTCATCCCGATGGCCTTCTTCGGCGGCTCGACGGGCGTGATCTACCGGCAGTTCTCGGTGACCATCGTGGCGTCGATGCTGCTGTCGGTGCTGGTGGCGCTCACGCTGTCGCCGGCGCTGTGCGCCACGCTGCTCAAGCCGGTGGAGGCCGGCCATCACCAGGAAAAGCGCGGCTTCTTCGGCTGGTTCAACCGCAACTTCGAGCGCAACGCCGACCGCTACCGCTCGGGCGTGGGCGGCCTGCTGCATCGCGGCAAGCGCAGCCTGCTGGTGTATGCGCTGCTGGTGGCCGTGCTGGGCGTGGTCTTCATGCGCCTGCCCACATCCTTCCTGCCTGATGAAGACCAGGGCACGCTGATGGCGCAGGTGAAGCTGCCCGCCAGCGCCACCGACGAGCAGCTGCAGCAGACCATGAAGAGATTCGAGGCCTACCTGGGCTCGCAGAAGGAAGTGGCGCACTTCATCACGCTCACCGGCCTGAGCGGCGACCAAGCCACGGGCAACGCCTTCATCACGCTGAAGGACTGGAGCGAGCGCGGCGGCAAGGCGCAGGACGCCGCATCGCTGGCGCGCCGCTTCACCATGGACATGGCCGCTCGCACCAGCAACGCCAACGTGTTCGTGATGCTGCCGCCGGCCGTGCGCGGCCTGGGCTCCAATGCCGGCTTCGACGTGCAGCTGCAGGACCTGGGCGGCATCGGCCACGAGGCGCTGGTGCAGGCGCGCGAGCAGTTCCTCTCGCTGGCGCGCAAGAGCCCGGCGCTGAGCCAGGTGCGCAGCAACAACCTGGACGACACTCCGCAGTTCGCCATCGACATCGACGACCGCAAGGCCGCGGCGCTGAGCCTGTCGACCTCGGACATCAACGACACGCTTTCCAGCGCGATGGGCGGCAGCTACGTGAACGACTTCATCAACAACGGCCGTGTGAAAAAGGTCTACGTGCAGGCCGACGCGCCCTTCCGCATGCAGCCCGACAGCATCGACAGCTGGTACGTGCGCAACGGCAACAGCGAGATGGTGCCCTTCTCGGCCTTCGCCAGCAGCCGCTGGACCTATGGCTCGCCGCAGCTGTCGCGCTACAACGGCATGTCGTCCTTCGAACTCATCGGCGACCCGGCCGCGGGCGTGAGCTCGGGCACGGCGATGAACGCGGTGGAAGGCATCATGAAGCAGCTGCCGCAGGGCATCGGCTACGAGTGGGCGGGCAGTTCCTACCAGGAGCGCCTGTCCGGCTCGCAGGCGCCGCTGCTTTACGCGGTGTCGATCCTGTTCGTGTTCCTGTGCCTGGCTGCCCTCTACGAGAGCTGGTCGGTGCCGTTCTCGGTGATGCTGGTGGTGCCGCTGGGCGTGCTGGGCGCGGTGCTGGCGACCAGGCTGGCGGGGCTGTCGAACGACGTGTACTTCCAGGTGGGGCTGCTCACCACAGTGGGACTGGCGGCGAAGAACGCGATCCTGATCGTGGAGTTCGCCAAGCAGCTGCAGGACGAGGGCATGGCGCTGGTCGAGGCCACGCTGCAGGCGGTGCGCCTGCGGCTGCGGCCCATTCTGATGACCTCGCTGGCCTTCATGTTCGGCGTGCTGCCGCTGGCGCTGAGCACAGGCGCCGGCTCGGGCAGCCGCCGCGCCATCGGCGTGGGCGTGCTCGGCGGCGTGGCGACGGCCACCGCGCTGGGCATCTTCTTCGTGCCGCTGTTCTTCGTCGTGATCAGGCGCTTCTTCGCGCCCAAGAAAAAACCCGAAGCGGCACCCACGCTGACCGCGCAGCCCGAGGCATGAAAGCCATGAACTCCCTTCGTTCCAGACTCTCTTCGTTGGCCATCGCCGCGCTGCTGGCCGGCTGCGTCAATCTCGCGCCCACCTACTCGCGGCCCGAGGCGCCCATTCCCTCGGAGTGGCCGGCCGCCGGAGCGAAGGCGGACGACGCATCCGTTTCCGCCGGCACCGGCTGGCAGGGCTTCATCACCGACGAGCGCCTGCGCCGCACCATCGAGCTCGCGCTGGCCAACAACCGCGACCTGCGCGTGGCGCTGCAGAACATCGAGAAGGCGCGCGCGCAGTACGGCGTGCAGCGCGCAGAGCTGTTCCCCAGCGTCGCGGCCACCGCGGGCGGCACACGCCAGCGCACCTCGGCGTCCACGAGCAGCAGCGGTGAATCGTCCGTCGGCAGCACCTACACCGCCGCGCAGGGCTTCAGCAGCTACGAGCTCGACCTGTTCGGCCGCGTGCGCAACCTCAACGAGGCCGCGCTGCAGAGCTACCTGTCGACCGAGGCCACGACCCGCAGTACGCGCATCAGCCTCGTGGCCGAGGTCGCCTCGGCCTGGCTCACGCTGGCCGCCGACAACGAGCGGCTGAAGCTCGCGCAGAGCACGCTCGCGAGCCAGCAGCGCTCCTATGAGCTCACCAGCCGCATGAAGGCGCTGGGCGCCAGCACCGCGCTGGCGCTGGCCCAGTCGCAGACCACGGTGGATTCGGCGCGCGTGGACGTGGCCAGCTACACCGCGCAGGTGGCACAGGACCGCAATGCGCTCGACCTGCTGGCCGGCGCCACCGTGCCCGACGAGCTGCTGCCGCCCGCCGGCATGGCCACGGCCAGCGCGCTGGTCGACGTGCCCGCCGGCCTGCCATCGACGCTGCTGCAGCAGCGCCCCGACGTGCTGGCCGCCGAGCACACGCTGCAGGGCTCGAACGCCGACATCGGCGCGGCGCGCGCGGCCTTCTTCCCGACGATTTCGCTCACGGCAAGCGCGGGCTCGTCGAGCACGGCGCTATCGGGCCTCTTCAAGGGCGGCAACAGCACCTGGAGCTTCGCGCCCTCGATCAGCCTGCCGATCTTCAACGCCGGCAGCAACCGTGCCAGCCTAGATTCGGCCAAGGCGCAGCGCGAGATCGACCTCGCGACCTACGAGAAGACCGTGCAGACCGCGTTCAAGGAAGTGGCCGACGCGCTGGCCGTGCGCGGCTCGCTGGGCGAGCAACTGGCGGCACAACAGTCGCTGGTGGATGCGACGCAGAAGAGCCTCACGCTGTCGCAGGCGCTCTATCGCAACGGCAGCTACAGCTACCTGGAGGTGCTGGACGCGCAGCGCTCGCTGTACACCGCGCAGCAGACGCTCATCACGCTGCGCCTGTCGGAGCAGAGCAACCGCATCACGCTCTACAAGGTGATGGGCGGCGGAGATAACGCTTCCGCGGGCTGATCAGCCGCGCGTGGCGTTCTCCTTCATCTTCGCCAGCGCTATGGCGATGGCTGCGCCGCCCAGCGTCTTGATGAGCCCGGAGTGCTGCGCGTAGAACCTGCTTACCTCGTCGATCACGCCGGCGTGCTGCTGCTCGGCATGCGCGGCGATCTCGGTCACCTGCGCGGGCGAGAGCTGCGAGGCCTGGTCGGGCGTGATCTGCGTCTGGCCGGGCTGCAGCATGCGTCCGAGCACGCCGCCGGCCAGCGCCGAGGCGGCAGCGGGCCCGAGCGTGGCCAGTATCTGGTTGAGCACGCCGGCCTGCTGCGAGGGCGACGACTGTCCGAAGAGCTGGCCCACGGTGTCGCCGAAAGGCGGCGTCTGGTCCGAGCGCATCGCGGCCGCGAGCCCCGCGCCCAGCTCGCCGGCGGAGGCGTGCTGCGCGACCTGGTCGAGGTGGGCTTCGGCATCGTTGTTGCCGATGGCCTGCTGGAGGATGTCGAGTAAGCCCATGGAAAACTCCTTGATGAAGGGATCCGGCTGCCTCAGCGGCTCACGAGGTGCCAGGCCCCGAGCAGCACCGCCGCACCCACCACCGAGGCGATGAAGCCTGCGCCCGCGCCCGCCGCATACCAACCCATGGCCTGCCCGGCATAGGTCGCGACCAGCGAGCCGGCGATGCCGAGCACCGCAGTGAGGATGAACCCCATCGAGTTGTTGCCCGGCAGCACGGCGCGGGCCAGGAGCCCGGCGATGAAGCCGATCAGAATCGTCCAGATGATGTGCACGGAAAACCCCCTGTCGTTGGTGACAACAAGCGCCGCCGCGTGGCGTGCAGCGCCTGGGGATCGTGTTCCCGCCTTCCTGAGCGCCAACTGACGGCGCGCCGTCCTGCGACCGCCCGGTCGCCAAGGCGCTGGCAGGAGGCGGGAGCATTTCGCTATCCTGCCGTTTGGCCAAGAGTCCGGCCAAGAAGAAGGAAGACGACTTTGCAAACTCACCCCGCCGTCCAAGCCGCCATGGAACGCAGTTTCGGCGCCATTGCCGATCTGGTCCGCCTCCACGCGCAACACACGCCCGACCATGCCGCCCTGTCGGACGCAATCCGCACGCTGGACTACCGCGCCCTCGACGCGCTGATGGACCGCGTCGCGGCCAGCCTGCAGCGCGACGGGCTCAAGGCCGGCGACGCCATCGCCATCTGCGCCTCGTCGTCTGTGAACTATGCTGCCGTGTTCCTGGGCGCGCTGCGCGCGGGCGTCGCGGTGGCACCGCTGGCGCCCGGCTCCACGCCCGCCAGCCTGGCGCGCATGATCGAGGACGCCGACGCGCGCATCCTGTTCAGCGACGCATCGGCCGCCGAGGTCATCGGCCCCGCGAAGGAAGGGGGCATTCCGCGCGTGGCGCTCGACGGCTCGCAGATCGGGCGCGGCATCGAGGAATGGCTGGCGCCTGCCGGCGCGCGGCCCGAGGCGGTCGACGTGCAGCCGGGCTGGGCCTTCAACATCATCTATTCGTCGGGCACCACGGGCGAACCCAAGGGCATCGTGCAGGGCCACGGCATGCGCTGGGCGCACGTGCAGCGCGGCGCGAAGTACGAGTACGGGCCCGACACGGTCACGCTGCTTTCGACGCCGCTCTACTCCAACACCACGCTGGTGGTGTTCTTCCCCACGCTGGCCTTCGGCGGCTGCGTGGTGCTGATGCCCAAGTTCGACGCGCTGGGCTACCTGCAGCTCGCGCAGCAGCGCCGCGTGACGCACACCATGCTCGTGCCGGTGCAGTACCAGCGGCTGATGGCGCATCCGCGCTTCGACGAGCACGACCTGTCTTCCTACCGGCACAAGTTCAGCACCAGCGCACCCTTCGGCGCCGCGCTGAAGGCCGACGTGCTCAAGCGCTGGTCCGGCGGGCTGGTGGAGTTCTACGGCATGACCGAGGGCGGCGGCACCTGCATCCTGGAAGCGCACCTGAATCCGACCAAGCTGCACACGGTGGGCCGGCCCGCCGAGGGCAGCGACATCCGCCTGATCGACGAGGAAGGCAACGAGCTTCCGAGCGGCAACACCGAGGTGGCCGGCGAGGTGGTGGGCCACTCGGCCGGCATGATGACCGGCTACCACCGCCAGCCCGCGAAGACGCGCGAGGCCGAGTGGTTCGACGCCACCGGCAAGCGCTTCATCCGCACCGGCGACGTGGGCCGCTTCGACGCCGACGGCTTCCTCACGCTGTTCGACCGCAAGAAGGACATGATCATCAGCGGCGGATTCAACATCTACCCGAGCGACCTGGAGGCCGTGCTGCGCGGCCATGCGGCGGTGGCCGACGTGGCGGTGGTGGGCGTGCCCTCCGAGCAATGGGGCGAGACGCCTGCCGCCTTCGTGGTTCGCCGCGAGGGCGACGCCACCAGCGAGGACGAACTGCTGCAGTGGACCAACGCCCAGCTCGGCAAGACACAACGCCTGGCGCGCCTGGCCTTCATCGACGAGCTGCCGCGCAGCGCGATCGGCAAGGTGCTCAAGCGCGAGCTGCGTGAGCTCGCCGGCCGTTGACAGCGCCGGGACAGGCGCGCCGTGACACGAAGACAGGGCAAGATCGCGGCGCATGAAATCCCTGCGTGGTCAACTGATCTTCTTCTGGATGCTGCTGTTCGCCATGTGCGCCGCGCTGGCGGTGGTGATGCTCACGCTCTACCGCAGCAGCGCGGGCGTGCAGGTGTCGGCAGCGCGCGCCGCCACCGAGCAGTCCTGCCGGGCGATCGCGGCGCGCTATGCCAAGTCGGCCACGCCGTCGTCCTCCTCGCTTGCCCCTGCCCGGCCGCAGGTCGACCTGCTGCAGGTGCTGCTGCAGCTGGTGCTGATCGAGGCGCCGCATGTCGAGGGAGGCGTGTGGCAGGCCGGCGGCGGCCACCTGGCTTATGCCTACCCCACCTATGAAGGCGGCGGCGTCAAGCGCGACGTGCCCGCGGCCGAGCAGCCGCTGATCGCCGAGGTGGCGCAGCTGGCCGCCCGCACGCAGCAGCTGCAGACCGACGTGGTGCGCGGCAGCCGCGAGGCGCTGATCGTCGCGGCCTGCCCGCTGGCGGCGCCGGGCAACGACCTCGCAGCCTGGACCATGACCCGCACCACCGGCGGCGCGCTGGCCGCGCAGGACAGCCTGCGCACCGGCCTTGGTGTGCTGCTGTTGCTGGTGCTGGCTTCGGGCCTGTGGCTGGGCTTCATCCTGCTGCGCGGGTTGCGCCACGTGCAGCGGCTGGAAGACCGGCTGGCCCGCAGCGATGCCGACGGCGGCGCCATGCCCGAGCTGCCCCGCACCGGCGTGCGCGAGCTCGACCGCATCGTCGACGGCTTCAATCACTACCGTGTGCGTTTCGAGGAAGCACGCGCGCGCCTTCGCGAAGCGGCCCAGCAGCGCAGCCGCGACCAGCGCCTGGCCGCGCTGGGCCGCATGACCGGGGGCATCGCGCATGAGATCCGCAACCCCATCGCCACCATGCGGCTGAAGGCCGAGAACGCGCTGGCCGCCACGCCCGGGAAGCAGGGCGACGCGCTGCGCGTGATCGTCGGACAGATCGACCGGCTCGACGGCCTGGTGCAGAGCCTGCTGGCGCTGGTGCAGCCGGTGACGCTGGCGCCGGTGCAGGTCGACCTGCATCGCTGGCTCGAGGAGCGCATCGCGAGCGTGAGCGGCAGGGCCGGCGCGGCGGACGTACGCCTGGTGCTGCAGCACGACGAGCCGCCGCAGGCCGTGTTCGACCCCGTGCATCTGGCGCGCGCTGTCGACAACCTGCTCGACAACGCGGTGCGCCATGCGCCGCGCGGCGGGCAGGTCACGCTCTCGGCCTCGGCGAACGAGGCGCGCGCGCTCTTCATCCGGGTGGACGACGACGGCGGCGGCGTGCCCGAAGCCTTGCAGGCCAGCCTCTTCGAGCCCTTCGCCACGGGCCGCGCCGATGGCACCGGCCTGGGCCTCGCCCTGGCGCGCGAAGTGGCGCTGGCACACGGCGGCGACCTGCGCCATGCGGCGCTCGAACCCGGCACGCGATTCGAACTGGAGCTTCCATGGCGCGCTTCCTGATCGTCGACGACGACGACGCTTTCCGCGACACGCTGGCCGAGACGCTGCAGGGCCTGGGCCACGAGGCGCAGAACGTCGCGAGCGGCACCGAGGCACTCGATGCGATGGCGCGCACGCGCTTCGACGCCGTGTTCCTCGACCACCGCATGCCCGACATGGACGGCCTGCAGACGCTGGAGGCGATGCACGCCCGGCTCGCGCGCGTGCCGCCGGTGATCGTGCTCACCGCCTTCGCGAGCGCGGGCAACACCATCGAGGCGATGCGGCTCGGCGCCTTCGACCACATCACCAAGCCGATCAGCCGCGAGGCCGTGCGCGAGGTGCTCGGGCGGGTGCTGCAACAGCAGCAGCAACAAGGCGTGGTGGCGGCGACCGCCGTGGCGGAAGACGACGACGGCGACCTCGTCGGCCTGAGCCAGGCGATGCGCGAGGTGCAGAAGCGCATCGGCCTCGCATCGGCCAGCCAGGCGCCCGTGCTCGTGCTGGGCGAGACGGGCACCGGCAAGGAAATGGTGGCGCGCGCGCTGCACCGGTATTCGTCGCGCGCGGACAAGCCCTTCGTGGCGGTCAACTGCGCGGCCATTCCGAAGGAGCTGCTCGAAAGCGAGCTCTTCGGCCATGTGCGCGGCGCGTTCACGGGTGCGACCGGCGAGCGCGCGGGATGCTTTCGCGCGGCCGACGGCGGCGTGCTGCTGCTCGACGAGATCGGCGACATGGCGCTTTCGGTGCAGGCGAAGATCCTGCGCGTGCTGCAGGAAGGCGAGGTCACGCCGCTGGGCAGCCACAAGCCGGTGAAGGTCGACGTGCGCATCGTCGCAGCCACCCACCGCGACCTGGCTGCGGCGGTCGGCGAGGGACGCTTTCGCGAAGACCTGATGTACCGGCTCGACGTGCTGTCGATACGCCTGCCGCCGCTGCGCGAGAGGCTGGCCGACGTGATCCCGCTGGCCGAGCACTTCCTGCGGCGCGCGGCACTGCCCGATGCGCCCAAGGCGCTTTCCGCGGAGGCCGCGCAGTTGCTGCTGAGCCGGCCCTGGCCCGGCAACGTGCGGGAGCTGCGCAACGTGATGGAGCGCTGCCAGGCGCTGGTGCGGCATCGCGTGATCGGCAGCGCCGACCTGGGGCTGGCGATGGGCGAGGCGCGGCCCGCGCAATCGGCACCGTCCGTCGGGATGCTGCCGGCCGAGTGGCTGGAGGGAGACCTGCCCGGCGCGGTGGAACGGCTCGAACGGCTGCTCATCGAGCACGCGCTCGCGCAGGCGCAGGGCAACCGCACCGAGGCCGCGCGGCGGCTGGGCATTCACCGCCAGCTGCTGTACCGGAAGCTGGCGCAGTACGGCATCGAGTAGATGGGGTGTCCGCAAAGCGGACGCCCTCTGTCTCCGTATAGGACGACTGCCGCCGTTCGGCGCGCGCAAGTCGTTGATTTCAAAGGAAATGCGGGCTGGCACGTTGTGTGAGATGTCCATGGGGCATTCATCCACAAGGAGTCACCATGACACATCGCATCGCGTCCATCGCCACCGCCGTCTGCCTGCTCGGGGGCAGCACCGCTTTCACTCCGGCCTTCGCCCATCTTCCGCCGCCGCCGCCACCCGTCGCTGTGGCTGCGGCACCGGAGGCGGACACCGTCGCCTCCGGCCGCGTGCAGCAATGGCTGCTCAACCCGAACGGCGAGGCCGACGGCCTGCTGCTGGCTGACGGAACGCAGGTCGCGTTCCCGCCGCACCTTTCGGCCGCGGTGATGCAGGCGCTCAGGCCCGGCGACACCGTGCAGGTCCGCGGCTGGCGCGCGCCGCAGGTGCCGGTGGTGCGCATGCAGTCGCTCAGCGCCAACGGCCGCAGCGTGATCGACGAGCCGCCTGTTCCCGGCATGTTCCCGCCGCGGCGCGCCCACGATCCGGCCGCGCTGAGCGCCATGACGGCGGACGGGCGCATCGAGCGCCTTCTGTACAACGACCTCGGCGACGTGCACGGCGCGCTGCTGGCCGACAGGACCATCGTGCGCTTCCCGCCGCACATCGGCGCCATGTACGGCGCGCAGCTGCAGCCCGGCGCGCAGCTTTACGCGCGCGGCTGGGGCACGCGCGGTGCGCAGGGCACGGCGCTGGAGGCCACGAGCATGGGCCCGACAGCGTCCACGGCGCGCGAAGTGTTCGAGGGCCCGCACCGGGGGCCCGGACGTGGCCCGGTGGCGCCGCGTCCGCCGGTGCCGGCGTTCTGATCGGCGAGCCCCTGCGATGACCGCCCCGTCCTCAGCTCCCTCCCGCCGCAGCCTGCGCTCGCTGGACGCGCTGGCCTTCCTTGCGCCAGACATCCAGGGCGGCGTCGGCCCGTTCCTGATCGTCTTCATGGCCGGCACGCTGGCCTGGGATCCGCAGCGCATCGGCACCGTGATGTTCGTCTCGGCGCTGGTGGGGCTGGCGGTGCAGGCGCCGGCCGGCGCGCTGATCGACAGCGTGCGGCACAAGCCGCGCTGGATCGCGGGGGCCATCGCGCTCATCGCGGCATGCCTCGTGGTCATGGCGAACTGGCCGGGCTACGGTGTGATCCTGGCGGGCCAGTCGCTCATCGGCGCGGCGGGCACGCTGGTGGCGCCCGCCATCGCGGCCATCAGCCTCGGCATGGTCGGCCGCGCCGGGCTGGATGCCCGCATCGGCCGCAACGCCGCGATCACCGCGGGCGGCACGGTGCTGTGGGCGCTGGGCACGGGCTGGGTGGGCCACGCGTTCGGCCCGCACGCCATGTTCTTCTACGCGGTGGCGATGGCGCTGCCGACCATGGCGGCGGCCATGCTGATCCGCCAGCGCGACGTCGATCCGCTCCTGGCGCGCGGCGCCGACACCGGCCACGAGCCCGATGCCGCGCCGTCCGCGCGCTGGTACGACCGCCGCCTGCTTGTGCTGCTGGCCTGCGCCTTCCTGTTCCACCTGGCCAATGCCGCCATGCTCACGCTCGTGGCGCAGAAGGTCGGCACGCAGGCCGGCACCTCGGCAACGCTGTGGCTGTCGGGCGGCGTGATCGTCACGCAGCTGGTCACCGTTCCGATCGCCCTGGCGGTCGGCCGCTGGGCGCCGCGGCTGGCGCGCAAGCCCATCTTCCTGGTCGGTTTCGCGGTGCTGCCGGTGCGAGGGCTGCTCTACCTGCTGGCCGACAGCCCCGCCGCGCTGCTGTCGCTGCAGGTGCTGGACGGCATCGGCGCGGGCATCTTCGGCGTGATGCTGACCTTGATGATCGGCGACATCACGCGCGGCAGCGGCCATTTCAACTTCGCACTGGGCATCGGCGCGGCCTGCGTGGGGCTGGGCGCGGCGCTGAGCAATCTGGCAGCCGGTGCGGTCGCGCACCTGGCCGGCTACGACGCGGCCTTCGTGATGCTGGCGGCCGTCGCGCTGGCCGGGCTCGCTCTCTTTGCCTTCGCGATGCCCGAAACCCGCTATCGTCCGCGTTCGATACCGGACGCGCTTGCCGCCCGCGCACCGACCACTTCCGCTCCATGACCAAAGATTCCGTGTCCGCGCCTTCTTCCGCGACTTCCGATTCCGACGCTTCCTCGCCGCACGAAGGCGGCGGCAACGGCCTGCTGTGGGTGCTGGTCGCCGTCGCAGTGCTGTTCGCCTTCCTGCGCCCGCGCGCGCCGATGGACTGGCTGCGGCTGGTCGACTGGCAGACCGTGGGCGCGCTCGCCGGGCTGCTGGCCATCACGCAGGGCGTGGAGCGCAGCGGCATGCTGCAGGCCGCCGCGCAGCGCCTGCTGGCGCGCACGCACGACCAGCGCAGCCTGGCGATGCTGCTGACGGCCAGCGCGGCCTTTCTCTCGGCGCTGGTCACCAACGACGTGAGCCTGTTCCTGCTGGTGCCGCTGACGCGCGTGCTCGCCACGCAGGCGCACCTGCCGCTGGCTCGGCTGGTGGTGCTGCAGGCGCTGGCAGTTAACGCGGGCTCTGCCCTCACGCCGATCGGCAATCCGCAGAACCTTTATCTGTGGCACCGCTCGGGCGAGGGCTTCGTCGCCTTCATGGGAATGATGGGGCCGACGGTGGCGGTGATGCTGTTCTGGCTCTTCGTCGCAGTGTGGCTGCTGGTGCCGCGCACACCCATCGAGCTCAAGCCCGAGGCCGAGGCCGCGCCGGTGCAGCCGCGCATGCTGGCGCTGTCGGGGGTGTTGTTCGTCGGCTTCGTGGTCGCGCTGGACCGCCACTGGCTGCTGGCCGGGCTGGGCGTGGTGTTCGGCGTGTTCCTGGTGGCGTATCCGCGCGTGCTGCGCGGCATCGACTGGGCGCTGCTGGCGATCATCGCGCTGATGTTCGTGGACCTGCGGCAGCTCGCGGAGCTGCCCGCGGTGGTGGCGCTGCTGGGCCACTGGCCGATCACCGAGGGCTGGCGCGCCTACCTCGCGGCCATCGTGACCTCGCAGTTCATCAGCAACGTGCCGGCGGCCATCCTGCTGGATGGCCACGTGCGCGACCTGCCGGCGCTCGCGGCCGGGGTAAGCGTGGGCGGCTTCGGCTGCGTGCTGGGCTCGCTGGCCAACCTGATCGCGCTGCGGCTGGCGAAGCTGCCGAACGGGCTGCGCGAGTTCCACCGCATCAGCATTCCCTTCCTGCTGGTGTGCGCGGCCTCGGCGCTGCTGCTGCGGCTCGGCTGATCGCCCTTTCAACAACCGATCTCGAAAGGACATTCCATGCCAAGTCATCATGAATCCCACGGCACCCTCGACGTCTGGTCCGTCGAAGGCCGCTTCCAGCAACTGATCTACAGCCCCAGGGGCAGCATCGAGGGCGTGCTGATCGACACCGACGGCGTGCCCACGCAGTTCGTGTTCGACCGCCACGACGAAGACGCCGCGCGCGCCTTCGAGGGCCTGAAGGTGGGCCAGGCGCTGGTGATCGAGGGCATCGAAGCGGGCCCCTCGCCCAAGGCGGAGAGCGAACACACGGTTTACCGCTTCGAGCGGCTGGCCTCGGTCGACGGCGAACCGCCCCGGCATGCGCGGGCCGAAGAACGCATCGAAGGCACCGTGGTGCGCTTCAACTACGCGCGCCACGGAGAGGCCAACGGCGTGGTGCTGGACACCGGCGACTTCATCCACATGAAGCCCGACGGCCATGCGAAGCTGGCGCTGAAGGTCGGAGACAGGGTGCGGGCCGAGGGCCGCACGCAGCCGCTGGCGACAGGCCAGGGGCGTGTGGTCGAGGCCGTGCGGGTCAACGCTCGGGCGCTGCGGGACGCCGACGGAAGCTGATGCCGCTTGTGGCATTGCGGGAGCTGCGCGGACAATCCTCGACTGCCCATGCCTGTTTTCGGTTCATCCCTGCCGCCTCGCCATGAACTCGCCCTGCGCGACTACGGCCACTCGCACGGCAGCCATGCGCACAACCATTTCCAGGTGCTGATCGGCCTCGACGGCGTGCTCGATATCGAGGTGGAAGGCCGGGGCGCGGGCATCGCCGCAGGCGAAGCGCAGGTGGTCGCACCGGGCGACCGGCACGATTTCAGCGCGCGCAGGCATGGAGCGGTGTGCCTGGTGCTCGACACCACGCAGCCGGCATGGGCCCGCTGCGCCGAACGCGCGCCGCCCGATTCGGCGCAACTGCACGCGTTGGCGCGTTACCTGGCGCAATGCATGAAGCAGCCGCGAGCCTCGGCCCTGGCCTTGCAGCACGGGCCGGCGCTGCTCCTGGAGGCCTGGAGCCCCGCACCGGCATCGTCGTCGGCGTCGCGCCGCCGCATCGACTGGTCCTTGCTCGCCGACTGGGCCCGTGCCCGCTGGCACGAGCCCTTGAGCGTGGCCGACCTGGCGCAGGTCGCCTGCCTGAGCCCCAGCCAGTTCGCGCAGCGCTGCCGCGACGAGCAGGGCATGGGCGCGATGCAATGGCTGCGCTCGCTGCGGTTGGCGCATGCGCGCGAGCTGAGGCTGGGCGGCATGAGCGTGGCGGAGACAGCGCGGCGCACGGGCTACCGCTCGCCTTCCGCCCTTACGGCCGCCTTGCGGCGCTGAGTCCCTTTTCCTGATCGAAAGACCGTCGTTTCTCGACGACGGACCGTCATTGCGCGACGACCGCATCGCGTAGCCTCGCCATCCATGCCATCGACCGCCTACGCACTGATCGCCATCGCCCTGTGGACCACGCTCGCCTCGCTGGGCACAGCCCTGTCGCACCTGCCGCCTTTTCTGCTCACGGGCCTCGCGCTCATCATCGGCAGCGTGCCGAGCTGGCCGCTGGTGCTGCGCGACCGCGCCGCCTGGAAAGTGCCGCCGCGCACGCTGGCGCTGGGCATCTACGGGCTCTTCGGCTATCACTTCCTGCTGTTCATCGCGCTGCGCTACGCGCCGCCGGTCGAGGCCAACCTGGTCAACTACCTCTGGCCGCTGCTGATGGTGGTGCTGGCGCCGGTGCTGCTGCCGGGCGTGTCGCTGCGGCCGCTGCACCTGGTGGCGGGGCTGCTGGGTTTTGGCGGCGCGGCAGCGGCGATCCTGGGCGCGGGCGGGGGCGGCGCCGCTTCCGCCGCGGGGTACTGGGGCTTCGTGCCGGCGCTGGCCTCGGCCTTCGTCTGGGCGAGCTATTCGCTGTGGACGAAGCGCGTGCCGGCCTTCCCGACCTCGGCGATCGGCCTCTTCGGGCTGGTTTCGGGGGCGCTCGCGCTGGCCTGCCATGCGGTGCTGGAGCCCTCGGTGTCGCTGACGGCCCGTGACTGGCTGCTGCTCGCGCTGTGCGGCCTCGGCCCGCTGGGCGCGGCCTTCTTCGTGTGGGACATGGCGCTCAAGCGCGGCGACGCGCGACAGATCGGCATCCTGAGCTACATCACGCCGCTGGGCTCGACGGCGCTGCTGCTGCTGGTGACGGGCCGGCCGCTGACCTGGACCATCGCGCTGGCGGCCTGGCTGATCATCTCGGCGGCGATCATGGGCACGCGCGCACGCTGATCGCGGTGATCATGGTGATGCCTGCGTGCTGAATCAGGCTGTATCCGACGGCGCGCCTTCATCTTTTCTGGCTAGAGTGGAGGCTCAGGAAAAAGGAGCCAACCCACATGGACGACAAGAACAGGGATTTCGAGATCACGCCAAAGCTGGTGTTCGACCTGAACCTGGCGCTGTACCTCGACCTGGTGGCCGCGCTGGAGGGCGCGGGCGCCGTCACCTACCGCCAGATGGCGGCCCGGGTGCTCAACATCAGCATGGATGCGCGCAGCGACGGCGAAGCCGGCCTGTCGACGGTGCTCGAGGGCATCGCCCGGGGCTTCGCGGGCCATGGCGACGGCCTGTCGATCGAGTTGCTGAAGGCCGCGCGCGGCCTGCGCGAGGACGACGCGCTGGGCGACATCCCGATGCGTCCCGACCTGGGCTGAGCCGCGGCGTCCCTCCGGCAGCCCGCCCCGCGCCTAGTCTTCGGCGACCTGCAGCACCAGCTTGCCGAAGTTCTCGCCCGCGAAGAGCTTGTTGAGCGACTCGGGGAAGGTATCGAGGCCCTTCACGACGTCTTCCTTGCTCTTCATGCGCCCATCTTTCAGGTAACCGGCCATCTCGGCGATGGCGATGTGGTACCTGTCGGCGTAGTCGAATACCACGATGCCTTCCATGCGGGCACGATTCACCAGCAGGCTCAGGTAGTTCTTCGGGCCAGCCGAGGGCATGCTGTTGGCGTTGTTGTACTGGCTGATGGCGCCACAGATGATGATGCGGGCCTTGCGCGCGAGCCGCGCCAGCACCATGTCGAGGATCTCGCCGCCGACGTTGTCGAAGTAGATGTCCACGCCCTTCGGGCAGTGCGTCTTCAGGCCCTCGCGCACCGCGGCGGCGCCGGCCTTGTAGTCGATGCAGGCGTCGAAGCCGAGCTCCCTCACCACCCAGTCGCACTTGGCCTGGCCGCCGGCGATGCCGACCACGCGGCAGCCCTTGATCTTGGCCAGCTGGCCCACCGTCTGGCCGACGGCGCCGGCCGCGCCGGAAACCACCACCGTCTCGCCTGGCTTGGGCATGCCCACGTCCATCAGGCCGAAGTAGCCGGTCATGCCGGGCATGCCCAGCACGTTGAGCCACTGGGTGATGGTGCCCACGCGCAGGTCGATCTTCACCAGGCCGTTGCGCTTGATCTGGTCTTCGGGGATGAGGATGTATTCCTGCACGCCCAGCGTGCCGTAGACGGTGTCGCCCACGGCGAACTGCGGGTTCTTCGAGGCGATGACGCGGCCGACGCCGCCGGCGCGCATCACTTCGTCGATGCCCACGGGCGGGATGTAGCTCTTGGCGTCGTTGAGCCAGCCGCGCATGGCGGGGTCCAGCGACAACGACAGCGTCTTGACGAGCACGCCGCCCTCGGCCGGTTCGCCGACGGGCTCGGTGGTGAATTTCCAGTTCTCGCGGGTGGCCGTGCCCTCGGGGCGCTTGGCGAGGCGGACCTGATGGTTGGTGAGTGGGGTGCTCATGGCGTCTGTCTCCTTGACCTTGAATGAGGGGGCGCTGGCGCGCAGGCGCATCGTAGCGGCGCCCCCGGGGCGGGCAGGTAGCGCAGGCGACAGCGCGCCTTTCGCCCCTCGTCTAGGCCAGCCTGACGACGATCCGCAACCCCGGCTGCGCGTTGCGCACCGTGAGCTTGCCGCCGTGCGCCTCGGCGATCAGCCGGCACAGGTACATGCCCAGGCCCACGCCGCCGGTGGCGCGCGCCCGGGCGCCGTCGGTGCGGTAGAAGGGCTCTGTCAGGCGCTCGAGCTGCTCGTCGTCCACGCCGGGGCCGTGGTCGCGCACCTCGATCTCGGCGCCCTGGCTGCTGCCGTCGAGCACCGCGCGCAGCGACACGCAGGGCGGCCGGGGCGCGTCGGCGCTGTAGCGCAGCGCGTTGTCCAGCAGGTTGCGCACCAGCAGCCGGATGCGCATGCGGTCCACCGCGTGCGGCGGCAGGCCCTCGGCCAGGTCGAGATGCACATGCTCCGCTCCGGGCATCTCGGCCACGATCTCGCGGATCAGCGCCGCCAGGTCGACCGGTTCGCGCTGCAGCGCCACGTGCGGGCTGGCGAGGCGCTCGCTTTCGAGCAGGTCGCTGATGAGGTCGCGCATCTCGTTCAGGTCGCGCAGCAGCGCGTCGCGCTCGGCCTGCCCCTCGGGCGTGGTCGGCAGCAGTTCGGCGTTCAGGCGCGCGCGCGTGAGCGGCGAGCGCAGCTCGTGACTCAGCGCCAGCAGCAGCCCGCGCTTGGCGTCGAGCATGGCCTGGATGTCCTCGGCCATGGTGTTGATGCGCTCTGCCAAGTCGCCGAGGTCGTCGTTGCGGCGGATCGGAATGGGCTGCGTGAACTCGCCGCGGCCGAAGCGCTGCGCGCCCTCGCGGATGTCGATCAGCGGGCGCAGCAGACGGCTCACGTAGGCGTAGCCCAGCAGCACGCAGGACAGCAGCAGGCCCAGCGTGGCCCAGCCGATGACACGCGGCGCCAGCTGCCAGAGCTTGGGCGACCAGCCGAAGATCACGCGGTGGCCGTCGGCCGTGGGGCGGATGAACCACTTGTCGCCGCCGAAGACGTCTTCGCGGTCGTGCATCCAGCCGCCGGGGCTGCTGGCGCCGCCGGGGTTGGAGTCCCAGTTGACCTTGGGGCCCACGATGCGGATGGTGATCGGCAGCCGCGCCACCAGCGCCTGCGCGCGCGCCACGTCGGGCGGCGTGCCGATCTCGGCGACCAGGCGGTCGGCGTAATCGGTCAGCATCGGCTTGGCGGCCTCGGCCCAGCCGGTGGAGAACGATTTCTTCATGCCGCCCATGAAGACGGCCGCCATCACCAGCGCGAGCAGCACGAACATCAGCACCAGCCGCACGCGCAGCGAACGGCGCCAGCGGCGCTTGCCCTGCACCTTCTCGTTCCAGCGCGCGTGCCACTTGGCGTGCCAGTCGCCGCGCGTCATCTCGTCGCGGCATTCCTCGCCGCGCCACCGCATCCTGCGGGACTCCCTGCTTCGGCCGAAGTTCATGCAGGTTCGCTGCGGGCGACGGCCAGCGCGTAGCCCGCGTTGCGCAGCGTCTTGATGCAATCCAGCGGCTCGAGCTTCTTGCGCAGGCGGCTCACGACGATGTCGACCGCGCGCGTGTAGAGCTCGGCCTCGTGCCCGCGCAGGCGGTTGAGGATGTCGTCTCGGCTGAACACCTTGCCCGGCTCGGCCGCCAGCAGCGCGAGCAGCTCGAACTCGGTGCCGGTGAGCTCCACGCGCTCGCCGTGGCGCAGCACCTGGCGCCGGTCGAGGTCGATCGACAGGCCGTCGAACACGCGGTACTGCGTGCCGCTGGCTGACGCCTGCGGCGTGCTGCGCTGGCGGCGCAGGATGGTCTGCACGCGCGCCACCAGTTCGCGCGGCTCGAAGGGCTTGGGCACGTAGTCGTCGGCGCCGAGCTCCAGCCCGACCACGCGGTCCATCACTTCGCCGCGGGCGGTGAGCATCACGATGGGAATGTCGCTTTCCTTGCGGATCTCGCGGCACAGCGCGAAGCCGTCCATCTCGGGCAGCATCACGTCGAGGATGGCCGCGTCGTAGGAGCCCGCGCGCAGCCTGGCCAGCCCCTCGCTCGGGCGCACGGCGCTTTCGAGCGTGCAGCCGAAGCGTGCGAAGTAGGTGGTCAGCGGCGCGGCGAGATGCTCGTCGTCGTCGATCAGCAGGATGCGCGGCATGGCGGGATTGTGCCTCCGGACGAGAAAGTGGCGAATGACCTCGCTGACCATCAGACCCGCCGGCATCGCACCGCCCAGGTCAGGCCCGTCACGAGGATGGAAAGCAGCAGCGCGTGGTAGACCACGTCGGGCACCGTGCGCGGGCCGATGCCCGCGATGATGGTGCCGAGGCCGACCAACGTGCCCAGCAGCGCGAAGCCCTGACCGAAGATGGCCGCGCGGCGCGCATGGTGCGGGCGCAGCCAGGTCTCGACCGAGGCCAGCACCAGCACCGTGGCGATCACTGCCTCGGCGGTGCGTGCCGCCGGGTGCGCGTAGCCGGGCACGATGAACCCGGCATGCACCATCGACGCGATGCCCAGCGTGAGCGCCTCCGTCAGCATCCATGCGCGCGCGGCTGGCGCGTGCACGGCATGCGAAGCCGTGGGATCGCCGCTCACCATGGGTCGGCCTTGCCGATGCGGCCCAGGTGCGTGGCGGCGAAGCCGCTCGCGTACTTGAGCCCGTAGCCCAGCGCGTGGTCCATGCCGATGTGGGCCAGCCAGATCAGGCTGCCGGCCACCGCCCACGGCATGCCCGCAAGCACGCCGAGCGCCAGCAGCAGCACCGGGCCGACGTACGAGTGCGCCGCGTTGTAGAGCGCCGCACCCGTGCGCGGGCCCGCGAGGTAGCCCAGAAGCGAGAGATCGGGCGCGAGCAGCCAGAGCGCGAACACGCCCCAGCCTGCGCCGAACTGCGCGTAGGCGGCGAGCGCCACGCCGAGCACCACGGCGCCTTCGAGGCGCAGCAGCGTGCGCACGCCACCGGTCGCCGATACGGCCCCCTCGGGAGACACCGTGGAACCGGCTTCGCCGGGCCACTGGTGTCGCCCCCGGAGAGGGGGGTGGCGCAGCGACACGAAGTGCGCGAAGCCTGGGGGTGAGCCCGGTTCAGCCACGGTGGCTCCAGCGGCGGCCGCCTCGTTCCATGAAATCGCGCACCTTCTGCTGCTGCGCGGCGTTCAGGCTGTCGAAGAAGTCCGCTGCGGCGGCGATGATCTCGGGGCTGCCGTTGCGCACGGCCGTGGTCTTCTCGTCAATCAGGCGAGCGGCACCGGCCTGGTCGAGCTTGTTGCCCGCGAACAGCGCCTTGAACTGCGAGCGCGGATCGCCAGAGCCGCCCGCGCCGCGCATGGCTTCACGCTGCGCCTGCAGCTTCTCGGCCAGCACAGTGAGCTTCTGCTTCTGGCTCGCGTCGAGTTCGAGCTTGCTGCCCACGCGCTCGACCATCTTCGTGCGGAACTCGGCGCTGTCGCCGCCCCAGCCGTGACGGTAGCTGCTGCAGCCGGCGATGCTCCCCGCGACCATGGCGGCGCCGGCGAAGCCAAAGAGAGTGCGTTTGATCCAGTGTTTCATGGCGATTCCTTGTGTTCCTGGTGTTGTGTTGAGGAGGAAGCTCCATGGTGCGGATTGCACCGGGCCAAGTCCTCTCGCTGCGGTTGCGGCGTGTTTCGTTTTATGGCGACAGGCGTGGCGACAAGCCGGCCTGCTTAGAGGCGGCTGCTCTTGGCGTTGGCAGCCGAGGCGCGTGCGTCGACGGGGTTGGGCATGGTCGAGATGACCTGGCTGTTCACGCGCGAACTCGCCGACACGTTCTGGTCAGGCGCGGCGGCAGCGCGCACGGCTTCTGCGACGATGCGCCCGCGTTCGGTCGAGACGGCCATGGTCTCGGCACCGCGCGAGCCGCGCACCACGTTCTGGTCGGGCGCCGATGCGGTGCGCATGGCTTCGGCGTTGACTTCGGCACGGCTCTTGGCCGACACGGCGGGCTGCACGCCCTCGTAGCTCTCGGCCTTCGCGCCGGCTGCGGCGAGCATGGCGAAGGATGCGACGGCGACGATCTGGGTAAAGGAGATGGAGTTCATTTCAGGCCTTTCTTTCAGTGGTTGAAGAGAAGGCCTGATCGTGCTTGCGGGCCCCCCGCAAGTCCTTTCGCCGCAGTTTCGGCGTGTTTCGTTTCTTTTCACTCACCCGCGGGGTGAGTGAAAAGTACGCTCGTGGCGTCAGCCGGTCAGCCAGCCATCGCGGCGGCAGGATCGTCCGAGTCGAGCACGCTCTTTGCCCATGCCTCGAGCTTGCCGGTGTCGGCGCGCAGCACCTCCTGCTTGACCGCGAGGATGCGCGAGGGATGCATCGAGAAGCTGCGCAGGCCCAGGCCCAGCAGCAGGCGCGTGAAGGCCACGTCGCCCGCCATTTCGCCGCACACGGCCACGCCCTTGCCTTGTCGGCGGCACTCGGCGATGGTGTCGGCCACCAGGCGCAGCACGGCCGGATGCGCCGGGTCGTAGAGGTGCGCCACCGATTCGTCGGCGCGGTCGATCGCCAGCGTGTACTGGATCAGGTCGTTGGTGCCGATCGACAGGAAGTCGAAGTGCTTCAGGAAGATGCGCAGCGTGAGCGCGGCCGCCGGGATCTCGATCATGGCGCCGAGCTTCACGTGGCCGTACACCGCGCCGCGGTTGTCGAGTTCGGCGCGCGCGAAGTCGATCAGCGAGAGCGTCTGCCTGATTTCGCTCGCGTGCGCGAGCATCGGGATGAGCAGATGGATCTCGCCATGCGCCGCCGCGCGCAGGATGGCGCGCAGCTGCGTGAGGAACATCGCCGGATCGGCCAGGCTCCAGCGGATGGCGCGCAGGCCCAGCGCCGGGTTCAGGTGCTCCTGCTTGTTGGCCGACTTGCTGTCCAGCGGCTTGTCGGCGCCCACGTCGATGGTGCGGATGGTGACCGGCATGCCCTGCATGCCCTCGACCGCGCGCCTGTAGGCCTGGTACTGCTCCTCCTCATCGGGCAGCCGGGTCTGGGGCGAGCCCGTGTCGCGGCCCATGAAGAGGAATTCGCTGCGGAAGAGGCCCACGCCCACCGCGCCGGCCTTGACCGCACCCACGGTGTCCTCCGGCATCTCGATGTTGGCGAGCAGCTCCACGCGCTGGCCGTCGAGCGTGACGGCGGGCTTGTGGCGCAGCCGCGCGAGCCGGCCGCGTTCGAGGTCGCCCTGGCGCTGCTTGAAGCCGTACTCGGCCAGGATGATCGGCGACGGGTCGACGATCACCACGCCGGCGTCGCCGTCGATGATGACCCAGTCGTCCTGCCGCACCAGCTGGCTCGCGGTGCGCGCGCCGACCACGGCCGGGATGTCCATGCTGCGCGCCACGATGGCGGTGTGCGAGGTGCGCCCGCCCACGTCGGTGACGAAGCCGGCGAACACGCTCTTCTTGAACTGCAGCATGTCGGCCGGCGAGAGGTCGTGCGCGATCAGCACCAGCGGCACGTCGATGCCGTCGCCCGCGGTGGGGTCGTCGTTGTCGTCGTCCGACGAAGCGGCGCGCTTGCGGCGCGGCGGGCTCGGCGCCAGCACGGCGGCCGTGCCCTTCATGCGGTGCAGCAGCCGCTCGACCACCTGCTCGAGGTCGGCCTTGCGCTCGCGCAGGT
The DNA here is from genome assembly GCF_048305045.1 of Variovorax sp. 278MFTsu5.1. Classification (NCBI taxonomy): domain Bacteria; kingdom Pseudomonadati; phylum Pseudomonadota; class Betaproteobacteria; order Burkholderiales; family Comamonadaceae; genus Variovorax; species Variovorax sp. 278MFTsu5.1. The sequence continues at coordinate 6,330,154 of NZ_CP157622.1, forward strand.
ACGGGTCCTCCATCTCGTCGAACTGGCGCGCGATGATCTCGAGCTGCGTGGTCAGCGCCCACTCGGCGTTGTAGAGCCGCTCGCTGATCCAGTGCTTGACGCCGCCGCTCAGGGCCTCGTCCTGCAGCAGCATCTGGTGCACCTCGAGCAGCGCCGCGAGCTCGTGCGGCGCGTCGTTCGGCCCCATCTGCGCGACGTTGGCCTGCAACTTGGCAAGCTCGTCGGCCACCGCGTTGCGCGCAGTGCGCACGCGGTCGATCTCGGTCTCGATCTCTTCGGGCTTGATGAAGTAGTGGGCGACGTCGATGCGGCTCGACACCACCAGCACGGCGCGCCCGATGGCAATGCCACGGGCAACGGGGAGGCCGTGGACTGCGAAGGTCATGGGACGGTCCTTATTCGCCTTCGCCGAACTTGTCGTCCATCAACTGGACGATGGCGTTCATCGCTTCGTCTTCCTGCGGCCCGTTGGTCTCGAGCTCGACAGTGGAGCCCAGGCCGGCAGCCAGCATCATCACGCCCATGATGCTCTTCGCGTTGATGCGGCGGTCGCCGCGGGAGAGCCACACCTCGCAGGGAAAGCTGCCTGCGAGCTTGGTCAGCTTGGCCGATGCGCGTGCATGCAGGCCCAGCTTATTGCTGATGGTCACGGATTTCTTGATCACTGTGCTTTCTTTTCGCCTGGTTCTGGGGAGCCGCCACCGCCACCTGCATCACGCCCGCGGTGCCGCCCGCGAGGGCGCGCTGCACCAGCGTCTCCAGGGGTTCGTGCCGGTAGGTGACGGCACGCAGCAGCATCGGAAGATTGACCCCCGCCACCAGCCGCGACCGGACGCCGTCCACCAGCTTCTGCGCCACGTTGCAGGGCGTGGCGCCGAACACGTCGGCCAGCACCAGCACCTGCGAGCGCGGCGCGTGCAGCTGCTGCGCAAGGGTGATGCGCGCGGCCGCCAGCGTTTCTTCGGGCGACACGTTGGGCAGCACGTCGAGCGCGGCGATGGCCTGTTCGCAGTCGGGAAACACATGCAGCGCGCACTGCCGCATCGCATGGGCGAACGGAGCGTGGGCGATGATGAGGATGCTGTTCATGCAAAAGGGAGGACGACGCGTCGATTATGCGGGGGCGCCCAGGGGAAGTAGATATGCGACATAACGCGGCAGCCCCGGAAAACGGACAGGACCGTGCGGACGGTCTGACCATGGCAGCTATCGGAACCATAGCGGGCGAGCCCGCCGCTCATGGAAGCCTGAGGCCCTCGAAGAAGGTCTTCAACGCCTCGGCCGAGGAAGGCTGGCCGAGCACCGTGGCCTGGTAGAGCGCCACCGAACCGTCTTTCTGCGACTGGGCGAACCAGAGCACCTGCAGGGGCGTGGCCGTACCTTTTTGCGGCGGCTGTGTTTCCAGGCGCAGCGGCGCAGGTACTGCCGTTGCGCGCAGCACGCTGGCGGCGGATTCCGTCACCTGCGCCTCGCCAAGTTGCCCGCGCGTGGCGGTGTGCCAGGCGCGCAGCCAGGCTTCGGCCTGCTCTGGGCCGTTCGCGGAGGCATGCGCGATGGCGAATGTCGCGCCGCCGGCTTCGCAGCCCGTCATGTCGACCTGCACCGATTCGGTGCCCAGCGGCAGCGCGCGGGTCGCACGGTCGGCCTTGCAGGGCAGCATCGCGACCAGGCCGGCCCCGGCGATCGGCACCTCGCGCCAGTTGAAGGCGGGGCTGCAGGCTGCGAGCAGGGCTGCCGCGGCCAGCACTGCGAGCCTGGAGCGGGGAATGGCGGGGGACGGCGACGGCATGGGGCAGCGATTATCGAACCGTGCACGCCGGTCGGGATGTCGCCAGCACGATCGGGCACGCGGAACTAAAATCGCGCCGCCCTTCTCTTGCACCAAGCCATGAAGAAATACCTCGCCGCAGCAGCTGTCGTCGTCGCATTGGCCACCGGCGTGGGCGTGTACCTCGGCTCGGGCGCCACTGCCGCTCCCGCCTCCACCTTCGTGCTGCTGGACGGCTCGCAGAAGAGCACGGCGGACCTGAAGGGCAAGGTCACCCTGGTCAACTTCTGGGCCACCAGCTGCGTGACCTGCGTGGGCGAGATGCCCAAGGTCATCGCCACCTACGACAAGTACAAGGCCCAGGGCTACGACACGCTGGCGGTGGCCATGAGCTACGACCCGCCGAGCTACGTCGTCAATTTCGCCCAGACACGCAAGTTGCCGTTCAAGGTGGCGATCGACAACACCGGCAGCGTGGCGCAGGCCTGGGGCGACGTGAAGCTCACGCCGACCACCTATCTGGTCAACAAGCGCGGCGAGATCGTGAAGCGCTATGTGGGCGAGCCGGACTTCGCCGAGCTGCACAAGCTCATCGAAAAACTCCTGGCCGAAGCCTGATCTCTCGCCAGCCCCAACGAAAAGGCGCCCCGAAAGGGCGCCTTTTGCTTTTGTCCTGTCGCGATCCGCTGCTTACTGCGCGCGGAAGCTGTCGTGGCAGGCCTTGCAGCTCGCGGCGGTCGGGCCGAACTGGGCCTTGAGGGCATCGAGATTGCCGGCCTTGGCGGCGGTCACCAGCTTGCCGGTTTCCTCGACCAGCTTCTGCTGGCGTTCCTTGAACTTGGCGTCTTCCTTCCAGATGTCGGGCTTGGCCTTGCCGCCCTCGGCACCGGCGGAGAAGCCTGCCCAGGGCAGCTTCGCCATGTCGGCGACCACTTCGGCATTGGCCGCGGCGGCGGCTGCGTCGTAAGGCGCGCGGCCGTTGGCCATGGCGCCGAGGCGGCCGAAGTGCTGGCTCATCACGAACAGCGAGCTCTGGCGGTACTTGATGGCGTCTTCGGGCTTGGCGAACTGGGCGGCCGCGGGAAGGGACATGGCCGCGCAGGCGGCTGCGACGGCCAGGGAGGCGAATCGTTTCATGGGTGATCCTCGTGTGGGGAAAAAACGCCATCGTGCGCGGCGCTGCGGGCGAGTGTAGGGGCGGGCCGTACCGGCCTCATAGCAACAACCCGAAGCGGCCTGGGGCCCGGACTTTGCTAATCTGCGCCTTCCGCAGCACCGCGCCCCCCAGCGCCTTCCTCGATGACCGACACCTCCGTGGCCGCCTTTCGCGCGGCCCCCGGCCCCGGCGCCCTCACCCGGGTCTGGGACCTGCCGACGCGCCTTTTCCACTGGGCGCTGGCCATCGCCGTCGTCGGCATGATCGGCACCGGCCTGAACGGGGCCATGGAGTGGCACTTCCGCATCGGCTACACGGTCCTGGCGCTGCTGCTTTTCAGGCTGCTCTGGGGCTTCATGGGCGGACGCTGGTCGCGCTTCGGGGCTTTCGTCTACGGGCCGGGCTCGCTGGCGGCCTACCTGAGCGGCCGGGCGCATCCGGACCACCTGATCGGGCACACGCCGCTGGGCGCGCTGTCGGTGTTCGCGGTGCTGGCCATCCTGGTGCTGCAGGTCGCGACCGGGCTGATGGCGGACGACGAGATCTCGGCCTCGGGGCCGCTCACCCGCTTCGTCTCCGGCGAGATCGTTGGCATGGCCACCGGCTGGCACAAGTCGCAGGGCAAGTGGATCGTGATCGCCCTTGCGAGCCTGCATGTGCTGGCCGTGCTGTTCTACGTGCTCATCAAGCGGCACCGCCTGGTGCGGCCGATGGTGTCGGGCGACAAGCTGGTCCCTTCCGAAAGCCGCCAAGTGGCGCCCAGCCGCGACGATGCGGCCTCGCGCTGGCTGGCGCTGGGGCTGTTCGCGCTATGCGCGGGCGTGGCCTGGTGGATTTCCTCGTTGCGCGTATGAGCTTCTCTGTTTCACGCCCCCTGCCGCTGTCGGCCATGCCGGCGGTGGTGCTGCTCACCCCCGAAGAGGCCCACGAGATCGAGGCGACACGCACGATCTTCCGTGACTACGCGGCTTCGCTGGGCATCGACCTGGATTTCCAAGATTTCGACGGCGAACTGGCGCAATTGCCCGGCGAATACGCCGAGCCGCGCGGCACGCTGCTGCTTGCGCTGGTCGATCCCGCGAACGTCAAGGAAGACGCCGGACGGCGGGCTCCGACGCTGCAGCGCGCCGACGGCACGCTGGCCCATGTGGCGGGGTGCTGCGCGCTGCGTCCGCTGGACAACGCGGACTACGCGAACGCGGCGGAAATGAAGCGCCTGTACGTGCGCCCCGGCTTCCGCGGCCTCGGGCTGGGCCGCCAGCTGGCCGAGGCGATCCTCGATGCCGCACGCAGCGCGGGTTACGGCTGCGTGCTGCTGGACACCCTCGACGACATGGAATCGGCCCGGGCGCTCTACGAAGACCTGGGTTTCGTGGAGGTACCGCCCTACTATCACAACCCCGTCGCCGGGGCTCACTACTTGAAAGTAGATCTCTGACCCGCCGGCCTCAGCCGCGGGCCTGGGCCAGCAGCGTGCCGGCGTCGCTCACTTCGAACTTGCCCGGTGCCTCGACGTTCAGCGTCGCGACCTTGCCGTCCTTCACCAGCATCGAGTAGCGGTTGCTGCGCAGGCCCATGCCGCGCCCGGTCAGGTCGAGCGTGAGGCCGGTGGCCTTCGCGAAGTCGGCGCTGCCGTCGGCCAGCATGCGAACCTTGGCGCCGGTCTTCTGGTCGCGCGCCCAGGCGCCCATCACGAAGGCGTCGTTCACGCTGACGCACCAGATCTCGTCCACGCCGGCGGCCTTGAAGTCGTCGAAGTGCTGAACATAGCCCGGCACGTGCTTGGCCGAACAGGTGGGGGTGAAGGCGCCGGGCAGCGCGAACAGCGCGATGGTCTTGCCAGCCGTCGCCTTGGCCACGTCCACGGGGTTCGGGCCGATGCTGCAGCCTTCGCCCTCGACTTCGGAGTATTCCTGCAGGGTGGCCGAGGGAAGGGTGTCGCCGACTTTGATCATTGAATGTGCTCCTGAAAAAGAAAAACGGCCCACATTGTGGGCCGTTTCCGGATCGGATGCCCCTGGGGGCTCCAATGATTGATCAGACCAGGACGGCCTTCTCGACCAGACGGGTCACGACCCAGTTCTTGGTCTTCGAGATCGGACGGCTTTCCGTGATCTCGATGGTGTCGCCCAGCTTGTACTCGCCCTTTTCGTCGTGGGCGTGGTACTTGCTCGTCTTGGCCACGATCTTGCCGTAGAGCTCGTGCTTCACACGACGCTCGACCAGCACCGTCACGGTCTTCGCGCGCTTGTCGCTGACCACCTTGCCGATCAAGGTGCGCTTGAGGGATTTTTTAGCTTCCGTCATGTTCACTCCTTACTTGGCGGCTTGGGCTTCTTGCTGCTTCTGGGCAAGAATGGTCTTGGCGCGCGCGATGTCGCGGCGGGTCACGCGCAGCGTCGAGGTGTTCGACAGCTGTTGCGTGGCCTTCTGCATGCGCAGGCCGAAGTGGGCCTTCTGCAGATCCTTGATTTCGGCTTGCAGGCCTGCGACGTCCTTCGTGCGCAGGGTTGCGGCCTTCGTCACCTTGGCCGGAGCCGCGGTTTCCTTCTTCTTACGTGTTGCCATGGATGTTCTCCTCTCAGGCGCCGAGCTGGCGAGCGACGAACGTCGTGCGCAGCGGCAGCTTGGCGGCAGCCAGGCGGAACGCTTCGCGGGCGAGCTCTTCGGGCACGCCGACGATCTCGAACACGATCTTGCCGGGCTGGATTTCGGCGACGTAGTACTCGGGGTTGCCCTTGCCGTTACCCATCCGCACTTCTGCGGGCTTGGTCGAGATCGGCTTGTCGGGGAACACGCGGATCCAGATACGGCCACCGCGCTTCACGTGACGCGAAATCGCGCGGCGAGCGGCTTCGATCTGGCGCGCCGTCAGGCGGCCGCGGTCGGTGCATTTGAGACCGAAGTCACCGAACGCAACCGAGTTACCCGTGGTTGCGATGCCGGTGTTGCGGCCCTTTTGTTCCTTGCGGAACTTTCTGCGTGCAGGTTGCAGCATGTTTTGTTACTCCGTGAGGGCCCCAGGCGCTTGCGCGCCCGGGAGCGACCGATTACTCGGCCTTGGCACCGTCCGCTGCTGCAGCGGGCGCGGCTTTGCGGACGCGCTTAACGGCGGGTTTCGAGTCTGCACCGGCACCGCCGGTTGCTTCTGCGGGCTTGTCGCTGCCATCGGCCGGAGCGGTGTTGCCACCGATCGGGCCGCGGGCACCGGCGCGCGGGCCGGGGCCACGGCGGTCGCTGCCCGGACGGTCGCCACCGGGGCGGCCATCGCGGCGGGGACCACGCGGGCGACGTTCTTCTTCAGGACGCGGCGTCTCGACGGCGGGCAGGTCGTTGCGACCCAGCGTGTCGCCCTTGTAGACCCACACCTTCACGCCGATGACGCCGTAGGTCGTCTTGGCTTCGGAGGTGCCGTAGTCGATGTCGGCGCGCAGGGTGTGCAGCGGCACGCGGCCTTCGCGATACCACTCGGTACGAGCGATTTCGATGCCGTTCAGACGGCCAGCCGACATGATCTTGATGCCCAGGGCACCCAGACGCATGGCGTTCTGCATGGCGCGCTTCATGGCGCGGCGGAACATGATCCGCTTCTCGAGCTGCTGCGTGATGCTGTCGGCGATCAGCTGCGCATCGATTTCGGGCTTGCGCACTTCTTCGATGTTGACCGCAACCGGCACGCCGAGCTGCTTGCCCAGTTCGCGCTTGAGGTTTTCGATGTCTTCGCCCTTCTTGCCGATCACGACGCCCGGACGAGCCGAGAAGATCGTGATGCGTGCGTTCTTGGCGGGACGCTCGATCATGACGCGCGAGACCGAAGCGTTCTTCAGCTTCTTCTTCAGGTACTCGCGAACCTTGATGTCTTCGGCCAGCATGCCCGCGAAATCGCGGTCGCTTGCGTACCAGCGGCTGGACCAATTACGGGTAACCGCCAGGCGGAAGCCGGTTGGGTGGATTTTCTGTCCCATATTTCTTCCAGGCTTAGTTGCCAACCGTCACGTACACATGGCACGTGGGCTTGCTGATGCGATTGCCGCGACCCTTGGCGCGCGCCGTGAAGCGCTTGAGCGTGGCGCCTTGCTCGACGTAGATGGTCTTGACCTTCAGTTCGTCGATGTCGGCACCGTCGTTGTGCTCGGCGTTGGCGATGGCCGACTCGAGCACCTTCTTCACGATCACAGCGGCCTTCTTCTGCGTGAATTGCAGGATGTTGAGCGCTTGATCGACCTTCTTGCCGCGGATGAGGTCAGCGACCAGACGGCCCTTGTCGACCGACAGGCGGACACCGCGGAGGACTGCACGTGTTTCAGACATGGTCGTTCCTTACTTCTTCTGGACTTTCTTGTCCGCGGGGTGCCCCTTGAACGTGCGGGTGAGCGCAAATTCGCCGAGCTTGTGGCCGACCATCTGGTCGGTGATGTACACAGGCACGTGTTGCTTGCCGTTGTGCACGGCGATGGTCAGGCCGATGAACTCGGGCAGAACCATCGAGCGGCGCGACCAGGTCTTGATCGGCTTCTTGTCCTTGGTCGTCACGGCCTTGTCGGCCTTGGCCACGAGGTGGTGGTCGACGAACGGACCCTTCTTGAGAGAGCGAGTCATTGGCTATCCCTTACTTCTTGCGACGCGACACGATGAATACCTGCGTGCGCTTGTTGTTGCGGGTCCGATAACCCTTGGTCAGATTGCCCCACGGGTCGACCGGATGACGGCCTTCGCCGGTACGGCCTTCACCACCACCGTGCGGGTGGTCGATCGGGTTCATCACCACGCCGCGGACGGTCGGGCGGATACCCATGTGACGCTTCACACCGGCCTTGCCGAGCTGGCGCAGGCTGTGCTCTTCGTTCGCCACTTCACCGATGGTCGCGCGGCACTCGATGTGAATGCGGCGGACTTCGCCCGAACGCATGCGGACCTGGGCGTAGACGCCTTCACGGGCCAGCAGCGTGGCCGAGGTACCGGCCGAGCGGGCGATCTGCGCGCCCTTGCCGGGCTGCAGTTCGATGCAGTGGATCGTCGAACCCACCGGAATGTTGCGGATCGGCAGGGTGTTGCCGGCGCGGATCGGGGCTTCGGCGCCCGACAGCAGCGTTGCACCGGCTTCCAGACCGCGCGGGGCGATGATGTAGCGGCGCTCGCCATCGGCGTAGCAGACCAGAGCGATGTGGGCGGTACGGTTCGGGTCGTATTCGATGCGTTCGACCTTGGCCGGGATGCCGTCCTTGTTGCGCACGAAGTCGACGACGCGGTAGTGGTGCTTGGCACCGCCGCCACGATGACGGATCGTGATGTGGCCGTTGTTGTTGCGGCCGGCCTTCTGGAACTGGGGTTCCAGCAGGGGGGCGTGAGGAGCACCCTTGAACAGGTGGTCACGCGAGATCTTCACCGCGCCGCGTTGGCCCGGCGAAGTGGGTTTCATCTTGATGACGGCCATGATTAAGCGCCTTCCCCGACGAGGTTGAGCTCTTGACCGGCCTTCAGGGTCACATAGGCCTTGCGAACGTTGTCGCGGCGGCCGACGGACTTGCCGAAGCGCTTGGTCTTGCCCTTGGTGTTGAGCACCGACACGCCCTTGACTTCGACCTTGAACATCAGTTCGACGGCGGCCTTGATTTCGGGCTTGGTGGCGTCTTGCAACACCTTGAAAGTGACAGCGTTCGACTTCTCGCCGACCATCGTGGCCTTTTCGGACACGATCGGGGCGACCAGCACCGACATCAGTCGGCCTTCGTCGAACGTACGTTCAGCGGCGGTGGGGTTCACGCGGCTCATGCGAACATCTCCTTGAGCTTGTCGACGGCACCCTTGGTGACCAGCACCTTCTTGTAGTGAACCAGCGACACCGGGTCGGCGTAACGGGGTTCGACCACGAGAACGTTGACCAGATTGCGCGAGGCAAGGTACAGGTTTTCGTCGACTTCTTCGGCGATCACGAGCACGGACTCGAGATTCATCGCCTTGAAACGGGCTGCCAGCGGCTTGGTCTTGGGCGAGTCGACCTTGATCGAGTCGACCACGGCCAGACGGCCTTCGCGAGCGAGCTGCGAGAAGATGGACGCCATGCCGGCGCGGTACATCTTCTTGTTGATCTTCTGCGAGAAGTTTTCGTCAGGCATGTTCGGGAAGATCCGGCCGCCCCCGCGCCACAGCGGCGAGGAAGTCATACCGGCACGGGCGCGGCCCGTTCCCTTTTGCTTGAAAGGCTTCTTGGTCGAGTGCTTGACCTGCTCGCGGTCCTTCTGGGCGCGAGTGCCTTGGCGTGCGTTGGCCTGGAAAGCAACGACGATCTGGTGGACCAGGTCTTCGTTGTAGTCACGGCCGAACACGGTCTCGGGGGCGTCGTACTTCGACGCGGCCTGGCCTTGTTCGTTCAGGAGTTCGAGTTCCATTACTTCGCTCCTTGGGCAGCCTGCGGCTTGGCCTTGATGGCGGGACGCACGGTGACGAAGCCACCCTTGGCACCCGGAATCGCGCCCTTGATGAGCAGCAGTTGACGTGCTTCGTCGATACGGAAGACGTCGAGGTTTTGCGTGGTGCGGGTGACGTCGCCGAGGTGGCCCGTCATGCGCTTGCCGGGAAACACGCGACCGGGGTCTTGCGCCATACCGATCGAGCCGGGCACGTTGTGCGAACGGCTGTTACCGTGCGACGCGCGCTGCGAGCTCATGTTATGACGCTTGATCGTGCCAGCGTAGCCCTTGCCGATGGACGTGCCCTGCACGTCCACCTTCTGGCCCACGGAGAAGACGCTTGCCACCGGGATCACGCCGCCAGCCTTGTGCTGACCAGCGGTATCGGCGGTAACGCGGAATTCCTGGATGATCTCACCGGCTTCGACACCCGCCTTGGCGAGGTGGCCGGCTTCGGGCTTCGTCACGCGCGATGCCTTGCGCGAACCGAACGTCACCTGCAGGGCGACGTAGCCATCGTTCTCTTGGGACTTGATCTGGGTCACGCGGTTGTTGGACACATCCACCACCGTGACGGGAACTGCGTCCCCGTCATCGGTGAAGAGACGCATCATCCCCACCTTGCGGCCCAGCAACCCGAGGGAGTTGCTCAGACTCATTTGTTTTCTCCAAAAATGGAAGCTTCCTTCGCCGCTGCCACTTCAATTGGCGACAGCGTTTGTCGGGCTTCCCCGAACTGCGGAAGAAGGTTGATAAATCTCTGCTCGCATAGCGCCCATGCGGGCGCAACAAGGGCAGAGCCAGCGATTATAGCCCGCGCTGCGGGCCTGGTGCAAGTGCCGCCATTGCGGCGCTTTCAGGCCTCGGAGGCCTGTTTTCGGGGCGTTTTCGAGCCTATTTCGGCTCTTTGGCCGGCATCGAGATGATCTTCTCGCCCTCCACCGACGATTTCATCTCGCCCGCAGCCTTCATGGCGGGCGCTGCGGCCCCGGTCTGGATGGGGATGGCGACGATGCTCATGGCACCGTTCTGCGTGACGAAGACGTTCAGGTAGGCAAGGCCTTCCCGGTCGACGGTGACACGCGCGGTGGCCGTAGTACTCTGGCCTGCCGGCAAGGCAAGGCTGCTGCTTGTTGCCAGGGAAAGGCCCGCATCGGTCGTCAAACGTGCGGTAGCGCCGGCAGGATCGCTCACGCCATCGAACTGGAGAACGACGGCGACCGAGCGCCCGACCTGCGCCGCGCCCTCGACCCTGTACTGGATCGCCACGCCGGAATCATTGGGCTTGCGAGCCGCAGCCGTCATGGGTGCTGCATTGCGGGAAGCGGCGGCCTGACTGGCCGCGCGCTGCCCGGGGGCACCGTCTGCGCACGCCGAGGCGGCAGCGAGCGCCAGAAGTGCAGCGGCGGTGGCAATCATCGGACTGGAACGGAGGTTCATGGTGGACTTCCTCGCTGCTGCTTATTGGATCAGCACGCCGAAGCAGGTGTTTGCGCCGGAGTTGTTGACATCATTGACGACCAGAACATGGTCGCCGGCCGACAGGTTGACCGAATTGGTGTTCCGGCTCACCACCCCGCCCCTGTAGATCACGAAATTGGGGCTGGCGCCCGCAGGCGGGGTGATCGCGAACTGGTAGCTGCGGCTCGCGGGTGCCGTGAAGCGCAGGTAGGAGAAGCTGCCGAGCTTGTTTCCGTCGCGCTGGGGATCTTCTGCGTTCGTCACGCAAGCCGAGGTGCTCGCACCGACCGTCGCCTGGTTGTACATCGGCAACACGTAGTTCACGGTCGGCGACCCGCCACCGTTGGTTTCCTGCGTGCCGTAGGCATCGTTGGAGGCGGCGTTGATGCTCTGGCCCGCCAGCAGCGTCGCCAAAGCCGGAGCATTGCCCGACGCCACCACGTTGAAAGCAGCAGTGAACGGGTGAATCGAGGTAACCGGCGCGCCGCCCCTGAACAGCGCGCTCGTCATCGTGTCGTGGATCGGCTTGAACCCGACCTGCTGGTTCAGGTTCCAGAAGATCGACTGGATCGAGGATTCGCGGAACCAGCCCGGATTGGTCGTCGGCCCCCTCGTCAGATCGAGATTGCCGCCCTGCGCCTGGCCGGGCCCGCCCGAATCGACATAGTTGCTGCGCCCCAGCGCAATTCCCGACCAGCCGTTGCCCCACCCTTCGGAGAAGGCCAGCCGGCGATCGACGCGCTCGCTCGTGGAGTGCGCGCCGCCAGTCGAGTCGTCGCGGCTGAAGGAGGCCTGGTAATAGTGGCCCCATTCGTGGGCAATCACCGGCGCATCGAATTCGTCGGTATCCACGTTCTCCTTGCCGAGCACGTAGATCTCGGCGCCCGAGCTCCTGCCCACGAAGAAGGTGGTGCCGATCTGCCCCAGCGCGATGCTGCCGCCGGAGTTGGTGTTGTTGACGCTCCAGAACACCTTCAGCGATGGGAATGCCGTCGCCGGAGCGGCCGTCATCACCTTCTGCATCGCGGTATAGACCGTGTCCATGATGGCGAACGGCCCCGACACGCGCTGACCGGTGTAGCTCGAGCCGCCCCAGCCGCTGGCGGCGCGCAGGTCACGGGTGAGCGCAGCGCTGCCCGTGGAGAACACCGAGGACTGCATGGAATAGATCGCGCTCGACTGCGTGTTGTCCCGGACGGTGACGTCCCAGGTCGGGAGCGCGCCGGTACGGGTCAGCTGGGCCCGCACACGGACGATGACGTTCGTGTTGCCCTGGACATTCACCGAATAGGCCCCGTTCTCGTCGGTGGCCGTCGTGGCAAGCTGGTTGCCGCTGGCGGCATCGAGCACTTCGACAAAAGCACCGCGCACCGGTTTGACCGTGGTGTCGGCGTACACGAGGCGGCCGCTGGGATTGGGCACCGACTCGTAGGTGGCCGTACCGCTCAGCGCAACCGGTGTCGTCGGGATCAAAGGGAGCAAGGGGATGCCACCGCCGCCCCCTCCTCCTCCGCCACCGCAAGCAGTCAGAAGCGCTGCCGCGACACAGGCAACCAGGCCCGACGAAAAAGAGATGCGTTGTCCCATAGTTGTGCTGCCCTCGCTTCAGCTACCCGACACCTCGGAAATTGGCGGGCGTCGGCACGGGAGGATGCCACATTCGTGAGACATAAAGCACAAAACCCGCCTGCATTTCTGCAGGCGGGTTTTGCAGCACTTGCGGCGCGAAGCCGAATGGATTACTGCAGCTTGATTTCGACGTCCACGCCAGCCGGCAGGTCGAGCTTCATCAGCGCGTCCACGGTCTTGTCGGTCGGGTCGACGATGTCCATCAGGCGCTGGTGCGTACGGATTTCCAGCTGGTCGCGCGACGTCTTGTTGACGTGCGGCGAACGCAGGATGTCGAAGCGCTTCATGCGGGTCGGCAGGGGCACGGGGCCCTTGACGATCGCGCCGGTGCGCTTTGCGGTGTCCACGATTTCAGCGGCCGACTGGTCGATCAGCTTGTAGTCGAATGCCTTCAGGCGGATGCGGATCTTTTGCTTGGTAGCCATGGTGATTCCTTTGCTCCCGTCTTGATTACAGGTCGAGGATCTTCGCCACGACGCCCGAACCCACGGTGCGGCCGCCTTCGCGGATGGCGAAGCGCAGGCCTTCTTCCATGGCGATCGGGGCGATCAGCTTCACGGTGATGCTGACGTTGTCGCCGGGCATGACCATTTCCTTGTCCTTGGGCAGCTCGATCGCACCGGTCACGTCCGTCGTGCGGAAGTAGAACTGCGGACGGTAGTTGTTGAAGAACGGCGTGTGACGGCCGCCTTCGTCCTTCGACAGAACGTACACCTCGGCGGTGAAGTGCGTGTGCGGCTTGATCGAGCCGGGCTTGCACAGCACCTGGCCGCGCTCGACTTCTTCGCGCTTCGTGCCGCGCAGCAGCACGCCCACGTTGTCGCCGGCTTGACCCTGGTCCAGCAGCTTGCGGAACATTTCCACGCCGGTGCAGGTGGTCTTGACCGTCGGGCGGATGCCCACGATTTCGATTTCTTCACCGACCTTGATCACGCCGCGCTCGACGGCGCCGGTCACCACCGTGCCGCGACCCGAGATCGAGAACACGTCTTCCACGGGCATCAGGAACGTGCCGTCCACGGCGCGCTCGGGCGTCGGGATGTACGTGTCCAGGGCTTCGGCCAGCTTCATGATCGAGCCTTCGCCGAGCTCGCCCTTGTCGCCTTCCAGGGCCAGCTTGGCCGAGCCGTGGATGATGGGGGTGTCGTCGCCGGGGAATTCGTACTTATCGAGGAGTTCGCGGACTTCCATCTCGACCAGCTCGAGCAGTTCCTTGTCGTCGACCATGTCGCACTTGTTCAGGAACACGATGATGTAGCCCACGCCCACCTGGCGAGCCAGCAGGATGTGTTCACGGGTCTGGGGCATCGGGCCGTCGGCGGCCGAGCACACCAGGATGGCGCCGTCCATCTGGGCAGCGCCGGTGATCATGTTCTTCACGTAGTCGGCGTGGCCGGGGCAGTCGACGTGTGCGTAGTGGCGGTTGGCCGTTTCGTACTCGACGTGCGCGGTGTTGATCGTGATGCCGCGTGCCTTTTCTTCAGGCGCAGCGTCGATCTGGTCGTAGGCCTTGGCTTCGCCGCCGAACTTCGACGACAGCACCGTTGCGATCGCAGCCGTCAGCGTGGTCTTGCCGTGGTCGACGTGACCGATCGTGCCCACGTTCACGTGCGGCTTGGTGCGGGTGAATTTACCTTTTGCCATTTTTCAATCCTTGAAAGAGCAGTCCCGTGTATTGGTTTTATGTCTGCATCCGGTTGCTGATTCGCCCCGCACGGGAACAGGGCGGCACCGGATCGCAGACAAGAAGGGCCATGCACTGCATGACCCGACGTTCTTGAAAAGCTTACTTGGCGCGAGCGGCCACGATGGCTTCGGCAACGTTGCGCGGAGCTTCGGCGTAGTGCTTGAACTCCATCGTGTACGTTGCACGGCCTTGCGACATCGAGCGCAGCGTGGTCGAGTAGCCGAACATTTCCGACAGCGGCACTTCTGCCTTGATGGCCTTGCCGCCACCGACCATGTCGTCCATGCCCTGCACCATGCCGCGGCGGGACGACAGGTCGCCCATCACGTTGCCGGCGTAGTCTTCGGGCGTTTCCACTTCCACGGCCATCATCGGCTCGAGGATCACGGGGTTGGCCTTGCGGGCACCTTCCTTGAAGCCGAAGATCGCGGCCATCTTGAACGCCATTTCGTTCGAGTCCACGTCGTGGTACGAACCGAAGTGCAGCGTGACCTTGACGTCCACGACGGGGTAGCCCGCCAGCACGCCCTGGCCCAGTGCTTCCACGATGCCCTTCTCGACCGCGGGGATGTATTCGCGAGGAACCACACCGCCCTTGATGGCGTCGACGAACTCGAAGCCCTTGCCGGCTTCCTGGGGTTCGATCTTCAGCACCACGTGACCGTACTGGCCCTTGCCGCCCGACTGGCGAACGAACTTGCCTTCGGCTTCCTCGACGGTCTTGCGGATCGTTTCGCGGTAGGCCACCTGCGGCTTGCCCACGTTGGCTTCCACGCCGAATTCGCGCTTCATGCGGTCCACGATGATTTCGAGGTGGAGCTCGCCCATGCCGCCGATGATGGTCTGGCCGGATTCTTCGTCGGTGTTGACGCGGAACGAGGGGTCTTCCTGCGCCAGGCGGCCCAGTGCGATACCCATCTTTTCCTGGTCGGCCTTGCTCTTCGGCTCCACGGCCTGGCGGATCACCGGCTCAGGGAAGTGCATGCGCTCGAGGGTCACGACGGCTTCCGGATCGCACAGCGTCTCGCCGGTGGTCACGTCCTTCAGGCCCACGCAGGCGGCGATGTCGCCGGCGCGGATTTCGCTGACTTCTTCACGGTTGTTGGCGTGCATCTGCACGATACGGCCGATACGTTCCTTCTTGCCGCGCACCGGGTTGTAGACGCTGTCGCCCTTCGAGAGCACGCCCGAGTAGACGCGCACGAAGGTCAGCTGGCCCACGAACGGGTCGGTCATCAGCTTGAATGCCAGGGCCGAGAACTTCTCGTTGTCGTCTGCCTTGCGGGTCGTGGGCGTTTCGTCTTCCGACACGCCAGCCACCGGCGGGATGTCCAGCGGCGAGGGCATGTATTCGACGACAGCGTCGAGCATGGCCTGCACGCCCTTGTTCTTGAAGGCCGAGCCGCACAGCATCGGCTGGATTTCGCCTGCGATGGTGCGCTGGCGCAGGGCCTTCTTGATCTCTTCCTCGCTCAGCTCGCCGCCTTCGAGGTACTTGTTCATCAGGTCTTCGCTGGCTTCGGCAGCCGCTTCGACGAGCTTTTCGCGGTATTCGTTGCAGACGTCGACCAGGTTGGCGGGAATGTCGCCGTACTGGAAGGTCACGCCCTTGTCCTCGTCCCAGATGATCGCCTTCATCTTCACGAGGTCGACGATGCCCTGGAAGTGCTCTTCGGCGCCGATCGGGATCTGGATCACGACGGGGTTGGCCTTCAGGCGGTCGATCATCATCTGACGGACGCGCAGGAAGTCGGCACCGGTACGGTCCATCTTGTTGACGAACGCGAGACGCGGAACCTTGTACTTGTTGGCCTGGCGCCAGACGGTTTCCGACTGGGGCTGCACGCCGCCGACGGCGTCGTACACCATCACGGCGCCGTCCAGCACGCGCATCGAGCGCTCGACTTCAATGGTGAAGTCCACGTGGCCGGGGGTGTCGATGATGTTGATGCGGTGTTCGTCGAACTTGCCGGCCATGCCCTTCCAGAAGCAGGTGGTAGCAGCCGAGGTGATGGTGATGCCGCGCTCTTGCTCTTGCTCCATCCAGTCCATCGTGGCGGCGCCGTCGTGCACTTCACCGATCTTGTGGTTCACACCGGTGTAGAACAGGATGCGTTCGGTCGTCGTGGTCTTGCCAGCGTCGATGTGCGCGGAGATGCCGATGTTGCGGTAGCGCTCGATGGGGGTCTTGCGGGACATGATTTACTTTCGGGTTAAATGCGTTGAGCGCTGGGCCTCGAGAACGGGCCTTGCACCCGTCACCCGACACCCAACGCCCAAGCGAAGTTTGGTTTTTAGAAGCGGAAGTGGCTGAATGCGCGGTTGGCTTCTGCCATGCGGTGCACTTCGTCGCGCTTCTTCATTGCGCCGCCACGGCCTTCCGTGGCTTCCATCAGTTCGTTGGCCAGACGCAGGGCCATCGACTTCTCGCCGCGCTTGCGGGCGGCTTCCTTGATCCAGCGCATCGACAGGGCGAGGCGACGGACGGGGCGGACTTCAACCGGCACCTGGTAGTTCGCACCGCCGACGCGGCGCGACTTCACTTCGACCATCGGCTTCACGTTGTTGATGGCAACGGTGAACGCCTCGAGGGGGTCCTTGTCCGGGTTCTTCTTCTCGATGAAGTCGAGCGCGCCGTAGATGATGCGCTCGGCAACAGCCTTCTTGCCGCCTTCCATGATCACGTTCATGAATTTGGACAGCTCGACATTGCCGTACTTGGGATCCGGCAGGATTTCACGTTTGGGGACTTCGCGACGACGTGGCATTTTTCTAACCTCTTTGCTTCAGTTGGCACCGTTTCCGGCACCGCGAGAGCCAGTCAGGACTCTCACTTACTCGACCCGACAGTGGGTCACTTCGTTCGATGTACCCGCCAAGGTAACCGAACACCGTTTGTTTTTGACGACAGGAAGACCTATCAGGCCTTCTTGGGACGCTTCGCGCCGTACTTGGAACGCGACTGCTTGCGGTCTTTCACGCCTTGCAGGTCGAGCGAACCGCGAACGATGTGGTAGCGAACACCGGGCAAGTCCTTCACACGACCACCGCGGACCAGCACGACGCTGTGCTCCTGGAGGTTGTGGCCTTCGCCGCCGATGTAGGAAATGACTTCGAAGCCGTTGGTCAGGCGGACCTTGGCGACTTTACGCAGAGCCGAGTTCGGCTTCTTCGGCGTCGTGGTGTAGACGCGGGTGCAGACGCCGCGACGTTGCGGCGAGTTCTGCATGGCAGGGCTCTTCGAATTGATCTTTTCGACCGTTCGACCCTGACGCACCAGTTGATTGATGGTTGGCATGAATTAAAAAGTCCCCAAAACGAGAAACGCCCGGCCCTGGCTGTGAAGCCACCCTTGTCGTGACTCAAGGAGGCCGGGAATGACGAAAACGTGAAACCCTTCGGAAAATTCCGAAAAGCCCACGAGTATAGCAAAGGAGCCCCGAAACGGCAAAGTCGGCTGCCGCGGATGCCCGCCAGCAGCCCTTGCTCAGCTCTTTTCCCTACCCCGGCTTACTTGATCCAGAGGCGCAGGGCGTCCCAGGCGCGGCCGAGCACGCCGGCCTGCTCGACCGGCTCCAGGGCCACCAGCGGCACGTCGGCCAGGGGCTGGTCGTCCAGCGTGACCTTGAGCGAGCCGACCGCCTGATACTTGGTGAACGGCGCCACAAGCGGGTCGGGGCGCGACACCTGGGTCTTGATCTTGTTGGCCGAGCCCGTCGGCACGGCCACCACGATCGGCTCGGGGCGGCCCAGCTTCAGGACGTTGGCCTTGCCCTTCCACACCGCCGGCGTGGCCGCCGGCTGGCCGCCGTCGAACAGGCGCACGGCGTCATAGGCCGTGTAGCCCCAGTTCAGCAGCTTCTGCGACTCGTTGGCGCGCACGGTCTCGCCCGTGGTGCCCAGCACGATCGACAGCAGGCGGCGTCCGCCCGTCAGGTTGGGAAAGTCGCGCTTGGCGGTGGCGATCATGCAGTAGCCGGCCGCTTCGGTATGTCCGGTCTTCAGGCCGTCGACGGTCGGATCGCGGAACAGCAGCAGGTTGCGGTTGGTGTCGTTGGTCGAGGGGGTGCCCGGGTAGCGGTACTTCTTGATGGCGTAGTACTTGGCTTCCTCGGGAAAATCGCGCACCAGGCGGGTCGCCAGGATGCTCAGGTCGCGGGCCGTGGTGGTGTGGCCGGGCGCCGTCAGGCCCTCGGGGTTCTTGTAGGTGGTGTTCTTCATGCCCAGCGCCTTGGCCTGGGCGTTCATCATTTCGACGAAATGCTCCACCGTGCCGCCCACGCCTTCGGCCAGCGCGACCGTGGCGTCGTTGCCCGACTGCACGATCAGCCCCTTGATCAGGTCTTCCACCGGCACCTGCATCTTGGGGTCGATGAACATGCGAGAGCCGGGCATCTTCCAGGCGCGGGGACTGACCGGCAGGGTCTGGGTCAGCGTGATCTTCTTGGCCCGCAGCGCGTCGAACACCACGTAGGCGGACATCAGCTTGGTGAGCGAGGCCGGCTCGACCGGGCTGTCGATGTCCTTCTGGGCCAGGATCTGGTTCGCGGTCACGTCCAGCAGCAGATAGCTGCGCGCGGCGATTTCAGGCGGCGCCGGCATCTGGGCGGCGGTGATCAGGCTGAAGGAGGCGGCGGCGGTAAAGACCAGCGTGCGAAGCACGCCAAGAAAACGGTTCATTGGGAGTTCGGAAAGAGACGAAAACAAGCCGAAGAGGCTTTCAAGCGATGTCCGCGCGCAGATGGCGGACGACCAGACCCTTGAGCAGCGGCAATTGTCCGTGAAAGAAATGACCGCCCCCGGGGATGACTGTGACAGGAAGTGACTGCGGCCGCGCCCAGTCCATCACGGCGGACAGCGCCACCGTGTCGTCGGCCTCGCCATGGACCACCAGCGTGCGCTCATGCGCCTCCAAGGGCAGCGCCGCCACGTTGTTGCGCGCGGCGGCCGTGCCCACCAGCACGATCTGCCGGATCTCGCGCCCGGCCCATAGCTTTGCGACGGCACCGCTCGCGACGAAGGCGCCGAAGGAGAAGCCGGCGATCGCCACCGGTCCCTCGGGCGCGAGCTGGCCGACGACATTCAGCATGTCCTCCAACTCGCCGCGCCCCTCGTCGTGCACGCCTTCGCTGGCACCCACGCCGCGGAAATTGAAGCGCACCGTGGTCCATCCGCTGGCGACGAAGGCACGCGCGAGCGTCTGCACCACCTTGTTGTCCATGGTGCCGCCGAACAGCGGATGCGGATGCGCGATGACCGCGATTCCGCGCGGGGTTCCGGCGGGCTGGTCGCGCTGAACCTCGATCGCGCCGGCGGCGCCCTGGAGGCTGATCTTTTCGGTCTGGGAATTCATTGGCGCAGGTACGAGCAGGGGGCCGGCGTAAAAGTTCAGCGTCCGACGTTCGGGGGCAGCAGCAGCCGCTCGACGACCTTGCCGTTCTTCAGGTGCGACTCGACGATCTCGTCGATGTCCTCGCTGTCGACGAAGGTGTACCAGACGGCCTCGGGGTACACCACGGCCACCGGCCCGCCCGCGCAGCGGTCGAGGCAGCCTGCCTTGTTGACGCGCACCTTGCCGGGCCCCGATAGCCCCTCCTCCTTGACCTTCGCCTTGCAGCGGTCGAAGCCTTCCTGAGCGTTGTGCATGGCGCAGGAGTCCTCGCCGTTCTTGCGCTCGTTCAGGCAGAAGAAGATGTGGCGGCCGTAGTAGCCGGACGGTGCGGCTGAGGTGGAGCTGGGCATCGGCGGATTTTAGTGACCACCCTCGCTACCCTCGCTCCGACCGAGCAATCCGCACACACTCAACTCGTCGGAGCCGCACCGGACCGCCCGCGGCGCGACAGGGCCGCCACCACGTAGACCATCACCGCATAGGGCCACACCCAGCCCAGCCACTGCGCCAGCCCGTGGAAGCGGATGAAGCGCCCCTGCTCCCACGTGGCCAGCGTCTGCGCGAAGTACGCGCTTTCGGGAGCCTGGTTCAGCAGGCTCAGCTGCAGCACCAGCCCCATCAGCAGCAGCGCCGCGCACAGGCGGCGCGGCGCGAACAGCAGCAGCACGCCGGCGAAGAGCGCCGCCGCCATGCCGACCTGCACCGGCAGCCCGAGCCAGGCCCAGGCGTGCTCGGGCCCGTAGCTCAGCGCCGCCGAAAGCGCCGAGGCCGCAATGCCCGACAGCAGCGTCAGCGGCAGCAGCACCGCCCGCTGCACCACCGAGCGCGCCACCAGATAGCCCAGCAGGCAGGGCACCAGCGCGCCCAGCATCACGCACAGCAGCTCGACCGCCGGCACCAGCGGCTCGAGCTCGAACTGGCGCAGTGGCAGCCAGTCGATGAAGGGCGTGTCGAGCAGCCATTCGGAAATCGCAACCTCGAGCCGCTCGAACACCTGTCCCAGCCCGAAGGTGACGGCCGCCGGAAAGAGCAGCGCGAAGGGCCACAGCGCCAGCAGCACCAGCGCGCCGCGCGAATCCTCGGCGAACCACTGCGAGCGCGCGCGGCTCCAGTGCGCCACCGCACCCAGCCGCTCGAGCCCCGCCGCCAGCACGGCGCCGACGATCGCGCCGGCAGTGTTGAGCCCCAGGTCCACATTGGAAGGAATGCGCGCCGGCAGGTAGCTCTGCAGCGTCTCCATGGCGAAGGAAACCGCCGCTCCCGCCACGGTGGCGCGCAGCACCGCAGGCCATACCCCGGCGGCGCGCCCCGTGCGCAGCACCGCCAGCGCGCACAGGAAGCCGAAGGGCACGTAGCCCGCGACGTTGACCGCGAAGTCGAAGCCGGTCCAATATTTCGGCCAGGGCGCCGAGAGATACGCCCAGGGCGCGATTCCCTGGTCGCGCCAGTCGGCGAACGGATAGAGGCTGGCGTAGACGATCAGCGCCCCGTAGGCGAGCGCCAGCGGGAGCGCGGCTGACTTGTGCTGCGGCCGATCCACCGTGGGCATCGGTGCGCGGCTCAGAACGGCTTGACGACCACCAGGATCACGATGCCCAGCAGCAGCAGCACCGGAAGCTCGTTGAACCAGCGGAACCAGCGGTCGTTGCGCCGGTTCTCGCCGGCCGCGAAGCGGCGAAGCAGTACCGCGCAGCCGTGGTGGTAGCCGATCACCACCAGCACCAGCGCCAGCTTGGCGTGCATCCAGCCGTTGCCCGGGCCGCGCCCGATGCCGTAGCCCAGCCAGAGCCACAGGCCGAAACCGATCGCGGGAACCGCCAGGAAGGTCGTGAACCTCAGGAGCTTGCGCGCCATGAGCAGCAGGCGCTCGCGCTCGGCCACCGATTCGGGCGGAACCATCGCCAGGTTCACGAAGATCCGCGGCAGGTAGAACAGCCCCGCGAACCAGCTTGCAATGAAGACGATGTGTAGAGATTTGACCCAGAGCATGGCGGCAGTTTAGTGGCGCCCTCTCCGCGGCAAAGCCCTGTTTTGGGGCAGCCTACTCGTACGACAGGCAAAAAAAAGCCCGACGTCTTCACGTCGGGCTGGGAAGCCCTTTTGCTGTCACACATCAAGGCACCCGCTCAGGGAGGAAAAGCGGGGGGCGGCAAGCCGCCCGCGTCAGAATTTAACAAAGACGAAACAAGGTTTCAAGCGACTGCGCCACTTTCTTTGACATTTAAAGCAAAAAACTGAAAACCTTGGTTGTACTAATTTCCGTAGTTGTAGGACAACCGAACGCCCGTGCCGAGGAGTCGTAAACAGTCGCTTCAGGCACAATTTTGGATATATGACGTCATCATCTTCCCCCCTGGCCATGTTCCCCGCCGGGCGGCCGCGGCGCCTGCGCCGCGACGCTTTCACCCGCAACCTGGTGCGAGAGCACGCACTGACGGTCGACGATCTGATCTACCCGGTGTTCGTCCAGGAAGGCGAGAAGCGCCGTGATGCCGTCCCCTCGATGCCCGGCGTCGACCGCCTGAGCCTCGACCTGCTGCTGCCCGTGGCCGAGCAATGCGTGGCCGCCGGCATTCCGGTGATGGCGCTCTTCCCGGTGATCGACGCCAGCCTCAAGACGCCCGACGGCCGCGAGGCCTTCAATCCCGACGGGCTGATCCCCCGCGTGGTGGCCGCCCTGAAGGCGCGCTTTCCCGAACTGGGCGTGATGACCGACGTCGCCCTCGACCCCTACACCAGCCACGGCCAGGACGGCCTGCTCGACGACACCGGCTACATCCTCAACGACGCGACCGTCGAGGTGCTGGTGAAGCAGGCGCTCGCGCAGTCGCAAGCCGGCGTGGACATCGTGGCGCCCAGCGACATGATGGACGGCCGTATTGGCGCCATCCGCAACGCCCTCGAGGCCCGCGGCGACATCCACACCCGCATCATGGCCTACAGCGCCAAGTACGCCAGCGCCTTCTACGGCCCCTTCCGCGACGCGGTCGGCTCGGCCGCCACGCTCGGCAAGGGCAACAAGAAGGTCTACCAGATGGACCCGGGCAACAGCGACGAGGCCCTGCGCGAAGTCGCCATCGACATCGCCGAGGGCGCCGACATGGTGATGGTGAAGCCCGGCATGCCCTACCTGGACATCGTGCGCCGTGTGAAGGACCAGTTCCGCGTGCCCACCTTCGCTTACCAGGTGAGCGGGGAGTACGCGATGCTCAAGGCCGCCGCCCAGAACGGCTGGCTCGACCACGACGCCGTGGTGCTCGAAAGCCTGCTGGCCTTCAAGCGCGCCGGCGCCGACGGCGTGCTGACCTATTTCGCGCTCGACGCCGCGCGCCTGCTGCAGAAGTAACGGCGCGCCGGCAACCGGGCATGCGCATCTTCGAAATCAACCGGTCACAGGTCAGCGAGCACGCCGCGCTGGCGCCGCTGGCCGTGCCGGGCGCCTGCGGCGCCAGCGGCTACCTCTGGATCTCGCTCACGCGGGACGAATTCCGGGCCTCGCTGGCCGAGGTCCAGCAGATCCTGCAGACGCTGTGCCTCACGCAGCTGGTCGACCTGCATGTGGCCGACCTGCTCAACGACCAGCTGCCCTCGCACTACGACTACACCTCGCTGTACGACGTGCTGGTGTTCCGGCGGCTGGCCAACGGCCAGGGCCAGGCGGCGCTGGGAAACGGCAAAGGCAATGGCAACGAGGCGCCGCCTGCCCCGGTCTCAGCCACCGCGTCGCGCCAGCCCCGCAGCGGCCCGCCCGTGCTGCGCCGCGTCGACACCCGGCCGGTGGGCTTCGCCGTGTTCGACCGCGTCCTGCTGTCGGTGCACCCCGAGGATGGCGCGGTGCGCGACGCCTTCGCCGCCCGGCTGCTGGCCGCGGCCTCGGCCGACGGCGCCACCCCGGCGCTCGACGTGCGCGCCACCTCGGCCCGCCTGCCGACCAGCCCTTCAGACCTGATGCTGCGCGTGATCAACCAGATCGTCGACGGCTACCTCGACCTGCGGCGCGAGCTCACCAAGCAGCTCGACCACTGGCAGACCGAGCTGATCGACCCGCGCAGCCGCTTCACCAACTGGGGCGCGCTGATGGAGGCGCGCCAGTCGCTGCACCACCTGGACGAGATCTGCGAGGACCAGCGCGCCGCCATGCAGGACTGGATCGACTCGCTCGAAACGCTGCCCGTGCCCAAGGGCGAGACGGAGCAGCGCGAGCGGGAACTCATCATGATCCGCAGCCGGGACGTGCTCGAGCACATCGAGCGCGTGGTGCACCACGTGCACCGGCTGGAGCAGAACGCCGAGACGGCCGTGCAGATGCACTTCAGCGTCCAGGGCCACCGCGCCAACGACATCATGCGGGTGCTGACGGTGCTCACCGCCGTGTTCCTGCCGCTGAACCTCATCGCCGGCATCTTCGGCATGAACTTCGAATTCATCCCGCTGGTGCACAAGGCCGACGGCTTCTGGATCGCGATGACATCCATGCTGGTCATCGCCGTGCTGCTGGTCGTGATCTTCTGGCGCAAGCGCTACCTCGCCCGCACGCGCTGACACGCCGACGCTCCAGATCTGTCGCGCCAAAGAAAAGGGCCACGCTTTCGCGTGGCCCTTTTCGATTTCGACGACCCCAGCGGGGCCGCTCCTATTACTTGGCGACGGCGCCCGAACCTTGCTGTGCCTGAACGCGAGCGTCCATCGGGTGCTGCATGGTCGAGATGACCTTGCTGTTCACGCGCGAACCGGAGGTCACGTTCTGGTCGGGAGCGTAGGCGGTGCGAACGGCTTCGGCTTCCACGATCGAGCGGTCCTTCGACACGGCAACCGTTTCCGCGCCGCGCGAACCGCGCACGACGTTCTGGTTCGGAGCAGCGGCGGTGCGCACGGCCTCGGCGTTGACTTCGTCGCGGCTCTTGGTCGAGACGGCGGTGTTCACGCCTTGGTAGGTTTCAGCCTGGGCGCCGGTGGCGGCGAGCAGGGCGAGGGTGGCGGCTGCGAGGATTTGCGAGGTCTTCATGGTCATTTCTCCTAGGGTGTTCTCTGGATGGTTCGTCCACCAGGCCTGCTGGTTCGCGAGCCTGTGCGGCGAGTTTCCGGGGGAACGGCGCTGCCAGAACACCCGGTTCAGAGACACCGTGTTTCCTCTATTGAAACAATGGCGACATGAAGGCATGCAAAACAAAAAGCCGGGCCCGGTTTCGCACCGGCCCGGCCTTGCCCGAGAGGACAAACTTCCGGCCTAGCGCCTGGCGCCCTGGAATTGCGGCGGCACTTCGCTGTTGACGAAGGCGCGGCGGTCCAGGTTCTGGTTCGGCGCGTGGGCGGCGGCCACGGCCTCGGCGCGAATCGATGCCCGGTCGAGCGAACTGGGCCGCGAGGTCAGGGGCGCGGCGACCACGTCGCCGTAGACATTCCCCTCCCGCGCCGCGGCGTCGGCACCGGCGGCCACATCGCTGCGGCTGGTGACGGCCTTGAGCGGCTGCACCGGCTCGAAGCCCTGCGCCAGCGCGCCGGAGGCGGCAAAGAGCGACAAAAGGGCGGCGGCGACGATGTTCGGGGTCTTCATTTCAGTTCCTTCCAACGGCCCAGCCAGGCTGGCGACGTCGGCATGTAACGCAAGTGTCGCCCAAGCCAGCTAGGAAAAACCCGGGAGAATCGAACCATCGCGTTCCCAAAACGGAAACAATGGACCCATCCACATGGACAGTCTCGATCTGATCAGAACCTTCCGGGAGGTCGCCTCGCACGGCAGCTTCTCCCAGGCAGCCAAGAGGCTGGATATGTCGAAGGCCACCGTCAGCAAGTATGTGGCCGAGCTGGAAACCCGCTTCGGGGTGCGTCTTCTGAACCGCTCCACCCGCTCCGTAAGCCTCACCGACGCCGGCCAGCTGCTGCTGGAGCGCAGCACCCCGGTGCTGGAGATGGTCGAACTCACCCAGTCCGAGCTGCAGGACCGCGCCAGCCAGCCGGGCGGCCGGCTGCGCATCTCGGCGCCGCACGGCATGGGCAACGGCGAGTTCCCGAACCTGCTGGCCGACTTCATGCGCTACTACCCCGACGTGAGCATCAGCCTGCAGCTGACCAACCGCACCGTCGACCTGGCCGAGGAAGGCATCGACGTCGACATCCGCAGTGGCCCCGTGGAAGACGCCAACCTCATCGTGCGCAAGCTCCGGCTCATGGAAATGGTGGTTTGCGCCTCGCCCATCTACTGGAAGAAGCACGGCAAGCCCGAACACCCGCGCGACCTGGCCAGCCACGAGGCCCTTACCCACTCGCTGCTCGGCGCGCAGCCGGTATGGCGCTTCGACGACGGCGGCCAGCCGCTGGACGTGCACGTCAAGAGCCGCATGGACTGCACCGAGGGCGCGCCGCTGATCCGCGTTGCGATGCGCGGATTCGGCGTGATCTACCTACCCTCCATCCTCGTGCAGTCGCACATCGAGCACGGGGAACTGGTGCCGGTGCTGCAGGGCTACACGCGCAAGGACATGTGGCTTTCGGCCGCGTACCTGCAGCGGCGCCACAACAGCGCCGCGCTGCGCGCGCTGCTCGATTTCCTGCAGACCCGCGTGGGCGACGGGCCCGGCCTGAAGCGCAAACCGGCGTCCTGACAATGAAAGAAGCCCGGCATGCACCGGGCTTCCTTCATTCGCGGGAAGGCCTCAGCCGAGGTGCTTCGCAAAGAAGGCCAGCGTGCGCTCGCGCGCCAGCTTGGCCGCGTCGGCGTCGTACGAACCGCGCTGGTCGCAGTTGAAGCCGTGGCCCACCGGGTAGACGTGCACTTCCACTTCGGGATGCGCCTTCCTGAACGCCTCGACGGTGTCCAGCGGAATCCAGTGGTCCTGGTTGCCGAAGTGGGCCAGTACCGGCACCTTGGGCTGGCGTGCCGTTTCCTCCGGCGAGGTCATGCCTCCGCCGTAGTAGGGCACCGCCGCCGACAGGCCCGGCAGCAGCGCGGCAGCGCGCCAGGTCAGCAGGCCGCCCCAGCAGTAGCCGACGATGCCGACCTTGCCCGCCTTCGACGCATAGGCGATGGCAGCTTCGATGTCCTGCAGCACGCCCGGTGCCGGCAACGCCTCGACCGCTGTCTTCAGGCCGAAGCCGTTCTTCATGTCGTCTTCCGAGTAGCCCAGCTCCACGCCCGGCTTCACGCGCTGGAAGGTCGAAGGCGCCACGGCGAGGTAGCCCTCGGCCGCGTAGCCGTCGGCCACCGAGCGGATGTGCGAGTTCACGCCGAAGATTTCCTGCACCACGACCACCGCGCCGCGCGGCTTGCCCGACGGCTCGGCCACGTAGGCGGGAAAGCTCAGGCCGTCCTTGGCCTTGAGATCGATGAATTGACCCATGTTGTCTTGCTCCTTGATGGCATCCGAAGAAAAGAAGGGATGCCGGGGTTACGGGCGCAGCGCGCGCTCGACGAAGTCGAGACGGTCCTGCCCCCAGAAAATCTCGCCGTCGATCACGTAGCTGGGCGCGCCGAACACCTGGATGTCGATGGCCTCCTGCGTGTAGGCCTCGTAGCGCTCCTGCACCGCCTGGCTCTGCGACTGCTCGCCGCGCTTGGGCGACAGCCCGCATTCGACCACCAACGAGTCGAGCACCTTCGGATCGCCGATGTTGCGCTCCTGCACCCACACGGCCTGGAACACCGCCGCGCACATGCGCATGGCGGCCTCGGTGCCGTCGTGCATGTCGACCGCGATGATGACGCGCGCCGCGTCGTCGCCGGCCACCGGGAAGAACTTCGGCTTGACGTTCAGCGGCAGCCCCAGGTGTTTCGAGTAGCGCGCCAGGTCGACCAGCCGGTAGGCTTGCCGCTGCGGCGCCCGCTTGCCCAGCGGCAGCCCGCCCGACACCGGGAACACGCTGCCCATGTCGATGGGCCGCACCCGTACCGTGGCGCCCGCGGCCGCGGCGATCGCCTCGAAGCGGGAATGCCCCAAGTAGGTCCACGGGCTCTGGGGTGCAAAGTAGTAGTCGATGGTCTTGCCGGTGCTCATGTGCATGCCCCGATGATGTAATCCAAGCCAGTCGTTTTAACTGACACGCAGTTTCTCTGCAGGAGGTAGGTTTTGGACCAGGTGCTATTGATCACGGGCGGCGGCCGCGGTATCGGCGCGGCCACTGCCCTGCTCGCCGCCAGCCGCGGCTACGCGGTGGCCGTCAACTACGCCACCAATTCACTGGCCGCCGACGAGGTGGTGCGCACCATCCGCGACGGCGGCGGCAACGCCATGGCCGTGCAGGCCGACGTGGGCGACGAGGCCCAGGTCATCGCCATGTTCCAGAAGGTCGACGCGCGCTTCGGCCGCCTCACCGCGCTGGTCAACAACGCAGGCGTGGTCGACCAGATGGCACGCGTCGACGAGATGAGCGTCGCCCGGCTGGAGCGCATGTTCCGCATCAACGTGATCGGCAGCTTCGTCTGCGCACGCGAGGCGGTGCGGCGCATGAGCACGCGCTATGGCGGCTCGGGCGGCGCCATCGTCAACATCTCCAGCGGCGCCGCGCGGCTGGGCTCGCCGGGCCAGTACGTCGACTACGCCGCGAGCAAGGGCGCCATCGACACCTTCACCATCGGCCTGGCCAAGGAAGTGGCCGAGGAAGGCATCCGCGTCAACGCGGTGCGCCCCGGCCTGATAGATACCGAGATCCACGCCTCCGGCGGCCTGCCCGACCGCGCCTTCGAGCTCGCGCCCACGGTGCCGATGAAGCGCACCGGCACCGCCGAGGAGATCGCCGGCGCCATCCTGTGGCTGCTGTCGCCCGAGGCGAGCTATACCACCACGGCCTTGCTCGACGTCACTGGAGGCCGTTGAGCATGAGCACGTCGATGGACCTGATCAAGCCGCTGGTCACGCTGGTGGCCATCGTCAACCCGCTGGCCATCGTGCCCTTCTTCATCCACTACACGCAGGGCTACAGCGACGCGCAGCGGCGCCACACGGTGCGCATGTCGGCATTCAGCGCCTTCGTGGTCATCGCGGTGAGCGCGCTGCTGGGGCTGCAGCTGCTGTCCTTCTTCGGCATTTCCATCGCGAGCTTCCAGGTCGGCGGCGGGCTGCTGCTGCTCATGAGTTCGCTGTCGATGCTCAACGCCAAGCCGGCCGAGAGCAAGACCAACGTGGAGGAGCTGCGCGCCACCGAGGTGAAGGCGTCGATGGGCGCGTCGATCGCGGTGGTGCCGCTCACCATTCCGCTGCTCACCGGACCGGCCACCATCTCCACCGTGGTGATCTACGCCGACAAGGCGCAGCACCTGTGGGAGCTCGCGATCCTGGTCGGCTACGGCGTGGTGGTGGCGCTGGCCACCGCCCTGGCCTTCTCGCTCGCGCAGCCGATCGCGCGCGTGCTGGGCAAGACCGGCATCAACATCATGACGCGGTTGATGGGCCTGATCCTCGCCGCGCTCGCGGTCGAGGTGATGGCCGACGGGCTCGGCAAGCTGTTCCCGATCCTGAACAAGCTCGGCTGAAAAAGCCTGCAGCTGGTTCAGGCCAGCATCTTCTCGATGATCTTCCAGTGCGCCGGCTCCACAGGCGTGATCGACAGCCGGTTGCCCTTGCGCAGCACGACCAGGTCGGCCAGCTCGGGCCTGGCGCGCAGCTCGGGCAGCGCCAGCAGGCGCGTCTTGCGCAGCGCCTGCACGTCCACCAGCAGCCAGCGCGGATCGTCCTTCTTCGACGCCGCGTCGTAGTACGGCGACTTCGCGTCGAACTGCGTCGGATCGGGCTTGATGCCCGAGGCCACCCGCGCGATGCCGGCGATGCCCGGCTCCGGGCAACTCGAGTGATAGAACAACACGCCGTCGCCGACCTTCATGCCATCGCGCATGAAGTTGCGTGCCTGATAGTTGCGCACGCCGGTCCAGGCCACGGTGGCATCGGGCGCGGCGAGCGCATCGTCGATCGAGACCTCGTCGGGCTCGGATTTCATCAACCAGTACTGGGGCATTGCGGGCTCTTCAGCGTAGAAGTTCGCCGCGAATATAAACCTCGACCAACCTGCATGCCTTCATCGCGGAACACCGCGGAACCGGCTTTGCCGGGCCGCAGGTGTTGCCCCCGGCGAGGGGGTGTGCGCAGCGACACGAAGTGCGCGAAGCATGGGGGAGTGCCGGATTACGGTGTCACATAGTCCGAAACCACGACCCATTTCCCGTCTTTGATCTGCGAGAGGCGGGATTGATCGTTCCCGAGGCGCTTGGTGGCCGTGTACGTGCTCTTCGGGCTGCCGAACATGTCGGGCTCGAAGGTCATGCTGTCCATGGCCTTGATGAAGCTGTCGGTCGTGAGGTTCGGGCCGGCCTTGGTGGCGGCCTTGATGAACGAGTCGATGATCACGTAGCCGTACACCGAGAACACGGTCGGGTCCTCGTTGAACTTGGTCTTGTACTTGTTGGCCCAGAAGCGCAGCGGCTGCGACTGCTCGTCGGTGTAGGGGTTCTGCACCGTCATGGTGGCGTAGACGCCGTCCATCGCCTTGCCGCCGAGCTTGTGGATCAGGTCGGTATAGGCCGCGCTCGAGCCCAGGAAGGTCGGGTTGAAGCCGGTCTTGCGCGCCTCGCCCACGGTGCCGATGGTCTCGCGGATGATGGTGCCGAGCACCACGAGGTCGCAGTTGGCGGCCTTCATCTTCGCGACCTGCGAGCTGAAGTCGGTGGCGCCGCGCTTGAACGATGTCTTCTCCGTCAGCTCCATGCCCGCCGCCTTCAGGCCCGCCTCGGCGCCGCGCTGCACCTCCAGGCCGAACTCGTCGTCCTGGTAGATGGTGCAGACTTTCTTGGCGCCCTTGTCCTTGATCATCTTCGGCAGCGCCAGCCGGATCTGGTCGTAGTAGGTGGCGGCGAACGAATACTTCAGCCGGTTCAGCGGCTCGTACATCTCGCGCGCCGCGGTGATGGGCATGTAGTTGATGACGTTCTTGTCGAACTGCACCGGCATCGCCGCCATGTTCTGCGCCGTGCCGATGTGGCCGGCCATGATGAAGATCTTCTCCTGGTTCACCAGCTTCTGAGCCGCCAGCACCGCCTTCTTCGGGTCGTAGCCCGAGTCCTCCACGAAGAGCTTGAGCTTGCGGCCGTTGACGTTGCCCTGCTCGTTGAGCTCGTCGACGCGCAGCTGCATCCCGTTGCGCGCCTGCTTGCCGAAGCCCGCGAGCGGACCCGACAGGTCCTGGATGGTGCCGATGCGGATCTCGTCCTTGCTCACGCCCTGCTGCTGCGCGGACGCGAGCGTCGCGGTCAGTCCCAGCACGGCCAGCGTCGTCAGTGTCTTGAGCTTCATGCGGTTGTCTCCTCGGGTTGGCGAAAAAAACGGATCTGCAATGCCGGTCAGCGGTACATGGCCTCGATGCGCTGCTCGTATTTCGTTTGCACCAGCTTGCGCTTGAGCTTCATCGTCGGCGTCAGCTCCTCGTCCTCGGCGCTGAGCTGCGTCTCCAGCAGGAAGAATTTCTTGATCTGCTCCACGCGCGCGAACTTGGCGTTGACGCGGTCGATCTCTCCCTGGATCAGGTCCTGCACTTCCTTGGCGCGCGTCAGGCTCTCGTAGTTGCTGAACGGCACGTCGTTGTCCTGCGCGAATTTCTCGACGTTCTCCTGGTCGATCATGACGATCACCGTGAGGTAGGGCCTCCTGTCGCCGATGACCACCGCATCGGTGATGTAGAGGCTGAACTTGAGTTCGTTCTCCAGTTCGCTGGGCGTCACGTTCTTCCCGCCCGCGGTGATGATGATGTCTTTCATGCGGTCGGTGATGCGGAAATACCCGTCCTCGTCCATCACGCCCACGTCGCCGGTGTGCAGCCAGCCGTCGGCGTCGATGGTCTCGGCCGTCTTCTCCGGCAGGTTGAGGTAGCCCATGAAGACATTGGGGCCGCGCACCAGGATCTCGCCGGTGGCGGGGTCGACGCGCACCTCGTTGTAGCTGGTGGCCGGCCCGATCGAGCCCGGCTTGATGCGCGCGGCCGGCACTGCGGTGGAGGCGCCGCACGACTCCGTCATGCCCCACACCTCCAGCATCGGCACGCCCAGCGCCAGGTACCACCTCACCAACTCCGGCGAGATGGGCGCCGCGCCCGTCACCAGGAAGCGCGAGCGGTGGATGCCGATGAGCTTGCGCGCGTTGTCCAGCGCGAGCGCGCGCGCCAGCCTGAACTTGAGCTTCAGCGCTGCCCCCACGGGCCGGCCGGCCAGCACGCGGTCGGCGATCTCCCCGCCCACGCCGATGCTCCACTTGTAGGCGGCCTGCTGCAGCGGGCCGGCCTCCTTCAGCGCGATCATCACGCCCGAATAGAACTTCTCCCAAACGCGCGGCACCGCCGTGAACACGGTGGGCGCGATCTCGCGCACGTTCTCGGGTACCGTCTCCGGGTTCTCGACGAAATTGAGGATGGAGCCTGTGTACATCGCGAAATACTCGCCGCCCATGCGCTCGGCGATGTGGCACAGCGGCAGGAAGCACATGCGCTCGTCCTTGTCGTCCTGCGCCACCAGCGTGTTGTAGCCGCGCGCGGTGTAAACCAGCCCGGCGTGGCTGTGCATCGCGCCCTTGGGCTTGCCGGTGGTGCCCGAGGTGTAGACGAGGATGGCCAGGTCCTCCGGGCGGCAGGCCGCGACCGTGCGCTCCACCGCCTGCGGGTCGGCCGACAGGCGCTCGCGGCCGAGGGCACGCAGCGCGTCGAGGCTCATCACGCCGGCGTCGTCGAGCTCGCGCAGGCCCTCCATGTCGAACACGATCACGCGGCGCAGCCCGGGCAGGCCGGCGCGCACCTCGAGCGCCTTGTCGAGCTGTTCGTCGTCCTCCACGAAAAGCACGGTGGTGCGCGAGTCCTCGCACAGGTAGTGCACCTGAGAGGCCGCGTCGGTCGGGTAGATGCCGTTGGACACGCCACCGCAGCTGAGCACCGCCAAGTCGGCGAGCACCCATTCGATGACGGTGTTCGACAGGATCGACGCGCACTCGCCCGGCGCGAAGCCGATGGCCTGCAGCCCCGCCGCGATCTCGCGCACCGCGTCGGCGGTCTGGTGCCAGCTCCAGCTGCGCCAGATGCCGAGCTTCTTCTGCCGCATCCAGATGTTGTCGCCGCGCTGCTTCACCGCGTTCCAGAACATCGCCGGGATGGTGTCGCCGGGCACGACCACGTCGAGCTTGGGCGCGAAGGTGTTCAGGTCCCAGAGTCCTTGCTGCATGGCGGCTATCTCCAGGTCTTCTTCTTTTTCCAGCGCCGCTCGCCGCGCACGCCGTCGTCCTTCATGCCGAGGTAGAACTCCTTGATGTCCTCCTTCTCCCTCAGGCGTTCGCAGGAGTCTTCCATCACGATGCGGCCGTTCTCCAGCACGTAGCCGTGGTCGGCGGCGTTGAGCGCCATGTTGGCGTTCTGCTCCACCAGCAGGATCGTGGTGCCGCGCTCGCGGTTGATGCGCACCACGATCTCGAAGATCTCCTT
Organism: Variovorax sp. 278MFTsu5.1; assembly: GCF_048305045.1. Lineage (NCBI taxonomy): Bacteria > Pseudomonadati > Pseudomonadota > Betaproteobacteria > Burkholderiales > Comamonadaceae > Variovorax > Variovorax sp. 278MFTsu5.1. The sequence continues at coordinate 6,363,097 of NZ_CP157622.1, forward strand.
CGTCAGCTTCGGGCTCAGGCCGAGGCTCGGTTCGTCCAGAAGAATCAGGTGCGGCGCGGCCATGATGGCGCGCGAGATCGCCAGCATCTGCTGCTGCCCGCCCGACAGCAGGCCCGCGTCCTGCGCGGCCCGCTCGCGCAGGATCGGGAAGTATGCGTAGACCGTCTCGATGTCGCGCGCCACGCCATCGCGGTCCTTGCGGGTGTAGGCGCCCATCAGCAGGTTGTCCTTCACCGACAGCAGCGGGAACACCTCGCGCCCCTCGGGCACGTGGCTCAGGCCCTGCTGGACGATGTAGGCCGGGTCTTTCGCGGTGATGTCCGCGCCCTGGAACTCGATGCTGCCCTTGCGCGGGTCGATGATTCCCGAGATGGTCTTCAGGATGGTCGTCTTGCCCGCGCCGTTCGAGCCGAGCACCGTCACGATCTCGCCCTTGCGGACCTTCAGGCTCACGCCCCTGATGGCCTTGATCGGCCCATAGGCGCTCTCGACGTTCATGAGCTGGAGAACGATGTCGCTCATGCCGCCACCCTCCTCAGGCTGCTCACGTCGTCCACCGTGCCGAGGTAGGCCTCGACAACACGAGGATCGGCCTGCACTTCCCCCGGAGAGCCAGTAGCAAGCACCTCGCCCTGGTTCATGGCGAGCACCCGGTCCGACACCTTCGATACGAGCGACATGTCGTGCTCGACCATCAGCACCGACACACCCAGCTCATGCTGGATGTCCTGGATCCAGAACGCCATGTCCGCCGTCTCCTCCACATTGAGGCCGGAGGAAGGCTCGTCGAGCAGCAGCAGCTTGGGCTCGGTGCACAGCGCGCGCGCCAGTTCCACCACCTTGCGCACGCCGTAGGGCAGGCCCGCCACCATCGAGTCGCGATGGTGCTGAAGGTCCAGCAGGTCGATCACCTGCTCGGCCTTCTCGCGCGCCGCGATCTCCGCCCGCCGCGTGGCCGGCGTGAAGAACACCTCGCTCCAGAAGCCCGTCTGCCGATGCGTGTGGCGACCGATCAGCAGGTTGTGCAGCACCGTCGCATGCTCGAACAGCTCGATGTTCTGGAAGGTGCGCGCAATGCCCAGCGCCGCGATGGCGTGCGGCGCCTGCTGCGTCAGCGCGAGTGGCCCGCCCGGCTCGCCATGCCACTCGATCGCGCCGGTGGTCGGCGTGTAGATGCGGCTGATGAGGTTGAACACCGTCGTCTTGCCCGCCCCGTTCGGCCCGATCAGCGTGAACACCTCGCCGCGGCGCACGTCGAAGCTCACCTTGTTGACCGCGAGCACGCCGCCGAAGCGCACGCTCAGCTCCTTGGCCGAAAGAAGAATGTCGCCGCCACTCATCTCAGACGATCCGACTTGGTGAAGGACTTCTGCCGCTTGAAAAGGCCCTTGCGGTAGAACGGAAAGAGCTGCAGCCAGGTGCGGATCTTCAGCCAGCGCCCGTACAGCCCCAGCGGCTCGAACAGCACGAAGGCGATCAGCACCAGCCCGTACACCAGCCCCTGCAGGCCTGGCGCCTGGCCGATGGCTTCCGGCAGCCAGTCCTTGCCGATGGAGATCAGCTGGGGCATCGCGATCAGGAAGATCGCGCCCAGGAACGCGCCGTGCACCGAGCCCAGCCCGCCGATCACCACCATCAGCAGCAGGTCGATGGACTGCAGGATGCTGAACTGGTCCGGCGAGATGAAGCTCAGCTTGTGCGCATAGAGCGCGCCGCCCAGCCCGGCGAGCGCGGCCGAGATCGCAAAGGACATCGTCTTGTAGCGCGCCAGGTGGATGCCCATGCTCTGCGCCGAGATCTCCGAATCGCGGATGGCGACGAAGGCACGCCCGGTCGGCGAACGCAGCAGGTTCAGGATGCCCAGCGTCGCCAGCACCGCCACCACCAGGCACAGGAAGTAGAAGCCCTCCCCCGAGCCCAGCGACCAGCCGAAGAGCTGCGGCGACTTCACGTGCAGGCCGGCGTTGCCGCCCGTCATGCTCTCCCAGCGCGCGAACACCTCCTCGACGATGAAGCCGAAGGACAGCGTCGCGATGCCTAGGTAGATGCCCTTCACCCGCAGCGCCGGCAAGGCCACGACCACGCCCACTGCCGCCGACAGCGCCGCGGCGGCGACCAGCGCCAGCGGAAACGGCACGCCGATGTTCGTCAGCACGCCCTGCGTGTACGCACCCGCGCCGAGAAAGGCCGCGTGCCCGATGGAGAACTGCCCCGTGAAGCCCGCCAGCAGCATCAGCCCGAGGCCGACGATGCCGTAGATCAGCACGAAGGTCAGCTGCGCGAGCCAGTACTCGTCGATGATCCACGGCGCCGCGAGCAGGAAGGCCACCAGCAGGCCGTACCAGAACACATGGCCGCCGTGGCGGGCGAGGCGGATGTCCTGGTCGTAACTCGTTTTGAAGATGAAGCGCATGGGATGTTCAGACCTTCTTGCGCAGCTTTTCGCCGAACAGGCCGTTCGGCTTGATCATCAGCATCAGCAGCACCACGATGTACGGCGCCGTGTCCTTGAAGCCGTCGGGCAGGTAGAAGCCCGCGAACGACTCGACGATGCCGATCACCAGCCCGCCGACGATCGCGCCCGGCAGGCTGCCGAAGCCCCCCACCACCGCCGCCGGAAAGGCCTTCAGCCCGATGAAGCCCATGTTCGCGTGCACGAAGGTGATGGGCGCCAGCAGCATGCCCGCGATGGCCGCCACCGCCGCCGCAAGGCCCCACACCAGCCCGTTGAGCCGCTTCACCGGAATGCCCATGTAGTAGGCCGCGAGCTGGTTCTGCGACGAGGCCTGCATCGCGATGCCCAGCTTGCTGTAGCGGAACATCGCGAACAGCAGGCCGCACAGGATGGCGGTGGCCACGATGATCACGAACTGCTCCAGGTTCACCACCAGCTCGCCCAGCTTCCAGATCTGGTCCTTGTAGGGCACGGCCAGCGTGTGCGTCTCGGTGCCGATGCCCGGCACCATGGTGACCAGCCCGCGCGCCACGTAGGCGATGCCGATGGTCAGCATCACGATGGAAAACTGCGGCTGCCCGAGGATGGGCCGTATCACCACCAGTTCCAGCAGCACGCCGAAGGCCGCCATCGCCACCACCGCGAGGATGGCCGCGAGCCAGAACGGCATGCCGAACAGCGACATGCCCGCGAACGCGCCGAAGGCACCGAGCATCATCAGGTCGCCCTGCGCGAAGCTCACCGTCTCGGTGGCCTTGTAGATGAGCACGAAGCCCAGCGCGATCAGGCCGTAGATGCAGCCTTGCGCAATGCCCGACAGCAGCAGCTGGAGAATCTGCATGGACTCTGTTCCGCCGCGTTCATTGCCGGGTGAAGCCGCCGCTGCCGCCGGCCGCGTCGTGCAGCACGAGGCGGCGCGAGCCGGCCACGATGTCGCTGGGCTTGAGGCCGTAGACCTGGCGGATCGAATGGCTGAAGTGCGTGGAGTCGGGGTAGCCGGTGTCGAGCGCGATGTCGGTCAGCGTGCTGCTCTGGCGCACGTAGCGCAGCAGGCTGCGCGCGCGCTTCCAGGCCCGGAAGGCGCGGAAGGCCATGCCGGTCTCCTGCTTGAACAGGTGCAGGAAACGCGAGAACGACAGGTGCACCGAAGCCGCCCACTCCTCCGCGGAGGCCGGCGAGGCCGGGTCGGCGTTGATGGCGTCGGCCACCTTGCGGATGCGCGCGTCGAGCGCGCGCTGCGCGAGCGGCTCGCCGAAGAACATGGTGTCGAAGTCGAAGCCCTCGAAGTTCATGCCGCGCGCCGAGGCCGCGAGCAGGTTCGCATGGGCATCGCGCACGCGCTGCACGAAGGCCGGCGCCTCCACCGGGCCGCAGTGCTGCAGGAAAGCCGGCATGCGCGCGGGGTCGACCGATTCCGACTCGATCAGCAGATTGAAGATCAGCGGATGCGCGGTCTCCACCTCGTGCGGCACGTGCGGCGGCACCACGATGAACTCGCCGCTCATCCAGGCCCCGCCGCCGATGCGGATGCGCGTGGGCGGCGCGCCAGCGGGCGACACGTACACGCCGTGCCCGCCCATCGTGCGCTCGGCAGCCGCACCGAGCAAACCGGCGTAGAACACGCGATGCGGCGTGAGCCACATCAGGCGTTCGCCTTGCCTCTCGGCACCGCGCGCGGGCGGCGGCGTCGTCCTCGTTCGCTGCATGGTGCTTGTCTCCTGCATCGGTGGACTGCCGCTTCGTGGCGGCGTCCTTTGTTGGCTGGATCGTAGCGGCGCGGGCCGCCTGCGCGATATGGGTTTGCGCCGATTTGCGCGGGGACTTTCCCCTATGCCGCCGCGAACGCGCGGCGCAGTTCTGCGGCGCACAGCGCGACCGCTGCATTGGCTTCGTCGAGCACCTTGCCCATCGGCACGAAGCCGTGGATCTGGCGCTCGAAGCACACGTAGACCGCGCTGTTGCCGGCGGCCGTGAGCGCTTCGGCATACGCGGCGCCTTCGTCGCGCAGCGGGTCGTAGCCGGCGGTGAGCACCAGCGCGGGCGGCAGCTTCGAAAGATCGGGGTGCAGCAGCGGCGAAGCGCGCCAGTCGAGATCGTGCTTCGGGTCGGTGATGTAGTGGTCGTGGAAGTAGCGGATGGTGTCTGCCGTCAGCAGGTAGCCCTGCCCGTTGGCCTGGTGCGATGCGTGGCCGCGCCGCATGTCGGTGGCCGGGTAGATCAGCAGCTGGTAGACGACGGGCAGGTCGCCCGCGTCGCGCGCGGCGATCGACACCACCGCCGCGAGATTGCCGCCCGCGCTGTCGCCGCCCACCGCGAGCCGGCTCGCATCGAGCCCCAGCGCGGCGGCCTCGCGGCGCACCCAGCGGGTGGCGGCCAGCACGTCGTCGACGGCGGCGGGAAAGCGGTGCTCGGGACCCATGCGGTAGTCGACCGCGACCACCGCGCAGCCAGCGCCATTGGCCAGCTGGCGGCACAGCACGTCGTGCGTGTCGAGGTCGCCGATGACCCAGCCGCCGCCGTGGTAGTACACCAGCACCGGCAAAGGCCCCACGCCGGAGCCCATCGGACGGTACAGGCGCACCGGGATGGTGCCGTGCGGCCCGTCGGCGGCGAGGTCGCGCACCTCGGCCACCTCCGGCGGCAGCGGCTGCGTGGTGGTGCGGCGCTCGCGATAGAAGGCCCGCGCATCGGCGGGCGACAGGGTGTGCGTCGGCGGAATGCCGCGCGCCTCGATGAAGTCCAGCAGGGCGCGCGCCTGGGGGTGCAGCATGGTGTCTCCGGTGGATCGTTGCGAGCGTCCAGTGTGGGAGGCATCGGGCGCCCGCGGTATCCGCACGCACCCGCACCCGACTGGGCCCGGCAGCCCCCGCACCATGCCCGCGCCCTTGCGGCGCGGCTTGCGGAAACTGGCTACGCCTTGCGCGGCTTGACCAGGGAGGCCGCTTCCTTGGCCAGCTTGCGGGCGGTGTCGGTGTCGGCCGCATGCACCAGCGCCACGCCCATGCGGCGCTTGATGAAGCTCTCGGGCTTGCCGAACAGGCGGATGTCGCTGCCCGGCACCCGCAGAGCATCGGCCACGCCGTCGAAGGCGATGCCGGCGGCGTCCACGCCGCCGTAGATCACCGCGCTGGCGCCCGGGCTCTTGAGCGAGGTGTCCACCGGCAGGCCGAGGATGGCGCGCGCGTGCAGCTCGAACTCGTTCTGCCACTGGGTGGCCATGGTGACCATGCCGGTGTCGTGCGGGCGCGGGCTGACTTCGCTGAACCAGACCTCGTCGCCCTTCACGAAGAGCTCCACGCCGAAGAGGCCCTGGCCGCCCAGGTCGGCCGTCACGGCCTGCGCGATCTGCTGCGCCTTCGCGAGCGCGGCGGGCGCCATGGGGTGGGGCTGCCAGCTTTCCACGTAGTCGCCGCTGACCTGCACGTGGCCGATGGGGTCGCAGAACTGCGTCTGCACGCCGCCGGTGGCGTCCTTGGCACGCACGGTGAGCAGGGTGATCTCGTAGTCGAAGTCGATGAAGCCCTCGACGATCACGCGGCCATGACTGACCCGCCCTCCGGCCATGGCGTAGTCCCAGGCCTTCTGCACGTCAGCGGGGCCGTCGATCTTGCTCTGGCCCTTGCCGGAGCTGCTCATCACCGGCTTGACGATGCAGGGGTAGCCGATGCCTGCGTCGATGGCGGCCTGCAGCTCGGCCAGCGAATCGCAGAACTTGTAGGGGCTGGTGGGCACGCCCAGCGTCTCGGCGGCCAGGCGGCGGATGCCCTCGCGGTCCATGGTCAGGCGGGCGGCGCGGGCCGTGGGAATCACGCGCACGGTGCCGGCTTCTTCGAGCTCCTGCAGCATGGGCGTGGCGATGGCCTCGATCTCGGGCACCACCAGCGCGGGCTTCTCGGCCTCGATCAGCGCCTTCAGCTGCGCCGGATCGCTCATGGTGATGGTTCGTGCATGGTGCGCCACCTGCTGGCCGGGGGCGTTCTCGTAGCGGTCGACGGCGATGGTCTCGACGCCGAGGCGCTGCAGGGCGATCAGCACCTCCTTGCCGAGTTCGCCGGAGCCCAGGAGCATCACGCGGGTTGCGGAGGGAGAAAGGGGGGTGCCGAGGGTGGTCATGGTCGGGAGTCGAAAAAGGCTGGAAAAAGCAACCGCAGGACTGTAAGCCACCCGCAGCCTCCGGTGTCGCACGCGGGAACGGCGCGGGCGCGGTGCTGCTTCACAATCGATGTCTTTCGCCGTGGCGCCCGCCGCGCGCGCCCCTTTTCTTTTTGCTTTCTCCAAGGAGTTCTCTCATGGCTATCCAGACTGTAGGCATCATCGGCGCCGGAACGATGGGCAACGGCATCGCGCAGGCCTGCGCGGTGGCCGGCGTGAAGGTGGTGATGGTCGACATCGCCCAGGCGGCGGTCGACAAGGGCCTGGCCACGGTGTCGGGCAGCCTCGACCGCCTGATCAAGAAGGAAAAGCTCACCGCCGAGCAGAAGACCGCCGCGCTGGCGCTCATCCAGGGCTCGACGAACTACGAAGACCTGAAGAGCGCCCAGCTGGTCATCGAGGCCGCCACCGAGAACCACGCGCTCAAGCTCAAGATCCTCAAGCAGGTCGACGAGATGCTGGCGCCCGAGGTCATCATCGCCTCGAATACTTCCTCGATCTCGATCACCCAGCTGGCCGCCGCCACCTCGCGCGCCGACCGCTTCATCGGCATGCACTTCTTCAACCCGGTGCCGATGATGGCGCTGGTGGAGCTGATCCGCGGCTACCTCACGAGCGACGCCACGCACGACACGGTGAAGGAACTGGCCGAACGCCTGGGCAAGTCGCCGATCACGGTGAAAAACGCGCCGGGCTTCGTGGTCAACCGCATTCTGGTGCCGATGATCAACGAGGCCTTCTTCGTGCTGTCCGAGGGCATCGCCACGGCGGAAGACATCGACGCCGGCATGAAGCTGGGCTGCAACCAGCCCATCGGCCCGCTGGCGCTGGCCGACATGATCGGCCTGGACGTGTGCCTGGCCGTGATGGAGGTGTACCTGGAGCAATTCGGCGATTCCAAGTACCGCCCCTGCCCGCTGCTGAAGGAAATGGTGGCCGCCGGCCAGCTCGGCCGCAAGACCGGCCGCGGCGTCTACACCTACTGACACTGGCTCGCCCCCAGTCTTCGCGCACTTCGTGTCGCTTCGCCAACCCCCTACCGGGGGCAACACCAGCGGCCCGGCAAAGCCGGTTCCGCGGTGTTCCTTGAAAAGATAAGAAAAGGAGACCGCTCACATGACCGCCACGCCCACCACCCCGCCGGCAGAAGGCTGCATCGACACCCAGGTGCTCGGCCACGTGCTGCTGATCGGCATCAACCGCCCGGCCAAGCGCAACGGCTGGACGCCGCCGATGTTCAGGCAGCTGGCCGAGGCCTACACCCGGCTCGACGACGACCCCGAGCTGCGCGTGGGCGTGCTGCATGCCTTCGGCGACCACTTCACGGCGGGCCTGGACCTGCCCGCGGTCACCGAGTACATGAAGCGCGGCGAGAAGGCGATTCCCGCCGGGCTGGTGGAGCCGCACGACTTCGGCCTGCCCGACTACCGCCGCCGCACCAAGCCGATGGTGGTGGCGGTCAAGGGCATCTGCTTCACGGTCGGCATCGAGCTGATGCTTGGCGCCGACATCGTGGTGGCGGCCGACAATTGCCGCTTCTCTCAGATGGAAGTGCAGCGCGGCATCATGGCCACGGGCGGCGCCACGCTGCGTATGGCCGAGCGCGCGGGCGTGGGCAACGCGATGCTGCACCTGCTCACGGCCGACGAGTTCGACAGCGCCGAGGCCTTGCGCCTGAACTTCGTGCAGAAGGTGGTGCCGACCGGCCAGGAGCTCGACGCGGCGCTGGCCATCGCGCAGCGCATCGCGGCGCAGGCGCCGCTGGCGGTGGTGGCCACGCGGCTGAACGTGATCAAGGCCGTGGAGCAGGGCCCGCTGGCCGCCGTGTCGGAATTCATCGAGACGCAGAAGCGCCTGTCGAACAGCGAGGACGCCGCCGAGGGCGTGCGCTCCTTCATCGAACGCCGCCCGGCACGCTTCAGCGGCCGTTGATCCCTTTCATCGAGAACAACGACATGCCTCTTTCTCCAGCACGCACGGCGCTCGCCGCCGCATTCACCCTGCTCGCCGTGAACACCACTTCCGCACAGACGCCCACGCCTCCCGCGCTGCCCGATCCTGCCGCCACCTCGGTCGACGCCATGGGCTGGATGAAGGGCTTCCCGCCCCCGCCAGACAAGCTCATCACCTTCGACAACCCGGCCGGCGGCGTGTTTCCGCGCACGCGCTGGAGCTTCTCGCACGTGCGCGAGACAGTGCCCACGGCCAACGTATGGCGCGGCAGCGGCGCGGCCAGCCCGCTGCCTTCGGCGCCTGCCCGCTTCGACATCGAGGCCGTCACCTTCAAGCCCCTGGGCGGCGAGCAGACGCTGAACTTCGCCCAGATGATCTCCGGCACCTACACCGACGGCATCCTGGTGATGCACCGCGGCAAGGTGGTCTACGAGAAGTACTTCGGCGCGCTCACGCCCGAGCGCCCGCACATCGCGATGTCGGTCACCAAGTCCTTCGTGGGCACGCTGGCGGCCATCCTCGCGGACGAGGGCAAGCTGGACCCGGCCGCGCCGGTCACCAAGTACATCCCCGAACTCAAGGACAGCGCCTACGGCGACGCCACCGTGCGCCAGGTGATGGACATGACCGTGGGCGTGCACTACTCCGAGAACTATGCCGACCCCAAGGCCGAGATCTGGGACTACGCCCGCGCCGGCGGCATGCTCACGCAGGGCGCGAACTACACGGGCCCGAAGTCGTTCTACGAATTCCTCGTCACGCTGAAGAAGGAAGGCGAGCATGGTGACGGCTTCGCCTACAAGACGGTCAACGCCGAGGTGCTGGCCTGGATCGTTCGCCGCGCCAGCAACCAGTCGCTGGCCGACCTGCTGAGCGAGAAGATCTGGCGCCGCATCGGCGCCGAGCAGGATGCGTATTTCATGGTCGACCGCATCGGCACCGAATCCGGTGGCGGCGGCCTCAACACCGTGCTGCGCGACCTGGCCCGCTTCGGCGAGACCATGCGCAACGGCGGGCGTGCCTCCAACGGGCAGCAGGCGATTCCGAAGGCGGTGGTGGAAGACATCCAGCGCGGCGGCGATCCGGCCAAGTTCGTGAAGGCCGGTTATCCGCTGCTCAAGGGCTGGTCGTACCGCGACATGTGGTGGGTGTCGCACAACCCGCACGGCGCCTACATGGCGCGCGGCATCCACGGCCAGAGCATCTACGTGGACCCGAAGGCCGAGATGGTGATCGTGCGCTATGCGGCGCACCCGGTGGCGGCCAACGGCGCGAACGATCCGCTCACGCTGCCGGCCTTCCAGGCGATGGCAGAAGCGCTGATGCGCCCCTGACCGAGTCTTTTCAGTTGGACGCCCGCTCGCGGGCGATGACCAGGAGCCCGTCCATGATGAGGCTCTCGACCAGCTCGAAGTGACCGTTCATCACGGGCGCCATCTTCCAGCCCGCGCCGCCGGTCATGTAGCAGGCCGGCTCCGCGCCGCAGTGCGAGCGCACGTGCTGCACCATGCGCTCCACAGCGCCCGCGATGGCGTAGGTGCCGCCGCTGGTCAGCGCGTCGCTGGTGTTGGTGGGGAACTCGCGCACCTCGCCGGTGGGCACGTGCAGGCCCGCAGTGCCCGATTCGAGCGCGCGCAGCATGATGCCGTGGCCCGGCAGGATCAGGCCGCCGAGGAACTTGCCGTCGGCGTCGATGGCCTCGACCGTCACGGCCGTGCCGATCAGCACCACCACCATCGGCCGCGGCGCCTGCCCCGGCTTCGCGGCGGCCAGCATGCGGTGGCGCGCGCCGATCATCGCCACGAAGCGGTCGGCGCCCAGGCGCGTGGGGTGGTCGTAGCCGTTGACGATGCCGGCCTCGCCCGCGCTCGACATCACCCAGCGCGGCGTGCAGTCGAAGCGCTCGACGATCTGCTCCTCGGCCCGGCGCCTGACCGCGTCGCCGGCCACCACGCAGCCCAGCATGGAGCCGGGCGAAGGCAGGTCGGCCCACGGGCCGTCGGCCAGCCGTTCGATGTGGTCGAGGAATTCGGCACCCTGCGCCTGCAACGCGGCGCCGGGGCGGGCCGAGTCGTAGAGCGCCCACTTGAGGCGGGTGTTGCCGATGTCGATGGCGAGGAAGGGGGATGACATGCGCGGGATTATTGCGACTTTGTTGTTATTCCGGCTGGCACGTCGTTGACACACGCGGCATGGGCCTACGCAGGCGCGCCGGCTTCCGCCTCTACATTGGCGGGTTCCACCCACCACCGCACAAGGAGAGAACCATGGGATTGCTCAGTTTCATCAAGGAGGCTGGTGAGAAGCTGTTCGGCGGCTCGTCGGCCCAGGCCGCCACGCCCGACGCCAACCAGGCCGCTGCCGCCGCCATCAAGACCTACATCGAGACGCAGAACCTCGGCCTCACGGGACTGGAAGTGACCTACACCGCCGCCACCGGCGTGGTCACCCTCGCGGGCCAGGCGCCGTCGCAGGAAGCCAGCGAGAAGGCCTCGCTCGCCGCCGGCAACGTGGCGAACGTGACCAGCGTGGAGAACAACCTCGTGGCCCCGCCCGCGCCGCCCGCCCAGTACCACGACGTGGTGCGCGGCGACACGCTCTCGGCCATCTCGAAGAAGTACTACGGCGACGCCAACAAGTACAACGTGATCTTCGAAGCCAACAAGCCGATGCTGACGCATCCGGACAAGATCTATCCGGGGCAGAAGCTGCGCATCCCGGCGCTCTGAAAAGGACGCGGGGCTAGGCCCCGTTGTGCCGCCAAGCCCCTGGCGACACGCCGTACTCGCGCTTGAACGCGCGGTTGAAGGCGGCCTCCGACTCGTAGCCCACGCCTTCGGCGATGCGCGCCAGGTTGCATTGGTCCCTGCGCAGCATGCCTGCGGCCAGGATCATTCGCCAGCGCGCGAGATAGTGCATGGGCGGCACGCCCACCAGCTCGGCGAAGCGGTCGGCCAGCACGCTGCGCGAGGTGTGCGTCTCGTGCGCCAGCGCGTCGACCGTCCAGTTGCGCGCGGGCTCGGCATGCATCAGCGCCAGACAGCGGCTCACGTGAGGGTCTCGCAGGCCCGCCAGCCAGCCCGGGTTGTTGGCGGGCATGGATTCGATGTAGCCGCGCAGCACTTCGGCGAACAGCACCTCCGCCACCTTGGCGGCGACCAGCTCCGAACCCGGTGATCGTGAAGCTGCATCGCCCAACACGAAGTTGACGGACTGCTCGATCCACGGGCCCGCCGGCCTGCTTCGCAGCGGCGTGGTGAACAGGCGCGGAATGTTCGCCATGACGGGATCGGGCGCATCGCCCTCGTACGCGAACCAGCTGCACACCAGCAAGGTGCGATCGCCCTCGCCGCCATAGCGCACGCGCTCCAGCTCGGGTGCCCGCGGGCTCACCACATGCGACATGTCCACCGCCGCATGGTGCAGGCCGCTGCCCAGCACGTGGGAGTCGCCGTGCAGCGCGGCGATCACTTCGCCCGCATGCGCGCGGATCGGTTCGCCGCCATCGACCTGCGCCCAGCATTCGCCCTGCAGCACCAGGTGACAGATCGCCATCCGCTGCGCGCCAGGCCTGAGCAGCTGCGCGATGTCCCTACCCTTGGGTACCTCGAAACACCAGGGTGCATACATGTCCCCGTTCAGGAACAGCGCGCCTTCCAGGCGGATGGTCCGCAGCACGTCCGACAAGACATCCATGGTCACCTCCCGGGGCAAGCGAGGGCGGGGTTTCGGTCAATAACTCAGGCGAGACGGGCAAGACGCGGCGGCTTCGCCCCGGCACCATAGGTACCGGTCGCCTTCGACCGATTCTGACAGCCAGACAGGAGTACCACCATGCCCAAATTCGTCATCGAGCGAGACATCCCCGGCGCCGGCAAGCTCACCCCGTCGGACCTGAAGGCCATCTCGCAGAAGTCCTGCGGCGTGCTCAGCAGCATGGGCACGGACATCCAGTGGATCCACAGCTACGTGACCGACGACCGGGTCTACTGCGTCTACCAGGCCACCGACGCCGAACTGGTGCGCCGGCACGCGGAACTCGGCGGCTTCCCGGCCAATCGCGTGGACCGGGTCTACAGCGTGATCGACCCGGCCACGGCCGAGTGAGACGATCGGCCCTTCCCCGTCAGTTCTGCCGCCACGGCAACCCGCGCTTGCGCCAGCCGCCCGTCAGCCCGCGGTGGCCGTTCTCGTCCGGGTTGCCCTCGAAGCCTTCGAGGATGTTGTAGGCCTCCACGCCCAGCTCTGTCGCGCGCTTGGCCGCTGCGATGGAGCGCACGCCGCTGCGGCACAGCAGCACCACCTTCTTTCCGCCTTCAGCCGCGGCACGGATGCCTTCGTCGAAGGCCGGGTTCAGCGCCATGCCGGGCCATTGCTTCCATGCCAGCGGCACGGCGCCGGGCACGTAGCCTACCCATTCGCGCTCGGCGTCGGTGCGCACGTCGACCAGCACGGCTTCGCCGCTGGCGGTCCATTGGGCGGCCTGCTCGGGCGTCACGTCGCCGGCGTAGCCCTTGTTCTCGATGGGTTCGGTCATTTCTCTCGTGTCCTTGGGATGCGGGTTTTCATGGCCCGGAATTTTTCTCCGGTTCGTGAAAACCCTGTTTGTCGAGTGCTCCCGCGCGCCAAAGATGGCGCCTTGGGCCTGTCGAACCATAACTCCAAGACGGACAGCCTGGGTTTTCCCAACTCAGAACCGTTTGGAGAGAGACAAATGACAGACAGCAAGATGCCCCGCCGCCGCGGGCTGCTCAAGGGCGCGGCCGTGGCCGCCGGCGCCATGTCCGTGCCGATGGTCAGCATGGCCCAGACCACCACCCTGCGCTTCCAGAGCACCTGGCCCGCGAAGGACATCTTCCACGAGTACGCGCAGGACTACGCGAAGAAGGTCAACGACATGGCGGGCAGCCGCCTGAAGATCGAGGTGCTGCCCGCCGGCTCGGTGGTGCCCGCCTTTCAGCTGCTCGACGCGGTGGCCAAGGGCACGCTCGACGGCGGCCACGGCGTGGTCGCGTACTGGTACGGCAAGAACTCGGCGCTCGCGCTGTGGGGCTCCGGCCCGGGCTACGGCATGGACGCCAACATGGTGCTGGCCTGGCACACCTACGGCGGCGGCAAGGCGCTGATGGAGGAGATCTACAAGGGCCTGAACCTCGACGTGGTCTCGTACCTCTACGGCCCCATGCCCACGCAGCCGCTGGGCTGGTTCAAGAAACCGGTGGCCAAGGCCGAGGACATGAAGGGCCTGAAGTTCCGCACCGTGGGCCTCGCGGTGGACGTGTTCACCGACATGGGCGCGGCCGTGAACCCACTGCCCGGCGGCGAGATCGTGCCCGCGCTGGACCGCGGACTGATCGACGCGGCCGAGTTCAACAACGCCTCCAGCGACCGCGTGCTGGGCTTTCCCGACGTCGCCAAGAACTGCATGCTGCAGAGCTTCCACCAGAGCGGCGAGCAGTTCGAGGTGCTGTTCAACGGCGGCAAGCTCAAGGCGCTGCCGGCGGAGCTCAAGTCCATCATCGAATACGCCACGCAGGCCGCGAGCGCCGAGATGAGCTGGAAGGCCATCGACCGCAACTCGAAGGACTACGAGGAGCTGAAGAAGGCCGGCATCAAGTTCTACAAGACGCCCGACACGGTGCTGCGCGCGCAGCTCGCATCGTGGGACAAGACCATCGAGAAGAAGTCGGCCGAGAACCCGATGTTCAAGAAGGTGCTCGACTCGCAGCGCGCCTTCGCGGAGCGCGCGGGCCAGTGGCAGAACGACTACGGGGTCGATTTCAAGATGGCCTACAACCACTACTTCGGACGGCAGGCGAAGAAGACCTGAGCCAACGGGATCGATGCGACGCGAGGGCACCCGGGCGGTGCCCTCTTCCCATGCCTGCGCCCAAGCTGCCGCGCAAGACACGGATGACGCGGCGAGGAGTTCGTTCCGATGCAATCTTTCCTGCTGGCGGTCGACCGGTTCTCCACATGGATCGGCAAGACCTTCGCCTGGTGCGCCCTGCTGCTCACGCTGCTGATCAGCTGGGAGGTGTTCTCGCGCTATGCCCTCAACAGGCCTCACGCCTGGGTGCTGGACGCGCAGATCATGCTGTACGGCACCATGTTCATGACCGCGGGCGCCTACACACTCTCGAAGAACGGCCACGTGCGCGGCGACGTGCTCTACGGCTTCTTCCGCCCGCGCACGCAGGCGCTGGTGGACCTGGTGCTCTACATCGTCTTCTTCCTGCCCGGCATCGTCGCGCTGACCTGGGCCGGATGGGTCTACGCGGGCGAATCGCTCGCCATCCGCGAGCAGACCTTCTCGGCCGAGCCGCTGCCGCTGTACCCGTTCAAGTACGTCATTCCGCTGGCGGGCTTCACGCTGCTGCTGCAGGGGCTGGTGGAGATCATCCGCTGCGTGCGCTGCATCCGCGAGGGCACCTGGCCCTCGCGCGAGCAGGACGTGGAGGAAGTCGACGTCGAGAAGCTCAAGGAGATGGTGCACGTGAAGGACGAGGACATCGCCGCGCTCGACCGCGTCGTCGCCTCGAAGGAGGCCGCGCGATGATCCGCCGCGAACTCTGGTTCGGCCTCTCGTTCATGGCGCTGATCGTGATCGGCGCGGTGGCGGTGCTGGCCAATGCGCCCACCATCACCAACGGCCACCTCGGCCTGCTGATGCTCTCGCTGGTGGTGGTGGCCATCATGCTGGGCTTTCCCACGGCGTTCACGCTGATGGGCATGGGCATGCTCTTCACCTGGCTGGCCTACGACCGCGACTGGCACCGAACGCTCGACCTGATGGTGCAGTCGGCCTTCAAGACCATGGCCAACGACGTGCTCATCGCGGTGCCGCTGTTCGTGTTCATGGGCTACCTGGTGGAGCGCGCGAACCTCATCGAGTCGCTCTTCAAGAGCCTGCACCTCGCGCTCGCACGGCTGCCAGGTGCGCTGGCGGTGGCGACGCTGGTCACCTGCACCATCTTCGCGACGGCCACCGGCATCGTGGGCGCGGTGGTCACGCTGATGGGCCTGCTTGCATTGCCGGCCATGCTGCGCGCGGGCTACAGCGTGCCTCTGGCCGCCGGCTCGATCACCGCGGGCGGCTGCCTGGGCATCCTGATTCCGCCTTCGGTGCTGCTCATCGTCTACGGCGCGACGGCTGGCGTGTCGGTGGTGCAGCTCTATGCGGGCGCGTTCTTTCCGGGGCTGATGCTGGCTTCGCTCTATGTGCTGTACGTGATCATCGTCGCCTGGCTCAAGCCGCAGTGGGCGCCGCCGCTCTCGCAGGCGGAGCGCGTCGTGCCGCTGCCGCCGCTGTCGCAGCGGCTGGCCGACAGCCCCGCCGCGCATGCGCTGGTAGGCCTGCTGAAGGGACGGCGCAATGCCGGCGTGCCCTTCTCGCATGTGCTGAAGCAGCTCGGCATCGTTGCGATGCCGGGCGTGATCTTCCTGCTGCTGGCCGCCTTCAGCTACAAGGCCGTGACGACGGTGGAAGCCCAGGCGCGCTACGAGATCGAGGAAATCGGGGCCGTGCGCAGCGGCACGCCGGAGTCCGGCGGCCTGCAGGAGCCGCCGGTCGAAGGCGGGTTGCAGGAACCACCGCAGGAAGGTGGGCTGCAGGAGCCGCCCAACGACGATACGCAGCCGTCGGCACCGGCCACTGCCTCCAGCCAGGCGGCGCTGTCCGAGCCGCCGGGAGCCCCGGCCGTTCCCCCCGCGCCCGCCGCAGGAACCGCAGAGCCCTCGGCCGCTGCTGCTACGGAGGCAGCCACGCAGCGACCCGCACCGACCTGGTGGTGGGTCACCTTCGCCGTCTTCGGCGCCATCGTCACGCTGTTCTACCTGTTCCTGAGCTTCGCGCGGCTCGAGATCTTCAAGATGCTGCTGGCATCGTTCTTCCCGCTGGTGCTGCTGATCCTCTCGGTGCTGGGCTCGATCGTGCTGGGTCTTGCCACGCCCACCGAGGCGGCCGCCATGGGCGCGCTCGGCGGCATGCTGCTGGCGGCGGCCTACAGGCGCCTCAACCTCGCGGTGCTGAAGGAGTCGGTATTCCTCACGGCCAAGACATCGGCCATGGTGTGCTGGCTCTTCGTCGGCTCGGCCATCTTCTCTGCCGCGTTCGCGCTGCTCGGCGGGCAGGCGCTGGTGGAGGAATGGGTGCTCGGCATGAACCTCACCAAGGTGGAGTTCCTGATCCTGAGCCAGGTCATCATCTTCCTGCTGGGCTGGCCGCTGGAGTGGACCGAGATCATCGTGATCTTCATGCCCATCTTCATCCCGCTGCTCGACAACTTCGGCGTCGACCCGCTGTTCTTCGGGCTGCTGGTGGCGCTGAACCTGCAGACCGCCTTCCTCTCGCCGCCGGTCGCGATGGCAGCCTTCTACCTGAAGGGCGTGAGCCCGCCCCACGTGACGCTGAACCAGATCTTCCTGGGCATGCTGCCCTTCATGGGCATCCAGGTGCTGGCGATCGTGCTGCTTTACATGTGGCCGCAGATCGGGTTGTGGTTGCCGCAGCTGCTGTACAAATAGAAGCGGGTCGTGGTGAGGGCGGCATGTGTTCCCCTCGCTCGGTCGTGCGACGTACGGGCAATGAAGAGCTTGATCGGCCCGAGCGGTTTGCAGTCGCCTGAACTCCCAAGAGGAGCGCTTTTCAGGGATGAATGTGCTCGGTCGGTTCTATGTTGCCCAGCGTGCCGCGCACCCTGAATAAATAAATATTCAAGCGTGCAGAATTTCTCAGGCCGCCGCTCAATTAAATATTCGCTCTCACTATGATGCCCGGATTCAAAAAGGGAGCGATGCATGAGTGGCAGGGAGTTTTGCGCGCCGGACAATTCGAGTTACCCCAAATGGAATAGTTGGGATGTTTTCAAATGGCGTGCCTTGTCAGAGAAAATGGGCGGCGGCCGACCGTATTTACAAGCCTACAAAGATGGCTGGGTTGTTTACAATAAATTCCGTATCAAAGATGCGGCGGAGCAGCATCGAATCCCTCCTGTGCTGCTCGCCTGTGTTGCATGGGCCGAGGTGGGCGGCAAACCCGACGGCATAAAAAGACCTGCATTTCAAGGACGCACATTGCAGCGAACGCTAGCGGGAAGACCTGTCAAATTTGGAAAGCCGCCCGAGGAAACATCCGTTGGCGCAGTGAGCATTCAACTGCGAGTTGCTTCGAAGGAACTTGGAATTCCAGTCGAGCTGCTGTCGTACCCGGATCGAATGAACTTGATCACGTGCCTCGAGACCGATGCCTTCAATTTGAGCGTCGTTGCTCAGCATCTGAAAAATCTCGTCCTACACGACTACCCGGGCACCGATACTTCAAATCTCACGGACGAACAATTCATCGTTGCCGGCTCTCGCTACAACCGAGGAATCGAGCGCGCCTTCAGTGATTTTGTCAATTCCATCAAACGTCCTCCTGGCAGCCAAGGCAGACAGTTTTCTGAATATGGGCGCAGGATGCTGGAGCACCGCGACCACGTTCTAACGCTTCTGAATAAATTTTGACGATGAAGAGAGCAGGTTTGATATTTGTATCGGCGTATGCCTTTTTTTGCATCGCCTTCATGCTTCTCATGCCAATGAACAAGTATGAATGGATGCTGGACGAGCCCAACGCAAAATCCGAGGGCCTGACTTTTTGCGGGTTGCCGCTTGACGACGATATCAGCGCCAGGTTTTTTTCTTTCGCCTTTTTGATTCCGCTCCTCGTTTTGGCAGTCATCCAGTCGATCCAAAAGAAAAAAGCACATCACTCTCTCTGGATGGCTGTTGCCTTGCTGGCTGTCTGGGGATGGCGGTTTTTCATTTACTACCCGTTGTGCTGAGCTGGCAGCCGCAGGTCGAAGGCTCCCCGGTCCGGCGTCAGCGCCGCCTCTCCACATACGGCCGCGCCTGCAGGAGCACGATCCTGTCGCCCACCGTCGCCCACTCGATGTCCTGGTCGACGCCGTTGAAGGTGCGCTTGACCGCCACGCCCACATTGGCCAGCCGCACCACGAGGTCGTCGGTCAGCACGTTGCGGCCGGCCTCCACCGGCACCTCCTTCACGCCGCCGTCCTTGTCGAGCTGCAGCGCGGTGTCTTCGGCCGAGCGGCTGAGCACCTGGATGGCCTTGGACCAGCTGGAGTACATCACCTGCTCGGCGACGCGCCGACCCTCGACCACGCGGATGCCGATGCCGCGCTTGGCGGAGATGTAGGTGATGTGCGGATGCCCGGCGTCGAAGGGGTCGCGGGTGATCATCACGCCGGCGTTGGCCGAATCGATGGCGGTTTGCACGAACACGCCCATCAGTACCGATTCGGCGCCGAAGCCCGCCGCCGCGCGGGCCTCCCAGGCCTCGGGGTTGAACACCGAGGCCCAGACCTTCTTCACGGCCACTTCGAGCGCGTCGCCGGTCTTGACGTTGGGCACGGTGGTGTACAGCCCGGCACCGCTGAAGCCGGGCAGGTCTTCGGAGTTGGACGAGCTGCGCACGAACACGCCGCCGCCTCCGAGCTGCGACTGCCACGCCGCACGCCAGCCGGCTGCGGTGGCGGCATCGACGGGCCATTGCACGATCTCGTCGCGCAACTGCGCCAGCGCCTTCTGGCGCACCTTCGGATCGCTCGCGAAGCCCGGCTGCTGCTGCATGCGCGCGATGCGATCGGCCAGGCCGTTGGCGCGCATGAAGCGGTCGTAGTGCGCGAAGGGAATGCAGAAGCCGTCGGGCACCGAGGTGCCCGGGATGTGCGCGGCCTGCATGGCGCCGAGGTTCGCGGCCTTCACACCGCACTGCGCGCTGTTGCGCGCGCGCAGCGAAGCCAGCGGCAGCAGCCGGTTCTCGCGCAGGTCGGGCCTGATGGCGCGCGCGCTGCCGGGCACGGCCCCCGTGGCGGCGGTGCGCACCGCGCGCGGCGGCAGCGCGGCGACCTCCTCCGGCGTGAGCCGGCGCACCTGGTAGCCCGAGCTGGCGACCTTCAGCGCCACCCACTGGCCGGCATGCTCCTTCAGGACCGCGGCGGCATCGCGCACGTAGGCGTTGGGAATGCCCCAGCCCTTGGCCAGCAGGTTGACGTGCGAGAGCGCGGTCGAGGGCCGCTCGGTCAGCACGGCCGCCACCGGCGGCAGGCCGATGGGCACCTGCCGCAGCACGGCGATGTCGTCGGGCAGCAGCGCGTTGATTCCCGCGTCGTCGTCCACGATGCGTACGCGGCCGGTAGCGGTGCCGAGGTTCATCGGCAGGAAGGGCTGCTCGCGGATCAGCGCCTCCTGGCTCACGAAGTCGATGCCGGCTTCCTTCGCCACGCGCTCGTGCAGCGTGGAGTTGGTCTTGAACTTCACCGGGCCGAAGAAGCTGGCCCTGACCTGCTGCTCGGCCTGCCGCAGCAGCGGCGCGGTGAGCTTGTCGCCTTCCCAGAATTCGTAGGTGAAGCTGCCGATGTTCTGCTGCCAGCTCAGCGTGCCGAACAGGAAGCGGCGGTCGGGCACGAGGTAGTTGCGGTCGATCTCGCGCTTGACGGTGCTGGGCGCGAGCCGCGTGTCGCGCAGGAAGCGCACATGCAGCTGGTAGCGCGGCGTGTCGATGTAGTACATGCGCGGCGGCTTGGCCTGCCGGTCGATGACGAAGAGCACGTGCGCGAGCTGCATCGGCGTGCCGGCGTCGTAGACGCGGGCGAGTTGGTCGAAATCGCCCTGGCTGCGCAGCGCGGGCAGCGACGAGGGCACCGCGGGGCGGGGAACGAGCTGCGCGGCCGGGCCTTCGGGCTGCGGCTGGCTCTGCTGCTGGTAGTACGACGGCTTGCGGGCTAGCTGGGCAGCAGCGGGCATGGCCGCCAGCATGGCGATGGCAGCCGCGACGCAAAACGCAGTCACGCTATTGTTTTGGAAGCACGATGCGCCTACGGGCCGTGCGTTGTTCTGGTTTTTCATGCGGTGTCCCTCCTTACAACCGGTTGCCGAGTGCACGCGCGCTTCACCAAGCAACGCAGCAGCGCTGACAGCGGCAACGGATTCTCGCGCGTTAGTCACAACGCCATCGCATTCGTACATCCGGGGATCAGAGAAATCACATGACTCGCACAAGAACAAGCCTTTCGGCCTTTCAACGCCCGTTGCGCAGCTTGCTGCTCGGGCTGGCGCTGGTGTGCGCCGGCTTCGCGGCCAACGCGCAGTCCATCGGGCGCCTGAACCTGCAGCAGGGAACGGTGAGCGTCTCGTCCGCCGGCGACGATCGCTGGTCCGCCGCCCGGCCCGGGCGCGAACTCGGCGCCGGCGACCGCATCTGGACCGACCGCAACGCGCGCGCCGAGGTCTACATCGGCCCGGCCGCGCTGCGACTCGATGGCGGAACCTACGTGGAGTTCACCGGCATCGACGAGGACACCATCCGCATCAACGCCGGCCGGGGCAACCTGCAGCTGAGCGTGCGCGACATGGCCCCGGGCCAGCGCATCAGCATCGACACGCCCAATCTCTCGGCGGTGATCGGCGCGCCGGGCGAATACCGCATCGCCGTCGACGAGGCCGACACGACGACCACCTGGGCGGCGGTTGCCTCGGGCCACCTCACGCTGCGTGGCCAGAACGGCATCTCGCAACTGCTGACCGGGCGCCAGCAGACCACGGTGTCGGGCCGGAACCTCACGACCGTGCGCACCACGCGCTCGCAGAACGGCAGTTTCGACACCTGGGTGGCCGAGCGTGGCCGGTACGACGACCCCGTACGTTACGCCCAGCCGGCCGTGGCGGTGCCGCCTGCGGCACTGATCGCGCGACAGCAGCAGATCGAATACGAACAGGCCCGGCAGCAAGCGCAGTGGACGGAGCAGCAACGCGCCGCCCAGGCTGCCCAGCAGCAACAGCTGGAATGGCAGCGCGAGCAGGACTGGCGCCAGCAGCAGGAGTGGCGCCGGCAGGAAGACTGGCGCCAGCGGCGCGAATGGCGCGATCGCGCCGAACAGGACCGCTGGCAGCAACAGCAGCAACAACAGCAGTTGCAGCTGCAACTCCAGCAGCAGCAACGCCAGGCCCTGCGCCAGCAGCAGGAAATGCAGCAGCGCGCCGCGCAGGCGCAGGCCCTGCAGCAGCAACAGCTGCTTCAACAACAGCAGGCGGCACAGATGCAGCTGCAACAGCAACGCGCGGCCCAGCAACAGGCGTTGGCCCAACAGCAGATGCTTCGCCAGCAGCAGGAGCTGCAGCAACGCACCGCGCAGATGCAGCAGCAGGCGCAGGCTCAGCAACAGGCCTTGCAGCAGGCCCAGTTGCGTGCGCTCCAGCAGCAGCGCGGCACGCCGCCGCAACCGGGCCAGCCCGCCGGCGACGATCCGCGCAGGCTCTGGACTTCCCCGGACTCGCGCCAGTAGCCAGCGCTTCTTCAGCCGCGCGGTGCACCTTCCGCAGGCTGGCCGCAATGCGCACAGAACCTTGCGCCGGCCTGCACGGCGGTGCCGCACTGACTGCAGGCAGCCGGCTGCATCGAACCGCCGCATTGCAGGCAGAAGCGCGCGCCAGGCGCGCTGACGGCTCGGCATGACGGACATGCGCTGCCCCTGCCCGATGACGATGCGCCGTTGCCGTATCCGCCGCGCGAGCCGTGGTGGCCGCCGCCACCACCATGACGCGACCCGCCGTGTCCACCGAAGAGTCTTTCGAGCATGCCCATGTGTTTCCCCCTGAGAGCTGGCATCCCGCGCAAGCGTCGCCGGTGGCGATGAACTCCCGCGCGGCCTGCGGGCAGTGGAATCCCTGAAGCAGCTCCAGAGTCAAGCAAGCCCCGCCCGAAGCGCCGCCTTCGGCCCGCCGCTACAGTCAGCGGCCAAAGGAGCCAAGCTTTCCCATGCCCACATTCGACTTCGATCTCTTCGTCATCGGCGGCGGCAGCGGCGGCGTTCGTGCCGCGCGCATGGCGGCGCAGACCGGTGCCCGCGTCGCCCTCGCCGAGGCCGCCGATCTGGGCGGTACCTGCGTCAACGTGGGCTGCATTCCCAAGAAGCTCTACAGCTACGCGGCCGGCTATGCCGAATCCTTCGAGGAAGCCGCGGGCTACGGCTGGACGCTTTCCGAGGCGCCGCAGTTCGACTGGGCGCGCCTGAAGGCGCAGCGCGCGAAGGAGATCACGCGGCTCAACGGCATCTACGCCTCGCTGCTGAAGAACGCGGGCGTCACGCTCGTCACCGGCTGGGCGCAGCTGGTCGATCCGCATACGGTGGAGGTCGACGGCAAGCGCCACACCGCGCGCCACCTGCTCGTGGCCACCGGCGGCACGCCCTTCGTGCCCGACATCCAGGGCCGCGAGCACATCGTGACCTCCGACGCGATGTTCGACCTCGAGCCGTTCCCCAAGCGCCTGCTGGTGGTGGGCGGCGGCTATATCGCCTGCGAGTTCGCGTCGATCTTCAACGGGCTGGGCTCCAAGGTCACGCAACTGCACCGACGCGCGCACCTGCTCACCGGCTTCGACGACGACGTGCGGCAGTTCCTGGCCAACGAGATGGGCAAGGCCGGCGTCGACGTGCGGCTGAACTGCGATGTCGCATCGGTAACCCGCGGCACAGGCGGCGCCGGCGGGCTTACGGTCACGCTCGCGCGCGGCCAGCAGATCGAGGCCGACACCGTGCTCTTCGCCACCGGCCGCGTGCCCAACACGCAGGGGCTGGGCCTCGAGGCGGCGGGCGTGAAGCTCGACGAGCGCGGCGCGATCGCGGTCGATGCGCACTACCGCAGCTCGGTGCCGTCGATCTACGCGGTGGGCGACGTCTCCACCCGCGTGCAGCTCACGCCGGTGGCGCTGGCCGAGGCGATGGTGGTCGTCGACGAACTCTTCGGCAAGGGCAAGCGCCGCCTCGACTACGAGTTCATTCCCACCGCCGTGTTCACGCACCCGAACATCGGCACCTGCGGCTACACCGAGCTCGACGCGCGCGCGAAGTTCGGCGAGGTCACGGTGTTCTCCAGCGAATTCAAGTCGCTGCGCCACACGCTCTCGGGCCGCAGCGAGCGCACCTTCATGAAGCTGGTGGTCGACAAGGCTACAGACCGCGTCGTGGGCCTGCACATGGTGGGCGCCGATGCGGGCGAAGTCGTGCAGGGCTTCGCGGTAGCGATGCGGGCGGGGGCGACGAAGGCGGTCTTCGACAGCACGGTGGGTATCCACCCGACTGCCGCCGAAGAATTCGTCACGATGCGCGAGCCGATGCCCGGCTAGGCTCGCGCCGCCTGCTGCTTGCCCTCGAGCAACTTCACCATCACGAACAGCACGCGGTTGGCCGGCGTGGGCACGCCGAGCGCCTCGCCGCGGCGCACGATCAGGCCGTTGAGGTGGTCGATCTCGCTGGGCTTGCCGCGCGCGAGGTCCTGCGCAGTGGACGAGTACTGCGAGGGCATGGTCTGCGCGATGGCGCGCACGGCGGCGTCGGTGTCACCGGGCACTTCCACGCCCTCGGCCCTGGCAACCGCGAGGCATTCGGCCACCACGTCGCGGATCATGTCGGTCACGCCGGTGCCCTTCACGAGCACGCCGTAGGGTAGCTGCGTGACGGCGGAAAGCGCGTTGTAGGCGCAGTTGAGGATCAGCTTGGCCCACAGCGATCCGCGCACATTGGACGAAATCTGCGTGGGCACGCCGGCGGCTTCGAGGTGCCTTGCCACTTCCTCGCCGCGGCCCGAGGGGGCGATCACCAGCTCGCCGCGTCCGTGGTGCTTCACGTGGCCGGGCCCGGCCATTTCGGTCGCGACGTAGACGACCGCCGCCGCCACCTCGTTCGACGGCGGCAGCACCGAGCGCACGCGCTCGTCGTTGTCCACGCCGTTCTGCAGCGTGAGCACCAGCGCGCCAGGTGCGAGATGCGGCTTGATCTGTTCAGCCGCAGATTCGCTGTCGGTCGATTTCACGCAGAACAGCACGAGGTCCGCGCCCTGAACGGCCGAAGCCTCGGTGCTTGCGGCAACGCGCACGTGCTCGTCGAAGGCCTTGGTCTCCAGGCGCAGGCCCCTGGCGTCGACGGCTTCCACGTGCGCGGGGCGGCCTATCAGCACCACCTCGTGTCCGGCTCGCGCGAGCATCGCCCCGTAGTAACAGCCGACCGCGCCGGCTCCCATGACTGCGACTTTCATCGGTTCGTTTCCTTGCTTGTCCGCATGGAGGGCAAGCCTAGCGAAGATGGCGCCTTCATGCTTCGCTTCATGCCTCAGTTTCCACGCCGCGCGACTTCAGCCCCTCGGCGAGCAGCCATTCGCGGAACGCCGCAAAGGCCGGCAGGTCGAGGCGGTCGGGCCTATAGCAGAGGTAGTGCCCCTGGTTCACGCTCACCGGCGTGCCGCAGGGGCTCAGCAGGGCGCCTTCGGCGAGCTCTTCCTGCACCAGCAGCTTCGGCACCAGGCCGATGCCCAGTCCGTTCAGTGCCGCCTGGATCAGCGCCGAATACTGGGCGAAGCGCGGGCCGGCCACGGTCTGCACCTCGGGCACGCCGTGCTGCACGGCCCACAGGCGCCAGGCGGTGGGCGCGCCCTCGTGGTGCAGCAGCGTATGGCCGACGATGTCGGCGGGCTGCGCGATGCGGTGTCGCCCTTCGACCAGCGCGCGCGCCACGATCAGCACGAACTCGCGCCCCGCGATGTATTCGGACACCACGCCGGGCCAGCCATCAGGGCCGTAGCGGATGGCTGCATCGACGCCGGCCGGGATGCCGTCGCTGGGCTCCAGGTGGCGGCTGAAGCTCAGCATCACGTGCCGGCTCTTCTGGCTGAAGGCCGGCAGGCGCGGAATGAGCCACTTGGTGAGGAAGGTGGGCACGCTCGCCAGCGTGAGCAGGCCAGCGCCCGCGTCGCCCGAGCGGGCCTCGAAGGTGGCGGTCTCGATGGCGCGCAGGCCGCCGGAGATCTTCTGCCAGTACACGCGCCCCTGCGGGGTGAGCTGCACGCCGCGTCCATTCTTCTGCAGCAACTCGCGGCCGAGGAAGGCCTCGAGCCCCGCGATCTGCTTGCTGACCGCGCTAACGGTGATGCACAGCGCGCCGGCGGCCAGTGTGATGCTCTGGTGCCGCGCCACGGCGTCGAAGGCCAGCAGTTCCTGGATGGTGGGGCAGTCGCGCTTCATGCCTGGCCTCGCTTCGTGAAAGCCGCATGAAAAACGCTTTCCGATTGCTCAAGTGTCGTCATCCAACTTTCACCCATAAGTTCGTACGCGATTCCTAGAATTCGAGGCAACGCGGCGGCAAGCCCGGCGCGAACAGTAGCGCATCCGGAAAGTATGCCGGGCGCCCATGACATTCGGAGGCAAGCTTGGTTCGCGTCATCTCGCTCATCTACGGCCTGTACCTGCTGCTGCCCATCGCGCTGCTGCTGGTCGGCAGCGTGGGCGGCAACTGGACCAACACGCTGCTGCCCACGGGCATCACCGGGCAGTGGTATGCCGACCTCTGGCTAGACACCTCCTTCCGCAAGGCCTTCGTGAGCAGCCTCGTGGTGGCCATGTCGGCCTGTGCCATCAACACCGTGCTGGCCCTGCCGCTGGCCTATGCGCTGTATCACGGTGCGCGGCGCGGCGGCAGCCTGGCGGCGCGCATCGTGAGCGCCACGCCGGTGGCGGTGCCGGCGATCACGCTGGCCTTCGGCTACATGATCGTCTTCAACACCGACCTCGCGCCCTGGCTGGGCTCGATGCCTCTCTTGATCGCTGCGCACGCGATCCTCACCCTGCCCTACCTCACCAACACGCTGCTGACCGACCTGCGCCACCTCGACCTGAGCCGCCTGGAGCAGGCGGCCGCCACGCTCGGCGCCTCGGGCTGGCAGCAGTTCACCGGCATCGTGCTGCCCAGCCTGCGCCAGAGCCTGATCAGCGGGCTGGTGATGGTGGCGGCCATCTCGGTGGGCGAGTTCGGCGTGTCGAACCTGCTCACGAGTTTCCAGAACCGCACCTACCCGGTGGTGCTGCTGCAGGCCTTCTACGGCGCGACGGGCTTCGCCTGCGCGGCCACGGTGATCCTGCTGGTGCTGGCGAGCGCGTCGGCGCTTCTTTCCTCCTCCCTCGTGAAGCAACGCGCATAAGCGGCAGAACCGATACGCCATGAGCCTCCTCCTCGACAAGGTCAGCTACAACTATCCCGGCAGCACACACGGCCTGCACGAGGTGTCGCTCGACGTGCGCACCGGCGAGCTGGTCGCGGTGATCGGGCCCAGCGGCTCGGGCAAGTCGACGCTGCTCAAGCTCGTGTCGGGCCTGGAGACGGGCCACACCGGCCGCATCGCGCTCGACGGCGAGGACATGTCGCGCACGCCGGTGCACCAGCGCCACATCGGCATGGTGTTCCAGAGCTACGCGCTCTTTCCGCACCTGAGCGTGCTCGACAACGTCGCCTACGGCCTGAAGCTGCGCAAGGTGGCCACGGCTGACCGGCACCGCCGCGCGCAGGAGCTGCTCGACATCGTGGGGCTGGGCGAGTTCTCGCGGCGCGCCGTGGCGCAGCTCTCGGGCGGGCAGCAGCAGCGCGTGGCGCTGGCCCGCGCGCTGGCCATCGACCCTCGCGCCCTGCTGCTCGACGAGCCGCTCTCGGCGCTCGACGCCAGCGTGCGCGGCCACCTGCGCGACCAGATCCGCGCCATCCAGCAGCGCTTCAACGCCACCACGCTGCTGGTCACGCACGACCAGGAGGAAGCGCTGGCCATGGCCGACCGCGTGGCGATGCTGAAAGACGGCCGGCTGCTGCAGATCGCCACGCCGCGCGACATCTACGAGAACCCCGAGAGCCGCGCGGTGGCCGAGTTCGTCGGGCTCTCGACGATCCTGCCCGCGAAGGTGGCTGCGCCCGGCCGGCTGGACATGGGTTTTGCCGAGCTCTTCGCCGACACCGGCAGGCGCGCGCTCGGCACCGAGGTGCAGGTGCTGGTGCGGCCCGAGCACATCCGGCCCGACCCTGCCGCCGACGCCGTCAATCGCCTCGCGGGTCGCACCGGCGCGCAGCGCTACCTGGGCGCGCTCACGCGCTACGACTTCGAAGTGCCGGGCGCGGCCAAGCCCTTCCTCGCCGAATCGGCGAAGCCCGCCGGCGAGGCCATCGCCATCGCGCCCGAGCACCTCCGCTTACTCGACCACTGACCTCTTCCTCCAAGGAGCCACCATGCAACGCAGACATCTGATCCAGGCCGCCGGCGCACTGCCGCTGGCCTCTCTCGCGGCCCGTACCGCATTCGCCTTCGACGGCCCCGAGCTCTACGCGGGCGAGAAGGCGCTGTACGCCGAGGCGCAGAAGGAAGGCCTGTGCGTCTCCTTCGACACCGGCCCTGAATGGGCCAACTGGAAGTCGCTGTTCCGCGATTTCAAGAAGCGCTACCCCGAGATCGAGCTGACCTACAACGACATCGGCTCCGCCGCCACCGTGGTCTCGCTCGAGAAGACCAGGCGCCGCCCGCAGGCCGACACCGCCTACTACTTCGCCGCCTCGGCCGTCGACGCCGCGAAGAAGGACGTGGTCGCGCCCTTCAAGCCCGTCAACTTCGACAAGCTCCCGCCCGTGTTCCGCGAGGCCGAAGGCCGCTGGTTCACCATCCACACGCTCAACATCGCCTTCCTGGTCAACAAGAAGCTGGTGAAGAACGTGCCGACCGGCTGGGCCGACCTGCTCAAGCCCGAGTTCAAGAACACGGTCGTGTACCTCGACCCGCGCTCCACCGGCATAGGGCAGGTGCTGACCTTCGCGGCGGCCTATGCCAACGGCGGCAGCGTCGACAACGTGCAGCCCGGCACCGACTACCTCGGCAAGCTGCATGCGGCCGGCAACGTGCTTCGCGTGGAAGGCACCACGCCCTATGCCAAGTTCCTCAAGGGCGAGATCCCGGTGTGGATCAGCTACGAGAACGACGGCCTGAAGGCCAAGCACGTCGACGGCATGGGCGACGCGGTGGAAGTCGTGATCCCCAAGGAAGCCAGCGTGGCCGCGCCCTACGCCATCAGCCTTGTGAAGAACGGCCCGAACCCGAACGCCGGCAAGCTGTGGCTCAACTTCATCATGAGCGAGGCCGGCCAGTCGCTGTTCGCCCAGGGCTTCGTGCGCCCTGCAGTGCCGGGCACGCCGCTGGCCGCCGACGTGGCCGCCAGGATGCCGGCCGCGCCGCAGATCAGGCCGCTGGACGTGGTGAAGGCCTCGGAGCGCAAGGCGGAAATCGACAAGCTCTGGGCGCAAGCCGCACTGGGCAAGTAAGCAGCCATGCGACGCTTTGGCGCCTGGCCCGCGTGGGCCTTCATGGCGCTGTTCTTCGCGGTGCCGCTGGCGGCGCTGCTGCCCGAGGCCTTCGGCGAAGGCGGCAGCGCCTTCGGGCGGCTGTTCGGCAACGCGCTCTTCTTCGGCGCGTTGCGCAATACGCTGGCGCTCGGGCTCGCGGCGGGTGCGATGTCGGCGCTGGTGGGCACCTGCATCGCTATCGAGCTGGCGCGCCAGCCTGCCGCGCGCCGCCGCTGGATGATGACGCTGCTGGGCCTGCCGCTGGCCTTTTCGGGCCTGGTGATCGCCTACGGCTTCATCCTGGCCTTCGGCCGGGCGGGCTTCGTGACGCAGCTGCTCGCGGGGCTGGGCGCCGACCCCGCCGCCATCGGCAGCTGGATCTACAGCGTGTCGGGCCTGGGTTTTGCGTATGCCTACTACCTGATTCCGCGCGTGGCGCTGTCGCTGTACCCGGTGTTCGCGAACCTCGACCTGCGCCCGGCGCAGGCGGCGCGCACGCTGGGTGCGTCGAAAGCGCGCGCCTTCCGGGACACGGTGGTGCCCGAGGTGCTGCCTTCGGTCCTGTCGAACGCCTGCATGGTGGCCGCGATAGCGATGGGCACCTACGGCACGGCGCTGGCGCTGGTGGGCACGCAGCTCAACATCCTGCCGCTGATGCTGCTGGCGCAGGTGGGCGACGGCGGTTCCGATTTCGCGGTGGCGGCGGCCCTGTCGCTGGTGCTGATGGTTGTGTGTGTGATCGTGATGGGAGTGGGCGATGTCTTTACGCGAAGGCGCGAGCGCGGCGGTGCTGCCGGCGCCGGTCACTGAGGCGCTGGAACGCCTCGCGCAGAAACAGCGGGGGCCTGCGCGCCACCGCCAGCCGGTGGCCATCATCGGCCCCGGCGACGGGGGGCCGGCCGAGTGCGAGGCCGCCCATGCGGTGGCGCATGCGCTGGCCGGCGCGGGCATGGCGGTGGTCTGCGGCGGGCGCGGTGGCGTGATGGCCGCAGCCTCGCGCGGCGCGGCGGAAGCCGGCGGCATCGCCGTGGGCATCCTGCCCGAGGACGACGACCGCAATGCCAACGAATGGCTCAGCGTGGCCATCCCCACCGGCATGGGCGAGATGCGCAACGGCATCGTCGCACGCAGCGGCGTGTGCCTGGTCGCCATCGGCGGCAACATGGGCACGCTGTCTGAAATGGCGCTGGGCCTCAAGTGGGGCAAGCCGGTGTTCGTGATGCACGGCGACGTGGCGCTGCCCGGCGCGGTGCAGGCCACGGACGTGAACGACATGCTGGCGAAGGTGCTGGCCTGCCTGTTGAACTGACCCGAGCTGACGGGGCAGCCGCATTGCACAATGCCGGCATGCCCTACATGCCAACCTTCGTCGCTCCCGCCCGCTTCACCGACGCCGCCGCCGCACTCGAACAGGTCAAGCTGATCTACCAGAGCGGCCTCGCGCACCTGCGCGAATCGATGCTGCGCTTCGTCGCCGGCGAAGAACTGCCGGGTCGGGTGCGGGCCTGCTACCCCTTCGTGCGGGTGCACACCCACACCGTCTCGCGCCACACGCCGCCGGCCAACGCCGGCCTGAGCTACGGCTTCGTGGCCGGCCCCGGCCGCTACGAGACCACGCTGACGCGCCCCGACCTGTTCTCGCGCTACTACCTCGACCAGTTCCGCCTGCTGCTGGAAAACCACCAGGTCGAGCTCGAGGTCGGCACCAGCACGCAGCCGATCCCGATCCATTTCTCCTTCGCCGAGAACGACCACATCGAAGGCACCATGAGCGCCGAGCGCCGCGCCCTCATGCGCGACGTGTTCGACCTGCCCGACCTGGGCGTGATGGACGACGGCATCGCCAACGGCACCTTCGAGGCGCGCGACGGCGAGGCGCAGCCGCTGTCGCTCTTCACCGCCGCGCGGGTCGACTACTCGCTGCACCGCCTGCGCCACTACTCGGGCACGGCGCCGGAGTGGTTCCAGAACTTCGTGCTGTTCACCAACTACCAGTTCTACATCGACGAATTCGTGCGCCTGGGCCACGAGGCCATGGCCGACGAGAACAGCGAGTACGTCGCCTTCATCGAGCCCGGCAACGTGGTCACGCGCCGCCGCGGCCTGCCCGCCGGCTCGAGCGCTACCTACGGCCACCTGCTCGACGGCAGCCAGGGCACCGCACCGCCGCGCCTGCCCCAGATGCCGGCCTACCACCTGGTGCGCGAGGACTGCAGCGGCACCACCATGGTCAACATCGGCGTGGGCCCGGCCAACGCCAAGACCATCACCGACCACATCGCGGTGCTGCGCCCGCATGCCTGGATGATGCTGGGCCACTGCGCCGGCCTTCGCAACACGCAGCAGCTCGGCGACTACGTGCTGGCCCACGCCTACGTGCGCGAGGACCACGTGCTCGACGAGGAACTGCCGCTGTGGGTGCCGATCCCGGCGCTGTCGGAGATCCAGCTCGCGCTGGAAAAAGCAGTGGCCGACGTCACGCGCTACGAGGGCCCCGACCTGAAGAAGATCATGCGTACCGGCACCGTGGCCAGCACAGACAACCGCAACTGGGAGCTGCTGCCGGGCAACCAGCCGCAGCGCCGCTTCAGCCAGAGCCGCGCGGTGGCGCTCGACATGGAAAGCGCCACCATCGCGGCCAACGGCTTCCGCTTCCGCGTGCCCTACGGCACCCTGCTGTGCGTGAGCGACAAGCCGCTGCACGGCGAGATCAAGCTGCCCGGGATGGCCAACCACTTCTACCGCGAGCGCGTGGAGCAGCACCTGCGCATCGGCATGCGGGCCATCGACATCCTGCGCGCCGAGGGCTCGACCCGGCTGCACAGTCGCAAGCTGCGCAGCTTCGCCGAAGTGGCGTTCCAGTAAGAAGAACGGCTCCAGCAGGGGCCCGGCAAGGGCCGGGGCCTCAGGGTTTGTCCTGCCCGCGGCCGCGCGGGATTGGCGCGTTTCGCGGACATCATCCGGTCTATCCCACGACAACCGGAAAGAAGATGACCCAGTCGCGCTCCGTTCCCCCCATCTCCCGTCGCAGTTTTTCTGCATGGATCGCGGCCTCGGCCGCCGCAGCCGGCGCAGGACACGCCGCGCTGTGGCCGCGCGCCGCGCACGCCGCCGACGCGCCGCTGAGCAACCGGCTGCGCATCGTGATCCCCGCCAACGAAGGCGGCGGCTGGGACCAGACGGGCCGTGCGCTGGGCGCCGCGATGCTGGCATCGGGCGCGGTCGGCAACGTGGTGTACGAGAACGTCGGCGGCAAGGGCGGCACGATCGGTCTCGCCAGGTACGTCGAGAAATACGACGCCGATCCCGACACGCTGCTGATGAGCGGCATGGTCATGGTCGGCGCGGTGGCGCTGCAGAAGCCCACGGTCACCATGGCCAACATGGCGCCCATCGCCCGCCTCACCAGCGACTACGAGGTGATCGCGGTGAAGGCCGACTCACCCATCAGGACGCCGAAGGACCTGATCGCGCAACTGCGCGCGGACGCGGCCGGCACCGTCATCGCGGGCGGCTCGGCAGGCGGCGTGGACCACATGTACGCCGGCATGCTGGCGCGCGTGGCCGATGCCTCGCAGTCGCTGGTCTACCAGGCGCACCCCGGCGGAGCGGAGGTGGTCGAGGCACTCGATACCGGCAAGGCCGTGGCGGGCATCTCGGGCTACAGCGAGTTCGCCGAGGGCCTGGCCAGCGGCAAGCTGCGCGCCATCGGCGTGTCGTCGAAGCGGCCGTTCCAGGGCATCGCCTCGGTGCGCGAACAGGGCGTGGACGCCGACCTCGCCAACTGGCGCGGCGTGCTCACCGGCCGCAAGGTACCGCCATACCGCAAGGCGGCCCTGCTGACGGTGGTGCGGCGCGCCACCGCCACCGAGCTGTGGCAGAAAACCGTCAAGCAGAACAACTGGGACCCGTTCTGGCTCGAGGGCAAGGAGTTCGAGAACTTCCTCGAGACCGACACCGCGATGGCCGGCCCTCTCATCTATCTGCTGAAGCTCAAGGCCTGAACCGCCGGTTCGCTCGCTAGGGTTTTGTTCGGGTTTACCCCGAGCAAATGACACTAATGGCTCATATGGTCGCTGCCGTCAACGAGGATTTAATTTTTTCTCATATGAGATCGATCGGGTGATGCGACCCGAGCGCGCAAGCGACGATGAATCATGCTCATATCCGCGGATTGGCTACCGGCACTTCATCGATCCGTCGCGGGCCTGCCTCGCTCTAAAAGTCGTGGATCATCCTTTCGGAGCCTATGCAGCCATTACGAGGGTTGCCCTGCCGGGTGCGTGGGTCGCATCACCGAATCGATCTCGCTCATGTCGTGCCTCCTTGTGTTGCCTGCGATGGTGTGTCCGCCGCCTGAGCAACTGCCCAGACGAAGCCGGTGAGTTCACGCGCCACGGCCACACACACCTTGTTCCTGTGCACTCCACGGGCGTCGAGCTTTGCGAAGCGCTGCGTCAGGCGTACCTGCGCCGTCCAGCCAATAGCGCACAGCTGCTGGCTCAAGCCTTCCTGGCGCCGACGTGCACGCTCACCCAATCGTGGCTTGAAGCGGTAGCTCCACGCCGCCTCGCTCAGCATCCTTCTCGCATGCGCGTTGCCAGTCTTGGTGATACTGCCTCGTGCAGTGCGCTCACCGCTGGAGCGCTCCGAGGGCACCAGACCCAAGTAACCCATGAGCTTGCGCGGATGATCGAAGCGGCTGAAGTCCCCGATCTCGGCCACCAGTGCGATGGCGCAGGTCACGTCGATGCCTCGCAGCGCCTGCAGCGCCGATACCTGTGGCGCAAAGCGCCAATTCTTGACGTACTCGAGCAGTGCTGAGCTCAGGCGCTTGAGGCGTTCATCGCTGGCCTGCACAGCCATCCAGTAGTCCATAAATGCTGCCTGCGTTGCCACCTCGGAGAAGTTCAGCTTCCCGAGCCATGCATGGTGCGCCTGCGTCCAGGAGGTCTTGCCCGGGAAGCGCACGTCGTGGCGCAACAGCAGGGCCTTGAGCTGTTGGCGCAATTGGCGCCGGTCGTTCAGCGCATCTTCGCGGGCGCGTGCCAGGTCTCGAATGGCTTCGTCCTCAGGTCGAGGCACCCACACCGCGCGCAGTTGTCCCGCACGCGAGCACTCGGCCAATTGCGCGCAGTCGCGCCGGTCGGTCTTGATGCGGTCTCCGGGACGTCGAGGCATCTTCGACGGCGCAATGACCTCGCAGCTGTAACCCTTGGCCGTCAAGGCACGCTGCAAGCCCCAGCCAGTGGGACCTGCCTCATAGACCACATGCACGGCTTCGGTGTCGCCTAGTTTGACGAGCAACTTCAGCAGCTTGGGAACGTCGTGCCTGATCGTGCCGATCACCTTGGCTGCCGCTCGCCCAGGCTCAGCCACTGCAACGGCAATGCTGTCCTTGTGAACGTCCAAACCCACGTGGATCTTGCTAATCTCTTGCATGGCCGGTCTCCTTTCCTTGCTGGTAGTGACCACGGTCTCCAGCATGTAGCTCGGCAAGCTCGCTTGCAACCTACGTCAGCGGAGACCGGCCGCTTCGCAAGCAGCGCGACCATGATGTCTGACACGGTTTTCGTCGATCATCCGGTTACTTTTATAGGGAGCCGGAAACAAAATGACGCATTTCGTGCCAACTGCCCCCACGGGGCTGTCTCGCCGTGGCTTCACCGCCTGGATGGCATCGGCCGCCGCCGTGGGCGTTGTGCCCGCGCTGCGGCCTTCAGCAGCGGACGCGGCTGAAGCGCAGCTCGCACCCAAGCTGCGCATCGTCATTCCCGCCAACGAAGGCGGCGGCTGGGACCAGACCGGCCGCGCGCTGGGCGCCGCGATGATCGCCTCGGGGGCGGTGGGGGACATCAGCTACGAGAACATCGGCGGCAAGGGCGGCACCATCGGCCTGGCCAAGTACGTCGAGAAATACGACGCCGACCCCGACACGCTGCTGATGAGCGGCATGGTCATGGTCGGTGCCGTGGCACTGCAGAAGCCCGCCATCACCATGGCGCAGGTGGCGCCCGTTGCGCGGCTCACCAGCGACTACGAAGTGGTGGCCGTGAAGGCCGACTCCCCCATCAAGACGCCGAAGGACCTGATCGCACAGCTGCGCGCAGATGCCGCGAAGACGGTCATTGCGGGCGGCTCGGCCGGCGGCGTGGACCACATGTACGCGGGCATGCTGGCGCGCGTGGCCGGCAACGCGGGCGCGCTGGTCTACCAACCGCATCCTGGCGGCGCGCAGGTGGTCGAGGCGCTCGAATCGGGCAAGGCAGCCGCCGGCATTTCGGGCTACAGCGAATTCAGCGAGCAACTCGCCAACGGCAAGCTGCGCGCCATCGGCGTGTCGGCCAAGCGGCCGTTCCTGGGCATTCCGTCGGTGCGCGAACAGGGCGTGGACGCCGACCTCGCCAACTGGCGCGGCGTGCTCACCGGCAAGAAGGTCACGGCGGAACGAAAGGCCGTGCTGCTCGAAGCCGTGCGCCGCGCCACCCAGGCCGACGTCTGGCAGAAGACCATCAAGCGCAACAACTGGGACCCGTACTGGATGGCGGGCAAGGACTTCGAGAGCTTCCTCGATCTCGATACGGCGATGGCCGGGCCCCTCATCTATCTGCTCAAGCTCAAGGCCTGAAACAGGCTCTCCCCCAGGCTTCGCGCACTTCGTGTCGCTGCGCCAACCCCCTTCCGGGGGCGACACCTGCGGCCCGGCAAAGCCGGTTCCGCGGCGTCCCCGCCTTGGGCTGCGCCTTGCGAACCTTTGCGCCGAATCGGCCGCACTCTTTCATGCGAAGAGCTCCGGCATCTCCCGCTGCGCCTTCGGCGTCAGCGTGAGCGCCCGCCCGTCCAGCTCCTGCCGCACCCATCCCCGTTTCAGCGACAGCTGCAGCCACGCCGCGCCCAGCGCGCCGCCCAGGTGCGGGCGGCGCTCGCTCCAGTCGAGGCAGGCACAGGCGAAGCGGCGGCGCGAGCGGCGCACCTCGTCGATCTCCACGCCCAGGCTCTCCAGCGCGATCGCGCCATCGGGCGTGAGTTCGTAGGAGCCGCTTTGCAGTCCGCTGAGCCAGCCCTGCGCATGCAGCCGGTCGTGCAGCGCGACGCCGGCCGTGCCCGCCATGTGGTCGTAGCAGGTGCGGGCGCTGCGCAGGCGGCTCGGCGTGCTGGGCCTGAACTCGGGCGCAGGTGGCGTGCGTGGGGTGCCGGCCACCACCATCAGGCTTTCGAGCGCGGAAGCGACGTCGTCGTTGGCGAGGCGGAAGTAGCGGTGCTTGCCCTGCACCAGCACGTCGACCAGCCGCTCTTCCTTCAGGCGCGCCAGGTGTGCACTGGCGGTGGAGGCTGCCACCTCGGCGACGGTGGCGAGCTCGGTGGCGGTGCGTGCGTGGCCGTCCATCAGGCAGCTCAGCATGCGGGCGCGCGCCGGCTCGGCGATCGCGCCGGCCAGGCGGGCGAGCTGGAAGTCGGCGGATGAGGAAAGGGTGTCGTCCATGCGCCCATCCTAAGACGGCGGCGCACGCCACACTTCGTTCGCGGGCGAAGTGTGGCGGCAGCTTCGACCGCACACTGGCGCCATGACGAACACGAGCCCCACGCCCTCTGCCATGCCCGCCGATCCGGTCGCGGCCGCCACGCATGCCGATCCTTACCCCTACTACGCCACCCTTCGCGACGGACCGCCGCTCGCGTGGAACGAGAAGCTGCGCCTGTGGGTCGCGAGCCGCGCGGACCTGGTCGAACAGGTGCTGCAGGCCCACGGTGCCTTGCGCGTGCGGCCGGCCGCCGAGCCCGTGCCGCGCGCCATCGTGGGCAGCCCGGCCGGCGAGGTGTTCGGCCACCTGGTCCGAATGAACGACGGTGCCGCGCATCAGGCCCACAGGCCCGCGCTGCAACGCGCGCTCGCCGGGCTCGACATGAACGCGGTGTACGAATCCGCCCTGCAGGTCGCGCAGCGCGCGCCTCGGCAGCAGCCGCTTTCCGACACGCTGTTCTCGATGCCGGTGCAGTCCGCCGCGCACCTGCTCGGATTTGCCGACGATGCGCTGCCGCAGGTGGACCGGTGGATGCGCGACTTCGTGGCCTGCCTGTCGCCGCTTTCCACGCTCGAACAGTTGCAGCGCGCGAGCACTGCCGCCGCGGAGCTGATGGCGCGCTTCGAAGTCCTGGCAACCGGCAATGCGCCGCGGCACGGCACGCTGCTCGCTGCGGTGCTGGCAGAAAGCGCAGGCGGCGATGCGCTCCTGTCGCGCTCGCTGCTCGCGAACCTCGCTGGTCTGCTCTCGCAGACCTGCGACGCCACGGCCGGATTGGTCGGCAACAGCCTGATCGCACTGATGCGCGAGCCGTCGCTGCGGCCTTCGGCCCGCACGCGCAATGGCCTCCAGGCCGTCGTCGAGGAAACCGCGCGCCACGACCCGTCGGTGCAGAACACGCGGCGCTTCGCCGCCGAGGCCGTCACCATCGCCGGCACCGACGTGGCTGCGGGCGACACGGTGCTGGTGCTGCTGGCATCGGCCAACCGCGATCCGGCGTTCAACCCCGAGCCCGACCGGTTCATGCCCCTGCGCGAACGGCGCCGCATGCTCGGCTTCGGCCACGGCATGCACGCGTGTCCGGGACAGGCGCTGGCCTGCACGCTGGCCGCCGCCAGCCTCCACACGCTGCTGCTGCAGCATGCAGCCGACCTCGATGCCCAGCGCCTGCGCGGCTGGAGCTACCGGCCGTCGGCCAACGGGCGCATCCCCGTGTTCCACTGACCGGTGCCCGCGAGGTGCGGCGACAGCTGCGCATCGCCCCAGCGCAGCGGCAGCGCGCCCGGCCGGCGCAGCGCGTGCGTGACGCGGAAGCGCACCAGCCGCTCCGCCCCCTCGAACGCATCGACCTCGGGGCCGTTCCACACGATCTCGGCTGTGGCCGCCACGTGCAGCAGGTCGCCGCTGTCGAAGTCGACGAACAGCAGGCCCGCGCGCGGATGCACGGCGAGGTTGCCCAGCGTGTTGAAGAAGCGGTTGCCGTTGAAGTCCGGCAGCACGAGCGTGTCGTCGCCATCGATGCGCACGAAGCCCGGACGGCCGCCGCGATGCGACACGTCGACGCCGTGCGAGCTCGCGTCGGCCTCGTCGCCCGCCGCGGCTTCGTGGGGGTAGGCAGTGGCAAGGAACAGCGTGTCGGCGCTGCCGATGAGGCGGTGCGCAGCAAGATCCAGCCTGTCGAGCCACTGCACGGGAGCCGCACCGGTAGCGCGCGGCGCGACGAACTCCGGCTCGCGCGCCTGGATGTAGCGCGGGCAGTTGCCGAAGCTCTGCTGCACCGCGACGCTGAAGCCCGCCGCATCGAGCGCCTCCACCGTGCCGTTCATGCGGTTGCGCCGCCGCGTGTGCGGCTGGATGCCGAGCAGCCCCAGGGTTGCGCCCTGCTTCAGCTGGCCGATGAGCGGATCGCTCGCCGTGGGCAGCGCATCGACGCGCAGGTGCGTGGCATCGGGCGAATGCACGAAGCCGGCGGGCCCGGCGAGCACGCTGGCCCAGGGCTGCAGGTCGGCATCCAGGCTGCCGGCCACGATGAAGGGCAGCAGCGAGAAGAACTCACGGTGCTGGTCGGGCATGTAGTCGCGGATCACGCGGGGGCCGGCGACCTCCATCTGTTCGCGCGAACCCGCCAGCGCCTGCAGCGTGCGCTCGCCGGCATGGAATGGAGCGGCGATCATGAGCTGGCCTCCGCGGCGAGTCCTACGGCGGTGCGCACCATCGGCACGAAGCCGGGCAATGCCTCGACGCGCGCCAGCCACTCGCGCACGCTCGGATAGCCGTCGAGCGACACGCTGCCTTCAGGGGCGTGCGCCACGTAGGCGTAGTTCGCGATGTCGGCCAGCGTGGCCTCGGGACCTGCGAGGAAGGGCTGCTGCTGCAGGTGCGTTTCCATCACCGAGAGCAGCGCGTGCGAGCGCTTGACGGTCTCCGTGGGATCGGCCGCGTGGCCGAACAGCACCATGACCCGCGCGGCCGCCGGGCCATAGGCTAGCGGACCGGCCGCCACCGAGAACCAGCGCTGCACGCGCGCCGCGCCGATTGCGTCGCGCGGCATCCAGCGCGAGGGGTCGGCCGAATAGCGCTCGTTGAGATAGACCAGGATGGCGTTGGAATCGGCCAGCGTGAGCTCGCCGTCCTCGATCACCGGCACCTGGCCGAAGGGGTTGCGCGCCAGGAACTCCGGCGTGCGGTTCTCGCGCTTGCGCATGTCGAGCTCGATGTTCTCGAAGGGCAGGCCGAGCATCGTGAGGAAAAGGCGCACGCGATGCACGTGGCCCGAAAGGAAGGAGCCGTAGAGCTTGATGGGCTGCACAGGTTGAGAGAGGCGGGCGGCGGTCATGAGCAATTCCTTTTCTGCGAAGAGGTGGGGCATGGCCGGATTCTTCTCTCTTGCAGTCATCGAATGAATAGCCTTTCCTGTATTTGACTGCTGCGTTTTCCGGTTTAATCGCTCCATGGATCGCTTCAAGGCCATGCAGACCTTCGTTCAGATCGCCGACCAGGGCAGCCTCACTCGCGCCGCCGAGGCGCTGGGCACCTCGCTGCCCGCGGTGGTGCGCTCGCTCGCCGCGCTGGAGGCCCACCTGGGCGTGCGCCTGTTCCACCGCACCACGCGCCGACTCTCGCTCACCGAGGAGGGGCGCAGCTACCTGCCGAGCGCACGCGAGGTGCTGCTCGCGGCCGATGCCGCCGACCTCGCGCTGAAAGCCGAGGCGCGCGAGCCCGCCGGCCAGCTCACCATCACCGCGCCGGTGCTCTTCGGCCACATGTACGTGGCACCGGCCATCGTGCGCTTCATGAAGCGCTACGAAAAAGTGCGCTGCAGCGTGCGGCTGTACGACCGCACCGTGAACCTGCTGGAGGAAGGCATCGACGTCGGCATCCGCATCAGCCCGCTGGAAGATTCCTCGCTCGTCGCGCAGACCATGGGCACCATCCGCCGCGTGCTGGTAGCGAGCCCCGACTACCTTGCGCAGCACGGCACGCCGACGCACCCGCGCGAACTGAACGGCGCCCCGTGCGTGCGCGGCCGCGTCGATGCGCCGGCACAGTGGCAGTTCTACGAGGGCGGCAAGGCGATCAGCGTGACGCCCGACAACCGGCTGGAATTCAACCACCTCGCGCCCGCCATCGAATCGTGCGCCGCGGGCATGGGGTTCGGCACCTTCTTCTCGTACCAGGTGATGCCGCACGTCGCGCAGGGAAGGCTGAGGCTGGTGCTCGAAGACTTCGAGCCGCCGCCGCGGCCGGTGAGCGTGATCTATCCGAATGCGCGGCTGCTGCCGGCGCGCACTCGGGCGTTCATCGAGTGGATGAAGGCGGAGTTCTGCGGGCTCAGGCTTTGAACGGCGGAGCGCACCGCAGGTTCATGCAGCTGCTTCCAGCCATCCCGCGTCCATCGACTCCCGGCTGTCGAGCAGGCAGATCTCCGTCTCCTGCTTCAGCAGCGGCCAGCCCTGGCGCTCCAACTGGCCGGTCAGTGCCGCGACCCGAGCCTTGAACCCGTCCAGCGGTTCGCGGCTGCGCAGGGTGGCGAAGCGCACGTCCGTCTCGTCCTTCAGGCTGTTGCGCGAGAGGCGCGCGCCGTGCGTCTCGCACAGGTGCTGCAACGCGGAGGCGTCGTGCACGCGCAGCTTGCCGTGCCATTCGAAGTACTCGTCGGGCCGGCTCAGGCATTCGTGACCCTGGATGGGGGCCTCGACCTTCACGCGCAGCACGGCCATGCCCGCACGCGCCAGCCACTGCGCAAGCGCCATCGCCTCGGCCTTCGCCTCGGCGAGGTCGCCACGCAGCCAGGTGGTGGCCATGGGCTGCTGCTTCTGCTCGCCGTGGGCGAGGTCGATCAGCAGCGGCTTGAGCCCCACCTGCTCGCAGACCTCAACGAAGAAAGGAATCCGCGCGGCATCCATCGCACCGCAAGTCAAGTGGAGTTCGAGCCGGCCTTTCAGCGGCCGCGGAATCGTGTTCATGGCGCGCCCCCCCGATCTGGCAGAGGCTTGCCGTCGCACAGCGCGGCCGTGTCGGCGACCATGCCGCGCACCGCTTCTTCCATGCCGAGATTGAGCACCGACATGAATTCGCCATTGCCGCTGGCCCAGTTCGCGCGCGTGCCCATGCCGTGGTACTGGCGCATCACGGGCTCGGCGCCGGGCATGCGGTAGCTGGCCTGCAGCACGACGTGCGAGACGAGGTTGAGGCCCGACGACCACGAATGCGCCAGGCGCAGCGCGACGTCGGCCGTGACCTGCCTCGCAGCAGCGCCCGTCGAGGGCGGCACGGCACTCACCACCTGCAGGCCGTAGCGGCTTGCGGACTGCAGCGCACTGCGCGCCCACTCGACCGGATCGCCGCCGGCACGGATGGACTGCACCTTCACCGGCGTGGCGTGCAGTGTGGGCAGCATCAATGTCAGGTTGCCGACGCTGGCCTTGTGCAGGCGCATGTCGTCGATCTTCGGCAGATACAGCGTGCAGCCGCTGGCTACGCGCAGCACAGGGGCGGGCGTACTGTTGGGCCGCTCGGCCGGCTCGGGTGCCGCTTCGTAGACCATGGGAAGCGGCTCGGTCTCGGTCAGCGCTTGCGAGATGCCCGGCGTGGCGCCGAGCATGCACAGGGCGCTGAAAGCGGCCGGTCTCCAGGCGTGGCGCAGCGGCCTCATGGCGCAGCGCTCCTGACCGAATAGAGCGCGCCGTCCTGGTCGCGGAACAGCACGCGGCCCGGCCGCTCGTCGAAGCTCTGGCCGGCCAGCGTCACCCACGAGCCGTTGACGTTGAAGCGCGCGGTCTTCACCGCGCCCGAGCGCGCGCCGGCGATGTCCAGCGCCACCGCATGCAGCGTCTGCGTCATCGACTCGCGCATCATGCCGCGCAGCACCTGGCCGTCATCGGCGGTGAGGCGGCGGATGACGGTGGCGCGCGCGACGCCGCCCACGGGCGTCTGGAAGATGGCCGCGGCGCGATAGCTGGGCTCGCTCCTGCCGTCCTGCCAGAGCAGGGCCGAGGTGCGCGTGGTGAAGGCGCCCAGGCCGGGCTCCAGCGCGTACTGCAGCAACAGCACCATGTAGGCGGGACCGTTCTTCGTGGCGGCGATGCGGGCCTCGTGCTCGGCCTTGACGGGCATGGCCGGAAGCAGCCGCGCGGAGCGGATCTTCAGCGGGAACGAAGACGGCTCGCCGAGCTGCGCCTCGAGCGCCCGGGCCGCCTCGGCGCGGTAGTCGTAGTCGAGCAGCGGGCCGACGATGGCCTGCACCTCGGCGCTCATGTCCTTCTGGCGCGACTGCTGCACGGAGGAATCGATGAGCGCACCGATCAGCCCGCCGCCCGTGGCGGCACTCACGCCGGGCGACTGCGCGGAGAACATGAAGCTCTCCTGCGCGACGACCACGCGCAGGTCGACTTCCTGGACCTTGTTGCGGTCCGCGGCCGCCAGGGGCCGGTGAAAGGGTGCGCAGGCGCCGAGCAGCAGAAAGGCCGCCAGCGCCAGCCAGAAACGCAGCATTCTTGGGTCTCCCCCCGTGTGCAATGCCATTGGCTCATTCATCCGTCGATCGATGGGTGCGGCGATTTTGCCGCTGCCGGGAGCTCGCTCCGCCCCGGGTTATCGAGGGCCCATGGCGCCGGTCGTCTTCAGGCGGCTGTCGAGCATCCAGCCCATAGTGTCCTCGCCCGTCTTCGGGTGGATGAACATCACCTGAACCCATTCCTTGTACGGCGTGTAGACGGTGACGCGGTCCTTGGGTATCAGGAACTTGCCGCTGTCGCAGGCGGCGTCGGGCGCCGTGTGGAGATGCGCTCGGCCGGCGCCGACAACGACCGCGCCGTAGCGCGGGACGAAGCCAGGGCTCGCATTCGCGACCTCGTGGAGCTGTTCGCACCGTTTCGGATCGGCCGGCGCTGCCGCCGCCGCCACCTGCACCGCCGTGGCGGCCAGGCACGCCACGATCCATGAAGTTGCTCTGAACATCGGCGGATTGTCCATCGATTGAAGCGATGGGCACGCCCCGCGTCCGGCTGCGTCAGAATGGCCGCGTGCCGCCTACACCCTCTTCCTCCGCCCCGCCTCCCCTCTTCCACGCCAGCCATCTGCACAAGCGCTATGGCGACACCACGGTCGTGAACGACCTGTCGTTCGAGATCGCACCCGGCGAGTGCCTCGGCGTGATCGGCCCGAACGGCGCCGGCAAGACCACCACCATCCGCATGTGCCTGGGCCTCACCGCGCCCGACGGCGGCGAGATCTCGGCGCTGGGGCTGCAGATGCCGCGCGATGCGCTGGCGATCAAGGCGCAGCTGGGCGTGGTGTCGCAGTTCGACACGCTGGACCCCGACTTCAGCTGCGCCGAGAACCTCGTGGTGTACGGCCGCTACTTCGGCTTCAGCAAGGCGCAGGTGCGTGCGCGCGTTCCGCAGTTGCTGGAGTTCGCGGCGCTCTCGCACAAGGCCGACGCGAAGCCGGGCGAGCTCTCGGGCGGCATGCGGCGGCGGCTCTCGCTGGCGCGTGCGCTGGTCAACGACCCGAAGCTGCTGCTGCTGGACGAACCCACCACCGGGCTCGACCCGCAGGCGCGGCACCTGATGTGGGAGCGGCTGCAGGTGCTGCTGCAGCAGGGCAAGTCGATCCTGCTGACCACGCACTTCATGGACGAGGCCGAGCGCCTGTGCTCGCGCCTGCTGGTGCTGGACCACGGCCGCAAGATCGC
The DNA here is from genome assembly GCF_048305045.1 of Variovorax sp. 278MFTsu5.1. Taxonomy (NCBI): domain Bacteria; kingdom Pseudomonadati; phylum Pseudomonadota; class Betaproteobacteria; order Burkholderiales; family Comamonadaceae; genus Variovorax; species Variovorax sp. 278MFTsu5.1. Next base: position 6,406,579 of record NZ_CP157622.1, read on the forward strand.
CGAGGGCCGCCCGCGCGACCTGATCGCCGAGCACCTGGAGCCCGACGTGGTCGAGGTGTACGGCAACGGCGCGCTCTCGCTGGCCGGGTCGGCCGAGCTGAAGGCGATGGCGGCGCGCGTGGAAGTCAGCGGCGAGACGGTGTTCTTCTACACCCAGGACGCGCGGCGGCTGCTCGATGCGCTGACGCGGCACGGCGGGCTGCGCACCTTCCACCGGCCCGCGAATCTCGAAGACCTCTTTCTCAAGCTCACGGGTCGCCAGATTCGTGAAGATGGCTAGACATGAACACGACCACCACCACAACCGCGCCCCCTTCGCCCTCACCGTGGCGCCCGCCCCAGCTCTCGCTGCGCTGGTGGCCCGTGTTCCTGCGCAACCTGCTGGTGTGGCGCAAGCTCGCCATACCGAGCCTGATCGGCAACATCGCCGAACCGCTGATCTGGCTCGTGGCCTTCGGCTACGGCATGGGCGCGCTGGTGGGGCAGGTGTCGGTCGACGGCGTGAAGGTGCCGTACATCCTGTTCCTGGCGAGCGGCTCGATCTGCATGAGCGCGATGAACGCGGCGAGCTTCGAGGCGCTCTATTCGGCCTTCTCGCGCATGCACGTGCAGAAGACCTGGGACGGCATCATGAACGCCCCCGTGGGCCTGGACGACATCGTGCTGGCCGAGATGCTGTGGGCGGCGTTCAAGTCGATCTTCACCGTGACGGCCATCCTTTTCGTGATGCTGGGGCTGGGCATCAGCCACAGCCCCAAGCTCATCGTCGCGTGGATGGTGCTGATCGGCGCGGGCATCACCTTCTCCTCGATCGCGCTGATCTTCAATGCGCTGGCGAAGGGCTACGACTTCTTCACCTACTACTTCACGCTGTTCATGACGCCGATGATGTTCCTGAGCGGCGTGTTCTTTCCTCTGGAGCAATTGCCCGCCGCCGTGCAGGCAGTGGCCGCGTGGCTGCCGCTGACGAATGCCGTGGCGCTGGTGCGGCCGCTCTTCATGGACCAGTGGCCCACCGGCTGGTGGGCGCACGCGGTGGTGCTGGCGGTGTATGCGGTTGTGGCGTTCTGGATTGCGCTGGGGCTGACGCGCAAGAGGTTCAGGGCGTAGCAGCAGCGGCCTCCACGCGGCCCGGCGGAAACCACGCGATGACGCCCGCCGTCCGCGCCCGCACTTCCGGCGAGGCCAGGCAGGTGGCGACCGCTTCGTAGCCGGGTGCGCCGGAATACGGCGCGACCTGCATCGGCGGGCTGTGGTTGGCGGGACAAAGAATGATGATTTCGTCAGGGCCCACGGCGGACAGGTCCAGGATCGCGCTGGAGCGGGTGAGCATGAACATCGGCCGTGCGCCGGTGGCTCTTCGGCGCAGCCAGGCGATCAGGGCCTCCTGTGTGGGCTGGTCCAGGCCTTGCTCGATCATGTCCACGATGAGTGTGGCGGAGCGTTCGGCTTCGAGTTCGGAGAGCAGCACCGACAAGGCGTCCGACGGCGTGGCGCCGTCTTCCTCGAGCCAAGCCAAGGCCTCGTCGACTCTCGACTTCAGCCGGTTGTCGGCGTGCAGTCTTGCCTTCGCTGCTGCCGCCTCGGCTTCTTCAAGTCTGTGCAATCCCAGGAAGACTGCATCGGGCAGCGCCTCGGCAAGGCTGTGCGCAAGCCGCGTCTTGCCGCTGCCGAGCGGGCCGATGATGTAGTTCAGCGCGCGGATGTCGCGCAGCTCGAAAAGCTCGCCACCCCAGGGCCACGGAAGCCGAAACGCGACGCGAACCTCGGTGGTTGGTGCGCGCAGGTCCGCGAGTTCGCCGATGGTCGGCGTGCGGCCTTGCAGCAGATCAGTTCGCAGGCTCCGAATCTTCGCGACCGTTGCTGCAAGCCCATGCAACTGCGCCTCCAGCGCTGCCTGATGAGCCGCCAATGTCTGCTCCAGCCCCTGCGGGTCGCCTTGCAACACTCGCCCCACCTGAGCAAGGCTGAAGCCGAGCGCTCGAAGCGCGACGATTTCGGCGGCAAGGGCCATCTGCTCAGGGCCATAGACACGCCAGCCTGCAGCGGTCCGCTCGGGCTCCACCAGACCACGCTGCTCGTAGAGCCGCAGGGCCTTGGCTGACACGCCGAGCCGCCTTGCGGCTTCGGACGGGCTGAGGAATCGGGTGTTGGATCGCACGATGAGAACCTTTTTCGACGAGTCTGCCTTTGTAAGGGCTGTCCCTGGGGCCGGGTCAACAGGCCGACACGAAAACCGGGTTCATGTGCCCTGACTTCACCTCGATACTGACACTTTCAAATTACATTGCACGCAATCTAATTGCTCGCTACAATTCGGCCCATGCGCTCCACCGCCATCAACGCCGACGAAATGCTGAAGCTGGACAACCAGCTGTGCTTCGCCGTCTATTCCGCTTCGCTGGCCATGACGCGGCTGTACAAGCCGGTGCTCGAGAAGCTGCAGCTCACCTACCCCCAATACCTCGTCATGCTCGCCCTCTGGGAGCAGGACGGCCTCATGGTCTCCGAGCTCGGCGAGCGCCTCTCGCTCGATTCGGGCACGCTCACTCCGCTGCTCAAGCGCCTGGAAGCCAACGGCTACGTGGCACGGGTGCGCGACGTGGCCGACGAGCGGCGCGTGCACATCACGCTGACTGCGGCGGGCCGCAGGCTCAAGAACCGCGCATCCAGCGTGCCGGCCTGCCTGATGGCCGCGGCCGAGTGCTCGGTGCCCGAGCTGGTTTCCCTCACCCAGCAGATCCAGACGCTGCGCGACCGCATCAGGAAGGCAGCCTGACGGCAGCGCCACATTTTTCTCCCGCTCCGCTCGACCTCCGCAAGGAAAGAGAACGAAGCCTTTTCACCACCCTCCCTTCAACTTCATCACCACCAAAGGAATCACCATGACCACCAAGCTCGACAAAGTGCTCTACACCGCAGAAGCCCACACGGTCGGCGGCCGTGACGGCGCAGGCAAGTCCAGCGACGGCGCCATCGACGTCAAGCTGAGCTCGCCCGGTTCCGGCAAGCCCGGTACCAACCCCGAGCAGCTGTTCGCGGTCGGCTATGCCGCCTGCTTCATCGGCGCGATGAAGGCCGTCGGCCCGAAGATCGGCGTGAAGGTGCCGGAAGACGTCGCCATCGACTCCAGCGTTTCGCTTGGCCCGACGAACGGCGGCGCCGCCTACGGCATCGCCGTGAAGCTGGCGATCACGCTGCCCGGCCTGGATGCCGAGGCCAAGCAGAAGCTGGTCGACACGGCGCACCAGGTGTGCCCGTACTCGAACGCCACGCGCGGCAACATCGACGTCGAACTCAGCATCGCCTGAGCCTCGCGTACAAGCGAACCCGAAGCGGCCCGGCCCCAAGCCGGGCCGCTTTTTTCATGCCCGCCGATGTCTCACGGGTGACGCCAAACACGGTTGCGCGATGGCGCCTTTCATCAAGCTTGGCTAACGTAGGCGAACACCACAACCGCCAGGAGCCACGCTCATGAGCACCACCAGCCTCCTCATCCGCAAAGACCAGCTTTCCACCACGCGCCTCCACACCGCCACAGACGAAGCACTCGCCGACGGCCAGGTGCGCGTGCGCATCGACAGCTTCGCGCTCACGTCCAACAACATCACGTATGCCGCCTTCGGCGACGCGATGAGCTACTGGCAGTTCTTCCCGAGCGGCGAGGAAGGCTGGGGCAGCATCCCCGTGTGGGGCTTCGCGAGCGTGGTGCAGTCGCTGCACCCGGGCGTGCCGGTGGGCGAGCGGCTCTACGGCTACTGGCCGATGGCCTCCAGCGCGGTGCTGAGCCCCGGGCGGCTCTCGCCCGAGCGCTTCACCGACGTGGCGCCGCACCGCGCCGAACTGCCCGCCGTCTACAACCAGTATTTCCGCTGCGCGAGCGACCCGCTCTACACGGCCGGCACCGAAGACATCCAGGCCCTGCTGCGCCCGCTGTTCATCACCTCGTGGCTGATCGACGACTTCATGGCCGACAACGATTTCTTCGGCGCCGGCACCATGCTGCTGTCCAGTGCATCGAGCAAGACGGCCTACGGCACCGCCTTCCAGATGCACAAGCGCGAGGGCATCGAAGTGATCGGCCTGACCTCGCCCGCCAACGTGGCGTTCTGCGAGAGCCTTGGCTGCTACGACCGCGTGGTGACCTACGACGCGCTCGATTCCATCGCGGCCGACACGCCCTGCGTGTACGTCGACTTCGCCGGCAACGGCACGCTGCGCAACGCCATCCACGAGCGCTTCGCCAACCTGAAGTACAGCAGCTCCATCGGCGGCACCCACGTCGAGCAGCTCGCGTCCAAGGGCGCAGGCAAGGACCTGCCGGGCCCGCGCGCCACGCTGTTCTTCGCGCCGGCGCAGATCAAGAAGCGAACCACCGAATGGGGCCCCGAGGAGTTCGGCCGCCGCATGGTCGCGGCCTGGCACGACTTCATGGCCACCGTCACCGATGCGAAGGCGCCCTGGCTGCATGCCGAGCATCACAACGGCGGCGTGGCGGTGCAGGCCGCCTACGCGCAGGTGCTGGCGGGCAAGGGCGATCCGCGCACCGGCCACATCCTGTCCCTTTGCAAGCAGTCCGCCGCAGGCTGACGCCAGGGGCATCGCGCGGCGACGACAATCGCCGCATGACCCAATCTTCCGCGGCGCCCGCGAACACACATCCTTATGAGAGCCTCACGCCCGACGTGGTGCTCGACGCGCTCGCGACGCTCGGCCTGCACGGCGACGGCCGGCTCACCGGCCTGAATTCCTACGAGAACCGTGTCTACCAGGTCCACCTGGAAGACCGCAGCGTGGTGGTGGTCAAGTTCTACCGCCCCGGCCGCTGGAGCGAGGCCGAGATCCTCGAGGAGCACGGCTTCTCGCTCGAGCTGGCCGCCGCCGAGGTGCCTGCCGTGCCCCCGCTGGCCTTCGACGGCAGGACGCTGCACCACCACGCCGGCTTCGCCTTCAGCGTGGGCCCCTACCGAGGCGGCCGCGCGCCCGAGCTCGACGATTTCGAAGTGCTCGAATGGGTGGGCCGCTTCCTCGCGCGCATCCACACGGTGGGCAGCGCCAGGCCTTTCGAGGCCCGGCCCGCACTCGACCTGCAGACCTTCGGCATCGCCTCGCGCGACTGGCTGCTCGCCAACGACAAGATCCCGCTCGACGTGCAGCGCGACTGGGAAAAGGCCTGCAACGAGGCGCTGGACATGATCGGCGCCACCGCGCTCGCGGCCAGCCCGCCTTCGGCCGACTTCCAGCCCCGCAAGCTGCGCCTGCACGGCGACGTGCACCCCGGCAACATTCTCTGGACGCCCACCGACCGTCCCGGCGGCGGCCCGCACTTCGTCGACCTCGACGACGCGCGCACCGGCTTCGCGGTGCAGGACCTGTGGATGCTGCTGTCGGGCGACCGCGCACAGCGCACTTCGCAGCTGTCGGGCCTGCTCGACGGCTACGAGCAGTTCCGCGAGTTCGACCGCCGCGAACTGGCGCTGATCGAGCCGCTGCGCACGCTGCGCCTCATCCACTACAGCGCCTGGCTGGCGCGGCGCTGGGAAGACCCGATCTTCCCGATCAACTTCCCGTGGTTCGGCTCCAGCGACTACTGGAAGGGGCAGATCCTCATGCTCGAGGAGCAGTGCGAGCAGATGGCGGAAGAGCCGCTCTACGCCTGATCGCCGCGGGTGGCGGCGAGGCTTTCGGCCACGCCTTCCAGCAGCCGCTCGACCAGCACATTGGCCGGCCCGCTGCGCCAGATGCCGTAGGCCTCCGACTGAGCCACGGCCCTGTCGAGCGGCCTGAACACCGCGCCGCGCAAGGCCGAATGCCGCATCGCCTGCGGCACCAGCGCCACGCCCAGCCCCTGCGACACCCACGAGACCACCGCGAGCCAGTGCCGCACCTCGTGCCGTACCTCGGGCAAGAAGCCCGCGTCGGCGCAGATGCTCAGGATGCGCTCGTGATAGTCGGGCGAGACCTCGCGCGAGAACAGCACGAAGGGCTGCTCGCGCAGGTCGGCCGGTGCCAGCACGCGCTTGCGCGCCAATGCGTGCCCGGCGGGCAGGCAGGCCACGAAGGGCTCCGACAGCAGCAGCCGGTGCTGCAGCTCGTCCGGCACGCGGTGCGTATGGGCGAAACCCAGGTCGAGCCGGTCGTTCAGCAGCTCGGCGATCTGCATGCCCGAATTGAGCTCGCTCAGCGTGATGCGCACCGCCGGGTGCTTCGCCTGGAAGGCGCGCAGCGCCTGCGGCAGGCCCCGGTACAGCATCGCGCCGACGAAGCCGATGCGCAGCCGCCCGGCCGACCCCAGCGCCACGTCGCGCGCCTCGATGGCGGCTTCCTCGGCCTGCAGGAGCAGCCTGCGCGCCGAAACCCGCAGCGCCTCGCCCGCGGGCGTGAGCCGCACCTCCTTGCTGTTGCGCTCGAAGAGGCGCGCGCCCACGTTGTCCTCGAGCTGCCGTATGGCCACCGACAGCGGCGGCTGCGAGATCGACAGCCGCCGCGCCGCCCGCCCGAAGTGCAGCTCCTCGGCGAGCACGGAGAAATAGCGCAGGTGACGCAGTTCCATGGATAGTCAGATCGAATCGAACAAGACCGAATCGATATTAGACACGGATCGTTTCGGCTTCAACAATGCGCCAAACCAGAGACTCAAGGAGACAAAGCGCATGGCAGAGCACGCCCATCCGATCCCCGATCGCCACGGCCAGAACCTCTTCACCACCGACGCCGAGCTGCACGCCCTGCTCGCGCTCTACCTGCCCGACGACCTGCGCCGCCACATGCAGCCGCACTTCGAGCGCCTGGGCGGCCTCGCGGGCGGCCTGATCGACGAGCTGGCCGGCACCGCCGACCGCAACCCGCCGGTGCTGAAGCAGCGCACGCGCACCGGCCTGGACGAGCAGAAGATCGTCAAGCACCCCGCCTACGTGGAGATGGAGCGCCTCGCGCTCGCCGAATTCGGCCTGGCCGCCATCTCGCACCGTGACGACACGCTGGGCTGGAAGGGCAGGATGCCGCCGCTGGTCAAGTACGTGCTGACCTACCTGTTCGTGCAGGCGGAGTTCGGCCTGTGCTGCCCGGTGTCGATGACCGACTCGCTCACGCGCACGCTGAAGAAGTTCGGCAGCCCGGAGCTGGTCGCCAGATACCTGCCGCGCCTCACCTCGCTCGACTTCGACGAACTCGCGCAGGGCGCGATGTTCATGACCGAACAGGCCGCCGGCTCCGACATCGCCGCCACCGCCACGCTGGCCCGCCGCGAATCGGACGGCAGCTGGCGCCTCACGGGCGACAAGTGGTTCTGCTCCAACCCCGACGCCGACTTCGCGATGGTGCTCGCGCGCGCCGATGACGGCCCGCAGGGCATGAAGGGCGTGTCGCTCTTCCTGCTGCCGCGCCGGCTCGACGACGGCAGCCTCAACAGCTACCGCATCATCCGGCTGAAGGACAAGCTCGGCACGCGCTCCATGGCCAGCGGCGAGATCCGCCTCGAAGGCGCCACCGCCTGGCTGGTGGGCGAGGAAGGCCGCGGCTTCGTGCAGATGGCCGACATGGTCAACAACTCGCGCCTGTCGAATGGCGTGCGCGCCGCCGGCCTGATGCGCCGCGCGGTGGCCGAGGCCGAATTCATCGCATCCGAGCGCCGCGCCTTCGGCCGCACGCTGGAGCAGATGCCGCTGATGCAGCGCCAGCTCGACAAGCTGCGCCTGCCCGCCGAGCAGGCGCGCACCATGGTGTGCCAGACGGCGCTGGCGCTCGCGCGCTCCGACGCGGGCGAGCCCGATGCGTACGCGCTGCTGCGCATCCTCACGCCGCTCATCAAGTTCCGCGCCTGCCGCGATGCGCGCAAGGTCACGGGCGACGCGATGGAGGTGCGCGGCGGCTGCGGCTACATCGAGGAATGGAGCGACGCGCGGCTCGTGCGCGACGCCCACCTGGGATCGATCTGGGAAGGCACGAGCAACATCGTGGCGCTGGACGTGATCCGCGCGGTGAAGCGCGAAGGCTCGCTGCCGGTGCTGCGCGCGCACTGCGAGAAGCTGCTTGCAGATGCGGCGCTGGCTCCCGCCTTCGCCAAGGCCCTGCGCGACGCGCTCGACCGCGCCGCCGCGCTCACCGAGACCGCCGCACGCGAAGGCGGCGACGTGCTCGCGCGGCAGGCCGCATCGGCGCTCTATCACTGCACCAGCGCCATCGCCATGGCCTGGGAAGCCGCGCACGGCGGCTCCGCGGCACGCCTGCGCTGGGCGCAACTGGTGCTGCTGCACCGCGTGCTGCCGCGCGATCCGCTCTCGCCCGACGCGATGCCGGCGGACTGGAACGCCGCGGCGGCTTCGTCGGCGGCCGTGCCCGCCTGAGCCTTCTTCTTTCAATAAAACGGAGACACCCTTGAAACGCTTCACCTTCCTGCTGGCCGCCTGCGCCTCGCTGACGGCGGCCATGCCCGCTGCGCAAGCGGCCGATGCCTTTCCCTCCAAGCCCCTGATGCTGGTCGTGCCCTTCCCGCCCGGCGGTCCGACCGACGCGATGGCCCGCACCCTCGCCGCCGAGATGAAGGACCGCCTCGGCCAGCCCATGATCGTGGAGAACCGCGCGGGCGCCGGCGGCAACATCGGCGCCGAGTTCGTTGCGCGCGCCGAGGCCGACGGCCACACGCTGCTGTTCGGTACCTCGGGCCCGCTGGCCATCAACTCGAGCCTGTACCGCAAGATCAACTACGACCCGGTGAAGAGCTTCGCGCCAGTGATCCAGGTCGGCTACCTGCCGAACATCCTGGTGGTCAACCCCACGCTGCCGGTGAAGAACGTGCAGGAGCTGGTGGCCTACGCCAAGGCCAACCCGGGCAAGCTCAGCTATGCCTCGTCGGGCAACGGCGCCTCGTCGCACCTCGCGGGCGTGCTCTTCAATTCGGTGGCGGGCACCGACCTGCAGCACATTCCCTACAAGGGCACCGGCCCCGCGCTCAACGACCTGCTGGGCAACCAGGTCAGCATGACCTTCACCGACATCCTCACCGCGCTGCCCTACGTCAAGGCCGGCAAGCTGCGCGCGCTGGGCGTGGCCACCGTGGCGCGTTCGCAGGCACTGCCCGATGTGCCGACGATTTCCGAGCAGGGCTACAAGGGCTACGACGTGAGCGTGTTCTTCGGCATCGTCGCGCCGGCCGGCACGCCTGCCGACCGCGTGAACAAGCTCAACCATGCGTTCGCCGAGGTGCTGAATTCGCCCAAGGTGAAGCAGATGTTCGCGGCGCAGGGCCTCGAAGTGCCGGCCGATACATCGCCGCAGAAGCTCGGGCAGTTCATCGCAGGCGAATCGGTGAAGTGGAAGGACGTCGTGAAGAAGTCCGGCGCGCAGCTCGATTGAGAACACCGAAATGAACCAGGCCTCCAAGGGCGCCCTCGCCGGCATCCGCGTACTCGACATCTCCCGCATCCTCGGCGGCCCCTACTGCGGCCAGATCCTCGGCGACCATGGCGCCGACGTGCTCAAGGTCGAGCCGCCCCAGGGCGACGACACGCGCACCTGGGGCCCCCCCTTCAGGGAAGGCGTGGCCTCGTACTACCACGGGCTCAACCGCAACAAGCGCGTGCAGCACCTCGACTTCTCGACCGAGGAAGGCCGCGGGGCGCTGCTCGCGCTGGTGGCCGAGGCCGACGTGCTGATCGAGAACTTCAAGACCGGCACCATGGAACGCTGGGGCATCGGCTACGAGGAGCTGTCGAAGCGCTTCCCGCGCCTCGTGTGGTGCCGCGTCTCGGGCTTCGGCGCCGACGGCCCGCTGGGCGCGCTGCCGGGCTACGACGCCGCCGTGCAGGCCATGACCGGCATCATGAGCATCAACGGCGAGGCCGACGGCGGCCCGCTGCGCGTGGGCCTGCCGGTGGTCGACATGGTGACCGGCCTCAACGCGGTGATCGGCGTGCTGCTCGCGCTGCAGGAGCGCAACCGCAGCGGCCGCGGCCAGTTCGTGGAGGCGGCGCTGTACGACAGCGGCCTCTCGCTGCTGCATCCGCACGCCGCCAACTGGTTCATGGACGGCACCGAGCCCCGCCGCACCGGCAACGCGCATCCGAACATCTATCCCTACGACGCGCTGGCCACCGGCACCGATCCTGTGTTCGTGGCGGTGGGCAACGACCGGCAGTTCGCGAGCCTGTGCCGCTGCATCGGCCTGCCCGAACTCGCTGAAGACCCGCTCTTCCGCACGGCCGGCGCACGCTCGGTCAATCGCGGGCAACTCAAGCAGCGGCTCGAAGCCGCGATGGCCGCCTTCGATGGCCGCGCGCTGGTCGATCAACTCATGGCCGCCGGCGTGCCCGCCGCGCCGGTGCTGCCGGTGGATGCAGCGCTGCAGCATCCGCACACGCTTCATCGCGAGATGGTGGTGGAGATGCCCGGCGGCTACCGCGGCATAGGCGCACCGGTGAAGCTGAGCCGCACGCCGGCCAGCTACCGGCATGCGCCGCTCACGCCGGGCGATGCCTTTGTGCCTTCGGAAGACTCAGCGCAGCATTGACGACCGGCCCCGGCCGATGCCGTAGTAGGCGATGCCCGCCGACTCGGCCTGCGCCGCATCGTAGAGATTGCGCCCGTCGAAAATGACCGGCGGCGCGTTCAACTCGCCGGCGAGTTGCGCGAAGTCGGGCCGCCGGAACTCCTCCCACTCGGTGACCACGGCCAGCGCATCGGCTCCTTGCAGCGCCTCCTGCGCGGTGGTGCACCAGCGGATGTCGTCGCGCTCGCCGACGATGCCGCGCGCATTCGTCATCGCGGCAGGGTCGTAGGCCCGCACGCGCGCGCCGGCCGCCCACAGGCGTTCCAGCAGCACGAGGCTGGGCGCGTCGCGCATGTCGTCGGTGTCGGCCTTGAAGGCCAGGCCCCACACGGCGATGGTCCGGCCCGCGAGCGTGCCGCCGAAGTGCCGCGACATCAGCTCGAAGAGCCTGCCTTTCTGCTCGTGGTTGGTGGCAGCGACGGCGGAAAGGATGCGCAGCGCATGGCCCGCACGTTCGGCCGCATGCGTGAGCGCCCGCACGTCCTTCGCGAGGCAGGAGCCGCCATAGCCCACGCCGGCCTGCAGGAAGTCGGGCCCGATGCGCCGGTCGGCACCGATGCCGAGCCGAACCGCCTCGATGTCGGCGCCCGCCTGCTCGGCCACGCGCGCCATCTCGTTCATGAAGCTGATGCGGGTGGCGAGCATCGCGTTGGCCGCGTACTTGGCGAGCTCCGCCGAGCGGCGGTCCATCACGAGCAGCTGCCTTTGCGGATCTTGAATGAAAGGCGCGTAGAGCCTGGTCAGCAGCTCGATGGCCCATGGATCTTCGCTGCCGATCACCACGCGGTCGGGCCGGCGGCAGTCGCGCACGGCCGAGCCTTCACGCAGGAACTCGGGGTTCACCGCCACCGCGATGCGGTGCCGCGTGCCGCGCTGCGCGAGTTCGCCGCCCAGCACGGCCTCGACCTGCGCGGCCGTGCCCACGGGCGCGGTCGATTTGCAGACCACCAGCGCGTCGCGGTCGCGATGCCGCCCGATGGCGGCGGCCACCGCGATGACGTGCCGCAGATCGACCCGCCCCTGCGCATCGGCCGGCGTGTTCACCACGATGAAGAGCAGCTCGCCATGCTCGCAGGCCGCGCACTCGTCGGCGGTGAAGCGCAGCGTGCCCGCCGCGACGCCCGAGGCCACCAGCGCTTCCAGGCCGGGCTCATGCAGCGGCATCCGGCCGCCCTGCAGGCCCTCGATGCGCGCCGGGTCGGCGTCCGCGCAGAGCACCTCGTGGCCCGCCTCGGCCAGGCAGGCGGCGAAGCTCAGGCCCACGTAGCCCGCGCCGAAGATGGTCACCTTCATGGACGGCCCCATGGCGTGCGGCACTGGTGGCGGGAGCGGTTGTGCGATAAAAGCAGGATGCAAGCCTTCAAAACGATGTCCGGACAGGAAAATTCGATGATGCCCGATCAAGTTGCCGCGCGTTGCGCGCTGGTCCTGGAGACCAACAACCTGCGCGGCGGCGCCGATGCAGAGGCCAGGGCGGGCGCAAGCCTGCAGCGCCTCGTCGCCCTGCTGGCGAAACAGAAGCTGCCGCTGAGCGCGCTCGCGCAGGTGGTCATCACGCACGACGGATTGAGCCCTGCCACCTGTGAGGCCGTGAGCGCGCTCGCCGGCCGCCCCATCGACTTCGTGCGCATCGACACGAGCACCGGCTATTACGACGCCAAGAACGCCGGCTTCGCGGCCACCGACGCGCAGCGCTGCACGCACGTGGTGTTCGCCGATGCCGACTGCCTGCCCGACGACGACTGGCTGCTGCAGATGCTGCTGCCGTTCACCAAGGGTGCCGATGCCCCCGCCGTGGTGGCTGGCCGCACCAGCTATGCGGCCAACGTGGTGGGCACGGCCCTCACCACCATCGACTTCATGTACTTCCCCAACGCCGACCATGCGGGGGCCACGAGCAATTTCTACGCGAACAACGTGGCCTTTCGCCGCGACGTGTTCGAGCAGCACAGCTACCAGGCGCTCGACGGCGTCTACCGCGCGCACTGCCAAGTGCTCGGCATGCGGCTGAAGGCGGCGGGCGTGCCCATCCACTACGCGGCCGCGGCCCACACCGAGCACCGCCTGCCCGACACGCGCGCAGAGGCGCTGAAACTGCGCTGGATGCGCGGGCAGGACGCCTATTCGCTCACGCCGCACCTGCTGCGCAGCTACGTCTCGCCGCGCTGGCAATGGCTCGCGAAGAGCGGTCCGATCGGGCCGCTGGCGGTGCTCTTCACGCGGCTGGGCTTCAGCATGAAGGCGCTGAACCATCAGGACCTGCCGCCGCTGCGCGGACTGCGCTGGCTCGCGGGCGTGGCGCTCATCCTCGGTTTCTCGGCCGTCGACATGCTGGGCGCGTTCGCGCGCGGCATCGGCTGGCACACGACCGGGCGCACCAATGCCGATGCGCAGGCGCTGTCTTATCACCGGCCCTGATCGAGCCCCGCCTTTTTTCCTTTCCGCAGAAGAAGAACAACCAAAGACCATGCGCAACTTCTCTTCACTTTCCGTCCGCCGCACGGCACTGGGCCTCGCGCTCGCAGGCGCGTTCACGCTGGCTGGTGCCGCCGACTTCGCGGGCCGCGGCGTCTTCAACTTCAAGTCCGACGCCGGCTGCCCCTTCGCGGCGCTCGCGGGTGGCGGCAGCGAGTGCAACCGCCTCGCGCTGGACGACGCCGACACCCACGCCGCGCTCGACGCCGCGGCGCACACCATCCGCTTCGCCAGCACCCGCAGCTATCCCGAGAAAACCATCGTCGGCGACGTGCTGCTGCAGGGCTCGGGCCGCGCGCGCGACGGCCAGCGCGTGCCGCTGACCTTCCATGCGCTGCTGAGTCGTTCGGGCACCGAGTGGTCGGTGAGCAGCCATGCGCACTCGCCCGTAAGCGGCGAGTTCGACGACATCCGCATCGATCCGTACAAGGTGACGGTGAACGAGCCCGGCACCGAACGCGTGATGCTCACCCCCGAGCAGATCGTCGAGGCGCTGGCCAGGCCATCGCTGGCCGCGCGGCTGGCCAACGTCTTCGTGCAGGTGGACGACAACCGCGCCGACGGCGCCAGGGACGCCGACATCACCATCGGCCTGGGCCTGAGCCGCGCCTCGAAGTCGGTGGCGCGCGCGCGTTTCCGCGCGCCAGGCGCCAAGGACCGCGACCTGGCGGAGGCCATGCAGCAGGGCAACTGGACGCTGGAGCTGCAGGCACTGAGCGGCCAGATCCCGCGCCAGGTGGTGCAGCGCGACCTGTTCCTGTACGGGCTCGAATCGCAGTCGCTGCTGCAGCCCCTGCTGCAGCGCGGCTTCCGCAAGAACGAGAAGCTGCTTCTCGGCGCCGCCAACGGCAAGGGCTACATCCGCTACGACGGCCAGCAGCGCGAGTTCGCGGGTGCCGACGCGGCCGCGCGCGCCTTCCTGCAGGACAGTTTCATCGGGCTGGTGTTGGGCTGGCAGCAGCAACAGCCGCAGACGGCGAAGACAAAGGCCGATGGCCGCTGAACCCGCATCCGGCACCGCGCCCGGCTTCGACTGCCTCTCGCCGCCGCGGCTGCGCGGCTGGCCCGCGCTGCAAGCCTGGCTGGTGCATCACGTCAAGCGCGCCGCGCTGCGCCAGCTGCATGCGAGCAACGAGGGCGAGATGCTGCTGCTGCGCTTCTACCTGGTGGGCGAGGAGTCGTCCGAGCAGGCCCTGCAGCGCGAACTGCGCATCGCGCCGCCCGAATGGCTGGCGCGCCAGCTCGACCAGCACCTGGCCGACGAGCAACTGCACGCGCGCCTGTTCGCGCAGGCCATCGTCGAGCGCGGCGGCAATGCGCAGGCCGCTGCGTCGCCGGAAGAAGCGCCACAGCCCGACTGGTTCAGCCGCCGCAAGCTCGCGCGCTGGCAGGCGCTGATCCGCCGCCACGCGCCGCACTTTGCACACGGTGGCCTGGTGCCGGCCTACGCCATCGGCCTCGCGGCCGAGCAGATGGCCTCGCGCATCCTGCAGCGCCACTGCGCGCTGATCGGCCCGCAGCACGCGCTGCATCCGCTGCTGTCGCGCGTGATGGCCGACGAGGACCGCCACATCCGGCTGTGCAGCCACACGCTGCAGCGATGCGTGGCGCCGCACGAGCAGCAGCGGCTCGCGCGGGTGATGCGCGAGGTGCGCGACACCGAGCGCGGCTTCGGCGTGACCGGCGCGCTCGGCATGTGGCTGGCCGGCGTGGCGCTGCGCCTGCGCCCCGGCTCGGCACCGCCGGTGCGGCACCACGCCTGAGCGATGCCGCCGCGCATCCTCTACCTCGCGACCGCGGACGCGCGCGGCCACCTCATGCGCGCGCAGCTGCTCACGCATGCGTTGCGCGAGGCCGGCGCGCAGGTGCGCGTGCTCACCACCTCCGACGAAGGCGCGCGCTTCCTCGCCGGCTTCGGCATCGACGCGCCGGTGCTCTCGCGCCACTACGCGGTGCAGTTCGACACGCAGCAGAACATGCTGCGCCGCGAGACCGACCGCAACGTGGCGCTGTACATGTTCAGGCCCGAACGCATGCTGCGCGACGTGTGGAAGCTGCGCGCACACTTGCGCGATGCCGACCTGGTGGTGAACGACTCCTTCCACCCCGCGCTGCTGCTGATGGGCTGGCTGCCCTTGTGGCGGCGCAAGGTGGTGCACGTGTACGGCGCGAGCCTGCGGCATGCGCTGGAGACCAACTTCAGCGGCCGCATGCCGGGTTTCGTAGCCCGGGTGTTCGGCCGCATCGTGGCCTGGCAGATCGACCGCAGCCTCGCGCGTATCGAGCACGACTTCGCCTACGGCGAACCGCAGCACGACGGCCACGGCCGCCACCGGCTGGCCACGCCGGTGGCGGTGGTCGATGCGGTGGACAGGGGCGATGCAACGCGGCAGCGCTTGGCGGCCGTCTACCTCAACCCGCACTTCCAGGAACCGGCGCTGGCCGACGGGCTCGAGCGAGGCCTCGCCGACGCCGGCGTGCCCGCGCACCTCGTCGGCGAAGGCTATGCGCACCGCCCGCACTGGCATGCGCGCGACGAGCACTGGATCGAGGCGGCCGCGCACAGCGCCTTCATCGTCTCGGCGCCGGGCATGGCGGCGCTGTCGATCGCGGCGGTCTACCGCAAACCGATCCTGCTGCTGCTCACCGACCAGCCCGAGCAGGCGATCAACGCGGGCCGCGCGGCGCAGCTGGGGCTGGCGCACCGGGTGGTGGTGTGGCGTGGCGATGCACCGAAGTTCGCGCGGGCGGTGGCGGGAGCGGCGGAGGAACTGCTCGCGGCATCTGCCGATGGCGCAGCGCGCAATGCCGATGGCCGGCAGGCGGCCATCGAGCGGCTCCGGCAATGGGTCGGGCTGCTTTACGGGCTTGCCGCGGCCAACGCGCAGCGATAGGCGGCCCTCAGTCCTGGGCCTGCGGGCGGGCTTCGACGACGAAGGCCTGCAGCTCGGCCAGCCGGCCGTCGCGAAAGCGCCAGACGTCGCAGTACGCATGGCGGGTCGCCTTGCCGGCCTCGTCCTTCAGCGTGATCTCGCCAAGGGCCGCGAGAAAGTCGCCGTCGGCGATCAGGCGGTGCACCTCGAACCGGGGCGGCTCCCGGTAGGCGGTCGCCATCCATTCGCGCACCGCCTGCTTGCCGTCGAGCGTTCTGTCGCCGACGAAGGTCCACTTCGTGTCGTCGGTGCAGAACGCGAGAAATCCTTCGTGGTCGCCCTGGGTGATGGCGGCGTTGGCCTTTTCGAGAATCGCCTTGTGGGTCTCGGACATCCGGAACTCTCCTGTGTTCGTGCGGCGCATGCGAATGCACGCGTGCCGGCGAAGGCGAATTTCCATCAGTCCGGCCTGCCCGGTTGCCGGCCCGGCCGCAACGACGACGTCAGTCTTCGGCTCGTGGGCTCCTGTTACTGGTGTCCTCCCCGGGACAAACAAGGGGCCTGGCTAATCCAACGAAAGATTCAGGTCGCGGATCAGCGGATGCCACCGCGCCGATTCGCCCTGCAGCAGCGCCGCGAAGCGCGAGGGCGTGTCGCCCGCGGGCTCCACGCCGAACTCGGCCAGCCTGCGCAGCACTGCGGGGTTGTGGATGGCGCTGGCCACCGACTGCTGCAGCCGCGAGACGATCTCGCCCGGCGTGTTGGCGGGCACCACCAGGCCCAGGAGCGCGGCGGCCTCCACGCGCGGCAGGCCGATTTCGGCGAAGGTGGGCACGCGCGGCAGCTGCGCCAGGCGCACGGGGTTCGCCACCGCCAGCGGGCGCAGCCTGCCGCCGGGGATGAAGCGGCGCGAGGCGGCCAGGTCGCACATGATCACCGGCAGCTGGCCGCCGGCCACGTCAGCCACCGCGGCCGCGGCGCTGCGATACGGCACGTGCACCATTTCCAGGCCAGCCTCTCGTTCGAGCAGCTCCATCGACAGGTGCTGCGGGCTGCCGGTGCCGGCCGAGGCGTAGCTGACCTTGCCGGGGAAGGCGCGCGCGTCGTCGATGAAGGCCCGCGCATCCTTCACGCCGCTGGCCGGCCCCACCAGCAGCACCATCGGCAACCGCCCGAGCAGGGTGACGGGCGCGAAGTCGCGCGAGGGGTTGTAGCTGAGGTTGCGGTACAGCGCCGGGTTGAACACCAGCGTGCCGCTGTCGGCCGACAGCAGCGTGTAGCCGTCGGCCGGGGCGCGCGCCGCCTCGATGGCGCCGAGCGCGGTGTTGCCACCGCCGCGGTTCTCGATGGTCACCGACTGGCCCGAGTCGATGGCCAGCTGGGCGCCGATGGTGCGCGCGACGATGTCGGTGCCCGCGCCGGCCTGGTAGGGCACGATCCAGCGGATGGGCTTGGAGGGGTAGGCGAACTGCGCCTTCGCCGCTCGCGGCAGCCACGGCGCGGCCGCGAGCGTGGTCGTGGCCAGCAGTTGCTGCAGAAGCGGTCGGCGGCGTGTCATGGGGCGGAGGAAGGGTCCTGCGCCATGGTAGTGGCATCGCCCGATGCCGGGCGGCTCGGGGCGCACGAGGCCACAAGGGCCGAGCGGGATCAGTAAGAGATCAGGGCGCGACCGGATTGCCAGGCGTGCCGGCCTCGCGGGCCGATGCCGCGGCGGCCGCCACGGCCGGCGTGCGGTAAGTGACGTTCACGGCGGGCGCCGCTGCGGCGACAGGCGCCACGGGAGCGATGGGCTCGGGCGGCGGGCGCGTGATCTTGACCAGCGGCGCCCTCCTGACTGGCGCAGGCGCCGCAGCCACCGGAGCCGGCGGAACGACAGGCGCCACGGGCGTGAACGGCGCCTCTGGCGTCGAGTAGTACTGCACGGGGGTGCCGGGCGCGGCGGCGGGCGCGGCGGCGGGCGCGGCGGCGGCCACCCCGCTGGTCGCCGCGGCTTGCGCAACGGGTGCGCCAGGTGCGGCGGGCGCCGCCACCGGCTGGCCCTTCGGGTCGTAGAGCATCGCGCTCTTGCTCACGCCGGTGCGCACCGGCCCCACGCCGACGCCCACGCCGGCCGAGCCCGACACCTGCCCGCCGTTGTTCACCGCCACGCCCGCGCCGAGCGGGCCGAAGCCGGTGTTCAAGCCGACGGAGAAATTGCCGTCCTTCGTGGCGCCGAGCCCCAGCGAGAGCCCGGGCACCAGTGGAATGCCGACGTGGTAGTGGGAACAGCCGCCCGCCAGGAGCAGCAGCGCCGCCGCCGGAACGACGGCCGCTGCCCGGATGACGCGCGGCCGGCCGTTCACACCAGCAGCGCGTTGACGCGCCTCACGTAGGCCGCCGGGTCCGCCGGCAGGCCGCCTTCGGCCAGCAGGGCCTGGTCGAACAGGATGTTGGCCAGGTCGTCGAAGTGCGAGGAGCCCTCGAGCTTCTTCACCAGCGGATGCTCGGCGTTGACCTCGAGCACCGGCTTGAGCTCGGGCGCGGGCTGGCCGGCCTGCTTGAGCATGCGCGCGAGCTGCGTGCTCATGCCGCCGTCCTGCACCACCAGGCAGGCGGGCGAGTCGACCAGGCGGGTGGTCACGCGCACGTCTTCCGCCTTGTCCTTCAGCGCTTCCTTGAGCTTCTCGAGCATGGGCTTGAACGACTCGGCGGCTTCCTCGGCGGCCTTCTTCTCGGCCTCGTCCTGCAGCTTGCCGAGGTCGACCGCGCCCTTGGCGACGCTCTGCAGCGGCGTGCCGTCGAACTCGTTGAGGTAGTTCAGCGCCCACTCGTCGACACGGTCGGTCATGAGCAGCACCTCGATGCCCTTCTTCTTGAAGACTTCGAGCTGCGGGCTGTTCTTGGCGGCGGCGAGCGTGTCGGCCGTGATGTAGTAGATGGCGTCCTGGCCTTCCTTCATGCGGGCCTTGTAGTCCGCGAAGCTCACGCTCACCGAGTCGGTGGTGGTGGAGGCATAGCGCAGCAGCTTGGCGATGCGATCGCGGTTGGCGAAGTCCTCGCCCAGGCCTTCCTTGAGCACCGCGCCGAACTCGGCGTAGAACCTGGCGTACTTGCCCGATTCGTCGGCTGCGGCTGCGGCGGTTTCAGCGGCGGTGGGGGCGTTCTTGTCGACCACATCGGTCACGCCTTCGGTGGGGTCCGGTGCCGGCACCGACTCGCCCGAGCCCACGTCGATCTTGCCCTCGCCGCTCTCGGGCGCGGTCTTCTGCTTCTTCGCCAGGTCTTCCAGCATGCCGAGCACGCGCTTGGTGCTGCCCTCGCGGATGGCCTTCACGTCGCGGCTTTCCTGCAGCAGCTCGCGGCTCACGTTCAGCGGCAGGTCGGCCGAGTCGATCACGCCCTTGACGAAGCGCAGGTAGCTGGGCATCAGCGCATCGGCGTCGTCCATGATGAAGACGCGCTTCACGTAGAGCTTCACGCCCGCGCTCTTGTCGCGGTTCCACAGGTCGAAGGGGGCCTTGGCCGGGATGTACAGCAGCTGCGTGTACTCGGTGCTGCCTTCCACGCGGTTGTGGCTCCAGGCGAGCGGGGCCTCGTAGTCGTGGCTGATGCTCTTGTAGAACTCCTCGTACTGCTCGGGGGTGATGTCCTTCTTGGGGCGGCTCCACAGGGCGTTGGCCTTGTTGACGGTTTCCCACTCGCCGGTCTTGACCATGTCGCCGGGCTGGTCGTTCTCGCCGTCCTTCCACTCCTCCTTCTCCATGAGAATGGGCAGGGAGATGTGGTCGGAGTACTTGCCGACGATCTGCTTGAGCTTCCAGGCGTTGAGGTATTCGTCTGCATCTTCGCGCAGGTGCAGCGTGATGCTGGTGCCGCGCTCGGCACGCGTGATGTCGGCCACCTCGAAGTCGCCGGCGCCGCCGCTCACCCAGCGCACGCCCTGGTCGGCCGGAAGGCCCGCGCGGCGCGACTCGACCGTGATCCTGTCGGCCACGATGAAGCCCGAGTAGAAGCCCACGCCGAACTGGCCGATGAGCTGGGCGTCGGCCTTCTGGTCACCGCTCAGCTTGCTCATGAAGTCCTTGGTGCCGCTCTTGGCGATGGTGCCGAGGTTGTCGATCGCCTCCTGGCGCGACAGGCCGATGCCCTTGTCGGTGATGGTGATGGTGCGCGCGGCCTTGTCGAAGCTCAGGCGCACGTCGAGGTCGGACTGGCCTTCGTAGAGCTCGGGATGGTCGAGGGCCTCGAAGCGCAGCTTGTCGCAGGCGTCCGATGCATTCGAGATCAGCTCGCGCAGGAAGATTTCCTTGTTGGAGTACAGCGCATGCGTGACGAGGTGCAGCAGTTGCGCGACTTCAGCCTGGAACGGGAGTTTGGTTTTGGAGGAATCAGCCATGGAAATTGAAATGTCGAAACCGGAAAAATTCTAAGTCGGGCGCGGCGCTGCAGGGCGCCGCCGCGCCAACGTCTTCAATTGGGCCGTCTTTTGTTCTCATCAAGAGCAAATGAAATCCAACGTTCCATTTTTGGCCTTCCTGAAGGTCCGAGGCTCGCGTCCTCCTCTGGGGAAAACCCTCCGCGCCCCGAAAAATTGACTCTTGTTAACAGTTCTGAAATATCCTGACGACTGCCAAGAAGTGACACGAACAGGGGTGCAGCCCCGGGGAACGAGACAAGGGATGACTTCTGATGACTTGCACGTCGCCAGGGGCCGTTTCCGGCCCGCCCGGAGCCGCGAGGCGCCCGGTGGCCGCCCTTGCATGGCTCGAGTGCACGACCGCCCTCGCCTGGCTGTCCTGTGCGCAGGCACAGGCGGAACCCCAGCAGCAGTCGCAGGCGAGCGCCCCGGCCGCCCATGCCGTGGCTGACGCGCGCATCGAAACCCTCGACCGCGCGCAGGCGGAGCAGGCGCGGCTGAAGGCGCTCATGGAATCCGCGCCCAAGGCCTACGAAGACCGCTTCATGACGCCCGACACCGCCCCGCCGGACCGGGCTTCGGCCGAGCAAGAGCCCGAAGCCGCGCAGCCCGAGGGCTACCGCGCCTGGCTGGTGGAAAGCCGCATCGGCTTCGGCGAGGCCACCACCACCGGCTACGGCCGCCAGCGCGCGACCGAGCTGGGCCAGCGCTTCGAGTACCGCCGCGAGACCCTCAACTACGGCGAATTCGTGCTGCAGGCCGACGGCCGCCACCTCGGCGGCGACAACACCACGGGCAGCGGCTTCGGCATCGGCTCGCTGGGCTATGCGCGCGAGAACACCAGCGGCCGCTTCACGCTGCGCAACCTCGGCTTTCCGCTGACCACCCGGACCTTCGCCGACACCACCGTGGGCGACACCTACAGCGAGCTCACCGACGGCCTCTCGCGCAACTACCGCCTTTCGCTGGGCTCGACCACCGTGCGCGGCGCCTCCGCCCGCGTCTTCAACAGCGGCCTCGACCTGCGCGCCGGCTTCGGCCAGCGCGGCAACCTCACGGGCGGGCCCTATCCGGGCTTCGAGAAGAGCCAGGGCACGCTGGGCTGGCTCGGCGCCACGCTGCGGCTGGACGACAAGTGGTTCACCGCGTTCCAGCTCGACCAGGCGCGCAATGTGCCCGCCTACTACTACGACCCGCTGACGGCCCAGGGCTTCGGCCGCAAGGACGTCACCAGCTGGGCCACCTCGCTGGGCTACGGCCGCGAGGTGCTGCGCGACGGCGACCTCAAGGCGCGCGCCACGCTGGTGGGCAGCCGCGTGAGCTCGCCCACGCCGGGCGTGGCCACCGGCGATTCGCACGGCCTCTTCGTCGAGGCGAGCGCGCGCACCGGCCTCTACCGCCACGAGTTCGGCGCCTATGCCGCGCGGCCCAACCTGTACTTCGGCGACTACGCGCTGGCCACCGGCACACGCGGCGCCTATTGGCGGGTGGATCGCAACACCAGCCGCATGAGCTGGGGCGCCGGGCTGGACTACGAGCGCGCGGCGACCGACGCGAGCTTCCGCCTCTCGGGCTACCGGCGCGTGGGCGCGAACGGCAACTTCCAGTACCTCTTCGACCGCTACAACTCCATCGGCGGCAGCGTGAGCGCCTACCGCACGCGCTACGAAGCGAGCCCCGCCGGCAGCCTGCCGGGCACGTCCACCGGCGCCGGCGACGGCCGCAGCCTCTACGCGAGCGCCTTCTACCAGACCCGCTTCTTCGACTGGCCGCGCAGCCGCTTCACGCTGACGGTGCGGCGCAACGAACTGGTCGTGCTGGGCGACACCGCCGCCACGGGCCAGGAAGTGCAGTGGGAGCAGGACTGGATCGGTGGGCGCTCCGAGACCATGCGCCCCGAGCTCACCACCACCATCGGCCACGCGCGCGACCGCAGCGGCGGCACCGCCCGCAGCTATCCGACGGCGGGCCTGCAGTTCCGCTACTGGTTCGACGGCGGCTTCAACGTGGGCGGCAACCTGCGCTACACCTCGCAAAGCGGCGGCCTCTACACCAGCCGGGGCCTGTCGGGCTCGCTCACGGCCGAGAAGGACCTGGGCTCGGGCTGGCGGCTGGGCTTCATGGCCAACTTCAACCAGGCGCGGGCCTCGCTGCTGCCGACATCGTGGTCGGGCCCCAGCCTCTACCGCAGCAATGAGAAGACGGCCTATGTCTACCTGCGCTGGGAGGGCAGCGCCGGCACCGGCTACCGGGCCGCCGGCATGCGCACCGAGGGGCCGGGCGGCGGCAGCGTGTCGGGCCGCGTGTTCTACGACGCCAACCGCGACGGCGAGGAGCAATCGGGCGAGGGCGGCGTCTCGGGCGTCGAGGTGCTGCTCGACGGCCGCTACCGCGCCGTCACCGACCGCGACGGTCGCTTCGAATTTCCGATGGTGACCACCGGCCGCCACCAGCTGACGCTCCGGCTCGAGAGCGTGCCGCTGCCATGGGGCGCGGCCGGCGAGAACGGGGTGAGCGTGAACGTTCCGCTGCGCGGCCATGCCGGCGCGGCGATCCCCGTCGTGAAGGTGGGCGAGTGAACGAACGAACCGAGCTGCCTGCCGCCTCTTTCCCCCTCATGCATTCAACCCAAGGAGAGTCCATGACCAGAGCACCCATCTCCCGCAATCTGCAGGCGCTGTGCCTCGCGGGCCTCGCGCTCGCCGGCGCCAATGCCATGGCCGAGAGCCAGTACGGCTCCGGCACGGGCACGATCACGGCGCAGGCCAGGGTGAACCTGAGCGTGACGGTACCCAAGCTGATCCTGCTGCGCGTGGGCTCGACCGACACCACCATCGACACAGTGACCTGGGCCTCCACCCTCAGCATCCCGCCGGTGCCGACCACGCCGGTCACGGGCAACAACACCAGCGTCGACTGGAACGGCGCGGCGCCCACCGTCGCGCCCGCGTCGACCACGAACACGCTCAACGTGTACGCCTGGACCAACGCGGGCGCAGGCACCATCAATTGCGCCATGGGCACCTGGGCGCCCGCGGCCGGCGGTCCGGCGAACGCGGACTTCACAGTCGCGACCACGGGCACGCTGCCGCACCCCGGGGCCAACCTCGGCGCCTGCGCCTCGACCTCGTTCCCCTCGAACGCGGTGGCATCCGGCACCTGGGCCTACACGCTGGGCGGCACGCCCGCCGGCTGGGTCGCGGGCACCTACACGAACACCATCACGTACACCGCCCAGGGCATCTGATGCCCGCGCGTGCGGCAACGGCGACGGCGCTCACGGCTGCGGCCATGCTTGCCGCAATGCCCGCGCGCGCCGTCATCACCACGGTCACCGACACCGGAAGCACCTACAGCCTGACGCTGCGCGTGGGCTCGTCCGGCGCGACCGTCGACACGGTGGCCTTCAGCGTGACCGGCGCCAACGCGGGGCTGACACCCACGGCCGTGACCGGCACGCCGGCCATCAGCGTCTGGGTGATGCCGGTGCGGCCGGTGGCCAACACCACCGTGGCGCGGCCGGTGACGCTGCGCGTCGATTCATCCGCTGCCCTGACCTGCCAGTCGGGCGGCTGCGGCAGCACTGCCATTCCGTTCAGCAGCATCAGCTGGGTGGCCACGAACAACAGCAGCGCGGCCTCGGGCGACATCCAGAGCGGCCGCTTCACCGCCACGGCCAACCAGACGATCGCAAGCTACAACGCCAACGCCACCTTCTGCGTCGGCCCGCTCGGCCTGCCCTGCGTGCTGGGCGTCGGCACCTGGACCTACCTGTCGAACAACATCACGGCCACGCAGCTGCAGTTCTCCTACGACAACAACGTCGTGTATCCGGGCGGCAGCTACAAGGGAACCGTGCGCTTCACGGCGTCGATGGAATGAAGCGCCAGCGCCTTCGCACGGTCCTCGCGGCAGGAGCGGCTGCTGCGTCGCTGCTGTGCGTGCCGGCGCGGGCGGCGCTCGAGCGGCTGGACGACTCGGCCTCGCCGCGCGCACAGGTGCGCAGCGACTTCGCCAACGCCCAGGACATGGACGGCCACATGCTGGTGCTGCCGCTCGGGCGGGTCGAGTACCGGCTGGCCACCGCGCCGCACGTGGGCCGCCGCGCGCGCATCTTCTACGTGATCCCGGCGATGGTGGCGGGCCTGCGCTCTCCCGCCGGCATGCTGGTGCAGTGGCGCGGCAACGGCGCCTTCGCCGGCGGCAGCGGCCGCCCCGGCGACCGGGTGCAGGTGTGGAACGGCGTGGTCCAGTCGCCATGGATGAACGAGACCTTCGAGCTGACGCTGCGCGTCGATCCGCGCGAACTGCGCATGCCGTCGGGCTCGGCGCTGAGCTTCGAGTCGTTCTTCGAAATCGAGACACTGCCATGAACGCACCAGCCTTTCTCGCACCCCTCTTCCTCGTGCTGCTCGCCGCTGCCGGGACGGCGACGGCCGCGCCCTTCGAGCTGGCCGTCACCCCGTCGCGCTTCGAGCTCGCGGGCAAGGCCGGCGCGCGGCTCGGCCAGTCGCTGGACATCCACAACCTGGCCTCGACCGCCTCCGAGGTGACGATGCGTACCATCGACTGGAGCTATTCGCCCGAAGGCAACATCGGCTATCACGACGAGCTGCTGCCCGGCAGCTGCAGGCCGTGGGTGGTGCTGGAGCGGCGCAACGTGACGGTGCCCGCGCGCGGCAAGCGCTCGTTCCGCTTCCAGGTCGAACCGCCGGCCGATGCGCCGCGCGGCGAGTGCCGATTCATGATCGCCATCGAGGGCACGGAGCCGGCGCAGCAGACCGTCATCCGCGGCGGCGGCGCCAGCCTGAGCCTGCCGGTCACCGGCCGCATCGCGGTGGCGGTGTACGTCATGCTCGACGGCGCGGAGCCCAGGCTGGAGATCAGGCAGATCGCCAGCGGAGAAGCCGGCGGCGCGCGGCGCGCAGTCGTGACGGTGGCCAACACAGGCGACGCCCACGGCCGGCTCGAAGGCAGCCTGGACGCCACCGACAGCAAGGGCCTCGCGTTCGAGCTGGTGCCCGAGGGCACGCCGATCCTGCCGGGCCAGACGCGCACACTGGCGCTGGTGCCCAAGGGCGAGGGCGGGCAGCCCCCGCCGCAGCCCGTCTATCCGGTGAAGGCCAGCGGCAGGCTGGACTGGGAGAAGGGCAGCTTCAAGGTCGACGTGGAGCTGAAATGACGCTTCGCGCGACGCACGCCGGACTGCTGGCCCTTGCGCTGGGCACGGGCCTGGTGACCGCCGCGCGGGCCGCCTCCAGCACCGCCGGCCCCAGCGCGACCGTGCCGCTGAGCACGGGCGTGAACCTGGACTTCACCATCGCCATCGACAAGTTCATCTTCTTCCGCATCGGCGACGGTGCCTGGCCCACGCCGGGCGGCACCGTGAGCACGGTGAGCTTCGCGCTCACGCCGTCGATTCCGGCCGTGCCCACCACGCCGGTCGCGGGCAACAACACACCGGTGAACTGGAGCGGCGCGGCGCCCGGATTCGGCGTCACGCCCTCGGGCAACGCGCTGCCGGTGGAGGTGCGCAGCAACGCGGGGCAGGTCACGCTGCGGGCCACCGCGACGACGCCGCTGGCCAGCGGCGCCAACACGATCCCGCTGTCGGAGATCACCATCGCCAGCAGCGACGCCAACCTGCCCGCGCCGCAGATTCCGAACACGGGCACCGGTGCCGCCGTGAATGTGGTCGGCACGGCCTTCACCAACCTCGTCACCCAGCGCACCGCGACCTGGACCTTTTCCTACGCCAACCTCGCCAGCCGCACCGCCGGCACCTATACCGGCCAGGTCACCTTCACCGCCAGTTCGCCCTGAAGCGGCGCGGCTCGGCTCGGAGAATCGTCACGGTGCCGGGGCTAGCCCTATCTAGGCAACGACTCCACCTCGCGCGTCCAGCGGTCGATGAGGCGCTTGCGCTCGGCCGCCTTGCCGTACTTCTCGAAGTCGTACCTGATCAGCTTCACGTCGGCCATCGACGGGATGCGCGGATCGGGCTTGAAGGTCTTGTTGGCCGGCGACTGCAGGCTGCCCGCCTTGCCGCCGATGGCCTGCCCCGCGGGGCTCATCAGCCAGTCGTAGTAGCGCCTGGCGTTCTCCTTGTTGCGCGCGCCCTTCACGAGGGCGATGCCGCCGATCTCGTAGCCGGTGCCCTCGCAGGGCGCGGCGGTCTTCACGGGAAATTTGTCATACCGCCAGCGCTCGAAGCCGAAGATGAAGCTCACGCCGATGGCCACCTCGCCCTTGGCCACGTTGGGCGCCTGCGCCTGGCCGCTGCGGGTGTAGCTGGTCACGTTCCTGTGCAGCTTCTTCAGATAGTCGAAGGCCTCCTCCTCGCCCATCTGCTGCACCAGCCCCGCGATGATGGTGTAGGCCGTGCCGCTGGTGGCGGGGTGCGAGATCTCGATCTCACCCTTGTATTCGGGCTTGATCAGGTCGGCCCAGCACCTGGGCTCGTGCAGCTTTTTCTTCTTGAGCACGTCGGTGTTGAAACCGAAGCCGATGGCGCTGGTGTAGAAGCCGCCCACCATGTTCTGCGACAGCGCGTACTGCCGCACCGCCCAGTCGTGCAGGTCGTTGATGTAGGCCGGGCGGTAGGGTTCCAGCAGGCCCTGCTCGGCCGCCTGCAGGAACGGATCGCCGGTGCCGCCCCACCAGATGTCTGTCTTGGGATTGGCGGCCTCGGCACGCAGCTGGGCGCCTATCTCGCCGGTGCCCTTGTGGGCCTGCTGCACCTTGATGCCGGTCTCGCGCGTGAAGGCCGTGGCTGCCGCCTCGCACCAGCCGGCATCGGTGCTGCACAGCGCGTTGACCGTGCCTTGCGCGGCGGCGTTCGACGCTCCAAGAAGGGCTGCCGTGGCGAAGCCTGCGGCGACGGCGATGTGACGGATGGCGGCTGGGCGCATGCGCGGATCTCCTCGTTGTCTTTGTTGGAAGGCGCAGGATAGCGCCCAACAGGCGTTCAGCGCGCGGCCAGCAACGGCGGCAGGTGCTCGGCCAGCCAGTCGGTCACCACGCGCGTCTTCAGCGGCAGGTAGCGGCTGCGCGAGCGGATCACGTTCAGCGCGAAGCCGAAGGGCCGGGGCTCGTCGAACACGCGCACCAGCGTACCCGCCGCGAGCGCGTCGGCCGCGAGCCATGCCGGCAGCCGCGCGAGGCCCATGCCGCCGACGGCCGCCTCCAGCAGCACCTCGGCGCTGTCGCAGCGCAGCCGCGAGGGCGGCGTCACTTCGACGAGGCGGCCCTCGGCGTCGTGGAAGCGCCAGGACGAGACCTGCCCGTCGCGCGCGTAGAGCACGGCCCCGTGCCCTTTCAGCTCGTCGATGCCGGCGGGATGCCCATGCGCGGCCAGGTAGCCGGGCGAGGCGCACAGCACCATCCACTGCATGCCGACCGGTCGCGCGACCAGTTCCGCGCTGTCGGCGAGCTCGCCGCTGCGGATGGCGAGATCGAGTCCCTCCTCGACAAGATCAACGCGCCGGTCGTTGAACGAGAGCTCCAGCGACAGCTGCGGATGGTGCCGCGCCAGCGCCAGCAGCAGCGGCCCGACCTTCAGCCGGCCCAGCATCGCCGGCATGCTCAGTCGCACGAGGCCCGAGGCGGTGCTGCGCGCCACGTCGGCAATGGCCTCGGCCGCTTCGAGCTCGGCGAGCGCGCGGCGGCAGCGCTCGTAGTAGCCGTGGCCCTCCTGCGTGAGGCTCTGGCTGCGCGTGGTGCGCAGGAAGAGCCGCGTGTCCAGCCGCGATTCGAGCCGCGCGATGCTCTTGGCGACTGCCGAGCGCGTGACGTGCAGACGCTGCGCGGCCAGCGCGAAGCTGCCCGCCTCCACCGCCGCGACGAACTCTTCTATGCCTTGCAGACGCTGACTCATTGGATACTTTCGGGCGCCATTGATCGGAAAATTATCCACCACCGGATATCTTTGATCGTCAATAGCATGAAGGCTTCTCGTCTTTCTTTCCCTGGAGCACCTTCATGCAAGAACCCCGAACGCTGCGCCGCTGGCAGCTTCCCGAATTCGGCCGCGCCCATCTCGAACAGGCCGAGGCGCCGCTGCCCACGCCGAGCGCGAACCAGATCCTCGTGAAGGTAGGCGCGGTATCCCTCAACTACCGCGACCTGCTGATGATCCGCGACGGCATGGGCATGGCGATCGGCATGCCCTTCGTTCCCGGCTCCGACATGGCCGGCACCGTGGCGGCCATCGGTGCTGGCGTGACGCGCTTCGCGGTTGGCGACCGCGTCGTCAACACCTTCTGGGGCGGCTGGATAGACAGCCACTGGCATGCCGACACCACGCTGCTAGGCGGGCCCGGCCCGGGCATGCTGGCCTCGCATGTGCTGCTCGATGCCGCATGGGCCGTCGCCGCGCCCGGGACGCTAAGCCTGGCCGAAGCCAGCACCCTGCCCTGCGCGGGCCTCACCGCATGGTTCGCGCTGGCAGAGACCGGTGCGCTGCGTGCGGGCGAGACGGTGCTGATCCACGGCACCGGCGGCGTTGCGCTCTTCGGCCTGCAGATCGCGCGGCTGCACGGTGCGCGGGCCATCGTGGTGACGGGCGGCGACGAAGCCAAGCACGCGCAGGCCCTCGCGCTCGGCGCCACGCACGTGCTCGCGCGCGACGGCGACTGGCCCGCAGAAGTGCGCCGCCTCACGCAGGGGCGCGGCGCCGACCACGTGCTCGAACTCGCGAGCGGCCCGAACCTCGACCGCTCGCTGCAGGCCGTGAAGCAGTGTGGGCGCGTGTCGATCATCGGCATGCTCGGCGGCGAGACGCTCAGCGCATCGTTCTACGCGATGGTGCTGGGCCGCGTGACGGTGCAGGGCATCGGCGTGGGCCATCGCCGCGCGCTCGAGGACCTGGTGCGCGCCGTCGATGCGAACGCGCTCAAGCCGGTGATCGCGGCGAGCTACTGCTTCGACGCATTGCCCGAAGCGCTCGACCATCTGGAGCGCGGCGCCTTCGGAAAGATCGTCGTGACGCTGTAAAAGATCACGAAACCCATTGGTGCCGCAGACGCAACGCAGTTGCGGCAATGCACAAAGCCGCGGCATCCGTGAACAGGTTCCGTTAGTGCCAACGACTTGCTCGACGCTCCCTGTTTGCGTTCCTAGAATCCGCCCGCGCATCGCCCCGGCGGCATGCGCGCCTTCTCAACTTCAGGATGGAGCGGTATGGAACACAGTACCTATAAAAAATGGTCTGCCGAGTTCATTGGTACTTTCTGGCTCACGCTCGGAGGCTGCGGAAGCGCAGTTCTGGCGGCTGCCTTTCCAAACGTCGGCATCGGCCTGCTCGGCGTCTCGCTGGCCTTCGGCCTCACGGTGGTGACGGGGGCCTACGCACTGGGCCCGATCTCGGGCGGGCACTTCAATCCGGCGGTGTCCATCGGCCTCGCCGCCGCGGGCCGCTTCAAGGCCTCGCAGCTCGCGGGCTACATCGTGGCGCAGGTGCTCGGCGCCATCGCGGCGGCGGGCATTCTCTATCTCATCGCCACCGGCAAGCCTGGCGCGGACATCGGCGGCTTCGCCACCAACGGCTATGGCGAACACTCGCCCGGCAAGTACGGCATGACGGCCGCATTGCTGTGCGAAGTGGTGATGACGGCCGTGTTCCTGATCGTGATCCTCGGTGCCACCGCCAGGCGCGCGGCCGGCGGCTTCGCGGGACTGGCCATCGGCCTGTGCCTCACGCTCATCCACCTGATCTCGATTCCCGTGACCAACACCTCGGTCAACCCGGCGCGCAGCACGGGCCCGGCCCTCTTCGGGCCGTCCTATGCGGTGTCGGAGCTGTGGCTCTTCTGGGCAGCGCCCATCGCGGGCGCCATCATCGGCGCGGTGATCTACCGCGCACTGCTCAGCAACGGCAACGACGACTGATCGCCGTCGTCACCGGCGGCGGCGGCTGGCCTTCCGGATCAGCTGCCGCTGCCCGACTTCACCATCGGCAGTGAAGTCGATTGCCCGATCGGCTCGGTGCCCGTCGGATGCGATGCGGCATAGGCGCCGGCCTGGATGTCGGCCACCGGCATCGTCGAGCTCATCGCGGGTGCGCTGGTCGACTGGCCGATGGGCTCGGTGCCGGTCGGACGCGCGGCGGCCATGGCGCCGGCCTGGACCTCGGGCTTCTCGGGCGAATTCATCTGCAGCGGATGGAAGTCCGAACCGTCGGTGGTTTCGGCCGATGCGTTGATGGTGCCCACCGCTGCCAGCGCAGCAAGGGAACCGATGGCGAGAAGCTTGAAGGAAGTGCGCATGGTGTGTTCTCCTGATTGATTGAAGCAGGTTGTCTCCGGTCACATGCCATCGCGCGAACTGCGCGTGGCAGGACCTGAGGCACTCTAGGCACGCCGACTGAGTTGGATGTGAGCGAAGAGTTAGGCGCACGTGAGCGCCGCTCTTTTTTCTAAAGCTTTGGACCGCACCGCCTGCCAGTGCGCAGCAGTACTCAAGGCAGATGCACCCGCGCCATCAGCCCCGGCCCGTCGGTGCGGTTGCGCAGTTCGATGCGCAGTCCATGGCGCTCCGCCGCCGTGCGGGCAATCGCCAGCCCCAGCCCGCTGCCGCCCGCCGCCGCACCCGGCACGCGGAAGAAGCGGTCGAACACGCGCCCCATGGCGGCCTGCGGAATGCCGGGGCCGTTGTCGAGCACGTCGACCACCGCGTGGCCTTCGACCTGGTGCAGCTTCACGTCGACCACGCCGCCTTCGGGCGCGTAGCGCAGCGCGTTGTCGATCAGGTTGTCGAACACGCTGCGCAGTTCGGCCACCGGCGCGACCACCACGGCGGCGATGCCGCCCTCGAAGCCGATGTCCACGCGCCGCGCGTCGGCCAGCACCATCAGCTGGCTCACGCTGTCGCGCAGCAACACCTCGATGTCGACGCGCTCGTTCGCTCCGCCCACGCGCGGCGCGTCCTGCCGCGAGAGATGCAGCAGCTGCTCGATCAGATGCTGCGCGCGCGTGACGCCCGCCTCCAGCTGATTGAAGCGCTCGGTGGCCTCGCCGGCCGGCACGTGCGCGCGCAGGTTCTCGATCTGCAGGCCGATGGCGGCCATCGGCGTGCGCAGCTCGTGCGCCGCGTCCTGCACGAAGCGCCGCTGCGTGGCGAAGGCGCTGCGCACGCGCGACAGCAGATTGTTGAAGGCGCTCACCAGCGGCGCGATCTCGTCGGGCACGCGCGCGAGCGACAGCTCGGTGGGGCTGCGCTCGTCCTGCGAGGCCACGTCGCGCGCCACCGCGCGCAGCGAACGCGACGCGGCCGACACGATGATCCAGAGGATCAGCAGCGCCAGCGGCAGCAGCAGCGTGATCGGCAGGCCTTCCAGCAGCGCGCGGCGCAATGCGCGGCGGCGGCGGTAGTCCTCGTTCTGAAGCACCTGCACGCGCGGCTGGTCGGCGCGCGAGCCGGGCTCGGCGGTGAACACGCGCCATGCGGATCCCGAGTGCGTGCCGGTGTTCACGTCGCTGAAGCCGGGGCGCGCCTGCAGCGGCACCGTGAGCACCGGCCACGAGGTGGCGCGCAGCGTGCTGCCATCGGCGCTCCAGATCTGCACGATGAAGGCGCCGCGCGAAAACGCGGCTTCGCCGTCCATCGGACGCGGCAGCTTCTGCGGATCGCTGCCCGCGTACGACTCGGCCACGAGGCGCATCTGGTCGTCCAGCGCGTTGTGCACGAGGTTGCCGTAGGCCACGAAGGAGAACCACGCCGTGAGCACGGCCGCGCCCAGGTGCAGCGTAATGAGCCACAGCAGCAGTTGCGTGCGCAGCGATCGCGGCCGCCACCAGCGGCCCGGGCCGCGCGAGGTTGCGTTCATCGGCAGGCCAGCCCGGCAGCCCGGCCCCGAAGTGCGTGGAGCCTGCGGGCGAGCATCATCATGCGGCCACGCGCCAGCCCAGTCCGCGCACGTTGCGGATCGCATCGGCGCCGAGCTTGCGGCGCATGCCATGGATCAGCACGTCGATCGCGTTGCTGGTCACTTCCTCGCCCCAGCCGTAGATGCGGTTCTCCAGCTGCTCGCGCGAAAGAATGGCGCCGGGCCGCTCCAGCAGCGCGTGCAGCAGCGCGAACTCACGCGCGGTGAGCGCCTCTCGCGCGCCGTTGACCACGACTTCACGCGTGGTGAGGTCCAGCTGCAGCGCGCCGCTGCCCACCAGCGAGTGCGCGGCCCCGTCGCGGCGGCGCACCACGGCGCGCATGCGCGCGAGCAGTTCGCGGAATTCGAAGGGCTTGAGCAGGTAGTCGTCGGCGCCGAGGTCGAGGCTGTGGATGCGGTCGTCCAGGCCGTCGCGCGCGGTGAGCACCAGCACCGGCGTGGCGTCGCCGCGTTCACGGGCGCGGCGCAGCACCTCGGTGCCGTCCTGCCTGGGCAGGCCCAGGTCGAGCAGCACGCAGGTGTAGCCGCCGTCGCCCAGCGCGCTCTGCGCCAGCTCGCCGTCGCGCACCCAGTCCGCGGACCAGCCCGCGCCCTCGAGCGCCTGCTTCAGGCTGCGCCCGATCATTTCATCGTCTTCCACCAACAGCACGCGCATCGCGGCGACTCCTTCGGCCGCAAGGTAGCACGCGACCGGGATGATCGGAAGAGCCTGCGCCGTGGCGCAGAGTAGGCACGAATAGTTAGGGCACGCTTAGGCGGCGGGCGCGGCGCGGGGGCAATGGCCGGGACCACGGCCGGGTCAGGCCAGGCGCACGGCGTGGCGCTCGCCCTCCCCGTCCGAGGCGAAGGCCAGCAGGTCGAGAGCTTCCTTCTCCACCCCGGCGCGGTCGGCCTTCGACCAGCGGCCGAAGGGCTCCAGCAGCACGGTGGCGGTGTTCCCGCCCTTCAGCTTCCCTCGCTCGATCTTCCAGGTGCCCGCCACGAAGCCGTCGAGCAGCACCGTGCCGCGCACGATGCCATTGAGTGTGAACACGCGGGCGCGATGCGCCTCGCTGAGGATGCGGCTGCGGTCGGCATGCGAGAGCAGCAGGTTGTCCCACTCGGCCACCAGGCGCGGCGGCGCGGGCGTGTCGGGGTCGGGGCGCGGCGCGCGGGGCAGGTCGAAGAGCTCCTGGCCGTCTTCGCCCGCGAACACGCGCAACTGCGGCCGCAGGCGTTCGGCAACCGCCTTCCATCCCGTGAGGCCCGACCATGCGCCGGCATCGGCCAGCGTGGCGGGGCCGAAGGCGGCGAGGTAGCGCAGCAGCATGTCGTCCTGCGTGGCAGGGGCGGCTTCCACAGCCTCTCCGAGCCAGTCGCCCAGGGGCTGCAGCACCGCGTTCTGGTGCGAGTTCCAGGTGCCGGCCGGGGGCAGGTGCACGAGCGGCAGGTTGTTGCGGATCAGCGCGGCGAGCGATGCGGTTTCGCGGCCGGTCCACCGGAGGCCCAGCGCCTGGCCGAGCTCGGCGCCGGTGCGCGGCTGTTCGCCGAGCAGTGCGCGCCCCGCCGCGATCACCGCCGCGCGATCGAGCCCTTCGAGTTCCTTCTTGTGCGTGCTGCCCAGCAGGCCACGCTGGTGCACGGGCTCCAGCAGCGGACGCCATGCCAGCGCGTCCTGCGCGATCATCAGGTGCAGCGTCGCGCGCAAGGTCGACATGCGAACGATGCGGCGCCTGCGCAGCGCCTCGGTGAGCTGGTCGCGCCGGAAGCCTTCGATGCGGCTCCAGAGGCCGATATAGGGCGGATTCGGTGCCTGCGCCTGCAGCCCGGCCAGCCGCTCGATGGCCTGAGGCACCGACAGCTTGCGCCGCTCCAGCAGCATCTGCCGCGCCAGCGTGGCGCGGTTCAGCGCGCGCAGGCTCAGAACTTCTCGTGCGGCGCGAGGTATCGCCATTGCCCCAGCGGCAGGTTGCCGAGCATCACCCGGCCGATGCGCACGCGCTTCAGGCCGACCACCTTCAGGCCGACCAGCTCGCACATGCGGCGGATCTGCCGCTTCTTGCCTTCGGTGAGCACGAAGCGCAGCTGCTCGGGGTTCTGCCAGTCGACTCGCGCGGGCTTCAGGGCCTGGCCGTCGAGGCTCAGGCCGTGGCGCAGCTTCGCGAGCATGGCCTTCGGAAAGACCGCCTGCACGTTGGTGGTGACAGGGTCGTCGTCGTCCAGCCGCACCAACTGGCCGGTGGGCGCGGGCTGGCCCAGGCCGTGGTAGGCCACGCGCACGAGGTACTCCTTTTCCATCGTCGAGTCCTCGCCGATGAGCTGGCGCGCGATGCGGCCGTCCTGCGTCATCACCAGCAGGCCAGTGGAATCGATGTCGAGCCGGCCGCAGGGCGCGAGGCCGCGCAGCTGCTTGGGGCTGAAGAAGAAGCGCGCGTTGTCGTCGGCCCAGCGGTTCTGCGGCGTGAAGAGCTTGACCGCAGGGTCGTGCCCGTCCTCGGCCTGCCCGCTCACGTAGCCGATGGGCTTGTTGATGAGGATGGTGACCTGGTTCGCCTGCTGCCCCTTGGCAGCCTTGTCGACCTCGATGCGGTCGGCTGGCGTGACCTTCACGCCCATCTCGGCCGGCCTGCCGTTGACCTTCACCCAGCCGTTGGCGATCCATTCGTCGGCTTCGCGGCGCGAGCACAGCTTGAGATCGGCCATGCGCTTGTTGAGGCGCACGGCATCGGCGGGGGAAGGAGATGGCTCTGTCATCGGGGCTTGATCGGAATGCGGCACCGATGCTATCCTGAACCCGGACGCGAGTTGATCGCGTCATTTTTGGGGGATTCCCAAGTGAGCACACGCAAGTACCAGTACGCCATCGTCATCGGGCGTTTCCAGCCCGTTCATTTCGGACATCAACGACTCATCGAGGAAGGCCTCCGCGCCGCCGAGCGGGTCATCGTGGTGGTCGGCTCCGACCGGCAGCCGCGCAGCGTCAAGAACCCCTTCACCTTCGACGAACGCGAACGCATGGTGCGCGCCTGCCTTCGCGGCACCGAGCAGATGCGCGTGAGCGTGGTCGGCGTGGGCGACTCGCCCTACAACGACCAGATCTGGATCGCGTCGATCCAGTCGGCGGTCGAGCGGCTCATCGCACAGGACGGCCATGCGCCAGCGAAGGCCAAGGTGGCGCTGGTGGGCCACCTGAAGGACGCATCGAGCTACTACCTCAAGCTCTTCCCGCACTGGGAGTTCGTCGGCCAGAACAGCGTGGAGAGCCTCAACGCCACCGACGTGCGCAGCCTTTACTTCGACCCCGAGAACCGCGGCCAGCTCGCACGCGCCGACCTGCCCGACGGCACCGCGGCTTTTCTCGACCAGTTCACCCGCACGGCCGACTACGCGGAGCTCTGCGAGGAGCGCGCCTTCCTCGCCGACTACCGCGACAAATACCGCTACGCCGGCAGCGAGTTTCCGCCGATCTACACCACGGTCGATGCGGTGGTGGTCGAGGCCGGCCACATCCTGCTGGTGCAACGCAAGTTCCATCCCGGCAAGGGCACCTGGGCGCTGCCCGGCGGCTTCGTCGGCCAGCACGAGCGTCTGCAGGACGCGGCCATCCGCGAGCTGAAGGAGGAAACCCGCCTGAAGGTGCCGGTGCCCGTGCTCAACGGCAGCATGAAGGCCAGCCACGTGTTCGACGCGCCCGACCGCTCGCAGCGCGGCCGAACCATCACGCACGGCTTCTTCTTCGAGCTGGCGCACAACCAGTGGACGGGCCTTTCGGAAGTGCGCGCAGACGACGACGCGGCCGAGGTTCGCTGGGTGCCCATCGCCGAGTTCCTCGACATGCAGGAGCGCATCTACGAAGACCACTTCTTCATCGCGAATCATTTTTTGGGTGGGCTGGGCAAGAACTGAATGCCCCGGCCTTGTCAGCAAGAACGGCCCCGGTTGACGGGGCCAGCGTGAAAGGAGCTTTCACATGAACCGCAATCTCAATTCCACGCCCCTGGGCAACAACCTGCTGCTGCGCACCGACTCGTACAAGGTCTCGCACTGGATGCAGTACCCGCCCGGCACGCAGACCGTGTACAGCTACATCGAGTCTCGCGGCGGCATCTTCAGCCACTCGCTGTTCTTCGGGCTGCAGGCCTACCTGCGCGAATACCTGCAGACGCCGGTGACGCGCGACGACGTCGAGGAAGCCGCCGCTCTCATGGCCGTGCACGGCGAGCCCTTCAACCGCGAGGGCTGGCTGCGGCTGATCGAAAAGCACGGCGGGCTGATGCCGGTGCGCATCCGCGCCGTGCCCGAAGGCAGCGTGACGCCGGTGCACAACGTGCTCGCCACCATCGAGAACACCGACCCCGAGTTCTTCTGGGTCACCAGCTTCCTCGAGACCGAGCTGCTGCGCGCCATCTGGTACCCGACCACGGTGGCCACGCTCTCGGCCGCCGCGCGCACCACGCTGCTGCGCTACCTGGAAGCGACCTGCGACGACCCGCAGGGGCAGATCGCCTTCAGGCTGCACGACTTCGGCGCGCGCGGCGTGTCGAGCCTCGAATCGGCCGCGCTCGGCGGCATGGCGCACCTGGTGAACTTCATGGGCACCGACACGCTGGCCGCGCTGGTCGCCGCGCGCCGCTACTACGACTGCGACGTGGCGGGCTTCTCGATTCCCGCAGCCGAGCACAGCACCATCACGGGCTGGGGCCGGGAGCATGAATCGGACGCGTACAGCAACATGGTCGACCAGTTCGGCAAGCCCGGTGCGACCTTCGCGGTAGTGAGCGACAGCTACGACATCTTCAACGCCTGCGCCCGCATCTGGGGCGAGGAGCTGAAGGCGAAGGTGGTGGCCTCGGGCGCCACGCTGGTGGTGCGGCCCGACTCGGGCGACCCGGCAGAGACCACGTTGCAGGTGGCGCGCATCCTGGCCGACCGCTTCGGCACCACGACCAACGCCAAGGGCTTTCGCGTGCTGAACAACGTGCGCATCATCCAGGGCGACGGCGTGACGCTCGACTCGCTGCGGCTGTGCCTGTCGAACTTCTATCACAACGGTTTCTCGGCGGAGAACATCGCCTTCGGCATGGGCGGCGGGCTGCTGCAGCAGGTCAACCGCGACACCATGCAGTGGGCGATGAAGTGCTCGGCGATGCAGGTGAACGGCGAGTGGCGCGACGTGTACAAGTCGCCTGTTGGAGACGTGGGCAAGGCTTCGAAGAAGGGGCGGCTTGCGCTGGTGCGCGGCGAAGGTGGCGAGGTGCGTACCCTGCGCGAGGAAACGCTCGGACCTGACCAGGCCGATCTGCTGCAGACCGTGTTCGAGAACGGGCGCATCGTGGAGAGCACCAGCTTCGAGGCTGTGCGTGAGCGGGCTGCTGCCGGCGTCGGCCAGCTGATCACCTCGCGCGCACCGCTCTGAGCCTGCAGGATCGTGCCCCGGGAGTGCGCGGAATCGGCTGCCACACGGCATCGCCATAATCCGCGCAACTCCCGGATTTCATGACCAAACTCCTGATCCTCAGCGTGAGTGCCGGCAACGGCCACGTGCGTGCAGCACAGGCGCTTGCCGCCACCGCCCAGTCCCTCGCCCCGCCCTGCACGGCGGTCCACATCGACGCGATGGCCCACGTAGCCGCAGGGTTCCGCAAGATCTACACCGACTGGTACATCCAGCTCGTGAATCGCGCGCCCGAGCTGTGGTCGTACCTGCACCAGCGCACCGACGTCACGCCGCACCATGCGCCCTCGCAGCGCCTGCGCCGCGGCATCGAGCGGCTGAGCACCGGCGCGCTGGTGCGCGAGATCCGCCGCGAGAAGCCCGATGCGGTGATCTGCACGCACTTTCTGCCGGCCGAGCTGCTGATGCGCGAGCGCAACCGGGGCCGCATCGACTACCCGGTGTGGCTGCAGATCACCGACTACGACCTGCACAACATGTGGCTGGTGCCGGGCATGACGGGCTACCTTGCCGCGACCGAGGAAGTGGCCTTCCGCCTGCGGGCGCGCGGAGTGCCGGCCGAGCGCATCCACGTCACGGGCATTCCGGTGATGCCCGCGTTCTCCGAACCCGATGCGCCCGCGCTGGCGCGCGATGCCTGCGTGGCCGGGCTCGGCCTCGACCCCTCGCGGCCGGTGCTGCTGATGGTGTCGGGCGGCGCCGGTGTCGGCGACCTGCCGAGCATGGTCGAGCGCGTGCTCGGCATGGGCGGGCCCGACGGCAAGCCGAACGACTTCCAGGTGATCGCCGTCGCGGGCCGCAATGCGGAGGCGCACGGCAAGCTCGAGGCGCTGGCCAGGCGCCACCCGGGCCGCGTGGCCGCCATCGGCTTCACCAACGAGATGCACAGAATGATGGCAGCGTCCGACCTGGTGGTGACAAAGCCCGGCGGCCTCACGGTGTCGGAGTGCCTGGCGCTGGGCAAGCCGATGCTGCTGATCTCGCCGATTCCGGGACAGGAAGAACACAACGCCGGCTTCCTCATGGAGGAAGGCGCCGCATGGCTCGCCTACGACGCCATCGGCCTCGACTACAAGGTGGCGCGCCTCATGGCTGATGCCGCCAAGCTCGCGAGCATGGCGACTCGCAGCCGCACGCTGGGCAAGCCGCAGGCGGCGCGATCGGTGCTGCATCACGTTCTCGGGACGCCCGCATGAGCCCCGCCACCGAAAAGACGAGCGTGGCCCGCACGCTCGGCTACCTGACCTGGGTCATCGTCATGGCCTTCTTCTTCGCCAACGCCGAAATCCAGATCGAAGGCGGCGCCGGCTGGGCCACCTCGCTGCCCACATGGCGCATCGAGAACAGCATCTGGCTCGACATCTTCTGGGGCGGCCGTGCGATGACGGGTTACCACGCCTGGGTCTTCACCTTCATGGCGCTGGTGTTCTTCTCGCCGCTGGCCTTCAACGGCCGATGGACCTGGCGCGACGTGGGACTGGCGGCAGTGGGCCTCATCGTGTTCTGGGTCTGCGAGGACTTCACCTGGTTCCTCATCAACCCGGCCTTCGGCTGGGAGCGCTTCAACCCGGTGGACGCTTTCTGGCACAAGCACTGGCTGTGGGGCGCGCCCGTGGACTACTGGGGCGGGCTCGCGGTGGCGGCGATCATCCTGGCGACGCGGCACTGGCCGCGCAAGGGCAGCCGATGAGCAGCAGCAGAAGAAAACGCAGGGAACGCGGGCAGGAGCCCATCGCCGACGCACCACGCCCCGGCCATTGGGCCGATCCGCTGGACGCGCTGGGCGTGGAGAACCTGCACCGCATCACGCCCACGCTGTACCGCAGCGCGCAGCCGAAGCGCTCGAATCTTGCCGCGCTGCAGTCACTGGGCATCCGCACGGTGGTAAGCCTGCGCTCGTTCAACGACGACCGGAAAGTGTTCGCGGGCAGCGGCATCCGGCTGGTGCGCGTGCCGATCAACACCTGGTCCATCGACGACGCGAAGGTGCTGCGCGCGCTGCAGGCCATCCGCGCGGCCGAGAAGCAGGGCCCGGTGCTCATCCACTGCATGCACGGCGCCGACCGCACCGGCGTGGTCGCGGCGGTCTACCGCATGGCGCTGCAGGACTGGGACAAGGACAGCGCCCGCCAGGAGATGCTGCGCGGCGGCTACGGCTACCACACGCTGTGGCGCAACATCCCGCGCTACATCGAGCGGCTCGACCCGGCCGCCATGCGCGACGCGCTGGCCCAGGCGCCTGCGATTCCGGTGGTGTCCTGAAGGCGCCAGCAGGCCGCGGAACCCGCTCCTATACTGGCCGCCCCGTGGCCGAAGGCCATCCGCGAACCTGACCAGAAGGGACCTCCCATGGCACTGCAAATCCGCTCCCTCATTCGTTCCAGCGGCGAACTCGAACTCTCGCTGCACGACGACCCCATCCCCGAGCCGCAGGTCCACGAAGTGGTGATCCGCGTCGAGGCCTCGCCGCTCAATCCGTCCGACCTGGGCCTGCTTTTCGGCGCGGCCGACATGAGCACCGCCAAGGCCTCCGGCACCGCCGATCGCCCCGTCGTCACCGCCACCGTGCCCGAGCGCGTGCTGCCCGCCATGAAGGCGCGGCTCGACGAATCGATGCCCGTCGGCAACGAAGGCGCGGGCGTGGTGGTGAAGGCAGGCTCCTCGCCGCAGGCGCAGGCGCTGCTCGGCAAGACGGTGGCCGCCATCGGCGGCGCGATGTATTCGCAGTACCGCTGCCTCGCCGCCGCCCAGTGCATGGAGCTGCCGGCGGGCACCACGCCGGCCGAAGGCGCCTCGTGCTTCGTCAACCCCCTCACCTCGCTGAGCATGGTCGAGACCATGCGCATGGAAGGCCACAAGGCCCTGGTGCACACCGCCGCCGCGTCCAACCTCGGCCAGATGCTCAACAAGATCTGCCAGAAGGACGGCATCGCCCTCGTCAACATCGTGCGCAAGCAGGACCAGGAAGACCTGCTGCGCGGACTCGGCGCCAAGTACGTGTGCAATTCGAGTTCGCCCACCTTCATCGAGGACCTGACCCAGGCCCTCGCCGAGACCGGCGCCACCCTGGCCTTCGACGCCATCGGCGGCGGCAAGCTCGCCGGCCAGATCCTCGGCTGCATGGAAGCGGCCATCAACCGCACCGCCAAGGAATACAGCCGATACGGCTCCAACACCCACAAGCAGGTCTACATCTACGGCGGCCTCGACCGCAGCCCGACCGAGGTGGTGCGCAACTTCGGCATGACCTGGGGCATGGGCGGCTGGCTGCTGTTCCCCTTCCTGCAGCGCCTGGGCGACGCCGGCACGCAGCGCCTGAAGGCCCGCGTGGTCGCCGAACTGAAGACCACGTTCGCGAGCCACTACACGCGCGAGGTGTCGCTGGTGGAGATGCTGCAGCTCGATGCGATCGGCGTGTATGGCAAGCAGGCGACGGGGGAAAAGTTCCTGCTGAATCCGAACAAGGCCTGATTCGTCTTGCCTGAGCAGGTCGCCCGGTAAGCGGCACGGCG
The DNA here is from genome assembly GCF_048305045.1 of Variovorax sp. 278MFTsu5.1. Classification (NCBI taxonomy): domain Bacteria; kingdom Pseudomonadati; phylum Pseudomonadota; class Betaproteobacteria; order Burkholderiales; family Comamonadaceae; genus Variovorax; species Variovorax sp. 278MFTsu5.1. The sequence goes on from NZ_CP157622.1 coordinate 6,447,699, forward strand.
CGCTCGTCCCCACTATGCTGGCCGCTTCGCGGCTTCCCTGCGGTGCTCGCGTTTCGCGGGGTCTCGCAGAACTCGCTTCGCTCGAACAACTGCGAGCCCTTGTCCGCGCAACGCTGCGCTCCTCGGCGGCACAGAGGGGCCGAACGCACCGCGCCGCTTACCGGGCTTGTCGTTTCGTTGATGCTGTCGCCCTCACCCCAACCCTCTCCCGGAGGGAGAGGGAGCAATACCCAGAGCTGCTTCAGGGAAGGGCATGGCTCTAGCCGCCGTACCCTGAAGAACTAAACGACCAGCCTGTACCCCACAGCCGTCTCCGTCAGCAGATGCCTCGGCTGCGCCGGATCGGCCTCCAGCTTCTGCCGCAGGTGCCCCATGTAGATCCGCAGGTAGTGGCTCTGGTCGGTGTACGACGGGCCCCACACTTCGCGCAGCAATTGGCGCTGCGTCAGCACGCGGCCCGCGTTCGCGACGAGCACCGACAGCAGGCGGTATTCGGTCGGCGTGAGGTGCACTTCGGCGCCGGCGCGGCGCACGAGGCGCGCGGAGCGGTCGAGTTCGATCTCGCCGAAGCGGAACAGCGCCTCGGGTGCCGCTTCTTCCGTGCTGCTGGCGGCACGCGGGCGGCGCAGGTTGGCGCGCACGCGGGCCAGGAGCTCGCCGGTGCCGAAGGGCTTGGTGAGATAGTCGTCGGCGCCGGCGTCGAGGGCGGCGATCTTGTCGGCTTCGTCGGTGCGTGCCGACAGCACGATGATGGGCACGGCCGACCAGCCGCGCACGTCGCGGATCAGCGAGACGCCGTCGCCGTCGGGCAGGCCGAGGTCGAGCACGAGCAGGTCGGGCTGGCGCGTGCCTGCCGCGGCGAGGCCGTCGCGCAGGGTGCCGGCCTCGTGCACCAGCCAGCCCTCGGCTTCCAGGGCGCCGCGCACGAACCGGCGGATCTGCGGCTCGTCTTCGATCACGATGGCGGTGGGGGAAGGCATGGGTTCAGAGTTGGGCTTCGGCAGGCTCGGGTGGCTCGCGGCGCGGGAGCGTGACGGTGAATTCTGCACCGCCATCGCGCGCATTCTCGGCGGTGATCTCGCCGCCGTGCGCGCTCACCACCGCCTTGCAGATCGCCAGGCCCAGGCCCACGCCCGGCGTGGCGGATTCGGCCTCGCCGCGCGTGAACTTGTCGAAGAGCTTCTGCTCGTGGCCCAGCAGCGCGGCCGGCAGGCCAGGGCCGTGGTCGCGCACGGTCAGCACCAGCGCGCCGGGCTCGGCACGCGCGCCGACCACGATGGGCGGCGCGCCGTACTTGGTGGCGTTCTCCAGCAGGTTGACCAGCACGCGCTCGATGAGCACCGCGTCGAACTCGACCAGCGGCAGCTCGGGGTCGAGCGCGGTCTGCACCACGGTGCCGCCCAGCGAGGTGCGCGCCGCGCGGATGGCCGAGCCCACCACCTCCTCCACCGACTGCCAGTCGCGCCGCAGGTTCACCGCGCCGCCGGCGATGCCGCTTTCGAGCCGCGCCATGTCGAGCAGGTTGCTCACCAGCGCATGCAGCTCGTGCGCCTGCGCGACGATGGCGCGCGCCGCGTTGGCGTGCTCCTCGGGCGGCAATGTCTGCAGCGACTCGGCCAGTGCGATGAGCGCGGTGAGCGGCGTGCGCACGTCGTGCGAGATGGCGCCCAGCAGCGCATTGCGCAGCCGCTCCGACTCCATTTCGACCACGGCCTGCTGCGCCACCTCGACGTAGTGCACGCGTTCCAGCGCGATGGCGATCTGCCGCGCCAGCGTGTCGAGCTGCTGCGCCTGTTCGGGAATGAGCAGCCAGCGCGGCTGCGCGGGCGAGAGCGCGAGCACGCCGCGAACGCGCATCGGCGCGCGCAGCGGCACGTAGTGCCAAGGCTGGGCCGCGAGGGTGGCGGTGGCGAGGCCCGCGCTCTGGCCATGGCGGAAGGCCCAGTCGGCCACCTGCGCATCGAAGCCGTCGGGCGCGTCGGCGGGCATCACGAGCTGGTCGGCCGCGTCGGTCACCAGCACCAGCGCATCGCCGCCGAAATGGCCCCGCACGGCGGCCGTGCCGAGCGCGACCACCTGCGAGCTCTCCAGCGCCGCCGAGAGCTCGCGCGTGAGCTCGAACAGCGAACGCGCGCGCCGCTCGCGGCTGGTCGACACGCCCGCCGCGAAACGCAGCCCGGCCGTGAGCTGCCCCACCAGCAGGCCCACGCCGAGCATGATCGCGAAGGTCAGCACGTACTGCACGTCGCTCACCGCGAACGACAGGCGCGGCGGCACGAAGAAATAGTCGAAGGCCGCGACGTTGAGCAACGCCGCCAGCGCCGACGGCCCGCGCCCGAAGCGCATCGCCACGCCCACCACCCCGAGCAGGAACAGCATGACGATGTTCGACAGCTCCAGCACGTTGGCCAGTGGCGTGCACACCAGCGTGAGCGCGACGCTTGTGGCCGTCGCCCATGCATAGCCGGGCCAGTGGATGGGCGCCTTCTCGTGGTCGTCGCTGTCGATGCTCGCGCCCTGCAGCGGCGCGCGAGAGAGGCGGCGCGAGCTTTCGGCGGGCGCGACTTCCATGATGTCGAGCGCCGGTGCGCGCTGCGCCAGCGTGCGCGCGAGCGGCACCGTCTTCCCGGGCCACCAGCGCCGCCAGCCGGCCTCGGGCTGCGGGCGGCCCAGCACCAGCGTGGCGCAGTTCAGGCGCCTCGCCTGTTCGGCCAGTTGCTCGGCCACGTCGGAGCCGGTGAGCACCGCCGTGGCCGCGCCCAGTTCTTCGGCGAGCTTGAGCACCGCGAGGATGCGGTCGCGCTCGGTGGCGGCCAGCCGCTGCAATCGAGGTGTCTCGACATACGCCGCATGCCAGCGCACGTTGAGCTGCCCCGCGAGCCGCGCCGCCGTGCGCACCGTCTGCGCCGCCCCTTCGTGCGGGCCGACGCACGCGAGGATCGCGCCCGAGGTGTTCCAGGCCTGCAGGTCGCGCCCGCTTCCGACCGCGCCCGATTGCTCCACACGCCAGCCGCGCACGTCGTCTTCCACGTGCTCGGCGGTGCGCCGCAGCGCGATCTCGCGCAGCGCGATGAGGTTGCCCTTACGGAAGAAGTTCTGCGCCGCACGCTCGGCCTGCTGCGGCAGGTAGACCTTGCCAGCCGCGAGCCGCGCGGTGAGCTCGTCGGGCGTGACGTCGACCAGCACCACCTCGTCGGCCTCGTCGAGCACGGTGTCGGGCACGGTCTCGTGCACGCGCACGCCGGTGATGGCTCCGACCGTGCCGTTGAGGCTTTCGAGGTGCTGCACGTTGAGCGCGGACCACACCTCGATGCCGGCGGACAGCAGCTCCTGCACGTCCTGCCAGCGCTTGGCGTGGCGAGAGCCCGGGGCGTTGGTGTGGGCCAGCTCGTCGACCAGCAGCACGGCCGGCCTGCGCGCGAGCGCGGCGTCGAGGTCGAACCCGGCGAGCGTGCGCCCGCGGTAGTCCAGCTCGCGCAGCGGCAGCGCCTCCAACCCCGAGAGCAGCGCGGCGGTCTCGCTGCGGCCATGGGTCTCGACCACGCCGATCAGCACGTCGCGCCCCGCAGCCCGCTCGCGCTGCGCCGCGCTGAGCATGGCCCATGTCTTGCCGACGCCCGCGCTGGCGCCGAAGTAGATGCGCAGCTTGCCGCGCTGGGCGCGCGCCTCGTCGCTGCGCAGCTGCGCGAGCAGCGCGTCGGGGTCGGGGCGGAGCACTTCGTTCATCGGCGGCACAGGTTAGCGCATCGGGCTGTCCTTGCGGCGCGAACGCTGGTGGCGCCGCGCGGTGCGCGACAGCATCCACCAGGCAAAGCCCAGCGGCACGAAGAGCGCCGCCATGGCCAGCAGCGCCATCAGCAGGTCAGTGGCCATGGCGCAGGCCGCAGCGCGCGAGGTGCTCGCGCCAGCTCACGAGCCGGCCGATCTCGCCCGAGGGCACGCATTCGATCAGCCGGTGCAGCACGTCGGCGTAGCGCGCCAGCGGCAGGCGGATCATCAGGCGCACGCAGGGCGCGTCGCTCTCCTGCGAGCTGCAGGCATGCAGCAGCGGCTCGCAGCGCACCACGCCGGCCTCGGGGCAGCCGGCGACGCTGCGGCGCACGCGCAGGGCATCGGCGCAGCAGACCGTGACGTCGAGCACGTAGAAGGGGCTGTCGTTGCCTCTGGCGGTGTTCATGGAAGCGCGCGTTCTCGGCGCACCGGGGTGTTCTCGATAGGCGGCATAGGCCATGGCTTGTTTCTCCTCACCGCGGTGTCGAAGGACTGAATGAACCGGAGGCGGCGTCCAGCGCGATGTTCAGCGCCAGCACGTTGACGCGCGGCTCGCCCAGGAAGCCCAGCAGGGGCTGCTGCGTGTTCCTGTCGATCAGCGACTGCACCTGCGCGAGCGGCATGCCGCGCACGCGCGCCACGCGCGCCGCCTGGTACTGCGCGGCGGCGGGGCTGATGTCGGGATCGAGCCCGCTGGCCGAGGCCATGACGAGGTCGACGGGCACCGGCGCAACGTTGTCCGGATCGGCTGCGCGCAGCGCTTCCACGCGCGCCTTCACCGCATCGGTCAGCGCGGGGTTGAGCGGACCCTGGTTGGATCCGCCCGAGGCGCTCGCGTTGTAGGGCTGCGGCGCGGTGGCCGACGGCCGGCCCCAGAAATGCTTCGGATCGCTGAAGTTCTGGCCGATGAGCTTCGAGCCGACGGTCGTGCCGTCGAGCACGACCAGACTACCCGCCGCCTGATCGGGAAACGCCGCCTTCGCGACGCCGGTGACGGCCATCGGGTAGATCAGGCCGGTGAGTGCGCTCAGCAGTACGAAGAGCACGAGCGCGGGGCGGACGATGCCGCCCTCGCCGCCATTGCCGTTGATGGTGTTGTTGTTCATGACGGAATACTCCTCAGACGAGATGGACGGCCACGAGCAGCCAGTCGATCAGCTTGATGCCGATGAAGGGCACGAGCAGGCCGCCCAAGCCGTAGATGGCCAGGTTGCGGCGCAGCAGCGCAGCGGCACCCACCGGGCGGTAGCGCACGCCCTTGAGCGCCAGCGGGATCAGGAACACGATCACCAGCGCATTGAAGATCACCGCGCTCAGGATGGCCGACGACGGGCTCGCGAGCCGCATCACGTTGAGCGCGCCCAGCTGCGGGTAGGTCGAGATGAAGATCGCCGGGATGATGGCGAAGTACTTCGCCACGTCGTTCGCGATCGAGAAGGTAGTGAGCGAGCCGCGTGTCATCAGGAGCGCCTTGCCGGTCTCCACCACTTCCAGCAGCTTGGTCGGATTGGAGTCGAGGTCGACCATGTTGCCGGCCTCCTTGGCGGCCTGCGTGCCGCTGCCCATGGCCACCGCCACGTCGGCCTGCGCGAGCGCGGGGGCGTCGTTGGTGCCGTCGCCGGTCATGGCCACGAGGCGGCCTTCGGACTGGTACTGGCGGATCAGCGCGAGCTTGTCCTCGGGCGTGGCCTCGGCCAGGAAGTCGTCCACGCCGGCCTCTGCGGCGATGGCCGCCGCGGTGAGCTTGTTGTCGCCGGTGATCATCACCGTCTTGATGCCCATGCGGCGCAGCTCGGCGAAGCGCTCCTTGATGTCGGTCTTGACGATGTCCTTGAGCTCGACGATGCCGAGCACGCGGTTGCCCTCGGCCACCGCCAGCGGCGTGCTGCCACGGCGCGCGGCTTCCTCGGCTGCGCGAAGCACCTCGGGAGCCGCCGTGCCGCCGATGGCCTCGACGTGGCGGCGCACCGCGTCGACCGCGCCCTTGCGCAGCAGCACGGGGTCGGTGTCCAGGCTGTTGGGGGCGGCCGGCAGGTCGGCGCCGCTCATGCGCGTCTGCGCGGTGAAGGCGACGAAGCGGGCGCCCTCCACCGACGTCGGCTCCAGGCCTTCGCGGCGCGCGAGCTCGACGATGCTGCGGCCCTCGGGCGTCTCGTCGGCCAGCGAGGCGATCATCGCGGCGCGAGCGAGCCGCGCCTTGGTCACGCCCGGCGCAGGCAGGAAGGCGCTGGCCTGGCGGTTGCCGTGCGTGATGGTGCCGGTCTTGTCGAGCAGCAGCACGTCGACGTCGCCGGCGGCTTCGACCGCGCGGCCCGAGGTGGCGATCACGTTGGCCTGCATCATGCGGCTCATGCCCGCCACGCCCACGGCCGACAACAGGCCGCCGATGGTGGTCGGAATCAGGCACACCAGCAGCGCGACCAGCGCGGTGAGCGACACCACCGTGCCCGCGCCCGCGGCCTCCACGCTGAAGATGGAGAAAGGCAGCAGCGTGACCGTGACCACCAGGAACACGATGGTCAGCGCCACCAGCAGGATGGTCAGCGCGATCTCGTTGGGCGTCTTCTGGCGCTTGGCGGCCTCGACCATGCCGATCATGCGGTCGAGGAACGATTCGCCCGGGTTCACCGAGATGCGCACCACCAGCCAGTCGGACAGCACGCGGGTTCCGCCGGTCACGGCCGAGAAGTCGCCGCCCGATTCGCGCACCACGGGTGCCGATTCGCCGGTGATGGCGCTCTCGTCGACCGAGGCCACGCCTTCGATCACTTCGCCGTCGAGCGGAATCACGTCGCCGGTCTCGACCAGCACCACGTCGCCCTTGCGCAGGTTGGGCGCCTGCTCGGGAAGCCACTGGGCGCCGTGATGCGGCTCCTGCAGCTTCTTGGCCCAGGTGTCCTTTCGCAGGCCGCGCAGCGAGGCGGCCTGCGCCTTGCTGCGGCCCTCGGCAAGTGCTTCGGCGAAGTTGGCAAACAGCACGGTGAACCACAGCCAGATGGTCACGGCCAGCACGAAGGCGGGCTTCATGCCGGTGTCGCCCGGGAAGCTCAGCGCATGCACCCAGAGCACCGTCGTGAGGATGCTCCCGATGTAGACGATGAACATCACCGGGTTGCGCCACTGCGTGCGCGGGTTGAGCTTGGCGAAGGCAGCCCACAGCGCGGGCCTGACCAGCGCTGCATCGAAGAGCGAGAGAGAGGTTTTTGTATTGGCGGTCATGGCGGCCCCCTTACTTCCAGAGCACCAGGTGCTCGACGATCGGGCCCAGGGCCAATGCCGGCACGTAATTGAGCAGGCCGACCAGCAGCACCGTGCCGATCAGCAACGAGACGAACAGCGGGCCGTGCGTGGGCAGCGTGCCGCTGGTGACGGGCAGGCGCTTCTTGGCGGCCAGAGCGCCGGCCACGGCGAGCACCGGCACGATCATCGCGAAGCGGCCGAGCCACATGGCCAGCGCGAGCAGGCCGTTGTAGAAGGGCGTGTTGGCAGACAGGCCCGCGAAGGCGCTGCCGTTGTTGTTGGCGGCCGAGGTCAGCGCGTACAGGATCTCCGAAAAGCCGTGCGCGCCGGGGTTCGCGATGCCGGCCTTGCCGGCGCTCGCGATCACCGCCACCGCCGTTCCGGCCAGCACCAGGATCGGCGTGACCAGGATGGCGATGGAGATCAGCTTCATCTCGCGCACCTCGATCTTCTTGCCGAGGTACTCGGGCGTGCGGCCGATCATCAGGCCGGCGATGAACACCGCGAGCATCGCGAAGATCAGCATGCCGTACAGGCCCGAGCCCACGCCGCCGAACACCACCTCGCCGAGCTGCATCAGCACCAGCGGCACCATGCCGCCCAGCGGGGTGAGCGAATCGTGCATGCCGTTGACCGCGCCGCACGAGGCGGCCGTGGTGATGGCAGCGAACAGCGAGGACGCGTCGATGCCGAAGCGCACTTCCTTGCCCTCCATGTTGCCGCCGGCCTGCAGCACGCCGTGGATCTGGTCGACGCCGAGCGGGGTCAGCAGCGGATTGCCGGCCTGCTCGGCAGGCGTGATGACGATGACCGCGACGACGAACATCACCGTCATCGCCGCGAGCACGGCCCATCCCTGGCGCATGTCGCCCACCACGTGGCCGAAGGTGAAGCACAGCGCGGCCGGGATCAGGAAGATCGCCAGCATCTGCAGCAGGTTCACCAGCGCCGTCGGGTTCTCGTACGGATGCGCAGAGTTGGCGTTGAAGAAGCCGCCGCCGTTGGTGCCCAGCATCTTGATCGCCTCCTGCGAAGCGACGGGGCCCATGGCCAGCGTCTGTGTCTTGGTCGTGGCGTCTTCCATCGCTGGCTGGCCCTTGTCATCCTTCAGCGGCTGGCCGTCGGCGCCGTTCTTCGGCTGCTGGAAGGCGGTGGTCTCCAGCGTGCTCGCTTCCTTGTAGGCGTCGAAGTTCTGGATCACGCCCTGGCCCGCGAAGACCACGGCCAGCACGAAGGAGATCGGCACCAGCACCCACAGCGTGAGGCGCGTGATGTCGGCCCAGAAGTTGCCCACCAGACCCTTGCCGTCGCCGCGCCGGGCGAAGCCCCGCACCAGCGCGAAGGCCACCGCGATGCCGGTGGCGGCGGAGAAGAAGTTCTGCACCGAGAGCCCCAGCATCTGCGTGAGATAGCTCATGGTCGACTCGCCGGCATACCCCTGCCAGTTGGTGTTGGAGACGAAGCTCACCGCGGTGTTGAAGGCCGAGTCGGGCGACACCGCCGACATGCCCGCGGGATTGAGCGGCAGCCATGCCTGCAGGCGCTGCAGTGCATAGACGAAGATCGCGCCGATGGCATTGAAGGCCAGCAGCGCGAAGGCATAGCGCAGCCAGTGCATCGACTGCTCGGGCTTCGTGCCCGCGAGCTTGTAGAGCGTCGCCTCGATGCGCTGCATCCAGCGCGGCACGCGCTCGTTGCACAGCGCGGCAAGGAACTTGCCGACCGGCCATGCGAGCACCCCCAGCAGGACGAGGAAAAGGGCCAGCAGGCCCCAGGCGGAGGAGGTCATTTCAGAATTCCTCCGCGCAGATCAGCGCGAACACCAGGTACGCGAAAAGAACCACGGCGATCAGCGCGCCGAAGCCGTAAAGAACTTCGAGGCTGATCACGACGTGGCTCCATCGGCGGCGCTCGACGCCTTGCTCGACGGGTTCTTCGGCGCATCGAGCCTGTCCAGCCCGACCACCATGGCCCCCACCACGGCCCACAGCGCCAGCAAGGCGCCCATCCAGACGATGTCCATGCATCACTCCTGCAAACGAGAAAGATGGGAGTCAGTCTCGGCAGTCGGGCGTCAAAACGGGGGAAAGAGTGGTGGGGTGGGCGTAAAGAAAGCGTAAAAACGCCACCTCAGTGCCTGTGAGGTGGCGCCGGGAACGGCCGGAGCATCCTTGTCGGGCCAATATTCCCGGCAAGGACACGACACACAATTCGATCAGTACTTGAAGCCAGGTATCGGGACCGGACTGCAGTCCGGCGCATTCACCGGGTTCAGCTGGACAACGGCGTAATTTCCGCTCGATCGGATGAAGTCCGTCGGATAGACGTTCGAGCTGGAATGAATGGGCAAACCTCCCAGCAGAGTTTTCAAAGCGCTGGCCGCTGCATCGGCTCGGCGCCTTGCGAGTTCCTTTCGGTCCTTGCCGGCCTCATTGCCAACGGCCACGCCCTCGACATCGGCATCGCCGTACTGGAAAAGGCCGCGCACGTCGACCAGCCATCTCGCCAGCCGCAAGATCTGCTTGGATTCGAGTTGCGCAGAGTCTTCCTGGAAATCCAGTGTGATCTGGATCACCCGTGAACATCCCTGCGCGTTGGCGGAGGCCAACGTCAGCGCCAGGACCAGAGACATCAACCTAGTCGACATAGAGCACGTAGCCAGTGATGCTGTCCGCGTTGAAACGCGCTTCCTCGGGGTTCGAGGCCAGAGGGAGGCTTTTCCGCATAGTTCCGACGGTGTCCTTCGAGGAAAAGGTGTCATCGAAGTGAGTCACCTCGTAGATGAGCGTGCTGAGCCGTGAGTCGGTCGAAAAGGCAGCATCAGGAATGCTGAAAGACCCCGGGGGCGATGCCGATGGTATGCGTCCTGGTGGATCACCCACCACGATCACCTTTCGCATCATTGCAATGAATCTCCGAGTTGAGGACATCGACTTGTAGAGAGACCGGGCGGCATCGCTCGCCAAGCACCGCAGACAAAGCTCCGCGACGCGACTTACTTCACGCGACGCATTCAGCCGGACAGAAGAGCCCGACTGTCACAACAAGCCCGGCCGGCACGTCTCAGGTCTGCGGCATTTCCCGCTCAGCTCCCGGAGACCCATGCACTGCCTTGCGCGAATAGCCCCGGCCTATGACGGCCATTGCGATGCCTTCATCGACAGGCAAACGACATCAACAAATAATCAAAGTACTTTCTTTGATTAATAATGGACGTCGTATGAACAAGCAATCAAGGGCCTGGCTGGGTGCCGGCCTTGCGACACTGGTATTGGGAGGCGCCGGCTTCGGGCTCGCCACCAAGCTGCGGCCCGCGCATGCGGAGGGTGGAGGCGGCATGCCGCCGGCCAAGGTGGCAGTCGCCGCTGCGCAGAAGACGGAAGTGGCGCGCTTCCTCGGCGGCATCGGCACGCTGGAGGCCAACCGGCAGGTGGAGGTGCCGGCCGAGGTGGAGGGGCGCATCGCGAAGATCCTCTTCACGCCCGGCGCCGAGGTGCGCGCGGGGCAGGTGCTGGTGCAGCTCAACGACGCGCCCGAGCAGGGCGACCTGGAGCGGCTGAAGGCCCAGCGCGCCAATGCGAGGGCGCTGCTGGAGCGCACGCGCCGGCTGGTGCCGCAGCAGGCGGCCACGCAGGAGCAGCTCGAACAGGCGCAGGCCGCCTTCGACCAGGCCAGCGGCGAGCTGCGGCGCGTGCAGGCGCTGCTGGAGCAGAAGCGCATCAAGGCGCCGTTCGACGGCGTGCTCGGCATCCGCCGCGTCAACCTCGGGCAGTTCGTGCGCGCGGGCGATGCGCTGGTGTCGCTCACCGACAGCCGCACGCTCTTCGCCAACATCACGCTGCCCGAGACCGCCCTGCCCGCGCTCAAGCGCAACCAGCAGGTGGCGCTGTCGGTCGACGCGTATCCGGGACGCGTGTTCCAGGGCAGGCTCAGCACCATCGAGCCACAGATCGGCAGCGACACGCGCACGGTGCGCCTGCAGGCCACGGTCGACAACGCCGACGGCGCGCTCGCGCCGGGCATGTTCGTCAACGGCCGGGTCGCGCTGCCGGCACGCACCGACGCCATCACCGTGCCCGAGACGGCCATCACCTACAGCACGCACGGCGACTCGGTGTTCATCGTGGTTCCCACCGAAAAAGGCGGCGGTTTCTCCGCGCAGCAGGTCTTCGTGAAGGCCGGCGAGCGGCAGGACGGACTGGTGGTGATCGAGAAGGGCCTCTCGCCCGGCGACAAGGTCGTCACCTCGGGCCAGCTGCGCCTTTACACCGGCGCGGCGGTCGCGCCCGGCGACAAGGACACGCTGTCGCTCGCGCAGGAATCGAAGTCATGAAGTTCACCGACCTCTTCGTGCGCCGGCCCGTGCTGGCGCTGGTGGTGAGCACGCTCATCCTGCTGCTGGGCGCGCGCGCCCTGGGCGACCTGCCGGTGCGGCAGTACCCGCTGACCGAGAGCACCACGCTCACCATCACCACCCAGTACCCCGGCGCCTCGCCGGAGCTGATGCAGGGCTTCGTCACGCAGCCGATCGCGCAGGCGGTGGCGACCATCGAGAACGTCGACTACCTGTCGTCGTCATCCACTCTGGGCCGCAGCGTGATCAGCGTGCGCATGAAGCTCAACGCCGATGCCAACCAGGCGCTCACCCAGGCGATGGCGCAGGTCAGCCAGGTGAAGTACCGGCTGCCGGCGGAGGCCTTCGACCCGGTGATCCTGAAGTCTTCGGGCGAGGCCACCGCGGTGGCCTACGTGGGCTTCTCGAGCAAGACGATGCCGATGCCCGCGCTCACCGACTATCTCTCGCGAGTGGTGCAGCCGCAGTTCGCGTCCATCACGGGCGTGTCGGGCGTGGAGGTGTCGGGCGGGCAGACGCTCGCGATGCGCGTGTGGCTCGACCCCAACCGCATGGCCGCGCGCGGCATCTCGGCCGGCGAGCTGGCCGACGCGCTGCGCCAGAACAACGTGCAGGCCGCGCCCGGGCAGGTGAAGGGCCTGTACGTGGTGTCGAACATCCGCGTGAACACCGACCTGGTGAACGTGGCCGAGTTCCGCGACATGGTCGTCAAGCGCGAGGGTGACGCCATCGTTCGCCTGGGCGACGTGGCCACCGTGGAGCTGGGCGCGGCCAGCGCCGACAGCAGCGCGACCATGGACGGCGTGCCCGCCATCTACCTCGGCCTGCAGGCCGCGCCCAACGGTAACCCGCTGGTGATCGTCAAGCGCATCCGCGAGCTGCTGCCCGGCATCAAGCAGAACCTGCCGCCGGGCGTGGAAGTACAGCTTCCCTTCGAGCTGGCGCGCTTCATCGAGGCGTCCATCGACGAGGTGCGCCACACGCTGCTGGAGGCCATCGCCATCGTGGTGATCGTGATCTTCCTGTGCCTGGGCTCGGTGCGCGCGGTGCTGATTCCGGTGGTGACCATTCCGCTGTCGATGCTGGGCGCGGCCGCGCTGATGCTGCTGTTCGGGTTCAGCATCAACCTGCTGACTTTGCTGGCGATGGTGCTGGCCATCGGCCTGGTCGTGGACGACGCCATCGTGGTGGTGGAGAACGTGCACCGGCATATCGAGGAAGGCAAGTCGCGCGTGCAGGCTGCACTGATCGGTGCGCGTGAAGTGGCCGGCCCCGTGATTGCCATGACGCTCACGCTGGCCGCGGTGTACGCGCCGATCGGCCTCATGGGCGGGCTCACCGGTTCGCTCTTCAAGGAATTCGCCTTCACGCTGGCGGGCGCGGTGGTGGTGTCGGGCGTGATCGCGCTCACGCTGTCGCCCGTGATGAGCTCCTTCCTGCTGCCGCAGGACGCCACCGGCAGCCGCATGGCGCGCGCGGCCGAGAGCTTCTTCCACCGGCTCGCCACGGGCTACGGCAAGCTGCTTGACGTGTCGCTGCACCACCGCTGGGTGACCGGCATCTTCGCGGCGCTGGTGCTGGCGAGCCTGCCCTTCCTCTACAACGCGGCGCAACGCGAGCTGGCGCCCGGTGAAGACCAGGCCATGGTGCTGACGGCCATCAAGTCGCCGCAGCACGCCAACATCGACTACGTCGAGAAGTTCGGCAAGAAGTGGGACGACGTGTTCGCATCGCTGCCCGAGAACACCGGCCGCTGGCTCATCAACGGCTCGGACGGTGTCTCCAACAGCATCGGCGGCGTGCAGCTTTCCGACTGGAAGGACCGCAAGCGCAACGCCGACCAGATCCAGGGCGACACGCAAGGCCGCATGAACGAGGTGGAAGGCAGCAGCGTCTTCGCCTTCCAGCTGCCCTCGCTGCCGGGCTCGACCGGCGGGCTGCCGGTGCAGATGGTGATCCGCAGCGCGGGCGACCACCGCACGGTGTTCGAGGCGATGGAGTCGCTGAAGAAGTCGGCGCGCGACAGCGGCAAGTTCATCGTGGTCGACAGCGACCTGGAGTTCAACAACCCCACGGTAGAGATCCGCGTGGACCGCGCCAAGGCCAACAGCATGGGCGTGACGATGAAGTCCATCGGAGACACGCTGGCCGTGCTGGTGGGCGAGAACTACGTCAACCGCTTCGGCATGGACGGCCGCTCGTACGACGTGATTCCGCAGTCGCCGCGCGAGCAGCGGCTGACGGCCGAGGCGCTCTCGCGCTACTTCGTGAAGAGCGCTAGCGGCCAGCCGGTGCCGCTGGCCAACCTGGTGCAGCTGTCGACCAGCGTGGGGCCGAACAAGCTCACGCAGTTCAACCAGCTCAACGCGGCCACCTTCCAGGCCATTCCAGCGCCGGGCGTGACCATGGGCGACGCGGTGGCCTTCCTGAGCGAGGAGGCGAAGAAGCTGCCGGCTGGCTTCAGCTTCGACTGGCAGTCCGACGCGCGGCAGTTCACGCAGGAAGGCTCGGCGCTGGTGATGGCCTTCGTGTTCGCCATCGTCGTGATTTACCTGGTGCTGGCGGCGCAATACGAGAGCCTGCGCGACCCGCTGATCATCCTGATCAGCGTGCCGATGTCGATCTGCGGCGCGCTGGTGCCTCTGGCACTGGGCTTCGGCACCATCAACATCTACACGCAGATCGGGCTGGTGACGCTGATCGGGCTCATCAGCAAGCACGGCATTCTGATGGTGGAGTTCGCCAACGAGATCCAGATGCACAAGGGCCTGGACCGGCGCTCCTCCATCGAAGAGGCCGCACGCATCCGGCTGCGCCCCATCCTGATGACCACCGCCGCGATGGTGGTGGGCCTGGTGCCGCTGCTCTTTGCGAGCGGGGCCGGCGCCAACAGCCGCTTCAGCATCGGGCTGGTGATCGTGGTCGGCATGCTGGTGGGAACGCTGTTCACGCTCTTCGTGCTGCCCACCATGTACACGCTGCTGGCGCGCGACCACCGCGCGGAGGGCCGCTCGCAGCGCGCGGCCGAACTCGAAGCTCTGGCCGAAGGAGCATGACCATGAACCGACTCTTTTCCTACGCCGCTCCCTTCGCGCTGGGCATGCTGGTGCTCGCCGGCTGCGCCGTCGGGCCCGACTACAAGGCCCCGGCGGATGCGCCGGTGGTCATCCGCGCACCGGAGAGTTCACTCTTCGCCAACGACGCGGTGCAGCGCGACTGGTGGAGCCAGCTCGACGATCCGCAGCTCGACGCGCTCGTCGACCGCGCGCTGGCCGAGAACCACGACATCCGGATCGCGCAGGCCCGCCTGCTCGAAGCCCGCGCGGTGCAGACCGGGGCGGAGCTCGACCGGCTGCCGGTGGTGACCGCCAGCGCGAGCAAGACGCGCGGCATCGCCCAGGGCAACAACGGCGCGCAGCCCGACGTGCGCTCGCTGGCACAGAGCAGCCGCGCGGGCTTCGACGCATCGTGGGAGATCGACCTGTTCGGCCGGCTGAAGCGCCTGGACGAGGCCGCCACCGCGCGCGCCGAGGCCAGCGCGGCCGACCTGGAGCAGGTGCGCATCGTGGCCGTGGCCGAACTGGCGCGCAACTACTACGAGATGCGCGGCGCCGAGCAGCGCATCGCAGTGACGCGCCGCACGCTCGACAGCCTGCGCCAGAGCCTGCGCGTGACCGAGGCGCAAGTGCAGACCGGGCGCGGCCTCGAAGGCGACCTGGCGAGCGCGCAGGCCAACCTCGCGACCACCGAGAGCCAGCTGCCTGCGCTGGAAACCACGCGCCGCCAGTCGGCCTACCGCGTCGCGGTGCTGGCCGGCCTGCGCCCCGGCGAGCTGGAGCCGATGCTGCAGCCGCGCCAGCTGCGCGTGCTCGACAAGCGCCTGCCCGTGGGCGACCTGAGCGAGCTGCTGCGCCGCCGGCCCGACGTGCTGCGCGCCGAGCGCGGGCTTGCCGCGAGCACGGCCGACGTGGGCGCGGTCACGGCCGAGCTCTATCCGCGCTTCGACATCGGCGGCTTCCTCGGCTTCGTCGCGCTGCGGGGTTCGGACCTCGGCAGTTCGTCGAGCCGGGCCTTCAGCGTGACGCCGGGCGTGAGCTGGCCTGCCCTGCGGCTGGGCTCGGTGAAGGCCCGCGTGCGCGGCGCCGAAGCCCGTGTCGAGGGCGACCGCGCGCTCTATGAGCAGACGGTACTGCGCGCCATCGAGGACGTGGAAGGCGCGCTCACCGGCTATGGCCAGAACCAGCTGCGCCTGCAGCGGCTGGTGGAGGCATCCGCCCGCAGCAGCCGCGCCGCCGAGCTGGCCGAGGTGCGCTACCGCGAAGGCGCCGCGCCCTACCTGAGCGTGCTCGATGCCCAGCGCACCCTGCTGCGCGCGCAGGACGCCGTGGCCGAGGCCGAAACCGCCTCGTACACCAGCCTGGTCGCGCTCTACAAGGCGCTGGGCGGGGGCTGGCAAGCACCCTCGGTGGCGAAAGGAGCGCCAACCACCTGACAATGGTGCTGTTTTCCATGCCAGAAGCAGACATGTCCGCCCCCGATGCAAAGCCAACCTGGATGCCGCACCAGCCGGCAGACCGCATCCTCTCGACGCTCAAGACCCGTGGCGCGCTCGGCATACCCGACATCGCCAAGGTGCTCAACGTCACGGTGGAGGCGGTGCGCCAGCAGATGGCCAAGCTGGAGACGGAAGGCCTGGTCGACGCCGAGAGCCGCTCCGGCGGCCGGGGCCGGCCCACGCAGATCTGGCGGCTCACCGGGGAAGGCCACAAGCGCTTTCCCGACACGCACGCCGAGATGACGGTGCAGATGATCAGCGCCGTCATCAGCGTGTTCGGCCAGAAGGGCATGGACCAGCTCATCAACGCGCGCGAGGCCACGATGCGCACCAACTACGCCGAGGCCATGCGCGGCGCGCGCAGCCTGAAGACGCGGCTGGAGCGGCTGGCCGATATCCGCAGCCGCGAGGGCTACATGGCCGAGTTCCGGCCCGACGAGGAGGGCCGGGGCGACGGCTTTCTCTTCATCGAGAACCACTGCCCCATCTGCACCGCGGCGCAGGCCTGCACGGGCTTCTGCCGCAGCGAGCTGCAGCTTTTCAACGAGGTGCTGGGCCCCGACGTGAACGTCAGCCGCGTCGAGCACGTGCTGGCGGGCGCGCGGCGCTGCGCCTACCGGGTCGAGCCCAAGGCGGCCACCTGAGATTTCTTTTTCCCGACTCTTTCACCAACCCAAAGGAACCACGATGGAACACAAGCTCCCACCCCTGCCCTACGCACTCGATGCACTGGCACCCGAGTACTCGCAAGAAACGCTGGAGTACCACTACGGCAAGCACCACAACGCCTACGTGGTGAACCTCAACAACCTGCAAAAGGGCACCGAATTCGAGTCGATGACGCTCGAAGAGATCGTCAAGAAGTCCAGCGGCGGCATCTACAACAACGCCGCCCAGATCTGGAACCACACCTTCTTCTGGAACTGCATGAAGCCCCAGGGCGGCGGTGCTCCCACTGGCGCGCTGGCCAAGGCCATCGATGCCAAGTGGGGCAGCTTCGACGCCTTCAAGGAAGCCTTCGTGAAGTCGGCCGTGGGCAACTTCGGCTCGGGCTGGACCTGGCTGGTGAAGAAGACCGACGGCTCGGTGGACATCGTGAACACGGGCGCAGCCGGCACGCCGCTGACCACCGCCGACACCGCGCTGCTGACGGTGGACGTCTGGGAACACGCCTACTACATCGACTACCGCAACCTGCGCCCGAAGTTCGTCGAGACCTTCCTGGCCAAGCTGGTCAACTGGGACTTCGCCGCGAAGAACTTCGGCTGATCGATCGCTCGATCGATCAATCGTTGATCAGGTTCAGGATGTTCCCGTCCGGGTCCTTGAACCACGCGACCTTCATGTCGCCCATGACATGGAGGTCGCCGACCAGCTTCGTGTCGGGCATGTCGTAGTGCTCGAAGCTCACGCCTCGCGACTTCAGCGCATCCACGACGCGCTCGATGTCGCCGTCGACGGCCCAGGTCACGGCCGTCGCCTGGTTGGTGCCCGCGAACTGCGAGCGGTACACGTTGATGCGCGTGTTGCCGCTGCGGTAGACGATCACTTCGTCGCCCTCCGCATCGACCTGGGACAGGCCCAGCGTGTCTTCGTAGAAGCGGCGGGCCACGGCGAGATCCTTCACCGCGAGGTTGGCCACTGCGTTGATGTTTCCGAGCATGCGAGTCTCCTTCCAGGCCCCGCGCGCCATCGAAAAGGCAGGACGCCGGGCTTGCCAAAAATACTCAACCATGCGGTGCAGTATTTGCGTCGGACGGAGCCCTGTCAAGGCATCGGAAAATGGGCCCCCGCAAGTCGATACGTGCCCCGTCGCGAATGAAGAAATCCTTCTTACGCGGCTTCCGGCACACTGCACCCCCGGTGCAGTGACCGCAGGCAACGGCTGCAACCCCCCGATCTATTCCGACGAAGAGACAACCCATGATCCGCAGACATCTCGGCAAGCTGGCCACCTCGCTGGCGTTTTCGCTGGCACTCCCGCTGGCTTTCACAGCCACCGCCCACGCACAGACCACCGCCTACCCCGCCAAGCCCGTGCGCCTGATCGTGCCCTTCCCGCCCGGCGGCGGCACCGACATCCTGGCCCGCCTGGTAGCCCAGAAGCTCACCGAGGCCAAGCACTGGACCGTGGTGCCCGACAACCGCGCGGGCGCCGGCGGCACCATCGGCATCGCCGAGGCCGCGCGCGCCGCGCCCACGGGCTACGACATCGTGATGGGCCAGAAGGACAACATGGTCGTCGCACCCTGGCTCTACAAGAGCCTGAGCTACAACCCGGTGAAGGACCTGACCGCGGTAGCCCACGTGGCCTACACGCCGGTGGTGATCGTCACGCAGGCCAATTCGAAGTTCAAGACGCTCGACGACGTGGTGAAGGCCGCGCGCGCCGCGCCCGACACAGTCACCTACGGCTCGCCCGGCAACGGCACCACCATCCACCTGGCCGGCGAGATCTTCAACGGCGCCGCCAAGATCAAGATGCGCCACGTGCCCTACAAGGGCTCCAACGCGGCCATGATGGACGTGCTCGCGGGCAACGTCGACCTGATGGTGTCGTCGGTGCCCTCGGCCATGGCGCAGATCAAGGCCGGCAAGCTGCGTCCGCTGGCCGTCACCTCGGCCAAGCGCAGCACCTCGCTGCCCGAGACGCCCACCGTCGCCGAGCTCGGCTACAAGGACTTCGACGTGAGCACCTGGTACGGCATCTTCGTGCCGGCCGGCACGCCCAAGGATGTGGTGACCACGCTCAATGCCGAGATCAACAAGCTGCTGGCCACGCCCGACATGAAGGCGGCCATCATCGCGCAGGGCGCCGAGCCACAGAGCATGACGCCCGAGCAGTTCGGCGCGCTGCTGAAGACCGACTACGAGAAGTGGAAGGGCATCGTGCAAGCCTCGGGCGCGACAATCGAATAAGCCATTCGGGTCGCAGAATGGTGTCTCCAGAACAAGCCGCATCGACGGCATGGAGACACCGATGGTTCCTTCGCTTCCATTGAAGACAGCCGCCCTCGCGGCGGTTGTCGCCTTCGCCCAGGGCTGCGTGCAGACACCCGCCGCGCAGAAGCCTTCAGACGCCACCGTCGCCGCCCACGTCGCGGCAGCCACGAAGGCCGCGGGCACAGACCTCGGGCCGCTGCTCTCGCTGTGCAAGCCCGCCCCCGCCACGCGACCGCCGCAGGAAGAGCTCGACAAGGGCCTGCCGCTGCTCATCAACAAGCCGGCACCGCCGCCCGCCAAGGCCTTCGACAACCTCTACTTCGTGGGCGCCGACTGGGTCAGCGCCTGGGCCATCAAGACCTCGGACGGCATCATCCTCATCGATGCACTCAACAACCAGGTGGAAGCCGCCGCGCTGATCGAAGGCGGCATGCGCAAGCTGGGCCTGGACCCGGCGCAGATCAAATACGTGATCGTCACGCACGGCCACGGCGACCACTACGGCGGCGCGCCGTACCTCGCGCAGAAGTACCGCGCGCGCGTGGTGATGAGCGAGCCCGACTGGACGATGACCGAGACCAAGCTCGAGTTCGCCACGCCGATCTGGGGTGCGCCTCCGAAGCGGGACATCTCGGTGAAGGACGGCGACCGCGTCACGCTGGGCGACACCACCGTCACGCTCTACCTCACGCCCGGCCACACCATGGGCACGCTCTCGCCGGTGTTCGATGTGAGCGAGAACGGCCGCAGGCACCGCGCCATGCTCTGGGGCGGCACCGGCTTCAACTTCGGCAAGGACATTCCGCGGCTTGACAGCTACGTTGCATCCACGAAGCGCATGGACTCGGTGGTGAAGGCGCAGAACATCGACGTGATGCTGTCGAATCACTCGAACGTCGACAGCTCGCAGGCCAAGATGGCGGCATTGCGCCAGCAGCCCGCGGGCGCGGCAAATCCGTTCGTGATGGGCACGCCCACAGTGGAGCGCGCACTGAACGTGATGGGCGAATGCGCGCAGGCGCAGCGCGACAGGTTCGCGATGCAGTGAAGCGGCGTGCCGGATTCAGTCCGGCACGAACTTCCTGTTGAAGATGTCCACGTCGGCGACGTCCTCGAACGTCGCCACCTGCCCCATCTTCCCGTCGCTCATGCGGCAGGCCGAGAACAGGCTGTAGCGCCCCTTGAAGCCGAACTCGTTCATCACGATCAGCGCATAGGGGTGCGGCACGAACACCTGGTGCTCGAACACGATGCGGTGCACGTTGCGCGGCGAGGGAAAGAGCTTGTACTCGCCGGTGTCGATGGCCTGGGCCGTTGCCATGATGTCGCTCGCCTTCCGCTCAGTCGGGGTCGCGCACGTCGGCCACGGGCTTGGCGCCGAAGTCCGCGCGCGCGAGGTACTTCAGCACCTTGGCCGCGGCCGTGGCGGGGCTGTCGAGCATGCCTTCGTTCTTCATCTTCTCGAAGCGCGTGCGGTCCGGAAACTTCTCGGCCGAGGCGCCGCGCAGCTGCACCTGCATGTCGGTGTCGATCACGCCCGGCGCCAGCGAGACGATGCGCGCGCCGTTCGGCGCATTCGCCTCCTCCAGCGCCACGGCGCGCGAGAAGTGGTCCATGCCGGCCTTCGCAGCGCAGTACGGCGCCTGGCTGCCCATGGCGTTGCGGCCCAGACCCGAGGAAATGTTGAGCACCTTGCGCACGCCCCGCCATTCGCGCGTGGCACCGAGGAAGGCCGCCGTCAGCAGCATCGGCGCTTCGAGGCCGATGCGCAGGGCCAGCGACAGTTCCGACTCCACGGCGCGCGACAGCGGCGCGGGGTTGCCCACGGTGCCGGCATTGTTGATGAGCGTGACGCTGTCGAAGCGCTGCGCGTCGACGGTCTTGAGCCAGGCCGAGAGGCGCTCGGCCGCGGCCACCGGGTCGGACAGGTCCTGCTCCCATTGCGTGAGCTCGGCACCGCCAGCCTTGGCCGCCTCGGCCAGCGCGGACGACTGCTTGCGCGAAATGCCGACGACCGTGTGGCCGGCCTGCAGCAGCTGCTCGGCCATGGCCTGGCCCAGGCCGCGCGAGGCGCCGGTGATGAGGGTGAGGTGAGAGCTAGACATGGGATTGCGATGGAGACGGAAAGAAAACCGCGAGCTTAGGCGATGCGATGAATTTCGATCGGGCCCACGGTTGAATCCGTCGCCGCGGCACCGAGTCCTGAACGTACCGGCTATAGATGGATTTTTGTCCTTCAAAATGGACAAATTCCGTTTTCGACCCCAAAATGTGGCGCATGCAGGACAAAATCAGGCTCCCCGGCGAGCTTGGACAAGCCATCAAGCGCGCGCGAAAAGAAGGCCGCCTGAAGGCGACCGACATCGCCTCACGGTCGGGCCGCGCGCGCAACGTTCTCTACCGCCTGGAGCGCGGAGAAGACGTCACCCTCGCCTCGCTTTTCGACATCCTGCGCGCCATGGATCTCACGATCAGCCTGGAGCGCCTGGGCATGCCGACGCTGGAGGAAGTCACGCAACGCTTCGGACAGGACGAGGACGAGGACGACGATGCTTCCTGAAAAGATCAGGCAGCTCGACGTCGAGATCGCCGGCGCGCCCGCCGGGCAGTTGCTCAGGCACTCCGTCTACGAGTTCCGGTACCTCGACGGCCGTGCGGACCAGCCCTCGGTCGCGCTCCTCATGCCGCCGACCCGGCCCACATACCAGGACGGCGACCTCTTCGCGGTCATGGATCAGAACCTGCCGGAGGGCGACCTGTACCTGCGCCTGCGGGCGATGTTCCCCAAGCAGCAGCTCACCCCGATGCACCTGCTCGCGGTGGTCGGCTCCAATGGCATCGGGCGGCTGGGCTTCCGGCTGCCGGGCACCGAGCCACTTGCGGCGCTGCGGATCATCGACCGCAAGACCTTACTGCAGACCCGCTACACACCCGAGGTGTTCGACGAACTGGTGCGGGCGTATCTGAGCACGGGCGCAGGCATCGCCGGCATGCAGCCGAAGATCATGGTGCCGGATCGGGTCACCCTCCCGGTGCCCACGATCATCGTGAAGGCCGCCGCTCCTTCCTACCCGGGCCTGTCGGCCAACGAGTTCTTGTGCCTGACGGCCGCCGGCCACGCCGGCATCGAGACACCCGGCTTCGATCTCTCGGACGACGGACAGCTGCTCCTGGTCGACAGGTTCGACATCGCGGCGGACGGCTCGCGCATCGGGTTCGAGGACATCGCGGCGTTGATGAACCTCCGGGTGCGCGACATCCAGTCCGATCGGAAGTACCACGGCAGCTACCAGCGCATCGCCGAGCTGATGCAGTACCTTCAGCTGCCCAGCGAGAACCTGGCGCGCTTCTTCGAGCAGGTCGCCTTCAGCATCATGGTGCGCAACGGCGACGGCCACCTCAAGAACTACGGATTGCTCTACACCTCGACGGCGGACTGCCGCCTCGCGCCCATGTTCGACGTGGTGACCACCGCGATCTACAGGTACACGCGCTACGAGGGCGGGCCCGAGCTGGAGGACCGCACGCTTGCGCTCAAGCTCTTCGCGGGCAAGGGCCACACCAGGGCCTATCCGACGACCGAGGAGCTGCTGCTTTTCGGCAGCAAGGTATGCGGGGTCGCCAAGCCCGCCCTCGTTCTCGAGCGAATCGCCGAGGGGATGCGAAAGACGCTGGACGAGGCGCGCGGCGACCAGCGGATCCCGAAAGACCTGCTGGCGAAGATGCGAGACACGTGGACCGACGGGATGATCCACGCCAAGACGCGATAACAGCCGGAGGCGGCTCTAGCGGAACTGCTTCCTCAGGAAGTTGCGATGCCGCGCAATGTGCTGCATCTGCGCCGGCGCGATGGTGCCGCCCAGGTCGACCTCGTCCGCACCGTTGAGCACCGCGTTGGCATTGGCCATGGCGCGCGCCACGACTTCTTCCTCGCTCACGCCGAGCTGCGCCGCGAGGTCGAGGGCAACGCGGCGCATGGCGCGCTGCGAGAGCATCCACATCGCGCCGAAGCGATCCCAGGCGAGCGCGGCTTCCTCGGCCTTCTCGCGGTCGGCCAGGATCTCGGCGAGCGGCTTGGCCAGCACCGCGTCGAGCGCTTCTACCTTTTCGGTGAGCGCCTCGTTGCGCTCGATGACTTCCTCCAGCGTGGGGCCGGCGCTTTCGGGCTTGGCCTTGGGTGGTTCCGGAGGCGGGATGAATGCGGCCTCGGCATTCGCGGGCACGATCTGGAGCTTGTCGGAGAGATTGGTCATGATTTTTCCGCCTGGGTTGGCGCCGGCTGGTTCTTCTTGTTCGACATCGCGGTCGCGCGCAGGCCCGGCAGGTCGAGCACGCGCAGGCCGCCGTACTCCACGCGGATCAGCCCCTGCGCCGACAGCGCGTTAAGCGCCTCGTTCACGCGCTGGCGCGAGAGGCCGACGAGGTAGGCCAGTTCCTGCTGGGTGATTCGCAGGACTTCGCCCACACCCGGATACAGCACGGGGTTGAAGAGCGAGACGAGGTTGCGCGCCACGCGCGCGTCGGGGTTGTTGAGCCGGTCGATCTCGAGCGCGGCGATGAACTGGCCCAGCCGCTCGTTGAGCTGGTTCATCACGAAGCGGTTGAAGCCGATGGAATGGTCGAGCAGCCAGTGGAAGCTGTCGGTGGGCAGGCCGGCGATGAGGCTGCGCCGCAGCGCCTGGATGTTGTAGCGGTAGGGCTCGCGCTTCATCACCGTGCCTTCGCCGAACCAGCCGCCGGGCGGCACGCCGGTGTAGGTGACGGAGCCGCCGTCGGCGTTGTCGTTGCTCATCTTCAGGAGTCCCTCGACCACGCCGAACCAGTAGGTGGGCGAGCGCCCGACGCGGCAGACGAGGTCGCCGGGCTCGGCCTCGCCGACCACCAGCGCGGCCTCGGCGCGGCGCCGCTCGGCGGGCGTGAGCGTGGGCAGCCACGGAATACTTTCCAGTTCCTGCGCATTGGCTGCGCGCACCCGGTCCCTGATGGTCGAACCGCCGAGCGCGCTGTGGGTGGGATGGCCGTGAGGCATCGGGAAACTCCGGGGAGTAGTGTCCCTAGGATTGTCGTTGGAACGACAAGCGGGCGTCAAAGTGAGTCCTACGATCCGGCCACTGTGCAAACACCCGCCCCCACCTTTCCCCGTCTGCTGCTCGCGCACGCCGAGGCCCAGCCCGAGGCCCCAGCCATGCGCGAGAAGGACCTCGGCATCTGGCAAACCTGGAGCTGGAGCGCCGTCGCGCAGGAAGTGCGCGAGACCGCCTGCGGCCTCGCGAGCCTGGGCTTCAGGCCCTTCGACAACCTGGCCATCGTCGGCGCCAACCGGCCCCACCTGTACATGGCGGCGGTCGCGGCGCAGAGCCTGCGCGGCGTGCCGGTGCCGCTGTACCAGGACGCGGTGGCCGGCGAGATGGTCTTCATGCTGCAGGACGCAGGCATCGAGTTCGTGATCGTCGAAGACCAGGAGCAGGTCGACAAGCTGCTCGAATGCCGCGAGATGCAGCAGGGCAAGCAGCCCGGCATCCGCTACATCGTCTACGACGACCCCAAGGGCCTGCGCCACTACGACCAGCCCGGGCTCATGAGCCATGAGCAGCTGCGCGCGCTGGGCCGCGAGTTCGACAAGGCCAACGTCGGCTACTACGACCGCGCGGTGGCCAGCGGCGAAGCGACGGACGTGGGCGTGATCCTCTACACCTCCGGCACCACCGGCCGCCCCAAGGGCGTGTGCCAGACGCACGCGAGCTTCATCGCGGCGGGCCGTGGCGGCGTGGAAACCGACAGGCTCGGCCCCGGCGACAACATCATGAGCTACCTGCCGATGGCGTGGGTGGGTGACCACCTGTTCTCGGTGGCGCAGTGGCTGGTGGGCGGCTTCACGCTCAACTGTCCCGAGTCGTCGGAAACGGTGATGAACGACATGCGCGAGATCGGCCCGAGCTACTACTTCGGCCCGCCGCGCACCTTCGAGGGGCTGCTGACGGCCGTGTCGATCCGCATGGAAGACGCGGCGGCTCCGAAGCGCTGGCTGTACGCGAAGTTCATGGCGCTGGCGCAGCGCGTGGGCGCCGACATTCTCAACGGCGCGCCGGTGAGCATGGGCGACCGCCTGATGTATCGCCTGGGCGACCTGCTGATCTACGGCCCGCTGCGCAACGTGCTGGGCATGAGCCGCATCCGCGTGGCATACACCGCGGGCGCGGCCATCGGGCCCGACCTGTTCCGCTTCTACCGCTCCATCGGCGTCAACCTGAAGCAGTTCTACGGCCAGACCGAGACCTGCGCCTACGTGTGCCTGCAGCAGGACGGCAAGGTCAAGCTGCAGACCGTGGGCACGGCCGCGCCCGGCATCGAGCTGAAGATCGCCGAAGACGGCGAGGTGCTGGTGCGCGGCGTTTCGGTGCTCAAGGAGTACTACAAGCGCCCCGACGCCACCGCCGAGGTGCTGGACGCGAACGGCTACTTCCACACCGGCGACGCGGGCGTGCTCGACAGCGAGGGCCACCTGCGCATCATCGACCGCGCCAAGGACGTGGGCCGCCTCGTGGGCGGCGCGATGTTCGCGCCCAACTACATCGAGAACAAGCTCAAGTTCTTCCCGCAGATCAAGGAAGCCGTGTGCTTCGGCAACGGCCGCGACGAGGTCTGCGCCGCCATCAACATCGACTACGAGGCCGTCGGCAACTGGGCCGAGCGCCGAGGCCTGGCCTACGGTGGCTACGTCGACCTGGCCGGCAAGCCCGACGTGCTCGCGCTGGTGGCCGAGTGCATTGCCAAGGTGAACGCCGACCTCGCCGCCGAGGACGGCATGGGCGAGACCCAGATCGCGCGCTTCCTCGTGCTGCACAAGGAACTCGACCCCGACGACGACGAGCTAACCCGCACGCGCAAGGTGCGCCGGGGCTTCATCGCCGACAAGTACGCAGTGCTGGTCGACGCGCTCTACGGCGGCAGGAAGGAGCAGTTCATCGAGACCCAGGTCAAGTTCGAGGACGGACGCACGGGCGTGGTGAGCGCGACGCTGAAGATCGTCGAGGCGAAGCGGTTCGCGCCGTTGGGAAAGGCGGCGTGAGATGAATGCACTCGAATTCGGACAGCCGAACGCAGAAGAAATACAAAAACTGCGCAGAAGTCGCAGAGGGAATCGGATGAACTTTCCATGGTCTTCTTTCGCGACTTCTGCGAAACCTTCGCGACTTCTGCGTTCGGCTGTCCGCGTCCAGGAGCCCGTCCATGGCTAGAAAAACCGGCGACGTCATCCTGGACGTGCAGAACATCTCCCTGAGCTTCGGCGGCGTGAAGGCGCTCACCGACATCAGCTTCAACGTGCGCGAGCACGAGGTGCGGGCCATCATCGGGCCGAACGGCGCGGGCAAGAGCTCGATGCTGAACTGCATCAACGGCGTGTACTGGCCGCAGCAGGGCTCCATCACCTTCCGGGGCCAGACCTTCAAGCACATGAACTCGCGCCAGGTGGCCGAGATGGGCGTGGCGCGCACCTTCCAGAACCTGGCCCTCTTCAAGGGCATGAGCGTGCTCGACAACATCATGACGGGCCGCAACCTCAAGATGAAGAGCGGCCTGTTCGCGCAGGCGCTGCGCTGGGGACCGGCCGAGCGCGAGGAGCTCGCGCACCGCGAGTTCGTCGAGCACATCATCGACTTCCTCGAAATCCAGGCGCACCGCAAGACGCCGGTGGGCCGCCTGCCCTACGGCCTGCAGAAGCGCGTGGACCTGGGCCGCGCGCTCGCGATGGAGCCGCAGGTGCTGCTGCTGGACGAGCCCATGGCCGGCATGAACGTGGAGGAGAAGCAGGACATGAGCCGCTTCATCCTCGACGTGAACGACGAGTTCGGAGCCACCATCGTGCTGATCGAGCACGACATGGGCGTGGTGATGGACATCTCCGACCGCGTGGTGGTGCTGGACTACGGCAAGAAGATCGGCGACGGCACGCCGGATGAAGTCCGGAACAACGAAGACGTGATCCGGGCCTATCTGGGTGTGGAGCACTGATGGCCGCGCACGACCGCTTCCTGTCTTGCCCCCTCTCCCGCCTGCGGGAGAGGGTTGGGGTGAGGGTCGACGGCCTCATCACAAACGGCAGCATCTCCAACGCCGCTTGCCCTCACCCCTGCCCTCTCCCGCAAGCGGGAGAGGGAGAAAGAAACTGACCATGGGCTTTTTCCTCGAAACCCTCTTCGGCGGCCTGATGGTCGGCATGCTCTATTCGCTGATCGCCATCGGCTTCGTGCTGATCTACAAGGCCTCCGGCGTCTTCAACTTCGCGCAGGGCGCGATGGTGCTGTTCGCGGCGCTGGCAATGGCGCGCTTCGCCGAGTGGTTCCCGCAGTGGTTCGGCTTCGAAAGCCAGATCCTCGCGAACATCCTGGCCTTCGTCGCGGCCATGGCGGTGATGGTCCTCGTGGCCTGGCTCATCGAACGGCTCGCGCTGAGCAAGCTGGTGAACCAGGAAGGCATCACGCTGCTGATGGCCACGCTGGGCATCGCCTACTTCCTCGACGGCGTGGGCCAGACCATCTTCGGCAACGACATCTACAAGATCGACGTGGGCATGCCCAAGGAACCGTTGATGGTGCTGGAGAACACCTTCCAGGGCGGCCTGCTGCTGAGCCAGGAAGACCTGATCGCCGCACTCGTGGCCGCGGGCCTCGTGGTGGTGCTGGCCATCTTCTTCCAGAAGACCGCCACCGGCCGCGCCCTTCGCGCAGTGGCCGACGACCACCAGGCCGCGCAGTCCATCGGCATTCCGCTCAAGCGCATCTGGGTGATCGTGTGGTCGGTGGCCGGCTTCTCGGCGCTGGTGGCCGGGATCATCTGGGGGTCGAAGCTGGGTGTGCAGTTCTCGCTCTCGCTGGTGGCGCTGAAGGCGCTGCCGGTGGTGATCCTGGGCGGCCTCACTTCCATTCCGGGCGCCATCATCGGCGGCCTCTTGATCGGCGTGGGCGAGAAGCTCTCCGAGATCTATCTCGGCCCGATGTTCGGCGGCGGCATCGAGATCTGGTTCGCCTATGTGCTGGCGCTGGTGTTCCTGCTGGTGCGTCCGCAGGGCCTCTTCGGCGAAAAGATCATCGATCGGGTGTGAGATGAAGAACTTCGAATACGGACAGCCGAACGCAGAAGAAATACAAAAGCTGCGCAGAGGTCGCAGAAGAAAACCTCAAGATTTTCTGCATTCCTTCTGCGACCTCTGCGAGACCTTCGCGACCTCTGCGTTCGGCTGTCCGATCCCGCTTTCGACCTACTGACATGTTCTACAGAGAAAACGGCCAATTCAAGTCGAGCTACCGCGCCGACCAGCAGATCTTCCCGATCGCGCAGGACCGCCTGGCCATCCTCGTTCTGCTGCTCGTGGCGTTCGTGGTGGTGCCGCTGGGCGTGTCGGACTACTGGATGCGCGCCATCCTCACGCCCTTCCTCATTCTTTCGCTCGCCGCACTGGGGCTGAACATCCTCGTGGGCTACTGCGGCCAGATCTCGCTGGGCACCGGCGCCTTCATGGCGGTGGGCGCATACGCGGCCTACAACTTCCAGGTGCGCATCGACGGCATGCCGCTCATCGCCTCGCTGCTGCTGGGCGGACTGTGCGCCACGGTGATCGGCGTGCTCTTCGGCATTCCGAGCCTGCGCATCAAGGGGCTGTACCTGGCCGTGGCCACGCTGGCGGCGCAGTTCTTCACCGACTGGGCCTTCCTGCGCATCCAGTGGTTCACCAACAATTCTTCCTCCGGCTCGGTGAGCGTGGCGGGGCTCAACGTGTTCGGCGTGCCCATCGAGTCGCCAGCGCAGAAGTATCTTTTCTGCCTGATCTTCGTTTCGGTGTTCGCGCTGCTGGCCAAGAACCTGGTGCGCAGCGCCATCGGCCGCGAATGGATGGCGATGCGCGACATGGACGTGGCCGCCGCGGTGATCGGCATCCGCCCGGTGTACGCCAAGCTCACGGCCTTCGCGGTAAGCAGCTTCATCGTCGGCGTGGCCGGCGCGCTGTGGGGCTTCGTGCACCTGGGCGCGTGGGAGCCGGCGGCCTTCAGCATCGACCGCTCGTTCCAGCTGCTGTTCATGGTGATCATCGGCGGGCTGGGCTCGATCATGGGCAGCTTCTTCGGTGCCGCCTTCATCGTGCTGCTGCCGCTCCTGCTCAACCAGCTGCCGGGCTGGCTGGGCTTCTCGATTTCCACCGCGCTGGCCTCGCACCTGGAGACCATGATCTTCGGCGCGCTGATCGTGTTCTTCCTGATCGTCGAGCCGCACGGCCTCGCGCGGCTGTGGTCCACGGCCAAGGAGAAGCTGCGGCTGTGGCCCTTCCCGCATTGAGATCCAAAGGTTCCCGTTAGTCAAAACCCGGCACCGAGGTGCCCACAAAGGAGACAGGCATGAAACTGAAATCGCTCGCTCTGACCGCCGCCCTGGTGGCCGGCACCCTCGGCGCCGCGCTCGCGCCATCCGTGGTCAACGCGCAGGCCAAGGAGCAGTTCTTCCCGCTGCTGGTGTACCGCACCGGCCCCTACGCACCCAACGGCACGCCCTGGGCCAACGGCAAGCAGGACTACATCAAGCTGGTCAACGCCACCGGCGGCATCAACGGCGTGAAGATCGCGTACGAGGAGTGCGAGACCGGCTACGCCACCGACAAGGGCGTGGAGTGCTACGAGCGCCTGAAGGGCCGCCCCGGCGTGGCGCTCTTCGACCCGCAGGCCACCGGCATCACCTTCGCGCTGACCGACAAGGTGCCTACCGACAAGATCCCGCTGATCACGCTGGGCTACGGCCTGGCCGCCTCGCAGGACGGCGGCGTCTTCAAGTGGAACTTCCCGCTGATGGGCTCCTACTGGACCGCGGCCGACATCCTGATCCAGCACATCGGGAAGAAGGAAGGCGGCATGGACAAGCTCAAGGGCAAGAAGATCGCCCTCGTCTATCACGACTCGCCCTTCGGCAAGGAACCGATTCCGCTGCTGCAGGAGCGCGCCAAGCAGAACGGCTTCGAGCTCTCGCTGATTCCGGTGACCGCGCCCGGCGTGGAGCAGAAGTCGGCCTGGCTGCAGGTTCGCCAGCAGCGCCCCGACTTCGTGCTGCTGTGGGGCTGGGGCGTGATGAACTCCACCGCCCTGAAGGAGGCCGTGGCCACCGGCTACCCGCGCGAGAAGATGTACGGCGTGTGGTGGGCCGGCGCCGAGCCCGACGTGAAGGACGTGGGCGCCAATGCCAAGGGCTACCACGCGCTGGCGCTGAACACCTCGGGCACGCAACCCAAGGTGATCCAGGACATCCTCAAGCAGG
Organism: Variovorax sp. 278MFTsu5.1; assembly: GCF_048305045.1. Lineage (NCBI taxonomy): Bacteria > Pseudomonadati > Pseudomonadota > Betaproteobacteria > Burkholderiales > Comamonadaceae > Variovorax > Variovorax sp. 278MFTsu5.1. The sequence continues at coordinate 6,477,860 of NZ_CP157622.1, forward strand.
TGCACGACAAGGGCCAGGGCACAGGTCCGAAGGACGAAGTGGGCTCGGTGCTCTACACGCGCGGCGTGATCATCCAGATGCTGACCATCGAGGCCGTGAAGCGCGCGCAGGAGCGCTTCGGCAAGGGCAAGGTCATGACCGGCGAGCAGGTTCGCTGGGGCATGGAAAACCTCGCGCTCGACCAGAAGAAGCTGGACGCGCTGGGCTTCTCGGGCGTGATGCGCCCGGTGAGCACCTCGTGCCAGGACCACATGGGCTCGACCTGGGCGCGCGTGCACACCTGGGACGGCGCGAAGTGGGGCGACATGTCCGACTGGTACCAGGCCGACGAGCAGATCATCAAGCCGATGGTGAAGGCCGCGGCCGACAAGTACGCGGGCGAGAAGAAGCTGACGCGCCGCGAAGCAGCGGATTGCCAGTCCTGATGCGCTGAGCGAGCGTTCCGTGGCGGCTCGCGAGAGCCGCCATTCGCAAGAGCGGCGGGCACCCCGTGCGCCGTTCTTGCGAATGCTTCGGACCACACCATGAGCGAATCCAACATCCTCCTCAATGTCAACGGCATCGAGGTCATCTACAACCACGTGATCCTGGTGCTCAAGGGCGTGTCGCTCACCGTGCCCGAAGGCGGCATCGTGGCGCTGCTGGGCGGCAACGGCGCGGGCAAGACGACCACGCTGCGCGCGGTGAGCAACCTGCTCGCGGGCGAGCGCGGCGCGGTCACCAAGGGCACCATCGAGCTGCGCGGCGAGCGCATCGAGGCGCTGTCGCCGGCCGAGCTGGTCAAGCGCGGCCTGATCCAGGTGATGGAAGGCCGCCACTGCTTCGCGCACCTGACCATCGAGGAGAACCTGATGACCGGCGCCTACACGCGCACCGACGGCAAGGCCGCGGTGCAGCAGACGCTGGAGAAGGTCTACGCGTACTTCCCGCGCCTGAAGACGCGCCGCACCTCGCAGGCGGCCTACACCTCCGGCGGCGAGCAGCAGATGTGCGCCATCGGCCGCGCGCTGATGGCCAATCCGACCATGGTGCTGCTCGACGAGCCCTCGATGGGCCTCGCGCCGCAGATCGTGGAGGAAGTGTTCGAGATCGTGAAGGACCTCAACGCCAAGGAGCGCGTGACCTTCCTGCTGGCCGAGCAGAACACCAACATGGCGCTGCGCTACGCCGACTATGGCTACATCCTGGAGAACGGCCGCATCGTGATGGACGGCGAGGCCAAGAGCCTGCGCGAGAACGAGGACGTGAAGGAGTTCTACCTCGGCGTCGGCGGCGCGGACCGCAAGAGCTTCCGCGACGTCAAGAGCTACAAGCGGCGCAAGAGGTGGCTGGCCTGACTCTCCCCCGCCGGAGGCTGAACCGAACAGAAAGACAAAGGGTACGGACATGACCGACCACTACGACAAACTCGAGATCCGAGACCCCGCCGAACGCGAGCGCGACCTGCTGGCCGCGCTGCCGAAGCAGATCGCACAGGCCCAGACAGCGGCGCCCGCCTTCGCGAAGATCCTCGACGGCGTGAAGCCTGCCGACGTCACCACGCGCGAGGCGCTCGCGAAACTACCGGTCACGCGCAAATCGGATTTGCTCGAATTGCAGAAGGCACGGCGCGCGGACGACCCCTTCGGCGGCTTCTCGACGATCGTGCGCGGGCCGCGGATGCCGCGCGTGTTCGCGAGCCCCGGCACCATCTACGAGCCCGAGGGCGAGGCGCGCGACTACTGGCGCACCGCGCGCGCATTGCATGCGGCGGGTTTTCGCGGCGGCGAGCTCATCCACAACAGCTTCAGCTATCACATGACGCCCGCGGGCTCGATCATGGAAAGCGGCGCGCGCGCCATGGGCTGCACCGTGTTCGCGGGCGGCACCGGGCAGACCGAGCAGCAACTCGAGGCCATGGTCGACCTCAAGCCCGAGGGCTACGCGGGCACGCCGAGCTTCCTGAAGATATTGCTGGAGAAGGCCGAGGAGAAGAGCGTCAAGCTGCCATCGCTCACCAAGGCGCTGGTGTCTGGCGAGGCCTTCCCACCGAGCCTGCACGACTGGATCGCCGCGCGCGGCGTGAAGGGTACGCAGTGCTACGCCACCGCCGACCTGGGCCTCATCGCGTACGAGACCAGCGCGCGCGAAGGGCTGGTGCTCGACGAGGGCGTGCTGGTGGAGATCGTGCGCCCCGGCACCGGCGACCCGGTGCCCGACGGCGAAGTCGGCGAGATCGTCGTCACCACCTTCAACTCCGACTATCCGCTGGTGCGCTTCGGCACCGGCGACCTTTCCGCCGTGCTCGCGGGCACCTGCCCCACGGGCCGCACCAACAAGCGCATCAAGGGCTGGATGGGCCGCGCCGACCAGACCACCAAGGTGCGCGGCATGTTCGTGCACCCGTCGCAGGTGGCCGAGATCGCGCGGCGCTTTCCCGAAGTGCAGCGCGCGCGCCTCGTCGTCTCGGGCGAGATGGGCGACGACAGGATGACGCTGCAGCTCGAATGCGCGGGCAGTGCACCCGAAGGGCTTGAAGCGCGCGTGAGCGCGGTGATCCGCGAGGTGACCAAGCTGCGCAGCGAGGTCGTCGTCGTGGGCGCGGGCTCGCTGCCCAACGACGGCAAGGTGATCGAGGACGCGCGCAGCTACAAGTAGCGGCGGTAGAAGCCGCGCGTCGCGGCGCGCGTGAGCAGCACCGCGAGCAGCGTGTAGACCAGCACGAGCGCCAGCGCGAAGCCGACGAGGCTGCCCGCGCTGTTGAAGCCGTGCAGCCAGACCGCCAGCGCCAGCCAGGCCAGCGCAATGGCGATGCAGCCGATCTGCACCAAGGCGAAAGCCAGCACCGATGCCGCCACGGCCCTGAAGGGCCGCACCCTCGAAAGGCCCGCCGTCGCGCCCAGCCAGCCGCCCCAGAAAGCCAGCGCGAAGGCGGCCAGCGGCGGCACTACCCATGCCACCAGCAGCCCGGCGCCGTCCAGGCCTTGCGACACGGAACTCCAGCGGCTCAGCGCCGCGCCGCTCCACATCTGCAGCGACGCGAACACCGACGCCCCCACCAGCGCCACCGCGCGGCGCGGCGAAGAGGCCGCGGGTACGTCATCGCCCCGCGTATCCGAGGCATCGGCACGGCCGGCTCTCAGCGCGAACCATGCCGCGACCCACAAGCCGAGCACCAGCACGATCAGCTGGGCCACGGACTGCAGGAACATGAACACCGGCATCGCCGCGCGCATCGAGGTGTCGCCCAGCGATTCGTGCAAACGCCCGCCCGGCATGAAAAGCAGCTGCAGGTCGTAGAGCAGCGGGCTCAGCGCGTAGAAGTTCAGCAGCAGCACCACGACGTATGCCGCGCCGTAGCGCACGCGCGGCTGGGGCAGCCGTGCCACGCTGTCCACGCCGCGCTTTTCGAGCGCATTGCGCCCGTGGCTCCAGGCCAGCGCGGCCGCCAGCACCCAGGCCATGCCGATGCTGAACACCATCGGGACCCACACGCCCGGCAGCGCATAGGCGCTGCGCAGCTGCTCGGCATTGGGCGAGTCGGGCCAGAGCTGGAGGGTCATGTTGACCAGCACCATCACGGCGTCGATGGCCACGGTGATGAGCGCGAAGTCGCGCGGCAGGCGCAGTGCCTGCCGTGCTTGCGGATGGGAAGAAGTCGCCGTCATGGAAGAGATACTTTCGCCTTTCACGACGCATGGCGCGGCCGGCGCGGCCGCGTCATGCGGAAAAGGCGAGCGTATCGGATGACGGCGGGTGCGCCCTGTAGGCTCAGTGCGCGAGTGCGGCCTCGCCCGATTCCTCCGGTGCAGGCCCGACGTAGACCGACTGCGGACGGATCAGCCGCCCCTTCTTCACCTGCTCGCGCGCATGCGCCACCCAGCCGCTCACTCGGCCCGCCGCGAACACGCAGGTGAAGCTCTCGCGGCCGAAGCCCAGCGCTTCGAGCAGCAGCGCGGTGTAGAACTCCACGTTGGTCTCCAGCGCACGGCCCGGCTTCTTCTCGCGCAGGATGGCGAGCGCGGCCTGCTCGGCGGCTTCGGCCAGCGCGAAGCGCGCGGCGTTCACGCTGCCTTCCTCGCCGAGCCTGCCGAGCGCGCCCTTGAGCGCATCGGCGCGCGGATCGCGCACGCGGTAGATGCGATGGCCGAAGCCCATCAGCCGCTGGCCGTCGGCCACGGCCTGCTCCAGCCATGCGCGCGCGTTGGCGGCAGTGCCGATGGCATCGAGCGCATCCAGCACCGGGCCGGGCGCGCCACCGTGCAGCGGCCCCTTGAGCGCGCTGACGCCCGCGAGCACCGCCGATGCGAGACCCGCGCCTGTCGATGCGACCACGCGCGCCGCGAAGGTCGATGCGTTGAGGCCGTGGTCGCACACGGTGACGAGGTAGGTGTCGAGCGCGGCGCTTTGCGCGGACGTGGGCGCACGGCCATGCAGCATGCGCAGCATGTCGGCGGCGTGCGGCAGCGCCTCGTCCGGCGCGAGCGCCGGCACGCCCAGGCGCCAGCGCATCACGGCGGCGGTGTAGACGGCCGGCGCGGCCACCAGGCGCAGCGCGGTCGGCAGGTCGTCGCCATCGGGAAGCCGAGCCATCAGCGCGCGCACGGCCTCGATGGGCGGCATGCGGCGCAGCTGCGCGTCGTCGTTCGGCTGCAGCAGCTCGAAGGCCTCGCGGCGCGCGCGGCCCAGGGCGCGGCGCAGGGCCGAGGCGGCGGGCAGCGTGTCGAAGAAGCCTTCGAACAGCAGGCCCACCACGTCTTCATAGCGCCAGCGCTGCGCGATCTCGTCGAGTTCGTGGCCACGGATCACCAGCCAGCCGGCCTCGCCGTCCACCTCGGACAGCACGGTATGCGCTGCCACCACGCCTTCGAGGCTGCCGTCATCGTTGTTCATCGCTCTTTGCTCCTGGGTTGTCACGATGACATCGATTCTGGTCCGATGGATATTGACGTCAATCTTGATCTATTCTGTCAACATGACCATGAAGAGAAGCACGCCCCTGTGGCTGCCGGCCACCGAGGCGCTGGAGCTGATGCAGGTGCGTCCGCAGACGCTCTACGCGAGCGTGAGCCGCGGCCGCATCCGCGCCAAGCCCGATGCGGCGGATCCGCGCCGCAGCCTCTATCACCGCGACGACGTGCAGCGCGTCGCGGCGCGCGCGCGGGGCAGACGCAGTGTCGAGACAGTGGCGAGCGAGGCGATCCAGTGGGGCGAGCCAGTGCTGGCCTCTGCCGTATCGACGGTGGCCGAAGGGCGGCTGCTGTATCGCGGGCAAGATGCCTGCGTGCTGGCGGAGCAGGCCGCGCTGGAGGATGTGGCAGGGCTGCTGTGGGAAAGCACGCCACCGCGCTTTCCTGCTTCGGCCGCATCCGCTGCTTCAGGCAACGCACCGCTGCAGGCCGGCCTGCTCGCGCTCGCGGCGCGCGCCGCCACAGACCTGCCATCGCGCGGCCGCTCGCGCAGCGTGTTGCAGGCCGAGGCGGCGGGCGCGATCGGCGCGCTGGCCGATGCGATGCTGGGCACCACGCCTGCCGCGCGCGAGATGCCGCTGCACATGCGGCTGGCCACGGCGTGGCGCCGGCCGCGCGCCGCCGACGACCTGCGCCGCGCCCTGGTGCTGCTGGCCGACCACGAACTCAACGCTTCGACATTCGCCGCGCGCGTGACGGCATCGACCGGCGCGTCGATGGCAGCCTGCCTGCTCACCGGCCTCTCGACGCTGACCGGGCCGCTGCATGGCGGCGCCTCGGCAGCAGTGCAGGCGCTGATGCACCGTGCGTCGGACATCGGCGCCGAGGCCGCGGTGCGCGAGTGGCTCGCGCACGACCGGCCGCTGGCGGCCTTCGGCCATCCGCTCTACCCGGGCGGCGACGCGCGCTGCGGCGCCCTGCTCGCGAACATCGAGCTGCCGCCCGCCTTCGAGGAATTGCGTGGCATCGGCGAGAGACTGCTGGGCGAGGCCGCGAACATCGATTTCGCGCTGGCCGCCCTCGCTGCCGTGCACAGGCTGCCGCCGGGCGCGGCGCTCACGCTCTTCGCGCTCTCGCGTACCGTCGGCTGGACCGCGCACGTGCTGGAGCAGCAGGCCACGGGGCAGCTGATCCGTCCGCGAGCCCGCTACACGGGGCCGATGCCCGGCGCGGCCGAAGAGATCAGTGAGCCGCGGTTTCCCGCGCGAGCGCGAAGGCCTTCGTCATCTCGCGGTTGAAGGCGGGCAGGTCGTCCGGCTTGCGGCTGGTGACGAGGCTGCGGTCGACCACGACTTCCTCGTCGGTCCACTTCGCGCCGGCGTTCTTCAGATCGGCATGCAGCGAGGGCCACGAGGTCATCTTGCGGCCCTTGACGCCGCCGGCATCGATCAGCGTCCAGGGTCCGTGGCAGATCGCCGCGATGGGCTTGCCGGCCTCGACGAAGGCACGCACGAAAGCGACCGCCTTCTCGTCGATGCGCAGCGCGTCCGGGTTCACGACGCCGCCGGGCAGCAGCAGTGCGTCGAAGTCGTCGGGCCTCGCATTCTTCAGCGGCACGTCGACGGGGAAGCTGTCCGCCGGGTCGTGATGGTTCCAGCCGCGCACGCGCCCGACGGGCGAGACGATCCGCGTCTGCGCGCCGGCGAGGTCGAGCGCCTTGCGCGGCTCGGTCATCTCGACCTGCTCGAAGCCGTCGGACACGAGGATGGCAACCTTCATTCCGTCCAGCGAGGATGACGATGTGGTGGTGTTGGGCATGGGTTGAATCTCCTTCAAAAGCCCTTCACCCTAGGTCCGGCATGCGCCGGCCGCATCGTCCGGCGCCGGCTCCGCCTGTCGGACAGTTCGACGGCCGGCAAACTTCCTTTACGAAGAATGTGCAGCCGCTTGCTGCTACTTGTCGACCCCCGCGAGGCAGACGTACTTCACCTCGAGGAAATCGTCGAGCCCGTACTTCGAGCCCTCGCGGCCGAGCCCCGACTGCTTCACACCGCCGAAGGGCGCTTCGGCCGTGGACACGAGCCCCGTGTTCACGCCCACGATGCCCGACTCCAGTGCCTCGGCCACGCGCATGATGCGGCCGATGTCGCGCGCGTAGAAATACGAGGCCAGGCCGAACTCGGTGTCGTTCGCGGCGGCGATGGCTTCCTCCTCGGTGTCGAAGGCGAAGATCGGCGCGAGCGGCCCGAAGGTTTCTTCGCGCGCGAACAGCATGCCGGCGGTGGCGCCGCCTATCACCGTGGGCTCGAAGAAGAGGCCGCCCAGCGCGTGGCGCTTGCCGCCGGTGAGCACCTTGCCGCCCTTGGCCACGGCGTCGGCCACGTGCTCCTCGATCTTCTCGACGGCCTTGGCGTCGATCAGCGGCCCCTGCGTGACGCCGGGCGCGGTGCCGTCGCCCACCTTCATCGCCTCGACCTTCGCCACCAGCTTGCGCGTGAAGTCGTCGAGCACGCCGCGCTGCACGTAGATGCGGTTGGCGCACACGCAGGTCTGGCCGGTGTTGCGGTACTTGGAGACCATCGCACCCTCGACGGCCGCGTCCACATCCGCATCGTCGAACACGATGAAGGGCGCGTTGCCGCCAAGCTCGAGCGAGAGCTTCTTGATGGTGTCGGCCGACTGCTTCATCAGCGTGCGGCCCACCTCGGTCGAGCCCGTGAAGGTGAGCTTGCGCACGACGGGGTTGCGCGTCATCTCGCCGCCGATCTTGCTGGCCGAGCCGGTGAGCACCGACAGCAGCCCCTTGGGCACGCCCGCGCGCTCGGCCAGTTCGGCGAAGGCCAGCGCGGAGAACGGCGTCTGCGTGGCGGGCTTCACCACCATCGCGCAGCCGGCAGCGAGCGCGGGGCCTGCCTTGCGCGTGAGCATGGCGGCGGGAAAGTTCCACGGCGTGATGGCGGCCGTCACGCCCACGGGCTGCTTGAGCGCGAGGATGCGGCGGTCGGCCTCCGGCGCGGGAATGGTGTCTCCGTACACGCGGCGCGCCTCCTCGGCGAACCATTCGATGAACGAGGCTGCGTAGGCGATCTCGCCGCGGCTCTCGGCCATGGGCTTGCCCTGCTCGGTGGTCATGATGAGCGCGAGGTCGTCCACATTGGCCAGCATCAGGTCGTTGAGCCTGCGCAGCACGGCGCAGCGCTCCTTGGCCGGCACCTCCGCCCACGCACGCTGGGCAATCTCGGCGGCGGCGATGGCGCGCGCGGTCTCTTCGGCGCCGCACATCGGCACGGTGCCGATCTGCCGGCCGTTGGCCGGGTTGGTGACGGCCACGGTCTCGCCGCCGTCGGCGTCGGCCCATGCGCCTGCGATGTAGGCCTGCTGGCGCAGCAGGGTCGGGTCTTTGAGCTGGATGGTCTGCATCGGTGGTGGTCTCCTGGTGTCGGGAAGGATGAGGGGGCCTGCAGGACGAGAGGACCACGCCGGCGGCATCGCCGCAAGCGGCCCACCGCAAAACCCGTTCGCGAGGCCCGGGTTTGCGAGCCCCGCCACGCGCCCCGCCGAGGTGCGCAAGACGGCCTTTGGCTAAGGGCTATTCGCTATAGGTCAGCCCCTGGTCAGCCCTTAAGATCGCGGCGTTTTTATTCCCCCCTTTCGGAGACGACATGAAGAAACTGTTCGCCCTCGCGGCGATTGCCGCCGCGGCCGTCGGTGCACACGCCCAGGACTTCCCCGCGGGCAAGACCGTGACGCTGGTGGTGCCTTTCGCCGCCGGCGGCCCGACCGACCGTGTCGCGCGCGACCTGGCCGAAGCCATGCAGAAGACGCTGGGCACCACCATCGTGGTGGACAACACCGCCGGCGCGGGCAGTTCCATCGGCACCGCCAAGGTGGCGCGCGCCAACCCCGACGGCTATACCCTGCTGCTGAACCACATCGGCATGTCGACGATGCCGGCGCTCTACCGCAAGCTGCCCTTCAACGTCGAGAACGACTTCGAGTACCTGGGCATGGTCAACGAAGTGCCCATGACGCTGATCGGCAAGCCCGGCCTGCCGGCCAACAACTACAAGGAGCTGACGAGCTGGATCGCGGCCAACAAGGGCAAGATCAACCTCGGCAACGCCGGCCTGGGCGCCGCCTCGCACCTGTGCGGCCTGCTGTTCCAGAGCGCACTGAAGGTCGAGATGACGCCGGTTCCCTACAAGGGCACCGCACCGGCCATCGCCGACCTGCTGGGCGGCCAGATCGACCTGCTGTGCGACCAGACCACCAACACCACGTCGCAGATCGAGGCCAAGAAGGTCAAGGCCTACGCCGTGACCACCAGCAAGCGCCTGACCACCCCCGCGCTGAAGGACCTGCCGACGCTGGACGAGTCGGGCCTCAAGGGCTTCGAAGTGACGATCTGGCACGGCGTGTACGCGCCCAAGGGCACCCCCGCGCCGGTGCTGAAGAAGCTCAACGAAGCCATCAAGGCCGCGATGAAGGACCCCGGCTTCATCAAGCGTGAAGAGGCGCTGGGCGCGGTGATCACCACCGACAAGCGCACCGAGCCGGCGGAACACAAGAAGTTCGTCTCGGCCGAGATCGCGAAGTGGGGGCCGATCATCAAGGCCGCCGGCGTCTACGCCGATTGACTGAGTTCGCCTCCAGGCTGCGCGCACTTCGTGTCGCTACGCCAACCCCCTTCCGGGGGCAACACCTGAGGCCCGGCGAAGCCGGTTCCTCGGTGTTCCTGGAATTGACAAATTGAAGCCGCTGTCCTTTGGGACGGCGGCTTTCTTTTTTGTTGGTGCTGCTGCGTCCTCTACTTCGGGCGGATGGCGTCGGCGGTTCCCTGGATGAAGGCCTTGATGCTCTCGATGTCGTCGTTCGAGAGCTTGCCCGTGAAGTCGGGCATGCCGCGTGACATGGCCGGGCCCTTGAGCACGAACTTGTCGAGGTTATCGATGTAGGCCGCGTCCATGTAGCCGAGGTTGGGGATGTTGCCGCCGCGGTCCACGCCAGGCACGCCGTGGCAGAACACGCAGTTGCTCACGTAGAGCATGGTGCCGGCCTGGACCTTGGCGGGGTCGTACTTCACGCCCTGCACCAGTTTGTCCATGCGGTACTGCACGAACTCGGGCATCTTGGCGGTACCGCCCACCGCGAAGGTGTAGACCGTGCCCGGCCCCTGCCGCTCGGTGGCTCGCTGCGCGAGGCCGTAGACGCCGCCCCAGCCCACCGCGACCGACACGTACTGCTTGCCGTCGACCATGTAGGTCGATGGCGCGGCAACCACACCGGTGCCGGTGGGCGTTTCCCAGAGCTTCTCGCCGGTCTTCGCGTTGTAGGCCAGCAGGCGGCCATCGGCCGTGCCCTGGAACACGAGGTTGCCGGCGGTGGTGAGGGTGCCGCCGTTCCAGGGCGATGCATAGTCCACGCCCCAGGCTTCCTTCTGCGCCACCGGGTCCCATGCCACGAGGCGGCCGAAGGGCTTGCTCTTGGGAGGCTCGGCGTTGGCGAACTTGCCCAGGTTCCAGCCCAGGCCCGAATGCGGACGGCCGGGCACGTTCTCGTCGAACTTCCAGTCCTTGTCGTCCATGAGGTTGATCGGCACATGCTGCGCGGGCAGGTAGGCGAAGCCGGTCTGCGGGTTGAACGACATCGGATGCCAGTTGTGCGCGCCGAAGGGCCCGGGGATACTGTCGCCGGGCTTGGTGGCGTCGCGCGCGGCGGCGATCTCGATGGGGCGGCCGTTCCTGTCGTAGCCGGTGGCCCAGTTGACCTCGACGAAGTTCTTCGCCGAGATGAACTTGCCGTTGGTGCGGTCGATGACGAAGAAGAAGCCGTTCTTCGGCGCATGCAGCAGCACCTTGCGCTGCTTGCCGCCGATCTTCACGTTGGCGAGGATCATCGACTGCGTGGAGGTGTAGTCCCAGTTGTCGCCGGGCGTCTCCTGGTAGTGCCACTTGTACTTGCCGGTGTCGGGGTCGAGCGCCACCACCGAGCCCAGGTAGAGGTTGTCGCCGCCCTTGGGGCTGCGCGCCTTGTGCGACCAGGGCGAGCCGTTGCCGGTGCCCACGTACATCAGGTTGAGCTCGGGGTCGAAGGCGAAGCTGTCCCAGGCGGTGCCGCCGCCGCCGGCCTCCCAGTACTTGCCACTGGGGTCCCAGGTCTTGGCGGCGCGCGCCATCGACTCGTCCTCGAAGGGCTTGCCCGGGTCGCCCGGCACCACGAACCAGCGCCACTTCTGGTCGCCCGTCTTCGCGTCGTAGGCGGTGACGAAGCCGCGCACGCCGTATTCGGCCCCGCCGTTGCCGATGATGACCTTGCCCTTGAACACGCGCGGCGCGCCGGTGATGGTGTAGCTGCCCTTCTGGCCCTCGATGGTGTTCTTCTCCCAGACCTTCTGGCCGGTGGCGGCATCGAGCGCGATCAGGCGCCCGTCGTAGGCCGCCACGTAGACCTTGCCCTCGTAGATCGCGACGCCTCTGTTCACCACGTCGCAGCAGCCCCTGAAGCCCTTGGACCTGTCGACCTGCGGATCGAAGGTCCACAGCCGCTGGCCGGTGCGCGTGTCGATGGCGTGCACCACGCTCCAGGAGGCGGTGATGTACATGATGCCGTCCACCACCAGCGGCGTGGCTTCGACGCCGCGCGTGGACTCGAGGTTGTACGACCAGACCAGCCCGAGGTCCTTCACGTTGCCGGCGTTCACCTGGTCGAGCTGGCTGAACCGCGATTCCGAATAGTCCAGGCCCACGCTGGGCCAGTCCGGCGTCTTCTTCTGCGCGGCGTTGGCGCGGATGAAGCCGCCGTCGACGCGTTTCGTAGCGGCTGCCGCGCGGTCCTGTGCGTTCTGGGCCGTGGCTGCGGTGGTGGCGCCCAGGCACAGCAATGCGCCGGCGAGCACGAGCAGCCCGGAGTGTGTTTTTTTCATCGCAGGTCTCCTTTGTGCGCCAAGAATCGTCGGGACGGGCCGCGCGTTCATCTTCGGGATTTCCCCAGTCCGGCGCTGTTCCATTGCGGAACACATTCGACGCTGGTCCTGAACCGGGAGGCAGCTCACCCATGGCCCTCGACAGAAGCCTTGTCGGAAGAATCGGTACACCCGATGCCCCGCGCCAGCTCTTCGCCAGCACGCCCGCGCAGCGCGTGGCGCTCGCGCGGCGGCAGTTCTTCGAGGAAGGCGTGCGCCCCTCGGGGCTGGTGGGCGAGGCGGTGATCCAGTCGTGGATGCGCTGCAGCCGCACCCACGCCGACCGCCAGCGCATCGTGCCCTTCGACCCGGTCACACCCAGCCGGCTGCACGCCACGCTCGCGCGCAACCGCCAGCTGCTCGAAGCGGCGCGGCAGGAACTCGGGCAGATGGAGCACGCGCTCGCGGGCACCGACTGCCGCGTGATCCTCACCGACCGCGAGGGCGTGGTGGTGCACGTCACGCAGCATCCCGCCGCCGCGCACCAGCCCGTGCTGCGCAAGACCGCGCGCGTGGGCGTGAACATTGCCGAGCACATCGTCGGCACCACCGCGCCGGGCATCGTGGCGAGCACCGGGCAGGCCTGCACCGTCGACGGCGCCGAGCACTACTTCGACCTGCTGTGCCACATGCAGTGCGCGGCCGCGCCGATACGCGATGTGACAGGGCAGCTCGCCGGCGTGCTCGACCTCACGGTGGAGGCGCGGCGCTTCGGCTTCGACGCGGCGTCGATGGTGTCGCTGTACGCCACCACCATCGAGAACCGGCTGCTGCAGGCGCAGTCGCGCGACCACCTGATCCTGCGCTTCCAGGCCAGCCCCACGCTGCTGGGCACGCCGTTGGAGGCGCTGGCCGGCATCGCGCCCGACGGCACCATCGCCTGGCTCAACAACGCGGGCGCGCGGCTGCTGGGGCGGCTGCCCGAGGCGGCGGACGAGCGCGACGTGGAGTTCCTGCTGGGGCACGATCTTGCGAGCCTGCTGCGCTTGGGCCGACGCGAGGCTGCGCAGCCGTTGCGGCTGGCAAGCGGCCTTGGCGTGTGGGTGCAGGCACAGTTGAAGGGCGGCGCGGATGGCGCGGACTTCCGGCACGCAGTGGCGATGCCGGGCGAGGCTGCCCCACTGGCCATCGAGCGGCACGATGCGATGCCGGCCGCACAGGCCAGCGAACACGCAGATGGTGACGAGGCAGCGCCGCACGAGCAGACCACGCTGCGCGAGCACAGCCGCAAGCTGATCGAGGAGACGCTCGCCGCGCATGGCGGCAACGTGTCGCAGGCGGCGCGGCAGCTGCGCGTGTCGCGCGGCACGCTCTACCGGCGGCTGCGGGGCTGGCGCGACGAAGCCGCGGCCGTGGCCGACGCACGCGACTGAAGGCCGTTCAGCGCCTGGGCAGCGCGTAGGCGATCACATGGTCGCCGGTGCGCGTGCCGAGCGACCCGTGGCCGCCGGCCACCACCAGCAGGTACTGGCGCCCATCGGCGCCACGGTAGGTCATTGGCGTGGCCTGTCCGCCGGCCGGCAGGCGGCTGCGCCAGAGCTCCCTGCCGTCGTTCACGTCGTAGCCGCGCACGAACTGGTCGAGCGTCCCCGAGAGAAAGGCCACGCCCCCTGCCGTCATGATGGGCCCGCCGAGATTGGGCACACCCATCGCGAAGGGCAGCGGCAGCGGCGAGCTGTCGCGCACCGTGCCGTTCTTGTGCATCCAGGCGACCCGGCCGGTGCGCAGATCGGCCGCGGCGACGTAGCCCCAGGGCGGCGCCTGGCACGGCAGGCCGAGCACCGAGGTGAAGGCGCTGAGCTTCACCGCGAAGGGCGCGCCGAAGTTCTCGTTGAGCGCCGGGAGGCTGTCGTTGGGGCGTTCCTTGCCCTGCACGTAGAGCGAGGTGTCGTCCGCGCGCGGCACGAGCCTGGAGACGAAGGCCAGCGACGCGGGCGTGGCGAAGACGATCTGCCGGCGCGGATCGACCGCCACGCCGCCCCAGTTGAAGACGCCGAAGTTGCCCGGATGGATCAGCGAGCCCTCGGTCGAGGGCGGGGTGAACCGGCCCTCGTAGCGCAGACGGTGGAACGCGATGCGGCAGGCCAGCTGGTCGAAGACCGTGGCGCCCCACATGTCCGAGGGCTTGAGCGCCGGCGGATCGAAGGACAGGGCCGATGACGGCTGCGTCGGCGCGGTGACGTCGCCCGCGGCGGCGCCCTGCGGCGCGGCGCGCTCGTTCACCGGAAGGATCGGCTTGCCGTTGCGGCGGTCGAGCACGAAGAGCTCGCCCTGCTTGGTCGGCTGCACCAGCGCGGGCACGGTCTCGCTGCCCACGCGCAGGTCGACCAGGCTGGGCTGCGCGGGCACGTCGTAGTCCCACAGGTCGTGGTGCACGGTCTGGAAGCTCCAGCGCACGCGGCCGCTGGCCAGGTCGAGCGCCACCACCGCCGACGAATACTTCTTCGCGCCTTCGCTGCGCGCGCCGCCCCACTGGTCGGGCGGCTGGTTGCCCATGGGCACGTAGACCAGGCCCAGCGCCTCGTCCACGCTGGAGATCGACCAGCTGTTGGGCGAATTGGCGGTGTAGGTGCGGTCGGCCGCGATGGGGGCGGTGTCCTCGGGGTTGCCGGAGTCCCAGTTCCACACCAGCGCGCCGGTGTTCGCGTCGAAGGCGCGGATCACGCCGGAGGTTTCCTTCGTCGAGACGTTGTCCAGCACGGTACCGCCCACGATGAGGAGCGAGCGCGTCACGACCGGAGGCGAGGTCGAGTAGTAGGAGCCTGCCTTCACGTTCGGCATGTTCTTCCAGAGATCGATCTGGCCGGTGCCGCCGCCGAAGGCCGGGCAGGGCTGGCCGCTGGCGGGATCGAGCGCGATGACGCGGCCATCGGCTGTGGGCATGAACAGCTTCGCGTCGCAGGCGGCCGGCGACCCGGATGCGGATGCGGGCGTGGCTCCGGCAGATGGCGCCGCCGCAGCACCCGGGTAGTACGAGAGCCCCCGGCAGGTCAGGTGCTGCAGCGCGAGCGGCCGCGCGATCTGGGGCGTGTAGCGCCAGACCTGCTGGCCGGTGGTGGCGTCGAGCGCGATCACCGACTGGTGCGGCGTGCACAGGAACAGCCTGCCGCCGATCTTCAGGGGCGTGACCTCGAAGGTCGTCTCCTCGGGGTCGCCCGGCTGGCCTCGCACGTCGCCGGTACGGAAGTGCCAGGCCTCCTCGAGCTGGCTCACGTTCTGCGGCGTGATCTGGTCGAGCGCCGAGTAGCGCTGGCCGAAGCCGGTGCCGCCGTAGGCCGTCCACTCGTCCGCCGCGGCCGTGGGGCCCACGGGCGGGCTCGCCGTCGCGGCCGTGGCATCGGCCGGGGGCGAGATGCCTTCGATGCGGCGGGGATCGCGCATCCACGAGAACACCGCCGCCACCAGGAAGGCCACGAGCACCACGCCGAGCACGGCGCGCGCGCTTCCAACGCCCGCGGCATTGCGCAGGGCGAGCGCACGCGCCACCCACGGCGTGAGCAGCAGCAGGCCGATCACGAAGAACACGTCGCCGCGCGCGGCCATCGGCCACCAGTCGAGCCCCACCTCCCACAGTGCCCAGGCCAGCGTGAGCAGGACCACCGCCGCGTACACCATCAACCCGGCACCGCCGCCGCGCCGCAACAGCAGCGCCGCCGCCGCCAGGCCCAGTCCCGCGACGAGGTAGTACCACGAGCCGCCGAGCGCGATCAGCCATGCACCGGCCACGGCGAGCGCCACGCCTGCAAGCCCGATCAGCACGGCCATCGCGGCCAGCAACACGGAAGCGGAACGGGCGGGCTCGGCGGACGGGCGCGGATTCATGGCGGGAACTCCAGGGACGGAGTCCGAACGCTAGACCGCTGCGGGCAGCCCGCGCGTAGGCCGAAGGCTCAGGTGGCGGCGAGAACCTGCGCGGCGCGCGCCCTGCGTGCCTTCGCATCGGGCTGCAGCGGCCTTAAGTATTCGTGCAGCGCGAGCGCCGCCGCGCCCACCGCGGGCGCCAGCTCGCCGTAGCGCGCTGTGCGCAGGTCCGGCGCCGGCATGCCGGCGTCGTCCGCATGCCGCTTCATGCATTCGAAGGCAGCCTGCGCGAAGCCCTTGTGGTCGGCGCAGGCCTTGCCGCCGAGCACGATGGCGCGCGGATTGAAGGTGACCCACAGGTTCTGCAGCAGCACGCCGAAGAATGCGGCGGCGCGCGGCAGATCGGCGCCTTCGCGCTCCAGCACGCGCGAGCCGAAGAAGGCCTCGGCGCAGCCACGACGGCCGCACGAGCACAGCGGTCCGTCGAGCTGGAGGATGGTGTGGCCGATCTCGCCGGCCATGCCCTGCGCGCCGGTGAAGAGCCGGTCGTTGAGCACCACGCCCGCGCCGACGCCCACGTCGCAGTTGACGAAGATCAGCGGGTCTTCGCCCTCCTGGCCGACACTGGAGGCGAACTCGTATTCGCCCAGCGCGGCGGCATCGGCGTCGTTCTGCAGCTGCACCGTCACCCCGGGTAGCCCGACGGCGGCGAAGGCTTTCTCGAGCGCCGGCAGCAGGCTCACGTTGCGCCACCCGAGGTTGGGCGCGAAGCGGACGACGCCGGTGCAGTCGTCCACCGCGCCGGGGACGCACACGCCGATGCTCGACAGCTGCAGGCCGAGCTGCTGCAGCTTCGCGTGCGCGGCCGCCGCCATGCGCGCGACCTGCGCGCATACGCCGGCGGGCGAACCGTCGGTCAGGTCGTGGCTCTGCGAATGCAGCACCTCGCCCTGCAGCGACATGCACACGAGGCGCACGGTCTCCACGGCGATCTCCACGCCCATGAGCGCGCGCACGCCCACGTCGATCTGCAGCGGCGTGGAGGGGCGGCCGAGCCCGTCGGCC
Organism: Variovorax sp. 278MFTsu5.1; assembly: GCF_048305045.1. Classification (NCBI taxonomy): domain Bacteria; kingdom Pseudomonadati; phylum Pseudomonadota; class Betaproteobacteria; order Burkholderiales; family Comamonadaceae; genus Variovorax; species Variovorax sp. 278MFTsu5.1. The sequence goes on from NZ_CP157622.1 coordinate 6,494,576, forward strand.
ACGGTCGCGCCGGCCTCGCTGAGCCAGCCCTCGTCGATCAGCTCGCGCACCAGCAGGCTCACGGTCGACTTGGTGAGGCCGCTCTCGCCGGCCAGCCGTGCGCGCGAAAGGCCGGGCTGCGCGCGCAGCAGCCGCAGCAGCACGCTGCGGTTCATGCGCTTCACCAGTTGCAGGTCGGCCGTGGTGGTCACGTCGGGTCTGTCTCCGTCTACCTGTGCGTCAGGCGGGTGCCGCCGCGGTATCGGCGTGATGGGCCTGCTCCTTGCCCTCGGGCCGCTTGCCGGCAATGATCATCCCGAGCACCTCGTCCTCGGTCACGTCGGCGGTGCGGTAGGTGCCCACGAGCCTGCCGTTCTTCATCACCGCGAGGCGGTCGCTCAGCGAGAACACGTCGGGCATGTCGTGCGTGATGAGGAAGATGCCCACGCCGTCGGCCTTGAGCTGCTTCACCAGGCCGCCGACCATCGCCGTTTCTTCGGGGCCCAGCGCGGCGCAGGGCTCGTCCATGATGAGGATGCGCGCATTGAAGTACAGCGCGCGCGAAATGGCCACCACCTGCCGCTGCCCGCCCGAGAGCCGGCGCACCGGCACGCGGATGTTGGTGAAGTTCCTGTTCAGGCGCTGGAACACCTTGCGCGCCTGCACCTCCATGAAGTGGTCGTCGAGCGTGTTCCACGGCGTCATCTTCTCGCGGCCGAGGAAGAGATTGGCCACCGAGTCGAGGTTGTCGGCGAGCGCGAGCGTCTGGTAGATGGTCTCGATGCCTTGCGCCTGCGCCTCGGCCGGCGTGCGGATGTTGACCTTCTCGCCCGCGATCAGCGTGTCTCCCGAGTCGATGGGGTAGGCGCCTGCGAGCATCTTCATCAACGTGGACTTGCCCGCGCCGTTGTGGCCCAGCAGCGCGACCACCTCGCCGGGGTAGAGGTTCACGCTCACGCCGTCCACAGCTTTCACGCCGCCGAAGGCCTTGCGGATCTCGCGCAGTTCGACGAGGGGTTTGGAGGTGTCGATGTTGGTGTCCATGTCAGTTCTCTCCGAACTTGCGGCGGTACAGCACGTCGAAGACGACCGCCACGATCAGCACCTGCCCGATGATGACCATGCGCTTGCCGATGGGCACGTCGAGCAGCAGCATGCCGCTGTCGAGCGACTGCATGATGAGCGCGCCCAGCACCGAGCCGAAGATCGAGCCGCTGCCGCCCGCGAGCGCCGTGCCGCCGATGACGGCCGCGGCGATCACGTACAGCTCCATGCCCGTGCCCAGCGAGTTGGTGCCGGCGTTCAGGCGCGCGATCGACACGATGGCCGCGACCGTGACCAGCACCGCCAGCAGCGCGAACAGCATCAGCGTGACGCGCTTGACCGGAATGCCCACCAGCGCCGCCGCGTCGGGGTTGCCGCCCATCGCGAACACGTAGCGCCCGAAACGCGTGCGATGCACGATGAAAGACAGCACGATGGCCACCACGGCCCAGATCAGCACCGGGATCGGAATGCCCTGCGGCTCGCTCTTGGAGGAGATCTGGTAGCTGTTCATGACCCATGCGAAGCCGAACACCACCGCCACCGGCACCGCTGTGATGAGCACGTCGAGCCACAGCGCCTCGGTGGGCATGTCGTAGCGCTGGCGCGCGCGGCGCTTCTGCACCATGCGGCCGAACAGCACCAGTGCCACCAGCACCGCGAGCACCCAGCTCGCGGTGACGCCGATGCCGCCGTCGTAGCCGCCGCCCAGGCGCTGGAAGAATTCGTCGTTCACCGGCTGCGTCTTGCCGTCGGCCACCAGGAAGGCCGCGCCGCGGAAGGACATGAGGCCGCCCAGCGTGACCACGAAGGAAGGCACGCCGAGCACCGCCGTGAGCCAGCCCTGGTAGATGGACACCAAGAGCGCCACCGCGAGCCCCGCGAGGCAGGCCGTGGGCCACGACCAGCCCGAGGTGTACTGCAGGTAGGCGATGAGCACGCCGACGAAGCCCATCACCGAGCCCACCGACAGGTCGATGTGCCGCGCCACGATGATGAGCACCATCACGGTGGAGACGATGCCCACCACCGCCGTCTGCTGCGCGACGTTGTAGAGGTTCTCGGGCGAGAGGAACACGCCGCCGGACATGACGCTGAAGGCCACGGCCATGCTGACCAGCAGCACGCACATCAGGATGAGCCGAAGGTCGACGCCGGTGCGGCGCCACCAGCCCGGTGTTGGTGATGGGTTGCTCATGTTTCAGGCCCTTTGGGAGTACACGGGACTACGTGGGTGCGCAAGCGCCCGCCAGCCGGGCCCGCGAGGGCCGGCAGTCGGATGCGTTGCATGGGAGAGAGAAGAAAGGCCGGCGCGCTTTCCGGGTTTCCGGGGATGGCGCCGACGCGTTGCGTTGCGTCGTTACTTGCAGGCCGCGGGTGCGCTGGCGCCCGACACGCCCTTGCAGAGCTCGTCCTTCTTGATCCAGCCGGCCTTGACGATCACGTCGAGGTTGTCGCGCGTGATCGGCACCGGCGTCAGCAGGCGCGAGGACAACGAGATCTTCTTGGCGCCGCCGGCCCACGGCGCGGCCTTGTCGACCGGCTTGCCGGCGGCCAGCGCCACGGCGGCGAGGGCGGCTTCGCGACCGAGCTCGCGCGAGTCCTTCCAGATGGTGGCGGTCTGCGTGCCCAGCGCGATGCGGTTGAGCGCCGCGAAGTCGGCGTCCTGGCCCGACACCGGAATGCCGCGGATGCCCTTGGCCGTGAGCGCGGCCACAGCGCCCCCGGCCGTGCCGTCGTTGGCGGCCACCACGGCATCCACCTTGTTGCCGTTCTTGGTGAGGATCTGCTCCATGTTCTTCTGCGCGACCTCGGGCTTCCAGCCTTCGGTGTATTCGTCGCCGACGATCTTGATGTCGCCCTTCTTGATGGCGGCATCCAGCACTTCCTGCTGGCCCGCGCGCAGGAAGTCGGCGTTCGGGTCGCTGGGCGAGCCCTTGATGATCACGTAGTTGCCCTTGGGCTTGACCTTGAAGACCTCGCGCGCCTCCATGCGGCCGACCTCGACGTTGTCGAAGGTGATGTAGAAGACGCCCGGCGCCTCGATGAGGCGGTCGTAGGCGACCACGGGCACCTTCTGGCGCGTGGCCTTGGTGACGGCCGGCAGGATGGCGTCCTTGTCCATCGCCAGCACGATGAGCGCCTTCGCGCCCTTCGACATCAGGCCCTCGATGTCGCCCAGCTGCTTCTCGGGCGAGCCGCCCGCATCGGCACTGATGTACTTGGCGCCGAGCTTCTCCAGCTCTGCCTTGATGGCGGCCTCGTCGGTCTTCCAGCGCTCTTCCTGGAAGTTGGACCAGCTCACGCCGACCACGGTCTGCGCCATCGCGCCCACGGCCGTGGAACCGAGTGCCGTGGCGAAGGCCATGGCGGCCAGGGTTTGTTTCAGTCGCATCGATGTCTCTCCTGAGTTGAGTCGCCCGCAGGCGCCAGCCGTGTAAGAAATTAGTTAGTTTGAAGGGCGAACTAACTATCCCATCGAGGTGCGATCGTGGGCATCCGGGAATTCCCGGAGCGGCTTGCAAGGGTTTGTTCGTTCAGCCGATGCGCCAGGCCTGCGTCCACACGGCGATGCCGTCGAGCAGCTCGTCGAGCGCTTCGGCATCCGTGCGACCGCTGCGCCGCAGGACGCTGAAGGAGTGGTCGGCGCCGTCTATCTCGAGCACGCTGGCCATCGGGCCGAGCGAGCGGGTGACGACATCGAACTCGCGCGGCTCGGCCAGCGTGTCGCGCGGACCGTGCGCGAAGAGCATGGGCACGTCGACATCGTGCAGATGCTCCGCGCGCGTGGTCGATGGCGCGCCCGAAGGGTGCAGAGGAAACCCGAGGAAGACCAGCCCCTTCACGCCCGGCAGCGGCTCCAGTGCCTGTGCCTGCGAAGTCATGCGGCCGCCGAACGACTTGCCGCCAGCAAAGAGGCGCAGCCCGCCGAAATGCGAGGCCGCGCAATCGACCGCCGCGCGCACGGTGGCATGCGCGAGCGCCGGCGCGTCGGTGCGCTTGCTGCCTCGCTCCATGTAGGGAAACTGGTAGCGCAGCGTGGCGATGCGCCGCTGCGCGAGCCCGTCGGCCACAGCCTCCATGAACGGATGCGTCATGCCGGCACCGGCGCCATGCGCCAGCACGCAGCAGGCCTCGGGCGAAGGCGGCGACACCGCGAGCGCGGACACGGCGACCTCATCGGTCACCGGAATGCGCAGCTGCCTTGTCGTTGCGGTCGTCGCCTCGGGGTTCGTCAATCGATGAGCTGTGTCTTGATGGCGTAGTAGGTCAGGTCGCTGTTGGTGGAAAGGTTCATCTTCTCCATCAGCCGCGTGCGGTAAGTACTGATGGTCTTCACCGAGAGCGACAGTGCCTCGCCGATGGCGCCCACCGATTCTCCCTTGGCCAGCTTCAGGAACACCTGGAATTCGCGCTCCGACAGGTGCTCGTGCGGCGGCGCGTTGTCCTTGCGCTCCAGCTGGCCTGCGAGCAGCTCTGCCACCGAGGGCGAGATGTAGCGCCGGCCCAGCGCGATCGTGCGGATGGCCTTGGCGATCTCCTCGGGCTCGCATTCCTTGTTGAGGTAGCCGGATGCGCCCTGGCGGATGAGGTTCACCGCGTAGTGCTCCTCGGGATAGCCGCTGAGGATGAGCACGCCGAGGTCGGGCGCCTTGGCGCGCACCATCGCGAGCGCGTCGATACCGCTCTGGCCGGGCATGGAAAGGTCCATCACCAGCACGTCGAGATCGGCCGTGCGCACCAGGTCGATGGCCTCCCGGCCGGTGCCGGCCTCGCCGACCACGCGGAAGTCGACGAAAGTGGAGAAGAACGACTTCAGGCCTGTGCGGACGACCGCGTGGTCGTCGACGATGCCGATCTTGATCATGGTGATGTGCCTCCTGCGCTGTGTTTGGTGGATGGCCGCGAGCCGGCACGCGGGCCGGCAGACGGAATGAGTAGGTGAAGATGCCACAGGCCCTTGCGCCGCGGGGCCTCGCCAGGCGGGTCGGGCATTTGTCCTGCACGCGTTCGCAGAAACGTCTCGCAACGATGTAGGAGGGCAGGCAGGTGCCCGCTGCGCCGAGGGATGCGAAGGCTTGCTCACTCCTCTGGATTTCTTGCCCGATCCTGCGGGGGCGCGGCTCTTTTGTGGATGACGAAGCGCCCCGCGGGTAGAGTCCTGCGCAAAGGTTCGAAGCAAGCAAGATGGCCCCCAGTCAGGACGAGGACGCGGACGCCGCAGCGCGGTGCAGGGCGCTGCAGCAGGCGATGGCGCGGATCATCAATGCCCGCACGCCGCTGCCGGGCGACTACGACACGCCCATCGCCAGCCTGGGCTTCTTCAGGCGCGAGTCTCCCGCGCCTCCCGCCGTCTGCATGGTCGAACCGAGCATCGTGCTCGTGGCGCAGGGTGCCAAGCAGATGTGGGTGGGCGGCGAGGCCTATCCGTACGACACCTCGCGGTTCCTCATCACCTCGCTGGACATGCCCGCGAATTCCGAAGTGAAGACGGCGAGCCCGCGGCAGCCCTGCCTGGGCCTGATGCTCAAGCTCGACGTGCGCGTGCTGGCCGAGCTCATCGCGCAGGGCAACCTGCCGCCGCATCGCGAGCGCCCCATCGGCATCGGCGTGGGACTCGGCGAAGCGACGCCCGCGCTGCTGGCGCCCATCGGCCGGCTGGTGGAGCTGCTGGACGAGCCCGAGGCCATTCCCGTTCTCGCGCCGATGATCCATCGCGAGATCCACTACCGGCTGCTGATGAGCGACCAGGCCGCGAGGCTGCGGCAGATCGCCTCGGTCGACGGGCAGGGCCACCGGATCGCCAGGGCCATCGACTGGCTGAAGCTGAACTACGCCTCCCCCTTTCGCATCGACGAGCTCGCGGCCCGCGTGCAGATGAGCGCGCCGACCTTCCACCACCACTTCCGCCAGCTGACGGCGATGAGTCCGCTGCAGTACCAGAAGTGGCTGCGGCTGAACGAGGCGAAGCGGCTGATGCTCAACGAGCATTTCGACGCAGCGAGCGCGGCCTTCCAGGTCGGCTACGAAAGCCCGTCGCAGTTCAGCCGCGAGTACAGCCGCCTGTTCGGCGCGCCGCCCAGGCGGGACATCGAGGTGCTGCGCGGCGGTGCGCGCGCGGGTGCCGGGGGCATCGACGGAGCCGGCACCGGGCAAGGGCCGGCCTGACGCCACGCACCCGCGCCCGCTGCCTCATCGGATCGGGCAAGAAATGAAGAGGATTGCGCTATCGATCCTCGCGCGGCTTCAGAAGAATGGGAATCGGCCGGTCTGCCCCCGCGGCTTCCCAAGGTGAGAACCATTTTCGGAAGCGGGGAGCCCCACGGGCCGCGGGCAGGGGGCAACAGCAGCCGTTTTCCTACCGCCACCGCCCATGGCACGCGCTATCAGCAGTATTCGCCATCCCCACGAACCTCGAACAGCAGGAGCTGACATGGACAGTCCCACGACACAACTGATCTCGCGGCGCGACGCGCTCATCGTCGGCGCCGCAACCGCCGCGGCGGTCTCGGCAGCCACCGCGCCGCCCGCGTCGGCGCAGACCGCGGCCCCGGCAGCGGCCGCGGGCGGCTCGCGCATGAAGCTGACGCTGAACGTCAATGGCACGGCGCAGGCACTCGACCTGGACACGCGCACCACCCTGCTCGACGCACTGCGCGAGCACCTGCACCTGACGGGCACCAAGAAGGGCTGCGACCACGGCCAGTGCGGCGCCTGCACGGTCATCGTCGACGGAAGGCGGATCAACTCCTGCCTGACGCTCGCCGTGATGCACGAGGGCGCGCAGGTCACGACCATCGAAGGGCTGGGCACGCCGCAAGGCATGCATCCGCTGCAGGCCGCCTTCGTCAGGCACGACGGCTACCAGTGCGGCTACTGCACGCCCGGCCAGATCTGCTCGGCGGTCGGGGTGATCGACGAGGTCAGGCGCGGCGTGCCGAGCCACGTGAGCGCCGACCTCACGGCGCGCCCCATTCTCTCGGCGGAGGAACTGCGCGAGCGCATGAGCGGCAACATCTGCCGCTGCGGCGCCTACTCCAACATCGTCGATGCCATCACGGAAGTGGCGGGGAGCAAAGCATGAAGGCTTTCACCTACGAGCGCGCCGCGACCCCGGCGCAGGCGGCGTCCGCCGTCGCGGGCAGGCCCGGCGCGAAGTTCATCGCCGGCGGCACCAACCTGCTCGACCTCATGAAGCTGCAGATCGAGGCACCGGTGCACCTGGTCGACGTGAACGGCCTGGCGCTGGACCGCATCGAGCCGACGCCCGAGGGTGGCCTGCGCATCGGCGCCCTGGTGCGCAACACCGACCTGGCGGCCGACGAGCGCGTGCGCCGCGACTACGGCGTGCTCTCCCGCGCGCTGCTGGCCGGCGCATCGGGCCAGCTGCGCAACAAGGCGACCACCGCGGGCAACCTGCTGCAGCGCACGCGCTGCCCCTACTTCTACGACACCGACCAGCCGTGCAACAAGCGCCGCCCCGGCAGCGGCTGCGGCGCCATCGGCGGCGTGACGCGGCAGCTCGCGGTGATCGGAGGCAGCAAGTCCTGCATCGCGACGAATCCGGGCGACATGGCCGTGGCGATGCGCGTGCTGGATGCGTCCGTCGAGACCGTGCGGCCCGACGGACGCACCCGCGTGATTCCGATCGCCGACTTCCACCGCCTGCCAGGCGACACGCCGCACGTCGAGACGGCGCTGGAGCGCGACGAGCTCATCACCGGCGTCACGCTGCCCAGGCCCGTGGGCGGCACGCACGTCTACCGCAAGATCCGCGATCGCGCCTCCTATGCCTTCGCACTGGTGTCGGTCGCGGCCATCGTGCAGCGCGACGGCTCCGGCCGGGTGGCGCTCGGCGGTGTCGCGCACAAGCCGTGGCGCGTGGAGGCTGCAGAGACCGCCATGCCGCAAGGCGCCAGGGCCGTGACCGCGCGGCTGCTCGCCGACGCGCAGCCCACCCACGAGAACGCGTTCAAGCTGCAGCTCGCCGAGCGCGCGCTGGCCGCCGCCATCACGCAAGCGAGGAGCTGACCATGAGATTCGACACACCCGCCACGACCAACCCCATCGACCAGCTGAAGATCATCGGCAGGGCCACGGACCGCATCGACGGCCCGATGAAGACCACCGGCGCCGCGCGCTACGCCTACGAGCGCAACACCGAGATGCCCGGCGCAGCCTACGGCTACGTGGTGGGCGCGGGCATCGCGAAGGGCCGCATCGCGTCGATGGACCTGGCCGCTGCCCGGGCGGCGCCGGGCGTGCTGGCGATCGTCACCGCGCGCAACGCGGGCAAGCTCGGCAAGGGCGACTTCAATACGGCGAAGCTCCTGGGCGGGCCGGAGATCGACCACTACCACCAGGCGGTGGCGCTGGTCGTGGCCGACACCTTCGAGCAGGCGCGCGCGGCCGCGCAGCTGGTGCGCGTCGAGTACGAGCGCACGCCGGGCCGCTTCGACCTGTCCGCCGAGAAGGACGCGGCGAAACTGCCCGCGCCCAACCCCTTCGCGGGCGAGCCGCAGACGAAGACGGGCGATTTCGCGGGCGCCTACGCGGCGGCCCCCGTGCAGCTCGACGCGACCTACACCACGCCCGACGAGTCGCACGCGATGATGGAGCCGCACGCCTCCATCGCGCAGTGGCAGGGCGACAAGCTGACCATCTGGACCTCGAACCAGATGATCGCCTGGGGCGCCGGCGACGTCGCCAAGACGCTCGGCATCCCGAAGGCGAACGTGCGGCTGATCTCGCCCTTCGTCGGCGGCGGCTTCGGCGGCAAGCTGTTCGTGCGGGCCGATGCGCTGCTCGCGGCGCTGGGTGCGCGGGCGGCGCGGCGGCCCGTGAAGGTGGCGCTGCCGCGGCCGCTGATGGCGAACAACACCACGCACCGGCCAGCGACCATCCAGCGCATCCGCCTGGGCGCCGGCCGGGACGGCAGGCTCACCGCCATCGCGCACGAAGGCTGGTCGGGCGACCTGCCGGGCGGCCAGCCGGAGACGGCCGTGAACCAGACCCGCCTGCTGTACGCCGGCGCGAACCGCCTCACGACCACGCGCCTGGCCGTGCTCGACCTGCCCGAGGGCAACGCGATGCGCGCGCCCGGCGAGGCGCCCGGCATGATGGCGCTGGAGATCGCCATGGACGAGATGGCCGAGAAGCTGGGCATCGACCCGATCGAGTTCCGCGTGCTCAACGACACGCAGGTCGACCCCGAGAAACCGCAGCGCCCCTACTCCCAGCGCAAGCTGATCGAATGCCTGCGCACAGGCGCCGAGCGCTTCGGCTGGAACAGGCGCAACCCGGCGCCGGGGCAGCAGCGCGACGGCCGCTGGCTCGTCGGCATGGGCGTGGCCGCCGCGTTCCGCAACAACCTGGTGATGAAGTCGGGCGCGCGCGTGCGTCTGGACAACCGGGGCATGGTCACGGTGGAGACCGACATGACGGACATCGGCACCGGGACCTACACCATCATCGCGCAGACCGCCGCCGAGACCATGGGCGTGACGCTCGACAAGGTGCAGGTGCGCCTGGGCGACTCGGCGCACCCGGTTTCGGCCGGCTCCGGCGGCCAGTGGGGCGCCAACAGCTCGACCTCCGGCGTCTTCGCGGCATGCATGAAGCTGCGCGAAGCCGTGGCGTCGAAGCTGGGCATTCCGATGGCCGAGGCGGAGTTCTCCGAAGGCATGGTGCGCGCCGGCTCGCGCGCGGTGCCGCTGGCCGAGGCGGCGGGAGCGCAGGAGCTGGTGGTGGAGGACAGCATCGAATTCGGCGACCTCGACAAGAAGTACCAGCAGTCGACCTTCGGCGCGCATTTCGTGGAGGTCGGCGTCGACGCGGCCACCGGCGAGATCCGCGTGCGGCGCATGCTCGCGGTGTGCGCGGCGGGGCGCATCCTGAACCCGAAGTCCGCGCGCAGCCAGGTGATCGGCGCGATGACGATGGGCGTCGGCGGCGCGCTGATGGAAGAGCTGGCGCTCGACAAGCGGCAGGGCTTCTTCGTCAACCACGACCTGGCGGGCTACGAGGTGCCGGTGCACGCCGACATTCCGCACCAGGACGTCGTCTTCCTCGACGAGACCGACCCGATCTCCTCGCCGATGAAGGCCAAGGGCGTCGGGGAGCTCGGCATGTGCGGCGTCGCCGCGGCGGTGGCGAACGCCGTCTACAACGCAACGGGCGTGCGGGTGCGCGACTACCCGATCACGCTCGACAAGCTGCTGGATCGCCTGCCGCCGTTGGCGTGAATTTGCCGGCACGTGGCGGGTAAGCCCGGTGCCGCGAGTCCGTATCGCTTGATACGATTTTTTCCGGAACGCCCGCCCCAAGGGCGTCGGAGACAAGATGGACTCGAGCATTTCCGGCAGCGCCGTCCGTGGCGCGCACGGCGTGGGTGAGGCCCTGTACCGCGTCATGGTGCGAATACGGGCCTTCGAGAACGCGGCGGAGACCGCCAGCCAGGGCGGCGTGAGCGCCTATGGCCAGCAGGCGGCGGGCGCCGCCAAGGTGCGCGGGCCGCTGCACCTCTCCACCGGGCAGGAGGCGGTGCCAGCCGGCGTCTGCGCCCACCTGCGCGCCGCCGACTACCTCACTTCCACCCACCGGGGCCACGGCCACACGCTGGCCAAGGGCGCCGACCTCGCGCGGATGATGTGCGAGCTGTTCGGCAAGGCCACCGGATTCAACGGCGGCAAGGGCGGCTCGATGCACATCGCGGATTTCTCGGTCGGCATGCTGGGCGCCAACGGCGTGGTGGCGGCGGGGCTGCCGATCGCGGTGGGCGCGGCGCACGCGCAGAAGCTGCTGAACAAGGCTGACGACATCACCGTCTGCTTCTTCGGCGACGGCGCGATCAACCGCGGCCCCTTCCTCGAGGCGCTGAACTGGGCGCGCGTGTACGAGCTGCCGGTGCTCTTCGTCTGCGAGGACAACCGCTGGAGCGCGACCACCGCGAGCGGGCCGATGACGGCCGGGGAAGGCGCCTCGGCGCGCGCCGAGTCGCTCGGCATCGCGTCCACGCAGGTCGATGGCAACGACGTATTCGCGGTGCATGCGGCCGCCGCGAAGCTGGTGGCGCAGGTGCGCAGCGGCGGCGGGCCGCGCCTGCTGCATGCGCTGACCTACCGCGTGAAGGGGCATGTATCGGTGGACGTGGCGGCTTACCGCGATCCTGCCGAACTGGCGGCCGCGCTCGAGACCGACCCGATCGCACGGGCACGCGCCCATCTGCTTTCGGCCGGCGTCGCGGCTTCCGCGCTCGACGCCATCGAGAACGCCGCGCGCGACGAGGTCGACACCGCCCTCGCCATCGCCGACGCGGCCCCCTGGCCCGAGCCGGCCGCCGCCTTCACCGACGTGCAGACCGTCGGGGAGGGCCAGTGGCGATGAAGCACGAACTGAGCTATTCGGAAGCCGCCCTGCTCGCCCTGCAGCGCGAGATGGAAGCCGACCCGCGCGTGGTGGTGCTCGGCGAGGACGTGGGCCGCGGCGGCATCTTCGGGCAGTACAAGGGGCTGCAGCAGAGCTTCGGCCCGGGACGCGTGATCGACACGCCGATCAGCGAGGCCGCGATCATGGGCGCCGGCGTGGGCATGGCGCTCGCAGGGCTGCGGCCGGTGGTCGAGATGCGCGTGGTCGACTTCGCGCTGTGCGGCATGGACGAGCTGGTGAACCAGGCCGCCAAGAACCGCTTCATGTTCGGCGGCCAGGGCCGCGTGCCGCTGGTGGCGCGCATGCCCGGCGGCATCTGGGACGCCTCGGCCGCGCAGCATTCGCAGTCGCTCGAAGCCTGGTTCGCGCACCTGCCGGGCGTGGTGGTGGTGTGCCCGTCGACGCCGCAGGACAACCACGGACTGCTGCGCTCCGCCCTGCAGTGCGGCGACCCGGTGGTCTACATCGAGCACAAGACGCTGTGGGGCGCGCGCGGCGAGGTCGACGAAAGCGTCGCCGTGCCGCTGGGCAAGGCGGCACGCGTGCGCGCGGGCGATGCGCTCACTCTCGTGAGCTGGAGCCGGCAGATGCAGGCCAGCGCGGCGGCGTGCGATGCGCTGGCGACCGAGGGCATCGCGGTGGACCTGATCGACCTGCGCACGCTGTGGCCCTGGGACCGCGAGACGGTGCTGTCGTCGTGCGCCCGCACCGGTCGGCTGCTGGTGGTGCACGAGGCGGTGCAGGCGGCGGGCTTCGGTGCGGAAATCGCGGCCAGCGCTGCGGAGGCCACCGGCTGCCGCGTGGCACGGCTGGGCGCGCCGCGCATTCCGGTCGGCTATGCGCCGGTGCTGGAGGCACAGTCACGCATCGGCACGGACGCCATCGTGGCCACGGCGAAAAGGCTCGCTGGCTGAACGCGCCCCCCCATGGACCCTCTCTTCTTCAAGCTGGTGCGGGTCGTGAATCTCACGGCGCGGCCTTTCCATGAGCGCGTGGGCCGCGAGCACCGGCTCACGCTGAACGAGTGGCGCACGATGACGGTTCTGGCAGCGCAACCCGGCCTCAACGCCACGCAGGTGGCCGACCAGACCGGCCTCGACAAGATGGCGGTGAGCCGCGCCCTCGCCGGCCTGCTGCGCCACAAGCGCGTGCAGCGCCACGACGACCCGACCGACCGGCGCCGCAGCCGGCTCTATCTCACCGCCGCCGGCAAGGCGCTGCACGAAACGGTGGGCGCGCTCGGCCGCGCGCGCGAGGTCGCGCTATTCGGCGGCATCGGAGCCGTCGAACTGGCGCAGCTCGACACCACCCTCGACAAGCTCATCGAGGCAGTGCAGCGCGGCACCCCCTGACCGCAACCACGAGCAGGCCACGCCCCATTCCAGAACACCACGGAACCGGCTTCGCCGGGCCGTCGGTGTTGCCCCCGGAAGGGGGTTGGCGCAGCGACACGAAGTGCGCGAAGCCTGGGGGCGAGCCAAGTGCTACCACGGAACCGGCTTCGCCGGGCCGTCGGTGTTGCCCCCGGTAGGGGTTGGCGAAGCGACACGAAGTGCGCGAAGCCTGGGGGCGAGCCAAGAACACCGCGGAACCGGCTTCGCCGGGCCGCTGGTGTTGCCCCCGGAAGGGGGTTGGCGAAGCGACACGAAGTGCGCGCAGCCTGGGGGCGAACCAAGTTATGCCGCGAAGCCACCGTCGATGTTGAGGCTCGCCCCCGTCACGAAGCCGGCTTCGGGGCTGGCGAGGTAGCCGACCATGGCGGCGATTTCATCAGGATGGCCGTGGCGGGCCAGCGCCATCAGGCCGTGCATCGAGGCGGCATTGGGGCCGTCGACGGGGTTCATGTCGGTGTTGACCGGGCCGGGCTGCACGTTGTTGACGGTGATGCCGCGCGGGCCGAGGTCGCGCGACAGGCCCTGCACCAGGCCGACCAGCGCCGACTTGCTCATCGCGTAGGCGCTGCCGCCGGGCCAGGGCATGCGCACGGCATTCGTGCTGCCGATGTTGATGATGCGGCCGCCCTCGCCCATGTGGCGCGAGGCCGCCTTGGCGGCGACGAAGACGGCGCGCACGTTGATGGCCAGCGTCTTGTCGAAGTCTTCGAGCGAGAACTCGTCCAGGGTGCCGCCGAGGAACACGCCCGCGTTGTTCACGAGGATGTCGATCCTGCCGAAGGTGCGGGCGGCCTCGTCGATGCCGGCGGTGAGGGCCGCGGCGTCGGCGCTGTCGATCTTCAGCGCGAGGGCGCGGCCGCCTTCGGACTGGATGCTGCGCACCAGTTCGTCGGCGGGAGCTGCCGAGGCCGCGTAGCTGAAGGCCACGGCGGCGCCGTCGCGCGCCAGGCGGCGCACGATGGCCGCGCCGATGCCGCGCGAGCCGCCGGTGACGAAGGCGACCTTGCCGGCCAGGACGGAGGAAGAAGAAGCAGAAGAAGAAGCGGTGCTGGAGGCCATGATTTTTTCCTGTGCGATGGTGAAGAAGAAGGCCTCAGTTTGGGCGCTTCATTCCTTCTCCGGTAGCCGTCAATCGGGTCAATCAGATTCAACCGATGGTTGAAGATGGGCGCCACAATGCGGCCATGGAACCGCTCAATCACCTCGAATCCTTCGTGCAGAGCGCGGAAGGCGGCAGCTTCTCCGAGGCCGCGCGGCGCCTTGGCCTGACGCCGGCCGCCGTCAGCAAGAACGTGGCAAGGCTGGAAGCGCGGCTGAGGCTGCGGCTGTTCCAGCGCAGCACGCGCAGCCTGACGCTGACGGAGGGCGGCGAGCGCTTCCTGGCGCAGATCGGCGGCGCGCTGGCCACGCTGCGCGAGGCGGTGGCCGGCATCGACACCGACGACGGCCAGCCCTCGGGCACGCTGAAGGTGAGCATGGGCCAGGCCTTCGGGCGCGAGCACGTGCTGCCGCTGATGGGCGGGTTCCTCGCGCGCTACCCGGCCATCGTGCCCGACTGGCACTTCGACAACCAGCAGGTCGACCTGGTGGGCGAGGGCTTCGACGCGGCCATCGGCGGCGGCATCGAGCTGCCGGCCGGGCTGGTGGCGCGCGAGCTGGCGCGCATCCACGTGGTGGCAGTGGCCTCGCCCGCGTACATGCAGGGGCGCAAGCCGCCCCGGCATCCGTCGGACCTGGCCGCGCTCGACACGCTGATGCGCCGCTCCTCGCCCACGGGGCGCGTGCGCAGCTGGACGCTGCGGCGCGTGCGCGGCGCGGGCGGAGGCGAAGGCGAAGGCGAAAGCGAGGTCAGCGTCGAGCTGCCCCGGCCGCGCGCCATCTTCAACGACCCCGAGGCGATCGCGCATGCCGCGCTTATGGGACTGGGTGTGGCGATGCTGCCCATGCCCTTCGTGGAGCGCGGGCTGCGCAGCGGGGAGCTGCTGCGGCTGCTGCCCGACTGGTACCAGGACGCCGGTGCGGTGTGGCTGTACTACCCGAGCAAGAAGCTGCTGCCGCCGAAGACGCGGGTGTTCATCGATTTCGTGCTGGAGCGCTTCCGCGAGGAGCGGTTCGCGCAGCGGATGCAGGTGGCCTGAGGCGCCCCAGACCACGCGCTGTCAACTCCCTCACGCGGCCACGGGGTTTTCACCCGCGACGGCCGGAGCGCGCACCTGTACAAACGCGCGCATGACCCATCAGACTTTCTCTTCCTCCCCGAATCGCCGCACCGCGCTGGCCGCATCCGTCGCCGCCGCGCTGACCCTCATCACCGCTCCCTCGTGGGCACAGGGCACCTGGCCGACCAAGCCGGTGCGCATCGTCGTGCCCTTCGCGGCCGGCGGCACCACCGACATCCTGGCGCGCGCCGTGGCGCCCGAGCTTTCCAAGGCCTTCGGCCAGCAGTTCATCGTCGACAACCGCGCGGGCGCGGGCGGCAACGTGGGCGCCGAGATCGTGGCGCGCGCGCCGAACGACGGCTACACGCTGCTGATGGGCACGGTGGGCACGCACGGCATCAACCGCGCGCTGTATCCCAAGCTGCCCTTCGACCCGATCAAGGACTTCGCGCCCATCACGCTGGTGGCCGCCGTGCCGAACGTGATGGAGATGAACGCCGACAAGGCGAAGTCGCTGAACATCCACAACGTGCAGGACTTCATCAAGTACGCCAAGGCCAACCCTGGCAAGCTGAACATGGCCTCCAGCGGCAGCGGCACCTCGATCCACCTGGCGGGCGAGCTCTTCAAGAGCATGACGGGCACCTTCATGGCCCACATCCCGTACAAGGGCTCGGGCCCGGCGCTGCTGGACATGGTGGGCGGGAACGCCGACGTGATGTTCGACAACCTGCCTTCGTCGATGGCGCAGATCAAGGCCGGCAAACTCACCGCGCTGGCGGTGACGAGCGCGCAGCGTTCACCGGCCCTGCCGGACATTCCTACGGTGGCTGAAGTGGGCGGCCCCTCGCTCAAGGGCTACGAGGCGAGTTCGTGGTTTGGGCTGCTGGCGCCGGCGGGCACGTCGCCGGAGATCGTGAACCGCATTCAGCAGGAAGTGGCCAAGGCGCTGGGCACGCCGGCCATGAAGGAGAAGATGCTGGCTCAGGGCGCGATCCCGAGCGGGAATTCGCCGGCCGACTTCACGAAGCTCATCGCGAGCGAGCATGTGAAGTGGGCGAAGGTGGTCAAGGACTCCGGCGCTAAAGTTGACTAACCCCCAGGCTGCGCGCACTTCGTGTCGCTTCGCCAACCCCCTTGCAGGGGGCAACACCTACGGACCGGCGGAGCCGGATCCGTGGTGTTTCACGTAAAGATCGGGGGGCGCCTGATCTTGGTGATCAAGTCTTCCAGGTCACGTCCTTCTTTTCGGCAAGCGAGTCCTTGAGCATGTGCAGCAGCGGGATCGCGCGCTGGTGCAGCCCGATGTGCTGTTTCTCGGCCTCGTTGGCGTGGCCTTCGACGGCGTAGTCGTCGTTGTTGTGGGAGTTGGAGGCCTCGCGCGCCAGCGCGGCTTCGAGGGCCGCGATGGCGCCGGGGATCTGCTCGACGGTGATGATGCCCTGCGGGGCGACCGACTTGCCGACGATCTCCAGCAGCTGGCGGGCATGCACTTCGAGCATCACGAAATCGGGAGAGGCCCGGGATTGGAATCGATAGAGCATGGTTGTGTTCTCACTCACTTGTTGTAGATGTAGTCACGGGCAAAAGGGTACACGGATTGCGCGCCGCGCAGGACGCCGTGTTCGACCTTGCCATCGGGTTTGGTGGAAAGCATCTGGTGCAGCGAGATCCAGCCCTGCTCGAAGCTCATGGCGGAGCCCGCGAGGTACAGGCGGTAGGCACGCAGCACGCGCTCGGCGTTCTCGGCCTGCCGGCCGCCGCTGCGCTGGAGCACTTCGCGTGCGGCGTCGAGTTGCGCCTCCAGCGCGTCGGACCAGGCCCAGAGCGTGCGCGCGTAATGCGGGCGCAGGCTTTCGGTGTCGACCATCTCCAGGCCGGCCGCGGCCGTTTCGCGCAGCACGTGCGTCACGTGCAGCAGCTCGCCGCCGGGGAAGATGTACTTCTCGATGAAGTCGCCCATGCCAGCGCCAAGCTGGCGATAGTTGAGCTCGCCGGAGGTGATGCCGTGGTTCATCACCAGGCCGCCGGGCTTCAGCAGCGAATGGATCTTGCGGAAGTAGGTCGGCATGTTGGCCGCACCCACGTGCTCGAACATGCCGACGGAGGAGATCTTGTCGAAGGGCTGGTCGGCGGGAACTTCGCGGTAGTCGCGCAGCTCGACGCGCACGCGGCCCTGCAGGCCCTTTTCTTCGATGAGGCGCTGCACGTAGGCATGCTGGTTCTTCGACAGCGTGATGCCGGTGGCGTCCACGCCGTAGTGCTCGGCGGCCCACAGCAGCAGGGCGCCCCAGCCGGAGCCGATGTCGAGGTAGCGCTCGCCGGGCTGCAGCATCAGCTTGCGGCAGATGTGGTCGAGCTTGGCTTCCTGCGCCTGCGCCAGCGTGAGGTCGGGCGTACGGAAGTACGCGCATGAATACACGCGGCGCGGGTCCAGCCACAGCGCGTAGAAGTCGTCGGAAACGTCGTAGTGGAACTCGATCTGCGCCGCGTCCTTGCGCAGCGAGTGCGAGCCGTGCGACTTGGCCCGGCGCTGCAGGCGGCTCCACCAGCCGGTGTCGGTCTCCGCCGGGTTGCCGGGGAGCATGCCGACCGTGGCATCGATCAGGTCGCGCATGGCGCCTTCGATCTGCACCTTGCCCTCGACGTAGGCCTCGCCGATGGCGCCCACCTGCCGTGCCGCCAGTTTGGCCAGTACCGCCCATTCCTTGAAGGCCAGCGTGACGCGGGCTCCGGCCTGTGCGACGCGCCGGCCATCGGGCAGCTCGAGCGCGATGGGGACAGGCAGCGAAGCCAGCTGCGACTCGATCTTGGGTATCAAGTGTTGCATGGGGCCATGGTATTGATTTTTCCAAGCTTTTGCATGACTTCCCGTGTCGGCGCAAGCCGCGATCTGAGGCGGCTTCGGGCCTGCGCGAACCCGGATTGACATTGGATTGTTTATGTCTAAACTATTTAGCCATGAACAGCCTCGACCCGTCCAAGTCCGCTCCCGCCTCGGACCTCCAACGCATCCTGTGCATCGGCGGCGGGCCGGCGGGCCTGTACTTCGCCCTGTTGATGAAGGCGCGCAACCCGGCGCTGCAGATCACCGTGGTGGAGCGCAACCGCCCCTTCGACACCTTCGGCTGGGGCGTGGTACTCAGCGACCAGACGCTCGCCAACCTGCGCGCGGCCGACGCGCCGACCGCGGCGCTCATCGGCAACGAGTTCCACCACTGGGACGACATCCAGGTCTTCTTCAAGGGCCGCCAGGTGCGCTCGGGCGGCCACGGCTTCTGCGGCATCGGCCGCAAGCGCCTGCTCAACATCCTGCAGGAGCGCTGCCTCGAGCTGGGCGTCGAGCTGGTGTTCGAGACCGACGTCGCCGACGACCAGGCCATTGCCGCGAAGTACCAGGCCGACCTGGTGATCGCCAGCGACGGCCTCAACAGCCGCATCCGCCAGCGCTACGCCGACGTGTTCAGGCCCGACATCGACCTGCGCAACTGCCGCTTCGTGTGGCTGGGCACGCACCAGACCTTCGACGCCTTCACCTTCGCCTTCGAACAGACCGAGCACGGCTGGTTCCAGGCGCACGCCTACCAGTTCGACGACAAGACCTCGACCTTCATCGTCGAGACGCCCGAGGCCGTCTGGAAGGCCCACGGCCTCGACCAGATGGAACAGCCCGAGGCCATCGCCTTCTGCGAGAAGCTCTTCGCCAAGTACCTCGGCGGCCATTCGCTGATCAGCAACGCCACGCACTTGCGCGGCTCTGCCAACTGGATCCGCTTTCCGCGCGTGGTGTGCGAGCGCTGGACGCACCGCATCGACGTAGAGGGCCGCTCGGTGCCCGTGGTGCTGATGGGCGACGCGGCGCACACGGCGCACTTCTCGATCGGCTCGGGCACCAAGCTGGCGCTGGAAGACGCGATCGACCTGGCCAACGAGTTCGCGCAGGGCGGCACTGTCGACCATGTGCTCGAAGGCTACGAGGCACGCCGCAGCGTCGAGGTGCTGAAGATCCAGAACGCCGCGCGCAACTCCACCGAGTGGTTCGAGAACGTGCCGCGCTACACCGGCATGCAGATCGAGCAGTTCGCCTACTCGCTGCTCACCCGCTCGCAGCGTATCAGCCACGAGAACCTGCGCCTGCGCGACACGCAGTGGCTCAGCGGCTACGAGCAGTGGCTGGCCGGCGGCAAGGCGCTGCCGCCGATGCTCATGCCCTACAAGGTGCGCGGACTCACGCTGAAGAACCGCATCCTGGTGTCGCCGATGGCCACCTACAGCGCGGTCGACGGCGTGCCGCAGGATTTCCTGCTGGTGCACCTGGGCGCACGCGCGCTCGGCGGCGCCGCGATGGTGTTCGTCGAGATGACCAGCCCGACGCCCGAAGGCCGCATCACGCCCGGCTGCACGGGCCTCTACAACGACGAGCAGCAGGCCGCCTTCAAGCGCATCGTCGACTTCGTGCATACGCAGTCCAGCGCGAAGATCGCCATGCAGCTCGGCCACAGCGGCCCCAAGGGCTCGACCCGCGTGGGTTGGGAAGGCACCGACGAGCCGCTCGAGAGCGGCAACTGGCCGCTGCTGGCCGCGAGCGCGCTGTCCTACGGCGAGCAGAACCAGCTGCCCGCGGCCATCACGCGCGCCGAGATGGACACGCTGCGCGACCAGTTCGTCGACTCGACCCGCCGCGCCGCCGAATGCGGCTTCGACTGGCTCGAGCTGCACTGCGCGCACGGCTATCTGCTGTCGGCCTTCATCAGCCCGCTCACCAACCTGCGCACCGACGAGTACGGCGGCGACATCGAGGCGCGCTGCCGCTACCCGCTCGAAGTGTTCCGTGCCATGCGCGCCGCGTGGCCGGCCGACAAGCCGATGAGCGTGCGCATCTCGGCGCACGACTGGGCGCCCGGCGGCAACACCGATGCCGACGCCATCGTGGTCGCGCGCCTCTTCAAGGAGGCCGGCGCCGACTTCATCGACGTGTCGTCCGGCCAGACCACGCGCGCCGCGAAGCCGGTGTACGGGCGCATGTACCAGACGCCGTTCTCCGACCGCATCCGCAACGAGGTCGGCATCTCGACCATCGCCGTGGGCGCCATCACCGATGCCGACCAGGCCAACAGCATCATCGCCGCCGGCCGTGCCGACCTGTGCGCCATCGCGCGTCCGCACCTGGCCGACCCGGCATGGACGCTGCACGAGGCCGCCAAGCTGCAAAGCCGCGACGTCGAATGGCCCGTGCAGTACCTGAGCGGGCGCGACCAGATGTACCGCGAGATCGCCAAGCAGCAGCAGCTCGCCGCGGCCGCCAATGCAGCGATGGCCGCGCAGAACAGCGAGGAGACGCACTGAGATGGACCTCGAAGCGCGCGCGCACAGCGAACACCCGGAGGCGCTGCGGCTTTGGCTGCGGCTGCTCACCTGCACCCAGCTGATCGAGAAGCAGGTGCGCAACGAACTGCGCTCGCAGTTCGCGACCACGCTGCCGCGCTTCGACCTGATGTCCCAGCTCGAGCGCTCGCCCGAGGGGCTGAAGATGAACGAGCTCTCGCGCCGCATGATGGTGACGGGCGGCAATGTGACCGGCATCACCGACCAGCTCGTGTCCGAAGGGCTGGTGGAGCGCATCAACGTCGAGGGCGACCGCCGTGCATGGCGCGTGCGCCTCACGCCGCGCGGGCGCAAGCTCTTCAACGACATGGCGCAGCAGCACGAGGACTGGATCGTCGAGGCCTTCGCGGGCCTCAGCGCCAAGGAGATCGCGCAACTGCACAAGCTGCTGGGCAAGGTCAAGCAGCACTCGCACAACCAACTACTGATGGCGGAGACCGAATGAAGCACTACATCGGCGCGGGCAATCCCATGCGCGCCCAATTCGAACCCAAGGCAGCCTACAAGGCCGAGCACTTCGCATGGAGCTATGAGGCCGGCGTGGGCACCATCACGCTGAACCGGCCCGACCGCAAGAACCCGCTGACCTTCGACTCGTACGGCGAGCTGCGCGACCTGTTCCGCGCGCTGGTCTACGCCACCGACGTGAAGACGATCGTCGTGACCGGCGCGGGCGGCAACTTCTGCTCCGGTGGCGACGTGCACGAGATCATCGGCCCGCTGACCGGCATGCGCATGCCCGAGCTGCTGGAGTTCACGCGCATGACGGGCGACCTGGTGAAGGCGATGCGTGCCTGTCCGCAGCCCATCGTCGGCGCGATCGACGGCGTGTGCGCCGGTGCCGGCGCGATGATCGCGCTGGCCTGCGACCTGCGCTACGGCTCGCCTGCCACGCGCACCGCGTTCCTCTTCACGCGCGTGGGCCTCGCCGGTGCCGATATGGGCGCCTGCGCGCTGCTGCCGCGCGTGATCGGCCAGGGCCGTGCGTCCGAACTGCTCTTCACCGGCCGCGCGATGACGGCGCAGGAAGGCCATTCGTGGGGTTTCTTCAACGCGCTGCACGAGAGCGATGCGCTGCTCGAGGCCGCCACCAAGGTCGCGCGCGACCTGGCCGAAGGCCCGACCTTCGCGCACGGCATGACCAAGACCATGCTGTCGCAGGAATGGTCGATGACCATCGACCAGGCCATCGAAGCCGAGGCGCAGGCACAGGCCATCTGCATGCAGACCGAAGATTTCAAGCGCGCCTACGAGGCCTTCGCGGCCAAGCGCAAGCCGGTGTTCGGCGGGGACTGACGCGATGATGACCAAGGCTCCCGCACCACCCTCGACGGCGCACCTTGCGCTGCCCTTCTTCGACGACGCGCACCGCACGCTGGCCGACGGCCTGCTGCCCTGGGCCGACGCGCAGCAAGTCGACGAGCACGACGACCGCGCGGCCTGCCGCGACTGGGTACAGCGGCTAGGCGCCGGCGGCTGGCTGCGCTATTGCGTGCCGGGCAGCTCCGGCGGCGCGCTGGAGCGGCTCGATTCGCGCGCCCTGGTGCTGCTGCGCGAGACGCTCGCCTACCACTCGCCGCTCGCCGACTTCGCCTTCGCGATGCAGGGCCTGGGCAGCGGCGCGATCACGCTCGCGGGCACACCGCAGCAGCACGCCGATTACCTGACCGCCGTTGCCAAGGGCGGCAAGATCGCGGCCTTCGCGCTCAGCGAGCCCGAGGCCGGCTCCGACGTGGGCGCGATGGCGATGCGCGCCGAGGCGACCACCGACGGCTGGAAGCTGAACGGCGAGAAGACCTGGATCAGCAACGGCGGCATCGCCGACTTCTACTGCGTGTTCGCGAAGACCGACCCGGCGGGCGGCACGCGCGGCATCACCGCCTTCATCGTCGATGCGACGACGTCCGGCCTCGACACCTCCGCGCACATCGACGTGATGGCGCCCCACCCGCTGGCCACGCTGCGCTTCGAGAACTGTGTCGTGCCGCGTGCTACGCAACTGGGCGAGCTCAACGGCGGCTTCAAGCTCGCGATGCGCACGCTCGACATCTTCCGCGCCTCGGTGGCCGGTGCGGCGCTCGGCATGGGCCGGCGCGCGCTGGCGGAAGCCATCACCCATTCCAAGAAGCGACGCATGTTCGGCCAGACGCTGGCGGACTTCCAGCTCACGCAGGCCAAGCTCGGCGAGATGGCCGCGCTGATCGACAGCGCCGCTCTGCTCACCTACCGCGCCGCCTGGATGCGCGACGACGCCGAGCGGCGCGGTGCACCGGCAGTGGGCGACGTGTCGGCCGCCGCCGCGATGGCCAAGATGTGCGCAACCGAGAACGCGAACCGCGTGATCGACATGGCGCTGCAGATGCATGGCGGCCTCGGCGTGAAGGTTGGCACGAAGGTTGAAAGCCTCTACCGCGACATCCGCTCGCTGCGCATCTACGAAGGCGCGACGGAAGTCCAACAACTGATCATCGGCAAATCCGTTCTACGGGGATAAACACCGTGTCTGCCCAAGTCGACCGCTTCGTTCACGACCGCTTGCCGCCCGCGGCACAGCTGCCCGTCTTTCGCTACGACATGCCCGAGCTGCAGCTGCCCGACCAGCTCAACCTGGTCGAGGAGCTGCTCGACAAGGCCGCAGCGAAGGGTTTCAGCGACAAGCCGATGCTGCGCTCGCCGCAGGGCACGCTGACCTATGCGCAGGCGGCCGTCGAGGTCAATCGCATCGCGCAGGTGCTGGTGGAAGATCTCAAGCTGGTGCCGGGCAACCGGGTGCTGCTGCGCGGCGGCAATTCGGTGGCGATGGCGCTGGCATGGCTGGCGGTGGTGAAGGCCGGGCTGATCGCGGTGGCCACGATGCCGCTGCTGCGCGCGAAGGAGCTGGGCGACATCATCGAGAAATCGCAGCCCGTGGCCGCGCTGTGCGATGGTCGGCTGCTCGATGAGTTGCTGCTGGCGCAGCAGGCGCATCCGGTGCTTGCCACGGTGGTTGCATTCAACAAGCCCGATGCGGAAGATTCGCTTTCGGCACGCGCGGCGAAGAAGAACGGTGTGTTCGAGGCATGCCCCACGGCATCCGATGACATCGCGCTGCTGGCTTTCACCTCGGGCACCACGGGCAAGCCGAAAGCGCCTGTCACCACGCACCGCGATGTGCTCGCGATGTGCGAGACCTGGCCGCGCCACGTGCTGCGCGCGCGCAGCGACGACATCGTGGTGGGCTCGCCGCCGCTGGCCTTCACCTTCGGGCTCGGCGGACTGCTTGTGTTTCCGATGTGGGCCGGCGCCTCCGTCTACTTCCCCGATGCGCCGTTCACGCCCGAGGGGCTGGTGAAGCTCATCAACGAGGTCGGCGCGACCATCTGCTACACGGCACCCACGTTCTACCGGCAGATGGCACCGTTCGTGAAGCAGCACGGCATGCCCAGCCTGCGCATCAGCGTGAGCGCGGGCGAGGCCCTGCCCGATGCCACACGGCAGCTGTGGAAGGAAGCTTCCGGCATCGAGATGCTGGATGGCATCGGCGGAACCGAGGTGTTCCACATCTACATCTCTGCCGCGGGCAACGACGTGCGCCGCGGGGCAGTTGGCAAGGCAGTGCCCGGTTTCACCGCGAAGGTGGTGGACGGCGAAGGCAACGAGGTGCCCCATGGCACGGTCGGCAAGCTTGCGCTGCAGGGGCCGGTGGGCTGCCGCTACCTCGACGATCCGCGCCAGACAGACTACGTGAAGAACGGCTGGAACTATCCGGGAGATTCGTTCGTGCAGGACGACGATGGCTACTTCTTCTACCAGGCACGCGCGGACGACATGATCATCACGGCCGGCTACAACGTCGGCGGGCCGGAAGTGGAGGATGCGCTGCTCAAGCATCCTGCCGTGGCCGAGTGCGGCGTGATCGGCAAGCCCGATGCCGAGCGGGGCATGATCGTGAAGGCGTTCTGCGTTCTCAAGCCCGGCAACGAGGGCAACGCAGCCCTTGTGAAGGCGCTGCAGGACCACGTGAAGGCGACCATCGCACCATTCAAATACCCAAGGGAGATCGAGTTCGTACCGGCGCTGCCGCGCACGGAAACCGGCAAGCTCCAACGATTCAAACTGAGACAACTCAACACGACATCATGATCAACAAACTCCTGCAACCCGAAGGCTGGCTGCCTCCCAAGGGCTATGCGAACGGCGTCGCCGCTCGCGGAACGATGCTGTTCATCGGAGGCCAGATCGGCTGGAATGCACAGCAGCAATTCGAGTCGGACGACTTCATCGACCAGTGCGGCCTGGCGCTGCGCAACATCGTCGAAGTGCTGCGCGCAGGTGGTGCGGGCCCCGAGCACATGGTGCGCATGACCTGGTATGTGACGGACCGTGACGAATACAGCCGCCGCCTCAGCGAGCTCGGGCCTGTCTATCGCGAAGCGATGGGACGCAACTTCCCGGCCATGACCTGTGTGCAGGTGGCGGCGCTTGTGGAGCACCGGGCGAAGGTGGAAATCGAAGTGACGGCGGTCATCCCGGACTGATCTCTTGCGCCGACCGAAATAAAAATGCCCTCATTGCGAGGGCATTTCTTTTTGTCATTGACCGGCAATTGATAAACAAAGACCGGCAAAGAAAAAGGCCCTTTGATTTCTCAAAGGGCCTTTTCAATTTGGTTGCGCGAGCAAGATTTGAACTTGCGACCTTTGGGTTATGAGCCCAACGAGCTACCAGGCTGCTCCATCGCGCGGCAGACTTAGATTATAGCTTATTCAGCGGCGTTTTGCTCGGCTGCGTCTTCTTTAATTTCAGGACGGTCAACCAGTTCGACGAGCGCCATCGGGGCATTGTCACCCACGCGGAAGCCCATCTTCAGGATGCGGGTGTAGCCGCCCGGACGCGTTGCGAAACGCGGGCCGAGGTCGCCGAAGAGCTTCACGACGGCGTCGCGGTTGCGCAGGCGGTCGAAGGCCAGGCGCTTGTTGGCGACGGTGGGCTTCTTGGCGAGCGTGATCATCGGCTCGATGACGCGGCGCAGTTCCTTGGCCTTGGGGACCGTGGTCTTGATGACTTCGTGCTCGATGAGCGAATTCATCATGTTCTGCAGCATCGCGAGGCGGTGCGAGCTGGTGCGGTTGAGTTTGCGGAGTCCGTGTCCGTGACGCATGGTGCTTTCCTTTACTTTATAAAAACAGGCAGCCGTGTCAGGTACTGCCCGGTGCACTGGCCCTTTTCAGGGGGCCTCTTTCAAAAAATTCAAATGATCAACGCTTGTCGAGGCCGGCCGGCGGCCAGCTTTCGAGCTTCATGCCCAAGGTCAGGCCGCGCGAGGCAAGCACTTCCTTGATTTCGTTGAGCGACTTGCGACCCAGGTTCGGGGTCTTGAGCAGCTCGTTCTCGGTGCGCTGGATCAGGTCACCGATGTAGTAAATGTTTTCGGCCTTCAGGCAGTTGGCCGAACGCACCGTCAGTTCGAGTTCGTCGACAGGGCGCAGCAGGATCGGATCGAACTGCTGTGCGCTGCGCGGAGCCGGAGCGTCGAACGCAGCGAGTTCGCCGCCTTCGAGCTGCGCGAACACGGCGAGCTGCTCGACCAGGATTTTAGCCGATGCGCGCACTGCGTCTTCGGCGGTGATCGCGCCGTTGGTCTCGATTTCGACCAGCAGCTTGTCCAGGTCGGTGCGCTGCTCGACGCGGGCGCTTTCGACCGTGTAGCTCACGCGCTTGACGGGCGAGAACGAGGCATCGAGGACGATGCGGCCGATCGACTTGGTCGGCTCGTCCGCGTAGCGGCGCATCGTGCCGGGCACGTAGCCGCGACCCTTCTCGACCTTGATCTGCATGTCGAGCTTGCCGCCTTGCGACAGGTGGGCGATCACATGGTCGGGGTTGATGATCTCGACGTCGTGCGGGGTCTGGATGTCCGAGGCCAGGACCGGGCCTTCGCCGTCCTTGCGCAGGCTCAGCGTGACTTCGTCGCGGTTGTGGAGCTTGAACACCACGCCCTTGAGGTTCAGCAGGATGTTGACGACATCTTCCTGCACGCCGTCGATCGACGAGTACTCATGCAGAACGCCAGCGATCGTGACTTCGGTGGCCGAGTAGCCCACCATGGACGACAGCAGAACGC
This sequence comes from Variovorax sp. 278MFTsu5.1, assembly GCF_048305045.1. NCBI lineage: Bacteria > Pseudomonadati > Pseudomonadota > Betaproteobacteria > Burkholderiales > Comamonadaceae > Variovorax > Variovorax sp. 278MFTsu5.1. The sequence continues at coordinate 6,521,068 of NZ_CP157622.1, forward strand.
GACGCAGCGCGTTGCCGAGCGTGTGGCCATAGCCGCGCTCGAAAGGCTCGAGCGTCACCTTGGCCTTGTTGGCGGCAAGTTGCTCGACCTGGATGGTCTTGGGTTTCAGCAGGGTGGTTTGCATGCAGACTTCCTCTCAATACCCCCGGCTCGTTACACCGGTAAGGCTGGTGAAGCACCTGAGCCGCGACGGAGCGCGGAACAGGAACGTGAACAACAAAAACAATCTCCCGCCGGCGCGTGGAAGCGCAGGCGGGTAGAAAAAATCAACGCGAATACAGTTCGACGATCAGCGATTCGTTGATGTCGGCTGCGAATTCGTCGCGATCGGGCACCTTCTTGAACGTGCCTTCGGCCTTGTCGGCATTCACGTCGACCCATGCCGGGATACCGACTTGCTGGGCGAGTTGCAGCGCTTCGACAACGCGGGTCTGCTTCTTCGACTTCTCGCGCACGGCGATCACGTCGCCGGTCTTGACCAGGTACGACGGGATGTTGACCGACTGGCCGTTCACCGTGATCGCCTTGTGCGACACGAGCTGGCGCGCTTCTGCGCGGGTCGAGCCGAAGCCCATGCGGTAGACGACGTTGTCCAGGCGCGATTCGAGAATGAACAGCAGGTTGGCACCGGTGTTGCCACGGCGGCGATCGGCTTCTTCGAAGTAGCGGCGGAACTGCTTCTCGAGCACGCCGTACATGCGCTTGACCTTCTGCTTCTCGCGCAGCTGCAGGCCGTAGTCGGAGGTACGCTGACCCGAGGTGCGGCCGTGCTGGCCGGGCTTGGAGTCGAACTTGGCCTTGTCCTGGATCGAGCGGCGGGCGCTCTTCAGGAACAGGTCGGTGCCTTCACGGCGGGAAAGTTTGGCCTTGGGGCCGAGGTAACGTGCCACGATTTTTCCTTTGTGTCATCTGCCGCAGTTGCCTGCGGGAGCCATCAGCGGAATGCCGATGGCGGTGGGCTTAGTAAAAAAACAAACGCGCAGCCGCTATTCAAAGCCGGCTGCGCCTTGCGGACTGACGATCAGATGCGGCGACGCTTCTGGGGACGGCAGCCGTTGTGCGGAACGGGCGTCACGTCGGCGATCGAGTTGATCCGGATGCCGAGCGCAGCCAGTGCGCGCACCGACGATTCGCGACCGGGGCCGGGGCCCTTGATCTCGACATCGAGGTTCTTGATGCCTTGTTCGACAGCAGCACGGCCGGCCACTTCGGAAGCGACCTGCGCAGCGAACGGCGTCGACTTGCGCGAGCCCTTGAAGCCCTGGCCACCCGACGAAGCCCACGACAGGGCGTTGCCCTGGCGGTCGGTGATCGTGATGATGGTGTTGTTGAACGAAGCGTGCACGTGAGCGATACCGTCCGCGACGTTCTTGCGAACCTTCTTGCGAACGCGCTGTGCGGCGTTGTTTGCAGGTGCTTTAGCCATGCTGTTCTATCCTTATTTCTTCAGGGACTGCGCAGCCTTGCGCGGACCCTTGCGGGTGCGGGCATTGGTGCGCGTGCGCTGGCCGCGCATCGGCAGGCCGCGACGGTGACGGAAGCCGCGGTAGCAGCCGATGTCCATCAGGCGCTTGATGTTCATCGTCGTCTCGCGACGTAGGTCGCCTTCGATCGTGAACAGGGCGATCTGGTCGCGGATCTTCTCGAGATCGGCGTCGGTCAGATCCTTGATCTTCTTCGAATACTCGATGCCGCTCGCTTCGCAGATCTGGCGGGCGCGGGTGCGACCGATGCCGAAGATGGCGGTCAGGCCGATTTCAGCGTGCTTGTGCGGCGGGATGTTGATGCCAGCAATACGTGCCATGTGCGTCCTCTAATACTCTTCAATCAACCCTGGCGCTGCTTGTGGCGCGGGTCGGTGCAGATCACGCGCACCACACCCTTGCGGCGGATGACCTTGCAATTACGGCAGATGGTTTTGACCGAAGCCGAAACTCTCATTTCACTCTCCTAAAACTGTTTAACGTGGCGGTCTACCGCCCGGACTCAATACTGAAACACAGCCCTACGATGTCTTGAAGTTCGCCTTCTTCAGCAGCGATTCGTACTGCTGCGACATCATGTAGTTTTGCACCTGGGCCATGAAGTCCATCGTGACGACCACGATGATCAGCAGGGAGGTACCACCGAAGTAGAACGGCACGTTGTACTTCAGGATCAGGAACTCCGGCAGCAGGCAGACGAAGGTGATGTACACCGCCCCAGCCAGCGTCAGTCGAACCAGGATCTTGTCGATGTAGCGAGCGGTCTGGTCACCCGGACGGATACCCGGGATGAATGCACCACTCTTCTTCAGGTTGTCGGCCGTTTCCTTGCTGTTGAACACGAGTGCCGTGTAGAAGAAGCAGAAGAAAACGATCGCAGCGGCATACAGCAGCACGTAGATCGGCTCGCCGGGACGCAGCGCGCTGGCAACGTCCTTGATCCAGCGGAAACCGCCGTCACCGGTGCTGAACCAGCCGACCACCGTCGCCGGCAGCAGGATGATCGACGAGGCGAAGATCGGAGGGATCACGCCAGCCATGTTCAGCTTCAGCGGCAGGTGCGACGACTGGCCGCCATACACCTTGTTGCCGACCTGGCGCCGCGCATAGTTCACGAGGATCTTGCGCTGGCCGCGTTCCACGAACACCACGAAGTAGGTGACCAGCACCACCACGGCGACGATGAAGAGCGCGACGATCACGTTCATGGCGCCGGTACGCACCAGCTCCAGCAGGCCGCCGATGGCATTGGGCAGGCCGGCCGCGATACCCGCGAAGATCAGGATCGAGATGCCGTTGCCCAGGCCGCGTTCGGTGATCTGCTCGCCGAGCCACATCAGGAACATGGAACCTGCCGTCAGGCTCACCATCGCGGTGATGCGGAAGCCGAAGCCGGGAGAAATCACCAGGCCTGCCGACGACTCGAGAGCCACCGCGATGCTGAACGACTGGAACAGGGCCAGGCCCAGCGCGCCATAGCGCGTGTACTGCGTGATCTTGCGGCGGCCGGCCTCGCCTTCCTTCTTCAATTGCTCGAAGGTCGGAAGCACGTAGGTCATCAGCTGCATGATGATCGACGCCGAGATGTACGGCATGATCCCCAACGCGAACACGGTGAAGCGCGACAGCGCACCGCCCGAGAACATGTTGAACAGGCTCAGAATGCCGCCCTGCTGGCCCTGGAACAGCGCAGCCAGCTGGTCCGGGTTGATACCCGGCACAGGAATGTGCGCGCCAATCCGGTAGACCACGAGCGCGAGCAGCAAAAAGACGAGCCGACGACGGAGGTCGCCGAACTTGCCTGTTTTTGCGATCGTTGCCGCGTTAGTTGCCACGAAGAACTTCTTTCAGTCCGATGGTGATCAGGCGATGCTGCCGCCGGCCGCTTCGATCGCAGCCTTGGCGCCAGCCGTTGCGCCCACGCCCGTCAGCTTGACGGCCTTGGTGAGCTCACCGGTCTTCACGACCTTGACGACCTTGGCGAGCTGGCCCACGAGGCCGGCTTGCTTCAGCGCCAGGATGTCCACTTCGGCCAGGCCGAGCTGCTCGAGAGCGGTCAGCGTGACTTCGGCGTTGAACTTCAGCAGGTGCGACTTGAAGCCACGCTTCGGCAGGCGACGCTGCAGCGGCATTTGACCGCCTTCGAAGCCGACCTTGTGGAAACCGCCTGCGCGCGACTTCTGGCCCTTGTGGCCGCGACCCGAGGTCTTGCCCAGGCCGGAACCGATACCGCGGCCGACACGGCGCTTGGCGTGCTTGGCGCCATCCGCCGGCTTGATGCCATTGAGTTCCATATCAGTCTCTCTTACAGGACTTTGACCAGATAACTGATCTTGTTGATCATGCCGCGCACCGCGGGCGTGTCTTGCAGCTCGCTCACGCTGTTGAGCTTGCGCAGGCCGAGGCCGCGCACGGTCGCGCGATGCGATTCCTTGGTGCCGATCGGGCTCTTGACCAGTTGCACCTTGAGGGTCTGTTGTTGCGTCATTTGAATGCTTCCTTGAGGCTTGCGACGGCCTGCGCTCAGGCGAAGATTTCTTCGACGGTCAGGCCGCGCTTGGCAGCCACTTCGCTGGCGGTCGTCGAGTTCTTCAACCCGTCGAGCGTGGCGCGAACCATGTTGTAGGGGTTCGACGAACCATGGCTCTTGGCCACGATGTCGGTGATACCCATCACTTCGAACACGGCGCGCATCGGGCCGCCGGCGATGATGCCGGTACCCTTGGGAGCCGGATACATCACGACCGTCGAAGCGCCGTGGTGGCCTTGCACCTGGTGGTGCAGCGTGCCGTTCTTGATCGAAACCTTCAGCAGGTTGCGACGCGCTTCTTCCATTGCCTTCTGCACTGCAGCGGGCACTTCCTTCGACTTGCCCTTGCCCATGCCGACGCGGCCATCGCCGTCACCGACCACGGTGAGTGCTGCGAAACCGAGGATACGACCACCCTTCACCACCTTGGTGACGCGGTTGATCGCGATCATCTTCTCGCGCAAACCGTCCTCAGGGCCTTCGTTCTGAGCTCTTGCCTGAATCTTTGCCATTTTGAATCTCGTGTCCGGTTAGAACTGCAGGCCGGCTTCGCGGGCGGCTTCGGCCAGCGCCTTGACGCGGCCGTGGTAGGCGAAACCTGCGCGGTCGAAAGCGACCTTCTCGATGCCGGCTGCCTTCGCCTTTTCAGCGATGCGCTTGCCGACGGCGGTGGCGGCGGCAGCGTTGCCGCCCTTGCCCGAACCGCCGAGCGAGGTACGCACTTCGGCTTCTGCCGTCGATGCGGTTGCAATCACCTTGGCGCCGTCGCCGGAGATGACGGTGGCGTAGATGTGCAGGTTGGTGCGATTCACCGTCAGACGGGCCACGCCCTGCGTCGCGATGCGGATGCGGGTCTGGCGCGAGCGGCGGAGACGCTGTGCTTTTTTGGTCAACATCATTTTGCTGCCCCTTACTTCTTCTTGGTCTCTTTGATCACGATCTTCTCGTCCGCATAGCGGATGCCCTTGCCCTTGTAGGGCTCTGGCGGACGAACGGCACGGATCTCAGCAGCCACCTGGCCGACGCGCTGGCGGTCTGCGCCCTTGACCACGACTTCGGTCGGGGTAGGCGTCGCCACCGTGATGCCTTGCGGCATGTCGATGTTGACGGGGTGCGAGTAGCCGACCTGGAGGTTCAGCTTGGCGCCCTGGGCGGCGGCCTTGTAGCCCACGCCGATCAGGCTGAGCTTCTTCTCGAAGCCCTTGGTCACACCGACCACCATGTTGTTCACGAGCTGGCGAACCGTGCCGCTCATCGCGTTGGCTTCACGCGATTCGTTGGCGGGTTCGAAGCTCAGCTTGCCGTCCTTGCTGACGACGTTGACCAGCGCGTTGCGCGCGAGGTTGAGCGTGCCGCCCGTACCCTTGACGCTGATCTGGTCTTCCTTGATCGACACATCCACGCCTGCGGGGATGGCGACCGGCGATTTTCCTACTCGGGACATTTCAGTTACTCCTCGATGTCTCGGTTAGGCGACGTAGCACAGGACTTCGCCGCCGACACCGGAGGCGCGAGCCTTGCGGTCGGTCATCACGCCCTTGGGGGTCGTGACGATGGCGACGCCGAGGCCGTTCTGGACTTGCGGAATGGAAGCGCTGGCCTTGTAGACACGCAGGCCGGGGCGGCTCACACGCTCGATACGCTCGATGACCGGACGGCCAGCGTAGTACTTCAGCGAGATTTCCAGTTCGCTCTTGCCGGCTTCGGTCTTGACCTGGAAGCCGTCGATGTAGCCCTCGTCCTTCAGGACTTGTGCGATCGCGATCTTCACCTTGGAAGACGGGACCGACACGGTGGGCTTCGCCACCATCTGCGCGTTGCGGATACGCGTCAGCAGGTCGGCAATGGGATCACTCATGCTCATGTTGTTTGCTCCTGCCTGGCTTACCAGCTGGCCTTGGTGACACCGGGGATGTCGCCGTTGAAAGCCAGTTCGCGGATCTTGGCGCGGGCCAGACCGAATTGACGGAAGGTGCCACGGGGACGACCGGTGATTTCGCAACGGTTGCGCTGGCGCGTGGGGTTCGCGTTGCGCGGCAGCTTCTGCAGCGCCAGGCGAGCAGCGGCGCGCTCTTCCTCGGTCTTCTTCAGGTCGTTGGAAGCCGCCTTCAGTTCGGCGTGCTTCGCTGCGAACTTGGCAACCAGCTTGTCGCGCTTGAGTTCGCGCTGGATCAAAGATGCTTTAGCCACAGGTCACCTCAGTTCTTGAACGGGAAACGGAAGCCGGCGAGAAGAGCCTTGGCTTCTTCGTCGGTCTTGGCCGTCGTCGTGATGCTGATATTGAGACCGCGCAGGGCATCGACCTTGTCGTACTCGATCTCGGGGAAAATGATCTGTTCCTTGACGCCGATGTTGTAGTTGCCACGGCCGTCGAAAGCACGGCCGGAGATACCACGGAAGTCGCGAACGCGCGGCAGCGCGATGGTCACGAAGCGATCCAGGAATTCGTACATGTGCACGCCACGCAGCGTGACCATGCAGCCGATCGGCTGGTTTTCGCGGATCTTGAAGCCGGCGATGGCCTTCTTCGACTTGGTGACCACGGGCTTCTGGCCGGCGATCTTGGTCAGGTCGGCGACGGCGTTGTCGAGAACCTTCTTGTCGGCGACTGCTTCACCCACGCCCATGTTCAGGGTGATCTTGGTGAGGCGCGGAACCTGCATCGGCGACGTGTAGCCGAACTTTTCCGTCAGGTCTTTCGCGATCTTTTCGCGATAGTGTTGTTGGAGACGTGCCATGTGAGTACCTCTTAGGCGAACTTGATTTCTTCGCCGCTCGACTTGAACACGCGAACAGCCACGCGCTTGCCGTCAGCATCCTGGGTGACCTTGACGCCCACGCGATCGGCCTTGCCGGTCGCGGCGTTGAAGATCGCCACGTTGGACTGGTGAATCGGCATGGCCTTCTCGACGATGCCACCGGTCGTACCCTTCAGGGGGTTCGGCTTGGTGTGCTTCTTGACGAGGTTGATGCCTTCGACGACCACATGCGAGTCGTCCTTGCGCAGCGAGACGGTGCCCCGCTTGCCCTTGTCGCGGCCGGCCAACACGATGACCTGGTCGCCCTTGCGAATCTTGTTCATGGCGTTGTGTCCTTAGAGAACTTCGGGGGCCAGCGACACGATCTTCATGAACTTCTCGGTACGCAGTTCGCGCGTGACCGGTCCGAAGATGCGGGTGCCGATGGGCTCCAGCTTGGCGTTGAGCAACACTGCTGCGTTGCCGTCGAACTTGACGAGCGAACCGTCGGCGCGACGGATGCCCTTGGCGGTGCGGACCACCACTGCGCTGTAGATCTCGCCCTTCTTGACGCGACCACGCGGAGCGGCTTCCTTGATGCTGACCTTGATGACGTCGCCCACGCTGGCATAACGCCGCTTGGAGCCACCGAGCACCTTGATACACAGGACGGATTTCGCGCCCGTGTTGTCGGCCACTTCGAGCCGGGATTCAGTTTGGATCATTTCTTGATATTCCCAACTTGTACCGATGTGCATCCAGGAGGGAGGCAAATCAGTCAGTCTTGGGCCCGTCGTCCATGCCCCGAACCACTCGGGACACTTTCGCTTTGGGCTGAAAGCTTCGCCTTTTGAAAGCGAAGCCCGCGATTGTTGCACGCGAGAAGCCGGAAGTCAACAACCCTGCTTGCCGTCGAGCACTGCCACTAGACTCCGGGGCGTGCAAGCGCCCGAAAACCCCGTTCTTTCGACCTCGTCAATACAGCGCCGGCGCCTGCTGGCCGCCGGGGTCGGCTTCGCGGGGCTGGCACTGGCCGGTTGCAAAGGCGGCGCGACACCGAACCCGGACCCCGGCCGGCTGCGCCTCCTCGCCGAAGCGCGTTGGCCGCACCGCCTTCATATAGAGGGAACCACGGCCGGAGGCCTCTCGGGCATCGACTACGACCCAATCCGAGGTGAGTACCTGCTCATCAGCGACGACCGATCAGATCTCGCCCCCGTCCGCTACTACACCGCCCGTTGGCCCTCTCCGCAGGCCGCGCCGCCGGAGTCGACCGGCGTGGTGCAGCTGCAACGCCCGGGCGGCGGTCCCTGGCCCAACCGCCGCAACGCGGTCGACGGCCTGCCTGCACCCGATCCTGAAGCCCTTCGGCTGCGCCCCGCCACCAACACCCTGCTGTGGACCAGCGAGGGGGACGTCGCACGCGGCTTCGGGCCGGCCTTGTACGAATCGGCCCGCGACGGCCGTTTCCTGCGCGAATTCCGAATGCCGGCGATGTTCCAGCCCGATCCGGCAAAGCGCCGCGGCCCGCGCGACAACCTGACCTTCGAGGGCGTCAGCCTCACGCCCGACGGCCGCTTCGCCTGGCTGGCGATGGAAAACGCCCTGATCCAGGACGGCCCCGAACCCGCCGTGGGCGCCGCCGGCGGTCCCTGCCGCTTCACGCGGATCGACCTGGAGACCGGCCAGCCCGACCGCCAGATCGCCTACGTTCCCGACGCCATCCCGCTGCGCCCGCTCGTTCCCGGAAGCTACGCCGACAACGGCGTGAGCGAGATCCTGATGATCGACGCCGACCGCATGCTGGTGCTGGAGCGCGCCTACGCCACCGGCCGCGGCAATTCGCTGCGCCTGTATGAAATAGACACCCGCGCCGCCAGCGACGTGCTCGCGGTCGATGCGCTGGCGCCCGGCAACCACCGGCCGGCAGCCAAGACCCTGGTGGCCGACTTCGCCACGCTGGGCCTCTCCCGGCTCGACAACACCGAAGGCATGTGCTGGGGCCCGCCGCTGCCCGGCGGCAGGCGCATGCTGGTGGTCGTGAGCGACGACAATTTCAATCCGCTTCAAATCACCCAGTTCGCCGCCTTCGAATACGCCGACCGACCATGACCATCGCCGTGACCTTCCTGCCCCGCACCGGCCCTGCGCCGCTGCCTCCCGTCGCCTTCATCGGGGGCGGCAACATGGCCAGCGCCATCATCGGCGGCCTGATCCAGCAAGGCACCCCGGCGGATGCCTTCCAGGTGGTCGAGCCCTTCGAGGAGGCCCGGAAGAAGCTGGCCCAGTCCTTCGGCATCGTCGCCAGGGCCGAGGCGAGCGAGGCGCTGTCGCGCTGCGGCGTGGTGGTGTGGGCGGTCAAGCCCCAGACCTTCGCCGAAGCCGCCAGGCCGGTGCGCGCCTTCGCCGCCGATGCCCTGCACCTGAGCGTGGCCGCGGGCATTCCGTCCGACAGCATCGCCCGCTGGCTCGGCACCGAGCGCGTGGTGCGCGCCATGCCCAACACGCCCGCGCTGGTGGGCAAGGGCATGACCGGCCTGTATGCCCGCCCCGGCGTCGAAGGCAGCGACCGCTCGATGGTCGGCCAACTGCTGGCGCCTACCGGCGAACTGCTCTGGGTGGACACCGAACCGGCCCTCGACGCAGTCACCGCCATGTCCGGCTCCGGCCCGGCCTACGTGTTCTATTTCATCGAGGCAATGACCGAGGCCGGCGTCGAGATGGGCCTCTCGCCCGAGCAGGCCCAGCGGCTGGCGATCGGCACGTTCACCGGCGCCTCGGCGCTGGCGCACAGCGCGACCGAGCCGCCGTCGGTGCTGCGCGAGCGCGTGACCTCGAAGGGCGGCACGACCTACGCGGCCATCACCTCGCTGCAGGCAGCGGACGTGAAGTCGCAGTTCAAGACCGCGATCCGCGCGGCACAGAAGCGCGCCGCCGAACTGGGCGAAGAATTCGGCCGCGACTGAACAACTCGTTGGATAGAGCCACGAAGCCCGCCGGACAGCGCGGCGTGCTCAACGCAGCGCGTAGCCGGCCACGACGCCGGCGAACACGGTGAAGCCCAGCCAGTGGTTCAGCCGGAATGCCTTGAAGCAGCCTTCGCGCGTGCGGTCGTAAATCAGCCGCCAGTGCCACAGAGCCTGCGCCGCAGCCACGGCGATGCCCACATAAAACAGCACGCCCAGCGAACGGCTGGCGCCTGCCCAGGTCCAGACCGCGAGGAAGATCGCGTAGCTCGCCATTACCGCCGCAACATCGAAGCGGCCGAAGGTGATGGCCGATGTCTTCATGCCGATCTTGAGGTCGTCGTCGCGGTCGACCATCGCGTATTCGGTGTCGTAGGCCAGCACCCAGAACAGGTTGCCCGCGAGCAGCACCGCCGCAAAGAGCGGCACGGTCGACTGCACCGCCGCGAAGGCCATCGGAATGCCGAAGCTGAAGGCGATGCCCAGCACCGCCTGCGGCACCGAGACGAAGCGCTTGGCGAAGGGATAAACCAGCGTAATGGCCAGCGCCGCGAACGACCACAGTACCGTCGTGCGGTTGGTCGTGAGCACCAGCCCGAAGGACACCAGCGCCAGCACCACGCCCAGCCCCAGCGCTTCCTTGACCGACAGCTCGCCGCTTGTCACGGGCCGCTGCGCGGTGCGCTTCACATGGCGGTCGAAGTCGCGATCGGCCACGTCGTTCACGCAGCAGCCGGCGCTGCGCATGAGGAAGGTGCCGAGCGTGAACACGATGAGCAAGTGCCAGCCCGGCCAGCCGCCGGCCGCGAACCACAGCGCGCCCAGCGTGGGCCACAGCAGCAGCAGCCAGCCCGCCGGGCGGTTCCAGCGGATCAGGTCGAGATACAACGCAAAACGCCCGCGGCGAGCCGCGGGCGCGATGACGGAGGGAGCGGAATCAGTCTTCAAGGAGGGAACGCAGCATCCAGGCCGTCTGATCGTGCACCGTGCAGCGCGCGGTCAGCATGTCGGCCGTCGGGTCGTCGCCGGCTTCCTCGGCGACAGGAATGAATTCGCGCGCGATGCGCGACACGGTCTCGTGGCCCTTCACCAGGATGCGCACCATCTCCATCGCCTTGGGCGGGTTCTGAGGCACATCGGGCACGGTGGCGATCTTGCTGAACTCGGCGTACGAGCCAGGGGCGTAGTGGCCCAGTGCGCGGATCCGCTCGGCGATCACGTCGGTCGCGCCCCACAGCTCGGTGTACTGCTGCATGAACATGGCGTGCAGCGAGTTGAAGTGCGGGCCCGTCACGTTCCAGTGGAAGTTGTGCGTGGTGAGGTACAGCGTGTAGGTGTCGGCCAGCACGCGGCTCAGGCCTTCGGCGATGGCGGCGCGGTCCTGGCGCTCGATGCCGATGTTGATGATGGGCGCATTGCGGCTGCCCGACTCCTGCGCGACCTGCTTGCCGCCCTTCTTGGGCACCTTGCCGGCGGAAGCTGCTGACGATGGTTTCTTGGAGTCTTTGGCCATGGCGGGAGATCCTTTTCTTCAGTCGATTTCTTGGAGGGGGTGTTCGCTTCGATTCTGGAAGCCGGCACGCGGCTTCGCAACAGTGCCACTCTATCTCAGCGATCAACGATTCAAAACAGCCCTCGCGTAGGCCAAGTTCTCGACATTCGATCCGCTACGAAAGGCGCTTCACGCCCGGCAGCTCGCACGCATAGATCGCGTTGCGCAGCGCGGCGATGGCCTCGTAGCGCGTGAAGGTGCGCCGCCATGCGAGCACCACGCGGCGCGTGGGCGGGTCGCGGTCCTGCGCGTCGCGCACCGGCAGGTAGCGCACCATCTGCTCGGCCTCCTTGCGGCCCTTGACCTTGGGCTTGAGCGCATCGGCCGGCACCGACAGGCGCGGCACCAGCGTCACGCCCATGCCCGAGGCCACCATGTGCTTGATGGTCTCGAGCGACGAGCCCTCGAAGCTCTTGCGGATGCCCTCGGCGTTGCTCGAGAAGCGCGCGAACTCCGGGCACACCTCCAGCACGTGGTCGCGGAAGCAATGGCCGGTGCCCAGCAGCAGCATGGTCTCGCTCTGCAGTTCTTCGGACGTGATGGATTCGCGGTCGGCGAACTTGTGCTTGTTGGGCAGCGCCGCCATGAAGGGCTCGTCGTACAGCGGCGCCATCGCGAGGCCGGTGTCGGGAAAGGGCTCGGCCATGATGGCGCAGTCGATCTCGCCGGCGCGCAGCATCTCCAGCAGCTTGGCGGTGAAGTTCTCCTGCAGCACCAGCGGCATCTGCGGCGTGCGCGCGATCACCTGGCGCACGAGGTCGGGCAGCAGGTACGGGCCGATGGTGTAGATCACGCCCAGGTTCAGCGGGCCGGCCAGCGGGTCCTTGCCGCGCTTGGCGATCTCCTTGATGCTGGCTGCCTGGTCGAGCACGCTCTGGGCCTGCTGCACGATCTGCTCGCCCAGCGGCGTGACGGTCACTTCGCCGGCACTGCGCTCGAAGAGCTTGACCTCGAGTTCGTCCTCGAGCTTCTTGATGGCAACCGAGAGGGTCGGCTGCGAAACGTAGCAGGCCTCGGCCGCCTTGCCGAAGTGCCTTTCGCGGGCCACTGCGACGATGTATTTGAGTTCGGTGAGAGTCATAGCTTGCGTCAATTATGCGCAAGGGTGTGTGACGAGGATGGCCTGGGGTCTTCAGGACCACGGCCATCCCCCGTTCAAGGCCCCGCCGCCTGCGCCGCGGGCATCCCGCGCGGCCCGGCCCGCAGGCGCCGGCCCCGCGCGATTCCCGGCTTCTCGACCAGCCGGTAGCTGACCACCGAGGTCGCCACCAGCAGCAGCGCGCAGGCGGTGCCCACCAGCCAGTACTGCACCGCCCCGGCCATCGCGAACTCTCTTACTGGCCGCAGGCCGAACACCAGCGTCAGCACCAGCCCCTGCAGCAGGTAGATGCTGTAGCTCGCCGTGCTCATGCGCCGGGCCGCGCGCGTGGCCAGCAGGCCGAAGAGGGTGCTGCCGGTGCACACCAGGTGGAAGAACACCCAGAGCAGCAGCACCTGCACTGGACCGACCATGTGCTCGAAGCCTAGGAAGACGCCTCCAAGGCAGGCCAGCGCGAGCAGTGAAGCCGATCGCTGCGGCAGTTTCGGCCAGCCGCGCCGAACCAGCCAGGCCGACAGCATGCCCATGAGAAACGATGCCAGCACCCAGGCCAGTGCCCCGATCACCAGCGCGAGCGTAGGCCGCGAGGGCGTGGCGCCCGGCGACAGCGCCGCGAAGCACAGCAAGGGCAGGCACAGCAGCAGCATGAGACCGAGCACGAACCGGGGTGTGCGATCGCCGCGCGCGAGCGGCGCCATCGGCCGCAGCGCCCCGTAGAACAGCCACTCCACGAAGACCGTCCACGTCACGCCAGCGAGGATCAGCGTCGTGCCGGCATAGCCGTTGATGTCCGGCTGCAGCGGCCAGATGCCGAGGGCCAGCCACTGCAGCACTGCGCCGAGCAGGGACCACACCGGCTCCCTGAGCTCGAAGCCGGTGCGCCATGCGACGACAAGAAACATCAAGCCCACCGCCAGCAGATAAGTCGGGCCGATGCGCCAGAGCCGGCCGGCATACAGGCCGCGCCAGTCCGGCCGCCCCTTCGCGTCGAGCAGCTTTCCCCAGAACAGGAAGCCGGTGATCATGAAGAAGACGCCCACGCCCGCCTGCCCCAGCAGCGTGTGGAAGCCCGAGGGCGGAAAAGTCCACTCGCCATGCTCGATGTAGCCATGGGTCACCATCAGGTGATGCACGAACACGCTCAGCGCGAGAAAGCCGCGCAGCCCGTCGAGCGTGGCGGTGCGGTGGTCGCGTGAACTGTGCCGCGGCTCGTCGGCCGCGCGGAACACCGGGAGCGCCATCGCGCCGAGCACCACCAGCATGAGCACGAAGTACGGCCAGGCAGAGAAGACACTCATCGCCGGCTCGGCCCGCCCCGCTGCCGCGGCTTTTCCCGCCTCCCTTCGGCAGAGCCGGCGCGTTCCTTCCGCTCGCCGGAGGCGGCGCTCACATCACCGGCCGCGGACGAGCGCAGGCGCGACGCATATGCCCATGCGGCGCCGCGCCGGTGCAGGGCGAACACCCTCATGCGCCGGCAGCATCGAGATCCTTCGCCGCAAGGGAGCGCGGGCGCATGTCCGTCCAGTTCGCCTCGATGTAGGCGCTGCAGGCGGCCCTGTCGGTGGCGGGCAGCGCCACCTTCCAGCCGGCGGGCACGTCAATGAAGGCGGGCCACAGCGAGTGCTGGCCTTCGTCGTTCACCAGCACCTGGAAGGTGCCGTTCTTGTCGTCAAACGGGTTGCTCATCGTCGGTTTCCTTGCGGGGTTCGTCTTCAGTCAGGCCATTTCCACGGATTCGGCAGCAGCGGCCTCGCGCAGCGCCTCGAGCGCAGTTGATATCCCGGTGAGCGCGTGATGCCGCGCGAAGTCGTCGCGCAGCACGCCCGCGCGCTGGCGGTAGGCGGGGTCGTTCAGCAGCCTGCGCACCGCGTCGCCGACCTGGCGCGCGGTGGGCTGTCCGTTGCCCAGGTTGATGCCTGCCCCCGACCACGCCACGCGCGCGGCTATCTCGGGCTTCTCCTCGGTGGCGCCAGCCACCACCAGCGGCACGCCGAGGCTCAGCGCATGATTGACCGAGCCGTAGCCGCCGTTGGTCACCATCGCGTGGACCTTGGGCAGCAGCCGGTCGTAGGGCAGGAAGGGCAGCACGCGCGCATTCGCCGGCACCGCCATGTTCAGCGCCTCGGGCTGCGGGCCGCCGGTGGTCGCGATGACCTGGATGTCGCCGGCGCCGGCCAGCCCCTGCAGGGTCGGCCCGATCAGCTGCGCCGGGTTCAGGTTGGCCAACGTGCCCTGCGTCACCAGCACCACCGCGCGGCCGTCGTCCAGCTCGTGCCACCAGTCGGGCTCCACGAAGTCGCGGCTGGCCGGCGCGAGCAGCGGGCCGACGAAGCGCACCGAGGCAGGCAGGTCGCTGCGCGGGTATTCGAAGGATTCGGAGGTGAGCTGCAGGTACAGGTCCGGCAGCTTCACCATCGCGTCGATGAAGAACTCCGGCAGCGCCGGCAGCGCCGGCAGGCCCGCGCAGGTCAGCAGCGCGTCGAAGTAGCGCTGCACCTCGCCGAACATCGCCTGCTTGAGGTTGGCGTTCATCGCGCGGTTGCGCACCCGCCCTTCCGGCGTGGACGACGGCGGCAGCGCGGTGCCGAAGAAGGCGGTGTCGCAGCTCGACAGCGGCAGCGCCGAGATGCCGATGGCCACGATGGCCGGGCGCTGCTCGCGCGGCCCCAGCAGCAGCGGGAAGGTGCCGCAGAACATGGTATCGACCACGATCGCGTCGGCCGCGAAGTCGCGCAGGATGGCCTCCAGCCCGGCCCGCTGCGCCGCCATGGCGTCGGCGAAGAAGTGCTTGAGCCCGAAGCACAGCTGCGCATGCGCCGACGGCAGCCGCTGGCGCTGCGGAAAGCGCTGGTCGAGTTCGTGGTGATCGAAGTCGATGGAGGCGTCGAAGGGCGTGAAGCCCGCGCCGGTGGCCTCGGCCTGCGCGCGGAAGCGGCTCGCCGTGTGCACCCGCACCTCGTGCCCGAGGCCCACCAGATGCTGCGCGATGGCGAGCATCGGCAGCACGTGTCCCGGCAGCGCGGTTGCCGCGATGAGGTAGCGCGCCATCTCAGGCCACCTGCGATGCGCTGGTCTCGACCGGAGAGCGCGCCTTGGTGTCGATGCCCAGGTCGACGAAGTAGCGCTGCAGCAGGTCGCGGTCCACAGGGCGGATCGCCGCGCCGATGGCCTGCAGCTGCGCGTGCGTGGCCTCGCCGCTCACCTTCGGCGGCGTGGCCGAGGTGTCGTAGCGGTCGAGGATCGCCAGCACCGCTGCGAGGTCGCGGTCCTGCCCCACGGCGAGCCGCGCATGCGCGCGCTGCAGCCACGGTTCGAGCCCGACGGGTTCGAGCCGCATGCCGAGCCGCTCGAACACGGCCGGAATGTCGCGCACCCGCAGCGCCTCCTGGCTCGTCAGGTGGAACACCTGGCCCCACGAGGACTGCAGTGCCGCGAGGCCGAGGATGGCGCGCGCAACGTCGTCCACCGGCGTGAGGTTCAGTGGCAGGTCCATGTCGGGAATGGCTTCGAGGTCGGCATAGAGATGCGCCACGCGCCAGATCAGGTCGTCGGCGTTGCAGATCGCGTGCGTGTGGTCGCCCGTGACCGCGCCCAGCCGGTAGATCGCCACCGGCATGCAGCGCGACTGCGCCTCGCGCGCCAGCGCGTCGCCCACCCACTTGCTCTGGCTGTAGCCGTCGACCAGCCCGCGCCAGGAGGCCAGCGCCGACTGCTCGGTGACGGTGGCGCCTTCCTTGCCGTTGTTCTGGTCGATCACCGCCAGCGTCGACACGTAGTGCATGCTCTTCGGCCGGCCCTGCGCGGTCCATTCGAGCAGCGTGACCACGCTGTCGACATTGGCCGGCTTCAGGCTCGCGTAGGGATGCAGGAAGTCCACCTGCGCCGCGCAGTGGTAGATGGCGTCGCAGCCCTCGCGCACCAGCTGCACCGCGCTGTCGTCCAGCCCCAGGCGCGGCTTGCCGAGATCGCCGGTCACGACCTCGATGCGCGCGTCGTCCCAGATCGCGCCGAGCTGCCGCTGCGCCAGCGTGAGCTGCAGGCGGCGCCGGCCGGCCTCCTCGTCGGCGGCGCGCACGTGGCAGACCACGCAGGCCGAGGTGTCGCGCAGCAGCGCGGCCAGCAGGTGGCTGCCGACGAAGCCGCTGGCGCCGGTCAGGAACACGCGCTTTGCAATCAACGGCGGCAGGGCCACATGGGGCTGGATGTACGCCGGCAGGTCGAGCTCGCGCGACAGGTCCAGCGCCTGGGCGCCTTCCGTGTTGTCGTCCAGCCATGCGGCCAGCGCCGCGATGGTCGGCCGGTTGTAGACCTCGGCATGCGGAAAGTCCGCGCGCACCTGCTGACGGATGCGCATGCCGAGCTGAATGGCCATCAGCGAATGCCCGCCGAGCTCGAAGAAGTTGTCGTGGATGCCCACGCGCTCCAGGTGAAGGGTCTCGGCCCACAGCGCGGCGAGCTGCCTTTCGGTGGCGGTGCGCGGCTCGACATATGCCGAGGCGGCCTGCTGCTCAGGCGCGGGCAGCGCCCTGCGGTCTAGCTTGCCGCTTTGCGTCAGCGGCAGGAACGGCAGATGCACGAAGGCCGAGGGCACCATGTAGTCGGGCAGCGACTGCGCCATGTGGGCGCGCAGCTCGGCCGGCTGCGGATCGGAAGACGCCACCACGTAGGCCACCAGGCGCTTCTCGCCCGGCACGTCCTCGCGCGCGATGACGGCCGCCTGCGTCACCTGCGGATGGCGCAGCAGCACCGATTCGATCTCGCCCGGCTCGATGCGGTAGCCGCGGATCTTCACCTGCTGGTCGGCGCGGCCGAGGAAGTCGAGGCTGCCGTCGTTGCGCCAGCGCACCAGGTCGCCGCTGCGGTACATGCGGCTGCCGGGCTCGCCGAAGGGATCGGCGACGAAGCGCTCGGCGCTCAGCAACGCGCGGTTCAGGTAGCCGCGCGCGACGCCGCTGCCCGCGATGTAGAGCTCGCCCGCCACGCCCGGCGGCACCGGCTGCAGCGCGTCGTCGAGCACGTACACGCGCGTGTTCCACACCGGCGTGCCGATGGTGGGCGGCTCATCGCCGTTCATCGGCGCGCTGGTGCTCGCACAGATGGTGATCTCGGTCGGGCCGTAGGCGTTGATCATGCGGCGGCCCCTGGACCAGCGCGCGGCCAGTTCGGCGGAGCAGGCATCGCCGCCCACCACCACCGTCCGCAGGTACGGGTACTCGCCCTCGGGCAGCGTCGCGAGCGCGGCCGGCGGAATCAGCGCGTGGCTCACGTCCAGCCGGTCGATCAGCGCGCCGAGCTCGGCCCCCAGCACCTGCTGCGCTGAAGGCACCACCAGCGCGGCTCCTGCATGGAAGGCCATCAGCAGGTCCATCACCGAAGCGTCGAAGCCGCTGGAGGAGAACTGCAGCACGCGCGAGCCGTGGTCGATGGCGAAGCGCTGCGCCATCGAGGCGCCGAGACTGCTCAACCCTTGGTGCGGCACCACCACGCCCTTGGGCTTGCCGGTGGAGCCGGAGGTGTAGATGACGTAGGCAGCATCGCGCGGGTCGGCCGCGCGCGGCTGCGCCACGGGCCCGTCCGACTGGATGGCCAGCGCTGCGACGGTCTCGTCGCTGTCGAGCGCGAGGCAGTGCGCAATGCCGGCCAGTTCCGGCAGCAGCGACGTGTGCGTCAGCACCGCGGCAGGCGCCGCCTCCTCGAACACGAAGGCGCTGCGCCCGGCCATGTGGTTCGGATCGACGGGCAGGTAGGCCGCGCCGGCCTTCACGATGGCGAGGTGCGCCACCACGAGGTCGAGCGAACGCGGCAGCACCGTGGCGACGATGTGGCCTGCGCCCACGCCCCGCCCGCGCAGCAGGTGCGCGAGCCGATTGGCGCGCACGTCGAGCGCGGCGTAGCTCACGACCGAGGCGTCGTCGAGCACCACCGCAGCCGCATGCGGGCGCGCGGCGGCGTGCGCCTCCACCATGGCCGCGAGCGAGAGCGGCGCGATGTCGTCGCGCGTGCCGGCACTCCTGCCGCTCCAGTCGGCCAGCAGGCGATGGCGCTCCTCGTCGCCGAGGATGTCCAGGCTGCCCAGCGCGGCATCGGGCGCATCGCAGGCCTGCTCCAGCAGGCGCACGAGCCGCTGGCCGATGGCCTCGACGGTCGCGCGGTCGAAGATGTCGGTGCTGAACTGGATGCCGCCCGCGATGCCGCCAGGCAGCCCGTCGGCGCCGCGCTGCTCGTCGAGGATGAAGGACAGGTCGAACTTGGCCGTGTCCACCTCCACCGGCTGCGGCGTGATCGACAGGCCCGGCAGGCCGAACGAGAGCCGGTTGCTGCCGCTCTGGAAGCCCAGCATCACCTGGAACAGCGGCAGGTTCGCGCCGCCGCGCTGCGGGCGCAGCAGCTCCACGATGCGGTCGTACGGGAACTCCTGGTTCGCATAGGCCGCGAGGTTGGTGGCGCGCACCCGCGCGACCAGCTCGCGCAGGCTGGGCTGGCCTGCGAGGTCGGTGCGCAGCACCAGCGCGTTGACGAAGCAGCCGATGAGCTCGTCCAGCGCGTGGTCGCTGCGACCTGCCACCGGCGTTCCGATGACGATGTCGTCCCCCGCGCCCAGACGGTTGAGCAGCCCCGCGAGCGCCGCCTGCAGCACCATGAAGACGCTGGCCTGGCCGTCGCGTGCCAGCTGCAGCATGCGCTCGTGCACCTGCGGCGGAATCTGCAGCGGCACCACGTCGCCGCGGTAGCTGGGCACGGCCGGATGCGGGCGGTCGACCGGCAGGCTCAGCCGCTCGGGCAGGTCGCGCAGGGTCTCGCGCCAGAACTCGCGTTGGCGGCCGGCCATGCTCTCGGGGTCGTCTTCGCTGCCCAGCAGCTCCTGCTGCCACAGCGCGTAGTCGGCGTACTGCAGCGGCAGCGGCGCCCAGCCAGGCGCCTTGCCTTCGCTGCGCGCGGCGTAGGCCACGCTCAGGTCGCGAGCCAGCGGCAGCAGCGAGGCGCCGTCGCCCACGATGTGGTGGGTGAGCAGCAGCAGCACGTGCTCGTCGTCGGCCAGCCTGAAGAGCTGCGGGCGCAGCGGCGCGGTGGTGCCGAGGTCGAAGCCGGTGCGGGCGGCGGCGTGCAGCTGCGCGGCGATCCCGTCCTCGCTGCTGTCGGCCTCGACCAGCAGCGCGCGCGCCTGTTCGCCTTCGAGGATGTGCTGGTAGGGCAGCCCGTCCTCGCTCGGGTAGATGGTGCGCAGGCTCTCGTGGCGTTGCACCAGGTCGTCGAGCGCCGACTGCAGCGCGGCGCGGTCGAGCACGCCCGACAGGCGCAGCGCGAGCGGCATGTTGTAGGCGGGGTTGGCGTTCTCCAGCTGGTTCATCAGCCAAAGGCGGCGCTGCGCGAACGACAGCGGAATGCGCGCCGGACGCGGCATCGGCACCAGGCTCGGGCGCGCCTGCGAGGCCTGGTCGAGCAGCTCGGCGAGGCCGGCGATGGTGGAGACCTGGAACAGCGTATCCAGCGGCAGGTCGATCATGAACTGCTGTCGGATCATCGAGATCAGCTGAACGATCATCAGCGAGTGCCCGCCGAGCTCGAAGAAGTTGTCCTCGATGCCCACGCGCGGCAGGTGCAGCGTCTCGGCCCAGAGGCGCGCGAGGATCTTCTCGGTATGCGTGCGCGGCGCCACGTAGGGCGTGGCCGCCTGCAGCTCGGGCGCGGGCAGCGCGCGGCGGTCGAGCTTGCCGCTGGGGCCCAGCGGCAGCGCCGGCACGTTGACGAAGGCCGAGGGCACCATGTACTCGGGCAGCGACTGCGCGAGGTGGGTGCGCAGGTCGCCCGCCTGCGGATCGGCTCCCTCGGCGGCCACCACGTAGGCCACGAGGCGCTTCTCGCCCGGCACGTCTTCCCGCGCGACCACCGCCGCCTGCGCGACCTGCGCGTGCTGCAGCAGCGCCGATTCGATCTCGCCGGGCTCGATGCGCAGGCCGCGGATCTTCACCTGCTGGTCGGCGCGGCCCAGGAAGTCGAGGCTGCCGTCCTCGCGCCAGCGCGCGAGGTCGCCGGTGCGGTACATGCGGCTGCCGGGCTCGCCGTAGGGGTTGGCCACGAAGCGCTCGGCGCTCAGCAGCGGGCGCTCGAGATAGCCCCGCGCAAGGCCGACGCCCGCGATGTACAGCTCGCCCGCGGTGCCGGGAGGCACGGGCTGCAGGCCGCTGTCGAGCACATGCATCTGCGTGTTCCAGATCGGCCGGCCGATGGGCGCGCTGCTGCGCGAAGACGGCGCGTCCTCAGCCTCGCGCGGGCACTCCCACGAAGTGACGTCGACCGCGGCCTCGGTCGGCCCGTAGAGGTTGTGCAGTTCGCACGGCAGCTGCCGCTGGAACTGCGCCACCAGCGCGGGCGACAGCGCCTCGCCGCTGCAGATCACGCGCCGCAGCGAGGCGCACTCGCGCGCCTTCGGCTCGAGCAGGAACACTTCCAGCATCGACGGCACGAAGTGCGCGGTGGTGATGCCTTCATCGGCGATCAGCTTCGCGAGGTAGGCCGCGTCCTTGTGGCCGCCGGGCTTCGCGAGCACCAGCGTGGCGCCGTCGATCAGCGGCCAGAAGAATTCCCACACCGACACGTCGAAGCTCGACGGCGTCTTCTGCAGCACGCGGTCATCGGCCTTCAGGCGGTAGCGGTCCTGCATCCAGCGCAGGCGGTTGACGATGGCGCGGTGCGACACCACCGCGCCCTTGGGCTTGCCGGTGGAGCCGGAGGTGTAGATCACGTAGGCCGGATGCGCGGGGTCGATGGCCGCGCCGGGCGCGGCATCGTCGCCGTTCGCCGTATTCGCCAACGCGGCAAACGTTTGCGCTACATCGAGCAAGAGCTTCGGCGTATCCACCGGCAACGACTCCGCGAGCGCTTCGGTGGTGACGAGGCAGGCGGGCCGCGCGTCGCCAAGCATGAAGGCGATACGGTCCCGGGGGAAGTCCGGGTCCAACGGCAGGTAGGCGGCGCCGGTCTTCAGCGTGGCGAGCAGCGCCACCATCAGGTCGAAGGAACGCGGAATGGCCAGCGCCACGGTGCGCTCGGGACCAGCGCCATGCGCGCGCAGCAGGTGCGCGAGGCGGTTGGCGCGGCGGTCGAGTTCCTCGTTGCTCATCGCCTCGCCCTCGAAGCGCAGTGCGATGCCTTGCGGGTTGGCGGCGAGCTGCGCTTCGATGAGCGCGACGAGGTTCGTCCCGGGCACTGCGTGCACCGTGTCGTTCCACGTCACCAGCAGCTGCTCGCGCTCGGCGGCATCGAGCAGGTCGACGTGGCCGATGGCCTGCGCGGGCTGGCGGATCACCGCCGTCATGAAGGCCAGCAGCCGGCGCTGGTGGTCGGCCAGCGATTGCGCGGTGTGGATCGCGGGGTTGGCGTCGAAGTCGATCTGCAGGTCCTGCCCGTTGCCGCGCTCGTACAAAAAGATGCCCAGGTCCTCGGCCGTGCCGTTGGACAGGTTGCGCGGCCATGCGGCGTGGCCGGCGAAGCGGAAGTCGTAGTCGAAGGGCTCGACGTTGACCACCGTGGTGAAGAGCTGCCGGTTGTTCACCAGCATGTTGAGGTCGCCGCGCAGGTGCTCGTAGCGGTAGGACTGGTGCCGCAGGATCTGCCGCATCTGCCGCCCCACTTCGGCGATCAGCTCTGCCACCGGCAGGTCGGGGCGCATCGCCAGGCGCAGCGGCAGCGCGTTGGCCACCATCGCGGGCACGCGGCGCATGCGGTCGTTGTGCCGCGCGGTGACCGGGATGCCGATCACCATGTCCTCGACGCCGGTGGCGCGGTACAGGTAGGCGGCGGTGGTCGCGATCAGGATCTGCGGCAGCGTGGCGCCGAGCTGCTGCGCGATGTCGGCCAGGGCGCGCACGCTTTCGGCCGGCAGGTAGGCGGTCTGGCGCAACAGGCCGCCGACGTTCACCGAGCGCTGCGAGGCCAGGCTCAGCGGATCGGGCGCGTCGGCGAAGCGCTCCGTCCAGTACTGCCTGTCGCGCGGGTAGCGTCCCGATTCGCGATAGGCCTTGTCTTCCTCCATCAACTGCGAAATGGGTGCGAGGCGCGAGGCCTCGGGCACCTCGGTGCCCGCGATGCGGGCGCTGTACACGTCGGCGAAGCGCCGCGCGATGAGCCCGCCGCCGAAGCCGTCGAGCACGATGTGGTGGCTGCGGTGGTACCAGACGTGGTGGTCGTCCGCGAGGCGGATCAGCGCGGACATCCAGAGCTGGTCGCGCGCGAGGTCGTCCTTGCGCGTGAAGTCGGCCTGCATCCAGGCTTGCGCGGCGGCGGCCGGATCGTGCTCGCCGCTGAAGTCCAGGAAGGGCATCTCGCGGTTGAAGACGGGCGCCACCACCTGCCGCGGGCCCTGCGCGGTGTCGACGAAGCTCAGGCGCGTGGCCTCGGCCTCTTCGGTCACCTGCCGCATCGCGGCCACGAAGACGTCCGCGTCGATCCAGCCCTCGATCTCGATGGCTTCGGCGAGGTTGAAGTTGGTGTCCGGCGAGGCGAACTTCGCGCCGAGCCACATCGCCATCTGGCCCGTAGTGAGGACCGATGCGGCACCCAGAGGATCGACCGTGCTCATGAACTTCTCCACGTCTTGAATTGAATCGGCGAGCGATCGTTTCCCGCAGGAAACATTCGCAAACTCCGAATCAATGTACAAGCTGTTTCAATAATTTCAGCGACAGCTTCCCGGGTGAAAACATTTCACGTGGGGCGTTGAGAGAGAAAGATTTCATCGGGAAGTGGTCACCCGATTCGCGGCCGGAAAATCCGATGGCTTTCGTCGTAACCGCAAGCGCAAGCGCAGGAAATGGAATGTTGCAACGCAGCAACTTCATCTCCTGGGCGTAGGGTTTTCCTTCCGCGCGCGGCCGTCAGCGCTTCTCGAAATACGGAATGAAGATGCCGTTGGCGGCCGTGCCCACCTGCTTGACCCAGTTCAGCGAAAAGTTCTCGCCGAGGCGCTGCAGGTCGCGCCCCAGCAGGAAAGGCACCGGCTCGATCTTCACGCCGTTGCGCCGCAGTTCGTCCGTCGAGCGGGCGGCGGCCTCGGCGCTGCGGGCCCATCCGCGCGTCTCGGCGAGCGCGCACGCGGCGGCCAGCGAGCTGCGCGACGACGGGTCGAGCCCGTCCCACGCCCTGGCGTTGACGAACACGAGGTTCTTCGGAAACCACGCGTTGATCTCGTAGAAGTAGCGCATCGACTGCCACGCCTGGTTCTCCACGCCGGTCACGGCGGAGGTCAGCATGCAATCGATGCGGCCTTCGGCCAGCGCCTTGCCCAGGCCGGTGGCCGGAACGTCGACGGGCACCGCGCCCATCAGCGTCGCGATGCGCGCGGTGGTGTCGTTGTAGGCACGCATGCGCATGCCGCGCAGGTCGCCCACGCCGCCGAGCGGCCGCGTCGAGAAGAGGCCCTGCGGCGGCCATGCCACCGCGTAGAGGACGCGCAGGCCGCGCTGCGCGAAGTCCTGCTCGATCAGCGGGCGCTGGATGCGCCACAGCAATTGCGCATCGGCATAGCTGCGCGTGATGAAGGGAACGGAGTCGGCGCCCGCCAGCGGCACGTCGGCCGCGAGGCTGCTCATGATGGCTTCGCCGGCCTCGACCCTGCCCTCCTGCACCGCCGCGCGGATCGCGTTCAGCGCGAACAGCGTGTTGCCCGGATGCACCTCGATGCGAAGCTGCCCGCCGGTCGCGGCCTCCACCTCCTTCGCCATCGCCAGCAGGTTGGCGGTGTGGAAGTTCTCCGCCGGATAGCCGGTGGCCAGCCGCCACACGACCGCCTGCGCCGACCCCGCGGCCGGCGGCAGAAGGCCGGCCCCGCACGCCAGCCATGCGAAGCCGCGCCGCGTGATGCTGCCGCTGGTCATGCCGCTGCCTTTCAGGCGATGGTCGCGATGGCGGCGCCGACCGCCACGTAGCCGCCCGCGGCCACCGAGATGGCGATGCGACCCGCGCGATGCGCGAGCACCTGCATCTCCATCTTCATAGCCTCCATCACCGCGATGACGGCGCCCTCGGTGACCTCGTCACCGTCGGCCACCTTCCATGCCTGCACCGTGCCCGAGACGGGTGCGGCCACCGCGGCTGCATCCGCCGCGGGTGCCTGCGACGCGGGAGCCGCCGCGGCACCGCCTGCTGCGGCCGAGAGCCCGCTCAGCAGCACTGCCGGCAGGCCCACCGCCATGCGCCGCCCATCGACTTCGATCGCCGTGCGCAGCAGCGCGGCGTCGGGCAGCGGATCGGGGCGCAGGGCCGGCGTCTCGCCGTTGGCGAAGTCTGTCTCGATCCAGCGCGTGTGCACCTTGAAGGCGTCGCCCGAGACGAAGTCCGGGTGCGCCATCACCGCGCGATGGAAGGGCAGCACCGTCGGCAGGCCCTCGATGCGGAACTCCTTGAGTGCACGCCGCGCCCGCGCGATGGCCTGCTCGCGCGTGGCGCCGGTGACGATGAGCTTGGCCATCAGCGAATCGAAGGTGCCCGGCACCTGCGAGCCCGACTCCACGCCGGCATCCACGCGCACGCCGGGCCCCGAGGGCGCGTCGAACACCTTGACCGGCCCGGGCGAGGGCAGGAAGCCGCGCCCCACGTCCTCGGCGTTGATGCGGAACTCGAAGGCATGGCCGCGCGGCGCGGGCGTCTGCCTGATCTGCAGCGGCAGGCCTTCGGCGATGCGCAGTTGCTCGATCACGAGGTCGATGCCCGTGGTTTCCTCCGTCACCGGATGCTCCACCTGAAGCCGCGTGTTCACTTCGAGAAAGGAGATCGCGCCGCTCGCGCTCAGCATGAACTCGACCGTGCCCGCGCCGGTGTAGCCGGCCTCCGCGCAGATGTCGCGCGCGGCCTGATGGATGCGCTCGCGCTGCGCGTCGCTCAGGAAGGGCGCGGGCGCTTCTTCCACCAGCTTCTGGTTGCGCCGCTGCAGCGAGCAGTCGCGCGTGCCGAGCACGACCACGTTGCCGTGCGTGTCGGCCAGCACCTGCGCCTCGACATGGCGGGGGCGGTCGAGGAACTGCTCGACATAGCACTCGCCGCGCCCGAAGGCCGTCACCGCCTCGCGCACCGCAGATTCATAGAGGCCCTCGACCTCGTCGAGCCGCCACGCCACCTTGATGCCGCGCCCGCCGCCGCCGAACGCGGCCTTGATCGCGACCGGCAGGCCGTGCTTCTCGGCGAAGGCCAGCACCTCGCCCGCGTCCTTCACCGGACCGGCCGTGCCCGCCACCAGCGGCGCGCCCACCTTCATCGCGAGCTTGCGGGCCTGCACCTTGTCGCCCAGCATCGCGATGGCGGCCGGCGGTGGGCCGATCCAGGTGAGCCCGGCGTCGATGACGGCCTGCGCGAAGGCCGCGCTCTCCGAGAGGAAGCCGTAGCCCGGATGCACCGCGTCGGCACCGCTGCGCGCGGCCACGTCGAGCAGCTTGGCAATGTTGAGGTAAGTGTCGGCGGGCTTGTTGCCGTCGAGCCCGTAGGCCTCGTCGGCCATGCGCGCGTGCAGCGCATTCAGGTCGGCGTCGGCATACACCGCGACCGACTTCACGCCGTGGTCGGCACAGGCGCGCGCGATGCGCACGGCGATTTCGCCCCGGTTGGCGATCAGTACTTTCTTCATGGGGAGGCTTTCACTGGGCCATGGGCCTGAATCGGACGCGCGCGTTCACGGGGATCTGCCCCGCGCGGTCGAGGTGATGGGTGGCGACGGAGGCGATCACGGGATAGCCGCCCGTCAGCGGATGGTCGGCCAGGAACAGCACAGGCTGGCCGCTCGCCGGCACCTGGATCGAGCCGCGCGCGGTGCCCTCGCTGGGCAGCTCGGCGTGGTTGGCGCGCTGCAGCGCTTCTTCGCCGGCCAGGCGGATGCCGACGCGGTTCGACTGCGGCGTGACGGTCCATGCCTGGCCGCAGAGCAGCTCGACTGCGTCGGGCGTGAACCAGTCGGTGCGCGGGCCGAGCACGATGTCGAGCACCACTTCCTCGTGCACGGTGGGCAGGCCGGCCGGCGGCGCCTCGGGCTCGCCGACCAGCGCACCGGCCGACACCGCGCGCACAGGCAGCATGTCGCCCGCGGCGAGGGCGGCGGGGCCGACGCGCGCGAGCGTGTCGGTCGAGAGGCTGCCTAGCACGGGCGCGATGTCGAAGCCGCCGCGCACCGCGATGTAGCTGCGGATGCCGGCCGTCGGCTCGCCGAGCGCGAGCACGTCGCCGTCGGTCAGCGCGACCGCCTGGTAGCGCGGCAGCGGCCATTTCGCGCCATCGGCGCGGGTCAGCGTGACCGGAGCTTCGGCGCCGGTGACCGCCACCACCGCATCGCCACGGCAGGCGAACTGGAAGCCGCCGTAGGCGACCTCGATGCACGCGGCGTCGGAGGCATTGCCGACGAGCCGGTTGGCCGCCTGCAGCGAGCGCCGGTCCATCGCGCCGGAAGCCGACACGCCCTGCTTCGCCTGCCCGTGGCGGCCGCCGTCCTGCAGCAGCGACTGCAGGCCCGGGGCGCGGATCTCCAGGGCGCAGCCGCTCTTCGGCACGGCCGGTTGCGCAGGCGCGGCGGCGGCCTGCACCTCCGCGCGCGGCTGGCCTGTCACGTCGACGAAGCGCACCGCGTCGCCCGGCTGCAGCAGCGCGGGCGTCTCGCGCGACAGGTCCCACATCGGCGTGTCGGTCACGCCGATGATCTGCCAGCCGCCCGGGCTGGCCTGCGGATAGACGCCGCTGAAGCTTCCCGCGAGCCCGACGGCGCCGGCGGGAATGCGCGTGCGCGGCACCTTGCGGCGCGGCACGTTCAGGCTCGGGTGCCCGCCCGAGAGGTATGCGAAGCCGGGCGCGAAGCCGGTGAAGGCCACGGTGTAGTCGCTGCCGGTGTGGCAGCGCACGACTTCATCGGGTGTGATGCCGAGCAGCCCGGCCACCTCGGCCAGGTCCTCGCCGTCGTAGCGCACCGGAATCTCGATGCGCCTTTCGCTGCGCGCCTCGCGCGCGTCGAGGCTGCGCGCGCCGACCTGCCGCGCGAGCTCGTCGGCTGAAATTGCGGCCGGCCGGAAGGTGATGAGCAGCGTGCGCGCCGCGGGCACCAGCTCCTCGATGCCCGCGATGGGCTCGGCGCGCAGCGAGGCCAGCAGCGCGAGCGTCTGCGCCAGGTCTTCGAGCTCGACCAGCACCGCATTCAGGTTGACCGGCAGGAAGCGCATCGTCGTCATGCGGCGTCCACGAAGGAGCGGATCGCCACGCCCGACTGCTCCAGCAGCGCGCGCACCCGGCGCGCCATCTCCACCGCGCCAGGGCTGTCGCCGTGCACGCAGACCGACTCGGCCTCGATGCGCACGCTGCTGCCGTCGATGGCCGTGACCACGCCTTCGGAAGCCAGCCGCAGCATGCGCGCGGCCACTTCTTCGGCGTCGTGCAGCACCGCGCCGGGTTCGCGGCGCGACACCAGCGTGCCATTGGGCGTGTAGGCACGGTCGGCGAAGGCCTCGGCCACCACGCGCAGGCCAGCGTCGCGCGCCCAGCCCAGCAGCGGCGAGCCCGCGAGCGCCACCAGCACCAGGCTGGCGTCGATCTCGCGGATGGCGGCGATCACGTCGCGCGCCTGGCGCTCGTCGTGGGCGATGGTGTTGTAGAGCGCGCCGTGCGGCTTCACGTAGCGCACCGTGGTGCCGGCCGCGGCGGCCAGGCCCTTGAGCGCACCGATCTGGTAGATCACGTCGGCGCGCAGGTCGGCGCTTTCCACGTCCATGTTGCGGCGCCCGAAGCCCACGAGATCGCGGTAGGCCACGTGCGCGCCGATGGCGACGCCGCGCTCCCTGGCCTGCCGCAGCGTGCGCAGGATGCCGGCCGGGTCGCCGGCATGGAAGCCGCAGGCCACGTTGGCGCTGCTCACGAGGGAAAGCATGGCGGCGTCGTCGCCCATGCGCCAGGCGCCAAGGCTCTCGCCGAGGTCGCTGTTCAAGTCGATGTTCATCGTTCGGTCTTCAGTGAGTCGGTCAGTGCAGGCGGCCCGCCGTCTCCCGCACGTCGTCGCGCACGAGCAGCGCGGTGCGGATCGCCACGCGGAAGGCTTCCACCTGCGCCTGCAGCGCCATGCTCGCCACGCCGGGCCTGGAGGCGGCCTGCTCGGGCAGGTAGGGCACATGCACGAAGCCGCCGCGCGTGTGCGCCAGCATCGGCCGGGTCGCGAGGCGGTGCATCAACGCATAGAAGATGTGGTTGCACACGAAGGTGCCGGCGCTGTTGGACACCGCCGCGGGCAGCCCGGCGGCGCGCATGTCGCGCACCATGGCCTTGATCGGCAACGTCGAGAAGTAGGCGGCGGGGCCGCCCGCCTCCACCTCGATGTCGATGGGCTGGTAGCCGGCGTTGTCTGGAATGCGCGCGTCGTCGATGTTCAGCGCGGCGCGCTCCAGCGAGATCTCTGTGCGCCCGCCCGCGGCGCCGATGCACAGCACCAGCGGCAGCGGCCTGCCGCTCTCCGCGATGCCCGCCATGGCGGCGTCGAGCACGTGGATCGAGCGGCCGAACACGCAGGGCAGCTGCAGCGCCTGCACCACGGTGCCTTCGCAGCGCCAGCCCTCGAGCGCGCGGGCGATCTCCCACGCGGGGTTGACGGGATCGTTCTCGAACGGCTCGAAGCCCGCGACCAGCACCCGGGGCGCCTTGTCATCGGTGGTCATGCGGAGCCCTCAGCGGAACATCAGGAAGTACATCAGGAAGATGTTGACCACCAGCAGCGTGGCCGCGGTCGGTATCTGCACGCGGATCACCGCGTTCTTGTCGGGCAGCTCCAGCAGCGCTGCCGGCACGATGTTGAAGTTGGCCGCCATCGGCGTCATCAGCGTCCCGCAGTAGCCCGAGAACATGCCGATGGCCGCCATCACCGCCGGGTCGCCGTGGTACACGCCCACCAGCACCGGCACGCCCACGCCGCCCGTCATCACCGGGAAGGCCGCGAAGCCGTTGCCCATGATGATGGTGAAGAGCGCCATGCCCAGCACGTAGACCGCGACGGCAACGAAGCGGATGTCCATGTTGATGTAGCTGGTGGTGACATACGCCACCGCCTTGCCCACGCCCGCGTCGGAGAACACCAGGCCCAGCATGCCCAGCATCTGCGGCAGCACCACGGCCCAGCCCAGCGCGTCGGTCAGGCGGCGCGACTCGCGCATGCCCTGAACCGGCGTCTCGCGCGTCAGCCAGCAGGCCAGCGCCAGCGCCGCCACGCAGCCCACGCCCAGGCTCACCAGGGTGGTGTTCTTGGGGTCGAGCAGGAAGGCGTCGCCGATCTTGACCTTGCTCACGAGCACGGTGCCGATCACGGTGACCAGCGGGATCGCCAGCGCCGGCATGAAGAGCTTGTTGCCCAGGCGCTTCGCACTGGCCTCGTACTGGGCGGACGTCGGCTCGTCGTGCTTGCCCGCGCCCACGCCGCGCATGCCGGCGATGACGGCCATGGCGATGGCGCCCACGCCCACCAGCGCGGGCGGCAGCTTGTCGCCGACCAGGAAGACCAGCGAATACAGGCCCCAGAAAAGCGCGCTGGTGTAGCGCTTGGGATGCTGGCGGTCGGCCAGCGTCATCACCGCCGTGATCGCGAGGATCAGGCCGACCAGGATGTAGAGGTGCTGGATCGAGAGGATCATGATCAGCGGCCCTCTTGCGTTGCGGGGACCGAGGGAACCGTGGGCACTTCAGGCTTGCCGTCGAGTTCGCGCGCCAGCGCCTGGTCGAGCCGGCGCAGGCGCCAGGCGTGGATCACGAAGGCGGCGATGGCCGTCGGGATGCCCCACATCGCGACGTGCAACGGCTCCACGTCGATGCCGGCCTCGTGCAGGAAGGTTGTCATCAGCACGATGGCGCCGAAGGCCACGAAGATGTCCTCGCCGAAGAACAGGCCCACGTTGTCGGTGGCCGCTGCATAGGCGCGCAGCTTGTGGCGGATGCGATCGGGCAGCTTGCCGTAGCGCGTCTCGGTGGCGCCCTCGGCCATCGGCGCGAGCAGCGGACGCACCATCTGCGGATGGCCGCCCAGGCTGGTCAGGCCCATGGCCGCGGTCAGCTCGCGCGCGGCCAGGTAGACGATCAGCAGGCGCCCGGCGGTGGCCGACTTGATGCGGCTGATCCAGTTCTGCGCGTGCTGGCGCAGGCCGTGGCGCTCGAGCAGGCCGATCACCGCCAGCGGCAGAAGAATGATCAGCGGCAGGTTGCGCGTCTTGATGAAGCCGTTGCCGATGGCCGTGAGGATCGCCATCGGGCCGAAGCCCGCGGCCGCCGCGGTGGCGATGGCGGTGACGATCACCACCAGCATCGGATTGAAGCGCAGGACGAAGCCCGCAATGATCACGGCGACGCCGATCAGCGGCCAGAGGTGAGGGATGTCAGGAGTCATGTTGGTCTTTCGTTTGGTGATTCGGAGACACCTTGCGCCGGGATTCCGGCTGGCCGCTTCTTGCAAGCTGCGTGCCAATGAATGAGCAATTCATTTCTCCTGAATCACTCAATTTCAATAAATTGTTGAACAATTTATGAGAGTGTGCCCAACAACAGTGCCTGCATGACCCCATGAAAACCCTGAGCACGCCACCGTCTGGTGCATCCGGCAGGGCCCGTCTTTTGCCGGTCCAGCAGGGAAAACCTGCTAAAAACGCCCGGGTTCACGGACCCTCCCTTAGCTGCCTTCCCCTTTCGGCATGACCCCTCCGGCCTCGACGACCCCATCCGCCCCGCCTGCCGCAGCCGGCGCACAGACGCTCAACGACCGGGTCGCGGAGCTGATCCGCCAGAAGATCGTGAAGGGCGAGTTCTCGCCGGGGCAGCGGCTGTCGGAGGCCGCGCTGGCCGACAGCTTCGAGATCTCGCGCAACACCCTGCGCGAGGTGTTCCGCACGCTGACCAAGGAAGGCCTGCTCAAGCACGCGCCCAACCGCGGCGTGTTCGTGGCGGTGCCGAGCATCGCGTCGATCATCGACATCTACCGCGTGCGACGGCTCATCGAATGCCAGGCGCTGGCGCAGGCCTACCCGCGCCACCCCGCCAAGAAGCACATGCGCGAGGCGGTGGAGATGGCGCTGAAGTGCCGCGAGGCCGGCGACTGGCTGGGCGTGGGCACGGCCAACATGGAGTTCCACAAGGGCATCGTGGAACTGGCCGACAGCGAGCGGCTGAACAACCTGTTCGCCCATATCCTGGTCGAACTGCGGCTGGCCTTCGGCCTGCTGAAGGACCCGGAGTTCCTGCACGCGCCCTACGTCGACATGAACATGAAGCTGCTCGAACTCATCGAGGCCGGCAAGTTCGCCGAGGGCTCGGCCGCGCTCAACGACTACCTGGTGCACTCCGAGCGCATCGTGCTGGCGGTCTATGCGCGCAGCATGCCCGAGGGCGGCATCGACAGCTAGGGCCTGCGGATAATGGCTGTCCGCCCCCTGAAGGACACCCGCCATGACCCTGTCTGCCTACCTGCTCTTCCTGCCGGCCTGCTTCGCCATCAACATGGCCTTCGGGCCCAACAACCTGCTGTCGGTGACCAACGGCGCCAGGCACGGCTTGTCTCCCGCGGTCATCGCGGCCAGCGGCCGGCTCGTGGCCTTCGCGATCATGATCGCCATCGCCGGGCTGGGCATGGGCGCGGTGCTGGTGGCCTCGGAGCTGGCCTTCGACGTCATCAAGTACATCGGCGCGGCCTACCTGGTGTGGATCGGCATCCGCCTGCTGCGCGCACCGACGCCCACGGCCGAGGTGCAGGCGCGAGACGCCGCCTCCGCGCCGCCCTCGATGCGCGCCCTCATCCGGCAAGAGTTCACCGTGGCGGCGGGCAACCCGAAGGCGATCCTGGTGTTCACCGCCTTCTTCCCGCAGTTCGTGGTGCCGGGCGCCTATGCCTCCAGCTACCTGCTGCTGGGCCTGACCTTCCTGGTGTTCGAGCTGGTGGCGATCGCGCTCTACGCGCTGCTCGGCGCGCGCATGCGCCGGCTGGCCAACGGCAGCCGTGCGATGCGCTGGTTCAACCGCATCAGCGGCAGCATGATGGTCGGCTTCGGGGTGATCCTGGCCTTCACGCGCCGCCCCGCATAGGAAGCGCTCCCCCAGGGCTTCGCGCACTTCGTGTCGCTGCGCCAACCCCCTCGCCGGGGGCAACACCTGCGGCCCGGCAAAGCCGGTTCCGCGGTGTTCCGCGAAAGAATCTTCAGGCTTTGAGGTATTCGGCCTTGGTGCCCAGCCAGCGGTCGATGTGCCGCTGCGCCAGGTCGGGGTGCTTGCGCAGCATGACCGGCGCGAGTTCGCGGGCCCAGTCGAGCAGCAGCGTATCTGTCGTGAGGTCGGCAAAGCGCAGCAGCGGCGCGCCCGACTGGCGCGCACCGAGGAACTCGCCGGGGCCGCGGATCTCGAGGTCGCGCCGCGCGATCTCGAAGCCGTCGCTGGTCTCGGCCATGGCCTTGAGCCGCGCGCGTGCCGCCTCGCCGACGCGGCCGCTGTCGCCCGGCGCATAGAGCAGCACGCAGGCCGAGGCCGCCGCGCCGCGCCCCACGCGGCCGCGCAGCTGGTGCAGCTGCGAGAGGCCGAAGCGCTCCGCATGCTCGATGACCATGAGCGAGGCATTCGGCACGTCCACGCCCACTTCGATCACGGTGGTGCTCACCAGCACCTGGATCTCGTTGGCGGTGAACGCCGCCATCACCGCCTGCTTCTCGGCCGTGGGCATGCGCGAATGCAGCAGGCCCACCTGGATGGGCTCGCCCAATGTTTCGGCCAGCTCGTCGCGCGTCTCGGTGGCGTTGCGCAGGTCGACGGCCTCGCTCTCCTCGATCAGCGGACAGACCCAGTAGACCTGCCGGCCCTGCGCGATCTGCGAGTGGATGCGGTCGATGACCTCGTCGCGCCGGTGGTCGGCCACCAGCCTGGTGATGATGGGCGTGCGGCCCGGCGGCAGCTCGTCGAGGGTGGAGACATCGAGGTCGGCGTAGTAGCTCATCGCCAGCGTGCGCGGGATGGGCGTGGCGCTCATCATCAGCAGGTGGGGTTCCAGGTGCCCTTGCGCCTTGCCGCGCAACGCGAGGCGCTGCGCGACGCCGAAGCGATGCTGCTCGTCGATGATCGCCAGCGCGAGGCTCCTGAAGCGCACCTTCTCCGAGATGACCGCGTGCGTGCCGATGACGAGCGCGGCCTGGCCGCTTTCCACCGCCGCCGACATCTCGTCGCGCTCCTTCTTCTTCTGGCTGCCCGTGAGCCACGCCACGCGCTGGCCACGCGCCGCCAGCAGCGGATCGAGCCAGCCGACGAGCTTGCCGAAGTGCTGCGCCGCGAGGATTTCGGTAGGCGCCATCAGCGCGCACTGGAAGCCCGCGTCGATGCAGCGTGCCGCAGCGAGCGCCGCCACCACCGTCTTGCCCGAGCCCACGTCGCCCTGCAGCAGCCGGTGCATCGGGATCTCGCGGCCGAGGTCGCGCGTGATCTCCTCGCCGACACGCTGTTGCGCACCCGTGAGGCCGAAAGGCAGCACGGCAAGCAGCTGCGCATGCAGCGAGGCCGCGTCGGGTTCGGGCGGTGCGGGCGGCAGCACCGGCGCGCGCTGCGCCGCGCGCTCCATCCGCGCCTGCAACTGCGAGAGCTGCTGCGCGAGCAACTCCTCGGCCTTGATGCGCTGCCAGGCGGGATGGCTGTGGTCTTCGAGCGTGGCGATCGCCACGTCGGGCGTCGGGTAGTGCAAGAAGCTCAGCGAGTCGCGCAGGTTCCACGCGCCGCGAAAGCCGATCTGCACGGGAACGGTCTCGTCGAGCACCGCGCGCGCCAAGCCCGAGCGCACCTCGCGCCGCAGCACCGGCTGCGCGAGCCCCGCCACCGTCGAGTACACGGGCGTGAGCGCGTTCGGCAGTGCGGTGCCGGCCGCCTTCACCGTGGGGTGCATGATCTGCCGCCCCACGAAGCCCCCGCGCACCTCGCCACGCACGCGCACCTTCGCGCCAACCGCGAGTTGCTTCTGCTGCGAGGGATAGAAGTTGAAGAAGCGCAGCTGGCAGGTGTCGCTGCCGTCGTCGATGGTCGCGATGAGCTGGCGGCGCGGGCGGTAGACCACCTCGCATTCGGTGACGACGCCTTCGACCTGCGCCACGTCGCCGTCGCGCGTGTCGGCGATGCGCACGATGCGCGTCTCATCCTCGTAGCGCATCGGCAGGTAGAGCGCGAAGTCGATGTCGCGCACGAGGCCGAGCTTGCGCAGCGCGCGCTGGACCTGGCTCAGGCCGGAGCCCGGCGGCGACGGCTTCTCCGGCGCGGCGGCGGCCGCTTCGGCGGTGGGAGTCGGGGCTTTCTTGGCGGGCACGGAAGAGTCTTCTAGCGCGGCCGGCAAAGGTCCGTCAAGGCGCTGCGGGCGTCGGGGAACATGAAGCCGAAGCCCGACTGCAGCAGCCGCGCCGGCACCACGCGCTGGCCTTCGAGCAACAGATCGGCCTGCTCGCCGAGCAGCAGCTTGACGGGCGCGGCGGGCGTCGGCATCCAGCAGGGCCGGTGCAGCACGCTCGCGGCGACGCGGGTGAATTCCTCCTGGCTCAGGGCGCCGGGCGCGGTGAAGTTGAACGCCTGCGCGGCCGGGGGCGCCGCAGCGTTCTCGGTCAGGGTCCACACATGCGCCATCGCGCGGATCAGGTCGTGCACATGCACCCACGACAGCCATTGCCGCCCGCTGCCCAGCCGTCCGCCCATGCCCAGCGAGATCGGCAGCAGCAACTGCGGCAGCGAGCCCTGGTGGCCCAGCACGAAGCCGAAGCGCATGCAGGCCACGTGCACGCCGTGCGCCACCGCCGCTTGCGCCGCCCGCTCCCAGCGCTGGCACAGCTGGGACATGAAGATCGGCTGCGGCGGCGCGTCTTCCGCGAGTTCGCTCGCGTCGCCCTGCGGCTGCACACCGTAGTAGCCGATGGCGGAGCCGGACAGCAGCAGCCATGGCTTGCGCGGCCGCGCCGCGATCCATGCGACCAGCTGTTGCGTCAGCCCTTCCCGGCTTCTCAGCAGCTGCGCCTTGCGCCGCTCGCTCCAGCGCATGCCCAGGATGCGCGCACCCGCGAGGTTGACGACCACGTCGATGTCGTCGGCCGCCGGCACGTCGTCGAGCGACTGCACGCAGCGCACCGCGCCGCCGAAGTTCCAGGCGGCCGATCGCGCATCACGCGTCCAGACCGTCACGGCATGGCCGTCGGCCACCAGATGACGCACGAGCAGTTGGCCGATGAAGCCCGTGCCGCCCGTCACCAGCACGCGCTGCGGCTTCGATCCGAAGCGCACCGGCGCCTGGGCATCGCGCGCCCGCTCCTGCGCGCCGCGCCTGAAGAGCGCGCGCGCCGCGAAGGCATCGCGCAGGCCCGACAGGCCCACGCCCGCGCCGCACAGCGCGAGGAAGGCGCCGAGCCAGCCCTGCGGCTGCCACACCATCGCGGTCGGCTGCGCTGCCCAGTCCGTCGCGCTCATCGCCAGCAGCGCGATGAAGGCACCCGCGTTGATGGCCAGCACCGTGTGCGTCACGCGCTCGGTGGGCGGCAGCAGGCGGCTGCGGTCTTCGACCACGAAGTCCCACAGCGTGAGCACGATCTCGACGCCGAACACCGCGAGCAGTACCCACGCCCATGCGCCATGCCAGGCCCAGGACGACAGCCCGATGAAGAGCGCGCAGTAGATCGACGAGCGCGTGGCGTGGATCGCCAGCTCGCGCCCGGCCGTGCCGCGCCGCGGCAGCGCCTCGGTGCCCTCGTGGTGGTAGAGCGTGTCGAAGGCGCCGAGCGCGCCTTGCGCGGCCATGAGTTGCAGCGCAAGCAGGTGCGTGTCGATCATGCGGGCACCGCCTTCGGCTCGGGAATCTCCTCGAACACGCCGACCTGGGTGAAGGTCGTGCCCATCAGGCAGTGGCGGATCTCGATGCGGATGTTGAAGCGCTCCGGTGTCTCGTTGTGGTGCCAGAGGAAGGTCTTGCCGGGCGTGAGCACGCCCGGCAGCGGGATACGCCAGCCGAAGACGTCCCAGAAATAGCCGTCGCTCTGGAAGTGCAGGCTGCCGTTCTCCACGCTGAGCACCAGCTTCATGCCCAGCCCCATGCCCACGTACTCCAGCACCTCGCCGCGCTCGCTCTCGCGCATGAAGCTGGTGAACTGGATCGGCTTGCGATTGCGCAGGCGGTAGATGCGCTGCTTGTAGATGGCCCGGTCCCGCGGCTTGGCGTAGACCTGGATCTCCACGGGGAAGTCGGCGTCGCTGTAGGGAATGAGTGCGCCCTGGATCATCGGCTGCGTGATGTGCCCCAGCAGCTTGCCGAAGCGCGAGCAGCGCAGCTCGCTCAGCGAGCCCAGGTAGTGCAGCGCCTTGCCCGGCGACGGGTTCTTGTCGAAGCGGCGGCGGATGTCGGGATGCAGGCCCTGCCAGGCGCTGCCGAGGATCTTCTTGAAGAGCTCACCTTCGGAGGGGCCGGACGACGAGCCCGAGGCAACACGCGCAGCTTGTGAATCGACCATCCGCCGATTCTGCCTCGACAACCCTGCGGAAAAGGCCGGCTTTCGCGGCATGGGACAATCCGGGCCTTCCCCCGCACCGTGCATCCACGGCGTCGAGTGGAGCCCCACCGCTTCCCGTCTTTTCTTGGAACGGGCCCGTCCGGCCCTCAAGCACATGCGCGCTTTCACGCTCTCCGATTTCGATTTCGCCCTGCCGCCCGAGCTGGTGGCGCAACACCCGGCCCCCGAACGAACCTCCTCCCGCCTGCTCGATGGCACGGGGCCCGCACCGGTCGACCGCATCTTCAGGAACCTGCCCTCGCTGCTGCGCCCGGGCGACCTGCTCGTCTTCAACGACACCCGCGTGGTGAAGGCCCGCCTCTTCGGCGAGAAGCCCACCGGCGGCAAGCTCGAACTGCTGGTGGAGCGCGTGCTGCAGGGCCAGGAAGTGGTGGCGCACATGAAGGTCAGCAAGAAGCCGACCGTGGGCACCACGCTGGAGATGGTCGGCGGCTTCCGCGCCACGCTGCTGGGCCGCTGGCCCGACGAGAACGGCGCCCTCTTCCGCTTCGCCTTCGAGAGCGACACCGGCGAGAACCCCTACATGCTGATGGAGCGCTGCGGCCACGTGCCGCTGCCGCCCTACATCACCCACACCGACTCGGCCGAGGACGAAAGCCGCTACCAGACCGTGTTCGCGCGCGTGCCCGGCGCGGTGGCGGCACCCACCGCCGCCCTGCACTTCGACGAAGGCCTGCTGGCCGAGCTGGAGGCCAACGGCGTGCAGCGCGCCAACGTCACGCTGCACGTGGGCGCCGGCACCTTCCAGCCGGTGAAGACCGAGAACATTTCGGAACACACGATGCATGCCGAGCGCTACGAAGTGCCCGAGGCCACGCAGCGCGCGATTGCAGAATGCAAGGCGCGCGGCGGCCGCATCGTGGCCGTGGGCACGACCACCGTGCGCACGCTCGAGTCGTGGGCCAGGAGCGGCAAGGCCGCGGGCGACACGCGCATCTTCATCACGCCGGGCTTCGTCTTCGAGCACGTCGACCTGCTGGTGACCAACTTCCACCTGCCCAAGAGCACGCTGATGATGCTGGTCTCGGCCTTCGCGGGCTACGAGCGGGTGATGGGGCTGTACGCCCACGCCATTGCCGAACGCTATCGCTTCTTCAGCTATGGCGATTCCATGCTGCTCGCACGCACCCAGGACTGAACGACATGCTGAACTTCGAACTCCTCAAGACCGACCCCGACAGCCACGCGCGACGCGCCACGCTCACGCTCAACCACGGCAAGGTGCAGACGCCGATCTTCATGCCAGTGGGCACCTACGGCACGGTCAAGGGCGTGATGCCGCGCAGCCTGGAAGAGATGGGCGCACAGATCATCCTGGGCAACACCTTCCACCTCTGGATGCGCCCGGGCCTCGACGTGATGGCCAGCTTCGGCGGGCTGCACCAGTTCGAGAAGTGGGACAAGCCCATCCTCACCGACTCCGGCGGCTTCCAGGTGTGGTCGCTGGGCGCGATGCGCAAGATCAGCGAGGAGGGCGTGAAGTTCGCGTCGCCCGTCAACGGCGACAAGCTGTTCCTCACGCCGGAGGTCTCGATGCAGATCCAGACCATCCTCAACAGCGACATCGTGATGCAGTTCGACGAGTGCACGCCCTACGACACCAAGGGCCACATCACGACCGAGGCCGAGGCGCGTGTCTCGATGGAGCTGAGCCTGCGCTGGGCCAAGCGCTGCCAGGCGGAATTCACCCGCCTGCAGAACCCGAACGCGCTCTTCGGCATCGTGCAGGGAGGCATGTACGAGAACCTGCGCGAGGAGTCGCTCGCGGCGCTGGTCGACATGGACTTCCCCGGCTACGCCATCGGCGGCGTGAGCGTGGGCGAGCCCAAGGAAGAGATGCTGCACATCATGGGCCACACGCCGCACCGGCTGCCCTCGAACAAGCCGCGCTACCTGATGGGCGTGGGCACGCCCGAGGACCTGGTGCAGGGCGTGGCCGACGGCGTCGATATGTTCGACTGCGTGATGCCCACGCGCAACGCGCGCAACGGCACGCTCTTCACCCGCTTCGGCGACCTGAAGATGCGCAACGCGCGCCACAAGAGCGATCCGCAGCCCATCGACCCGAGCTGCACCTGCCACGCCTGTGCGGGCACCTCGGGCGTGAGCTGGAACGACGGCGGGCGCGAAGGCTTCAGCCGCGCCTACCTGCATCACCTGGACCGCTGCGGCGAGATGCTGGGGCCGATGCTCACCACCATCCACAACCTGCACTACTACCTGAACCTGATGCGCGAGATCCGCGAGGCGCTCGACGCGGGCACGTTCACGGAGTTCCGCGCGCGCTTCAAGTCCGACCGGGCGCGA
Organism: Variovorax sp. 278MFTsu5.1; assembly: GCF_048305045.1. Classification (NCBI taxonomy): domain Bacteria; kingdom Pseudomonadati; phylum Pseudomonadota; class Betaproteobacteria; order Burkholderiales; family Comamonadaceae; genus Variovorax; species Variovorax sp. 278MFTsu5.1. Next base: position 6,560,289 of record NZ_CP157622.1, read on the forward strand.
GGAGTCTGAAAAAGAAGCAGCCGGCAGCTACTTCAGCGGCTGGATCGGCAGCGGCGTGGCGTAGGGCTCGATGCGCAGCGCATCGTTCCTGAACACCACGATCTGCCTGAGCGGCGCCTGCACCAGCGCGCCGCCCGCGTCCTTGCTCGAGGCGTACTGCCACAGGGTGAGCTGGCCCTTGGCGGCGAGCTGGGTCGCCAGCCGCTCGACCGCGGGGCCGGCGCCTGCCCCGAGCATCGCGGCGTCGGCGCCGACGATCACCTCGTCGCGCGCAGAGACCACCTTGAAGAGCTGCACGCCGGATGCTGCGGCCTGCGCCCGCACGGAGCGCACCGCCAGCGCGGCGGGAACGAGCATCGCGAACGCAACGAGGGTGCGGCGGCGGGGAAGTGCTTGGGTCTTCATGGGAGCAAGCGTAGCCACGCCCGCTCGCGCCGCCCATTCGCCGGAAGCCATACACCGGATACACCGGCCGGCCGCTATCCGCTACGCTTGCCGTCCGTCTCCACGCTGCCGCAGCCACCATGACCGACGCATCACCACCACTTTCGCCCTACACCGCCCGCTATCCCTCGCTGGCCGGACGCACCGTGTTCATCTCGGGCGGCGCCAGCGGCATCGGCGAATCGCTTGTGCGGGCCTTCCATGCGCAGGGCGCGAAGGTCGGCTTCTGCGATCTCGACACCGCCGCCGGCAACGCGCTCGCGGCGCAGCTGCAGGGCGAGCACCCCGCGCTCTTCGTGCCCTGCGACGTGACCGATACGGCCGCCCTCGCGGCCACCATCGACGCGGTGCGCCAGCGCTTCGGGCCGGTGTCGGTGCTGCTGAACAACGCCGCCAACGACCGTCGCCACGAGATGGCCGACGTGACCGACGAGGACTTCGACCGCCTCGTGGCCGTCAACTTCAAGCACCAGTTCTTCGCCGCGCAGGCGGTGGCCGACGACATGCGCGCGCTGGGCGGCGGCTCGATCGTCAACTTCGGCTCCATCAGCTGGATGATCAAGGGCAAGGGCTACCCGGTGTACCAGGCCTGCAAGGCGGCGGCGCGCGGCCTCACGCGCTCGCTGGCGCGCGACCTGGGCAAGCAGAACATCCGCGTGAACTCGATCGTGCCGGGCTGGGTGATGACCGAGCGGCAGATCAAGCTGTGGGTCAAGCCCGAGTCGGGCGCGGAAATCGATGCGGCGCAATGCCTGCCGGGGCGCGTGATGGCGGAGGACATCGCTGCGATGGCGCTCTTCCTGGCCGCCGACGATTCGCGCATGTGCACCGCGCAGGACTACGTCGTCGACGCCGGCTGGACCTGAAAAAAAGCCTCGCGCATCGCGCGAGGCTTTTTCCTTTCGAGAACACCGCGGAACCGGCGTTGCCGGGCCGCCGGTGTTGCGCTCAATCCCGCAGTTCTGCGGGCACCGTACCGCCGTTGGCGGCCAGCTTGGTCATGACCTGGCGGTGCAACCAGATGTTCATCTTGGCGCTGTCGCTGGTGTCTTCGCCGTAGCTCAGCTCGGCTGCCAGCTGCTTGCGCGCTTCGAGGCTGCTGTCCAGGCCCAGAAGCTTCATCAGGTCGACGATGGAGGTGCGCCAGTTCAGGTTCTTCGAGCCCGGCATCGCGTCGAGCACGGCGGCCACATCGCCCAGCGGAATGGCGGGCGGCGGCGCTGCCACGGCGGGCGCTGGTGCATCGGCTGGCGCCGCGGGGGCAGGCGCGGGGGCCTCGGCGGCTTTGGCGCCCGGGAAGATCTTGGAAAGGATGCTGCCAAAAATGCTCATGCTTTTGCTCCGTCGAAGGGGTGGCTGGAAGTCTGCGGCAACACTTGTGTCGCAGCCGGGGGTTGTAGCACGGCCTCGCGGCATGTCCGCTACATGACGTGTCGAAGCTTCCGTGGGCCGTGACCGAATTCGCAGACTACGCCTCGGCCGTCCCGAGGGCCGGCAACACGCGATTCGCGGCCGAGGTGCCGCACGCGTGGCAGAACTTCGAGAACGCGCTCTTGCGGGTTTCGCAGTTGCCGCAGTGGTCGAACAGGCCGATGCCGCAGTGCGGGCAGAAGTCGATCTCGTTGTTCTTCAGGTCCACCGGCCGCTCGCAGCCGGGGCACACGCTCTTGGCCAGGCGTGCGAGCGCGGTGTCGTAGCTCAATTCCTCGCGGCGCACCTGGTCGGGCTGCTGCTCCGCCAGCTTCTGCCGCGCGAGGTAGCGGTTGAGCGCGACGATGGCGTAGCGCCCCACCAGCACCGTCAGCACGATGCCCACCACGTATCGAACATAGCCGCCGTAGCTCGGCAGGTAAGGTACCAGCTCGACGAAGAAGGCGAACAGCGCGAAGAAGATGAAGCCCCACACGAAGGGCCAGTAGGTGCTCTTGCGCTTCTTCGCGAAGAGCCAGCCGGCCACCACCAGCAGCGGCAGCGTGAGCGCCAGCCGGTAGGCGAACACGCGCAGTTCGATGCGGCGGTACTCGGCGTCGAGCTTGCGTTGCGCCTCGTACTCGAGCACCGACAGCGCCGTGCGCGCGCCCTGCTCGGCCTGGCGTGCGTCGAGCGCAATCTGCTGCTGCGCGTTGACCTTGCGCTGCAGCTCCTCTTCCTTCTGCTTGAATGCGTCGAGCGCCTTGGTGCGCGCGATGAGCTCGGTGTCCTGGTCGGGCTGCGCGGTGGCGCGCCTCGTGGCGAGCCAGTTGGAGAAGGTCTCGCGCGCGTTGGTGCTGGCCTGCTGCGCGGCATTGAGCTGCAGGCGGATCTGGTCGAGGTCGCGCGCGGCCTGCAACTCGGCGGCCTCCGAGGCCTTGATGGTGGCGCGCAGCGGCTCGGCCCTGGGCTTGTCGATGAAGTCGTCGAGTTGGCGCACCCGCTCGACCTGCGGCAGGTCGCTCACCACCGTGCTGCCGAGTCCGATGAGGAAGCTCGCGAACACCAGCGCCACCAGCCAGAGGCCGCGGCGGAACCATTTTTCTGAAAGTCTCAAAGACTTGCTCATGTTGTTTTCTCCTCGTTCTTTCTCATTGCAGCTTCAGCGTCACCGGCGCCGCGCCCAGACCGGCGCGCGGCATCCAGGCGAAAACCGAGTCGACCGTCACCGTCTCGATGCGGTCTGAAAAACGCTTGTCGTTCGGATGATCGTCGAAGGCCACGTTGGCCGAACCCACGCGCCCGCCCAGCCGCGTGAGCGGGCCCAGCTTCAGCGTGGTGGGCTCGTAGCCCTTGGACTGCATCCATGCCTGCGCCTGCGCGCGGTTGGCGACGGTGGCGGGCTCCATGGCGGCGGCCAGCGTCTCCATGGCCCACTGGTTCGACTGCTGGTACTTGCGGCCCCACGCGTAGCTCACGATGCTGTAGGGCTCGGTGTGCAGCCGCACGATGCGCGCGGGCGATTCGTTCAGCGCGGCCAGCAGGCGCGCCTGCACCTCGGGCGTGGGCACCACCCAGGCGGCCTCGTAGCGCCACGGGTCGTCGAGGAAGAACTCGCCGAGCCCCTGCCGGTAGACCTCGGCGATGGCGGTGCCGCACTGGTTGAGCTTGTGCACCACGCGCCACGGCCCGGCCTCGGTCTTGTAGGCGAAGCCGAGATGCGAATAGCGCAGGCCGTACTTGCTCAGGTCCTGCCCGGCGCGCGCCAGGAGCACGACGCGCGCGCCGCTGGTGTCGAGCGCCTGCGAGGTGCGCTCGGCCATCCGCATCCCCTTGACGATCACGTCGGGCGTGGGCTTGACCTGCTCGCAGGAGCGGCCGGCCTGCGCCTGCATGGGCAACAAGGCCGCCGCGACCGCCAGCGCGAGCAGCGGCACCAGCGCGCGGCTCACGACAACCTCTCGTTGTGCAGCAGCGCGCGTCCGATGGCGTTGGGCACGAAGGCCAGCACCTCGCCGGCGGCCGACAGCACGACACCCGAGCCGATCACGGTGACGAGCACGCTGGTACCCACGGCCTTCGAGGCGCCATCGGCCGCGCGGCCCGCGACCTTGATGCTGGCGCGCGCGCCGTCGGAGGCGCGTTCGAGCACGTACACCGTGCCGTCCACCGAGGCCTCGACCGCGACCACGGCGAGGGTCGAGCCGCCCACCGACAGCGCGGCGGGCAGCGCGACCGCCGTGGTGGCCGAGGCCCCGACGGCGGAGCCCGCGACCACCACCGACGCCACCGGCATCAGCGAGAGGGCGAGCGAGGCGTCGCTCTGGGCCTGGGCCTGAATGGGAACCGCGACACCGGCGAAGACAGTGCTGGCGGCGACGAGGGCGGCGGCAATCGACTTCCTGATCATGATGAGTCTCCGTTCTTGGGGTGCGTGGGTCATTCGGTGGCGGCTGCGGCAGCAGCTTCGGCGCGTGCCATGCGGCGGCCCTGCATGCGGGCTTCGGCAATGTCGGCCTCGTGGCGGTCGCGCAGCGTCTTGGCCAGCGTGAAGGCCGAGCTGATGAGGAAGAGCCAGCTCACGCCCAGGAAAGCCTTGTAGGCCTCGTTGATCTCCATGCGCACGAGGCCCCAGCCGGTCAGGCCCATCGCGGTGAAGAAGCTGCCCCAGACGACCAGCTTCCACATCGGCACGTCGCGCGCCGCTTCGGAGCCGCGCTCGGCAGCCTGCTGGCTGTCGCGCACGAACTTGGACAGCATGAAGGCGGTGCTCAGGCAGAACACGTAGCCCATCACCATGAACGCCCGGTCCAGCGCCTCGCCCGGCAGCCAGCTCAGGCCGGTGGCGCACAGGAAGACGGCGATCGCGAACGAAGCCCAGGCCTGGAACTGCCAGGCCCGCGTGTCGCGCTGGATGAAGACGGTCGTGGTCGATGAGAGGGGTTGCATGTGTGCCTCGCGGCGTAGTGAAGGTGAGCGAATGATGGTTCGCTCCCGCACCGCGAGGCTTGAATGCTTGCACCGGTGGCGGTTTCCAGCGCCTCCGGTATCCGCAATCGATACTTTTTGGGGTGTTTCAGCTGGCCAGCAGGGCGCTCACGCGCTGGCGCAGCGCGTCGGGCTGCACCTCGGCCGGCGGCACGGGGGCGCCGACGTTCAGGCCCACGCGGCTGAAGAAGCCGCGGCGGAAGGGCCTGGCCATGGCCACGCGCTCGCCGCCGCGCAGCTCGATGCGGCTGAAGTACGAGCCCCACAGGTTGGTGAGCGCCATCGGAATCACCGGCGGCTCGATGCCCTGGGCGCGCGCGCCCTCGAGGATCTTCATCACGCCGCCCTTGAAGGGCTGCAGTTCGCCGTCGCGCGTGATCGCACCCTCGGGGAAGATGGCGAGTAGGTCGCCCTCGCGCAGCACCTCCTGCGCCTTCGCGAACGCCGCCTCGTAGGCCGCCGGGTCGTCCTTCTGCGGCGCGATCGGAATCGCCTTGGCCAGCTTGAACAGCCAGCCCAGCACCGGCACCCTGAAGATGCGGTGGTCCATGATGAATCGGATCGGCCGCGGGCTCGCCGCCATCAGCAGCACCGCGTCGATGAAGCTCACGTGGTTGCACACCAGCACGGCCGCGCCTTCGGTGGGAATGTGCGTCTCGCCCTTGATGTCGAAGCGGTAGACGAAGCGCGACAGCACCCAGGCCACGAAGCGCAGCAGGTACTCCGGCACCAGCATGAAGATGTAGAACGCCACCACCGCGTTGGCGATGCCGGTGAACAGGAAGATCTGCGGAATGGTGAAGCCCGCGCCCAGCAGCGCGCCCGCGATGACCGAGCTGCCGATCATGAAGAGTGCGTTGAGGATGTTGTTCGCCGCGATGATGCGCGCGCGGTGCGTCGGCTGGCTGCGCAGCTGGATCAGCGCGTACATCGGCACGCTGTAGAGCCCCGCGAACAGCGACAGCAGCGCGAGGTCGGCCATCACGCGCCAGTGCGCGGGCTGGTGCAAGAAGGCGCCGATGCCCATGTCGTGCGTGGCGGGCGCGAGGCCGCGCGAGGCGAAGTACAGGTCGATCGCGAACACGCTCATGCCGATGGCGCCCAGCGGCACCAGGCCGATCTCCACCTGCCGGCGACTGAGCGTCTCGCACAGCAGCGAGCCGACGCCGATGCCCACCGAGAACACCACCAGCAGCAGCGAGGCCACCTGCTCGTCGCCGTGCAGCACTTCCTTGGCGAAGCTGGGGAACTGGCTCAGGAACACCGCGCCGAAGAACCACATCCACGAGATGCCCAGCAGCGAGCGGAACACCACCACGTTCTGGTTCGCGAGCTTGAGGTTGCGCCAGGTCTCGCTGATCGGGTTCCAGTTGATGACCAGCCCAGGGTCGGTGGCCGGCGCCCTCGGGATGGCCTGCGCCACGCCCCGGCCCACCAGCGCCAGCAGCACGCAGCCCACGGCCACGCTCGTGTGGCCGACGTTCGGCAGGGCCACCAGCAACCCGCCCGCCACCTGCCCGAGCAGGATGGCGACGAAGGTGCCCATCTCGACCATGCCGTTGCCGCCGGTGAGCTCGCGCGCGTCGAGCACCTGCGGCAGGTAGGCGAACTTCACCGGCCCGAACAGCGTGGAGTGCAGCCCCATGAGGAACACGCAGCCCAGCAGCACCACCGCGTTGGCCGTGACGAAGCCCCAGGCGGCGATCAGCATGATCACGATCTCGAGGTCCTTGACGAAGCGGATCATCTTCGTCTTGTCGAACTTGTCGGTGAGCTGGCCGGAGGTGGCCGAGAACAGCAGGAAGGGAAGGATGAAGAGCGCGCCGATCACAAGGCCCGCCATCGACGGCGGCATCCAGCTCAGCTGGAGCTGGTAGGTCACCATGACGGTGAAGGCGAACTTGAAGAGGTTGTCGTTCGCCGCGCCCGCGAACTGGGTCCAGAAGAAGGGCGCGAAGCGCCGCTGGCCGAGGAGCGCGAACTGGTTGGCGTGGGCGTTCTCCTCGTGGGCCACGGGCGTGGCCTCGGCTGCGGCGGCGGGATTTGTCATTCGAAGAGTGCTCCTCATGCGGCCACGGCGGCGGCGCCCGGATTGTGCCGCAGCGCGGCTTCCCAGCGCATCTCCAGCTTGCGCAGCGCGAACACCACGGGCAGCCCGGCGAGCGAGGCCGTCAGGTGCTTGAGCGTGTGGCCCGACACCGTCTGCTGCGTGAATTCGTATATCTGGTGGTCGGCCATCTCGAAGCCCTTGGCCAGCACGTAGAAGAAGATCACCCAGCCCAGCTTCAGCCCCACCGACTTGCGCATCGGCGTAGCCAGCGCCAGCGTCAGCACCAGCGCCATGCCGCCGAACTGCACCAGCGCCCAGGGCATGACGTTGCCTGTCTCCTGGAACACCTCGGCCGACAGCAGCCCGGCCGTCAGCACGAACCAGGCGGCGGGCCAGCCGGCGCGCTGGCTCACCCGCTCGCACACCGCCACGCCGATCAGCCCGGCGAAGGCCACCGCCATGCCGGCGCGGTCGGCGGCGAGCCGGGGGCCGTCGGGCATGAGGTGGTAGAAGGCCGAGCCGGTGGCGGTGGCGATCAGGCCGGCAAAGAAGAGCCAGGCGCAGTCGAGCGTGTTGTCCGGCGGGTCGCTGGCCGGCGGGGCCAGCGGGAACTGCGAGAGCGCCTCCTGGTGCGAGCGGTCGATGCGGTTGAGCCGGTACAGGCCCCACAGGCCGATCACCACGAAGGGGAGGTTGCTCAGCACGTCCATGGCGTTGGGCAGCCCGTGCCAGCCGCGGGTGTCGGCGAACACCGATGCGATGGCGACATCGGCGGCCGGCAGCTCGGGGCCGAAGAAGCCGATCAGCGCGAGCAGCGCGAAGGCGAAAAGCAGCCCGCGTTCGCGGCGGCTGAGGGAGGGCAGAAGCATGGCGGTCCTCGGTGGTGGTCTGAACTGGCGCGGAATTTAGGGTCCGCACCCCTCCAGAGGCATCGAGAATCGATACGAGGTACTAATTCACACCCGGTGGTATCTCCAATTGATACTCCCTGGCGCCCGTGTACGCTTCCGCCCCATGAGTACCACCGTCGATCTCGTCCAGGCCCTGAAGAACGAACTCAAGAACGCCCGCATGACCTACGCCGACCTGGCGCGGTCGCTCGACATGGCCGAATCCAGCGTCAAGCGGATGCTGGCCAAGAGCGACATGCCGCTGTCCCGCGTGGACGCCATCTGCCGGGCGCTGAAGATCGATTTCGCCGAGCTGGCGCGCCGGGTGGCCGACGCCCAGCCGCTCCTGAAGGAGCTGACGCACGAGCAGGAGAAGGCCGTGGTCAAGGACAAGAAGCTGCTGCTGGTGGCCATCAGCGTGCTGAGCCAGTGGACGCTGGAGCAGATCGTGGCGGCCTACCGCGTGAGCGAGGCCGAGTGCATCGGCTTTCTGGCGCAGCTCGACCGCATCGGCATCATCGAGCTGCGCCCGCTCAACCGGTATCGCCTGAAGCTCGCCAAGACTTTCCGCTGGCGCCCGCACGGCCCGGTGATGGAGTTCTTCCGCGAGAACGTGGTGCTCGACTACTACAAGGGCGGCTTCGACGGCCCCGCCGAGGGCCTGCTGCTGGTGCACGGCCAGATCAGCCGCTCGCTGGCGCCCGCCTTCCTGGAACGCCTGCAGCGCGTGGCGCAGGACTTCGCCCAGCAGCACCAGACCGACCAGAAACTGGCCGCCAAGGACCGCGAGGGCTACACGCTGCTGCTGGGGATGCGGAACTGGGAGTTCGAAGCCTTCACGCGGCTCCGTCGAGCCTGAGGCTCAATCCAGGAACACCGAGGAACCGGCTCTGCCGGGCCTCTGGTGTTGCCCCCGGCAGGGGGTTGGCGAAGCGACACGAAGTGCGCGCAGCCTGGGGGCGAGCCCTATTTGGCGGATTCGAGGGTGTCGCGCATGGTGCGCGCGGCAGTCTTGGCCGCCTCGGCGAAATCGTCGCCCGACGAGGCGTAGATGATCGCGCGCGACGAGTTCACGACGATCGGCGCATCGGGGCGCCAGCCGGCTCGCACCGTGGCGACGGCATCGCCGCCCTGGGCGCCGACGCCGGGGATCAGCAGCGGCACCGTCGGCGCGAGTTCGCGCACGCGCTCGATCTCGGCGGGGTAGGTCGCGCCCACCACCAGGCCGAGCTGGCCGTTGAGGTTCCACGGCCCCTGCGCCAGCCTGGCCACGTGTTCGTAGAGGAAGGGCTGCCCTTCGACGTCCGCCAGCCGCTGGCCCTGCAGGTCGGAGCCGCCGGGGTTGCTGGTGCGGCACAGCAGGAAAGCGCCCTTGCCTTCGTGCTTGAGGTACGGAGCGACCGAGTCGAATCCCATGAAGGGCGACAGCGTCACCGCATCGGCGCCGTAGCGCTCGAAGGCTTCCAGGGCGTACTGCTCGGCGGTGGAGCCGATGTCGCCGCGCTTGGCGTCGAGGATCACGGGCACGTCGGGCGTGTTCCTGCGCATGTGCTCCATCAGCTTTTCGAGCTGGGCTTCGGCGCGATGCGCGGCGAAGTAGGCGATCTGCGGCTTGAAGGCGATGACCAGGTCGGCCGTGGCGTCGACGATGCGGGCGCAGAAGTCGTAGATGCGGCTGGCGTCACCCTTGAACTGTCCCGGGAACCTGGCGGGCTCGGGATCGAGCCCCACGCAAAGCAAAGAACCGTTTTTTTGCTGTGCGGCGGCCAGCTTGTCGAGGAAAGTCATGGGCCGTGATTTTAATTGGCCCGTCGCCTGGGCTCAGTTCGGGCCGGGCGAGTGCTGCTCGGCGGCCAGGCAGAGGTCGGCCCAGGCGCGGGCCTTGTCCGCCGGATTGCGCAGCAGGTAGGCCGGGTGGTAGGTGGCGACCACGCAGGCTCCTTCGATGGAATCCAGCGGCACGATGCGTCCGCGCAGCTTGCCGAGCGGGTCGCCGCTGCGCATCAGGCTCTGCGCGGCCAGCGGCCCCATGGCCAGCACGACGCGCGGGGCGATCGCCGCCGCATGCTCGCCGAAGGCTTCGTCCATGGCGCGCGGGCTGCCGGGCTGGCCGGAGGCCACGCCGCGGTGGGTGCGCATGAGGTGCACGGGCGTGCTGCCGTCGTGCAGCTTCAGGGCGCGCAGCATGTTGTCGAGCAGGCGGCCGGCATCGCCCGCGAAGGCATCGCCGTGGCGGCCGTCGGCTTCGGGCGGCATGTCGGCGACGACCAGCCAGCCGCCCTGCACGGCATCGGCGGCGCCGACATCGGCATAGAGGCGGCAGGGAGCTTCGACCAGCACGGCCGCGCCCTGCGTGACTGGCGCGGCGGCACGGGGAGCTGGCGCAGAGGCCTGCACCGGAGGGGCGACAGGCCGGGCAACGGGCGGTGACGGTGCGGCCACCGGCATTTCGGCCTCCTGGCGCTCGTCGACGGTGGGCATGTCCTCCTCGACCGGCGCCGGAGCTTGCGGCGCTGCCGCCACCTCGACCGCCTCGGGAACGGGCCACCAGACCTTCACCCCCATCTCGTCGAGCATGGCGCGCTGGCGGGCGTCCAGCCTCAGCGTCTGCACGGCGGCGCTCATCGCAGGCCTCCCCAGGCCGTCGGGCTTTCGTTCAGGCGCAGGCTCATGACGACAGCGTCCTCGCGCTTGCCGCCGTGCGCCGGGTAGTAGCCCTTGCGCACGCCGACGCTGCGGAAGCCCTGGCGCAGGTAGATGTCGAGCGCGCGCTGGTTGCTCTGGCGCACTTCGAGCCAGAGCCACTGGGCGCCCTCGGCGCGCGACCAGCCGCCCAGCGCCTCGAGCATGAGCGGCGCCCAGCCCTGGCGCTGGAAGGCCGGCGCCACGGTGATGTTCAGCAGGTGCACCTCGTCGACGCCCTTCATGGCGACGAAGTAGCCGATCAGCGTCTCGCCCAGCTGCGTGACCGGCGAATCCACGCCCGGCGCCGTGCCGGGGGCCAGCAGGCACTGGCAGTGGTAGCCCACGGCCATGGAATCGGTGAAGTTGGCGCGCGTCCAGGGGTGGCTGTAGGCCGTCTGCTCGACCGCGCAGACGGCATCGATCCGCTCGACGGTGAGCGGTTCGAGGCGGGCTTCGACGGGCTGGAGGACGGCGCTCATGCGAGGGTGGCTAGCGTTGTGCTGCGGCAGCCTTGATGGCGGCGCGCTCTTCTGTGGTTTGCGCCACTTTATCGCGAACATAGAGCGGCCAGGCCTGCGCGGCCGGCACGGTGCGCCCGGCGGCGAGCAGCGCGGGCGCCAGCCGCAGCATGGCCGCGGCCATCGGCAGCGCCTCGTGGCGGGCGGCGGCCGGGGCCAGTCGCGAACCGTAGGCGGCGAAGGCATTGCCGGCGAGCGCCCAGCCGGCAGGCACTTCGAGCTCCTCGGGCGCCAGCAGCAGCGGCTCTTCGCCGCCCTCGGGCTGACCCAGCGGGCCGTGCGCCGCGAAGTCGTAGCGCGCGGCGTAGACCTGCTCCATGCGCGCGTCCAGCGCCGCCACCACCTGCTGCGCGTCGAAGGCATGGCGCGCTTCCTCGGCCACCGCGAGCAGCGTATCGACCGGCAGCAGCGGCACCTTGGCGCCGTAGGCCAGGCCCTGCGCCACCGAGCAGGCGGTGCGCAGCCCCGTGAAGGAGCCCGGGCCGCGGCCGAAGGCGATGGCGTCGAGCTCGGCCAGCGCGAGCCCGGCTTCGCCCAGCAGCTGCCGGATCAGCGGAAGAAGGGTGCTGGAGGCCTGCGCGCCGCCGGCGCCCTCGTGCGCCAGCAGCCTGTCGCCATGCAGCACGGCCACGGACAGGTGTTCGGTGCTGGTGTCGAAGGCGAGCAGCTTGGGCGAGAAGGGAGACATCCCTGCGATTATCGAGCGCCGGGCAATTCCGAAGCCCCGCCTGCGGTATCGGCAGCTTTCCCGCCGTCGGCATCGTCGCTGCGCAGGATCGCCAGCCCCGCCCGGCGCAGCGGCACCAGCGCCGCTGCCGGCGCCTGCGGCGAAACCAGCAGCGTGCCGGCCGACGCCACCGGGTTGACCACCCAGGCCGAGGCAGCGCCGATCTTTTCCGAGGACGCCATCACCACCGTCTCGGCCGCCGAGCCCATCAGCGCGCGCTTGATCTCGGCTTCCTCCAGGTCGCCGGTGGTCAGCCCGGCCTCGGCGTGCACGCCGGTGACGCCCATGAAGTAGGTGTCAGCGTGGATGCGCGAGATGGCCGCCATCGCCGCCGAGCCCACCGCCACCATCGAGTGGCGGAAGAGCCGCCCGCCGATCAGCACCACCTCGATGCCCGCATGCGAGGCCAGTTCCACCGCCACCGACGGGCTGTGCGTGACCACCGTGGCGCGCAGGTTCGCCGGCAGGTGGCGAGCGAGCTGCACGGCGGTGGTGCCGCCGTCGATGAACACCACCTGCCCCGGCTTCACCAAGCGCGCGGCGGCGCGGCCGATGGCCACCTTTTCGTCGGGCGCGAGCTGCTGGCGGCCGGCGAAGTCGGCCTCGGCCGCCGCCAGCGGCAGCGCGCCGCCGTGCACGCGCAGCAGGAGGCCCTCGCCCGCCAGCTCGCGCAGGTCGCGGCGGATGGTGTCTTCCGACAGGCCCAGTTCTTCACTGAGCGACTTGGCGACGACATTGCCGTCGCGCCGCAGGACCGAGAGGATGTGTTGCTTGCGCTGGCTGGTGAGCATCGGGCGATGGTATCGGCTCGCGCCGCTTTCTGCACGATTTTTCTTGTTATTGCACGAACATGCACATATGCTCGGCGCATGACCATCCACGACCGCGTCCGGGTGCACGAAGTCACCCTGCTCTCCGACAACTGGTACACGCTGCGCACCACCGCCTTCGACTGGCGCCGCAACGACGGCCAGTGGCAGCGCATGCACCGCGAGACCTACGACCGCGGCAACGGCGCCACCCTGCTGCCCTACAACCTGCAGCGGCGCACGGTGCTGCTCACGCGCCAGTTCCGCTACCCGGCTTTCGTCAACGGCCATGACGACCTGCTGATCGAGGCCGCCGCCGGCCTGCTCGACGACGCGGCACCCGAGGAGCGCATCCGCGCCGAGGTCGAGGAAGAGCTCGGCTACCGGCTGGGCGAGGTGCGCAAGGTGTTCGAGTGCTTCATGAGCCCGGGCTCGGTCACCGAGAAGCTGCATTTCTTCGTCGCGCCCTACGAGTCGTCGATGCGCGTCGGCGAAGGCGGCGGGCTGGCCGAGGAAGGCGAGGACATCGAGGTGCTCGAAACCGGCATCGACGAGGCGCTGGCCATGGTGGCCGACGGCCGCATCGCGGACGCCAAGACGGTGATGCTGCTGTATCACGCGAAGCTGCATGTTTTCCCGCCGGGATAATGGGCGGATGCCTTCTGCCTTTCGCCGCGCGGCCTGCGCACTGACTCTCGCAACGCTGTCGTCCGCCGGCGCGTTCGCCCAGCAAGCCCTCCCCACCCAGGTCGACGCCGCCCTCGCCCGCGCCAAGGTGCCGCGCGAGTCGGTGACCATGCTGGTCGCCGAGGCCGACGGCACGCGCCAGCCGCGCCTGGCGTGGCGCACGCAGGCGCAGGTGAACCCGGCGTCGATCATGAAGCTGGTGACCACCTACGCCGCGCTCGACCTGCTCGGCGCCGCCTACAGCTGGACCACGCCGGTCTACGTCGACGGCACGGTGAACAACGGCGTGCTCAACGGCAACCTCTACATCAAGGGCCAGGGCGATCCGAAGCTGGTGCTGGAGCGCGTGTGGCTGCTGCTGCGCCACGTGCAGGGGCTGGGCATCACCACGGTGAGCGGCGACATCGTCCTCGACCGCGGCGCCTTCGAGACCACGGTGGAGGGCGACCCCGCCGCCTTCGACGGCGAGCCGCTGCGCCCCTACAACGCCTCGCCCGACGCGCTGCTGGTGAACTTCAAGTCGGTCAACATGACCTTCGCGCCCGACCGCGCCGGCCAGGTCGCGCGCGTGAGCTACGAGCCTCCGCTGGCCAGCGTAGCCATGCCGCAGACCGTGGCGCTGGTGCCCGGCGAATGCGGCGACTGGCGCGGCACGCTGCGCGCCGACTTCTCCGACGTGAACCGCATCCGCTTCAACGGCGGCTTTCCCAGCGGCTGCGGCGAGAAGAGCTGGGCCGTGGCCTATGGCGACCCGCGCACCTATGCCATGCGCGCCATCGGAGGCATGTGGGCCGAGATGGGCGGGCGCGTCGGCGGGCAGATGCGCGAGGGGCGCGTGCCGGCGGGGCTGAAGCCGGCGTTCGAGTTCGAGTCGCCGCCGCTGGCGGAGGTGATCCGCGACGTCAACAAGTACAGCAACAACGTGATGGCGCAGCAGCTGTTCCTCACCATCGGGCTGGCGCAGAAGAACCGCGGCACCTTCGAGGCCTCGCGCGCGGCCATGGGCCAGTGGTGGCGCGATCGCATCGGCACGGGCGAGGCGCAGCCGGTGTTCGAGAACGGCTCGGGCCTGTCGCGCGACGAGCGCATCAGCGCCGCCGCGCTCGGCAGGATGCTGCAGGTGGCATGGCGCTCGCCGGTGATGCCGGAGCTGATGTCCTCGCTGCCGGCCATGGGCGTGGACGGCACGCTGAAGAGGCGCTCGCTGCGCTCCGGCGGCTCGGCGCACCTGAAGACCGGCACGCTGCGCGATTCCTCCGGCGTGGCCGGCTACGTGGACGGCGCGAGCGGCCGGCGCTACGTGCTCGTGGCCATCGCCAACGGCGAGAACGCCGGGGCCGCGCGCGCGGCCTTCGACGCGCTGGTCGACTGGGCCTCGCAGGACAACTGAAGGCTTCCCGCTGGCCTGTAGCGCTGAGTACTGAAAACTTCTGAGGGCAAACGCCCGGTTGCGCGCGGCCTTGCCGCTGCACAGAATCGGACGGTCGTTCGATTCCACGCAAGCCAGGCGCCGACCGGCGCAGGAGACATCACTTGAACCAGCCTCAAACCCAGCCCTCCCGCCCCCTGCGCAAGACCGCCGCCTTCACGGCCGTCGCAAGCGCCGCGACATTGCTGCTGCTCGCCGCCTGCGGCGGGGGTGGCGGAGGCGGGGGAGGCATCGGCATCGGCGTGGGCGTCCCCCCGCCCGCGGCAGACAACGGCCGGGGCTCGGTGGTCACCGACCCGCCCGAGAAGACAGCCGCGCTGACGGCCACGCAGTTCACCGCCAGCCTGCAGGCCAGCGACCAGGGCAAGGCCCTGCTGCAGGTGGCGGGCACGCCCAAGTGCGGCGTGGACCTGCGCTACCTCGAATACCGCACCGTCGGCGCGAAGAACGAGGCCACCAACGCCACCGCCGCCATCATGGTGCCCACCGGCTCCGACGTGGCCTGCAGCGGCCAGCGCCCGGTGGTGCTCTATGCCCATGGCACCACCGCCGCCAAGGCCTACAACCTCGCCAAGTGGACCGACAGCACGCAGGCGGCCGCCGGCGAGGGCCTGATGATTGCCGCCATGTTCGCGGCGCAGGGCTACATCGTGGTGGCGCCCAACTACGCGGGCTACGACAAGTCGACGCTGCCCTACCACCCGTACCTCGACGGCGACCAGCAGGGCAAGGACATGGTCGACGCGCTCACCGCGGCGCGCAAGACCTTCTCGGGCATCGGCGCGAACGACGCGGGCTCGCTCTTCATCACCGGCTACTCGCAGGGCGGCTACGTGGCGATGGCGGCGCACCGCGAGATGCAGGCCACGGGCAAGGCGGTGACGGCGTCGGCGCCGCTGTCGGCGCCCTCGGCCATCAGCCTGCTGACCGACTACACCTACCTGGGCTGGCCGGCGCTGGGCGCCACGCTGTTCGTGCCGCTGCTGTCGACGAGCTGGCAGCAGCAGTTCGGCAACGTCTACGGCTCCACCAGCGACGTGTACGAAGCGCAGTACGCCAGCGGCATCGACACGCTGCTGCCCAGCACCTCGCCCGGCACCTTGTTCAGCAGCGGCAAGCTGCCCCAGCTCGCGCTGTTCCCGGCGAACGCCACGCCGGGGCCGGTGAGCCCGGAGTTGTCGATCTTCTACGGCGCCAACAACCTCATCAAGCAGAGCTTCCTGACGCAGGCGGCGGGCGACATCCAGGGCAACCCCTGCCCCGGCAACGCGCTGCCGGCCACGGCCGCTTCGCTGAGCACCACCTCGCCGCTGGACTGCAAGCCTTCCACCGGCTTCCGCAAGGCCGCCATCGCCAACGACCTGCGCAACTGGGTGCCGACCCGGCCGATGCTGATGTGCGGCGGCGCCAACGACCCGACGGTGAACTTCGTGAGCACCCGCGCCACCTCGGGCTACTTCCGCGCCAAGGGCATGCCGTCCAGCATTCTGTCCGTGGTGGACCTGGAGGACTCGGCGGCCATCGACGCCTACTCCACCGCCCGCGCCGGCTTCGCGCAGGCCAAGGCACTGCTCGCGCAGAACACCTCGGGCAGCGCATCGGACAAGGCCCAGGCCGTCACGCTGGCGTACCACGGCACGCTGGCACCGCCGTTCTGCCTGGCGTCGGCCCGTGGCTTCTTCCAGGGCGTGCTCGCAGCCGGAGGCTGAACGAAGAGCCCATTCCAGGAACACCGCGGAACCGGCTTTGCCGGGCCGCTGGTGTTGCCCCCCTGCAAGGGGGTGGGCGGCCACACGAAGTGGGCAAGCCTGGGGGTTAGCCAGGTTTAAGCGGCCGATGCGCGCTGCAAGCGGTCTTTCACGCCTTCCCATTCGTGCGTGTCGGGCGGCGTCTCGACCCAGATCAGCTTGACGCCCTGCGCGTCGAACTCGCGCAGCACTGCGAACAGCAGCTGCGCGCTGGCCGCCGCGTCGTCGGGCATGCGCCGCAGCAGCACGCGCTGCGAGCGGCTGCGCACCGCAGCGCGCGACCAGACTGCGATGTGGGCGGCGTTCGCGCCGAGCACGTCGAGGCCGGTCTGGATCGACTTGGCATCCATCAGCCGCACCTTGGCGTTCGGGGCGTAGTGCGCTTCGAGCGTGCCCGATGCGCGCGGATCGGGCGTCTCGAGCACCTCGCGGTCGGCGAGCTTCTCGCCGCAGGCGGCCTCGATCTGGGCACGCGTGATGAGGCCGGGGCGCAGCAGCACGGGCGCGCCACGGCTGCAGTCGACGATGGTCGACTCGATGCCCACGTCGCAGGGGCCGCCGTCGATCACCAGCAGCTCGTCGCCGAACTCGTCGTGCACGTGCTGGGCGGTGGTCGGGCTGACGCGGCCGAAGCGGTTGGCACTCGGCCCCGCGAGGCCGGGCACGCCCTGCTCGGCGCAGGCTTCGAGCAGCGCCTGCGCCACCGGATGCGAGGGGCAGCGCAGGCCGATGGTGTCCTGCCCGCCCGCAGCCGCGGCACCCACGCCGGGCTGGCGCGTGACGATCAGCGTGAGCGGCCCCGGCCAGAAGGCCTGCACCAGCTTCTGCGCGAAGGGCGGCAGCGGCTGCGCGAAGCGCGAGAGCGACTCCGTGCCCTTGGTGCCGGCCGCCACGTGGACGATCAGCGGATGGTCCGACGGCCGGCCCTTGGCCTCGAAGATGCCGGCGACGGCGGTGTCGCTGCTCGCGTCCGCGCCCAGGCCGTAGACGGTCTCGGTCGGGAAGGCCACCAGCCCGCCGGCACGCAACACGCGCGCGGCCTCGGCGATGGCTTCGGGAGAGCGGCCGTCGAGGATCATGCGAGATCGGCGGTGGCCACCGCCGGCAGGCCCAGCAGCAGCGCCGCCTGCGAAGCCGTGGCGCGCACCGCCTCCAGCGTGGCGCCGGTCAGCGTGAGGTGGCCCATCTTGCGGCCGCGGCGGGGTTCGATCTTTCCGTAGAGATGCAGATGCGCGCCGGGCAGCGCGAGCACCTCGCTCCAGCGCGGCGCGACAGGCTTGTCGGCCTTGTTGTCGGCGCCCCCGGGGAACCACAGGTCGCCCAGCAGGTTGAGCATGATGGCCGGGCTGTGCTGGCGCGGCGCGGCCAGCGGCAGGCCCGCGAGCGTGCGCACCTGCAGCTCGAACTGCGAGACGTCGCAGGCTTCCATGGTGTAGTGGCCGCTGTTGTGCGGGCGCGGCGCCATTTCGTTGACCACCAGCGAGCCGTCGGCCAGCGCGAAGAACTCGACGCACAGCACGCCGACGTAGCCCAGGCCATTGGCGATGCTCTTGGCCGAGTTGATGGCGCCCTGCGCCACCGTCTTGGGCATGTTCTGCGGGTGCACCTCGGTCACGGCCAGGATGCCGTCTCGGTGCAGGTTGCGCTGCGGCGGGAAGTGCACGATCTGGCCGTCGCGGCCGCGCGCGAGGATGACCGAGCACTCGAATTCGAGCGGCAGCATCTTCTCGAGCACGCAGGGCACGCAGCCCGCGGCCTGCCAGGCCTCGACCAGCTCGTCGCGCGTCTTCACGCGCTGCTGGCCCTTGCCGTCGTAGCCCAGGCGCGCGGTCTTGAGGATGCCGGGCAGCAGGTTGTCGTCGATGGCGGCGAGCTGCGCGGCCGTTTCGATGACGGCGTAGGGCGCGCAGGGCACGCCGCAGCGGGTGAAGTGCGCCTTCTCGGCGATGCGGTCCTGCGCGATGGCGATGGCCGGCGCGGCGGGCGACACCGGGCGCGCCACCGCGAGATGCTCCAGCGAGGGCGCGGGCACGTTCTCGAACTCGGTGGTCACCGCGTCGGCCAGGCCGGCCAGACGGGCGAGGCCGTCGACGTCGTCGTAGTCGGTATGGATGTGATGATGGCTCACGCGGCCGGCGGGGCTGTCGGTGTCGGGGTCGAGCACCGCGGTGAAGTAGCCCATGCGCTGGGCGGCATGGACGAACATCCGCCCCAGCTGTCCGCCGCCGAGCACGCCGAGCGTGGCGCCCGGGAGGATCGGCAGGTCGCCGTTGCGGCCGCTCACAGGGCACCCCCGCCTTGCGGCGAGAAGGGAGATACGGGAGCTGCCTCGCCGGCGGGCGGCGGGGGCAGGGTCATGGCCTCGGCGGCCGCCGTCTGCGCGGCGCGGAAGGCGTCGAGCTTCGCGCGCAGGGCCGGGTCGTTCACCGCCAGCATCGACACCGCGAACAGCGCCGCGTTGGCCGCGCCGGCATTGCCGATGGCGAAGGTGGCGACCGGCACGCCCTTGGGCATCTGCACGATGCTGTAGAGCGAATCGACGCCCTGCAGGTGGCGGCTGGCCACCGGCACGCCGAGCACCGGCACCGTGGTTTTCGACGCCAGCATGCCCGGCAGGTGGGCCGCGCCACCCGCGCCGGCGATGATCGCGGCAAGGCCGCGCCCGGCGGCGCTTTCGGCATATTCGAAGAGCGTGTCGGGCATCCGGTGGGCCGAGACCACCCTGGCTTCGTGCCCGATTCCGAATTGCTGGAGAATCTCGACCGCGTTGCGCATCGTCTCCCAATCGGAGTTCGAGCCCATCACTACACCGACCTGAATGGTTTCGTTCATGGTTTCAATTTTACGTTTCACCCCCAGCTGGTTCCGATGATCGACATCACTCTCGAAAATTTCCAGGCCGAACTGATCGAAGCCTCGGTCGCCACGCCGGTGCTGCTGGACATCTGGGCCGAATGGTGCGGCCCCTGCAAGCAGCTCGGCCCGGTGCTCGAAAAGCTCGAAGTCGAGTACGGCGGTCGCTTCACGCTGGCCAAGCTCGACGCCGACAAGGTGCCGCAGATTTCCTCGCAGCTGTCCGAGATGTTCGGCGTGCGCAGCATCCCCTTCTGCGTGATGTTCAAGGACGGCCAGCCGGTGGACGGCTTCGTCGGCGCCATTCCGGCCGAGAAGATCCGCGAATTCCTCGACAAGCACGTGCCCGGCGCCGACGAAGCCGAAGCCGCCTCCGAGGAAGCGGCTGCTCAGGAAGCGCTGGCCGGTGGCGACACCCAGGGCGCGCTCGAGAAGCTGCAGCACGCGGTGGCCACCGACCCGGCCAACGACGACGCCCGCTTCGACTACGTGAAGCTGCTGCTGCAGGAAGGCCGCATCGACGACGCCAAGGTCGCCTTCGCCCCGGTGATCGCCAAGACATCGCTGGTGCGCCGCTTCGACGCGCTGCAGCGCTGGATGGATGCTATCGATTTCGCAGCACCGCCCACCGGCGCCGCGCCGGCCATCGCCGATTTCGACGCGAAGATCGCCGCCAACAAGCGCGACTTCGACGCCCGCTTCGGCCGCGCCCGCCTGCTGATGGCCGCGCAGCGCTGGACCGACGCGATGGACGAGCTGCTCGACATCCTGATGCGCGACAAGGCCTGGAGCGAAGACCTGGCGCGCAAGACCTACATCGCGATCCTCGACATCATCGAGCCGCCGAAGGTGAAGGTGGCCGACGGGCAGATTCCGCCGGACGACCCGGTGGTGGCCTCGTACCGCCGCCGGCTCAGCAGCATCGTGCTGAGCTGACCGGTTCTCCACTCGGGAAGAAAGCGACCTCCGGGTCGCTTTTTTCATGGTCCGGCGGCAGGGGGCACGGCATTGGCGGGCCAGGCGCCGTCGCATACGATCACGCCCGATTCAACTTGTTGCAGATCGAAAAAGGAACACTGGCCATGCGCTCCTTCGCCCGCCGCACCGCGCTCTTCCCCGCCCTTGCCGCCACTGCCCTGCTGGCCACGCTGGCCGGTTGCGGCAGCGGCATCAGCCTCGACGAGCCGATCGAGGGCCCGGCCTGGCAGCTGGTGCAGCTGGGCGAGGAGCCGGTCGCGCCGGGCAACGGCGCCCAGGTGCAGTTCGACCGCAGCAGCGGACGCGTCAGCGGCTCGGGCGGCTGCAACCGCATCTCGGGCACCTTCACGCGCACCGGCGTCGCCCTGAGGATCGGCCAGATGGCCTCGACCCGCATGGCCTGCACCGATCCGACGCGCGGCGCCAACGAGGCGCAGTTCATCTCGGCGCTGCAGAACACCACGAGCTACCGGCTGGCGGGGCCGAACCGGCTGGCCCTGCTCGATGCCAACGGGCGGACGGCGGCGCTGCTGAGCAGCGGCGGGGGGCGCTGAAGAAGACTACTTGGCCGATGGCGTATCGACCGTCAGCTGGATCTCTTCGGTAGCTAGCCCCTGATCGGAGATGCTGACGTCCACAATGCCTTTTGCATCGGCCTTCACCATGACGCGTACGGTGTACTGATTCGGTCCGGAGACAAGAACTTCCAGGGTTGCCGGCCCCTTGGCTGATGCCATCGGCGGCTTGGCAACGCCGTTCACGGTGATGAGGTAGCGCTGGCCGGGCTTGACCTTTGCATCCTCGGCCGGGGAAACGGTCATGGCGCTGCTACCGCCGGCGCAACCCGGATTTCGGGCAGCTGCCTTGCGCGCATCGTTGAAAGTCAGAAGGCGATTGCTCAGAGGACGTCGTGCGGCATAGATCTCCGCCGTGCTGGCAGCAAGAGAGACAGCGATGACATCGGCCTCCAGAGGCCCGCAGTCGCGGCGGCCAGCTGCCTTGCAGGCATCAATCACCTTTCTGTTTGCGGCGGTGGCGGCGACCGCTTCAGCAGCTTTGGCCCGCTTGAGCGCCGCCTGGGACTCCTTCAGATTCTTCTGGGCTCGCGCGGAAGCGTCCTCGGACTCCTTCTTCTGAATCGCGGCCAACTCCGCCAGCAGTTTCGCCTTCCTGGTCTTGGCTGTCGGCGCACCGGCAGGCTCTTCGCCAAGCGTCTCTTCGTCTTTGCCGTCGGCGCCCGTTTCGGCGTCCGACTTCTTCCCGGCCGCATCTGCCGCCGGCCGACCTGCACCTTCGGAGTCGCCTTGGGTGCTCTCGCTTGCGGCGTCGATCTTGACCGCCCGGAACTTGCCGATGATTCCCGTGGCTTGGGTGACCAACTCGTCAGGGCTGGATACCGTCTTGTTGGCCGCGTTGATATGTGCAGCCACGCGGGCAAAGACCAGATCGCCCTCCCGCATCAGGATGACCCCGCTGTTCCCGAGCTGGGAGTACAGCTGCTCGCTGGAAGCGAGGGTCTTGCGCGCCCGCCACAAGGCCGAAGCAGCCTCGCGGCGCACATGGGCCTGCGGCAGTTCGCTGTCACGGGCGTAGCGCAAGACGGCCTGAGCCCCGAGCAACTGCGCGTCGAGCTTGTTGATGGCCTGCGTCAGTCGGTATTGCTCGGCCCACATCCTGTCGAAGCTCCCGACCTCCAGCCGCAACGGCTCAATGGTCAGCATGGCGCAGGTCAGTCCGAGAACGCCTTCGACGTAAGCCTTCTCCTGATTGGGATTGACGAACCAGTTGCTCGCCGAATAGGCGGTGAAGCCCACGGCGCCGGCCATTGCGAGCCGGGTCTTCTCGCGATCGCTGGTGACACCGGATTTCAGGCCCCCATATAGCGCGGCAGCCGTCACGCCCAGCAAGCCGAGTTGCGTCATCGTGCGAACGCGTGCCTGCGCCGACAGCGAGTCGAACCACTCGCGGCGCTGGTCTTTCAGGGCACCCAGCGCGCCCTGCAGGTTGCCGGCAAGGGGCCTGGCGTTGGCAAGAGCGACTTCCTCGTAGCCGAGCTGGTTGATCGGTATGTCGGCGCGCTTGCTGCGCTGGTACGGATCGATGCTGCTGCAGCCCGCAATGGCCACGATAAGCCCCGCCGCCACGCAGCGCTGCCACCCACGAACGCTTCTTCCGGTTTCCATCTTCCCCACTCCCTCATGTTCTGGACGCACATGATGGCGGGGCGGGGACGTCCGGACATCCCCTGTTCCCGTGGCGACAAGGCGCCCGGGATGGACTACTCAGCCAGCCTGTCAGCCCGTGAGGCGCTCCAGCGCCTCGCGGTACTTGGCCGCCGTCTTCTCGATGACCTCGGCCGGCAGGCGCGGCGCCGGGGGCGTCTTGTCCCAGGGCTTGCCGTTGATCTTGGTGCCTTCGAGCCAGTCGCGCACGAACTGCTTGTCGTAGCTCGGCGGGTTGGCGCCGGCGGCCAGCGCGGCCTGGTAGCCCTCGACCGGCCAGTAGCGCGAGCTGTCGGGCGTGAGCACCTCGTCCATCAGCACCAGCGTGCCGTTCTCGTCGAGGCCGAATTCGAACTTGGTGTCGGCGATGATCATTCCCTTGGCCAGGGCGATCTGCGCGGCGGTTTCGTAGATGGCGATGCTGGTGTCGCGGATCTGCTGGGCCAGCTTGGGGCCGACGATCTCGACCACGCGCTCGTAGCTGATGTTCTCGTCATGCTCGCCGGCGGCGGCCTTGGCAGCGGGCGTGAAGATGGGGCGCGGCAGCTTGCTCGCGTTGGTCAGGCCCTCGGGCAGCGGCACGCCGCAGACCGAGCGGCTTTCCTGGTATTCCTTCCAGCCGCTGCCGGCCAGGTAGCCGCGCACCACGGCCTCGACCGGGATCGGCTTCAGGCGCTTGACCAGCATCGATCGGCCTGTGACCTGCGGCACCTCGTCGGCCGTGACTGCGCTCTCGGGCGCGTCGCCGGTCAGGTGGTTGGGGCAGATCTGGCCGAGGCGGTCGAACCACCACAGCGCCATCTTCGTGAGGATCTCGCCCTTGCCCGGAATGGGCTCGCCCATGATCACGTCGAAGGCGCTGAGCCGGTCGCTCGCGACCATCAGGATGCGGTCTTCGCCGACGGCGTAGTTGTCGCGCACCTTGCCGCGCGCAAGAAGGGGCAGGCTCTGGATGGAGGAGGTGTGGACGGTGGTCATGGGGCTGGTGCGGTGGGGAAACGGATGGCTGACGGGAAAAGCGGATTGTGCGCGCAGAAAAAAGCCACCGCGAACGGTGGCCGTCTGATCGCGGGGAAGTGCCTAGATGACTTCCTGGGCCAGTTCGCCCTTGGCGTACTTGCCGGCAACGACCTGCAGGCTGTCGCCCTTGATCTTCGCGCCCTGCCCCTCGCAGCCGAATTCGATGTAGCGCTGCTTGCAGATCTGCTTGGCGGCTTCGCGCGCGGGCTTGAGCCACTCGCGGGCGTCGAACTTCTCGGGGTTCTCTGCCATGAACTTGCGCACGGCGCCGGTCATCGCCAGGCGGATGTCGGTGTCGATGTTGATCTTGCGCACGCCGTACTTGATGGCTTCCTGGATTTCCTCGACGGGCACGCCGTAGGTTTCCTTCATGTTGCCGCCGTACTTGCGGATGATTTCGAGCAGGTCCTGCGGCACCGACGACGAGCCGTGCATCACCAGGTGGGTGTTGGGCAGGCGGGCGTGGATTTCCTTCACGCGCTTGATCGACAGGATGTCGCCGGTGGGCTTGCGGGTGAACTTGTAGGCGCCGTGGCTGGTGCCGATGGCGATGGCCAGCGCATCGAGCTGCGTGGCCTTGACGAACTGGGCGGCTTCCTCGGGGTCGGTCAGCAGGGCGGAGTGGTCGAGCACGCCTTCGGCGCCGATGCCGTCTTCCTCGCCGGCCATGCCGGTCTCGAGCGAGCCCAGGCAGCCCAGCTCGCCTTCGACGGTCACGCCGACCTTGTGCGCCAGCTGCACGACCTTGCGGGTCACGTCGACGTTGTAGTCGAAGGAGGCGGGCGTCTTGCCGTCTTCGTGCAGCGAGCCGTCCATCATGACGGAGGAGAAGCCGAGGTCGATGGCGCCCTGGCAGATGGCCGGGCTCTGGCCGTGGTCCTGGTGCATCACCAGCGGGATGTTCGGGTACTGCTCGATGGCGGCCTGGATCAGGTGCTTGATGAAGGCTTCGCCGGCGTACTTGCGGGCGCCTGCGCTGGCCTGCAGGATGACGGGAGCGCCGGTTTCCTTGGCGGCCTCCATGACGGCCTGAACCTGTTCGAGGTTGTTGACGTTGAAGGCCGGAATGCCGTAGCCATTGGCTGCGGCATGGTCGAGCAGTTCGCGCATCGAGACGAGTGCCATGGGAAATACCTCGCGGGAATTAGGAAAAGAAGAAGACGGAAAGACGAGAAAAACTGCCCTAATTCTACCGAGCCCCCTTGTGGGACAGGACCGACGCCAGCCCGAGGAAATCCATGACAGGCGGCAGCACCGGCCCGCCCAGCCACCGCACCGGCCTGGCGAAGGCGCCGACCAGCGTCGCATGGTTCAGATCGTCGAAGAGCCTGACCTGGACCGGCACGCCCGCCTCGCGCAGCGCCGCGGCCATCCGCAGGGTGTTGCGGTCGGGGTAGACCAGGTCGTCCTTCGAGGCCGCCATGAGCAGGGCTCGCGGCGAAGCAGGCGTGACGTGCGCCAGCGGCTGCGAGTCGCGCGGCGTGCCGGGCCAGTTGAAGGCGACCTTCACCTGCGGATCGCCGATGGGCAGGAAGTCGTAGGGTCCCGCCAGGCCGATCCAGCCCGCGAGCTGCTTCGGGCTTGCGCCCAGCTCGCCGAGCCAGCGCGCATCGAGCGCCACCATGGCGGCGTTGTAGGCGCCCGAGCTGTGGCCCATCATGTACACCTGCCTGGGGTCGGCACCCAGCCGCGCCGCGTTGTCCAGCGCCCACTTGACGGCCAGCGCGCTGTCGCGCACGAAGGCCGGATAGGTGAAGGCCGGCGACAGCCCGTAGTCGGGCACCAGCACCACGGCGCCCTGGGCGGCCAGGGCCTCGCCCATGAACCTGTAGCTGGCGCGGTCGCCGGTCGTCCAGGTGCCGCCGTAGAAGAACACGACCAGCGGCCGCGCGCCGCGCTCCGGCGGGATGGACGGCAGCGGCCGGTACGCGTCGAGCAGCTGGCGCGGTTCCTGGCCGTAGGCGATGCCGCCCTCGAACCGGTAGGTGTCGGTGGGCACCAGGCCGTTGAGCACCTTGACCGGCGAGCAGGCCGAAAGCAATGCGGCGGCGATGCCAGAGCCTGCGAGGGCGAAGGCGCCGCGGCGCCGCAGGAATGACGCGGGGGTGGTGGGGAAGATCATCCCCTGCTGTACGCAGGCAGCCAGGCGGCGGTTTCGTCAAACAGGCAGCTGCGTGGTCGAAAGCACCTGCTTGAGCACGACGAAGGTGCGGATCTGCCGCACCCCCGGCAGGTAAAGCAGCTGCTCGGCGTGCAGGCGGTTGAAGCTGTCGTTGTCGCGGGTGCGCACGAGCATGAAGTAGTCGAATTCGCCCGAGACCACGTGGCATTCGAGGCAACCCGAGACCTTCTGGGCGGCTTTCTCGAAGTTGGCGAAGGAGTCGGGCGTGGAGCGGTCGAGCACCACGCCGATCATCACGAGCATGCCCACCTCGAGCGCGTCGGGGTCCAGCAGCGCGACGATGCCCTTGATGAGGCCCGCCGCCTTGAGCCGCTCCACGCGGCGCAGGCAGGCGGCCGGGCTCAGGTTGACCTTGGCGGCCAGCGCCACGTTCGACAGCGAGGCGTCGCGCTGCATGGTGCGCAGGATGGCGCGGTCGGTGCGATCGAGCTCCGGCGTGTCACGCAATTTTGTTGTGCTCATCGGATTTTTGTCGGAATGAAAGTTTTACTTCTTTCGATAGTGCATCTTTTTCTCTGATGAATCCAGAAAACTTCGCAAGCACGTTGCGCGGCATTGTTTCTACGATGAGGGCCTTCACCACCTCCCACCACCTCCTTCCTTGGAACCGCTGCGATGAACCTCAAGAAGTTTCCCCGTCACCCGCTGACCTTCGGCCCCACGCCGATCCAGCCGCTGAAGCGGCTGAGCGCGCACCTGGGCGGCAAGGTCGATCTCTATGCCAAGCGCGAGGACTGCAACAGCGGCCTGGCCTTCGGCGGCAACAAGACGCGCAAGCTCGAGTACCTGATTCCCGAGGCGATCGAGGGCGGCTACGACACGCTGGTGTCCATCGGCGGCATCCAGTCGAACCAGACGCGCCAGGTGGCGGCGGTGGCGGCGCACCTCGGCATGAAGTGCGTGCTGGTGCAGGAGAACTGGGTCAACTATTCCGACGCGGTGTACGACCGGGTCGGCAACATCGAGATGTCACGCATCATGGGCGCCGACGTGCGCCTGGACGCAGCCGGCTTCGACATCGGCATCCGCAAGAGCTGGGAGGACGCCATGGAGAGCGTTCGCAAGGCTGGCGGCAAGCCGTTTCCGATTCCGGCGGGCTGCTCCGAGCATCCGCGCGGCGGCCTGGGCTTCGTCGGCTTCGCCGAGGAAGTGCGCCAGCAGGAGGCCGAGCTGGGCTTCAAGTTCGACTACATCGTGGTCTGCTCGGTGACGGGCAGCACGCAGGCCGGCATGGTGGTGGGCTTCGCGGCCGACGGCCGCGCCGACCGCGTGATCGGCATCGACGCCTCGGCCAAGCCGCAGCAGACCTTCGACCAGATCCTGCGCATCGCGAAGAACACGGCCGAACTGGTGGAGCTGGGCCGCGACATCACCGAGAAGGACATCGTGCTCGACCGCCGCTTCGGCGGCCCCGAGTACGGCCTGCCCAACGAAGGCACGCTCGAAGCCATCCGCCTGAGCGCGCGCTTCGAGGCCATGCTGACCGACCCCGTGTACGAGGGCAAGTCGATGCACGGGATGATCGAGAAGGTGCGCCTGGGCGAATTCCCGGCGGGCTCGAAGGTGCTTTATGCGCACCTGGGCGGCGTGCCGGCGCTGAACGCCTACAGCTTCCTCTTCCGCAACGGTTGAGTTTCCAGGAACACCGCGGAACCGGCTTCGCCGGGCCGCAGGTGTTGCCCCCTGCAAGGGGGTTGGCGCAGCGACACGAAGTGCGCGAAGCCTGGGGGTTTGCTCAACTTGCTCGGCAGATCTTGAGCATGTTGGTGCCCCCAGGGGCACCCATCGGCTCGCCGCAGGTGATGGCGTAGACGTCGCCGCTTTGCACGATGCCGCGCTTCTTCAGGTGGTTCTCGGCCTGCAGCAGCGCGGTGTCGCGGTCGCTCTCCGAGTCCATGAGCAGCGGGCGCACGTTGCGGTAGAGCGCCATCTTGCGCTGCGTGGCCAGGCGCGAGGTCAGCGCGTACATGGGGATGTGCGCGCGGTGGCGGCTCATCCACAGCGGCGTGGAGCCCGACTCGGTGAGCGCCACGATGGCCTTGGCGCCCAGGTGGTGGGCGGTGAAGAGCGCGCCCATGGCGATCGACTGGTCGATGCGGCTGTAGTTCTGGCCGCTGAAGTCGGCGTCGAGCTGCTTGTCTTCGGCGGCTTCGGCGGCCTCGCAGATGCGGCTCATCTCCTGCACGGTCTCGAGCGGATAGCGGCCCGAGGCAGTCTCGGCCGAGAGCATGACGGCATCGGTGCCGTCGAGCACGGCGTTGGCCACGTCGCTCACCTCGGCGCGCGTGGGCACGGGGTTGGTGATCATCGACTCCATCATCTGGGTCGCGGTGATGACCACCTTGTCCATCTCGCGCGCCATGCGGATCATCTTCTTCTGCAGCGCGGGCACCGCCGCGTTGCCCACCTCGACCGCGAGGTCGCCGCGCGCGACCATGATGCCGTCGCTGGCGCGCAGGATCTCTTCGAGCTTCGGAATGGCCTCGGCGCGCTCGATCTTGGCGATCATGCCGGGCTTGTGGCCGTATTCGGCGGCGGCCACGTTGCACAGCTGGCGGGCCATTTCCATGTCGGTGGCGTTCTTGGGGAAGCTCACGGCCACGTAGTCGGCCTGGAAGCTCATCGCGGTCTTGATGTCTTCCATGTCCTTGGCCGTCAGCGCGGGCGCGGTGAGGCCGCCGCCCTGCTTGTTGATGCCCTTGTTGTTCGAGAGCTCGCCGCCGAGCTTCACGGTGGTGTGCACCGCCTCGCCCTTGACGGCGTCCACCGTCAGCACGATGAGGCCGTCGTTCAGCAGCAGCCTGTCGCCGGGCTTCACGTCGCGCGGCAGGTCCTTGTAGTCGAGGCCCACGGCATCGACGTCGCCGGGCTCGGTACGCGAGGCGTCGAGCACGAACTTGGCGCCCTGCTCGAGCCAGACCTTGCCCTGCGCGAACTTGCCCACGCGGATCTTGGGGCCCTGCAGGTCGGCCATGATGGCCACCTCGCGGCCGGCCTTGCGGGCGGCTTCGCGCACCATGGCGGCGCGGTCGATGTGGTCCTGCGCCGTACCGTGGCTGAAGTTCAGCCGCACCACGCTGACCTTGGCCTGGATCATCTTCTCCAGCAGATCGGGCGAACTGGACGCCGGACCGAGGGTGGCGACGATCTTGGTGGCGTGGCGGGGAATGCGGTCCGTGCTCATGAGGGTAGTCTCCGTTTTGTATTCGCTACTGTATACAGTTTGTGTGTCGGACGGAAGTCACCCATGGGTTTTTCCTCGATGAGCTCCGGCCACCGGCCCGAGCCGGTTCAGCCGGCAGCCCGCTTCGACAGGATCTCGAAGGCCGGCAGGGTCTTGCCTTCCAGCACTTCCAGGAAGGCACCGCCCCCGGTGGAGATGTAGCCGACCTGCTTCTCGATGCCGTACTTGGCGATGGCCGCCAGCGTGTCGCCGCCGCCGGCGATCGAGAACGCGCTGCTCTCGGCGATGGCCTGCGCGATGGCCTTGGTGCCGCCCGCGAAGGCGTCGAACTCGAACACGCCCACCGGGCCGTTCCAGACGATGGTGCCGGCCTCGCGCAGCTGCGCGGCGAGCTGGGCAGCCGTCTTCGGGCCGATGTCGAGGATCAGGTCGTCCTCGGCCACGTCCCTCGCGTCCTTGACGGTGGCGGCCGCGTCGGCCGCGAAGGTCTTGGCCGTGACCACGTCCACCGGAATGGGCACGTCGGCGCCACGCGCGCGCATGGCATCGATCACCGCCTTGGCTTCGTCGACCAGGTCGGGCTCGGCCAGCGACTTGCCGATCTTCAGGCCCGCGGCCAGCATGAAGGTGTTGGCGATGCCGCCGCCCACGATGAGCTGGTCGACGTTGGCCGACAGGCTCTTCAGGATGGTCAGCTTGGTGCTCACCTTGGAGCCCGCCACGATGGCCACCAGCGGGCGCTTGGGCTGCGCCAGCGCCTTGGTGATGGCGTCGATCTCGGCCGCCAGCAGCGGGCCGGCCGCGGCCACCTTGGCGAACTGCGCGATGCCGTAGGTGGTGGCCTCGGCGCGGTGCGCGGTGCCGAAGGCGTCGTTCACGTAGATGTCTGTGAGCGCGGCCAGCTTGCGGGCCAGGCCTTCGTCGTTCTTCTTCTCGCCCTTGTTGACGCGGCAGTTCTCAAGCAGCACGACCTGGCCGGGCTTCACGTCGACGCCGTCGACCCAGTTGGAGACGAGCGGCACTTCGCGGCCGAGCAGCTCGCCCAAGCGCCTGGCGACGGGCGCCAGCGAGTCTTCCGGCTTGAACTCGCCCTCGGTCGGGCGGCCCAGGTGCGAGGTGACCATCACCGCCGCGCCGGCGTCCAGCGCCAGCTTGATGCAGGGCACCGAGGCACGGATGCGGGTGTCTTCGGTGATGTTGCCGGCGTCGTCCTGCGGCACGTTGAGGTCGGCACGGATGAAGACGCGCTGGCCGGCGGCCTTGCCCTGCGCGCAGAGGTCGGTGAATCGAATGACGTTCATTGGGAAAACCTGGAGAAGATTGGAAGACGGGGATCGGCTGCATTGTAGTTTTGGCCCCATCGCCGGCTCTACGCGCCTCTTGCCGCGCGCTGATGCTTTTCCTCAGTCTTTCTGCTGCTGTTCGCGCGCGAAACTTTCCAGAACCTCCACGAAGCTCGCGGCCGCAGGCGACAGCGACCGCCGCGCCGCGCTGTAGACGCACACCTCGCGATGGAAGTCGGGCGACTCCAGCCGCACCATCTGCAGCCCGTGGGCGCGCACCAGCGGCGCCGAGTAGGTGGGGCACACGGTCAGCCCCAGCCCCGAGGCGACCATGCCCAGCGCGGTGGTCATGTACGACACCTCCTGCGTGCCGGGGCGCAGCATGTACTCGCGCTCGGCGGGGGCCAGCTCGGGCAGCACGCGCTGGCGGAAGTCGCGCGTGGGCGCGATGAAGGTGTAGGGGCCGAGCTCGTGCCAGCGCACCTTGCGGCGGCCGGCGAATGCATGGCCGGGCGGGCAGATCAGCCAGTGCCGGTCGCGCAGCAGCGTGCGGCGCTCGACGGCGTCGTCGACCGCCACGTCCTGCCCCACGGCCAGTTCCACGTCGCCGGCCGTCACGCCCGCGAGCAGGTGCTCGGGCAGGGTGTCGGCCAGGCGCACGTCCACGTCGGGGTACTGCTCGCGGTAGAGGGCGATCACGCGCGGCATCAAGGTGCAGGCCATGAGCTGCGGCGCGGCAAGCCGTAGCAAGCCTTTCTTCTTGTCACGCAAATCCGTGACGCCGGCCACCGCGCCGGCCAGGTCGCCCAGCAGCCGGTGCACCGAGGGCAGGAACTCGCGCCCCGCCTCCGACAGCTGAACGCGTCGCGTGTTGCGGTCGAGCAGCTGCACGCCCATCTCGCGCTCCAGCTCGCGCACCAGCACGCTGAGAGCCGACTGCGTGAGATGCAGCTGCTGCGCCGCGGCGGTGAAGCTGCCGGTCTCGGCCACGGCGGCGAAGGCGCGCAGCTGGCGCAGGGTGAGGTTCATATATATGAATCCTTCATCAATCGATGAATTAATTTCGATTGCATCATAAGACGCGGCATCGCCCAATACCGGCTCACCGGAGACACACGAGCCATGCCTACCCCACCGCCGCCCGTGCGCGGTCTGCACCACTTCGCCTGGCGCTGCCGCGACAGCGAGGAAACCCGCCGTTTCTACGAAGACCTGCTGGGCCTGCCGCTGGCCCACGTCATCAAGAGCGACCACGTGCCGAGCACCGGCGAGTACTGCCCCTACGTGCACATCTTCTTCCAGATGCGCGACGGCTCGTACATCGCCTTCTTCGACCTGGGCGACGACATCGCCGCGCTGCCCTCGCCCAACACGCCCTCGTGGGTGAACCACATCGCGCTGCGCGTCGACTCGGTGGCCGACCTGCTGGCCGCCAAGGCGCGGCTCGAAGGCGCGGGCGTCGAGGTGCTGGGCGTGACCGACCACCACATCATCGAATCGATCTACTTCTTCGACCCCAACGGCATCCGCGTGGAACTCACCACGCCCACCGTGCCGCAGGCCGAGATGGACGCACACGCTCTGCGCGCGCGCGCCGAGCTCGACGCATGGACCGCGCGCAAGGCCGGCCTGCGCGCCGCCGCCACGAAGGGTCCGTCGAATGCCTGAGCTCCAACTCGCCGTCATCGACGTGAAGCCCGGCGCAGCCATGGAGAGCCAGTCGGGCCTGCAGCTGCTGCGCCCGCGCATCTATGGCGCCTTCCGCGCGCCGCAGGGCCCGAAGAAGATCGCCGCCATCGTGATGCACCCCACGAGCAACTTCATGGGCCACTACCTGATCGGCCCGCTGGCCGAGCGCGGCATCTGCTGCATGGGCCTGAACTCGCGCTTCGTGGGCAACGACACGGTGCTGCTGATGGAGCGCGCGATTCAAGACCTGGGCGCGGGCGTGCAGTACCTGCGCGCCGCCGGCTACGAAAAGGTGTTTCTCGTCGGCAACTCCGGCGGCGCGGCGCTTTCGGCCTTCTACCAGGCGCAGGCCGAGAAGCTCACCGCCACGCACCTGCCCGACGGCGACCCCACGCACCTGCACCCCGACGACCTGCCGCCCGTGGACGGCATCGCGCTGTGCGCCGCGCACCTGGGCCGCACGCGGCTGATGCGCGACTGGATCGACCCCTCGGTCACCGACGAGCACGACCCGCTCTCGGTCAACCCCGAGCTCGACATGTACGACGCGCGCCACCGCGTGCCCTACGACCGCGACTTTCTCGCGCGCTTCAGCGCCGCCCAGAAGGCGCGGCTGGATCGCATCGAGCAGTGGTGCCTCGACCGACTCGCGCTGCTGCGCGGCACACCCGGCGCGCCGCGCGACCAGACCTTCATCGTCTACCGCACGCATGCCGATCCGCGCTGCGTGGACCTCTCGCTCGACCCCAACGACCGCCTGCCCGGCAGCGTGTGGGGCGACGCGCGGCAGGTGAACTACTCGGCCAACGCGATGGGGCGCACCACCTCGCTCACGGCCTTTCTCTCGCAGTGGTCGTCGCGCTCGCAGGCCGACGGTCCGACCAACCTCGCGCGCACCACGGTGCCGAAGCTGCTGCTGACCTACACGGGCGACCAGTCGACCTTCCCGAGCACACGCGACGCGTGGATGGCGGCGGGCGGCTCGCGCATCCGCAACGTCGATATCGTCGGCGGCAACCACTATCTGGCGGGGCAGCCGGAGCTGATCCCGAAGGCGGCGGACGCCATCGCCGAGTTCGCGCACGCGCTGTAGCCGCAGAGCCACCATGGAAAACTTCGCTTTCGCCCCGGCCTACGAGCTGCCGGTCTGGCCCTTCACGCCACCGCCCGAGCTGGGCAGCAAGGCCATCACGCGCCACCCCATCGTGATCGTCGGCGCCGGCCCCTCGGGCCTCACGCTGGCCTGCGACCTCGCGCAGCGCGGCGTGCGCGCCGTGCTGCTGGACGAGGACGACACCGTCGGCGTTCGCGGCGCGTCGTCGCGCGGCATCTGCTACGCGCAGAAGAGCCTGGAGATCTTCGAGCGCCTGGGCATCTACGAGCGCATCGCGGACAAGGGCATCACCTGGTCGTTCGGGCGCACCTTCTCGGGCGAGCAGGAGGTCTACAACTTCAACCTGCAGGCCAACAGCGTCTCGCGGCAGCCGCCCTTCATCAACCTGCAGCAGTTCTACGTCGAGTGGTTCCTGGTCGAGCGCATCGTCGAGCTGGGGCTGACCGACCTGCGCTGGAAGAACCGCGTCACGCGCGTGGAGCAGCTCGCCGACGGCGTGCGCCTGGAAGTCGAGACGCCCGCCGGCAGCTACACCATCGAGGCCGACCGGCTGATCGACGCCACCGGCGCCAACAGCGCGATCCGCACGCAGATGGGCATCGACGCGCACTCCTCGCGCAGCACCGACCGCTGGTGCATCAGCGACGTGCGCTTCAGGAAGCCGCTGCCCACCGAGCGCTGGACCTGGGTGGACGCGCCATTCAATGAGGGCCGCGGCGTGTGGCAGCACCTGATGGCCGACGGCGTGTGGCGCATCGACTACCAGATGCCCGAGGACTGCGACACCGCCTACATCAGCAAGCCCGAAGTGGCCGGCGCGCGGCTGCGCGAGCAGCTCGGGCCGGACGTGGAGTTCGAGTTCGTCTGGATCGGCCCCTACGGCTACCGCGACCACCTGCTCGACAGCTTCCACCACGGCCGCGTGTTCTTCATCGGCGACGCGGCGCACGTGGTGAGCCCCTTCGGCGCGCGCGGCGGCAACAGCGGCATCCAGGACGCGGCCAACCTCGGCTGGAAGCTCGCGCTGGTCGCGCAGGGCAAGGCCGGCGATGCGCTGCTCGACAGCTACGACGCCGAACGCCAGCCCGCCGCGAAGCAGAACCTGCAGGTGACCAGCCGCTCGGCGCGCTTTCTCGCGCCGCGCTCGCCGGCCGAGCACACGCTGCGACGCGCGGTGGTGGCGCTGGCGGCGCGCCACCCGTTCGCGCGGGCGCTGGTCAACACCGGCCGCATGTCGGTCGCCAACGACTATCCACCCGCGCCGCTGCTGCCCGAAGGCGCGCGCACGGTGCAGAACCTGCCGCTGCGCTGGTCCGACGGCCGCGAGACCACGCTGATGCAGCTGCTGGCCGAAGGCACGCATTGCATCGGCCTGTGGTTCGCGCCGACGCGCGGGCAGGCGATGGCGGCGCTCGACGCCACGGCCTCCTTGCCGCTGCGCCTGCTGGCCGTGGGCGGCGACAGCGGCCTGCCCACGCTGCAGGCCGACGACAAGCTCGCGGCCCATCTCGGCGCCGGCGACGCGGGCAGCTTCGTGCTCGTGCGTCCCGACGCCTACCGCGCCGCCGTGCTGGTGAACGCGACGCCCGAAGCCATCGCCGCCGCCTTGCGCACCGCGCTGCCCCACGACCGCCAACCATGATGAACAGCGAGCCCCGCATTCCCGACCCCGACGGCTTCTACGCCACGCTGCTCGCCGCCCACGAAGGCCGCACCGAGACGCAGAGCGCCGACCTCAACGCGCGCCTCGTGCTGCTGCTGGCCAACCAGTGCGCCGACCAGGACGTGCTGCTCGCCTGCATCCGCGCGGCAGCCGAAGAAGAACCCACGACGACAACGGACGACGACGACACCCCATGACCACGACCGTTTCCTTCGCATCCGCCTCCGACACGCGCGAGCAGAAGCCCCGGCTGCAGCAGCTCGGCCCCGGCGCCTACGGCTACATCAGCGACTTCGATCCCAACTGCGGCTTCGTCGTCGGCGAAGACCACGTCGTGCTGATCGACACACGCCCCACGCCGCGCATGGCGCGCGACTTCCTCGCCGCCATCCGCACCGTGACCGACAAGCCCATCCGCACCATCGTGCTCACGCACTACCACGCGGTGCGCGTGATGGGCGCGAGCGCCTTCGACGAGGTGCGCGAGATCGTCGCCAGCAGCGGCACGCTCTACTGGATACGCACGCGCGGCCAGGCCGACTTCGACTCGGAGGTCGGCCGCTTTCCGCGCCTGTTCGCGGGCGTCGAGGAAATACCGGGCCTGACCGTTCCCACGACAGTCTTCGATCGCGAGACTTCGCTGCCGCTGGGCGGCGGCCGCGAGTTGCGGCTGATGTCGCTGGGCCGGGGCCACTCGGGCGGCGACGCGGTCGCCTGGCTGCCCGACTGCGGCGTGCTCTTCTCGGGCGACGTGGTCGAGAACCGCTGCGGTGTGTACGCGGGCGACGCCTACATCGGCGACTGGGCCGGCACGCTCGACGCGGTGGCCGCGCTGAAGCCGCGCGTGCTGGTGCCCGGCCGCGGCGCGGTGCTGCAGGACGAAGCCGCCTGCGCCGAGGCCATCGGGCTCACCAAGGCATTCCTCTCGACGCTGCTGGAGAGCGTGAAGGCCGGCATCGCGGCAGGCGAGACGCTCAAGGGCTGCTTCGCCCGCGCCGAGGCGGCGATGACGCCGCGCTTCGGCGACTGGCCGGTGTTCCAGCACGTGCTGCCCTTCGATGTCTCGCGCGCCTACGACGAGTTGCGCGGCATCGAGCACCCGGTGGTGTGGACCGCCGAGCGCGACCGCGAGCTGTGGCAGGTCCTGCGCGGCGAGTGAGCTGAAGCTATTTCTAAACAAGCAACGGAGACAAGAGACGATGAAGCGATTTTTTCTTCCCCTGCTGGCCTCGGCCTTCGCGCTGATCGCCACCAGCCCGGCATCGGCGCAGCCGGCGGCCTACCCCACCCAGCCGATCAAGTGGATCGTGCCCTACGTGGCCGGCGGCGGCACCGACAACCTCGCGCGCACGCTGGCCGAGGCGATGCAGCCGTCGCTGGGGCAGCCGCTCATCATCGACAACCGGCCGGGCGCCTCCACCAACATCGGCGTGGGCGTGATGATGCAGGCCAAGCCCGACGGCTACACCATCATGCAGGCGGAGAATGCCGCACTGCTCTTCAACGAGCACATGTTCGCCAAGCTGCCCTACAAGCCCGCGAGCGACTTCACCTACATCGGCACCATCGGTCGCTTTCCGGTAGCGCTGGTGGTGCACCCCGACTTTCCCGCGAAGAACGTGGCGGAGTTCGTGCGCTACGTGAAGGCCAACCCCGACAAGGTGAGCTACGCCTCGCCCGGCAACGGCTCGCCGCACCACATGGCGATGGAGCTCTTCAAGCAGAAGGCCGGCCTGACGATCACGCACGTGCCGTACAAGGGCGCCGCGCCGGCCATGACCGACGTGATGGGCGGCCAGGTGCCGACGATGATGCTGGACCTGGCCTCGGGCCTGCCGATCATCAAGTCGGGCAAGGTGCGCGTGCTGGCCATCGCGCTGCCGCAGCGCGCGGGCGCCCTGCCCGAGGTACCGACCTTCGTCGAGGCCGGCTTCCCCGACGTCAACGCCTACGCTTTCCACGGCCTGATCGGCCCGGCCGGCATGCCGCCGGAAGCGGTGGCGCGGCTCAACGCCGAACTGCATAAGGCGATGAAGGCGCCGAAGGTGGTGAAGCTGTTCGCGGACTTCGGCTTCGAGGCGCTGCCCGGGACGCCGCAGGACTTCTACAAGCTCTCGCGCGCCGAGAGCGAACGCTGGGGCAACATCATCAAGACGGCCGGCGTCAAACTCGATTGATCGCCTACCAGCCCAGCCCGAGGTGCAGCGGCAGGTACACCGCCATGCCCGCGAGCATCGTGCCCAGCACGCCGCGCCGCCAGTAGAAGTACGCGGCGCCGACCACCGCCGCGTACAGGCGCGCGTCGTGCAGCGTGGTGATGAGGTGGCCCTGCGTCATGACGATCTCGGGCGCGATCACGCCCGCGAGCGCGGCGGCCGGCGCGTAATGCAGCGCGCGGTGCGCCCACTCGGGCAGGCCCCAGGGCCGGTCGAGGATGAAGAAGAAACAGCGCGTGAGCACAGTGACCAGGGCCAGGCCCACGATCACGCCCATGGTCCACCAGTCGGTGGTTGCGCCGGCGCTGTTCACTTGTCGTCCTCCGCGTTCGGGTCGAGCCCGAGCTGCTTCTCGAGCCAGAAGCACAGCAGCACGGCCACGCCGATGGCGACCACGATGTTGAGCTTCAGCGGCAGCGCGTAAGCCGCGACCGCCGTGGCGCCCGCGATCAGCGCGGCCAGCACGCGCAGGCGCGTCGTCGCCATCGAGCAGACGATGGCCACCAGGCTCAGCACGCCCGCGAAGCTCAGCCCCCAGCTCTGGGGAATGAAGTTGGCCAGCGCGATGCCCAGCAGGCTCATGCCCATCCAGGCGGTCCAAGTGACGAAGTAGTTGCCGGTGAGGTAGGCCTCCTGCGACTCCTGCTCGGCGATGGTCAGCGGCGGCTTCGGATACTTCTTCGTGAAGAGCGCGTAGCTCATGTCGGCCGTGAGGTAGCCGTGCACCATGCGGCGCCAGCGCGGCATGTGCATGAGGTAGGGCCGCAGGTGCAGGCTGAACACCACGAAGCGCAGGTTGACGCAGAAGCCGGTGGCCAGGATCACCCAGGCCGGCGCCCCGGCGAAGAGCAGCGGAATGGCCGCCAGCTGCGAACTGCCCGCGTAGACCAGCAGCGTCATCGCCACGGCCTCGATCAGGCTCATGTTCGACTTGACCATAGCCACGCCGGTCATCAGCCCCCAGGCGCCGATGCCCAGCGCCACGGGAGTCATGTCGCGCACGCCGACGCGAAATTCGGGGCGGCCGCGGATGCTTTGCGAGAAGAACATCAGCCGAACGCCTGCCCGGGCTTCAGGTCGAAGCCGTGCAGGAAGGCAGCCACGGGCAGGCGCTTGCCGCCCGGGCGCTGCAGTTCGGTGAGGACGACAACCGAGCCGGCGGCCGCGGCCACCGTCACGCCGATGTCGTCCACGGCCAGGATGGTGCCCGGCGCGGCTGGAGAGGCGGCGGAAGACTTCTCGGCACGGGCGGCCCAGAGCTTGACGGTTTCGCCGTCCAGCGGACTGTTGGCGCCCGGGAACGGGTCGAAGGCCAGCACGCGGCGCACGATGGCGTCGGCGGGCTGGGTCCAGTCGACCAGCGCCTCGTGCTTTTCGACCTTGCTGGCGTAGGTGACGCCTTCGGCCGGCTGCGGCGTGCGGGTGAGCGTGCCGATGCGCGCGAGCGCCTCGACGATCATCTTCCCGCCGAGTGCGGCGAGGCGGTCGTGCAGGCGGGCGGTGTTGTCGCCCGCGCCGATGTCGACGGCCTCGCGCAGCAGCATGTCGCCGGTGTCGAGGCCGGCATCCATCTGCATGATGGTGATGCCGGTCTGCGCGTCGCCCGCCTCGATGGCGCGGTGGATCGGCGCGGCACCGCGCCAGCGCGGCAGCAGGCTCGCGTGGATGTTCAGGCAGCCGTGCGCCGGCAGGTCGAGCACCCATTGCGGAAGGATGAGGCCGTAGGCGGCGACCACCATCACGTCGGGCTTCACGGCCAGCAGGGTGTCGCGCGCGGCCGAGGCCTCGTCGGGGTACTTGCCGTCCAGGCGCAGGCTGCGCGGCTGGGCCACGGGCCAGCCGTTGGCGACGGCGCACTGCTTGACGGGAGAGGCCTGCAGCTTCATGCCGCGGCCGGCGGGGCGGTCGGGCTGGCTCATCACCAGCACGACCTCATGGCCGGCGGCGGCGATGGCCTCCAGCGCGACGCGCGCGAACTCGGGCGTGCCCGCGAAGACGACTCTGAGGCGGCTCAATCCCGGATCCGATCGAAATCGAGATCGTCCCCCGTGTGATAGCGCCGGACCACGCCGGTCGGATCGATGTAGATGTACAGCATGCGGCGCTCGTTCACGGCCTTGTAGCGCCAGGTCCAGACGGCGCCGTCGAAGGAACTGACGCGGGTGATCTCATAGGGCCGGCCGTAGAAGGCCATCACGTCGTTCTGGCGCCACTGGTTGACCTTGATGTCCTGGCCGAAGCGCGCCTCGCTGAGCACCTGCGTCACCGAGACGACCTTGCCCGAGGCGTCCATGTCGATGTCGACCACCTCGAAACCGGCCGGCATGCGCGAGTACTGCAGCCGCTCGCCGCCGCCCGTGAGCGGATAGCGGCCGGTGGGCGTGCCCAGTCGCTGCAGGGTGTCGGCGGCGGTGGTGCCGGGCTGGATGCGGGTGGGTTCGCTGGCGCAGCCTGCAAGAAGCCCGAGACCGGCGACCGCGACGAACGCCAGCGCCGCGAGGGAGCCTGAGCGCCGGCCTGCGTTCATGGGGTTCAAGCCCGCTCCCGCATTTCTTCGCGCTGCTGCTTCAGCAGCTTGCTCTTGATGCGGTTGCGCTTCAGGGGGGAGAGGTATTCGACGAACACCTTGCCCAGCAGGTGATCGAGTTCATGCTGGATGCACACGGCCAGCAGGCCTTCGGCTTCGATGGTGCGCATCTCGCCGTTCTCGTCGAGCGCCTGCACCTTCACCGAGGTGGAGCGCAGCACGCCGTCGTAGATGCCGGGCACCGAGAGGCAGCCCTCTTCGTTCACGACCTTCTCTTCGCTGGCCCAGGTGATCTCGGGGTTGATCAGCACGATGGGCTGGTTACGCTCTTCGGACACGTCGATGACGACGAGGCGCTCGTGCACGTCGATCTGGGTCGCGGCAAGGCCGATGCCGTTGGCGTCGTACATGGTTTCCAGCATGTCGGCGACCAGGGTCTTGATGCGCGCGTCGACGCCCTGCACCGGCTTGGCCACGGTGTGCAGGCGCTTGTCCGGGTAACTCAGAATGTTTCGTTTGGCCATGAAATCGGGGGAAAGTTGTGGCTATTTTCGCCAATTCCGCGACGACACGCGGCTCCGGAGCCCGAAAACGTTGCCCTCCCAAGGGCTTCAGCGCAGAATTCGTAGCAAATTGTGAGATTCGTATGCGCAGCGATACGTCGCGCGCTCACCCTTCAGACATGAAAAAGCTCAGACTCACCGACCGCCAGCGCCCCTCTTTCCTTGCCACGCTGACAGCCCTGGCGGTAATCGGCAGTTGCGGCGCCACGACGGCCTGGGCTCAGAACTACCCCATCACGCCGCAGCAGCGCGCCACCGCCCAGCAGACCGCCCAGGCCGGCGTGCCGCTGAGCGAACTGTCGCCCAAGGCGCCCGACGAGTACACCGTGAAGTCGGGCGACACGCTCTGGGCCATCTCCCGCCTCTACCTGCTGCGCCCCTGGCGCTGGCCGGAACTGTGGGGCATGAACATCAATGAAATCGCCAATCCGCACCGGATCTACCCCGGCCAGGTGCTCTACCTGGACAAGAGCGGCGGCCGCGCCCGCCTGACCACCCGCCGCGGCGGCGTCAGCGGCGACGGCGGAACCATCAAGCTGTCACCCCGCACCCGTTTCGACTCGCTGGCCGGCATGGCACTGCCCACGCTCAACCCGAGCATCATCGAGCCCTTCCTGAGCGAGCCCATCGTGGTGGACGCCGGCACGCTCGATGCCGCACCGCGCATCGTGGCCGGCAACGACAGCCGCGTGCTGCTGTCGCGCGGCGACCGGGCCTATGCCCGCGGCACCGCCGAGGCGCCGCTGGTCGAGGTGCCGGGCCCCGTGCAGAACTTCCGCATCTTCCGCAATGCCACGCCGCTGAAGGACCCGGGCACGGGCGAGATCCTCGGCTACGAGGCGCAGTACCTGGGCAAGGCTCGCCTGCAGCGCGGCGAATCGACCACCGTCGAGACGGTCGAGGACAAGGACGTCATCACCGTCGTGCCCGCCAGCATCGACATCATCGCCTCGCGCGAGGAAATGCGCGCCGGCGACCGCCTGCTGCCCGAGCCGCCGCGCCAGTTGCTGAGCTACGTGCCACGCGCGCCCTCCACGCAGGTCGAGGGACGCATCATCTCGGTCTACGGCAACGCGGTGCAGTTCGCGGCGCAGAACCAGGTGGTGGCCATCAACAAGGGCACGCGCGACGGCGTCGACAACGGCCACGTGCTCGCCATCCTGAAGAACGGCGAGACCATCCTCGACCGCACCGGCGCGCGCAAGGAAACCATCAAGCTGCCCAACGAGCGAATCGGCCTGCTGATGGTCTTCCGCACCTTCGAGAAGGTCTCCTACGCGCTGGTGCTCGAAATCAACGACACTCCGCGCGCCGGCGACTTCCTCGTCAATCCCTGACCCGCGACTCCGGCCTTTCTTCTCTCACACTCGATTGGAACGCGCAGAACTCGCAGGCTGGCTGCGCCTTTCGCTGACGCCCGGCATCGGCGATGGTGCCGCGCGCCGCCTGCTCGCGGCCTTCGGGCTGCCCGAGCGAATCTTCAGCCAGCCAGACGCCGCCTTGCGCGAGGTCGTCTCGCACGCACAGGCCGAGGCGCTCGCGCAGCCGCCCAACGGCCTGCAGGCGCAGATCGATCTCACCTGGCAATGGCTGCAGGCGGGCGACGACAAGGTCTCGCGCCGCGTCGTCACGCTCGGCGACGCCGGCTACCCGGCCTCCCTGCTCGAAATGGCCGACCCGCCGCTGATGCTCTACGTGCTCGGCGCCACCGGCTTCGATCTCACGCAGCTCGGCCACAGCATCGCCGTCGTGGGCAGCCGCAACCCGACGCCGCAGGGCGCGACCAATGCGCGCAGCTTCGGGCGCGCGCTCGGCGAAACGGGGCTTCCCGTGGTGTCGGGGCTGGCGCTGGGCGTGGACGGCGCGGCGCACCAGGGTGCGCTCGATGCGGCAGGCGACGCGCCCGTGCTCGCGACAGTGGCCGTGGTGGGCACCGGGCTCGATCGCGTCTACCCCGCGCGGCATCGCGACCTTGCGCACCGCATCACGCTGCAGGGACTGATCGTGAGCGAGTTGCCGCTGGGCACGCCGCCGCTCACACAGAATTTTCCGAAGCGCAACCGCCTGATCGCCGGGCTGGCGCGCGGCACGCTGGTGGTCGAGGCCGCGCTGCAGTCGGGCTCGCTGATCACCGCGCGGCTCACCTCGGAGCAGGGCAAGGAAGTGTTCGCGATCCCCGGCTCGATCCACTCTCCGCAATCGCGCGGCTGCCATGCGCTGATCCGCCAGGGCGCGAAGCTCGTGGAATCGGTGAACGACATCCTCGAAGAGCTGCCGCCGCTCCACGCACCTCGCACTGCCTCGGCTTCGCCCCTCTACGGCAACGCGACGGGCGTGGCCGCTGCATCTTCTTCATCGCCGGAAGACCCGCTGCTGGAGGTCCTCGGTTTCGAACCGGCGAGCCTCGACGCGCTCAGCGCACGCACCGGCTGGGGCGCCGCCGAACTGCAGGCGAAGATGCTCGAGCTCGAACTGGACGGGCATGTGTCCCGGTTGCCCGGCGGTCTCTTCCAGCGCGTGGCTTCCACCTAGTTGGCATTGCATGAACGTCGGCTATATTGGGCCCATGTTCGAAGTGCTTGTTTTTGTCTACGAAAACTACTGGCGCGGCGACGCCTGCCCCGAACCCGAGCAACTGGGCCGCAAGCTCAGCGCCCATGGCTTCGAGGCAGAAGAGATCCGCGAAGCCCTTCACTGGCTCGACGGCCTCAGCCTTGCGACGCAAGGCCTGCAGATCGAACGCAGCCCCGACGACGAGGCCATCGCCACCGTCGTGATCGGGGGCAGGCCCGAAGCGGCGCTGCCGCAATCGGGCAACGCGATGCGCATCTACTCCCAGGCCGAGCAGGACCACCTCGGCGCCGAGTGCCTCGGCTTCATCCGCTTTCTCGAATCGTCGGACGTGCTGCCCTGCGGGCTGCGCGAGATCGTCGTCGAGCGCGCGATGGCCGCGCCGGGCGATCCGGTCGCGCTCGACGAGCTGAAGATCATCGTGCTGATGGTGCACTGGAGCACCGGCATCGAGCCCGATGCGCTGATGCTCGACGAGCTGTGCGAAAGCCGCGAAGGCCGCACCGCGCATTAGGCTCGCCCCCAGGCTGCGCGGCACTTCGTGTCCGCTACGCCACCCCGCTACCGGGGGCAACACCTGAGGCCCGGCAGAGCCGGTTCCTCGGTGTTCCGCGAAAACAGCCGCGCAGCAGTTAGTTCAGAAGGCGCTCCGGATTTGCATCGAGCTTCGCCAGAGCTTCGCGCGTGGCGCGCACCGTGAGCGTTTCTTCTTCCGCCGGCACCAGCAGGCCGGCCTGCAGATAGGCCGCAAGACGCCCGGCCTGGATCAGGAAGCTGCGACCGTCGCCCGAAGCGAACAGGTGCAACTGCTTGCGGTCGCTGCGCCAGACGAACTGCACCTGGCTCACGCGGTCGTTGTGGTCGAGCATGAACCAGTTGCCCACCTGCAGCTCGTGCGCCCAGGCAATCATGTCCTCGGGCACCTTGGCGCCTGCGGTGTCGGGAATGACCTCGATGGACGCGGCATCCACGCCCAGCAGCAGTTCGATGCTGTGCGCGTCCAGCGGCAGGTCGGCGGTGCCGCCCACGTCGCTCACGAAGTCTTCCAGGTGCGCCAGCCGCTCGGCCATGGCCTCGATCTTGGCCTGCGGGATCGCCTCGGTCTTCGACATGAAAGCATCCGACAGCGTGGCGCCGATGGTCTTGATGTGCGCTTCCTGCGGCTCGTCGACGATGCCCAGCAGCGCCATGCCCTGGCGCAGGCGCTGCAGCAGCTGCGGCAGGTCCTGGATCACGCGGGCGCGGTCGGTGCGGTTGGGCTTGGCGCTCGCGGCCCACACCAGCTCGGAGGCCACTCGCTTGAGCATCACGGTCTGCTCGCCCTGCGCGCCGTAGCGCAGCGCGGCGATGGCCAGCACCTCGGCCCAGATCTTGAAGAGAAACTCCCGGATCTCGTC
Organism: Variovorax sp. 278MFTsu5.1; assembly: GCF_048305045.1. Lineage (NCBI taxonomy): Bacteria > Pseudomonadati > Pseudomonadota > Betaproteobacteria > Burkholderiales > Comamonadaceae > Variovorax > Variovorax sp. 278MFTsu5.1. Next base: position 6,604,136 of record NZ_CP157622.1, read on the forward strand.
GCGCACCGGCATGTCGTTCAACATCTTGCGCAGCTCGATGGTGTACTGGATCGCCATCGTCTCCTTCTGCTCGACCTGCTGCGCCACGCTCATCACGCGCTGCGTGGTGTCGCTCTGCGTCAGGTAGCGGTTGAGGAAGGCGACGAATTCGTCGAACACCAGCTTGAACACGCGCTGGCCGGTCTCGGGGTACTGCTCGATGACCTGCACCACGCGGCGGATCTCGCCTTCGAGCGCACTGCCGGTGATGGCCGCGGCGTCGAAGCCCATCACGCACGAACCCATGCGGTCGATCAGCATGCGAGCGGGGTGCTGCAGGGTGCCGAAGAACTCGGGCTCGGCGATGGCCACGCGCAGCACCGGCATCTGCAGGCGCGCGAACCAAACGCGGGCCGAGAACGGAATGCGCTCCTCGGCGAGGATGGCCTGGAACATCAGCGCGACGATCTCGACGGTGGCCTTGTCGGCGGTGGTGGGCGCGCGCTTCTTGAGCTCGGCCGTGCGGCGGCGCAGGTCGACGGCCGTCTGCTGCATGACGGTGGCCTGCTCGCCGGCGCCTTCCATGTACTGGGTGGCGGCCATGCGGTAGGCGGCCTCGGCCTCGGCGATGGCGCCGGCGAAGGTCCTGGAGAAGGCGCGCGGCGCGGGGCTGATGCCGCCACCGCCGCCCTGCCCGCCCGACTGGCTGCCGGGGCTGGTGGTGCGGCCTTCCCCCGCGCCGGCCTGGAATGCGCCGCCGGCTGCGCCCGGGTCGCCGCCGATGCGGGCGGTCACGAAGCGCTTGAGGCTCAGCAGCGCGGTCTGCGCACGCTGGCGCGCGATCATCAGCGGCGAGCCGCCGGTGGTCGTGGTCGCAACGACACCCGGCACCGAGAGCTGTTGCGGCTGGCCTTCGAATCCGAAACCGGGCCGCTGCACCGCCTGGGGAGCGTGAGCCGCGGACATGCCGCCGTCCATGGGCACCGCGCCCGATCCGCCGCCGCCACCTCCGCCCGCGGCCCCGGCGTTGCCCGTGCGCCGCACGAAGCTCTTGAGGTCAATCTCGGGCATCACGCCGGCGGCGATCAGGTAGGCGTTGGCGCTCTGGTAGGCCTTGACGATCACGTCGACCAGGCCCTGCTGCACCGTGTCCTGCACGCGAGTCCAGAGGCCCCGGCTCAGGCCGGCCGCGAGCCATTGCTCGACCAGCAGCTTGGCCAGCGTCTCGGGCTTGAGCACGTCCTTGGAGTCGAGCTCGGTGGTGCCTTCGAGATGCTGGATGCGCAGGCGCAGGTCGCTGAGCTCGAAGCTGGCCTTGTCGTGGATGAGCTGCGCGAGGCGCGAGGAGAGGATGTTGCTTTCCACCACCTCGTCGCCGATCAGCTCCAGGCGCAGCGCCGAGGGCAGGGTGCCCGTGCCGCCGGAGCTGGCGGCCAGCGCCTTGCGCCAGCCGGCCTGGCTGAGGGTCACCCACTGGGTGGCCTGCCCCTGGAAGGCGACGAAGTCGTCGCGGTTGTCCTGCATGGAGCGGGCGGTGCCGGCCTCGGTGGATAGCGTGGTCAGCCGGTCCCGGATCGCGCGCGCCAGGGGGGCGATGGCGCCTTCCGTGGCCGAGACGAAACGCTCACGCGTCTCGCGTGCGAGCTGCAGGGAAGAAGCGGACCGCGCAATGCTCATTGAAAGGTCGGAAGGGCCAGGGTAGTCGATTCGTTGGCGACAACCGGAGCTTGCATCGGGACGGGCCGCCGCACAAGTGTGGAGATTGCCCGGCGTTGCATGCGAACCGCGGCGGTTGCCGCCGCGGTCGCCCTGGGTTGTCGAACCCTGGAGTATCCGTCAGACGACGGCGCCGGCGTTCGGGTCGTCCTCGGAGCCGCCGTCGCGCTTGGTCGGGCCGCCCTTGACCAGGTCCTCGCGCTTCACGCCGAGCCACATGGCGATGGCCGCCGCCACGAAGGCCGACGAGTAGATGCCGAAGCAGATGCCGATGGTCAGCGCCAGGGCGAAGTAGTGCAGCGTCGGGCCGCCGAAGAAGAACATCGACAGCACCACCAGCTGGGTGGAGCCGTGGGTGATGATGGTCCGGCTGATGGTCGAGGTGATCGCGTTGTCGATGATCTCGGTGGTCGACATCTTGCGGTAGCGGCGGAAGTTCTCGCGGATGCGGTCGAAGATCACGACCGACTCGTTCACCGAGTAGCCCAGCACCGCCAGCACCGCCGCCAGCACCGCCAGCGAGAACTCCCACTGGAAGAAGGCGAAGAAGCCCAGGATGATCACCACGTCGTGCAGGTTGGCCAGCACGGTAGCCAGCGCGAACTTCCACTCGAAGCGGAACGCCAGGTAGATCATGATGCCGACGACCACCATGCCCAGCGCCTTCAGGCCGTTGGTGGTGAGTTCGTCGCCGACCTGCGGGCCGACGAATTCGTTGCTGCGCAGCTCCACCGACGGGTCGGCCGCCTTCAGCGAGTCCATCACCTCGGCGCTCTGCTGGGCGGAGGTCACGCCCTTCTTCACCGGCAGGCGGATCTGCACCGACTTGCCGAAGCTCTGCACCTGCACTTCGGTGTAGCCCAGCTTGCCGACGATGTCGCGTACCTTGCCGACGTCGGCCGACTGGTTGTAGGCGACTTCCATCACCGTGCCGCCGGTGAACTCCACCGACAGGTGCAGCCCGCGGTGGAACAGGAAGAACACCGCCAGCGCGAACGTGACGACGGAGACGATGTTCAGCACCAGCGCGTGGCGCATGAACGGAATGGTCTTGTGGATGCGGAAGAATTCCATGGCTGTGCGTCCTTCTTCTGCCGCTTACTTGGTTTCGGCCGCGGCCGTGCCGTCGGTCGAGGGGCGCCACACCGTACCGATGGACACCGACTTGAGCTTCTTCTTCTGGCCGTACCAGAAGTTCACGAGGCCGCGCGAGAAGAACACGGCCGAGAACATCGAGGTGACGATGCCGATGCAGTGCACCACCGCGAAGCCGCGCACCGGGCCCGAGCCGAAGGCCAGCAGTGCGATACCCGCGATCAGCGTGGTCACGTTGGAGTCCAGGATGGTGCCCCAGGCGCGTTCGTAGCCCGCGTGGATCGCCGCCTGCGGCGACGCCCCGTTGCGCAGTTCCTCGCGCACGCGCTCATTGATCAGCACGTTGGAGTCGATCGCCACGCCGATGGCCAGCGCCATGGCCGCGATGCCCGGCAGCGTGAGCGTGGCCTGCAGGATCGAGAGGATGGCCACCAGCAGCAGCAGGTTGACGGCCAGCGCGATCGACGAGAACAGGCCGAACAGCGCGTAGTAGATGCACATGAACACCATGATCGCGGCGAAGCCGTACATCACGCTGTCGAAGCCCTTCTTGATGTTCTCTGCGCCCTGCGTCGGGCCGATGGTGCGTTCCTGGATGATTTCCATGGGCGCGGCCAGCGAGCCGGCGCGCAGCAGCAGCGCGAGGTCGTTGGCCTCGGCCACGCTCATCGAGCCCGAGACCTGGAAGCGGTTGCCCAGTTCGCCGTTGATCGAGGGAGCCGTGAGCACTTCGCCCTTGCCCTTCTCGAAGATCAGCATGGCCATGCGCTTCTTGTAGTTCTCGCGGCTGACGTCACGCATGATGGTGCCGCCCTTGGAGTCCATGGTCAGGTCGACCTTGGGCTGGTTGCTCTGCTGGTCGAAGCCGGGCTGCGCGTCGGTGAGGTTCTCGCCGGTGACCAGCACCTGCTTCTTCACGATCACGGGGCGACCCGAGCGGTCGAGGAACTTCTCGGAGCCGAAGGGCACCGGGCCGCCGCTCAGTTCGGCGGCGCGGCCTTCGGCGCTTTCGTCCACCAGGCGCATCTCGAGCGTGGCGGTGCGGCCGATGATGCGCTTGGCCTGGGCCGGATCCTGCATGCCGGGCAGCTGCACGACGATGCGGTCGATGCCCTGCTGCTGGATCACGGGTTCGGCCACGCCGAGTTCGTTGATCCGGTTGTGCAGCGTGGTCACGTTCTGCTTGAGCGCCGCGTCCTGGAAGCGGCGGGCGGCCTCGGGCTTGATGCTTGCCACGATGCGCCATTCGCTGCCCTGCTGTGTCTCGACGGTGCTGAGGTCGGGCATCTGGTCCTGGATCAGGCGCCGGGCGATCTCGACGCTGTCGGCGTCGCGCAGCGTGATCTCCACGCTCTGGCCGTTGCGGTTCACGGCGCTGCCGCGCACCTTCTTCTCGCGCAGGCCCATGCGGATGTCGCCGGCGAAGGACTCGGCCTTCTTGTCGAGCACGCCGCGCATGTCGACCTGCAGCAGGAAGTCGACGCCGCCGCGCAGGTCGAGGCCCAGGTACATCGGAAAGGCGTGCAGCGCTGTCAGCCACGAGGGCGAGCGCGACACGAGGTTGAGCGCCACCGTGTATGAAGCGTCGTCGGCGTCGGGCACCAGCGCCTGCTGGAGCGTGTCGCGCGCCTTGATCTGGTCGTCGGTGGTCGCGAAGCGGGCGCGCACCGCGGTGGGTTCGAGGGTCAGCAGGTCGGGCGTGAGGCCCGCCGTCTTGAGCAGCCCCTCCACCTTGGCCTGGGTCGACGCGTCGATCTTGACGGTCGACTTGGCTGCCGACACCTGCACCGCAGGCGCCTCACCGAAGAAATTGGGGAGGGCGTAGATGAGCCCCACGAGCAGCACGACCACGATGATCGCGTACTTCCAGACCGGGTAACGGTTCATGAGAAAGCGCTTTTTCTGAAACGGAACACGGCGTGAATTGGGGCCCCGCGCCCGAAGGCGCAAGGTCAGCTCACGCCTTTATTTGACGGTGCCCTTGGGCAGGACCTGCACCACGGCGCTGCGCTGGATCTTGATCTCGACGCCGTTGGCGATCTCGAGGCCCAGGTACTGGTCGTTCAGCGAGGTGATCTTGCCGAGCAGGCCGCCGGCGGTGGCGACTTCGTCGCCCTTGGCCAGCGCCTCGATCATGGCGCGGGCTTCCTTCTGGCGCTTCATCTGGGGCCGGATCATGACGAAGTACAGCACCACGAACATCAGCACCAGCGGCAGCATGCTGCCGAGCGAGGACATCATGTCGCCGCCGCCTGCAGCGGGCGCGGTCTGGGCGAAAGCAGAGGAAATGAACAAGAGAGTCTCCAGCAGAGGGAAGAGAAAGAAAACGTGTGGGAGCGCGGGCCACGCCCGCGGTTCCTTGGGGTTCGCGGCCACGCGGGATGCGGGTGCGCCAAGTCAAAGCGCGGCGGGGCCTGGCCGCGCACAGCACCGGGCATTGTATTCGGCGCGGATGGCCGCCCGGAGCGCTTATCCGGCGCGGCGGGGAGGGCTTTCAGCAAGCTTCCGGGCACCGCATTTGCTACACATTTGATAGCAACCTCAAGGGGCGTTCCCGACTTTTGACTTTTTTGCGGACTTCGCCCATTGCGCGAGGAAGCTTGGGTCCACGGCCGCCGGAGAATTCCCGCCGCACCACCCGAAAAGCAAGGAGCCTTCATGAGCAAGCGCAACAGCTTGACGACAGCCAGCGCCACACCGGCGCTTCACAAGGAGCCACGCGCCCTCCTCGCGGACCTGCGGCAATTGATCGAGCAGGCCCGGCAGGCGGCCGTCGCCTCCGTGAACGCGGGGATGACGCTCATGTACTGGCGCATCGGCCAGCGCATTCGCACCGAAGTGCTGGGAGGCCGGCGCGCCGGCTACGGAGAAGAAATTGTCGCAACGCTGTCACGACAATTGGCGAGCGACTACGGCCGCGGCTTCGAAGAGAAAAACCTCCGGCGCATGGTGCAGTTCGCCGAGGTGTTCCCGTCCGAGCAAATTGTCGTACCGCTGGTGCGACATTTGAGCTGGACGCACTTTCTGGCCCTGCTGCCGGTCAAGGACCCGCTCGCGCGGGACTTCTATGCACAGATGTGCCAGTTGGAAGGCTGGAGCGTTCGTACGCTGCGTGAGCGCATCGGCTCGCTGCTCTACGAACGCACCGCGGTCTCGCGCCAGCCCGACGTGCTGATCCGCCAGGAACTCGACGAGCTTCAGCGCCAGAACTCCACCGAGCCGGCACTGCTGCTGAAAGATCCTTATGTGCTCGACTTCCTGGGCCTGCAGGACCGCCACCTGGAGAAGGATCTCGAGGACGCCATCCTGCGCGAGTTGGAAAGCTTTCTGCTCGAGCTCGGGGCGGGCTTCAGCTTCGTCGCCCGGCAACGGCGCATCCAGCTCGACAACGACGATTTCTACATCGACCTGCTCTTCTACAACCGCAAGCTGCGCCGGCTGGTGGCGATCGAGTTGAAGCTGGGCGAATTCCGCGCCGAGTACAAGGGGCAGATGGAGCTCTACCTGCGCTGGCTGGCCCGTCACGACCAGGAGCCGGGCGACGCGCCTCCGCTCGGCATCATTCTTTGCACAGGCAAGAAGCAGGAACAGATCGAACTGCTCGAGCTGGACAAGTCAGGCATCCACGTGGCGGAATACCTCACCGTCCTGCCGCCTCGCGAAGTGTTCGAACAGAAGATCCACGGCGCCCTGGTGGCCGCACGCGCCCGGCTGGACGGCCGGCTCGCCGACAACCAGTCCGACTGAGCCGGCCTCCTGCGATCCTGGCTCAGGCCGCCGCGCGCTGCCCCTGCGGGTTGCGCCACTTGGCCATCAGCTCGCTCCAGCGGGCGCGGGCGGCCGCGAGGTTGCGTTCCTTCACGTGGCCGTAGCCGCGGATCTGCTCCGGCAGGCTCGCGATCTCCAGCGCCAGCGCGTGGTTGTCGGCACGCAGGGCGCCGATGACTTCCTCGATGGCGGCGCGGTATTCGCCGATCAGTGCGCGCTCGGTCTTGCGCTCTTCCGTGCGGCCGAAGATGTCGAGCCCCGTGCCGCGCAGGCCCTTGAGCCTGGCCAGCAGCCTGAAGCCCGTCAGCATCCAGGGGCCGAACTTCTGCTTCTGCAGCTGCCCCTTGGAGTTCTTCTTCGCGATGATCGGCGGCGCCAGGTGGTAGTTGAGCTTGTAGTCGCCTTCGAACATGCCCTCGATGCGATCGAGGAAAGTGCGGTCGGTATGCAGGCGGGCGACTTCGTACTCGTCCTTGTACGCCATCAGCTTGAACAGATAGCGCGCCACCGCCTCGGTCAGCGCGGTGCTCTTGCCCACGGCCGACTCGGCCTGGCGCACCTTGCCCACGAAGCGCTTGTATTCGTCGGCATAGGCGGCGTTCTGGTAGCCGGTGAGGAACTCCGCGCGGCGCTCGACGATGCTCTCCACCGACTCGCGCTTCTTGAACTCGATGACCTGCCCCGGGCGCACGCGCTTGACCAGCTCCTCCGGCCGCACGGCTGCCTGGCGGCCCCATTCGAAAGCCGCCTTGTTGTTCTCGACGGCCACGGCGTTCAGCTCGATGGCGCGCATCAGCGACTCGTGCGCCAGCGGGATCCAGCCCTTCTGCCAGGCGTAGCCCAGGATCATCGGGTTGACGTAGATGGTGTCGCCCATCAGCGCGGTCGCGGTGGCATCGGCGTCGAAGCTGCCTACGCCGTCCACGCCCACGGCACGCGCGATCTCGGCGGCGCAGGCTTCCTCGGGGTTCTTCCAGTTGGCATTGCGCACGAAGGCGGCCGTCGGAGAACTGTGGCTGTTGAGCGCGACGTGCGTGCGCCCTTCGCGCATGCGCGCCATGGTCTCGGCGTTCACCGTGACCAGCGGGTCGCAGGCCAGGATCAGGTCGGCCGCCGCCGTACCCACGCGGGTGGTGCGGATGTCGTCCTGCGTGTCGCCGATGAGCACGTGGCTCCATGTGGCGCCGCCCTTCTGCGCGAGGCCGGCGGCATCTTGCGTGACGATGCCCTTGGCTTCGATGTGCGCCGCCATGCCCAGCAGCTGGCCGATGGTGATGACGCCGGTGCCGCCCACGCCCGCCACCACCACGCCCCAGACCCTGCCGCCGGCCAGCGACGGAATCGAGGGTTCGGGCAGCAGGCCGAACTCGGCCGGCGTGGCCGCCTTGTTCTTGCCCTTCTTCTTCAGCTGGCCGCCCTCGACGGTCACGAAGCTCGGGCAGAAGCCCTTGAGGCAGCTCATGTCCTTGTTGCAGCTGCTCTGGTTGATGGTGCGCTTGCGGCCGAACTCGGTCTCCAGCGGCTCCACGCTCAGGCAGTTGCTCTGCACGCTGCAGTCGCCGCAGCCTTCGCAGACCAGTTCGTTGATGACCACGCGCTTGGCCGGATCGACCGCCGTGCCGCGCTTGCGGCGGCGGCGCTTCTCGGTGGCGCAGGTCTGGTCGTAGATGATGGCCGTGGTGCCGGGGATGGCGCGGAACTCGCGCTGCACGTCGTCGAGCAGGTCGCGGTGCTTCACCTGCACGTGGTCGCCGGGGATGTTCACGCCCTCGTACTTCTCGGGCTCGTCGGTGACGATCACGACCTTCTTCGCGCCCTCGGCATGCAGGCTCTCGGCGATCTGCAGCACCGAGTGCCCTTCGGGCCGCTCGCCGACCTGCTGGCCGCCGGTCATGGCGACCGCGTCGTTGTAGAGGATCTTGTAGGTGATGTTCACGCCCGCCGCGATGCTCTGGCGGATGGCCAGCAGGCCGCTGTGGAAGTAGGTGCCGTCGCCCAGGTTCGCGAAGATGTGCTGGTCGGTGGTGAAGGGCTGCTGGCCCACCCACGGCACGCCCTCGCCGCCCATCTGCGTGAAGCCGATGGTGGAGCGGTCCATCCAGGTCGCCATGAAGTGGCAGCCGATGCCGCCCATCGCACGCGAGCCCTCGGGCACCACGGTGCTGGTGTTGTGCGGGCAGCCCGAGCAGAACCACGGCTGGCGCGTGGCGTCGGCCACGCCGGTGGAGGCCTGCTGCAGCGCCATCGAGCGCTCCTTGGCTTCCAGGATGGCGAGCTGCGCGTCGATGCGCGCGGCCATGTCGGCGCCGGCCGCGGCCAGGAGGCCGGTCTTCTTCAGGCGCGAGGCGATGGCCTTGGCGATGAGCGCCGGGTTCAGGTCGGCGTTGGCGCGCAGCAGCGTGTGCGAGGTCGGGTTGGGCATCGACCATTCGCCGCCCGAGTAGCCCTCGGCCGCATGCACCTCGCCCTCGTCGAACTTGCCGACCACGTTGGGCCGCACGTCGGGGCGCCAGTTGTAGAGCTCTTCCTTGAGCTGGTATTCGATGACCTGGCGCTTCTCTTCCACCACCAGGATCTCCTGCAGGCCGGTGGCGAACTGGCGCGTGAGCTGCGCCTCCAGCGGCCACACCACGCCCACCTTGTGCAGGCGGATGCCGAGCTGGCGGCAGGCCGCGTCGTCCAGGCCCAGGTCGATGAGCGCCTGGCGGGTGTCGTTGTAGGCCTTGCCGCTGGCCATGATGCCGAAGCGGTCGTTGGGGCCCTCGATCACGTTGTGGTTGAGCCGGTTGGCGCGGATGTAGGCCAGCGCGGCGTACCACTTGTAGTGCATGAGCCGGGCTTCCTGCTCCAGCGCGTGGTCGGGCCAGCGGATGTGCAGGCCGCCGGGCGGCATCTCGAAGTCGGTGGGAATGACGATCTCGACGCGGTCGGGGTCGATCATCGCCGTGGCGCTCGACTCGACGATCTCCTGGATCGTCTTCATGCCCGACCACACGCCCGCGAAGCGGCTCATGGCGAAGGCGTGGATGCCCAGGTCCAGGATTTCCTGCACGTTCGCCGGGAAGAACACCGGCGTGCCGCAGGCCTTGAAGATGTGGTCGCTCTGGTGCGCGGCGGTGGAGCTCTTGGAGATGTGGTCGTCGCCCGCCACCGCGATCACGCCGCCGTACTCGGTGGTGCCGGCCATGTTGGCGTGCTTGAAGACGTCGGAGCAGCGGTCCACGCCCGGGCCCTTGCCGTACCAGATGCCGAAGACGCCGTCGAACTTGTTGGTGCCCTGCGGGGAGAAGCCCAGCTGCTGGGTGCCCCAGAGCGCGGTGGCCGCGAGCTCTTCATTGACGCCGGGCTGGAAGACAATGTTCTGCTCTTTGAGGAACTTGCTGGCTTTCCACAGCGCCTGGTCATAGCCGCCGAGCGGGGAGCCGCGGTAGCCGCTGATGAAGCCGGCGGTGTTCTTGCCGGCCTGCTGGTCGCGCAGCCGCTGCAGCATGGGCAGCTTCACCAGGGCCTGCACGCCGCTCATGAATGCGCGGCCGTAGTCGAGGGAGTACTTGTCGTCGAGCGTGACGGTTTCTAGGGCCTTGCGAATGTGCGCGGGTAGCGGTGCATTCATGTCGTCTGTCTCCGTTTGGCAGGGCCTCGTGGGCCTGGCTGTTTCTGGGTCTGTGCCCGGGTAGGGCACGAGCCCATGATCACGCAAAGTGTATGCCGGGGTCCGCGACAGGTGTTTGCGTTCTGTGCCCGGAAAAACGAGCTTCCAGAAAGAATCTTGCTTAACATCGGCATCCATGGAAAGCATCGACAAGTTCGACCTTGCAATCCTGCAAGAACTGCAGGCCAACGGACGCCTTACCAACGCCGAGCTTGCGCAGCGCGTGGGCCTGTCGGCCGCGCCCTGCTGGCGCCGGGTGCGCGCGCTCGAGGAAGCGGGCTTCATCAAGGGCTACCACGCCGAGATCGATCGCCACAAGATCGGCCTGGGCGTGCTCGCCTTCGTGCGGGTCGACACGGAGCGCGTCACCCACGAGGCCACGCGCCGCCTGGAGGACGCGATCCGCAAGCTGCCCGACGTGATCGCCTGCCACTACATCAGCGGCACCGGCACCTTCGAGCTGCAGGTGGTGGCGCAGGACCTCGACAGCTTCTCGGCCTTCGCGCGCCAGCACCTGATGAACCTGCCGAACGTGAAGGACCTGCACACCAGCTTCTCGCTGGGCGAGGTGAAGGCCAGCAGCGCGCTGCCGCTGGCGCACCTGGGCGCGACAAGTCGGGCGCGCGCGACCTGATACAGGATCAGCGCCGCTCGGCCCTGCTCGCCTCGCGCACCGCGCGGAATTCCGAAGACTGCCCCCACTCCGGCCAGCGCCGGCTGTTGGCCAGCGTTTCGCCCACGCGGTAGAGCAGCGGCAGGTCGTGCGCCATGCCGGTGAAGGACCAATCGGCGCGCCATTCGTCGGCCGGCTGGTGGTAGCGCTCGGCGTTGTAGGCCTTGCTGGCCACCTCGCCGGCAGCGAGGCCGCCGTCCACCAGGTCGTTGCCCGAGGCGAACGAAAGTGCCGGCACGCCGCGCTTGGCAAAGGAGAAGTGGTCGGAGCGGAAGAAGTAGCCGGCCTCTGGATGCGGATCGGGTGCGTAAGCCAGGCCGAAGCCGCGCGCCTGCTCGACCAGCAGATCCTGCAGCTGCGAGACCGCGCTGCCCGAGGTGCTGAAGTTGCGCGCCGGGCCTTCGGGGCTGAGCGCGTCCATGTTGATGACGGCCACCGACTTCGCCAGCGGGTACAGCGGCTTCGCGCCATAGAACTCCGAGCCGAGCAGGCCGCGCTCCTCCGCCGTCACCGCGAGGAACACGACCGAACGCTCGGGCCTGTGGCGCGCGCTCGCGAAGGCGCGGCCCATCTCGATGAGCGCGGCCAGGCCGGTGCCGTTGTCGACGGCGCCGTTGTAGATGCGGTCGCCCTTCGCATCGGGCGCGCCCACGCCGAGGTGGTCCCAGTGGGCGCTGTAGATCACCGTCTCGTCCGGTCGCTTGCGGCCTTCGATGCGGCCGACCACGTTCTTCGAGACGATCACCTGCCGGTCGATCGCGTACTCCGCCGACAGGCTCGCGCCCTTCAGCAGCTGCGGCTGGAACTCGCGCGTCTGCGCGAGCTTCTTCTGCGCCTCGAAGTCCAGGCCCGCGCGGCGCAGCAGCTCGACCGCCACGTCGCGCTGTATCCAGCCCTCCAGCTTCGGATGCACCGACGCGGGCTGTTCGCGCTCGATGTCGAGCATGGTCGCGGTGTTGGAATTCCTGACCGTGGCCCAGCCGTAGGAGGCCGGCGCGGTCTCGTGGACGATCAGCACACCCAGCGCGCCGCGGCGCGCGGCCTCCTCGAACTTGTAGGTCCAGCGGCCGTAGTAGGTCATGGCCTTGCCGCCGAAGTCGCCGCTGCCGCTTCCACTCGCTTCGAAGTCGGGGTCGTTCACCAGCACCACCGCGATCTTGCCCTTCAGGTCGACGCCCTTGTAGTCGTCCCAGCGCCGCTCGGGCGCGCTCACGCCGTAGCCTACGAAGACCAGCGGCGCCTGCTGGATCGACACCGCGGTCGAGCCGTCGAGCGCCGCGCGCACCGCGATCTGCTCGCCCTGCGCCAGCGCGTCGCGCTGCGCGCCCACCTGCAGCGTGATCTGCGGCGTGCCGCGGAACTCGGTCTTCACCAGCGGCACCGACTGCGTCCAGCCGCGCCGGCCGCCTTCGAGATCGCCACCGGGCGCGAGGCCGGCGGCCTTGAACTGCGCGACGAGGTAGTCGAGCGTCTTCGCTTCCGCCGGCGTGGCGGGCGCGCGGCCCTCGAAATCGTCGCCCGAGACCGTCTTCACGATCTGCGAGAGGCGCTGCGGATCGAAGGGCCGCGTTGCGGGATCGGCCGCCAGCGCGACCGCGGCGCCCGACGCAAGGCCGATGCCGCAGAGAAGATGGGAAGCAAGCCGCTGGATCGTCGTCATGCAAGGCTCCTGAACCGCAAAGCCCCGGATGCTAGCCAGCGGGCCGCGCCCCTTCGCCGATGTCCTTCGTCCTGCGCCGAGAACCTTGGTTGTCCCGGCGCCGCGCGACAAGCCGGGTGGAATGAAAAAGGCCGGCTCCGTGACGAAGCCGGCCTGGCGCTGCGCCCGTGGCCGGGCGAACAGTGCCTGCTCAGAAGCTCATTTCCTTCTCGACGTCCTGCAGCTTGCGGCGGGCCAGCGCCAGGTTCGACTTGGCCTTGTCCAGCACGAAGTAGATGAACACGCCTTCCTTCTGCGCCATCGGGCGCAGAAGGTGGTACTGCTTGCCGAGGGTGATCAGGATGTCCTCGATGCTGTCGTTCAGGCCGAGCGCGCGCATCGTCTTGAGCTTGGCGCGCACCACCTCGGTGTTGCCGGCGGCCGCCACTTCGAGGTCGACGCCGGTGCCGATGGCGCCCAGCATCATGCCGCTGCCGGAATCGACCACCGCGGCGCAAAGGGCGCCGTCGGCGGTCAGGAGGTTTTCAAGGCTGTTCTGGATCGAGGCCATTTCAATGATTTCCTGTGGTTCGGTTCGATTCATGCGACTGAGGGATGAAGCGGGGGCGTCGCATGCAACCCGTCCCCGCCCGATGTTTTTTCTTTCTGCAGGCTGCTCAGGGTGCCTCGAGCAGCCGCACGCAGGCGGCGCTCCGGTACATCACCTGCGCCAGCACCGCATTGGCGTCGGCGATGACGTTCACCACCAGTTCGGTCTCGCCGTTGCGCACCGGGCTGACGAGCGCGAAGCCCTTGTCGGTGGCCACCGTGATGCAGGTGCAGCGGCCCAGCCGCGCCTCCTGCGACACGACGGCGCCGATGGCGGAGATGGAGCTGGCCATCGCGGCGATGCGCGCGGGCTCGAAGTGGCGCTGGCTGGCGCTGGCGATCTCGAAGCCGTCGGGCGTGGCGATCACCACGGAGGCGATGCCGTTCACGTCTTCCAGCACGCGCAGCACCTCGGCCGCGGCGCGCAGCTTGATCTCGTGGGGAATCCTCATGGCGCGATCTCTTCGTCGAGCGCCTCGATCTGCATCAGCAGCGTCTCGATCAGCGCGACCACGTCGTCCCTGTTGCGCGGATCGGTCGCCATCACCGGCAGCACCAGGCCACGCCCCGCCAGGGCGCGCGCGTAGTCGTCGAGCGTGGGAAAGGGGTGGCTGGGCAGCCGGCTCACGCCGATCGCGCAGGGCATCTGCTGGAGCGCGCCCGCGAAGCCGTCGAGGTAGGCAGCGAGGTCGGCGAGCGGGTCGGGCCGGCTGTTGTCGATGAGGATGGCGAAGCCCAGCGCGTCGCGCACCAGGATCTTCCACATGAAGTCGAAGCGGGCCTGCCCCGGCGTGCCGTACAGGCGCAGGCGGTCGCCGTTGTCCAGCGTGACCTGGCCGAAGTCGAGCCCGACGGTGGTGGTGGCCTTGGCGATCGAGGCGTCGGCATTGGCGACCTCGGTGCTGACCGGCGGTGTTTCGCTGATGGCGGCGATGGCCGTGGTCTTGCCCACGCCCATCGGGCCCGTGAAGACGAGCTTGTAGTCCCTCATGGCAGCGCTCCGCTCAGGCCAGCCCGAGGCGCTGCCGGATGCGCGAGAGCAGGCCCTGCTTGCGCCGCGCGGCCTCGCCGCCGGCGTGCGCACGGGACGCGGAAGATGCGGAAGGCGCTGGCGCCTGCTCGGCCCAGGCCAGTGCGCCTTCGCCGTCGAGCAGGCCGAGAAATGTGCTGCACACCTCGACATCGACACGGCCGAGCACGCTGAGGCTCTCCGCAGATTGCATGCTCCTGGCAAGCGCGGCGGCGAGCCGCACGAAGGCCGGATGGCGCCGCAGCGTCGCCTGCGAGGGCCAGCGCACCAGCGAGGCACGCATGCCGGGTGTGCGCACCGCGGCACGCGCGGCTTCGGCGGGCGCGTTGCCCGGAGCGACTTCGTTGAGCAGTTCCACCAGTTCCTCGGCGTAGATGGGCCGTGCGAGCGCGCGGCTCGCGCTCCTGGCGGTGGTATCGCCGCGGGTCACCATGGGCACGACGAAGCGCGCCCTGAGCGCCTGCCATTCGGAAGCGGGGAAATCGCCGTCCATCAGCAGCAGGTCGCACGAGCGCGATTCGCTGACGGTCCAGCGCGAGCGGAGATTGGAGCTGAGGCGCACGATGATTCTCAGGAGCTCGACCTCAACCTGAGGGAGCCCCATGACGCCCAGTACGAGAGACATACCTTCTTCTTCCCTGATTACTTGTTTTCAAAGCTTCGCCATTGTTGGTGTTGTTAACTATTGGCGTATTCAAAAACGGGCCGTTGCCCGAAATTGGGGCATGCATCGAGAAGAAATCCACAGCATTTGTTACCGGCGAAGGCTTCAGCGCCACACCCATGCAGGGCGGAACGCGGCGGGGGGCCCCGCGGCCGGGGGCCTAAAATCCCGCACCTTTGCCCTTTTGGACGGCCATGGCCGCCCAAAGCCTCCCCAAAGCCTCATTTCCCCGGAGATACCCCATGAACCGCATCCGGCGCGCCCTGTCGCTCGTTCTTCTTTCCGCCAGCGCGGCCTTCTCGCTGGGCGCCCAGGCCCAGAACCGCGAGCTGATCGTGGCCTCCAGCGCCACCTACGCGCCCTTCGCCTTCGAGAACAAGGACAAGCAGATCGTCGGCTTCGACATCGACATCATCAACGCCATCGCCAAGCAGCAGGGCCTGAAGATCAAGATCGTCAACACGCCCTTCACCGGCATCTTCGGCGCGCTGAACAACGGCGACGTCGACCTCGTGATCTCCGGCGTGACCATCAACGAGAAGCGCAAGCAGAGCTACGACTTCACGCCGCCGTACTTCGCGGCCCGCCAGCTGATCGCGCTGCCGAAGAACAGCAAGGTCGCCTCGCTGAAGGACCTGGCCGGCAAGAAGATCGCCGTGGTCAGCGCCTCCACGGCCGACGACATCGCCTCGCGCGAGTTCGGCAAGACCAGCCCCGACATCCGCCGCTTCGAGAGCACGCCGCTCATCATTTCCGAGCTGGCCAGCGGCGGCGTCGATGCCGCCATGGGCGACAACGGTGTGATCGCCTACCGCGTGGCGCAGAACCCCGACCTGAAGACGCTGGACGACAAGTCCTTTCCCGAAGAGGGCTTCGGCATCGTCGTGAAGAAGGGCGACAAGGCGCTGCTCGACAAGCTCACGGCCGGCCTCGCCGCCATTCGCGCCGACGGCAGCTACGTGACGATCTACAAGAAGTGGTTCAACAAGGACCCGAACGTCCGATGAACCCCCACGGCATAGGCCAGGAATACCGCGGAACCGGCTCCGCCGGGCCGCTGGTATTGCCCCCGGTAGGGGGTGGGAGAAGCGACACGAAGTGCGCGCAGCCTGGGGGGGAGCAATAGATGGAACAACCAGTGCTGCTTTTTGGATGGTTCCGATGGGACATCCTCGTGGAATACAAGGACCTGTTCTGGCAGGGCGCATGGATGACGCTGCGCATGACGGTGGTCTGCGTGCTGCTGGGCGCGAGCTGGGGGCTGTGCCTCGCGCTCGCGCGGCTGGCGCACCCGCGCCATGCGCCGTGGACCTGGGTGGCGCGCTTCTTCCTGCGCTGGCCCGCCACGGTATACGTGAGCTTCTTCCGGGGCACGCCGCTGTTCGTGCAGATCCTGCTGATCCACTTCGCGGTGATGCCGGTGTTCATCCACCCGACCTCGGGCATCCTGATCGACGGCGAGCTCGCGCGCACGCTCAAGCAGGAGCACGGCGCCCTCATCTCGGGCGTGGTGGCGCTCACGCTCAACTCGGCCGCCTACATCTCCGAAGTGTTCCGCGCTGGCATCCAGTCGATCTCGCGCGGCCAGTTCGACGCGGGCCGTTCGCTGGGCTTCTCGCCCGCGCAGGTGATGCGCTACGTGGTGCTGCCGCAGGCCTTCCGCCGCATGCTGCCGCCGCTGGGCAACAACGCGATCGCGCTGCTGAAAGATACGTCGCTGGTCTCCGCCATCGGCCTGGCCGAACTGGCGTATGCCGCGCGCACCGTGGCCGGCGCCTATGCGCGCTACTGGGAGCCGTACCTCGCGATCTCCGTCATCTACTGGGTGATGACGCTGATCCTCACCACCCTGCTGCGCCGCCTCGAGCACCGCCTGGCCCGCAGCGACAGGGGCTGACGGCGGCGGCCGCGCCAAAATAGCGCCACATGCCGCCCATATCCCCCGAAGAGACGCCCATCCCGCCCGCGAGGCCGCAGCCGACGAAGTTCGCGGCCCTCGTGCCCCTGAAGCTCCCCGTGTTCCGCATGCTGTGGAGCACCTGGCTCGTCGCGAACATCTGCATGTGGATGAACGACGTGGCGGCAGCGTGGATGATGACCACGCTCACGTCCTCGCCCATCTGGGTGGCGCTGGTGCAGTCGGCCTCCACGCTGCCGGTGTTCCTGCTGGGCCTGCCCAGCGGCGCGCTGGCAGACATCCTCGACCGCAGGCGCTGGCTGGTCGCCACGCAGTTCTGGCTGGCCGGCACCGCCATCGTGCTGTGCGCCGCGCTGGCGCTCGACCTGATGACCGCGCCGCTGCTGCTGGCGCTGACTTTCGCCAACGGCATCGGGCTGGCGCTGCGCTGGCCGGTGTTCGCGGCCATCGTGCCCGAGCTGGTGCCGCGCACGCAGCTGCCGGCCGCGCTGGGGCTGAACGGCATCGCGATGAACGCTTCGCGCATCGTGGGCCCGCTCACCGCCGGCATGCTGATCGCGAGCGCGGGCAGCATCTGGGTGTTCGCGCTGAACGCGGTGCTGTCTGTGGCCTCGGGCTTCGTGGTGCTGCGCTGGCGGCGCGAGCACACGCCCAACCCACTTGGCCGCGAGAAGCTCGTCAGCGCGATGCGCGTGGGCGTGCAGTTCGTGCGGCAGTCGCAGCGCATGCGCGCGGTGCTCACGCGCATCTCGATCTTCTTCTTCCACTCGACCGCGCTGCTGGCGCTGCTGCCGCTGCTGGCGCGCAACCTGCAGGGCGGCGGCGCGGGCACCTTCACGCTGCTGCTGGCGGCCATGGGCGCGGGCGCGATCGTCGCGGTGCTGTTCTTGCCGCGGCTGCGCCAGGCGATGGGACGCGACCAGCTGGTGCTGCGCGGCACGCTGCTGCAGTCGGGCGCCACGGCGGTGATGGCCTTCGCGCCCAACGCGTGGGTCGCGGTGCCGGCGATGTTCTTCGGCGGCATGGCGTGGATCACGGTGGCCAACTCGCTGTCGGTATCGGCCCAGCTCGCGCTGCCCGACTGGGTGCGCGCGCGCGGCATGTCGATGTACCAGATGGCGATCATGGGCGCGAGCGCGATCGGCGCGGCCATCTGGGGGCAGGTGGCCACCGTCAGCTCGCTGGTCGCGAGCCTGTGCGTGGCGGCCGCGAGCGGCACGCTGCTGATGCTCGCGGCGCTGCGCTGGGTGACCGACCTGAGCGGCGAGGACGACACCAGCCCCGCGCAGGCCGGCTGGGCCGTCGGTCCGCCCGCGGAAGCGCCCGAGGAAAGCGGCCGCGTGGTGATCACCGTCGAGTACCTGATCGATCCGGCGCGCGCCGCCGCCTTCCACCTCGTGATGCAGCAGACGCGCCGCGCGCGCCTGAGCCAGGGCGCCATCGGCTGGGAGCTGCTGCACGACATCGCGCAGCCCGAGCGCTACGTGGAGCAGATCGTCGACGAGTCGTGGACCGACCACCTGCGCCGCTTCAACCGTGCGACGGCCAGCGACATGGCGCTGCGCGAACGCAGGCTCGCCTTCCACATCGGCGAGTCGGGGCCGGTCGTCACGCGCTACATCGTGCGGCGCTGAGCCGGCACTGCGGGGTGGGCGGGGCCGTGCGGACGGCTATTTCATACCATATGGGCAAATTTGATGGCACGACGCTTGCATGGCGAAATTTGCCGGGTATCCACCGATAGCCCTCCTTTTTTGACCGTATGGATAATTTAAGCCACCGCCACGCCCGGCGGCACGAGGTAAACCCACGATGAATCCGCCGCCCCTGCGCAGCCGCTTCTGGTCCGACCTGACCAGCGAAGAGTTCTCCCGCCTCGACCGCGAACGGCTCATCGCCGTGCTGCCGGTGGGCGCCACCGAGCAGCACGGCCCGCATCTGCCGATGTCGACCGACACCGCCACCATCGACGGCATGGTGCGCGCCACGCTGCCGCACCTGCCCGCCGACCTGCCGGTGCTGTTCCTGCCCACCGTGCCCTACGGCAAGAGCAACGAGCACTCGCGCTACCCCGGCACGCTCACCGTGTCGGCGAACACGCTGATCTCGATGTGGAAGGACATCGGCGCCTGTGTCGCGAAGGCGGGCGTGCGCAAGCTGGTGCTCTACAACAGCCACGGCGGCCAGATGAGCGTGATGGACATCGTCGCGCGCGACCTGCGCGAGGAGCACGACATGATGGTCGTGGCCGCCAACTGGTACACGCTGGGCCTGCCCGAGGGCCTGTTCACGGCGCATGAAGGCAGGCACGGCATCCACGCCGGCGACCTCGAAAGCTCGGTGATGCTGCACCTCACGCCCGACTACGTGCGCAAGGACCAGTTCCGCAACTTCAGCTCCATGACTGAGCAGCTGGCCGAGGAGAACAAGTTCCTCTCGATCACGCCCAGCGGCAAGCTCGGCTGGCAGATGCACGACATCAACCCCGCGGGCGCCGCCGGCGACGCCACGCGCGCCACTGCAGAGAAGGGCGCCGCCGTGCTCGACCACGTGGGCCGCCGCTTCGTCGAGCTGCTGCAGGAGGTCGACCGCTTCCCGCTCTCGCGCCTGGCCAACCAGCCCGCCTGGAAATGAGCGCCGACGCCACCACCGCCGCCGGCACGCCGCTGGTCGGCCTGCGCAACGTCAGCAAGCGTTTCGCCAACGGCACGCTCGCGCTGCAGGGCATGTCGCTGGACATCGGCGAGCACGACTTCATCAGCTTCCTCGGCCCCTCGGGCTGCGGCAAGAGCACGGCGCTGCGCCTCATCGCGGGGCTCACGCGCCTGAGCTCGGGCGACATGCACTGGAGCGGTGCCGCCGCCGGCACCAAGAACGGCAAGACCGACCGCGACCTGGGCTTCGTGTTCCAGGAGCCCACGCTCATGCCCTGGGCCAAGGTGTTCGACAACGTCTGGCTGCCGCTGAAGCTGGCCGGCACCAGCCGAGACGCCGCCGCGCCGGTGGTGAAGCAGGCGCTGGAGATGGTCGGCCTCTCGCGCTTCGCCGACGTGTATCCGCGCGAACTTTCGGGCGGCATGAAGATGCGCGTGTCGATCGCGCGCGCGCTGGTCACGCACCCGCGTCTCTTGCTGATGGACGAGCCCTTCGCCGCGCTCGACGAGATGACGCGCATCAAGCTCAACAACGACCTGCTGGCCATCTGGCGCGAGCACCGCTTCTCGGTGGTGTTCGTCACGCACAGCGTGTACGAGTCGGTGTACCTGTCGAACCGTATCGTGGTGATGGCGGCGCGGCCCGGCCGCGTGATCGACGAGATCTGCATCGACGAGCCCTATCCGCGCGGCGAAGACTTCCGCACATCCAGCCGTTACAACGCGCACTGCACCGCCGTGTCGCAATCCCTGCATGGAGCCCTGCATGGCGTCGACATCGATCACTGAGCCCGCCGTCGCCGTGCCCGCTTCCGAAGCGGACGCCGCGCCTTCCGAGGCCGCGCTGCGCGCGCACGAGGACCGGCTGCGCCGGCGCGAGTCGATGCTGCGCATCGTGGTTCCCGCGGCCATCGTCGCGCTGCTGCTGCTGGCGTGGGAATGGACGGTTCGCGCCAACAACATCCCGCACTACATCCTGCCTGCGCCCTCGCTCATCATCCGCACGCTGTTCGACAACTGGGAGTCGCTCTCCAGCGCGCTGTGGTTCACCGTCAAGCTCACGCTGCTGGCGCTGCTCGCGGCCATCGTGGGCGGCGTGCTGCTGGCCATTGCCTTCGCGCTCTTCAAGTGGGTGGAGATCGGCCTGTTCCCCATCGCGGTGATCCTGCAGGTGACGCCGATCATTGCGATCGCGCCGCTGATCCTGATCTACGTGTCGAGCACCACGGCCGCGCTGCTGCTGTGCGCATGGATCGTGGCCTTCTTCCCGATTTTGTCGAACACGGTCATCGGCCTGAAGAGCGCCGACAGCAACCTGCGCGACCTGTTCCAACTCTACAAGGCCTCCCCCTGGCAGACCTTCCGCTACCTGCTCGCTCCCAGCGCGCTGCCCTACTTCATGGCGGGCCTGAAGATCGCGGGCGGGCTGAGCCTGATCGGCGCGGTGGTGGCCGAGTTCACCGCCGGCACGGCGGGCAAGGAAACGGGGCTGGCCTCGCGCATCCTCGAATCGAGCTTCCGCACCGAGATCCCGATGATGTTCGCGGCGCTGCTGCTGGTGTCCCTGCTGGGCATCGTGATCTTCATCGTGTTCGCGGCACTGTCCAGGCTGGTGCTCGGCCACTGGCACGAAAGCGAGATGCGCCGTGAACGTTAGGACGCCCACCCCTGCGCCGGCAGTCGACTGGGACGCCGTGCGCGCGGACCTGCGCGGCCTCAACGTGATCACCGCGCCGGGCCAGCGCAAGCAGCTGTCGAAGGACTTCTACTGGTACAGCCCCATCCTCACCGCGCAGCTCGCGGGCTGCGTGGCCGATCTGGTGGTGAAGGTCGGCACCGAGGACGACGTGCGCCAGGCCGCGGCCGTGGCCGCGAAGTGGAAGCTGCCGCTCACCGTGCGCGCGGGCGGCACCGGCAACTACGGCCAGTGCGTGCCGCTGGAAGGCGGCATCGTGCTCGACGTGACGCAGATGTGCCGCGTGCTCGACATCCAGCCCGGCAGCATCCGCGTGGAGGCCGGCGCCCGCATGCACGACATCGACCTCGCCGCGCGCGAGACCGGGCAGGCGCTGCGCATGTGGCCCTCGACCTGGCATGTGGCCTCCATCGGCGGCTTCATCGCGGGCGGCTTCGGCGGCATCGGCTCGTTCCGCCACGGCATCCTGCGCGACCCCGGCAACCTGCTGCGCGCGCGCGTGATGACGGTGGAGCGCGAGCCGCGCGTCATCGAGCTGAACGGCGACGAGATCCAGCAGGTGCACCATGCCTACGGCACCAACGGCGTGATCCTCGACGTGGAAGTGGCGCTGAGCCCGGCCGTCGACTGGGTGCACTGCACGGTGCTCTTCGACACCTACCGCGGCGCGCTCGACTTCGGCATCGCCGCGCAGGCGCCCTCGCTCGACATCTTCCTGCTCTCGACGGTGGAGGCGCGCTTCTCGCCGTACTACACCGCCATGCGCGACCGCTTCCCGGCCGACCGGCACGCGGTGTTCGCGATGGTCTCGCCCGAGTCGATGGCCGACTTCCGCGCGCTCGCCGCGGCGCAGGGCGGCACCATCTCGGTGGCCGGCACCGAGGCCGAGTTGCTCGCCGAAGGACTGCCGCCGGCCTACGAGTGCGCCTTCAACCACACCACGCTGCAGGCGCTGAAGGCCGACCGCGGCTGGACCTATCTGCAGGTGGCTTACGCCCAGCCCTTCGATCCGTCGGTGGTCGAGCGGCACCTGGAGATCTTCGGCGACGACGTGCTGCAGCACCAGGACTTCGCGCGCGCCAACGGCGAGTGCGGCACCTTCGGCATCCTGCTGGTGCGCTGGAAGGGCGAGGCGCACCAGTACGAGGTGATCCGCGAGATCGAGTCGCAGGGCGGCTGCGTGATCTTCAACCCGCACGTCGTCACCATCGAGGACGGCGGCATGAAGACCATCGACACGCAGCAGATCGAGTTCAAGAAGCGCAGCGACCCCATGGGCCTGATGAACCCCGGAAAAACACGCGGATGGCGTGCCGACATGGCCGTCGGGCGCTGAAAAGCCTTAGTCTCCGCATCCCGTACTTTTCAACGAAACCTCCACAGGAGCACGTTCCCATGCGCATTCCCGCCTTCGCTCTCCGTCCGCTCGTTCTCGGCCTCGCCCTCGCGGGCGCCGCCTTCGCCGCGCAGGCCCAGGAAAAAGTGGTGTTCGCCACCAACTGGAAGGCGCAGGCCGGCCACGGCGGCTTCTACCAGGCGCTGGTGGACGGCACCTACAAGAAGTACGGCCTCGACGTCGACATCCAGCAGGGCGGCCCGATGGTCAACAACCGGCCGATGCTGCCGGCCGGCAAGGTCGACTTTTTGATGACCGGCAACCTGCTGCAGTCCTTCGACAACGTGAAGAACGGCGTGCCCACCGTGGTGGTTGCGGCCTTCTTCCAGAAAGACCCGCAGGCCATGTTCGCGCACCCCGGCCAGGGCTTCGACACCTTCAAGGACATGACCAAGGCGCCGGTGGCCTTCATCGGCAAGGACGGCCAGTTCAGCTTCTGGCAGTGGATGAAGTCGGAGCACGGCTTCAAGGACTCGCAGCTCAAGCCCTACACCTTCAACGTGGGTCCCTTCCTGGCCGACAAGAAGTCGATCCAGCAGGGCTATGCCATCTCCGAGCCGCTGTCGATCAAGGCACAGGCCGGCTTCGACCCGGTGGTGCAGCTGCTGGCCGACAACGGCTTCTCGACCTACTCGACCACCATCGAGACGCGCGCCGACCTGGTGAAGACCAAGCCCGAGACGGTGCGCAAGTTCATCGAGGCATCGATCATCGGCTGGAACAACTACCTCTACGGCGACAACAAGGCCGCCAACGAGATGATCGCCAGGATCAACCCCGACTCGCCCGTGGCCTCCTCGCAGGGCTCCATCGAGCTGATGAAGAAGATGGGCATCGTCGACAGCGGCGAGTCGCTCACCAAGGGCATCGGCGCGATGGATGAGGCCCGCGTGAAGGACTTCTACGACAAGATGGTCAAGGCCGGCCTGTACAAGCCCGGCGAGGTCGACCTGTCGAAGGTGGTCACCACGCAGTTCGTGAACAAGGGCGTCGGCATCGACGTGCGCAAGAAGCTCACGGGCAAGTAGGCACACCGGTTTTTCCCGCGGGTCGCGCGGGGCTTGCGCCGGGGTCAGATGCCGGCGCCTGGGTTGCCATAAGGCACCGCGCGGCCTTTCACCCCCTGGGCTCTGACCCCGTCTCGCCGGCGGCCAACAACCGCCGGGCGAACCGGCCCTCAACCATGAAAACGCTCGTCGTCCATTGCCATCCGAACCCTGACAGCTTCAACCACGCGCTCTACCGCACCGCCCTCGAGGCCCTCTCGCCGCGACATCCCGTCAAGGCCATCGACCTGTACGCCGAGGGCTTCGACCCCACGCTGACATGCGAAGAGCGCATCGCCTACCTCGACAACCCCGACCTGATCCGCGAGCGTGTGAAACCCCACGTCGAAGCGCTGCTGTGGGCCGAGCACCTGGTGTTCGTGTTTCCCACCTGGTTCCACGGGCCGCCGTCGATGCTCAAGGGCTGGCTGGAACGGGTGTGGCTGCCGGGCGTGGCATTCCTGCCCGCGCAACGCAAGGGACAGCTCGCGAAGTCGGGCATGCGGCACATCAGGCGGCTCACGGTGGTGACCACCGGCGGCTCGCCGCGCTGGTTCGTGATGGTCATCGGCGACCCGGGCAGGCGGCTCTTCACGCGGGCGCTGCGCGCGCTGTTCGCATGGCGCTGCAAGGTGACGTGGCTGCAGTTGCACGACATGAACGCCGTCACCGCGAGCGACCGCACCCATTTCATCGAACGCGTCTCGCGCAAGCTGGGCAGCATCTAGCGCAAGAGCCACCGACTCCAGAGGGAGACACAACACCATGAGCCTCGAACGCACGCTCACCGTCCGCGTCGAACGCATCTCGCGCCAGACGCCGGAAATCCTGGCCTTCGAACTGGCCCACCCGTGGGGCCGGCCGCTGCCTTCCTACGAGGCCGGCGCGCACATCGACGTGCACATGCCGGGCGGCTTCTCGCGCCAGTACTCGCTGGCGCGCGCGCCATCGGCCGCCAGCGCGGGGCGCTACGTGATCGGCGTGAAGCGCGAGCTCGCGAGCCGCGGCGGCTCGGCGTCGATGCACGAGCGCGTGCGCGAGGGCGACCTGCTGCCGATCAGCGCGCCGCGCAACACCTTCCCGCTGCGCGAGGAGGCCACGCACCATTTGCTGCTGGCCGGCGGCATCGGCATGACGCCGCTGCTGGCGATGGCACAGGCGCTGGCCGCGCGCGGCGCCGCCTTCACGCTGTGCGTGTTCGCGCGCAGCGAGGAGCACCTGGCCTTCGCCGACGCGCTGCATGCCCCGGCGCTGGCGCCGCACCTGCGGCTGCACCTGGACCAGGGCGATGCCTCTTCGCAGCGCATCGACCTGCGCGCGCTGCTGGCCCAGCGCGCGCCCGGCACGCATCTGTACGTGTGCGGCCCCGGCGGCTTCATGCAGGCGGTGCGCGACGCCGCCGCGCACTGGCCCGAGGATGCGCTGCACGCCGAGTACTTCGCCGCGCCAGCCGACGCGGGCGCCGTCACCGGCCTGCCCTTCACGCTGAAGCTCGCGCGGCGCGGCATCACGGTGCCAGTGGCGGCCGACCAGACCGCCGTCGACGCGCTGCACGAGGTCGGCATCGACATTCCGGTGTCGTGCCAGCAGGGGCTGTGCGGCACCTGCGTGGTCGAGGGCGACGGCGAGGGCGCCGAGCACCGCGACTTCTGCCTCACGGGCAGCGAGCGCCGCCACAAGGTGGCGCTGTGCTGCTCGCGCGCCAAGGGGCTGGAACTGGAACTGCAGCTGTGAGCACACGCGCCGCGATCACGGAAGAGAGCGACGGCGAAGCCCCCGCCACGCGCGGCCGCTCGCGCAAGTACACGCAGGTGCTCGGCCTCATCAACCAGGCCGCCATCGAGGTGTTCGCGAGCGAGGGGCTGGCCGGCGCGTCGACCCAGGCCATCGCCGACAAGGCGGGACTCTCGAAGGCGCAGCTGCACTACTACATCGACAGTAAGGAGGCGCTGTACCGCCAGGTGCTGCAGGACATCCTCAACGACTGGATCGTGGTGTTCGGCTTCAGCGACGAGGCCTTCGGCCCGCGCAAGGTGCTGGGCGACCTGATCCGCCGCAAGATGATGTTCTCGTTCGAGCACCCGCTGCGCTCGCGCATCTTCACGGCCGAGATGCTGCGCGGCGCGCCAGTCATCAACGACATGATGGAGACGAGCAAGCAGCGCACCGAGCAGGCCGCCGCGGTGATCCAGAACTGGATGAACCAGGAACTGATGGACAAGGCCGACCCGATGCTGGTGCTGTTCCACATCTGGGCCGTGACGCAGTTCTATGCCGACCACGCGACGCAGGCCGCCTACTTCCGCGACACCGCCCAGCAGGGTGAGGAAAAGGACCGGCGCTACCTGATCGAGCAGGTGACCGAGTTCCTGCTCAAGGGCGCGGGCGTCAGGTAGACGTCCGGGGCAGGTACATGGTGGCTTCGACTTCCACCAGCACCTCGTCGCCCGGCAGAAAGCGCGAAACCTCCACAACCGTGCTCACCGGCGGCTCGCCCGGATAGAACAGGCCGCGCACGCGGTTGTAGAAGGCGTAGTGCGGCAGGTGGCGGAAGTACTGCACCAGCTTCACCACGTCTTCCATCGTGCCGCCGTGCTCGGCCGCGATCTGGCGGATGCGCTCCAGCACGAACCAGCTCTGCGCGACGATGGGCGCCTCGAACACGTCCACCGACATCTGGCCGGTGGCGTAGCCCACGCTTTGCAGCGCGGTGCGCGCCTCTTGCGGAATCGCGTCGTAGCCGGCGACCGCGCGGCGCGTGGCCGGGTCGACGGCGACCACGCCGCTCATGAAGACGAAATCGCCCACGCGCTTGGCGGCCGCGTAGTTGGCCATCGGCTTGCCCATGCTCATCATTCGTTGCTCTCCAGTGGCTGGCCGGCGCGGATGACGGTGCGTTGCCGTCCGCGCGGGCCGATCAGTTCATGTTCCCCGGTGGCCGACAGCACCAGCAGGTCGGCCGGGCAGCCCGGCGCGATGCGTCCGTCCCACGCGAGCCCCAGCGCCTTCGCGGGGCTCACGGTGATGGCGTCGAGCCAGTCGTCGGCCGGTGCCAGGTGCGCCACCTGCACGCCCAGCCCGAAGGTTTCCAGCAGGTCGTAGCTGCCGTAGGGATAGAAGGCGTCCTGCACGTTGTCGGTCGCTAGGCTCGCACGCAAGCCCCGTGCCGCCGCCTCGCGAATGCGCGTGACGCCGCGCTGCACCGGCGTGCGGTCCCACGCGCCCTGCAGGTAGAGGTTGGTGGTGGGCAGCGCGACGATGTGGATGCCCGCGCCGGCGCACAGCGCCAGCGTTTCGCCGGCCACAGTGTCGTCCTGCACCGAGAGCGAGCAGGCATGGCCGCAGACCACGCCGCGCCGGAAGTCGCGCGCACGCACCAGCTGGGCGATGCTGCGCAGGCCGGTGGCCTCGACGTCCAGGCCTTCGTCGACGTGGAAGTCGAGCGCCAGCGCGTGCTGCTGCGCGAGGTCGAACACGCGGCCCAGCTTGTGGACGATGCCGTCGTTGCGATAGACGAAGGCGCCGAGCACGCCGCCCGCGCGCTTCACCTCTTGCGCGATGCGCTCGCCCGCCGCCATGTCGGCGAACAGGTCGAGCGGCGTGAGCGAGACGAACTGCAGCTCGATGCGCCCGCGCCACTCTTCGCGCAGCGCCTCGAACACTGTTAGCGCGGCCGGCGGCTCGGGCTGCACCCAGTCGAGGTGTGTGCGCAGCGCGCGCGTGCCCGACAGCCAGGCGTCGTACAGCGCGCGCTCCATGCGCAGGCGCAGCGATTCGCCGGTCCAGCTCTCGCGGTGGCGGTTCATGCGGTCGATGGCGACGAACAGGTTGCCCTGCGCGGCGCCCACGTCCTGCACGGTGTAGTTCTTGTCGATGTGCGCATGCGCCTCGACCAGCGCGCTCAGCAGCGTGCCCTTGGCTTGCTGCTGCGCACTCGGCGTGATGGCGGCGACCTTGTCGCCCTCGATGGTGACGTCGAACAGCTGCGCCTCGCCCGCCGCGAAGCCACGCAGCGGCGCCGGGATGCGCAGCGCTTCGAGCTTCATGCGTGCCGCTGCCGCCACTCGCGCAGCCAGCCCAGGCCGGCCGAGGTGCCGCCGGGTTCCGCGCCGCGCTTCGGCCGGTACTCGCAGCCGACCCAGCCCTGCCAGCCGCACTGCGCCGACACCTCGTCGAGCACGTCGAAGAGGTACGGGTAGTTCTGCTCGCCGATGTCGGGCTCGTTGCGGTCGGGCACGCCGGCGATCTGTATGTGGCCGACGCGACCGGTCGGCAGGTACTTGCGGATCTTCATCGCCACGTCGCCCTCGACGATCTGGCAGTGGTACAGGTCCATCTGCACCTTGAGGTTGGGCGCGCCCACGGTCTCGACGATCTCGTGCGCATGGTCCTGCCGGTTGATGAAGAAGCCCGGGATGTCGCGCGTGTTGATCGGCTCGATCAGCACGTCGCGGCCCGCCTTGGCGGCCTCGGCCGCGGCCCAGCGCAGGTTGTCGACGTACACCGGCTGCAGCGCGTCGCGCTGCTGGCCTGCGGGCACGAGGCCTGCCATGACGTGGATGCGCGGGCAGTCGAGCGCCACGGCGTAGTCGATGGCCTTGGCGATGCCTTCGCGGAACTCGGCCTCGCGCCCCGGCAGGCAGGCCAGGCCGCGCTCGCCGCCATTCCAGTCGCCCGGCGGCCCGTTGAACAGCACCTGCTGCAGGCCGTTGTGCTTCAGCCGGGCGACGATTTCTTCCTTGGCGAAGTCGTAGGGGAAGAGGTACTCCACGGCCTTGAAGCCGTCCTTCGCGGCGGCGTCGAAGCGGTCGAGGAAGGCGAGCTCCGGGTAGAGCATCGAGAGATTGGCTGCGAATTGGGGCATGGGGTGTTTTTACTACCAGCGCGCGCCGAAAGTGCGGCGCAGTTCATCGATCTGTCGGGCATCCAGCGGCTCGGGCCTTGCGGCCTGCGCGAGCTGCTGGAGCCTGGCGGTTTCCTCGAGTTCCTCGAGCACGGCCATGGCGGCGCCCGGTGTGTCGTGCCACACGTTGGGGCCCAGGCGCGTGAGCATCACGGCGCGGATCGGCGTGCCGGCCGCGCCGAAGCGCTCGATGGCCTGGGCCACCTGTTCGGCTGCTTCGGGCGCGCCCGGGCGGTGATACGGGATGACCGGCACATGGCCCACCTTCATCACGAAATAGGGCGTGAGCGCGGGCAGCAGTTCGTCGCCGGGCGACTGCAGCGTGAGCGCCACGCAGTGCGTGCTGTGGGTGTGGATCACGCAGGCGGTGTTCGCATCGAAGCTGCGCGCGGCGGCATAGATGCGCGTATGCAGCGCGATGGTCTTGCTGGCGCGGTCGCCACCGGTCTGCCGGCCCTGCGCGTCGAGCCGCGCGAGCCGCGCAGGGTCGAGGAAGCCGAGGCAGGCATCGGTGGGCGTGATGAGGAAGCCGCCGTCGTCCAGCCGCACGCTGATGTTGCCGGCCGTGGCGTGCACGTAGCCGCGCTCGAACAGGCTGCGGCCGACGCGGCAGATTTCCTCGCGGGCCTGGTTCTCTGCAGTCATGCTCTCGGTCATTCGAGCACTGTAAATGCCTTGGTGAAGAAATCGTCGCTGCCGAAGTTGCCGGACTTCAGCGCGATGTGCAGGCCGTCCCCGGGTGCGGCTTCGGAGCGCGCATGGCACCACGGCACGCCGGGGTCGATCTGCGGGCCGATCTGCATCTGTGCGATGCCCAGCGCCTGCACGCAGGCGCCCGAGGTCTCGCCGCCGGCCACCACCAGCCGATGCACGCCGCGCTCGACCAGTCCGCGCGCGATGGCGGCGATGGTGCGCTCGACCATCGCGCCGGCTTCTTCCACGCCGAGCCGGCCCTGCACCGACTTCACGGCGCCGGCCTCGGCGGTGGAGTAGACGAGCACCGGGCCCTTGTCGATGAGCGGCGTGGCCCACGCCAATGCCTCGGCCGCGACATCCACGCCCGCCGCGATGCGCAGCGGATCGATGGCCAGCGCCGCGCCGCCGCGCTGGATGAAGTCGAGCACCTGCCGGTTGGTGGCCAGCGAGCAGCTGCCCGAGACCACCGCCGACTTGCCGCCCGCCTTGGGCAGCGCGCTCGCCTGCGACGAGGGCGCGAGGCCGAAGTTGGCAGGCAGGCCGATGGCCACGCCCGAGCCGGCCGTCACCAGCGGCATCTTCGCGAGCGCCGGGCCCATGCGCAGCAGGTCGTCGTTCGACACCGCGTCGACGATGGCGATGGAAACGCCCTCGGCCTTGAGCTGCGCGATGCGCTCCTCGATGGCGGCGGCGCCGCGCGCGACCACCGCGTAGTCGACGAGCCCCACCTTGCGCGTGCATTGCGCCTGCAGCACGCGCACGAGGTTCGGGTCGGTCATCGGCGTGAGCGGATGGTTCTGCATGCCGCTTTCGTTCAGCAGCACGTCGCCCGCGAACAGGTAGCCCTTGAACACGGTGCGCTTGTTGTCGGGGAAGGCGGGCGTGGCGATGGTGAAGTCGCACGCTATCGCGTCCATCAGCGCCTCGGTCACGGGGCCGATGTTGCCTTGGGGCGTGCTGTCGAAGGTGGAGCAGTACTTGAAGTAGATCTGCTTCGCACCCTGCGACTGCAGCCAGCGCAATGCATCGAGCGACTGCGCGACGGCTTCGGCCGGCGCGATGGTGCGCGACTTGAGGGCGACCACCACAGCATCCACGTCGGCATCCAGCGGGCCTTTCGGCACCCCGATGGCCTGCACCACGCGCATGCCGGCGCGCACGAGGTTGTTGGCGAGGTCGGTGGCGCCGGTGAAATCGTCGGCGATGCAGCCGAGCACGAGCTTGGACATGGCGTTCAGTCCTTCAGCGCAAGTTTCACGGCCTGCGCGTTCTCGCGCACGTAGTCGCGCAGGATCGCGTCGAAGCTCGCGTCGGCCTTCAGGCCCAGCGCCTCGGCGCGCGCGGCGTGGATGCGGCTGGGCCAGCTGGTGACGATCTTCGCGATGGCGGCATCGGGCTCCCAGTCGATCAGGCCGGTGGCTTCCTTGCCGGCGATGCGTTCGAGCGCCTGCGCCATCTCGCGCACGGTGGTGGTCAGCGCGGGCAGGTTGATGGCCGTGCGCGCGCCCCACTCGGCGGCGCTGGCGGTGGCCGCGCGCACGATGCCCGCGACGGTGCTGCCGGGCGAGGCCAGTGCGACGGGCGTGTCGGGCGACACCGGGCAGCGCGCGCGTTCGCCGGCCAGCGGCTCGCGCAGCATGCCGCTCAGGAAGCTGGAGGCCGCGCCGTTGGGCCGGCCGGGGCGCACCGATACCGTCATCAGCCGCACGTTGCGGCCCTGCACGAAGCCCTTGCGCGTGAAGTCGGCCACCAGCTGCTCGCCGATGAACTTCTGGATGCCGTAGCTGTTCTGCGGCGTCGGCAGCGTGGTGTCTTCGATGACGGCGGGCAGGCGCTGCTCGGGCGAATCGCCGAACACCGCGACCGAGCTGGAGAACACGAACACTGGCGCATGGCCCGCGCGGCGCGCGGCTTCGAGCAGGCCGCGCGTGGCGTCGAGATTGCTGCGCATGCCGAGGTCGAAGTCGGCCTCGCATTCGCCGCTCACTGCCGCGGCGAGGTGGAACACGAGCTGCGTGTCGGCGACGGGCAGCGCGCCGTTCGAAAGCTGCTCCAGCAGGTCGCCCTGCACGAGCTGCACGCGCGCGTCGGCCGCCAGGTCGGCGGGCGGCGGCACGCGGTCGGCCAGGGTGATGCGCGAGACGGGCTGCGCGGCCGATCCGGCCAGCGCGAGGCTGCCGCCCGCGAGCAGCGTGCGGGCGAGGCGGGCGCCCAGGAAGCCGCAGCCGCCGGTGATGAGGATGTTCATGTGCGTGTCTCTTCTTTCTTTCAGGCTTCTTTCTTCGGGCCCGGCACCTCGATGCCGGGGAAGATCTTGATTACCGCGCTGTCGTCCTCGCGAGCGTAGCCCGCCGTCGAGGCCTGCATGAACATCTGGTGCGCGGTGGACGACAGCGGCAGCGGAAACTTGCTCGCGCGCGCCACGTCGAGCACCAGGCCCAGGTCCTTCACGAAGATGTCCACGGCCGACAGCGGCGTGTAGTCGCCCGCGAGCACGTGCGCCATGCGGTTCTCGAACATCCAGCTGTTGCCCGCGCTGTGGGTGATGACCTCGTACAGCGCCGCTGGGTCCACGCCCTCGCGCAGGCCCAGCGCCATGGCCTCGGCCGCCACCGCGATGTGCACGCCGGCCAGCAGCTGGTTGATGATCTTCACCTTGCTGCCCGCGCCCGCCTTGTCGCCCAGGCGGTAGACCTTGGCGGCCATGGCGTCGAGCACCGCGCCGGCCTTCTCGTACGCGGCGGGCCTGGCGGCGGTCATCATCGTCATCTGGCCGCTCGCGGCCTTGGCGGCGCCGCCGGAGATGGGCGCGTCGATGTAGAGGATGCCCAGCTTCTCCAGGCGCGCCTCCAGCGCCACCGACCAGTTCGGATCGACGGTGGAGCACATCACGAAGACGCTGCCGGGCTTCATCGACGCGGCGCAGCCGGGCGTGGTGCCGTCGCCGAACAGCACCGACTCGGTCTGCGCGGCGTTCACCACCACGCTGACCACGATGTCGCACTGCGCGCCGAGCTCGGCCAGCGTGGCGCAGGCCGTGCCGCCCTCGCGCGCGAAGGCTTCGGCGGCCTCGCGGCGCACGTCGAACACATGCGGCGCATGGCCCGCGCGGCGCAGCGACTGCGCCATGCCGGCGCCCATGGCGCCCAGGCCCACGAGGCCGACGACGGGAGTGGCAGCGGAGATGGTGGAAGGGGTCTTTTCTTGGTTCATTGCGTTGCTTCCGTTCAGTTGCAAGGCCGGGCACCCGGTGCGACGCGCCCCGTTCGGGAAACACCGCGGAACCGGCTTTGCCGGGCCGCAGGTGTTGCCCCCGGCGAGGGGGTTGGCGCAGCGACACGAAGTGCGCGAAGCCTGGGGGTGTACTTCATCTAACGGTTGACCAGTTGCTTGGGCGTGAACCACACGCCGATGGCGCCGAGCACCAGCGCGCCGGCCAGCACGTACATGCCGATCTGCGTGCTGCCCGTGAGGTCCTTCAGGTAGCCGATGAGGTAGGGGCTCACGAAGCCCGCGAGGTTGCCCACCGAGTTGATGGCGGCGATGCCCGCGGCGGCGGCGGTGCCCGTGAGGAAGGCGGTGGGCAGCGACCAGAACAGCGGCGCGCAGGTCAGCACGCCGGCCGCGGCGAGCGAGAGGAAGGCCAGCGACACGGCCGTGTTCTGCGTGTACGAAGCGGCCACGGTGAAGCCCACGGCGCCCATCATGGCCGGCACGATCAGGTGCCAGCGGCGCTCCTGGCGGCGGTCGGCGCTGCGGCCGAAGAGGTTCATCGCGACGATGGCGCAGAGGAACGGAATCGCGCTGAGCAGCCCGATGTTCAGGTTGCCCTGCACGCCCGTGGCCTTGACCAGCGTGGGCAGCCAGAAGGTGAGTGCGTACTGGCCCATGACGAAGGCGAAGTAGATGAACGCCATCCACCAGATGCGCGCATCGCGGAACACGCCGGCCACCGAGTGCGGGCCCTTGGCGCCGTGGGCGGCGTCGTTCGCCACCTCGCGCTGCAGCAGGGCCTTTTCCTCGGCGCTGAGCCAGCGCGCCTGGGCGATGCCGTTGTCCAGGTACAGCAGCACCATCACGCCGATGAGCACGGCGGGGATGGCTTCGATGAGGAACATCCACTGCCAGCCGCTCATGGCCGACACGCCATGGAAGCTGTCCATGATCCAGCCCGACAGCGGGTTGCCGAAGATGCCCGCCACTGGAATGGCCGACATGAACACCGCGATGATCCGCGCGCGCCGGTGCGCCGGGTACCAGTGCGTGAGGTAGAGGATCACGCCCGGATAGAAGCCCGCCTCGGCCAGCCCGAGCAGGAAGCGCAGGATGTAGAAGCTGGTGGGCGTCTTCACGAACATGAAGCAGGCCGACAGCAGCCCCCAGGTGATCATGATCCGCGCGATCCAGATGCGCGCGCCCACGCGGTTGAGCAGCAGGTTGCTCGGCACCTCGAACAGGAAGTAGCCCAGGAAGAAGATGCCCGCGCCCAGGCCGAACACGGTTTCGCTGAAACCCAGGTCCTGGCCCATCTGCAGCTTGGCGAAGCCGACGTTCACGCGGTCGAGGTACGCGATCACGTAGCAGAGCATGAGGAAGGGCACGAGGCGCCAGAACACCTTGGAATAGGCGCGCTTTTCGAGCGCGGCATCGGTGTCGGCGGGCGACATGGCGCCAGCCTGGAGGGTCGAGGAATTCATGGAAAAGCGGTGTCTCGGTTAATTTATCAGGTCATCATACAAATCTGGCTTTTGCTGGCCGACCCGGGTAAACCCTCGGAACGGCCGCCTTCCGGCGCCCTTCTGGTGACTTCGTGTATCGGCGCCGGGCTCAGCCGCCGACCGGCCAGCCTTCGACCAGCGGACGGGCGAGCTGCTCGCCCTCCTGCTGCCAGAACACCGGATCGGCCAGCTCGATGCGGCGGATCGCGTTGTCCATGTGGCTCTTGGCGGCCTCGCGCGCGCGCAGCGGATCGCCGGCCTCGATGGCCTCGACGATGCGCGCGTGCTCATGCGCCACCTCGCGCGCGAAGTCGGCACGGCGCGCCTCGTTGGCGCGCGTGACGCGGGTGGCGCCGTGCAGGAACTGCCGCAGGTACTGCAACGTGCCGATCAGGAAGGGGTTGCGCGCCGCCTCGGCGATGGCGCGGTGGAAGCGCACATCCTCGTCCGCGCCGTTGCCGCCCGCCTCGACCGCCGCGTGCAATGCGGCGATGGCGTCGCCGATGCGCTGCACGTCTTCGTCCGTGCGGCGCTCGGCAGCCAGCGCGGCCACTTCGGCTTCGAGCGCGCGGCGCAGCTCGACCATCTGGATCACCGCCTCGCGCGAGGCCACATGCGGCATCTCGAAGCGCAGCGGCTCGACGCCGGCAGCGCGCACGTAGACGCCGCTGCCCTGGCGCGAATCGAGCAGCCCCAGCGACTTCAGCCGCGACACCGCCTCGCGCACCACGGTGCGGCTCACGCCGAACTGCTCGGCCAGCGCGGTCTCCGTGGGCAGCCGGTCGCCTTCGGACAAGCGCCCGCTGCGCACCTCGGCCGCGAGCGCATCGGCCACCTGGTCGGCCAGGCGGACGGCGGGGGCGATGGACTGGAAGCGGGCGGTCATGGGCGCGAAGGTGGTGGGCCTGCGACTCTAACTGAGGGTCGGCCGCATTGCCCCTCAGCAAAAAAAGAACCCGAATATGCATTTCGACTCTTTTCCGCAAACCGCCAATTGAGCGGCGCCGGATTCCCGGAGATCGCCGCTATCCTCACGCCCCGTGATCCCCAACTTCAATCATTCGCACGTCTTGCCGCCTTTCGAGGGCGAACGAATGACGAGCCCACACAGTTCGCCCTATGTTGTGGCCGCCAGCGAGCTGGTGCAACGCTTTGCCACCAATTCGCAGCGATGCCTTGTGCTTCAAGGACTGCTGCGCTACCGGGCTGAACTGCATTCGTTGGGCTTCACGCGCGGCTTTCAATGGCTCGACGGTAGCTTTGTCGAGAATATAGAAGCGCGCGAGGATCGAGCGCCAAGGGATATTGACGTGGTGACTTTTGCTCATCCTCCCGTTGCAATGAGTAAGGCACAAATCAACCAGATGATGGATGACCGACCAGATCTGTTTGACTCAGACCGGTGCAAACAGGAATTCCATTGCGATACGAGCATTGTTAATCTCACCACTGCACCTGAATGGCTGGTAGTGCAGACACGCTATTGGTACGGTTTGTACTCTCACCGTCGTGGAGACGCATTGTGGAAAGGCATGCTGCAACTACCCTTGGAGTCGGACGATTCCATTGCTCATGCGATGCTCGCCTCATTGATGCACCAAGGAGAACCCAATGCTGGCTCAACTTGAGAAGCAATTTCTGCAGGCAGACTTGGCACAAGCACGGCAGTTGCTAGCCGAAGGCCAAGCACATGGAGATCTGATAGCAGAGCGCCAATACGGTCAGCGCGTCTTGCGACTTGAGCGAGAACTGGCGGAACTGTCACACACGGGCGCCCAAGAGCCCATCGGTGTGGCATTGTTCTTCGGTGGCAGACCAGTCATTGGCTCACACGGCATTAAGGCTGCGTTCGGAACTCAAGCGGTAGGTAAATTCCAGAAACTGATCAGCCAGCGCTACGCAGCGGTCGAAACCGGTCCTCTTTCGTCTCGCGGCCGAGTTCCAATGAGCGACGACACGCAGTTGCTGGTCACAGATGTCGTACGAGGATCATTTGGTTTTGTTCTGCAAGGCAGCGAACCCCCATCTGGCGATGCGGTCCTCCAAGAAGTTGTTGATCAGGTCGCTGATACCTTGTCACGCATGGCCGCGGCGGACGACGCGTTGTTCGATGAAGCTTCAGCGGATGTCGACAACCGGCAACTTGGCGCGTTGCAGGAGTTCTTCAAACTGCTGGACGACGAGGGCGCCAGTCTTCGCGTGGTGGAAGGCGATCGTGATTTCGAATTGACAACACAGGCAGTGCAGCGCGCACGACAGCGCGCTGAAGCGATGACGATCGAGGAGCGGCTTGAGACACTACAAGGCGAAATCATCGGATGGGCTGAGCATTCATTGCGCTTCGAGTTGCGCCTGCACGCAGATCGCAGCGTAATCATTGGCTCCGTCTCTCGCTCGGCCATGGAGCGCTCGCTCCAAGACGGGCTGGTCCCCCTTCATCGGCACGTGCGTGCGCAGATCAAAGTGCGGGAGGCTCGTATTCGCAACCGCACTCCGCGCAAGACCTTTGCTTTGCAAGCATTCGAAACCATCGAGGCGCCAGCGAATTGGCCGGCTCGGCCAGTTCAACAATCAATTTAACCCTCTCAGCCCAGCGCGTGGCGCGCAGCGTTGGCGATGCTCTTCGCATCGACGCCGAAGAAGCCACGCAGCGCCGCACGCGTGTCGCTGCGGCCGAAGCCGTCGGTGCCCAGCGTGATGTAGCGGCGGCCTTCGGGCAGGAACGCGCGGACGCTCTCGGGCACGGCGCGCACGTAGTCGGTGGCGGCGACGATCGGGGCCTTGCCGCCCTTGCCGAGCTGCCGCGCGATGAAGGGAATGCCGGCTTCCTCGCCAGCCAGCGCACGCTGCTCGCAGGCCAGCCCGTCACGCGCGAGTTCGCTCCAGCTCGTCACGCTGAACACCTCGGCCTCGATGCTCTCTTCGGCCAGCAGCTGCGCGGCCTTCACGACCTCGGTGAGGATCGCGCCCGAGCCCATCAGCGTGACCTTCTTCTTCGCCTTGCCGCCCGATGCCGGCGCATAGGTGCCGAAGCGGTAGCAGCCACGCAGGATGTCGCCTTCCGCGCCGGCGGGCACGTCGGGCTGCGCGTAGTTCTCGTTCATGAGCGTGACGTAATAGAACACGTCCTGCTGCTCGACCATCATTTCGCGGATGCCCGCGTCGACGATCACCGCCATCTCGCCCGCGAAGGCCGGGTCGTAGGCCTTGCAGTTCGGAATGGTCGCGGCCACGAGGTGGCTGCTGCCGTCCTGGTGCTGCAGGCCCTCGCCGCCGAGCGTGGTGCGCCCCGAGGTGGCGCCCAGCAGGAAACCGCGCGCACGCTGGTCGGCCGCGGCCCAGATGGCGTCGCCCACCCGCTGGAAGCCGAACATCGAGTAGTAGATGTAGAAGGGCAGCATCGCCAGGCCGTGCACGCTGTAGCTGGTGGCGGCGGCCGTCCAGCTCGCGATGGCGCCGGCCTCGCTGATGCCCTCTTCCAGGATCTGCCCGTCGGTGGCCTCGCGGTAGCTCAGCACCGAGCCGATGTCTTCCGGCGCGTAGCGCTGGCCCACGCTCGAATAGATGCCGACCTGCTTGAACAAATTGGCCATGCCGAAGGTGCGCGCCTCGTCGGCCACGATGGGCACGATGCGCGGGCCCAGGGTCTTGTCCTTCAGCAGGTTGCCCAGCATGCGCACGAAAGCCATGGTGGTGCTCATCTCCTTGCCGCCCGCGACGGTGGCGAACTGCGCGTAGCTCGCGATGTCGGGCTTGGCGACCACCTCGCAGGCGGTCTCGCGGCGCGGCATGGCGCCGCCGAGGGCCTCGCGGTGCTGGCGCAGGTAGCGCATCTCGGCGCTGTCCTCGGCCGGGCGGTAGAAGTCCATCGCGGTGGCCTGCGCGTCGGTCAGCGGCAGGTTGAAGCGGTCGCGGAACTCGATGAGGTCCACGTCGCCCATCTTCTTGTGCGAGTGCGTGGTCATCTTGCCCTGCGCGGCGCTGCCCATGCCGTAGCCTTTCTTGGTGTGGGCGAGGATCACGGTGGGCTGGCCGCGATGCGCCGCGGCTGCGGCATAGGCGGCGTGGATCTTCACGAGGTCGTGGCCGCCGCGCTTGAGGCGGTCGATCTGCTCGTCGGTCATGCCTTCGGCCAGGCGCGCGAGCTCGGGGTTCTGGCCGAAGAAGTTGTCGCGGTTGAAGCGGCCGTCCTTGGCGGCGAAGGTCTGCATCTGGCCGTCGACGGTGTTGGCGAAGACGCGCGCAAGCGCGCCGCTCGCGTCCTGCGCGAAGAGGCCGTCCCAGTCGCTGCCCCACACGAGCTTGATGACGTTCCAGCCCGCGCCGGCGAAGAGCTTCTCGAGCTCGTCGATGATGCGGCCGTTGCCGCGCACCGGGCCGTCCAGGCGC
Organism: Variovorax sp. 278MFTsu5.1; assembly: GCF_048305045.1. NCBI lineage: Bacteria > Pseudomonadati > Pseudomonadota > Betaproteobacteria > Burkholderiales > Comamonadaceae > Variovorax > Variovorax sp. 278MFTsu5.1. Next base: position 6,642,377 of record NZ_CP157622.1, read on the forward strand.
TGCAGGTTGCAGTTGACGACCCACACGAGGTTGTCGAGCTTCTCGCGCGCGGCGAGCGTCAATGCGCTCATCGACTCGGGCTCGTCCATCTCGCCGTCGCCGAACACGCCCCACACCTTGCGGCCTTCGCAGTTCAGCAGGTTGCGGTGCGTGAGGTAGCGCATGAAGCGCGCGTGGTAGATCGAGCTGATGGGGCCGATGCCCATCGAGCCGGTCGGGAACTGCCAGAAGTCCGGCATCAGGTACGGATGCGGGTAGCTGCACAGGCCGCGCGCGCCGCTGCCGTCGGTGAAGGCGGGCGCGGTGAGTTCCTGGCGGTAGTGCTTCAGGTCTTCCTCGCTCAGGCGGCCTTCGAGGTATGCGCGGGCGTACACGCCCGGTGCGCTGTGCGGCTGGAAGAACACGAGGTCGCCCCGATGGTGCTCGCTGCGCGCATGGAAGAAATGGTTGAAGCCGGTCTCGAACAGGTCGGCCGCGCTCGCGTAGCTGGCGATGTGGCCGCCGAGTTCGCCGTACGCCTGATTGGCCTTGGCCACCATCGCGAGCGCGTTCCAGCGCATCAGCGAGGCGAGCTTCTCCTCGATGGCAAGGTCGCCCGGGAACGGCGGCTGGTCTTCCACCGCGATGGTGTTGACGTACGGCGTCGCCAGCTCGGGCTGCCAGCCGATGCGCTGCTGCCGCGCGAGGCGGGCCAGTTCGGCCAGCATCTGCCGGGCGCGCTGCGGCCCCTGGGTCTGCGCCAGCGCCACGAAGGCATCGCGCCACTCGGCGGTCTCGGCGGGGTCGGGGTCGTGCGAGAGCTGCGTTTCATCCAGCAGCAGGGCGCGCATCTGGTCGGGCGAAATCGGGGCGTTCATGACGGCACTTTAGGCCGCCGTGAGGAAAATTAGCTACCGGCAGCGCCAATCCCACGAATGCGTCGCAGCATAAAATTCCGCAAAATCAGATCTACACGGCATTTCATGCAACTCGACGCCATCGACCTGCGCATCCTCGACGAGCTTCAGCGCGACGGCGCGCTGTCGAACGTGGAGCTGGCGCGGCGCGTGCACCTCTCGCCGTCGCCCTGCCTGGCTCGCGTGAAGGTGCTCGAGGCCAACGGCGTGATCGACCGTTACGTCGCCCTCGCCAGCGCCAAGGCGCTGGGCCTGGGGCTCAACGTGTTCATCTCGATCAGCCTCACCACGCAGAGCAAGCAGTCGCTCGCCGACTTCGAGCAACGCATCGCCGAGCACGACGAGGTGATGGAGTGCTACCTGATGACGGGCGACAGCGACTACCTGATCCGCATCGCGGTGGCGGACATGGCGGCGCTGGAGAAATTCATCCTGGAGCAACTCACGCCGATCCCGGGGATCGAGAAGATCCGCTCCAGCTTTGCGCTGAAGCAGGTGAGATACAAGACGGCGCTGCCGTTGCCGAGGGAGTAGGCACGCCCGCGGGCTTCGCACACTTCGTGTCGCTGCGCCCCCCCTCGCCGGGGGCGACACCTGCGGCCCGACGAAGCCGGTTCCGCGGTGTCTCCCGGAAGAGGCAGGTTGTTGCGCCGATCAGAGGCCGATCAGGCCTCCGTCGTTCTTCGTGATGACGATGGTCGCCGAGCGCGGGCGGGCGTTGCCGCCATCGGGCCAGTGGCTGAGGAACTTCGTCGGATCCGAGATGTTCGTGCTGGCCGTGTTCTCACCCGGGTGCTGGATGTTCACGAACAGCGCGCGGCCGTCGCCGGATTCGGCGATGCCGGTGATCTCGCAGTCGATGGGACCGACGAGAAAGCGGCGCAGGCCATCGGTGCCGGGGGCCTTGCCGATGAACGTAGCCTGAGTTGCGGTGGTGGAACCGTCGACGTTGGTGATGGTCTTCGCGCCGCCGTCGCCGACCTTGCCCGGCAGGGCGGCCAGCAGCATGCAGTTGGTCACGTCGGTGTACGCGCCGTCGTCGGTCTCCAGCCACAGCAGGCCGGGAGCGGCCTGGCTGAACCACATGCCGTCGGGGCTGGAGAAGTCGTTGTCGGCGCCCAGCTGCGAGAGGTTGACATCGGCCGACGCGGTGGAACGCGCGCCGAAGAGGTACACGTCCCACTTGAAGGTGACGGAGGTCGGATCGCCGTTGGTGTCGGCAAAGCGCACGATGTGGCCGTTCGGGTTGCCCTTCTGGTCCTTGCCGGCGGTCGTCTTGTCGTTGTAGAAGCGCGGGTTGGCGGCGTCGGTCTTGCCGATCGGACGCGAGCTCGAGTTGGTGTTGGTCAGCGTGACGTAGACCTCGCCGGTCTTCGGGTTGACGGCCGTCCACTCGGGGCGGTCCATCTTGGTAGCGCCGGCGGCATCGGCGGCGTGGCGCGCATTGACCACCACGTCGGCCGCGTCGGCGAACGCATAGGCGGAATAGCTCGCGGTGATGTTGTTGACGCCGAGCTTCAGCTCGAGCCAGTCGCCCGTGCCGTCGGCCTTGAACTTGGCGACGTAGAGCTTGCCGTCGTCCATGTACTTGTCGCCAGCGGCCATGCCGCCACCGATGTCGGCCGCGTCCCAGTTCTTGGTCGACACGAACTTGTAGATGTACTCGTTGCGCGAGTCGTCGCCCATGTACCAGACCAGCGGCTTGCCGACCACGACCGGGCCCAGGCACGCACCTTCGTGGCCGAAGCGGCCGAGCGCGGTGCGCTTCTTCGGGGTGCTCGACGGGTTGAACGGGTCGATCTCGACCACCCAGCCGTAGGTGTTGGCGCCGTTGCGGTAGTCGTCGACGGCGGTGCCGCTCGTGGCGACGACTTCGGTGTTCCAGCGGCCGTACAGGTTGTCGGCAGTGTCGGGCGTGACGGTGGCCCAGAGTTCGCGGCCGGTGCTGGCCACGCCGTAGCGGCTGAAGGAAGCCAGTTCCTTGGCGGTGCGGTTGGCATCGTCATTGGCGGCGATGCGGCGGAAGTACCCGGCCCAGTTCTCCTCGCAGGTGAGGTACGTGCCCCACGGCGTGGTGCCGTTGGCGCAGTTGTTGAGCGTGCCGCGGGTCTTGCTGCCGTCGGTCGAGTACTTGGTCTTCAGGTAGTCGGTCTTGGCGGCGGGGCCCGAGAAGCTCATCTCGGTGAGCGTGTGGACGCGGCGATTCAAGGTCGAGTCCTGCTTGTAGCTCCAGGTGCTGCCGCTCTTGTTGACCTCGATCACGCTCACGCCGTGCAGGTAGAACTCGCGCAGCACTTCGTCGGCCACGGTGCGCGCGCCGCTGACGATGGTCTGGCCGGTGGGGTGCAGGAACAGCGGTGTGATGGCCTCGTGGTTCATCACGAGCAGGCCGCGCGATGCGCCGGTGGCGTCCCACTTGTTCGACGCGTTCATGCCGAAGTAGGTCATGCCGTCGTGGTGGTCGCCCGCGCGGCGGTCGTAGGTGTCGGCTGCGTCGGTGCCGTCGTTCCTGTAGGCGGCCACGCTCGTGGCGATCGGGTCGCCCAGGCGGTACAGCACGCTGGCGGTGTAGCCGGCGGGCACGGTGACGACGTCGGCGAGGCTCTTGGCAACGGCATTGAAGCCGAGCTTCATCGGCGCAGGGCTGGGCGCCGGAGTGGGCGCTGGCGCCGGGGCAGGCGCCGGAGCCGGAGGAAGGACGGGGAAGGCAGTACCGCCGCCGCCACCGCCACCGCATGCCTGGAGCAGCGCGGTGCCGGCGGTGCCGACGCCCAGGCCGAACAGGTGGCGACGGCTCAGGCGCGAGGCGATCAGGTCGGTGAAGGAGGGGTTCGACGTGGTGTTGGTGCCGATGTCTTCGATTTCGACCGGGCGATCGTCGGAGCGGGTGTTTGCGGTCATGCGCAATGTCTTTCTTCGTGGGTTGGGGAAAAACCAGCCCGCGAAGTTAGGCACTTCGTATGACGACTCCGTGAATTGATCAGCCTCCAGTCAGGTTAAATCAGGTCTTTTCAGAAACCCTTCATCGAAACCTGGTCCGGATTTGCCCTCCTGGCGATTCAGGGCGCGGGCAACTGCCGCGGCCACAGCGCCCACAGCCGCAGCGGCTGGTTCATGCTCGCCGCGAAGCGGCCGGCCTCGGCGCCGGTACCCGCGAAGTAGTCGGCGCGCACCGCGCCGAGGATGGCGCTGCCGGTGTCCTGCGCCACCACCAGCTTCTGCAGCTGCGCCGCCGGTCCGCTGGAGGCCAGCCACACCGGCGTGCCGTAGGGAATGCTCTCGCGGTCCACCGCGATGGAGCGGCCGGCCGTGAGCGGCACGCCCTGCGCACCGCGCGGGCCGAATGCGGCATCGACCTCGCTCATCGTTTCCTCGCGGAAGAACACGTAGCGCGGGTTGCTCCACATCATCTGCGCCACGCGCTGCGGGTTCTGCGCGGCCCAGGCCTTGGTGTCGTCGGGCCACTTGCCGACCTTGGTCACGCCCTGGCTGACGAGCCACTGCTGCACGCTGCGGTAGGGCTGCTCGTTGGTGGCCGAGAAGGCCATGCGCACGGTGTGCTGCCAGCCGTTGGCCTCGGTGATGCGCAGCCGGCCGGAGCCCTGGATGTGCAGCATCAGCGCGTCGATCGGGTCGGCCATCCAGGCGATCTCGCGCCCGCGCAGCGCGGCCTGTGCCTCGGGCAGGGTCTCGATCTCCTGGCGCGTGTACCAGGGGCGGCGCGGCACGAGGCCGTCGGGCGCCTGGTAGATCGGCACGTTGAAGGTGGCGGTGGGCACGCGCGAGGCCTCGTACACCGGCTCGTAGTAGCTGGTGAGCTTGCCCTCGATCTGGCCATTGAGCGCCTCGACGCGATAGGGCTGCAGCCGCTCGGTCATCCACTGGCGCTGCTCTTCGGGGGTGGCGATGGCGAGCTGGCGCACGTCGCGGCACAGCGGCGCGAAGGCGGCGTTGGGGCGTGAGCAGTTCGCCAGCAGCGCGATCCACGCTTCGTGCAGCGGGTCTTCGCCGAAGCCGGGCAGCTCGCCCCAGCCGACAGGCACCCACCGGCTCTTGGGGTGCGCGAGCGAGCCTGTGAGCGGACCGAGGTCGCGTGGCTGGCTGACAGGGGGGCGGATAGGCGGCTCGGGGGTGCGCGGGCCGGTGGAACAGGCGGCGAGCGTTGCTACGATCACAAGCCCGACCAGCCACTGGAGTCCATTTCTCATGGGTTTGATTCTGCTTGAAGCCCTCGCCGCGGGACTCGTGTTCATCCTGATCATCTGGTGGACCATGTTTTCCGGGCGCAACAAGGGTGAATTGCACGACGACGGCGACGAGCCCGAAGCCGGCCGCGTTACCGAAGAAGGGAAGCGCCCGCCCGAAGCGTGAATTGCTCGTGCAGTCCCCTGCCGCTGCGCACTGTCGGACAACCACTCCATTGCTATTACTTTGGTAGCAATCATCGCAGCATTCATGCGCGATGACGAAACTTTTCTTATTTTCCGTAGGGCTTTGAGCCCGTACCATCACGCACTCCCCGAAGGCTAAGCTGTGCCGCCTGATCCAACCTTGAAAGGGAACGCCATGAAAAAGTTCGTACTCGCCACCACCGCCGCCGCGCTCGTCCTGTCCGGCTGCGCGGGCGGCATGACCGACACGCAGCGCAACACCGGCATCGGTGCCGGCATCGGTGCGCTTGGCGGCGCCGCGATCGGCTCGGCCACTGGCGGCAACCGCGGCGCCATCGGCACCGGTGCGGTGGTCGGCGCGGCAGCCGGCGCGCTGGGCGGCTACCTGTGGTCGCAGCGCATGGAAAACCAGAAGCGCCAGATGGAGGCCGCCACCCAGGGCACCGGCGTGGCCGTGACGCAGACGCAAAACAACGAGCTGAAGCTGCAGATTCCGAGCGACGTGTCCTTCGACGTGGGCCGCGCCAACATCAAGCCAAATTTCGCGCCGGTGCTCGACCAGTTCGCCAGCGGCCTGCGCGGCAACCCGAACGCCGAGGTGCGCATCATCGGCCACACCGACAGCACCGGCTCGGACGCCATCAACAACCCGCTGTCGGTCGAACGCGCCGCCAGCACCCGCGACTACCTCGTGGCGCGCGGCGTGAACGCTGCGATCTTCCGCATCGAAGGCCGCGGTTCGCACGAACCGATCGCCGACAACAACAGCGACGCCGGCAGGGCACAGAACCGCCGCGTCGAAATCTACGTGGGCGAGCGCGCGCCGCGAGGCTGACGATCTCCAGCACACGAAGGGAAACCGGCCGCGCTGAAAGGCCGGTTCCCGCCATCACCGTTCCATTGGTCCATTAAGAGGGAATCTCATGAGGAAGTTTGTTGTTTCTGGCGCGGCCGCCGCCGCGTTGCTGTTCATCGCGGGCTGCGCATCGCAGTCGGCGCCGCCGCCGGCCCCCGCGCCCGCAGTTGCTCCGGCCGCACCGGCCAACAGCTGGACAGCCCGCCTGGCCGCCCTGAAGACAGACCTCGAGACCTCCACCAAGGGCACGGGCGTCGTGATCGAGCAGACCGCCGACAACCAGCTTCACCTGGTGATCCCGAACGAGCTGTCGTTCGACACCGGCCGCGCCAACGTCAAGCGCAACCTGGCGCAGGTGCTCGACAAGGTCGCCGAAGGCCTGAAGAGCGCCACCGCCGCCAGCGTGCGCGTGGTCGGCCACACCGACAGCACCGGCAGCGAGGAAGGCAACGAGCGCCTCTCGGTAAGCCGCGCCGACAGCGTGCGCAACCACCTCGTGAGCCGCGGCGTCTCGACCACCGTCATCACCACCGACGGCCGCGGCTCGCGCGAACCGTTGGCGGACAACGGCACGGCAGCCGGCCGCGCGCAGAACCGCCGCGTGGAAATCTTCGTCGCGGAAAAGGGCTAACCCCCAGGCTTCGCGCACTTCGTGTCGCTGCGCCAACCCCCTTGCAGGGGGCAACACCAGCGGCCCGGCAAAGCCGGTTCCGCGGTGTTCCTGAGCTAACCCCCAGGCTTCGCGCACTTCGTGTCGCTGCGCCGCCCCCCTTGCAGGGGGCAACACCAGCGGCCCGGCGAAGCCGGTTCCGCGGTGTTCCGCGAAGAATCCGGCGCTAGAGTTCTCGTAGACGGTTGGCCAGTTCGACGGCCGACTTCACTTCCATCTTTTCGAACACGCGCGCGCGGTGGACCTCCACCGTGCGCACGCTGATCGCGAGCTGGTCGGCGATGAGCTTGTTGGGCAGGCCCTCGATCACCAGCCGCATCACGTCGCGCTCGCGCTCGGTCAACTCGCTGACGCGCTCGGCAAGGCCCCGGCGCGCGCGCTGCACTTCCAGCGCCTGGAGCGACGCGTTCAGCGCGTGCTCGATGCGGTCGACCAGCGCGTTGTCCGAAAAAGGCTTCTCGCAGAAATCGAAGGCGCCGCGCTTGACCGCGTCGACGGCCGTGGGCACATCGGCGTGGCCCGTAAGAAAGATCACCGGCATCGCCGGCAGCAGGCCGCGCTCCACGATGCGGTCGAACAGCACCAGCCCGCTGGTGCCGGGCATGCGCACGTCCAGCAGCAGGCACAGCGGCTGCTGCGGCAGCGGGCCCTGGTCGAGAAACTGCTCGAACGCCTCCGCGCTCGCGAAGTGCTCGCTGGCCAGCCGCCGCGAGCGCAGCAGCCAGGCCAGCGCCTCGCGCACGCTGGCGTCGTCGTCCACGATGAAGATCAAGCCGTCGATCAGCGGTTGCATATCAATTCCAAATCAAACGCGTGCCCTTTCCGGGGCGCCGCGGAACCGGCTTTGCCGGGCCGCTGGCGCCGCCCCCTGCAGGGGGTTGGCGTAGCGACACGAAGTGCGCGAAGCCTGGGGGTGATCATGTACTCGGCAGCGTGAACCGGAACACGGTGCCGCGCGGCTTGTTGGGCTCGTACACGAGCGCCCCGCCGTGCTGCTCCACCACCGTGCGGCACAGGCTCAGGCCGAGCCCCATGCCGTCGGCGCGCGTGGTGAAGAAGGGCGTGAAGAGCCGCTCGGCCACGTCCTGGCCGATGCCGCTGCCGAGATCGGCCACCGAGAACTCCAGCCAGCGCCGGCCGTCCTCCTGCACCGCGCCGCCGACCGCCGTGGCGCGCGCCACGCGCAGCCGCAGCACGCGGCTGCCGACATTGTCGGGGCTGTCCATGGCCTGCATCGCGTTGCGCGCGAGGTTCAGCAGCACCTGCTCGACCAGGGTGCGGTCGCACATGGCCGCGGGCAGCCGGTCTTCCAGCACCACCTCGATGATCACGCCCAGCTTGCGCGCCTGCAGCCGCACCAGCGGCAGCACCGCGTCGATCAGCGCCTGCGGCGCCACGGCCTCGCGCGTGCGGTCGCGCCGGCGCACGAAGTCGTGCACGCTGCGGATCACCTGGCCGGCTCGGTCGGCCTGCTCGGCGATGCGCTTCACCGCCATCGCCACCTCGCCCTGGTCGCCCCTGGCATCGGGGCCCAGCAGATTGAGCGAGCCGCTCGCGTAGCTGGCAATGGCGGCCAGCGGCTGGGTCAGCTCGTGGCTCAGCAGCGAGGCCATCTCGCCCACCGTGGCCAGCCGCGCGCTGGCCTGCAGCCGCTCCTGGCTGGCGCGCGAGAGCTCCTCGATGCGGCGCTGCTCGCTCACGTCGATGAACGCGCTCATCCAGCCGGTCTGCACCTTGTGCGCGTTGATCAGCGGCGCCTCGAAGATCAGCACCGGAAAGCGCGTGCCGTCCTTGCGCATGAAGACCGATTCGAAGCCCTCGCGCGGCGGCATGCCGCCCGCGAGCCGGCGCGCCTGCCGCTGCTGGTACTCGTGGGCCAGCTCGGTGGGCCAGTAGGGCGCCTCCGCGTTGTCCGCCATGAGTTCCTCGGGACTGAAGCCCACCATCTCGCAGAAGGCCGGGTTGACGTAGGTGATGCGGCCCTGCAGGTCGCGCGCGCGCAGGCCGGTGATGACCGAGTCTTCCATCGCCTTGCGGAAGGCCAGCGCGTCGGCCAGGTCGCGCTCGGCGCGCAGACGCCGGCGCGTGTCGCGCGCCAGCAGCACCAGCACCGACACCAGTGCGATGGAGATCGCCGTGACCAGCGCCGTCAGCATGTTCGGGAACAGGTCGGGCGCGGCGCGCCAGCCGTCCACGCGCAGCATCAGCGAGGTGCCCGGCAGGTCGATGAGCTGCTGCGATGTGAACACGCGCGTGCCGGTGCGCCGCGAGCTGCCAAGCGCCACCAGCCGCGTGCCGTCGGCCTCGGTGAATGCCACTTCCTGGCCGCGCGTGAGCGTGGGGCCGACCAGCTCGATCAGCGCGTCGCGCAGCGAATAGCTCGCCACCAGATAGCCGCCTGCGTCGATCGGCACGCACAGTTCCATCACCTCGATGCCGCCGCCGCCCGCGATGGGCACGTAGTGGCTGGGCGAGTAGGCCGACGCGCCGAGCTTGCGCGCGGCGGCGCAGGCCAGCGTCACGTCGGACTGATCGGGGCCGCGCGTGTCCTCGTCGAGCACGCGCATGCGGTAGGGCGTATTGACGGCCTGAAGCGGGCGCAGCGCGGAGTCGCGCCATTCGAGCCGCAGCCATTCGCGGTGCTCGCGCAGCAATGCCGAGGCCACCTCCGACCACTTCGCGGCATCGGCGCCCGGCGCCTGCGTGGCGCGCAGGCTCTGCGCGTTGCGCTGGAAGCCGCTGCGAAGGTCGGAGACCGCGTCGGCGGTGTCGCGGTCGAGCGCGGCCTGCACCTGCTCGACCTCGTGCCGGCCCGCGAGCCACACCACCGTGACCAGCAGCACCGACACCAGCACCGCCAGCAGCAGCCACAGGAACCAGCGCTGCCACAGCGAGCGCAGCCGCGCATAGGCCAGCAGCGCCCATCGCTGCGGTGCAACGGTCAGCAGCGCATCAGACATACCGGCAACACCGCCGCACGCAAGGTACGTGGCTTGTTCCAGGAACACCGCGGAACCGGCTTTGCCGGGCCGCAGGTGTTGCCCCCTGGAAGGGGGTTGGCGGCCACACGAAGTGGGCAAGCCTGGGGGTCATTCCTAGATCACGCTGTGCGAGAGCACGGGCAGTTGAGTGCGCGTGCTCTGCACCTTCGCGGCGTCGATGTCGAACAGCACCACGCCTTCTTCGGTGGCCTGCTGCGCCACCACCGTGCCCCAGGGGTCGACGATCAGCGACTGGCCCCAGGTCTGGCGGCCGTTCTCGTGCGTGCCGCCCTGCGCGGGCGCGACCACCCAGGCCAGGTTCTCGATGGCGCGGGCGCGCAGCAGCACCTCCCAGTGCGCGGCGCCGGTGGTGCGGGTGAAGGCGCTGGGCACCAGCAGCAGGTCGGCGCCCTGTTTGGCGAGCGCGCGGTACAGCTCGGGAAAGCGCAGGTCGTAGCACACGCTCATGCCCACGCGCCAGCGGTGGCCGTCGCGCGAGGGCAACTCGAACACCACCGGCTTCGCACCGGGCGCGATGACGCGGCGCTCGTCGTAGCGCTCGGTGCCGTTGTCGAAGAAGAAGAGATGGATCTTGTCGTAGCGCGCCACGCAGCGGCCGTCGGGCGAGAAGGCCAGCGAGCTGTTGAACACGTGCTCGGCATCGGTGCTCTCGATGGGCAGCGTGCCACCGACGATCCACAGCCCGAACTCGCGCGCCGCATCGGCCAGGAAGCCCTGCACCATGCCCGCGCCGGCGGTTTCGCGCAGGCTCAGCTTGTCGGTGTCGCGCGCGCCCATCATGCAGAAATACTCGGGCAGCACCGCGAGCTCGGCACCGGCCGCGGCGGCCTGCGCGAGCAGGTCGTGGGCGCGCGCGAGGTTGGCTTCGCGGGCGATGGCCGACACCATCTGGATGGCTGCGACTTTCATTGCTTGTTCTCCGTTTTCTTGCCGTCGTCCGCGGTCTGCGAGGCGGGCGGCAGGCCGGGCGCGCCGGGAATGCTCTGCGGCAGCAGCTGCAGCGTGCGCGGCACCTTCGCTATTTTGGGGTCGGTCCAGGTGCCCTCGATGTGGAACTCCTGCGTGGCCGCGGCCGCGAGCGGCTTGCTCAGCACCCACTGCGCAAGAAAGGTGCCCAGGCCGATGGCAGGGTTGATGGCGGTGGCCACCAGCGCCGCGGTGCCGGCGTTGATCTCGGGCACCACCACCACGCGCAGGTTCTGCGTCTCGCGCACGATGTCGGCCGAGCCGTCCATCAGCGCGGCGGCGTTGACGCCCTTCATCTGCAGGTTGTTGGTGCTGGCGATGCCCTTGCTGATCTTCGCGTCGCCGCGGATGAAGTCGAAGGCGAAGCCTTCGCTGAACACGTCGCGGAAATCGAGCGTGAGCCGGCGCGGCAGCGCCTGCAGGCTCAGCACGCCCAGCAGCTTGGCCAGGCCGGGGTCGGCCTTGAGGAACTGGCCCTGCTCCACGTCGACCTGCAACTGCCCGCCCAGGCTCGGGTAGTCGAGCGAGAAGGGCGAGCCGCGCCAGTTGACGTCGCCCTCCATCCGCCCGCGCCCGCGTCGCAGCACGCCCGGCATGCCGAAGCGCGTGAGCAGCTCGCCGGCATCGGCGACATCGAGCCTGAAGGTCATGGCGGTGCGGCGCTGGCCGGCCGGCGCGCCGGGCACCGCGGCCCAGGTGCCCTTGGCCGCGAAGCTGGCCTCGGGCATGGTGAAGGTCAGCTTGTTGAGCAGCCATTCGCGGCCCGCGCCGCCGCGGTTGACCGCGTCGATCTCGGCGCGGCCCAGGCGCTTGCCCAGCAGCTCGAAGTCGTCGATGACGATGTCCAGCGCCGGCAGGTTGCCGGGCTGCTCGTCGAGCAGGGTCTCGACCTGCGTGGCCTCGGAGGGCGCGATCTTCAGCCGCGCGAGCCGCGCGTAGAGACGCCCGGCCTGCGCATGGCGGTACTCGGCATAGCCGCTGAGTTCGGTGGCGTCGACGTTGGCGCGCCAGACGCTGCCCTCGCGCGTGCCGCCGAGCACCACGTTGTGCAGCGTGCGGCCCGCGATGCCCAGCTGCTGCGCGCGCACCGCGATGCGCGTGGGCAGGTAGGCCATCGACGGATCGTCGGGGCGCTCGGGGGCATCCGCGCTCGTGCCGGTGGCCTCGCCCAGCAGGGCCTGCCAGGCCGCCATGTCGAGCTTGGCGACGTTGACGTTGGCGAACACACCCTTGTCGGGCAGGCTTGCCGTCTCGCCCTGCGCCAGGCCCACGCCGATGCTGCCGCGCAGCACGCGTGCCTCGTTGCCCACGAGATCGCGTACGTACTGGATGGCGCCGACGCGGCCGAGGTCCAGCGAGAGCTGGTCCTGCGTGGCCACCGTCGCGCCGTGCTTCGTGGTCTCGCGCGCGAGCACCTTCTTCTCGATGCGCAGCGGCATCTGTTCCTCGGCCGTTTTCACCAGCGGCGGCGGCAGCTGCAGCGCCAGGCCCTGCAGGCTGCTGGTGAGGGAGAACTCGGGCGCGCCGTCGCGCACCGAGAAGGTGGCGGCATAGGGCGTGCTGCCGGTCGCCTTCTTCGCCAGGCGCGCGAGCCAGTCGACCTCGCGCGCGCCGCGCAGGCCGTCGGCGGTGGCCGTGCCCTGGGCCTTCAGCGCGACCTCGCGATTGGGGCCGCTGAAGCGGCCGCGGCCTTCGACGCGGATGTCTCCGCCCAGCAGCCTGGCCTGCACGCCGGCCAGCGAGAAGCCGGTCTCGGTGAAGCTGACCGTGCCCTTCGTCTGCGTGAACGACGGTGCCTCGGGCACCACCTGCAGTTCGTTGTCGGCCAGCGCCACGCTGGCCTGCACCCTGGCGTTGTCCATGGCCTCCAGGGGCAGCTCCAGGTGCAGCTTGTAGTCGGCCGAGCCGGTGGCGCGCGCGGCCTGCATGATTTCGCCCACGCCGCCCGGCTCGAGGCCGGCCAGCGGCGCGCCCGCGCGCAGCACCTCGCCCAGCGGGCCCTTGGCCTGCACGTCGACGCGAAGCACCTGCGCGTGGTGCGACAGCTCCGGAATCAGCGCCTCGCCCTTGGTCACCTCGACGCCGTTGGTGCCGGCCAGGCGGCCGCGCGCGTTGCGCACCAGCATGCTGTCGCGCTCGAACACCAGCTCGCCCGACAGGCCCGTGAGCGCAGGCCAGACGCGAGGGGGCGTGCCGTTGCGCGAAGGCGCGGCGTTGGTGATGGAGGGCGGCGCGTAGGCGTAGTTGACGTCCGACACCTTGGCGACGATGCGGAAGTCGCCTTGCTTCGGGTCCTTGAACGGCATGTCGTGCAGGTCGCCGCGCACGCGGAAGTCGACGCTGCTCGCGACGCCCTTGGTGACGGCCTCGCGCACGTAGTCGCGCGTGTGCTGGGGAATGTCCATCGGCAGGTAGCGGAACACGCGCGTGCCGTCGGCGCGCGTGAGCTTGCCCTGCAGGTCGAGCACGCCCGGAAAGCGTGACTTGCTGCTCGAGGTGGCCGGATCGCTGGTACGCCAGCTGGCCTGGGCCTCGCCCTCGGCGTCGACGTTGGCGAAGCTGAGCTTGGACATCTGCAGCTGGGCGTTGCCATTGCCGTTGTCGAGCTTCCATTGCAGCTGCGTGGAGAGACGATCGACGGGAATGACCGGCTCCTCGAACACGCCGGGGAATTCGAGCGTGCCCTTCGCAATGGCGAGCGTGGCGGTGCCGCCGGTGTGGGTGGCGTCGAAGTCGACGGTGGCGCCGCTCAGGCCGGGGGTGCCGGTGTGGATCCTGTGCGGTGCCGTGGTGGTGGTGGCGGTGGTCGTCGTTGCCGTTGTTGCAGCGGGCGTCGCTGCATCGGCCGCCGCCGGCTGGGAAGCGATGCGCAGCCCGCTGACCCGGCCCTTGGCCTGGTAGCGGGTGGGCGCGCCCAGCGAGCCCTGCCAGTTCAGGTCGACGTGCTCGACCAGGCCGCGCGGCCCGTAGCTGTCGAGCAGGCGGTGCGTGGCGTCGCCCAGCGGCAGCCGGTCGGCAATGAGGGCGAGCGCGGCCAGGTCGAGCCGGTCGGCGCGCAGCGCGCCGTGCTCGGGGGTACGGCCCCTGGCGGGCGTGTGCTGCAGCCAGAGGTTGCCGCCGGGCCAGCGCAGGCCGTCGGTGGTGTCGAACTGCAGCGCGGTGGTGGCGAACTCCAGCGTCTCCTCGGTGAGCTGGCCCGAGAGTCGGCCCGTGACGGCGCGCAGCACCAGCGGCTGCAGGCCCTTGTCGAGCGAGACGTCGACCTTGTCGAGCCCGAGGTCGGCCGCGCCGCCGACGACCTGGCCGTCGTCCACGTCGGCCCACAGTCGCAGCGCGCCGTTGCCTTCGCGGATGCGCGCGTCGAGCGAGACGTACTGGCCGAGCCGGGTGACGTCGATGTAGGGCAGGTCGACATAGATCTGGCCGTCCCAGGTCTGCCAGTGGCCGCTGCGGATGGACAGCAGAGGCTGGCGGAACTGGCCGCGCAGCGTGAAGCGCTCGCCCCAGCCGGCAGGCGGCGTGGCGTCCAGGCGCAGGCCGTGGCGCCGGGCGCTGTTGCGCGCGACGAAGCGCACGTCGGTCAGCAGCAGGGGCTCGGCCTGGCGCTGCTCGTCGGTCCAGCGCACGGTGCCGCCTTCGATGACCAGCTCGCGCTGCGCGAAAAACCAGTCGGCACCCCGGGTTTCTCCGGTCGTATCGGTGGCCATGTGCAAACCAGCCACATGGAGTTTTCCCTGAGAGTCGCGGCGCACATCGAGCTGCGGGCGCTCGATGTAGAGCTGCTCGAAGTTGAGCCGCCAGAGCGAGCGCGGCGACACGCTGGCCACCACGCGCGCGAGGCGAAGGGCCTCGCGGTTGTCGGAATCCTGCAGCACCACGTCGCGCAGTTCGAAGGCCGGGAAAAGCCCTTCGGAGCGGGCGGTGATCGATCCGATGCGCACCGGCACGCCGATGGCCTTGCTAGCCTGCGCCTCCAGCGCGTCTCGGAAATCGCCGATTCGCGGCACAATCCACGCGTGTAGGACAACGACCGACAGCGCCAGCAGAAGCCATGCAGCGATCAACAGACCCAGCAGCCAGCGCGCCGTCACAGCGGTGATTTTGAGCAGACGTGAAGGGGAAGACGCCGTGTCGTTCATTGAGGATCGCGCTGTGTCCGGAATTATGACCGCCAGCTTTCAGACGGGTTCCACGGAAACCAGCATCGGTGTGAACCAGTTGCCAGACACCATTTCTCCCAATTCTTCGGCGCCGAAAGACGCCTTCTCTTCGTATTCGAGGTTCGTGCAGCGCCTGCGCCGCAGGTATGCAGCCGAGCTTTCATTGCTTCCCCCTGGCGCGCCGCGGCGCGAATCGATGACGGTGGCCTACGAGGCACTGCGCCAGCGCGGGGACGGCGTCGGCGACGCTCTGCGCATTGTGCGGCAGCTCGTGATGGAGCGGCTTGTAACTCTTGATTGCGACGAGCAGGCCCCGCTGGCCGTGGTGACCACCGCCGTCACCGAGCTGGCAGAGCTGGCGCTCGACATCGCGTGCCAAGAGGCCTGCCGCGAACTCGACGCGTCGCACGGCGCCCCGCTGGGCCCCGAAGGCCAGCGCGCGCAGCTGTGGATCGTGGGCATGGGCAAGCTCGGCGCGCGCGAGCTCAACGTGTCGAGCGACATCGACCTGATTTATCTCTACGACGTCGACGGCGAGACCCAGGGCGATGCCGACGGGCGCGGCCGGCTGGCCAACCAGGAGTACTTCGCGCGGGCGGTCAAACGCATCTATGCGCTGGTGGGCGACACCACCGAGCACGGCTTCGTGTTCCGCGTCGACCTGGCGCTGCGGCCCAACGGCAACTCGGGCCCGAGCGTGGTCTCGCTCGATGCGCTGGAAGAGTATTTCCAGGTGCAGGGACGCGAGTGGGAGCGCTTCGCCTGGATGAAGAGCCGCGTGGTCGCGCCGCGCGACATCGTGCTCGCAGGCCAGGCCCAGGGGCTGCGCGGCGCGGTGCTGCCCTTCGTGTTCCGCCGCTATCTCGACTACAGCGTGTTCGATTCGCTGCGGGTGCTGCACCGGCAGATCCGCGAGCAGTCGGCGCGCCGCAGCGCCGGACGCCCGGAGCGCGCCAACGACGTGAAGCTCTCGCGCGGCGGCATCCGCGAGATCGAATTCACGGTGCAGTTGCTGCAGGTGGTGCGCGGCGGCCAGTTTCCGGAGCTGCGCACGCGGCCCACGCTCGACGCGCTGCAGCGCCTGGCGCGCGCCAACCTCATGCCGCAGGAAACGGCCGATTCGCTGGCCGCGGCCTACGAGTTCCTGCGCCGCGTCGAGCACCGCATCCAGTACCTCGACGACCAGCAGACCCACGTGCTGCCGGTGTCCGACGACGACCTGCGCTGGATCGCCCAGAGCATGGGCTACCCCAGCTGCTGCCCCTTCCTCGAGCAGCTCGATACGCACCGCGAGTTCGTCGCGCAGGAGTTCGACAAGCTGCTGGGCGGCGAGAAGCCCTGCAACGGCAAGTGCAATGGCAAGAAGGCCGCCGCGCCCGCCGATCTGGCCGACCTGCTCGGCGACCTGCCCCCGGTGTTCGCCGAGCGCATCCGCGACTGGTGCGAGCAGCCCCGCGTGCTGGCCCTGCGCGAGGAAACCCGCGCGCGCCTGCGCCAGCTGGTGCAGCGCACCGGCCAGTGGCTGAAGGAACCCGACGGCGACGGCGCGGGCCAGACCCCGCGCCATGTCGACGCTGCCATGCGCTGGGCCGACTGGATCGAGCCGCTGCTGCGCCGCGAAAGCTACCTGGCGCTGCTGGTCGAGCGCCCCGCCGTGCAGGAACGCCTGCTGCGCCTGCTGGGCGCCGCCAAGTGGCCCGCGCGCTACCTGATGCAGCACCCCGGCGTGATCGACGAGCTCGCGAGCGACGAGATGCTCTCGGGCCGCTTCGTCGCGGCCGAGTTCGAGCGCGAACTCGACGCGCGCCACGCATCGCTCACCCGTACCGGCGAAGCCGACGAGGAGCGGCTGCTGAACCTGCTGCGCCATGCGCATCACGCCGAGGTGTTCCGCACGCTGGCGCGCGACGTGGACGGCCGCCTCACCGTCGAGCAGGTGGCCGACGACCTCAGCGCGCTGGCCGACGCCACGCTGCGCGTGACCGCCCGCTGGTGCTGGCCGCACGTGCGCAACCGGCATCGCGAGGTGCCGCAGTTCGCGATCATCGGCTACGGCAAGCTGGGCGGAAAGGAGCTGGGCTACGGCAGCGACCTCGACATCGTGTTCGTCTACGACGACGACGACGAGCGCGCCGGCGAGGTCTATGCGGCCTACGTGCGCAAGCTCATCAACTGGCTCACGGTGAAGACCCGCGAGGGCGACCTCTTCGAGATCGACACCGCCCTGCGGCCCAACGGCAACTCCGGCCTGCTGACCACCAGCTTCGAGGCCTACGAAAAGTACCAGCTCGGCCGCGGCAGCAACACCGCGTGGACCTGGGAGCACCAGGCCATGACGCGCGCGCGCTTCGTGCTGGGCAGCGAGGACCACGGCGCCGAACTGGGCGCGCGATTCGACCAGGTGCGCGAGGCCGTGCTGGTGGCGCCGCGCGACCGCGAGGCGCTGAAGGCCGAGATCATCGCGATGCGCAACAAGCTGCGCGGCGCGCGGCCGGTGAAGGCCGACCGCTTCGACGTGAAGCACAGTCCGGGCGGCATGGTCGATGCCGAGTTCGCGGTGCAGTTCCTGGTGCTGTCGTCCTCGGCCGAGCATCCCGAGCTGATTCCGAACGTGGGCAACATCGCCCTGCTGCTGCGCGCCGAACTGGCCGGGCTGCTGCCCGAGGGCGTGGGCCGTGGCGCGGCGCGCGCCTACCGCGAGCTGCGCCGCGTGCAGCACCGCGCGCGCCTCAACGAGGAGCCCACGCAGGTCACGCCGCCCGCGCTGGCAGCCGAGCGCGACGCCATGCTGGCGCTCTGGAAGGCGGTATTTGGCTGAGGGAACCCGTTCCCCGGCCACCACCGCGCTGGCGGCGTGCGCGGTAGCCGTCGCCGTTCTTCTCGCGGGCTGTGCCAGCGGCCCGCGCAGCGGCGGCGGTGTTGCAAGCGGCCGCGATGGCCCCGGCACCAACATTCCGCCCGACCTCGCCAGCATGCCCGACGCCGAGCCCCGCGTCGAGCCCATCCGCAGCATGGGCGGCACCAGCAAGCCCTACACGGTGCTGGGCCGCGGCTATGTGCCGATCACCGACGACCGGCCGTTCCGCGAATCGGGGCTGGCCTCGTGGTACGGGCGCAAGTTCCACGCGGCGTCCACGTCCAGCGGCGAGCCCTACGACATGTACGCCATGACGGCCGCGCACAAGACGCTGCCGCTGCCGAGCTACGTTCGGGTGCGCAATCCGGCCAACGGGCGCGAGGTGATCGTGCGCGTCAACGACCGCGGGCCCTTCGTGGACGGCCGCATCATCGACCTGAGCTACACGGCCGCGCTCAAGCTCGACCTGCTGCGCGGCGTAGCGCCAGTGGAGATCGAGCGGATCACGAACGACGACATCCGCACGGGCGCATGGCGGCGCGATTCGGGGACAGCGTATGCGGCGGCTCCGGTTCCGGCTGCTGTTCCTGCGCCCGTGCGTGTGCCGTCGGCGCGCGTGCCACAACAACCGGTGCAGGTGCCAGCCGAATGGACGGCGCCCGTCGCAGCAGCGGGCAACGATGCATCGCAGGTTTCGACGATGCCGGTGGCGCCGCAGACGCCGATGGCCGCTGCACTGCCGCCCGGGGCAGAGTCCGAATCGGCGCAGTCGCCGCCATCGATTCCGCCCTCTCGGCAGGCCATCGTGGTCAATGACCTGGCGCCGCTGCAGGCTGCGCCGGCGTCACCCTCTCCTAGCGCAGCGCAACCCTCGGCGGCGCTGCCGGGCTTCTGGGTTCAGCTCGGCGCTTTTCGCGAGCGGGATGGTGCACAGAGCCTGCTGACCCAGGCCGCGCGCGGCGTACCTTCGCTGGCGTCGCAGCTGCGCGTGTTCAGCGAAGCCGGAACGCATCGGCTGCAGGCGGGGCCCTTTGCCTCGCGCAACGCGGCGGGCGAAGTCATCGCCCAGTTGCGCGAGAGCCTGCACATCTCGCCGATGGTGGTGGAGCGCCGGTAGCAATCAGAGCAGCGGCTTGACCGCCACCGGCACGCCGCTGGCGACGTTGAGGCGATTCCAGGTGTTGATCTGCGCGATCGCCACCGACAGCTCGGCAATTTCCAGGTCGCTGAAGTTGGCCTTGAGCGCCGCGAATTCGGCTTCGCGCGCGTCGTAGCGGTCGGCCAGCCGCGTGAGCGACTCGGCCCATGCCAGCGCGGCGCGTTCGCGCTCGTTGAAGAAACTCACCTCGCGCCAGGTGGCGAGGCTGTTGATGCGCTGCCATTCCTCGCCCTGCTTGCGCAGGTCGCGCACGTGCATGTCGAGGCAGTAGGCGCAGCCGTTGATCTGCGAGACGCGGGCGTAGACGTAGTCGACCAGCACCTTGCCGAGCGTGCTCGATTCGATGGTGGCGTTGACGCCGAGGATGGCCTCGAAGGACTTCGGGACGAGCTTGAACCAGTTCAGGCGTGCGGTGGTGTTCATGGTTTGGTTTCTCCGGTGGGTTGCGATGGAATCGATCTGCTTACCTACCGAAGACGGGCGAGCCGGGCGCCCTGTGACACGCCGCGCGAATTATTTCGAGGAAAAGATCTGAGCGATGCGCGCGAGCTTGTCGGGGTTGCGCTGCGCGCGGATGCGCACGATGCGGTCGTTCTCGATCTCGAAGGTCTGGGCCGACTCGAGCTCGCCGTCGAGAAAGCGCAGCATGCCGGGCTCGCCGTTGATGTCGACGATCTCCATGCGCACCGCCGGGCCCATGCGGCGCCACAGCGAGTAGTAGAGCTGCGCGAGGCGCTGGCTGCCGCGCAGGATCTTGCTGAAGGTCTGCACCTTGCCGCCGCCGTCGCCGATGAGTTCGACGTCCTCGGACATCAGCGCCTTCAGCTCGTGCAGGCTGCCGCGCGCGGCAGCGTCGGCGAAGGCGCGCAGCAGGCGCTCGTGGGTCTCGCGCGGCACGGTGAAGCGCGGGCGCCCTTCCTGCACCTGGAGCTTGGCGCGGTGCACGATCTGGCGGCAGGCGGCCTCGGTCTTGCCGAGGGTGAGGGCGATCTCGCCGTAGTCGGCGTCGAACACCTCGCGCAGCAGGAAGGCGGCGCGCGCCTCGGGCGCAAGGCGCTCCAGCATGGCGAGAAAGGCGACGGAAATGTTGTCGACGCGCTCGAGCAGCTGTTCGGGCGTGGCGGGCGAATCAGGCTGGCCGGTCAGCGTGGGCTCGGGCATCCAGGCGCCGATGTAGTGCTCGCGCTGGATCTTGGCGGCGCGCAGCCGGTCGATCGACAGGCGCGTGACCACGGTCACGAGCCAGGCCTCGGCGCTGTCGAGGGTGTCCCTGGCGGCTTCATGCCAGCGCAGCCAGGCGTCCTGCACGACCTCTTCCGCCTCGGCCATGGAGCCGAGCATGCGGTAGGCGATACCCTGCAGGCGCGGGCGGTGGCGGTCGAAGGTGAGGGTTGCGTCGTCCATGCGGGAAAGACGGCCAGCGTCCCCGGTTTGTGACATGGATTCTGCAAAAAAACGCCCCGGCATGCGGGGCATTTTCTGGTCTAGGTGCCTGGGCTTATGCGCCCTGGTATTCAGGCTTGGGGCCGAGGGTGGCCGCCAGTTCCTTGCGGTAGCGGTTCAGCTCCTGGACGGTCTTGAAGCTGCGGTTCATCAGCAGGCTCAGGTTGTGCAGGATGCGCTCGCCGACCTTGGTTTCCCAGACGGCGTCGAACTTGATCTGCTTGTCGAGCCAGTGCTCGAGCCAGTCGGGGTCGGGCATGCGGCTCTGCACGGTGTCGCGCGGGAAGTGCGCCTTGCTGACGTGCAGGTTGGTCGGGTGCAGGGCCTGGGCCGTGCGGCGGGCGCTGGCCATCAGGACGCCGACCTTGGTGAAGGCGGCACGGGCCTCGTCGCCGAACTTCTCCATGGCGCGCTTCATGTAGCGCAGGTAGGCGCCGCCGTGGCGGGCTTCGTCCTGGCTCAGCGTGGTGTAGATGTGCTTGATGACCGGCTCGGTGTGCCACTGGGCGGCACGGCGGTACCAGTGGTTGAGGCGGATCTCGCCGCAGAAGTGCAGCATGAGGGTTTCCAGCGGCGGGGCCGGGTCGAAGTCGAAGCGCACTTCGTGCAGCTCTTCCTCGGTGGGCGCGTGCTTGGGGCTGAAGCGCTTCAGGTACTCCATGAGCACCAGCGAGTGCTTCTGCTCCTCGAAGAACCAGATCGACATGAAAGCGGAAAAGTCGCTATCGTGGCGGTTGTCGCGCAGGAACATCTCGGTGGCCGGCAGTGCCGCCCACTCGGTGATGGCATTCATCTTGATGGTCTGCGCCTGCTCTTCCGACAGCAAGGAGGCGTCGAACGACTGCCAGGGAATGTCCTTGTCCATGTCCCAGCGGACGGATTCGAGTTGTCTGAAGAGTTCCGGATAGAGCATCTATATCTTTCTAAGGCCGTCGATTTTAATCGGCCCGTTTGGCGCGCCCATGACAGAAGCGCGATGATGCGGATACGCGCGCCGTCGCGGCACGGATGCGCACATCCCTTTTTGATTCAGGAGCCCGCCATGCGAACCCCCTTCCGATTGTCGATGCTGTGGCGTTGCGCCCCTGCGGTTTCCCTCGTGGCGAGCCTCGTTTCGACCGTTCCGGCCCACGCCCAGACGGCAGCCGCCGCGCCCGCTCCGGCAGAGGCTGCGGGATGCCCGGCGATCCTGCAACACACCTTCCCGCGGCTGCAGGATGAAAAACCCCAGTCCCTGTGCCAGTACTCCGGCAAGGTGGTCCTGGTGGTCAATACGGCCAGCTTCTGCGGCTTCACGCCGCAGTACAAGGGCCTGGAGTCGCTGGACATGAAGTACCGCTCCCGCGGCCTGGTGGTGCTGGGCTTCCCGTCGAACGATTTCGCCCAGGAATCGGGCTCCAACAAGGAAATCGCCGATTTCTGCGAAAGCACCTTCGGCGTGAAATTCCCGATGTTCGCCAAGTCCTCGGTGCGCGGCACCGACGCGAATCCGCTGTTCAAGCAGCTCGCACAGGCCTCCGGCACCACGCCGAAGTGGAATTTCTACAAGTACCTGATCGGGCGCGACGGCAAGGTCGTGCAGGCGTGGTCGAGCATGACGGCGCCGGACGAGAACGGGTTCGTGAGCGTCATCGAGAAGCAACTCGGGCCGAACTGACCGCCAGCAGTTTTTACCGACCGGTCGATTTTTGCGCCATCCCAGTCGGTCGCCGGGAACAAACGTTTACAAACCAGAGGGGAACCGTGCCGCCGATGCCGCGCTCCTAAATCGCGTGGGCAGTGACTGACTACTGACTTTCTGCCCCGCGGTTTTCATGTTGCGAGGTCTTCCGGGCGCTTGCCGTCTGGTCGAAATCCCGAGGCGATTCTTCTCCTCCTCCCTCCCTCCCTCCTTCGCGTCGGGGCGCCTCGCAGCATTTTTGTATTCGGGCCGGGCCAGGGTGGCGCGACAGCGAGAACCCGGTCCGCGCACCCTCTCTGCTCGTTCCCCTTTGAATCCGGTTTACGCCATTGCGCGTGATCCGGTCATGGCCGAAAACGACGATCTCCACCCGCCGGCAGGACGAGCCCGAGGCGAAGCTCCCGGCTGGGACGTCCTGCGCCGACGCCAGGCCGATACACGCTGCGCGATCGCTAAAAGCAAAAAAGGCGCCTCGCGGCGCCTTTCGTGGGGCCCTGCGAGCTCAGGGCTTGGTGTCGATGAAGCTGGGCCGCAGCATCAGCTTGTCGAAAAGCTTCGCGAGGTTGCCGTAGTCCTTGCGCCAGTCGATCTCGGGGAAGCGCAGGTCCAGCCAGCCCAGCGTGCAGCCCACGGCGATGTCCGACAGGCTCAGGTGGATGCCGCTGCAGAAGGGCTTGTCGCCCAGGCCCTTGGCCATGGCGGCGATGCCGTCCTCGACCTTGGCGCGCTGGCGCTCGATCCAGGCGGCGCTGCGCTCGCCGTCGCTGCGGCCGGCCCAGGTGGCTTCCAGGCGCCAGAGCACGCCGGCGTCCATGACGCCGTCGGCCAGCGCCTCCCAGGTCTTGACCTCTGCGCGCTCGCGGCCCTGCTGTGGAATCAGCTTGCCTACGGGCGACAGGGTGTCCAGGTATTCGACGATCACGCGGGAGTCGAACATCGCCTCGCCGCCTTCCATGATCAGGCAGGGGACCTTGCCCAGGGGGTTGGAGTTGGAGATGGTGGTGTCGGCAGCCCAGACGTCTTCGATCACGAACTGGTAATCGAGCCGCTTCTCGGCCAGCACCACGCGCACCTTGCGCACGTAGGGGCTGGCGGCGGATCCGATCAGTTTCATGAAGGCTCTCTCCCTATGTATTGATGACGTTTGTTAATAGTCATTTTAGGTGAACGGGAAAACCAGAGCCCGAATCGACCCCAAAGCGTCGCGCCGGCCCCACCGGGCGGCGGCCGCCTAAAATTGAGGCATGAGCTTTTCCACCGTTTCCGCCCTTTCCCCCCTTGACGGTCGCTACGCGGCCAAACTCGCGGCGCTGCGTCCGCTGATGAGCGAGCAGGGCTATATGCACCGGCGCGTGCAAGTCGAGGTGGCGTGGTTCATTGCGCTGTCCGACTGCGGTTTCGCCGAATTCAAGCCGCTGACCGGCGGCGCGCGCAAGTACCTGATGGGCCTGGTGTCCCATTTCTCCGAGGCCGACGCGCTGGCCATCAAGGAAATCGAGAAGACCACCAACCACGACGTGAAGGCGGTCGAGTACTGGATCAAGTCGAAGTTCGAGGCCCGTCCCGAGCTGCTCGCGGCCGCCGAGTTCGTGCACTTCGCCTGCACCAGCGAGGACATCAACAACACCAGCCACGCCCTGCAGATCCAGGCCGCGCGCGACAAGGTGGTACTGCCGGCCATCGACGGCCTGATCGCCAAGCTGCGCGAGATGGCGCACCAGTTCGCCGGCGTGTCGATGCTCTCGCGCACGCACGGCCAGACCGCCAGCCCCACCACCGTGGGCAAGGAAATCGCCAACGTGACGGTGCGCCTGTCGAAGGCCCGCGAGCAGATCGCCGCCGTGAAGCTGCTGGGCAAGATGAACGGCGCGGTCGGCAACTACAACGCCCACCTGGCCGCCTGGCCCGACTTCGACTGGGAAGCCTTCAGCCGCAAGGTCGTGGAAACGCCCGCGCCGCTGGGCCTGGGCCTGAGCTTCCAGCCCTACAGCATCCAGATCGAGCCGCACGACTACATGGCCGAGCTGTTCGACGCGGTGGCCCGCGCCAACACGATCCTGATCGACTTCTCGCGCGACATCTGGGGCTACGTGAGCCTTGGCTACTTCAAGCAGCGCCTGAAGAAGGGCGAGATCGGCTCCTCGACGATGCCGCACAAGGTCAACCCGATCGACTTCGAGAACGCCGAGGGCAACCTGGGCCTGGCCAACGCGGTGCTGCGCCACCTGAGCGAGAAGCTGCCGATCAGCCGCTGGCAGCGCGACCTGACCGACAGCACGGTGCTGCGCAACATCGGCGTGGGCTTCGGGTACGCCACGCTGGCCTATGCGAGCCTGGCCACCGGCCTTGGCAAGCTCGAGCTGAACGATGAAGCGCTGGCCGCCGACCTCGACGCCTCGTGGGAAGTGCTGGCCGAGCCGATCCAGACGGTGATGCGCCGCTTCGGCGTGCAGGGCGCCTACGAGCAGCTCAAGGAAGTGACGCGCGGCAAGACCGTGACCGCCGAGGCGCTGCACGGGCTGATCCGCTCGCTGGACATCCCGGAAGCCGAAAAGGCCCGCCTGCTGGCGATGACTCCCGCCAGCTACGTGGGCAAGGCGGCGGAACTCGCCAGTAGAATTTAAGCGTCCTGTATCGATGCAACAGCCGCCTGAAGGCGGCTGTTTTGCGTCGGTGGTTATCCTTTTCCAGCCAACGCCCCGCCGGGCGCCAGCCAGCAACATTCTGCGAGGGGCCCGCCGCCCCTCTGTTGGTCATGCGCGCCCCTCTGAGACGCCTCTGGCTCAAGGTCCATCGCTGGATCGGCCTCACGCTCGGTCTGATCCTCGCACTCACCGCACTGCTCGGCGCCATGCTGGTGGTGGGACTGCCGCTCGACCGCTGGGCACATCCCGATTTCTTCATCGCCCATTCGGCGCGTTCGGCCCCGGCCGGCGACGCCACCAATGCCGTGCTGCCGCTGGAGGCCCTGCGCCAGCGCCTCGCGGCCGAGTTCGGAACCGACGCCGACTTCACGCTGCGCCCGCCGCGCAAGCCCACCGACACGCTGCAGGTGCGGGTGCGCGGCAAATGGGAAGGCACGCTCTACCTCGACCCCGCCACCGGCGCCGAGCAGGGACGCCGGGGCACGCACGAGGGCGCCTACAACATCCTCTTCGAGCTGCACAGCAGCCTGCTGCTGGACGACACCGGCAAGGGCGTGCTCGCCTTCGCCGCGCTGGCCTACCTGTTCCTGCTGGTCACGGGCATCGTGCTGTGGTGGCCGGTGCGCTGGCCGCCGTCGCTGCGCATCGTGCTCGACCGCGGGCTGCTGCGCGGATTGTTCGACCTGCACCGCACCGGCGGCGCGGTGCTCGGCCTGCTGATCGCGGTGTCGGTGGCCACGGGCGCGTACATGGCGTGGCGGCCGCTGGGCAACTTCATCTCCAGCGCGATGGGCCAGCAGCCCGTCAAGGCGCCGGTGATCCCCAAGGGTGCGGCGGCCGGCCCACTCCTGCCGCTGGACGAGCTCGTGGCGCGCGCACAGCAGGTCTACCCCGGCCAGCCCATCGGCTTCATACAAGTGCCTGCCAAGGCCGGCCGGCCGATGCGCGTGCGCTTGCGCCTGCCGGACGATCCGCATCCGAACGGCATCGGCTCGGTGTGGCTGAACCCGGTGACCGGCGAGGTGCTCGCCGCGCGCAAGTGGCAGGACCTCGACGCCGGCAACGGCGCGGTGGCGGTGATCTATCCGCTGCACACCGGCGAGCTCGGCGGGCCGCTGCACGAGGCGGTCACTGCCCTGCTCGGCCTCGCGCTCGGCGGCCTGGGCCTGAGCGGCGTCTGGCTCTGGTGGCGCCGACGCGCCATGGCGAGCGCCGCCCGCGGCGACGACACGCTTTCCCGAGGCACGACCGCGCCCTGAGCGGCTCCACGCCGCGCACGACCTTGCTTCTTCATCATCAGAAAACCCGTAGGAGGGATCTCCCTTGTCGTTCACGCACAAACGCACAGCCATCGCGATGGCGCTGCTTCCCCTGAGCCTGCAGGGCTTCGCCGCCGAGGCCGAGCCAGCAGCAGCAGCCGACGCGGCCAAGTCGCTGGAAACCATCACCGTCACCGGCGACTGGCTGGGCAGCCCCAGCGAAACCAAGGTGCTCGAGCACCCCGGCGCGCGCAGCATCATCGAGCGCAAGCAGATCCAGGAAAGCGGCTCCTCCAACGTGCGCGACGTGCTGCGGCAGATGCCCGGCGTGCAGGTGCAGGAGAGCAACGGCACCGGCGGCAGCGACATCTCGCTGAACGTGGGCGTGCGCGGCCTGACCTCGCGCCTGTCGCCGCGCTCCACCGTGCTGCTGGACGGCGTGCCGCTGGCCTACGCGCCCTACGGCCAGCCGCAGCTGTCGCTGGCGCCGCTGTCGCTGGGCAACCTCGAAGCCGTCGACGTGGTGCGCGGCGCGGGCTCGGTGCGCTACGGCCCACAGAACGTGGGCGGCATCATCAACTTCGTGTCGCGCGCGATCCCGAAACGGTTCTCCGGCGAGGTGAGCGTGGGCGTCGAAAGCGCCGGCCACGGCGGCGGCACAAAGACCACGCCCAATCTCTTCATCGGCGGCACCAACGAGAACGGACTGGGCCTGGCGCTGCTGTACTCGGGCACGCACGGCGACGGCTTCCGCCAGAGCAACGACCGCACCAGCATCGACGACCTGATGCTCAAGGGTGCCTACCGCATCTCGAAGACCGACGACGTCGCCATCACGCTGCACCACTTCGAGGGCAAGGGCCGCATGCCCGGCGGCCTGACGACGGCGCAGTTCGCGGCCAATCCCTTCCAGTCGGACCGCCCCTTCGACGAGTTCACCGGCCGCCGCACCGACGGCTCGGTGAAGTACACGCACAACGACGGCGTGAACAAGTTCGAGATGCTGACCTACTACACGGACTCGTACCGCAGCAGCTTCCTCGAGCAGGAAGGCACCGGCGCGAACAATGGCCGCCGGCGCCTCACCTCCGCGCCGCGCAACTACAAGACCTTCGCGGTCGAGCCGCGCTACTCGCGCCTGATCGATTCGGGCAGCGTGGTGCAGGAAGTCAGCGTCGGCTACCGCTACCTGAAGGAAGAGGCATCGGAAGTCGCGACGCGCAGCGCCTACTACCAGCCGCGCCCGGGCTTCAACGCCTTCGGCCTGGCCAACCCCGCCTACCAGACCAGCAAGGGCGGCACGACCGCGCATGCGTTCTACTTCGACGACCGCATCGACTTCGGCAACTGGACGATCACGCCCGGCGTGCGGCACGAGTCGATCCGCTCGTTCAACGACGTCTACACCATCACGAACGGCCGGGCCACAAGCGCGATCTATCCGAAGATCGATTCGGACGAATGGCTGCCCACGCTGTCGGTGCTCTATCGCATGAGCGACCGCTGGTCGGTGTTCGCGAACGCGGGCGTGTCGTTCGGGCCGCAGCAGTACGCGCAGCTCGCGCAGTCGACCACCGGGCTGCACCCAGAGAAGGCCAAGACCTACGAGATCGGCACGCACTACAAGGGCGAGGCCTGGAGCGGCGAGCTCACGCTGTTCAACATCAACTTCGACAAGGAGCTGCTGCTGGCGCGCTCCATCACCGGCGACGTCGGCCAGTGGACCGACCTGGGCGCGACGCGTCACCGCGGGCTGGAATCGGCGCTGCGCTACGACCTCGGCACGCTGAGCGAATCGCTCAAGGGGCTGTCGGTGTCGGGCACGTACACCTACACGCAGGCCATCTCGAAGGCCGGCGCCTTCGCCGGGCGCGACCTGCCCTTCTACTCGCGCCAGGTGGCGACGCTGGGCGCGCGCTACGAGCGCGGGCCGTGGACCTTCAACGCCGACATCTACGCGCAGTCGAAGCAGCGCTCGCCGGGCTCGCCTGACGACGGCGCAAGGTACGTCACGCTGGAAGACGCCACCGGCCGGCTGGGCGACATTCCCGGCTATGCCACGATGAACCTGCGCGCGGCCTACGACTTCGGGCCGTCGATGAGCAACCTGAAGCTCGCCGTGGGCGTGAAGAACCTCTTCGACCGCCGCTACTTCAACCGCTCGGTGGACAACAACGGCGGCAAGTACGTGGGGCAGCCCCGCACGGTCTACCTGCAGGCCTCGGTGGCGTTCTGAGGCTTCGCCCGAGGGGTGCCGGCGGGCGCCGGGCCTAAACTCGCGCACCCATGGCCCTCAAATCCACCATCTTCAAGGCCACCCTCGCGGTGGCCGACATCGATCACGGCTACTACGCCGACCACGCGCTGACCCTGGCGCGCCACCCCAGCGAGACCGACGAGCGGATGATGATCCGGCTCGTCGCGCTCGCGCTCAACGCCCACCAGCTGCAGGACGTGTGCAACGGCGACGGCACGCTGGCCTTCGGCGCCGGCCTGTCGAACGTCGAGGAGCCCGACGTGTGGCTGCGCGACTTCACAGGCGAGGTCAAGCTCTGGATCGAGGTCGGCCAGCCCGAAGACAAGCCCATCATCAAGGCCTGCAACAAGGCCGACGAGGTGATCGTCTACGCCTTCAACCACGCGGCCGAGATCTGGTGGCGCGGCATCGAGAACAAGCTCACGCGGCCGCAGAACCTCAAGGTGTACCGCGTGCCGACCACTGCCTCGCAGGCGCTGGCCGCGCTCGCGCAGCGCAGCATGCAGCTGCAGGCGACGATCCAGGAAAACACGCTGACGCTGGGCGATGGCGTCAACAGCGTCGACATCGAACTGGCGCGCTGGAAGTAAGCGCCGCAGCCAGACTCAGGCGGCCGGCATCATCTGGCCGCACTGCCAGCACTGCTCGAAGCCGCCCTCGACCTGCTCGCCGCACACGCAGCGCCAGCTGCGCTGCGGACGGTGCTGCAACTCGTGCAGCAGTCGCTTGGCAAGATCGAACTGGTTCTCGTCGTCGATCCAGATCTCGGGCAGGCACTGGTCGGGCGGCAGCTGGCCCATCACCGCACCGAGGAATTCGCGCTGCACGGTGGCGGCCACGCCCTCCTCGCGCAGGGCATGCGCCCACACGGTCGCGATCGCGAGATTGGGAGCTTGCGCGAGGCGGCGCATGGTCAGGGGGCCCAGTTCTTCTCGTCGTCGGGATCGAACTCGGGCTCGTCGGCCGACGCAGACGAGGACGGATCGCGCTCCGCCTCGCGTGCGCGCTCGGCATAGCGGTTGAAGCGCCAGGCCGAGTCTTCCATGGTGATGCGGCGCCATGTGGCGCGCTTCTCGACGGGCGACATGCCGGGCCAGAACTGCACTTCGTCGAAGCTGCGGCCGCAGCCCTTGCACTCGTCGTCGCCCTGGCTGGTGGAGCAGATGGCGATGCAGGGCGTGTCGGGCGTGCTGTCGTACCAGGCCATCCAGGCGGCCCAGGCCTTCTGCGGAAAGCCGACCTCGTCGACCTCGTCCTCGTGGTGGAAGACCATGAGCGCATAGACCTCGGCCAGCGCCCGCAATTCGGGACCCAGCGTGACGCCGTCGGGCGAGGGAGTCCTGTCGCGCCAGTAGTTGATGGCGGCCTCGATGTCGGTGATGTGTATGGCGGCCATGGAGCGTGAAGAAGCAGCGGACGGCGATCATAGTCCGGCAATGTCCCGAAGCATCAAAGGGACATGATCGCTATGAAAACAAGAGCATCACACCTTGCATTCATGCGCACTTCGAAGCGGTTCTCTTTAAATTTCTGAAAACTTTCGATTGCGCCACCTGGAGCTTGGATGCTCTAATCCGCCGCACGAAGGGGAGTAGCTCCCGAGCGCTGTCGGCCACGACGGCGCGAATCGTCAGGTCGTCAATACGAAGCAAAACACTTCCGGCCTGCCGGGCAACGTACGCGCTCTATTTTTCGCGCGCACGCTGTCGAGCAAGACCTTCGATTTGAACCTGTGCAGGTTTGGTCGAAGCGTTCGCAAGTCCCCGGAATCACCCGGCCTTCATTCCTCGCTTTCGACCCGCCCCGCACGGGATGAATCGAAACGCATAGACATGCGCCTTCCGTCGTCACCCCTGAAGGGAGAGGCAGGGGCGCGAAGACAAAAGAGGAAAGCTATGGAAATGTTCATGACCCCGGAGTTCTGGGTCGCAGTCGGTCAGATCATCATGATCGACATCCTGCTGGGCGGCGACAACGCCGTGGTGATCGCGCTGGCCTGCCGCAAGCTCCCGCCGGCCCAGCGCACGCAAGGCATCCTGTGGGGTACCGCGGGTGCGATCGCGCTGCGCGTGATCCTGATCTTCTTCGCTCTGACCCTCCTGGCCATTCCGTTCCTGAAGCTGGTGGGCGCGATCCTGCTGCTGTGGATCGGCGTGAAGCTGCTGGCTCCCGAACACGACGACGCGCACGGCAACATCGCCGGCAGCGACAAGCTGTGGGGCGCCGTCAAGACCGTGATCGTGGCCGACCTCGTGATGAGCGTCGACAACGTGATCGCCATTGCAGGTGCCGCCCAGGGCGCCGGCGACAGCCACCAGATGCCGCTCGTGATCTTCGGCCTGCTCGTGAGCATCCCGATCATCGTCTGGGGCAGCCAGCTGGTCATCAAGCTGATGGACCGCTTCCCGATGATCATCACCGCCGGCGGCATGCTGCTCGGCTGGATCGCCGGCACGATGGCCGTGTCCGACCCGGCCCTGGCGAACACCGCCGCCTGGACCTGGGTGCCGAAGGTGCCGCAGACCGACGTGATCAAGTACGCAGCCGGCGTCCTCGGCGCGCTGCTGGTGCTGGTGATCGGCAAGTGGGTGGCCGCGCGCCACGCCCGCAACAAGCATGAGGAACCGGCGGTGACGACCGGCTGAGCGCCGGTGGTCATTGCCCCCGACCGCGAACGAACTTCCTGTCCAACCCAGTCTCTGTCACTCTAACTACCTGAAGGAGCACGCCATGGAAAAGATCATTCTTTACGTCGACGACGCCACCTACGCCTGCGAGCAGTTCGCCGAACTGGCGCCGGATGCCAACAGCGTCGTGGCGCGCCATTGGGTGCTCGTGGCCTGCGCTCCGCGCATGACGCATCGCATCAGCAAGTGGGTGAGCCACAGCGCCCGCGAGAACTGGCGCGCCAAGTGGTTCAGCAAGGTGCAGGCGCAGATGACGCCGCTGCTGGAGCGCAACGGCGGGCAGGTGACGGCGGTGCTGGCCAAGGGCCCGCTGGCCGAACTCACGGCGCAGCTCAAGCGCGAGCATTCGGCCGCCCACGTGGTCGATGCGCGTCGTCCGAAGGTCGGCGTCGACCTGGAGCCGGTGACGCCGGACCAGACGCCGCCGCACCAGTCGGGCTGGGCATTTCCCGGCGCGGTGATGGGCATGGGCGCGCTGCTGGTGCTGGCGAACGAGCTGGCCGAGTAAGACCGCAGGAAGCAGCTTCCCAAATCGACGAGCCCCGGCGCGGCAACGCACCGGGGCTCGTTGTCTTTTGCGGGGCCTGGTGGGGTATCCTGCCGCCATGCGCATCATCCTCAAATGGCTGCTCAGCGCCGTGGCGCTGCTGGCGGTCGCCTATCTCTACAGCGGCGTCCAGGTCAACAGCTTCGGCTCCGCGCTGATCGCCGCGGCGGTCATCGGCCTGCTCAACATGATCGTGCGGCCCGTGCTGGTGATACTGACGCTGCCCGTCACCATCGTCACCCTGGGGCTCTTCCTGTTCGTCATCAACGCGCTGCTGTTCTGGGCCGCCTCCGGCCTGCTGGGCGGCTTCCACGTCAACGGCTTCCTGGCCGCGCTGATCGGCTCGCTGCTGTATTCGGTGCTGGGGCTGCTGATCGAGTCCGCGCTGGGCGGACTGCTCTCCAAACGCTGAGCGCCCGGGAGCGCTCGAGTCACTTGAGCGGCGGTTCCGCCGCCTGCTCCTTCACCAGCACCTCCACCGCACGAGCGCGGGTGTCGATGATCGACGCCTCGTAGTGATCGACCACCTTGGACTGGCGGACGATCTCCTGCGCGGCCTTGAAGCGGTCGCGCGCCGCGGGGTAGTCGAGGATCGCCACGTTCGCCTCGGCGTCGGCGCGCACCGCGCGCAGCGTGTCGTTCTGCGCGCCATAGAGGTTGCCGAGCGCGCGCCAGACCGTCGCGTCGCGCGGGTTGGCGGCGACCCAGTCGCGCAGCACGGGAATCATCGGCGCTGGCTGGCGCATCGCCGTGGCGGCCTCCGCCGACAGCAGCATCTCGGGCCGCTCCTTCGACCTGGCGTCCAGCAGCGCCGCCGCCTTGGGCGCCGCACCCGCGGCAAGCTCGATCTCCGCGCCGAGCCAGCGTGCCTGCTTTGCCGCGGCAGGGTCGTCCGCCACGCGCGCGGCAAGGCGCTCGGCCAGGGCGCGCGCGGTCTTGTAGTCGCGCATCTCCTTTGCCGACAGCGCCGCCGCGTACAGCGTGCCCGCCTGCTGCGCCGGCGAGCTCTTCGCGAATTCACCGCTGGAGGCCGAGTCGATCCATAGCCGCAGCACGTCGACGCCGGGGCGGGTGAGCACGCGGGCGCGCGAGGCGATCATCGCGTGGTCCATGGCCAGCGGCTGCGGCGGCACCGTATCCATGTTGAACTGGAAGCGGCCCTGCATGTCGGAGATGCGCTCGGTCGTAAGCGGGTGGCTGCGCAGATAAGGATAGGAGCCGTTGTCGTTGAGGCGCGAGGCGTACTGCAGCTTCTCGAACATCGTGGCGGCGCCCTGCGGCGCGAAGCCGGCCTGCGTCATCACGCCGAAGCCGATGCGGTCGGCCTCGCGCTCCATGTCGCGCGAGAAGTTCAGCTGGTTCTGCGCGAACATCGCCTGGCTGCCCATGATCATGGCCTGCCCGGCATCGCCGTTGCGGCTCTTGCCGGCGGCGATCATCCCGAGGATCAGGCCGGCGATCATCAGCGGCATCTGCCGGCCCTGCTTCGTCATGATCCGCGAGATGTGGCGCTGCGTGACGTGCGAGAGCTCGTGCCCCAGCACTGTGGCCAGCTCGTCGCGGCTGCCGACCACCGCCACCAGCCCGAGGTTGAGCCCGAGGTAGCCGCCCGGCAGCGCGAAGGCATTGATGTTGCGGTCGCGGCCCAGCAGGATCGTCCAGGCGAAGCGCTCGTCGAGCTCCGGCGTGAGTTCGCCGCGCGCGCGGGCGGCGACCAGCAGGCGCTGCCAGATGTCCTGCACGTAGGCGGCGATCACCGGGTCGTCGATGTAGTCGGTGTCGCGGTAGAGCTCGCGGGCGATCTGGTCGCCCAGATGGCGCTCGGCGCTGGCGGTCATCTCGCCGCCGTCGCCCATGCCGGGGAGCACCTGCTGGATCTGCGCCAGCGCGGGCACCGGCAGCAGCACTTGGGAGGCTATCAAAACGCTAGCACACAAGGTTTGCAGGGTGGGCCTCGGCTGGCTTCTGGAGTGGGGTTGGGGAGTCAAGCGCGGCATTCCTCGTCTGTGGCTCGGGCTCGTATGATGCACCTCCAACCTGATCGTTCACCCATGAGCACCCTCACCCATTTCGACGCCCAGGGCCAGGCCCACATGGTCGACGTCGCCGCCAAGCCCGCAACCCACCGCGTGGCCGTCGCCACGGGCCGCATCGAGATGCAGGCGGCGACGCTCGCGCTGATCGAGTCCGGCACGGCGAAGAAGGGCGACGTTCTGGGCATCGCGCGCATCGCGGGCATCCAGGCGGCGAAAAAGACCAGCGACCTGATTCCGCTGTGCCATCCGCTGGCGCTGACCCGCGTGGCCGTGGCCTTCGCGCTGGCCGATGCGGGAAGCGCGCCCCAGGTGGTCTGCACGGCGACCGTCGAGACCGTGGGGCCGACGGGCGTGGAGATGGAGGCGCTGACGGCCGTCCAGGTGGCGCTCCTGACGATCTACGACATGTGCAAGGCGGTGGACCGCGGCATGCGGATCACCGACGTGCATGTGCTGGAGAAGCACGGGGGGAAGTCGGGGAGCTGGGTGGCGGGAGCCTCCGAGTAGCTCGACGAAGCCTCCCCCGAAGCATTCCGTCCCGCGGCCAGGACACGTCGTCCTCGACCGAGTGGCATCGCGCCAGCCACAACAAATGACCGCCCCGGCCAAGCCGCACGTCTGCTGCGCTTGCGCCTGACCTGCCCGGGCAGGCAGAGGCCGCAAGTCGGCTGAAACGCCGATCGTCCCTGAGCCGCTGCACAGCATGTGCTGTGCAGCACGCCCCCTTCCCTTCATCCACTCGCGTCGCGAGCAGGTATCAGCGATGCCTGCGGCACAGCGCCGCCCCCCAAATCCGTCGAGTCCGACAACGGATCGACAACGAATGTCTCCTGACGGTTGCCATAGCCCGACGAGCGGCGCACCGATCACGACTCGCGTGCCGCATCATTCATAAACAATTTTAGACAAAGTTAACAGCAGTTAACACGATGAAGATCTCTTTTGTTAACAAATCGCTTCCCGATCGATGAACTCCTTTTCCCGTCAAGCAAGAAATGCCGGCCGCGTTGCGGGTTTCACGCTGATCGAGGTGCTCGTGTCGATCGTCGTGCTGTCCTTCGGGCTGCTGGGCATGGTCGCGCTGCAGGCGGCGTCGCTGCAGGCCAATCGCGATGCCCGCCTGCAGTCGATGGCGGTGGTGCTGGCCCGCGAGCTGGCGGAAATGATGCGGGGCAACAAGGACCAGGCGCTGCTCGCCACAAACAATCCTTATCTGACTGGCAAGTTGTCGAACCCGTTGGTGGCCCCGAGCGCGTCCTATTGCCTTTCGGTCGGAAGCTCGTGCAACACGCCGGAGAAAGTTGCGCAAGCCGAACTGACCGACTGGCTGGCACGGGTGGACGACGCGCTGCCGGGCGCAAGTGTCCGTATCTGCCGCGACACCGCGCCCTTTGCATCTGACGGCACGGCACAGTGGAGCTGCACCTCCTCCGATAGCAGCGATCCGATCCTGGTCAAGATCGGCTGGAGCCGGCCATCCCTGAAGAGTGGCGACACGAACGTCTGGAAGGCGTCGGACCGGCCTTCCGTGGTGCTGGCGGTGACGCCGGGGAGCACGCTTTGATCGCCTCCTCCCTTCCCGCCTTCTCCTCGTCCCGCCGCGCCGTTCGCGGCCTCACGCTTGTCGAACTGCTCGTGGCCATGGCCGTGGGCCTGGTGGTCGTGCTGGCAGCGGTATCGGCCCTGTCGGTGGCGCAACGTGGATTCACCACGGTCGATGCGGCTTCGCAGCTGCGTGACAACGGGCGGTTCGCGGCGGACATGATCCAGCGCATCGGCGTGCAGGCCGGCTACAAGGATGTGTTCTTCGCGGCGACACGCCCGAAGTCCGCCGCGAGCAACCCGGCGCCCAGCGTCATGGGGTTCAACAACGCCAAGGTCGACCTCTCCGATCCGCTGGCCGCATCCAGCGAATGGCCGAGCAGGGAAGCCGGCGCGGGCAGCGACGTGCTCATCCTGCGCTACCAGGTGGCGCAGACCTTCGCGCTCACCGCGGACACCGGGGCCGACAAGTCCATGATCGACTGCGCCGGCAACGCGCCCTCGACGGCGCCGAACATCAGCGAGGCGGGTGCGCGGTACACGCGCATGGCCAGCATCTTCTCGGTGGGGCAGAGCCAGGGCGAGCCGTCGCTGCTTTGCACCTACTACGACGCGGCGACGAGTGCGTGGAAGTCCGCGCCCATCGTGCAAGGCGTCGAGAACTTCCAGGTGCTGTACGGCGTCGATGGCGTCGCCGCAGGCCAGGGTCCTGCGAAGAATGCTGCGGTACCCGATGTTCCGAACGCCTATCTGCGGGCCGACCAGATGGAAGTCGATGACGATGCCGCCGCAACCCTTGCGAATTGGCGCCGGGTGCGCAGCCTGCGCATCGGCATGGTGTTGCGCAGTGCCAAGGGTGCCGCGCAGGACATGGAGACGCAGACTTTCCATCCGCTCGGCGTCGCAAAAGGCAGTGATAAAGGTCAACGCGGCAGCGCCTTCGCAGTCGGCGACGACGCCGGCACCACCTTCCAGCCGACGCCCGACGGACGGTTGCGCCAGGCCATGACCTTCACGATCCACCTGCGCAACGACCAGGGGCTCTGAATGAAGCATGCCCTCTTCAGCCGCCCTGGCCGCCCCAGTCGCCCCAACCGCCAGGCTGGCGCCTCGCTGATCGTCGTTCTGCTCCTGCTGGTGATCGTCTCCATCCTCGGCGCGGGCGCGGCGCAGATCGCCACCATGGGCGAGCGCAGCGCTCGCAACGACCGGGACATGCAGGTCGCCTGGCAGTCGGCCGAAGCGGCGCTGATGGATGCCGAGTTCGACATCCACGGCCCCGCTGCCTCCAGCCGGCGTGCCGTGTTCACCGACATGGCCAACACCAACGCCTTCGTCAGCGGTTGCGGCAACTCAGGCAACAGCAAGGGCCTGTGCGCCCTCGAAACCACCGGCAAGCCCGCCTGGCTGGCGGTGGACTTCACCGCGACCACCGGCGCCAAGACCACCGCCTACGGCGAGTTCACCGGCCGCAGCTTCCCCGCGGGCGACAACGGCATCCAGCCGGCCAAGGCGCCGCGCTATGTCATCGAACCGATCGAAGACCCGGCCAACCGCGACGCCTCGGGCGGTTCCGCCAGATACATCTTCCGCGTGACGGCCATGGGCTTCGGCCCCCGGGCCGACATCCATGGCGTCGTCCAGATCATCTATCGCGACTGACGCGAGCAGCCTTCCATGACAACGTTCTCTTCCCATCCAAGGCCCTGGTTCAAGCGGCCGCGCATGCTCGCGCAGCTTTCGCTCCCACTGGCGGCGGCGGCCTTGCTCGCGGTGTCGATCGCGGGCAGCCGCACGACGGCACCCGACATCAGGCCCATCGCGCTGGCGAGCGAGCCACTGTATGCGACCACCTCCGGAGACAAGCCCACCATCACGCTGGCACTGTCGGTGGAGTTCCCGACCGTCGGAGCGCAGTACACGGCCGGCGGTACCTCCGACAACACGTACAGCAACCTGAACGAGTACATCGGCTACTACGACGCGAATGCCTGCTATGCGTACAACGACGCGCCGAACGAAACGCCTGCAGCGGGCCTCAAGGCCTCCGACTACAAGCGCTTCGACCGCATCCAGTCCAGCACGCGCACGGACCGCATGTGCGAGGACGGCTTCAGCGGCAACTTCCTGAACTGGGCCAGCAGCTCGGCCATCGACATGCTGCGCCTGGCCCTCTCGGGCGGCGACCGCTACATCGACACGAGCGACCTGACCATCCTGCAGCGCGCGGTGCTTCCCAACGGAAACCCCACCTGCATGTGGAACACGACCAACTTTCCCTCGAAGAAGCTGCTGCGCGACGGCGGTGGCAGTGGCAGGTACTGGGGCGCGGTGCCGCAGCGGATGATCGCCGCGGCCGGCGCCAGCGACATCTGGGTGGCGAACACCTTGAACCGCATCTACTTCGGTACCGCCCTGGGCGGCAGCTGCACTGCCACGGGCAGCTACAGCCTGAGCGCCAGCACGTCGACAGCGCCGTTTCCCTTCCACGGCGACAAGCCTGCCTACGTCGCGTCGTCCAGTTGCGCCAACGAGGACGCCAACTGCGACTTCTCCGATACGAGGGAGGTCTGGTACGGAGCCGGCAACACCTGGATGGTCGGCCGGTTCACGGGCGGCACCTCCTGCAGCAACGCCGTATTCACCGACCCCGCGCCGGGCGTTGCCAAAGCTTGCTACACGGCCCCCGCCGGCTCCACCGCGAGGCCGGCCCATGACCTCAACGGCGATGGCTTCTTCTACTCCCGCGTGAGGGTTTGCGAGAAGACCAGCGCCGGCGACCTGGCCGACGTGCGCGACTACAGCTTCTGCACCAAGTACCCGAGCGGCAACTACAAGCCGACCGGTACCGTGCAGAAGTACAGCGACAGATTGCGCCTGGCTGCCTTCGGCTACCTGATGGAGCAGACGTACAGCGCCAAAGGCGGACGATATGGCGGCGTGCTGCGCGCGCCCATGAAGTACGTCGGCGCCAAGACCTTCGACATCAACGGCATCGAGAACACGCCCACCGGCGGCAACGCGGCAGCCGAATGGGACGCCACCACGGGCGTATTCGCGGCCAATCCGGACGGCAGAACGCTGTCGGGCACCAATGCCACCTTCGGCGTGAGCGGGGTCATCAACTACCTCAACAAGTTCGGTCGCACCGGGCCGGTGGCGGGCCGCTACAAGGTGTACGACCCGGTCAGCGAGCTCTACTACGAGTCCCTTCGCTATTTGCAGGGGCTGCAGCCGAGCGAAGACGCCGTCAGCAAGATGACGACGGCCATGTACGACGGCTATCCGGTATTCACCACCTGGAGCGATCCCTACGGGGATGGGCGCACCAGCTCCAGCAACTACGCCTGCCTCAAGAGCAACATCGTGGTCATCGGCGACATCAACACGCACGACGGCGACTATCGCTTTCCCAAACCCGATCCGGCACTGAACCATCCAAACGTCGACGACTGGACGAAGACGGTCATCGCCTTCGAGAAGGGAACGGCCAAGGAATACCTCGACGGGCAGGGCAAGAAACGAGAGACGAAAGGCAACCCTGCTCCCAACGCTGATGTACGCACCCACTCGATCATCGGGCACTCATACTGGGCCCATACGCACGACATCCGCGGCACGGACTGGACTGCGCAACCCAGCATGCAGCGCCCCGGCCTGCGCGTGAAGAGCTTCTTCTTCGACGTGAACGAACACGGCAATCAGAAAGACGCCAATACCCGGCGCAACAGAAACCAGTTCTTCACTGCGGCGAAGTACGGTGGTTTCGAGTCGGACCCCTCCAACCCAGGCCGCAAGCCCTTCAACACCTTCGGCAACCCCTTCCAGCGCCAGGACGGCACGGCCGATGACAACGTCTGGCAGGACAGTGCCCGGCCCGGCGAGGCCAGCACCTACTATCTGCAAAGCAGTGCCCGCAGCGTGCTGAGCGCGTTCGACAGCATCTTCAGCCGCGCATCGACCTCCGCGCGAAGCATTGCCGGCAGCGCGGTGCAGTCGAAGTCGCTGCAGACGAGCAACGCCGTCTACCAGGGTGCGTTCGACACCAGCGACTGGAGCGGCGACCTGTTTTCGCAGGCGATCACGATCAGCGATGGCAAGGCCAGCATCTCGCCCACCCCGACGTGGTCGGCCTCGAGCCGCCTGGCTGCGCTCTCCGCGCCTGCAACTTCACGCAACATCGTGATCGGGCGTGCGGGCAATGCCGTGCCCAAGGCCAGTCCGTTCCTGTGGGACTCGCTGACCGACGCGCAAAGGGCCGACCTGGGCAAGCTCACGCCCTCGACCAGGGCCGACTCGCTGGGCTCCGACCGAGTGAGCTACCTGCGCGGAAGCAACGCCCTCGAAGGCTCGCAATTCCGCCGGCGCAACAGGAAGCTGCTGGGAGACATCATCAATTCGAGCGTGGTGTATTCGGGCGCACCCGCCAACAACATCAACTCGACCTCGTACGCCGCCTTCCGGACGGCAAACCTCGGCCGCACTCCTGCTGTCTTCGTGGGCGCCAACGACGGCATGCTGCACGCCTTCAACGCCGGCACCGGCGATGAACTGTTCGGCTACATCCCCAGCTGGATGTCGCCCAGGCTGGCCGCGCTGACCGACGTGAACTACGTGTCCCACCATCAGAGCTATGTGGACGGCCCGCCGGTGGTGGCCGAAGCGCAGGTGGGCTCCGCCGGCACTTCGGCCGACTGGAAGACGGTGCTGGTTTCCGGCACCGGTGCAGGCGGGCGCGGCGTCTTCGCACTGGACGTCACCGACCCGACGGCCTTCGACGCATCGAAGGTGATGTGGGAGTTCACGGCGGACGACGACGTCGACATGGGATTCGTCGTCGGGCAGCCGCAGATCCTGAAGATGCGCACCAGCGCACCGACGGCAACGACCGCCACCTACAAGTGGTTCGCGGTGGTCGCCAGCGGGGTGAACAACTACACCAAGGCCAACTCGGACAACAAATTCAGCACCGGCCATCCCGCCATCTTCCTGCTCGATCTGTCGAAGGCGCCGGAAACGGCCTGGAAACTCGGCACCAACTACTACAAGGTGGAACTGCCCTACGACGCTACGTTGGCCGTGACCAAGCCCACCGGCGTGCTCAACTTCAAGGCAGCCATCGCCACCGGCGGCAATCGCGAAGTGGCCCAGATCTTCGTGGGAGACCTGCACGGCAACATGTGGAAGCTCGACTTCCGCAGCCACGGCACCTCCCGGTGGAACATGGCGAACCTGTCGGCCTTCAAGAAGGCCAGCGACAACGCCCCTTACCCGCTCTTCGTCGCCAAGGACAGCGAAGGCAAGGTGCAGCCCATCAGCATGGCGCCCACGCTGGTGACCGCGGCGAATGACCCCAGGGCCATTCTGGTGGCCTTCGGCACCGGCAAGTACCTCGAGATGGACGACCGCTCGTCGACGGCGCAGAACTCGTTCTACGTGATCTACGACGACGGCACGGCCACTCCCGATGCGACGCCGAACGGCTCCGGCGCCATCAGCGGGCGTGCCCGGCTGAGAGCGGCCACCATCGACTCCAAGGGCGCTATCACGGTGCCCGGCTTCACCTGGGGCCGCGCCACGAGCGACCTGACGACAGCATCGAGCGTGAGCTCGGGCTGGTACATGGACTACGCGAGTTCCGAACGGCAGGTGAGCGCGGCGACGCTGCGCGGCGACACGCTCGTATTCGCCAGCCTGATCCCGGCGGCCGCGGGCGACTCGAGTTCCTGCGGCGCGAGTGGAGGCGGCGGCAACGCCTACATCGTCAACGTGGACACGGGAATCGGAACGCGGAGCGCATCGACGGTCGGCATCACGGGAGAGCCGCTGGTGATCGAGGTGGCCAGCACGGTCGCCGCCATCAGCAACGGCACGGGCCAGCGCGCGAGACGGATCACGAGCCAGGCGATTTCGCAAGGCTCCGGCGGCATCGACAACGTCGGAGACGGCACCGACGGCAGCGGACAGGTGACGGTCACCCTCATCGGAGGGCGGCTGAGCTGGCGGCAGATCAACAACTACCTGGATCTGAAGCGCGGATCGTGAGCATGAACAACACAACGAAGCGCGCCGCGGTGCGCGGATTCACGCTGATCGAGCTGATGATCGTCGTGGCCGTGATCGGGATCCTGGCGGCCATCGCCTATCCGTCGTACACGGAGGCGGTTCTGAAGGGCCGGCGGGCACAGGCGCGGACTGCGCTGCTGGAGTTGATGCAGCAGCAGGAGAGATACATGACGCAGCGCAACGCATACCTGGCGTTCAACACCGACGCCACGAGCGGCGCCACGACGCCGGCCAGTGCCTCGAGCACCTTCAAGGTCCATTCGGGAGACAACGCCTCCGCCCCGGCCTACTGGCTTTCCGCGGCCAAATGCGGCGACCAGGCGCTCACCGATTGCGTGCTGCTCACCGCCACACCCACCCGCACGGACGCCGCAGCCGGTTCGCTGACCCTCGGCAGCACGGGCGCCAAGGGCTGCACGGGTACGGCCGCGAGCACGAACTTCCGGGTCTGCTGGCCATGAACGCCCGTAAGCTGCCTCCTCGGGAAAAGGGCTTCACCCTGATCGAATTGATGGTGACGATAGCCGTCGCCGCAATCCTGATGATGGTCGGCGTGCCGAGCTTCGTCGCCTTTCACCGCAACTCCCAGCTCACCTCGGCGGCGAACTCGTTCATCGCGGCCTTGAATGCGGCCAGGGGAGAGGCGATGAAGCGAGGCAGGCAGGCGGTCGTCGTGCCGCGCGCGGACAACGACTGGGCGACCGGCTGGACCGTCTTCGTCGACACCGACAACAACCGGAAGCTCGATGATTCGGACATCCTCATCACGCGGCAGGATGCGCTGCCCGCCTACTTCTCGGCGACAGGCCAGGGTACGGCGAAGAGCAGCCCTGCGTACATCATGTTCAACCCTTCGGGCTACACGCAGACCAGCGATTCGACCTTCCAGTCCGCCACGCTGAAGATCGAACGCAACGACATCCCGGACGCGACGAAGACCCGGCAGACCCGCATCGTGGTGATCGCAAAGACGGGGCGAGCAAGGGTCTGCCAACCCGCGACGGATACGACGTGCACGACGTCGGCGAGCGAGTGATCGATTGACGGCCGCGAGCGTGCGCGGCACCTCGATCGGGCCGGCTCGCCGGTCTTGCTCTATGGCGGCGGCAGCTGCTCCGGACCGCGATCGGCCTCCTTCAGCCAGCGGGCGAACTCCTGTGGAAAAGCGTCGCTGAAACGCTCTGCCTGCGCCCTGGCTTCACTCTCGCGCCCCAGCAGTTCGGCGCTTTCGATCAGCTTGACGATGACGCGCGGCTCCGGCGAGAAATGAATCACCCGCTGCGCGAGCGAGTGCATCTCGGCGGCATTCGCGGGCGTCACGGTGGTCAGCGTCAGTTCCGCGAACTCGGCCTGGCGCCCGAAGAACCACGTGCCCCGCACCTTGGCGAGCGTGTCCTCCCTGTACGCGGAAAGCCGTTCGTCGGGTGACAGGTAGATCTGGCTGACGCGGA
Organism: Variovorax sp. 278MFTsu5.1; assembly: GCF_048305045.1. Classification (NCBI taxonomy): domain Bacteria; kingdom Pseudomonadati; phylum Pseudomonadota; class Betaproteobacteria; order Burkholderiales; family Comamonadaceae; genus Variovorax; species Variovorax sp. 278MFTsu5.1. Next base: position 6,684,948 of record NZ_CP157622.1, read on the forward strand.
CGTAGTCCCAGCTGGCGAGCCCCACGACCGCCAGCATGACGCCCGCCGCCAGGGATGACAGCGCAGGCCGGACCGCAACGCCGCCCGCGCCCGGCCAAAGAATGCCGAGGCACAGTCCGAACACCAGCTGGAACGGTCCATACCAGAGCGGATATTCGAGCAGGCTGTGCAGCACGATCGCACCCAGCATGCCCCAGGCCATCAGGCGCGCAGGGTCCCGCTCCCGCCAGGGCCGCGCGGCCAGCACCATCCAGAGAAAGCCGCCGCAGATCAGCACGGCGGCGGGAATGCCCAACTCCACCGCCAGATGCAGCGGGAGGTTGTGCGCGTTGTCGAGAATCTCGACGAACCGGGCGCCGTCGTAATGGGTGCTGTAGTGGGCGAAGCTGAGCTCGCCCCATCCCCAGCCCGCCCAGGGGTGCTGGGCGATCAGCGCGAGCACGTTGCGCCACAGGATCAGGCGGCTGTGGTCCTGGGGGGCGCCGGTTTGCAGGCGTTGGAGCATGCTTTCTACAGGGCCGTCGCCGCCGGTGGCCAACTGGGGGAGGAGCCAGGCGATGGTGAAGTAGAGGGGGATGGTGGCGAGCAGCCACTTCGGATCCGGCAGGCGATAGGTGGTAGCGCTGCGTTGCGGCGCGCCTCGCCTTTCCCGCATGGCGATGAAAGTCGCCACGGCGATGATCGACAACAATTGCAGCAGACCGGTGCGCGAGGTCGACGCTGCCGCCGCGACCAGCAGGAGCCCGGCCGCCGCCATCAAACGCCGCCGGACGTGAATTGCATCGCTGGTGGCATATAGCCACAGGGCTGCGCACCAAGCCATGCTGATCAGGGTCGCGAACTGGTTGCGCTGTCGAAGGTTGCCGTAGGCCTGCCCCAGCGCCGGGGAAGTGGTCCAGGGGACGAGGGGGTCGGCAAGTCCGTAGTACTGGAGCAGGCCCAGAACGGCGCTGACGAGGCCGGCGGAGAGCACTCCCCAAGCTAATCCGACCACACACGAGGCGGCGCCCGACATGCGCGCACCTGCCAGCGCCGCAACCGCTACTACCACCACCGCAGTGCACGCAGGCACCCAGGAGCCCCCCGTGACCCCATGAAACACGGCGGTACAGCCAGCGCAGATCATCAACCAGCACAGTGCACGGTGGTCGAGCGCTCCTCCTCGGCCGCTGTACGAGAACAGCAGGAGTGCGATGCAGGCCCATGCACAAAGCATCTGCCAGGCACTGACAGATGGGCCGGCCACCCATGGAGACAGAAAAGGGAGGGCGATCATTGCCGCGCGGAACCGTTGCATCGGCGGAATTGTGCAGCGCACGCGGTACGCGGACATATGCCGATCCGGCAACAGACATCCATTCAGGCATGAGCTGCCTTTTCCTTCAGCCCTACCGTCGGCGAGACATTTCGTCGGACCGACAAAACGTGCGCCGTAGTCGCAGATACGCTGCAGCCTCCCATGCAAGACGCGCCGGAGGGCTGCAGATCGAAGCCGGCGCGAACTATTGCGGGAACAGCGCGCTGACTAACGCCAGCAATCCGCAGGCGTACCCGGGGTATTGGCCGCGATCCCCTTGGTACCTTTTGCATCCAAGGTGAAGTCGCCGCACTTGCGGTCCGAAGCCTGCACCCCCGAACGCTGGGCCTTCAACGTATAGCCACCGTCGCTGCCATCTGCGGCTGCACTCAAAACCAGCGTGTAGTAGCCGTTTTGCGACGCAGCGCCATACGGAAGCTTCAGCTTGTCCGCGTCAGTCGTGTAACTCCCGTTCTGCGCCCTCCAACGCTCCTGGCGTGCAGCTGCATCGCTGAGCAGGTTCTGTCCCTCCACTCGCCGGGACCGCATCGCGTATTCCGTATATGACGGATACGCAATGGCCGCCAGGATGGCGACGATGGCCACTGTGATCATCAGCTCGATCAGGGTGAAGCCCTTTTCAGCATTGCGCACTTGTTTCTCCTTCAAAAGCTCTGCTGCCCGCCATTTGCAGCGAGCGCGAGCGGCGTCAGGCGACGCCTCCGCCCTCTTCCTTGCAACCGAGCGAACGTGAAACATCAGTTCGGCGGTTGCTTGCGCCAGCTCTGGCGGCCAAACTGCAGACCGTGATTGACCCGCTTTTCGGCATTCGCGGTGGGGTCGAAAATCCGCTCCCCGCGAATGGTCTGCCTGCCGGCGCCGGTTTCCGTGCCATTGACCTGGCCGCCAGCGATCGAGTCAGCGGCAGTGAAAACGCCGTCGCCGTTCATGTCGAACACGACATAGTCAGTGCGGCCGCCGCCATTCGGATCGATGCCGTAGATCGTGCCACTCATGCCTGCCGCACAAGGGTCTTCCGACGTACGCACCGACGTAAGGAACAACCCCCGTCCATACAACGTCATGTCGTAGACCATCTTCTCCCCATTGCGCGGCAGATCCACCATCCAGCCCCATTTCTCGACATCGCTGTCCCGCTTACCGGTGGCATTGGTCTTGTACCAGAGCACCGTGTTGTTCGTCAGCGAGAAATTGCCCGAGCCGGCCACCAGTTCCTCGAACGTCTGGGCCTGCAGATCCGTGCGCCCCTTGGACGCCGTCGGAAGTGGCGTAGGGGCAGTCGCACCCCTTGCGCTGTAGCGATCCCAGATGCCATACGCGGTCTGCTTCTGCGCGTTGCTCTTGTCGCTGGCCGTCAGCAGGCGGCCGGTGCCGAAGATCACCAGATCGCCCAATCCCGTGGGGTGCTGAATCACGTAGGGAGCTGCTGTAATGGCTTGGCGCTTGCCGTCCGCATCTTTGGCGGTGTAGAACTTCTGCACCGTCCACGCCGAAATATCACCGCTGCTCATGTCGAAGCGCCAGACGTTGCCGGCCAGGTCGCCTGCGTACGCCAGATCCACCTTGCCGTCTCGGTTGTTGTCCACGGCGGTCAGTCGCGACAGGCCGTTGCCCAGGGGCATCGAGGCCGTCAGCTCGGCGGCCGTCATGCCGCCATCCAGATCGAAGCGCCGCAGCACGCTGCCGTTGGAGATGTCCAGGACGAACAGGCTGGCACCGCCACCGCCCGCAGTGCTGTTGCCCCCTTGATAGCCACTCGGCACCAAGGCAACCCATTTGCCTTTGCCGGTTGCAGGATCATTGAGGCGGGCGATGGTCGGCTGCGGAAGCGAGCTGCCCATGTTGGAATTCTGATCGGAACCGAACTCCCACAGCAGCTGAGGCGAAGTGGGATTGGTGACGTCGAGAGCGAACACCTGCCTGCCGCCGGCACCCAGGCTGCCGATCACCACCTTGTGCCAGGCCGAGCCGAAATACACATCCGAGGCAACAGGGGAGCCGTCGACGTAGTAGCGATGGGGCGTCCCGTCCTTCTTACCGTAATCGGGCACTGTGAGCGTGTTCAGGTTGCCGCGCAACGCAGTGGGAATGAAGGCGAACTCCTCCGCGCCGTTGTCGGCACGGAAGGCGTGGAACATCCCGTCGTTGGCGCCGACGTAGATCATCTCTGGCTGGCTCGCCTGACCGGTGGCGAAGGCCGCGTAGTTGCTGCCGGTGCCTTCCAGCGGATCTGCGGCACCCGCACGATAGAGCGCGCCCTTCACGCGCAGCGGCGACGAGTTCACGATGTCGCCCAGCACGTTGGGGCTGGTGCCATTCGGCAGGTTCTTGCGAACGCGAAGCACGTTGGTCTCGCCACGCAGGAAGCCGATACGCTGCTCGGCCTTGCCGTCGGCCCGGCCTGTGGCGGGATCCAGGTTAAGCGCAGTGAGCCATGCAGCATCGGCCGTCTGCGCATTGATACCCGCGAACGTGAAGGGGCGCAGGGTCGGCGTGGTGCTACCGGCGCCCGCGTACAGAATCTTGCGGGTGGTCTTGTCGCGCGCAGCCAGTTGCTCCGCAGCGCTCCACTGCCGCACATAGTTCAGTCCGGTAGTGGCGTTTTCGGTGAGCCTTTCGCGGATGACGTCACCCACCCAGCCGTCGGCCTCGAAACGGGTGCGGTAGATGTCGGCTCCAGCCGCGATCGTGCCACCAGGCACATCGACCGAGACCGCCGTCACGGAATTGGTGTTTTGCAGGATGTCGTTGAACGCCTTGGTCATCTGCGCCTTCAGCGTGGTGGCGTTCGTGACCAGGAAATAGTTGTCCGGGTCGCCCACAACCGAGGCTGGATCGCGCCCCGGCATGCCGTACTTGGCGGCGTACCAGAGAGGGTCCTTGAGGAAGCTGCCGGAGGTGCTGTTGGTGCTGGGCGTGAAGGTCCGGCTGGCCGAGAGCGGCAGCGACGCGCACTCCGAATCGGAGGCTCTTCCCACACAATAGCCCGGCGCGCGGTTGGGAGGCGTGTTCAGCGCGTAGTACACGGAACCCGTGTCCTTGTCGCGCACCTCGAGGTACATGCCGTCCTGCGTGGTGCCGGAGATCACATAGCCCATGTGCTGACCGATGCTGCCCGCCGCATATTCGGACAGCATGTCGACCTTCACAGTGCCGTTGGCCTGCAACGAAACGACGTAGCGCGAGATGGCATCCATGTCGTGGTCGGCGCCCTGCTCCACATCTTCATAGTTGATGCGGAACTCGGCATAGGGCCGCCCCTCGTTGATGCTGCTGTTCTGGTCTGCCGTGCCGGTGTTGGCGATCCGGTCCACATAGTAATCCACGATCTGGTCGGTCGGCGCGAAGCGCGTGGGATCGATGTTGAAGCCAGTCACGGACTTGGCGAAGGGGGAAATCGTCACGAACCGGCCATTGCCCACCGGGAAGCGAATCTGCGGCAGAGGGGAGGCGATGGCCACCGAGTAGGTCATCAAACGGTTCTTACCCCTGGCGTTGCCGAAAACGGCATTGTTGGCGCCGAAACGGGATACGCCCGCAGAGTAGTAACTACCCTCCTTGCTTGGCTCCTGGGGCGATAGTCCGCGTACCCAGGAGAGATCGTCGACCGTCTTCACCGACGGCGCGCCATTGGCATTGGTCGAATTCGACTGGCCGATGAAGAAGCTCTTGCCGTGTATGCCCTCGGCCGCGCCAATGGCACTCACCTCGTTGGCGACATTAAAGCCGGTCAATGCGTCAGCGTTGAGCGCGATGGACTGGTAGCGACTGCCCGGCATCTTCGTGTCGTACGAAGGATTGATGTCGCTGAGGACCGTCATCACCGGGCGCGCGCAGTGCTGGTAGCCACCGCCGTTGGGCTTTGCCGCATAGGGCGATATCCAGTCGGGCTTGGAAAGATTCAGCGGATCCACGCTGTCCTTGGCTCCGCTGCCGTAGTCGTACTGGCTGTGCGCGCTGGTGGCTCCGCCGAAATAGCGCATCGTCTCGAACATCATCTCGCCCACGGGGTTACCCCACATCGAACACATCGATGGATCGGTCTTGCCGCTGATGGGGCCGTCGACGATCCACCCGCAGTCGTTGTACTGACTGCCGTTGAAGCCGATCAGGCGCAAGCGGTCGATGTTGGCAACGACGCCCGCGACACCCGTCTGGAACACGCCAGTTTGCGGATTGACCTCGTCGGCAAAGCTGCTCATGTTGCGCCGCAGAATGCCACCCGCGATGTTCTTCTGATACGAGCCCGAGAGCAGGCCGAAGTACATCTTGTTGTTTTCGCCGAAATCGTGCAGCAGGCCAGTCGGCTTGTAGATGGCCGTGCCGCCGCTGTTCGGATATGACTTGCAACTGGCTTCACGCAGGGCCGCGTCAGTGCTGGAACAGGCCTCGACCCGGATCTTGCGGGTCGTGATCGCGCTGGCGGGCCGCGTTATTTTCAAGGCCAGTCCCCAGTTGTCGTCCCCACTTCCTTCGACATGGCGAAACCTTACAGTCTTCCAGCCTGCCGTGGCGAAATTGAAGTCTTTGGAGTGGCTCTGCAAGCCGTTCTGGCTGCGGTCCGCGCCGTGGCCGCCATACCAGCCCCAGGCTGTGCCATCGATGGTGGCCTCCACGGCGTCGTCTCCATCGACGGCAAAGGTATAGGCCCCCGACGTCGGAATGTAGATCTCGCCCGAGATCTCGGTCAGGTAGTTGTCGTGAGTGCAGCCGTTGGTGCCGGCGAACGGATTGTTGTTTCCGCCGGTAGTATCGATCAGGCTGATCGTGCTTGTTCCGCAACGGTTGACATTCGTGCCGTTATCGTTGAAGAACTTGGTCATCTGCGTCCCGTTCCCCGGAGTGCCCGCATTGTTCGTCTTCTTCCACGTCATGATGGTCAGGTTCCGGTATGCGCTACTGGGCAACATCTCGAACACCGAGCCCCCATCCGCCGCGCATGCCACCCCGCCCAAACAGACGTCCTGCCCTGCGGTCCCCTCCTTGGATACCCAGTCCCAGATCTGGAATTTGGAGTCGTTCAGAACCCTCAGGCGAGGGATCGCGTTGTCTCCGGTTTCACCCAGCGTGGTCACGGCAAAAAGGTGGCGGGTGCCGCTTGCCGGCTGCGCCAGCGGTGCGTAGTCGCTGATGTTGTAGACGGCGCCATCACGCGCGGGATCGTAAGCCTTGCCCCAGGCATGCGCATCGCGAGGCACATAGGCCGCCTGCAGAACGGTACTGCTGGTGGTGTCCGTCACGCGCGTTCCACCATAGAGCACCCGGCGCATGGCATCCATCCGCGACGTAGCGAGGTAGTTCAGGAAGTCACCGCTCCAACGTGTACCGCCGGCACAGATCTTCTTCTTGGCACCCGTGGCAGCCGCAACGGGCGTGAACTTGTCGTCGGCGTATGTGTAGCAGGCGTTGTTGTTGAAGTAGCCGTAGTAGTCGATCTGGTCGGGCTTGTAGCCGACGTCGATCACACCGTCGCCGTTCAGATCGGACGCGTCGTTGTAAGCCTCGTAGTAGAGCTTGTGATCGCGACCCATCACGAGCATGTTCAGCGGCGGATTGCTTTCGCTCACGAACAGCGGCGTTTGTGCGAGGCCCGTGTCTCCGGCGTCTTGCGCGGTCGCAAGGTGCTGGCCGAAAAGCAGCGCGGCTCCGGCCGCAAGCAGGCCTACGGCGTGGAAGGTACGGAATATGAGGCGATTCGTTGAACGTGTGGAGCGAGCCATTGCAGCCCTCCTCGACTATTTGATGAAGAGATTGACCGTGGAACGCAGACAGAACGCCTGCGGACCGCAGGCTTGCACGCTGCTTTCGCCGGTAGCCTGGGCGTTGAGTTCGTAAAACTCGGTGCATCCGGTGGTTGCAGCTTCGAGGGCGGATGTCGCGCTCGAGCCCTTGGGGCAGACAGTGGAGATGTAGCGCGGATACCAATAGCCGTAGGGGCCGGTGAAACCGGTGGCAGCAACCTTGGAGGTAAACGTGGTGCTCAGTCCAAGAGGATCGGTACGGGCCTCCGAGACGAAACAAGGCTTGACGCCGTCATAGGGGCTGGCGGCGCCATCCGCACACTTGGACAGCGACAGGCCGTACTTCTGGATGGCACGCTCCCCTTCCCGCAGCGCGCCGTCCGCCGTTTCCTGCAGACGCTGGCTTTCGAGCATGTTGCCGGCGATGCGCGATTCCAGAGTGACGGTGCGCATGCCCACCACGGCCAGCACGAGCACCAGCAGCATCATGATCATCGCAACGAACAGAGCCGCTCCGCGCTGACGCGAACGTGGCGAAGGAGGCAGGGGGTGACGTGGCACGCTCATGGCATCAGGTTTCTCAACGTAAGGGAGCCGCTGGCCAATTGGTAGAGTTGCCCCTTGGTGGTGTCGCAACTGGCACGAGCGCCGCCAGCGCGTTCCCAGCGATCACAGACGGATGACTCCATGCCTCCAGTGACCCTTTCGGTCGTACTCGCCAAAAGGACGGCATAACGCAAGGAACGAATGACGTCATCAGCGCCAAGGGTTCCGGTCTTGAACTGCTCGACGCGCCGCTCGGCGAACGAGTCACTGCCCTTGCCGACGCCGAACTCGAAAAGCACGTCGCGCACGCCGGCCGCCACTTCCTGCTTGGTTTCGGCTTGGCTGCCGGCCTGGCAGGCCAGCGCGCCCTGGCCAAGAAAATACTTTTCGACGAAAAGGCCCGCGCCCAAGGCAGGCGCGGGTGGCGCTTCATAAGCGCCCAGTCCGGCAATGCCCGCTGCGGATCCTGCGCAGTCCTTTTCATTGTTGTCGCGCGCTTGATAGCGGATGCACAAGGTGCTTGCATCGACGGCATAGATCGCCTGGCCCACGGCGAACTTGCAGCCATTGGGATGAGCACTGGCATCGGCCGGGAAGGCTTCATCCATGGGCTGCGTTGGATCGCGCCGATAACCGGCCTTCGTGAACTCGTCGTCCAAGGTTCCGAGCGCATAGCGGCTGTTGCCGAGGTTTTCGCTCTGGCTGGTACGAAAACCGAAGTTGCGCGCCCCCTCGATGTAGATCGTGGTGGCGATCAGAATGACGACAAGGCCTACGGCCACCGCCACCATGAGCTCGACCAGCGAGATACCCTGCTCGGCCGCGCGAGAGCGGCGAAGGACACGGACGTGCGTCTGAGGAGATGCAAGCAACATGGGCTCAGAGCCTCGATCGCAATATGTACGAGCAGAAATCATTGTCAGTTCCGTCCAGACATTCGCCCTTCTTGACCGGCCAGGCTACGGTGACCGAGATCACGCCACTTGTCGCGTCAAGGCCGACGACAAAGTTGCTCGTGACAAGCGCATCCGGCAGTTCGGGCATGAGTTGCTTGGCACGCATGCCCCAGCAGCCCAACCGCTTGGCTGGGACTGCAGCCAATGGCTGGCAATCGCTTGCGGTGACGGCGCTCAGTTCGGCGCCAGCAGCTTTCGCATACCCACCCAGATCTGACTTGGGCGTGCCATTGGCCTGAAGAATGGTGAGCGTGTCGCCACGCATCGTCTCCATCAATTCGGCGGCGATCATCGATGCCATCTGCCGCCGCTCGGTGTCGGTGGTGAACTGGATAGCCCGCACATGCATGCCCGCAGCGCCAAGCAGGCCGATGCTTACGAGCAGGACCGCCATGAGAACTTCGATGAGACTCAAGCCCGCCTGTCGGGATGACGATGAGGAATTAGGTACGTACATGGGAAGAGCCGTGACAAAAGTACCGAAGCTCAAGAGCAGGATTGCCCAACCGCCACGCTTGGCAGCATCCGAACCAAGCCTGCGCGTGTCACGCTGACGCACTGCACGCGCGATGCTTTGGCAGCGGAGACCGATACCGTGTAAGTGCTGGCGCCACCGGAAGCAGGCCGAGCCTGGCCCGAGACATCGAAGATCACGCCGCCCGAGGAACTGGGCTCGACGCTGACGACATCGGACAACGTGGCGCTGCGCAGCACCGCGTTTCCAACCTTCGCTTCCCATTTCTGCCCCGTCGCGGTGACGGTGCTTTCCGTGCGTTTGTAAACGCCCTCTGCACGGGCGAACTGGAGCAGAGTCAGCAGTTCCTGGGCCGCGGAATTCACACGCTGATTGGCAATCATGTTGGTGAACGACGGCATCGCAAGCGCGGCCAAGATGGCCACCAAGGCAACGACAACCATCGCCTCGATCAGGGTGAAGCCTTTCTGCTTTTGCGGTGACAGAGCGAGTTTTTTCATTGAGCGCCAGCGGCTTGGGTCTTAAATGTCAAATTTGGTTGAACTTCGTCTCTATAGGTAACGTTTGTACCGTCAAGTGTTAACAACACGAAGACCGCTCGCCATCTTTGAGTGACCGCTTGTCAGAAATGCGAACTCACGAAGGAGAAACCCGTCGGCCCACCCGCCTCAAACTATTCGGACGCGGTCAATCGGGGCTACGCCGCCTTCAAGACGGCTAAGGCCCCGCGCTCCACGATGGTCCAGCCGCCGCAAACGACGGCGTGCTTCGTGCGCTCCGCAGCGAGCTAACCCGCGCCAACGCGGGCCTCGAACAGTTTGTCTGTGTACCGAACGCACTCTTCAACGGATCCAACAATCCAGCGCCCCGGCCACCCCTGCTGCGGACGGCTTGGCCCAGTTGGGCAACTCGAACTACCTGCACAAGTACTACGTCGATGCAACACCCCGAAGTGGTGGCCGTCGACTTCGACCAAGCCGGCGGAAACTTTCGCGCTCCCCGAGCTCGGACTGGCATTCGCTGCTGCTCGGCGGCCTCGGCAAGAGGCTGCAACAGCTTCTATGCCATCGATATGACCGATCCGGCCGCGATGACCGATGAGACCATCGTGGCGAGCGACGGCCTCATCTCCGACCCGACCGACGGGACGGCCGACGCGATTTACGTGGGTGGACCTCAATGGCCGGCTCTGGCGCTTCGACGTGTCCGCGGCCGCGGACACGATCACGCCGATCCGGCCCCGACCAAGATCGCCCCCTTCACCGATGGAGCCACAGCTCCGAGAGCCCAACTCATCATCTCGTGATAGTCGGCACTGATCAGTTCCTCGACCCGGGGAAATCATTCCCGCGCCGCGCAAAGCTTCTATACGGTCATCGATAGAGCCGTCACTGCCTTCAAGCCAGCAGACGACACGATGCCTAGACGCTCAGTGCACTTACAGCTGCCTCCGACCTCGTGGACGGCACTGTCGTTTCTAATGATTCGCCCAGCAGGCACCTCGACCTGGGCCGTCCAGAGCGGTATCGGACTGCGTATAGCGGCGAGCCCGACAGCTTTCAATGGTTCGTGGCGTTCTCCTCGCTGCTCACCGGTGAGGATGCCCGCAGCCCTTCGGGCCAAAGTCAAGTCTATGGCATCGACTCAACGTATTAACGACACCCTCATCTGGATCTCATGACCAAAAGCGGGCGGAACGACGGTCGCATCAGAGCTCAAGAAGCGCGGTCAAGCCACATAGACTAGCCCGTTCTCACGCCTATTCACAATGCGCACCACTCAAAATAAGTGTGTTCGCTTCTGAGCTTGGAGTTTCGGGTGTGCTCATCGCCGCCAACTGCGAGGATTTTTGGGGTTTCGTGAATTGACCTCGCAACGATGTTGCAGCTTCCCATAAACGTTCGACTTGCAATACCTGGGCCCAGGCGGTGGCTTGAAATCGCGTTGCACGTACGCGATGGCATACAAGCTGCTGACCTAAAATTGGAACTCGCCATTAAGAAAAAATATATTTCTTCATCAATGGATTCTCTTTTTTCCAAATCACGCTATCGATAAAATAGTGATGAATATTTATAAACACCCAGATCGCGGCAGTAAAAACAAAGACTCCGCTAGAAAAATAGTTAATCTTCCCCTCTTTACAATAATCCAATACACCCGGGATAACCCAGAACGCCGCAACACCAAAAACCATCATCCTGAAGTAATTCAAAAAGCTTTTTGACAATGGGCGAACCACGCCTGATCCCGCCCTATTTTTACCTTTTTGATACTTTGAAACTATGGCCAAATATTGCAAAGAATGAAAAAATGGAATAACCAAAATGAACTTATTATCAAGCCACGCCAGCATAGTCCAGAGATAAATTCCGACCAAGTACCCAATTACCCCCGCGAGCGGCATATTTGAGATGCTGGTGTTTGCATTTCGCCAGAGCAAAATCTGACGCCATATAGCCATTAATGTCCACGCAGCTGAAGCAATGGCTATCGCGGCTGCCATCGCCGTCCAATAGCCATTCAGAAGAGGTTTAAAGACTGGGAATCTCACACCCCAAAAATCGCCCCTACCCAAAGCACCTGCCGAAATAACCAAAGCAGCCATCCAGCTTATATATGAATTCCAAAGAAGTATGCGGCGCAATTTGACTGACCAATAAACCTTCCTTTGCGCAGCATCAAGGAGCGCCATTCCAAAAGCTTGCTTTACGTAATGCCATCCAACTAAAATTGCGTACAGACCTAAGCTGAATTGCAAGAGTGAAAAATCCCCTTTCAACGAGAGGTAAACGGACAAGCTGAGCAGAACAATCAGAACCAATGGAATGACTATTGCCGCAGTCAACCATCTGATTTTGTACGCGACCCACTTCTCCTTTTTTATTTCGGGCCAAATTTCGAAAAACATTTGATACGAATACATAAAATGAGGATGATTCACAAAATTAGCCAGCAGCATCATTACGGACGCCAAAATCAAAACCTCTTTAGCCTCGAGCTCAATCGATCGAAAAATCAACCACACAAGCAACGAAAATCCGCCTAGCAAGGCTATGTCGCCCACTCTTGCGGGGCTCGGATTTTTATTGGCGATTTGCATTGAATCTCCTAAGACAAAAAAAAAGAGGCTTACGCCTCTTTTTTTGTTTCCGATGCAATTACGGTGCAGGTGTAGCGGTGCCAGCACTTGCCTCACGGCAAGCTTGAGGAAGGAACTTGTTTGCGACCGTTCCGCTGTTGCAACTCCAGTTCGCGCCGCCGTCAGTAGTATTGAAAACGACCGTACCAGTCGCACGCGAATTAGAGCGCATGGTCGCAGTCAGCGTTCCGGCCGGATAAGTTCCCGTGATGGCGGTAGCCAGAGTCGAGTATTTGCCCGTCAGGTTTGCTGCGATCGAGGTTGCAGCGACCACTTGCGTATTGGTTCCATCGGTTTGAACCAAAGTAGGCCAAGCATTTTGATTGGAACCGAACTCCGCCAGTGGCGCCTTCAAGCCGCCCAGCAACTCAACAGGTTCCGCAACTTGCGCACGAGTCACGTAGTCGTTGTACGCCGGCAGAGCCACAGCAGCCAAGATACCAATGATCGCCACAACGATCATCAGTTCGATAAGGGTAAAGCCGGCCTGAGCGCGGCGGGCAACGGTACGAACGTTCATTTAGGAACTCCAGGTAGGTTGGTTGTTACGCCCGGGAACCTGCCCGGAGCGAAGTACCTTCCGCAGCATCCGTGCCACCCGTCTCCAGGCCCTCCTACCGACCGAACACGTCACCTGGAGCCACTTTGGCGTTACACCACGTGACACAACTTGCCTCAAGATGCGACACTTCGTGACAAATTTGTCATGCCAGTGCGCCCACTGACCGGGGGTCAGAAAGTCAGGACACCATCCACCTTCAGCCAGCGAATGTCCCGCTGCCCCATGCCTGCCGCGTGCTCGGTCACCAAGGCTTCGATCTGGCTCATGATCTCGTCGGTCTCGGCGGGCTTGGTGTGGGTGATGTAGATCGGGTACTGCTTGTCCGGCGCGATGTGGGCGAGTTCACCGGCCAGAACGGCGGGCGACAGGTGCAGGCTGCGCTCGGCCAGTGCCTGCTCGCGGCTGCTGAATGCCGTTTCGATCACGAGCATCGCCACGTCGAGCTCGTTCACGCGCTCCCAGAAGGGCGCGTTGCGCTCGGTGTCTCCGCTGAACACCCAGTGGGCGCCGCCCTCGGCCCGTCGCACGGCGAAGCCGCAGGCCGGCACGGTGTGGAACGCGGGCAGCACTTCGACCACCTTGGGCTCGCGGCTGCCCAGCGGCAGCTGCTGGCCCACCGCGATGTCGTGAAAGCTCACGAACGGCGCCTCCTGGCTGGGAATGCTCTCGAAGTCCGGCCAGATGACGTTGTTGAACACGTGCGTGCGCAGCGCGTCGATGGTGTCCCGCAGCGCGTGCACGCGCAACGGCTGCGTGCGGCGGCTGCCGATGGCGTCGAGCATCAGGGGGAGCGCTGCGATGTGGTCGAGGTGGCTGTGCGTGAGCACGACGTCGTCGATGCAGGCCATTTCATCGAGCGTGAGGTCTCCGACACCGGTGCCCGCATCGACGAGCAGGTCCGTGTCGACCAGGAACGAGGTGGTGCGGCAGTCTTTGGCGATGGCGCCCGAGCAACCCAGCACACGAACCTGCATTGTGAAAGACCCCTTTTATGTGTCTGTCGTCATTTGGTCTCGAACCGGGTCGCGCCGTCCCAGTTCGGGTCTTGCGGTCGCAACGCCATCGAGGCTAAACGCTGGGCGTAGAGCTGGTAAAGGACTTTTTTCGCATCCGCGGCGAGCAGGGGAGCCAGCAAGTTTCGGCCCATGGCCCAGTCCTGGCGACGGTATGCAGCCAGCACTTCGCCCCAGCGTTCGAGCAGCTGCCGCGTCTGCTGCTGCGCTTCGGGCGTGCTTGCGGACAAGGGCGTAAAAACGGCAACGGCCTGTGCTTTTCCCTTGACCCGCACGCTGTCGAGCTCCTGCCAGACGAAGCCCGGCGCCAGCTCGCGCGTCGCGCCGCTCGCGACCACTTCAACGCCGTAGTGTCCGCTCAGGCCCTCGAGGCGAGACGCGAGGTTGACCGCATCGCCGACCACGGTATAGCTGCGCCGCGCGGTCGATCCCATGTCGCCCACGCTCATCACGCCGCTGTTGATGCCGATGCCTACGCTGATCTCGGGCCGGCCGCTGGCGCGATGGAGGCGGTTGATGTCGTGCACGGCATCGGCCATGTCGAGCGCGGCCCGCACGGCGAGCGTGGCGTGGTCGGGCGTGTCGATGGGCGCGCCCCAGAAGGCCATGACGCAGTCGCCCATGTACTTGTCGACGGTGCCGCGGTGGGCGCTGATGACGTTGGTGAGCCGGCTGAAGACGGTGTTGAGAAAGGCCTGCAGCTCGGCCGGCGCCATCTGTTCCGACAGGCGCGTGAAGTCGCGCATGTCGCAGAACATCACGGTCATGGGCTTGCTCTCTGCGCGCATGCTGTAGCGGCCGGGGTGCTCCATCATTTCGTTGACGAGCTGGGGCGGCACGTAGGTGCCGAAGAGCCGCACCAGGCCGCGCCGCGCGCGCGATTCGACGAAGTAGCCCCAGCTCATGTTGAACGCGAAGGCCAGGGCCGCCATCGCCAGCACAGACGCCAGCGGCAGCACGAGGCTGGAGCCCACGTAGAGCCACACGTTCAGCCCGATCAGCGCCGCGATCGCGCCGGCGGCGAGCAGCAGGGCGCGCGGCGCTGACAGCAGAGACATCCCGAAGGCCAGCAGGAGGCCGGTCACGGCGACGAGCAGCACCTCGTAGCCCGGCGCGTAGTCGGGCACGCTCAGCAGGCGCCGGTCGAGCAGCGCGGAGACGATGTTTGCATGCACTTCCACGCCCGGGAACGCGGCTTCGACCGGCGTGGCGCGCAGGTCCTGCAGCCCCGGCGCGGTGGCGCCCACGAGCACGATCCTGTCCTTCAGCTCGCCTGGCGCGAGTCTGCCTTCGAGCACGTCGGCGGCCGGCACGTAGCGGAACGATCCGCCGTCCGCGCCGCCCTGGCCGCGAAACGGCACCTGCATGCTGCCCGTGCCGTCGACCGGAATGCGCAGCCGCCCTACCCTCAGCGATTCGAGCTGGGGCGCATTGCCGCCGCCCGGCGCGAAGGCCGGCTGCACCGGCGGCGATCCGTTCGCGAGGCGGTAGACCGCAAGCCCCAGCGACTCGTAGTAGCCCGGCTGCGCCTTGTCGCCGTCGTAGCGCGCGATGAGCGGCACGCTGCGGATGACGCCATCGCCGTTGATGCCGACCAGCGTGTTCAGGAAGCCCGCGACCGGCGCCGCCTTCGCCAGTTCGGGCAGGCTGGCACCGAAGCCGTTCCAGCCCGTGGCGTAGGTACCGCCCTGCGGGAAAGCACCGGCCGGCAGCAGGGGCGCCGCAGGCAGCTGCCCCTTGGCGCTCGGCGCTTCCGTGCGCGTGAAGTAGTAGCCCAGCGCCACGCGCCGGCCGCTCAGCGCGGCGGCAAGCGTGGCGTCGTGGTCGAGCGAGGGCGCCAGCCGCTCGACCTCGGCGGCCAGGCCGGGCACCTTGCCCAGCGGGCCACCCATGATTTCCCTCAGCCTGTCGAGGCCCGAACTGCGGTCGGGCTCGAGGAACATGACGTCGAAGCCGAGCACGGCCGCCTGCTGGCGGGTCATCAGCTCGGTGGTCAGGCGGGCGATCTTGTCTCGGGCCCAGGGCCACTGGCCCTGCCGTGCGAGGCTGGCATCGTCGACGTCGACGATCACCACCCGCGCATCGGGCGTGCCCGGCATGGTGGCACGCAGGCGGACGTCGTAGATCAGCTGGTCAAGACGTTCAAGAGCGGTTAGCCGCCAGGCGCCGGTGGCATGCGCCAGCGCCAGCAACACCGGCAGCAGCGTGATCGCAATGCGCGGCCAGTGCCGCCGCAGTTCTTCTCTCACGGCGCCCGGTCCGTGAAGGCGCGGCCGCGGCGAGCCAAGAGGGAAAGCGCCTCAGATGCGCACGAACTGCATGCGCGTGGCATCGCCCAGCTCGAGCACGTCGCGCTCCTGCAGCGCGACGGCCTCGGCCCCCAGCTGCAGGCCGTTGAGCGTGACGTTGCCTTCGACACCCGCCGCCACGTAGCCCTGGCGCCGGCGAGTGACCACCGCCACGGCAACGCCGGGCTTGCCGACGGTGGTGACCACCTTCTGCAAGCCCACGTCCTGCCCTTCGTTGGCGCCGGAGAGCACGCGCAGCACCGGAATGCCGAGCTCGACCAGCGCGCCGGATTCCGTGGGAGCCGAAGACAGCGGCATCGCGCCCGACGGGTATTCGCCCGAGGCGGTGCGGATCGAGCCGGCACCGGTGTCGAGGTTGCTGCGCGCGCGGAAATGGATGCGGCAGCCTCCGACCTCGATGACATCGTTGTCCTTGAGCGCCTGCCGCTGGACGGCGAGCGCGTTGACGTAGGTGCCGTTGGTGCTGTTGAGATCTTCAATTTCGACTTCGCCGCCAGTCATGTGCAGTACGGCGTGCTCGCCGCTGACCGCCAGATTGTCGATCACGATGTCGTTGTAGGCACGGCGTCCCAGCGTCGTGCGCTCCTTGGCGAGCGCAACCTGCCCGATGACAACGCCATCGACCGAAATGATCATCTTCGGCATTGCCGACTCCCCGAATCCAAAGCATGAATGACGACGGCAGGCAGGCCGCAGGGCCGCTGCCTGCGGAACCTGCTAGCTGCCCGAGCGCGGCGTTTCCGCAACGCTCGCGCTGGCCAGGACAACGGAGATGTTGTCCCGTCCGCCATTGTCATTGGCTGCCGCAACCAAAAGTGATGCTTTTTTCTGAAGCCCGACATCGTGTCCTAGAAGCGTGAAAAGCTGCTCATCCGAAACCATCTCGCTGAGCCCGTCGGAGCAAAGCATATAGAGATCGCCGGGTCTTGCGCTGTGTTCGTGCATTTCCAGCAAGACTTGGGCCTCCACGCCGACGGCGCGCGTCACGAGGTTGCGGGTGGGCGAATTCAGCGCCTCCTCGGCGGTGATGGCGCCGGCGTCGAGCTGCTGCTGGCGCAGGGAATGGTCGCGGGTCAGCAGTTCCAGCTTGTTGTTGCGCAGGCGGTAGCAGCGCGAGTCGCCGATGTGGCCGACCACGACCCGCTGCGGCCGGAACGCCGCCAGCACCAGGGTCGTTCCCATGCCCTGCAGCTCGGGGTTGGTGGTGCCTTCATGCAGGATTGCGCCGTTGGCCTCGTCGGTGGCGGCCTGCAGCGCCCGCCGGACCACGCGGGCCGGCGCCTGCATGCCGGCGTGGGCGAACCAGCGCCCGAAGCTGCCGTGCAACAGCGACACGGCCATGGCGCTGGCCACCTCGCCGCCCTTGTAGCCGCCCATGCCGTCGGCCAGCAGGGCCAGGCCGAGGGCGGGGTCGACGTGCACCGCGTCCTCGTTGTGGGAGCGCGTCCGCCCGACGTCGGTCAGGAAGGCGAATTCCCAGGTCAGCGAAGGGCGAGTGGAGAAAAGGGAGACGCCGACACTCGCCATGGTCTGTCAGCGCCGATCTCTCTTGGGCTCAGTGTTGTGCAGCGGCGTGCGCACGCCGTTGCAGGAGACGGCCGATGGCCACCACGAACACGGCACCGGCAGCCGCGGCCGCGTAGTGCAGCCAGGGGTTGGCCGCCAGCGTGTCGCGCAGGATGGCGTCCTGCACGATGGTTTCGCCGCCGACCCAGCCGATCAGCGCGGCGCCCAGCATCACGATGATCGGGAAACGTTCCATGAGCTTGATCATGAGCGTGCTGCCGAAAATCACCAAGGGAATACTGATCGCCAGGCCAAGAATCAGCAACACCATGCTGCCTTGTGCCGCGGCCGCCACGGCGATCACGTTGTCCAGGCTCATCACCAGGTCGGCCAGCAGGATGGTGCGCACGGCCGCCATCATGCTGCCGTATTCCTTGGACTCGCCGTCGCCCTCGTCTTCCTCGCCCAGCAGCTGCAGGCCGATCCACAGCAGCAGCATGCCGCCGATGATCTGCAGGTAGGGCAGGGCGAGCAGCTTGGCCGCCACCACCGTGAGCACGATCCGCAGCACCACGGCCGCGCCCGAGCCGAAGAGCACGGCCTTTTTCTGTTGGGCGGGCGGCAGCGAGCGCGCCGCCATGGCGATCACCACCGCGTTGTCCCCCGACAGGATGATGTTGATCCAGATGATCTTGAGCAGACCTATCCAGAAATCTGTGCTTTGAAGAAATTCCATGTCTCTGATCCCACTGTGTTTTATTGAAAAAAGCGCCCGCAATCCAGTGCGGGCGCTTTTTTGTTTCTGCGTGGTCCTCTCATGACCCGGCTCTGCGGCCGGTGTCGCGGAGCCGTCTCTTTACAGCTTGGCCTTGAGCAGCTTGGCCAGTTCCGAGAAGTTGCGCGTCACGGTGAAGCCGCATTCTTCCATGATGGACAGCTTGGCTTCGGCCGTGTCGGCGCCGCCCGAGATCAGCGCGCCGGCGTGGCCCATGCGCTTGCCGGGAGGGGCGGTGACACCGGCGATGAAGCCGACGACCGGCTTCTTCATGTTGTCCTTGCACCAGCGGGCAGCGTCGGCCTCGTCGGGGCCGCCGATTTCGCCGATCATGATGACGGCGTCGGTGTCCGGATCATCGTTGAAGGCCTTCATCACGTCGATGTGCTTCAGGCCGTTGATCGGGTCGCCGCCGATGCCGACTGCCGACGATTGGCCCAGGCCGATTTCCGTCAGCTGAGCCACTGCTTCGTATGTCAGCGTGCCGGAGCGCGAGACCACGCCGATGCGGCCCTTGCGGTGGATGTGGCCGGGCATGATGCCGATCTTGATCTCGTCGGGCGTGATCAGGCCGGGGCAGTTGGGGCCCAGCAGCAGCGTCTTCTTGCCGCCGGCGGCTTCCTTGGCCTTCATCTTGTTGCGAACTTCGAGCATGTCGCGCACCGGAATGCCTTCGGTGATGCAGATCGCCATGTCGAGGTCGGCTTCCACCGCTTCCCAGATGGCGGCCGCGGCGCCTGCCGGCGGCACGTAGATCACCGAGACGGTGGCGCCCGTCTGCTGGGCGGCTTCCTTGACCGAGCCGAAGATCGGGATGTTGAAGATCGACTCGCCGGCCTTCTTCGGGTTCACGCCGGCCACGAAGGCGTTCTTGCCGTTCGCGTATTCCTGGCACTTCTCGGTGTGGAACTGGCCGGTCTTGCCGGTGATGCCCTGCGTGATGACTTTGGTGTCTTTGTTGATGTAGATCGACATGACTTGTTCCTTAGGCCTTCTTGACTGCTGCCACGACCTTCTGGGCCGCTTCCGCCATGGTGTCGGCGCTGATGATCGGCAGGCCCGATTCGGCCAGCAGCTTCTTGCCTTCGACTTCGTTGGTGCCCTTCATGCGCACGACCAGCGGCACTTGCAGGTTCACGGCCTTGCAGGCTGCGATCACGCCGGTGGCGATGGTGTCGCACTTCATGATGCCGCCGAAGATGTTCACGAGGATGGCTTCCACGTTCTTGTTCTTCAGCATGATCTTGAAGGCCTCGGTGACCTTCTCGGGGGTGGCGCCGCCGCCCACGTCCAGGAAGTTGGCCGGCTCGCCGCCGAACAGCTTGATGGTGTCCATGGTGGCCATGGCCAGGCCGGCACCGTTCACCAGGCAGCCGATGTTGCCGTCCAGCGAGATGTAGGCGAGGTCGAACTTCGAGGCTTCCACTTCGGCCGCGTCTTCCTCGTCGAGGTCGCGCAGAGCGACGATCTCGGGGTGGCGGAACAGCGCGTTGCTGTCGAAGTTGAACTTGGCGTCCAGGGCGATGATGTTGCCCTTGCTGTCACGGTTGAGCGGGTTGATCTCGACCAGCGAGGCGTCCGTCTCCATGTAGCAGGTGTAGAGCTTCTTGAAGATGTCCACGGCCTGGGCGGTGGAGTCGGCCGGGATGCCGATGCCGTCGGCGATCTGCTTGGCCTGTTCGTCGGTCAGGCCCTGGGCCGGGTCGGCGAACACGGTGATGATCTTCTCGGGCGAGGAGTGGGCCACTTCCTCGATGTCCATGCCGCCTTCGCTGGAAGCGATGAAGGCCACCTTCTGGGTGGCGCGGTCGGTCACGGCCGAAACGTAGTATTCCTTCTGGATGTCGGCGCCGTCCTCGATGTACAGGCGGCGGACCTTCTGGCCTTCGGGGCCGGTCTGGTGGGTCTTGAGCTGCATGCCCAGGATCTCGCCGGCGAGCTTCTTGACGTCCTCGATGGACTTGGCGACCTTCACGCCGCCGCCCTTGCCGCGGCCACCCGCGTGGATCTGGGCCTTGACGACCCAGACCGGGCCTCCAAGCTTCTGGGCGGCTTCAACCGCCTCCTGGACCGTGTAGGCCGGGATGCCGCGCGGCACCGGCACGCCGAACTTGGCAAGGATTTCCTTGCCTTGGTACTCGTGAATCTTCATGAGGGATGTCTCTCGGAAGGAGGAAGTTGAGAAATCGGGAGATCTGGGCTGGAGAGGGTCTATGCTCTGTTGTCCGCGGGCGACGGCAGCCTGACGGCTGGGGGCGGCGAACAACCGCGGACTGTATCATGGTGCGCCGCACCAATACTGTGAGTGTGGTTGCGGGCAATACGTACCTACCGTACTTCTCTTTCAGCTACCCAGGGGCACTTCCACCATGGCCAAGGTTTTCATCGACGGCGAAGCCGGCACCACCGGCCTCCAGATCCGCGAACGTCTGCAGGCGATGCCGCAGGTCGAACTCGTGAGCATCGCCCCCGAGCTGCGAAAGGACACCGCCGCCAAGCGCGAACTGATGGCCGGCGTCGACTTGGTGGTTCTGTGCCTGCATGACGACGCCGCGCGCGAGTCGGTCGCGCTGATCGACCAGCTGCCCGGCGCCAAGCCCAAGATCATCGACGCCTCCACGGCGCACCGCATCGCCCCCGATTGGGTGTTCGGCTTCCCCGAACTCACCGAAGGCCACTGGCAGGCCGTGGCCAAGGCCGAGCGCGTGGGCAACCCCGGCTGCTACGCCACCGGCGCTATCGCCATGGTGCGCCCGTTGGTCGACGCGGGCATCCTGCCGGCCGACTTCCCCATCTCGCTGCCTTCCGTGAGCGGCTACTCGGGCGGCGGCCGCACCATGATCGAGGCCTACGAGAAGGGGGAAGCCCCGGCCTTCGAGATCTACGCGCTGGGCCTGAAGCACAAGCACATCCCCGAAATCATGACTTACACCGGCCTCACGCGCCGGCCGGTCTTCATCCCGTCGGTGGGCAATTTCAAGCAGGGCATGCTGGTGCAGTTGCCGCTGCACCTCGACCTGCTGCCGGGCAAGCCCAAGGCCGGCGACCTGCAGGACGCGCTGGCCGCACACTACGCGCGCAGCAACACGCCCGAGCAGTTCGTGAAGGTGCTGCCGCCCACCGAGGACGGCAAGCTCGAGGCGCTGGCGCTCAACGACACCAACAAGCTCGAGATCCGCGTGTTCCCGAACGAGGACCATCGCCATGCCGTGGTGATCGCCCGCCTCGACAACCTCGGCAAGGGCGCCAGTGGCGCCGCGGTGCAGAACCTGAAGCTGATGCTGGGGCTCTGAGCCCCACGCCTCGCACCGGCCTTCCGGCCGGTCAGCTCACCAGCCAGAGCCCCACGCCCAGCAGGGCCGCGTGCGCGCCCAGTGCGATGTACAGCGGCTTGCGCGAGGGCGCGGCCATGTCCTGAAGCGTCTCGTGGATGCGCCGCGTGAGCAGCGCGCGCAGTGCCGGGTCCTGCGGTGCCGAACCGCCCTCGCCCGCCACCAGTTCATTTCCGCTCTCCGCGCGGCTGCGCTGCCATTCGGCCAGCATCTCGCTCAGCGGCAGCCTGTCGATCACGAAAGCCACGACCGTGCGCACCGCCTTGCCTTCGCCCAGCACCGGCGCGAGCTGCTTGCTCAGCGCGTCGACCGACAGCCAGTCGGCCACGCGATGCAAGGCGCCGTGCGCCTTCGGCATGGCCTCGATGCGGCTCGCGATCGCGCCGCCCAGCCGTTGCGACACAGCCTCGCCGCGTGCCGCCACCAGGTGCTGCATCGCACGAGCACGCCCTTGCTGCACACCCAGCGCCACGTAGACGACCACGAAGAACAGCAGCAGCAGCGCCACCAGCAGCGGAGGCGAGGTGACGAGAGCGAGCACTGCGCCGACTCCACCCGCGCGCGCAGCCACGTTGCCCGGCCCCTGCAGCTGGCTCAGGTAGAAGAAAAAAACACCGCCGCCCAGGAAGACGCCGAGCAGGCCGCCCTTGATCACTGAACCGGCGAAGGACAGCCCGGCCTTGGCACCGGTGCGCACGAGCGACTGCTGGGCCGCGGGGTCGGTCGACGACGACATATGGGAAGACTCCTCCATTGTTGTTGATGCTGACGGCCGCCTCGTGCGATTGCTTCTGCTGCGCAGACGCCGGCCCGGCGCGGATCATGCCACCGGCGCCGCTCCACCATAATCGCGCGCAAACCATACGAGGAGAATCCCATGGCCGTCAGATTCCAGAAACCGACCGCGGCATTCGTCGCCGCTTCCTGGGCCGCGCTTTTCATCGGCGCCGTCGTCTACCTGATCGGGCTGTGGAACGCCTCGATGCAGCTCAACGAGAAGGGCTACTACTTCACCGTGCTGATGTACGGCCTCTTCTCCGCCGTGTCGCTGCAGAAGACCGTACGCGACCGCCTCGAGGGCATCTCCGTCACCGGCATCTACTACGGCCTGTGCTGGGTCTCGCTGCTGCTGTCGGTGGCCCTGCTGGCCATCGGCCTCTTCAACGCCACGCTCGCTTCCAGCGAAAAAGGCTTCTACGCGATGGCCTTCCTGCTGAGCCTGTTCGGCGCGGTGGCGGTGCAGAAGAACGTGCGCGACATCGCCGCGCACAAGAGCGAGACGCCCTCCCCGCTCGACGAAGCTCCCGACCCGAACTGAGCCCCCGCTATTCGTTGTCGTTGTAGCCGCTGGCGCCCATCAGCGCCGAAAGGCGCGCGGCGATGTTGCCCACGATCTCGCGCACCTGCGTGACGTCGGGCGCCGACTTCTGGTCGATGCGCTCGATGTACGGCACGTTGATCGACGCGATCGCATGGTCGGCCGCGCCCATCACCGGAAACGCGATGTTGGTGATGCCGCGCGTCTGCTTGCTCGGCATGGCCGAGTAGCCGCGCTCGCGCACCTCCTGCAGGATGGAGAAGAGCTGGCCGGGGTCCATGTCGAGCTCGCCTTCCACGCCGATGTGGGCGCGCAGCATGCGGGCCCGGTCGATCTCGTCGCGAAAGGCCAGCAGCACGTGGCCCGAGGAAGTGTCGGTCAGCCCCATCACCACGCCCACCTTCAGCCCGAAGGACCAGCGCTCCGGGCTCTCGACCTGCGCGATGACCACCACGCGCCCGCCCTGGTACATGGCGAGATGGCACGACTGCCGCGCCCGGTTGGCCAGCTCGCGCAGCAGCGGCAGCGCCGCGCTCACCAAGCTCTTGAGCGGCGGCTGGCGGTGCGCCAGCTCGAACATGCGCAGCGTGAGCGTGTAGCGGTCGTTCTCGTCGACCTGCACGAAGCCGCGGCGCTGCAGCGTCACCGCCATGCGGAAGATCTCGCTGACCTTGCGCCCGACCTTCTGGGCGAGCTCGTTGAGCGTGTAGCCGGAGGGGCTGTCGGCCAGCGCCTCCAGGATGTCCAGCCCCTTCTCCAGGGCCGGTGCGGCATAGCGCAGCGCGCCCTCGCCTTCCGTCACGGCCTCCTCGAGGCCGTCCTGCCCTTGCGGCCCTTGCTGCTCTTCTTCCGGCGCCGTTGCTGCTCGCTTCATCTTTCCCCGTTCAGTTCGACCATCCACCGTCGATCATATGGATCGCACCGGTGGTGAAGGCCGACTCGTCGGAAGCCAAATACACCACCAGCGCGGCGATCTCCTCCGGCTTGCCGACGCGCCCCAGGGGCTGGCGCGCCACGAAGGCGGCGCGCACCGCGGCCTCGTCGGTGCCGGCCTGCTCTGCCTGGGCCGCGATGCGGTCGCGCAGCGAGGGCGACTCGACAGTGCCCGGGCAGATGGCGTTGCAGCGCACGCCCTGCTGGATGAAGTCGGCCGCCACCGCCTTGGTCAGCCCGATGACTGCCGCCTTCGAGGCGCCGTAGACGAAGCGGTTGGGCACGCCCTTCACGCTGGAGGCAGCCGAGGCCATGTTGATGATCGAGCCGCCGCGCTCCAGCATGGCGGGCAGGAAGGCGCGGATGGTGCGGTACATGGACTTCGCGTTGAGATCCATGCTGAAGTCCCAGTCCGCCTCCTCGCAGGCCAGGATGTTGCCGGCGTGTACGTAGCCGGCGCAGTTGAAGAGCACGTCCAGCCGCCCCGTGGCCTGGGCGAAGGCCTGCACCGCGGCGGTGTCGCGCACGTCGAGCGTGGCGGTCTTCAGGCTTGCCAGGCCCTCTTCGCGGGCCAGCTCGGCGAGCTCGGCCAGCGCCGCCGTGTCCACGTCGGTGGCCCACACGGTGCCGCCTTCGCGGGCCAGCGCCAGCGCGCTGGCGCGTCCGATGCCCTTGCCGGCTGCGGTAACGAGGATGTTCTTTCCTTGAACGCGTGAAGTCACTGGGAGGTCCTTTGGTTGGGAGTTGCTGCGTACATGTGAAATATGAATTTCACTGATGAAATCAAATATACGCGAGTCGGGTGCATCGCCGTCCCCGTCACAACCCCTATTCGCCGACTCCTGACTCAGTGATTACCCGCGAACTCGCGCAAACCCCAGCCTTTACCATTGGCCCGATCGTTAATCTCATTCGTGAAAAGTGTTTTTATAAAGAAAACAGGATTCACACATGGCCCAGACTCCCGACACGCCGCCGGCCTCCCAGCTCGCCCGCCTGCAGGCCTGCTACACCGGCGTCCTTCATGACGTGATGCGCGCCGCGGGGCTGCGCGACTTCACGCTGC
Organism: Variovorax sp. 278MFTsu5.1; assembly: GCF_048305045.1. Classification (NCBI taxonomy): domain Bacteria; kingdom Pseudomonadati; phylum Pseudomonadota; class Betaproteobacteria; order Burkholderiales; family Comamonadaceae; genus Variovorax; species Variovorax sp. 278MFTsu5.1. The sequence continues at coordinate 6,709,940 of NZ_CP157622.1, forward strand.
CGCCCACGCTGCGTCCGCTGATCCCCGGCCAGAAACTCTGCGGGCCGGCCTTCACGGTGAACGGCCGCGTCGACCCCGCGGCCGATCCGCACGAGACGCTGATGGCGTGGACCGGCTTTCTCTCGCGCGCCAGGCCGGGCCACATCGCGGTGATCCAGCCGAACGACTCGACCGTCTCGCACATGGGCGAACTCTCGGCCGAGACGCTGGGCCGCAAGGGCGTGCTGGGCGTGATCGCCGACGGCGGCGTGCGCGACGCCGAATTCATCATCCGGCAGGGCTTCCAGGTGTGGCACCGCTACTTCACGCCGCGCGACATCGTGGGCTACTGGCTGCCCGAGGCGATGGAGGTGCCGGTGCGCATCGGCGAGGTCACGGTGAACCCGGGCGACCTGCTGCTGGCCGACACCGATGGCGTGATCCGCCTGCCGCTCGCGCAAGCCGAGTCCATCATTGCCGAGGCCGAGCACATGATGGGCCGCGAGAACCTCGTGCGCACCGCCATCCTCGCGGGCACCGACCCGCAGGAGGCCTACCTGAAATACCGCAAGTTCTGAGCGCCGCCGGCTGCCGCGCCTGCGATCGGACAGTCAATCTGCCTCGAGCAGGTCGCGCAGGGTCCGCAGGTCGCGGGCGATCCACTGCGCATCGCGCTCGAAGGCCGCGTCGTCCATGTGCGGCTGGCGCAGCAGCGTGAACTGCAGCTCGCAGGCATCCGGCGCGACGCCGATCACGCGCAACGGCAGGTAGACCTCGGGCACGCCCTCGGGCGCCACCCAGTGGTCGAGCACGCCGAAGTCGTTGCGCGGCGCGAAGCGCATGCGGGCCTCGCCGCTCTCGGGCGTGCGCACGATCCAGTGGTCGCCGTGCGGTACCAGCGCGCTTTTCGCGAGGCCACTGGCCCATTCGGGAAGCCGCCTCGGATCGGCCGCCAGCACATAGGCGCGACGCCACTCGCAAGCGACGCGCTGCGTGATGACGCGGGACTGCGCCGCGCCCTCTTCACTGTTCTTGTGCTGCTTCATCGAAATCGCTCCTGAGCACCTTGGAGACGACGGCGCCGGAGAAGCCGCGCGCCATCAGGAATCGCATCTGCTTCGCGCGCTCCTTCGCATCGGCGGGCGGAGCGTCGAATCGGCGGCGCCAGACGGCCGTGGCGCGCTCGACCTCTGTTTCCTGCAGGCTGGCCACCGCCTCGGCGACGGCTTGGGGCGCGATACCCCTGGCCTGCAGTTCCTGCCTCACCCGCAGCGCGCCCGAACTGGCCGCGCGCTGGTGCAGCACCGAAGCCACCACGCGCGGCTCGCTGATGAAGTCCTTGGCCTCCAGTTCATCGAGCGCCTTCGCCAGCGTGCCGGGCTCTTCCTCGTGCTTCGCCAGCTTGCGCTCCAGCTCTGCGCGCGAATGCTCGCGCTGGCTCAGCAGGCGCAGCGCGCGGCCTTTGAGGGATGGGGCGTCGAATGCCATGCGGGGTCGCCGGCGCGGCCCCGAGAGCCGCGCCCTGACTGGTTACTCGCCCTTCTCTGCCTTGTCGGCCTTGGCCGCCTTCTGCGGCTTCTCGGCGACGTCGTCGGCATCGGCGGCCAGCAGCGGCACGCCCAGCGACTCGCGCACCTTGTTCTCGATCTCGCGCGACAGCGAGGGGTTCTCGCGCAGGAACTCGCGGGCGTTGTCGCGGCCCTGGCCGATCTTCTCGCCGTTGTAGGCGTACCAGGCGCCCGACTTGTCGATGATCTTGGCGTTCACGCCCATGTCGATGATCTCGCCCTCGCGGCTGATGCCCTCGCCGAACAGGATGTCGAACTCGGCCGTCTTGAACGGAGGCGAGACCTTGTTCTTCACCACCTTCACCTTGGTTTCGTTGCCGATGGCCTCGTCGCCCTTCTTGATGGTGCCGATGCGGCGGATGTCCAGGCGCACCGAGGCGTAGAACTTCAGCGCGTTGCCGCCGGTGGTGGTTTCGGGCGAGCCGAACATCACGCCGATCTTCATGCGGATCTGGTTGATGAAGATGACCATGCAGTTGGTCTTCTTGATCGTGGCGGTGAGCTTGCGCAGCGCCTGGCTCATCAGGCGGGCCTGCAGGCCGGGCAGCGAGTCGCCCATCTCGCCTTCGATTTCGGCCTTGGGCGTGAGCGCGGCGACCGAGTCGACCACGATCAGGTCGACGGCGCCCGAGCGCACCAGCGAATCGACGATCTCGAGCGCCTGCTCGCCGGTGTCGGGCTGGCTGATCAGCAGGTCCGACAGGTTCACGCCGAGCTTCTGGGCGTATTGCACGTCGAGGGCGTGTTCGGCGTCGACGAAGGCGCAGGTGCCGGCCTGCTTCTGCATGGCGGCGATGACCTGCAGCGTGAGGGTGGTCTTGCCCGAGGATTCAGGGCCGTAGATTTCGACGACGCGGCCGCGCGGCAGGCCGCCGACGCCCAGGGCGATGTCCAGGCCCAGCGAGCCGGTAGAGACCACCTGGATGTCCTCCAGCGCCTCGCCCTCGCCCAGCCGCATGATGGTGCCCTTGCCGAACTGCTTTTCGATCTGGGCCAGCGCGGCCTGCAGGGCTTTGGCCTTCTCGCTGTTGGCGCCGATGTTCGAACCCTTGACTGCTGCGTCCATGTGAAAAACTCCTTGAAGATCAATGGCTTGTCTGTGACACCATCCATCTGCGTTTAACTACAGGCTGGATGCTTGAACAGTAGTGTAGGGGCTGATTCCTCGGCGTAAACCTGTTTTTTGGTCAGTTTGCTTTACCATTCGGCGCCATGGCCGAAGCCCCCTTTCCCGCCGACCAGGACGCCTGGCGCCAGACCCACCTGGGCCGCCTGCTGGGCCACGCCATGCGCCGCTTCGACGAGCGCGTGCTGGAGCTGATGGCGCACGACGTCGAAGTGCCGCTGGCCCTGTCGAACCTCGCGGCGCGCGCGCAGGTGAGCGCGGCGCACATCCACATCACGCGGCACCTGTCGCGCGAGGGCTCGCGCCTCACCGAACTGGCCGAGCGCGCCGGCATGACCAAGCAGGCGATGGGCGCGCTGGTCGACCAGTGCGAGGCCTGGGGGCTGGTCACGCGCGGGCCCGATCCGCTGGACGCGCGGGCGCGGCGCGTGCTCTTCACCGCCGACGGGCTCGCCTGGTTGGACGCCTTCCGCGGCGCGGTGACGCAGGCCGAGAAGGAGTTCAGGAGCAGCGTGGGCGACGAGATCGCCACCGTGGTAACCATCGGACTCGAAGCCTATACGGCGGGCTAGACTCCTGCGAAGAGACAACCGTGAACGGCGCCCCGAGGACGCCCGACACCTGAAACAGGCCGGAGGTGACGCATGCGGATTCTGATTGCCGAAGACGACCAGGTGCTGGCCGATGCCCTGCTGCGCAGCCTGCGCACCTCGGGCGCGGCGGTCGACCACGTGGCCAACGGCTCGCAGGCCGACACCGCGCTCATGACCCATGACGAATTCGACCTGCTGATCCTCGACCTCGGGCTGCCCAGCCTGCACGGCATCGAGATCCTCAAGCGGCTGCGCGCGCGCGGCTCGCAACTGCCGGTGCTGGTGCTCACCGCCGCCGACAGCGTGGAGGAGCGCGTCAAGGGCCTCGACCACGGCGCCGACGACTACATGGCCAAGCCCTTCAGCCTGCAGGAGCTCGAGGCACGCGTGCGCGCCCTCACGCGGCGCGGCATGGGCGCCACCAGCAACACCATCCGCCACGGCCCGCTGGTGTACGACCAGGCCGGCCGCGTGGCCACCATCGACGGCAAGATGATCGAACTCTCGGCGCGCGAGCTCGGCCTGCTCGAAGTGCTGCTGCAGCGCGCCGGCCGGCTGGTGAGCAAGGACCAGCTGGTCGACCGCCTGTGCGAATGGGGCGAGGAGGTGAGCCTCAACGCCATCGAGGTCTACATCCACCGGCTGCGCAAGAAGATCGAGAAGGGCCCGGTGCGCATCGCGACGGTGCGCGGGCTGGGCTACTGCCTCGAAAAGATCCAGTGACGACCACACGGCAGCCGCCACGCGCGGGCGGCGGCACGCCAGAGGAATCGGCGCGATGAAGTTGTTCCAGCGCGCGCAGCGCTCCCTGTTCGGCGAGATCCTCGACTGGATGCTCACGCCGCTGCTGCTGCTGGTGCCGGTGAGCATCGGCGTCACCTGGCTGGTGGCGCAGGGCATCGCCAACGCGCCCTACGACCGCGCGCTGGAGCACAACGTGAAGGCGCTGGCCGAGCTGGTGACGGTGAAGGAGGGACACGCGCAGTTCGTGCTCTCGCAGTCGGCGCGCGAGATCCTGCGCGCCGACGAGACCGGCCACGTCTACTACCAGCTGCTCGACGGCTACGACAACCTGCTCAGCGGCGAGCGCGACATCCCGCAGCCCGGCCTCGACGAGCCGCTGCCGCCCGGCCAGGTCTTCCTGCACAACAGCGACGTGCACGGCCAGCCGGTGCGCGTGGCCTCGATGTGGATCGCCAGCGGCACCGACGACGTGCCGCCCACGCTGCTGCAGCTGGCCGAGACGCGCGAGAAGCAGTCGGTGCTGGCGGCCGAGATCATCAAGGGCGTGCTGCTGCCGCAGTTCGCCATCCTGCCGCTGGCGGTGCTGCTGATCTGGCTGGCGCTGGTGCGCGGCATCAAGCCGCTGTCGGTGGTGGAGGCGCGCATCCGCGAGCGCCGCCCGGGCGACTTGAGCCCGCTGGACGAATCCTCGGTGCCGCTGGAAGTGGTGCCGCTGGTGTCCTCGGTGAACGAGCTGCTGGACAAGCTCAACGACTCCATCGGCACGCAGAAGCGCTTCCTGGCCGACGCGGCGCACCAGCTGAAGACGCCGCTGGCGGGCCTGCGCATGCAGGCCGACCTGGCGCAGCGCGAGGGCGCCAACGCCGACGAGCTGAAGCAGTCGCTCAAGCAGATCGGCCGCGCGAGCAAGCGCGCCACGCACACGGTGAACCAGCTGCTGTCGCTGGCGCGCGCCGAGGGCAACAGCGCCAACGCGCACCACCAGCCCTGCGACCTCGCGAAGCTGACCATCGAGGTGGTGCGCGAGGCGGTGCCCCGCGCCATCGAGAAGCGCATCGACCTGGGCTACGACGGCGTCGAGCCCGGCGCGCCGGGCGTGGCGTTCGACGGCAACCCCACGCTGCTGAAGGAGCTGGTGCGCAACCTGGTCGACAACGCCATCAACTACACGCCCTCGACGCCCGAGCGCCCCGGCCTGATCACCGTGCGCGTGCTGGCCGACCCCTTCGGCCACGTGCTGCTGCTGCAGGTGGAGGACAACGGCCCCGGCATCGCCGAGGCCGACCGCGAACTGGTGTTCGAGCCCTTCTACCGCGTGCTCGGCAACGAGGCCGACGGCTCGGGGCTGGGCCTGCCGATCGTGCTGGAGATCGCGAACCAGCACCGCGCGCAGGTGAAGCTGGAAGACGCGCATCCCGGCAAGCAGCCACCGGGCGCGCTCTTCACGGTGCGATTCGAAGGCGAGCAGCCGTCCTGAGACGGCAGCGGGAGTTCGTCAGGGCGCCGGCGCGGCGGCCTTCGGCGCTTCCTTGCGGATCTGCAGCCACTCGGGGTGGATCTGCCGCGCCATGCGCTGCGGCTCGCGCTCCGCGAGGCTGGCCGGCGCGAGCCCGAAGCCCGCGAGATCGCCGCGCGCCCAGAGAAAGTAGCCGGCATTGGCCAGCAACAGGACGACGAGGAGCAGGCGCAGCTTCATGGTGGCGGTCAGAAAGACATGCCGCGAGGGCGCACGCTCACTTCATCGCTGGAAATGAGCTGCAGGCCGGCGTCGGTGCGCACCTGCAGTTCGCCGCCCCAGGCCACGCCCTCGCACAGGCCTGCGGTGCCGTCGCTGAGCGCCACCTCGCGCCCGCGCAGCACGTCGCGCGCGGCAAAACGTTCGGCGAAAGGAGCAAAGCCGCGGGCCTCGAAGTCGAGCACCGTCCGCACCAGCGGCTCGGCCAGTTCGGCCAGCACCTCGGGAGCACTGGCTCCAGGACGCCACTGGTGCAGCCATGCCGGCGGCGTGCGCATGCCGTCGCCCTCGCGCGCGCCGATGTTGATGCCGATGCCGATCACCACATAGCGCGACGCATCCGGGCCGCCATCGGAGGGCAGGGCGGTTTCGATGAGGATGCCGACCAGCTTGCGGTCGTCGACCCACACGTCGTTGGGCCACTTGAGGCCGATCTTGTGCGCGCCCGAGGGGTCGAGCCCCTCGGCCACCGCCACGCCGACGGCCAGCGACAGGCCCGACCAGTCGGCAGGTGCGAGCGGCATGCCCAGCGAGAAGGTCAGCGAGACAGCCGCATCCTGCTGCGCACCGCTCTGCCAGGGGCGCCCGAGCCGGCCGCGCCCGGCCGTCTGGCGCTCGGCCACGAGCAGCACGGGCTCGACGCGACCGGCGCGCGCGCGGCGCATCAGCTCGGTGTTGGTGGAATCTATTTCCGCCACCGCCTCGACCGCGAAGCCGGGCACCAGCGGCGCGACCGACGCGGCGATCCGGTCCTGGAACCAGTCGGCGGTGCTGCTGCTGTCCATGGTCAGTCCTTTGCGGACTTGTCTTTCTTCGCGGATTTCTTTTCCGCTTTCGCCTCAGCCTTCTTTTCGGCCTTTTTGGCTTCCTTTTTCTTCGCTTCTTTTTTCTCGGCCTTTTTCTTTTCGGCTTTTTTCTTTGCCTTCTTCTTCTTTTTCTTTTCCTCGTCCTCATCCTTGGGTGTCAGCAGCGTGCCGCGGCACTGCTCCGAGCCGCACCAGCAGGGAAATTCGGAAAGCAGCTTGGGCGTGTACGGCTCGTCGATGATCAGGCCGTAGTCGTAGTTGAGCTCCTCGCCGGCGGCGATGTTGCGCAGCGCCTTGATATAAACGCGCCCATCGACCTCGTCGGCTTCGCAGTTCGGCTCGCACGAGTGGTTGATCCATCGTGCATCGTTGCCCTTGACGTTGCCGTCGATCACGCGGCCGTCGTCGATGTGGAAGTAGAAAGTGTGGTTCGGCTGGGTCGGGTCGTGCGGATGGCGGCGCAGCGCCTCCTTCCAGCTGATGACTTCGCCCTTGTATTCGATCAGCGTCTCGCCTTCGGCCAGGTCCTGCACGGCGAACACGCCGTTGCCGTGGACATCGGAGCGCCGCATCTGGATGCGGCGGCCGGCGGAACGGTCCTTGGCGGACTTCGCATCCGCCTCGGGGAGCGCGGTGGCCTGCGAATCACGACCGGCCGGAAGTGGGGATTTGGAAGGCATCGCCGAAGTCTGTTAGTTTGAATATGCACACACATGCGCGTGTGCGCGTGCGCACGCGGGAAGCCGCAGATTGTATGTGGCCCCCACGCTCCCGCACTGCGTGCCGTCGCTGCCCCCCGAGGGGGCCGCAGGCCGCCTTGGGGCGGCCCGGCGCCGGCCCGAATTTTTTTAGGAACTGTTGATGAAGACGTTGGTAATCGCAGAAAAGCCGTCGGTGGCGCAGGACATCGTCCGCGCCCTCACGCCGGTGGCGGGGAAATTCGACAAACATGACGAGCATTTCGAGAACGACAGCTATGTCGTGACCAGCGCTGTCGGTCACCTGGTCGAAATCCAGGCGCCCGAGGAATTCGACGTCAAGCGCGGCAAGTGGAGCTTCGCCAACCTGCCGGTGATTCCGCCGCACTTCGACCTGAAGCCCGTCGACAAGACCAAGACGCGCCTGAACGCGGTGGTCAAGCAGGCCAAGCGCAAGGACGTGAAGCAGCTCATCAACGCATGCGACGCGGGGCGCGAGGGCGAGCTGATCTTCCGCCTGATCGAGCAGTACGCGGGCGGCAAGTCGGGGCTGAACAAGCCGGTCAAGCGCCTCTGGCTGCAGTCGATGACGCCGCAGGCCATCCGCGAGGGCTTCGACGCGCTGCGCACCGAGAAGCAGATGCAGGGCCTGGCCGATGCCGCGCGCTCGCGCTCGGAGGCCGACTGGCTGGTGGGCATCAACGGCACGCGCGCCATGACCGCCTTCAATTCGCGCGATGGCGGCTTCTTCCTCACAACCGTGGGGCGCGTGCAGACGCCCACGCTGTCGGTGGTGGTGGAGCGCGAGGAGCAGATCCGCAAGTTCGTCTCGCGCGACTACTGGGAAATCCACGGCACCTTCGCGGCCGAGGCCGGCGAGTACCCGGGCAAGTGGTTCAACCCCGACTGGAAGAAGGCGAACGCACCGCTCTTGCCCAACGGCGAGCCCGACCCCGAGCAGCGCGCCGACCGCGTCTGGAACGAGCAGGAAGCCCGCGCCATCGCCGATGCCGCGCGCGGCAAGCCGGCCACCGTCACCGAAGAGAGCAAGCCCACCACGCAGGCCTCGCCGCTGCTGTTCGACCTGACCTCGCTGCAGCGCGAAGCCAACAGCCGCTTCGGCTTCAGCGCCAAGACCACGCTGGCGCTGGCGCAGAGCCTGTACGAGCGCCACAAGGCGCTGACCTACCCGCGTACCGATTCGCGCGCGCTGCCCGAGGACTACCTGCCGGTGGTCAAGCAGACCATGGGCATGCTCGCCAACAGCGGCATGAAGCACCTTGCGCCCTTCGCCCAGCAGGCGGTGGACGGCAACTACGTGAAGCCCAACAAGCGCATCTTCGACAACGCGAAGGTGTCGGACCACTTCGCCATCATCCCGACGCTGCAGGCGCCCAGCGGCCTGAGCGAGGCCGAACAGAAGCTCTACGACTTCGTCGTGCGGCGCTTTCTCTCGGTGTTCTTCCCGAGCGCCGAATACCAGGTGACCACGCGCATCAGCACGGTGGAGCAGGGCGGCAAAAAGTACCCGTTCCGCACCGACGGCAAGGTGCTGGTGAAGCCGGGCTGGCTCGCCATCTACGGCAAGGAAGCGCAGGACGACGAGAAGGAAGACGACAAGGACGGCAAGCGCCTCGTGCCGGTGAAGCCGGGCGAGATCGTGAAGGCCGAGTCGGTCGACACCAAGGGCCTGAAGACGCGCCCGCCGGCACGCTACTCCGAAGCCACGCTGCTGGGCGCCATGGAAGGCGCGGGCAAGACCATCGACGACGACGAGCTGCGCGAGGCCATGCAGGAGAAGGGCCTTGGCACGCCTGCCACGCGCGCGGCCACCATCGAAGGGCTGATCGCCGAGAAGTACATCCTGCGCGAGGGCCGCGAGCTCATCCCCACGGCCAAGGCCTTCCAGCTCATGACGCTGCTGCGCGGCCTGGGCGTGGAGGAACTCTCCAAGGCCGAGTTGACCGGCGAATGGGAATACAAGCTCGCGCAGATGGAGAAGGGCGCGCTCAGCCGCGACGCCTTCATGCGCGAGATCGCCGAGATGACGCAGCACATCGTCAAGAAGGCCAAGGAATACGACCGCGACACCGTGCCCGGCGACTACGCCACGCTGCGCACGCCGTGCCCCAACTGCGGCGGCGTCGTGAAGGAAAACTACCGCCGCTATGCCTGCACCGGCAAGAGCGGCACGGGCGAGGACGCCTGCGGCTTCTCGTTCGGCAAGTCGCCCGCCGGTCGCACCTTCGAAGTGGAAGAGGCCGAGGCGCTGTTGCGCGACAAGCACATCGGCCCGCTGGAGGGCTTCCGCTCCAAGGCCGGCTGGCCGTTCACCTCCGAGATCGTCATCAAGTTCGACGAGGAGGCGAAGAACTGGAAGCTGGAGTTCGACTTCGGCGACGACAAGAACGAGGAAAGCGGCGAGATCGTCGACTTCAGCGAGCAGGACACCGTCGGCCCCTGCCCGGTGTGCGGCGCGCCGGTGTTCGAGCACGGCAGCAACTACGTCTGCGAGAAGTCGGTGCCGACCAATTCGCAGCCCACGCCGAGCTGCACCTTCAAGACCGGCAAGATCATCCTGCAGCAGCCGGTGGAGCGCGCGCAGATGGAGAAGCTGCTGGCCACCGGCAAGACCGACCTGCTCGACAAGTTCGTGAGCATGCGCACGCGCCGCCCCTTCAAGGCCTTCCTGACCTGGAACGCGGAAGAGGGCAAGGTGACCTTCGAGTTCGCGCCGCGCGAGGGGGGCAGCAAGTTCCCGCCGCGCAAGACCTTCGCCGGCAAGACCGCCGCCGCCAAGAAGACGGCAGCGGCGAAGAAGACGCCCGCGGCCAAGAAGGCACCGGCCGCGAAGAAGGCCGCCGCGCCGCGCAAGACCGGCGCGGGCCTCAAGCCCAGCGACGCACTCGCGGCGGTGATCGGCAACGAGCCGGTCGCGCGCACCGAAGTCGTGAAGAAGCTCTGGGACTACATCAAGGCCAACGGCCTGCAGGACGCCAAGGACAAGCGCTCGATCAACGCCGACGCCAAGCTCAAGCCGGTGTTCGGCAAGGACCAGGTGACGATGTTCGAGCTCGCGGGCATCGTGGGCAAGCACCTCTCGGCGCCCTGAGCATGCTGCGCAGACACTTCGCCACGAGCGTGGCACTGTCCCTCGCGGTGCTCGGCGGCATGGGCGCGGCGCACGCCGCCGCGTGGCCCGACAAGCCGATCAAGCTGGTGGTGCCGTTCCCGCCCGGGCAAGCCACCGACATCTTCGCCCGCGCCCTGGCCGAGCAGCTCGGCAAGCGGCTGGGCCAGCCGGTGGTGGTCGACAACAAGGCCGGCGCCGGCAGCAACATCGGCACCGAGTTCGTGGTGCGCTCGCAGCCCGACGGCTACACGCTGGTGGTGGCGGGCAGCGCGATGGCGGTGAACCAGACGCTCTACGCCAAGCCGGGCTTCGACCCGCGCAAGGACCTGGTCGGCATCTCGCTCGTCGCCAAGGTGCCGCTGGTGTTCCTGGCCACGCCCGAGAGCGGCATACGCACGCTGGCCGAGCTCACCGCGCGCGCCAAGGCCGAACCCGGCCGGCTGAGCTACGCGAGCGCCGGCATCGGCGGCACGCAGCATCTGTCGGGCGAGATGTACAAGGCGGCGGCGCATGTGTTCGTCACGCACATTCCGTACCGGGGCAGCGGCCCTGCGCAGTCGGACTTCCTGGGCAACCAGGTGCCGCTGATGATCGACTCGGTGACGGCCGCGCTGCCGCACATCAAGTCGGGCCGGGCGGTGCCGCTGGCCGTGACCTCGGCCACGCGCTCCTCGCAGCTGCCCGACGTGCCCACGGTGCGCGAAAGCGGCGTGGCCGGTACGAAGAACTTCGAGGCGGTCGGCTGGCTCGGCCTCATGGCGCCGCGCGGCACGCCGGGCGAGATCGTCGAGCGCCTGAACCGCGAGGTGACCGACATCCTGAAGAGTGAGCAGATGGCGCGCTTCATCCGCGAGCGCGGCGCCGAGCCCGCACCGACGACACCGGCCGAATTCGACCGCTTCGTGGCGAGCGAGATCGGCGTGTGGGGCGCTGCGGTGAAGGCTTCGGGCGCCAAGGCCGAATAGGGCACCGGGCAGGTCGGCGCCGTCAACAACCCTGTCGGCGCCGGGTCTGTTTGTTACAGGCCGTCCCGGCCGCCGGGCCTATAGTGGCCCGGACCCCACCATCCAGGAGATTCCGTTGAAGTCGTCTTTCATCGCAGCCGCATTCGCGATCGCAATGGGCGTGCTGGCCACGGGCTGCGCCGGCACGGGTTCCGCCGGCAACCCCGGTTCCTCGGCCGCGACGCCAACCAGCGGCAGCGGCGTCACGGTGTTCGGCACCATCGACGCCAGCGTCAGCGGCTACAAGAACAGCAGCAGCCCGCGCTGACCCTCGTTCAGGCCACGCCCTTCAGGTAGCCATGCAGCGCGGCACGCAGCTGCCGTGACAGCGCCTGCAGGTCGGGCCGCCCGCCCGTGCCGATGTGCAGGTGCGCGAACAGGCCGTAGATGATGGTCTGGCACACGCGGGCGACTTCCTTCTTCTGGCAGTCCGGCGACAGGTCGATGGCCGCGTCGAGCACGCCCACCCACTCGGCCACGAAACGGTCGTACATCTTGCGGTAGGCCTCGGGGCCCGAGAGGTGCCGCTCCAGCAGGTAGTGCGCGCCCCAGGCAAGGGGCTGCGCGCGGTGCGCCTCCAGCTGCGCGTCGATCACCGCGTCCACGATCTGCGCGAGCGGCCGGCCCGCGTGCGCGGCGACGGCCGCTCGCATGTCCAGCAGCAGCGCCTTGGAGCGCAGGTGCAGGCACACGCGCGCCAGGTCGTCCTTGCTCGCGAAGTATTCGTAGAAGCTGCCGAGCCCCGTGCCCGCCACCGACACGATCTCGCGGATGGTGATGGCGGCGTAGCCCTTCTCGACCAAAAGCCGAACAAAGGCTTCCTGCAGCGCCTGCGAGGTGTGGCGCGCGCGGGACTGGCGCGGCTTTCGCCTCGGGACGGCGGCCGGGGCGCGGGCGGTCGCCATCAGCGCGGCGGAACCCGAACACCTCGCGGGCGGGTTGTTCCTAGAATTTTTGGACCCATCGAACGGCATTCTGCAATGGCCCACGCCCCCGACGACTCCGACGAATCCCGCCCCGCCGTCTACACCTCGCAAGGCGAGGACGCATGGCTTCCCAGCGAACACTCGCGCGGCCCCTGGGACCCGCGCGCGCAGCACGGCGGCGCGCCCGCCGCGCTGCTGGTGCACGTGGCCGAGCGCGCCGCGCCGGGGCCGGGCTGGCAGCTGGCGCGGCTCACGCTCGAGCTGGTGAAGCCGGTGCCGCTGGCGCCGCTCGTCACACGCACGCAGGTGCAGCTCTCGCGCTCCACGGTGCGCGTGGGCATCGACCTGCTGGCGGGCGAGGTGCTGGTGGCGCGGGCGCACGCGCTGCTGCTGGCGGGACAGTCGCTGGCGCTTCCGCCCGGCCTGCCGGGCTGGCCACAGGAGCCGCTGCGGCCGCTGCCGCGCGACTGCACCGAGCGCGTGCGCATTCCGGGCCTGCCACAGGGCACGTCGTTCTACGGCACGGCCATGGAGACGCGCGTGGCCGAGGGCGATTCGACCCGGCCGGGCCCTTGCTCCGCATGGTTCCGCCTCGCGGTGCCGCTCTTGCACGGCGCGGCCACCTCGCCCGCCATGCGCGCCGCGGCGGCGGCCGACTTCGGCAACGGCCTGAGCTGGGTGCTGCCGGCCGAGCGCTACCTGTTCACCAACGCCGACCTGAGCCTGAACCTGTTCCGCGTCCCGCAGGGCGAGTGGATCGGCCTGCGCTCGGCCTCCGAGGTGCACGGCGGCGGCGCGGGCCTGGTCGTGTCCCACCTCTTCGACGAGCAGGGCCCGATCGGCATCGCCACCCAGACACTGGTGCTGCGCGAGCGGCCCGCCGGCGCCTGAATCGCCCACGGACAGAACCCAAGGAGAGACAAGCATGTCCACCACCGGCATCCACCCCGACAACCAGGTCCCCGAACTCAAGGATTACAACGTCTACACCAGCGACCCCACGCTGCGCGCCTCGGTGGCGCGCGGCGGTGCCGCATGGCGCGACGAGGAACTGGCGCGCCAGGGCGCGGAGTACGGCGCCGAGGCCACGCTGCGCGCCGCGGAAGACGCCAACCGCCACGAGCCCGAGCTGCACACCCACTCGCGCACCGGCGAGCGCATCGACCAGGTGAGCTTCCACCCCGCCTGGCACACGATGATGGGCATCGCCCGGCGCAACGGCATCGCCAACCTGCCGTTCTTCGACGAGCGGCCCTCGGCCTGGGTGGGCTACGGCGCGTCGCTGTACATGCACAGCCAGATCGAGTCGGGCTCGACCTGCCCGACCACCATGACCAAGGCCTGCATCCCGGTGGTGCGGCGCAACGCGGCGCTGTATGCCGCGCTGCGCGACAAGCTGGCGTCGAACGAGCACGACGCGCGCGACATTCCGCTCGTAGGCAAGACCTCGATCACCGTCGGCATGGGCATGACCGAAAAGCAGGGCGGCAGCGACGTGCGCACGAACACCACGCGCGCCGTGCCGGCCGGCGCCGGACCGTGGGGCGAGGAGTTCCTCATCACCGGCCACAAGTGGTTCTTCTCCGCGCCGATGTGCGACGGCCACCTGGTGCTGGCGAAGACCGACGAGCACGGCTCCTCGTGCTTCTTCGTGCCGCGGTGGCGGCCCGACGGCGGCAAGAACGCGGTGCACATCCAGCGGCTGAAGGACAAGGTCGGCAACCGCTCCAATTCGAGCAGCGAAGTCGAGTTCAAGGATGCCTGGGGCGTGCTCGTGGGCGACGAGGGCCGGGGCATCCCGACCATCATCGAGATGGCGACCGTGACGCGGCTCGATTGCGCGCTGGCCAGCGCCGGCTTCATGCGCCAGGGCTTCGCGCAGGCGCTGCACTACGCGCGCAACCGCCACGCCTTCGGCAAGGCGCTGGCCGACCAGCCGGTGATGACCGCGCTGCTGGCCGACATGGCGCTCGAGTCGCAGGCCGCCACGCTGCTGGCGATGGGGCTGGCCTCGCGCTTCGGCTCGACAGCGCCGCTGGACACCGCCTGGCGCCGTCTGCTCACGCCCGCCGCCAAGTTCTGGAACTGCAAGCGCGCGGTGGCGCTCACCGGCGAGGCGATGGAAGTGTTCGGCGGCAATGGCTATGTGGAAGAAGGGCCGATGGGCCGGCTCTTCCGCGAGGCGCCCGTCAACTCGATCTGGGAAGGCTCGGGCAACGTGATGTGCCTGGACGTGCTGCGCGCCGTCTCGCGCAACCCCGATGACGTGCACCTCGTGCTCGACCAGCTGCATGAAGTCGCCACCGGCGAGCCCCGCGTGCAGGACGCGCTGCAGGCCGTGCGCAAGATGACGCAGCTGCCGCCGCAAGAGCTGGAGCAGCAGGCCCGCCGCTTCACGCAGCGCCTGGTGCTGGCCGCGCAGGCCTGCCTGATGCTGGAGCACGCGAGCGCGCAGGAGTCGGCCGCGTTCCTGTCGAGCCGTTTCGACCCCGACTGGGGGCCGGTGACGGGCATCAGTGCCGGCACTTCCGATCCGGCGGCGCTGCTGCGCGCCGCGTGGCGCTGAACGCCCGGGGGCGCGCCGCCTAACCCCGCCTTCTCAGCAGCGCCTGCCGCAGCACCCGCGCGGCGCGGTCGCGGATCTTGCCGGGGCCGGAGCGCGGCGTGGTCTTCGGCGCGACCTTGGCGGTGGCGCAGGCCCAGAGGAAGTCGTGCAGGATGGGCGTGTCGTCCACCGTCTCGGTGCTGCCGTACTTGTGGAACTCGGGGTGCCACTGGGTGGCCGAGATGTAGCTGCGGCCCTTCTCGGGGCGGCGGCGGATGGCCTCGGGCACGCGGTCGGGCAGGCTCCAGGCCTCGATCTCGAAGCCCGGCGCGAGCCCCTTGATGCCCTGGTGATGGATGCTGTTGACGCGCGCCGTGCGTACGTGCGGATAAAGCTTGGAAAGCCGCGTGCCCTCGACGATCTCGATGTCGTGGAAGTTCTGGTCGTAGGTCACGGGGTCGCGATGCTTCAGCGTCTGGGGGTGGCCGTGCTGCTCCTCGATGTCCTGGTAGAGCGTGCCGCCGAAGGCCACGTTGATGAGCTGCAGCCCCCGGCACACGCCGAAGATGGGCTTGCCGGCCTGCTCGAAGGCTTCGACCAGCGCGAGGTCGTAGAGGTCGCGGATGCGGTCGCCGATCCAGGCGTCCTTCAGTGGCACCTCGCCGTAGCTGCCGGGCCAGACGTCGGCGCCGCCGTGCATCACCACGCCGTCGAGCCACTCGGCGTAGTGCGACAGCTTGGTGTCGCCGCGCGCGGTCTCGCCGGTGGGGCAGGGCACCATCACGACCATGGCGCCGGCGGACATGAGCCAGTGCGCGATCGACTGCTCGACGTACTGCAGGGTCTTGTTGGTGAAGAGCGAGCGGGCCGGGTCGGCATGCGAGAAGCAGGCGGACAGGCCGATCTTGAGCCTGGCGGAAACAGGTTGTGTCATCGCTGGACTGTCGTCGGTGGCAACCGGACGGGTGATGCGGAAAGGAAAGTCCATTTTGGCTCGTTGGCCTCTCGCGCGGGGTCGGACGACACGCCAAGTATGCTTTCAACGCTGCCCCAACGTACAAGGAAGACAAGCCGATGAAAACCATCAAGGGCCCAGCCATATTCCTGGCCCAGTTCGCGGGAGACGCCGCCCCCTTCAACACCCTCGACGGCATTGCCGGCTGGGCCGCCGGCCTGGGCTACAAGGGCGTGCAGATCCCGAGCTGGGACGCCCGCCTGTTCGACCTCAAGAAGGCAGCCGAAAGCAAGACCTACTGCGACGAGGTGAAGGGCACGCTGGCGGGCCACGGCCTGCAGATCACCGAACTGTCGACCCACCTGCAGGGCCAGCTGGTGGCGGTGCACCCGGCCTACGACGCGGGCTTCGACGGCTTCGCGGCGCCCGAGGTGCGCGGCGACCCGGTGCGGCGCCAGCAGTGGGCCGTCGAGCAGCTGCACCTGGCGGCCCGCGCCTCGGCCAACCTGGGACTCACGGCGCACGCGACCTTCTCGGGCGCGCTGGCCTGGCCGTACCTCTATTCGTGGCCGCCGCGCCCGCCGGGACTGATCGAGGAAGCCTTCGACGAGCTCGCGCGCCGCTGGCGCCCCATCCTCGACGCCTTCGACGCCGTGGGCGTGGACGTGGGCTACGAGATCCACCCCGGCGAAGACCTGCACGACGGCGTGAGCTACGAGATGTTCCTGGAGCGCGTGAACAACCACCCGCGCGCCTGCCTGCTGTACGACCCGAGCCACTTCATGCTGCAGCAGCTCGACTACCTGGCCTACATCGACCACTACCACGAGCGCATCAAGATCTTCCACGTGAAGGATGCCGAGTTCAATCCGACCGGCAAGCAGGGTGTGTACGGCGGCTTCCAGAGCTGGATCAACCGGGCCGGGCGCTTCCGCTCGCTGGGCGACGGGCAAGTGGACTTCAAGGCCATCTTCTCGAAGATGGCGCAGTACGACTTCCCGGGCTGGGCGGTGCTGGAGTGGGAGTGCTGCATCAAGCACCCCGAGGACGGCGCGCGCGAGGGCGCGAAGTTCATCGCCGACCACATCATCCGCGTGGCCGACCGCGCCTTCGACGACTTCGCCGCTGGTGGAGTGGACGTGGCGGCGAACAAGCGGATGCTGGGGGTCGGCTAGGCCCGCCCGAACCGGGCCGAACAGTTGTTCCGAGGGGTTGGTCTTCGCCCCTTCAGGAAACTCTCAGGCCGCCTTGAATCGCTCGATGCACGCGCGAGATGCGGCGATCTGGCGGTCGAACTTCAAGACGCCTGAGTAGTCCGATTTATCGACACGGAAGTCACCGTTATCGAAGACGTAGCCCACCAGAAACTGGGAGTTGGCAAACGCAATATCGATGCGGGTGTTATCCGCGCGTCGGGTCTGCCGAACATGTCCAAGCAGCACGTCTTCCATCGGGCTCGTAAATGCATCATTGACGCAATCCACCATCTGCGCGTGGGCGTCCTTGCGAAAACTTCCCTGCAGGACCGGTTGAAATTTCTCGGGCGCCCAGACAGTGTTCGTGCTCTTCTGAAACTCGCCGGTGGCTACCGCCGTACAGCCTGACAGGGCCGCGGCCAAGCACAACACGACTGCAATTTCGGCCTTCCGGGCCCGCAGCTTCTGCATCTCTTCTCCTCTTGCTTGCGCGCCTCTTCGGGCGCAAAAAATCCAGAGCCCAGTCTAATCAGGCCCCGATCACTGTGCCAAGTATGCAGAGATGCCGAGTGCATCAGCCCTTTCCGTCTCCAGAAGCGGCGCAAGCCGGCCCTTAGCCCACCGACCGGATCGCGTCGTCGAGTATTTCGAGGCCGCGGTCGAGCTCGGCCTCGCTCACGTTCAGCGGCGGCGCGATGCGCCACACGGCCGCCATGCCGCCGACGGACACGATGTTCATGCTCAGGCCGCGCTCCATGCAGGCGTCGGTGATGGCCCGGCCGCGCTCGGCGTCGGGCTCGCGGGTCTCGCGGTCCTTCACGAGTTCGACGCCCTGCAGCAAGCCGTGGCCGCGCACGTCGCCGATCACCTCGTGGCGGGCCTTCAGCGTCTCCAGGCCCTGGCGCAGGCGCCGGCCCATTTCGGCCGCGCGGCGGGCGAGGTCTTCCTCCTCCAGCACGTCGAGCACGGCCAGCGCCACTTCGGCCGGCAGCGGGTCGGACACGTGCGAGGTGACATGCACGAAGCCCTTGTCGTGGCAGTCCTGCTCGATGGCCTCGCTGGTGATGGCCGCGCCGATGGCGACACCGCCGCCCAGCGTCTTCGACACGGTGAGGATGTCGGGCACCACATCGGCCTGCTCGAAGGCGAAGTTGGCGCCCATGCGGCCGAAGGCGGTCTGCGCCTCGTCGAGGATCAGCAGCATGCCGCGCTCGCGGCACTTCTCCTTGAGCTTGGGAAAGTAGCCCCCGGGCGGCACGATCACGCCGCCCGAGCTGAGCACCGGCTCGGCGATGAAGGCGGCGAGCGAGCCGCTGGATTGCGCGTCGACCATGTCGAAGCCGACGTCGAGGCAGGTGGTGTCGCAGGCATCGCGGCAGTGGCGCACCGGACAGCGGTAGCAGTTGGGCGCCGGAATGGACATGGTGCCGGGCTTGCGCGGCCCGTAGTCCACGTGATGCCTGCCGGCGAAGGTGAGCGAGGCGATGCCGCCGGTCACGCCGTGCCAGCCGCCGTTGAGGCCCACGATCTCGTAGCGGCCGGTGGTCAGCCGCGCCATGCGCACCGCCGCCTCGTTGGCCTCGCCGCCGGTGGAAAGAAAAAGCGACTTCGACAACGACGGCGGCAGCATCGACGCCAGCCGCCCGGCCAGCGCGGGCACCGCCGGCCCGACGAAGCCGCTGTAGAGGTGCAGCGCGCCCTCGCAGGCCTTCTGGATGGCCGCGACGATGCGCGGATGGTTGTGGCCGATGGTGGCGCACATCTGGCCGGAGGTGAAGTCCAGGATCTCGCGGCCGTGCTGGTCCCACAGCGTGGCGCCGCGCGCCTTGACGATCACGTGCGGGCTCAGGCCCATGCCGTAGCGCACGAGGTGCCTGGCGGCCGCCGGGTCGTAGGTTGCGCCTTCTGCCATCGGATGCTCCTTTTCGTGGGGATGCGGGCAGCGTATCCAGCGGCCGGAGAATCCGGTGTCGTTGTGCAGGCCCCAAAGCGCATCCGATTGCACGGGCGTTGCGCCACACTGGCGGCACCATGAAGACCGGCACCCTCGATCTCGATCGCATCGACCAGAGCATCCTCGCCGAGCTGCAGGCCGACGCGGGCCTGCAGAACCAGGCGCTGGCCGAGCGCGTGAACCTCTCGCCCTCGGCCTGCCTCAAGCGCGTGCAGCGGCTGCGGCGCTCGGGCGTGATCCGCGAGGAGGTGGCGATCCTCGACGCCGCGCGCGTGGGCTTTCCGGTGCTGGTGATCTCGCGCGTGTCGCTGCGCAGCACCACGCGCGAGGCGATACAGGCCTTCGAACGCAAGGTGCACGCGCTGCCGCAGGTGCTGCAGTGCCACTGCGTGGCGGGCGACACCGACTTCGTGCTTGTGATCTGCGCGCGCTCGCTGCCCGAGTACCAGGCCTTCGCGCAGGAGCAGCTGGGCGACGCGCTGGAGCTGGAGAACTATTCGAGCGACGTGGTGCTGTCGACCACCAAGTTCACCACGCAACTGCCGCTGGACCGGGCCTAGCTACAGCAGCCCCGCAAGCCGCCGGATCGCCCCGTCGATCTGCGCCTCGCCGATCAGCCCGTAGCCGAAGGCCAGCCCGTTGGGCGTGCCGGGCGCCAGCGGATCGAGCGCGAAGCGCGACAGCGGCGGCAGCGTGATGCCGGCCGCCGCGGCGCGCTCGACCACGGTGAAGTCGCGCGTGTCGCCATGCAGCCGTGCCGACAGGTGCAGGCCGGCGCTCGACGGAATCGTCTCGAGCCGGCCCGCGCCGTGGCGCGCCAATGCCTCCAGCAGGGCGGTGCGCCGCGCGCCGTAGAGCTTGCGCATCTTGCGGATGTGGCGCGCGAGGTGCCCCTCGGCGATGAAGGCCGCAAGCGCCTCCTGCCCGAGCACGGGGCCGTGCCAGTCGGCCAGCTCGCGCGATCGCACCAGCGCCGCGCGGGCCCAGGGCGGCGCCACCACGAAGCCCAGGCGCAGCGCGGGAAAGAGGCTCTTCGAGAAGGTGCCAACGTAGAAGACCGACTCGGCGCGGTCCAGCGTCTGCAGCGCGTCGAGCGGGCGGCCCACGAAGCGGAACTCGCTGTCGTAGTCGTCCTCGACGATCACCGCGTTGCGCTCGCGTGCGAAAGCCAGCAGCGCGGCGCGGCGCTGCGGCGACATCGCGACGCCGGTGGGGAACTGGTGCGAGGGCGTCACGCAGACCACGCGCGCCTCGGGCGGAATGCGCTCCACGCACAGGCCCTCGGCGTCGGTGGGCACCGTCACCACCCTCGCGCCTGCCGCCAGCATGGCCTCGCGCAGCGAGGGATAGAAAAGCTGCTCCACCGCGACCACGGTGCGCCCCGGCACGACCAGGATGCGCGCGAGCAGCCCGAAGGCCTGCTGGGCGCCGGCCGTGACCACGACGTCGTCGGCCGTGCAACCGACCGCGCGGGTGAACGACACATGCCCGGCGATGGCTTCGCGCAGCGCGGCCTGGCCCTGCGGATCGGCGTAGTCGGCCGTCTGGCGCGCGACGCGGCGCAGGGCGCGGTCGCTCAGGCGGCGCCAGATGTCGAAGGGGAACAGGCTCACGTCGGGCAGGCCGACGCGGAAGTCGTCGCGCGCGGGCGGCGGCTGCAGGGTGGGAGCGAGGTCGGCGCCGGGGACGCTCGCGGGCACGAGGCGGGGGTCGCGGCCGGCGGCCAAGGCTCTCCTGGGGGCAGGGCGCCGTCGGGACGCCGGCAGCGTGTCGGCCACGTAGGTGCCGGCGCCCGGCCGGGCGAGCAGGTAGCCCTCGCCCAGCAGCAGGTCGTAGGCCGCCAGCATGGTGTTGCGCGACACGCCCAGCCGCTGCGCCAGCGCCCGCGTGGCGGGCAGGCGCGCGCCGGGCTGCAGCCGGCCATCGAGGATGGCTGCGCGCAACTGGCGGTGCAGCTCGCGCAGCAGGTCGCGCGAGCCGGCGGGCGGCAGGCGGATGGCGAGTTCGAAAAGTGGCTCCATGAACTTCGCCTATTGTGGTTCTTTTGAAGAGCCACTTGCAAACCTATTCTGGAGGCACTGAACACACTTTCCACGGAGTCATCGTCATGAACAACACGGCTCTTTCCTCTTCCTCCTCCGCGCCGCAACCGGCCGAGCGCCTGCCGCTGAGCCTGGGCTGGCTCGCGCTGGGCGCCTTCGCCATCGGCACCGAGAGCTTCATGGTCGCGGGGCTGCTGCCGGTGCTGGCAGCCGACCTGCAGATCAGCGCCGCGCGCGCCGGGCAGCTGGTGCTGCTGTTCGCGCTGAGCTATGCGATCGGCTCGCCGCTGATGGCCGCGCTGCTGGCGCGCTTCGGACGCCGCCGGCTGCTGGTTGTCAGCCTCGCGGCCTTCTCTGGGATGACGCTGGCGGCCTCGATGGCGCACGGCTTCGTACAGCTGGCGCTGGCGCGCGTCGCGCTGGGGCTGGTGGCCGGCGTGTTCCTGCCGACGGCGAGCGCGGTGGCGGCGGTGATGGTGTCGCCCGCGCTGCGCGGCCGGGCGCTGGCGATCGTGACCGGCGGCGGCACGGTGGCGGTGGCGCTCGGCGTGCCGCTGGGCGCGTGGATCGCGGGCTGGGGCGGCTGGCGCACGGCCTACCTGCTGATCGCGGCGGTGGCGGCGCTCGCCACCTGGGGCCTCGCGCTGGGGCTGCCGCGCGAACTGGCGCAGGCACCGGTCGCCGAAAAGCGGGCACCGGCCTTCGCCATCGCCCGCGAACCGGGCGTGCTGCCGGGTTTGCTGGTCAGCCTGCTGTGGGCCACGGGCGGGTTCAGCTTCTACACCTACATCGCGCTTTTCCTCTCGCACACGCTGGGTTTCGGCGCTGAAGGCACGGGCGCGGTGTTCTTCGCCATCGGCGTCGCGGCGGCCATCGGCACCGCGGCCGGCGGCTGGGCCACCGACCACTTCGGCGCCGACCGCATGGCGCAGGGTTTCGCGCTGATGCTGGTGCTGATCCTGGGCGGGCTGTCGTTCGCGGCGCAGATGCTGCCGCACGGGCTGGCGCTGCCGGCGATCGTGGGCCTGTCGGCGCTCTGGGGCTTCGCGGGCTGGGGTTTCGGGCCGGCGCAGGCGGTGCGGCTGATCCGGCTGGCGCCGGAGCGCGCGCCGATGACGCTGTCGCTCAACGCCTCGGCGATCTACCTGGGCATCGCCGCGGGCTCGGGGCTGGGCGGGGTGGCGATCGAGCTGTTCGGCGTCGGCACGGTGGGCTGGGTGGGGGCGGCCTGCCAGTTCGCCGGCCTGATGCTGCTGCTGCTGCACGCCGGGCGCGCGCGGCCGGCGCCACTCCTGCTAAGCTATGCTTTCGATAGCAAATAGCGCTTGCACAACGGCCCTTCGGGGCCTTTTTCTTTTGGGCGTTGTTTTAAGACAAGCAACTGTCATGCCCTGCAAGCTATAATGTCGGGTTCGTTTCGATACCACGACGAAGAATTTCGTCAATCCCGCCTGCAAGCTGCGCTGCTCCCGGACTCTCCGGCCTCCCGCTCGGCAAGCCGGCATTCACAGTGTGTTGGAGCGCCAGACCGGCGCCCATGATGGCCACCACTGCCGTCGTTCCTGTTGAAGCGAATCGCGCGTCCGTCTCGCGCTCCCGTGCGCGGGCTGAAACAATCACACCAATTCAATCTCCAACACACATCGAACGAACGATTCAGAGGTAAGCACAGATGCCAAAGGAAGAACTGATCGAAATGAACGGCGCGGTGACCGAAGTCCTGCCGGACTCGCGCTACCGCGTCACGCTGGACAACGGCCATCAGCTGATCGCCTACAGCGGCGGCAAGATGCGCAAGCACCACATCCGCATCCTGGCCGGCGACAAGGTGTCGCTCGAGCTCTCGCCCTACGACCTGACCAAGGGCCGCATCACCTTCCGCCACCTGGAGCGCCGCGGCCCGCCGCCGACGAACTCCGGCTCCGGCGGCTCCGGCAACAACAACGCACCCCGCCGCTGATACGCCACCGACCGAAGGCCTTGCGACGCCCGCCATGGGTGCCGCAAGGCCTTTGTCATTCGTGCGTCCCGCCGGCCATCGAACCATGACCACCCCCGATTCCACGGCCGGCAACGGCGACAAGAACAACGGCTTCTCCGCGCTGGCGCTCTCGCCGCAGATGCTGGCCAACCTCACGCAGCTCGGCTACACGCAGATGACGCCGATCCAGGCGGCCGCGCTGCCGCCGGCGCTGCTCGGCAAGGACCTGATCGCGCAGGCCAAGACCGGCAGCGGCAAGACCGCCGCCTTCGCCCTCGCACTGCTTTCCAACCTGAACCCGCGCCGCTTCGCGGTGCAGGCGCTGGTGCTGTGCCCGACGCGCGAACTGGCAGACCAGGTCACGACCGAGATCCGCCGCCTCGCGCGCGCCGAGGAGAACATCAAGGTGGTCACGCTCTGCGGCGGCGTCGCGCTGCGCGGGCAGGTGGCCAGCCTGGAGCACGGCGCGCACATCGTGGTGGGCACGCCGGGGCGCATCATGGACCACCTGGAGCGCGAGAACCTGAACCTGGAAGCGCTCAACACCCTGGTGCTCGACGAGGCCGACCGCATGCTCGACATGGGCTTCTTCGACGACATCGTGAAGGTGGCGCGCCAGTGCCCATCGGCGCGCCAGACGCTGTTGTTCTCGGCCACGTACCCCGAAGGCATCGCGAAGCTCGCGCAGCAGTTCATGAAGAGCCCCGAGCAGATCGCGGTGCAGTCGCAGCACGAGGGCAGCAAGATCCGCCAGCGCTGGTACGAGGTGGCAGACCACGAGCGCCTGCACGCCGTGAGCCTGCTGCTCGACCACTTCCGCCCCGTGAGCACGCTGGCTTTCTGCAACACCAAGCAGCAGTGCCGCGACCTCGTCGAGGTGCTGCGCGCCCAGGGCTTCAGCGCGCTGGCCCTCTTCGGCGAGCTGGAGCAGCGCGAGCGCGACCAGGTGCTGGTGCAGTTCGCCAACCGCAGCTGCTCGGTGCTGGTGGCCACCGACGTGGCGGCGCGCGGGCTCGACATCGCACAGCTCGAAGCGGTGATCAACGTCGACGTGACGCCCGATGCCGAGGTGCACATCCACCGCGTCGGCCGCACCGGCCGCGTGGGGCAGCAGGGCGCCTCGGAAGGCCTGGCGCTGAACCTCGCAAGCATGGACGAGATGGGCAGCGTCGGAAAGATCGAGCAGCTGCAGGGCCGCGAATCCGAATGGCACCCGCTGGCCGAGCTCACGCCGGGCAAGGGCGCGCCGCTGCAGCCGCCGATGGCCACGCTGCAGATCGTGGGCGGTCGCAAGGAGAAGATCCGCGCCGGCGACGTGCTGGGCGCGCTGACCGGCGACTGCGGCTATGCCAAGGAGCAGGTCGGCAAGATCAACGTCAACGAGTTCTCGACCTACGTGGCGGTGGACCGCGCCATCGCGGCGGAAGCGGTGCGCAAGCTGTCGGCCGGCCGCGTGAAGGGCAAGTCGGTCAAGGTGCGGCTGCTGGAGCAGTAGCCGCCTGCGGCGAGGTCGGCGCCACCGGCGCGTCGAGCGCCGGGGCCGTACCTGCCGGCACCTCCTGCCGCGCCAGCTTCGCGGCCAGCCGGAACGCGACGATCACCGCCAGCAGCCCGAAGATCGACGAGCCCACGGCCTGACCGATCAGCACGCCGGCCGCGCCGTAGTGCGAGCCCCACCACGCGAACGGAATGGTGCCCAGCGTGGCGCGCCCCCAGTTGAACGCGGTCGACAGCAGCGGATGCCCGAGGTTGTTGAACGAGGCGTTCGCCACGAACAGCCCGCCCGCGAAGAAGAAGCTCGCGGCCAGCCAGCTGCAGAAGAGCGAGATCAGCTGCGCAGCCTGCCCGTCGGCCGAGAACGCGCGGATCAGCACGCCCTGCCCGAGCGCCAGCACCAGCCACGCCACGGCCACCGACACCACCATGAAGAGCAGGCTGTCGCGCAGCCCCTCCTGCACGCGGCGGAACTGCCCAGCGCCCAGGTTCTGCGCGAGGATCGGCCCGACCGCGCCGCTGAGCGCATAGACCAGCCCGAAGGCCACCGGCGTCAGCCGGTCGATGGTGGCCGCGCCCGCCACCGCCGAGGGTCCGAACTGCGCGACCGAATGCGTGACGAAGGCCGCGCCCACCGGCGTCGCGAGATTCGTCAGCACCGCCGGCGCCGCCACCGTGCCGAGCGCGCGCGCATCGTCGGCGAGCCTGTGCGGCTCGAAGCGCCCGAGCATGCGGTGCCGCACGATCACCCCATGCAGGCCGACGGCCGCGAGCACGATGCGCGAGACCACCGCGCTGATGGCCGCGCCGTCGAGCCCCAGGCCGAAGCCGAAGATCAGGATCGGGTCGAGCGCCGCCGTCACGAAGGCGCCGCCGAGCGTCACCGTCATCGCACGGCGCGCATCGCCGATGGAACGCAGCAGCGCCGAAGTCGCCATGCCGATGCCCAGCAGCGGCAGCGTGTGCACCGTCACCGAGAGGTAGCGATGCGCGAGCCGAGCCGTCTCGCCCTGGGCGCCGAGCGCGTGCAGCGCCGGATGCAGGAAGAACGCAGTGCCCGTGCCGGCCACCACGGCCAGCGCCGTCATCAGCACGAGGCTCGACGTGCCGATGCGGCGCGCATCCTCGGCGCGCCCCGCGCCCACGGTGCGCGACACCACCGCCGCGATGCCGATGGTCAGGCCGATGCACAGCGACGCATGGAAGAAGCCCACCACGCCCGCGAAGCCGATCGCCGCGGCGATCTCCTTCTCGCCCAGCAGCGAGATGTAGAACAGGTTGATGAGGTCGACCGCGAACACCGCGATCAGCCCGATGGCGCCCGTGCCGGCCATCACGCAGACATGGCGCATCAGCGAGCCAGAAACGAAGCGCGCGCGCCCGACACCACCCGCCGTTGCGGTTATTGGCATGTGAAATTCCCGATGTGGCCTAATTGCAGGTTCGAACATTCACTTTTACCCGAGCTTTTCATGCCCAAGACATTCCGTACCGAAGCCGAACGCGTTGCCACCCCGAAGCCGACGCCGCTGCCCGGCTACACCGTGCCGCGCTCCGGTGGCGGCCAGAAGGTCAGCCTCGAACGCGGCACCGCCACGCGCAGCAAGAAGAACCCCGGCAAGCGCGCCAAGAAGGGCGGCTGATCCGGCCTTCGGCCAGCCGGCTCCCTGAAGGAGCCACGACGAACGCGCCCCAGGGCGCGTTTTGTCATTGGGGCGCGCCGCCCCGAGCCTTCCCCCGAGACCCGCGATGTCCGACGACAACCAGATCCTCATCCCGCCCTCGTTCTTCGCGGTCTACACCGATGCGCGCCAGCGCCTGAGCGAGCCCATCGGCGTGGTGCGCGAGCGCTACGAGATCTGCGAGGACCTCGCCAGCCACCTCGTGGGCCATGCGCAGATCCAGCACCACACCGAGGTGCCGGTCGAAGGCGAGATCCTGCGGCGCATCCACGCCGGCCTGTTGGCGCCCGAATCGGGCGTGTCGGCGGCCGAGGCCACCTGGGTCGTGCGGCGGCTGGCGGAGCTGCTGGGCTGGGAAGACCCCGAGCTGCCCGAGCCGAAATCCGACGCCAGCTGAAACCGCAGGAGCGACCACCGTGCTGCTCAAGGTCGGAGAACTCGCCCGGCACACCGGCCTCACGGTGCGCACGCTGCACCACTACGACGCCATCGGCCTGCTGGCGCCCTCCGCGCGCTCCGAGGCCGGCTACCGGCTCTACAACGCGGCCGACATCGCCCGCCTGCACGCCATCCAGGCGCTGCGGCTGCTGGGCCTGCCGCTGGCGGAAATCGGCGCGGTGCTCGGCACGGAAAGCGATGCGCTGCCATCCATCCTCCGGCGCCAGATGGCTTCGCTCGACCAGCAGATCGCGCAAGCCACCGCCCTGCGCGAACGGCTCGGCCTGCTCGAGCAGCGCCTGGCCGAAGGCGCCCAGCCCGACATGAAGGACTGGCTCGCCACGCTGGAGCAGATGACCACCTACGGCCGCTACTTCAGCCCTGCCGAGATCCGGTCGCTCATGGCCAACTGGAAGCTCGTGGCCGAGCGCTGGCCGCCGCTGGTGGCCGAGGTGGCGGCGCTGATGGCGCGGGGTGTGCCTGCCGACTCGCTGGAAGCGCAGCCGCTGGCCGCGCGCTGGATGACACTGATGGGCCAGTGGATGGACGGCAACTACGACCTCGTCACGCGCTGGAGCGAGATGTACCGCCGCGAACCCGTGGCGCGCCGCGAAGACGGGCCTTCCACGGAGCTGGTCGACTACATCGGCGAGGCCATCGGCATCCGCATGGCCGCACTGCTGCGCCACATGCGCACAGACGACTTCGCGCGGCTGGGCCCGCCGCCCGAGGACGAATGGCGGCGGCTCGCAGCCGAACTCGCGGCCCTGCAGGCGCGCGGCGTTCCGCCCGAAGACGAAGCCGTGCAGGCCATCGCGCGCGAATGGGCGCGCCTGTTCGACGCCTTCACCGACCACGACCCCGGCATCGGCGCCCGGCTGATGCAGGCGATGGCGGCCGAACCGGTGCTGCAGGCCACCGCCGTCACCACGCCTGCGGTGCGCGACTACCTGCTGCGCGCGATGAATCCCGCGACGGCCCCGCGCAGCGCTTGACCCTGACGTTGCGTGAGGCCCGACAGTGGCCGCATGAACAACGCACACACCACCCAGGCCCCCCAGCGGCTGCACGCGCTCGACAACCTCCGCGCCCTCATGATGTGGCTCGGCATCGTGCTGCACGTCGCGATCAACCATCTCACCATCGACTCGCCGCTGCCGTGGCGCGACCCGAAGACGTCGCCGGTGGCCGACCTGCTGCTGCTGTTCATCCACAGCTTCCGCATGCCGGTGTTCTTCGTGCTGGCCGGCTTCTTCGTGGCGCTGCTGGCCGAGCGGCGCGGCGCGAACGGCATGCTGAAGAACCGCTGCCTGCGGCTCGCGCTGCCCTTCGCGATCTTCTGGCCGCCGCTTTTCGTGGCAACCACGGTGCTGGCGATGGTCTACATCCACCTGACGGTGCGCGGCGTGCCGGGCATCGACGTCGCGCTGACACCCGCGCGGCAAGCCAGCGGCTCGCCCTTCAACACCATGCACCTGTGGTTCCTGTACCAGCTGTTCTGGCTCAGCGTGCTGGCGTGGGCCGGCATGCGGGTCCGGCGCTTCGTGCCGGCGCGGCTACGCGAGGCGCTGGCCTCCGGCTTCACCGGGCTGATGGCGCGACGCTGGGGTTTCGCGGTGCTGGCGCTGCCGCTGGCCTTTGTAGGCATGCTCTATCCGTCGGGCATGGTCACGGAAAGCGGCTCGTTCCTGCCGCCGCTGGCCGAATGGATGCAGAGCGGCCTCTTCTTCGTGGCCGGCTGGTACTTGCATGGCCAACAGGAGCGGCTGCTGGCGCTGTTCGCGGCGCGGTGCAAGGGCTGCGCGGCGGCGGGCCTCGCCTTCCTCGTTGCAACCGTGCTGCTGCTGGGCGCCTCGCGCGGCGGCAGCCTGCATCGCGTGCCGCACCCGGAGTTCTGGATCGCCTTCGCCTACAACGCCACCGCGTGGCTCTGGAGCATGGCGCTGATCGGCGGCTTCGTGCGCTACCTGCCGCGCCAGAACGCGGTGCTGGCCTACCTGTCGCAAAGCTCGTACTGGGTGTACCTGGTGCACATGCTGGGCACCGTGGGCTTCGGCATCCTGCTGTTCAACGCGCCGCTGGGCGCGGTCGCGAAGATGGGCCTGAACATCGCGGCCACCTCGCTGGTGGCGCTCGCGAGCTACCAGCTGCTGGTGCGCCGCACGCCCGTCGGCAGGCTGCTGAACGGTCAGCGCCCCGAAAGCCGCTCGACCAGGAAATCGACGAAGGCGCGGGTCTTCGCCGCGAGGTGACGCGAGGGGTACACGGCGTAGATCGGCGTGCGGTCGGCCTCCCAGTCTTCGAGCACCGCCTCCAGCCGGCCCGAGGCCAGTTCGGCCTCGACGTAGATGCGCGGGACAAGGCTCAGGCCGAAGCCCGCGAGCAGCGCGTCGCGCACGGCGATGCTGGAGCCGACCTTGTAGCGCCCGTCGATGTGCACCGACACGCTGCGGCCGGCGCGCGCGAAGGTCCATTTGTTGGCGTGGCCCGAGAGCGTGAACTGCACGCACTCGTGGTTCTTCAGGTCGCCGGGCTGTCCGGGCCGGCCGGCGATGGCGAAGTAGGCGGGGGCGCCGCACAGCACGTGGTCCATGGTCATGAGCTCGCGCGCGACGAGGCTCGAATCTTCCAGCCGGTCGCTGCCCCTTATGGCGAGGTCGTAGCCCTCGCCGATGATGTCGACGCGGGCGTCCTGCAGGTTCAGCTCCAGCCGCAGGTTCGGATGGCGGGCCATGAACTCGGGAACGGCCGGCGACAGCAGGGTGAGCGCGAAGGTCAGCGGCGCGCTCACGCGCAGCACGCCGCCGGGGCTGCTGCCCATGGGCGCCAGCGCGGCGTCGGCCTCGGCGAGTTCGTCGAGGATGCGCGACAGCCGCTCGTGGTACGCCGCGCCGGCCTCGGTCAGGCTCATCTGCCGGGTGGTGCGGTTGATGAGCCGCACCTTCAGATGCGCCTCCAGCTCCGCAATGTTCTTGCTGACGGCCGCCGCCGAAAGCCCCATCTGCCGCGCGGCGCCGGCAAAGCTACCGCTGGAGGCGGCCGTGCGGAAGACTTTGAGGGCGGTGAGGTGGTCCATGCCTTATTGACGACTGCCGGTAAAGAATCAATTCATTATTCGGACATTCACAACCGCCGGTCAACTCACTAGATTCGAGGCATGACCAGCCGCACCACCGACATCCTCCTCACCGCCACGGCGCCCGCCATCTGGGGCAGCACCTACATCGTCACTACCGAGCTATTGCCCGCCAACTACCCGCTGACGGTGGCGCTGCTTCGCGCGCTGCCTGCCGGCCTGCTGCTGCTCGCGATCGTGCGGCAGCTGCCCGAGCGGGCGTGGTGGGGCCGCATCCTGCTGCTGGGCGCGCTGAATTTCTCGGTGCTGTGGGCGATGCTGTTCCTCGCGGCCTACCGGCTGCCGGGCGGGGTGGCGGCCACCATCACCTCGGTGCAGCCGCTGATGGTGGTGTTCCTGGCCAGCTTCTTCCTCGGTTCGCAGGTGCGCGCGCTGTCGGTGGTGGCGGCGGTGGTCGGCATCGGCGGGGTGGCGCTGCTGGTGCTGACGCCGAACGCGGCGCTCGACGCGCTCGGCATCGCGGCCGCCATCGCCGCGGCGGTGTCGATGGCCTTCGGCACGGTGCTGAGCCGGCGCTGGCAGCCGCCGGTGTCGGCGCTGACCTTCACGGCCTGGCAGCTCACCGCCGGCGGCCTTCTGCTCCTGCCGGTGGCGCTGCTGCTGGAGCCGCCGCTGCCCGCGCTCACGCTGCACAACTGGATCGGCTTCGGCTGGCTCGGCCTGGTGGGCGCCGCGCTGACCTACATCGTGTGGTTCCGCGGCGTGGCGCGGCTGGAGCCCTCGACCATCGCGCCGCTGGCCTTCCTGAGCCCGGTGACGGCCGTGATCCTCGGCTGGGCGCTGCTCGGCCAGGCGCTCTCGACGTGGCAGGTGCTGGGCATCTTCATCGTGATCGCGAGCATCTGGCTGAGCCAGCATGCGCAGCGCGGCGCGCAGCCGCCGACGGTGCGCACCGCGCCGGCGGGCGTGCGCTGAAGGAAGGCCAGGCTGCGGCCGTGGCCCGGGCAGCTGCCCGGGGTGCCGGGGCAGCGAACGAAGTCCTTCGGCCTGTTTTTTTCTCTTTTGCTAGTTGTCGATGATCTTGCGCGCGAAGACCTCGAGGTAGTCCATCAGCCGGTTGGCGCCAGCCGTGGCGGCCGCCTCGTCGCCGGTCGCGATGCCGCGCGCCAGTTGCAGGTGCGCGTTCGCACCCTCGACGATCTCGCCCTCGTGCTGGTAGGCGTACCAGAAGCGCCGGCACTGCACGATGGGCGGGATCACCGCGCGCACCGCCGAGTCGTTGTGGCTCGCCTGGTGGTTGACGAGATCCAGCGCGCGGTCGGCCTGCATGTAGTCGTTGAGGTCGCCGCGGCCCGCGGCCTCGACCATCGCCTCGGCGCAGCGCACGATCTCCTGGCGCTGCCGCGCGGTGGCGCGGCGCGCCGAGCAGGCGGCGATCAGCAGTTCGAGCACCCGCCGCGTCTGGATCACGTCCAGGTGGTCGGCCAGGTCGATGGCCGACACCAGCAGCCCGCGCCGGGGCTGCTGCACGATGAGGCCGATGGACACCATGCGCATCAGCGCCTCGCGCACCGGCGTGCGGCCCAGGCCGGTGCGCTCGGCGAGTTCGGCCTCGACGATCTGGCTGCCGGGCTGCAGCTGCATGGTGGACAACAGCGTCTCGATGGCGTCGTAGGCCTCGTCGGCGGCGCGGCGCTTCGGCTGGGGACGGGGTGCGACGGTGTTCTTCGGGGAGGCCATGGTCTTGTTCTGCGGATGCGGCAGCGTCATTGTCGGGCGTCCGCGCCTTCGCCCGCGAGGCCAGCGAGCGTGGCGATGCGCACCGGCGACAGCGGCGGGCGCGGCGCTGGCGGTGTCCATCCGAAGAGGAACTGCGCCGCGTCACCGCACACGCGCCCCTGGCAGGCGCCCATGCCGCAGCGGCGGTGCAGCTTGGCGTCGGTCCAGCCGCTGCAGTCTTTCAGCGCGGAGAAAGGCACGTCCTCGCAGCGGCACACGAGCGTGTCGGGCTGGGGCAAGGTGCGGATGTCGGCATGCAGCGCGAAGCTGCGGTGCAGCTGCGCGGCGAAGGCATCCCAGCGGGCGCGTTCGCCTTCGTGGGCGGCGGCGGCACGCTCGTTGCCCACCGCCGCATGGCCGGCGATGCTGCCCTGCGCCAGCGCGCGCTCGCTGCCGCCGAAGCCGGTGCACTCGCCCGCCGCGAAGATGCCGGGCACGCTGGTGGCCTGCCGCGCATCGACCTGTAGGCCCCGCGCGCTGAAGCCGTCCGAAGCCAGCGCGCAGCCGAGCATGCGGCCGAGCTGCGTGTTGGGCACCAGGCCGAAGCCGCAGGCGATGCGGTCGCAGGCGATCTCCACCTCCTTGCCGTTACCTCGGCGCAAGCGCACCGACTCGACCTGCAAGGCGCCACCCGCCGAGACCACGTGCGACGAAGTGCGATAGCAAGGGTCGGCCAGCGTGACGGCCTGTGCCGCCTTGCCGGGCCAGCGCGCGAGGCTGGCACCGAAGCGCGCGACCGAGGCGAACGAAGCCTGCTCGGCGATGCGCAGCACCCTCGCGCCCGCCGCGCGCGCGGTGGCTGCGGCGGCCAGCAGCAGAGGGCCGCTGCCCGCGATGACGATGCGCTCGCCCTCCACCGGCAGGCCGGCCTTGATGAGCGCCTGCAGGCCGCCAGCCCCGGTCACGCCCGGCAGCGTCCAGCCGGGAAAGGGCAGCAGCAGTTCGCGCGCGCCGGTGCAGAGGACGAGCTTGCCCCATCGCATGCGCACGGCGCCGTCGGCGTCTTCGAGCAGCAACTCGCCGGGCCCGGGCGCGGCGACCACGCGCGTGCCGCTGCGCACGCGGATGTTGGCGTGGCGTTCGAGCGCATCGCGCCACTTGCGCGCGGCGGGCGGCAGCCTGGCACCGGGGCCGTCGCGCCAGATCTGTCCGCCGGGCGCGGGGTTGTCGTCGATCACGACGATCGATGCGCCGCTCGGTGCGGCCGCAACAGCCGCCGCCATGCCGGCAGGGCCGGCGCCGATGACGAGCACGTCGCAGCGCTCGGGCACGACGCCGTTCATTCCAAAGTCTCCACGCGCATGCCCTCGGCGCACACCGTCTGGCACGCGAGCCTGCGCTTGCCGTCGATCAGCACACGGCACTCCTGGCACACGCCCATGCCGCAGAAGGGCGCGCGCGGCTGGCCCGTGACCGACGTGCGCGCGACGCCCATGCCGCCGGCCACGCGCAGTGCGGCGGCGACCGAGCTGCCCGCCTGCACGCGGACCGGATGGCCGTCGATGTGCAGCAGGGTGTGGCCGTTGTTCATGCGGCCTCCCGCAGGCCGCGCGGCGCATAGGGTGCGGCGTCGAAACCGGGTGCCGCGCCGGTCATCAGCGCGGCGAGCAAATGCGCGCTGCCGGGCGCGGTGGTCACGCCCAGGCCTTCGTGGCCGACGGCGAGCCAGAGCTTCTCGCGCCATGGGTGCTTGCCCAGCAACGGCAGGCCGTCGGGCGAGGCCGCGCGCATGCCGGTCCACGAACGCAGCGCGTTGAGGCTGGCGAGCCCCGGCAGGTATTCCAGGGCGCGCTGGAGCATGCGCGCCAGCATCGGCGCTTCCACGGCCGCGTCGGTGGTGTCGAACTGGCGCGAGGAGCCGATCAGCAGCTGCCCCGTGGGACGCGGCTGCACGTTGAAGGCGACCGAGTCGCCCTCGCTGTGGTGCGCACTGGTGACGTAGCCGAGCTCGACGAGCTGGTGATGCACCGTGCCCGGATAGCGGTCGGTGATGAGCAGGTGGCCCTTCTTCGGACGGATCGGCAGCTCGGGGCAGAGCGTGGTCGCCTGGATGCCGTTGGCGAGCACGACCTGCGGCGCGGCGCGACGGCTGCCGTCGGCCAGGCGCAGCGCGCCGCCGTCCTCGATGGCCTCGACCTTCGCCTGCTCGACGCGGACCGATGCCGCCTGCTGGGCGAGCAGCCAGCGCGCCGCGTTGGGTGCGTAGAGGATGCCGTCGCCCGGCACTTCGAGCGCACCGGCGAGGCCCTTGCGCAGCGCGGGCTCGGCGGCCGCGAGCTGGTGCGCGTCGAGCAGGCGGCTGTCGATGCCGTGCGCGCGAAGCCGCTGCTGCTTGCGTTCGGCCTCGGCCATCTCCTCGTCGCTGGCGGCGATCCACAGCGTGCCGCAGGGGCTGTATGCGCAGTCTTCGCTCATGCGCGGCGCGAGCTCGCGCCATTGCGCGATCGAACGGCGGCTCAGCTCGAGCTCGGCCGGGTTGTCGTCCATCGCCACGAGGTGGCCCATGCCCGCGCCGGTGGCACTGCCGATGCCCGCGTCGAGCACCAGCACCTTCGCGCCGGCTTGAGCAAGCGCATGCGCGCACGCGGCGCCGACGATGCCGGCGCCGATGACGATGACGTCCGCGTCCATTCCGCCCGCTGCGCCCGACGTCAGAGCCGGATGCCCCAGCCGAAGGGGTCGGCGTCGTCGATCAGCAGCGTCGCCTCGGCGCTGATGTGCGCGCGGCCGCGCAGCGTGGGAACGACGCGGCCTTCGCCGTCGAGCGCATAGCTGGCCTCGAAGACGCTGCCGATCACGCTGGCCTGCTTCCACACTTCGCCCGGCGCGAGCTTGCCGTCGGCCGCCAGGCAGGCGATCTTGGCGCTGGTGCCGGTGCCGCAGGGCGAGCGGTCGTAGGCGTTGCCGGGGCACAGCACGAAGTTGCGGCTGTCGGCGCCTTCGCTGTCGTCGGCGAAGAGTTCGATGTGGTCGATCTCGGCGCCGTCGGCACCGGTGATGCCCTGCGCCGCCAGGGCCTTGCGCAGGGCGGCGGTGTAGTCGGTGAGCGCGGCGAGGTTGTCGCTCGCCACGCTCTGGCCGTGCTCGCTCACCAGGAAGAACCAGTTGCCGCCCCAGGCCACGTCGCCGCGCACGGTGCCGTGGCCCGGCAGCTCGACCGCCGCCTGCCGCAGGTGCCTGTAGGCGGGCACGTTGCGCACGCTCACCGAGCCGTCTTCGTGCAGCGTGGTGGTCACGGTGCCCACGGGCGTCTCGATGCGGTGCTCGCCCACGCCGATGCGCCCCATGTGCGCGAGGCTGGCCACCAGCCCGATGGTGCCGTGGCCGCACATGCCGAGGTAGCCGGCGTTGTTGAAGAAGACGACGCCGGCTGCTGCGTCGGCCGAGACGGGCTCGCACAGCAGCGCGCCCACCACCACATCGCTGCCGCGCGGCTCCAGCACGGCGGCGGCGCGCCACCTGTCGTGCCGCTCGGCCAGCAGCGCGCGGCGCTCGGCCATGCTGCCCTTGCCCAGGTCGGGGAAGCCCCCGACCACCAGGCGCGTGGGCTCGCCGCCCGTGTGTGAGTCGATGACCTGGATGCGCTGCATGTGGCGTGGTCCGTTCTTTCTGCTTCAGTAGCTGGCGATGGGCACCGGCGCCGCGTTCTTGAAGGTGAACACGGTGATCGGCGCCTGCTTCATGTTGCCCTTGTCGTCGTAGGCGTAGGTGGCGGCCACGCCCTTGTAGGTGGCCTTGTAGAGCTCGGCGCCGACCTTGTCGGGGTCGATGGAGTTGGCCTTCTTCATCGACTCGCCGATGAAGAGCACCTGGTCGTAGTACGAGGCGGCGTAGGCGTCGGGATCGACGTTGAAGCGCTTCTTGAACTTCTCCTTGAAGGCCGGGCCGCTCTGCGCCTTCTCGAGGATGGAGCCGCCCTGCGCGCAGAACACCAGGTCGTTGACCGCATCGCCGCCGAGCTTGCCGGTGGCGGGGCTGCAGACGGTGTCGCCGCCCAGCAGCTTGCCGGGCACGGCGAGCTGCTTCATCTGGCGTGCCATGGGCGCGGCCTGCGGGGCGTAGCCGCCGAAGAAGATGGCCTCGGGCGCCTTGGCCTTCATGTTGGTGAGGATGGCGGTGAAGTCCACGGCCTTGTCGGTGGTGAACTCCTGGCCGACCACGGTGAGGCCCTGCTTCTTGGCCTCCTTGGTGAACTCCTCGGCGAGGCCCTGGCCGAAGGCGGTGCGGTCGTCGATCACGCCGACCTTCTTCAGCTTCATCTCCTTGGCCGCATACACGGCCATGGCGCCGCCGATCTGGTTGTCGCTCGCGATGATGCGGTAGAGGTTCTTGTAGCCGCCCTGGGTGACCTTCGGGTTGGTGCCCACGGTCGAGACCATGGTGCCGCCGTCGCTGTAGACGCGCGAAGCCGGAATGGCCACGCCCGAGCAGTACGGGCCCATGACGAACTTGACGCCGTCGTCCACGAACTTCTGCGCCACGCTCACGCCGGTCTTGGCGTCGCACTGGTCGTCTTCGGAGACGAGTTCGAACTTCAGCGTCTTGCCGCCGACCACGAGCTTCTTCGCGTTGAGCTCCTCGATGGCGAGGCGCACGCCGTTTTCATTGTCCTTGCCCGCGAAGGCATTGGGGCCCGAGAGAGGACCGCTGTGGCCGATCTTGACGACCTGCTCCTGCGCATGCGCCTGGCCGGCGAGGGCCAGGGCTGCGAGACCGAGAAACGAAACCATGCCTGCTTTTGTCTTCATGCTTCTTCCTGCTGGGTTGGGGACGATGAAAAACACGCGGCCGGCAGCCGACCGGTAAGCCGGTGCCGGCGCGCCGTCGGTTTATTACATGACCGACTGGTATTGAACAGGCCTCGTCGCGAGCGCCTTCTTCACGATGCCTTCGATGAACTCGCGCTCGGCGCCGATGAGCGGCAGGCGCGGGCGGCGCATGTGCTCGGTGCCCACGCCCACGAGCGCGTCGATGAGCTTGAGGTTCTGCACCAGCTTGGTCGACACGTCGAGATGCAGCATGGGCGTCATCCACTGGTAGAGCTTGAGCGCTTCGGCGAATTTGCCGGCCTTCATCAGGTCGTAGAGCGCCACGGTCTCGCGCGGGAAGGCACAGCCCACGCCCGCCAGCAGGCCGTCGCAGCCCAGCGCCAGGCCCTCGTAGGCGAGATCGTCGACGCCGAGGAAGAGCTGGTAGCGGTCGCCCACGGTGTTGCGCAGGTCGGTGATGCGGCGGATGTCGTCGGTGCTTTCCTTGATGGCGGCGATCCATTCGCAGTCGGCCAGCTCGGCCATGTGCTGCGGCTTCAGGTCGACGCGGTAGGCCACCGGGTTGTTGTAGACCATGATGGGTTTCTGCGCCGCGTTGGCGATGGTGCGCACGTTGAGCATTGCCTCGCGCGCGTCGGCCACGTAGATCACCGAGGGCATCACCATGAAGCCGGCCACGCCGAGCCTGTTGGCGCCGTCGACATAGCGCAGCGCCTCGCGGGTGCTGGTTTCCGAGACGTTGGCCAGCACGGGGATGCGGCCGTCGGCGGCTTCGAGCGCGATCTTCGCGACCTGCAGCTTCTCCTCCAGCGTCAGCGTGCTGGCCTCGCCGAGCGAGCCGCAGGTGACGAGGCCGTGGATGCCGTTGCGGATCTGGAAGTCGATGTGCCGGGCCGTGCCCTCGGCGTCGATGCTCTCGTCGGCGTTGAACTTGGTGGTGACGGCGGGAAAAACGCCCTGCCAGCGGGGATTGCTCACTTGATCGCTCCTTCGGATGTGCGGTGGAAAACGCCGCACTCTAAATATATTAAGGATATACGGTCAAGATACTTTTCGGGCAATCGCTCTTTTGCGTCGTGTTCTTCTGTGATACGGAGGCGGAGGCGCAGGGCGCGAAAGCCCTGCGGAAGGCCCGCCTACTTACGGCCGTCGGCGGGACGCAGCACGCCGCGCTGGAGCGTGACCGGCTTGCCGATCGGCGGCGCGGTCTTCGTCTCGACCGTGCGCAGCCGGCCGTCGTCCATGCGCACGCCCACCTCGTAGACGGTGACGGTGCGCACGTGCTTCTCGATGGCATTGCCGGCAAAACCGCCGCCCACAGCGCCCAGCACCGTGGTGGCGACGCGGCCGTTGCCGTGGCCGAACTGGTTGCCGACGAGGCCGCCGACCACACCACCGGTGACGGCTCCCATGCCCGTGGTCTTCTGCTGGCGCTGCACCGGCCGGACCGACTCGACGCGGCCGCAGACCGCGCAAGCGGGCGCGGCCGGCATGGCGGGCGCAGGCTCGGCGGCGGCAACCGTCGTCGAGTTCGCGGGAGCAGGCGCCGCCTGCGGCACGGCGGCCATCGACTGCGGGGCCGTGCCGGCTGCACCAGCGTAGCCACCGACGGCAGGCGGCGGCATGGCAGGCGCGGGTGGCATGGCTTCGGGCTTGAAGTCGTCGGGCGCCGGGGCGGTCGCCGCGGCGGCCACGGGCGTGGATGCAGGCGCGGCCGTTTCCTGCCCTTGCCTGTGCAGCAGCACCCCGCCCAGCGCCGCGACCGCGATGGCCAGCACACCGATCACGGCCCAGAGCACCTTGGGCGATCCGCCCGCGCGCATGGCCGCAGGCTGTTCGAGGGGCGACGTCGAATTCATGGAAAGTCCTTTCCGCCCCCGCGCACGGTGCGCCGGAGGCACCTCCAGAGCATGGCTTTGGAGGACGCGGAGTTCAATCCGCCGGCGTCCTACAGGCGCATAGGGCGGGGCGCCGAAGCAGCAGCGGATCAGCCCGCCCGCGCCATGCCCGCGATCGGCTCCAGCGCGAGCAGGGTCAGTTGCCCATAGCCCACGTGCAGCCAGCCTTCGGCCTGCATGTGCTGCAGCGCGAGGTTGCAGCGCTGGCGCGAGACGCCGGCGATGGCGGCGAGCTCGTCCTGCGCGATGGGAAGGTGGATCAGCCCGAGCGGGTTGTTCAGCGGATGGGCCAGCCCGCACAGCGCATTCGCCACGCGCGCGGGGCCGCGCATCAGCCGCACGTCGCCCACGTGGTCCATGAAGTAGTGCAGGCGCTCGTTGATCTGGCCGTAGATGAAGTCCTTGAAGGGCGGATGCTCCTGCAGCAGGCGGGCGAAGTCGTCCTGCGGCAGCAGCGCGACGCGGCTGTCGCGCAGCGCCACGTAGTCGGCATGGCGGGGCTTGCCGCGCAGCAGCGCGCCCTCGCCGAACCAGCAGCCCGGCAGGATGCCGCCGAGCGTGGAACTGCGGCCGTCGGCGGCGAGCACCGAGGTCTTCAGCAGCCCCTCCATCAGCCCGAACCAGGCCGACGGGATCTCGCCGCGCCGCGCCAGCAGCTGGCCGCGCGACACCCGGTGCTCGCGCATGCGCTCCATCACCCGCTTGCGCAGCGGCGCGGGAAAGGGCGCGCTCCACGACGACAGGCGAAGCAGCTCGTCGATGCCGAAGCCCGCGGGTCCATCCGCCCTCGGGCGCCGGGAAGGCGGCGGACGCGATGCGCCCTGGCGATGCGCTTTCCGCAGTTCGTCTGGCTTCTTTTCCAACGGGCAAACCCTTAAGTCAAATGTCTCATTTTCAACAGTATCGCTTCCGCATCGCCCGAACAATTCGGCCCGAACCGCCCGCCGGGCGGCCCTCCGGATTCCAGCCGCACGATGCACGATTCGCCCCCTTCCGACGCCCACGGCCAGCTGCTGTGGACCCCCTCGGCCGAACAGGTCCGCGCCAGCGGCCTGCATGCCTACCAGCAATGGCTGGCCGAACGCCACGGCGTGCCGGCGGGCGGCTACGAGGAGCTCTGGCAGTGGTCCGTCGACTCGCTGGAACTCTTCTGGCAATCGATCCGGGAGTATTTCGGCGTCGTGGGCGAAGGCGATGCGCAACCGGTGCTCGCGCAGCGTGAGATGCCCGGTGCGCAGTGGTTTCCCGGCATGCGGCTGAACTACGCCGAGAACGTGTTCCGCAGAGTGGGCAATGACCCGGCAAGCCCGGCGATCATCGCGCGCCGGGAAGACGCGCCGCTGCGCGCCATGTCATGGGCCGAGCTGGAGCGCGACACCGCCGCGCTGGCCGGCCGGATGCGCGCATGGGGCATCGGCCCCGGCGACCGGGTTGCGGGCTACCTGCCCAACTGGCCCGAGACCGTCGTCGCCTTCCTGGCCTGCGCCAGCATCGGCGCCATCTGGTCGAGCTGCGCGCCGGACATGGGCCCCGGCGTGGTCCTCGACCGGCTGCGCCAGATCGAGCCCTGCCTGCTGCTGGCGACCGACGGCTACCGCTACAACGGCAAGCACCACGACCGCAGCGCCCAGGTGAAGGAGTTGCTGGCCGAGCTGCCCAGCGTGAAGCGCGTGATCCACGTGCCGGGCCCGGGCGACGAGCCCCCGGCACCCGACTGGCGCGACCGCGTCGACTGGGCCGACGCGCTGCGCGAGGACGCGCCGCCGCGCTACGAGCGCCTGCCTTTCGACCACCCGCTGTGGATCGTCTATTCGTCGGGCACCACCGGCCTGCCCAAGGCGATGGTGCACGGCCACGGCGGCATCGTGCTCACGCACCTGAAGACCATGGCGCTGCAGCACGACCTGCGCGCGGGCGACAGGCTGCTGTTCCTCGGCAGCACCGGCTGGATCGTGTGGAACCTGCAGGTGGGCGCGCTTTTGACCGGCGCGAGCATCGTGCTGTTCGACGGCAACCCCGCCTGGCCCGACGCCGGCGCGCTGTGGCGCTTCATCGGCGAACAGGGCGTCACGCTGTTCGGCTGCGGCGCGGCCTACCTGGCCAACTGCATGAAAGACGGCCTGCGCCCGCGCGACACCGCGAACCTGGAGCGGCTGCGCGCCATCAACGCGACCGGCTCGCCGCTGCCGGTGGAGGCCTATCTGTGGGTCTACGACGCCGTCAAGCCCGACCTCTGGCTGGCCTCGATCAGCGGCGGCACCGACATCGCCTCGGGCTTCGTGGCCTGCGCGCCCAGCCTGCCGGTGCACGCCGGCGAGATCCAGTGCCCCGAACTCGGCGTGGCGGCGTACGCATTCGACGACGCCGGCCGGCCGGTGGTCGGCGAGGTGGGCGAGCTCGTCATCACCAGGCCCATGCCATCGATGCCGCTGTACTTCTGGAATGACCCCGAGAACCGGCGCTATCGCGAGAGCTATTTCGAGACCTTCCCCGGCGTCTGGCGCCACGGCGACTGGATCCGCTTCACGCCACGGCGCAGCGCGGTGATCTACGGGCGCTCCGACAGCACCATCAATCGCTTCGGCATCCGCATGGGCACCGCCGAGATCTACCGCGTGGTCGAGCAGCTGCCCGAGGTGCGCGACAGCGTCGTGGTCGACCTCGAATACCTGGGCCGGCCTTCGTTCATGCCGCTGTTCGTGGTGCTGCAGCCGGGCATGGCGCTCGACGCGGCCCTCATCGAGCGCATCCGCGCCGCCATCCGCACCAAGGCGTCGACGCGCCACGTGCCCGACGACGTCGTGCAGGTGGACGAGATCCCGCGCACGCTCAGCGGCAAGAAGATGGAAGTGCCCCTGCGCAAGCTGCTGCTGGGCACGCCGGCCGACAAGGTGGCGAGCCCCGACAGCATGCAGAACCCGCGCAGCCTTGCGTTCTTCATCGACTACGCCCGCCGGCGCGCGGCGGCCTGATTCCGCGGCAGCCTCCCGGGCCGCCTTCCGTTTTCCCCAGCCCTTTCGCAAACACACAAACTCAAGGAGACACAGCACATGCAACGACGCCACTTCCTCAACGCCATGGCAGGCGCCGCCGCCACCGGCGCACTGACGCCCTTCGCCGCCCTCGCGCAGGCGCTGGAGCAGGTGAAGGTCATCTACGGCTTTCCTCCCGGCAGCGCCGGGGACAGCGTGGCGCGCCGCGTGGCCGAGAAGCTCGGCGGCACGCCTTACAGCAAGAACCCCGGCTACGTCGAGAACAAGCCCGGCGCGGGCGGGCGCATCGCACTGGAGACGCTCAAGGCCGCGCCGGCCGATGGCTCGGTGCTGGCGCTGGCACCCGTCTCGGCGCTCTCGGTGTATCCGTACATCTATCCGAAGCTCTCGTACAAGCCCGAGGACGTGACGGCCGTTTCCATCGGCGCGGTGATGTTCCACGGCCTGGCCGTGGGTCCTTCGGTCCCGGCCGAGGTCAAGACGCTGAAGGACTTCCTGGCCTGGGCCAAGGCCAACCCCGAGAAGGCCAGCTACGGCTCGCCGGGCGCCGGCTCCATGCCGCACCTGCTGGGCGCGCTGCTGGGCATGCGCGCGGGCGTCGATCTCAAGCACGTGCCCTATCGCGGCACCGTTCCCAGCATCACCGACCTGGTGGGCGGCCAGATCGCGGCGGCCATGAACCCCAGCGGCGACTACCTGCAGTACGTGAAGGCCGGCCGCATCCGCGTGCTGGCCACCTCCGGCAAGAAGCGCTCGCCTTTCCTGCCCGACGTGCCGACCTTCGCGGAACTGGGCTACCCCGACGTGACCTCCGAGGAGTGGTTCGGCTTCTACGCGCCCGCCAGGACGCCCGCCGCCACCATCGCCACCGCCAACGCGGCCATCACCCGGGCGCTGAAGGACAAGGCCGTGATCGACGCGCTGGCCCTGGTCGGCCTGGTCGCGAACGGCGGCACGCCGCAGGACATGGCTGCCGACCAGAAGGCCGAGTACGAGCGCTGGGGGCCGCTGGTGAAGCAGATCGGGTTCACGTCGGAGTCCTGAGCGCGGAGTCCTGAGCAGCCTCCCGCGAGGCGATGTCGGCGCCCGCCAGGAATCGCTTCGCCTCGCCTCGCATGCCCTGCGAGATGGCCTCCCAGGTGCGCGCGGGAAAGTCCGGCGGCAGCAGAGCCTCGACCTCGCCCAGCGCGGCGTCCACCGATGCCACCAGATCGAGCATCGCGTTCCACACGTCGATGCCGCCGCTCTTCATCGCCAGGCCATGCCAGTGGCGAGCCTGGATGGTCTGGAACACGTAGTGCGCGTTCCTCGAGCGGATCGCCATCGCCAGGCCCGCCCTGCGCGGCTGGAACTGATTGGCGCCATCGCCGAAATACGGCCACATCGAGATGACGTCGTACAGCGGCGTCATCTCGTAGGCGTCGCCGCGCTGGAGGTGGATCGAGAAGTTCTTGGCATGCCCGTCGGTGGCCGCGAGCAGGAAGAAAGCCAGCTGCGCGAGCAGGAAGCGCGCGCCGTCTTCCGCGCTCCTGCTACCTTGCAGCAGCTGCAGGCACTTCGACATGCCGGGCCCGCCGTGCTGCTCGTACTTCCTTTCTGACGGCAGGCCCAGGGCCTGGCAGAAATCTTCCTGCGGCAGGCGTGCGATCCAGGTCCCGCCGTCCATCCACTCGCGGTCGAAGCGCTCCAC
The DNA here is from genome assembly GCF_048305045.1 of Variovorax sp. 278MFTsu5.1. Classification (NCBI taxonomy): domain Bacteria; kingdom Pseudomonadati; phylum Pseudomonadota; class Betaproteobacteria; order Burkholderiales; family Comamonadaceae; genus Variovorax; species Variovorax sp. 278MFTsu5.1. The sequence goes on from NZ_CP157622.1 coordinate 6,752,744, forward strand.
GATCAGCACCGTCTGCCCGCCGAAGGTGGCCATGGAAGTCGGCGCCACCGGCAGGCCGAGGGCCAGCACGATCTGCGCGCACAGCCATTCGTTCTGCACCGAGTCGGAGGCGTCGACGCGCCTGGAGCCGCCGATCAGCCCGAGCGGCAGCTTCACGATGTGCGTGGTGGGCGTGGCGCCATGCGGCCGGCACCATGCGCCATTCCAGCGGGTCAGCGCCGTCTTTTCCTGCGCGCCGGCCAGCGAGATGCGAAACAGGTCTTCGTCGCGCATGCCTTGCGGCACGTCTTCGGACGGAACGGCCTGCAGCAGGTCGGCGATCTGCGCCTCGTCCAGCGGCTCGCAGTCGATGGCGTTCCAGCCTTGCGGCACGGCGCCTTCGGGCACGAGTTGAACGGCACCGACACAGTCGCGGCCGATGGCTTCGAGCAGGCCGAAGGCAGTGGCGTCCTTGAGCCGGAAGCGGTTGCGCAGCCGCGCGCGAATCCTGTCGTTGTCGGGCAGCAGGTTGTCGAAGTAGTTGCGGACCACCTCGCCGCGAACCTCGAGCGCGCTGTTGAGCGGGATCGACAGCGACAGCGATCGCCGCCGCGGCGATTCGGACCAGGCTGGGTCATAGCGGAAGGAATGGGCGCCGCGTTCGACGATCCAGGTGCCTACGCGCTCTCCGTTCATCCAGGCGTCGAGGGCCTGCGTCACCACGACTCCCTCTTGGGCCGGACGACGAAGTTCCGGCGCGAGGTGGGCTTGACGTCCTTGCCGGGGTTCAGCGCCTGGAGTGCGCGAAGCGATTCGCCCGGCGCACCCGGCGATTCGGCTTCCAGCCGCACCAGCACCGACTGGTCGCTCATCGGCGTGGCGGTCCATGGGCCGGGCGGAAGCTTCACTGCGTCGTACAGCACGGGTTCTTCCGCGGCCACAGGTACGGGACTGGGCGCTGCTTCCTCACGCAGGCAGAAGGAGGCGCCCAGCGCCGACAGGAGCTTCATCAGCTGCTCGAAGCTGACCGCGCCGGGGTTCGCCTCGATTTCCGCGATGCGGGCCTGGCTGACGCCGATGAGAGCGCCGGCCTGCGCCTGCGTCAGGCCGCGCTGCTTGCGCAGGGCCTTGAGGTGCGGCCGCAGCTGATCGACGAAGCGCAGGGGATATTCCATTGCCCCTGCAGAATATCGGCCCTGTCTTGTTTTGTCAAAATATCGGCTTTGGCGTATTTTTACATAATATCGCCTGAGGCTTGTAATTTCCCTCCCGTCAGTCAGTCGACCTTCGCCCCCGACGCCTTCACCACCGCCCCCATCGCATCCCAGTCCGCACGCAGCAGCTTCTGGAACTCCTCCGCGCTCTGGCTGCGCGGCTCCACGCCCAGGCGCTTGAAGCGTTCCTGGATCGCCGGGTCGGCCAGCACCTTGTTGGTGACGGCGTTCAGGCGCTCGACCTCGGCTTTGGGCGTGCCTGCGGGCGCGAGCAGGCCGATCCACGAGTCGAAGGCGTAGCCGGGCAGGCCGCTCTCGGCCACGGTCGGCAGCTTGGGCAGGAAGGGGCTGCGCGACTGGCCGGTGGAGGCCAGCAGCTTCATGCGCGCGTCCTCCTGGAAGCCCATCACGCCGATGCTCGACGAGATCACCGCCTGCACGCGGCCCGCGAGCACCTCGTTGACGGCCTCGCCGGTCGACTTGGTGGGGATGTGCGTCATCTGCAGGCCCGCCTTCGCGAGGAAGGAGGCCATCGCCAGGTGCGTGGCGCTGCCGTTGCCGGCGGAGGCGTAGTTGTACTTGCCGGGGTTGGCCTTGACCTCCTTGATGAAGTCGGCCGTGCTCGACACGCCCATGCCGCTGGCCACCGCCAGCACGTAGCCCGCGTTGCCGACGTTGGCGACGCCGACGAAGTCCTTCAGCGGGTCGTAGCTGAGCTTGCTGTAGAGAAAGCCCGCGATGTTGTGGCTCGCGGCCGCGAGGATCAGCGTGTTGCCGTCGGCCGGCGCGCGCGCCACGATGGCCGCGCCCACGGTGCCGCCCGCGCCCGCGCGGTTCTCGACGATGGCGCTGGCGTTCAGCGCGGCGCCCAGCTCGTTGTTGAAGGCGCGCGCCACCGTGTCCTGCACCGCGCCGGTGCCGAAGGGCACGACGATGTGGATCACGCGCTGCTGCGCATGCGCCGGAACGCCGATCGCCAAAGCAGCGGCGCCGGCCGCGAAAAAGGCTGCGAGAGAACGTCGGGTGAACGGGGTCGTGCTCATCTGGGTGGCCGCTTTCATCATCAACAGGAAAAGGGAATGCCGATCAGCCGCGCGCCGGCAGCCAGCGCTGCACCAGCTTCACGAAGTAGCTCGCGCCGATCGGGATGATCTCGTCGTTGAAGTCGAACGAGGTGTTGTGGATGATGCAAGGCCCGGGCCCGTGGCCGTCGAGCCGGTGGTCGCCGTCGCCGTTGCCCAGGAAGGCGTAGCAGCCGGGCCGCGCGAGCAGCATGTGGGCGAAGTCCTCGGCTCCCATCACGGCGGGGAAGTCGTCGGTGACCATGTCGTCGCCCACCACCTCGCGCATCACGCCGGCCGCGAAGCGCGCCTCGGCCGGATGGTTCACGGTCGGCGGCGACGAGCGCTTGAAGAACACCTCGGCGGTGCAGCCGTGCGCCGCCGCCACGCCAGCCGCCACTTCACGCAGGCGGGCCTCGAGCTTGTCGATGGCGTCGATGGAGAAGGTGCGGATGGTGCCGCCCACGGTGGCGACGTCGGGAATCACGTTCGGTGCATCGGAGCCCTGCAGCTGCGTGACGGCGAGCAGCGCACGCTCGGTGCTCGGAATGGTGCGCGCCACGATGGTCTGCAGCTGCTGCGCGAGCGTGACCACCGCCGCCACCGGGTCGATGCCGGTGTGCGGCATCGAGGCATGCGTGCCGCGCCCACGCACGGTGATCATGTAGGTGTTGCTCGAGGCCATCAGCGCGCCTTCGTTGAGCGCGAAGCGGCCCACGTCGCCCACCGGGAAGTTGTGCAGCCCGAAGACGGCGTCGCACGGGAAGCGCTCGAACAGGCCCTCGTCGATCATCTTCTTCGCGCCGGCCTTGCCCATCTCCTCGGCGGGCTGGAAGATGAAATTCGCCGTGCCGTCGAAGTCGTCGGGCCCTTGTTGCGACAGGTGCCAGGCGGCGGCCAGCAGCATGGTGGTGTGGCCGTCGTGGCCGCAGGCGTGCATGCGGCCGGGGTTGGTCGACTTGTGGGCGAACTCGTTGGCCTCGTGCAGCGGCAGCGCGTCCATGTCGGCGCGCAGGCCGATGGTGCGGCTGCCCGTGCCCTTGCGCAGCACGCCGACGAGCCCCGTGCCCGCGATGCCGCGGTGCACCTCGATGCCCCACTCGGCGAGCAGCTTCGCGACCTTGTCGGAGGTGCGGTGCTCCTCGAAGCCGAGCTCGGGGTGCGCGTGGATGTCGCGCCGGATCTCGACGAAGCGGGCGGCGTTGGTGACGAAGGAATCGGCGATGTTCATGGCGGGGCTGAGGCTGGCTGCAAAACCAGTCGGATCGTTCGATGAAGGATGAAGCGAACGATTCTGGCGCAGCCGCCCGCCCGGCGCATGCCGGGTTACTAACTACCCGGGGCTAGGCGAGCCGCCCTTCCTGCCGCAGCTTCGCGCCGATGCGCCGGATCTCGGCCTCGCCCTGCTCGAGAGCGGCCTTGCTGGTGTGCACCGAGTAGTAGCCCATCACCAGTTCGTGCGGATGCTTCACTGCCGAGCCCAGCACGAAGGACGTGTCGCCGTGCGCCACGAAGTCGATGGCCGCGCCCGACTCCTCGAACACAGTGAGCTCGCCGGCGGCGATGGGGCCGCCCGTGTCATCGCCCGCCTCAAGGCTGCCTGCGTCGACCGCGACCCAGCCCACGGTGTGGCCGGCCGGCGGCACATAGCTCCAGCGCTCGCCGTCCTTCAGCTTCACGGCCAGGTAGTTCATCGGCGAGGGCGCCGCGACGGGGCTCTGCGCCGCGCCGTATCGGCCGAGCAGCACGCGCGCCGGGCCTTCCTGCGGCACCTGCGAGGGCGCGAGGTACATGCTCTGCGCGGGCGCGTTCTCTTCCGAGGGCGGCAGCGCCACCCACAGCTGGAAGCCGCTCACGCGCTCCACGCCGGGCGCGGGCGCGCCGGTGTGCCACACGCCGTTGCCGGCGCGCATCCACTCGACGCCGCCGCCATGCAGCGTGCCCTGCTCGCCGGTGGTGTCCTCGTACTGCGTGTCGCCTTCCATCAGCCAGGTCAGCGTGGCGATGCCCGAGTGCGGATGCAGGCCAAAGCCCTTGTGGCCGCCCGTGACGTCGAAGCCGAAGAGGTCCAGGAACACGAAGGGCTTGAGGAACTCGCCCAGGTCGCCTGGGCTCATCAGCCGCGTGATGCCGCCGTGGCGCGAACCGCGCGTACGGTAGACGATGGCGCGGGCCCGCGTTGCGACTGCGGCGGTCATACGGCCTCCCTTGCGGTCTTCAGTGCCTTAGTCCACCAGGCGATGTCGTCGAGCAGAGCCGTGGCCGACTGCGCGAGGTGCGGGAAGTCGCCGAAGCTCTTGCCCTGCTGCCAGATGCCGAGGAACTCGACCATGCCGATGTGCACCGCGTGGCGCACCGGCGCCATCTGCATCTCGACGGCCACCAGCCGCAGCTGCTCGACCGCGCGCGCAGCACCCACGCCGCCGTAGCCCACGAAGCCGATCGGCTTGCGGATGAACTCCTTGTAGGCCCAGTCGATCGCGTTCTTCAGCACCGCGCTGGGGCCGTGGTTGTACTCGGGCGTGACGACGATCAGGCCGTCGAAGCTGGCCAGCTTCGCCTGCCAGCGTTGGGCGGCCTCGTTCTTCACCGGGCCCCAGGCCGGCGCGCCGGCTTCGTCGAAAAGGGGCAGCGGGTGGTCGCGCAGGTCGACCAGCTCGAAGGCAAGGTCGGTGCGCTGCTTCGCGATCTCGTGGATCCACTGCGCGGGCTTCTCGCCGAAGCGGCCTTCGCGGGTGGAGCCGAGGATGATGCCGATGCGGGGTTGTTGTGCGGTCATGAGGTACTCCGTGGGGTCTGGAAGAAAAAGAAGAAGAAGAATGAAGGGAAGCTCAGGCGGCCGCGGCCGGCTGCGGCACGGGCCACAGCCGCCAGGCGACGAAGCCCGACAGCGCAGCCAGCACCACGGCCGGCGCCGGGTTGCCGCCGATCAGCGCGAGGTGCGTGGCTACGGCACAGACCATGGTCGCGAACAGCAGCAGGCCGCCGAGGAAGCCGGTCGCGGGCACCAGCAGCAGCACGGCGCCGCCGACCTCGACGAGGCCCGTCACGTAGCGGAACCACTGGCCGAAGCCGATGGCGTCGAACACCTGGACCATCTGCGGCGCGCCGGCCAGCTTTGCGGCTCCGGCAGTACCGAAAGCCAGGGCCAGCAGGATGCGCACGCCCCAGACGATGCGGCGTTGCGTGGGGGAAGCGAGCGATGTGGAAGTCATGGGCAGAAGGTTAGGCGCGCACCTATTGATCGACTAGACGGTAGAGTCGGATTGCACTCGTCCATGAATTGAAGGAATCAGCCGCCATGTTCGACCTCAACGACGTCGCCGTCTTCGTCCAGGTGGTGCGCCACGGCAGCTTTGCCGAGGCCGCCCGGCGGCTGGGCCTGCCGCCCAACACCGTGAGCCGGCGCATCCAGCAGCTCGAATCGCAGCTCGGCACCCGACTGATGCAGCGCTCCACCCGCAAGCTCACGCTCACCAGCGCCGGGCAGGATTTCCACGACCGGTGCGCCGGCCTGATCGACGGGCTGGCCGCCGCCGGGCAGGCGCTGGCGGCCGGCGGCCAGGAGCCCAGCGGCCTCGTGCGGGTGGCCGCGCCGGCGGACTTCTTCGATTTCTTCCCCATGGAATGGGTGGCCGACTTCCTGGCCGAGCACCCGCTGGTCAAGCTCGACTTCGTGCTCAGCGACGCGTCCGCCGACCTGATCGCCGAGCGCATCGACGTGGCCTTCCGAGGCGGCGTGCTGCGCGACTCGGGCTATGTCGGCCGGCGCCTGGCCACCCGCAGTGCAGGCCTGCTCGCGAGCCCCGCCTACATCGCGCGGCGCGGTGAACCCCACAGCCTGCAGGATCTGGCCGGACACGACTGCGTGACACCCTCGACGCCCACCGGCCACACCACCTGGCGCCTCACCGGCCCCGACGGCGTGGAGGAAGAAGTGCAGGTCACCGGCCGCTTCACCGGCAACACCGCCCAGGCGCTGCGCAGGGCCGCGCTGGCCGGGCTGGGCATCGCGCAGCTGCCACCCGCCATGGCCACCCGCGACGAGCAGGCCGGCCAGCTCGTGCGCGTGCTGCCGCAGTACGAGTACGCCGGCCGGGGGCTCAACGTGGTTTATCCGAGCCGCAAGCACCTGCCGCTGGCGGTGTCGGCCTTCATCGGGCTGGTGATGGGCAAGCTCGACCAGATGGACGTGCTCAAGTAGCCGCACCGCCGCCTGCGCCTTCGGGTTTCGGCCGAGAATGCGACCCCATGAAAATCGCAAAAGACACCGTTGTCACCATCAAGTACAAAGTCTCCGACGCCCAGGGCAAGCTCATCGAGGCGAGCCCCGAGCCGATGGCCTACCTGCATGGCGGCTACCAGAACACGCTGCCCAAGATCGAGGAAGCGCTGGACGGCAAGGAAAAGGGCTACCAGACCGTTCTGAGCCTCGCCCCCGAAGACGCCTTCGGCGAGCGCGACGAGTCGCTGGTGCGCAGCATCCCCAAGACCGACTTCCCGCCCGGCGTGAAGGTCGGCGGCCAGCTGCAGGGCCGCCTCGACGACGGCCGCGAGCACGTCTTCACCGTGATGAAGATCAAGGGCCCGGTCGTGCTGCTCGACGGCAACCATCCCTGGGCCGGCAAGGCGCTGAAGTTCAGCCTGCAGGTGACGGACGTGCGCGCGGCGCAGCCGGTGGAGATCGAGCACCGGCATGTTCATGGGGCGCATGGGCACCATCACTGAACGGGCCGTGTTCATCCACGGCTAGCTTTTCTTCCAGAACCTCGCCGCATCCTCGATCTTCGCGAGCGCCTTGCGGCAGGCCTTCGCCCCAGCCGCGTGCCGCGCGGTGAACCATCCCACCGCGAACCATGCGCGCGCGTCGCGCGCGGTGGCCTCGCGGTACAGGGCGAGCGCGACGGCCTCGTCGTTGAATTCGCCGAGCGCGTCCTGCGCGGGGCGCAGGGCCTTCAGGTAGCGGCCGGCGGCGCCGCCTTCTTCCTTCTCGTCGAACAGCGGCGCCACGAACTCTGCGAGGTAGCGCAGGCGCTTGAGGCGCTTGCGCACGCGGTGCTGGCTTTCGGTGTCCAGCGATTCGAAACGCTCGCCGTCGCGCAACACCTGCCTGTGGAGCCGCCGCAGGCGCTTTCGCAGAAGGCGGCGGGCGTCGTTGGCGCCTACCGGTGCTGATGGCGGATCGCCTTCCGCGGCAGTCTCGGGCGCCGGTTCGGCCGGCTTCGCCGCGGTGAAGCCGATCAGCGAGACGAGCACGTTCTGGAAGGCCGGGGCGCGCACGATGTCTGCGGGCGAGGGCGCATCGGCTGCAGCGGCATCGTCGGCGGCCAGCGGGTCGAAGTCGGGCGCGCCGGCTTCGCGCAGGCGCGGCTGGGCCAGCTTCACGACCTGCTCGCGGTCGCGCAGTGCACCGAGGGCGCGGAAGGCGTCGACGAGCGGAGGCTCCCATTCGGCGGCTTCGGCAAGGCCGGAGGCGGGGTCGAGCGGCGCGAGTTCGCGCAGAGCGGTGCGCAGGCGGCGGATGCCGATGCGCAGCTGGTGGATCTGCTCCTCGTCGGTGCTGCCCGCGGCGATCTCGCTCGCGTTCGGCAGCATCTGCGCGAGGCACGAGGCGACTACGGCCTGCCGGATGGCCAGGCCGTCGGGGTGCTGGTCGGCGAAGCGCGGGGTTTCGGCCTTCACGGCCTCCACGGTTTCCCGCGCCGCCAGCAGACGCGCGCCGCGCTCGGCCTTCGAGACGGTGCTGAACCACAGCCCGTGCTGCTGCGACCAGCGCCGCGCGAGCGAGACCAAGCCCTGCACGTCGCCGCGCTTGAGCTCCAGTTCGAGCTCGCACACCAGCGATTCGCGCTGCTCGGGCGTGCCGGCGTGGGCGACGACCTTGCCGACGTCCAGCGCCATCTCGACCACCGCGCCGCCGGGCCCGGTGACGCGCACCTCGCGCGTGAGCCGCACGATGTCGGTCGATTGCCGTTCGACCAATTGCGTGCCATCCGCCAGCAATTTCGCAAGCCGCTCGCCCACGGGCGTGCCCTGGTGGCGCTGGGGATCGATCTGCGGCGCCGGGCCCGTCGTGCCCAGATCGACGTTGTGCTCCAGCCGGTGCAGGGCGTTGTCACCGGTGGCCTTGACGGTCTGAACCCAGCGCCGCCCCTCCTTGCGCAGCCGCAGCACCATGCCGTCGGCGGCCAGCCGCTGGTCGGCGGTGTCGAAATAGCGGGCCTGCAGGCGGGTGCGCACGACGGTGCCGCGCCTGAGGGCGGCTTCGACGGCCTTCAGGCGGCCGGAGGGGATGCAGAACTTGAACTCGATTTCCATGATGGTGGCCATGATGCCCGGTCCGTTTCTCCCCTTGCAATCGCGGTCGCATCGACCGGATCTCGGGCTTCGAAAAAGATGTGGACGCCGTCCATTTGATTTGATATCGTTTGTGGACGGCGTACACAAAACGCCGGAAAACACCTCCACAACCCACTTCTTTTCTTCATCGACAGGACGACACCATGGCCACCAAGCAGATCTTCGTGAACCTCCCCGTCAAGAATCTCGACAAGACCAAGGCGTTCTTCGCCGCGCTGGGCTACACCTTCAACGAGCAGTTCACCGACGCCAATGCCGCGTGCATGGTCGTTCAGAAGGACAGCATCCACGTGATGCTGCTGGTCGAGGAGTTCTTCAAGACCTTCACCACCAAGAGCATCACCGACACCGCCAAGAGCACCGAAGTGCTGCTGTGCCTGTCGTGCGAGAGCCGCGCCGAGGTCGACGAACTCGTGGCCAAGGCCAAGGCCGCCGGCGGCACCACGCCGACCGAGCCGAAGGACTACGGCTTCATGTACGGCCACGGCTTCCAGGACATCGACGGCCACCTGTGGGAGCTGGTCTACATGGACCCGAACGCCGAGATGCCGAAGCAGTAAGGCGCCGGCAGGCCGCCGGAAGAGAAGGACGACCGATGCCCATCGTTCCATACGCGCTCTTCACCGTTGCACGCAAGGCACCTACCGCAAGGCGGCGGCGCCCCGATATTCCAGGCACTGGCGCGGCATCATCGGCCGCGCCCCACCTGGAAAGGATTAGCAGCGCCATGACCGGCAACAACAGCAAGAGCCCCATCGTGCGGATCGCCCCCCTGGGCTTTCCGTGGCAGACGATCGACCCGTTCCTCTTCTGCGTCTACCACGACGACGCCTACCCCAAGGCCAACGGCCGCATGGGCCCCGAGGCCTCGCTGGCCGGCCGCCAGATCGGCCAGGACTTCAGCCGCAAGGACGGCTGGAGCATGTACCACGGCGAGACAGTGCCGGGCTTTCCCTCGCACCCGCACCGCGGCTTCGAGACCGTGACCATCGTGCGCAAGGGCCTTGTCGACCACTCCGACTCGCTGGGCGCCACCGCGCGCTTCGGCGGCGGCGACGTGCAGTGGCTCACGGCCGGCAAGGGCATCGTGCATTCGGAGATGTTCCCGCTGCTCGACGCCGCCTCGGCCAACCCGCTGGAACTGTTCCAGATCTGGCTCAACCTGCCCGCCAGGAACAAGATGGCCGAGCCGCACTTCACGATGTTCTGGTCGGAGGCCATCCCGCGCTTCGTTTCCGACGACGCGAAGGGCGGCCGCACCGAGGTCGCGGTGATCGCGGGCCGGCTCGGCGGCGGCGACGCGCAGGCCCCGATCCAGCCGCTGGCCCCTCCGCCCGACTCCTGGGCCGCACAAGCCGATGCCGACGTGGCGATCTGGACGCTGAAGATGACGCCCGGCGCGCATTGGACGCTGCCCGCCGCCGCCGGCGAAGGCACGCGGCGCATGCTGTACTTCTTCAAGGGTGCGACGGCGCTGGTCGGCGGCGAGCAGGTGCAGGGCCCGGCTGCCATCGAGCTGCGCGCGGACGTGGCCGTCGAGATCGCCAACGGCGATGCGGAAGCCGCGGAGTTCCTGGTGCTGCAGGGCCGCCCGATCGCCGAGCCGGTGGCGCAGTACGGCCCCTTCGTGATGAACACGCAGGCCGAGATCAGCCAGACCATGGCCGACTACCGCCGCACACAGTTCGGCGGCTGGCCCTGGAAAGACCCGGCGCCGGTGCACGGCCACGACGCGCCGCGCTTCGCCCGGCATCCCGGCGGGCGCGAGGAGCTGCCGGCGGAAGCGGCTGGAAAGCCGGCCTAGAAAGTCTTGAGGATCTCGACGCTCGGCGCCGTCATGCGCGGCACGAACTCGATGACTTCGGTGCGCGCCACCCCGCCCTGCACGAAGGGGTCGCGCGCCAGCACCGCCTCCAGGCCCTCGCGGTCGCCCGAGCGCGCGAGGATCACCCCACCCTGGCGCGGCACCTGCCGGCCCGAGGCCACGAAAAGACCGCTTTCGTAGTGCTTCTTGAGCCAGACCATGTGCGCATCCATCAGCGCGTCGACTTCCTCGAGCGGACGGATGTAGGTGAGGGTGACGATGAACATGGGCGGGTGGCGGTGATTTCGGAAGCCCTGATCCTATGGCCTCGGCGACCCGGCCGCTGAACGCAGGTGTGCGCGTGCGTAACCGCCTGCACGCCGCCGGCCGCCATTCGCTGCGGCGCTATTCGATCGCCACGCCGCCTTCCTTCACCAGCTTCGCGAACTTGGCCGTCTCCTCGCGGATCTGCCGCGCCATCTCTTCCTGCGTGCCGCCCAGCGGCTCGGCGCCGATGGCCTGCATGCGCTGCGCGAAGTCGGGCGAATGGATGATCTTCACCATCTCGGCGTTCAGCCGCGCCACGATCTCCTTCGGCGTGGCCGCGGGCGCGAGCACGCCGAACCAGGTGCCGATGTCGAAGCCCTTGAGCCCGGCCTCCTCCAGCGTCAGCACCTCGGGCAGCACCGACGAGCGCCGCGCGGTGGTCACGGCCAGCGCGCGCAGCTTGCCACCCTTGATGTGCTGCAGCACCGGCGTGATGGTGTCGAAGGACATCGCCACCTGCCCGCCGAGGAGGTCGGTGGTCAGCGGCCCGCTGCCCTTGTAGGGCACATGCAGCAGCTTCGCGCCGGTGCTGGCCTGGAACTGCGTGCCGATCAGGTGCTGCGCCGTGCCGTTGCCGTTGGAGCCGTAGGCCAGCTTCTCGGGCGCGGCCTTGGCGAGCGCCACCAGTTCGGCCACGTTCTTCGCGGGCGTGTTCACGGCGTTGACGACCAGCACGTTCGGCACCATCGCCACCACGGTGATGGGCGCCAGGTCCTTCTGGAAGTCGTAGGGCAGCTTCCTGTAGACGCTGGTGGCGATGGTGTGGTGCACCGCGCCCATCAGCAGCGTGTAGCCGTCGGGCTTTGCCTTCGCCACGTAGTCGGCACCGAGCGTGGCGCCGGCGCCGGGCTTGCTCTCGACCACCACCGGCTGGCCCAGCGACTGCGAGAGCCTGTCGGCCAGCGCGCGGGCCAGCACGTCGGTGGTGCCGCCGGCGGGAAAGGGCACGACGAGGCTGATCGGCCGCACTGGCCAACCAGGGGTGGACTGCGCGAAGGCGAATGCGGTGGTGCCCAGTCCCATTGCGATGGCTGCGGCCTGCAGCAAGGTGCGCCGATACGGACGCGCGTTCAAGGAAGCGTTCATGGTCTTGTCTCCGGCTCGTTGTTCTGCGGCGCGCGCTTCGAGGCGCGCGGATACCGTGGAATCTCGGGGCGGATCAGGCCGCCAGCCGCAGCGGCTCGGCCGCTATGTGCGCGCACACCGCGCGCGTCACCTGCTCTGTGGTCGCGTTGCCGCCGAGGTCGCGCGTGTGCAGCGCGGGGTTGGCCGTGACGTGCTCCACCGCTGCCATCACGCGGCGCGCGGCCTCGGCCTCGCCCAGGTGCTCCAGCAGCATCACCACCGACCAGAAGGTGCCCACCGGGTTGGCGAGCCCCTTGCCCATGATGTCGAAGGCCGAGCCGTGGATGGGCTCGAACATCGACGGGTAGCGCCGCTGCGGGTCGATGTTGCCGGTGGGCGCGATTCCCAGGCTGCCCGCGAGCGCGGCCGCGAGGTCGCTGAGGATGTCGGCGTGCAGGTTGGTGGCGACGATGGTGTCGAGCGTGGCGGGCCGGTTGACCATGCGCGCGGTCATCGCGTCCACGAGCTCCTTGTCCCAGCTCACGTCGGGGAACTCCTTGGAGACCTGCAGCGCGATCTCGTCCCACATCACCATCGCGTGGCGCTGCGCGTTGCTCTTGGTGACCACCGTGAGCAGCTTGCGAGGGCGCGAGCGCGCCAGCCCGAAGGCGAAGCGCATGACGCGCTCCACGCCCGCGCGGGTCATCATGCTCACGTCGGTGGCGGCCTCGATCGGATGGCCCTGGTGCACGCGGCCGCCGACGCCGGCGTACTCGCCCTCGGAGTTCTCGCGCACGATCACCCAGTTCAGGTCTTCCGCCCTGCAGCGCTTCAGCGGCGCGTCGATACCGGGCAGGATGCGCGTGGGCCGCACGTTGGCGTACTGGTCGAAGCCCTGGCAGATCTTCAGGCGCAGGCCCCACAGCGTGATGTGGTCGGGAATGTGCGGATCGCCCGCGGAGCCGAAAAGAATCGCGTCCTTGCCGCGCAGCGCATCGAGGCCGTCGGCCGGCATCATCTCGCCGTGCGCGCGGTACCAGTCGCCGCCCCAGCCGAAGTCCTCGAAGCTGAACTTCAGCGCGCCGCCCGAGGCCTCGGCCAGCGCCTCCATCACCTGGCGGCCTGCGGGTATCACTTCCTTGCCGATGCCGTCGCCGGGAATGGTTGCAATGCTGTAGCTGCTCATCGTCGATGTCCTTCTTCGTGTGTAGGTGCTCTGTCGGGCTCCCACTGTAGGATCGGCCGCGTCGAACGATTCACGCCGGAAGTGAATCCATCGTTAACCTGAATTCAACAATCGGATCGACCATGGCAGCCCCGGTACAGCCCGCCGACCTTGGTTTCTTCTCCACGCTCGCGGCCAGCGGCAGCCTGAGCGCCGGAGCGCGCGAGCTCGGCATCAGCACGCCCGCGGTGAGCAAGCGGCTCGCGCAGATGGAATCGCGCCTGGGCGTCACGCTGGTGAACCGCACCACGCGGCGCATGAGCCTCACGCCCGAAGGCGAGCTCTACGTGGCGCACGCGCGCCGCATCCTCGGCGAGATCGACGACATGGCGCAGCTGCTGGGCGGCGCCAAGGGCGAGCCGCAAGGCCTGCTGCGCGTGAACGCCACGCTGGGCTTCGGACGCAGCCACGTGGCGCCGCTGATCTCGAAGTTCGCGAAGAAGCATCCGCAGGTCGAAGTGCAGCTGCAGCTCTCGGTGAACCCGCCGCCGCTGACCGAAGACGCCTTCGACGTCTGCATCCGCTTCGGCGCGCCGCCCGAGGCCCGCGTGATCGCGCGGCGCATCGCATCGAACCGGCGCCTGCTGTGCGCCTCGCCGGCCTACCTCGCGCGCGCCGGACAGCCCAAGGTGCCCAACGACCTCACGCGCCATCGCTGCATCGGCATCCGACAGGGCGACGAGGGCTACGGCATCTGGCGGCTGAGCACCGGGCGCGGCAGCGCGCAGCGCACCGAGGCGGTGAAGACGCGCGGCATGCTCAGCACCAACGACGGCGAGATCGCGGTCAACTGGGCGCTCGACGGCCACGGCATCCTGATGCGCGCCGAGTGGGACATCGCGCGCTACCTGCGCAGCGGGCGCCTCGTGCAGGTGCTCGCCGCCTACCGCACGCCCGACGCCGACATCTACGCGGTGTATCCGCAGCGCCACCAGCTGTCGGCGCGCGTGCGAACTTTCGTCGACTTCATGGCCGCTGCGCTGGGCAAAGACGACATGCCGCCCAGGGCTTGAGGCTCGATCCGACAGGGGCGAGCCTGTGTTTCTGCTACGGTGTTCCGGAACCGTCGACACCCGTTCGACACCCGTGAAAGACACCTGGAGAAAGGCCTGCCATGCCCTCGCGCGACCCGCAGATGCTGCCCCCCGCCTTCGTGCCGCCGTACCTGCTGAGCCGGCTCGCCGAAAGCGCCAACCCGCCGCTGAGCGACTGCGCCGCCAACACGCTGACCATCGACCGCGAACATCGCGCGCTGCGCGGCCTGGTGCCGCCGGCGGCGGTCTCGAACATCACCGGCACGCCGGTGCGCCCAGCGCGGCCCGATTCGCCCGAGCGCGCCGTCCACGATGCGGGCCACACGACCGAGCTGCCCGGCAGGCTGGTGCGCACCGAAGGCAAGCCCGCCACCGGCGACATCGCGGCCGACGAAGCCTACGAGCACCTCGGCGCCACATGGCGGCTGTACCACGACGTGTACGGGCGCGACTCCATCGACGGCGCGGGCATGCCGCTGACCGGCAGCGTGCATTACGGCAGGAACTACGACAACGCCTTCTGGAACGGCGCGCAGATGGTGTTCGGCGATGGCGACGGCCAGGTCATGAACCGCTTCACCATCGCGGTGGACATCATCGGCCACGAGCTCACCCACGGCGTGATCGACCACGAGGCCGCGCTCGTCTACCAGGGGCAGCCCGGCGCGCTGAACGAATCGATCTGCGACGTGTTCGGCGTGCTGGTGAAGCAGCACACGCTGAAGCAGACCGCGCGGCAGGCCGACTGGCTGATCGGCGCCGGGCTCTTCATGCCGAGCGTGAAGGCGAAGGCCCTGCGCTCGATGGCCGAGCCCGGCACCGCCTACGACGACCCGGTGATCGGCAAGGACCCGCAGCCCGCGCACATGAAGGACTTCGTCTCCACCACGCAGGACAACGGCGGCGTGCACATCAACTCGGGCATTCCGAACCGCGCCTTCTACCTGGCTGCCGTTGCCGTGGAAGGACCGGCGTGGGAGGGCGTGGGCCGCGTCTGGTACGACACGCTGCGCGACAGGCGCCTGCGCGCGGACGCCGACTTCGCGGCCTTCGCAACGCTCAGCATCGAGATGGCGTCGCGTCGCTTCGGCGCGGGCAGCGCGGTGCACAAGGCCGTGGCCGATGCATGGCTGGCCACCGGAGTGACCGAGCCATGATCCGCCTGCCGCCGCTCGATGAAGCCACCGTCGTGCGCGTGACGCGCGAAGGCGGGCTGGCCTACCTGCCGGGCCTGTCCCGGCCGCGCAGCTTCCAGCTCGGCGACTGCACCGACGCGCTGCGCCAGCAGATCGGCGACGCGCTGCAAAGCGCCGTACCCCATGCCGGCCGGCCCGGCGCGACAGTGAGCGGCGGCGACCAGCGCTTCTATCGCGTCGAGGTGCTGGTGCAGGGCACCGAGGAAATCTCCGTGAGCTTCGAAGTCCCGGAAGCCGAGGCGCCCGAAGCGTTGGTGCACCTGTGGAAGGACGCGGGCACGCCCTGAAGCCGGCTCAATTGCCCGTGGCCACGGAGGCGATGAGCCAGACGTTGGCCGCGCCGATCACGCCGAACAGCAGCCACGCGAGCGACTTCACCACCGGCCCGTTGGCGAAGCCGCCCATCAGCGCGCGGCTGCTGGTGAAGCGGATCAGCGGCCACATCGCGAACGGCAGCTGGAAGCTCAGCACCACCTGGCTGAGCACCAGCATCTTGCCCACGCCGCCGTCGCCGAACCACCACACGCCCAGCCATGCCGGGCCCAGCGCCAGCGCACGCGTGATGAGCCTGCGTTGCCAGCACGGGATCTTCAGGTCGAGGAAGCCTTCCATGATGATCTGGCCCGCGATGGTGCCGGTGAAGGTCGAGCTCTGGCCCGAAGCCAGCAGTGCGATGCCGAACAGCGTGGCCGCGATGGCGCTGCCGACGATGGGCTCCAGCAGCCGGTAGGCGTCGTCGATCTCCGTCACCTCGCGGTGGCCGGTGGCGTGGAAGGCACTGGCCGCCAGCACCATGATCGCCGCGTTGACCAGCAGCGCGAGCGAGAGCGACACCACCGCGTCGAGCGTGCAGAAGCGCACCGCCTCGCGTCGCGCGGGCTCGGTGTCGGCGATCAGGCGCGTCTGCACGATGGACGAATGCAGGTACAGGTTGTGGGGCATCACCGTCGCGCCGACGATGCCGATGGCCAGGTACAGCGCGCCCGGCTGGTGCAGCCGCTCCAGGCTCGGGCCGAAGCCCATCGCCACGCCGAACCAGTTGGGCGGCGACATCGCGAGTTCGACGACGAAGCAGGCCGCGATGGTGCCGACGAGCCCCAGCACGATGGCCTCCACGCGCCGGAAGCCCGCGCCCTGCAGGCCCAGCACCAGCAGCGTGTCGAAGGCCGTGATGCCGATGCCCACCGGAATCGACACGCCGAACAGCAGGTGCAGCGCGAGCGCGCTGCCCAGCACCTCGGCGAGGTCGCAGGCCACGATGGCCAGCTCGGCGCCCAGCCACAGGAAACGGTTGACGCGCGGCGAGTAATGCTCGCGGCAGGCGCGCGCCAGGTCCTTGCGCGCGACGATGCCCAGCCGCACGCACAGCGTCTGCAGCAGCATGGCAGACAGGCTCGCCAGCAGCACCACGAACAGCAGCCCGTAGCCGAAGCGCGAGCCGGCCTCGATGTCTGTGGCCCAGTTGCCCGGGTCCATGTAGCCGACCGACACCAGCAGGCCCGGGCCCGCGTAGCGCATCAGCTTCTTGAAGAAGGGCAGTTCCTGCGGGACGGCCACGCTGCCCTTGACTTCGGAAGGGCAGAAGGGCGCGGTGGCCGTGCGAGGGAGCGGGAAGAACATGCAGGCGATGATAGGGACAAGGCCGCGGCGTTGTCGCGGACCTGACCGGCACTGCCGCGCCGAATCTCTTAGATTCGACCGTCGTCATTCACCACTCATCCAACCGGAGACTTTTCAATGATCCACGTCGTCGCCGTCATCACCGCCAAACCGGGCCAGCGCGCCAGGCTGCTCGAAGCCTTCGCCGAGAACCGCGCGGCCGTGCTGGCCGAGGCAGGCTGCATCGAGTACGGCGCCACGGTCGATGCGCAGGGCATCCCCGCGTCGAAGGCCAGCTTCGGCCCCGACACCTTCGTCGTGATCGAGAAGTGGGAAACGCTGGCGCACCTGCAGGCGCACGCGGTCGCGCCGCACATGAAGGCGCACAGCGAGAAGACGAAGGAGCTCACCGCGGGCAAGCTGATCCACGTGCTCGAGCCGGTCTGAGTCCGTCTTAGTCCGTTCGTTCTTTCCGCTCACGTCGCGCACCTTCCGGTTTCGCGGCATCACGCATTCGCGCGCCGCGCGATGCGTGCTACCGTCGCGCCGGGAGCACGCGCCACCGATGCACCATGCATGCATCGCGGGCCTCGTGAAGATGCGGAGAGGGGACCGACGGGATGGCGATCTTTAGTTCGCAGCAGGGCTGGCGTTTGCGCAGCCTCCTCTTGCCCGGCGCGCTGGCAGCCGCCGTTCTGGCCACCGGCTGCGCGCCATTGCTGGCGCCGCCCTACGCGGCCGACTACGAGACCCTCGACAAGCTGGAGGCCACGCGGCCCGGCCCGGTGGCCCTCGCGAAGGCGCAGCCCACCGATGCGGACGACAAGGTCAACACCGTGCGCCTGCGCAGTGCCCGGCTGCTGTCGCCCAGCGGCAGCTTCGCGCAGTACCTGCAGGACGCGATGATGCGCGACCTCAGCGAGATCTCCGTCTACGACCCGAAGGCGCCCACGCGCATCGCGGCGCGCGTGCTGGCCAACGAGATCGACCTGGGCGTGATCAACGGCACCGGCCGCATGGACGTGGAGATCACAGTCACGCGCGACGCCATGCAGCGCCTGCGCAAGACCTACCGCGCCGAGACCGCCTTCGATTCGAGCTACGCGAGCATCGTCGCCGTGCCTGCCGGGCAGGCCGCGTATCCGCGCCTCGTGCGTGCGCTGCTGCGACAGGTGTACGCCGATCCGCAGTTCGTGGCCGCCATCGGCCGTTGATCCCAGAGGTCAGGAGGCGCTTCGATGCAGTTCCCCTTTTCTTCTTCTCTTCCGGTGGCCATGGCGCTGTCGGCACTGCTGCTGCTCGCCGGCTGCGTGCACCCGATCACCATGATCACCGAGACCGCACCGGCTCGCTCGCAGGCGCACCTCATCCCGAAGAAGGTCGCCTACGTGATGACCTATGCGGATCGAGACCTGGAAGTGGTCACCCCAGGCGGCAGCGGCGACCGCGTGAGCTACTACCCGTACCGCGACCTGGAGAAGTCGATACGCGACGCGTTGCGCGCCGTCTACCGCGACGTCGTCGTTCTGCGCACCGCCGGCGACGCGAAGGCCAACGAGGCGGCGGGCGTGTCGCTGGTGTTCTCGCCGCGCATCAAGACCGATTCGAGCTCGTCCTCATGGATCAGCTGGCCGCCGACCTCGTTCACGGCCGAGGTCTCGTGCGTGGTGACCGATGCGGCAGGCGCCGAGGTCACGCGCGTGCGCGCCGTGGGCAACGGCACGGCCGAGTTCGGGGAGTTCAAGGGCGACTTCGGGTTGGCGGCGCGACGGGCTGCGACGCGGTTGACCTCGCAGCTGAGCAGCGAGGTCCGCAGGAACGAGAAGCTGCGATGACGGCGAGCAGGAGCCCAAATAAAAAAACGCGCCCGAGGGCGCGTTTTTTGTCGAGGCCGTGAAGTCTTACTTCGAGACGACCTTCACCATCTCCAGGCACTTGTTCGAGTAGCCCCATTCGTTGTCGTACCAGCTCACGAGCTTCACGAAGGTGCCGTCGAGCGCGATGCCGGCTTCGGCGTCGAAGATCGAGGTGCGCGGGTCGCCGCGGAAGTCGGTGGCCACCACCTTGTCTTCGGTGTAGCCCAGCACGCCCTTGAGCGCGCCTTCGCTCTGTGCCTTCATCTCGGCGCAGATTTCCTTGTACGTGGCTTCCTTTACCAGCTCGACCGTCAGGTCGACCACCGACACGTCGGAGGTCGGTACGCGGAAGCTCATGCCGGTGAGCTTCTTGTTGAGCTCGGGAATCACCACGCCCACGGCCTTGGCCGCGCCCGTCGACGACGGGATGATGTTTTCCAGGATGCCGCGGCCGCCGCGCCAGTCCTTGTTGCTCGGGCCGTCCACGGTCTTCTGCGTGGCGGTGGCGGCGTGCACGGTGGTCATCAGGCCGCGCTTGATGCCCCACTTGTCGTTCAGCACCTTGGCCAGCGGGGCCAGGCAGTTGGTGGTGCAGCTGGCGTTGCTGATGATGGCTTCGCCGGCGTACTTCTTGTCGTTCACGCCGTAGACGAACATGGGGGTGTCGTCCTTCGACGGTGCCGACAGGATCACCTTCCTGGCGCCCGCATCGATGTGCTTCTGCGCGGTTTCCTTGGTGAGGAAGAGGCCGGTCGACTCGAGCACGATGTCGGCGCCGACTTCGTTCCACTTCAGTTGCGCGGGGTCGCGCTCCTGCGTCAGGCGGATCTTCTTGCCGTTCACGATCAGCGTGCTGCCCTCGACCGTCACTTCACCCTTGAAGCGGCCATGCACCGAGTCGTACTGGAGCATGTAGGCCAGGTAGTCGGGCTCGAGCAGGTCGTTGATGGCGACGATTTCGATGTCGTTCTTGAAGTTCTGCACGGCTGCGCGCAGCACGTTGCGACCGATGCGGCCGAAGCCGTTGATACCGAGTTTGATAGCCATCTGACTTGCTCCTAAGGTTGAAAAACTGTTGTCGTGATCCGGCGAAAGGACTCAGTCGCGCAGCGCCGCTTCCACCGTGGCGGCCACGT
Organism: Variovorax sp. 278MFTsu5.1; assembly: GCF_048305045.1. Taxonomy (NCBI): domain Bacteria; kingdom Pseudomonadati; phylum Pseudomonadota; class Betaproteobacteria; order Burkholderiales; family Comamonadaceae; genus Variovorax; species Variovorax sp. 278MFTsu5.1. The sequence continues at coordinate 6,772,600 of NZ_CP157622.1, forward strand.
TCTCCGCCGTGAATCCGAAGTGCTTGAACAGCACCGGCGCCGGCGCCGATTCGCCGTACGTGTCGATGCCGACGACGGCCGCGCAGCCGTACTTCCACCAGCCGCCGGTGCAGCCCATTTCCACGGCGATGCGCGGCAGCTTCTTGGGCAGCACGGCCTTCTTGTAGGCCAGGTCCTGGCGGTCGAAGGTGGTGGTCGAGGGCATCGACACCACGCGCACGGCGATCTTCTTCTCGGCCAGCAGCTTCTGGGCGGCCAGCGCGAGCGGCACTTCGGAGCCGGTGGCGATGATGACGGCCGCCGTCTTCTTGTTCTTGAGGCCGACGTTCTCCGGCTCGGAGAGCACGTAGGCGCCGCGGCTGATGTCGCCGAGCTCGCTCTTGGGCGAGTAGGCGATGTTCTGGCGGCTCAACAGCAGCGCGGTCGGGCGCGACTGGTTCTGCAGCGCCACGGCCCAGGCCACGGCCGTCTCGGCGGTGTCCGAAGGGCGCCAGACGTCGAGGTTAGGGATCAGGCGCAGCGAGGCGGCGTGCTCGATCGACTGGTGCGTGGGGCCGTCTTCGCCCAGGCCGATGGAGTCGTGCGTGAACACGTGGATCACGCGGCGCTTCATCAGCGCGGCCATGCGGATGGCGTTGCGGCTGTAGTCGCTGAAAGTGAGGAAAGTGCCGCCGTAGGGGATGTAGCCACCGTGCAGCGCCACGCCGTTCATGATGGCGGCCATGCCGAACTCGCGCACGCCGTAGTTGATGTGGCGGCCGATGGTGCCGTGCGGCGCTTCGGCCGGGGCTTCGGGCTTGGCTTCGTCTTCAGCGCCCTGCTTGGCAGGAACGGCCGGCACGTTCATGACCACCGAGCCGGTCTTCGGATCGAAGCGCAGGGCGGCCGTGCTCTTGGTGTTGGTGAGGTTCGAGCCGGTCAGGTCGGCGCTGCCGCCGAGCATCTCGGGCAGCGCGGCGGTGAAGGCTTCGAGCGCGAGCTGGCTGGCCTTGCGGCTGGCGACGGTCTCGGCCTTGGTGTGTGCGGCAACCACGGTGTCGAACGCGACCTGGTGGAAGTCCTTGGGCAGCTCGCCCTTCATGCGGCGGGTGAACTCCGCGGCCAGCTCGGGGTAGGCGGCGGCGTAGGCTGCGAACCTGTCGTTCCACTCGGCTTCGGTCTTGGCGCCGGCTTCCTTGTGGTCCCAGTCGGCATACACCTCGGCCGGAACTTCGAATGCGGGGTAGGGCCAGCCGATGGCTTCGCGGGTGAGCACGATTTCTTCCGCGCCCAGCGCCTCGCCGTGCGCCTTGGCGGTGCCGGCACGGTTCGGGCTGCCCTTGCCGATGACGGTCTTGCAGACGATCAGCGTGGGCTTCGACTCTTCCTTCCTGGCCTTGGCGATGGCCTTGGACACCGCAGCGGCGTCGTTGCCGTCGATCGGGCCGATGACGTTCCAGCCGTAGGCCTTGAAGCGCTCTTCGGTGTTGTCGATGAACCAGGGCTTGACCTGGCCGTCGATGCTGATGCCGTTGTCGTCGTACAGCGCGATCAGCTTGTTCAGGTGCCAGGCGCCGGCCAGCGCGCAGGCTTCGTGGCTGATGCCTTCCATCATGCAGCCGTCGCCCAGGAAGACGTAGGTGTGATGGTCGACCACCGTGTGGTCCTTGCGGTTGAACTCGGCCGACAGCAGCTTCTCCGCCAGCGCGAAGCCCACCGCGTTGGTGATGCCCTGGCCCAGCGGGCCGGTGGTGGTCTCCACGCCCGGGGTCACGTCCACCTCGGGGTGGCCGGCGGTCTTGCTGTGCAGCTGGCGGAAGTTCTTGAGTTCGCCGATGGGCAGGTCGTAGCCGGTCAGGTGCAGCACCGAGTACAGCAGCATCGAGGCGTGGCCGTTCGACAGCACGAAGCGGTCGCGGTCGAACCAGTGCGGGTTGGCGGGGTTGTAGCGCAGGTGATCGCCCCAGAGTGCGACGGCCATGTCGGCCATGCCCATCGGTGCGCCCGGATGTCCGGAATTTGCTTGTTGGACGGCATCCATGGCCAGTGCGCGGATTGCGTTGGCCATCAGGGCGTGGTTTGCCATGTGCGGTGGACTTTCGGAGGGAAAAGAGGGGTTGGGGTGGGGAGAACCCGCGATTTTACCGGGCGAGCCCCGGACGCTCCCGATACGGCCTGAACACCCTTCCGATGTTCTTGTGCGTCAGGCGGACTGCTAGAGTTGCCACCCATGCACGGGCTGCACCTCACCGCCGACCTCCACGACTGCCAATGCGGCCCCCAGTGGCTCACCGACCGCGACGCGCTGGGGGCCGTCTGCCTCAAGGCGGTGGCGGCCGCCGGGCTGCAGGCGGTGGGCAAGCTGATCCACGGCTTCCCGGCCACGCCGCAAGGGCCGGGCGGCGTCACGGCCACGGTGCTGCTGGCCGAATCGCACCTGTGCATCCACACCTGGCCCGAGCAGCGCGGCGTGACGCTGGACGTGTACGTCTGCAACTTCAGCGGCGACCACTCGGCCAAGGCGCATGCGCTGATGGAGTGCCTGGTGTCGCTGTTCCAGCCCCGGCACAGCGAGCGCAACGAACTGCAGCGCGGACGGGTCGCGGCGTGAGCGGCAACGCGGTGCGCGCCATGATCCTGGCCGCCGGGCGCGGCGAGCGCATGCGGCCCCTGACCGACTCCTGCCCCAAGCCCCTGCTGGAGGTGCGTGGCAAGCCCCTGATGCAATGGCCGATGGAGGCGCTGGCCGCCGGCGGCTTCACCGAGCTGGTCGTCAATACCGACTGGCTGGGCAAGCAGATTTCAGACCGGTTCGGCGCAAAGCCTTTGCTGGACGGGCACTCCGCGCTATCGATTTCATACTCCGACGAGGGCCGCGACTTCGGCGGCGCGCTGGAGACGGCCGGCGGCATCGTGCGTGCGCTGCCCCTGCTGGGCGACGTGTTCTGGGTCGCGGCCGGCGACGTGTTCGCGCCCGGATTCGCCTTCACGCAGGCCTCGGTCGACCGTTTCATGGCCGGCGGCAGGCTCGCGCACCTCTGGCTGGTGCCGAACCCCGCGCACAACCTGAAGGGCGATTTCGGCCTCTCTGCGGATGGCCTCGCGCTCAACACCGCTGCCGAGAAGTACACCTTCTCGACCATCGGCCTGTACCGGGCCGCGCTCTTCGCACCGCCCTACTGCGACATCCCGGGCGGCAACCCGGCCGGCCGCAAGGCCCCATTGGCGCCGATCCTGCGCGCCGCGATGGACAATGAACTCGTGAGCGCAGAGCTCTACACCGGCCCCTGGACCGATGTGGGAACCCCCGAACGGCTCGCCCAACTGAACACGCCAACAAGATGACCGCAGCAGACATCGCCACCACGATCTACGCCGAGCGCCGCGCGCGCCTCGCCTCGCAACTCGGCAAGGACGGCATCGCCATCATCCCGACCGCGCCCGAGCGGCCGCGCAACCGCGACACCGACTTCCTCTACCGCCACGACAGCTACTTCTATTACCTGACCGGCTTCACCGAGCCCAACGCCTGGCTGGTGCTGGCCGGCGACGGCCGCGCCACGCTGTTCTGCGCGCCCAAGGACATCGAGCGCGAGATCTGGGACGGCTACCGCCTGGGGCCCGACGCGGCGCCCGCGGCGCTGGGCGTCGACGAGGCCTTCCCCGTCACCGAGCTCGACGCGAAGCTGCCCAAGCTGCTGGAGAACCGCGCCACCGTGTGGTTTCCCTTCGCCATCCACAAGGGCCTGGAAAGCCGCGTCGACGGCTGGCTGCAGTCGGTGCGCGCGCGCGTGCGCTACGGCGCGCTGTGCCCCGACGAGCAACGCGACCTGTGCGGCCCGCTCGACGAGATGCGCCTGGTCAAGGACGCGCACGAGCAGGACATCATGCGCCGCGCCGCGCAGATCAGCGCCCGCGCGCACGTGCGCGCGATGCAGCTGTCGGCCCGCATGCTGCGCGAAGGCAAGGATGCGCGCGAGTACCACCTCGACGCCGAGCTGCTGCATGAATTCCGCCTCGGCGGCTCGCAATATCCGGCGTACTACTCCATCGTCGCGGCAGGCGCCAATGCCTGCGTGCTGCACTACCGTGCCGACGCCGCGCCCGTGCGCAAGGGCGAACTGGTGCTTATCGACGCCGGCTGCGAGCTCGACGGCTACGCCAGCGACATCACCCGCACCTTCCCCGCCGACGGCAAGTTCAGCGGCCCGCAGCGCGCGCTGTACGACCTGGTGCTGGCCAGCCAGGACGCGGCGGCTGCCGCCACCAGGGCCGGCAACCGCTTCAACGACCCGCACGACGCCGCGGTGCGGGTGCTCGCGCAGGGCATGCTCGACTTTGGCCTGCTCGATGCCAACAAGGTCGGCAGCGTCGACGACGTCATCGACACGCGCGCCTACTTCCAGTTCTACATGCACCGCACCGGCCACTGGCTCGGCATGGACGTGCACGACTGCGGCAGTTATGTCGAGCCCACGCAGGTGGGCGAGGTGAGCGAGCGCAAGGACCCGCTGTCGAACGAAGTCATCAAGAACCGCCCCAGCCGCATCCTGCACCCCGGCATGGTGCTGACGCTGGAACCCGGCATCTACGTGCGCCCCGCGGACGGCGTGCCCGAGCAGTTCTACAACATCGGCATCCGCATCGAGGACGACGCAATCGTCACCGCCACCGGCTGCGAACTCATTTCGCGCGGCGTGCCGGTGAAGGCGGACGAGATCGAGGCGCTGATGCGGGCCTGACCGCCCGCTGCGTCACCGGCGGCGGCGCGTGCCGCGCCTGCAGGAAGTCGATGAACAACCGCAGCTTGCGCGGCATCTGCGCGCGGCTCGGGTAGTAGAGATAGAAGCCCGGAAAGGTCGGCCACCAGGGCTCCAGCAGCGGCACGAGGCGGCCGCTAGCGAAGTCTTCGCGCACCGCGCCTTCGAACGATGTGGCAATGCCCGCGCCCGAGCGCGCGGCCGCGAGCAGCAGGTCTGCGTCGTTGCTGATGAGCGGCCCGGCGAGTTCCACGTCGAGCACGCGCCCATCCTGCGCGTATTCCCAGCGATAGAGGCCGCCGGTGGTCAGGCGGTAGTTCAGGCACCGGTGTTCGCGCAGGTCTTCGGGCGTGAGCGGCAGCCTGCGCCCTTTCAGGTAACTGGGCGCCGCGTAGGTGACCATGCGCACCGGCCCGCCCACGGGCACGGCCACCACGTCCTGAGCGAGGCTCTCGCCCAGGCGGATGCCGGCGTCGAAGCCGCCTTCCACCAGGTCGACCATGCGGTTGTCGCAGACGAACTCGAGCGTGATGTCCGGATAGGCGTTGGCGAACACGCCGAAGTGCGGAAAGAAGAGCAACTCGGCCGCCACGCGTGAGACGTTCAGGCGCAGCAGACCGGCGGGCCTGTCGCGCGCCTCGTCGATGCCTTCGACCGCCTGCGCTAACGCGGCGAGGCCCTGCTGCGCACCCGCGAGGAACTGTTGGCCCAGTTCAGTCACGCCGACGCGGCGCGTGGTGCGGTCCAGCAGGCGCACGCCGAGCTTCTGCTCCAGCGTGCGCACGGTCTGCGAAAGGGCTGATGGCGACAGGCCCAGCTCCTGCGCGGCGCGCGTGAAGCTGGCGTGATGCGCCACGCGGGCGAAGGCGGCGATAGCGGGCAGCAGTTCGGGCGACATGGCGGCCATTATGAAGACTGGCTTCATAAAGCATTCGCTCCAGCAGGCTTTTTCCAAAGCAATCGCGCAAATACCTTCCAGGTCATGGCGATGCGGCCCTCGCGTCGCCGCCTTCAACCTCGAAACGCACGCACGAAAGGAATCTGAATCATGAAGCTGGACGACTACATCACCCTCGGCCGCTCGGGCCTGCGCGTCAGCCCCATGTCGCTGGGCACCATGACCTTCGGCCAGGAATGGGGCTGGGGCGCCGACGCGGGCGAATCGCGCCGCATGTTCGACCTCTACGTGGAGCGCGGCGGCAACTTCATCGACACCGCCAACTTCTATACCAACGGCAGCTCGGAAAAGCTGCTGGGCCAGTTCATCGCCGACCGACGCGAGTCGGTGGTGGTGGCCACCAAGTACTCGCTGAACATGCAGCCGGGCAACCCCAACGCGGGCGGCAACCACCGCCGCAACATGGTGCGCTCGGTGGAGGCCAGCCTGAAGCGGCTGGGCACCGACTACATCGACCTGCTGTACCTGCACATCTGGGACGGGCTCACGCCCTTCGAGGAAGTGATGCGCGCCTTCGACGACCTCGTGCGCTCGGGCAAGGTGCTGTACGCGGGCATCTCCGACACGCCGGCCTGGCAGATCGCGCGCATGCAGACGCTGGCCGAACTGCGCGGCTGGGCGCCGCTGGTGGCGCTGCAGATCGAGTACAGCCTGATCGAGCGCACCGTGGAGCGCGAGTTGCTGCCGATGGCGCAGGAACTCGGCCTGGGCGTGCTGGCATGGTCGCCGCTGGGCAGCGGCGTGCTCTCGGGCAAGTACACGCGCGCCGACCTCGATCATCGCAACGCCCCGGCCTCGGGCGTGAAGGGTTCGCGCAAGGACGTGGCCGTGGGCAACGGCGCGCTCAGCGCCCGCTCGCTGGAGATCGCCGAAGCGGTGGGGCAGGTCGCACGGGAGCAGGGCCGGCCGAGCGCGCAGATCGCGCTGGCGTGGCTGCTGCAGCGCCGCGCGCCGACGGTGATGCCGATCATCGGCGCGCGCACCTTCGCGCAGTTCGAGGACAACCTCGGCGCGCTCGAGGTTCAGCTCGACGCCGATGCGCTGCAGCGCCTGGAAGCGGCCAGCGCCGTGTCGATGGGCTTCCCGCACGACTTCATGGCGCTGCCGATGACGCAGGGTGTGCTCTCGGGCGGCAGCTCGGTGCGGCGGCCCGCATGAAGCCGCGCGGCTTTATGTTTCGGCGGTGGAAGGCGCGATGAGCGGACAGGCGCTGCCCACCGCCTCCGTCACGGCGTGAGCGGCGCGGACAACGGCGGCAAGAGGCTCGCCAGCAGGCTGCACAGCGCGACGGCCGTGGCCGTGAACGCGATCCAGTGAAAGCGGCGCGGCGCATAGCTGAGCAGCCCCACGGTCGACCACGCAGCCGCCGTGAGCGCACCCAGCCAGAGCACCCAGCCGATCGCGCTGCCCGCCGCGCGCAGGCTGGCGCCCAGCGACAGGCACAGCAGCAGCGCTCCGCCGAGCTGCAGCCAGCGTCGCCACGGGCCCGGCGTGCTGCCTCGCCCATAGACGTCCTCGCTGTGGCGGTCCATCGCGAGGCTCAGCGCGCAGAAGCCCGCGAGCGATGCGGCGAACACGAGGGAGAGGAGGGACGAATCCATTACCGTCACGAACCCTGGCCCGACGGGGCGAGCGTCGACGACTGCTGCGGCTGTTGTGGCGATGGCGGCGGTTTCTTCTCTACCTGCTGCCTTGCAGCCATCGACTTGCGCCGCTTGCGCTCGACGATCCACACCGCGCCCGCGAACCCCAGGCCCAGCGCGATCGCGACGAGGTCGAAGCCCGCCACCGCGCTCGGTCCGGCGCGCAGGCTGACGGTCAGCGGCGCAGGACCGGTGAACGCATTGAGCACCGGCAGCAGAACGAAGAGCAACGCGCCAGCCGCGAGCTGTGCCTGCCACATGCGCAGCGTGGGCCGCAGCAGGCCGAGCACTGCGGCCGCGCCCCAGACGATGAAGAACCAGCGGATCTCCGCCTCGCCACGCTCGGCCATGCCCACCGGCAACAGGCGGTTGGCCCAGAAGAAGGAAGCCATCGCGACGGGCAGGCCGGCGATGGCGCCGAGGTTCAGGCCGTCGACCAGCCGCAGTCCGATGCTCACGCGCCCACCCTGCTTGAGCGTCTTCGCGAACTTCTGGCGCTCCTTCACGGCCCACAGCAGAAGTCCCGTCGCCACCATCAGGCAGCCCGCGAGCCCCGAGAGGAAGAAAAGCGCGCGCAGCAGCGGATCACCGAAGCGCGCGATGTGCAGGCCATAGAGCACGCCGCGCGTTTCGGCCGCGGGCTTGGGCACGTCGCCGTAGGCGCCGATCAGCGCGCCGGTGGTGCCGTTGAAAAGCATCGATGGCTTGTCGTAGGAGAGCTGCGGCCCCTCGGCGCGGGTGAGCGCGACGACCGCGTTGGCGTCGTTGGGCTGGTGCACGGTGACGCGACCGACGGGAGCGCCGTTCCAGTGCGCGGAGGCCTGCGCCATCATCGGCGCGATGGGCGCGAGCGGGACCCTGTTGCCCGAGGCCTTGACCTGGTCGCGGCCGCCGCCGGGAAAGACCTCGGAGAAGAAGGCCTGCTCGCCGCCGCGATCCTTGTAGGCCGCCTGCGGCGCCCAGGGCATGTACATGAACATCAGCGTGACCAGGCCCGTGTACGTGATCATCAGGTGATAGGGCAGCGCGAGCACCGCCGTCACGTTGTGCGCGTCGAGCCAGGAGCGCTGGCCCTTCTTCGGGCGGAAGGTGAAGAAGTCCTTGAAGATGCGCTTGTGCGTGACGATGCCGCTGAAGATCGCCACCAGCATGAACATCGCGCAGAAGCCGACGATCCATCGCGCCCACAGCGCGGGCATGTAGTGCAGGTCGAAATGCAGGCGGTAGAAGAACTCGCCGCCGCGCGTCACGCGCGGCGCGGAGAGGGCCTCGCCGGTGGCGGGGTCGAGCGAGACACGGTCGAAGCGGCGGCGCGGCTTGTCGCCGGGGGCGGCAGTCGAGGCGGGCGTGGCGAGAAACAGCACGTCGGTCGACGGCTGGCGCTCGGTCGGCAGGTTGATGAACCAGCGCGGGCTGCCGGCGCCGTGCTTCTGGAGATAGGCCACCGCGCCCTCGGCCGCCTGGGCCGGCGGAACCTCCGTGCGTGCGGCTGCCGCGTGCAGCTCCGGCTTCATCCAGAAGGTGATCTCGTCCTTGAAATACGAGGCCGTGCCGGCCGCGAACACCATGAACAGCACCCAGCCGACCAGCAGGCCCGACCAGGTGTGAAGCCATGCCATCGACTGGCGGAAGCCCTCCTTCACGCGGCGCCTCCGGTGGCATGCATGAGCCACGCGAGCAGGCCCAGCACGGCCGCGGCAGCGGCAAGGCCCGCCCACGCACGCGATGCCGTACGCGCCGCGAAGACCCACATCACCGCGAACGCGAAGACGGCGAAGGAAGCGAGCAGGCCGGTCATCGTGGCCTCGCTGCGGGCCATGCCGAAGATGGCGGGCAGGCTCAGCGCAAGCACCACGGATGACAGCGCGGCGACGCCGTAGCCGCCTGCGATAGCGGCTACGGCGCGCGAAGCCACGCTCAGGCGGTAACGAACGCCCGCGGTCACGACGCGCGCCGGACGGCGTGCGAGGTCGTTCGGAGATTCATGGAGGAGGGGAAGGAAAGCCCGAGAAGATGAGAATAATACTCATCTTCACAGGGTCCACGCCTGGATGACGTGCACCTGCGCGGGTTTTCCGTCCTCTCACCCGGTCTTCTTGCTAGGAAGCCGGCCCCGCCGGGCGCCACCGCCCGGCATTGGCGCGCCACTCGTACAGCCGCGATCCGATCTGGACGATGTCGCCATTGGCAACGTTCGCAGGAAAAAGCTGGTCGTACGCTCGCAGGCGATAGCCGAGGAAGTCCGCCGCCGCCTCGACATCGCCCTCCGAAGACACCACGCCCACGCCCACACCGAGCAGCGGTGCGGACTGCGGCATCAGGCCGGAGACGTTGGACACGATCGATGCGGGGGCTTCGAGCGTGGCACCCTGCGTCATCGCCCCAACCGCGCTGCGCACGGCCACCAGGCCGCCCGTGGCGTAGGCCGCCAGCTCCAGCAGGCCGGAGGACGAAGCCCGGCTTGCGCCGATCCCGACCAGGCTGGCGTCCCCGGCCAGATAGCCCGCGACCTCGTAGACGAGCGCACCCGAGAACGGCTTGGCGCCGAAGGCCGAGGCCCCGAAGGTCAATGCGCCGTACATGGGGCTACTCCGATGGCGACCCGGCCGCCGGTTCGAACGCAAGGAAGTCGCACACGGGCAGCATCGGCAGCAGCTGCTCCAGCGTCGGCTCCTCGGCCTGGCCTGCCGTGACCTTGTCCTGCAGCGAATAGCAGAAGTCCCACACCAGCGAGCGCCATGCGCGGAAGGCACGGCCTTGCGCCTGGAAGCGCGGGACGGCCGGCTCCTCAGCGTAGGTGACCGCGGTCCTGATGTCGTCGAAGCCGTAAGCGGCCGCTGTGCTGTCGAGATGCTTCTGCACCCCGTCGCGCAAGGCTGCGGCACGTTCTTCGAGAGTCGGCTCGTGCGGTTCGGGCGTCGCCGGTTGCTCGATGCCGGGCACTTCTGGCTCCGGCCGCGCCGATGGTTCGGGAACTGGCTCCGGCACGGGAATGTCCTCGGCGATCCACATGCCGTTGGCGGCAGCGAAATAGCGCTTGCCTTCGACGGGAGGCGGCGGCTCCGCGATCAGGCAATTGCCTGGAACCAGCCACACCTCGCCTTCGTCGGCGGGCGAGAGGTCGCTCTCGTCGAGCACGATGGGGCCGATGTAGACGCGGTCGGGGCCGAATGAATAGACGGTCTTTGTTTTCATGGTCAGTACTTGATGCATGCGAGGTAGGCGGTGTTGCGGGGACGAGCCTCCGTGCTGCCATTGCTGTTCACGGAGATTCCGGTGGCGCTGTTCTTGATCGTGATCCCAGTCGCAGACGCGTAAATGCCGATCCCTGTACCGGATGCCCCCACTCCAACGTTGTGCCCGTGATTTCCGCTGCCGTCGGTGCCCAAAGTTTCGTATCCATCCGTGATATTTCCGAGAACACCGGAAATGCCCGCGCCTACACCAGACATGTGTGTGCGCGAGTAGGTGTGGCCGTGCCAGCCTTGTTGATCCGTCCAAGCACCATGCGCATGGCCGGGATCAGCAACGCCATGCGCATGGCCAGGATCGGTAATCGCATGAGCATGACCTGGGTCGGCGACGGGGTGTGCGTGTGCCAGATTGGCACTTTCCTGATAGGAACCAAGCGTTCGATCAGGATCGAACCCCCGTCCATCGTCCAGCCCTCGATCGAACACCCCCCGCCCATCGGGCAGATTAAAGGTGGTCGAACCATCCCCCGTCCCGTAAGTCGTACCGATCTTCGCGAAGAGCCGCGCATAAGTCGTACGCGAAACCGCCGCCCCGTTGCGCTTCAGGTAGCCCGCGGGCGGCGTCGCCTGCGCGAAGTAGCAGACCATGCCCGTCTGGTCGAGGCCCAGCGCCTCCTGCCAGTCGGCCTTCAACTGCTCGGTGGAAGCCGAGAGAATGGTCAGCCCGATCTGCTTCGGCCCTTCCGGAAAGTCGACCTTCGCGCCGTCGTTGCTCGATGCAATGACCAGGGTGCGCGCGAGCGCGCCGCCGGTCATCGTGGCCCGGCCCAGTTCGAACAGGCCGGTTGGGCGGCCGACCGAGTCGACCGCGTTGATCATGTAGTGGCAGGTGTCTCCCTCTGCCATGCCAGCTGCGGAGAACGGTCGATATGCATCGACGGCGCCCTGCAGCGCGAAGGAGCCCAGCCCTACGGTGGTGCTGGCCTCCAGAATGCGGTCTGCTGTCTTGTGTGCCATCGCGATGTGCCGTTCAGACCGTCAGAAACGCGACCTTGGTCGACGTCTTCAGGCGCGGAACCACGCCGGCCTGGATCGGGATCACCGGCGTCAGAGCACCGTGCAGCAGCAGCAGGCCATTGCCCGCGGCCGCGGTGCCGATGCCCAGGTGCGTGGCCGTGCCCACGGCCGTGCCGGCCACTTCCAGGAACTCGAGCGCATTCACCAGGAATGCCTCGTTCCCGATCACCGACCAGCCCGCCGGGCTGCGCGGCACGGCGATCCGTGCATAGCCCGGATACACCAGTTCGTTGGTGCTCTGGTTGGCGCCGGCACCGGGAGCGGCTGTGAGAAGACTGATGTAGAGATCCGTCGACGGGTTCGCGGAGGCGTTGTCGGCCAGCCCGGCGATGGGCGTGCCGAGAAGGATCAGTTTGACGAAAGCGTTGGCGGATGCGGATGAATATGCCATTCGAAGCTCCTGGTTCGGGTTGGTTGGTTATGCAAGCGAGAGGTTGTCGGCGGGCTGTTCGCCCATGAAGTCGGCCAGGTTGCAGCTGGCCGGGATGTCTGAGGCGTCGAGCCCGTCGATGAAGACATGGGCTGCGCGCTCGGCGGAAAAGCAGGCCTGCACGTGATCGGCGATGGCGCGCGAGATGGCTTGCACCTCTTCGCGCGTGAGCGTGACGAAGCCATCGACAGCCTTGAAGTCGATGCTGTCGATCGCTCCGGCGTCCATCTCGACCAGCATCTGGGCAAGCGCCGCGCGGTCTTCGCGGCCCGTTCGCACGCGCAGCCCGCCCGGCAGCGTCAGGCCGCCGGTCTCCGCGCTCCAGCGTTGCTCGGCGAGGTCGGCCTTGAGCTGAGCCCTCCGGTCATCCGGCGTGCGCGGATCGCGCCAGGCATGCGACGACCAGTCGAAGACATGACGCTCGCTCGGTCGCTCAGGCAGCAGCTCGGGAGAGCCGTTACGGATGTATGAACCCGGTTCTGCCGGCCCCAGATAGACGGACTCTCCGGGCCCTGCCTGAGCACGGCACCACTCGACGGTGGCTTGCGTTCCGGTGCAGCGGATCTCGCCGGTGCGGGTGTTGTAGACAGTGAAGTGAGGCATGGTTCAGCGGCGCGTGGAGAGCGCGTAGATGGAAGAGCCGGCGGTGCCGACCTGCGCGGGAGTAATGAGACTGATCGAGTGCCAGCCAGGGTTCAGAGACACCTGGATACCACCGGTCACGGTGGTCCCGGCAATGCCGGCTCCCAGCCATCGCAGCGCACCGTCGACGTACAGAGAGACATAGGCCGTCTGCATCACGAAGACAGAGCCCTGGATGAAAGTCTCCAACGGCACGCTGCCAGGTATGAAGTGATTGACCGAGACCGTGTTCGACGCGGACGACGCGAAAGAAGGCACCGTCACGGCCTGACCACGCAGATTCAACGTATCGATCACATCCAGTTGATTGATCGTCAGCCCTTCGTTCTGCAGGTTGAAGCCCGGCCCCCACAACCGGAACCGGCCGGTGGCGTTCTGCATCTGCAGCCCCATGCCGTTGCAGTTCAGTTCGACGAAGGTGTCGCCGCCGGAGTGGCGCGCAAGAATCCATCCCCAGCTGTTGTCGCCGATCCACTTGTTCGCGCTGCGCAGGAAACCCCAGCCGCCCACACCGTCCCCGGAGATGTCGACCTGGCCCGCGTTGACATAACCCAGGCGAGAGGTGATTGCCGACAACCGGTCTACGCTGATCGAGCGCGCGAGGATACTGCCGTCGACCACCAGCGTGCCGTCGATGCCCACGGTTGATGTCCCGGCCACTGCGCCGACCACGAAGGGGTACTTTGTGACGCCGCCGGCTGCTTGCTGCGCCACAGCGAAACGATCGACCAGTACCGTGAAATTGCTCTCCTGGCCATCGTTATTCAGCAGCACTCCCGCAACCTTGTTGCCTGCGACTACCTTCACGCCCCACTTGGCCGACAACTTACCCATGTCGTCGACCTGAGTACGCGACACGTGTTCGACAGCAGCCTCCATGTCGTCGACACGCGAGACGAGAGAACTACGCATGTCGGCTTCCGCGGAAACGGCCGTCACACGAGCCGTCACCTCATTACGGATCGCAGCCACGGCGCCTCGATCGCTGGCCTCCGAGGTATAGGGCGTCACAGGGAAACGCCCCTGCTCGATCTTCACGAATCGCACACCGATCGCCCCGCCTGCGGTGTAGTCACTCCATCGGAACGAGACCCGCCCCGTGGCGGCCGCCACCGGCGCCAGCGCTTCGACCGCGAAGTCGTTGCGCCGGATTTGCTCGTTCATGAACGCATGCCGCCCATCCTTAATGTTGCTCACATCGGCCAATGACTTCCCGCTCGCGTCGAAGAACTCGATCGCGAAGCCGCTGCGGCCCGTGTCGCTCTCGAACATCGAATCGCCCGACGCCGCATACCAGCTCCCCGGCTTTGCAGGAAAGCTGTCGCTGACCAAGCGACCGCCGGCAGGAACTGCAGCCTGCAGCCGCGCCGAAGCACCCCAGTCGTCCTCCACGACATTCCAGTCGTTGCCTTGCTGATCCCACTTGTCGAGATCGAACTCGAACCCACCGTTGAACACCAGGTTGGCACGCACATAGCCGACGGCACGCGCAGAGACGATGTCGATGCGCTGCGCCAACTGCTCGGCCGTGTCGCTGACGACCTTCTCCACGTGCGTGATCGCGGTGCCGCGTTCGATGGCCTCATCGACCAGGCGCTCGCTGATGCCCGAATTGACGTTCAGCAGGTCCGCGATCTGCTCGTCGAGGCCCTCCTGCAGTTCCTTGATCGCATCGTCGATCGACGGCAACGAGGCGAGCTGGACATAGCCGGCATCGCTCCCATTGCCCGCCGCATCGAACGCAGTCACCCAGTAGACCCGCGTCGCGGCCACCGGCTCGTTGCGCACGAAGTTGAGCGAACCCGTACGCCCGATCTCGACCGCCTCGGCCAGCGTCGGCCCCACCTTGACGATGTACGCTGAGATCGGCTGCGTGGTGCCGCACGGCTGCCAGGCCAGCTCGATCTGCGAGCCCCATACCTCGCCTCGCACGATCGGTTGCGCGGGTGGCGCGATCTCGATGGTGGTCGAGATCGGGATGCCCCAGACCCCTTGCGTGTTGCCGTGCTGCGCCCAGACCTTCACCGCGCCCGTGGGCAGCCATCCGATGTTCGCGGTGAGGGCCTTGCCGGTCCACCGCTCCACCGCCGTCTCGAAGGTCGGGCCGACGAAGATCCGCGTCGCCCCCCATTCGAGCAGATCAATGCCCGCAGGAGCCGACCAGCGTGCCACCACGCCGTTCGGTTCGACGGCGAGGCTCAGCCCCTCGACGTCGCCCGGCTTCACGCTCGCGCCCTGCAGCGTGTGGGTGACCATCGTCCAGTAGCTGGACGCGTAGGCCGTCATGAACCGTGCGCGCACCTGGTATTCACCATGCACTTCCAGGCCGAGCAGGAAGGTCTCGGTGGCGGTGCCGGGCAGGGTGACGCTCTGCCAATCGCCGACCGGCGTGGTCGTGCGCCATTGAACCTGCACGTTCCCGCCGCGGCGCACGGCATCCTCCGCCGATGCGGACCAGCTCACGCGCGCGCGGATCACCAGCGTGCCGCCCTGCTGCACCATCTGCTCCTGGCCGCTGCGCACCTTCAGGTCGAGCGGGGGCTGCGGCAGCAGGAAGGGGTTGGGCAGATTGGTGTTGGGTGACGGGTCGCGCAGCACCTCGTCGGCGGTGTCGTAGAAAGTCTCTTCGTCCTCGATGACCTGGAACGAGAGCGGCGAGCTCATCGAATAGGTCCAGTCCTGCACCCGGAACGGCTTGTTGGCGAAGCCGTACAGCGCGCTGGTCAGCAGGATGCGGTCACCCGGCTGCAGGTGCCACGCCAGCATCTTCGGATGGACCTGCAGCACGAAGCCGCCGCGGCTCTGCTCCACCAGCACGCGTGCGATCTGGTGGGTGCGCGCATGGGCCGTGGTGAAGGGCAGCACGAGGTCGAGGAATTTGTCCTTCTGGTCGTTCTCGCGGAAGACCGCGTTCTGGTACTGCTTGAAGTCTTCCGACACGCCGTTGCGCGTGAGGTTGACGTACGTGCCCCTTGCGCCGTTGTAGCGCGCGGTGCCGGGGTTGCAGGTCTGCACCACGGTGATGGGCGCCAGCAGGTCCTCGTCGGTCAGCGAGAGAACGGGCGTGGTCCAGGCACCGGCCAGGATGCGCCATACGCCGCCCGACTCGAGGCTGTAGCCGGCCATCGTGTCTTCGAGCTGCTGCCGCGTGCTGTCGCGGTCCTGGTCGGAGCGGAACATGCCGTCGCAGGTGTAGCGCGCCACGCTGCCGCCGTAGTTGGGCCTGTCGGCCGCGACCGTGGCGGGGTTGTAGATGGCCGTGTCGCAAGCGTTGGCGGCAACGATCAGCGCGTTCTGGTCGATCTGGTCGTTGGAGGCCAGGTAGCCCTCTTCCGAGCGCAAAAAGTCGGCCAGGCACAGCGCAGGGTTGCGGCTGTATACGGTCGCGCCGGTGCGCGGGTCGTAGACCTTCTTGCCCTTAACGCTGGCGGTGATGGTTGGCAGGCCGCCCTGGAAGCGCTCGACGAAGAGATTGAGCGTGACGACGATGTACGTGTAGCCGCTGAGCTTGTGCGCATCGGTCCACAGGCCCTTGCTCGCGGGCCACGGATCGAGGTTCGCGCGCATGTACGCATCGGCCGTATCGACGCCATTGGGCGACAGGTGGATCTGCACGTTGACGCCAGGGATGCCACCGCCGATCGATTCCGAATCAGTGACGATGAATTCCGGGTTCGACGAGTAGCCGTTAGCGTCGAGCGCACCAATCGAGATGCCCTCGATCTGGATGTCGGTCACGGCTTCGCAAGGGTGCGCGGCCAGAACCATCACGACGTGCTTCAGATGGCTGAACTCGCCGCCTGTGAGCACTGCCACGACGGCACCACCAACCGGCGCGGGCTCGCCGTAGATGACGGTATGCGGCGCATCGGACGCGAGGATCGTGGTGGTGCGCTCCTTGATGTTCGCAACGTCTTCGGCGAGCTTGCGTGCCGCTGCGGCCTTGGCCTGCTTCTTGGCTTGCATGTTGCCGTAGGCACTCGACACGATGGACAGAGCGGCCGAAACGATCATGCCGCCCACAGCGGCAGCGGCCCCCGCAGCTGCGCCTACAGCCGACCCGATCGCACTAAGAATGGAAACGGGCTCTGCCATCGCAGCAGTGCACACCCCAAGAAGGGCACCGAGGAGGAGTGTGAGACGGATCAGACGCGCCATGTCGCAACCCCCGCACCAAGTGGCAAGAAAATCAGCCGATCAGCCGCCGGCGCCGCGATGTGCGACCCCGTGCAGATCCCGAAGCTGTAGCCCGACACGCGCCCCACCTTGCCGCCACTGCGCGCCAACACCACGTCGCCGCGCTGCGCCATCGCACCGGGCAGGGAGGGGCCGAGCCGCGCGGTGGCGGCCGGCAGAAACCCGCCGGCCGCGCGCACGACACGCATCGCCGCCAACAGGTTCTTTCTTCCGACAGGCGCATCGGCCGCACGCAGGTCCGCCAGCGGGTCCTTGCCCGTGCGCGCGATGATCCAGTCGGCCGCGATGTGCGCGCAGTCGTGTCGGAAGTACTCGAAGGGCACGTCTCTTCGTGCCGCGATGAAATCGTCCAGGTTCTTCGTCATGTTCATTTGCCTCGTGCTCGGGCCCAGTAGTTCAGTGCCATCTGCAGGTACTTGTTGACCCACACGGTGGGCGACCCGATCATGGAATTCAGGTACTCGAAACCCCGCTCGCCGGGGTGCCTGACCTGGTGCTGGGCATCGTTGGTCCGCAGGGAAGCGGGGTTCGAGCGCACGTCATAGGAGGCCGTGCGGCACTCCATAGCGATCTTTGCGGTGGTGCCGTCGCGCTCGACCTTCATCTGGTCCATGACGCCAGCGAAGCGCAGCACCGGCTCGCCGCTGATCTGCAAGGTGCCGGCGTCGAGCAGCGCGATCCACACGCGCACGCCCCTGTCCTGGTATTCGCTCGGGTCGCCGAGCGCGAGCGCGCGTGTTCCGATGTCGACGGGCGACAGCGTGAGCGTCAGCTTCTCCGCCGCACCGTCCTCGCTTTCGTGAAGCTCGCCGATGGAACCGAGATTGCCCACGCCCTGCCACGTCTCGCCCATCAGCTGGAGGCTGAGCGGCCAGTTCGTGAAGCGCGCCGTGCCGCTGCGCAGCTTGAGCTCGACAAGGGCCAACTGGCCGTAGGTCTGGGAGCGCGCGGCCGCTTGAAAGCCGGAGCTGGTCAGGATGGTCATTGTTCCCAGGCCTCCATCAGGTCCAGGCTGAAACCGCCCTGCGTGCGCGACTCCGAGGCCCAGGTGGTCTTGCTGTCGACCCGCCTCATCAGGCAGGTCGGCCGGTCCCAGACGACCGCGCTGCCGGCCACTACGGAGGTGCGCAGTACGGGCTCGAACCGCACGGTGATCACGCCCGCGGCGTCGGCCACCGCATCGGCCTGCACGTGCAGCATCTGCCGCTGGTTGGAGCCCTGGTTGACGCCGATCCAATCGCCCTGCAGCAGGGTCTTGTCGGCCTGCGAAGCGCCCATGCGAATGGTCAGCTCGGAGGCTCCCGCGGGCGCAGCCACCGCGGTCCACGCACCGCGCGCGGTGCCGCGCGGCACAGGCTGCAGCATGTCGTGCACGGCCAGCACGTTGACCTGGCCGCGCATCGAATGCACGAGCGAGCGCCAGGCTGCGGCATCGCGCATCAGCGGAATGCGCTCCTCGCTGACCAGTGTGCAGGTGCGACGCGCCGGTCCGAGCACCGCCACCTGCATCGCGCCCGATTCGCTGTTGCTGAAAGTCAAGTCGTAGGCCTGGAGTCCGAAGTCCTGCCGCTTCACGGGCAGATCGGACGGAAGTGTCACGATGTTCATTGGGGAAGCACCTTCACGCGCTTGAGTTGTTCCATCTGGCCGCGGTTGTTCTCCGCGAGCAGGCGTTGCATGTCGGCCATCACCGCGCCGCGGTCGGAGCGGGCGTCGATGTGGAAGACGTTGGATGGCGCGAACTGGATCGTCGGCACGGCATTGCCGCCACCGCCAGGCGCACTGACCCCGAGGCGGCCGTCCGCGCCGCGGCGCAGGGGCATGATGGCTTCGGGGCCGGCTTCGCCCATGAGGCCGATGCCGCTGGCGAAGGGGAAGAACGTGGGCTGGCTGACGACGCTGTTGGCGTAGGCGTGCAGGCCGGGGGAGGCGAAGACGTTGCCCTTGGCGCTGGCGATGCCGAAGATGCTCAGCACGCCGCTCAGGAGACTGCCGAACCAGCTTCCGCCGGAACCCGAACTCGAGCCAGTGCTGCCGCCTCCGCTGCCACCGGAAAAGATCCCCTTGAACGCGCCGGGAAGCCAGCTGGAGAACGCCTCGACGGCCGGCTTCAACGTCGCGTCATAGAGCGCGTCGGCGACCGACGCAGTGATCTTCTTCTTGAGCGATTCGCCCAGCTTGTCGAGTGCGTTGTCCTTGCCTTCCAGCAGGTTCACGAAGCCTTCGCGGAAGGCACCGCCGATGTCGTCGGACATCTTCTTGGCCTTGTCCTCGTTCTTCTTCTTTTCTTTCTCCGCGGCTTCTATGCCTTCGGCATCGCGCGTGACCGTCAGAAGCTTCTTCTCCGCGCCGATACGTGCCTCCAAGGCATCGAGATAACCGGGAATGACCTGCTCGGTGTTGTCGAGGTCCTGGTACTGGCGCTCGAGCTGCGCGATCGTCAGTTCTTTCAGAGCCGACTTGGTCTTGCCGTGTGCGACGTTCTGCGCTTCCAGCGCCGTCGTTTGCTCGAGAACACTGGAAGTCGACTTGCGCATCGATTCGAGCAACTCGCCCTGGCGCGTCTTTGCGGATTCGAGCGGTGACTGCTCGGTGCGCTCTTCGCCGCCTTCCGCGCGACCTTTGTCTGCAGCTTGCTTCGACGAATCCGTCGCGCCAGCCTTGCAGTCGCAGCAGACGACCTCGATGCGAGACCGCAAGCCATCGCGCTCGGCATGCTGGATGCCAGCATCCAGACCGCGAGCTGCCGACGAGCTGCGTGAGCGTTCCGCGGAGCCGGATACCGATGGAGCTGGAGCCCTTTTGCTCTGGTGAGCCGACAGTTTGGCGACAAACACATCGGCAACTCTTTCGACGTCGCTGGTTTCCTTGGCCTCCACGGCCGCGTCGACCGCGGACTTGGCTTCACTTGCGCGCGCGCCTTGCGCCGTCGCCTGCCTGCCTTTCAGCAGGCCCAGTTCTCTCAGCCTCTCGGGTTCGTCGACCCAGTACTGCGATGCGGGTCTGTGCGGGAAGCCGACGACAGCACCTCCTCCAGTCTCGGCCATGGGACTGCCGGCACCGCCATCTCGGCGCATGCGGTTGTCACGCGCCGTTGCGGCGCGCTCGTAGTCTTGCCGCGTCGTGGTACCTCGGCCGACATTGCGCACGAGGTCCTTGGGTAGATCGCCGAACTCACGCGCAAGCATGCGTGCCCGATCCACAACAAACATGTCCTGGATCTCTTGTCGGGATTTCTGGATCGAGTCCGTAGCAAAGGCTTTTTGCGCGACGGCGGCGGCGGCTTGGTTATCGCCTCGAATCACAAAATCTGCGATCTGCTTGGCGTTTTCAGGAGTGAGGAAGTTGCTCTTTGCGTTGAGCTCCTTGGAGTACCCCAGCGGATCGCTTGCCAGCTTCTTGAACTCTCCCACGGTATCGTTGATCGGGACACCCCGCCGATTCAATTCGAAGGCTGCCGTGGCTGCTTGCTGCAGAACATGACGTTGCACCTGGCCAGAGGCGACCATGCCGCTCAGGGCTTCTGCCGCTTTCGCTCGCGATCCGGCAGGCCCGGCGATCGCTATTTCCATTCTTCGGAGCTCGTCGTTCGTCACGGAGGCATAGTTGCCACTCGACGTCCTTGCTTGAGAGTAAGTCGCGTCTTCTCTCATGCCATCGACAGCGCCTTCGACCACAAAGCGACCCGCCTTCACAGCAAGCTCGATGCGTGGGTTAGCTCGAAGGGCGGCGGTCATCTGGGTGGCAGCGCCGGCAAGCTCCTTCAGCGCGTTCGTTGTGGCGGGCAACTCCTTGGTCACCAGCGAAGAGCCCGCAAGAGCTCCGTTTGTTTGTTCAGCAGCCATGTCTGTATGGTCCGTTTGAGCTAAGAAAAAAATGAGGCCGACATCTGCCGGCCCCATGCTTCTTCGATGGCCGGAGGCCCTCGCAGCGCCGCTAGACGTTCAGCACCGCGATGCCTTCGTCTTCCATCACCTGCAGCTGCAGGAACACTTCGCGCTGGCGTGCGCGGGGGATGCCGAGGCGCTTCATGGCGACGTCGACGGCGCCGAAGTCGAGGCCCTGGAACCACGCGCCCGCCACCCCTGCGACGACCCGCCACTGCGTTCGGCAGGCATGGAACACCTCGAATGCTTCCTGGTGTTCGGGCCATAGCTCGAAGGGTGGCGGGCCGCCGCCGCTGGCCGTCGAAGAGACGAGCCTGACCGGATCGAGACCGAGCGACGCGCACTGGCTGCGGAGATCGTCGTCCAGCTCGTCGTGGACGCGATGCGCTGCTCCGAGCACGAGGCGCGCGGCGCCTCTCAGTTTTTTACTGCGGCCGGGTACGCGTGTTCGAAGTAGCTGTAGGCAATGGCGGCCTCGAAGGACGGCCACTCTTCCACCGCCGCCGCGCGGTTCTCGGCGGTGCAGATGAAGGGCGCGCCATCGTCGCCGTCCAGGCCCTTCCAGTCGGCCAGCACCATGTCGAGCAGTTCCCTGTCGGTCAGGGTGCGACCTTCGAGGCGCGACTGCAGGGTGTCGTTTTCCGACTTGGTCAGGCGCTTGAAGACGGCGCTGAAGCGCACTTCCTCGACCTGGCCGTCACCTGGCACGCGCATCACCACCGGTGCGACGAAGGTCGGCTTCACGGCGATCTTGAGTTTCTGGGGCATATCTCTGTCTTTCCCTGTGTTCTGTGCTGATGGCGATGACGCTGAAGCTCAGCGCACGACGATCGACCACTCGTCGTTACCCGCGCCGGTGGGCACGAACTCGAGCGGCACGGTGATCATCTGCACGCCGTCGACGTCGTTGAAGGTCGGCTTGCCGATCTGCGCATGCGACGAAAGGAACTCGACGACGTTGTTCGCACCCTGGCCGTGCTTGAGCGCCAGGTTCACGCGCTGGCTGGCGCGGGCCATGCCGATCCAGTCCTTGGTGGCGACGGAGGTGTTCTCGAAGGTGACGGAGCCGGTCGACACGCGCGCGGTGATGTCCACGGCATCCACGGTCATCAGGTCGCGCTTGATCACGGTGTTTCCCGCATCGAAGCTGAAGGCGTTGGCGGCAACGCCGAGGCCGTCGAGCATGAGGGTGGTGTTGGCCTTGTTCACACCCAGCGGGTCCATGAACTTGCTGTAGTCGGCCACGGGCAGCGGCGCGTCCTCGGCGGGCACGAACAGGCCGGTGAACTCGAACTGCCACTTCGGGATGCCCTTGGCGTTGATGGTGGCCTTCACGTTGCCGTGCGCGTCGGTCATCTTGTAGACGGTGCCGTCGACGTTGCCGTAGATGGTGAGCGACTCCAGCGCGTCGGTGGCCGGCGTGAAGGTGGTGCTGACGCCCGGCGCGGTGTTGACGCTGATGGCGCAGCCGCGCATCAGCGCAGCGTACGCGGGCACGTCGCCGGCCGCGGCCACGCCTGCGATCTCCACCGAGAAGGCGATCTTGCTGTACTGCGTGACCAGCACCGAGCCGCGCGAGCCGAAGTAGGGGCGCACGTTGTCGCGCTGGACGACGTCGCCTTCGATAGGGGTGAGCGTGACTTCGCTCACCAGGATCGCGTTGGCCGCGCCGGTGGGCGCCGCGTCGGTGCCGCGTACCGTTTCAGCCTTGGCCAGGATGGCCATCTTGCGCATGAGTTTTGCCATGTCGGCGTTCTCCGTCAGTTGGTTGGTTTGGGTTGTCGAAAGGAAAGGTCTGCCTGCGTGCAGTCAGAGGTAGCGCCAGGTCCGCAACTGCAGCGCGACGCCGTGGCAGCGCGCGCCGCAGAAGGTGACCAGGCCGGTGCCGTCGACTTGCACGCCGTCGGTGCGCTTGTCGTCGGTGAGCGGGCCGGAGGCACATGTGCCGCCGAAGGTGGGGTCGGCGCGCACGGCGTCGCGGATGTCTTCGACGAGCGCATCGAACACCAGCTCCGTGGCGGCGACGTCGTCGAAGGCGAGATAGCCGTGCACGGTCCAGGTGTCGACGCTCATCGCGCGGCCCGCGGCATTCACGCTGCGCTCTTCGGTGGCGGTGCGGCGCAGCCACCAGCCACGCAGCTGCTGGCCACCGCCCGGCAGGTCGTACATGAAGAGCGCACGCTGCGCTGCTTCATCGGCCAGGGAGCGCTCGCGGTCGTGAACGCGGCCGATCTGGGGCACGTTGTTCAGCGTCTGCACGATAGCGCTGCGAAGGGTGTCGAGACGGCTCATGCCAGGGCTCCGTTGCGTGTGTGGGAAGTCGAGTGACTGCGGTTGAGGAGTTGCATCGATCGCTTCGTTGGTTGGTGTATGAACTGTCGCGGCGAAGGCCTTTTTGGCTGAGGCCGACATCCGCCGGCCCCTCGCACCGATGCATCGCAAAAGATCAGTTGATGCCGGGCCCGTTGCGGAACCACTGCTTCACGGCCTCCGCGAGCAGCGCCGTGCCGACGGCCATCGCGCCACCCGATGCGGCACCAAACACGGCCGCTCGCTGCTCGACGGTGCGAAGCCGCCCGTCGAGCGCGTCGAAGCGCGTGTCGAAGCCGTCCATGCGGCGGGTCTGCCGGTCCTGTCCGTCCTTCAGGGCCTGCACCAGCCCGTGGATCTGGCCGAGCAGCAGCAGCTCCTGTGTGCGTGCGTGGAGATCGCTCATTGCGTGGGTCTTTCTGTGAGGAACTCGATCAGCGCGCGATACCGGAGGCGGTCCGCTGCGCATGACCTGGCGTTGATGTCGTGGTTGGTCCAGGCATCGTCGACCGTGATGCCGGCATCAGCAGCACAGGCTTCGCCGGAGGTGTCAGCAAATCCGCAGGCACCCGCGGGTACGTCGGCGCCCGCGAGGGCGCTGTTCCACATCCAGACAGCAGCAAGGCTGAGGCGATGAGGGCCGCGGGCAGCGTCGCGCTGTGGGTCGCCAGGCGGCGCAGCATCCGGTGCCGGTCCGGATGCTGCAGCCTGCGCAGAACCGGCAGGCCGCTCAGCGCGGCGATCAGGAGCAACAGGAGGAATGACGAGAGAAACGCGCTGACGTAGATCACGGGTCGGGCCTTCGAGGGAGAGGTAACTGGACTGCAGCGCGCTCGCGCCGAGCTGGTACTGCGCCGAGGCGGCGCGTCCGCGCTCGTACTCGGCCTGCAGGTCTTGCGCGAGCTGCGTTGCGCGCTGCGCTTCCTTCTGCTGCCAGGCCGCGCGTTCCTGCATGCGGCCGGCACCGTGGATCGCGAAGCCGGCCGCGGCAAGAAGCAGCGCCATCAGCACGCCAGCGATCAGGCCCGCCCAGGCCCTGGCAGTGAGGTTCATTCCGCATTCCCCAGGCACTGCGCGTGCAGCTTGAGGCGGTCTTTCCAGAGACCCGCGCAGGTCTTGTTGCCGGGTGCTGAGCAGTCGATTCCGCCCGCGTACTTCCAGCCGAGGATCGCGTCGCACGCGCCCGCGTAGTCGCCCGCATCAAGGCGCTGCACCAGCACCGAGGTGCCGCCCTTGCGGCCACCGGTGCAGAAGTTGGATGCGCCGATGTTGTAGGCCAGGCTCACGTACGCGTCGTACTCGTGCTGGTGCAGCGGCACCTTCACGCATTGCTTCAGCGCGTGTTCGTAGGTCTGCACATCGCGCAATGCGCGCTGCAACGCGGGCACGGGAGTGGTGGTGTCGCCCATGCGCACGCCCTCGGTCGTGCCGAAGCCGATGGTCGGCACAGCCGTGCCATGAACGGGGTCGGGGTATGCCTTGTCGCTGTAGCCCTCGCGCGCGACGATGCCGACGAGCCCGGCAGCGCTGAGCGCGAGCACGGCAAGCAGCTGCCGCGGGGCCTGGCCCCGTTCACGCCCGCGGCGATGTCTGATGAAGAAGAAAGGTGTTCGGGAAGTGTCTTTGCCCATGGCCCGAATCGTCGGGCGCAAGGGTCAAATGACTGAGGCCGACATCGGCCGGCCTCGGCTTCAGGAAGCGTTGCTTCCTACACTGCGACGCCTGTCGCGATGCTTCAGATCTCGCCGCCGTGCCAGACGACGCGGCCGCTGATGTGCAGCTCCGCCGCCTGCTCGGCACTCAGCACCTGAGGCTTGTACGCGGGGTTGTAGCTGATGATCTGCAGGCCCCCGGTGGAGAAGTCGCGCTGCAGCACTTTCACGTAGTCGTGGCCGTCGAGCTGGATGACGTATACGCCGTCCTGGTCGAGCGACTTGCTCGCGGTGTCGACCAGCAGGATGTCGCCGTTGTTGATCTTGTCGGCCATCGAGTCGCCGCGCGCATGGACGATGCGCGCATGCGCCGGCTTCACGCCCTTGCGCGCCATCCACGAACGGCTGAACGCGAAACGACCCATGTGGTCCTGCGACCCGTTGACGGCGCCGTTGCCGGCGCTCACACGAACGTCGAGCAGGTCGACCAGCACGAAGGCCTCGTCGTCCAGCCCGGTCGACAGCTGGCTCGGCGGATGGACCGACTGAAACGGGTTGAGCTCGGCGGGATCGACCCCGAGCGCGATGGCCATCACATACAGCTGCTCGAGGCTGGCATCGCTGACGCCCCGCTCGATGCGGCCCACGGTATTGAAGTGGAGCCCGCTGCGCTGCGCGAGGTCGTCGATGGTCAGCCCCTTCTGCTTGCGCAGGTCGCGCACGCGCGCGCCCTGCGCCAAGGCCAGTTCACCGACACGAGCCTTCACCTCGGTGTCGTCGGGTGGAGTGTTGATTTGCGGCGTCACGGTAACTCTGGTTTGTGTGAACGCGCCGATGCTAGACATCTGAAAGTACTTTTGCAACCCATTTCAGGTTAAAGAACTTCGAAAAGTTCGTTTTCATGTTTTTCTTGATTGCAAAAACTCACATGATGTGCATAATCGAGTCAACAGACACAAAACAGGGTATTTATATGAACTGACACCCCGTTTGGGTTAAAGGCGTGTGTGCAGCTGGTCGAAACAACCCGATCCGGTTTGAAAAGACACCAGGGCACGCGCGTCGACACCGGCAAATCGAGCAGCAGTGCCACGAGCGAGGAGGAACGTACTGTGAGAAGAGACCAAGCCAGGACCAGTGCCCCGGCGCGCCAGCAAGGGGGCGAGTGATGCAGGAAAACACGACTTCCGAATGGTTCGTCGCCAAGGCGCTGATGGCGCTCGCGCAGCGCCACACCGAGGCCGGGCAGGAAGCATCGGCCGCCTCCGAACCCGCGCCCGACGCGGTAGTCCGCGATGCGGACCCGTTCGCCGAGCGCCTGTGGAACCTGCTGCGCATCCGGCGCGCGCTGACGGCCGACGAGGCCGCAGCCCTGCTGGCCGGCGAGGACGACGACCTCGCCCAGGGCCGCCGCCAGGCCGGTGCGCTCATGCTGTCCTGGTCGCGGCAATGCCCGCGGGCCGTGCGCGTGGAAGCGCGGCGGGTGGACGGGCTCAAGCGCTATGCATTGCTGCGCGACATCGGCGCCACGCCCCCGGCACCGCGCGGAGGCAGCGCCTCGTGACCAGTGCGCCGCCCTCATACATGAAGGAAGGCTGGTTCGCCCTGCTGCGCGATGCCTGCATCGGCCGCCGACGCTCCGAGATCGCGGCGCGGCTGCACCTGAGCGCCGCCGCAATCAGCCAGGTCCTGAACGGCAGCGGCAAGTACGGCGCGGGCAAGGCAAGCACCGATCGCATCGCCCGCCGGGTGCTCGACACCTTCGGCACCACCCCGACGAACGAAAAGGAAGAAGGAGCCACCGAATGAGCGTCACACCCGATCGAGACCTGACCGGCGAAGTTCAGCGCGCCGTCGCCGCGCATCTCGAAGCCAACGAAGCCGCCTCCGCGAAGGAGCTCGACAGCATGCTGGCGGAGCGCGTCGAGGGCTATCGGCCCGAGCCCGGCAACGGTGCGCTGCGGCAGCACCTGGCCAAGCTGGCCAGCAGCGGCCATGTGCACAGCGTGGCTGTCGGCGGCACGCCCCATTGGAAGCAAGGCCCCGGCCCCGTGGCGGGGCGCGTCGCGAAGGGCCGCCGGGTGATGCTGCTCGACTCGAGCGTCTACGAGCCCGAAGTCGTGCCGGTCATCAGACCGGGCGCCATGGACTTCGCGCGCATCCCGAGCCTGCTGCTGGGCCATCGCAGCGACTACCGGGGCGGCTCGAATCAGGCGCAGGCAGGCTGTGCTACAGCAGCCTGAGGAACAACGCAGACAACAACAACACGCCCCATCTGGATCAGAGGAACACACGACCATGCACGCCCAGGAATTCGTCAGCAGCGCACCGTTTCCGTCGAACAGGACCGATGCAGCCCCGTCGTCACGAGCTTCGAGCGGCTTCCGGCAGGCAGCCACCGCGCTGGCGAGCGAGCTGCTGCCGCCCCGGCTGCGCGAGTTCGTGCGCCTGATCGGATTGCCCGCGACGCTGCGGCTGATCGAGCGCTACGGCGGCCTGCGGATCTACATCCCGGCCCATCCGGCGCCGGACCATCCGCTGGCGAGCCTGATCGGCTTCGACAAGCTGCGCGCGCTGAGCGACGAGTACGCCGTCGATGGCATTGGCCTGCGCTTCGTGCTGCCGAAGGCCAAGCGGGCCTTCGACGCGATCCGCAACGAGCGGATACGCACCGACTTCAGCACGGGCAAGTCGGTACGGGCCCTGGCGGCGGAACACAGGCTGGTGGAACGGCAGGTCGCGCGCATCGTCGCGGACATCGCGTTCCAGCCGTAGCCTTACTTCGCCTGCAGCAGCGCCCCCGCCTCCAGCAGCACCAACTCGTTGTCGTCCACCTTGTTCGGCTCGCGGCTGCTCGAGAACGGCAGGTTGTTGTCGTTGCCGACCACGATGTGGGTGGCGTCGACCACGTCGACGTTCTCGATGGTGAAGAAGGGGAACTTCAGCACGCCGTCGTTCAGGGGCTTGCGTGCGAGCTTGTTCGGGTCGGCGATGTTCAGCAGGTCGATGTAGCCGATCTTGCGCACCGGGCCGCCCACGTTGGCATCGCTGAGCTCGACCTTGTAGACGCGCTTGAACCTGGCGATGTCGTGGAAGCAGTCGGTGCGCTTCTGGCCTTCGGGGCAGGCCTTGTCGCTGGTGCCTTCGCCGTTGTCGCGCTCGATGATGAGGCCCGTGCTGCCGTCGATCATGTTGAAGTCGCCGATGGCGTTGCCGTTGGCTTCGAGCACGTACTGCCAGTGGCGGCCCGTCCAGCGTTCAGCCTTGACGTCGAATTCCAAGACGCGCAGCGCTTCCTTGCCCTCGACCTTCTCGTAGTCCTTGGCCTCGGCGTTCCACACCGGGCCTTCGAGCAGCGCATACAGCTTGCTGCCGTCCTTCGACGAGGCCATGCCCTCGAAGCCCTTGGAGCGCTTGATCTGGAAGTCGACCGCGCCGCCCGGGGCGCCCGGCGTGGTCACGGCCGGATGGTCGGGCGAGCGCACGGCCTTGCCGTCGACCAGCGTGTCGTACACGGCGAGCACCTTGCCCTTGAGGTCGGCCTTGATGAGGAAGGGGCCGAACTCCTCGCCGATCCACAGTGCGCCGCCGGCGAACTGGAAGCTCTCGGGGTCGAAGTCCGAGCCGGTCAGGTAGCGCTGCTTGGTGCCTTCGTGGACGATGCGGAAGGGCACCTTCCTGTCGGGGTCGTGCAGGAAGACGGTCTCGATGCGGTTGAACTTGCCGCTCCTGAAGTCCACCTTGTAGTGGTTCAGGTAGAGCATGAAGTCGGGCGAGTTGGCCTTGGCGCCGGCGCCGTTGTCGGTGAGGATCCAGAAGCTGCCGTCGTCCATCTTCTTGATGCCGGAGTGGCCCTGCAGCGGCTGGCCCTTGAAGGGCAGCGACACGCCGGTGCCGCGGCCGCCCGAGAGGCCTTCGACCGAGCCCACGGCCTCGACGCGCTTGCCGGTGGTGAACTTGCCGCTGACCTGCAGGTCGGCCGGCGCATCCTTGGGCGCCGCGACGAAGCTCTGCGCTGGCAGCACCGCGTGGCCGGCGAGCGTGGCGGGAAAGGCGGTCTGCGCCTGGACTGCGGTGCATGCGAGGGCGGCAGCAAGGGCGACGAAGGACAGGGGAGCGAAACGCGTCATGAGCGGGAAAGGTTCCAAGTCGAAAACGCGTGACCATGCCGGCAAGGAGTGACGCGGCCATGACATGCCCCGCGCGACTTCAGGGCGCAATGTCGACCGTCACCTCGCGCGACTCGGCGCGCCCCTGGTCGTCGACCGCGCGCAGCAGGTAGCGCCGGCCGGATGACGCGAGATCGGGCATCCACGTGATGCCTTCACCCGGCGCGGCGCGGCCGATGAGCGCGTCGTCCGCGAACCAGTAGATCGCCTGCGTGCCGGCCCCGGCCTCGGCGCGCAGCACCAGCGGCTCGGGCTTCTTCGCGCGCAGCGTGTGGCGCACGCCGCGCAGCGGCGAGGTGATGAGGGGAGCACTTTCCGTTGCGTCACCGTCCGTTTTCTCGCAGCCGTCCGCGGGCGCACTCGCACGCGGCAGCCCGGCCTGCCGGAACAGCCGGCGCATGTCGCTGCCCCATTGCTCCACCACCTGCTGCCGCGCGTTGGGCTGCGGGCCGCAGACGACCTTGCCCGTGGTCTCGTCGACCCACACCGCGCGATGCAGGTTGCTGACCTGGATCGGCGACTTGCCCGCGATGAACCAGGTCATGGTGCGCACCGGGCACAGCGCATCGGGCAGGCCGCCAGTCGCCGCGCACACCTCCACCTGGCGCAGGTCGGGCGGGCGGCGCGATGCCATCTCGCCCGGGTCCAGCCGCTCGGCGCGCAGCGCGTCGACCATGCGAAGGAAGAGCGGCGCCGCGGCATCCACGCCCACCAGCGCCGGATTGCTGCTGCCGTCGAAATTGCCGACCCACACCACCAGCACGTGGCGGCCGAACACGCCGGCCGTCCATGCATCGCGAAAGCCCCAGGAGGTGCCCGTCTTCCATGCGATGGCCGGGCGCGCGGGCAGCGTGGTGTCGGGGCGCGGCGTGTGGCGCAGCATGTCGAGCGTGATGAACGAAGCCTCTTCGCTCAGCAGGCGCAGCGGCTGCACGGGCTTCTCGCCGGGCTGGGGCTGCGTGTAGCGGATGGGCTGCGAGATGCCGCCGTTGGCCAGCGTCGCGTACATGCCGGCCAGCTCCTCGGGCGTGACCTCGCCGCCGCCGAGCACCAGCGCGAGGCCGTAGTGCTGTTCGCTCTGCAGCTTCTGCACGCCCGCCAGCCGCATGAAGTCGTAGAGGCCGGGCTTCGAGAGCTTCGCGGCCACGGCCACCGCGGGCACGTTGCGGCTGCGGATCAGCGCCTCCTGCGCCGGCAGCGGTCCGGCGAATCGGTGGTCGAAGTTCTCGGGCGTGTAGGGGCCGAAGGAGGTGGGTGCGTCCTTCAGCATCGTCTTCTGGTGCAGCAGCCCCTGGTCGAGCGCGAGCGCGTAGATGAAGGGCTTGAGCGTGGAGCCCGGCGAGCGCTTGGCCAGCACGCCGTTGACCTGGCCGGAGATGGCGTCGTTGCGGAAGTCGGCCGAGCCGATCATCGCGCGCACCTGCATCGTCGACGCGTCGAGCAGCAGCGCGCTCGCGTTGTTCATGCCCACGTCGGCATGCGCGCGCAGGTACTGCGCCATCACGCGCTCGAGCGTGGCCTGCATGCGCAGGTCGATGGTGGTGCGCACCTCCTGCACGCCGCGCTCCTGCGCGAGCAGCATGTCGGTGGCGTGAGGCGCGAGAAAGGGCAGGCTGCCGCGCGACTGGGCCGACAGCGCGAGCTGCGCGTCGGGCGCATGCTGCTTCGCCGCGGGATCGCGCTCCGCCCACAGCGCGGAGAGGCGCTCGCGCGCAGCCTGCAGCTCCGCATTGCGCCCGCGCTCGGCGATGCGCTTGACGGGGTTCTGCGGAATCACCGCGAGCGTCAGCGCCTCTGGAAGGCTGAGCTTCGCGGCATCCTTGCGGAAGTAGATGAGGCTCGCGGCCTGCACGCCCTCGATGTTGCCGCCGTAGGGCGCGGTGTTGAGATACGCCTCCAGGATGTCATGCTTGCTGAAGCGGGCCTCCAGCCACAGCGCCGCGAAGATCTGCGCGACCTTGCCGGTGGGCGTGCGGCTGTCGATGCCGTACACGCGGCGCGCGAGCTGCATGGTGAGCGTGGAGCCACCCTGCCTGCGCTCGCCGCTGGCGATGCGCCATGCGCTGCGCACCAGCGCGGCCGGGTTGACGCCGGGGTGCGCGTAGAAGCGGCGGTCTTCGTACAGCAGCACCGCATCGACCAGCGTGGGCGAGATGCGATCAAGCGGCACCCAGAGCCGGTATTGCTCGTCGGCGGCGAGCGTGAGGCGCATCAGCTCGCCGCCTTGCGCGTAGACGGCGCGCGAGCTGCCGACGGTTTCGCTCAGCGGGGCGTGGGGCCACAGGCGCAGCAGCGCGAGCAGGAAGACTACGGCTGCGAAAGCGATGACTGCTCTCTTCCTCCCTCTCCCCCTGGGAGAGGGCTGGGGTGAGGGCATCGGCGACGGATCGAGCGCGGGGGTCATGTGAAGCGCCGCACCCTCACCCTAGCCCTCTCCCGCAAGCGGGAGAGGGGACAAGGCAGGGGGCGTCATGATCAATTCGCCACCACCTGGAAGCGCGCACCCGCCGAGCGCGAGAACACGCGACGGTCGTACATCGCCTCGCCGTACGCCGCCGGCACCACGTAGTCGCCCACGTTGGTGGCGCGGGCCTTGTAGGTCACCTCGAGCAGGTCCTTGCCGACGCCGCCATAGAACACGACGCGGTCTTCGCGGATATCGGCGTACTGCACCTTCCACGATCCGCCGCCGCCCAGGCGCTTCTTCCAGATCGGTGCGTCGGCGTTGGCATCGTCGTCGTCGCCCACTGCTTGCAGCACAGGCTCCAGGCCGCCGGGCAGCACGTCGACCAGCGCGACGTCGTTGATCTGCGCGCGCTCCAGGCTGCGTACGCGCACCCGCACCGTGACCTCCTCGCCGAGCTTGGCCTTGGTGACGGGATTGCCCTTGGCGTCGAGCACCTCGTGGAAGATCTCCAGGCCCTTGTTCACCGGCGTGGCGGGCAGGTTGCGCTCGAAGCCCTGCTCGGCCCAGCTGTAGTAGAGGTTGAAGTCGCTGTCGTTCGACAGCTTCAGCTTCGCGGTGCCGGCCGGCACCGAGGCGCGCGTGATCGGGTTCACCGCACCCAACGCGAGCGCCGCCGCCTGGCCCTGGGCATTGACGGTGCTTGCCGAGAGCTTGCCTTCCACGTTCTGCCCCACGGCCTCGAAGTAGGAGTCGACCGCCAGCAGCATCGACGCCGACGACAGGCTGTTGTACCAACCCTCCCGCACCATCTGGGCCATGCCCTCCCACACCGCGGGCTTCAGCGTCTTCAGGCGCGAGGGGAAGTGGCGGCCCACCAGGTGCAGCGTCATGCTGTCGTGCACCAGCGGGTCGTAGTAGGCGCCCCAGGCGTTGCGGCGCTGCTTCTTCTCGGTGCGCGCGAGCAGATCGGACCACACCGGGTCGAGCAGCTCGTTGGCCACCTGCTCCTGCTTCACGAGCTGGTAGCTCGCGGCGAGGTACACGGCGCCGAGGTCGTCGCCCCAGCCCACGCCCTGCCGCGACATCTGGTTGCGGCGGGCCTCGCGCAGGTTGGCGAGCGCGGCCGGCGCGACGATGCCCTGGCGCGTCAGCAGGTAGGCGGCCTGCGTGCGCTGGCGCCAGCCGTCGAGCGTGTTGTCGCCGCTGCCGAGCCAGCCCTGCAGGTAGGTATTGGCCTTCTGCAACAGGTCCTGCGGCACAGGCAGCTTGTGGTCCTTGGCCTCGACGAGCAGCTGCACCGCGTAGAGCGTCGCGAAGGGGTCGGTGCCGGCGCCGGGCCACAGCGAGAAACCGCCGTCGGCCGTCTGCCGTGCGCGCAGCTGCACCAGGTAGCGCTCGAAGGTCTTGCGCGCCTCGGGCAGCGGGCCCTGTTCGACGGTACGGCCGCGCGACATTTCCTTCACGAGCTCGGGTCGGCCCGAAAGCAGCACCGCCGGGAAGGTCTGGCTGGTGATCTGCTCGGTGCAGCCGTGCGGATAGGCCTCCAGGTACTGCATCAGCCCGGTCGCGAAGGCCCAGGGCGCGGCCGACACGGCCACGTCGCTCTGGCGGAAGTTCGGGTACAGGTCGGCCTGGCTCGAGAGTTCTCCCGCGCGCTGGAAGCTGCCGGCCTGCACCAGCGTGACGAAGGGCGACGCGGGCCGCACGCTCACCTCGGTGGAAAGCCGCGCGCTGTAGTTCTTGTGCGTCGATGTGAACACCAGTGCCGAGGAACCCAGCACCGCCTGCTCGCCCGGCTTGGCGCGCACGTTGAACTTGGTGCTGGCTTCGCCGCGCTCGTTGACCTTGAGCGTCTGCGTGGCGTCGCCCACCACTTCGAGCCCACCCGAGGCGGTGAGGGTGAGCGCGATGGGCGCCTCCTTGCCCGAGCCGACGATGTTGTTGGCCAGGCCCACGCCCACCTCGACGGTGTCGCCGGGCGCCATTGCGAGCGGCGCGTTGGGCAATATCACCATGTCGCCGCGCACCACGGTGCGGGTGCTCTTGGCGGCAGTGGTCTCGTCGTTCACCGCCACGGCCATCACGCGCAGGCTGCCGTTGAAGCTCTCGGGCACGGTGTAGCTGAACTCGCGGCTGCCGTTCACGTCGACCAGGCCCGACCAGTAGGCCACCGGCTTGTCGCGCTTGCGCTTGAACGGGTTCAGGTGCTTGCCGAGCTCGCCTTCGCCGTCGCCGCCGGGCGCGGCCCCTTGCATGAGCTTCTTGAACTCCGGCAGGATCAGGTCGAGCGTCTGCAGCGTGCCCACTTCGAGCGCACGCTTCTGGAAGAAGTGCTTCAGCGGGTCGGGCGTCTTGTAGCGCGCCACCTGCAGGATGCCCTCGTCCACCGCGAACACCACGGCGCGCGTGGGCTTGTCGCTGGTGAGCTTCATCTTCACGGTCTGCCCCGGCTTCACCAGCTCGCTGCTGGTGAGCTGCAGGTTGGCGGTGCGCCTGGTCAGCGCGGTGGCGAAGGGCACCACGCCGTACGACAGCGGGCTCATGTAGACCTCGTCGGAGGCCGGGTCGCGCACGAAGTGCACGTTGATGTAGCCGGTGCCCTCGAAGTCCTTGGGCACGGTGATCTTCTGCACCGAGGCGGTCTTGTCGGTCTTGAACCACGCATGGGCGTAGACCTTGTCGCGCTCGATGGTGATGAGGCCCGCGCCCACGTACGGCGCGCGAATGCTCACCGAGATCTCCTGGCCCGGCTCGTAGTCCTTGCGATCGAGCGTGAGCTGCAGCTCGGCGTTGCGGTCGAGCGAGCGCGACACGTTGGCGTTGCCGGCCACGCTGTATTCCACGCGGTTGAGCTCAAGCCCCTGCGCGTTGCGCACCACGTAGGCGAAGTTGCCGGGCGCGGCGGTGTCCAGCATCACGTTGTTGCCCGCGGCCGCGATGGCGAAGGGCTTCTCGTCGAGCACGATCTCCTTGCGGCGCGACTCGTAGCGGTACAGGCCGTTGTCCTGCTTGATGAGCACCGACAGCACCTTGCGCTCCACGCGCTCGATCTTCAGGTCGGTCACGGCCGTCCTCTTCGCTCGCGGGTCGATGGCGATCACGGTGGCGTTGCGCGTGGCGCCCTTGCTCACGTAGCTGGTGTCGCCGTCGACCTTCACGCCGACGAGGTAGGGCAGGTCGCTCACCAGCGTCTGCGCCTCAGCCGACACGCTGCGTCCACCCTCGGGCTCGAAGGCCTTGGCGAGCACGTGCACCTGGTAGGTGGCGGCGTCGAAGCGCGACAGGCGCAGGTCGAACTCGGCCTTGCCGTCTGCGCTGGTCTGCACGCTGCCCAGGTCGTCCACCTGCTTCTCGGTGGCGCGCTGCGGGTCGAAGAAGGCGTAGTCGGTGAAGGCGCGGAATACCGGGAAGCCGGGGCTCAGCGTGAGCGTGCCTTCCACCTTGCGGTCGGGCGCGGGCGTGCCGAAGAGGTTCTGCACGTCGATCTGCGCCTTCAGGTCCTTGGGGCTCACCCAGCCTTCGGCGACTTCGCTGCTGAGCTTCGCCGTGACCTTGGTTCGGTCGGGCAGGAACTCCTGCACCTTCACCGTCGTGCTGCCGATCAGCAGGCTCTCCACCTCGGGCGCGCCCGGCGACGACTGCCGCGGCAGGTAGAGGTTGACGGCGTAGTTGCCGGTGGGCGAGGTGTCCTGCGTGGTGTGGGCGATCTCGGCCGCGCCGCCGGGGCCGAGCCTGAGCTTCTCGCGCCGCACGCTGAGGCCGCGTGCGTCGATGATCTCGGCCTCCAGCGGCAGGTCGCGCAGCGAGGTTCCCCAGTTGCCGGCCTTCACCATCATCGCGATGTGCATGGTGTCTCCGGGGCGGTAGATGCCGCGGTCGCTGAAGACATACGCCGTCATCTGGTTCGGTACGCCGGCCGCGCGCAGGCCGCCGACGTCGAAGCGCGAGATGTCCAGCGTGCGGTCGCTGCGGTTGAAGGGCAGGAAGCTCAGGTCGCCGTCCTTGCGCACCACCAGCACCACGGGCGCCTTCTCGCGCTGGTAGCCGGCCAGGTTGGGCAGCTTGGCCGCGCCGGTGGCGTCGGTGGACTGCGACGCGACGATCATCCCGTTGCGGCCCCACACCTCCACCAGCGCGCCCGCCACCGGCTGGCCGCTGGCG
Source organism: Variovorax sp. 278MFTsu5.1 (assembly GCF_048305045.1). Lineage (NCBI taxonomy): Bacteria > Pseudomonadati > Pseudomonadota > Betaproteobacteria > Burkholderiales > Comamonadaceae > Variovorax > Variovorax sp. 278MFTsu5.1. The sequence continues at coordinate 6,808,066 of NZ_CP157622.1, forward strand.
ATGCTCTGCACGAACACGTCGCGCGTGCCGTCGAGTGACTTCTTGGCGACGATGCCCAGGTCGGTGACCAGCACCAGGCGCTGGTCGATCTGCTGCTCGGAGCTGCCGCCTTCGCCGTTGTCGCCACCGCCTTCCTCTTCGGAAGACTGCTCTTCCTGCTGCTGTGCTTCCTCGGGTCGAGTCTCGCCCTCGGGCTTCTTCTTCGCCTTCGGGTCGTAGCCTTGCACCTTGAGCAGGAACACGCCGCGACGGTCGGTCGCGTCGCTGCGCAGGTACTCGGCGAAGTCGACGGTCTCGTAGTGCGCCTTGCCGGCGGGAATGCTCAGCGGAATCTCCTTCTGGAAGCGGTCGACGAGGTTGTCCGACTGCAGGCCGCCGTAGAACTGCGGATGCGCGAAGTCGCCGCTGGTCTGCGTCACCAGGTGCTGCAGCTGCTGCGGCAGCAGGCGGCCGATTTCCAGGCGGATGCCGGGCAGGTCGCGCACCAGGATCGGCAGCTTGCGTTCGCCAGAGAGCGCGAGCAGCGAGCCCTGGCTCATGATGCTGAGCTCGGGCGCGAAGGTCTTGAGCAGGCGCACGTCCTGGAACGCGGCGCCCAGCTGGTAGCCGCCGGGCGTTTTCAGGCCCTTGGCCACGCGCACCAGCAGGTAGCGGCCGCCCTCGGCCTGCGGCATGCGGAAGCTGACCATCTCGGTCACCTCGCGCTCGCTGGCGATGGGCTGCAGGTTGAGCTTCTTCGCGCGTCGCAGCACGGCGTCGGTGATCTTGGCCGGGTCCGTGGACCAGTCGAACTTGTCGTCGGGGTCGCCCTTGGCTTCTTCCGTCACGGGCAGCAGCCAGGCCTGCACTACGCGCGCCATTTCGCGCTCGTGCACCGGCATGGACGCGCTGACCTGCATCACGTGCTCGGGCTCGCCGTTCTCGCCGGTGACGATGGTGGGCTCGATGCCGGAGATGGAAAGGCTGTAGAGGCCGGGGATGTCGACCGCGCGAGACAGGTCGTTGCGCAATGCCGGCCCGCCCTTCTGGGCGACCGCGCCGGACGTGAGGCTGAGGATCGCGGGCCGGTTCTTCTCTGGAATCGGCAGCGGCTCCGACTGCAGCGTGGCGATGAGGCGCAGCTTGTCGTAGCTGACGGTGAACTTCTCGCTCGCGCACTTGCCCACGCTGAAGAAGGAGCTGCTGCAGGGCTGGTCGTAGGTCAGCACCAGGCGCTTCTCGAACTCCGCCGTGTTGACGGGGTGAGAGAAGCGCACCTGGAAGAGCGCTCGGCGCACGTTGGCCTGGACCGGGTCCTGGTAGAACTCGGCGCCGATGAACTGCGCGGTGAACTCGGGAGAAGTGAACTCGTACTTGCGCTGCGCCAGTTCGATGTGCGGCGCGAGGGCGCTGTCGGCGATCTGCACCTTGTACGGCTGGCCGATGGGCCAATCCTGCGCGGGCAGGAATTCGAGGCGGTTCTGCTTCGTCCAGGTCCAGCGGCCGGCGATGGCGGGCTCCATGGTGACGCCGGTGGCTTCCTGGCCGATGCGCGCAATGGGCGCGACGGAGGTCGAGAAATTGATGACGAAGGGGTTGGGCCCCCTGTCGAGCTCGATCTGCGTGCGCTGCGGCGAGTCGGACTTCGCGGTGGCGACCACGGGCTCGACGCGGTCGGGCGTGAGGCCGTGCCACCACTTCATGACATGAGGATGGGCAACCCAGCCGGCCAGTGCAAGCAGCACGAGCAGCACCAGCCATGCAAGCCGCTGCTGCAGCCACTGCAGCCCGAGAAGAAGGAAGGCGCCCAGGATGCGCAGCCAGCCCGGTGGTCGCCAGGAACCGATGAGTCCGCGGGCCAGCGGACGCAGGAAGCCGAGCGCGCGGCCCAGCCCGGTGAAGAACACGTCGCTGATCGACGCGAGTTTTCTGTTGGCGACTTGAAGCATGGAGGCTCCCACTGTGTTTTTGTTGGCGCCCGCGAGTCTGCGAGCCATCTGTGAAGCAATCGCGCTGTGTGTGAAGTCTTGGTGAAAACCGCACAGGCCCGCGCCGGGCCGCATTCAACGATTCATAACTGGGGCTTGTTCACCATCAGGTAGAACACGACCACCATGGCCGCGAAGGCCGGGTAGCCCAGCAACTCCCACCAGCGCTGGTAGCGCGCATAGAGCGGCGGCAGCGGCGCCGCATCGCGATGCGCCTGCGCCGCGATCGCCGCCATGCGGATCTGCAGCCACACCACCGGCAGCCAGCAGGCCCCCGCGAAGACGAACAGCGCCAGCGAGACCGCGAGCCACGGCGTGGACAACGGCCAGCCCGCCATGTGCGCCAGCGCGAAGCCGGTGGCCGGCTGGAGGATGACGGTGGGCGTGGTGAACCACCAGTCGGCGCGCACCACCAGCCGGCTGACCACCGCCTGCGCGGGCACGATGCCGCTGCGGTTGGCGAAGAACATGTAGAAGGCCGAGCCCAGCCCCGTGCCGACCATCAGCACGCTGGAGACGATGTGCAGCCACTTGAGGACGAGGTAGGTGTTCATGTCATAGTGCGGCGCGCCGGTACAGGTGCCAGAGCAGGGCGGCAATGGGGATGTTCTTGAGCAGCGGGCCGAGCGGATGCAGCCACAGGCCCGGCTGCAGCACGGTCGCCACCAGGGTCATGACGAGCATCAGGCCCAGCGCCGCCGCATAGCTGGCGCGGCCGGGCCATCGCCACAGCGCGATGCCGACCGCGAGATCGGCCAGCGCGCCGCCGGCGATCAACCCCTGCACCAGCCATTGCGGCGACGCGATACCCGCAGCGGCCAGTACCGCACGACTCTGGCCATTCAGTTCGAAGAGGCTGGCCACGGCGGTGAGCAGCCACACGGCGACAAGGCTGTAGCGCAGCAGGCTGTCGGTCTCGTCGGCAGAACGGTTCATCTGGTGACGGGGCTTTCGCTTCTTTCTTCGTCGACCACGTCGGTCACCATGCCCCAGCGTGCGAACTCTGGCCCGAATTCGGACAGGCCGAGCAACCCCGTGCAGGCATGCGCACCCACTGGCAGCGTCGGATCGCCATTCGCGAGCCGACGCGCCAGCAGGATGGCGGCCATACAGGGGATCTCCGGGCCATGGTTGTCGTCGGCCGCGATGTGCCACGCGCGCCGCGCCGGCCGGCCCTGCGCATCGGTGCCTTCCACGCGCACGGCCATGCCCCCCAGCGCCGTGCCCAGCGCATCGAAAACGCCGCCGGTGGCATGCAGCAGCGGCGCGAGCTTCTGCGGCGCCGGCAGCAGGCCCGCGCGACGCATGAACGCCAGGAAGGCAAAGGCGCGCTGCGTCAGCCCGACTTCGAGCGCGGCGCGGAACATCACCGACTGCACGCCTTCGTAGAGTGACGGAAAGAGTTCCAGGTCGGGAATGTCGCAAAGTGCACCCCGACGCGGCTTCATCCTCGCGAACTCGACCTTCACCGGATCGGCCCAGCCGGGCAGCTCGACCCAACGGCCGCCTTGCCAGACGCGGATCGGCTCGCCGCAGTACGCGAGCACGCCGGCCAGCGTGGCCTCGCCGCGCGGTGCACCCTGCGCGGGAGCGATGCAGATGTCGATGCTCCGGATACCCTGCCAGCCGTCCGCGAGATGGTCGACCACGGCGGACGACAGTGCGGGCACGGTGCTGGCGCCGCTCACCGCGGTGCGGCCGGCGGTGCGGAAGTCGGCGTCCAAAGCGGCAGGAAAGTCGCACACGAAGCGGCGTCCGTCGGCCAGGTCGATGTAGTGCGCGCCCGCGGCAGCGACGGCCTGTGGCACGCAGTAGTCCTGGTTCTGGAAGGGCCCGGCGGTGTGGATCACCAGTTCCACGCCGAGGCCGCGCAGGGTGCCGGCGAGATCGGCCGCCTGCACGTCGATGCGCACGCCGCTCGCGGCGCCACCCAGCGAGGACGCGAAGGCCGACGCGCACTGCGCATCGCGCCCCGCCACGATCAACTCGATGCCGGGGCTGCCGGCCAGCGCGCGGCAGATGCGCGCGCCGAAGTTGCCGTAGCCGCCGAGCACCAGCGTCTTCATGCCGCGGCCGCGTCCGTTCCGGCAACGTGCCCCCGCGTGAACGCCTCTTCGAAGATCGAATAGCCCGACCAGTCCGCGTGCGCGAACGACAGCCGGCCCGCCACCACGCTGCCGCGATGCCCGGCGTCGGGTGCGCTGCGCTGCGGGCCTATCTGCGCCAGCAGGCCGGGCCTGGGGATGGACATGGCGTGCCCGTAGCGGGTGATCTCGACGCGCGAAACCAGCGAAGGCAGGTCGGGGTGCGGCACCGACAGTTCGGCGAGCAGGTCGTCGCGCCACCCGGTCCAGGGGCGCTCCAGCAGCAGTTTGCGGCCGTCGTCGGCGTCGTAGCCACTCGGGCCCAGCGGGCGGTACCAGCTCAGCACGGTGCCGCGCGGCGTGGGGTCCAGCGCCTGGTGGCGCGCGTCCACGTAGCCCAGGCCCCTGGTGCCGTAGATCACGTTGTCCCAGCTCGGCGCGGCGCCGGGCCGGTCGGCCAGCGGGCCGCGCAGGTGGATGTTGGCCACCAGCCAGGGGGCGTAGCGCACGTGCGCGGCGGCGTTCTTCAGCACCTCGGGCGGGTTCTCGACCACGCGTGCGGCGATGAACACGGGCAGCGCGACGATGCAGTGTTCGGCCTGCCAACGCACCATGGATTTCGATGCGGCATCCCACGCATCGACCTCGACGCCGTCGCGCACTTCGGCGATGCGCGTGACGACGCTGCCAGTGCGCAGCCGCTCGCCGAGCGGCCTGGCGAGCTGCTTCGTGAGCCAGCCGTTGCCCTCGGGCCAGGTCAGGATGCCGTCGCGCTCGGGGCTCGAATCGTTGACGCTGCCCGTCGGATCGCCGGGCGCATGGAAGCCGTGCCGGCTCGCGAAGTAATGGATGCCGGCCCAGGCCGACACCTGCCCGATGCCGGCGCCGTAGTCGTCGCGGCAGCAGTAGTCGAGGTACCAGCGCAGCTGCGCATCGCTGAAGCCTTCGCTGTCGAGCCAGCTCTGGAAGCTGATGGCATCGAGCGCCAGCAGCTCGGGCGTGATGCCGACCTTGAGCGTCGGAATCGCGAAGTGCGCGGCATGCTGCAGCGCGTCGATGCGTTGGGCGAACTTGCGGTACTGCGCGAGCGTCGCGTCGTTCACGCCGTGCATGGGCAGCAGGCCGTCCTGCCACTCGCCGTGAAGGAACAGGCGCTCCTGCGGACTGTGGCAGAGCGTGACCTCGTCGTATTCCCAGCGGCCCGCCACGCGGCGGCGCAGGCCGAGCTCCTCCAGCAGATCCTGCACCTCGCGCGCGTCGTCTCCGGGCACGGGCAGGTAATGCGCACCCAGCGGGCAGGCGATGCCGTTGACGATGCCGCCGCGCGCGTTGCCGCCGGCGGTGTCTTCCAGCTCGAGCAGCGCGAAGTCGTCGATGCCCGAAAGCCGCAGCGCGCGGGCCGCCGCAAGGCCCGCCACGCCGCCGCCGGCGATGACCACGCGCGTGCGCTTCACCGCGGCAGGCGCGGCGCTCTTCAGGGAGCCATCCCGCATCGCATGGCCGCGCGTGACGTCGATGCCGGTGAAGCCCCCTTCGATGGGCGGCGGAGGCGCCTCGCAGCCTGCGAGCGCCAGAGCACCCGCCGCGCCCGCCGCCACGCCGAGGAATTCGCGCCTTTGCATGACGGGGCTAGTGAGCCATGACCTTGCCCCACTCTTGCTCGTAAGTGGTGACCAGGATCTGGTTCGACAGCCGGTTCACTTCCGCCGGCACACGCGCCATGTCGAGCGGAAAGTCGAACATCAGCGGCAGGGTGGTCGGCGAGAGAAAGCGCAGACCTGGCGGCAGCGCATCGGGCAGGCGGTAGGGCCTGCGGCTGGCGATGATGTAGCCCCATTCGCCGAAGCTGGGCACATGCGCGTGGTACGGCGTGGCGCGCAGGCCCACCGATTCGATGGTGGTCGCCACGGTCCAGTAGCTCTTGCGCGCCACCAGCGGCGAAGTGGTCTGGATCACCGCGTAACCGCTGGCCGACAGGCGCTTCTCGAGCAGCGCGTAGAAGCTGTTGGTGTAGAGCTTGCCGATGGCGAAGTTCGTGGGATCGGGAAAGTCCACCACGATCACGTCGAACATGTCGCCCGGCTGCTGCAGCCACTGGAAGGCATCGGTGTTGACGATCTTCACCTTCGGCGAAGACAGCGAATGCCCGTTGAGCGCGGCCAGCGTCTCGTGCTCGGTGAAGAGCTTGGTCATGTTCGGATCGAGCTCCACCAGCGTGACCGACTCGACCGACGGGTACTTGAGGATCTCGCGCACCGCCATGCCGTCGCCGCCGCCGAGCACCGCCACCTTCTTCGGTGCGCCCTGGGCGGCCATCACCGGATGCACCAGCGCCTCGTGGTAGCGGTATTCGTCGCGCTCGGCGAACTGCAGGTTGCCGTTGAGGAACAGCCGGTGCCCCAGCAGCCCGCGCGTGACCACGATGCGCTGGTAGGGCGAGGTGGCGCTGAAGACGATGCGGTCCTGGTAGAACTTGTCCTCGGCCAGCGTGGTGATGTGGTTGGCCCCGGCGAATGCGCCCACCAGCGCGGCCAGCGCGAGAAAGCAGGCGACGGCGTGCGCGCCCACTCGGCGCAGTTCATGGCGGAAGAGCCACAGCGCCCACACCGCCACCGCCGCGTTCATGAAGCCGAACAGCAGGCCGGTGCGGATCATTCCGAGCTGCGGCACCAGGATGAGCGGAAAGGCCACCGACACCGCCAGCGCACCGAGGTAGTCGAAGGTGAGAACCTGCGACACCAGGTTCTTGAGCACGATGTTGCGCTTGAGGATGCGCATCACCAGCGGGATCTCGAGCCCCACCAGCGTGCCCACCACCATCACCAGGCCGTACAGCAGCAGCCTGAAGGCGCCGGGCACGTAGGCATTGGCCAGGAACAGGATCGCCGGCAGCGCGCCGCCGATCAGCGCCACCAGCAGTTCGATGCGCAGGAAGTGCGCCGGCAGCTGTCGCTCGAAGTAGCGCGAGAGCCACGAGCCCACGCCCATCGCGAACAGGTAGGTGCCGATGATGGTGCTGAACTGCAGCACCGAGTCGCCCAGCAGGTAGGAGCTGAGCGCGGCCGCGGTGAGCTCGTAGACCAGCCCGCAGGCGGCGACCACGAACACGCTGGCGAGCAGCGCGATCTCCACGGGCTGCGGCCCCCGCGCGTCCGGGGTGCGCGCGGGCAGGGCCGCGTCGTTCAATGGATTGCTGCTGCGACGATGATGCTGATGCCGAGGCTCATCGCGGCAACCACCAGCCCGAGCGCCACGTTCTGCTTCTCGACGATCTCGCCCCACAGGTCGTAGGGCGTGATCTTGTCGATGATCAGGAAGCACAGCCAGAAGATCACGACGCCGATCAGCGCGTACACGAGCGATCCGAGGACCACGCCCGGTTTCAGCCATTCAAATCCCATGGGGACCTCCAGTCGTAGTAATGATGAGAGACATCGCGTGCATCTTCGCCGTCATTTGTGGCCGCCGCCACTCGAATAGCCGCCGTAGGAGCCGCCCGAGCTGCGGTAGCCCGAGCCGCCGCTGCTGGAGCAGGTGCTCAGGATGATCAGCAGGATGATGATCACGACGATGATGAGGATGATGGTGCCGCAGCCCAGTCCCGAGGCGGCGCTCACGGGCAGCGCGTCGGCCCGCTTGAACATGTCCTTGCGCGCGTCGAGCTTGAAGGCAGTGGCGACCGCGCCGCTGTCGATCTTGCTGCCCGAGGACCACGTCAGCTCATTGGTCGAGCGCTCCATCGACAGCAGCGCGCCGCCGTTGGCGAAGTCGCGGTTGAAGGTCTTCTGGCCGCGCTCGACCTGCCAGTAGAACTCGCCCGCCACGTAGGTGGTCTCGGCGTTGTAGGCGTACTGCTGCTGGTAGCGCTTGCCGAGGTAGGTGGCGCTGCTGCCGTTCTCGGCCATCACCGGAGCGCCGGTGGTCGGCTTGACCATGCTCCAGCCGTCCTCGGCGTCCACCAGGAAGCTGAAGCCCCGCTTCTTGTTGTAGAGCAGGTACTCGTCCCAGCCGAAGTGCTCGTCGTCGCCGGGCTCGCTGCCCATGCGGTGCTGGAAGCCCACCACCTGCCACTGCGCGCCCTGCAGCTGGCCCATGCTGCCCAACGCGATGAGCGGGCGCACCGGCTCGTCCTGCGTGGCGTGCTTGAGCTCGCCGCCGATGCCCTGCGACAGGTCGATGATGCTGTTGCACGAGCCGCAGGTGATGCTCTTGCTGTCGGCCAGGTTGACGGTGACGGGCGAGCCGCAGTTGGGGCAGTTGAAGCTGCGGCCCTTTTCGTCCTTGGCGGATTCGGCGCGCAGGCCGGTGAGCTGCAGGTCCTCGAGCTGCACCGAGCGGCCGAGGTAGGCGCTGGGCCTGGCCGTGCCGTAGTCGATGCTGAGCACCAGCCCGCGGTCGTTGCGCAGCTCGACCATCGCGAACGGTCGGCCGAGTTCGGGCAGGTGCGGCAGTTCGCCCTGCGCCGAGGTCAGCGCCACCTGCTCGTTCGAGGTGACGGTGTAGCTCTGGCCCGCGAAGGCGCTGATGGCGCCCACGCGCAGGTCGACCGGCGGCGGCGCGGTGCGCTGCAGATCGAAGGGCAGCGCGAAGACGTAGGCGCCGTTGTCCTCGCTGAGGATGCCGGTGCGGTCGCCGTCGAGCGCCGCGATCCATTCGGTCCAGCGCCCGCCGGGGTAGGTGTACTGCAGCCGGCCGATCAGCGTGAAGGGCTTGTCCTGGATACGGCCGGCGGCGAACAGCTGCAGCGGGCTGAAGTCGTCGAACAACTCCGCCATCTTGCCGGTGCGCGCGAGCGTGTCGCCCTGGCGCACGACGGTGCTCTGGCAGTAGGGGCAGACCGCGTGCGTCGATTGCGCCGAGCGGAATTCGACCGGCGCGCCGCACCCGGGGCAGGGCGCTCGGTAGTAGCGTTGGTTACCGGTTTCCTCAGCCATGGCGTCTCATCGGCCATGGCACGGACGGCCACGAGTCTTTCAAGCCAACGAGGCTTCCGACGCCCGTCGAAGGGGCGCCAGGCGCTATGCGGAACATGGCGCCGCGTCAGACCAGTTTTTTCAGCAGTTCGGCCTTCTTGGCGTCGAACTCTTCCTGGGTCAGGATGCCCTTCGTCTTCAGCTCGCCGAGTTTTTCCAGCGTCGTCATCACGTCGGCGGCGCTCACCACGGCCACCGCCGGTTGCTGCTGCTGGGCTGCCGCGGCTGCCGCCGCGTTGGGGCTCAGGCCCTGTGCGAGGTTCTGCGCCAGCACCTGGCCGAGCGCCACGCCGGCGCCCAGGCCCATCGCGTCGCCGGCGACGCCACCGCCGCCGGCAGCGCCCTCGGCGAACTTGGGAATGGCCTGCGCCGTCTGGTACTGCATGAACTTGCCCATGTCGTTGCCGACCATGCCCATGCCGATCTTCTGGTCGAGGATCTTCTGGAGCTCTTCGGGCAGCGAGACGTTCTGGACGGTGATGTTCTCGAGCTTGATGCCGATCTTCTCGAACTCGGGCACCAGCTGGGCGGCGAGCGCCTGCGCGAACTGGATCTGGTTGGCCGCGAGGTCGAGGAAGGGCACGCCGCTTGAGGCGATGGCATTGCTGATGTTCTGCAGCACCAGGCCGCGCAGCTGGCCGTCGAGGTCGGCCACGGTGTAGGTGTCGCGCGTGCCGGAGATCTCGGTGTGGAAGGCCTTGGCGTCGCCGATGCGGAACGAGTAGTTGCCGAAAGCGCGCAGGCGCACGGCGCCGAAGTCCTTGTCGCGGATGGTGATCGGCTGGGGCGTGCCCCACTTCTGGTCGACCTGCTGGCGGGTGCTGAAGAAGTAGACGTCGCTCTTGAAGGGCGACTCGAAGAGCTTGTCCCAGTTCTTCAGGTACGTGAGCACGGGCAGCGTCTGCGTCGTGAGCTTGTACATGCCGGGGCCGAACACGTCGGCCACCTTGCCCTCGTTGACGAAGACGGCAACCTGCGACTCGCGAACGGTGAGCGAGGCGCCGTTCTGGATTTCCATCTCCGCCATCGGGAAGCGCCAGGCCAGCGTGCCGTCGCCGGTCTCGGTCCACTGGATGATGTCGATGAACTGCTTCTTGATGAAATCCATCAGGGCCATGGTCGCTCCTCGTCAGGTTTTTTCAGGTTTTGTCCGAACTGTGCATATTGCCACAGCGATCTGAAGAAACACCCGTGCTATTGGTCATGGGAGCCCCTGGCCATGCGGCCTAGGGCGTCATGCGCGAGGTCTACAATCGGCGCCCCCAGAAGAAGCGCCACCAGGAGCTACGGCACATGTCAGATTCGACCCCCTCGACCTCATCGACTCCCACGCCCGAAGACAAACGCGCAGAACTGCGCCGTGCCGCCCTCGAGTACCACGAGTTTCCCGTTCCCGGCAAGATCGCCATCGCGGCGACGAAGCAGATGGTCAACCAGCGCGACCTGTCGCTGGCCTACTCGCCCGGCGTGGCGGCTCCCTGCGAGGAGATCGTCAAAGACCCGGCCAACGCATTCAAGTACACCTCCCGGGGCAACCTCGTGGCCGTCATCAGCAACGGCACAGCCGTGCTGGGCCTGGGCGACATCGGCCCGCTGGCTTCCAAGCCGGTGATGGAAGGCAAGGGCGTCCTCTTCAAGAAATTCGCGGGCGTCGACGTGTTCGACATCGAGATCGACGAGAAGGACCCGGCCAAGCTGGTGGACATCATCGCCTCGCTGGAGCCCACCTTTGGCGCGGTCAACCTGGAAGACATCAAGGCGCCCGACTGCTTCTACGTCGAGCGCGAGCTGCGCAAGCGCATGAAGATCCCGGTCTTCCACGACGACCAGCACGGCACGGCCATCACCGTGGCGGCGGCCATGGTCAACGGCCTGAAGGTGGCGGGCAAGAAGATCGAAGAGGTCAAGCTGGTGGCCTCGGGCGCGGGCGCCGCGGCGCTGGCCTGCCTGAACCTGCTGCTCAAGGTGGGCCTGAAGCGCGAGAACGTGTTCGTCACCGACCTGGCCGGCGTGGTCTACGAAGGCCGCACCGAGCTGATGGACGACGACAAGCGCCAGTTCATGCAGAAGACCGACGCGCGCACGCTCGGCGAGGTGATCGAGGGCGCGGACGTGTTCCTGGGCCTGTCGGCCGGCGGCGTGCTCAAGCCCGCCATGGTGGCCAAGATGGCCAGGCGCCCGGTGATCTTCGCGCTGGCCAATCCCAACCCCGAGATCTCGCCCGAGGACGCCCACGCGGTGCGCGACGACGTGATCATGGCCACCGGCCGCACCGACTACCCGAACCAGGTCAACAACGTCCTGTGCTTCCCGTACATCTTCCGCGGCGCGCTGGACTGCGGCGCGACGACGATCACCGACGAGATGGAGATCGCCGCGGTGCACGCCATCGCCGACCTGGCGCAGGCCGAGCAGAGCGAGCGCGTTGCCGCCGCCTACGTCGGTGAAAAGCTCAGCTTCGGCCCCGAATACCTGATTCCGAAGCCCTTCGACCCGCGCCTGATGATGAAGATCGCGCCGGCCGTCGCCAAGGCGGCCGAGGAAAGCGGCGTGGCCCAGCGTCCCATCAAGGACATGGACGCCTACCGCGACAAGCTGCAGAGCTTCGTCTACGCCTCGGGCACCACGATGAAGCCCATCTTCGACGCCGCCCGGCGCGCGAGCAAGAAGCGCGTGGCCTACTCGGAAGGCGAGGAAGAGCGCGTGCTGCGCGCAGCCCAGATCGTGGTGGACGAAGGCGTGGCGCGCCCAACGCTGATCGGCCGGCCGGCCATCATCGCCCAGCGCATCGAGAAATTCGGCCTGCGCCTGAAGGAAGAGCTGGACTACGACGTGGTCAACGTCGAGCAGGACCACCGCTACCGCGAGTTCTGGCAGACCTACCACCGCATGACCGAGCGCAAGGGCGTGACGGTGCAGGTCGCCAAGATCGAGATGCGCCGGCGCCTGACGCTGATCGGCTCGATGCTGCTGCACAAGGGCGAGGTCGACGGCCTGATCTGCGGCACCTGGGGCACCACCGCCAACCACCTGCACTACATCGACCAGGTGATCGGCAAGCGCCCCGGCGGCTGCGAAAGCACCCCGCAGGACGTGCCGGTGTACGCCTGCATGAACGGCCTGCTGCTGCCCGACCGCCAGGTGTTCCTGGTCGACACGCACGTCAACTACGACCCCTCGCCCGAGGAGCTGGCCGAGATCACCACCATGGCGGCCGAGGAAATGATGCGCTTCGGCCTGAAGCCGAAGGCTGCGCTGCTGTCGCACTCCAACTTCGGCACCAGCAACGGCCCCAGCGCCATCAAGATGCGCAAGACGCTCGACCTGCTGCGCGTGCAGGCGCCCTGGCTCGAGGTGGACGGCGAAATGCACGGCGACGTGGCGCTCGACAGCAAGCAGCGCGCGGTCGTCATGCCGCACAGCGCACTCGCGGGCGACGCCAATCTGCTGGTTTTCCCGAACATCGACGCGGCCAACATTTCCTACAACCTGCTCAAGACGGCGGCAGGCGGCAACATCGCGATCGGCCCGGTTCTGCTCGGGGCGGCCAAACCTGTGCACATTCTCACGGCCAGCGCGACTGTTCGGCGCATCGTGAACATGACAGCCTTGACAGTGGCAGACGCAAACGCCGAGAGATAAGCTCTCTGGCGAGAGTGGCCGCCAACTTGAAAAGCCATTCGATACCCTCGCGACTGCTCAAACTTTGGGCAGTCGCTTGCTATTTTCGCCAGCGTGGTGCACACTCGCGGGCTTGAATTTGCGGGTTAACCCCGACGTTGATCGCCGATTCGACCCCCCGCTCTTTTCTTGTGGTGCCCCATGGCGGCTTACGCCTCGATCACGTCCTCTGTCACAAAGTTTGCGCTCACCAGTCTGATGCTGGTGGCGTTGACGACGGGGGCCGAGGCCCGCGGATGGTTCGGCGCCGGAAAGGCCTCCGCCGAGGAAACCATCGCACTGGCCGACCTGCCGGCGCAGGGCCAGCGGACCTACCAGGCCATCCTCAATGGCGGTCCCTTCCGGTATGACAAGGACGGCACGGTGTTCGGCAATCGCGAACGTCTGTTGCCGCCCGCCCGCCGAGGCCACTACCGTGAATACACGGTCACGACGCCCGGTTCGCGCGACCGCGGAGCACGGCGGATCGTCTGCGGCGGCGAACAGCGCACCGCGCCCGAGGCCTGCTGGTACACCGCGGACCACTACGCGAGTTTCAGACGGATTGCGCCATGAGCGATGAAAACGACCTGAGCGGCGCCTCGAAGCGCCCCGACGAAATGATGATGACTATGGAAAGACCAGCGGAGATGACCTTATCCCTTCGTGCCGTACGCCCGAACATCGTGCAATCGATCCGCGCGTTCCGCGTGAACGACCTGCAGGACGCAGCCAATGCGGCCGGCCAGCACTTCCTGTACGCCAACCTGGGCAACGCCCAGACCAAGCAGGACGTGCTCGACCTGATCGCCCAGCAGTTCACGTTCCCGGCCCACTTCGGGAAGAACTTCGACGCGCTGTACGACTGCATGACCGACCCGTTGCATAAATCGGGCCCGCAGCCGGGATTCGTCATCGTGCTGGAACAGATCCCGGCCAACGCCAAGTTCGATAAGGAAGCCCGCGAGCAGCTGCTCGACATCTTCCGCGACGCCTCGGACTACTGGGGCGACCGCAAGGTCCCGTTCCGGTGCTTCTATTCTTTTCTGTAGCCCGTTCTGCATCCACCAGCCAAGCAGAACGGGCGAACGAGGCTCAACCGAACGTTGAAACCCTCGATGGCATCGAAGTGAACACCGCGGCGGCAGCAGCAGCTGCCACCGAACCGGCCGGCGAAAAGATGCCGACCGACAAGCTGGTCGACGTGTCGCCGCTGGCGCTGCGCATGAGCAGCCCCTTCAACGCGGGTTACTGGCTCGCCGCCGCCTGATCGGAAAAAGTCGGCCGAGCATGCCGGCTGACGAAAGGCGATCGAGCAAGTGAAAAGAAAGCGCGCCATCGGCGCGCTTTTTTCATTGGGGCACTGCCTGGGCCAGCGCCACGTAATCGGCCACCGGCACTTCCTCGGCCCGCCGCTGGGTGTCGAAGTCGCCGGAAAAGCCGTGCTCCTGGAGCCACTTGCCCAGCGTGTGGCGCAGCAGCTTGCGGCGTTGGCTGAAGGCGACCTGCACGATCTCGCCCAGGCGCTTCTCGTCGACGGCCGGCGGCGTCGCCAGCGGCACCATCCGCACCACGGCGCTGTCGACGCGCGGCGGCGGGTCGAAGCTCTCGGGCGGTACGAACAGCACGTTTTCCATCTCGTAGCGCCATTGCAGCATCACGCTCAGGCGGCTGTAGTCGGAGGTGGCGGGGCTGGCCACCATGCGGTCGATCACTTCCTTCTGCAGCATGAAGTGCTGGTCGGCGACCAGATGGGCGTGACCCAGCAGATGGAACAGGATGGGCGTGGAGATGTTGTAGGGCAGGTTGCCCACCACACGCAGCGGCTTGCCGGCAGGGAACTTCGCGGCGAGCTCGGCGAAGTCGACCTTGAGCACGTCCGACTCGATCACGTCCAGCTGCGGATGCTCTCGCAGCCGCTTCGCCAGGTCGCGGTCGAGCTCGATCACTGTGAGCCGGCCCAGCCGCTCCACCAGCGGCTGCGTCAGCGCGGCGAGCCCCGGACCGATCTCGACCATGGCATCGCCGGGCTGCGGCGCGATCTCGCGCACGATCGAATCGATGATCCCGCCGTCGGACAGGAAGTGCTGCCCGAACCGCTTCCTCGCGATGTGCTGCGCCATCAGCTCAGGACTGGGGCGGGTCGCGGTATTCGACGTAGGCGCGCGCGCGCACTTCCTGCACCCAGGTGGTGAAGGCTTCTTCCACGCGCTGTTCGCGCAGCGCGGCGCGCGCGGCTTCGCGCTGCTCCGACTGGCTGAGCTTGGAATCGCGGCGGGCCACCACCTGGATCAGGTGCACGCCGAAGCGCGAGACCACCGGGTCGCTGATCTGGCCGGGCGAGAGCCGGTCCATGGCTTCCTCGAATTCGGGTACGAACTGACCGGGACGCGACCAGCCGAGGTCGCCACCCTGCTTGGCGCTGCCGTCCTGCGAGTTGTCGCGGGCCAGGCCCGCGAAGTCGGCCGAGCCGGCCTGGATGCGGCGCTTGAATTCGGCCAGCTGCGCGACCGCCTGCGCCGTGGTGCGCTTGGGATCGTTGAGCAGCAGGATGTGGCGCACCTGCGTCTGTGTGACGGTGGCGTCGCCGGAGCCGATCTGGGCCTTGGCCAGCACCTTGAGCACGTGGAAACCGGCGCTGGAGCGCACGGGGCCGGCGATACCGTTCACGGCGGTCGATTGCGTGGCCTCGACGAACAGCGACGGGTAGCGGTCGGCGCTGCGCATGCCGATGGCGCCGCCGTTGGCGCGGTCGGGCGAGTCGGAGTTCTCGCGCACCAGCTTGGCGAAGTCTTCGCCGGCGCGGGCGCGCTGGGCGATGTCCTGGGCCTTCTTCTGGGCGGCGGCGATCTGCGCATCGGTGGCGTTCTCGGGAACGGCCACCAGCACCTGCGCGAGGTTGAGGTTTTCCAGCGCCACGTTCTTCACGGACTGGTTGCGCTGGTCGCGCAGGTACTCGTCGGCCTCGGCGTCGCTGACCTTGACCTTCGACTCGACCTCGCGGTCACGCAGGCGCGTGAGCAGCAGCTGGTCGCGCAGGTCGTTGCGGAAATCCTGCTGCGCGATGCCTTCGGCGGCCACGCGGCGGCGCAGCTCGACCAGGCTGATCTCGTTCTGGCGAGCCACGGTCTGCTCGGCCTGGTCGATGGCCACTTCGTCGACCTTGATGCCGTTTTCCTTCGCGAGCTGCAGCTGCGCACGCTCCGTGATCAGGCGCTCCAGCACGAGGCGCGTGAGCTCGCCGCGGGGCACGCGCTCGGCGTCGGGGTTCTCCTTGATGAGCCGCGTCACGCGCGACTGCACGTCGGTGTTGGTGATCGGCTCCGAGTTGACCAGCGCGACGATGAATTCGGCCGAACGCTGCACCGGCGCCGCCGGGGGCGTGGTGGACGGACGCGCGGCCGGCGGGCCCAGGCGCGGGCCGGCGCGCATGATGTCCGTGATGCCGGTACCGGGGCGATAGCCCTGCGCGCCCGCCGTGGCGGCGATTGCCGCGAGGCAGCCCAGGGTGATGATGGAACGGAGGTTTTTCATGGCGTCGCTCGCTCGCTCAGTCAGAGTCAGTCGTCTCAGTCGTAGTTGGTGAAGCGGCTCGGCGCTTCGCCCGGTTGGCGCAGGGGTTCGTAGCGCTGGATGTTCTGCCGCAGGGTCTGCATGGGGCTCGAGCCGATGCTGGAGAAGCCCACGAATTCGAGCTGGAACATGATGCGGGTGTTCGCCGTCACCTGGCCGGTGGTGATGCGCTGCATCACCACGCGACCGATCCAGCAGCAGCCGTCGTATTCGAAGCCGAGCACGCCGTCGGTGAGCTTCTTGTCCTGCAGGCTGTAGTTGAGCCGGCCGACCGCATACCAGCGTCCGCCGCCCTGGCCCTTGCCGGGGCCGAGGTTCTTGCCCTTGTCGCCCCACAGGTCGTTCAGCGGCCACTGCCAGCCCACGTCGATCGACTTGTTGCCGTCGGTCGCGGTCGGGGTGGTGGGCGCCTGGTAGCGGAAGGCGGCGCTCAGGTTGTGGTACGGCTCGGGGTTGTAGCGGGCGCTGATGGCCGAGCGCTCCGACCTGCGGGTGTCGGGGTTGTACTGGACCAGCGTGTCCAGGCTCCACTTGGGCGTCCAGTTGATGGTGGCGCCCAGCAGCAGGTCGCTCGCGCGGTCGGTCACCGGCGTGCCGCCCGGCAGCGTGACCTTCTGGTCGCTGAAACGCAGGCGCTGCGCGATGCCGAAGCGCGCGGCCTCGGCGCCGGTGTCGGGGTCGATCAGGCGGGAGGTCACGCCCAGCGTGAGCGCGTTGGTGTCGGAGATGCGGTCGCCGCCCGAGAACGCGTTCTCGGTGTAGATGGTCGCGAAGCTGAAGTCGTTGGCTGCCGAGTCGTAGTTCGGCAGCATGCTCTGGTTGCGGTACGGCGTGTAGACGTAGTAGGCGCGCGGCTCCAGCGTCTGGCGGAAGGCGCGGCCGAAGTAGCTGGCGTCGCGCTCGAAGGTCAGGCCGCTGTCGAGGCTGAAGGTCGGCACCACGCGGTTGCTGGACGTCGGGAAGAAATACAGCGAGCTGGGGTTGTAGACCTGGCCGTTGACGTACTGGACGCCGTTGACCGTGAGCTTCGGGATGTCCGCCTGCGGCAGGTAGTAGTTGTACGAGGCCGCGTTCAGGATCAGCTTCGGAATGACGTACGTGCTCGGCGTGATGAACGGCCGGCTGATCGTGGCCACGGCCATGGCGCGGTCGCCGTCGGGCTGCGACTGCTGGTTGACGTCGTAGCCGAGCTGGGTCGAGGAGAGCCTGTTCACGCGGAAGCGCGTGTAATCCAGGTTCAGCGCGACGTCGAAGCCGTGCCAGTCGTACTTGTTGTAGTTGGCCGTGATCTGCGGCATCCGGTCGTACGCGGGCACGATCGGCGACAGGTTGTACTGCAGGTTCTGGTACTTGAGCGTGCGGATCATGCCGCTCCAGTCGCCCTTGCTCCAGTTCAGCGAGGCGTCGTTCGGCAGCTGGCGCTGCGCGAGCGAGGGCGTGCGGGTGAAGTCGCGCCAGTAGTCGTCGTCGCTCACCCGGTTGATGGTGACGTTGGCCGAGAGCGAATCCAGGCCCAGCGCCTTGGCGTCGAAGTCCTGGTGGTGCGTGAGCCACAGGCCCCAGCGCCGGGTGTTCTTCGGCGGGTTGGTCAGGCTGCTGGCGGTGATCTGCCCGTTGGCCAGCTGCTGGAGCTGGCTGGCGCGCAGTTCGTTGTAACGGTCGCCCACGAGCCGGTCGCTGCCCATCAAGTCGAAGCGGATCTCGCCCTTGTATTGCTTCTCGAGGTAGCGGAACTCGTTGCTGAAGTTGACGCCGCGCTTGCTCATGATCGTCGGCGTGAACGTGGCGTCGCGGTTGGGCGCGATGTTCCAGTAGTACGGCTGTGCGATCTCCAGGCCGTTGGTGTTGTCCAGGCCGATGGTGGGCGGCAGCAGTCCGCTCTTGCGTTCGTTCGACAGCGGGAAGCTCACGCTCGGGATGGGCGGCGTGGTGATGCCCATGAAGCTCAGGCGCGCGTTCTTGGCCACGCCCTCGTTTTCCTCGGTGTCGGTGGTGATCGAGGCCGCGGTCAGCAGCCAGGCGGGCATCCAGCCGGGGAAGTCCTCGCGGCGGCAGGTGGTGTAGGTGGCCTCGCGGGCGATCGATACGTTGGCGTCGACGAAGTCGATGCGCTTGGCCTCGCCGTGCGCCTCGTTCGCGAGGAACTTGTAGCGCACGTTGTTGAAGAAGCCCTCGAAGGTCTCGAGCTTGAGCTGCAGTTCGGGGCCTTCGTAGACGTTGCCGGCCTGGTTGACCCGCACGTTGCCGGTGGCCTTGGCGCGGTCGTCGGGCTGGTAGTACTCGAGCCGGTCGGCGGTGATGGACACCGCGCCGCGGCGCAGCGTGGCATTGCCCTCGACCACGGTCTCGAGGTCGGGCCGGCCGGAGATGCGGTCGCCGGTGACCAGGCTGGGCATCTGGCTGCGGTCGGCGGGCGTCAGGATTTCGGTGAGCTGGGGCGTGCGCTTCAGCGTGAGCGGGGCGTCGAAGCCGCCAGCCGTCTGGGCCGAGGCGCCGTGCGCATGGATCAGCGCCAGCGACAGGACGGCCAGTGGCAGCGGCGGCGGGCCCGGGCGCCGCGGACGCGGGGCGGCGGCACGACGTCGGCTCATCAGGCCTCCCGCCCGGCCGTTCCGAGGAAAGCCGGCGACTCTCCCGTGGAGAGCAGCGAGCGCACAAGGTGCCAAGCGTGAGGGCTTTGGGTCGTAGGCATCGGTTCGGAACGAAATGTCGTCGGGGAAGGCGCGGCAGGCCGGCAGGTTGCAGGGGCCTGTGGCGATCCGCATCGGCCGGAGGCCGGCCAAGGGGGATTGCCGCGCCAGGCGGATTTGTAGAATCGATTATCCATGACAGCACCCCCGCCCCCGGCCGCATTGGCCCCAAGCCGCCCCGCCGAACCCCTTGCCTGGACGGATCCGCAGCGGGCCGAAGCGTTCCGCAGCTGGCTGGCCGCCGTCGCGCCCCGGCACCGGCTGCTGCCCGAAACCGTGAGGCTCGCCTCGGCTGACGCGAGCTTCCGCCGCTACTTCCGGCTCGACACCGCCGACGCCGCCGCCCCCTCGCGCATCGTCATGGACGCCCCGCCCGACAAGGAGAACAGCGCCCCCTTCGTGCAGGTGGCCGGGCTGATGGCCGCGGCCGGCGTGCTGGCCCCCACGGTCCTCGAATGGGACGAGCCCAACGGCTTCCTGCTGCTGGACGACCTGGGCCGCCAGACCATGCTGGACGTGATCGACCCGGCCCGCCCGGAGGCCGCCCGCCCGCTCTACGACCAGGCCATCGACGCGCTGGTGCGCTGGCAGCTCTCTTCCAGGCCCGGTGTGCTGCCGCCCTACGACCGCGCGCTGCTGGAGCGAGAACTGGCCCTCTTCCCCGAGTGGTACATCGGCCGCCACCGCGGCATCGCCGTCGAGGGCAAGCTGAAGGAGCGGCTGGAGCGCAGCTTCAAGTTGATCGTCGATAGCAACCTCGCGTCGCCCAGCGTCTACGTGCACCGCGACTTCATGCCGCGCAACCTGATGGTGGGCGAGACTCCCACGCTCGGCGTGCTCGACTTCCAGGACGCGGTGTACGGCCCCATCACCTACGACATCGCCAGCCTGATGCGCGACGCCTTCCTGAGCTGGGACGAGGAGTTCGTGCTCGACGTCACCATCCGCTACTGGCAGGCGGCGCGCAAGGCCGGCCTGCCGGTCGACGAGGACTTCGGCGCCTTCTACCGCGCGGTCGAGTGGATGGGCCTGCAGCGCCATCTCAAGGTGGCCGGCATCTTCGCGCGCCTCACACTGCGCGACGGCAAGCCCCGCTACCTGGCCGATACGCCGCGCTTCATCGCCTACATCCGCGCCACCGCGAGCCGCTACTCCGAGCTGACGCCGCTGTCGCGCGTGATCGACGAGATCGAGGGCACTTCGGCCATCACGGGCTACGCCTACGGCCGTGTCTGAAGACAAACTGAAAAGGCACCAGCCTGCGGCGCCCGCGCAACGGCCGTTCGCAGCCATCGACTGCAGAGCATGCCGCGTTTCCACTGTTCCGTGCCGCTGAGCGCCGGCGCCAGCCTGGCGCTGCCGGCCGGTGCCGCGCGCCACGTGCAGGTGCTGCGGATGCAGCCCGGGGACGCGCTCACGCTGTTCGACGGCGCGGGCGGCGAGTACGCGGCCACGGTCGAGCGCATGGGCCGCAGCGACGTTTCGGTAACGGTCGGCGCGCATCTTCCGGTGGAGCGCGAGGCGCCGCGCGCGGTGCATCTCGCGGTCGGGATGCCGGCCAACGAGCGCATGGACTGGCTGGTCGAGAAGGCCACCGAGCTCGGCGTGGCGAGCATCCAGCCGCTGGCCACGGCCCACGGCGTGCTGCGCCTGGCGGGCGAGCGCGCCGAGAAGAAGCGGGCGCACTGGGAAGCCATCGCGGTCGCGGCCTGCGAGCAGTGCGGGCGCAACCGCGTGCCGGTGATCCACCCGGTGCAGCCTTTCGCCGGCTGGCTCGAAACCCAGGGCGGGCCCGCCGTGCGCCTTGTGCTGAGCCTCGCCGAGGGCACGCGCAGCCTCGCCGACATGGCAACGGGCGAGCAGCAGCAGGGCGTGACGGTGCTGAGCGGCCCCGAAGGCGGGCTGAGCGCCGGCGAAGAGCAGCAGGCCATCGCCCGGGGCTTCGCGCCCGTCACCCTCGGCACGCGCGTGCTGCGCGCCGAAACGGCGGCGCTGGCCGCGCTGGTTTCGCTGGCAGGCGTCTAGATAGACAAGGCTCCGGCCTCAGGCCCGACGCCATCAGGTGGGTGTTTTCCGCGACGCGCGCGTGGCAAGCCTGCGAAACAATCGTTACTTCTTTAAGACAAAAGAAGGACTTTTGCGCCCATGTCCAAGCTGCCCGGTCCGCTGCGCCTCGCCCCTTTGGTCCTCGCCGCACTGTTTTGCACTACCCGGGGCGCGCTTGCCCAACCCCAGGCCGTCGCCCCGACACCCGCGCAGGTCGGCCCCGAGGTCGACCGGGCATTCACTCAGCTGATGGCATCGCCCGCCGTTCAGAAGCTGCTGGACGCGCTCAGGGCCGACCACGAGCGCTCGGTCGAGGAGCTGAAGGCGCTCACGGAGATCGAGGCCCCGCCCTTCAAGGAGCACAAGCGCGCCGAGGCTTTTCTCGCCCGCGTGAAGGCTTTCGGGCTGACGAACGCGAAGATCGACGCCGAAGGCAACGTGATCGGGCTGCGCAAGGGCACGGGCAATGGGCCGAAGCTGCTGATCTCGGCCCACCTCGACACGGTGTTTCCGGCCGGCACCGACGTGAAGGTGAAGGAGCGCGACGGCCGGCTGCACGCGCCGGGCATCGCGGACGACACGCGCGGGCTCGCAGTGCTGCTGTCTTGGCTCAAGGTGCTGAACGACAACAAGGTGCAGACGGTGGGCGACCTGATGTTCGTCGCCAATGTGGGCGAGGAAGAGCTCGGCAACCTGCGTGGCATGAAGGCGATCTTCCGCGACCACCTCGACATCGACGGCATGGTGGGGCTGGAGCCTTCGGCACCGGGCTCGGTGCTGGTGCTGGGCACCGCGAGCCATCGCTACGAGGTCAGCTTCCAGGGACCGGGCGGGCACAGCTTCGGCGCATTCGGCCAAGTGCCGAGCGCGATCCACGGCATGGGCCGCGCGATCGCGAAGATCGCCGACATCCGCACGCCGAGCTTTCCGAAGACGACGTTCACCGTCGGCACGGTCGGTGGCGGCACCTCGGTCAACACCATCGCGCCCGATGCGCGCATGGCCATCGACATCCGCTCGGACGACATGGCCTCGCTGCTGGAAACCGAGAAGAAGATCCTGGCCGCCATCGACGAAGCCGTGGTCGAGGAGAACAGGCGCTGGAACGTCAGCACCCTGAGCGTGAGCACCCGGCTCATCGGCGAGCGGCCCGGCGGGCGCACGCCGCCCGACTCGGTGATCGTGGAGGCCGCGATCCGCTCGAACGCCGCCTTCGGCAACCGGACGCTGCTGCGCGGCGGCAGCACCGATGCCAATGTGCCGATCTCGATGGGCATCCCGGCCATCGTCGTGGGCGGCGGCGGCAAGGCCTCCGGATTCCATTCGCTGAGCGAGTCCATCGACATGACAGATGCGTGGAAAGGCGCGCAGAATTCGCTCGTCACCGTGCTCGGGCTGGTGGGCGTTCAGGGGGTCGCTCCCGCGCTGCTCCCCAAACGGGCGGCACGTATCAAGTAATTTGTCACGTTGCCAATTCGAAAGTGGGCATGCCACTTTCGGCTTAAGGTCCGCGGCATTTAACAATGTTGGCGGTTCTGTCACACACCAAGGAAACAGTCATGGGATTGCTCGATTCGGTACTCGGTCAGGTGCTCGGAGGCGCTGCGCAACAGCAGCAACCGCAAGGCGGAGGCCTTGGCGGGCTGGGCGATCTGGGAGGCCTGGCCGGCGCGCTGGGCGGCCTGCTCGCCAACAACGGCAGCGTGGGTGGCCTGGGCGGCCTGGTCTCGAAGTTCAAGCAGGCCGGCATGGGCGACGTCATCGGCTCGTGGATCGGCAAGGGCGAAAACCAGCCCGTCTCGGGCGACCAGCTGCAGAACGCGCTGGGCAGCGACACCATCGCGAGCATCGCGTCCAAGCTCGGCATCAACGCGCAGACGCTGCTGCCCATGCTGGCCACCATGCTGCCGGCGCTCATCGACCAGCTCACGCCGCACGGCAAGATCCCCGACCAGGGGCTGGGCAACCACGACGACCTGCTGGGCTCGCTCAGCGGTCTGCTGCAAGGCAAGCAGTCCTGAACCGGACTGCCTTCTCCAGTGTTCGAGCGCCCGCGAGGGCGCTTTTTTTTGGTCCGCGCGTGTTGGCCGACAATCCCTGCGGCATCAATGGAGAGCAATGGCATGGCGGGCAATCGCAAGTCGAAGGGGGAAACCGAGAAGAACGAGGAGAAGAAGGAGGGCGGCCTCGACGCGCGCCCCGACGGCAAGGTGCGGTGGTCCAAGAACATGCGCGAGGCGCTCGCGAAGTTCAACGACCGGCCCTGCGGCCGGTGCGGCGGTTCGCTCTCGGAGGAGCGCAGCCTGGCCGACAGCCTCGACTTCTTCCGCCGCCATCGCTCCAGCTTCTATCCGCCGCGCGCAGCGCGGCTGCGCATGCTCGAGATGCACGGCGCCGCGGCGGCCGAACTGCTCTTCGAGCCCTCGCCGCACAAGGAAGCCGTCACCGACCTGCTGGCCATCCATGACGCGGAAGTGGTGCGCTTCTTCGTCGCGCAGGTCAAGCAGATCGACTGCAAGAACGCGCTGGTGAAGCAGGCGGCGCGCTGGCCGCTCTTCGTGCTGCGCGAGCTGCTCTCGGCGAACCCGGCGCGGCACCAGGCCGGCGCGGCGCTCGTCCTGGAGTTGCTCGCGGCGAATCCCGAGTGGCAGGAGCCGCTCGAAGCCTCGTGCGACGAAGCCCAGCGCAAGACGCTCGCGCGCCTGCAGGAAGACGGCTCCGCCGGCGTGGCCGACGCTCCCGCCGCCGACTGGCCCGCGCTGCTGCGCCGCCCACCGTGGAAGAACCGGCAGGCGCTGCCCGTCATCCCGGTACTGGCGCTGCAGCCGTTGCCGCCGACGGCCCGGCTCCATTGGACCGACCTGAAGCCGCCGCAGTACCTGCAGGCCACGGGCGACCTGTCCGACTGGCTGGCGCGCGAGGTCCGGGTTTCGCGCGATCGCTCGAACCAGTGGATGACCGAGTTCCCGCGCCACCAGCCCGATGCGCCGGACGCCATCCGCGAAGGCGGCAACCTGCACAAGGCGCTGTGGATGCTGGGCCTGCGCCCCGAGCTCATCGACGACGTCATCGCCGGCCGCCACAAGATCACCAGCCCCGAGGACTTCGGCCAACTGCCCGGCTCGCGCTGGGGCGTCGCCGAATACATCTGGCAACTGCCCCCGCCGCTGGCCGTGGCGGCGTTCACGCACGGGCCGGCCGTCGATCACTTCATGGGCGACGTGGCGCGCGTGCGGCCCATCCTCCACGCCCTCGGCGCGGACGCGCTGCCGGGCCTGCCGCGCTTCCTCAAGCAGGGCTCGCGGGCGATGTTCGAGCTGGCCTCGGTCATCGAATGGGACCCGCTCGCCGGCTGGATCGCCAAGGGCTTCCACACCAACCGCTGGGTGCGGCGCGAGGCGGCCGCATGGCTGGAGCGCTACCCCGACACGGCCGCGCGCGGCCTCGTCCCCGTCGCGCTGGGCGAGCCCGGCCCCGCGCACGAATCGGCGCAGGCCGCGCTGCGCTGGCTGCACGACAACGGCCATGCCGATGCGGTGCGCGTCCAGGCACAGGCCTACGGCGCCGAAGCCGCCGACGCGGTGGCGCAACTGCTGTCCATCGCTCCCGAAGACGTTCTGCCCGACAGCCTGCCCGTGGTGCCGAAGACGCTGCCACTGCCGTCGCTGCCCCGCCTGATCCTCAAGGAAGGCGGCCTCGCGCTGCCGCAGGCCGTGGTGCCCGACGTGCTGATGGCGATGATGCTCGGCAAGCCCGACGCGCCATACCCGGGGCTCGCCCCGCTGCTGGACGCGCTCGCGCCCGACTCCCTCGCGCGCTTCGGCCGCGCGCTGCTGGCCTGGTGGATCGGCAACGGCCGGCCGGCCAAGGAGCGCTGGATGTTCGCGCTGCAGGGCCGCCTCGGCGACGGCGAAACCGCGCGCCAGCTCTACAGCCTGCTGCGCCAGTGGCGCGCCGGGCTCGACCGCGTGCGCGCCTACGATGCCATGGCCATGCTCGGCGAGATCGGCAGCGACGCCGCGCTGATGCACCTGGCCGAACTCGCGCGCCAGACCCGCTACGACGACCTGCGCACCCGCGCCGACCGCATGCTCGGCGAGGTGGCCGAGCAGCGCGGCCTGAGCCTCGACCAGCTGGCCGACCGCACCGTGCCCGACCTCGGCCTGGACGCCCGCGCGCGCCTCACGCTGGACTTCGGCCCACGCAGCTTCGAGGTGCGCATGGACGACAGCTTCCAGCCCGTGGTGCACGACGCCCGCGGCAAGGCACTCAAGACGCTGCCCAAGGCCGGCGCGAACGACGATGCCGGCAAGGCCGCCGCCGCGGCCACGCAGCTCAAGGAACTGCGCAAGCTCGCGAAGACAGTCGCCACCACGCAGATCCGGCGGCTGGAGGCCGCGATGTGCGCGCAGCGCCGCTGGGGCCCCGACGAGTTCATGCCTTTCTTCGCGAACCACCCGGTGCTACGGGTGTTCAGCCGGCCGCTGGTCTGGGGCCTGTTCGATGCCGCCGACAAGCTGCAGGGCACCTTCCGCGTCACCGCCGAAGGCGAGCTGGCCGACCTGCACGACGACCCGGTGAAGCTGCCGGAGAACGCGCGCATCGGCCTGCCGCATCCGCTGGACTTCGCGGCGCTCGATGCGTCGCTCGTCACCGCATGGGCGCCGGTGCTCGCCGACTACGAGATCCTGCAGCCCTTCGAGCAGCTGGCGCGCCAGTCCTTCGTGCTCGATCCGGCGTTGCGCGCGGGCCGCGAGTTGCCGCAGTGGGCCGGCCGCGCGGTGTCGAACGCCGCGCTCATGGGCCTGGAAACGCGCGGCTGGGTGCGCGAGATCGGCGACGGCGGCATGGTCAACAGCTTCAACAAGGGCGTGCCCGGCGAGGGCCAGGTCTGCCTGCGGCTGGAAGAGGGCTGGTTCGTGCAGGACAGCCCCGACGGCAAGGTGCTGCAGACGGTGCACGGCGTGGCGCTCACCGGCACCGAGCGCACGCTGGGCGACCTGCCTGCCATCGCATTCAGCGAGATCGAGCGCGACCTGCAGCGCGCGGTAAGGGAGACAAGCGCATGAACCGCAATCTGTGGCTGCTGGCCATCTGCCAGGGCCTGCTGCTGACGAACAACGTGACCTTCATCGCCATCAACGGGCTGGTTGGCCTGGCCATCGCGCCGCGCGGCTGGATGGCGACGCTGCCGGTGATGAGCTACGTGATCGGCGGCGCGCTCTCCACCGGGCTGGTGGCGCGCACGCAGCAGCGCTTCGGCCGGCGCGGCTCGTTCCAGACCGGGCTGGCGGTGGCGCTGGTGTCGGCGCTGCTGTGCTGCTTCGCGGCGGTCACGAAGAACTTCTGGCTGCTGTGCTTCGCCACCGTCATCGCGGGCTACTACAACGCCAACGCCGGGCTCTACCGCTTCGCGGCGGCCGAACTGGCGGCGCCGCAGTGGCGCGAGAAGGCGGTGTCGATGGTGATGGCCGGCGGACTGATCGGTGCCGTGGCCGGGCCCAACCTCGCCAAGGCCACGCGCGAAGCCTTCGCCGTGCCCTTCGCCGGCGCCTACATCGCGCTGGCGGCGGTGGCGCTGCTGTCGATGGCGGTGATGCACTTCATCCAGTTCCCGCCCGCGCCCGCGCGCAAGGAAGCGGCGGGCGGACGGCCGCTTTCGGAGATCGCGCGCCAGCCGGTGTTCATCGTCGCGGCGGCGGCAGGCGCGCTGGGCTACGGCGTGATGAACCTGCTGATGGCCGCGACGCCCATCGCGATGCAGATCTGCAGCCTGCCGTTCTCCGACGCCGCGCTGGTGCTCGAATGGCACGTGATCGGCATGTTCGCGCCGGGCTTCTTCACCGGCCACCTGATCCGCCGTTTCGGCGCGCTGCCGGTGATGGGCGCGGGGCTGCTGCTGAACCTCGGCTGCATCGCCATCGCGCTCTCGGGCGTGGAGCTGCATCACTTCATCGTGGCGCTGTTCCTGCTGGGCGTGGGCTGGAATTTCCTTTTCACCGGAAGCACCACGCTGTCGCTCACCGCCTACACGCCCGAGGAGCGCGACCGCGCGCAGGGCGCGCTCAACTTCTGCGTGTTCGCCACGCTGGCGCTGACCTCGTTCGCCTCGGGCGTGCTGGTGACCACCCAGGGCTGGCGGCTGCTGAACTTCGGCTCGCTGGTGCCGGTGGTGCTGACGGGCGCGGCGCTGCTCTGGCTGGCGCGCAAGCGCGCCGTCAGGCCCGCTGCGGAAAGCGCCGGTTGAGCCAGCGCTGCAGGGCCTCGAAGACCGGATCGGCTTCGAGCTCGTTGAAGATCTCGTGGTACAGCGTGTCGAAGCATTGCGCTTCGACCTTGCCGCTTGGCGCGGCGGCTGCGGCAAAAGCGCGGCTGGCCGCGGGCCGCACGAGGCGGTCGTCGCCCGCGTAGAGCAGCAGCGTGGGCACCGGCCAGTTCGCGGCGCGCTGCTGCACGGCTTCTCCTTCGTAGGCCAGGAAGCGCGCGAGCCGGCCGCCGATGCGGTCGTGCGTGAGCGGATCGTCACGATAGGCCTGCACCACCGCCGGGTCGTGCGATAGGTAGTTGTCGTCGAGGCCGTTGCCCACGCGAAGGTCGGGTGCGATGCGCGGCAGCACCGCGAGCAGCAGCTTCTGGAAACCGTTCAGGCCGGGATCGAGCCCCGGCGAGGACAGCACCACCGCATTGACGTGCCGCACGCCGCGCGCAACCAAGCTCGCCACGACCAGCCCGCCCAGGCTGTGGCCCAGCAGGACCACCGGCAGGCCGGGGTTCTCGCGGCGCGCGTCGTCGATCACCAGCGCGAGATCGTCCACCAGCCGCAGTTCGCTCGGCAGGCCGCCGCGCGGGCCGCTGGATTCGCCGTGCCCGTAGTGGTCGTGCGCCCAAACCGCGAAGCCCCATTCGTGCAGGCACTCGGCCAGCCCGTGGTAGCGGCCCGCATGCTCGCCGAGCCCGTGGACCACGACCACTACCGCGCGCGCCCGGCCCGGCGCCGGCAGCCGGCGCAATGCGAGCGTTTCGCCGCCGGGCGTCGACAGCGAAACGCGCTGCGGCAGAGGCAGCGCCTCGCTCAAGCGGCCACCGGCTCCGATGCTGCTGCGCGGTGCGCGGCCGGCAATGCGGCGATCACTTCGGCCACGGTCGCGGTGAGCTTCTTGGCATAGGGCACGTGCAGGAACTCGTTGGGGCCGTGCGCGTTGCTCTTGGGGCCGAGCACGCCGCAGACCATCATCTGCGCCTTCGGGAAGCCGGCGCTGAGCATGTTCATCAGCGGGATGGTGCCGCCCTGGCCGATGTAGCCGCAGGAAGCGCCGAAGTGCGCCTTCGAGGCCTTGTTGAGCGCGTCCTCGAACCACGGCGTGATGGTGGGCGCATTCCAGCCGGTGGCGCCGCCGTTGCTCTCGAAGGTCACGCGGGCCTGGTAGGGCGCGTTGTCCTCCAGCAGCGTCTTGAGGTTCTGCACGGCCTCGGCCGCGTCCACCAGCGGGGGCAGGCGCAGCGACAGCTTGAAGGCGGTGTAGGGGCGCAGCACGTTGCCCGCGTCCTTCAGCGCCGGAAAGCCCTCGGCGCCGGTCACCGAGAGAGTCGGCTTCCAGGTGCGGTTGAGCAGGGCCTCGACCGGATCGGTGGTGGTTGGCAGCGCGAACACGGTCGAGCCACCGCAGTCGTAGTGCGCCCACGGGAAGCGCTTGTAGACCTCGTCGCCGAGGATGGCGGCGGTGGCCTTGGCCTGCGCGAGGCGGTCGGCCGGCACTTCGCAGTGGAAGCTCGCGGGCAGCAGGCGGCCGGTGGCGCTGTCTTCGAGCCGGTCGAGCACCTGCCGCATGATGCGGAAGCTCGAGGGCACGAGGCCCGAGGCGTCGCCCGAGTGGATGCCCTCGGTCAGCACCTCGACCTTGAGCGTGCCGCTGGCCATGCCGCGCAACGAGGTGGTGAGCCACAGCTGGTCGTAGTTGCCGGCGCCGGAGTCGAGGCAGATCACGAGCTCGACGTTGCCCAGGCGCGGGCGCAGTGCGTCGACATACGGCAGCAGGTCGTAGGAGCCGCTTTCCTCGCAGGTCTCGATCAGGCCCACGATGCGCGGGTGCGCCGCGCCCTGGTTCTTGAGCGCCTGCAGCGCGGCGATGCTGGCGTACACCGCGTAGCCGTCGTCGGCGCCGCCGCGACCGTAGAGCAGGCCGTTCTCGTACTTGGGCGTCCAGGGGCCGAGGTCGTTGCGCCAGCCGGTGAACTCGGGCTGCTTGTCGAGGTGGCCGTACATCAGCACGGTCTCGCCCATGTCGGTGCCGGTGGCCGGCACTTCGAAGAACAGCACCGGGGTGCGCCCTTCGAGCCGCACGATCTCCAGCTTCAGGCCCTCGACCTTCTGCGCCTCGACCCAGGCGGCGGCATTGCGCAGCACGGTCTCGAGGTAGCCGTTGGCCGACCAGTCCTTGTCGAAGCCGGGCGACTTGGCCGGGATGCCGATGTAGTCGGTGAGTTGCTTGACGATGTCGCCGTCCCATTGGGCGGTGACGTCGGACAGGGCGCGCTCGGCGTCGAGCGTGCCGGCGGGCATTTCGCGGTGCAGGGGGGCGTTCATCGGTGGGTTCTCCGCGGGTGACGAAAGAAAGGACGCATTTTGCGCCCAGCAGCGTCCGCGCGTAGAGTGCGGGCGATCTCAACCCGGAGGGCCACGTGAGCAAGGCAAACATCAAGGTGGGCATCGGCGGCTGGACCTACGAGCCCTGGCGCGACAACTTCTACCCCAAGGGACTCGCGCACGCGAAGGAACTCAACTACGCGAGCCGCAAGGTCAGCGCCATCGAGATCAACGGCACCTACTACAGCACCTTCAAGCCCGAGACCTTCCGCAAGTGGCACGACGACACGCCCGACGACTTCATCTTCTCGATGAAGGCCTCGCGCTTCGCGACCAACCGCAAGCTGCTGTCGGGCGCGGGAGACTCCATCAAGCGCTTCATCGACAGCGGCGTGGCCGAGCTGGGGGACAAGCTCGGGCCCATCGTGTGGCAGTTCATGCCGGCCAAGCAGTTCGACGCGGAGGACTTCGAGGCCTTCCTGGCTCTGCTGCCGAAGAAGGAGGGCAGCCGCGTCCTGCGGCACGTGATGGACGTGCGGCACGAGAGCTTCATCGTGCCCGCCTACAAGGCGCTCGCGAAGAAGTACAAGGTGTCGACGGTGTTCACCGACGCCGAGAAGTTTCCGTCCTTCGAGGAGCCCGAAGGCGACATTGCCTACGCGCGGCTGATGATGGCCGACGGCAAGCTGAAGGTGGGCTATGCGCCCAAGGCCCTCGACACATGGGCCGAGCGCGCGCAGGGGTGGGGCGCGTCGCCGAAGAAGCGTGACGTGTTCGTCTACTTCATCAACGGCGCCAAGGAAAAGGCACCGGCGGCTGCCGGTGCCTTGCTGGAGCGTCTTGGCTGGACCGCACCTACCGCGTGAAAGACGCCTGCGGGCGCCGCCGGGCCGCTCCCAAGGCGGCCCGCGCCTCCCCCTTGGGTAGAGTTATACGCAGCGAAGCGGAGTGAAAAGCCGGGGGGCCTGTTTCAGGCAGCGGCCTGAAGCGAGGGCTTGGCGGCGCCGAAGCTGATCTCGCCGGAGATCTGGCCACCTTCCTCGATCACGATCTTGCCGTAGCGGATCTTGCCGGTGACCTTGCCGGTCGAGTGGATGACGAGCTTCTCGCGCACGGTGAGGCTGCCGTCGAACACGCCGCGGATCTCGGCGATGTCGATCTCGGCCGAGCCCTTGAACGCGCCCTGTTCGGCGATCTGCATCAGGCGCGAATCCATGGTCGCTTCGACCAGGCCTTCGACCACGAGCGTGTCGCAGTCGGTGATCTCGACGCCCTTGAGCTTGATGTTGGGACCGACGGTCAGCTTGCTGCCGCCTTCCTTGGCCGGCGCGGTCGCGGGAGCGGTATTCAGGCCGCCTTGCTGTGCGGTGAGCGAAGAAGGATTGACGGGGCTTCCGGAGAGGTTGGTGCCCGAGCCGACGAGCGGCGCGGGGCGCGATGTCAACGAATCGGTGTCACGATCACGCTTGCCGAAGAAGGGGGACTGTGTAGCCAAAGGGGAGCTCCTCATGAAAGGGACTATCGTAAGAACGCACTCACGGCCTGCGGCACTTCATTGCGCAAGAAGCGTAACTGAATAAGTCGATCGGGCGCATGACAATGTGGCGCCATGACCCGTCAGAACACAGCAGCAGCCGACGCCGCCACGTCTTCCACCACGCCCGCATCGCGCGCCATGTCGGCCTCTTCGGACTCGCGCTTCGACAAGCCCGCGCACGGCTGGCGGCGCACGCTCTTCACGGTGATCTTCGAGGCCGACACGCGCGCCGGACTGATGTTCGACCTCGCGTTGATCGCGGTGATCGTGGCCAGCGTGCTGGTGGTGATCCTCGACAGCGTGCAGTCCATCCGCGAACAGTGGCGCCCGGTGTTCAACGTCCTCGAGTGGATGTTCACCATCCTCTTCACGCTGGAGTACATCGCTCGGCTGAGCTGCGTGAACAAGCCGCTGCGCTACGCGACGAGCTTCTACGGCGTGATCGACCTGCTGGCGCTGCTGCCGACCTTCCTCGTGGTCTTCGCGCCGCAGATGGGCCTGGGCTACCTGATCGACGTGCGCATCCTGCGCCTGCTGCGCGTGTTCCGGATCTTCAAACTATCGCGTTACTCCGTGGAGTACCGCGCGCTGGTCTCGGCGGTGGCGGCGAGCCGGCGCAAGATCACCGTGTTCGTGGGCTTCGTGATGCTGGTGGTGCTGGTGATGGGAACGCTGATGTACGTGGTCGAAGGGCCGCAGCACGGCTTCACCAGCATCCCGGTGGCGGTCTACTGGGCGATCTCGACGATGGCCACCGTGGGCTTCGGCGACCTCGTGCCCAAGACCGACCTGGGTCGCGCGATCGCGTCGGTGATGATGCTGGTGGGCTGGGGCGTGCTCGCGGTGCCGACCGGCATCGTGACCGCCGAGATGGCGCGCCGCGGCGGCGACGACGAACCGGCCGCGTTTCCGGTGGCGCAGCGCGGCGTTCTCGCGATGGTCGAACCGGCACCGGCGGTCCCGGCCAAGAGGCTCACTCCCGCGGCCAGACGACGCGCCCTTGCGCAGCATCGCCGAGGCGCACGATGAAGGCATCGGCCTCGGGCTCCGGCAGCGAGAAGGCGAAAGCCACGTCGTCGCCGTGCTGCACGCCTTCGAGCACCGCGCCGGCTGCAGCGAGCTCGCGCCGCACCAGCCCTTCGAGCGCATACGGCACCGAGCAGCGCAGGCTTCGCTGGCGCAGCAGCGGCACCAGCGTGGCGCCGAGCAGGGCCTGCGCGACCGTATCGGTGTAGGCCCGCACGAGGCCGCCCGCGCCCAGCTTCACGCCGCCGAAATAGCGCACCACGGTCGCGAGCGCGCCCTCGACCTGCTGGTGGCGAAGCACTTCCAGCATCGGACGTCCTGCAGTGCCGCCGGGCTCGCCGTCGTCGTTCGCGGCCGACTGCCCGCCCGCCATGAGGGCCCAGCACACGTGCGCCGCCGCGGGATGCTCGGCGCGCAGCGAGGCGACCACCGCCAGTGCCGCCGCCCGATCGGCCACCGGCTGCACGCAGCCGATGAAGCGGCTCTTCTTGATGACGAGTTCGCTGTGGACCGGCTGTGCGAGCGTGAAGCTCATTGCGCCGTCAACCGCCGCCGCGCTCGAACTTGAACACCGCCGTGCTGGCGCGCGCATTGGGCAGCCAGCGCACGTCGCGGCCGTCCTGCAGGCCGAAGGCGTCGAGGATGCGCAGGTTGTTCTTGCCGGCCAGCACCTCGAAGTCCTTGAAGGTGCCGACGCGGATGTTGGGCGTGTCGTACCACTGGTAGGGCAGGCGGCGCGTGACGGGCATGCGCCCGCGCGCCACGCTCAGGCGGTTGGGCCAGTGCGCGAAGTTGGGGAAGGCGACGATGCCGATGCGGCCCACGCGCGCGGTCTCGCGCAGCATGACTTCTGCATTGCGCAGGTGCTGCAGCGTGTCGATCTGCAGCACCACGTCGAAGGAAGCGTCGTCGAACATCGCGAGGCCTTCGTCGAGGTTGAGCTGGATCACGTCGACGCCGCGGCGGATGCACTGCAGCACGTTGCCGTCGGCGATCTCCACGCCGTAGCCGGTGCAGCCGCGCTCGCGCTGAAGCAGGTCCAGCAGGGCGCCGTCGCCGCAGCCGAGGTCGAGCACGCGCGAGCCCTGGGGCACGAGCTGGGCGATGAGCCGTTGGTGTTCGAGGTCGCTCATTGCTGGAACTCCTTGGCGACGCGCTCGAAGTAGGAGCGCACCACGCCCATGTAGCGCACGTCGTCGAGCAGGAAGGCGTCGTGGCCATGCGGCGCGTCGATCTCGGCGTAGCTCACGTTGCGGCTGTTGTCGAGCAGCGCCTTCACGATCTCGCGGCTGCGCGCGGGCGAGAAGCGCCAGTCGGTCTTGAAGCTCACGAGCAGGAACTTGGCGCGCGCCTGTGCGAGCGCGGCGCTGAGCTTGCCGCCGTGGTTGCGCGCGGGGTCGAAGTAGTCGAGCGCGCGGGTGATCAGCAGGTAGGTGTTGGCGTCGAAGTACTCGCTGAACTTGTCGCCCTGGTAGCGCAGGTAGCTCTCGATCTGGAACTCGACGTCCTGCGTGGAATAGCGGTAGTCGGCGCCCGCCGCCTCGCCATTGTTCTCACCCTCCACGGCGCTGCGCAGGATGCGGCCGAACTTGGCGTTCATCACGTCGTCGCTGAGGTAGGTGATGTGGCCGATCATCCGCGCGATGCGCAGGCCGCGCTTGGGCACCACGCCGTGCTCGTAGAAGTGGCCGCCGTGGAAGTCGGGGTCGGTCACGATGGCGCGGCGCGCCACCTCGTTGAAGGCGATGTTCTCGGCCGTGAGGTTGGGTGCACTGGCCACCACCACCGCGTGGCGCACGCGCTCGGGGTACTGCAGTGTCCAGGAGAGGGCCTGCATGCCGCCGAGGCTGCCGCCCATCACGGCGGCGAGCGTCTCGATGCCGAGCGCGTCGAGCAGCGCGGCCTGGGCGTCGACCCAGTCTTCGACCGTCACCACCGGGAAGTCGGCGCCGTAGACGCGGCCGGTGGCGGGGTTGACGTGCATCGGGCCGGTCGAGCCGAAGCAGGAGCCGAGATTGTTGACGCCGATCACGAAGAAGCGGTCGGTGTCGAGCGGCTTGCCCGGGCCCACCATGTTGTCCCACCAGCCCTCGGAGCGGGCCTGCCCCTGATAGACGCCGGCGACGTGGTGCGATGCGTTGAGCGCATGGCACACGAGCACGGCATTGCTGCGATCGGCGTTCAGGGTGCCGTAGGTTTCGTAGGCGAGCGTGTAGTCGCTGATCGATGCGCCGCTGCGCAGTGCCAGCGGGCCTGCGAACTGCATCGACTGCGGAGTGACGACCAGAGGTGGTGACGACGACATGAATGAAAAAACCCGGCCTCGCCAAAAACGAGCCGGGTCTGCCGCGCCTGTCTTTAGCTGAATTTATAAAGCGCCCGCAAGCTGAAGCAAATCGGCGCAAGGCAAAGTATATCCCCCAGGCTGCGCGCACTGCGTGTCGCCTCGCCAACCCCCTTGGGAAGGGGGCAACACCGGCGGCCCGGCAAAGCCGGTTCCGCGGTGTTCCTGGAAGGGGCCGGGCTCCGCCTTTTTCTTTTCTTACCAGCCGACGATCATCACGATGCCGAGCACAAGGAAGATCGCGGCGGAGATGCCGTGCACGAGCTTGATCGGCACGCGGCGCACGATCTTCTCGCCGAGCCACACCACGGGCGCGTTGGCCAGCATCATGCCCAGCGTGGTGCCCATGACCACCCAGAGGTAGTCGTGCGTGAAGCGGGCGGCGAGCATGACGGTGGCGATCTGGGTCTTGTCGCCCATCTCGGCGAGGAAGAAGGCGACGACCGTGGTGCCGAAGACGCCGAACTTCGATGTGCCGGGGGCATCGTCGTCGTCGAGCTTGTCGGGGATGAGCATCCAGACGGCCATGGCGATGAAGGAGCCGCCCAGTATCCACCGCAGCACCTCGGGCCCGAGCCAGCGCGTGAGGTAGTTGCCGACCGCGCCCGCGAGCGCATGGTTGATGACGGTGGCGGCGAAGATGCCGAGGACGATGGGCCAGGGTTTCCTGAAACGCGCGGCCAGAAGAAGGGCCAGGAGCTGGGTCTTGTCGCCCATTTCCGCGAGCGCGACGACGCCCGTTGCTACGAGAAAAGCTTCCATGATGACGTGGGGTTCCTTGGGCCGAAGGACGCAATTGACCGTGCAACACCTTCGGCCATATTCCCGAAGTTGCACGGTCAAAGGTCTCGCCAGGTGTGTTCACTGCACGCGCCATATCCTGGTGGGACAGGACAAGTCTGTTGACGCGGGCCCTTCTCGCAGATCGGAAGGCGGCTACTCCCCAATGACGGGCGGAATTCTACATGCACGCACGGATGTAGGGCGAAGGACCTCGCTCAATCATGCAAGTAGGCGCTAGCTTTCGAATAGTTTTGACAGGTGCTACCTCAAGAAGCAAATTCCCGCTTGCAATTCGGATATTTCACCCATAATGCACGAGCCTCCCTCTTCACTTTGGTCGGGGGGCAGTTCGGTGATCGGTCAGTTTCGCGCGACTCGACGCTCTCGTTTGAGTGATGCTTTCGGGACTCCATCGCTTTTCTTGATGTGTTTATAGGAGTCCCTTGATGGGCAACAAACTGTACGTCGGCAACCTGCCTTACTCGGTGCGCGACGGAGATCTCGAACAGGCCTTCGGGCAGTTCGGCGCCGTGACCAGCGCCAAGGTCATGATGGAACGTGACACCGGCCGCTCGAAGGGCTTCGGCTTCGTCGAGATGGGCAGTGACGCGGAAGCACAGGCCGCAATCAACGGCATGAACGGCCAGCCCCTGGGCGGCCGCAGCGTCGTCGTCAACGAGGCACGTCCGATGGAAGCGCGTCCCCCGCGCAGCGGCGGCTACGGCGGCGGCGGTGGTGGTTATGGCGGCGGTGGTGGCGGTGGCTACGGCGGCGGCGGTGGTGGCGGCTACGGTGGTGGCGGTCGCTCCGGTGGTGGTGGCGGCTACGGCGGCGGTGGCCGCAGTGGTGGCGGCGGTGGTGGTGGCGACGGCGGTTTCCGCAGCCCCTACGGCGCTGGTCCCCGTGGCGGCGGCCGCTCGGGCGGTGGCGGCGGTGGTTACGGCGGCGGCAACAGCGGCTACTGAACCCTGCGACTCTCCGAACGAATCACACTCAGACAGACAAAAGGCTCCCTTGGGAGCCTTTTTCTTTGGGCGGTCGGCGAAGCTGGCCCGATCAGGCTTCGCCGCTGCGCTTCTTCCGTTCGCGCCCCTGCACCGCCCGGTCGAGCACGGCGTTCGGCAGCATGCGCATGATCTTGGCGACCACGCCCATCTGCCAGGGAATCACGCGATAGCTGGTGCCCGCCTCGATGGCGCGCAGCGCCTGGTTGGCGAAGTCTTCCGCCTTCATGAGGAAGGGCATGCCATAGCGGTTGCCCTGCGTGAGGGGCGTGTCGATGTAGCCCGGGCACAAGGTGACGACTTTCACGCCGCTCCCGTGCAGCTCGCCGCGCAGGCTCTCGCAGTACGCCACCACGCCAGCCTTGCTCGCGCAGTACGCGCCGTGCCCCGGCAGCCCGCGGATGGAGGCCACGCTGCCGATGCCGACGAGCCGCCCGCTGCCGCGCCGGACCATCGCCCGCACGAAGGGATGAAAAGTGGCCATCAGGCCCACGTTGTTGGTGGCGAATGTGCGCGCCATCACGTCGATGTCCTCGCGCTCCCCCGTGTCGATGCCAACGCTGATGCCCGCGTTCGCGATCACCACGTCGGGCAGTCCCTGCTGCTCGATGCAGGCATTGCCGGCGGCGACGATGCTGTCGGTCTGCGCCACGTCGGCGCCGTAGACCCGGTAGCGGTCGGCGCCCAGCTGGCGGGCGCTCGCCCACGATTCGATTTCCCCCGTGCGCCGCGCGACCAGCGCCAGCCGGTAGCCGGCGTCGTAGAAGCTCGCGGCCAGCGCCTGGCCGATGCCGCTGGAAGCGCCGGTGATGAAGACAAGCGGGGAGGTCGTCATGCGGGAGATGCCTTCCTCAGCGCTTCCTGGCGGGAGCAGGAGCTGCCGCCGCCGACGGAATCAGCACGCCGCGCACCCGGCCGTTGAGATTGGCCACGCCGCTCAGGTTGTCGTAGTCGAGCGTGTCGCCGGTGAACTGGTCGGTGCCACGGATGAGCGTGACCGGCTTGTTCGAGGTGACGCGCTCCGTGTCGACGTAGGCATGCAGGAAGTCGCCGCGGAACTCCAGGCGCGGCGTGGGCTTGCCGTTCGGTCCCACCGACGGGTCGCGGATGACGATCGCGTTGCCGAAGAGCTGGATTTCGCTGCCGTCGGAATTCGACAGCCCCCGGTCGGCGCTGCCGCGCGTCACGAGCCCCTCGGGGGACACCGAGCGCATGCGCACCTTGTCGATCTCGATGGTGTCGGTGTCGGGGTAGTGCCGGCCTTCGACGCCGTGCAGTTCGCTGCGCAGGTCGCCATTGGGCAGGAAGTTCTTGATGACGAAGTCGCGCATGAAGTAGTCGGGCTCGTGCGTGGGCGCGACCTTGGGAGCGGGCTCCAGCAGCTTGGGCGCGTTGCGCACCAGCCAGTAGGTGCCGAGCGCGACTGCCGCCGTCAGGATGATCGGCAGGTAGATCGTGGCGCGGTCGAGGACGTCGCGCGCCATGCCCCATGCGCGTTTCACGCCGCTCATGCGCCAGGCCCCCGCGCCGCGTCGAGCATGACGCGGTACTGGCCGCAGGCAGTGAGCAGCAGGTCGCACAACTCGCGCGCAGCGCCCTCGCCGCCGCGGGCCCTGGTCACGTAGCGCGCGATGCCGCGCACTTCCGCATGGGCATTGGCCGGCGCCGCCGGGAAGCCGACGCGCGAGAGCACCGGCAGGTCGGGCCAGTCGTCGCCGATGGCCGCGGCCTGTGCCCAGCCGAAGCCGAGCTGGTCGAGCATGGCCTGGGCGGCCGGCAACTTGTCCTCGGTGCCATAGCGCACGTGCTCGATGCCCAGCGCCTCCAGGCGCACGCGCAGCGGCTTGGAGTCGCGCCCGGTGATCACGGCCGGCACGATGCCCGCCTTGCGCAACAGCTTCAGGCCGTAGCCGTCGAGGATGCTGAAGCGCTTGAGCGTCTCGCCATGCTCGGTGAAATACACGCCGCCGTCGGTCAGGACGCCGTCGATGTCGAAGAAGACGATGCGCACGTCCTGTGCGGCGAGAAGCGTCTCGGCCTGGAACTCGAGGGGCATCAGATGACCTTCGCGCGCATCAGGTCGTTGGTGTTGATCGCGCCGACGACCACGCCTTCGCCGTCGATCACGAACAGCCGGGTGATGCCGCACTGTTCCATGAGCTCGGCGGCTTCCACCGCCAGCGCGTCGACGCGGATGGTGCGCGGGTTGCGGTGCATGACGTCGACCGCCTTGGGACTGCGCAGGTCGGCACCGGCCTCGATCAGCCGGCGCAGGTCGCCGTCGGTGAAGATGCCCGAGGCGCGGCCGTCGGGCTCCACCACCGCGGCGGCGCCGAAGCCCTTGTTGCTCATGGCACGCATCAGCTCGCTGATGCTGGCGTCGGGCGCCACGCGAGGAACGTCGTCGCCCGAGCGCATGACATCGCTCACGTGGGTGAGCAGCTTGCGCCCGAGCGCGCCGCCCGGATGAGAGCGAGCGAAGTCTTCCGAGCCGAAGCCGCGCGCGTCGAGCAGCGCCACGGCCAGCGCGTCGCCCATCGCCATCTGGGCGGTGGTACTGGCGGTGGGGGCGAGGTTGAGCGGGCAGGCCTCCTTCGACACGCCCGCGTCGATCACGATGTCGGCATGGCGGGCGAGGGTGGATTCGGTGCGGCCGGTCATGGCGATCAGGGGCACGCCCTGGCGCTTGACGACCGGCAGGATGACGGTGAGCTCGTCGACCTCGCCGCTGTTGGAGATGGCGAGCACCAGGTCGACCGCCTTGATCATGCCGAGGTCGCCGTGGCTGGCCTCGGCCGGGTGCACGAACATCGCGGGCGTGCCCGTGGAGGCGAGGGTGGCGGCGATCTTGCGGCCGACGTGGCCGCTCTTGCCCATGCCCATCACGACCACGCGGCCGCGCACTTCGAGGATCTTGCGCACGGCCTCGACGAAGCTGGGGCCGACGCGGTTCTTCAGGCCGGAGACGGCTTCGGCTTCGATGTCGAAGGTGAGGCGTGCCCGGGCCAGGATGGCTTCGGGGTCGACCACGGGGGCCGGGGCGGGACGGGAGCTCATCGCCGGATTTTACGGGCCAGCGGCTTGCCCCCGCGGCCGCCGGGGCGCCTCCGGGTGTCCTCCCTGAGGCGCCGCGCACGGCTCTTGCTCTAGCATCGGCGCATATGTCTTCGTTCGATCTCACGCTGTTGTACTTGCTGGCCGCGGTGATCGGCGTGGTGGCGTGCCGCTCACTCAAGCTGCCGCCGATGCTCGGCTATCTCTCGGCCGGCGTGCTGATCGGGCCGCACGCCTTCGCGCTGGCCCAGAACACCGAGGGCATCCAGCACCTCGGCGAATTCGGCGTGGTGTTCCTGATGTTCGTGATCGGACTGGAATTCAGCCTGCCCAAGCTGCGCGCGATGCGAAAGCACGTGTTCGGCCTGGGCCTGCTGCAGGTGCTGCTGACCATGGCCCTCGCCACCATCGGCGCGCTGCTGCTGGCGCGGCTGCTGCCGGCGGCCTGGCACCTGGGCTGGCAGACCGCGCTGGCCCTGTCGGGCGCGCTCACCATGAGCAGCACCGCCATCGTGGTCAAGCTGATGGCCGAGCGGCTCGAACTCGAAAGCGAGCACGGCAAGCGCGTGATGGGCGTGCTGCTGTTCCAGGACCTGGCGGTGGTGCCGCTGCTGGTGCTGATCCCCGCGCTGGGCGCCCCGCCCGAGGCGCTGGCCAAGGCGCTGGGGCTCGCGCTGCTGAAGGCGAGCTTCCTGATCGGCGTGCTGCTGTACGGCGGCCCGCGCGTGATGCGCTGGTGGCTCACGCTGGTGGCGCGGCGGCGCAGCGAGGAGCTCTTCATCCTGAACGTGCTGTTGATCACGCTGGGGCTTGCCTGGCTGACCGAGCTGGCCGGCCTGAGCCTGGCGCTGGGCGCCTTCATCGCGGGCATGCTGGTGTCGGAGACCGAATACAAGCACCAGGTCGAGACCGACATCCGCCCCTTCCACGACGTGCTGCTGGGGCTGTTCTTCATCACCGTGGGCATGTCGCTCGACTGGCACATCGTGGTCGAGCGCTGGCTGCTGGTGGGCGTGCTGCTGCTGGTGCCGCTGGCCTTCAAGCTGGCGCTGGTGACGGTGCTGGCTCGGGTGCTGGGCGCCACCTCGGGCGTGTCGCTGCGCACCGGCCTGTACCTCGCTCAGGCCGGCGAGTTCGGCTTCGTGCTGCTGACGCTGGCCCAGGAGCGCAGCCTGCTGCCGCCGTGGCTGGCCAACCCGGTGCTGGCGTCGATGGTGCTGTCGATGCTGGCGACGCCCTTCATCATCATGTACAGCAACGCCATCGTGCGGAAGCTGGTGGCCAGCGACTGGCTGCAGCAGTCGCTGCAGATGACGACCATCGCACGCAAGACCATCAACACGGCGCAGCACGTGATCATCTGCGGCTACGGGCGTTGCGGCCAGAACCTGGCGCGCATCCTGGAGCGCGAGGGCATCCCCTACATGGCGCTCGACCTGGACCCCGACCGCGTGCGCCAGGCCGCCGCCGCCGGCGACTCGGTGGTGTTCGGCGACGCCGCGCGGCTGCAGGCGCTGATGGCCGCCGGCCTGGCGCGCGCCAGCGCGGTGGTCGTGACCTACCTCGACGTGCCCGGCGCGATGAAGGTGCTGGCCAACACGCGCGCCCATGCGCCGCACGTGCCGGTGATCGTGCGCACGCAGGACGACCACGACCTCGAGAAGCTGCAGGCCGCCGGCGCGACCGAAGTGGTGCCCGAGGCCATCGAGGGTTCGCTGATGCTCGCGAGCCACGCGCTGGCGCTGGTCGGCGTGCCGATGCGGCGCGTGATCCGCGTGGTGCAGGACCAGCGCGATGCCCGCTACAACCTGCTGCGCGGCTACTTCCACGGCGCGGACGACGACAACGCCGACGAGATCGATCACGAGCGGCTCAACAGCTTCACGCTCGATGCAGGCGCCCGCGCGATCGGCCAGACGCTGCAGGGACTGGCGCTGCAGACGCTAGGCGTGCGCATCGCGAGCCTGCGCCGGCACGACGGCCAGCCGCGCCCGCTGGCCGACGACACGGTACTGTCGGACGGCGACACACTGGTGCTCTCGGGCAAGCCGGCCGCGCTGGCGATGGCGGTCGAGCGGTTGCAGAAGGGCTGAGCGGCAGCAGGCCGCTTTCCGCCGGGACGCTCAGTTGATGAGCGTCGGGTTGCGCTTTTCTTCCTCGATGCGCTGCTGACGGCGCACCGCCTCGCACTGCGCATGGGCCTTGTACTCCGGCTTCAGGCACTGCGCCGCCATGCATTGCGCCCTGGCGATGAAATTGCGGTCGCCGCACATGGCCGCGGGCTCGGCCGCAGCCGCCGGTGCGGGTGGCGGAGCAGGCGCCGCGACGGGAGCCGCAGTCTCCGCAGCTGGCTGGGGCGCCGCAGCGGCGGCCGGCTGCTTGCGCGCCTGCTTGGCGGGCTTGGGCGGCGGGGGTGCTGCCGGCGCGGCTTCCGCCGCAGGCGATGGCGCGGCCTGCTCGGCAGGCTGTGCATCCGTCGCGGCGGGCTCGGCGGGCGGCGGTGATGGCGGTGGTGGTGACTCGACGGCAGGCGCCGCAGCGGCGGGAGCCGGCGCAACGGCGGGCGGGGCGGTCTCCTCGACGGCAGGAGCCGTCTTTCGCGTTCCGTAGCCGGACCAGCCCGCCACGATCATCGCCACAGCCACCGCGAGCAGGCCCACCCACAGCAGGATCGCGCGCTTGCGCGGCGGCCGGTCGACCGGAGCGGGCTTGCGGATCCTGACCCGGGGCTTCTTCACCCTTTCGGGCGACGGCGCCCAGCTCGATTCCAGCCCCTGCGGGGCGGCTGGCGGCGCGGGCACGCGCGGCGAGCCGTCGTCGTGCAGCATGAAAACGGTCTGCTCGTCGTCGTCATGCCGCGGCGCGGAGGCAGGCGAGCGGCTGAAGAAGGACTGGCGCGCGGGCGACGGTGCCGGCGGGAGTTCTTCGAGGGGCGCCGGGATGGTCGGCGCGCGCAGTTGGGCGGGCGCCGTGGTGGCCCATTCGCGTTCGGGGGTCGGCGGCGGCGGGATCCGGTCTCCCGCGGCGGACAGCTTGATGCCGC
Source organism: Variovorax sp. 278MFTsu5.1 (assembly GCF_048305045.1). NCBI lineage: Bacteria > Pseudomonadati > Pseudomonadota > Betaproteobacteria > Burkholderiales > Comamonadaceae > Variovorax > Variovorax sp. 278MFTsu5.1. Next base: position 6,850,434 of record NZ_CP157622.1, read on the forward strand.
AGCTCCTGCAGAAATTCGCGCCATCACGGTTCTCCGTGCTGCAGACCGGACAGATCGAGGCCATGGCTTGCTTGCTGACTACTTCTTGCTTCTCGGCGTCCTGAACTGAAATGGCTGGCCTGCATCCGTAGGATCGATCCGGTGGCGGGCGAGTGAGGAGGCCTTCCCGATCAGGTCACCGCGACGCGCTTGGAGCGGTGCGCCATGCGCTTGGCGATCACGGCGCCCAGGGCCATCGCGATCTCCAGCGCCATGTTGGGCTGGCGGTTCGACATTTCGGCGAAGCGGATCGCGGTGAGCCGCCAGACGCGGCCCGCACCGGTGACCACCACGTTGGCAGAATGCGGCTGCCGCGAGAAGAACGAGCCTTCGCCGACCACCGAACCCGCGGTAAGCACGGCCAGCTTCATCTGTTCCTTGCTGCTGACGCGGTGCACGCTGATGGCGCCGCTCTCGACGAAGAACACCGAACGGTCGGGCGTGCCCTGCTCGATCAGCACGTCGCCGACGCCGGTCTCGATGGGTTGCAGGTAACCCGCCAGCGTTTCCCACTGCTGGACGTTGAACGTCAACGCGAACGCGTCGGTGTTGATGTTCTCCGCGATGGCGCGGCTCAGGTTCTGGATTGACATGTGTTTCTCGGCCCCCGCATGTGAGCCGAAGTATCCGCGATGGCCGCGAACTTCGGCTACAAGTGTTTACGTTTTTCGAGGGCGGCTGCCGCTATCTGTGGCTATTTACCAATGCAGAAGCGCGAAAAGATGACGCCCAGCAGGTCGTCGGCGCCGAACTCGCCGGTGATCTCGTTCAGCGCGTTCTGCGCGAGGCGCAGTTCCTCGGCCAGCAGGTCGAGCAGCTGTGCCTGTGCCTCCAGGTGGCTTGCAGCCAGCGCCAGGTGCGTTTCGACCCGGGCCAGCGCCTGCACGTGGCGCGCTCGCGCAAGGTACACGCCCTCGGGCACTGCCTGCCAGCCGGCCATGGCCAGAAGCTGATCGCGCAGGGCCTCGATGCCCAGCCCGGTCTTGGCGGAGAGGGCGATGCCCTGTTCGGGATGGGCCGTGGGTGCCGCGTCCTGCTTGTTCCAGACGTCGAGCACCGGCACGCTCGCGGGCAGCTTCTGCTGGAGACCGGCCAGTATCTCGGCGTCGGCAGCGGCGTAGTCGGTCTGGCTCGCGCGCGTCAGGTCGTGCAGGAACAGCACCGCATCGGCGCTCTCGATCTGCCCCCAGGCGCGTGCCACGCCGATCTGCTCGACCTCGTCGCTGCTCTCCCGCAGGCCGGCGGTGTCGGCCACGTGCAGCGGCACGCCGTGGATCTGGATGGTCTGCGAGACCACGTCGCGCGTGGTGCCCGCCACGGCACTCACGATGGCCAGCTCCGCGCCGGCCAGCGCATTGAGCAGCGAGCTCTTGCCGGCGTTGGGCTGGCCCGCGATCACGACCTTGATGCCCTCGCGCAGCAGGGCGCCCTGGCGCGCGCGCTGCTGCACCGCAGATAGCTGCGACCGCAGCTTCGCCAGCTGCCCGGCCGCGTCGGCCTTCTGCAGGAAGTCGATCTCCTCCTCGGGAAAGTCGAGCGTGGCCTCCACCAGCATGCGCAGGTGGATCAGCGCGTCGCGCAGCGTGTGGATCTCGCGCGAGAAGGCGCCCGACAGCGAGCGCCCGGCGCTGCGCGCGGCCGCCTCGGTGCTGGCGTCGATCAGGTCGGCGATGGCCTCGGCCTGCGCCAGGTCGATCTTGCCGTTGAGGAAGGCGCGCTGGCTGAACTCGCCGGGCTCGGCCACGCGCAGGCCGGGCAGGCGCGGGCGGCCGGTGACCGGGTCGGGCTCGGCCGCCGCTTCCAGGCAGCGCGCCAGCAGGAGCTGCAGCACGACCGATCCGCCATGGGCCTGCAGTTCGAGCACGTCCTCGCCGGTGAAGGAGTTGGGCGAGGGAAAGTGGATGGCCAGGCCGTGGTCGACCGGCTCGCCGTCCGCGTCGCGGAACGGCAGGTAAGTGGCTTCGCGCGGCTTGAGCGCGCGGCCGCAGATCGCGTCGACCAGCGGCGCCAGCCTGGCGCCCGACACGCGCACGATGCCGACCGCGCCGCGCCCCGAGGCGGTGGCGATGGCGACGATGGGGTCGGAGGTGCGGGCGAGCATGGTGCGGATTCTTTCAGTCTTTCAGCAAAAAGGGCCGCTTGCGCGGCCCTTCGTGGGATGGCTTGGAGCGATCGGCCGGCTTACTTGGCGCCGAGCACGCCCAGGCGCTTGTTGATGAACCACTGCTGCGCGATCGACAGCACGTTGTTCGTGATCCAGTACAGCACCAGGCCGGCCGGGAAGAAGATGAACATCACGCTGAACGCGAGCGGCATGATCCACATCAGCTTGGCCTGCATCGGATCGGGCGGCGTCGGGTTGAGCCAGGTCTGGAAGAGCGACGTGGCCGTCATCACGATCGGCAGGATGTACCAGGGGTCGGGTGCCGAGAGGTCGGTGATCCAGCCGATCCAGGGCGCGTGGCGCATCTCGACCGACGACAGCAGCACCCAGTACAGCGCGATGAACACCGGGATCTGGATCAGGATCGGGAAGCAGCCGCCCATCGGGTTGACCTTCTCGGTCTTGTAGATCCGCATCATTTCCTGCTGCATCTCCTGCGGCTTGTCCTTCAGCCGCTCGCGCATTTCCATGATCTTCGGATTGATGGCCTTCATCTTGGCCATGCTGGCGTAGGCCTTGGCGTTGAGCCAGTAGAAGGCCGCCTTCAGCAGCACCACCAGCGCGACGATCGACCAGCCCCAGTTGCCCAGGAGGCCGTGCAGCTGGGTGAGCAGCCAGTACAGCGGCTTGGAGATGATCGCGAAGATGCCGTAGTCCTTCACCAGGTCCAGGCCCGGAGCGATGGCTTCGAGCTTCTTTTCTTCCTCGGGACCGGCGAACAACGCACTGTTCACGACCTGCGTGGCACCCGGGGCGATCTTCGGCAGCGTGGCCACCATGGCGATGGAGAACTGGTTGTCGCCCAGGTCCTTCACGCGGAACTCGCGGCGCAGCTGCTCGCTGGCCGGGTCGCCCTTGAGCAGCCACGCCGAAGCAAAGTAATGCTGCACCATCGCGATCCAGCCGTCGTTGGCCGGCGGCGGCGGTTCGATCTTGCCCTTGGCGATGTCCTTGAAGTCGAGCTTGTGGAACTTCTTCTCGTTGGTGTACGCCGCAGGGCCCGTGAAGGTGTTGGTGCCGAACATGGTGCTGGCAGCCACCGTGCCGTGACGCAGCAACTGCAGGTACAGCTGCGCGTCGCGCGGCTGGTCGCTCACGTTGACCACTTCGTGGCGCACGCCGATAACGTAGTCGCCACGGTGAAACACGTAGGTCTTGATGTACTTCAGGCCGCCGGCGGGGGCGCTTTCGAAGCTCACTTCCAGCGTGTTCTGGCCGTCGGCCATCTCGCGCGCGCCGGGCCGGGGCGTCATCTGCGTCAGGTGGTTCGGGAAACGCTCGCCGGTGTCGACCTGGTTGAGCAGGCCGGTCTGCGCGACATAGCGGGTGGCGGGCGAGCCGTTTTCGAACAGCACCACGTGCTTGGTGCGGTCGGCTTCGTCGTACTTGCGCAGTTCGAGGTGGTTGACCGTGGCGCCTTCGCTGTCGATGCTGGCCTGGAACAGGTCGGTGGTCACCTTGACCTGCTCACGCGGAGCCGCGGCCACCGCTTGCGTGGGCACGGCGCCAGCATTGCCGCTGCCGGAGGCAGCCGGTACGCCGTTACTGTTGGCCGCGGGCGCGGTGGTTGCGGGAGCAGCGGCCGTGGCGGCCGGCTTGGTCGACGGCAGGAAGGTCGGCTTGTTGCCGTTGAAGACCTGCCATTGGTCCCACAGCAGTACCAGCGAGAAACCAAAAATCACCCACAGTATCGTGCGGCGGATATCGTTCATGACGAAGACTTCTTGTCGGAAGAGAGAAGAGACGAAAACAGCGATCCTGACCTGTCAGTGCGACGCTGGGATTTCGGCGGAACCGGATCGTGGCCGCCCTGGCACCAGGGCTGGCAGCGCGCGATGCGGTGCAGGGTGAGATAGCTGCCCTTGAGTGCGCCATGCACTTCCAGCGCCTCGATCGAATACACGGAGCAGGTCGGCGTGAAACGGCACGACTGGCCGAGCCAGGGGCTCAGCAGCAGGCGGTAGGCCTTCACGATGCCGATCAGCAGGCGTTTCATGGCGAGGAGGAAGGGGCTGCGGCCGGCGCGGGGGCGCGCGCGGCCCGTGCCAGCAACTGCTGGAGTTCGGCGCGCACGGCGGCCTTGAGCTTGTCCGAAGAGGCGCTCACGAACTCCTTGCGGTCGAAGCCCGCGCGCAGCCGCACCACGTGCGCGGCGCGAGGCAGTGCTGCACCGGATGCGGCGCTCACCGAATAGATCTGTCGCTTGATGGCGTTGCGCGTGACGGCGCGGCGCGCCCAGCGCTTGGGCACCATGGCACCCAGCCAGACGTCGTCGGACGCGAACAACGGCTGTGCGCTCGATGCGAGATCGAGCGCACAGCGATGCAATGCGAAATGAGCAGTGCGCGCCACGGTGGCACCTGCGAGGACGGCCTGGAATTGCGCGCGGGACTTGAGCCGCTGCATGGAAGCCGGGCCGCTTGTGTCATGCCGGCCCGGGCCAGAAGCCCTGGCGGATGGAGCTGGCGCTGACGGGTCGGCTGCTGGCAACGGCAGGTGGACTGCCGTCAGACGGCCAGGCGCTTGCGGCCCTTGGCGCGGCGTGCGTTGATGACGGCACGGCCGCCGCGGGTCTTCATGCGGACCAGGAAGCCGTGGGTACGGGCGCGGCGGACTTTGGATGCTTGGTAGGTGCGTTTCATGGTGATTTCCTAATTCCCTGTTCGCGCTGGCCCTTCGCGCTTTCGTACTGAAAGCATGAAGTTCCTGCGGGGCGCCGGGGCGGGCGTGTTTCGGATGGCCCCCGAAAGACGCAAAGAGGTTTTCAGGGAAACCCGCAATTATCGCAAACATTGGGGCCCTGAACAATCTTCGAGCAGATTTGCGGGCCTTTCGACACACTCGCCGGCGTGTGGATAAGGTTTTGACAAGTTAGAATGCCGGGCGCCTTCCAGCAGAGAATATCCACAATACCTATACCAAGAAATGCCCGAGGGTCCCTTCACTTTTCCCCACGCCC